>NZ_JAIFZQ010000009.1 GCF_019710585.1 Arthrobacter sp. MAHUQ-56 | reverse complement strand
ATGCTGCCGAAGACCACCAGGCACCATTTCCGCTCGAACCGGTCGGTGACGAGGGAGGCGAGGTAGGAGCCCAGCGGTGCCCCCACGGTGGTCAGCGCCACGTAGAAGATGGAGTTCTCAACGCTGAAGCCTTCCTTGGCGAGAAGGGTGGGGGCCCAGCTGGAGTAGCCGAAAAAGCCGATGGTCTGGGTGACCCAGAGGATGGTAAGCAGAATTGTGGGCGCAAGGTACTTTTTCTGCAGCAGGAGTGTCAGGGGTGCCTTGGTGGCTTTGGGGGTTTCAACAGGTGCGGCGGGCTCGGGGAGGGCACCCTTTTCCGCGCTGACGGTTGCCTCGATCTCGTTCAGGATGGCGTTTGCTTTTGCATAGTCGCCCTTGTTTTCGTACCAGCGGGGGGATTCCTTGAGGCGCCGGGTGAAGAGGATGAAGAGGATGCCGAGCGCGCCCCAGATGTAGACGAGGCGCCAGGACCAGTCCGAGATGGGGACCACCAGGCTGGCGATGAGGTTGGTGGCCGGCGTACCGCAGATGCCGATGACGATCGCGTACGCCTGGTACTTGCCGCGTTTAGCCGCGGGGAACAATTCGTTGACGTAGATGACCGCCACTACCGTCATCGCGGAGAGCCCGGCGGATGTCAGGACCCGGAAGACGCCGAGGGACACGATGTCCCAGGAGAAGGCTGCGATGAGGGAGAACGACGCGTACCAGAGCGTGGTGATCAGCAGCGCGTTCTTGCGTCCCCAGCGGTCGGCCATCCAGCTGGCGATGAGCGAGCCGAAGAACATCCCTACGAAGGACGCTGAGGTTACGTAGGCCACCTGGTTGACGGTGACGCCCCACAGCTTGATCAGCTTGGGAACGGTGGTGGCGAAGCTGTTGATGTCTGCGAACTCGAAGAAGTAGGCGAATGAGACGGCCACCAGGGCGATCTTGTGGAACTTGGAGATGGGCAACCGGTCCAGGCGGTTTGCGGCGTTGGAATGCGTCATTGGAATCCTTGGGGCAAGAGGGATTGGAGACGGAGCCTAGGCGTTTTCGCCGGGCCAGTAGAGGTTCATGGGGTTGGTGACCAGCAGCTTGTGCTGCCGCTCAGCGGTGGTGGCCACGTGGGGGATGTAGTCCACCAGCAGCCCGTCATCGGGCATGTGGTCGGTGAGGTTCGGGTGGGGCCAGTCGGTTCCCCAGAGCACCCGGTCGGGGAATTCCTCCACGACGGTGCGTCCGAATGCCACGACGTCACGGTAGGGCTCCCGCTCCCCGTCCAAGGCTGGCGGTCCGGAAATGCTGAGCCGCTCAGGGCAGCTGACCTTAACCCAGACGTCGTTGTTTTCGACGAAGCGCAGGAAGCGGCTGAACTCGGGACCGGTGGCGGGCTTGGTGACGTCCGGGCGGCCCATGTGGTCCACCACCAGCGGCGTGGGCAGGGACCCGAAGAACCCTTCCAGGCCCTCCAGGTCCTGCCCCTCGAAGTAGATGACCACGTGCCAGCCCAGCGGGGCGATCCTCCGGGCGATTTCCGCCAACTCCTCCTGCGGCGCGGCATTGACCAACCGCTTCAGGAAGTTGAACCGGACACCCCGCACGCCGGCAGAGTCAAGTCGCTGCAGTTCGGCGTCGTTGATGTCCGGGCGGACGGTGGCGACGCCGCGGGCACGGCCTCCGGCTGCCTGGACGGCGTCCACCATGGCGCTGTTGTCGGCGCCGTGGCAGGTGGCCTGCACGATGACGTTGCGGCTCACGCCCAGGTGGTCGCGCAGTGCGAACAGCTGTTCCTTGCCGGCGTCGCACGGGGTGTACTT
>NZ_JAIFZQ010000008.1 GCF_019710585.1 Arthrobacter sp. MAHUQ-56 | reverse complement strand
GGACAGCCTCAACAACCGGCCACGCCCCACCCTCGGCCTCGCAACCCCCAAGCAGAAATTCAACGAACTCCTCCTCGCCGCAGCAGCCTAACCGTTGCAACCACCACTTGACTTTCCAACCTGGAAAGGGCATTTACTCAGCAATCGATGGGGATTGGGCACTCAGTGGGGATTGGGCACTCAGTTCAGCTGGAAGACTGCCTTCGGGCTTGCCCGCGAACCGAGTTTCGCCGTGAAGATGTAGTACGCCCCGCCGCCGCCCGGCGCCGCGGCAACTGCCTTGCAGCCCTCCGCGCTCCGGGTCCGTGACCACGGGAAGTTGGCCGTCTCGCTGCCCCCGGGGGCGATCACTTTCACCAGGTCCTCACTGGACGCCTGGCAGTCCTTCGACGAGAAGATCCGGTCCGAGCCGCTGGTCACCAGGAACTCCATCTGCGAGGTCCCGATGTTGACTTCGCAGGGGACGGTACCGCCGTTGGTCACCTTCAGGGTCAGCACGGGGTTCTCCCCGGCACCGTAGGCCGGTTTGTCCGTGGAAGCCGCAACGGTCACCAGGTTCTGGTTGCAGGCCGGTGTGGCCGAGGGGGTGGGCGACGGCGTGGCGGAAGGGGTCGCGGACGCGGACGAAGAAGGGGTGGCCGCAGACGTGCCGGCTGAAGCAGAGGGTGCAGTGGAACCGGTCTGGGTGGATGAGGCCTGCTCCGAACCGGCTTTGAAGGCCCCTGCTATGGCGAAACCGCCGACCACCAGCGCGATCACCAGCAGGAGCGCCCCGCCGACAACCAGCCGGCGCCGACGGTACACGGCGGCGCTCGGCTTCCGGACGCTGCTGGAACCGGATGCCTTGCGTGTTGATGAATCGCCCTGCCTGCCCATCCTCCTAGGCTAGGGAACACCTCCGGTTCTTCCCCGCCACCACGCCGCCGGGCGGCCAACGCGTGGGTCACATCCGGTTTTCCGCGGGTCGGAAGGCATCCACTACAGTGTTGGGATCGACACTCAAACCTCCCTCCAGACCGCGCCCGCGGATGCATCCGTGACCCCGGATGATCTGCAAGTGCTTCACGCCCGAATCAACACCTGGTTCGCGGAAACTGCCCGCGACCTGCCCTGGCGCGAGCCCTCCTGCTCAGCCTGGGGCGTGCTCGTCAGCGAAATCATGCTGCAGCAGACCCCCGTTGTCCGGGTTCTGCCGGTCTGGCACGAGTGGCTCACGCGCTGGCCCACCCCCGCGGGCCTCGCGGGTGAACCTGCCGGCGAGGCGGTGCGTTCGTGGGGTCGCCTCGGTTACCCCCGGCGGGCCCTGCGGCTGCATGCCGCGGCCGCCGCGATCGTGAAGGACCACGGCGGAAAAGTCCCGGACACCTATGCCGAACTGCTGGCCCTTCCCGGCGTGGGCAGTTACACCGCAGCGGCGGTGGCGGCCTTCGCCTACGGCCGCCGGGAAACGGTGGTGGACACCAACATCCGCAGGGTGCACGCCCGGCTTGTTTCCGGTACCGCGCTTCCCGCAGCGGCGCTGACCGCGGCGGAAATGCGCCTTGCCGCTTCCCTCCTGCCGGACGACGACGCCGCCTCCGTCCGTTGGAACGCTGCGGTCATGGAACTGGGGGCGCTGGTATGCACCGCCCGCTCCCCAAAGTGCGGCGACTGCCCGGTGAAAGACTCCTGTGCCTGGCTCGCGGCGGGTGGGCCGCCGCCGTCGTACGTCCCCAAGGGGCAGGCCTGGCATGGCACCGACCGCCAAGTCCGCGGCGCCGTGATGGCCGTGCTCCGGTTGGCGGACACGCCCGTGCCGCTGGACATGTTCCACCGCGAACCAGCTGATCTCGGCTTCGCTGCGGAAGGTATCGGGGTGCCCCTTGCCGCCCTGCACAGGCTCAACACCGCTCCCGAGCAGCTGGAACGGGCGCTGGCGGGGCTGCTGGCGGACGGGCTGGCGGAGATGCACGACGGCGGCTACCGGCTTCCAGCCTGACCCTCCGGCGGGTGCGGGCACGGATGGCATACTTCTTGGTGACCGGAACCGGGGGAAGCCATGAAGATCATTCTGTACATTGTGTGGGCGCTGTTCGTTGCGGGCACGATCTATTCACTGGTCCGGGCCGCGCGCAGGACGAAGCGCCAGTCGCAGCTGATGTCGGACTGGCCCAAGGCCCAGGCAACCGTCACCGGCAGCACCACCGGATGGACCAGCGGCGTGGGCGGCTCAAACCGAAACCTGCGCTATTACCCCACCTACCAGTTCACTGACCCGCACGGCACCCTTTTCATGGGCAAGTCCGAGATCTCCGGGGTGGAGCAGCCGCTGCCGGGGTCGCTCATTGAGGTCGCTTACAACCCCGCCAACCCCAACGAGTCCCTCCAGGTGTCTTCCGAGCCGCGCACGGCCATGGGCTGCCTGGCTGCGTTTTTCGCGGTCTTCGCCGTCGCGCTGTTGTGGTTCATCAGCATCTTCCCGCTGGGCTGACGCCCGCGTGCCCGAGGCAGATAACAATGCCGGCGTCACTTTCCCGCTTCCCCAACAGCCCCGCCTTCGGCGGCCGTACGCTGGGAGTATGCGCAGGCAGGGGCTGCTTTTGGCATGGATCGCGACGACGGCGCTCGTCTCCGGCTGCGGGCCCGGCGCCAGCGCCTGCCCGGCAATCGCGCAGGCCACCGCGGTTTCGGTGACCATCACCGCCGGCTATGCGCCCCAGGTAGGAACCCTGCATCTGCAGGCCTGCCAGGACGGTTACTGCAAGGAAGGGGACCTGGAGTTGCGTCCCGGGACCACTTCGGTGGACCAGGGCTGCAATCCCGAGGACGCCTGTTCCGCTACCGCCTCACCCGACGGCACCCGGGTTGGAACGCTGATGCTTGACGCGCTGACGGAATCCGCCATGACCGTCACGGCATCCGGCGCCGGCCCTGACGGATCAGCGTTGCCGGTCCGCACCCTGCAATTCCAGCCGCGTGCCGTCTACCCGTTCGGCGAGCAGTGCGGCAAGTTCCTCACGGCGTCGGTCACCCTGGACGGCACGGGGCTGCGGGAAAGCTCCTGATGCTAGAAAAGTGCCGGCTGGTTGAACAGGTCACCGGCCGGTGTACCGGTACCGGCGTCGCTGGCGGCGGAATCCGGGTGCCATTCGAAACCAAGGTCGGCCAGCAACTCCTCCACGGACGTCTGCCCGTCCAGTACTTCTATCTCCTGGGGCTTGTCTTCGGGGTGGGGCCGTTCCATGGCATCGAGCTTATTCGCAGAAGGCTGCGGAGGTGCCCGAAACACACCGCCGGTCCCGAATCGGGACACAGCCGCCCGCGCGGGGAGGCCGATCAGGGTTCGCCGAACCCCGCCTGCACCAGGCCGCCCACGTAGTCCACGGCACGTTCCGCGTCCGCACCCCACGCCTCGACGTGCAGCACCGATCCCTTGCCCGCGGCGAGCATCATCAGTGCCGTCATGGAGGCACCGTCGACGCCGTTGACTGTCACCTCGGCGTCAAGTGAAGCCAGGCCGCCGGCGATCTTGGCAGCCGGCCGGGCGTGCATGCCAGCCTGGTTCACCAGCTCGAAGTCTCCGCTGCACTTGGGCGCAGCTCCGGTGGCAGGCCCTTCCGGGACCACCTCAGGCAGGGAGGGCTCCGGGCGGCCGGCAGGACCACGAACCGCCTCCGCGGCGCGTTTGACTGCCTGGACGTCCGCCCCGCCCTGGGCGGCTACCGCGGCGGCCACGAGCCCCTCCACCAGCGGGGCGTCCGTCAACACGGCATCCGGCGGATCCCCCATGAACTCAAGCGCCGACTCAGCGGTCATGACCGCCGATCCGAGGTCGGTAATGACCACGGCACCGCCCCCGCCAGCCCGTTCCAGTGCCTGTTCAAGGGCGGCAAGGACCTTTTCCAGGCTGGTGCCGATCCGCCCGTCGTCGGTGCCCCCGGCGGGCAGGATGACGACGTCGGGCGCCATTTGGGCGGCGAGTTCCACGGCGCCGTCGGCAATCTTTTCGCTGTGGGAGACCACGACGATGCTTACGCTCACGCAGCCGCCCCGACGGCGGCGCGCAGGATCAGCGCCGTGGAGACCGCGCCGGGGTCCCGGTGGCCGGCACTGCGCTCGCCCAGGTAGCTGGCCCGGCCTTTGCGGGCAATGAGCGGATCGGTGGCCACCGCCCCGGCCTCCGCTGCCTCCGCCGCGGCCACCAGGACGCTGAGGAGGTCCGGGCTTCCTCCGTCGGCGGCTTCACGAGCGGCGTCAACGGCCGGGGTCCAGGCATCCACCATGGTCTTGTCTCCGGGTTCCGCCTTCCCCCGCGCCACAATGCCATCCCGTGCAGCCGCCAAGGCGAGCGCCCAGGCGGCGGGTTCCACCTCGGCCGCGTCCCCCACAGCGGTGGCCGCACGCAGGAAGGCGGTGCCGTAGAGCGGCCCGGCGGCGCCGCCAACCTTGGACATGAGCGTCATCGCCGTCATTTTCAGCGCGGCTCCAGGCGTTTCCGGGGTGGCCTCATCGAGCTTGGCCAGGACGGCCTGGAATCCGCGGTCCATGTTTTCGCCATGGTCGGAGTCGCCGATGGCCCGGTCAAGCTCGATCAGTTCAATGCGGTGCTCAGCCATCGCCTGCGCGCACAGGGTCAGCCACTTCACCGTCCAGTTGACGTCCAGGACCACGGTCACATGCCCCACCGCAGGGCGGCCGTATGCACTGGCGCGTCCCAAAGTGCGGTGAGCTCGTCATCGAGCCGGAGCACCGAGATGGAACAGCCCTGCATCTCCAGTGAGGTGATGTAGTTGCCCACCAAGGAGCGGTCCACCGTTGCTCCGGCGTCCGCGAGCACCTGCACTGCACGGCGGTAGACGATGTACAGCTCGCTGAGCGGGGTGCCGCCCATGCCGTTGACGAAGAGCAGCACCCTGTCCCCGGCAGTGATTTTCAGGTCGGCCAGGACGGGTTCCAGCAGGCGGTCAGTGATGCCGTCCGCGTTCTCCATCGGGATCCGGTGCCTCCCGGGTTCACCGTGGATGCCGATGCCAATCTCGATCTCGTTTTCGTCGAGGTCGAAACTGGGGGTGCCGGCGTGGGGCACCGTGCATGCGGTCAGCGCGACCCCCATGGTCCGGACGTTGGCGTTGACCCGCTCGCCGATGGCCACCACGGCTTCCAGGCCGTCGCCCCGCTCCGCAGCTGCACCCGCTATCTTCTCCACGAGGACGGTGCCGCCCACCCCGCGCCGCCCGGCCGTGTACAGGGAATCCTCCACTGCCACGTCGTCATTGACCAGGACAGTGCGGACGTTGACGCCTTCCGCCTCGGCCAGCTCCGCGGCAGTCTCGAAGTTCAGGACGTCGCCGGTGTAGTTCTTGACGATGTGCACGACGCCGGCACCTGCGTTCGCAGCGAGGGTCGCGGGAAGGATCTGGTCCGGTGTGGGCGACGTGAACACGGCCCCGGGCACGGCGGCGTCCAGCATTCCCTTTCCAACGTAGCCGGCATGCAGCGGTTCGTGCCCGCTCCCGCCGCCGGAGACGAGCCCCACTTTGCCGGCCACCGGCGCATCCTTGCGCGTGATGTAGATGGGGTCTTCGCTGACGGTCACCAGTCCGGCGTGCGCCAGGCCGAACCCCTGGACCGATTCGTGGACGACGGACTTGGGATCGTTGATGAGTTTCTTCATGGCGGTGCGCTCCTGGCTGTGCTCCTGAAGGATGTGTGTCCGACCCTACTACCGCGGCGGCAGCTAACGGTAGGTTCGTGCGGCCTCCGATTTTTGGCGGGAAACGCCGGCGCTGGCCCGGACGCAACCACGGGAGGCAGCAAAGGGACAGCCCCCAATGACTGTCCCTTTCCTGAGGCCCCCCACATCCGGCCGGGAAATAGTTTATCCATCAAATCGAATAATGTAAACGTGCCTGTTCTGCGGCCAGCCTGGAGACCAGGTCAGAGGGCGCGGATCATCCGGGTGTTGCCGAGGGTGTTGGGCTTCACCCTTGCCAGGTCCAGGAATTCGGCTACGCCCTCATCGTGGGAGCGGAGGAGTTCGGAATACACCTCAGGGTCAACCGCTGACTGGTCCGCCATCACCTCGAAGCCGTGGCGCTTGAAGAAATCCACCTCGAACGTCAGGCAGAAGACGCGGGCAACTCCCAGCGCGCGGGCCTGCTCCAGCAGCGTTTCCACCAGGACGTGGCCCACCCCCTTGCCGCGCCATTCATCGGACGCGGCAAGGGTGCGGATTTCGGCAAGGTCTTCCCACATGACGTGCAGTGCCCCGCAGCCGATCACCTCACCGTCCCTGGATTCCGCGATGAGGAACTCCTGCAGGCTTTCGTAGTACGCCACCGTCTCCTTCGCCATCAGGATGCGTTCCTCGGCGAGGGGCGCCACCAGCTTCTTGATGAGGGGGACGTCGCTGGTGCGCGCGGGACGGATGTGGAAGGAGTCGGTCACAGTGCCATCCTACGGCCCGGTTAGAGCCCCAGCTCAGCCGGCAGTTCGTTCTCCTGGCCCAGCACGTGCCTCGCCAGGAACCACTCCACCACCTGGTACCAGACCTTCGCGTGCTGCGGCTGGAGGACCCAGTGGTTCTCATCCGGGAAGTACAGGAAGCGGTGCGGGGTCTGCCCGTCCTGGTCTGCTGCCAGCCGGGACTTGGCCAGGAGTTCGTACCAGAGCCGCAGGCCCTCCCCGATGGGTACCCGGTAGTCCTTGTCGCCGTGGATCACCAGCATGGGCGTACCGATATTCTCCGCATGCAGGTGCGGGGAGTTCTCCAGCGCCATCTCCTCGGTCATTTCCTTGAGCCAGTACTGCGAGGCATCCGTGGTGGGCCCAAACTGGTCCAGCGCCCAAAGGCTGGCGTGGGTCACAATGGCCTTGAACCGGTCCGTGTTGCCCGCCACCCAGTTGGCCATGTAGCCGCCGAAGGAGCCGCCCATCGCCGCGGTCCGGGTCTCGTCGATGTCCGCGCGTTCCACGGCCGCATCGGTCACGGCCATGAGGTCGCTGAAGGGCGCTTTGCCCCATGATCCCCAGCCGCGCTGGATGTACGACTGCCCGTAGCCGGTTGACAGCGCAGGGTCCGGCAGCAGCACCGCGTAACCCTTGGCCGTCAGCAGCCACGGGTTCCAGCGCCACGTCCAGGCATTCCAGGACCCGAGGGGGCCGCCGTGGATCCACAGGAGCAGTGGTGCCGGGCCCTCTGGCGAGGCACCCTCCGGCAGGGCGAGGTAGGCCGGGACGCGGGCGCCGCCAGCCGCGGTTGCGGCGATGCGTTCCAGCCGGCCCGGGAAGTGCGGCCGTTCGGCAGGTGCGGGCAGGCGGGTGGTTTCCCCCGTTGCCAGGTCGATGCGCACGGCTTCCGGAGGGAAAGCGTAGGAACTTCGCAGCGCGTAGGCGTGCCGCCCCTCAGGGGAAACCACGACGTCGGAGTAGGCCGCCGCGTCCTGCGTCACCCTGGTGACACCTACTTCAGCGGCAGCCGCCGGAACGCTGATCCGGAAAACCGGCGACGCGCCGTCGTCGTCCGCTGTCACCAGGAGGGCGGAACCGTCCGGCAGCCACGCAGCGGGCCTGGGCCAGCGGTCCCAGTCATGGGCCAGGGGCTGCAGCGCGGAGGCACCGTTGGCCCCATCAACGGAGACGTCCAGCAGGTGCAGCCTGATCTCCGGGGCCCGCTGTGGCGTGGAATCGCTCTCGCTGACCACCACGAGCGTCCTGCCATCGGGGCTGACGGGGCCCGGAAAGTAGCTCATGCCCTCCCGGTCCAGCAGTACCTTGAGGCTGCCGGAGCTGACGTCCACGGCCACGAGCACCGAACGGCTGTCCGCCTTCGCCAGGGGTTTGGTGTAGCTGGTGTAGACCGTTTTTCCATCCGGACTGACTACCGTCTCCGCTTCCCGCAGCCGCGGCCCGGCGTCGGGCGTCAGGTTTCGCAGGACCAGTGGCGCGGCCGCATCCACCGTCGCCGGTTTGCCAGGCGACTTGTCCTCGCCCGGTTCCACAGCGAAGATCCTCGGCTGGCCGGGGCCCAGGTCTGCGTCCCAATAGCGGACCGGGTATTCGCTGTGCAGGATGGCCGAGACCTTCTTGTCCTTCCGGGACTTGCGCCGTTCCGCATCGTCCTGCTCATCGGCGGAACCCGCCAGCACCTCTGCCGTTACGAACGCCGCGTCCGCTTCCCTGGCCGTGATCACCTTGCTGATGCCGCCCGCCCGGTTGAGCACGACCCGGGCTTCGCCGCCGTCGGCCGGAAGCAGCCACAGGGCGTTGACTGGCTCCTCGTCGGGGCTGTCAGGGTCGGGCCGCGCGGACGTGAAGTAGACGTCACCGTTGGCAGCGAAGGCGGCACCGGCCTCGCCCTTGGCACTGCGGGTGATGCGCCGGGCATGCTTCTGCCCGGCAGGGTCCAGCTCCCACAGCGCTGTGGCGAACTCGGTGCCCTTGCCGTTCAAGGTGCTGACGGTGGTGACCAGCCGGGAGCCGTCCGGGCTCAGGGCCAGGCCGCTTACCCGCGGGATGGACAGGTAGTGGTCGAGGTCGTGGAAAGGGGTGGGTGGTTGCTCGTCCGGGATCGCCGGATTCTCATTAGCCATGTCCCCGATTCAACACGTTTTGTGCTGCCCGTCACAAACCTGCTGAAGCCGACACGCTGATGCGCTGGATCCGGTGGGGCTGGGGCGCGCCGCCACCGGCGCCTTCGCTTCGCCTAAAGCCCACCGGACCCAGCCACGGTGTCGTTAAAGAGCGAAGCCCCGCCGCTCCATTGTGGAGTGGCGGGGCTTTGGCTGTGGAGCTTAGACGCTCGGGGCGATTTCCGGGATGCGCGGCTTGGCGTTGCCGGCGAAGGTGAACTTCGCGTCGTCGCCTTCGCCTTCCACATCCACGACGACGATGTCGCCGGGGTGGATCTCGCCGAACAGGATCTTCTCGGACAGCTGGTCCTCGATCTCGCGCTGGATGGTCCGGCGCAGCGGCCGGGCACCCATGGCGGGATCGTAGCCGCGGGTTGCCAGGAGCACCTTGGCGGCCTTGGTCAGCTCGATGCCCATGTCCTTGTCCTTGAGGCGCTTCTCGAGGCGGGTGACGAACAGGTCCACGATCTCGATGATCTCGTCCTGGGTGAGCTGCGGGAACACCACGACGTCGTCAACACGGTTCAGGAACTCGGGGCGGAAGTGCTGCTTGAGTTCCTCGGTGACGCGGGCACGCATGCGGTTGTAGCCCGTCTGCGTGTCGGTGCCGGACTGGAAGCCGGTGGCGACGCTCTTGGAGATGTCCCGGGTACCCAGGTTGGTGGTCATGATGATCACGGTGTTCTTGAAGTCCACCACGCGGCCCTGGGAGTCCGTCAGGCGGCCGTCTTCCAGGATCTGCAGCAGCGAGTTGAAGAGGTCCGCGTGGGCCTTTTCCACTTCGTCGAACAGCACCACGGAGAACGGACGGCGGCGGACCTTCTCGGTCAGCTGCCCGCCCTCTTCGTAGCCCACGTAGCCCGGAGGGGCACCGAAGAGCCGCGAGACGGTGTGCTTCTCGGAGTACTCGGACATGTCCAGCGTGATGAGGGCGTCCTCTTCACCGAACAGGAATTCGGCGAGTGCCTTGGCGAGTTCGGTCTTGCCGACGCCGGTGGGGCCGGCGAAGATGAACGACCCACCGGGGCGCTTGGGGTCCTTGAGCCCTGCACGGGTGCGGCGGATGGCCTGGGACAGTGCCTTGATGGCCTCGTCCTGGCCGACGACGCGCTTGTGCAGTTCCTCTTCCATCTTGAGCAGGCGCGAGGACTCTTCCTCGGTCAGCTTGAAGACGGGGATGCCCGTGGAGTTGGCCAGCACCTCGGCGATGAGATCCTCATCCACCTCGGAGATGTCGTCCATGCCGCCGGACTTCCAGTGGCGTTCCTTCTCGGCGCGCTCGGAGATCAGCTTCTGCTCCTTGTCGCGGAGCGCGGCGGCACCTTCGAAGTCCTGGGCGTCGATCGCGGATTCCTTCTCCATCTTCAGCTTGGCGATGCGCTCATCCATGGCCTTGAGCTCCGGCGGAGCGGTCATCCGGCGGATGCGCAGCCGCGCACCGGCCTCGTCGATCAGGTCGATGGCCTTGTCCGGCAGGAAGCGGTCCGAGATGTAGCGCTCGGCGAGGCTGGCGGCGGAGGCCAGGGCGCCGTCCGTGATGGTGACGCGGTGGTGTGCCTCGTACCGGTCACGAAGGCCCTTGAGGATCTCGATGGCGTGCGCCACGGAGGGCTCCTTGACCTGGATCGGCTGGAAGCGGCGTTCCAGGGCCGCATCCTTCTCGATGTGCTTGCGGTACTCGTCCAGCGTGGTGGCACCGATGGTCTGCAGCTCGCCGCGGGCCAGCATGGGCTTCAGGATCGAGGCTGCGTCGATGGCGCCTTCGGCGGCGCCGGCACCCACCAGGGTGTGGATCTCGTCGATGAACAGGATGATGTCGCCGCGGGTGCGGATCTCCTTGAGGACCTTCTTCAGGCGCTCTTCGAAGTCACCGCGGTAGCGGGAGCCTGCCACGAGGGAACCGAGGTCCAGGGTGTAGAGCTGCTTGTCGCGGATGGTCTCCGGGACGTCGCCGCGCACGATCGCCTGGGCCAGGCCCTCGACGACGGCGGTCTTGCCGACGCCGGGCTCGCCGATGAGGACCGGGTTGTTCTTGGTGCGGCGGGAAAGGACCTGCATGACGCGTTCCATTTCCTGCTCGCGGCCGATGACCGGGTCCAGCTTGTTTTCGCGGGCAGCCTGGGTCAGGTTGCGGCCGAACTGGTCCAGGACCACGGAACCGGCGGGAGCGCCTTCGGGCTGTCCGCCGCCGACTCCTGCGCCGGTGGTTTCCTTGCCCTGGTAGCCGGAGAGGAGCTGGATGACCTGCTGGCGGACCCGGTTGAGGTCGGCGCCGAGCTTGACCAGGACCTGCGCGGCAACGCCTTCACCCTCGCGGATGAGGCCGAGCAGGATGTGCTCGGTGCCGATGTAGTTGTGGCCCAGCTGCAGGGCTTCGCGCAGCGAGAGCTCCAGCACCTTCTTGGCGCGGGGGGTAAAGGGGATGTGGCCGGAGGGGGCCTGCTGGCCCTGCCCGATGATCTCCTGCACCTGCTCGCGAACGCCGTCGAGCGAAATGCTCAAGGACTCAAGAGCTTTGGCGGCAACGCCTTCACCCTCGTGGATCAGACCCAAGAGGATGTGTTCGGTACCGATGTAATTGTGGTTCAGCATGCGTGCCTCTTCTTGGGCAAGCACAACTACGCGACGGGCACGGTCCGTAAATCGCTCAAACATTTCGCCACACTCCTAGCTACGACGTACTTTGATGCTACGTGGCCGGTCCAGCGATGTGGAGCGTGTTCGCCACAGGGGAAACCGGGGCGCGTGCGGGAATATCCGCGATGCCGCCCAATGGTTACCGGCCAGGACGTGTTGGCAGGGTTGAAGATTCCCGGAAGCATCCGGCGCGGCGGGGACAAACAGCCGTAAGACGGCGATGCTCGAAAAAGCCAAAATAGCGACCCGGAGGACCCATCGCCCCCCCGCTTTAGGAAATTAAAAACCCCGCTCCCGCCTGGGGGCGGTAAGCGGGGTTTCGGTCCGGCTAAAGACGGTCGCTAGGAATTTGCCTTTTGGTAGGCTTCCTGGATTTCGGCCTGAATTCGGCCGCGGCTGTTAACCGTGTAGCCGTTATCCCGTGCCCATTGCCGGATTTGCGCCGAGTCGTGGCTGCGGCCGCCGGTTGGTGCCTTGCCCCGCTGGACACGGCCGCCGGATGCCTTGCGTGCAGCGCCAATAAACCGCTCCAGTGAAGACCGGAGGTCTGCGGCGTTGGCTGCCGAGAGGTCAATCTCGTAGTTGACCCCATCGAGGCCAAACTTAACGTTCTCGTCTGCGGATCCCCCATCCAGATCATCCACGAGGATGATGTTTACTTTCTGTGCCATTAAAGTCTTCCTCTTGCTGGAAAGTCGGTTTTCAGAAAAGCAGGATGTTTCCCAAAAAAAGTATGACTCTTAGGCTGGCAACGCGTCAAAGTGACTAATGGTTCCCTGGGGATAAACGCGGAAAGCAGGGGTTTTTCTATTTGGAATCGGGCCCCGGGCGCTCCGTGGGCTGGGCTTGGAGCGCATCGGCTTCGGCCTGGGCACGCGCCTCGGCCTGCCGCTCGGCTTTATCCGCATTGAAGATGGCCTTCATGGCAAACCAGAACAGCAGGCCCACCACCAGGGAGGGAAGAAGAACTGCTACGTATTCCATGATCAGTGCCCTTCGGGCTTCAGCAGGGGGAACAGGATGGTTTCACGGATTCCGGCGCCGGTGAAGAGCATCACCAGCCGGTCGATGCCCAGGCCGATGCCGCCCATGGGCGGAGCGCCATATTCGAGCGCGCGCAGGAAGTCCTCGTCCAGCTGCATGGCCTCGACGTCGCCGGCCGCCGCGTGCATGGACTGCTCGGTGAGCCGCTCCCGCTGGATGACGGGGTCGATCAGCTCGGAGAAGGCGGTGCCGCGTTCCATGCCGCCGATGATGAGGTCCCAGGCCTCGATCAACCGGCCATCCTCGCGGTGCGGGCGGGCCAGGGGCTGCGCGGAGGGCGGGTAGTCGTAGACGAAGGTGGGGTTCAGCAGGGTCGGTTCGACAATTTCGCCGAACAGTTCAACGGCGAGCTTTTCGGCATCCCACTTGGGATCCACCTTGACGTCGTGCTTGGCCGCGATCTCCCGAAGCACCTCGACGGGCGTGTCCGGCGTGACCTCCTGCCCGACGGCGTCGGAAAGTCCGGGGTAGACGGCCAGCCAGGTCCACTCGCCGTCGAGGTTGATCTCCCCGGCCTCGGTCTGCATGACGCGCCCGGCACCCACGGCGTCGGCTGCATCGAGGATGATCTCCTTGATCCGCTGGGCCATGACGAACTGGTCCGCCCAGGCCTCATAGCACTCAAGGGTGGTGAACTCGGGGCTGTGGGTGGAGTCCACGCCTTCGTTGCGGAAGACGCGGCCCATGTCGTACACGCGGTCGATCCCGCCCACCACGGCGCGCTTGAGGTACAGCTCGGTGGCGATGCGCAGGGTCATCTTCTGGTCGAAGGCGTTCATATGGGTTTCGAACGGACGCGCCAGTGCGCCGCCGTGGACCAGCTGCAGGATGGGCGTTTCCACTTCCACGTAGCGGTGCCGGAACAGGGTCTCGCGGATGGAGCGGGTGATGGCGGCGCGGGTGTAGACCATTTCGCGGGCCTCGTCGCGGACCATCAGGTCAACGTAGCGCTGGCGGACACGGGTTTCCTCGTTCAGGTCCGCATGCAGCACAGGCAGGGGGCGCAGGGCCTTGGAGGCCATGGACCAGGAATCCGCCATGATCGACAGTTCGCCGCGGCGGGAGGAGATGACCTCGCCCTTGATGAAGACGTGGTCGCCGAGGTCAACCAGCGCCTTCCAGTCGGCGAGCGCTTCCTCCCCGACGTTGGCGAGGCTCAGCATGGCCTGCAGGCGGGTTGCCTTGCCGTCGGTGCCGCCTTCCTGCAGGGTGGCGAAGCAGAGCTTGCCGGTGTTGCGGACGAAGACGACGCGGCCGGTAACACCCACGATGTCGCCGGTGGTGTCATCCGCTTCGAGGTGGGCGTACTTCTCCCGGATCTCGGCGAGGGAATGCGTGCGCTCCACCCCCACGGGGTACGCCTCCGCGCCGCGCTCAAGAAGTTTGGCGCGCTTTTCCATACGGATCCGCATCTGCTCGCTGGCGTCGACGGGCTCTGGGGCGTTCTTGGGCGCGGGGGTGTTTTGGGAAGTCACAAGCATCAAGTTTACCGGGCAGAGGCGGGGAGCCGTGCCTGCCTAGGATGGGGAGGGTGAAAGAACGGGTACTTCCAACGCACGACGGCGGCAGGCTGGCTTTGTACAGCTACGGCACCGAGGATGCGCCGGGCGACAAGCGGGTGCTGCTGATCGGTGGCGCGTTCCTCACGGCCCTGATCTACCGCCCGTTCTCCCTTGCGCTGGCGAAGGTCCTGGGCGACGGCTGGGCAGTTGACGTCTATGACCGCAGGGGGCGCGGCAGTTCGTCCGGGCAGCCCGCCGACTATTCCATGGCGACGGAGATCGAAGATGTGCGGACCGTCCTCACCGCCACCGGTGCCCGGAACATCCTGGGCCACAGCCTTGGCGGATCGGTGGCCCTGAACGCCGTGCAGGAGTTCACCGGGACACCGTTCGTTCCGGACAAGCTGGCCGTGTACGACGCGGCCGTGAACATCGACGGCAGCATCGACACCAAGTGGCTGGACGGGTTCGAGGAAGCGGTCAACAACGGCAAGGTGGGCCATGCCCTGGCGCATATGAAGCAGGTCACCAGCCCGGGGTCGGCCATGGCGAGGATCCCTGAACCGGTCCTGGCCGGCCTGATGGCGGTCATGTCGCGGACGAAGGTGAACAGGATCTTCCGGCAGGTGATGCCCAGCGGTGTGGGCGAACTTCGCGCGGCTTACGACGAAAAGGACCACGCCCGGGACTTCAGCGTGCTGCCTCCCGGGACGCTCTTCATGGCCGGCGGCAAGAGCCCCAGCTACTACCGGGTGACGGCCGAACGGCTGCACGCGGCGGTTCCGGGCAGCACCTTCCAGCTCTCCCCCAAGTGCTTCCACGGGTCCATCCCGGCAGCAGTGAAGGAACTGGTGGAGGCCATTGCCGCCTACTTCAAGGACGGACGTCCGGACGGGGACTCCCGCCCGGACGCCGCCGACATTATCCCCGTTCCCCGCGGCTGAATCCTGCCAACGCCGCTTCCCCGAGGTCCTGCCATACCGTGCGGGGCCTCGGTTGCACGCTTCGGTCCGCCAGCCAGTCGCCCCAGGCGGTGATGTCCTCCCCGCCGGCAGCAGCAACGGCATCGCAGGCGAATCCGACGGCGGAGGTGCCGTCCGAGAGCTGCAAGGACCCAAGCAGCATGGGTTCGGGAAGGGCAGCGAGGAACGCGCCCAGCCCCGCCTCGGACACAAGCCACCGCTCCCCCGCCAGCTGTGCGCCGTCGTCGGACCGGTACACGCCCGGCTTCGGCGGCACTGTGTCCAGTGCCACCATCCGGTAGCGTGCGGCCGTTCGGACAGGGCCGTCCCAAAGAGCCCCCAGTTCTTCCAGCTGGGGAGCCAGCGGCTGGCCCTTGCGGTGCGCGCCCACCACTACCAGCGGTACGGCCACGGCACCCGCCGCCAGCGGCCAGGGAACGGACGACGACGGGTGGCGGGCTTCCGCCTTTGCCTCCGGCGCTGCCCCGGCAGCGAAGAGCTGCGGTGCTGCGGGCGTGGTTTCGATCCTCCGGGCGATGTCAGCCGCGACGGCATCATCGAAGGTCCGGCCCACCACCGTGAGCCCAAACTGGGCGCCGTCCACGTCGCCCGCCGGCACTGCCACAGCGCACAGGTCGAACAGGTTGCAGAAGTTCGTGTAAGTGCCCATCAGGGAGTTCACGCCCACCGGATCCGCGGCCACTTCTTCAAGGGTGGGGTGGAACGGCGCGGTGGGAACCAGCAGGGCATCAAAGCCCTCAAGCCTGGCCATGGCCCTGCCTTTCAGTTCCTCAAGGCGGGCGGTGTCTGCCACGTACTGGTGGGCGGGCACAGTGCCGGCTGCCCGGATGATGCCCGCCACCGTGGGATCGATGCCCGCCCTGCCTTCCGTCGCGCCGTCGGCCCCGTGAAAGAGTGCGCCGTCCAGGAAACCACCCACAGCGGCATACCGCTCCGCTACCAGCCCGCCGTCGTAAAGCAGGCGGGCAGCCTGGAGGAAGTCGTCGAAATCAATGGCCTCTGCTTCCACGCCCAACACCTTCAGGCGGTCCACGTTGCGGTGGAATTCCGCGGCCCAGGCTTCCGGAAGCGGCGGCAGGGTTGCAGGGTAGGCAACCCGCGGCCTTTCCGGGGCAGCGAGCCGGACGTCCGCCGGCCAGGCGCGGGATCCTCCAGCCATCACGCCCATGGCCAGCTCTGCCGTGGCCAGGTGCCGGGCAAAGATCGTGACGGTGTCCCAGGAACGGCAAGCCGGCACCACGCCGGCGGTGGACACAACATCCAGGGTGGGTTTGATGCCCACGATGCCCTGCAGGCCGGCCGGCACCCGGCCCGAACCGGCGGTGTCGGTTCCAATGGCAAGGTCCGCGAGGCCAAGCGCCACGGCTACCGCTGAACCGGAACTGGAACCGCCGGAGATGAACCCGGGTCGGCGGGAGTCCCGCACCGCACCGTACGGGCTGCGGGTGCCCACCAGCCCGGTGGCGAACTGGTCCAGGTTGGTGGCGCCCAGCACCAGGGCGCCGGCGGCGCGGAGCCGGGCCACGGCTTCAGCGTCCTTCTCCGGCGTGTAGGCGAAGCCCGGGCAGGCCGCAGTAGTGGGGATGCCGGCCACGTCAACGTTGTTCTTGACCGCAAGCAGGAGCCCGGCCAGCGGCAGGTCCGCGCCGCTGGCCACCGCGGCGTCAATGGAGGCTGCTTCTTCCAGGAGGTCCTCCGCGCTCCGGAGCATGATCCAGATTTCCGGCCGGTCCACTGCTTCAACTGCCGCGAGTGCTGCCTTGACCCGCCGGGTGGCGTTGCCGCTGATTGTGATGCTCATACTGCTGCCTCTTCCAGTTCCAGCTCTTCCAGCCCTGCAGATTCAGCGGTGGCGCCGAGGACAACCACGGCCTCGCCGGACACCACCTGGGAGCCGGCGGTGGGAAGGACACGGAGCACAATGCCGTCAGAGGGTGCTTCCAGGACCGTTTCCATCTTCATCGCCTCCAGGGAAACCAGCGGCTGGCCCTTGGCAACGCGGTCGCCTTCCGCCACGTCCACCTTCCAGACACTGGCGGCAAAGGGAGCGGAAACGAGTGATCCGCCTTCCGGCACGTCCACCTCGTCTGCCACCGGGGCCACCACCGCGGCCAACGCGTCGGCACGGTCGAACTCGCCGGCGTCGGCCCACGCCTGCCGTTCCACCGCAAACGCTGCGCCCTGTTTTTCCCGGAACGCCGTGATGGACTCGCGGTTTTCCTCGAGGAAGACCTCGTGCTCGGCCAGTGAGAAGGTGCCGTCCTCGATCTCGACGCCACGGCCCCGGCCGGCAGCCATGTCCGCCCGCAGGTCCAGCAGTTCCTCCGGGCTGACCGGGTACCAGGAGATCCGGTCGAAGAAGCGCAGCAGCCAGGGCGAGCCCGGCTCGAACGGGGCCGAGTCAGCGTAGCGGGACCAGACCTGGGTGGTACGGCCCACGAACTGGTAGCCGCCGGGGCCTTCCATCCCGTAGATGCACATGTAGGCTCCGCCGATTCCCACCGCGTTCTCAGGCGTCCAGGTGCGTGCCGGGTTGTACTTGGTGGTGACCAGGCGGTGCCGCGGATCCAGCGGGGTTGCCACGGGCGCCCCCAGGTACACGTCGCCCAGGCCCAGGACCAGGTACTCGGCGCTGAAGACGGTGTCGAAGACGTCGTTGACGGAGTCCAGGCCGTTGATCCGGCGGATGAACTCGATGTTCCACGGGCACCAGGGGGCGTCGTCGCGGACGCCTGCCATGTACCGCTCGATCGCTTCCCGGGTGGCGGGATCGTCCCAGGACAGCGGCAGCCGGACGGTGCGGCTGGGAACCACCAGCTCGGAACTGGCCGGCAGCGCTGCCTCGACTTCCTGGACCAGGTCCAGCAGGCGCGTGGTGGACAGGACCGAGGGATCCACTTTGATCTGCAGCGACCGGATTCCCGGGGTGAGGTCCACGATCCCGGGCACGCGGAGTTGCTCGAGGTGCTGGTGCAAAGCGTGCACCCTGGCCCGAAGGCCAAGGTCCAGCACCATCTCGCCGTATTCGACGAGCAGGTTGTCGTCGCCGGAGCGGCGGTAGGTGACCGCAGGTCGGCCGGAACCTTCAGGCACCCGGCCCAGCACGCCGTCGTCGCCATCCCCACGGAAGGGGCGGGCGGCCGGAGCTGCCAGGGACGGATCCGACGTCCAGTCCGCGTCGCCCGGGAGGACCAGCTGGCGGCCGGGTCCCAGGTCCTTGGCCGACGGCGCCTGGCTGGTTTTGACGGGAACGAACCGGACCTTGTCCCCCGGGCGGAGCTGGCCGAGCTTCCAGCGCTCGGCCGTGACCACGGTGACCGGGCAGACGAAGCCGCCCAGGCTGGGGCCGTCCGGGCCGAGCAGGATGGGTGTGTCGCCGGTGAAGTCCAGCGCGCCCACGGAGTAGGCGGTGTCGTGGATGTTGGACGGGTGCAGGCCTGCCTCGCCGCCGTCGGTCCGGGCCCAGCGCGGCTTGGGGCCGATGAGCCGGACGCCGGTGCGGGCGGAGTTGAAGTGCACCTCGTACTCCGCGGCATACAGCTCCTCGATGTCTTCGCGCTGGAAGAATTCCGGGGCGCCGTGCGGGCCTTCCGTCACGGCAAGATCCCAGGTGGAGGCCAGGGCGGGACGGCTGTCCAGCGGAACCGCTGCGGTGGGTGCTTGTTCGACGGCGGACTTCACGGCGCGGAGTACGTCGCCGGCGCGCAGGATCCGCCCGGCGTGGCCGCCGAACTGGCCCAGGGTGAAGGTGGAGGCGCTCCCGAGGTATTCGGGGATGTCCAGGCCGCCTTGGAACAGGATGTAGCCGCGCAGGCCCTTGCCGGCGGCAACACCCACGTCGAGCGTTCCTCCCGCCGGGACCGTGACAGGCGTCCAGGCGGGCACTTCCGTTCCGTCCACTGTCACAACCACTTCGGCGCCGGTGACGCAGACGGTGGTGGCGTGCGTGAAGGCGAGGCTGGGGCCGGTCATGGTGAACTCCAGGCCGGGGGCGCCTTCCGGATTGCCCAGGGCAGTGTTGCCCAGCCGGAAGGAGAGATCGTCCATGGGGCCGCTGGGCGGAACGCCGATCTGCCACAGCCCGGTGCGGCCCGGCCAGTCCTGGACGCTGGTCTGCAGCCCGGGGCGCTCCACTGTGACTCGCGGCTCCGGGTCACCCACGTGGTCAAGGGTGCTGGTGGAGTGCCGGACGCTGCGGACCACGTCCAGGCCGGTGGCGGCGCGGAGCATGCCCAGGTTGGTTTCGATGCCGTCGATCCGGGTGCCGGCGAGCGCAGCAGCCAACCGGTCAAAAGCCTCAGTGCGGTCTGCCCCGGCGGTGATGATCTTGCCCAGGAGGGGGTCGTAGTTGGTGGAGACGTCGGTGCCGGTTTCGGCCCAGGCGTCCACCCGTGCTTCCTCCGCTGAGGGGTAGGCGGCGTTGGTGATGGTGCCGGCGCTGGGCTGGAAATTGCGGGCGGGGTCTTCGGCGTAGACCCGGGCCTCTACCGCGTGGCCGGAAACGGGAAGCGCATCGGGAACCCCGGCGAGGACGGCCTTTGCTTCCGCGCCACCCTGGGCCAGCCGGAGCATCCATTCCACGAGGTCGACGCCGGTGACGGCTTCGGTGACGGGGTGCTCCACCTGAAGCCGGGCGTTGACCTCGAGGAAGGACGCTTCCTTGCGGGCGGAATCGTAGACGAACTCGACGGTGCCGGCTGAACGGTAGCTGAGGGAGGCGCACAGGGCACGGGAGGTGCGGTGGAGTTCTTGGCGCAGGCTGTCCGGAAGGTCCGGCGCGGGGGCTTCCTCGAGGACTTTCTGGTGGCGGCGCTGCAGGGAGCAGTCCCGGTCACCCAGGCTGACAACCCGGCCTGCGCCGTCGCCAAAGACCTGGACCTCGATGTGGCGGGCGTTCTCCACATACCGTTCGGCGAACACTCCCGCGGTTCCGAAGCTGGCACCGGCCAGCCGGGCCACACGCGGAAAGCTCTCCACCAGCTCGGCCTCGCTGCGGCACACCGTCATGCCGATGCCACCGCCACCGCCGGTGGCCTTGAGCATCAGCGGGAAACCGATCGTTGCGGAAGCCGCGGTCGCAGCGTCCACGTCCTCAAGCAGCCCGGAACCGGCGATCATGGGCACCCCGGCCGCCCGGGCGGCGTCGCGCGCTGTGTGCTTGGTGCCGAAGATGCGCAACTGCTCGGAGGTGGGTCCCACGAACACCAGGCCGGCTGCTTCGACGGCCTCGGCGAAGGCTGCGTCCTCCGACAGGAAGCCGTAGCCAGGGTGGATGGCGCCGGCCCCGGTGGCCTTGGCCGCGGCCAGGATCCCGTCCACCCGCAGGTAGGACTCCTTGGCCGGGGCGGGTCCCAGCAGCACCGCTTCGTCGGCCAGCCGGACGTGCTTGGCGCCCCGGTCCGCCTCGGAGAACACGGCGACGGTGCGCAGGCTCAGTCTTTTGGCGGTCTCGATGATCCGGCAGGCGATTTCGCCGCGGTTGGCGATCAGGAGGGTGTCAAACTTGTTCACTTGGCTGCCTCCGGCCGGGTGACGATCATGCGGACAGGGGTGGGGTTGAAGCCGTTGCAGGGGTTGTTGACCTGCGGGCAGTTGGAGACGAGGACCAGGGTGTCCACCTCCGCCTTTAAAGCCACGCGCTTGCCCGGGGCGGACAGGCCGTCAACAATGCCCAGGGCGCCGTCCGGGTCCACGGGGACGTTCATGAACCAGTTGATGTTGGACACCACGTCCCGCTTGCCGAGCCCCCAGCGTGAACCTTCGATCAGGAAGTTCTCCACGCAGGCATGCTGTTCCCGGGTGTGCTGCCCGTAGCGGAGGGTGTTGGATTCCTGCGAGCAGGCTCCGCCGATGGTGTCGTGCACGCCCACTTCGTCTGCCACCACGGTCATCAGCGGCGCTCCGGTGTCTGCCCGAAGGACCGAGCCCGTGGTGAGGACAATCGACTGCTGCGCGGCGATGGTTGCCGGAGCCGAGTAGCGCACGGTGGTGTCGGCCGCGGCGTACAGCAGGCAGTCCACGGCCTGGTTGCCCTCCAGGTCAACGATGATCAGGACGTCGCCGGCGGCTACCACGGCGGACCAGGGGCCGCGGGCTTCGACAAGTTCGTCCAGGACCACATCGCCGGGGGCGAGCGCGGTTTCGGTGGCGTCCGGGAAAGTGGCGGTGTTCATCGGGCGTTCCTTGCGGTGAGGTCGTGTTCGGTGTTGCGGAGGGCCTGCAGGTGTTCGGGGGCCAGCGGGCCGGTGAGGCTGCCCGCTTCCAGTTCCCCGAGGTCCTTCGGCGCGTGCCAGGCCACGATGTCCACGGTGGTCCCGGCGAAGTCCGGGCGGGGGTCCAGCGGGTGGGCGGTGTTGGCCAGGACCAGCACGGCGTCCATCTGGAGGAGGAGTTCGACGGCGGCCCCCGGGCCTGCGCTGCCGGTGAAGGTGATGCGGCCGGAGGGGTCCACAGTGATGCCTTTGAAGAAGGAGAGCGACGGCGCCACGTCCCTGGTGCCCAGGCCACTCTTGAGCGCACCCAGGGTGAGCAGCTCGCGGGCGGCGGGGGACGCACTGTGGGCGGTCCCCGCACCGTACTTTGCAGCGTTGCCGGCGAGCGTGGTGGCGCCGGTCAGGGCGTCGTGGCGGTTGGAGGTGTCGGTGACGATGGTGGCCATCAGGCGTCCGGCGTCGGACAGGAGCGGGTGTCCCGTGCCCGGGTAGGCCTGCCAAGGGACCTTGACGGTGTCGGCGAGGTTAAGCCGTTCATGCACGGCTCCGGTGCGATAGAGGAGGGTGTGCACGCAGGCGTCACCGGCGGTGTCCGTAAGCCGGATGCGGGTTCCGCGCGCCAGGGCCATGGTGGTGTAGCGGCCAAAAGCGAGGGTTTCCGCCCAGGCAGGGGACACGCCGTCGGGAATTCCCGCCAGAACGCGTGCCGGCGCTGAAGCCGCCGGCACGAACCGCATGGTCTCCGCGGTCCTGCCATGCTGTTCCCTGGCGTGGGCGCGGGCGCCTGCGGTGGTGGCCGTGCCGGTAACTGGTGTGCCGGTTACTGGTGTTTCGAGGGTCTCGGTCATGTCAGTCCTGTAGTTGCTGGAAATTTCGGATGATCTGCGCGTCTCAGGCGTTGGCTGCGAGGTTCCGGCGGCGGACCCAGAGGCCCAACAGCAGGACCGCGGCCACCATGATCGGCGCGGACCAGAGGAGGAGTCCGTTCTCGCCGGAGGGGTCGTACACCTCGGGCCGCGGCCAGGCGAGGTTGACCACCATGACGCCGCCGTAGAGGACGGCGAGGATGTTCACCGGAAGCCCCCAGCGGCCCAGTGAGAAGAGGCCGGCGGGCATGGCCTGTCCCACCCGGTCCCAGTCGCCGCGGAGGCGGTTGACCAGCTGCGGGACGGTGACCAGGAGGTAGGCCAGGTAGACCATCACGATGCAGACGCTGCAGAGGGTGGTGAACAGGGCCGCGTTTCCCACGTTGATGGCCAGGACGCCCACCGCCAGGGCGCCGATCACGATCGAGGGCCACATGGGCGTTCCCCGGGTGGGGTGGACGGAGGAGAGAAGGACCGACGCCGGGAGCTTGCCGTCGCGGGCCATGGAGAACACCAGGCGGGAACCGGCGGTCTGGATCGCCAGGGTGCAGACGAAGATGGCGATCGCGACGTCCACCAGCAGGACCTTGCCCCAGAAGGTGCCCAGAACCGCGGTGAGGACGTAGGGCAGGCCCTCGGTGGCGAGCCGGCCGTCGTCGAGGCTGGGTGCGGCCATCAGGGCGGTGATGATCATCAGCGCCCCGCCGATGCCGGAGATGAGGAGGGCGGAGAGGATGGTCCGCGGTGCCGTCCGGCGCGGGTCCTTGGTTTCTTCCGACAGCTCCCCGGCGGAGTTGAAGCCCACCATCACGTAGGCGGCCATCAGGCCCGACACCAGGAACGCCCCCACGGCGCCGAGGTCTGAGCCCTGCAGCACCGTGGTGTCCGCCACCACGTCCGGCCCGCGCTGGGCCGCGCTGACCAGGGCCAGGATCACCGCGGCGACGCCGACGATCTCGCAGGTCACGCCCACCGAGTTCACGTGGGCCATGAGCTTGACGCCGAGTGAGTTGATGACTGTGGTGGCCACCAGGAGGACAGCCCCGAGCACGACGGCGTTCGCGGCGCCGGTGACGGTGTTGAGGGCCGGGTCGCCGCCCACCACCTGGAAACCGTCCCAGAGCTGGGGCAGGACCACCTGCAGGGCGATGGCGGCGGCAGCGGCGGTAACCACCTGCGCGATGGCCATGAACCAGCCGGCGAACCAGCCAACTCCTTCCCCGCCAACCCGCCGCGCCCACTGGTACACCGCGCCCGAGAGCGGGTAGCGGGCGGCGAGTTCGGCGAAGTTCAGGGCCACCAGCAACTGGCCCACCAGGACCACGGGCCAGGTCCAGAAGAATGCCGGGCCGGCGAAGGAGTAGCCGAACGCGAAGAGCTGGAAGATGGTGGTCAGGATTGAAACGAAAGAGAATCCGGCGGCAAAGGAAGCATAGCGGCCGAGCTTTCGGTGGAGCGTGGGCTGGTAGCCAAGGGACGTCAGGTCTGCATCGTCCTGGTGGACGGTGGGGAGAACGGTTGAAGTCATCGGGAATCTCCGGGCTGGAAAGGAATTGGGGGGCAGAGCCTCCCGGTATCGCAGCACCCGGCCGAAGGCTGCTGATTACCGGTCAATTGATAGTTTTCCAGCGGGATGTCCCCAAACAGTTTCACCTCTGTAAAAGGCGGATAGACATCACGTTTCGGCCAGGTTTCCGTCCCCTCACCAGCACAACCCCGGCCTCCCGGCCGGCGCCAGCGGTGCAAGAATGATGCCGTGACTTCAGCCGGACCGGGACGCCCCCGCCATCAACAGCCCTCACGGCCGGGCGCTACCGCCCGCGACGAAATCCTCGACGCCGCGGCCGAGCTGTTCACCACCCAGGGCTTTGCCAGCACCTCCACCCGGTCCATCGCGGACGCCGTTGGAATCCGGCAGTCATCCCTGTACCACCACTTCAAAACCAAGGACGACATCCTCGAGGACCTGCTGGAGGGAACCGTGTCCGCCGGGCTGACGTTCGCGCGGGCAGTGGCGGCGTTGCCTGCCGATTCCAGCGGGACTGACAGCCCCGCTGGAAGCCGGCTGCACGCCGTCGCGCTTTACGACGGCACCCAGCTGTGCACCGCGCGCTGGAACCTCGGTGTCCTCTACCACCTGCCGGAGGTCAGGAGCACCCGCTTTGCCCGGTTCCTGGCCGACCGCCAGGAACTCCGCCGGCTATACGGGCTGCTGGGCGCCAGCCTTTCCACCGCCACCGGCGGCCCGGACGGCGGAGATTTCACGTTCCGCCTGGTCGAATCCCTGATCTACCTCAGGGCGGACGGCATGGCCGGCAGCGACTCGGCGGCGCAGGCCGCCGACGCCGGGCTCACCCTTTGCGGACTCGGCGGCCAACTGCCGGCCATCCGGGCGGCGAGCCAAGCCCTGGTCAGCCGGATCGCCTAGGCCCTGGTCCCCGCGTCCGTTATGCCCCTACCCGGCCTGCTCGGCTAGGCTCGGACCATGACGCGAGAGAACATCAGGACCCCCGACGGCGGCACTGTGGAGCTCTTCTCCACCGGCACGGAACATGCTTCGGCAGGTTCGGGCGTGGTGGTGGTGCCGCCCTCCATGGTGACGGCCGCTGAGTACACCAAGTTCGCCCAGAAACTCAGCGCTTCCCTGGGCCGGCCGGTGCACACCTTCAACCGGCGCGGGCGCGGCTCGTCGTCACCGCAGCCCGAGGACTACACCCTCGACGTGGACATCCGGGACCTCGACACCGTCATGAAGCACACGTCGAGCACTGACGTCTTCGGCCACAGCTTTGGCGGCGCAGTGGCCCTGCACGCGGCCCGGACGCTGCCGGTGGAACGGCTGGCCGTCTATGACCCCGCGGTCTCCGTGAACGGCAGCGTGACCGCCGACTGGATCGCCGAGTACGAGAAGGCGATCGCCGCCAAGGATGACGACCGCGCCCTTGCGGTGATCCAGCGCGGCCTCGAGGCGGGCGGGGCGTTCTCCTCGCGCATGCCGCTGTCCATGCTGACCCTGGCCAACAAGCTGACCGCCGGCACTTCGGAGGGTAAGCAGCAACGGGAACTGATGCGCACCGGCGTCCGCGAAATCAAGGCCATCATCGCCGCCGACATGCCCGCGGAGCCGTTCCTGGACCTCCCGCTGGAAACGCTGATCGTCGTGGGCGAAAAGAGCCCGGCCTACTTCGGCATCGCCTGCGGGCAGATCCACGACGTGCTCTCCGGATCCAGCTACACCATCCTGCCGGGCTTCGGCCATGATGGCGCCATCAAGGCCCCGGACAAGCTGATCAAGGAACTGAGCGACTTCTTCGCGGGCTAGTTTCGGCTAGTGCGCCGGGCCGTGACCCGGGCCGGCGCCCTCGGTCTTACGCATCATCGCCGAAAGCACGACGGCGGCAAAGGCTATGACCGTTGCGGTCAGGAAGGCGGCGCTCATCCCGGCGACGAGCCCCGACGTCGCGCTCACCACGGCGAAGATGGACACCAGCAGGGCCGTGCCGGCGGCGCCTGCCACCTGCTGCGTGGTGCTCATGATCGCCGAACCGTGGGAGTAGAGGTGCGGGGGCAGCGGGTTCAGTCCGGTGGTGAAGGCGGGGGTGAAGAGCAGCGCCAGGCCGAAACTCAGGCCCACGTGGAGGGTGACGATCCACCAAACCGCCGTGCCGGCGTCGAGCATTGAAAACTGCCAGAGCGTCACAACCATGAGGATGGAACCGCTGACCGTGAGCGGCAGCGGGCCCACCTTGTCGAACGCGCGGCCGATGACCGGGCCAAGCAGGCCCATGGCGAGACCGCCGGGAAGCAGCGCCAGGCCGGTCTCCAGCGAGCCGAGGCCCCGGACTTCCTGCAGGTAGAGCGGCAGCAGGATGACCCCGCCGAACAGTGCCATCATGGCCACCACCATCAGCAGGACCGATACGGTGAACATCCGGAAGTTGAAGGCACGCAGGTCCAGCAGCGGCGCGGCCGCCTTCTGGAGCCGGACCTGGCGGAGCACGAAGACTGCCAGGGCGGCGACGCCGATGACCAGTGCTGCGATTGCCGCAGCGCCGGGACCGGCCTGGCCGCCGTGGCCGCCGCCGATCTGGCTGAGCCCGTAGACCAGGCCGCCGAATGCAGGGACGGTGAGGATGACGGACAGCGCGTCCAGCCGGGCTTTTTCAGTCTCTCCCACGTTGGTGAGGTATTTCGCTCCGATGGCAAGCGCCGCAAGGGCCACCGGCAGCACGAACACGAACATGAACCGCCAGGTGAAATGCTCCAGGATCAGGCCTGAGACAGTGGGGCCCATGGCGGGGGCAACGGAGATCGCGATGCTGACATTTCCCATGACCGCCCCGCGTTTGGCCAGCGGGACCAGGGTGAGGATGGTGGTCATCAGGAGCGGGAGCATGATGGCGGTGCCGCTGGCCTGGACAATGCGTGCCAGCAGCAGGACTTCGAACCCGGGGGCCACTGCAGCCAGGGTGGTGCCGCCGGCAAACAGGCCCATGGCCAGCATGAAGACGGCGCGCGTGGACAGACTCTGGAGGATGAATCCGGTAGTCGGGATGACCACGGCCATGGTGAGCATGAAGCCGGTCGAGAGCCACTGGACCGTTGGCGGGTCCACCCGGAGGTCCACCATGAGCCGCTGCAGGGCGACGTTCATGATGGTCTCGTTCAGGATCACCACGAACGTCGCCACCAGCAGCGTGCTGATGATGGTGACTGCCTCCCGGGACATCTTCTCCGGCGTGGCGGCCTCGGTTCCTTGGCTCTGGACGGCCTGGCCCTTGGCGTTCGGAGAGGCTTCGGTAGACATGGGTGTTCCCTCAGGGTTTTGGTGAGTGATGCGCGGTCAGCGCCGCTGCAGATGCCAACACTCTACCCGCTGGAGTAATTCCTCCGCACGGGTATTTTTTCCAAACCCTGAGGGAACAGGAGTAGTTCTAGGCCGTCTGGCCGGCGTGCTGGCCCTCCGAGATTTCCTCCACCAGCTTGTTGTTGAATGCCGGCAGGTCATCCGGGTTCCGGCTGGTCACCAGGCCTTGGTCAACCACCACTTCCTGGTCCGTCCAGTTCGCCCCGGCGTTCTTCAGGTCGGTTTCAAGGGTGAAGTAGGACGTGACGTTCCGGCCCCTGATGACCCCGGCCTCAATCAGCAGCCATGGTCCGTGGCAGATGGAGGCCACCGGCTTGTGCTGTTCGAAGAAGCTGCGGGTGAAGCTCTGTGCGTCCTTGTCCACCCGCAGGTGGTCGGCGTTGACGACGCCGCCGGGGAGGACCAGCGCGTCGAAGTCGGAGGCGTTGGCCTCTGCGACGGTGAGGTCGACGTCGAAGGTGTCACCCTTCTCCGTACCCTTGTACCCCTGCAGCTTGCCGCTCTTCGGCGCCACCAGGGTGGGCTCGCCGCCGGCGTCCTTCACTGCCTGCCAGGGGCTGGTGAGCTCCACCTGCTCCACGCCGTCAGTCAAAAGGAATGCGACCTTCTTGCCTGCGATGCTGTGCTCTGACATTCTTCCTCCTCGCTTGAGGCGGGACCGCGCTTTTCGGCGCACAGATCCGCTTCGAGAGTTGTTTGCCTGACAGGTTCCAGCCTAGGAAGTATGTAAGTGATAAGCAAGCTGACTATTTGTCCTGGAGCTGGAAGGTCCAGGAGGTGCGCACCCGCTGGGGAGCGTACGACGGCGGCGGGGCGGCTCGGGTCTTTTGGCTTACCTGCATGGGTGGCGGACCGGCGCAAGTCAGAATGTCAGTGCCTCGTTGGATGATGCTTCTATGGGAATCAGCAGCGGCGCAGTGAGCGGTGCAGGGGCGGGGATCGAGGGTGTTCATGCCTCTGTTGCTGCCCTTGATGCCCTGGACCGTGAGGATGCTTTCCTGGCGGCCGGCTTTGGCATCGGTTCTGGTTTTGACGTGTTGCAGCGGCGGTACGAGATCCGGTTGGAACGGCTGGAACTCGCGTCCCGGCTGGACGCTCAACTCGCCGCAGTAAAAGCGCGGGATACCGCAGAAGCCGTCGCGTTTCAAGAGGCCATGACCCCGTCGAACGCCTCCCTGCAGGACCTTCTTTACGCAGAGATGTCAGTGGTGGAGGAAATTGCCGGGGTGCTCACTGTCAGCTCCGCCGCCGCGGGGGCGTTGGTGGACCAAGCCCGGCGGATCTGCGCAATGCCCCGCGTGTTCGAGGCGCTGTCTGCCGGGGTCATGTCGTGGCAGCACGCGAAGGTCGTTGCGGACGAAACCGAGGGCCTCGATGCGGCTGGGGCCGCTGCGTTGGTGGCGCACTTCTTCGACCCGGACGCCCCGAGCCCTGCCCGCGGTGCGGCCCCCGGTGAACTCATCCCGTCCCGGTTCCGGGCGAAGGTCCGCAGTTGGCGGGAGCGGCACCACCCCGAATCCATTGAGAAACGCCACGCTAAAGGTGTGGCAGACCGCCGGATGGAATACACCCCGGACCGGGACGGCATGGCCTGGGTCTCGCTCCACCTCCCCGGCGACACCGCCTGCGCCATCTGGAACCGCACCACCGCGATCGCCCGCGGGCTGCAGGGGCCCAACGAACCGCGCACCCTCACCCAACTCCGCCCCGACATCGCAGCCTCTTTGCTGCTTGGCGCCGGGGCCACTGCTACCGGCACAGCCACCGCGGACACGGAGGAACCTTCGGAAATCTGCAAGGCCCCCACCCCACGGGCCGACGTCCTGGTGACTGTGCCGGTGTTCTCCCTCCTCGGCCTCACCGATGAACCCGCCGAACTCGACGGCCACGGGCCGATCCCGGCCTCCATGGCACGGAAGCTGGTCGCAGACGGCGCCGACTCCTTCTACCGCGTCCTCGTCGACCCCCGCGACGGCGCACCCCTGGAGATCGGCCGCAGAAGCTACCGGCTCCCCGAGACGATCAAACGCTGGATCAGGATGCGCGATGCCAAGTGCACCTTCCCCGGTTGCACCAACCGATCACTGGACAACAACACCGACCACCTCACCGCCTGGAAACACGGCGGTAAAACCGGTGCTTCCAACCTGGGACAACTCTGCCCCAAGCACCACCGGTTGAAACACGCCGGCGGCTGGACCCCCACCCCGGCCACCGCAAACGAGCCACCCGGCTGGACCTCACCCACCGGCCGCCACTACAACCCCGAACAACCCGACCCCGAACCCACCCACTGGCCGCAGTCACTAACCTGTGCGGCGAGGGGCGAGGGATATGTTGGCGCCGAAGATTGGAAGCCGCGGGGAGTACCTTCTCTGCAGGAAGCTCTTCCTCCATGGGAAGCGCCTCAGTGGGAAGCGCCTCAGTGGGAAGTGCCTCAGTGGGCGCCGCCCGGGCAGGTGGAATCTTCTGCCCAGAGGGAGGCCCTCGATCCTGCCCAATGGGAACCCGACAATGGAGGGCTCATGGACCTCAACGATTTCTCCCCGGACGACCCAGAATGGGCCGAATTCTTCGAGAAGCCATTCGTCTTGGTTGGGGACCTTGCTGTAGCGGGCAGATAACCCGGAAGGAACGTCCAGGCACGAGCGTAAGAGGGCCGGAAGGTAGCCGGGCCGCCGCCGCTACTGGGCCTCCGGCCGGGCCGTGTGGTGCTCGATCAGCCAGCCAGCCATTTGCTGCGCCCGCGTGGCAGCCTGCAGATCGCCGCCCGTGGCCGAAATGATGGATCCCTTCATCAGGATCTGCCAGGACCGGGCGAACTCGTCGGGGCTTGTCAGTCCCGCCTCCTCCGCCAGCGCCTCTACGTGCCCCCGGAGCTTTGCCAGGTAGTCAATGCTGGCCTGGCCCAGGGGGTGGGACGGTCCCATTTCCAGCAGAACATGGATGAAGGTGCTCCCCTCGAAGTCCTCGCGCTGGAACCACTCCCCCAGGACGTCGAAAATCGCCAGCAGGCGCTCAACCGGAGTCCTTCCACGGCGGCGCGCCTGGGTCACGATCGCTTCTACCGTCCAGAGCTTGTCCCGCTGCTCCAGGAATGCCAGGACCAGCGAGTCCTTGGAGGGGAAGTGCCTGTAGAAGGTGGCCTTGGCTACTCCCGAGCGCTCAATGAGCTCATTGACGCCCACATCCCGGATTCCCCGGCGTGAGAAGAGCTCATAGGCCACCGCCAGGATCCGCTCCTCGGAGTTGGCCTGGCCTTCCGGCGCCACCGTCAGCGAAGATGCGGAGGACAACGGGACCTTCGCCTCTGTACTCATAGAACTTGAGTCTACTCCAGGGGGAGACAGACTGGTCTTTCCGGCTGTAGTGTTGACCACGCGCAGTGCTCTCAAACGCCGTGGAGGCCAAACCTTCGGCCGCTTCGGATTGGTGCAAGGAGGCCCCGATGACAGCAGAGCGGATATTCCAGACCGTGCCCTCGGATCCTGATCCCTGGATGTCCAGTGAAACGCCGGCCGAGATCCGGCAGTTCGCCATCGAGTCGCTCCGATGGCAGGCGCAGGAAATTATCGATGAGCTGCTGTGCAGCAAGGACCCGGCCGACGAAGTCGTGCGTAACCGCCTTCGCCGTTGCGTCGCCCGGAATCCCGGCCGCCCGGAACGCGCGCTCCTCGAACAGCTCATGACCAGCCGCGACAGGCCCGGCATCTAGCCAGCCACGCATCCGGCCAGCCCTGCATCCAGGCCAACGGAAGCCCAGCTCCGCAGCTAGGAGCTCAGCGGCATGTTGTCGATCAGCCGCACCGGGCCCACCTTCGCGGCGATAAGGGCCAATGCTTCTCCCCGGAACGGCGTTTCCCTGCAGTTCTCGGCCAGCGGTTCCAGGGTGCCCGGATCCACCACGTCGAAGTAGTCCAATCCCACGAGGGGCTGGGACTCAATCATTGCCTGGGCGGAATCGAGGTCCAACGGCTCGTGCGCGTTGGCTCGTTCCTCCAGCAGCCGCAATGCCCGGGACAGGACCAGCGCCGCTTCCCGCTCTTCGCCTGACAGGAACCGGTTGCGGCTGGACAGCGCCAGGCCGTCGTCCGAACGCACGGTGGGCACGCCCACGATTTCCACCGGAAAATTGAGGTCCGCCGCCATCCGCCGCACCAAGGCCAACTGCTGGGCGTCCTTCTGTCCGAAATAAGCCCGGTACGCGGGCAGGGCAGCCCCGGATGGAGCATCCCCACCGAAACCTTCGGGAAGGCCCGCGGCCGGCATGCCATAGTGCAACAGCTTCGCCACGACGGTCAGTGCTCCATCGAAGTGGCCCGGCCGGGAGGCACCCTCCCACTTTTCCCCGAGCCGGCCGGACGTGACCCGGACCAGCGGTTCCCCGCCGGGGTAGACCTCCTCCACAGAGGGTGCGAAGACCAGGTCCACGCCCTGTTCCTCCAGCAGCACCAGGTCCGCCTCCAAGGTCCTCGGGTACCGGTCCAGGTCCACGGCGTCGCCGAACTGGAGGGGGTTGACGAAGATGCTCGCCACCACCACGTCATTTTGTTCGACGGCGGTGCGCGCCAGTGCAGCATGGCCTTCATGGAGTGCGCCCATGGTGGGCACCAGCCCCTGCGAAATGCCCTTCCGGGACCGGAGGAGCCGCGCGCTCTCTGCCTTCAGGCCGGCCACTGTGGTGACGAGTTGAATGGACATTCAGTCCTCCTTCGGATCGAGGGCCTCATGCAGCCCCTGCAACTGGTCGGGTTTCAGCAGCCCGCGCCCTTCAGCCCGGCGGGCCGTGGCGCGCGCCATCGCAAGGTAGGCCGCCAGCACGTCGCCCTGCCCGCCGCCGTCGTACTCCCGCAACGCCTCCGCGTGGGCACGCACTGTTCCCACGTCACCGCGTGCCACCGGCCCGGTCAGGGCGGACTCGCCCGAGGCCAGCGCGTTCTCCAGCGTTGCGCGCAGCAGCGGACCCAGCATGCGCTCGGGCGACTCCACGCCCACTTCGCGCAGCAACTGCGATGACTGGGCCACCAGGGTGACCAGGTGGTTGGAACCGTGTGCCAGCGCCGCGTGGTAAAGAGTCCGGTCGGCCTCGGCGATGACCACCGGCTCGGCCCCCATCTCCACTACCAGCGCCTGCGCGATGGGAAGCATCGCCGCGTCAGCGGTCACCCCGAACGTGCAGTCAAGCAGGCGCGTCAGGTCAAGGCTCATGCCCGTGAACGTCATGGCCGGGTGCAGTGCCAGCGGGACGGCCCCTGCGGCGCGGACCGGGCGCAGCACGCCCACGCCGAACCGGCCGGAAGTGTGGGCAACCAGCTGGCCGGGCTGCCAGGCCCCCAGCTTCGCCAAGCCCTCCACGAGGTCCGGCAGGGCGTCGTCCGGCACGGCCAGCAGCACCAATTCTGCGCGCTCCACGATGTCTTGGACCTCCAGGACGGGGACGCCGGGCAGCAGCGCCTCGGCCCGTTCACGGCTGGCCTCGGATACCGCTGAAACCCCGACGACGGCATGCTCGGCTGCGCGCAAGGCAGCACCAAGCACGGCGCCGACCTTTCCTGCGCCGATGATTCCGACGCCAAGGCGTCCGGGCTTAGCCATGCTGTGGGCCTTCCTGTTGGTGGTTGGTCGGGGCAGCGGGCGCGCTGCCGGCGACGGCCACGCCTGCGGCGTTCGGCGGGCCTTCTACTGCCGGCGGGACCACCTGCCGAAGCCATTGTTCCGTTGTCTGCCGCGTCCGGGCCAGCCGGGCGCGGGCGGCCTGGTCGTCGAAGAGCTGCCTCGCCTCATCCAGCCCCGCCTGGACCAGCCGAGGGGATACGGGTCCTGCCGTGGTGTGCAGGACCAGGTCCGCCACCCGGAAACGGCGCGCCAGGGGGCCTTGGTGCAGTGCCATTGACTGCGTCCTCTGGTGCGGGACCACCACCAGCTCACGCCACCAGCGGCCCGACCGGATCAACAGGGCCGTGCCGGTCGCTGTGAAACCGTTCCGGCGCCATGCCAGCGGTGCCAGCAGCCGGGCCCGGCGCGGCGTGGTGACGAATCCGCCGTCGGAATCCCTTCCGGCGAGTCCGGCCCCGAACACCGTGTCCGGTTGCGTGGTGCCGGGATCCGGCAGCACGAGCGCGAGGATGTTCAGGGCGTCGGCGAGCTTGCCCACTGGCAGCAGGGTGGTCCTGGTGTTCCCCGCGGCCGCGTTCCCGGCCAAGCCGTACCCGGCCACGTTGACCTGCACCCGGTACCAGCCGAACGGACGCCACAGTGGCGGCTGGGCAATCTTCACCGCCTGGATCCGGCCGGGCGGGAGCGTCTGGGCCTGGGTGTCCAGCAACCCGTACCGCAGGCGGATCCCGTCGGGCGAGATGGCGGCGGTGAAGTTGTAGCCCTTGGTGAAAAGGTTCCAATAGTTGGCTGCGAGGCCCAGTGCCGCCGGAACCAGGTAGAAGTAGAAGGCGCGGTTATCCGTCACGGCGGACAGCAGCACTGTCGCGACGCCGCCCAGCACCACGAAGAAGCTTTGCTCGCTCAGCAGCAGCGAACCGATAAGGCGCGACGGCGGCACGGTGAGTACCTGGTATTCCGGCGCCTCGGGTGCGTGGTTGCCGGCGTGCTCCGCTGCGGGAACGGCGCCGGAGGCCTGGGCGAGGATGGTGGCGCGAAGCCGGCGGGCGTCGTCGATCCTCAGGTAGGCCAGGCGCACTGCCGACTCGCCGGCGTCGGCCACCTCGAACTTGAGCTCGGCCAAGCCGAAGATGCGGGCCAGCAGGGGCTGCTCGATGTCTATCGCCTGCACCCGGTCCAGCCGGGCCTGGCGGTGCTGGCGGAACAGGAATCCGCTGTCCACCCGCACATAGCCACCGGACACCTGGTACTTGGTGAAGTACCAGGTGAGGACGAACCCCAGCACCGCCACGGCCAGCACAGTACCGCCGCCGGCCAGGAGCCACGGAGCCCGCCGGGCCAGGCCCTCCTCGAAGATCGGCTGTCCCTGCAGGAGGCGTTCGAAGATGTCCCGGCCAAAGAAGAACACGATGGCGGCCAGCGCAACCCAGCCCCGCACAAACGGCGAGGCAGGATGCACGCGCCGCCATTCGTCGTCGGACGCTCCTAATGCTTCCTGGCCGGCCGCCGTAGTTGGGACCGCAGGCCGCTGGCCGTCAGCGGTCACAGCCCTGCCAGCCTGGCTTCGCCGCGCGCGGCCAGCTGCTCACGGAGCCGTGCCCCCTCTGCTGCCGGCAGGCCGGGGATGCGCGCGTTGGTGCCGGGCGAAGCGGTGTGCAGCTTCAGCGTGCAGAGGCCCAGGCCGCGTTCCACGGGCCCCACGGCGATGTCGACGTACTGCATCCGGCCGTACGGCACGGCCATGGCGCGCTGGAAGAAGATGCCGCTCCTGATCAGGAGGTCGTCGTCGCGCTCCGCGTAGCCGATGGCGCGGACCTGCCGCGGAATCAACGCCAGCCGCCACAGCGCCACGACCAGCATCACGGCAGGCACGGCGATGGCCAGTCCCAGCGGCGGCCAGGACCACCAGCCCAGAAGTACGAAACCCAGCGGAAGGGACAGGACCAGGACCATGGCGAGGTTGGCGAGGGCCCACTCCACCAGCCGCACCGTCACATATTTGGGTGAAACCCGCTGCCAGTCGATACCGGGCGGGTCAATCGCCTCGGTACGCATACTCGCCTTCCCCGGCGGCCTCTCCACGGGCGGCGCGGCCCTTCTTGCCCTCCACGCCGGTGGTGTCTCCGTCCTCCGGGGGGATCCGGCAGAACCGCTCCACCACGAGGCCCACCACGATCATCACCAGGCCGCCGCCGCCCATGACCAGGGCCAGCCAGGTGATGCCCTGGTCGCTGCGCAGGCTCCAGATCCTCAGCTGGTCCAGGAAGATCCCCACGTGCCAGCCCAGCAGCACCGTCCCCGCGTAGGCGCAGGCCTGCGCCAGGACGAGCGTCCGGGCGGCCAGAAGCGGGTCCAGCTGCGTCTTCTTCGCCTTGCTCTCCGGCTTGTGGCTGTTTCGCCACCGCAGGACCCGGATCCCGAGGACCAGGGTAATGATGACGATCACGGCCATGGTGGCCAGCGCAGTGGGAGGCAGGACCGGAGTGGACATGCCGTACCGGCTGGTGACCACGGTTGCCGACCAGCCCGCCACCGCAAGGATGACGCCGATCAGCATCAGGCGCAGCGGATTGACCGGCTTCATCGTTCCTCCACCGCTCCCGCCGTGGGCATGCCGTCGAAGTCGCCAAAACCATCAAACGGAGCGAGGTCCCCGAAATCGTCGGCCCGGGCGGCCAGCGCGCTGATGCGTTCGCCGTCGAGCGTGGCAGCCGGTTCGATGAGGGACCAGGGGTAGAGGACGAAGGCACGGGAGGCCGCGCGCGGGTGCGGGAGGGTCAGGTCGGGGTCGTCGCTGCGGACATCGCCGTAGGTGATGATGTCGACGTCGAGCGTCCGCGGCCCCCAGTGCACCTCCCTGACGCGGTGGTGCTTGTTTTCCACCGCCTGGCAGTGTTCCAGCAGCCCCTGCGGGGACAGGCAGGTTTCCACTGTGATGACCATGTTCAGGAAGTCCGGCTGCCCCGCGGGGCCGCCCACGGCCTTCGTCTGGACAACCGGCGAAACGGCAAGGAGGCGGACTTCAGGAGGATCCACAAGGTCCGCCACGGCCTCGGTCAGGGTCTCATTGCGTTCCCCGAGGTTGCTGCCCAGCGCCAGCACGGCCTTGGTGTAGATGCCGTTCATGCGCCCACCCTTGGCGCGTCGCGATGGACGGTCACTGCGACGTCGCCGAACGGAACCTCAATAGGGGCCTGCGGCTTGTGCACCGTGACGTCCACGGCCAGGAGCGGGAATTCGCTGAGAAGGCTGTCGGCGATACGCACAGCCAGTGCCTCGATGAGGTTCAGGGGTTCCCCGGAAATCCAGTCAGTAATACGCTGCGCCACCTCGCCGTAGTGCGCGGTGTCCATGACGTCGTCAGACTCCGCCGCCTTGGTGAAGTCGAGGTAGAGCACCGCGTCCACCACAAAGGGCTGGCCCTCCCGGCGTTCGAAGTCAAACACGCCGTGATGGCCGACGGCTGTCACACCGGTCAGCGTAATCCTGTCCATCGGGGTCCCCCGGCCCTAGGTGGTTCTGGGTATTGCGGAACTGGGTGCGGCAGCCTTGGGCGCTGCTGCCATGCGGGCGGCGACCTTGACGGCGTCGAGGCTGGATCCGACGTCGTGCACCCGCACGGCCCAGGCTCCGCGGAAGGCGCTGATCGCCGTGATCGCGGCCGTGGCGCCGTCCCGCTCGTCGGGAGCGGCAGACTTGCCGGCCACCGTCAGGAGGGTGCCGAGGAAACGCTTGCGGGAGGCAGCCACCAGGACCTTGTGGCCCAGGCTGTCCAGCTGGTCCAGGTTCTGCAGCAGTTCCCAGTTCTGCGCATCGTTCTTGGCGAAGCCCAGGCCCGGATCGATGATGATCTGCTCCCTGGCGACGCCGGCGGCGTACAGCTTGTCCCGCACTCCTGCCAGCTCCGCGACCACTTCCCCTGCCACGTCCGTGTATTCGGCGAGCGAGTTCATGGTCCTGGCGTCCCCGCGGCGGTGCGTGAGGACATAGGGAGCCTTGGACGCTGCCACCAGCTCCACCATTTCCGGCTCGATGGTCAGCCCGGAGACGTCGTTGATGATGGCCGCGCCGGCCTTCAGGGCAGCGGCTGCGGTGGAGGCATGGGTGGTATCGATGCTGACCAGCGCGCCGGCCTTCACCAGCGCCTCGATGACGGGCAGCACGCGCCGCTGCTCCTCGTCGGGGCTGACGTCATCTGCTCCCGGGCGGGTGGATTCACCGCCGACGTCGATGATGTCGGCGCCCGCGTAGAACATCCGCAGGCCCGCCGCGATGGCGGTGTCCGCCGTGGCGTGCTTGCCGCCGTCGCTGAAGGAATCGGGGGTGACGTTCAAGATCCCCATGACCAGGGTGCGGTCGGTGGGGAGGTCTTCGAAACGCGCTGCCGGGCGCGGTTTGCGCAGGATGGGCAGCGGCGAGGTTGCGGGCCCCGTTCCGGGGGCTGCGGCGAGTGAGTCCATGGTGTGTGGTTACCTTCCGAGGATGAGGCTCATGGCTTCGGCACGGGTGGCCGGGTCATGAAGCTGCCCGCGGACCGCGCTGGTGACGGTCTTCGCTCCGGGCTTGCGGATACCGCGCATCGACATGCACATGTGTTCGCATTCAACAACGACGATGGCACCACGGGGTTTGAGGTGGCGGACCATCGCTTCGACAATCTCAGTGGTCAGGCGCTCCTGCACCTGCGGGCGCCGGGCGTAGATGTCCACCAGCCGGGCCAGCTTGCTGAGCCCTGTGACCCGGCCGTCATGTGACGGAATGTAACCCACATGGGCCACCCCGTGGAACGGCACCAGGTGGTGCTCGCAGGTGGAGTAGAACGGGATGTCCTTGACCAGGACCAGTTCTTCGTGGTCCAGGTCGAAGGTGGTGGACAGGACGTCCGCGGGGTCGTGGTGCAGCCCGGCAAACACCTCGGCGTAGGCCTTGGCCACGCGCTTGGGGGTGTCTATCAGGCCGCCGCGGTCCGGGTCCTCGCCAATGGCCAGCAGGATCTCGCGGACAGCCGCTTCGATCCTTGGCCGGTCCACTTTGTCGTGCTTTGAATGGGAGGAAACGCCCTCCGCCACGGAAGTGGCGGAGGGGGAAACGTCGTCGTCGTCGAAGGAATTCACAGGGAAAGCTTAGCCGCGAAGGGTGTCAGGACCCGAGTCGGGGGTTCCTCCCCGGAACGGGGCATCCTCGGAAACGCCCTGCGCGTGCGGGGGCTGGGCGTCCAGCGGTTCGTCCATCCTGGCCCTCTTGGCCTCTTCCTGGGCTTCCCGTTCAGCCCGCTCCTGGCGGGTCTCCACGGGGCCCGCAAGGACCGGGCGGGTCTCCTTGGACAGCCACACTTCGCGGAAGTCGCGCTTCCGGACGTCCCGGAAGATGTCGGCGATTTCTGCCTGGTTAAGGGTCTCCCGCTCCAGCAGTTCCAGGGCGAGAAGGTCCAGGATGTCCCGGTTCTCCGTGAGGATGGCGTACGCCTCGTCGTGGGCCTGGTCGATCAGGCGGCGCACTTCCTCGTCCACCACGTAGGCGATCTGGTCGGAGTAGTTGCGCTCGTGCCCGGCATCGCGGCCCAGGAAGGGTTCGCCACCGCCCTGGCCGAGGCGGACAGCACCAACGCGTTCGCTCATGCCGTACTCGGTGACCATCTTGCGCGCGGTGCCGGTGGCCTTTTCGATGTCGTTGGAGGCGCCGGTGGACGGATCGTGGAACACGATCTCCTCGGCGACGCGCCCGCCCATGGCGTAGGCCATCTGGTCCAGGAGCTCGTTGCGGGTGATGGAGTACTTGTCGTTCTCCGGAACCACCATGGTGTAGCCAAGGGCGCGGCCGCGGGGAAGGATGGTGATCTTGGTGACCGGCGCGGAGTTCCGCAGCGCCGCGGCAACAAGCGCGTGGCCGCCCTCGTGGTAGGCGGTGATCTTGCGCTCGTGTTCCTTCATGACCCGGCTGCGCTTCTGCGGGCCGGCCATGACGCGGTCGATCGCCTCGTCCAGGGCACGGTCGTCGATCAGGTTGGCATTGGAGCGCGCGGTCAGCAGCGCCGCCTCGTTGAGGACGTTGGCGAGATCGGCACCGGTATAGCCGGGGGTTTTCTTCGCAACGGCCTTGAGGTCCACGCCGGGCGCCATCGGCTTCCCCTTGGCGTGCACCTGCAGGATCTGGTCGCGGCCGATCAGGTCCGGTGCCTCCACGGAGACCTGGCGGTCGAAACGGCCGGGACGCAGCAGCGCCGGGTCCAGGACGTCGGGCCGGTTGGTGGCGGCGATGAGGATGACGTTGGTCTTGACGTCGAAGCCGTCCATTTCCACCAGCAGCTGGTTCAGGGTCTGCTCGCGTTCGTCGTTGCCGCCGCCGATGCCGGCGCCGCGGTGGCGGCCTACGGCGTCGATTTCATCCACGAAGATGATGGCCGGGGAGTTCGCCTTGGCCTGTTCGAAGAGGTCGCGGACGCGCGAGGCGCCGACGCCGACGAACATTTCCACGAAGTCCGAGCCCGAGATGGAGAAGAAGGGGACACCGGCTTCACCGGCAACTGCACGGGCCAGCAGGGTCTTGCCGGTGCCCGGAGGGCCATACAGGAGCACACCCTTGGGGATCTTGGCGCCGACCGCCTGGAACTTGGCCGGTTCCTGCAGGAATTCCTTGATTTCCTGCAGTTCCTCCACTGCCTCGTCGGCACCTGCAACGTCGGCGAAGGTCACCTGCGGCATGTCCTTGCTGACCATCTTGGCCTTGGACTTGCCGAACTGCATGATCTTGGAGCCGCCGCCCTGCATGCGGGTCATCAGGAACCAGAAGAGGGCGCCCAGCAGGATGACCGGGATCAACAGGGACAGCAGGCCGGAGAACCAGTTGCTCTCGATCGGCTGGTCGGTGAAGCCCTGGGCCGGCTTGGCGTCGGTGACAGCCTTCACCACGTCCTGCGCGCGGGCATCCACGAAGAAGAACTGGACGCTCTTGCCTTTGTCCTGCCCGTCCAGGTTCAGGTTGTCCTTCAGCGTGAGGTCAACGCGGTTCTCGCCGTCGAAGATCTTTGCCTGCTCCACCTTGTTGCCGGAGAGCAGTTCCAGGCCCTTGTCCGTATCGATCCGTGACGCGCCGCCGGGGGCGAGCGTTGCAAAAGCCACCAGGAGCAGACCGACCACGACGACGATCCAGATGCCCGGGCCTTTGAAGAAGTTCTTAGCTTTCATCTGTTCGGGGGCTGGCCCCGTCCCTTCCGGTAGTGCTGCACGGCGAGTAGTCTGCGCGCGTGATGGTGCTGCGTCAGCTTCTAGCTATACACCGTCCGGAGTACATCACGCATAGTGAAAAGCAAAAGTTCCCTTTGGGCGTAGCGCTTTAAGGCGGCGTCACGGCCTCGCCGGCGCCACGTCCCCCGGCGCAGCGACGGACCCCCGGCTGACCAGCGGACACTCCAGGAGGACCGGCTCCGGTACCGGGCCGGTGGTGCCGGCTTCAATCACGTCGATGAGCCTGTCCGCCGCCCAGGCGCCCATGGCATAGTGCGGCAGGGCCACGGTGGTCAGCCCCGGGTGCAGGTTGGCGGCGATCAGTTCCTGGTCATCGAAGCCCACAATGGACAGGTCCGCGGGGATGGCCAGGCCGCGCTCGGCCGCCGCGCGGTACGCCCCCATGGCCATGCGGTCGTTGTAACAGAAGAGGCCCGACGGCGGGTTGTCGCCGTCGAGGATCCGGCCGGCAGCAGCGTATCCCCCGTCTGCATCGGACGACGCCGTCAGGACCGGCGCGGAGTCGCCATCCAGTCCGGCGCGGGTCAGCGTCTCCCGGAAACCTTGCAGGCGCAGGTGCGTGGAGGGAACGTCCTCGGTGTTGTTCAGGAACCCGATCCGGGTGTGGCCGGCGGCAAGCAGGGCTTCCACCGCGGCGGCCGCCCCGCCATATTCGTCCGGCACCACGGCCGGGAATCCGCCGTCCGCGGTCACCGCGTCCACCAGGACCGCCGGGACCTTGCCCAGGTTGGCCGGGGGCTGCAGCCGGCGGTGGTACATGGTGGCGTAGAGGATCCCGTCCACCTGGCGTTCCAGCAGGGACTCGACGTCCGCTTCCCGCAGGTCCGGGTCGGCTGAGCCTGCGGTATTGATCAGCATCAGCGTGTAGCCGCGCGCGCGGGCGGCCTGGTCTGCGCCGAGGATCATGCGGCCGGCATGCGGCGTGGTGGCCACCTCCTCGCTGACCAGGCCAAGGACGCCGGACCTGCGGCTGCGCAGGGCCTGGGCCAGGCGGTTGGGGCCGTAGCCCAGCTCGACGGCGGCTGCCTTCACTTTGTCCCGTGTCTCCGGGCTGACCCTGGCATAGGACACGTCATTGAGGACATGGGAGACCGTGGTGGCGGACACCCCGGCGGCCCGCGCCACGTCCTTGATGCCGATGCTCCTGGGCAGATCCTTGGGCGGCAAGATGTTGCGGCGCAGCCTACTCGTAGACGTGCGGGGCGAGGGTGCCCACGAAGTCCAGGTTGCGGTACTTCTCGGCGTAGTCCAGGCCGTAGCCCACCACGAACTCGTTGGGGATGTCGTAGCCGACGTACTTGACGTCGATCTCCACCTTGGCCGCCGTCGGCTTGCGGAAGGCGGTGCAGATCTCCACCGATGCGGTGCCGCGGGATTCGAGGTTGGTCTTCAGCCAGGACAGGGTGAGGCCGGAGTCGATGATGTCCTCGACGATCAGCACGTCCTTGCCCATCAGGTCGGTGTCCAGGTCCTTCAGGATGCGCACCACCCCGGACGACTGGGTGCCGGAGCCGTAGGAGGACACGGCCATCCAGTCCATGGAGATGTGGCTGTGCAGCGCGCGCGCAAGGTCCGCCATGACCATCACGGCACCCTTGAGGACGCCCACAATGAGGATCTCGCGGCCTTCGTAGTCCTTGTCGATCTCCGCAGCGAGCTCGGCGATGCGCTGCTGGATCTGTTCCTTGGTGTAGAGAACGTGCTTGAGGTCTGCCTGGACGTCGTTTGAATCCACCAATGGCTCCTGTTTAGATGCGGGGGTGCGACTATTTTGCGGGCGGCTTTTGCGGCCGGAATACTAGCTTCCCACAGCGCGCCCGTTCGCGGGGAACGGAGCCAGGGCGCTCGGGCGTTCCCGGCTGCGGGCCAGGCGTCGATCCTTCCAGCTGGGCCAGCGACAAGCGGTACACGCTGACGCCCCCGGGAAGCTCCACCGGCCCTGCCGATCCCTGCCGCCGCAGCAGCGCTTCCGCCGCTAAAAGGCGCCGGTAACTGGGCTGCTGCCCGCCGGCGTCGGCCGCCGCCTTCGCGATGACCCGGAACCTGATGGCCGGGGCCAGCGCGCGCAAAGCCTCCTCTGGAAGGCTCAGTTCCTTGTCGTCCCGCTCCACGAGGGATGCGTAGGTGCTTTCCGCCACATCCTCCAGGTAGTCGGCGTCCAGCTGCAGGATGGCGGCGGTCCGGGCCAGCGATTCGGCGACGCCGGGACCCAGCTTTTCCTCAAGGTGCGGGAGGACTTCCACCCGGGTACGCGACCGCGCGTAGGCGGGGTCCTCGTTGGTGGGGTCGTGCCAGGGCTCCAGCTCCTCGACCGCACAGATCTCCTCGGTGTCCGCGCGGCGCAGGCCCAGGAAAGGCCGCAGCAGGAGGGCATTGCCCGGGCTGACGCGGGCCGGCCGCATGCCGGCAAGCGAGCGGGTTCCGGAACCGCGGGCCAGGCCCAGGAGTACCTGCTCCGCCTGGTCGTCCAGGGTGTGCCCCAGCAGGACCGCACCGGCGCCCTGTTCCGCCGCGGCGGCTTCCAGCGCTTCGTGCCGGGCTTCGCGCGCGGCGGCTTCCGGGCCCATCCCGGCACCGCCAACCGTGACTTTCCGGATGTCCACCGGTGCGAAGCCGAGTTCCCTCAGGGCCTGGGCGGTGCGGGCGGCGACCTCGGCGGAGCCGTCCTGCAGCTGGTGGTCCACCACTACCGCGCCTGCCGTCAGCGGGTGGCCATCCACATGGCCGCGGCGGGCGAAGTACGCTGCGACGGCGGCAAGCGCCAAGGAATCGGGTCCGCCGCTGCAGGCCACCACCACGTGCCGCGGATATCCGGCCGCGGCCAGGGCGTCCTGCACCATTTTGCGTGCGGTGCCGACGACGGGCGCCAGCCTGCCGGGCCGGCGCCGGCCGCTGCCGCGTGATACGGGGGCCGCCGTTCCGCTGGCAGGTGCGGCCGGCTGAACCCCGGGAGAAGGCTGGTGGGGCACCTGCTCGTCAGGCAATCAGAGCCCCATCCGGTCAAGCCACAGCTTGGCATCGTGGATCTCGGGTTCGGTGGGCAGGTGGTCGGCCGACTCCCATACTTTGTTGAAGCCTTCCATGCCGGCCACGTCCACCACGGCCCGGACGAAGCGGGCGCCGTCGGAGTATTGGCGCATCTTCGCGTCCAGGCCAAGAAGGCTGCGGATGAACTTTTCGATGACGCCGCGGTCCTTGCCGCGGTCGTTGAACCGCTGGCGGATCGTCTTAACCGAGGGGATGATGCTGGCGTCCACGGCGTCCATCACCACGTTGGCGTGGCCTTCGAGGAGGCTCATCACGGCGGTGAGGTGCGAGATGGCTGCCTTTTCCTCGGGGTCCTGCAGCAGGTCCAGGATGGCGCCGCGGCCGGGAGTGTTTCCGTTGACGGAGCGATCCTTGAGGGAACGGGCGGCTGCCGAGGCACGCTCCATCAGGGTGTCGACGTTGCCCAGCAGGTGGCCGCTGAGTTCATCGATCTGTTCCAGCATGTGGTGCCGCAGCCACGGCGCGGCGGCGAACTGCACGCGGTGCGTCTGCTCATGCAGGCAGACCCACAGCCGGAAATCCTCCGGCGTGACGTTGAGCTCCCGCTCCACCGCGACGATGTTCGGTGCCACCAGCAGGAGCCTGCCGGCGGCGGGTGCCGTGGAGTTTTCGGCCAGTGCCGCGAAGGGATCGTACTGGCCCAGGACCTTGCTGGAGAGGAAGGCCAGGACGGCACCAAGCTGGCTGCCGGTAATGGCGCCGCTGACGTTGGCGGCCGCCGGGCTCAGCGTCCCACGGCGGTTGTCCAGCATCTTCTGCATGGCCGGCTTCAGCATCACGGCGAAGCTCTGCGTGTTGGCCTTGGCCCAGGATGCCCGGTCCACCACCAGCACCGAGGAGTCCCGCAGGTCCCGTGCCGCTTCCAGTCCCGTAATCTCATGGACGTGCGGAACGGAGGCGTCCGCGAGCCGGCGCAGGCTGTCCACGGCCTCGCCGATGGCAGCCTGGCTGAGTACCGGGCCGGCGGGAGCCAGCCGCGCTGCTGCGGAGGCTGCGAGATCCCAGTTGATCAGGGAAGGGGCAGCGGTTGATTCGGCTGCGTTGGATGGTGCTGCCGGGGACTGGCCCGTTGGGGACTTATCCGTTGAAGACAGCATCGATGCGGACTCGCGTGAAGTGGACTCCATAGGTCCCATCAGAACACAGGAGGCTGGGGATCGGCTTTAAGTTCGCCCACCGGGGAACTCCACAGCCGCGGCGCAACCTGGACGGCCCGGACATGAGCGGCCGTGACCCGCGGGACCGCGCCTGGGAGTGTTATCGGCAGCCGCACCCGGCCAGCACGGTGGCGGCCCGGTCGAGGGCCTCCTTGTTGCCGGCCGCGCCGGGGGTCAGCCCATTCCCGACGAACGAAAACACCAGAAGCCGCCCGTCGGCGTCAACGACGTAGCCGCTGAGCGCCAGCACGGTGTTCAACGTCCCGGTCTTGGCCCGCACCAGCCCGGCACCGCCGGACGTGGTGGCATTCCCGTATCGCATGTCCAGGGTGCCGGTCAGGCCCGCCACAGGAAACCCGTCGAGGGCGGCACGGAGCCTGCTGTCGGTACCGGAGGTGATGGCCCGGACCACTTCGGTGAGCTGCCGGGCGGAGGCCCGGTTTTCCATGGCCAGCCCGCAGACGTCCACAAGTTTCAGGGAGTCCACGGGGATGCCGGCCGCCGCCAGCTGGGCCGTGACGGTGGCGACTGCGGCCTCACTGCTCCCGGGCTGCCCGGACGCGAGTGCCGCCATCCGGCCCATGGTTTCGGCCAGGTAGTTGTCCGATACCTGCAGCATCAGGTCAACCTGCTCCGCGACCGTGGCCGAATCGACCTGCGCCAGGACGGCGGGGTGCGCAGCCTGCTGGGGTGATGCGTGGACTGCACGTTCGACGCCGGCCGCTACCGCCAGTCCCGCCCCGGCACCCGCGGCGCGAAGCCGGGCCGCGAACTCCTCAGCCGCGGCCATGGCGGCGTCCTGCGGCCGTGGCCCCGTGGTGACGGCGGGATCGAAGCGGGCCGAGTTGAGGGCAAGCGGGTACAGCGGGGCCACCTCCCCTGCCTCCACATCCCCTGCCTGCCAGGCGGGGTTGAGCGCGGGGCCGTTGAAGAGGGAATCATCCAGAAGCACCTTGATGCTGCCGGTTGTTCCGGCCTCCCGCAGGGTTTCCGCCGTGCGGGCGGCAAGGGTGGCCAGGCCGGCGTGGCCCATCGTTGACTGCGGCCGGGACTCTCCCGCAGCCAGGAGGACGTCGCCGCCACCCACCAGCACCACCTGCCCAGCCTCCGGGCCGGGCACCACCCGGGTGCTGAAACGGTGGTCCGGTCCCAGCGTGCGCAGGGCGGCGAGGGCGGTCAGCAGTTTCAGGTTCGACGCCGGCACCCGGTTTTCCGCGCCGCCGCGGTCGAAGAGGACCTGGCCGGTCAGCGCATCCTGGACGATCCCGGTGAATGTTCCGCCGCCGTCGGTCTTGAGCACCGGGTCCACCTGGGCCGCCAGTGCTGACGGGACGGGCACCTGGGCCGAAGGTTCCAGGGCCGCCAGCCCCTGCGGGCCCGAAAGGGTGGCAGGAACCTGTTGCCAGGCGGGAGGGGCGGGGGCCGGCGCGGGCGGTTCGGGGCCGAGGAATCCGGGGGCCACCAGCAGGACTGCGGGGATGGCGAGGGCACACAGGAGCAGGGTGGCGAGGGCCAGGGGCCACAACTTGCGGAGGACTGCGGGAAGGCTGCCGGAACGCTGCGGGGGCCGGGCGCGCCGCCGCTCCGGGCCGGTTGTTTTGGTCATGCTGGTGCTGGTCCTCAAGTCCTGAAATTTCCCCACAAGTTCCTGATTCCAGGGCCTCTCGCTATATCCTCAATTGTAGTCGGCGGCACCGACACTCTTTTTTGTGGGCCCGTCAAGTGTGCCGCGCACCCCCTGCAATTGCCGAGGAGCATTTCCATGAAGCACGACGTGACCATCGAGATCCCCAAGGGATCGCGCGTCAAGTACGAAGTTGACCACGAGACCGGCCGCGTCCGCCTGGACCGCGTCCTCTTCACCTCCATGCAGTACCCCACGCACTACGGGTACTTCGAGAACACCCTCGGCGAGGACGGCGACCCGCTGGACGCACTGGTGCTCCTGCAGGACTTCGACCTGCACCCGGGCGTCATCGTCGAGTCCCGCCCCATCGGCGTCTTCAACATGACCGACGACGGCGGCGGAGACGCCAAGATCCTGTGCGTCCCCGTGGATGCCCGCTTCGACCACATCCAGGAAGTCAGCGACGTCAACGAGTTCCTGATCAAGGAAATCGAGCACTTCTTCACGCGCTACAAGGACCTGGAGCCGGGCAAGTGGGTCAAGGCCGAAGGCTGGGGCGACCGCGCCGCCGCCGAAGCCGAGCTGGAAGCCTCGATCAAGCGCTACGTGCCTTCGCAGCACTAATCCCCACCGTCCCCCTAACGGCGTGGGCCCACCCACAGCACGTCCGACGGCGGGTGGCCGGCTTTCCGAAGCCGGCCACCCGCCGTCGTTGTTTCAGGAAGTTGTGGCATGGTGGGGCTGTGAGTTCCGAGCCCGCCCTGACCTCCCAGCTGTTGTTCCGTCCTCCCTGCGGCCCCATCAGCGGATGGCGCGACGGCGACGTCCTCCGCGCCACCGGCATCCCCTACGCCACCGCCAAGCGGTTCCAGCCGCCGGCGCCAGTGCCGGACTGGACCGCCGAATTCGCCGCCACGTCCCTGGCGCCGGCCTGCCCGCAGGCGCCGGTCCCGTTCCTGGACGATGTCCTGGGCACCAAGTACGGCGAGCTTCCCGGCAGCGAAGACTGCCAGAACCTGTCGATCACCATGCCCAGCGATCTCTCTCGGGACGAAAAGCTGCCCGTCATGGTCTGGATCCACGGCGGCTCCTACACCACGGGATCCGGTGACCTGGCGATCTTCGATCCCGCCCGGCTGGTGGCCGAGAACCGGGTGATAGTGGTCTCGGTGACGTACCGGCTCGGTTTGTTCGGGTTCCTGGCGACGCCTGCCGGGCGTCCCGGCAACCTGGGGCTCCTCGACCAGCTGGAGGCCTTCCGCTGGGTGCAGCGGAACATCGCCGCCTTCGGCGGCGATCCCGGCCGGGTCACCGCGTTTGGCCAGTCCGCCGGGGGCGATGCAATCGCCCACCTGATGGCCACGCCGGAGGCGCCCACACTTTTCCAGCGCGCCATCATCCAGAGCGCGCCGCTGGGCATTACCCAGGGCCGGGCCAAGATGAACCACGCCATGGGCATCGCGGCCGACGGCGTCACGGAGCAGACGCCCGCCATGGATGTGGTGGCTCTCGAAGCACAGGTTACGCAAGTGGCCAAGAAGTTCGGCATGTTGGCGGCCATGCCGTTCGGCACCCAGTACGGCCACGATCCGCTCCCCGAGGAGTCCGAAATAGAGGCGGCCTGGAACCGGACTGCCCCTGCCATCGAAGTCCTGATCGGACATACCTCGGAGGAAGCCCGATTGTTCCTCCCCCGCAGCCCGCGCCTGATGCGCTTGGCGGGCGTTCCCGTGGTGGGTCCCGCGGCCGTCCGGGCCATCGACTGGGTTGTCACGGAGACGGTGTATGGGCGGGCAACCCGGAAGTTTGCGCGCCGGCATGCCAAGGCGGGCGGAAAAGTGCACCGCTATGTCCTGGACTGGCATGCGCCCGGCAACATCTTTGGCGCCGCCCATACCGTGGACCTGCCCCTGCTGCTCGGCAGCAAGAAGACCTGGGACGGGGTGGGCCTGACCGATGGCGCCCGCTGGGAGGATGTGCAAGCAGCAGGCCGTGAACTGCGGGCGCTGTGGGCCGGTTTCGCACGTGGCTCGGACTTGGGCGCAGCCGGGGAAATTCCCGGGGTCCTGCGGTACCGGGCTGCCTGAGAACCCCATGAGGACCCTCGGTGTGGACCTCGCGGCAGCCTCGAAGAAGACCGCGGTGGCTGTCATCGACTGGAGTGACAGCCTGGCCCGGCTCACCCACCTGTCCCTGGACGTGGACGACCAGGAAATCGTGGACCTCTTCGGCGCCTGCACCATGACCGGCGTCGACTGCCCGGTGGGCTGGCCTGATGCGCTGATCCCGTTCCTTACCGGGCACCGGAACTTCGACGGCGGCCCCGTCCTGGCGCACGACGGCATCGCGGGCCGGCGGCTGCTCGCCTACCGCGACACCGACCGTTTCACCACTGCGCACACCGGGCTGATCCCGCTGAGCGTCTCCGCCGACCGCCTGGCCCACCCCGCCATGCGCTGCGCCGTCATCCAGGCGAAGATCGCCGCCATCCACGGCCCGCAGCAGCGCGACGGTTCAGGGCGGCTCGCCGAGGTGTATCCGGCGGCCTCGCTGAAGATCTGGGGCTTCAACGGGCGCGGTTACAAGGGCCGGGGAATCCCCGAAGCCGATCGCCTTGGCCTCCTGTTGGCTGCCTTTGAGGAGCGGGCGCCCTGGCTCGACCTGGGCGGGTACCGGGACAGGCTGGCCGGTTCGGACGACATGTTCGACGCCGTCATCGCCTCCCTCACCGCGCGTGCGGTGGCGCGCGGGCTCACCCTCCAGCCGGACGGGGGCCAGGCGGAGGCAGCCCGCAGCGAGGGATGGATCCACCTTCCGTCCTGCGCCCTTGACGGACTTCGGTAAGCTACCCGCCGAGCTTCCAGTTCCGGATCTCCTCCGGGTCCTCGCCGTGGGTGCGGGTATGTTCGCGGGCGCGGTTCCGCCGGTCCTGCAGGTCCTGGCGCAGGAGTGAATACTGTTCGGCGAGGCCCGGCACCCGGTCGATCGCGTCGATCGCCAGGGTGAAGCGGTCGATCCGGTTCATCATCGCCATGTCGAACGGAGTGGTGGTGGTCCCTTCCTCCTGGTAGCCGTGCACGTGCAGGCCCTGCTGGTTGGTCCGCCGGTACGCGAGCCGATGGATCAGCGCCGGGTAGCCGTGGTAGGCGAAGATGATGGGCTTGTCGTTGGTGAAGATCCCGTCAAAGTCCCGGGCCGGCAACCCGTGCGGATGCTCGCTCTCATCCTGCAGCCGCATCAGGTCCACCACGTTGACCACCCGGACTTTCAGGCCGGGGGCACCGTCACGGAGCAGTTCCGCCGCGGCCACGGTCTCCACGGTGGGAACGTCGCCGGCGCAGGCCAGGACGACGTCGGGCTCCTCGCCCGGCACCTCGGACCCCGCGAACTCCCAGATACCCAGCCCGCGGCTGCAGTGGTTCGCGGCGTCGGCCGGTCCCAGCCAGGTGGGTGATGGCTGCTTGCCGCTGACCACAATGTTCACGTAGTCGGTGGAGTCCAGGCAGTGCTCCATGACGGACAGGAGGGTGTTGGCGTCCGGCGGCAGGTACACCCGGATGATCTCGGCCTTTTTGTTCACTGCGTGGTCGATAAAGCCCGGGTCCTGGTGCGAAAAACCGTTGTGGTCCTGCTGCCACACATGCGAGGACAGCAGGTAGTTCAGGGACGGCACCGGCTGGCGCCACGACAGCGTGCGGTGCACCTTAAGCCATTTGGCGTGCTGGTTGAACATGGAGTCGACGATGTGGATGAAAGCCTCGTAGCAGTTGAACACCCCATGGCGGCCGGTGAGCAGATAGCCTTCGAGCCAGCCCTGGCACAAGTGCTCGCTCAGCACCTCCATGACCCGTCCGGACCGCGCAAGGTGCTCGTCGACGTCGTCAATCCGGTACTGCCACACTTTGTCGGTGACCTCGTAGACGTTCTGCAGCCGGTTCGAGGCCGTCTCGTCCGGCCCGAACAGCCGGAAGTTCTCCATGTTCTGCGCGATCACGTCCCGCATCCAGGAGCCCAGCGTGATCATGGGGCTGACCCGTTCGGTCCCGGGGTTCGGGACTTCGACGGCGTGGTCCCGGTAGGCGGGCAGTTTCAGGGCCCGCCGGAGCAGGCCGCCGTTGGCGTGCGGTGTGGCACTCATCCGGAAGTCGCCGGTGGGCGCGGCCCTGGCGACGTCGGGACGCAGCCTGCCGTCGCCGTCGAACAGTTCATCCGGGCGGTAGGACTGCAGCCATTCCTCCAGCTGCTTGAGGTGCTCCCCGTTGGTCCGGACCTCGGACAGCGGCACCTGGTGGGCGCGCCACGTCCCTTCCACCTGCAGCCCGTCCACCTCCCGCGGGCCCGTCCACCCCTTCGGCGAGCGCAGCACGATCATGGGCCAGCGGTGTCCGCCCTCCCCCGATTCGCGGCCTTCCCCCTCTGCGCGGTGGACGTCCTGGATGGCCCGGATCTCTGACAGGCACCGGTCCAGGACGGCGGCAAAGTCCCGGTGCGCCTGTTCGGTGTCGTCCGGGTCCGCGACCGTGACGAAGTGCGGTTCGTGGCCGTATCCGCGCAGCAGCTGCTCCAGCTGCTCCTGCGGCATGCGCGCCAGGATGGTGGGATTGGCGATCTTGTAGCCGTTCAGGTGCAGGATGGGCAGCACGGCGCCGTCCGCGGCCGGGTCCAGGAAGTTGTGCGAGTGCCAACTGGCGGCCAGCGGGCCGGTCTCGGCCTCGCCGTCACCAATGACGACGGCGGTCACCAGCTGGGGGTTGTCCAGTACCGTGCCGTAGGCGTGCGCCAGGGAGTACCCGAGTTCACCGCCCTCGTTGATGGAGCCGGGGCTTTCCGGAGCGGCGTGGCTGGGGATGCCGCCGGGGTACGAGAACTGCCGGAAGAGTTCTGCAAGGCCGGCCTCGTCATTGCCCACATGGGCATAGATTTCGGAGTACGTTCCCTCCAGCCAGGCGTTGGCGACGACGGCCGGGCCGCCATGGCCGGGGCCGGCAACAAAGAGCATCTCGGCTGAGTCGCGGCGGATGACGCGGTTCAGGTGGGCATAGACGAAGTTGAGTCCTGGGGTGGTGCCCCAGTGGCCCAGCAGGCGGGACTTGGTGTCCTCCGCCCGCAGCGGTTCCCGCAACAGGGGGTTGGACCGCAGGTAGATCTGGCCCACCGACAGGTAGTTCGCGGCCCGCCACCACTTGTCAACGAGCTCGAGTTCTTCCGGCCGCATGTCATCCTGCGTCCCGTCCTGCGGCTTTACATCCTGTCCTGCGCTGCCAGCCATAACCATCCTTACGTCGGGTGTGCCGCCGCAGGCGGCCTGTAGGGTAGTAAGTAAGCTTAGCTTCCCGGTACGGGGGCTGGGGCAAATCTACTGTGGGGAGAGATAGACATGCCAGCCGAAGACGACGTTGTAATTCCCGGAGTTCCGTCCAGTGAGCCTCCGGCGCTTGAAGAGCCCACCACCCCGCGGGAGCCGTTGCCGCCAAAGCCGGACCAGCGCGGTCCCGAAGCCGTGTCACCCACCGGCAGCCCGACGGGTGCCCCGGCCACCGCCCGCGCTCAGTCCGGCCAGTACCTGACCACTGCCCAGGGGCTCCGCCTGCCGGATACGGACCACTCCCTGAAAGCCGGGGCCCGCGGTCCCATCCTGCTCCAGGACCACCACCTGCGCGAGAAGATCACCCACTTTGACCACGAGCGGATCCCGGAGCGCGTCGTCCATGCCCGGGGCGCAGGGGCGCACGGCACCTTCCGCTCCTACGGGACCGCTTCGAAGGTCACCAAGGCCGGCTTCCTGGCCCCGGGCGTTGAGACTCCCGTTTTTGTCCGGTTCTCCACCGTGCTGGGCTCCCGCGGGTCCGCGGACGCGGTCAGGGACACCCGGGGGTTCTCCACCAAGTTCTACACGGATGAGGGCACCTACGACCTCGTGGGGAACAACATTCCGGTGTTCTTCATCCAGGACGGCATCAAGTTCCCGGACGTGGTCCACGCGGCCAAGCCGCACCCTGACCGGGAGATCCCGCAGGCCCAGAGCGCGCACGACACCTTCTGGGATTTCGTGTCGCTCCACACCGAGGCGCAGGCGCACACTCTGTGGAATATGTCCGACCGCGGCATCCCCCGGTCCTACCGCACCATGGAAGGCTTCGGCGTCCACACGTTCCGGCTGGTCAACGCCGCCGGTGACACCACACTGGTGAAGTTCCACTGGAAGCCGAAACAGGGCGTGCACTCGCTGGTGTGGGAGGAAGCCCAGATCATCAACGGCATGGACCCGGACTTCCACCGGCGCGACCTCGCCGACGCCATCGAGGCCGGCGCCTACCCGGAGTGGGAACTGGGCATCCAGACCTTCCCGGACACCGAAGACCAGATGTTCCAGGGAATCGACCTGCTGGATCCCACCAAGTTCGTCCCCGAGGAACTCGCGCCGGTGCAGCCCATCGGGCTCATGACCCTCAACGCGAACCCCACCAACTACTTCGCTGAAACCGAGCAGGTGGCCTTCCACCCCGGACACCTGGTGCCGGGCATCGACGTCACCAACGACCCCCTGCTGCAGGTCCGGTTGTTTTCCTACCTGGACACCCAGATCTCACGCCTGGGCGGACCCAACTTCGCGCAGATCCCCATCAACCGGCCGCACGCTCCGGTCAACGACATGCTCCGCGATGGCATGCACCAGACTGCGGACCACGCCGGTGTTGCACCGTACCGGCCCAATTCCCTGGATGGCGGGTGCCCGTTCCTGGCCGGCCAGGACATTGGCGCGTTCGTGGACGTGCCGGAGGCAGTTGCGGAATCCATCAAGGAACGGCGCAACCCTGCATCCTTCGATGACCACTACAGCCAGGCCCGGCTGTTCTTCCGGAGCCTGAGCGCGGTGGAGCAGGACCATGTCATCCAGGCGTACACATTCGAGCTCGGCAAGTGCTACGAAACGGCCGTCCGTGAACGCCAGCTCCAGGCCCTGGCAAATATCGACGCCGGGCTTTGCGCGGCCGTCGCCGCCGGCCTGGGCATGCCTGCGCCGGAGGCCACGGAGCAAGTCCCGGACCGGGACCCCAGCCCGGCCGTGTCCCAGGTGGGTGAGACCTGGCCGGTTGCCGGGCGCGTGGTGGGCCTCATCGCCGATTCGGCCAGTGACCTGGCCGAGGTGGAGGCTGCCCGCAAAGCGCTCGACGGCGAGGGCATGGTTCCGCTGGTCATCGCACCTACCGGGGGCGTGCTTTCCTCCGACGGACTTTCGGTGACGGTGCAGCGGACCTTCCTCACGGCGCGGTCCACCGAGTTCGACGCGCTGATCGTCGCCGGAGGCAAGCAGCCTGCGCCTGACGCCGCAGCAGGGCGTGACGCCAAGGCCGGGGAACCGGTTGAAGCCCCCGATCCGCGCGTCGCCCTCATGCTCTCCGAGGCGTACCGCCACGCCAAAGCCATTGGCGTCTGGGGCTCCGGGTCCACAGTTCTTGAGGCGATCGGCATTCGGCAGGAAACGGTTGGCATCGCTGCCGGGGACAGCGCAGCGGAAGTCACCGCTGCGCTGACCGGGCTCCTCGCCGCCCACCGCGCCTGGGACCGTTTCCCGGCAACCGGCGCGGCAGCCGGGCAGGCCGGCGACTGAGCAGGAAAACTGACTGCCGGAGGTCATTCCTCCGGAGGATGGCTGAGGGTCCGCAGCACCAGGCGCGGACCCTCAGCTGTGCCTCCACCAGGAAGTGCACAGGCCGCCCACCAGCCGTAATACTGGCGGTCCCACAGTTCCTACTTCCGGGTAGTGTGTACCCAGAATGTTCACCCTGACCATCAACCAGACGGACAGCCGGCGCGACGGCGACCAGGTTCCGCAGCTGCTCAAGGCCCTGCGGCACATCCCCGCGCGCCTGGACTTTGACCGCTCGGTGGAGGACGAAGTGCAGGGGATCGTCGACTGCCCGCACCAGGCGGTGGACGCGGCGCTGATCGCGCTGCGCAGCGGCTCCTGGTATGTCGGCATCGGTGCGGGGCCGGTGGACGAGCCGCTGCCCAACCAGATCAAGGACGCGTCAGGCCACGGCCTGGTGTATGCGCGGCGGGCAGTTGACCGGCTCCGCAGCAGCAAGGAAAGGGTTCCCGTGGCTGTGGAGGGGCCGCTGGCCGACGTCGCCCACGACGCCGAGGCCGTGCTGCGGCTGCTGGGCCACGTCGTGCGTGAACGCTCCGATGCGGAGTGGCGGGTGCTGGACCTGCTTACCCCCGGAGTCCGCGGCCAGCAGAAAGCCGTGGCCCAGGAGCTGGGCATCACCACCCAGGCCGTCAGCAAAGCCGTGGCCCGCGCCCAGTGGAATGAAGAACATGCCGCCCGGCCCGCGGCGGCCCGGCTGCTGGCCTTGATCCTCGAAACGGGGTAACCCGGCCTGGTGGCCAGCGTGGCTTAGCTGCCGGTTGCCGCCATCACGGGTTCGCCGTTGAAGTACTCCAGGTTCCACCCGTCGATGGCGTGGTGGTGGGCCAGGTTGAGCACGGCGTTGTCCACGCTGGCCAGGGTCTGGCCGGTGGCGCGGCTGAGGCTGACCCGGAGCAGGGTCCCGTGGGTGACCACCAGCAGCCGCTGGCCGCGGAACTCCTCCGCGAGGTCCTCCAATGCAGCCAGGCCACGGTCTGCGGCTTCGTCCTCGCTCTCGGCCCCCTTGAAACCGCCGGGAATGCGCAGGGCATCGAGTTCGGGGCCGGCCTGCATCCCCTCTGCCGGTCCGAAGCTGCGCTCGGTGAGTTCCGGGACACGGCGCGACACTGCCAGGCCCAGGCCTTCGGCGATCAGGTCCGCGGTTTCGGCGGCGCGGCTCAGGGGCGAGGAGACGATGGCGTCCCATTCGTACGGCGCAAGGACGGCGACGGCGTCACGCGCCTGGCCGCGGCCGACGTCGTTCAGGGGGATGTCGGTTGATCCCTGCAGCCGGCGCTCGGCGTTCCAGTCGGTCTGGCCGTGGCGGACGAGGGCGAACGTGGTAAGGGTCATGGCTTCTATTCTGCCTTGGCCGCGGGCGGTCACCGGAATCGCGGCAGCGGGGGGCGTCCTGCAGCGCCTTACAGCAGGCTGCGCAGGACGTGGGCGGCGCCGTCGTCGAACACGGAATGGGTGACCTCATCGGCGGCAGCGATGACCTCGGCCGGAGCCTGGCCCATGGCAACGCCCCGGCCCGCCCAGCTGAGCATCTCGATGTCGTTGCGTCCGTCCCCGACGGCCACGGTTAGGTGCTGTTCGATGCCGAGCCTCAGGCGGAGGCTTTCCAGCGCGCTGGCCTTGGTCACACCTGCGGCGGCGATGTCCAGCCACGCGGTCCAGCCCACGGAGTATGTCACCCCGGCGAGGCCCACATGGTCAATGGCCTCGTTGAACTCCTCGGGCGTGTTTTCGGTGCTGAACACCACCACGCGCACGGCGGTCGCTTCCAGCATGGTGTGGAAGTCAACGCCCACGGCCTCCACGCCGAAGCTGGCGTCCTGGAAGCGCTCGGTGGACAGGAAGTTGCCGTCGGCGTCCTCAAGCGCGTACTTGGCGGACGGAAGCCGTTCACGCAGCGCACGCAGCGCAGGGGCGGGGTCGAACGTGGCCTTGTGGATCACCTCGTAGCCGTTCTCCAGGCCGGGGTGGAGCCGAAGGGTCACGCCGCCGTTGCAGCAGACGGCGTAGCCGCGCTCGATGCCGATCTTTTCAATGATGGGAAGCGTGGCATTCAGGGACCGGCCGGTGGCGATCATCACCTCGTGGCCGGCGGCGACCACCGCCTGCGCTGCTTCCCGAACGCCCGGCGTCATGTGGCCGTCGTGGTCCACCAGGGTGCCGTCCACGTCCAGCGCGACCATCAGCTTCTGGTCGATGCTGGCGAAGGAGTTGTTGCGGCCTGCGAAGGCGTTGGTGTTGTTCTGGTTGTTATCCCGCCGGTCATCGTTGCCGGCGACTGAGGTTTCAGTCAGCGTTGTCATTGAAACAGTGAACCAGAGGTAACTGACAGGCGCTAGGACGCAGGACACAGCTTTACGGAACTGTTGGCTAACTGGTGGTTAACTGCGGGTTCCCGCACCTTCGGGCGGAGCGCCTTGGCCGTCCGGCCGTGCCTCCCGGGGCTCATAAGCCTGTTCGCAAAACACGCCCTTCAAGGCCCGGATCCGCGAACAAGCTTATGACGGGTCCGGCTGGAGCTACCGGCGGGGTGCTGGAGCTAACAGCGGGTGCCGGGGCGGAGGCCGGCGGCGAGGAGTTTGGCCCGGAGCCGCTCCGGGTGCTGCAGGTCGGTCCATCCCCAGCGGCCAAAGCCGTGGCCTAAAGCCCGTATCCGGTCCTCGCGGAGCTTCTCGCGGTACACGGCCTCGTCCGCGGTGATCCCGCCGCGGAGCGCGGCCTGCACGTATTTGCCTTTGCCATCGAACTCTCCCACCACGCCCTGCCGCGGCCACCAGAAGTCGCTCCGGCCGATAAAGCCTTCGCTGTCCGTGAAGACCTTCTGAAGGAGAGGCTGCTCAAACCCGAGAAAATCAAAGACGGCCCGGCTGTAGGACTCCCCGACGGACTCCGGCAGCGGGCTGGCCAGGCGGGCTACCCGCTCGGCACGGCGCTGGGCAGCCGCTGACGGAAGGGCAGCTATACCCGAAGCTACGGCCGGCAGCGAGAAGAGCGGCGCGCCTGGTTCCAGGGTTCGGTCCGCCAGGAGCTTCCGGGCTACGCCGTCGGCAAGTACAAGCGCCCGGTCCAGCCCGGCCGAGGCCAGGACGTCCACCGTGGTTTCGATCAACCCCGAACACAGGAACTCCCCGTGCCGCACCGGTTCGAGCCCGGTGATGAGCCGGTACCTTAGCGGATACGAACGCGTGCGCCGCACCTCCCGCGCAGTTTCGTCCGCGCCGAGAACCAAAAGCGGCGACTTCCGCACGCCGCTACGGCCAGGGAGAGCCGTGGCAAGCTCCACGCAGGGCGGCGTCCCCAGCGTCGGCAGGCCGCTGGCCAGGGCCGCCGTTTCCCCGCACAAAACCGCACCTTTGACCGACCTGGCAACCGCCGTCGTGGTCCACGCGAAGCGTTGGGAAGGGACTGCCCGCAGCCAATCCCCGGTAGCGACGTAGAAACCGCGCCTGATCCGGACGAGCTGCCCGGCCTTGAAGGCGCGGTGAATGCGGTCGGTAGTGGCACCGGAGCGCAGGACTGCGGCGGTGTCGATCAGTCCGGGCGGTGTCTCCATCCCCACAGCATGCAGTCCAACCGTGCCGCACAGCGCCTGCGGATACGCCTATGTGGACAGCGGCCGCCCCACCTAGGCTTGTTCGCGGATCAGAACCGTGAAAGGTGCGGATCCGCGAACAAGCCCGGGAGCGGCGGAGGCAGGGCCGAAACCTACAGGACCGGCAGGACCTCGAGGCCGCCCAGGTACTTCTGCAGCGCCTTGGGCACGTTGACCGAGCCGTCCGGGTTCTGGTGGTGCTCCAGCAGGGCCACGATCCAGCGGGTGGTGGCCAGCGTGCCGTTCAGGGTGGCCACGGCACGCGTGCCCTTGGAGACGCCCTCCGCGTTCACCACGCGTTCGCGGATGTTCAGGCGGCGGGCCTGGAACGTGGTGCAGTTGGAGGTGGACGTCAGCTCGCGGTACGCGCCCTGGGTGGGCACCCAGGCTTCGCAGTCGTACTTGCGTGCAGCGGACATGCCCAGGTCGCCGGCGGCAGTGTCGATCACCCGGTAGGGCAGCTCGCACTTGGCCAGCATCTCCTCTTCCCAAGCCAGCAGCCGCTGGTGCTCCGCGGCGGCCTCTTCAACGGTGGTGTAGATGAACATCTCCACCTTGTTGAACTGGTGCACGCGGATGATGCCGCGGGTGTCCTTGCCGTGGGATCCGGCTTCGCGGCGGTAGCAGGAGCTCTGGCCGGCGTACCGGATGGGGCCTGCGGAAAAGTCGAGGATCTCGTCAGCGTGGTAACCGGCCAGGGCGACCTCGGAGGTGCCCACCAGGTAAAGGTCGTCCTCGGCGAGACGGTAGATCTCGGCGTCGTGCTTTACATCGAAGCCCGTGCCCTGCATGGTTTCCGGACGCACCAGCGTGGGGGTGATCATCGGGATGAAGCCGGCTTCGATGGCCTGGTCCATGGCCATCTGCAGCAGCGCCATTTCCAGCCGGGCGCCAACGCCCTTGAGGAAGTAGAAGCGGGCACCGGAAACCTTGGCGCCGCGTTCCATGTCGATGGCGCCGATCAGCTCGCCGATTTCCAGGTGGTCGCGGGCCTCGAAGTCGGGGAACTCGCGGGGCATGCCCACGGTCTTGACGACGACGTAGTCGTCCTCGCCGCCCTCGGGAACGCCGTCCTCGATGAGGTTGGGGATGGTGCGCAGCAGTTCTTCCTGCTTGGTCTGGGCAGCATCGGCTTCCGCGGAGGCAGCCTTGACCGAGTTGGCGAGCTCCTTGACCTCGGCCAGCAGTGCCTGCTTCTCCTCCCCCTTGGCCTTCGCCACCTTCTTGCCGAACACGTTCTGCTCCGCGCGGAGGTTCTCGAAGCGGAGCAGGGCCTCGCGGCGGTCGGAGTTTGCGGAGATGATCGCGTCCACCACTGATTCGTCGGCGCCGCGGGCGCGCTGGCTGGCACGGAACTTGTCCGGGTTTTCGCTGAGGTCTTTTACGTCGATCACCAGACAAGGGTATCCAATACCGTGCACGACGGCGGGCGGCTGGGGCGGTGGGGCCAGCGCGCCGTCCACCGGGCTACTGTGGAAGCACCATGAGCGACTGGATTCTGTACCTGCTGATCGGAGTGGCGCTTGCCTTCGCCATCTCCAGTTGGTGGGGTGTGCGCCGGCTCAAGGCGCTGCACATGCGCAGCACAGTGGCCGGGGAGGCCTATGATTCCGGGCTGGCGCAGCAGCGGGTGGCCGTCCTGATCAACCCCATCAAGGCGCGGGCGGACGAGGCGAAGGCAGCCATCCAGCGGGCCTGCCTCACTGCCGGCTGGGACGAACCGGTCTTCTACGAGACGACGGCTGAGGACCCGGGCTTCACCCAGATGCAGGCGGCGCTGGTGGGAAAGCCCGACGTCGTACTGGTGGGCGGCGGCGACGGTACCGTACGTGTGGTGGCTGAGGCCCTCGCCCACACCAACGTGGCCATGGGCCTCATTCCATTGGGGACGGGAAACCTCCTCGCCAGGAACGTGGACCTGGACGTCAACGACCTGCACGGCAACATCCAGACCGCCCTGTTCGGCCGCCAGCGCTACATCGATACAGCCCGGATGGCCATCGAGAATTCCCGCACGGGCACCTACTCCGAACATGTGTTTACGGTGATTGCCGGCATTGGCATGGACGCCGAAGTCCTCGCCGACACGAACGACGGCCTGAAGAGGGCCGTGGGCTGGCTTGCCTACACGGAGGCGGGCATGCGCCACCTGCCGGGGCGGCGCAAGAAGGTGTCCATCTCCCTGGACGATAGTCCGGAACAGGTCCGGAACATCCGCAGCGTGCTGTTCGCCAACTGCGGCCTCGTGCCCGGCGGCATCGATTTCATCCCGCAGGCAATGATCGACGACGGCATGCTCGATGTGGTGGTGATGAGCCCCCGCAGCGCCCTGGGCTGGCTGCTGATGTACGTGAAGATCATGTTCAAGCACAGCGGCAAACTGCCCATCATGACCGTCTACCGGTCCGGCAAGGTTTTGATCAAGTGCCCCGAGCCCATGCCTACCCAGCTCGACGGCGATACGGCAGGCGAGGCGACGCGGCTGACGGTTCAAGTGGAGCCGCGGTCGCTGTTGGTAAGGGTACGCGGGGAGATTGCCAGCGGTGCCGGGGTGGCTCGCTAATCTGGCTGCAGCTCAGGTTGGGCGCCGCGTCAGGCGCCGGATTCCTTCGCGGCCTGGGCGGCAGCTTTGGCGGCGGCGTGGGCCTCGGACTGTTCGCGGATCATGGCCTGCTCCTCTTCGAAGCGCAGGCGGTCGGCGCGGTCGGCGTCGTCTCCGTCCCAGTCCTGGTTCTCCTTGGCGGGCTTGGGGTTGACGATCATCCCCTGGCCGTCGTTGTCAGTGCTGCTGGTCATGACCCGCTCCCTTCGTTGGGGCCCTCCCCCATGTGGATCAAGCAAGCATACGCATTGTCCACAGCCCGCGGAAGTACTCCGAAGGGCATTCGCCTACGCTGTGGGCGAAGCTGCGGAACCGCTTTCACCTGCGGAGAACTCCGTTTGGAGCAAGGACCCAACCCATGCCCTCGCTGCGGCGAAGGCATCGTCGGACGTGTGCGCAGCCACCACGGTGGCCTGCCTGTCCGCGCGGGGATACGAGCCGAGGAAGCGCGTCCCCGGGCTGATGCGGTGCAGCCCGGCCAAGGCATCGGCCACACGCGCCTCGCAGGCGTGGCCTTCGGCGTCGATGCTGAAGAAGTAATGCCCCAGATACTGCCCGGTGGGCCGGGATTCGATGCGGCTGAGGTTGACCCCCCGGCTTGCGAGCTGGTCCAGGATCTCCATCAGGGCCCCTGGACGGTCTTCGGGAAGCGGCACCACAAGGGTGGTTTTGTCAGCGCCGGTGGGGGCAGGCAGCGTGCCGGGCCGGCTGACCAGGACGAAGCGGGTCACGGCACCCGGGTTGTCACCGATGTTCTCGGCCAGCACCTCAAGGCCGGGGTTCTCCTCGGCCACCAGCGGTGCGCAGATGGCTGCGTCATAGTGGCTCCCGTCCGCCAGCAGGCCCAGGGCCGCGGCCGCGGTGGACGACCCGGGGACATATTCCGCCCCGGGTATGTTCTGGTCCATCCACAGCCGGCATTGTGCCCAGGCATGGCCGTGGGTGGAGACCCGCCGCACGTCCTGCAACCGGACACCCGGGCGCGCCACCAGGACGAAGCTGATGGGGACCAGGACCTCCCGGATAATCCGGAGTTCCTGGCCGGTGGCGATGGCGTCGAGCGTGGCTGTCACGCCGCCCTCCACCGAGTTTTCGATGGGGACCATCGCTGCGTCCGCGGACCCGGAACGCACCTGGTCCAGCGCAGCATTGACGGTGGACGCCGGCACCCGGGTGGCCTCCGCGGCGCCGGGAACCTGCATGAGAGCTGCCTCGGTGAACGTTCCTTCAGGCCCCAGGAAGGCGTAGGTGGGAGCAGGCTGCACTAAAGGACCATCGGCTTGAGTCCGTTGTCGGAGACCAGCGGCTTGCCGTCCTCCAGCCACTGGTCCATGCCGCCGGAGACGTTGATGGCGGTGTAGCCCTGGGCAGTCAGCCACTGCGCGGCGCGGAACGAGCGGCCGCCGGTGCGGCAAATGACGTAGAGGTCCTCATCCGGGTCGAGTTCCCCCAGCCGCGCCGGGATCTGGTCCATCGGGATGTGGAGGGCGCCTTCGGCGTGCCCGGCAACCCATTCGTAGTCCTCCCGCACATCCAGGATGACGGCGTCAGCCGGGATGTCGTGGACGGGGACGGTCTGGAAATCGCTCATCGGAGTCCTGTCTTGGCGGATCAGAGTCAGCATTAAGCCTAGTCCTTCCGTTGTGCTGGGTGCCGTTTCGCCCTGGGGGCGCCGAGGCAGGGCAGGCTAGGCTGGAGGCGCCGAGGAGGTTGCCTTGCCCGCTGAGCCGAACGCCCACCCGCCTGCCCCGGAGACATTCGTCCCGGCGGGAAGCCACATCCTGGAATGGCGGATCCTTGACTGAACTTCACGAGCTTTCGGCCGTGGCCCTGCGGGAGAATTTGAGGCGTGGTGAAGTCTCAGCGGTTGAGGCCACCACCCATTTCCTTGCCAGGATTGAGCATGAAAACCCCCTCCTCGGCGCCTTCATCACCGTCACGGCGGACCTCGCCATGGAACAGGCCCGGGCGGCCGACTCCCTGCAGCGAATGACAGCCGCGGAGGACCTGCCGATGCTGCACGGCATGCCCCTGGCCTTCAAGGACCTCACGGACGTGGCGGGGGTGGTGACCACCCACGGCAGCGCGGCCCTGGACCACAAGCCGGCGCCGGCGGACGCGCCCCTGGTGTCCCTCTTCAAGGAATCCGGCGCCCTCACGCTGGGAAAGACGCAAGTTCCCGAATTCGGCCTGACGGCCTACAGCGAAAACCGCATCGCACCGCCGTCGCGCAATCCCCACGCCCTGAGCAGGAGTTCGGGAGGTTCTTCCGGCGGAAGCGCCGCGGCGGTAGCGGCCGGCTTGCTGCCCTTCGCGCCCGGGACCGACGGCGGCGGATCGGTCCGCATTCCGGCTGCGGCATGTGGGCTGGTGGGGTTGAAACCGGGCCGCGGCCTGGTGGTTGCCGGGGAGAGTGCGGGCGACCCGGCCCGGCTGGTGGTGCCCGGGCCGCTGGCCAGGAGCGCGGCGGACGCCGCGCTGATGATGGACGCCCTGGTACCCGGCGGCCAATTCCTTGCCGCGATCGGGGAGCCACCGCCACGGCTGCGGATCGGCGTCACTCTGGACAGCCCCTGGGCCACAACTTTTCCCTTCACCCCGGAGCGCGAAGCCCTCGACGCGCTCCGTACCGGCGAAACACTGCTGGAGCACGCGGGCCACATGCTCAGCGATGCATCGATCCGCTACGACAACCGGTACCCGGACGCCTTCACCACCGCCTGGACTGCAGGGGTGGGCGCAGCCCGGATCAGCCCCTCCCGGGAAGCGCTGCTGGCGCCCCTGACACGGACGTTCCGGCGGCGGGCGCAGCAGCGCAGCCCGGCCAAGCTCGCCGAGGCCCTGGCTTTCCTGCGCCAGTTCCAGCATGACACCGTGGCCCAGTATGCGCAGTGGGACCTGCTGCTGATGCCGGCCCTGGCCCTGACTCCGCGGCCCGTTGGCTGGTTCACGGGGACCGAACACGGCGGGGACCGGTGGCCGTCGGCGCACTGGCCGGGGGATGCCGACGGCGACTACCGCAGGCAGTGCGAATTCGCGCCGTGGTCCTCGCTGGTCAATGTGTGCGGGCTGCCGGCGATCACCATTCCCGTGCACTGGACCGGCGGAGCAGGCGGACAGGGCCTGCCGATGGGAATCCAGCTGGTCGGTCCGATGGGTTCCGAAGTTCTCCTGCTGCAGGTGGCGCACCAGTTGGGGTACTAGCGTCGGATGCGTGCATCCTTGTTGACCTGAACCTAACGCCGGATTAACCCGCCTGTAACCCCGCCGGAGCAGACTGGAAAGGTACCGCACCCTCCACTCGCCACCAGCCCGAAGAGGAGTTGCCCGAGATGAACCCTGACCACCCCGCACCCAGTCCTGAGGACCCGTCATCGGAAGGTGAAGCCCGGCCGGATCTCAGCAACACCAATGTCAGGGAGGACCTGGCCATGGCCGGGCGCTGCGCGCTGGTCCACCTGCCGACCGGCCGGACCTGCCTGCTCCCGCTGCGCCACCACGGACCGTGCGAATTCCATCAGCCGCAGGAGGCGCAGGAAGTGGTGGCCGGGAACCTCGACTCCTAGGCCGATCAGGAGGACGATTAAAGGGCAGTCACCAAAGGAGGTCTGTGATGTGCTATTCATCCAGCAAGGACTTCGGGTGGGGCATCAGGAAAGAAGCTGGCCGCAAACCCGAAACCAAGCAGGAAACTCCGGTTGAGACTCCGGTCGAAACACCCGTCGAAACACCGGAACCGCGGGTCAAGGCGCAGGACTTTACGTTCTGGGCGTTCCCCAAATGGCGCAGGACGCCTTCGCCCCGCGCCCCCTCCGGCGAGCGGAGCAAGGAGCGGGTCTGAGCCTGCAGCTACGGAAGGGCCCCCGAAGGGGCCCTTCCGCCATGCCCGGGCACGTCCGCTCGTCAACGGAGCAGGAGCCCTGCCGCAAGGGTCGAGCGCCCTTGCTGCGACTGCCTACCCGGCCGGCGGGCACGTTGTGCTGCCGCAATCCGGACGGCTAAGGTTGCACAATAAGCATGCTTAGCATTCTGGGAAAGGGGACGAGCATGACCGCAGGACAGTATTCGCCAGGACCCGACGGGCAGCGCGAACCGGGCACCACGGCGGCCGGGCCAACTTCACCTGGCGGCACGCCTGAAAGCTACGGCAACGCGCCTTCCTACTCCACCGGGGCAGCGGGTGCGCCGGTTTCGGGCACCGGCCCGGCACCGGCGCCCGCCGCCGAACGCAAGGTCACACGCACCGGCGTCATCTGGGCGGCCGTCGTCGCGGCCCTGGTGCTGCTGATCCTGCTGATCATCTTCATCCTCCAGAACCAGGAACTGGTCCTCGTGAAGTTCCTGGGCCTCGAGGGCGCCGTTCCGCTGGGTATGGCCTTGTTCATCGCCGCCGTGACCGGGGGCGTGCTGGTAGCCGCAGCAGGCGGCGCCCGCATCCTGCAGCTTCGCACCAACGCCCACCGGGCACGCGTGCGCCAGCGGGGCTAGGCTCAGCCGCGGCCCGCCCCGCCCGGCGGGCCAGTACGACGCCCCGCCCGGCGCCGCACAGCCCGGCCACCCGCCGCACTGGCAGCTACGTTTGCCGCTAACCGCCGAGCCGGCTGCCCAGGTTGCCGAACTTCCGGGCCCGGGCGGCCACAAGCTCCGGCACGGGAACCCGGGCCACCGCGCCCAGCTCGTATTCGATGGCACGGGCCATCCGGCCACAGAACGCGCGTGGCTCCAGGGAGGCATCGTCACGCTCATCCACGATGTGGTCCACCAGGCCGTTCGCGTACAGCGAGGCTACATTCACCCCTTGAGCCTGGGCCATCGCAGGAGCGAAGGCCGTGGTCCGGTGCACGATGGCGCTGGCACCTTCCGGGGGCAACGGCGACAGCCAGCTGTGCTGGGCAGCGATGGTCCGGTCCGCCGGCAACAGCGCGAGCGCCCCTCCCCCGGCGCCCTGGCCCAGCAGCACAGACACCGACGGCGATTCCAGGCCGATCAGTTCATGCAGCGAGCGCGCGATTTCTCCCGCGAGCCCACCTTCCTCCGCTTCCTGGGACAGCGCCGCCCCGGCAGTGTCGATGACGGTGAGCAGCGGCAGCCGCAGTTCCTCCGCCAGTTTCATGCCGCGGCGCGCCTCGCGCAGTGAACCGGGCCCCATGCCCGCGGCGTCCTTGCGCAGCGGCCGTGCATGGCCCAGGACAATGCAGGACTGGCTGCCGAAGCGCGCCAGCGCCAGCAGCAGGCCGGGATCCTTCTCCCCCTGCCCGGTTCCGTTCAGGGGCAGGGCGTCGCTTGCACCGAACTTCAGGAGTTGGCGCAGGTCCGGGCGCCGCTGCCGGCGGGAAATCCCGATCGACGTCCAGGCGTCCACGGCAGCCGGCCGCACGGCGAGCGTTTCCGGTTCGGGAAGCGCGGCCCGCCCCTCGCCGCAGGTATTGGACAGTATGTCCAGCGCGCGGGCCACGAGGTCGGCGAGGTCAGCCGGTTCCACCACGCCGTCGATCAGGCCCTTGTTGAAGAGGTTCTCCGCCACCTGCACGTTGTCCGGGAACGCTTCCCCGTAGAGGGCTTCGTAGACCCGGGGGCCCAGGAAGCCCAGCAGGGCGCCCGGTTCAGCGACGTTGATATGCCCGAGTGAACCCCAGGACGCCATCACTCCACCGGTGGTGGGGTGCCGCAGGTAGACCAGGTAGGGCAGGCCCGCCTGCCGGTGGGCACGCACGGCACCGGTAATTTTCACCATGGACAGGAACGCCAGCGTCCCCTCCTGCATCCGCGTCCCTCCGGAGGCGGGGCCCGCCAGCAGCGGCAGTCCCTCCGCGGTGGCGCGTTCGACGGCGGCGACGATCCGTTGCGCCGCAGCGTGGCCGATCGAGCCGGCCAGGAAGGAGAACTCGCTGACGATCAGCGCCACCCGGCGGCCGCGGATCAGCCCGGCGCCGGTAATCACGGACTCGTCGGCGGCGCTGCGTTTGCGCGCCTTCGCCAGGTCGCGGGCGTAGTCCTCGGAAAGCGCGGGCTGTTCGGGAGGCGTGTCCCAGGAGACGAAGGAGCCTTCGTCCACCACGGTGTCCAGGAGTTCGGTGGCGCTCAGGTGCCGCACCTTTTCCGTGGTCGGCATGCTACTTGGCCCCCGCGGCTGCAGCGGCCGTGGCCAGGCCCAGCCACTCCCGGATGGCAGGCCCGTCCTCGTCCAGGAGCGGCGGCGCGTCGTGTCCCGTCAGTGTGGTTTCCGCGGTGTCGCCGGGCGCGAAGAACCGCAGCGGCGGCCCGGGCAGGCTCACCTTGCCCAGCACCGGGTGCTCGACATCCACGACGAGGCCCTGGGAGGCCACCTGCTCCCAGGCGTACACCTCGTCAAGTGAGCGGACCTTGCCGGCCGGGATCCCGGCGTCGTTCAGCTTTTGCAGCAGCTCCTGCGCGCCGTAGCCGGCAAAGACGCGTTCGACGGCGGCAATCACCCCCGCGCGGTTCCGCACCCTTTCGGCGTTGCTGGCAAAGCCCGGGGCAGCCGGGTCCAGGCCAAAGGCCGCAGCGAACGAGGTCCACAGCTTCTCGCTTCCCACGCTGATCTGCACGCTGCCGTCCTTGCAGTTGAACAGGCCGTAGGGGGCGATGGACGGGTGGTGGTTGCCCTGGGCCTGCGGCACTTCACCAGCGACCGTGGTCCTGGTGCCCTGGAAAGCGTGGACGCCAATCAGCGATGCCAGCAGCGAGGTGCGCACCACCTTCCCCTGGCCGGTCCGGTTCCGCTCCACCAGCGCGGCCAGGACGCCGAACGCCCCGTTCATGCCGGAGAGCAGGTCCGCGATGGGAACGCCGACCCTTTGGGGGTCGTCCGGGCCGGACCCAGTGAGGGACATCAGGCCCGCTTCGCCCTGCAGGATCTGGTCGTACCCGCTGCGCCGGGACTCGGGCCCGTCATGGCCAAAACCCGTGATGGACAGGATCACAAGCCGGGGGTTGAGCTGATGCATCGCCGCAGTGGAGAAGCCCAGCCGGTCCATGACGCCGGGCCGGAAGTTCTCGATGACCACGTCCGCCCGCTCCAATAAACCGCGGAGCACTGCCCTGCCATCGCCGCTTTTCAGGTCCAGGCTGATGGACTCCTTGTTGCGGTTGCAGGACATGAAGTAGGTGGACTGCAGGTCATCCTCCGGGCCAACGAAAGGCGGGCCCCAGCCGCGGGTGTCATCCCCCGTTCCCGGGTTCTCCACCTTGATGACGCGGGCACCCAGGTCCGCCAGCATCATGCCGGCGTGCGGTCCGGCCAGTGCGCGGCTGAGGTCGACGACGGTGTGCCCGGCCAGGGGGCCTCTGCGGGAAGTTTCGGCGGTGCTCATGTGCGGGTTTCCTTTCTCAAAGACGGGCGGCGCTCAGGCCTGTGGTTGCGCCGGCTAGAGCCAGCCGGGCACCACCAGGGCCAGCCAGGCCAGGACGGGTCCGGCCACGATGACGATTCCGCTGTAGCCGAGGATCTTCCTGTAGAACCTGTCCTTGTCCACGCCTTCGGGGGCGTTGGCCAGCACCAGGGCGCCGTTGGTGGAGAAGGGCGAAACGTCCACGATCGTGGCGGACACGGCGAGGGCACAGATGACTCCAATGGCCCCGATCTCACCGGTGGAGAGGAACGGCACCGCGAGCGGAATGAGCGCGGCGAGGATGGCGGTGGAGGATGCAAACGCGGAGACGATGGCACCGATGAAGCAGATGATGAGTGCTGCCAGCAGCGGCATCCCCATGCCGGCCACACCGCCGGAGACGAATGTGATGGTGCCGGCTTCCTCCAGCACCCCGACGAACGTCAGCATTCCGCAGATCAGCAGCACGGTGGACCAGCTGATCTTGTTGATGGCGCCCTTCTGGGCGGCAGGCGAGACGAGGGCCAGCACGATGGCGATGGTGATGGACACGAACCCGACGTCCATCTTGAAGCCGAGGGCGACGACGGCCAGCACCACCAGGCCGGCGATGGTGACCAGCTGCGGGATCCGGTCCTTGCGTTCCTTGGTGGCGGCGACGCCGTCGCCGGCGGGGTCCCGGGGGCCGTACATGCCGGAGCCGAAGCCCTTGAACGGGACGTCGCCGCCGGCTGCCTTGGCGCCGACGCTGACGGCCATCCGGGCCTCGGCTGCCTGCTCTACGAAGTGCCCAACCTTGGAGGACATGAGGTTCTTGCCGCCCAGGACCACAAAGAGCACCACCGCGATGACGAGGTTGAAGACCAGGCTTGAGAGGAACAGCGCGGTGGGGCTGAACGCGAGGTCCGTCTTGGCAAGGATGCCGTTGACGGTGACGCCATAAACGGCGATGGGCGAGAAGCCGCCGGCCTGGGCGCCGTGGATCACCATCATGCCCATCAGCAGCGGGCTGATCCTGTACTTTCCGGCGAAGCTCAGCGCGATGGGGGCGATGATGGCGACGGCGGCCGGAGACAATGCGCCCACCGCGGTGATCACGGCGGTGATGGCGAACATGACCCAGGGGATGAGGGCCACGCGGCTGCCCACGAGCTTGACGGCGCCGCGGACCAGCAGGTCGATGGTGCCGTTGTTCTGGGCTATGGCGAACAGGTAGGTAACGCCGACGATCGTGAGGAAGAGGCCACCCGGGAAGTTGGCCAGGATCTCGTTGGTGGACATGCCCAGCACCACGGCGCCGAGCAGGAATGCCCCCACGAAGGCAAGGGCGCCCATGTTGAGGGGCAGGACGGTAGCGAGCAGGAACATCGCCGCAAGGATGATGATCGACAAGACAGGAGCGGACATCGTTGGTCCTCCATTGGGGAAGAAAGAAGTGTGACGTGAGTTACTGGCTCACTGGACTAGCCTCTTAGACAGTGAGTCTATCTGTCAATAGCAGCCCGGGGTATCCTGTTCGTGGATAACCTCGGGAGGAACTGTGGAAAAGACAGCGCGGGCAGGTCTGGAGCGGGTAACGCGGCCGCGGCTTTACGAACAGCTGGTGGAGCAGATCCTTGCCTACATCGAGTCCGCCCAGCTCCGCCCCGGGGACCTGCTGCCAGCGGAGCGTGACCTGGCCGAGCGGCTGGGAGTCTCCCGCGCCACTCTGGCCCAGGCACTGGTGGCGCTCGAAGTCCTGGGTGTCATCGACGTGCAGCACGGTACGGGCGCGGTGCTGGCCCGGCGCCCCAGCGTGGCGTCCGTGATCAAGGGGCTGCGCGAACACCGGAGCAGGCTGCCGGAAATCGTCGAAGCCCGAAGCACGCTGGAGGGAAAGCTCGCGGCGCTGGCCGCGGAACGCCGCACCGACGACGACCTCGCCGCGATCGACAACGCCTTGGAGGTCATGGCCCGGGAGATCAACGACGGCGACCGCGGCGCGCAGGGGGATGAACTCTTCCACCAGGCCATCACCGCCGCGGCACACTCCTCGGTACTGGCCCAGCTGATGGCCTTTATCGCGGAGATGATCCTGGAAACCCGGATGGAGTCCCTGGGCCAGCCAGGCAGGCCGGAGCAGTCGCTGGCCTCCCACCGCAAGATTGCCGACGCCATCCGGGCCCGGGATCCCGAGGCCGCTGCCAAGGCCATGCTGGCGCACATTGAACTTGTCTCGGACGTGGAGCTGCTCCGCTAGCCGCAGCCAGGCCACTCCGGCGCCGCAACTCCCCGCCGGCGGTGGCGCAGGAGGCGGACGGGCCGCTAGAAGGTGCCGCTGGTACCGCTCGAAGCCGCCAGCGCCAGGCCGATAATGAGCAGCAGCCACATGGCACCCCAGCCCAGCAGGCAAAGGTAGCCCAGCACCAGGCCGGCGATGGACATGCCTTTTCCGGAAGGTTCGCGGCGCAGGGCCAGGTGCCCGGTGACGATCGCCGCGACCTGCGGAAGCATCAGCCACCCCATGATCACTGAGGCGATGCCGCAGACCATGCTGGCGATGCTCAGCGTCTTCGGTCCGGCAGGCTGTCCGTAATAGGGCGGCCCGCCATAAGTGGAGGCCTGCCCATAGGGAGACTGCTGCCCGTACGCACCCGGAGGCTGGTAGGCGGGCCACGGCGCCCCGTGCTGCCCGTAGTCCGGACGCTGGTATTCGGGGTATTGGGACGGCTGGTTGCTCATGGCTTCTCCCCTGTAGCTCAGGTTCCAGCGTACGTCAGCGCGGGCCGGCCGTCAGTGCAGGACCAGGCGGATAGCCAGGACAACCATCAGCACACCGATGCCCGCATCGATCCAGCGCCAGGTGCGGGGACTCCGGAGGATTCCGGCCAGGGCCCGGGCTCCGTATCCGAGTGCCGAGAACCAGAGGATGCTGCCTGTGACCGCCCCACCGGCGAAAGTCCAGCGGAGGCCCGCCCCCTGCTGGTTGGCCAGGCTGCCCAGCAGCACCACGGTGTCCAGGTAGACGTGCGGATTGAGGAACGTCAGGGCCGCCGCGGTGGCCACCACCGAGTGCTTTGAGCGGGGTGCCTGCTCTGCCAGTGCGGAGGGTTTCAGGGCCGCCAAGAACGACCGCACGGCGAACCACACCAAATACGCTGCCCCGGCCCAGCGCAGCACTTCCAGGGCGTCCGGAAAGCGGGTCACGAGCGCCCCGATTCCGGCGGTGCCCCCGACGATGAGCAGTGCGTCGCCGGCCATGCAGACAGCCACCACGGCGCCCACGTGTTCGCGCCGGATCCCCTGCCGCAGCACGAACGCGTTCTGGGCACCTATCGCCACGATCAGTGCCAGGCCGGTCAGGAGTCCCGTGATCCCTGCAGTCAACATTCCATCGACGTTAGGTAGCGCGGCTGCCATAAGGCAAGTAAAGGATTCTTCAGGTTCATTAGAATGCCTTCATGAACCTCGAGCACCTGAAAGCCCTCACCGCGGTCATCGATGAAGGTACCTTCGAGGCGGCGGCGGACCTGCTTCGGGTCACGCCGTCGGCCGTGAGCCAGCGGATCAAGGCCCTGGAAGCCTCAGTGGGCCAGGTGCTGGTGCGCCGCCGCCTGCCGTGCACAGCCACCGACGCCGGGTCCCTGCTGCTGCGGATGGCCCGGCAGGTGCAGCTGCTGGAGGCGGAAACGTCGGCGGCCCTTGGAGCCGTCTCCCCTGCGCGCGCCCACCTGCCGCTGGCCATCAACGCCGATTCGCTGGCCACCTGGTTCGTCCCGGTCCTGCACCAGGCCGCGGGCTGGGAGGATGCCGTCCTTGACCTCCACGTGGAAGATCAGGGCTACAGCAGCCAGCTTCTGCGCGAGGGAACCGTGATGGGTGCGGTCACCTCCGACCCCATCCCGGTCAGCGGATGCCGGGTGGAACTGCTGGGCCACATGAGGTACCTGCCGGTGGCAACCCCTGAACTCGTCCGGCGCTACTCGGCCTCCGGCGTCATCGACTGGGCTGCCATGCCGGTCCTGAAGTTCAACGCGAAGGACAACCTGCAGCGGCAGTTGCTCGGTTCCAAAGGCGTGGCACAGTCCCCTCCGACGCATACCGTCCCATCCTCGGAAGGCTTCCTCGCCGCCGTCACGGCGGGCCTGGGCTGGGGAATGCTCCCCGAGCTCCAACTGGCCGGGAAGCTGGAGCTCGGGAACGGCCTGGTCCGGCTTGAGGACGCCGCCTGCGAGGACGTCCCCCTGTACTGGCAGGCGTGGACGTTGGATTCGGAACGGCTCAACCGGGTATCCGCTGCAGTCCACAGCGCCGCGAAAGAGCAGCTCCGGCAGCCGAAAGGGAACGCCGGCGAGCCGGCCCCGGCAGGACCTGCGCGCGGAACTAGCGGCCCAAGTAGGGCAGGATATACACGGCAAAAATGACGAATGCCGCCAGCAGCGCGAGCCTGCCGCCGCTGGTGCCGCCGTGCTGGTGCGCCTTCATGCTGCGCCCGCCCCCTGATACTGGCCGCCCTGATCCGGCCGTCCCCGCTCCTGGAGCTGCCAAGCCTGCACGTGCTCCTGGTCCGGCCGGTTGCCCCGCTTTGGGCAGGGCACGCCCAGCAGGATGCCGGGAGGCACTGCCGTTCCGGCTCCTGTCCAGTTTCCCGGCCCTTTCCACTCCCGCGGCCGGCCCGCCCGACGCGTCCGGGCGGGGCCCGCCGGGCGGCAGGGCTCCTGCCGGCCGGACCACGGTTCCGGGCCGCACGTTGCGCAGGGCCGTGATGCCGGGTTCCTGTTCATGGGTGAGCTGCTGGCCCAGGTGCTCGTAAACTCCCACCACGGCCTGCTGGTCCAGCACGGGAGGCAGGGCTTCGATGGCTCCCACCAGGCGCTGGGAACCGGCCACCGCAACATCGGAACTGGTGATCCCGAAGAGATCAGGCTGCGCTGCCATGCAGATCAGCGGCCGCACCAGCCGGCGATGCGGCGGCATCAGGACTGATGCCACCGCTGCGCACTGCGCCAGCGCACCTTCCACAGCCTGGGTCCGTGCATAGCGCCCTTGCCACAGCACCCCGGATGCCACCCGCACCTCGCCGGTCCAGTTCTTTGAATCCACCACCACGACGCCGCCGGGGCCCACCAGGACGTGGTCCAGGCTCGCCTTGGGCCGTCCCGGCCAGTGGACATCGTGCAGCACATACCAGCCGCGCGGGACCAGTTCGCTGAGCTTGTCGGCCACCACCCGCTCGCCCACGGCTCCGGCGTCCCACGCCTTCGTGGTCCGCTCGGCCTGGTCCAGCTGCCGCTTAAGCCTGGCAACCCTCTCAGCAGCCAGCCTGGACTGCTCCGCTGCCCCGTCTCCTGCCCCCATCGGACGTCCCCGCTTCCCTGCCGGACGGGACGGCGGCGGCTGGCCGCCGTCGTCCGTTGCTTCAGTGGTTTTCCCGGATTTTCTTGAAAGTATGCAGCGCGCCGGGGGCCGGGTATATAAGTACTTTCCGGGCCCTGTACTCAGGTGGACTACTTGTTTGGCGAACGTCATGGCATGTCACAGGGTCCGGATTCTGGGCGCGTCGTTTTGACTCCTGCCAGCTTCTGGCATGCTGTAGCCATGGCTAGCCGCGCGGGTACAGTTGCCCAACCCCAGGACCTTGTTGACATCACTGCGCTCCTTGACGCGTACTACGACATCTCACCGGACCTGGCCGATCCCGGCCAGCGCGTGGTGTTCGGCACCTCCGGGCACCGGGGCTCCAGCCTCAAGGCGTCCTTTAACGAGTTGCACATCGTGGCCATCACCCAGGCGATCGTGGAATACCGGGCGGCACAGGGTGTCACCGGTCCCCTCTTCCTGGCCAAGGACACGCACGCCCTGAGTGAGCCGGCACAGAACTCGGCCCTGGAGGTGCTGGCCGCCAACGGCGTCCAGGTCCTCGTCGACGCGCGCCACGGCTACACCCCCACTCCGGCTCTAAGCCACGCGATCCTCACCTACAACCGGAACGCTGCCCCCGGCGCCCCGCAGGCTGACGGCATCGTGGTCACGCCCAGCCACAACCCGCCGGCCGACGGCGGCTTCAAGTACAACCCCCCGCACGGCGGCCCGGCAGATTCCGACGCCACGGGCTGGATCGCCAACCGCGCCAACGAACTGCTCGAAAACGGGCTGCGCGGCGTCAAGCGGATCCCGCTCGCCGATGCCCAGGCCGCGGACACCACGGGCAAGTTCGACTTCCTCAGCAGCTACGTGGACGACCTCCCGTCCGTCCTGGATCTGGACGCCATCCGCAACGCCGGGGTGCGGATCGGTGCCGACCCCATGGGCGGCGCCTCGGTGGACTACTGGGGCGAGATCGCTGAGCGACACCACCTCGACCTCACCGTGGTGAACCCCACGGTGGACCCGCAGTGGGCCTTCATGACCCTGGACTGGGACGAGAAGATCCGGATGGACTGCTCCTCGCCGTCCGCGATGGCGTCGCTGATCCAGCGGATGTCAGACGCGGCAGCCTCCGGCCAGCCGGCCTTCGACGTCGCCACCGGCAATGACGCGGACGCGGACCGCCACGGCATCGTGACCCCCGACGGCGGGCTGATGAACCCGAACCATTACCTCGCCGTCGCCATCGACTATCTGTACCGGAACCGCAGCGGCTGGAACCCCAACTCTGTGGTGGGCAAGACCCTGGTGTCCTCCTCGATCATCGACCGCGTGGCCGAAAGCCTGGGCCGCAAGCTCGTGGAGGTTCCCGTGGGCTTCAAGTGGTTCGTGCCCGGCCTGCTCTCCGGCGAGGGGGCGTTTGGCGGCGAGGAATCCGCCGGTGCCTCCTTCAACAAGCGCGACGGCAGCGTCTGGACCACGGACAAGGACGGCATCCTGCTGGCCCTCCTGGCCTCCGAAATCACCGCCGTCACCGGCAAGTCGCCGTCGCAGCTGTACAAGGGACTGACGGACCAGTTCGGCGCCCCCGTCTACGCCAGGATCGACGCCGCCGCCACGCGTGAGCAGAAGGCCAAGCTGGGCAAGCTCTCCGCTGCGGACGTCACTGCCACCGAACTGGCGGGCGAGGCGATCACCGCCAAGCTCACCGAGGCACCGGGCAATGGCGCGTCCATCGGAGGCCTCAAGGTCGTCACCGAGAACGCCTGGTTCGCGGCCCGGCCGTCCGGTACCGAGGACGTGTACAAGATCTACGCCGAGTCCTTCAAGGGCGAGGAGCACCTGAAGCAGGTACAGGCCGAGGCCAAGGCCCTCGTGGACAGCGTCATCGCCTAGAAAACCGCCGGATGCTCTATCACTTTTGGTCCCTAACCGGGCTGGTTAAGGACCAAAAGTGATAGAGCATCTGTGTTTTTAACGGGACCAGAGCCGCAGGACGCGCCTGATGGTGTGGTCGCCGCCGGGAGCCATATCCACCAGGGCGATGCGCTCAAGCACGACGGCGTCGCCCTGGTTCAGGCGCTTCAAGCCGGCTCCCGGGGCGCCATGGTGGGAGACATGGGGGCGGTAGCCGGACAGGGTATGGCGCGGGGTCAGGATCCTGCCGCCCACGCCCGCCACCACCTGCACCAGCTCCTCATGCAGCGACTGCAGGGCCGGGTGCGGATCCACCAGGCTGACGGGCACCGAGCCGTTCCGCCCGAAGGCCGCGTCCTCCCCTACCCTGAGGCCCGCCCCGAGAGCAGCCCTGGCCGGCGCCTCGGCCAGCGCCCCCACAGATACGGCGGGGTCGGCACCTGCCGGCGCGCCGACGTCGAACCTCACCAGGGTGATGTGCAGCGGCCAGTCCGAGCGCGGAAACACCTGGCCGCCAGCCACCGGCTCGACGAACGCCACGAAAATCAGGTTCCGCAAGGGCATAGCCACAGTCTCCCACCTCCCCCCTTAACCACAGATGCTCTATCACTTATGGTCCTTAAACGGGCTGGTTAGGGACCATAAGTGATAGAGCATCCGGGAGGGGGTTAGACGGTACGGACGGCCTCGCTGTAGGAGAACTTCGGCTTTGCCTCGCCCCAGGCGTCCTCACCGGGCTGGCCGATATTGACCACCAGGAAGCTCTTCTGGTCGCCGGCGGGGAAGAAGGCGGCGTCGATCGCGTTGAAGTCCGCGCCGGTCATGGGGCCGGCTGCGAAACCGAGCGAGCGGACGGCGAGGATGAAGTACCCGGCCTGCAGGTGCGCGTTGTTGTTGCCGGTGGCGGCGGCCAGTCCAGGGTCGGCGTCGTACATGGCTTTGGGGGCGTTGTAGCCGGGGAGGAAGTTGTCCCACTTGCCTGCCCAGTCGGTGTCGTAGCTAAGGATGGCCACGAGCGGCGCGGAGGCGGTCTTGGCGCGGTTTCCCTTGGACAGGGCGTCCACCAGGGTGGCGCGGGCCTCGTCGGAACGGACGTAGGTGACGCGCAGCGGCTGGGAGTTGAAAGCTGTGGGACCGAACTTGGTGAGTTCGTAGATCGCCTGGGCCTGCTCCTCGGTCACTTCTCCGGTGAAGGAGTTGGCGGTGCGGGCCTGGGCAAAGATGGCGTCGACGGCTGCCGAATCGATAACCGCTTCTTCATGGGCAATGGTCATTGCGTACCTTTCGCTGCGCCGCCCCGCCTTCCGGGGGTGGCCTCGTTGCTTTCCATAGTTGCAACTTCAAGCGCTTCGACCCTCTTCCCGTGACGGCCGGTGACCTTGGCCACAGAGGATCGGGCCGGGAGGCCGGGGAGTATTCTGGAGCGAGTTGATCTTCGCCCCCTCGAGGCACCCCCTGAAAGGCATTCCTTCCCATGAGCATGCTCGGAATCAAATGGAAGCTGCACGGCACCGGTAAATCCATCAAGCCGGGCGGCGTCGTGGCACCGGACGAGCGGCTGGTCTGGCCGCTCACCATCGGCGTGGGCATGCAGCACGTGGTGGCGATGTTCGGCGCGACGTTCCTCGTTCCCATCATCACCGGCATGCCCCCGGCCACCACGCTGTTCTTCTCCGGCATCGGAACCCTGCTCTTCCTGGTGATCACCAAGGGCCGGATCCCCAGCTACCTGGGCTCGAGCTTTGCGTTCATCGCGCCCATCATGGCCTCACAGCAGCAGTTCGGAGTCCCCGGAGCGCTCGGCGGGGTGGTGCTGGCCGGCGTGGTCCTGGCGCTGGTGGGCGCCATCGTGCAGAAGTTCGGCGCCGAGTGGATCAACCGGCTCATGCCGCCCATCGTCACCGGCGCCATCGTGGCGCTGATCGGCCTTAACCTTGCCCCGGCAGCCAAGCAGAACTTCGACGCCGCGCCGGTCACCGCCGTCGTCACCCTGGCAACCATCATCCTGGTCAGCGTCCTGTTCCGCGGGATCCTGGGCCGGCTCAGCATCCTGGTGGGCGTGGTGGTGGGATACCTGGTGGCCATGCTCCGCGGTGAGGTGAAGTTCGACAAGATGGACGCCGCTGCCTGGGTGGGCCTGCCGCACTTCCAAACCCCCGAGTTCCACATCGGCGTCCTGGGCCTCTTCGTGCCCGTGGTCCTGGTGCTGGTGGCCGAGAACATCGGCCACGTCAAGTCCGTTGCCGCCATGACCGGGCAGAATCTCGACGGCGTCTCCGGACGTGCGCTGATGGCCGACGGCGCCGCCACGGTCCTGGCGGGCTTCGGCGGCGGGTCCGGCACCACCACCTACGCCGAGAACATCGGCGTCATGGCGGCCACGAAGGTCTATTCGACGGCGGCCTATTGGGTGGCAGGCATCTTCGCCATCCTGCTGAGCTTCTCGCCGAAATTCGGCGAACTGATCGCCACGGTCCCGCCGGGCGTGCTGGGCGGCGCAGCCACCATGCTGTACGGCATGATCGGCGTGCTGGGCGTGAAGATCTGGGTGCAGAACAAGGTGAACTTCTCCAACCCGGTGAACCTGACTACCGCCGCGGTGGCCCTGGTGATCGGCATTGCGGACTACACCTGGACCGTTGGCGACCTCAAGTTCAACGGCATCGCCCTCGGATCCGCAGCAGCCCTGGTGGTCTACCACGGGATGCGCGCCATCGCGAAGGCGCGCGGCAGCGTGGCCGAGCCGGAAACCGAGCAGTCCGGGCTGCCGCCGGCCGTGAAGGCAGCGATGAACGCCGCCGCCAAGCGGGCTCCGAAGAAGCGCTGAGCCCCGCTCAGGCGACGTCGCCCATCACCGCGCCCCTGCCTCGAGCTGTACCGGCCCCCTGGGTGCCCGTCTTTACGGTGGCTGGAGCCAGGGCCGGGTGCGCGGCCGGGAAGGGGCCCGGGCGGCCCAGTCCGAACACCGGTCCGGGCTGCGGCCGCTTTGCCGCCAGCGAAACCGCTGCCGGGTGCGGGCGCAGCTGTTTCAGGACCCAGGGGACGAAGTAGTGCCGCACCCACACCAGGTCTTCGGCCCTGGCGTGCTTCCACCCCTGCGCGGGAAGTGGCCGCGGCTGCAGCGGCTCGAGCGTGTGCGGCACGCCCAACGCGTTGAGGGTTGCCACGGCCACGGCGTGGTGGCCCAGCGGGGACAGGTGCAGCCGGTCCGGGTCCCACATGCGCGCGTGCTGGAGTTCGGGCAGGCACCACAGGTCCACCATGACGGCGTGGTGCCGTGCCCCGATCGTATGCAGGTGCTCGTTGTAGATGGCCACACGTCCGCGGATGGTGCTGAAGACCGGCGTGTTGCCCCAGTCCGGGCCCGCGAACAGGAGCACGGTGGCCCCCGTGGCTGCAAGGGCGCCAATTGCCTGGTCCAGTTTTTCCGCAAGCTTGTCGGGGTCGCCGTGCCGGAAGATGATGTCGTTGCCGCCGGCCGCCATGGCCACCAGGTCCGGCTTCAGTGCCAGCGCCGCGGCCAGCTGCCCGTCAAGGATCTGCCGCAGCAGCAGGCCGCGAATGGCCAGGTTGGCGTACGCGAAATCCGCCTGCCCGGCGGTCAGTTCCTCGGCCACCCGGTCAGCCCAGCCGCGAAGGCCGCCAAGGCTCCGCGGCTCAGGGTCGCCCACCCCTTCCGTGTAGGAGTCCCCCAATGCAACGAACCGGTGCCAGGGGTGGCCGGGCGCGTCCGCGCCGGCCCGCAAGTCCTGTTTCTCGATGGTCATGCCGTCCTCCCTTCCGCGGCGGGCGGGGGTTCTGCCTCCGCCGCACCGTCCTTGCGGAGCGACGTTCCGGTTGGAAGGTCCCGCCCCGCCGCCGACGGCCGCGGAAGCTCCGTGACGCCGTCGTACTTTTCCTGCCCCGGCCCAGGAGGCTGCCCGCCGCCCGGGTTCAACCCGCCCGGGGCGACAATGTTCAAGGCCGCGTCCCGGAGGTCAACCTCGTGGTGCAGTGCCTGCGTCTGCAGGAACCGCAGCGCGCCCTCCCGGGTGAGTCCGTATTCATTCATCAGGCTGCGCACCGCCAGGTCCACCAGGACCAGGGAGCTTTGGACGACGGCGATGCCCGCCGTCGTTTCGGCGCGTTGGGCCACGCGGACCAGGACGCGCAGGGCCCGGGCCATCTGGCGCGCGTAGTTTTGGCTTGCCAGCAGGTCGTCGCTGTTGAAGGCATGCGGCACGGGTGCGTAGAGAGTGATGGCGGCGCTGGTTGCGCCTTCGCTGAGGATGGGGACCGCGAGCAGGGACTGCACGCCATGGCCGGCGGCTGCGCTGGCATAACCGGGCCACCGCCGGTCGCGGCTGAGGTCCGAGACCACCACGAACTCCCCGCTGCGCAGCGCCTCCATGAGCGGGCCGTCGGCGAAGGAGCACTGTTCCCGGTCCGCCTCGCGCGCCTGTTCAGTGCTGGCCGCAAGCGTGCGCGCTTTTCCAAGCCGGAAGAGGGTGGCAGCCCAGCCGATGCTGCGGCGGTCACCCTTGATGTCCCTCATGAAGTCATGAGCGACTTCCCAGAGGTAGGTTTCGACATCCTTGCTGTCGTAAACCGGCTCCGGTGGAACTGGAAGCGGTCCCCAGCCAACCTGCCCCGAAGGTTCAGCGGCCATGTTCCAGCCTTGGTCGAAAGCGCTTCGGCCTACTGCAAAACCTATTTCTAAGAATACGTCCGGAAAGCGCGTGGAGGTGCGTGAATCCATCAATTGGGGGAATTGGGGGATTCGGGTCATGCGGCCACGCCGCGCCCCGCATGCTTGCTTCCGCCACGGGCCCGGGCAGTAGCATCGGGAGAGGGAACGCCGAATAGTCCCTGTTCACATGGGTACGGGTTTGCGTGGGCAGGGTTTGGAAGCATCCACGCCAGCACGGAAACGAGCAAGGGAAAGAGGAGCTTATGCGGGAGCCTGATACCAGCGAGCGCATTTCTGAATCGGATGCCGCCGCAGGTAATGGGGAAGTGGACCAGAACGCGGCCGAACCGGCCGCGGAGCTGGACGCCACTTTCGATGAACAGTTTTTCGCAGCCCGCCCGAAGGCCCTGAGGCCCATCGCGCGCCGGCGCCAGTTTGTGGGCGACCGGCCGTCCTTTGAATTCGACGGACGGAACGCCGCGTACGTGGAGTGGCTGCGCAACCAGGCGATGCTCGGGGATGCGAACACCCTGGCCCGGCAGCTGTCCGGCCAGGCCAGCATGTGGCAGAACTCCTACGCCCACCCGAATCCGCGGGCCGCCGTCGAACGCGCCTCCGTGTGGTTCACGGCCTACCCGCTGTCCTTCATCACCCCTACCGGCCAGTCGTTCCTCTCCGCCCTGGGCGATCCGGAAATGTGGAAAGCCTTCCGTGAAATTGGGATCCGGGGGATCCACACCGGACCGGTGAAACTGGCCGGCGGCATCAGCGGCTGGTCCCACACGCCGAGCGTGGACGGTCACTTCGACCGCATCAGCATGGCCATCGATCCCGTCTTTGGCACGGAGGACGAGTTCCGCCGGATGTGCGAGGTGGCCGCCGAGCACGAGGGAACGGTCATTGACGACATCGTCCCCGGGCACACCGGCAAGGGCGCGGACTTCCGGCTGGCCGAAATGAACTTCCGGGACTATCCCGGGATCTACCACATGGTGGACATCCCGGAAGAGGACTGGAACCTGCTTCCGGACGTCCCGGAGGGCGCGGATTCGGTCAACCTCAGCCCCGATTCCGAGCAGGCGCTGCAGAAGGCCGGCTACATCATCGGCAGGCTGCAGCGGGTCATCTTCTACGAGCCCGGCGTGAAGGAGACCAACTGGAGTGCCACCCGGCCCATCGTGGACACCACCGGAAAGACCCGCCGCTGGGTCTACCTGCACTACTTCAAGGCCGGCCAGCCCTCCATCAACTGGCTGGACCCCACCTTCGCCGGCATGCGGCTGGTGGTGGGCGACGCGCTGCACTCCCTGGTGGACCTGGGCACGGGCGCACTCCGGCTGGACGCCAACGGGTTCCTGGGCGTGGAAAAGAGCGCCGAGGAACAGCCCGGCTGGTCTGAAGGCCACCCGCTGTCCGAGGCAGCCAACCAGCTGATCGGCTCCATGATCCGCAAGGTGGGCGGGTTCTCCTTCCAGGAACTGAACCTCACCATCGACGACATCAAGGCGACCTCCGAATCAGGCCCGGACCTCTCCTATGACTTCATCACCCGGCCCGCGTACCACTACTCCCTGGTCACCGCGGATACCGAATTCCTGCGGCTCACGCTGCGCCTGTCGATGGAGATCGGGGTAGACCAGGCCTCGCTGGTCCACGCCCTCCAGAACCATGACGAACTCACCTATGAGCTCCTGCACTTCGCCGCCGGACACCGGGACGAGATGTTCGAACTCAACGGGGAGGAACTCACAGGCGGGGAACTCGCGGAACAGGTCCAGCAGACCCTGCGCGAGCGGCTGACGGGCGAGAACGGGCCCTACAACGCCGTGTTCACCACCAACGGCATCGCCTGCACCACGGTCAGCTTCATCATGGCGGCCCTGGGCATCAAGGACCCGGCCACCGTCACGCCGGAGCAGGAAGCCCAGATCCGGGATGTCCACCTGCTCCTGGCGATGTACAACGCCCTGCAGCCGGGCGTCTTCGCACTGTCCGGCTGGGACCTCACAGGCATCATGGCCCTGGACCGCAGCAGCGTTCGGGAATTGACCGCCCAGGGTGATACCCGGTGGATCAACCGCGGCGCCCACGACCTCATGGGGACCAGCCCGGACGCCACCACGTCCTCGGCAGGAATGCCACGCGCGCGGAGCCTCTACGGGCCGCTGCCCGAGCAGCTGAAGGACCCGGACTCGTTCGCCCGGCGGCTGCAGCGGATCCTTGCCGTGCGGGAGGACAACGGCATCGCCACGGGCACGCTGCTGGATGTTCCCGAGGTCTCCAACCGCGGGGCACTGGTGCTGGTCAACCGGCTCAAGGACGGTTCCCTGCAGGTCACGGCGCTGAACTTCTCCGGGCAGGACATCGCCGGGAGCATCCAGTCCAACGAGCTGCCGTCCGGGGCCAACGTCAAGGACCTGTTCTCGGGCGGGACGGTGGGGCAGGTGGACGACCTGCACAGCTTCTTCCTCGAACTGCCGGCCTATGGCGGCACCGCGCTGCTGCTGACCGAGGCGCCTGAGCCGGAGGCCGAAGCTTAGGGCCAGCGCCGGCGCCCGGGTCAGCAGGCCCGGGCGTCAGCCCGCCATGGCACCGGCCAGCGTGGCTTCGATGACGGCAGGCGAGAGGACGTGCCGGGTCACCAGCTGGCTCGCCCCGAGGACCGCCGCCTGGGCGCCCGCACGGGAGACGCTGATGCGCAGGTGGGAGGTGGCCAGCGGCGGTGAGCGGCGGTACACCACCTCTCGGATGCCGGCCACGAGGTGCTCACCGGTTTCCCCCATGCTGCCGCCCACCACGATGACGGACGGGTTGAGCAGGTTAACCACGGTGGCCAGTACCTCGCCGATGTCCCGGCCTGCCTGGCGCAGCGCCTGGATGGCCTGCAGGTTTCCGTCGGCGGCGAGCCGGAGCACGTCCGCGCCCTTGGCAACATCCAGCCCCTGCCCCTGCAGGAAACGGGCGACGGCGGGCCCGGACGCCAGCGCTTCCAGGCACCCGTAGTTGCCGCAGGCACACAGGACATCCCCGCCCCGGGCCACCTGCACGTGCCCCAGGTCGCCGGCCGTGCCGTTGGCGCCGCGCTGCAGTTCGCCGCTGCTGATGATGCCGGAGCCCACGCCCGTGGCCACCTTCACGAAGAAGAGGTTGCCGTGCCCGGGCCAATGCGCCGTCTGCTCCCCCAGCGCCATGATGTTGACGTCGTTGTCCACCAGCACGTGGACCGGCAGCGACCGCTGGACGTAGCTGACGACGTCGAAGCCGTCCCAGCCCGGCATGATGGGCGGTTTCACCGGCTTGCCGGTGTCGTGCTCCACGGGCCCGGGCAGTCCGATGCCGATCCCTGCAAGTTCGCCGACGCTGCGTCCCACGGACGCCAGCAGCTCCTTGCCCTGCGCCACCACACGGTCGAGGACCGCTTCCGGCCCCTCAGCCACCTGCTGGGCCAGCCGGTGCTCGGCCAGGATCTTCCCGCCGAGGTCCGTGACCGCGACGATTACGTGCGTGGCCCCCACGTCCACGGCCAGCACCAGGCGGGCGGAGGGGTTGAAGGCAAAGCGCGACGGCGGCCTGCCGCCGCTGGAGAGTGCCTCGCCGGCCGGACCGACCAGGCCGGAGGCCATGAGCGCGTCGATCCGGGAGGCGACGGTCGAGCGGGCGAGGCCGGTGGTTAGTGCCAGCTCGGCACGCGTCCGGGCCTTGCCGTCACGCAGGAGCTGGAAGAGATCCCCCGCCCGCGACAGGCTGCCGACGTCGGCGTCTTTCGCGGCCTGCTTACCCGTGGCTTGAGTCATGTCTAAGTCATAACACTCCTACTTCCTGCTGTCATTCCGGCAGAACTGTGACACGCGACAAACAACTTTTGCTTGACGCGCGGTAAAAGTCGCCCTAGGTTGTGATGGACTGCACACACATCCGCGGGAGGAATGCCGGGCATCAGCCGCAGTGATCCTGTACGGGAGACCACCCGCCAGCGCCTGACCCCGCTGCTCGAAGCAAACTAGTCCGCAAAGGAAACCGATGTCCTACTCACTGCAGCTGTACACGCTCCGCAACGCCATCTCCGAGGACCTTCCCGGCACCATCAGGAAAGTGGCCGAAATCGGATACACCCAGGTGGAGCCCTACAACTTCGTGGCCACGGCGAAGGAACTGGGTGCCGCCCTCAAGGAGAACGGCCTCACGGCTCCGTCCGGCCACGCTCCGCTGATGGCCCAGGACCAGGACGAGATCTTCACTGCGGCGAAGGAACTGGGCATCACCACCGTGATCGACCCGTACCTGCCGGCGGAACACTGGCAGAAGGCCGAAGACATCCAGGCCACGGCCGCAAAGCTCAACGCCGCGGCGAAGAAAGGCGCCGACTATGGCATCCGCGTGGGCTACCACAACCACGCCTGGGAGCTGGAGTCCATCGTTGAGGGCCGCACCGCGCTGGAGTACTTTGAAAGCCTGCTGGATCCGGAACTGGTCCTGGAGGTGGATACCTACTGGGTGGCCGTCGGCGGCCAGGACCCGGTGGACATCCTCACCAAGCTCGGCGACCGGGTGAAGTTCATCCACATCAAGGATGGCCCATTGACCGGGGACAACAAGGCACAGCAGCCGGCGGGCCAGGGCAAGGTACCGGTCCTGGATGTCATTGCCGCGGCAAAGTCGCTGGAGGTGGGCGTGGTGGAGTTCGACGACTACTCCGGTGACATCTTCGAGGGCATCGCCGAGAGCCTGGCCTTCCTCAACAACGCAGCCAACAGCACCGCCGAAGGAGCCACCGCGTGAGCACCCCCGCAGCACCCCCTACACGCAAAGGACCGGTGGGCGTCGGCGTCATCGGCGCCGGAGTCATCAGCAAGCAGTACCTGGACAACCTCACCGCCTTCCCGGACCTGAAAGTCCACGTCATCGCCGACCTCTTCGAGGAGGCCGCCGAGGCCCGCGCCAAGGAATACGGCATCGCCGAATGGGGCGGGGTGGACAAGGCCCTGAACCACCCCGACGTCGAAATCATCGTCAACCTCACCATCCCCGCCGCGCACGTGGAGGTGGCCACCGCCGCGGTCAACGCCGGCAAGCATGTCTGGACCGAGAAGCCCTTCAGCCTGGACAGGGAGTCCGGCCTGGGCCTGCTCAAGACCGCCGACTCCGCCGGCATCCGCCTGGGCTGCGCCCCGGACACCTTCCTCGGCGCCGGCATCCAGACGGCTCTGCGGCTGATCCAGCGCGGGGACATCGGCACGCCGCTGACGGCGATGACCACGTTCCAGACCCCCGGGCCGGAATCCTGGCACCCGAACCCGGCGTTCCTCTTCCAGCACGGCGCCGGTCCGCTGTTCGACATGGGCCCGTACTACCTCACCACACTCGTCCAGGCGTTCGGCTCCATCCGCAAGGTGGCCGCCGTCGGATCCAAGGCCAAGGACGTGCGCATCATCGGCTCCGGTCCCAGGGCCGGTGAGGAATTCACCGTCGAGGTGCCCACCCACGTCTCCGCGATGGCCCAGTTCGAGTCCGGCGCCTCCTCGCACAGCGTCTTCTCCTTTGAATCCCCCCGGACCCGGATGGGCTTCGTGGAAATCACCGGGACCGAGGCCACCCTCTCGCTGCCGGACCCCAACTACTTCACCGGCGACATCAGGCTCTGGCGCGCCGGCGACGAGGACTGGACCACCATCCCCGCCACCGGCCCCGCCAACGGCCGCGGCATGGGCGTGCTGGACATGGCGCGCTCCCTCCGGGCCGGTGTCCCGCACCGCGCCACCGGAGACCTCGCCTACCACGTCCTGGACACCATGGTCTCCATCAGCGAATCCATCGACTCCGGCAGGTTCGTCGACGTCGAAAGCTCGGCACCGGCAGCCGCCGCCCTCCCCGAGGACTGGGCACCGGAAACCGCCACCATCTGATCCAGCAAAACCAGCCCAGCAAGCAGGAAGCACGCAGGAAGACACTATGACCACCCCCGCACACCCGACCGAACCCCAGGCCTCCCGCCCGGCTTCCCGCCCGCTGGGGGTGGCCGCCATCGGTTATGCCTTCATGGGCAAGGCCCACTCCAACGCGTGGCGGAACGTGGCCAGCTTCTTCGACGTCCCGGCCTTCGAGCAGAAAGTCCTCGTGGGCCGGGACGCCACCGCCGTGGCCGACGCCGCGGGAAAGTACGGCTGGGCCGAATCCGCCACGGACTGGCGCACCGTGATCACCAGGGACGACGTCGACATCGTGGACATTTGCGCCCCGGGCTGGATGCACGCCGAGATCGCCGTTGCCGCGCTGGAGGCAGGCAAGCACGTCCTGGTGGAAAAGCCGCTGGCCAACACGCTGGCAGAAGCCGAGCTCATGACCGCGGCGGCGGCCAAGGCCCGCGCCAGGGGGATCCAGTCGATGATCGGCTTCAACTACCGCCGCGTCCCCGCACTGGCCCTCGCGAAGGAACTGATCGCCGAAGGCCGCCTGGGCACCGTCCGGCACGTCCGCGCTGCCTACCTGCAGGACTGGCTCGCGGACGCCCAGGCCCCCATGACCTGGCGGCTGCGCAAGGAAACCGCCGGCTCCGGCGCGCTCGGCGACATCGCCAGCCACGCCATCGACCAGGTCCTGTTCCTCCTGGGCGACCAGGTCACCGAGGTCTCCGGCCGGCTGAACACCTTCGTGGACCGCCGCCCCGGCAAGGGCGGTATGGAAGAGGTAACGGTCGACGACGCCGCCTGGGCCACGCTGTCCCTCGCCTCCGGGGCGGTCGCCTCAGTGGAGGTTTCCCGGGTGGCCACCGGCAGGAAGAACTCCCTGCAGATCGAGGTCTACGGCGACAAGGGCACCATCCTCTTCGACCTGGAGAACCTGAACGAGCTCGGCTTCCTGGACGCCACAGCACCCGCCAGGGAGCAGGGTTTCCGGCGGATCCTCGTCAACGAACCCGAGCACCCCTACCTTGCGGCCTGGTGGCCCCAGGGGCACATCATCGGCTGGGAACACACCTTCACCCACCAGGTCCGCGACTTCCTGACCGCCATCAAGGGCGGAACCCAGCCCTCGCCGTCGTTCGAAGAAGGCCTGAAGGTCCAGTACATCCTCAACGCGGTGGAGGAATCAGCAGCGGCGAAAAGCGCCCTCGTCCAGGTGCCCTCCCCCACACCATCCACCGGAACCACCCCGCAAGGAGCCTGACATGCCCCGCCCGTTCACCCTGTTCACCGGCCAGTGGGCCGACCTGCCCTTCGAGGAAGTCGCCAAACTGGCCTCCGGCTGGGGCTACGACGGCCTGGAAATCGCCGTCTCCGGCGACCACCTGGACGCCTGGCGCTGGGACGAACCCGGCTACGTCGACTCCAAACTCGCCATCCTGGACAAGTACAACCTCAAGGTCTGGGCCATCTCCAACCACCTCAAGGGCCAGGCCGTCTGCGATGACCCCATCGACTTCCGCCACCAGGCCATTGTCGGGTCGAAAGTCTGGGGCGACGGCGACCCCGAAGGCGTCCGCACCCGCGCCGCCGAGGAAATGAAGCACACCGCCAGGCTCGCCAAAGCCCTCGGCGTGGACACCGTCGTCGGGTTCACCGGCTCCTCCATCTGGCAGTACGTCGCCATGTTCCCGCCCGTCCCCGAAAAAGTCATCGAGGCCGGCTACCAGGACTTCGCCGACCGCTGGAACCCCATCCTTGACGTCTTCGACGAAAACGGCGTCCGCTTCGCCCATGAAGTCCACCCCTCCGAAATCGCCTACGACTACTGGACCACCGTCCGCACCCTCGAAGCGATCGGCCACCGCGAAGCCTTCGGCCTGAACTGGGACCCCTCCCACATGATGTGGCAGGGCATCGACCCCGTCTCCTTCATCTGGGACTTCAAAGACCGGATCTACCACGTCGACTGCAAGGACACCAAGGTCCGCCAAACCGGACGCAACACCGTCCTCGGCTCCCACCTGCCCTGGGGCGACCCCCGCCGCGGCTGGGACTTCGTCTCCGCAGGCCGCGGCGACGTCCCCTGGGAAGCCTCCTTCCGCGCCCTGGCCGCCATCGGCTACACCGGCCCCATCAGCATCGAATGGGAAGACGCCGGCATGGACCGGCTCCACGGTGCCCCCGAAGCCCTCGCCAACCTCAAAAAATACGACTTCCCCGCCTCCCAAACCAGCTTCGACGCCGCCTTCAGCAGCAAGGACTGAACCTCCGGCAGGGGGCCCTACGGGGGCGCGGTCAGATCGAGGCCGGGTCAGACCGACTCCTGCTTGAGGACGACGTCGTACGCCTCCACCCGCCGGTCCGTCACGGTGGTGGGGGATTCGAGGTGGACGGCGCCCGAGGGGAGGATGCCCGCCCCGCCGAACCGTTCCATGACCTGCCACTGGGCCACGACATCCTCGCCCGCGTGGTCGGCGGGCAGGCTGGTCCAGAAACTGAACCCGCCGGCGTCGAGCAGCGCCTCGCGGCGGTACAGCACGCAGCCGCCCAGCCACGCCACGTGGTAGGGCACCCACTGGCCCGGCTGCAGGTCGAGTTCGGCGCTGAGGTGGCTGAGGTTGGCGGCATTGTGCAGCGGCCAATGCTCGAATTCGGCACTGCCCGGGCGGACCCGCTCCGGGGTCACGGGCCCCTCCCAGGCCGTGAAGGTTGCCGCCTGTTCCGGCCTGTGGTCGGCCAGGAAGGACAGGCCCTGCGGCGCCATTCCCACGAAACCGCACTCGAGCTTGGCCAGGGCCTGGCTTAGCCGTTCCAGGGCACCGGGCTCCAACCAGACGTCGTCGTCCAGGAAGAGGCATTGGTCCGCCGTGGACTGCTCCAGCAGGAACTGGCGCTGTTCTGCGAGCCCGCGCCGCGGCAGGTGGCGGTGCCGGGTGACGGGACGGCCTTGGGCTTCGAGCACCCTGACCATGGCGGCCGCGGCGGGGTGTTCCCAGGCCGGCTGGCCGGCTGACTGGTCACTGATGATGACGGCGAACGCGGGCGCGGCTTGCCCGGCCAGGCCGGCAAGGGTGACGGCGAGCTCTGCCGGACGGTTGCACGTGGGCACCAGGACGTCCACGGCCACGTTGCCGGGCCGGTCCTGTCGCCGTGCCCACTGTTCCGAAGTTCTCCTGCTCACAGCCCACCTTCCTTGCATCGGGTCCGGCCCCGGGAAGGCGCACTGCACGGAAGGGGCGCCGGGGCCAGCGAATCGGTTTCGTCCTGTCCTGTACCCAACGGGGCCGGATGTATGCCGGCAGCCCGGCAGCATGGCGGGTATCCGCGTGCGGCAAAAGGCCCCCGATCCTGCTGCCGGCGTGGCTGCGGGTGCGGGGGCCTTGGCGCGCTACCAGTGTTTATCCGGCGTCGAAGCTTTCGTCTTCGTCGTTCGGCGATTCCTCCTTCGGAAGATCGTTCCCGCTACCGTCGGGGATACCGGCAGCCTCCTGGCCAGATTCGGAGGAGACCGGCGCCGACCCCTTGGAGTCATCGTTCGATTCGTCGATCTCCGCCGCGCTTGAGGGGACGTCCATGTCGTGGGGCACCTGCTCCTGGCCCGCCCCGGCCTGGGGTTCGTTCGTCTCGGCGCCGCCTGAAGTTCCCCCGGACGGCGTGCCGCCGGACTGGCCCTGGCCGCCCTGCGTTCCTGCTGCCTCCTGCTCGGCGGTGGGGGTGCCGTAGCCGCCCGGAGCCGTCTCGGGTTCAGCCTGCTGGTTTTCCTGCGTCATGCTTCCTCCTGTTGTGGATTGCCGGTGTTGCTGGTCTGGGGTTTCCTGCCTAGAGTCCCTTGCCGCCCGTGACGGGAAGGACTGCGCCGGAGATGTAGGAGCCGTCCTCGGAGGCGAGCAGCACGTAGGCCGCCGCGAGCTCCGCAGGCTGGCCGGCACGCTCCAGCGGCGTGTCCTGGCCGAACTTGGGCAGTTTGTCCGGCCACTCGGTGGCCGGGATCAACGGCGTCCAGATGGGGCCCGGGGCCACGGCGTTGACGCGGATCCCCTTGGGGCCGAGCTCCTGGGCCAGGGCCTTGGTGAAGGCCACCTGCGCCGCCTTGGTCATGGCGTAGTCGATGAGCCCGGGCGAGGGGTTGAAAGCCTGGATCGATGCCGTGGTGATGATGGACGCCCCGGCCTTGAGGTGCGGTACCGCGGCGCGTGCGGTCCAGAGCAGGGAGTAGAGGTTGGTCCGGAAGACCCGGTCGAATTCCTCCGTGGGAAGGGTCTCCAGGCTTTCGCGGTTCTTCTGGTAGGCCGCATTCAGGACCAGCACGTCGAGGCGGCCGAACTCGGAGACGGCCTGCTCCACGATGCTGGTGCTGAATTCCTCCTCGCGTCCGTCCCCCGGCAGCAGCAGCGCGCGCTGGCCAGCCTTCCTGATCCATTCGGCGGTGTCCTGGGCGTCGTCTTCCTCCTCCGGCAGGTAGGAGATGGCAACGTCGGCCCCTTCCCTCGCGAAGGCGATGGCCGCGGCCTTGCCGATGCCGGAGTCGCCGCCGGTGATCAGCGCTGCTTTGCCGTTGAGTTTGCCGTGGCCCTCATAGCTGAGTTCCCCGTGGTCCGGCTTGGGGTCCATCGGCGCGGTCAGGCCTGGCTGCTTCTGTTCCTGTTCCGGGAAAGGCCCCGAGTGGTAGCCGCCGCGCGGGTCCTTCGGCTGGTCTGTCTGCTTGTCCGTGTCGCTCATAGTCCGCCTGCCTGTGTCGGTTGACCTGTGTCATGTGAACTGTGTCGGTTGAGAAGCGCCCGTGCTCCGGCCCTTCGAAGCTATCCCGGCCGAAAGACTAAGTCCACCGGCACGGGCAATAATCAGTAAACTTACCAAATGTTGCCGGGCGCGCAACGGACGGCCTTGTTTCTGGGTACGGGGGGAGTAGAAAGAAGGGACACGGGCTGGCCGCACGAGGAAGGAGGGCCGATGTCCGAAGTGGAGGACTACACCGGCAAGTCGGGACGCAATGAAACCCGCGAAGAGCAACTGGACCGCAACTGGGCGGAGCTGCTGCAGGAACTGCGGGTCCTGCAGACCGGGGTGCAGATCCTGGCAGGGTTCCTGCTGACGCTGCCCTTCCAGCAGCGGTTCGAGGAGTTGGACGACTTCCAGGTCAACCTGTACCTCATCAACGTGGTGGTCGCCGCCTTGACCACGGCCTTCATTCTTTTGCCGGTCAGCGTGCACCGCAGGCTGTTCCGGAAGCGGCTCAAGGAAACCCTGGTTTCCAGCGCCGATGCCATCACCAAGATCGCCCTTGCCGGGATCGCGCTGCTCAGCACCGGAACGGCCGCGCTCGTGTTTGACGTGACCGCGGGCCGGTCGGCGGGGATGACCGCGGGTGGGGCACTTCTGGGCGTCCTCGTGGTCCTGCTGGTGCTTGTTCCCCTGCACCTGAACAAGCGGGCCAACAACAGAAACCACTCTTCACTGCCGGGCAAGGAGTAAATCATGCGCAAATGGGCCAAAGAGCACGGACTGCTGTTGGCGAACGTGGGCCTGTTCCTGGCGTTCTTCGTAGGGATGATCCTCTCCGGAGCCGCGTCCTACAGCGAAGACCAGCAGGCCCATGGGGAGCCGGCAGTCGGGGTTCTACAGTTCCTCAGCACCGGCGCCTTCGTGGAGGCCACATTCGAAAACTGGGAATCGGAGTTCCTGCAGATGGCCATGTACGTGGTCCTGACGGTGTTCCTGTTCCAAAAGGGCTCCTCCGAGTCCAAGCCCATGGGCAGGAAGGCACCGCAGGACGAGGATCCGCGCGAGGCCAAGCTCAGCAGCGCGTCACCGTGGCCGGCAAGGCGCGGCGGCGCGATCCTCAAGCTTTACGAGCACTCCCTGTCGATCCTGTTCTTCGTGCTGTTCCTGGCCTCCTTCCTCCTGCACGCCGCCGGCGGCGTGGACGAGTACAACCAGGACCAGCAGAGCCACGGCGAGGCCACCGTCAGCTTCCTGCAATACTTCGGCACCAGCCGTTTCTGGTTCGAGTCCTTCCAGAACTGGCAAAGCGAATTCCTGGCCGTCGCCGTCCTGGTGGGCGCCTCGGTCTACCTCCGGGAAAAGGGGTCCCCGGAATCGAAACCCGTTGCAGAACCCCACTACGAGACCGGCGCCTGAGGCCCGGCCGACCAAGAGGAGAAACTGTATGCGAGCCCTTGTCCGAACCGTACTTTTGGCGCTGCTGCTCCTGGCCGCCCCGGCCCTGCCCGCAGTCGCCGCGGGGGCAGCGCCGGCAGGAACCGCCGTTGCCCAGGCCACCCCTGCCCACGCCGCCCTGGGAACCTCCCCCACGCCGTCCACGGGCGACACCGCGTCCACCGGCCCCGCCAACCCGGGCACCGGCGAATCAGCGCAGAACGAATCGACGCGCGTGAACTACGCCCCTTGGGTCATCGGCGGAATCGCTGTGCTGGTGGTGATTGCGGTCCTGGTCTTCCGGCGGCGCCGCAACACCACAATCGTCGGCTAGTTGTACGGCTAGGCCCCTTCAAGTACCTGGCTGGTTGCCCAGGCCAGGTACTTGCCGGCGTTGGCGATGGCGTCTTCGGGGCTTGCGGCGACATCCAGCAGCTGCGCGGCGGCCACCACCCCATGCCCGGCCAGGTCCTCGAGGGTCACGAGGATCCGGCCGGCCACCACGATGACCGGGATGCCCAGCTCCCGGGCGGCGTCGGCGAGCGCGATGGGAGCCTTGCCGGTGAGCGACTGGGAATCCATGGAGCCTTCGCCGGTGATCACCAGGTCCGCGCCGGACAGCTGCCCGGCCAGGCCGGTCAGGCCCGCCACGAGTGTGAAGCCCCCTTCCAATGTGGCGCTGGTGAAGGCAAGGAACGACGCCGGGAAGCCACCGGCGGCGCCCGCGCCCGGGACGTTCACGTCCCGGCCCGTCACTTCCCGCAGGATGGACGCCCAGTTGCGCAGCCCGGCGTCGAGCAGCTCCGCCCCCTCCTGGTCCGCGCCCTTTTGCGGGGAAAAGACGTGGGCGGCACCGGAGGGCCCGTACAGCGGGTTGCGGACGTCGACGGCAATACGGAAGGTGGTTGCCGCCAGGCGTGGATCAAGTCCGCTGGTGTCCAGCGAAACGATCTCCGCAAGCGACCCCCCTCCGAGCGGCACCACGTTCCCGGCGGCGTCCAGGGGCTTCAGGCCGAGGGCGCGCAGCGCTCCGCTGCCGCCGTCCGTCATGGCCGAGCCGCCCAGTCCCAGCACGATCTCCGTGGCCCCGGCGTCCAGGGCGGCGGCAATCAGCTGCCCGCAGCCGTAGGAATGCGCGCGCAGGGCATTGGCCGGCGTCGGTTCCATGTCCGCCAGCCCCGAGGCCTGCGCGGTCTCGATCACCGCGGTGACCTTGCCGTCCCCGGCCTTGCGGATGGCCCACGCCGCGCCCGTGGGGGCGAGGATCGGTCCCACTACGGCGTTGAGCCGTTCCTCATAGCCTGCGGCGACCGCTGCCTCCAGGGTGCCCTCGCCGCCGTCGGCAATGGGGAACTGGGTGGTGACGGCGTCCGGGTACACGCGCAGTGCGCCTTCCGCCATCGCGGCGGCGGCCTCGGCGGCCGTGAGGGAGCCCTTGAATTTGTCCGGAGCGATAAGAATGCGCATGCGTTCCATCATGCCAGCCCGGTACAGGAAAGCGCTTGCCGGATCCGTCATGCGGACGAGGGCCGATGGCCCTGGGGTCTGAGACTGTGGGCGCTTTTAAACCTCGCGCCAGTCGTTGCTGGTGATATGGGACCCCGCCTGCGGTCCCATCTGCAGCATTCCACCGTCCACAACCCAGGCGGCACCCGTGACATAGCTGGATGCCGGGGAAGCGAGGAAGGCGATGACGTCGGCAATTTCCCAGGCGTTGCCAGGCCGGCCCAGCGGCACACCCGGCCGCTCCGTCATCGTCGGGTCCTGGTCCTCCTGCCCGGTCATCGGGGTGGCAATTTCGCCGGGGGCGACAGTGTTGGCCGTGATGCCGTGGGCACCGAGCTCCAGGGCGAGGGTCTTCATCAGGCCGCCCAGGCCGTGCTTCGAGGCGTCGTAGGCGGATGAGCCAACCCGGGGCTGGAACTCGTGCACGCTGGACACCGCTATCAGCCTGCCGCCGTTGCCCGCCTTCACCATGCGCCGGGCTGCGGCCTGCAGGCAGACGAAGGCGCCGTTGAGGTTGGTGTCCAGGGTACGCATCCAGCTGTCGATATCCAGGTCCAGGAACCTGGTGCCTTCACCTGTGCCCGCGTTATTGACGAAGACGTCCACGCCGCCCAGTTCGTCCGCCAGCCCATCGATCACGCCTGCCGCCGCCCTGAGTTCGGTGGTGTCCAGCTGCCGGACCACGGCCTTGCGGCCCACGCCCCGGATTTCTTCGGCCGTGGCTTCCGCCCCCGCTTTGTCGGAGTGCCAGGTGACGCCCACGTCCATTCCGGCCCGGGCGAGTGCGACGGCGGTGGCTTTTCCGATTCCCGAGTCCGAACCGGTGACAATGGCGGTGGTGGGCGCGAAGTTGCTGGTTTCTGGCATGGTGCAGCCTTTCGGTTGGGTCAAGCTGGGCGGCGGAGTTCCGGCTGGTAGGGCGCCTCATCGGGCAGGCCCGCTGCTTCCCGTGCGGCGGGCGCCTCCGGTACGGCGGCAACGGAAGGTGCGTCCGGAACTGCCATCATCGGCACGGCGAAAGTCACCACGGGCCGCCCGGGGTCGTCCGCGGCCCGGATGGTGAGGCTCCTGGTGCCCGGAGGCACCGACGGAGTGAAGACCTGCAGGTTCCGGGAATCGACGACGGCGGATTCCTGCAGCGAATATTTGGTGCCGAAGTGGTCCTCCAGAATCAGCCGGGGCGCGGGTGCGCCTTCTGACGCCAGATGGACGTTAACCACCAGTCCTGAGGCCCAGACCTCCACTGAGAGGATGGTGAATTCGCTGGCGGGGGTGACGTGCCGGCCGTAGGTGGGCGGCAGCAGCATCCGGCGAAGTGCGCCGGACGGGATGAGATTGCTCATGGGGTTTCCTGTAGGTCTTGCGCCAACGGTCGGCTGAAGGGCGCCGGGGGTGGCCGGTGCCCGTGTCGAGTGCTGGGGCGGTGCGGCTCAGGCGTCTTCGCGGTTGGGATTCTCCAACCGGAAGAAGTTCGATTGCGTGCCGTCGCTGCGTTGTTCCTGGTAGATGAAATTCAGTTTCCGGGAGTCGAAGGTGTCAAACCGCTCCTCCCAGCTGACGTGGCGGAGCTTGTCGTCGTCGCCGCCAAAGTCGATGCGCAGCACTCCGAGGTGGTCGCCCTGCGTCATCCCCGTCTTTGCCCGTTTCGCCGGCGTTGTTTCCTTATGTCCTGCGCCACGGCACCGTCCTTTCCCTGCCACTTAGTAAGTCTACTTACCATGTAGCCTCCCGGTCAGGCCGCGTGTCAAGGGGCACAGCGGTACTGTGCGGGGAGCGTGCGGGGAAGTGTGTGGTTCTGCGGGGGGTACTAGGGCAGCGGACGGACCACTGCGTAGTAGCCGGGTACGCGGTCCTGGCCCGCAACGCCGGTCACCGGGTTGGTCCGGATGGCAACATCGCCGTCTTCAAGCAGTTCCCACGACGACGCCGGGAACACCCGCTGGCGTTCGTCGGGACCAAACCGGCCGGGCATGGGCAGCCCGCGGATGGCCAGTTCCAGGGGCGCCGGAATACCGTGCGTGGTTGCACCGAGGTGGGAGACGTATTCCAGCGGATTTCCCTGGAAGTTGGTTTCTGCCATGAACACCGTGCCCCCGGACCCGGCGACGGTCTTGAGGTTTTCCACCAGTGCCGCCTGGTCGTCGTCGTCCAGCACGTGCAGCACGCCCCGGATGAAAACGTTGGCCCCGCCGTCGTCCACAAACCCTGCCGCCGCCAGCGCGGCACCCGCCCCGGGGGCCGTCAGGTCGCGGACGTCGAAGCTGACGTTGCCGATGCCCCGGGACTCGGACCGGGCCCGGGCCACGGCGTGTTCCGAAACGTCGACGCCGATGGCCCGGGGAAAGATCCCGGCGAGCGCCCGGGTGAAGCTGCCGTGGCCGCAGCCGGCATCAACGATGGAACGCCGGGGATCCAGGTAGTGCAGGAGGGTGTCCTTGTAGCCCAGGAACTCGGAGTCGCTGCCGGAGTCCCACAGCACCTCGCTGTCTTCGCCCGTCGCGGTTATGCCCGCCCAGTAGCGGTCCCAGGCCGTGTGCCGGTCCTTCGGGGCGTGCCGGGCGAGCCTGATGATCTTGGGGAGTATCAGGAACTTCTGCCAGGTGGGCACCGGGGGTTTTGCTGGGGTGGGCACCGCTCAAATATATGTTCCAGGGCCGGGCAGCCGTTGGATCAGCGCCATATTACGCCGCGTGCCCTTCCCGGACCCGATTGCCGCTGGATCTATGGAACCGCAGGGGCCGCATCCCCCTAGAATGTAGACAACTGGGAGGGAAGGGGGCACTGTGACGGCTGTGCCGAATGAGGTACGCGCTCCGCGCACAGCGCTCGTGGCTGATCCGGACCCCCGGCGCCTGGCAGTCAACGCCGAGGCACTGCGCGACGCCGGCTATACCGTCCTCGAAGCCCGGGACATGGATAGCCTAGCCGCCTTGCTCCTGGACGCCGAGCCGTCTGTCATCGTGGCCGACGCCTTCCTGGCGGCAGTCAAGTCGACGGCCCCCGTCCTGGTGATGGTGGACCTGGACAGCCCGGCGGAGATCGAGGCTGCCAACCCTCCGGGCATCCACGACTGCATTACCAAGCCGCCGGCACCCAGGGAGCTGGTGCACCGCGCCACTGTGCTGATCGATCAGGCGGCCCGGCGACGGGCGTCCCGGCAGGAGGCCGAGGGCCTTCGGGAGCAGCTGCGCGAAGTGTCCGCAGCGGTCCGCGCCACCAACGATCCCCAGGAAATCGCCGATCATGTCGTCGCCGGTTTCGGCCGCACGTTCCGGGCCGACCACGTGGTCCTGGCCACCTTCGAAGACCCCAGGGTGCCCCCGATCCTGGCCACCTGGCGAAGGCCCGGACTGCCGGAACTGGACCAGGACGCCCTTCCCGGCGAAGAGGAAGCCCGGCAGATGGCGGACGCCCTTTGGGCCGGGACGGAAACGCTGTCCGCGGACGGCCACGAAGCACAGGGCCGCCCCCACGACAAGCCCGCGGCAGCGGTTGCGGGCGCGGTCTCGACGCTGGCCGTCCCGATCGGGGAAGGCAACTCGTCCCTCGGCATCATCTGGATCGCAATGATGGACCGGCCCCGGAGCTGGTCCGACGCCGAGCTTGGCCTCATCCAGCACGTCGCGGGCAACGCCGCTTACGGGCTGATCCAGAGCCACCTGATCAGCAGCCAGCAACAGGTGGTGAAGCGGCTGCGGGAGCTCGACAAAGCCAAGACCGACTTCCTGGCCACCGTGAACCACGAACTGCGCACCCCGCTGACCTCGATCATGGCGTACCTGGACATGATCCAGGAAAGCACCCAGCACCCGGTGTCCAAGGAGGTCCACCAGATGCTGGACATCGTGGTCCGCAATACGGAACGGCTCCGGACGCTCGTGGAGGACATGCTCAGCGTGTCGCGCCACGGACCGGACGACGGTCCCATGCACCTGGCCCCCGTGCACCTGGGACAGACCCTGGACCTGGTGGCTGCGGCACTGCGCCCCCTTGCCACGCTGCAGAACGTCACCATCGATGTGGATCCCCTGCCGGAGGATCCGCAGATCCTCGGGGATGAAGTGCAGCTGCAGCAGGTATTCACCAACCTGGTGTCCAACGCCATCAAGTTCACGCCCAGCGGGGGACGGATCGAGGTGGGCAGCGAATCGCATGCCGCGCCGGACGGTTCCCGGTGGGCCACTGTCCGGGTGGCCGATACCGGCATCGGCATCTCGAGCGACGAGATCGACCACGTGTTCACCCGGTTCTACCGGGCCTCCAACGCCATGTCCGGCGCCATCCCGGGAACCGGGCTGGGCCTAGCCATCTCCAAGGATATTGTGGACCGCCACGGCGGCCAGATAAACGTGGCCTCCACGCTGGGCGGGGGCACCACAGTCACGGTCAGCCTTCCACTGGGTACTGACCGCATCCAGTCCAACTAGGCGGGCAGGAGGACAGCCGATGTTTGCCGACGACGACCCCCGGCTTTCCCAGCTGCTGGAAGGCATAGTCCGGCTTGCCTCCGGAGACCTGACCTCCCGGATCGAGGTCTCTCCCGCCCGGGACGAACTCGATGCCATCATCATGGGCACCAATCTGCTGGCGGAAGACCTGCAGATCATCTACCAGGAGCTGGAGCAGCGCGTCCAGGTCCGCACCCAGCTCCTGCACGAGGCACACCTGGAAATGCAGAAGATGGCCATGCAGGACCCGCTTACCGGCCTGGCCAACCGTTCGGCGCTGATCGAGGCGCTGAGGACCGCCCTGGCAGGCCAGTCCGCGCCGGATGAGGCTGCCCCGGATGAGGGGCCCGCCATCCTGCTGATTGACCTGGATGGCTTCAAGTCCATCAACGACAGCATGGGGCACACCGGCGGGGACCAGGTCCTGGTGACGGTGGGCGAAAGGCTCCGCAGCGCGGTGCGGGAGTCGGACGTCGTGGCCCGGCTGGGCGGTGACGAATTCGCGATCGTCATGCCGTCGGCGTCGGTGGACCAGGCGGCCATCGTGGCATCGCGCATCTCGGCCGCCCTGAGCGACCCCATTGAGCTGCCGGGCAGGAGCGTGCGCTGCGGAGCCAGCATCGGGCTCAGCATTGCCGATGACGGCCAGAGCCCCGAGGACATGCTCATGCAGGCCGACGTCGCCATGTACGCGTCCAAGGCAGAAGGCCAGAACCGGCTGCACCGTTTCGAGCCGGGCCTGCTGCTGATGCGGCGCCTCCGGAGCCAGTTGGTGGAGGACCTGCGGGCAGCCATCAAGAACGACGGCCTGACGCTGTACTACCAGCCTGTCGTGGAGCTTGGCAGCGGAAGGATCGAGGGGGTGGAGGCGCTGGTCCGCTGGGACCACCCCAACCGCGGCTTCATCATGCCGGACGAATTCATCCCGCTTGCCGAGGAAGCGGGCCTGATTTCCGATCTTGGCCATTGGGTCCTCCGGACGGCGGTGAAGCAGCTGCGGGCCTGGATCGATGCCTCCTTGGTGGACCAGCGCTTCTCGGTGCGCATCAACATCTCCGCCACGGACCTGCAGAGCCTTCAGTTCATCGAGGACGTGCGCAACGTGCTGCAGGAAACCGGAGTGAAGCCCCACCAGGTAGTCCTGGAGCTGACGGAAGTGGCCATCGTCAGGGGCAACGAGCTGGACCGCTACTCACTGGGCGGCCTCCGGGGGCTGGGGGTCGGGATAGAGATCGACGATTTCGGCACGGGATACTCGTCCATCAGCTACCTCCGCCGGCTTCCCGTGGACAGGGTCAAGGTTGACCGGTCGCTGATCGCCGGGCTGGATACGGATCCCAGCCAGCCGGCACTCGTAGCCGCGGTCCTGCAGTTGGTGCGCGCCTGCGGCCTGGAGGCGGTGTGGGAAGGCGTGGAGACGGCGGAGCAGGCAGAGATCCTTCGCGGCCTGGGGTGCCTCAGTGCCCAGGGTTACTACTTCAGCCGGCCGGTGCCCCCCGGGCAGATTCCCGCCCTGCTGGCGGGCCAGCCGGAGAGCGCTAACCAGTAGCGCACAAACTACTGCGCTTTTAGTTCGGCCGATATACGATCAACATGCGGTGTCTGGTTTTCGTCGCCGCGGAAATCAGGGCGAGCAGTAACACCGGACTTATAGGGCGTTTGGAAATTTGAACATTAATTGGGCCATAGGGTCATTACTTCGTCAACTGGGGGCGTAGCTAATGTCGGTTCGAGTACAGGCGTGGGGAATTATTGCCGCCGTGTTGGCGGATACGGATCCCGCGGGAGCCGCTGTCCGGCAGCGCCTGAGCAACAGCCTCGATGAGAATCCCGGCGTGCCTGAACGGGCACTGCTGGAGTACCTCCTGGAGTCCCGCCGCAGCGACGCCGATGCCGCGGGGACACCGGAGACCGCCCGGGACATGCGCCTGTCGACCCCCGCCCTGCCGCCGCAGGTCGCGGAGCAGCTTGATGCCATCCGCAGCATGTCCCGCATCAGCGCCCTGCTGGAGAACCAGATGCTGATGACCGCCTTCCAGCCCATTTACGGCCTGGAAGGAAAAGGTGTGGTGGGGGCAGAAGCCCTTTCGCGTTTCGTCAGTGACGACGGCGCTGCCGCCGAGTTGTGGTTTGCCGAGGCAAATGCGGTGGGCCTGGGCGCCAACCTGGAATTCTCGGCTTTGGGGTCGGCCGCCGCCGCCGCGCGCAACCTGCCCGGGGACCTGTACGTGTCCCTCAACATTTCCCCGACGTCCTGCCTGGACCCACGGCTTCCCGAGTTATTCGACCATATCGAACTCCCCATTAGCCGGGTGGTCCTCGAATTGACCGAGGACATTCCCGAAGAGGAGTACCTGCAGTTCATCTCCGCCATTAATCCGCTGCGCGAGCGGGGGCTGCGGATCGCCGTGGACGACACCCACACCGGAGCGGGCGCGCTCAGCCGGATGCTCCACCTGCGGCCCGACTTCCTCAAGGTGGGCCGCAACGTCATCAGCGACGTCGACACCGATGGACTGCAGCACGCACTGGCTGCCTGCCTGGTCGACTTCACGGACCAGATCGGCATCACGCTCGTCGCCGAAGGCATCGAAACCGTGGGCGAACTCCGGGTCCTCACGGAACTGGGTGTCAGCGCCGGGCAGGGCTACCTCCTGGGCCGCCCCTCGGTGCGGCCCGAGGACTGGGCAAACTGGAACAGCAAGCTGGACCTGGACGGGCTCAAGCGGCACCTTCCCGGCCCCGATGAGTCGAGGACCGTCCGGCAGGGCAACGAATCCTGACGTAACGCAGGCGGGAGCGGCAAGCCCCCGCCCGCGGTGGCGACCTATTCGGAGTGGCCCTGGTCCCGGCTCATCTGGTCCTCCGCCGGCGGCGTCTCCCCTGGGGGCACTCCCCCGCCCGGTTCCAGGCCCGTGATGTTGCCTTCGGCCGGATCGGGGTTGGGCGAGCCGCCCGCTTCCGTGCTGCGCTGCCGCTCGAGGTCGGGCTGGGCGGCGCCGACGTCGTCCCTGCCTGGCCGGTCAGGGTTCGCCGGATCATTTTCCGGATGGTAAGTGCTCACAGTGCTTCCGTCCTTCCTCTCCGGCTGCGGTCCAGTGCCCCAGCTCTGGACTAATTGTAAGCATGCTGATAATTCTGGAGGAGTAGGCCGTGCGCCGCTGGGGCGACGGCCGGTGATCTCGGAAGGAGCAGTCACATGGGAATCGGCGACAGCATCGGCAAGGCAGCAGAGAACGCCATGGAGGATCTGGCCGGGACATCCAAGCCCGCGGAGAAACTGGACGTTCCCGATCCGGCGGACCCCAATGACGACGTCGAAGTCCACTCGTCCCTGAGCGAGGGCTCGAACGCCATGGAGGCGGAGAAGCAGAAGGCGCCCGGCCTGAAGGCGGGCGCGGCACCCGGTCCGGTGTCGAGCAGCCCCCTGGGCGGTGACGCTGATGAAACAGGCACAGACGCAGGGAACGACGACGGCGCCCTGGCCGGAGAGGCCACCGCACCTGTCGGCGGGGCCGGGTCGGCCGGAGGCAGCGTCGCGGGGTCGGGCGGACTTCCGGAGAGCAACCCGGATGAGCTGCGGGCCGATCCCTCCGAGGGCGACCAGGACCCGTCAACCAGCACGGGACGCGGGTAGGCCTGCCGCGGCGCAGAACCGGCCAGGTTGGGGATTAGCAAGGAGCGGATTCAGGCGGATGGCCGGCCGGGCCACTCGCCCCGCTGCATGAGCACTTCACGGAGCAGGTCCGCCCGGTCCGTGACGATGCCGTCCACGCCCAGGTGCAGCAGGCGGTGCATCTCTTGGGCGTCGTTGATCGTCCAGACGTGCACCACCAGCTCCAGGGCATGCGCCCGCCGGATGAACCCCGGGGTTACCACGGGGATGCGCCCGTAGCGCACGGGCACCTGCAGGGCGTGGACGTCCCGGAGGACCCGTCGCATCAGCGGCCGGAACAGCGGGCCGGGAAGCAGCGGCCCCAGAACCGTGAACAGGGCGTTGGAGGCCACCCCCGCGGATGATGCCACCGGCTGGCTGAGGAGTTTCAGCACCGCCCGCCGCCGCCGGTCCGAAAAGCTGGCGACGAGCACCCGGTGGTGCACCTGGTGCCGCTCGATGGCGGCGGCGGTGCTGCGGACCGAGCCCCAGTCCTTGACGTCGAGGTTCAACCGGGCGTCGGGGAGTTCCGTGACCAGCTCGTCGAACGTCGGAATGGGCTCGCGGCCGTTGATCCTGGCCCGCGCCACGTCCGCGGCCGCCAGCTCCGCGACCCTGCCGCGGCCGTCCGTGACGCGGTCCAGCGTCTCGTCGTGGAAAAGCAGCAGCACGCCGTCGGCCGTTGTGTGCACGTCGGTTTCCAGGTACCGGAAGCCCAGGCCGGCACCGGCGCGGAACGCCGCCATGGAATTTTCCAGCCCATCCGTGGAAAACCCGCGGTGGGCCATGGCGATCGGAAGCCGCCGGCCGTCGTCGTCCGGATGCTGGAAGAAGGGCAGGGTCACACTGCGAGCGTACCCCGCACCTGTGACGCCGGCAGCAGCAATCAGTCCCGGCAGCCGGTCTCTCCGCAGGGAACGATGTCCACACCGTCGGCGCAGTGCAGCAGGGTGCGGCCGCGGCCGCCGTCGAGGTGGACCCAGACCGCCGTGTGGTCCGCGGTGATGGTGTCCACGGTGCCGCCTGCCTCAAAGCCCGGAGAGAGCAGGACGCGGACCCGGTCGCCCTGGCGCAGCTGCTTCCAGTGCGGGGCGGGCGTTTCTTTGCGCAGCGGGGCGTCCGCCGCCTGGTGCCTTGCATTCCTTGCCATCGGTAACCCCCTATGAGCCGCAGGAGAGGTGCCTGCTCCGCTGCACGCTACGGGGCGAAGGTAAACGCCAGGTGAGCGCCAGCTGGAAGAATCAGGAAAACTGGACCCCGAGGGCGGCGAGCCGGGCCTCGAGAACCTGGGCTACGCCGTCGTCGTCAAAGTGCGGCGCCTGCCGGTCCGCCGCCCGGATGGCGTCCGGATGGCCGCTGGCCATTGCGTAGCCGTGACCGGCCCAGCGGAGCATTTCAATGTCGTTGGGCATGTCGCCGAAAGCCACCACGTCCGCGGCGTCGATGCCCAGGCCGGCTGCATACTGCGCCAGCGTCACGGCCTTGTTGACCCCGGGCAGGGACAGTTCCAGCATGGCGACGCCGGGCGAGGAGTGGGTGGCGGCGGCCAGGTGCTCGACGGCGGGACCCACCTCGGCGAGGAATTCGTCCGGCGTGCCGTCGCGGACGATCGCGAGGAATTTCACCACGGAATCGTCGTTGGCCAGGGTTTCCGCCAGCGGGGCCGGGGTGAATTCGGCCAGCAACTCGCTGGACTCGTTCTCGATGAAGCCGGGTTCGAGATGGAAGCCGGTGAGCGTCTCGGCGGCGAACAGCGCGGCGGGGCGGAGCTTCTTGATGATGCGGCGGGTCTCCAGGACGGCGTCGAGGGCGAGGGTGCGGGCGGAGACCAGGCGGTCCGCTTCCAGGTCCCAGACCACTGCACCGTTGGAACAGATCACGCGGCCCGTGTGGCCCAGCTGCTCCTCGAGCGGGTGCAGCCACCGCGGCGGCCGGCCGGTGACGAAGACGAGTTCGACGCCGGCGTCCCGGCAGGCGTGGAAGGCGCGGACGGTGCGGGGGCTGATTTTTCCGTCATGCCCGAGGATCGTTCCGTCGATATCGCTTGCAACCAGCCGCATCCTGCAAGTCTACGTGGGGTTCAGCCGCCGTCGCGCTTTCCAACGAAGCACCGTGGACGAGGGCCGGACGGGGCGGTCCGGGGTCAGGGAAGCATGGCGGCTGTTTCCACGGAGAGGAGCCGGCTGTAGTTCAGGCACATGCTCAGGCTCTCGTTCGAGGCCACGCGGGAGCCCCCGACCGATACGCGGCTTCCCGCGGAGAGCGGCGGGCCGGCGGGCATGACCAGTGTTTCGCCGTCGAACCGGGTTCCTTCGGGGAAGATCAGCGTGTAGTCGTCACCGCCCTCCGCCTGAAGGACAACGCAGCCGGCGCCGTCGTTGCCCAAGGTTCCACTGAGCCGGGCTGGCACACGCGGGGCTGACCACTGTCCCGAATGGACGATGGCCTTCTGGCCGCCGCTTTGGAGCAGCGTGGCGGGCACCTGCTGCCGTGCCGGAACCAGCCTGAACGCGTACCTGCCCTCCGCGCCCTCGCCGGGACTCATGATGAACTCCACCCCCTGGGCGGCGAGCGCCACCTGGGTCTTGAAGACGTGCCCATCGCAGGGAACCTGCACCGGGGCGAGGACCTCGGCCCCGGCGTCGCTGGCGAGCGACAGTTGGGTGTCCGCGGGCCCGTCGCAGGTGAAGTGCACGTCATAGCTGCCCGGCTGTGCGGCAAAACCGAAGCTGACGGTGGTGTTGGAGCTGGTGGAACCGGCGAACTGGCCGGGCACAGCGGGTTGTAGCTGTTGTGCGGACCAGCTCCGCATCTCTTCCAACTCCAATTCCCGCGGATCCGCGCCGGGCGCCTTGGAGTTTCCCGTGACGGGCGGCGGGGCCGTGCCGCCCTCCGTCCGGGGCGTGCCCACGCCCTCAGGCGGGCCGCTGTACCCGCACCCGGTCAAGGCACTGAGCAGCACTGCCGGAACCAACCAGGACTTAACGAACCGCATCCGCTTTCCCCCAAAGCTGAAGTGGTCCCAGCCTAGCCCTTGGATGCCCCATCCGCCTCGGCGTGCCCGTATCCAATTCGTGGCTGGCCCGGGGGTCCCCGTTGTCAGCGCACGGAGCTACACTGAACTTATCGAACATATTTTCGAATAAAGGTGTGTTGTGGGCGTTATTATCGGTCCCCGCGTGATAGATGCGGGCGCCTCGTTGTTCTCGGTGCTGATCTCCCCGGTGGCTGTCGCGGCAGGGTTTCCCTCCCCCGCACAGGACTACTTCGACGGCCGGATCGACCTGAACGCGCACCTCATCAAGGACATCACCAGCACCTACGTGGTGAGGGTGACCGGAAGTTCCATGGAAGGCGCCGGAATCAGCGACGGTGATGAGCTGATCGTGAACCGGGCACTGGAACCCAAGGACGGCTCGGTGGTGGTGGCGGTCCTCGACGGCGAGCTGACGGTCAAGCGCCTGCGGATCACGCCCACCGGCGTCATCCTGCAGGCGGAGAACCCGAAGTATCCGGACATCCGGGTCGCCGCACTGTCCGAGCTGACCATCTGGGGCGTCGCCACCAGGTGCCTGCACCATGTGTGAGTGCCGGTAATGGCCAGGCCTGCCATCATGCGGCAGATGCCGCAGATCGCCCATGTGGACGTCAACTGCTTCTACGCCTCCGCGGAGCGTGCGTTCGATCCGTCCCTGGAGGGCCGGCCACTGGTGGTGCTGTCCAACAACGATGGCTGCGCCGTGACCCGGTCCCCGGAGGCCAAAGCGCTTGGCATTGCCACGGGCGAGCCCTGGTTCAAGCTCGCGCCGCGGGCCAAGGAGTGGGGGCTGGTGGCCAGGTCCAGCAATTACGAGCTGTACGGCGACATCAGTGCGCGGGTGATGGAGCTGCTGGGCAGGTACTCTGCGTGGCTGGAGGTTTACAGCATCGATGAGGCGTTCCTGGGCGTCAAAGGTGAACCGGACCAGCTGCTGGCCCTGGGGCACAGGATGAAGGATGCCGTCCGCCGCAGCGTGGGGGTGCCGGTCTGCGTGGGGATCGCCCCCACCAAGACCCTCGCCAAGCTCTGCAATAAATGGGCCAAGAACAATGCCGCGTTCGGCGGCGTCTGCCTCTGGGACTGCGTCCCGCCTGAGGCGCGGGACGGGCTGATGGCCCGGCTGCCCGTGGCCGAGATCTGGGGCATCGCCGGCCGGCTGTCCAACCGCCTGAACGGCATAGGCATCTTCACCGTGCTGGACCTTGTCCGCGCCGACCCGGTAGCGATCAGGGACAAGTTCTCGGTGGTGCTGATGCGCACAGTCCTGGAACTGCGCGGCACTGCCTGCATTCCCATGGAGGAGGAACGCATCGGCCGTGACCAGCTGATCTTCTCCCGCTCCTTCGCCACACCGGTGACCACCGCCGCAGGCCTGCGCGAGGTGCTCAGCATCTATGGGCAGCAGGCCAGCGCCAGGCTCTCGAAGCACGGACTCCAGGCAAAAGTCCTGACCGCGTACGCTGCCACGTCGCCGTTCAGGAACCACGAACAGGCTTATCCGTCCGTGTGCGTTTCCCTGCCAATGCCCACCGCAGACCCGCTTCTGCTGACCAAGGCCGCCCATGCGCTGTTGCCGAGCATCCGGGACGGGCTCAAGTACGCCAAGGCGGGCCTGATGCTCACCGACCTGCGGCCCACCGGCAACCAGCCGCCGCTGGAGCCGTTCGAGAACCCGCATGAAGAGCGCCGCATCGGACCGCTGCTCGAGGACGTGAGCCGCCGCTTTGGGCGCGGCTCAATCGGGCTGGGCCATGCAGGCATCAGGTGCGGCCTGGACTGGACCATGAAACGGGACATGTGCTCGCCGCGGTACACCACGCGCTGGGACGAACTGCCCTTGGTGAAGGCCGCCTGAAGCGTGAAGGCGGCCTGAAACGATGGCATCCCCGCCGCCGGCGCACGGGCCAGCGGCGGGGACGCTGTCCACGCCTAGACGCGGGACCTTCCCCGAAGGAAGTGGAAGATCAGGACGACCACCGCGACGACCAGAAGGATGTGGATCAGGCCGCCGCCGATGTTCGCGAGCAGTCCGAGAAGCCAGAGAACGGCGATGATAATAGCGATCCAAAGCAGCATGAGCGTCTCCTTGATTAGTTTTCGAAAGCCCCCATGCCGCGTACGTACCCATCGACACGCCGAACAAATCACGGCCGGGCCCCGCTGGCGGCTTCCATCTGGGATGAGAGGCAGCTTGCCGCTCCCGGACGGAGACGCCGCGGGACGTTTTTTGACACTCTGCGACGCCGCGTTGAGCGTTCGCGTCGTCCGGTGAACGCCTGCTACACGGGTGATTGTGGGCCCACTGGGTGCTCCGTAATCTCGTCTCAGCATCCGCCCCAGCAAAGGAATTCCGTGAGCAATCCGCAGGACAACAGTCCCCAAAACCAGCAAGGTTCAACCCGCATCGTGGCCGGGCAGTCCAACAAACCCAAGCGTCCCCTGGGCCAGAAGATCGGCATTGCCGCCGTCCTCCTTGCCCTCGTAGGGGGCGGGGCAGCCATCGCTGCCAGCGTGAACAGTGGCGGCACTCCCGCTGCCGCCACCGTCGAGGACACCGCACCCTCCGGCAACCCGGCAGCCGAACTGAAGCTTGGCTACTTCGGCAACGTCACCCATGCCCCGGCCCTCGTAGGAGTCAGCAAGGGCTTCATTGCGGACGAGCTTGGTGACACCAAGCTGACTACCCAGGTATTCAACGCCGGTCCCGCCGCCATCGAGGCCCTGAACGCCGGCGCCATCGACGCCACCTACATCGGCCCCAACCCGGCCATCAACTCGTTCGTCAAGAGCCGCGGCGAGTCGGTCAACATCATTGCAGGCGCTGCTGCCGGCGGCGCCCAGCTGGTGGTCAAGCCGGACATCAATTCCGCGGCCGACCTCAAGGGCAGGACCCTGGCCTCCCCGCAGCTTGGCGGCACGCAGGACGTAGCGCTCCGCGCCTGGCTCACCGCGCAGGGATACAAGACCAACGTGGACGGCAGCGGCGACGTGGCCATCAACCCCACCGAGAACGCCCAGACCCTCAAGCTGTTCCAAGACGGAAAGCTCGACGGCGCGTGGTTGCCTGAACCATGGGCCTCCCGCCTGGTGCTGACCGCCGGCGCCAAGGTGCTGGTGGACGAGAAGGATCTGTGGGACGGTTCGCTGTCCGGAAAGCCCGGCGAGTTCCCCACCACCATCCTGATCGTGAACCAGAAGTTCGCTGCCGACCACCCGGACACCGTCAAGGCACTGCTGAAGGGCCACGTGAAATCGGTTGAGTGGCTGAACAATGCCGCCGACGGCGAGAAGGCCACCGTTATCAACGCAGCACTGAAGGAAGCTGCCGGTGCCGAACTGAAGGCTGACGTGATCGCCCGGTCGCTGAAGAACATCGTGTTCACCGTGGACCCGCTGGCCGGGACCTACCAAAAGCTCCTGGCCGACGGCGTAACTGCCGGCACCACCAAGCAGGCCGACATCAGCGGCATTTTCGACCTCCGCGCCCTCAACAGCGTCTCGAGTGGGAAGACTTCTGCCGCTGGGCTCGGCAAGGAGTAAACCACCATCCGCTGCTCCGCAGAGGCCCTTTGAACGGTCAGAACGGCATCTGCGGAGCAGTCGTTTGTCCCCTAGCCCTCTTCGGCCACCACCCCGTGCAGCTCGGCGCGCGTGGGCGGGTTGGCGCCCGGCCTGGACACCGTGACCGCCGCCGCGCGGGCAGCATGCTCCAGGAGCTCGGCCAGGGCCTCGACGGGGAGTTCCCGGAGGTCCTGCCGGTTCTGCGCCCCGTCCAGTTCGCGGTCCACCAGGCCGGACAGCAGCGCCGCCATGAACGAGTCGCCCGCGCCTACCGTGTCGGCCACCTCCACTGTGGGCGCGGGTACGGAGGCTTCACCGGCCCGGCAGGCGCCCCACGGGCCGTCCGCGCCGCGGGTGACCACCACCAGCGCCGGCCCTTCCTCACCGCCCATGGTCAGCCATTTGCGTGCCGAATCCAGCACGTCCTGTCCGGGGTAGAGCCAGGCGAGGTCCTCGTCGGAGGCCTTGACCACGTCGGAGAGCGCCACGAACTTCTCGGCTTGCCGCCGCGCATAATCCACGTCCGTGATGATGCTGGGCCGGCAGTTGGGGTCGAAGCTGATGGTGGCGGACGGGTGGGCGTATTCGACGGCGGCCAGCACCTCGGTGGCGCCGGGCGCCAGCATCGTGGCGATGGAGCCGGTGTGCAGCAGGGTGGTGCCCTGCAGCATGAAGCCGATCCGGTCCGTGAGGCCGGGAAGTTCCCAGGCGAGGTCGAAGGTGTAGGTGGCGGCGCCGTCGTCGTCAATCAGTGCGGTGGCCACGCTCGTGGGCAGTTCGTCCGGCGGAACCGGCAGCATCACGGAACTGGACCGCAGGTGCGCGGCAACGGCGTCCCCATAGGCGTCGCGACCGTAGCGGCCGATGAACTGCACGGGGTGGTCAAGCCGGGCCAGGCCCACCGCGACGTTGAGCGGGCTGCCGCCCACATGGGCCTCGATCCCGGAGGCGCGCTGGACAACGTCGACAAGGCCTTCGCCAATTACTGTGAGCATGGTCATACTCTGCCAGAAACAGGCCCGCGCCAGCAGTTCGTGTCAGCGCAGCAGCCGTCCCACCAGCTCCCGGCACGTCACATACGCCTCGGCGGTGATGTCGATCAGGGAGAAATGGTCGCCCGGAACCAGGACCAGCTCCGCCGGCATGCCACCTGCGCGGCTGGCGTCCACGTACGTGGTGGACATGCTGGGCGGCACGTCCTCGTCGTCCTCGGCATGGACGGCGTAGACCGGAACGTCCAGCGGCAGCGCGGCCATGGGGTCGGCGCAGCGGTACCGTTCGGGGAATTCCGACGACGGGCCGCCCAGCAAGTTGGCCACCGCGCCATTGCTGAGGTTCAGGCGTTCGGCCTCGGCCAGGTTAAGGACGCCGGACTGGCTCACCACCCCGGTGGGGCGGACGCCGTGGTCAAGGTCCTGGAGCTCCCCGGCCAGCTCACCCCACCGGCCCCGCCCTGCCGCCCAGACCGCCAGGTGCCCGCCGGCAGAGTGCCCCAGCGCCACCACCTTGCCCAGGTCCAGCGCGTGCGGTTCCGCGAGCGCGGCGAGCTTATCGATGCCCGCGAGGATATCCCGGAACGTGGCCGGCCAGCCCCCGCCGTTGCCCGCCCGGCGGTACTCCAGGTTCCAGGCAGCCATGCCGTGTTCCGCCAGGTCTCCCGCCAGCGGCTCGCCCAGCTCTGCACCGTACGTGGAGCGCCAATAGCCGCCGTGGATCACCACCACGACGCCGTGGTGCGTGGCTCCTGCTGGAACGTCCGGCAGGAACAGTTCGCCCCACTGGCTGGAATCGGGGCCGTAGTCATAGCGGTGGCGTTGCGTCACACTGGCCCACTTTATCGGCCGGACCGGCGAAGATGCCCCGGACTTTCGGGGTCAGGGCGCCGAAAACTGGGCCAGTTTGCGCGGGACGTAGCCTTCTTGTCCGTCCGGCGTTTAGCTGGGGGCATGTGTGGGCACGCTTCCTCTTATGGATAAGCCTGAAGTGACCACCCAGGATTCGACGGTTGAGGAATGGACGCGCGCGCTGGCGGAGTCCACGGGTTCGCCCGGCGGCGGGGCAGGCACGGGCCTGATGCTGGCGGTGGCGGCGTCACTGACCTCGATGGTCGCCGGCTACAGCGAAGACAGCGGCAGGGACGACGGCGGGGAGGCTGGCCGCATTAGGGACCGCGCCCGGGCGCTGCGCGGGGAAGCCCTGCGACTGGCTGATGACGATGCGTCCGCCTCCAAAGCGTTCGGGGCGGCGTTCCGCCTTGAGCCGGGGCCGGAGCGGGATGAAGCCATCCGCAACGCCTCCCTGGAAGCCGCCGCCTCCTCCGCGGTCCTGGGCGAACGCGCCATCGAGGCCATTGACGACCTCGCCTGGCTCGCAACCAACGGCAACCGTGCGCTGGTTGCAGACGTCGTCGTCGCCTTCGGCGCCCTCCGTGCCGCGGTGGCAGGTGCACGCACCAATGTCAGCTTCGACCTCGGGTCGCTCCGCTCGGCCGGAACCAGCCTGGAGCAGGTCCGGGAGCAGCAGCCGGAGCTGTGGGCCGCCGTCGAAAAACTCAACGCAGCCACGGACCGCATCGACACCCTGGCCGCAGACATCGACCACCGCGCTGCCCCGACGGGCGCCGCCTGACCTGTGCCGGGCACTGGGGGGCCACGTTCCCTGTTAGTCCAGCCGCTTGGACTCTGCCTCTGACCTGCGCCTATGGTGGATAGCACTGATTGCACCTAAGCCTGGGGGAGGCGTACTAAGTGAAGTCAAAACTCAGCGCTTGGGCCTTCCTTCGCCCCCTGCTGATCGCCGTGGCTGCCGCTGCGTCGTGGGTGGCCCTGTCCGCCACGGGCGCGTGGGCCGACTCATCCACCTCCGGCGACCCACTCCTGGAAGCTGCCGGATCCACGTGGAGCTCAGTCAGCAGCACCGCCACCCATCAGGCCAGGGACGTCCTGGAACCGGCGGCAGCAGGACCGGGCACCGGCGTGGCCGACCAGCTGGTGCAGACTGTTCCGGTGGCCAACACCGCCGTGCCGGCAGGAACGGTGGCGGCAGTGGTGGACCCCTCCGTGGACACCGTTGACACCGTTGACGGCATGGTCGGCGGGACACTGGGGACCGTTGTTCCCCTTGCCGGCGCCATCCTCCAACCCCTTCAGCCAGTCCTTGACCCGGTCATCAGCGCAGCGCCCCTGCCCGCGGTCACCCCGGCAGCTCCCCCGGCGGCGGCGCCTGCCCTTCCTGCCGCCATCCCGCTGCCTGGTGATGGCGCGCCTTCCCGCGCTGCGGAACCGCAGCAGGCGAATGTCGGCCCTGAAATCGTCGCCCCTTCCCCCAGCCACCGCATGCCCAACACCGGCTTTGCCTGTGACCCGCGGCTGAGGCCTGTAGCTGCAACGGCCCTGGCCCCAGGGGCGGGCCCGGGCGACGCCCCGTCCCGCACGCCGTCGGACCCGTCGCCTGCCGTGCCCGGTGCCGCTGGCGGAAGCAACTCATCCGGTGGCAATGACCCGGCGGCGCCTGCCTGGATTTGCCCGCATCGATTCCCTGCTGCAGTGGCTGGCACCGCCGCCGCCCAAGGCCGTTTGCTCGCTCCCCCCGCACCGGTGTCCTTCGACCCCGGTTCTTCTCCTGACTAGTTGAGGCCCTTCCCCGCGTCCCTTGAGCGCGGGATACGAGCCGATTCCCGGGCTGCACAGGCGCCCAAACCAACTTTTCAGGAGAACTCTCCCATGATGCATCGCAACATCCGTACGTGCCTGCTTGGTACCTCTTTCGCAGGCGGCCTCTTGGTTTTGGGTGGTGTCGCCGCCAACGCAGCTGACAGCGGGCCGGGAAGCGCCGGCATCGATACCGGGAAGCTGGTAGTGGGCCTGTTGTTCCTGGCCTTCGGGGTACTGCTGACGCTGTTCCTTCGCCGGAAACGGCCTTGAGCCGGTCCTGGAGTAGCGTGGGGTCACATCCACGAACAGGAGGGCTGGGCATGGCACGGGTCTTCATCACCGGATCCACCGACGGCCTGGGCCGGGCGGCCGCGGCGTCGCTCCTTCGGGAGGGCCACGAGGTGATCGTGCACGCGCGGTCTTCCCGGCGGATCCCCGCCGTGCAGCACCTCTGGACCAGGGTGCGCAGTGCCTCATCGGGGACCTCGCGGTGCCGGAGGAGGTCCGTCAGATCGCAAACGAGGCCAACGGGATCGGCGGTATCGACGCGGTCATCCACAACGCGGGAATCCTGGCCGGCCCGGCCCTGCTGCCGGTCAACGTCGTCGCCCCGTACCTGCTGACCGCCCTCATCCCCGGGCCGCGCCGGCTCATCTACCTGAGCAGCGGCATGCACCGCGGCGGGGACACCGGCCTGGACGGTCTGGACTGGTCAGGACGGACGACGACGGCCTCCTACTCCACCACGAAGCTGCACGTCACTGCACTGTCGACAGCGGTGGCCCGGCTGGTGCCGCACGTCGCCAGCAACGCCGTCGACCCCGGCTGGGTGCCCACGAGGATGGGCGGCCGATCGGCACCGGACAGCCTGGAACTGGGCCACCGCACGCAGGAATGGCTGGCCACCAGCGACGACCCGGCCGCGCTGGCCAGCGGCGGCTACTGGTACCACCAGCACCGGCAAAAGCCGCACCCGGCAGCCACCGACCCCAGGTTCCAGGATGCGCTGCTGGCGCAGCTCGCGGAGCACACAGGCGTGACGCTGGACGGGCTGGGCTAGCGGGGTCAGGCGACAGTCGCCGCGAATTCCCTGATAGTGATCCCGGAAAACGTTGCCGGCCCGCCGTCGGTGTAGAAGGAGATCCCCGAATCGCCGTCGGCAAAATGCACCTGCTGTGAAAGCACCGTATGCCCGGCGTTGACGAACACTTCCACACTTTGCATGTCCACGAAGATGCGCAGGTGGACCGACCGGGCAGCCGCGTCGATGGGGGCCGCAGCCCGGGTATACGGCACCAGCGAGTACCCGGCCAGGTCCGAGGGTGCCCGGTCGACATACAGTTCGGCCCCGTACTTGCCGATGTTTGTGTGGCGTGTGCCGTCTGTGGAACGGCCCACGGAGACCCCAACGTTCGCCGCGGAGTCCCAGGAGATGTCCAGCTCCAGCTCGTAGGCGCGCCCGTTCCACGGCAGGACGGCGCTTCCATCCACCGTCCGGTCAGGGAGCACCGTGGTGGAGGTGGCATAGCCGGCGAGCGCGGCAACCGGGCTGCTCAGCAGGCTGTACCAGCCGCCGGGCTGGCGTTCCAGCCGCAGCTCCCGAACGATGGAGTTCTGCCCGTTGTACCCGTCGGTGGCGTCGGTGGGCACGTCCCGGGCAGCGTATTTCCAGTTGTTCATCCACGCCACCGCATAGCGCTTCGTGTCCGGCGCCTCCAGCGCGGGCCACGTCACCGCCGCGTACCAGTCCCAGCCCCAGTCCAGCCACTGCGGATTGTCCACCTCGTCGGCCAGGAACTGCCCGCCGTCCCACCTCCCCGTCCAGTAGGCGTAGGTCATGGGCAGGCCAATGCTGTAGGCATCCATGCTGGCGCCAAGCACCCAGTGCCGTGTCCCGTCGCCGGCTGTCATCTCAAAGAGGTCGGGGCACTCGATCCCGCCCAGCGCGTGGTTCGGATAATCGAAATTGCGCTGCAACTGCCAGTCCCTCAGGTTGGCAGACGTATAGAAGGCGGCATACCGGGCACATCCGATGACGCACACCCACTCGTTGCGGGCCGCATCCCAATGGATCTTCGGGTCGCGGAACCACTCCGCGTTGTCGATCTCCGCCTGCGTGGTGGCAGCCCGCCCGTCAGTGTTGGGAATTACCGGATCCGGCAGGGCGGTGAAGGTGTATCCGCCGTCGGTTGACCAGTAAAGATACTGCTCCTGGTACTTGCGGATGCCGTCCGTGGGCTGGGTGGCAAGCACGACGATGGCACCGGCGCCGAAGCCGGCGGTGTTCGCGGCGTCCACCACTGCCGACCCGGACCAGACGGGGAAGTCCGGCTGCAGCGGCAACGCGGCGCCCTGGTGGGCATACCCGACGCCGTCCACAGTGGTGGCATGGTCCCAGCCGCCGGGTCCGTTGTTTTGCGCCGAATGGAGGTAGTACAGGTGGTACGCCCCGCCGGTGAACACCGGGCGCTGGGGGTCGCACAGCCAACCCGACGGCGGCGTCATATGGAAGTGCGCGCGCAGGGACCCCTGGGCGCGGGCGGGAGCAGCAGGCAAGGCATCGGCCAGGAACAGTGCAAGGGCTCCTGCTCCTGTGCCCTGCAGGACGTGGCGGCGTGACATGGCATGGGTCATCGTTGACTTCCTCTCACGGGGACGGCGGCAGTGCCGTGGCGCTCGATGGCGGCTCGGGACCCCTTGGCCGACAAGGGATCGCGCACATGATTAAGCGCTTTAGCAGGAGAGGCTAACGCGCCGGCGGCGGAGCGGTCAAGGGTTTGGGTAGAAGCAGTACACGTAGGATGCCCGACGCGGGCGGCCCCTGAAACTATTTTGCTAAAACGCTTGATCAGCGCGCTTTTCCGCGCTAACTTCATGGTGATCAAACGCTTTAGCAGAAGGACATCACCGCCGATGAGCTATCCAGTCTTCTTCCAGCCCGCCGATGCCTGGGTTGGCGACCTTATCCCCTTCCAGAAAGACGGGGAGTTCCAGCTCTTTTACCTCCACGAGGTCCGCGGCGAGCCCAAACCGGGCACCGCGTGGAACCTGGTCACCACCAAGGACCTCATCCAGTTCCAGGACCATGGCGTGGCCCTTCCCCACGGGACAACGGAGGATCCGGACTTCAACTGCTACACCGGCAGCATCGTTGCCGACCACTCCGGCGTCCACCATCTCTTCTACACCGGCCAAAACCCCGCCAGACTGGGTGCGGATGGCCTGCCGCTGCAGTTGGTCATGCACGCCACCAGCACCGACGGCACGCGCACCTGGACCAAACACCCGGAACTCACCTTCGGCGCCCCGGACGGATACGAGTCAGCGGACTGGCGGGACCCCTTCGTCTTCCGCGACGAGGAGGCCGGCCTGTGGCGCATGCTCCTGGCCGCCCGGCACTCGGAAGGTCCGGAAAGGCGCCGCGGCGTGATCGCGCAATGCGTCTCCACCGATCTCATGGCATGGACGCACACGGAGCCCTTCTGGGATCCCCGCCGCTACATCACCCATGAATGCCCGGATGTCTTCCAGTGGGGTGGCTGGTGGTACATGGTCTATTCCGAATTCTCCGAAACCTTCACCACCCGGTACCGCATGGCCAAGAGTCCCACGGGCCCCTGGACGGTCCCCGCCCTGGACAGCATCGACGGGCGCGCCTTCTACGCCTCAAAGACCGCGGAGCGGGACGGCCGCCGGTTCTTCTTCGGCTGGATTGCCAGCAAGGAAGGGAATTCCGACGACGGCGCCTGGCAGTGGGCGGGCACCATGGCTGTTTTGGAGGCGCTGCAGAACGCCGACGGTACGTTGGCGTTTGGCTTTGCGGACGAGCTGGTGGACAGCTTCTGGGACGGGGTGCCCCTGCTGCTGGACGGCCAGCCCCTCTCCGAAAGCCTGCCCCTCCGGCTGGACGTCCCGGACGGGTACACGGCCGTCGTCCCGGACGACGACATGCCCACGCAGTTCTACGCCCGGGCTGTGCTGGACATCGAGCCCGGCACCACCGAATGCGGGATGCTGCTGCGCGCCACCCCGGACGGTGACCACTCCTACATCGTCCGGCTCGAACCGAAGCGTGGCCGCATGGTCTTCGACCGCTGGCCCCGCGCCGTCACCGGTGACGCCCAGTGGCATGTCTCCGGAGACGTCCCGTTCGCCGTCGAGCTCGAACGCCCCTGCCACCTGCCTCCGGGCCCCCACACGCTGGAAGTGGTGGTCGACGGGGACCTGTGCGTCGCCGTCGTGGACCGCCAGGTGGCCCTCAGCACCCGGATCTATGACCTTCCCACCGGCGGAATAGGCGTCTTCGCCGGCGAAGGCTCAGTCACTGTCACCGATTTCGAAGTACGCAAGCGCACCGACAACTGAATAACTCCTTTCCGTTCCACCCGACCCATCCAACGATCCGCTCCAATCAAGGGAGATTGCCGCTATGAAAAACCTGTTCCGCGCTGCCGCCGTCGCAGCTGTTGCCGCCCTTGCCCTCACCGGCTGCGGGGGCGGAGGCTCCACCAGCTCCTCCAACGTGGCCCCCACCGGCGAGATCAAGCCCCGGGAGATCTCCTGGCTGCTGTCGCGGCCCGCCGACGGCGCCGTCATCAACATCATGAAGAAGTTGGCCGACGACTACGCCAAGGACCACCCGGGCTTCGCGCTGAACCTGATCACCACCCCGGACCGGCCCTCCTACATCCAGAAGCTCGAGACCCTTGCCGCCGCCAACAAGCTGCCGGAACTGTTCGACACGGACGCAACGCCGTTCGCGCAGCAGCTGGCCAAGCAGGGCAAGATGCTCGACGCCGAAAAGCTCCTGAAGACGCTGGGAATCTACGACAAATACCGCCCCGGCGCCCTGGACTACCAGCGCTTCGACGACGGTTCGCTGTACATGGTGCCGTTCCAGTACGAGCTGGAATACATCTGGTACAACAAGGCCCTGTTCGCCAAGGCCGGCGTGTCAGTCCCGAAGTCGCTCGACGACATCCCGGCCATGTGCACCGCACTCCGTGGCGCCGGCATCACCCCCATCGCCATCGACGGCCAGGACCAGTGGCCGCTGGAGAGGTACGTCGCCTACCAGCCCTTCCGGGCGGCCGGCCCGGAGTTTGTGCAGAAACTGAAGAAGGGCGAAGCCAAGTTCGCGGACGCCGCGGGCCAGAAAACCGTCAACTGGATGGCGGAACTGGGCAAGGCCAAGTGCTTCCAGGACGGCTTCTCCGCCCAGGGCTACTCCGACGCGCAGAACCAGTTCACGTCCGGACAGGCGGCCATGTACAACATCGGCACGTGGGAGCTGTCCAGCCTGGCCACCGACAAGCTGAACCCCGCCGTCCGCAACGACGTCGACTTCTTCACCCTGCCCACCACCGCCGGATCGGTGACGGCGGCGAACGAGTTTGTCTCGCCGTCGGGCATCGGCATGGCCGTGAACGCCAAGACCTACGACCCGCTGGTGAGCGACTTCCTGAAGTTCGCCCTGGAGAAGTACCCCGCTGAATACGCGGCTACCGGCGCCCTTTCCCCCACCACCGACGTCGAGACTACCGTCCCGGCCAATGCCACCCCGCTGTACCGGAAGGCCCTGGACCAGGCCAAGGACCTCGGCTCCAAGCAGGCCATGCCGTGGGACACCCAGCTGGATCCGACCACCAACACCCGGCTGCAGCAGGAGCTCGTCCTCCTGGTGCAGGGCGAGATCACGCCCCAGCAGTTCACCGAAACGATGGACAACACCATCGCCCAGAACGCCCCGAAGTTCTTCAAGTAACCAGCAACCACCGCTAACCAGCAACCACCGCGGCGGGGGATCCCAGCGCTCCCCCGCCCGAAAGGCCCCGCCATGCAACCCACCCGGATGCTTCCCAACAGATCGAGGACCTCGGTCCTGGTCTTCCTGCTCCCGCCGCTGCTGCTCTACGGCGCAGCGGTCCTGTTCCCCATCCTCCAGTCCCTGTTCCTGAGCTTCTTTTCGTGGAACGGCATCAGCGACATGGAGTTCGTGGGCCTGGCCAACTACCTGAGGATGTTCACCGGTGACGACATCTTCTGGCGGGCCTTCGCGAACGCCCTGGTGTACCTGGCCATCTGCCTGGTCCTGCAGCTCGGCGGCGCCCTGGTGGTGGCCAGCCTCCTCACCTCGCTCCGCCGGGGCCGGGAACTGGTCAAGACCCTCTACCTGCTGCCGGCCGTGATCTCCACGGTGGCCATCGCCTTCCTGTTCGTGCGGATCTACTCGCTGGAGCCGGTGGGCCTGCTCAACCAGCTGTTCGCCTGGGTTGGCCTGGGCGGCCTGGAGCGCCCGTGGCTCTCGGACGTGAACACGGTGCTGGCGGCCGTCTCGGCGCCTGAAGGCTGGCGCTTCACGGGGCTCTACATGCTCATCATCTATGCGGCGCTGCTCGCGGTGCCCAAGGAACTGGAGGAGGCGGCGGTGCTGGACGGCGCCTCCCGGTGGACCCTGTTCACCAAGATCCGCTTCCCCTATATCCGCCCGGTCTGGATCACCACCACCATCATGGCCACCACCTACGGCCTGCGCGGCTTCGACATCCCCTACCTGATGACCAACGGCGGCCCGGGACAGTCCTCCGAGCTGCTCACCACCTACATGTACAAGACGGCATTCACCAGCACGGACTTCGGCTACGCGAGCACCATTTCGGTGTTCATCGTGGTCGAGTGCCTCGTGGCCGTCGGCCTCATCCTGTTCCTGCTCAAGCGGAAGGCAGACGCATGACCATCCAGGCAGCCCCGCCCACCCGGCCGCCCGCCGTCGTACCTTCCAGGCCGGCTCCCCGGCGCCGCAAGCGCCGGCCGGACCTGTTCCACACCTTGTCCCGCGTGCTGGTCATGCTGATCGTGATCGTGCAGGTCTACCCGCTCGCCTGGCTGTTCCTGACCAGCCTGCGCAGCGAGCATGACTTCGCCACCGGGGACCCGTTCGCCCTGCCCGGCTCACTCACGTGGGAGAACTACGCCAGGGCGTTTGAGACCGGCAACCTCGGACAGAACATCCTCAACAGCTTCGTGGTGACCATGGGCGCCAACGTCCTGATCGTCCTGCTGGGCATGATGGCCGCCTACGCCATCCAGGTACTCGGGTTCCGGTTCAGCAGACTGGTCCGCGGGCTGTTCCTGATCGGCATCATCGTGCCGGTCCAGATCGCCCTGGTCCCACTGTTCATCGACTACTCGAAGGTGGACCTGCTGGACACCTACCAGTCGATGATCATCCCGCTGGCCGGGTTCTCCCTGCCCATGTCCGTGTACCTGTTCTCTTCGTTCTACGAATACATCCCGAAGGAAACGTACGAGGCCGCGTCCCTGGACGGCGCGGGACCGTACCGGATCTTCGGGCTGATCACGCTGCCGCTGTCCCTGAACACCGTGGTCACCGTGGTGCTGGTCAACAGCATCTTCATTTGGAACGACTTCATCTTCGCCAACACGTTCGTCCTCTCGGAGGAGCTGAAGACCATCCCCTTGGGCCTGCAGAACTACATCGGCGCCATGGGCAAGGTGGACTGGACGGCCACGTTCGCCGCCGTCTGCGTGACGATCACCCCGCTGCTGCTGGTGTTCCTGGTGCTCAACAAGGCCATGATCCAGGGCCTTGAAAGCGGGGCGACCAAGGGATGACACGCCGGCCGCTGGATATACTCCTGAAGGAGGGCAGATGAGTTCAAAGGAGAATGCCGCGGATCAGTCCGCGGCCGGGCCGGGCAGCCCCTCGCCGAAAGCGCCGGAGCGGGCCCATCCGGTGACCCTCCGCGAAGTGGCGGAAGCCGCCGGAGTGTCAACGGCCACTGTGTCCCTGGTGGTCAACAAGAAGAAGGACGCCCGGATCGCGGAGGAAACCCGCCAGCGGGTCAAGGACGCCATCCGCGCCCTGGGCTACCGGCCCAACGCGATGGCGAAGACCCTGGTCAGCGGAACCTCGAAGTTCATTGGGCTGGTGGCCGACGGCGTCGCCACCACCCCTTTCGCCGGCCAGATCATCCACGGCGCCCAGGATGAAGCGTGGAAGCACGGCTACGCGCTCCTGATCGCCAACACCGAGGGGAACAGCGAGCTGGAGCGGGACGCCATCAGCATGATGCTGGAGTACAAGGTGCGGGGGATCCTGTACTCCACGTGGTTCCACCGCCAGACCGATGTCCCCGCACCGCTGCGGGAAGCGGACTTTGTGCTGGTGAACTGCTTCTCCAGCGAGCAGGGGGCACGCGCGGTGGTCCCGGACGAGGTCCAGGGCGGCCGCTCCGCCACGGAAATCCTGCTGGCCCACGGCCACCGGCGGATCGCCTTCATCAACGCCACCATTCCGGCCCCGGCCAAGGACGGGCGGCTGCAGGGGTACCGGAAGGCGCTGGAGAATGCGGGCATCCCGTTCGACCCGGACCTGGTGATGGAGGCTTATCCGGACCAGGAGGGCGGCTACCTGGCTACCGCCGGGTTGCTGAAGCGCGGAGCCTCCGCGGTGTACTGCTACAACGACCGGATGGCGATGGGCCTGTACGACGGCCTGCGCGAACAGGGCCTATCCATCCCGGACGATATGGCGGTGGTGGGCTTCGACAACCAGGAGGTCATCGCCGCTCACCTCCGCCCGCCGCTGTCCACGGTGGCATTGCCGCACTATGAGCTCGGCGCCGCGGGAGTACGGATGCTCCTGGGCATCGATGCTGCCGCCGAGGGGCCGGCCCGCATCCACTGCCCGCCGGTGGAGCGCGCCTCAGTGCAGGTCCGGGCGCACGCTTAGGCTCACATCCACTAGGACGCCCGGAGGCGGCGTTCGACGTCGGCCGCTTCCGGGTATGCCGCCTGGGTGCCTTTGCGGGTGGTCGCCATCGCCGCGGCCACGGAGGCGAACGCGGCGGCATCGGCGAGCGCATCACCAGCGGCCAGCCGCACGGCCACCGCTCCGGTGAAGGCATCCCCGGCGCCGGTGGTGTCCACTGCGGAAACCGTGGTGGGCTGGACGAAGGTGACGCGGCTTTCCGCGGGGGCCTGCGAGTCCAGCACCACGGAACCCTTCGAGCCCAAGGTCACCACAACCTGCTCGATGCCGCGCCCAGCAAACCGCGCCCGCACGGCATCCCAGTTATCGGCGGGCGCGTCGGCCCCCGGAACCGAAGAACCCAGGAACAGCGCGGCCTCGTGGGCGTTCACCAGCAGGACGTCGGTCAACCCGGCCAGCCCTGAGGGAATCTCCGCATACGGCGAGAGGTTCAGCAAAACCTGCGCGCCGGCGTCGTGCCCTGCCTGCGCCGCGGCCAGCACCGTCTCCGTGCCGACTTCCAGGCAGAGGCTCACCACGGCGGCGGCCTCCAGCACATCGGCGGCCTCCGCGACGTCCTTCGGGGACAGCGTCCCGTTGGCACCGGCGGTAATGATGATGTTGTTTTCACCGCCGGCGTCGACGGCGATCACGGCAACACCGGTGGGCTCGCTGGAGGTCCGCACATGCCCTACGTCCACGCCCGCGCCGGCCACGGATGCCAGGAGCATGTCGCCGTGGGGGTCATCGCCCACGGCACCCACCAGGCTCACGTGCCCGCCCAGCCGGCCCGCAGCCACGGCCTGGTTGGCGCTCTTGCCGCCGGGGTTCACGGCGAACCCGTTGCCGTGCACCGTCTCGCCCGGCTGCGGAAGGCGTTCGCAGTAGATCGTCAGGTCGGCATTGAGGGAGCCGACGACGACGATCCGGCCTGTATTGCCGTGAGAAGTGCTGCCGTGAGAAGTGCTGCCGGAAGCCGCGGCACTCATGCGCCCACCTCAGCTTCAACGGGCTTGGGGATCAGCAGCGACGCGGCGAACGCGGCGACGGTCAGGGCAAGGCCGACGAGCACGACGGTGAGGTACGAGGCCTTCGCGTCGCCGAGAGAGGTTGTCGCCACCAGCACGGCGGGCAGGATGAGGAAGCTCAGGCCCGCGCCCAGGTTGAAGGCCCCGGCGTTCATGCCGGGGAGGAAGCCGGGGTTGCCGGCGGGCGAGAGGACAACGCCGAGTCCGTTGAGCATGATGTTGACCGTACCGGCGTACATGATGCCCAGCAAGACCGTGCCGGCGACCATCATCGGCAGGCTGTCCAGGCCCAGGAACGCGACGACGGCGAGCGCGGCGATGCTGCCGAGGAGGCCGATCCGCAGCACCTTGGTGTAGCCGAGGACCGGTGCCAGCTTGCCGCTGAGCGGCCCCACCACCCAGCCAAGCAGGGCGTACGGGGTGAGGATGATCAGCGACATCTCGGTGGGGCCGACGCCGAAGCCGGGAGCGGCGGCTTGCACGTAGGCAGGGACAATGCCGTTGATCACCGCGAAGATGCCGGTCATGGTCAGCGTGGTGGTGAGCAGCGGCGCCCAGGTGGAACGCTGGCGCAGGTGCAGGGTTTCCACCATCGGCTGCGAAGCCCGCTGTTCGGTGCGCCAGAAGGCGAAGAACGCCACGGCTGAAACGAGCACAAGCACCAGGCTAAGGAGCAGCACGCCTGGGTTAAATCCGGCCACCAGCTTGGAGCCTTCGTTCAGGGCGGTCAGCAGGGCGCCCACGGCCACCACAATGAAGAAGACGCCCAGCCAGTCCATGCGGGTTCCGGCCGCAGGCTTGCTTTCGGCGGCGAGGAACAGGATGAGGGCGGTGGCCGCGACGGCCAGGACCACCATGAGCCAGAAGATGCTGCGGAAGCCGAAGTGCTCGGCGAAGTAGCCGCCCACAAACGAATCGACGCCGGCCACACCGCCGTTGACGGCGGTGATGAGGCCCATCAGGGTGCCGTACTTGCGGGGGTTGCTGACGGCGGAGCGCAGCATGATCAGGCAGAGCGGGACGGTGGGGCCGCTCACGCCCTGGATGATGCGGCCCACGAAGAGCCAGGTGACGTCCGGGGCAACGGCCGCGATGACGGAGCCGACGGCCATCAGCAGCATCATGCCCACCAGCACCTTCCTGCGGCCCACGATGTCGCTGAGCCGGGGCAGGAACAGGGAGAACAACGCGGCGGCGGTGAAGAACCAGGTCTGGGAGAGGCCGATGACGGCCTGGTCGGTCTTGAGTTCCTCGCCCATGGTCACCAGGGCGGGGCTGAGCATGGAGGCGTTGAGCTGGAAGGCCACGCAGGCCGCCAGCAGCGCCGTCATGAGGGCGGCGGTGTTGCCGCGGCCGGTCTTGGTTTCAGCCAGGGTTGCGGTCGTCATTTACTTGACCCCTCCTGCGGTGAGCCGGGCACCTTCGTTAAGCTCGACGTCGGACGCGTTGCCTTTGTTGTTCATGTCGCCGGTGCCCGGCTCGCCGATGCGGACCAGCGCGTCGGTGACCAGCTCCCAGAACCGCGCGTGGTCCAGGTCCACGGCCACGCTGGTGTGGCAGTCGGCCGGCGCCGGGGCGCGGAAGTCGGCGACGGTCATGCCCAGGGTGAGGCTGCCCTGGAGTTCGATGTTGACCGGCACTTTGCGGGTGCTGACGATGCCGGGGTCGATGACGTAGGCGACGGCGCAGGGGTCGTGGACGGGCGGGTAGTCGAAGCCCTGGGCGTCCTTGTAGGTGTGGGCGAAGAAGTCCATCAGCTCGGTGACGAATTTAGCCGGCGTGGTGCCGATGGCGGCGATCTTTTCCACGACGTCCGGGGTGGCCAGCGCCTGGTGGGTGAGGTCCAGCCCCACCATCACCACGGGCCACTTCTCGTTGAAGACGATGTGCGCGGCCTCGGGGTCGATGATGATGTTGAACTCGGCCACGGCGCTCCAGTTGCCCACGTGGTAGCCGCCGCCCATGAGGACCACTTCCTTGACGCGGTCCACGATGCGCGGTTCCTTGCGGGCGGCCATGGCGATGTTGGTCAGGCCGGCGGTGGGGACGAGGGTGACGGTGCCGGGTTCGTGCGCCATGACGGTGTCGATGATGAGGTCGACCGCGTGGCGCGGGTCCAGTTCGATTTTCGACGGCGGGAGTTCCGGGCCGTCCATGCCGCTGTCGCCGTGGATGTCCGGCGCGGTTTCGATGCTGCGGACGAGGGGGCGGGGGCAACCGGCGGCGAAGGGGACGCCGGTGATGCCGGCGATGGTGCCGACGGCCAGGGCGTTGCGGGTGACTTTTTCGAGGGTCTGGTTGCCCACCACGGTGGTGACGGCCAGCAGTTCGATGTTGGGGTTGCCGTGTGCCAGCAGGAGGGCCACGGCGTCATCATGGCCGGGGTCGCAGTCCAGGATGATCTTCCGGGGTTCTTGCTGGTTCGCTTGGGGATTGGGTTCCACGATGGTGCTCCACGTCATTGGGGCCTGCCCGGGAGGCAGGGGTTCAGTATTCCGGGAGTGATCATGGCAGGGTTTCGTGCGTTACGTCAAACGCTTAACGCTAGCTTGGCATTGCCGCACGTCAAACGCTTGATGCCCTGCCGCTCCTGGAGAGCCGTGCGGCGACTAGGATCGAAGTATGGATTCCGGGGAACAGGTGCAGCAGCGGGCCCGGCCCCGCCGGATCACGGCAGCCATGGTGGCCGCCCGGGCAGGGGTCTCGGTGGCCACGGTGTCCCTGGTGGCGAACGGAAAGACGGCGGGCCGCGTGTCCGAGGACAACATCTCCCGGGTGCGGGAGGCCATAGCCGAGCTCGGTTACGTGGTGGACGGAATCGGCAGCTCGCTGGCCAAAGGCGTCAGTTCAATCGTGATCCTGGTGGCGCCGGACATTTCCAACCCCTTCTTCGCCAAGGTGATCGGCGGGGTGCGGGAATCGCTGGGGCCGAACTACCAGCTGCTGCTGTCTGTCACGGATTCCGGTGAGTTCCCCAAGGCCGACGACGTCCGGAAGCTGATGTCCCTTCGACCGGCGGGGCTGCTGGTTGACGCGCCGAACGCCGGATTCCTGGCGGACCTGTCCGTTGCAGGCCCGCTCGTCCTGCTGGACGCGCCCGGCCTGGAAAAGTACGCGCCGGCGGTAAACCTGGACGTTGCGCACGGCGCCCGGGAGCTGGCGGCGCACCTGGCCGGAGCGGGCCACGAACGCGTGGCGTACCTGGACAGCGTGACCGGGACGGCCACGTTCACCATCCGCCGGGAGGCCTTCCTGGCTGAGGCCGCCGCGCGGGGAATGGCGGTGGACCCGGACCACATTCCGGCCACCACCATCGACGTCGGCGAGGCGGCCGCTGCGTTCGCCGCAGCCTGGCCGGGCTGGCAGCGCGCGGGGGTAACCGCCGTCGTCTGCGCCACCGACACCCATGCCTACGGTGTGCTGCAGGAAGCGCGCGTGGAGGGGCTCCGCATTCCGGAGGAGCTGGCCGTGGCGGGCTTTGATGACCTGCCCTACTCGGCCACCAGCAGCCCGGGCCTGACGAGTGTGCACCTGCCCGCAGAGTTGCTGGGGCTGAAGGCCGGGGAGCAGCTGCGCCGGCTGATGGAGGGGCAGGCTCTGGCGCAGGAGGAACTGACGCTGGAGAGTTCGCTGGTGGTGCGCGGGTCGACGTCGAGCGAAACGTAAGGCTTCCTGTCGGACCCCCGCCGTAAGCTGGGATCATGCCGAGTAACTGGGAAAGCCTGGACGCGACGCTGCGCGAGTCGGTGCAGCACAACGTGGAGATCTACGAGCGCGTCCGGCCTGCCCTGAAACTGGTTACCCGGGATGTCCTGCTGGTCCTGCGGGACATGCTCAAGGACACCGAGGTGACGCCGCTGTTCGTCACCGGACGGACCAAGACGGTGGAATCGTTCAAGGAGAAGATTTCCCGCACCGAGGAGCCGCTGGAGCCGGGCGGGCCGCGGCTGCTGAAGTTCCCGGATCCGTTCCGGACTCTCAATGACATGGTGGGCATCCGCGTGATCACCAAGCTGCCGGCGGAGAATGCGGCGGTGGCCAACATCATCAAGCGCCAGCGGCAGCTGTTCGACTGCCGCGGCGACCGGGAGAAGGACATCGGATCCATCGAGTCCGGCACGTACGGGTACTCGAGCCGGCACCTGATCCTGCGGACCATCCAGAACGAGGCCGTGAAGGAGTACCAGCAGGTCTTTAACCCGGACCTGCAGCCCAACGGCAGCTACTTTTTTGAGTGCCAGATCCGCACCATCTTCGCCCACGCGTGGAGCGAGATTGAGCACGACATCCGGTTCAAGGCCGAGGACCCCAGGGCCTGGACGCCGCATTTCGACCGGCAGTTCACTGCCACCGCGGCCATGCTGGAGACGGTGGAATCAGCCTTTGCCGACCTGCACGAACGGTACGAGGAAGTGCGAAGCTTCTGGGATACGGAGGGTGAGGGCGCGTTGCCGCTCACGCCGAACCGGATCCGGGATGTTTGGCGCACGCTGCTCCCTCACGTGGACCGCAAGGTGGACGACGACTGGGGCTGGGCCGCAGAACTCCTCGCCGCCCACGGGCTCAACCAGACGGTCCAGCTGGCCGGGCTGCTCAGTGCCAACCGCATCACCGAGGTCCGCAGGGCCCTGGACCACCGCTACTCCCCCGGCCCGGACCGGCTGATGGATGACCTGTTGCTGTGGCAGTACGGCCCCAAGCACATCGACCTCACCGCTGAACCGGCCGACGCCGTCCCGCACCCGCGGCGCGACAGCCTCCTGCGGCGGCTGCGGCAGATCGAGCGGTACCGGCTGACGAAGAAGTAGGCTACCCCGCCTCGTGGCCGCGGCGGAACGCCGTCACGACGGCGGCGAGGTCGTCCCCGCCATGCCCGGCAGCGAGCGCATCGGCGTACAGTCCCGCGACTGCCTGCATGAGGTCCGGGCGGGTTCCGGACTGCTCCATCGCTTCGAGGATGAGCTGGGTGTCCTTCGCGGCACCTTCGAGCGGGAAGCTGGCGGCGAGGTTGCCGCCGAGCATGGCCCGGCCCTTCGTCTGGGCGTACTGGCTGTCCGAGGCGCCGCCGGCGATCGTGTCCAGGAAGAGCTGGGGGTCCAGGCCGAGGCGTGCGGCGAGGTCGATGGACTGCGCTGCGGCCGCGACGAGGGAGACCACCCAGGCGTTCGCCACCAGCTTGAGCCGGTGCCCGTCGCCCGGGCGCTCACCCACCCAGACGGTGCGTGCAGCGATGGCCTCGAAGACCGGTTCAAGAGCGGCGCGTACCCGGCCTGGCCCGGCCGCAAGAATGATGAGCTTGCCCTCCTCCGCGGGCTGCTTGGTCCCCATGACGGGCGCGTCGACGAACTTGATGCCGGCAGCAGCTGCCTGGGCGGCGAGCCGCTCCGTTGCCTCCAGGCCGAGTGTCCCGCTCTGCACCCATACTGATCCTTTCGGCATGGCGGGCAACGCTTCGGCCATGACCTCGGAAACGGCGGCCTCGTCAAAGAGCATGGTCAGGACAACATCTGCGCCCGCGACGGCCTCGGCGGGAGAGTCTGCAATCAGGGCCCCTGCATCTGCCAACGGCTCGGCCCGGTCCCTGTTGCGATTCCAGACCCGCACATCGAAGTCCGCGTTGACGAGGTTGCGCGCCATGCCGGCGCCCATGATCCCGGTTCCCAGGACGGCCACAGTGGTTGTCATGAACTTCTCCCTTTAGATGTCAGACCTTTCCCCTGACTCTACCGGGGGGTGTTGGCGCAGGATGGACAAGGCCTCGCGACGCTTCCGGGTGGCCGAGACCATTGCTTTCGGCGCTACCTTCGGCGCTACCAAGGGGCGAGGAATCCCCCTGACCCGGGTAATGCGGATTCTGCGGCCTATTCGTCGCGGTTGATCTCCAGATAACTGAGGCCGCTCAGATCAAGCCAATATCGGGTTGGTGTTTCCACCAACCTCAGCAGCACGCCCTGGCATTTGCGGCAGCGGACCACAATGCCGGGTGCGTCGGCGAACACCATGGCCTCGCCAAAAGCCCTGACTGAACCGCAATGCCTGCACCGTCCGAGTGCTGCGATGATGTCGATGCGGAACAGTTCCGACAGTGCGCCGGCCGCTGCGTTACCGTCAAGGTCCGCAATCGGATCGTGGAGCGACGCTGCAATATCTTGGTCGTCCGGGTGGGGGACAGCGAAATCGTCAGTGCCGTTCACCGGTTGCCTCCCGTCCCGCCGAACCGTTCGGTCTTTATTGAGTCCGCCGGGTAGCCGGCCATCACCAGCCAATCCGCAACGGTCTCTACGAATACCGTTTGGCCGCAAATGAAAACATCCGGGTTCTCCTCGGGCGGGAAGATCCTGCCCAAAAATGCGTCGGATGTGAGGCGCGCCGGCGGGACTGGCCAGCCCTCCGGCGTCGAGCGCGTATAGATATAGTCGACCATCAGCTTGGCCGATTCCCGGTCCAACCGGGCGAGCTCGTCACGGTAGAGCGAAGTTTCGGGTGATTTGAGGGAATAGAGCAACCTGAAAGGCGACTCGTTGCTGGAAGCCTGATGGGCGCGGATCATCGACATCAACGGCACCACACCTGACCCTCCCCCGATCAACTGCACTCGGTTCCGATTAATCGGCCGCCAAACAAACCAGCCGCCAACGGGGCCGCGGATTTCCAACTTGTCCCCAATGGCCAGGTCCCGGACCAGATAAGGCGACACTTCACCATCGGGCAGCTCGTCGACGGTGATTTCCAGGTGTCCGTCCATACCCGCCGAAGCCACGGAGTAGGAGCGGATCGCGCTGTACCCGTCCTCGGCGGTGAGGCGGATGTCGATGTGCTGGCCGGCCAGGTGTCCCGTCAAGCCATCCACCCGCAGCCTGATGGTCCGGGCTGTGTCATTTTCCGGTACTCCGCCTACGACTTCGGCGACCTGCCATTGGGTGCTCATGGAACGTGCCTCATGAATACCGCTCCTCCCGCCAGGGATTCCCGCGCAGATGGTAGCCATTCGATTCCCAGAAACCGGGAACGTCTTCCCCCGTCAGTTCCAGGCCGTGGATCCATTTGGCGCTTTTCCAGAAATACAGATGCGGCACTAAAAGCCGGGCCGGGCCGCCGTGGGCTCGTTTGAGAGGTTCGCCATCGAATTCCCAGACCACCCAGGCTTTGCCGCCCAAGAGGTCCCACAACGGAACGTTGGTCGTGTATCCGCCGAAGGAATGGGCTGTGGCGAAGTCACTGGTAGTTTCGACGCTTTCGAAAAGGGTGTCCAATGAAACCCCGCGCCACTGTGTTCCCAGTTTTGACCAGCTGGTCACGCAGTGAATGTCCTGGGTGAGTTCCTCCTGGGGCAAGGCCATGAACTCGTTCCAGGTCCAGGAGTGCCGCCGGCCGGTCTCCGCGGCGATGAAGAACTCCCATTCGCCGAGGGGAATAAGCGGAGCAGGCCCTGCCGTCAGTACGGGAAAGTCCTGCGTCTCATGCTGCCCCGGAGGCAGCGCGGGATTCCCGGAGCGGCGTCCACGGAAACCGGAAGAAACCAAACCCATGATGCACCTCCACAGTGGAGCCTCACCCCGGCCTACAACCGATAATGCCCAACGATAGGGCAACGCCTGGACCTGGTCTAGGCACGTACGGGAGTCAGGCCGGGCCGCAGGCACCCGGCGTTGTTGCATCTACATCTACCCGTCCAACCAAAGCGCCGATAATTGATCTTATGTAAAGCTAAAGGCTGCGTATTGCATCGAATGCATCATTTACGGCCTAGTAAAGGGGTTGCAAGCCCGCGGGGTCTGATTCGGGCCCGTCAGCCCTCGCACTCAATGCAGTAGGACCGGCCGTTGTCTTCGCGGGCCAGCTGGGACCGGTGCCGGACCAGGAAGCAGGATGAGCACGTGAACTCGTCCGCTCCCTGCGGGATGACCTGGACGATGAGTTCCTCGGCGACGATCTCGCCGCCAGGGGTCAGGCCTTCGTCCAGGGCGTCGGCTTCATCGAGCTCAGTGACGACGCTGCGGGCATCCGGGGCGCTGGCGGACTTCAGCGCCTCCAGGGAGCTGTCCTGAGATTCCTTGACGTCGGAGCGGACTTCGTCGTAATCGGTAGCCACGTTTGGCGGTTCTCTTTTCTTCTCTGGTGCCGTTTTCTTTCCTGACCAGAGAGCAACGTACACGATGGTCGGCTTGTTCCCCTGCGGGGTTGTCGTCGTGTTGCTGTCATGGGCACGAAGTGTCTTGACGTGTTCGGTATGGACGCTGACACTCGTACTCACAGGTCGAGGATTGGAGGCGCCGTGGACGGTCAGCGCATCGGCTACCTGCGGGTGAGCACCGTGGATCAAAATGAGCTGCGCCAGCTCGATGGCCAGGTCCTGGACAGGGTTTTCACCGACAAAGCTTCCGGCCGGGACACGGCACGGCCGCAGCTGACCGAACTGCTGCGCTTCGTCCGTGACGGCGACACCGTCGTAGTGCACAGCATGGACCGGCTCGCCCGGAACCTCGATGACCTGCGCGCCCTGGTCCAGGGCCTCACTAAACGTGGGGTGCGGGTGGAATTCCTCAAGGAGCAACTCGTCTTCACCGGCGAGGACTCCCCCATGGCCAACCTGATGCTCTCGGTCATGGGTGCCTTCGCTGAATTTGAACGGTCTTTGATTAGGGAACGTCAGCGCGAAGGCATCGCCCTGGCTCAGCAGCGCGGCGTCTACAAGGGCCGGAAGAAGACCCTGACCCCGGAACGGGCAGCCGAACTGGTCCAGCGCGCCGGCACCGGCATCCCCAAAGTCGTCCTCGCCCGTGACTACGGAATCAGCAGGGAAACCGTCTACCAGTATCTACGCCACGCCCGACAGGAATGACCCCGTCCACTCCCCCCGGGACCAGAAGCTCTCTTTGGGCCGTTCGTCAGGACTTTGCCGGATACCGCTGTCGTTCCCAGCCAATCTCAAGGTTGACCCGGCAGTGTTGGACGCGGAACTTCGGCCAACCGCTATTTGGCCGGAGTTTCGCCACTTCCGACCCAATCAGCCTGCAGCAGACAGCCCCTGCGCGTCAGCGGACAAAGGGCGGGACGGATGCATCGTTGAATGGCTCAAACCAGTCCTGGACGTTCATTGGTGCAAAGCCCAACTGCAGGTTCAGCTCAACATCGTTCTCGAAACCATCCATCGCGTTCTGGTAAAGCAGATCGCTGTCCATATCCTCGAACATCTGCTCTTCAAGTGTCCCCCGCCAGTCGTCAGCCAGGTCCAGGTCATACGAGTCCTGAATGACTTCGACCTGGTCAAGAAGGCAGCGCAGCGCCAGCTCCTGGGCGACACAGGAAGGACGGCTCCAGCCGCGGGCCATCGCACCGGTCATGTCCACCGCAATCACGACAAACCGTTGGACGAAGCCAATGTCGTATTTGTGCGCTTGCCCGGGAGGCAACCAGGATAGAACGAAGGTATTGGCGATGTCCTCGCGATCAATGGACTGAAGCTTCCGCAAGCCGGCGAGATCCTCAAAGAGTTGGTCGATCAGGATGATAGAGGCCTCCCAAAGCGCACCCGCCAGAAGCTTCGCCTGGAACAGGCTCCTGTCCCGGCGCTCCTGAGTGATCGATTCCATCCATTCAACGTCATCGGGACCCAGCATGCTGCGCTGCTCCGCCGTCAGATCTTCCAGTCGCGGCTCGAACCCCAACTGCTCCAGGCTCAACCCGGCAAGCCCCTCCCCTACCTGCAGCAGGTGCTCCATATAGTTCTCTTCCTGACTCATGCCCCCCGATGCTACCGGGAGTTGCCGCAGCCTCGACTGCACTCATCGGAGCACACCACCAGCCCGACGGAATCTTTATTATCGGCGTTGAGGACACCCTGGTAGGCACTGTTCGTAGCATTTCTTGTGGCTTGCCAGCCTTGTTGGCGAATTGCCAAACGATCTGGCGAATCTTGCCAGCGAGTTGGCGGAGCGCTGGTGGGATCGCCCGAAAACTTGCACATAGTCAGCTCTGGATCGGGTCGTCGCTTGGCATCGGCACCGGAGACCAAGCCCGAACGACCCTGAAGCCGAGCCTTCGCCAACTCCGATGGCAACGCGCGCTGGCGGCGCTCGGTTCGTACGGGCGCATACTTCGGTCCGCTCGCCTGCACCGTTGCCAGCAAGGGACAGCGCGATTTCACCGCTAGGCCAAGCTCCTCAGCTCGCCAACTGACTGGCAATTTCGCCATCTATCCTGACAAGCCACATTTCTTGTGGCTTGCCAGACTTGTTGGCGAATTGCCAAACGATCTGGCGAATCTTGCCAGCGAGTTGGCGGAGCGCTGGTGAGATCGCCCGAAAACTTGCACATAGTCAGCTCTGGATCGGGTCGTCGCTTGGCATCGGCGCCGGAGACCAAGCCCGAACGACCCTGAAGCCGAGCCTTTCGCCAACTCCGATGGCAACGCGAGCTGGCGGCGCTCTGTTCGTACGGGCGCATACTTCGGTCCGCTCGCCTGCACCGTTGCCAGCAAGGGACAGCGCGATTTCCCCGCTAGGCCAAGCTCCTCAGCTCGCCAACTAACTGGCAATTTCGCCATCTATCCTGACAAGCCACATTTCTTGTGGCTTGCCAGACTTGTTGGCGAATTGCCAAACGATCTGGCGAATCTTGCCAGCGAGTTGGCGGAGCGCTGGTGAGATCGCCCGAAAACTTGCACATAGTCAGCTCTGGATCGGGTCGTCGCTTGGCATCGGCGCCGGAGACCAAGCCCGAACGACCCTGAAGCCGAGCCTTTCGCCAACTCCGATGGCAACGCGAGCTGGTGGCGCTCTGTTCGTGCGGGCGCATACTTCGGTCCGCTCGCCTGCACCGTTGCCAGCAAGGGACAGGGCGATTTCCCCTCTAGGCCAAGCTCCTCAGCTCGCCAACTGACTGGCAATTTCGCCATCTATCCTGACAAGCCACATTTCTGACCGTTGCCAGTGGAAATTGGCACCCGATCGCCGTACGTCTTCTGTGACTAGAAAAGCTCCGTAGCGAGGGATAGCTTCTGGACAACAGCCAGCGGGCCGCGGTGAACGTCTGATGCGAACGCGGGGGCGAACTTGCCAGAGCAAAGGCGACTGGCAATGAATGTACTGAGGAACAGAAAAGTGGAACCTGATATTGGACTAGGACAGCTGTTGCAAAGCACTGAGACCGTCCTAGCTTTGCCTGATCGGTTATTTCCTCCGCGCCCCGGGGCATGGTGGCTGCCAAGAGCCTGATCGTGTGGCTAAGCTTCTGGTGCCACGTCCGCGAGTAAGACCGTTGCCAGCGCCGCGTCCCGCGGTACGTGAAGATCCAGTCCAGTTGCTGCGCGAAGACTCGCCAACCGATTGACCACCGTATTCCGATGGCAATAGAGGGACTCCGCCGCAGCCTTGGTGGATCCGCTCTCTAGAAACATGGTTGCGGTCTCAATGACTCTTGTCCTCTCCTGGAAGGGATGGTCTTCAATCCCTGCGTAAATTGTTCCGCCCATCCCGGGAGCGGCTCGACAGGTGGTCCAAAGCAAGTCTCGGCCAAGCGATCCGCGCGTCGACCAGACAGCGGTCTTTTCTTCCCATCCGAGCGAGAGCCACGGCAGCGGCGAAGTGCGCCGGTACGCTCGACAGCCCCTTGATGGCCCCGATGTACCCTCCATGGACACCGGTATAGAAGGCGATGTCGCCTTCGGCATACTGGCGTCGGAAGATCACGAATACGCCTCCCGATTCGTAGTCGAAGATCGCATCCCTCTCTCGCTGACGCTCGAGGAAACTTTGCAGCAGGGGCATCTCGTCTCCGATCGCCGACACGAGCTCGAAGGTGGCGTCGAGGGGTACCTGAAGGGTACCGGCGATTCCCTCCAGCAGCCCGGGCTGGGGTTCCCCGGTCGGGGATACATGCCGGTCAGGGTCTGGCGGGTGATCCCGAGTTCGGTGCAGAGGGTGCTGACTTGGTTCCGGGCTTGCCCATGGGCGCCAAAGCGAGCCGGAGTTTCGCCGCGGTCATTTTGTAGGGCCTTCCCCATTCCGGCCACGGGCGCAGGCTGACGCGAGGCCGGCGATGGTGCGTTCGGAGATGAGCTCGCGTGCGAACTCCAATGGTCGCCGGCGGACATCCGCTTGTTCATCAGGGTGTTCGTTCCAAGCAAGTCCTGAGCGGGCCAGCATTCTCGTTTTCATGGCTAGTAGGCCATGGGGACTATCTGGCCAAATGTTCCGTCGTCGTTGAGTCTTACGCCGTTGTATTTAAAGGTGCGGAGCACTATACGGCGGTCCTCGATCGCCAGGCCGTCAACGGACTGGAGGAGCTGCCGCTCGACGTGGAGTAGGTCCATGGGGTTGTTTAGCCAGACGACCATGTGGATGTTGTTGGCCCCGGTGACCGATGACATTAGGCGCAGGGCCGGTACCCGGGCGGGGAGTCCTTCACCCAGGGTCGGGACCCGGTCAGGCGGTATTGAGCCCCACAGGATGGCGCTGTAGCTGCGTCCTGATCCTCGTCGGGCGACGTCGCAGCGCACGGTGATGTATTTTCCACCGACCAGTCGGGTAACGCGCCGTGCGGCGGCCACCGGGGATATGCCGGCGACGGCAGCGAGTTCGCGAAGACTGGCGCGGCCATCAGCACTGAGCTCACGCATCAGAGCCTGGTTGGCGGTATCCATTTTTACCGCGGCTCCTTCGCCGGCATTAAATGCTTGCTTATGGAGTTGGGACAGGCTGCGCAGTTTTGCTGCCGGCAGTGCGTGGAAGTGCCACCGGCCGGCGTCGAGGATCTGGCTGGTGACGGAACGCACCGAGTAGTGCAGCACCCCGTCAAGACTGCCGATGGTAGTGAGCAGGAAAGTGGAGAGGCTGTGTTCTGCCGCAGCGATCGTCAACAAAAGATGTGCCGGGCCGGCGATGAACTGGATGGACATGAGCCGCTGGTCCGGAATGAGTTTCTCGACAACGTCCAGGACGCGGTTGTTCTGGCAGGTCAGTTCGACGAACGCCACGTCCATGACCCGCAAAAGTTCTGGCCCCGGTGTGATCGAGACACGGGCGAGTCCAGCACCGGTCAACCGCGCCCATCGTCGCGAAAGCGTCGTGGGGTGAACGTTCAGGACCTCAGCCAGGTCTTCCCATGGCGCACGCGGTGCCACTTGGAGGGCGTTGACTAACTCAATGTCCCGTTCCGCCAAGGGAGAACTATGCTGCACTATTTCTTCCATGGGATTATTTTCCTGCATTTTGGGAAGCATTTTCTTATGGACCGTAGAGTTTGCCTTCGTCCATATGACCCACGCCACATCGGAGAACCAATGGGATTCCCCTCATCATTCCAGTCCGTCGCAAAAGCGGACAAGCAGGTTGCAGTGATACGCCGGGCAGGCCAGGTCGCCTTTTGCCTCCCGAATGCAGGGTCAGCGTTGTGATGGCTCTGAAGACTTCCACGGAGCCGCGCCGCAGACTTGGGGCCCGGATTATCGACGGTGTAGAACGCGCCGGCAACAAGCTGCCTGAGCCTTTCGCCTTGTTCCTCTACTTGCTGTTGGGGGTCGGCATTGTCTCTACGGTTGTGTCATGGTTCGGCGTCAACACGCAGGTTCCCGGCAGCAGCAAGTTGACTCCCGTCAAGGGACTGTTCACCGGCGAGGGCATCGCCTGGCTGATGACCACAGCGGTCGATAACTTCATCTCCTTTCCCCCTCTCGGCGTAGTGGTCACCCTGCTGCTTGCCGTCGGCGTGGCAGAACGCACGGGCCTGCTGCTCACTCTCGTGAAATCGACGCTGGGCCGGGCACCGCGATGGGCCCTGCCGTACGTGATTGCGCTCGTGGCCTTGTGCGCACACATCATGTCTGACGCCTCGATCCTGGTAATTCCGCCGATCGCGGCGCTGGTGTTCAAAGCTGCAGGACGCAACCCGGTCGCCGGGCTGCTGGGATCCTACGCGATCGGCATTGCCGCGTTCAGCTGCACGCCCTTCGTCACGTCGACCGACGCCTTGCTGGCCGGCATCTCGAACGCTGCTGCCGTACCAGTGGCCGGGGCGGTTCTTCCCGTGACGGCGGTGTCCAACCTGGCACTGAACGTGGTGCTATCGGTCGTTCTGACAGTGGCCGGCGGCCTTGTCATCGACAAGATCCTTGAGCCACGCCTGAACCGGATGGGCGTCGGTACCGGCAAGGCAGCCGAACACGACAGAGATGCAGCGGCATCCGCAGCAGTCACCGCACCCGAACGCAGCGCCCTGCGCTGGGCCGGGCTGGCGCTGGTGCTCGTAGTCGCCGGCGTGCTGGCACTGACCCTGCCCGAAGGCTCACCGCTGCGCAACGAGCAAGGCGGGTTCCTGCCGAAATCCCCTCTGCTGAGTTCAGTCATCTTCCTCGTGTTCACCGTCCTGATCGTTCCCTCCATCGTGTACGGGGCCCGATTGCGCAAAATCACTGGGATCCAATCCGTAGTTGAGATGATGGGCCAGTCCGTCAAGGACGCCGTTTCCTTCATCGTGGTGGCCTTCGTCATGGCTCAGTTCCTGGCCCTGTTCACCTGGAGCGGTCTGGCCTCCTGGGTCGCGGTCAACGGCGCCCGAACTCTGCAGGACGTCAACTTCACCGGCTTCGGTGCCGTAATCGCATTCATTGTGGTGGTCTCGTTGCTGAACCTGCTCATCGCGTCGGGTTCCTCGCTGTGGACCCTCATCGCCGCAGTATTCATTCCGATGTTCGCCCTGGTCGGCTATGAAGCCGGGTTTATCCAGGCCGCCTTCCGCGTCGGAGACTCCGCCACCCAGGCCCTCACTCCACTAAACCCCTACCTCGTCATCATCCTCGCCTTCCTCCGAAAATATGAGCCCGACGCCGGCATCGGTTCGATAATCGGCCGGATGCTCCCCTTCACCATCGTGTTCTGGATCCTCTGGGTACTCGTTCTCAGCGCATTCTTCTTCACCGGCACCGGAACCGGGCCGGGCATGGGAATCCTGGTCCGCTGACCGAAACAAAAGACTGCGCCCCTGACGCCAAGAACACCAACCATAATGATGCGACGTAAGGCAGTACTGTGATGCACGAAGCACGACTTCCCCTGACCCCCTCACCCACCGGGGCCGTCCTGAGGCTCACGGGAGCCAGACTCATCGACGGCACCGGCGCAGCACCTGTCGATGACGCAGAAGTAATTATCGACGGTGACCGCATCCTCTATGCCGGCCCACGGCGTGACACCGACGACCATACTGAAGCAACGACCGTGGACCTCAAAGGAAAAACGCTCCTGCCGGGGTTCATCGATACTCACGTCCACCTGTCGCTATCGTTGGAAACGCCCCCGGCACAGCGCGCCGCACGGTTCGAGTCCGAACACGTCCTGGCCGCCGCAGGGATCATCCACGACACCCTCATGGCCGGCATCACCACAGCCAGGGACCTCGGCGGCCTCGACGCCGGCTACCGCAGAGCGATAGCCGGCGGCACCATCCTCGGCCCGCGACTTCATTTGGCGGTTGCTGTGCTCTCCCCCACCGGGGGACACGCCGACACGTGCATGCCCAACGGCGCAAGCAGCATGTCACTGACGGCCTTGATGACCGTAGATTCTGACGACGAAATGCGACGCGCCGTTCGGACGCTGATTCGCTCCGAGGCCGACGTCATCAAGATCTGCACCACAGGCGGCGTCTCCAGCCCTTCGGACACACCCCACGATCTTGGCGTTCCTGAACACCAGATCCGGCTGATAAGGAACGAGACCGCCCGCCGCAGCGGCCAGCCTGTCGCGGCACACGCCCAGGGTGCCGCCGGCATCCTCGAAGCACTGCGTGGAGGGGTTACGAGCATCGAACACGGATATGAGATCGATGCTGAAGCTATCGCGCTCCTGCAGGAGCAGGACGCTTTCCTGGTCCCGACCCTAAGCTCCGCCCTGCGCGTCCCGGACCCCGCGAAGGTCCCGGCCTACCTGTACGAGAAAAAAGTGCTGTGGTCCGGGATCGCCCGCGAACATCTCGGCGCGGCTCTCAAAGCAGGGGTGAAGGTCGCCATGGGCACAGACGCCGGCGTTTGTCCCCACGGCGAGAATTTGAAAGAGCTCGCGTACATGGTTGAACTGGGCCTGTCCCCCATGGATGCCATCGTCGCAGCCACCAAAAACGCGGCGGAACTGATGAGATTGGACGACCACCTTGGCACCCTGCAGGCCGGCAAGCTCGCCGACCTGGTCATAACAGAGATTGACCCGCTAACGGACATCAGCCTGCTCTCAGACCCGACCAACATCGGCGCCATCGTCCAAGGCGGACGATGCGTGAAGGACCTCAAAGGATGGCTCCCCATGCCCGCCGCCTCGACGTTCAACGCCTCCTGAAACTCAGGGAACCACCTCGACGGACTGGACAGGCCCTCATCGAAACACTTATAGACCAACTCCATGGATCGACGACAATCACCGCAGGGACCGGACACCGGGCTCCCACGAGGCGCACTTACTGCGCCCCTCGGCCGGTCACCGGACCGGCCCCGTTACTGGCCGCGGCGGTCTTTGCTGCGGCAAAAACGTCCCGCCACTAGTCGGGGCGGTGCTCCGTCTAATGGTGGGGCCGCGCCCTCAGTGGCGGCGGTGGTCGTGCAGCGGTGGTGCTGGGGGCAGGACCGGGGTGACAATTACTTCGCCGGTGGCGGTGGAATCCTCGTTCAGCATCCATCCCGTACGTTTGTGCGTTCTGACCCCGACGTCGGACTCGATGACTTGCACCGCAGGTGCAGCCTGTTGGAGGCCGGCTTCCACGTCGGCGATGGCACCCGGTGTGCGTAGCCAGAGATAGAACGTCAGATTGGCGTCTCCGGTTGTGGCGGCACAAAGCCTTAAGGTCCGGTAGGAGCGAAGATAACTTACTGCCGCCTCCAGCTGGGCGGGCGGTACGCGCACGTACCATTGGCACCCTATGGGGTAACCGGACCAGTCCTGGGCTAGTTCACAACGCAACGCCAGCAGGCCGGTCTCACATGCCTGGCGCAAGTGTCTTGCAACCGTGGTCGGATGGGTGCCCGTTTCGGCTGCGATCTCGACCGCGGAGGCTCGCCCGTCCCGTGCCAGCACGGTCATTAATTGCGGCAAAGTTGGAGGAGTTGCGCCGGGCGGACGTGTCACGCCGGGATGCAGGGCAGCTATGCGTCGTTGCTGCTCAGGGGACAGCACGTCCAGGCGCCAATTGTTTCCGGCCGAGTAGAGCCTGGTCGCGAGCGTCACTTGGCTGCGCATAATGTCGGGATCGGTGCGCACTATTGGCAGCACGCCCCTGGCCACCTGTTCCCAATTGCGGGTGAGGACGGTCAGCCGGAGGTCCCAGGCCCGGGCCGCTTCCTCCACGGTTCCGATCTCGGGGACAGCGCACAGGCGTTCGAGTACTTCCGCCCGGTGCCCGGAACGGCATTCGAGGCCGATGAAAGTGACACACCCCTGGCCGTCGGCGGTGCCGATATGACCGGTGATCCAGGCCTGTCCTTCCGCGCGGAGCCGTTCCCAGCGGGCGGCAAGGGTTGCCGGATGCCGGCGGAGCACGGATCCGAGCTGGGTCCACGTGGCGCGGGGAGCGAGCTGAAGAGCGTGAATCAGTTCGAGGTCATCAGGAGGAAGCTCCATGCAGGATCCTTCGGTTTTCAGATGGTCGGCTGCAATTTTCTCACGATATCGAGCGTGGGTCAGGGGAAGGCCGTCACACTCAAGGGATCCATTTTCCAGCGAAAGGGCCCGCCGTGGCACGTCCCGCTTCCTCCGCCGACCTGACCATCGCCCTGCGCGATGATGCTGCCGCCCTGGCCGGCGAGATTGCCGACCTTCGCCACCGCCTGCACCGCGAGCCGGAGGTCGGGCTGGACCTTCCGCGCAGCCAGGAAAAAATCCTCGCCGCCCTCGATGGGCTGGGCTATGAGATCACCACGGGCACGGACAGCACGTCTGTGACGGCCGTGCTGCGGGGAGCAGCGGGATCGAACGCCGGAGAATCGGTGCGTCCGGTGGTGTTGCTGCGTGGTGATATGGACGCCTTGCCGGTACAGGAGAAGACAGGTCTTGCGTATGCCTCCGAGGTTCCCGGCGCAATGCACGGCTGTGGCCACGACCTGCACACAGCGATGCTGGTGGGCGCGGCGAACCTGCTCGCGTCCCGGCGGGACCACCTCTCCGGCGACGTCGTCCTGATGTTCCAGCCCGGCGAAGAGGGCTTCGACGGCGCTGGAGTCATGATCCGCGAGGGCGTCCTGGATGCCGCCGGACACCGCCCGGACGCCGCCTACGCACTGCACGTCATGAGCGCCCTCGGCGACAGCGGGGCCTTCCTTTCCCGTCCGGGCCCGGTAATGAGCTCCTCGGACGGGCTGGTCGTGACCGTCCACGGGGCAGGCGGGCACGGCTCGGCACCGTTCGCTGCCAAAGACCCGGTCACGGTCGCCGCCGAAATGGTGCTGGCGCTGCAGTCCATGGTCACCCGCCAGTTCGACGTGTTCGACCCGGTCGTGATTTCCGTCGGCATGCTGCAGGCCGGCACCAAGCGCAATGTCATCCCTGACACGGCCCGCTTCGAAGCCACCATCCGTTCCTTCTCCGCCCAAGCCAAGACACGGCTAAAAACCTCAATTCCGCGGCTGCTGGGAGCCATCGCAGCAGGCCACGGGCTGGAGGTCTCTGTCGACTACATCGAGGAGTACCCGGTGACCCTCAACGACGGAGCCGAGTCCGCCTTCGCGCGACACACTGTCGACGAACTGTTCGGCTCCGAGCGCTACAGCGAGCTGGCCCACCCGCTGGCAGGTTCCGAGGACTTCTCCCGCGTCCTGGCCGAAGTGCCGGGCGCATTCCTGTTCCTCTCCGCCGTCCCCGACGGCACCGACGCCGCCACAGCGGCCTACAATCACTCACCGTTTGCCGTCTTCGACGACGCCGTACTTGCCGACGGAGCCGCACTTTACGCACGTCTTGCCCTCGATCGCCTCGCCTCCGCCTGAGCCTGGCTTACCTTCCCCGCCCCTTCCCAGGAGACTTCCATGTCCACTCCCCGCCCCAAGATGGCCACGCAGGCCGATGGGTCCACCCGCATGAGCCCGCCCCAGCGGTCCCGAATCCTCAAGACGCTGATTGGCACCGGCGCCGGGAACGCCGTCGAATGGTACGACTGGGCCATCTACGCCACGTTCGCCTCCTTCATTGCCTCCCAACTGTTCAGCAAGCAGGACACTTCAAGCGCCTTCCTCGCAACCCTCGCGATCTTCGCCGTCGGGTTTGTCGCACGCCCGCTCGGAGGTTTTATCTTCGGCTGGATCGGCGACAAGGTAGGCCGCAAGGCCTCACTGACGCTCTGCGTCGGTCTGGCCTCGCTCGGCTCCCTGGCGATCGGACTGACCCCCACCTACGACTCGATCGGCGCGGGCGCGTCGGTCATGCTGCTTATCGCACGGCTGATCCAGGGCCTCGCGCATGGCGGGGAGCTTCCGAGCGCCCAAACCTACCTCTCGGAAATGGCACCACCGTCCCGCCGCGGCTACTGGGCATCGCTGATCTACGCTTCGGGCACAGTCGGCATCCTGTTCGGGACCCTGCTGGGCGCAGTCCTCTCCACTGCCATGCCGGAATCGACCATGGCCGCCTACGGCTGGCGCATCCCCTTCCTCCTCGGCGCAGTCTTCGGGCTGGTCGCTCTGGTCATGCGAGCCCGCATGGAAGAGTCCGAACTCTTCGAATCCGGGACCGCCACCCATGACGCTGTCGTCCCCGGCAACCCCACCCCACCCCACAGCAGCCTGTTCACCGATCTGGCCCGGCACTGGCGCCAGGCCCTGCAGGTCATCGGCCTCACCGTCGGCCTGACCGTCGCCTACTATGTCTGGGGCGTCTCAACCCCGGCCTACGCCATCAACGTCCTGAAGATCGACGCAACGGAAGCCCTCTGGGCCGGCGTGGCAGCCAACCTGGTCTTCATCGTGGCCCTGCCCTTGTGGGGCCGGCTCTCAGACCGGATAGGCCGGAAACCGGTCCTCCTGATCAGCGGCATAGGCAGCGCGCTGACCTTCTTCCCCGCCACCTGGTTCGTCCAAAACTCGGCCATGCAACTGGGACTCGCCATGTCTGCCATGCTGGTCTTCATCGCCGCATCCGCCTCCATCATGCCAGCCGTCTACTCGGAACTCTTTCCCACTGCCGTCCGCACCATCGGAGTGGCAATCCCGTACGCACTCTGCGTGGCAGCCTTCGGCGGCACCGCCGCATACCTCCAGGCCGGGTTCAGCATCTGGTTCGGCCCCGGCGGCCCCACCGTTTTCGGGGTGTACACGATCGTCCTGCTGCTGATCGGCGCTGCCACAGCGCTCTCGCTACGCGAAAGCCGCGGCATCGACCTCAGCACCCGCTAGCCAGCGGCCCACACCATTGCCCCTGCCACGATGGCGAGGCGGCACTGCAAGGCATGTCTTAGGGAGGGGAAGGGTTTTCTGAGCTGCGAAACAGTGATTGGCCGGGACCGCCGCTCCCCCGTCCGCCGGGTAGGTTCCGCGCCGGACTCCCGCGGGATAAGTGACTTTCAGCCCCCGAGTGCCGAAGTGCTTGCCTGCCTGTCCACCGTTCAAGGTTCCGTCCGCAGGGGGCTTGCCCGGGGGGCTCCTATCCCCCAGCGCACACACATCGGCCTTCACCCATAAACCACGGACAGCCAAGGACGGGAGCCAGTACGTTGTCCTTGCCGGCGTGATGACTGCCGGCAGCAGGCCGGGCTACATAGGAAGATTTGGCAGAGCTGCAAAAAGACAAGCGCAGAAGGATGCGTCCCATCTGATGGCCCGCTTGCATGCCAGACCGTAACTGACCGGGCAGCTGCGCTTGGCTCGTGACTGCGTCAGCCTGGCCTCTAGGTGGCAGTGGTTTCCTGCGCCTTCTTGTGGAACCATTCGATGTGCTCTTGCAGCAGCCGGGCCGCCAGTTCTCCGTCGCGTGCCTGAACTGCGTCGAAGATGCCGTGGTGCTGGGTCCGGAGTGTGGAAATGACGTCAGGCCAGGCGTCCATGGCGTTCATCGCGCCTTTGACGTAGCCGACGATGGCACCGCTGAGGGATTCCATCATGGTGGCCACCACTGCGTTGCCGGCGAGGGAACTCAGCGCCACATGGAACCTCGCGTCCAGCTCATGGAACGTTTCAAGGTTTATGTCGGGTTGGTCCATGGCGTGCAGTAGTTGAGCGGCCTGCTCCAGGTCTTCCTCGCCACCGGCTCTGTTCGCGCCGGCCCGGGCTGTCCAGGTTTCGAGGAGGATGCGGGTCTCCACGATGTCTGCGACCGGAAGTGTGCTGCTGGCTACGTGCAGCCGCAGTGCGGACGAGAGTCCGGCGGATGGGTCGGAGACGACGATTGCACCAGAGGTGGGTCCCGATCCGACGGAGCTTCGCAGTATTCCCATGGCGTCGAGGACGCGGATTGCTTCGCGGACTGAGGCCCGGGAGATGCCGTAGTTTTCGGCCAGTGTTCGTTCGCCGGGGAGGCGGTCGCCGACCTTGATTTTGCCCGAGCGCAGGTCCGCTTCGATGTCTTTGAGGAGCGCGTCATGGGTGCGGCGGCGTGGGGTTGCTCCTGCTTCAACGGTTGGCACGGGCGGTTCCTTAATGCGCGGGGCGTGTGCGGGCCTACCGGCCCGCACACGCCGTACTGATTGGGCGGGACGCTAGGGCAGCATCCAGCCAAGGATTGGGGTGGACTGGAGGTAGGAGAGCGTGCAGAGCACCAGCAACAGCGCCACACTCCATCCCACTACTTTACGCAGGATCACCGACTCCTTGCCTTCAAGGTTGACCGCAGACGCGGCGATAGCGAGGTTTTGCGGGCTGATCAGTTTCCCGACGACGCCGCCGGAGGTGTTTCCGGCGACGAGGAGGTTCGGGTCGATGCCTGCTTTCAGGCCGGCGGTCTGCTGGAGTTTGGCGAAGAGCGCGTTGGCGGACGTGTCGGAGCCCGTGACGGCGGTGCCAATCCAGCCAAGAACCGGTGAGAGGAACGCGAAGAAGGTGCCAGTGCCGGCGAGCCAGGTGCCGATGGATACTGTCTGCCCGGAGAAGTTCATCACGTAGGCGAGTGCGAGGACGGTGATGATGGTCAGTCCGGCCCAGCGCATCCTGTAGATGGTGCGGCCGATCTCCTTCACCGCGTTAGCCACCGTGATGGGGTAGCGGCCGCCGTCGTTGTACTTCGAGTACACGAAGGCGACGATCAGGCCGGTGATTAGCAGCAGGGTTCCGGGGGTGGAGAGCCATTGGAAGGAGTAGATGGTGGAGGAGACGGGTTTGCCTTCGGCATTGACCAGAGCGTCGTGCAGGATCGGCCAGGGGATTCTGACGTCGGTCGAGGCGAGGAATGCGGGCACGTCCGCACCGAGTTTCCATAGCTTGGCGATGCCGAAGACGACGATCACGAGGAAGTACGGGAACAGGGCGAGCCACGTCCGGGTCGGGGTCAACCGGTCTGCAGCGGCCTCGCTGACGGCGACAGCCGTAGCCCGCCGGGAGCCGCCGCCGGCGGTGGTGGAGGCTGTGTTCTTCGAGGCTGCATCAAAGGCTGCTCCGAGACGCTCGCGTGCTGCGACGCTTCCCTTGGGCGTCCAGACGCGGAAGAACAGCACGGCCGCGCCGAGGCCTACGAGGGAGGCGACGATATCGGTGAGTTCGTAGGAGAAGAAGTTGGAGCACAGGAACTGTGCCGTGGCGAATGAAAAGCCAACCACCAGCGCTGCGGGCCAGCAGTCTTTCAGGCCCTTGCGGCCATCGAGGATGAAGAGCAGGATCAGCGGCACGATGGTGGCCAGTAGCGGAGCCTGACGTCCAACGACGGAGGCAATGTCCGTGGCATGCAGTCCGGTGAGGCCGGCCGCGGTGGTGATCGGGATGGCCATGGCGCCAAAGGCAACAGGTGCCGTGTTGGCCACCAGCACCGCGGCGGCAGCGCGCAGCGGCGGCAGTCCGAGCGCCAGCAGCATGGTGGCCGTGATAGCCACCGGCGCACCGAAACCGGCGAGGGCCTCCAGCAGCCCGCCGAAGCAGAAGGCAATCAGGACCGCCTGCAGGCGCACGTCGCCTTTACCGATTACATCGAAGACGCGGCGGAGGTCCTCAAAGCGCCCGCTGAGGACCGTGACCTGATAGAGCCAGACGGCCATGATGACGATCCACAAGACAGGGAAGGCGCCGAAAACCCCGCCCTGGGTAGCGGAGAGCAGCGCCAGCCCGGCCGGCATCTGGAACGCGAATATTCCGACCAGGAGGGCAGCCAGGAGCGCAAAGGCACCGGCGACATGGGCGCGGGTTTTGACGACGGCAAGCAGGATGAAGAACGTCAGCAGCGGCAGCAGGGCGACGATGGCCGACCACATGACGCTGTTGAGCACCGGGTCGGTGCTGGGGGTGAACTGATCCACGGAGTTCCTCCACATTGAGGGGGACGGCAGGGGGGGTATGGTCAGACCTTTGTGGTCGGACCAGTAGAGTGTAGCGTACATCTCCCCTGTTTGTGAGCCCCTTCACGCGCACCACGGTGGTTGCCAGTGGCGCCGGTCACGTGATCTACTATGGTCAGACCACAACCCCTTAGCCCGAAAGGCTGCCATGCGAATCGCTTTGTTCGCTACGTGCATCGTGGATGCGATGTACCCCGCCACAGCGCGGGCTACCGTGAAAATCCTGGAACGGCTGGGACACGAAGTTGTGTTCCCGTCCGGCCAGGCCTGCTGCGGGCAGATGCACGTCAACAGCGGCTACATCAAAGAAGCCGTCCCCGTTATCGCCAACCACGTGAATGCCTTCGATACCGAGGACTACGACGTCGCGGTTGCCCCGTCCGGTTCCTGCGTCGCCTCCGTGAAGCACCAGCACCCTATGGTCGCCCGCTCGTGCGGCGACAAGGACCTGGAAACACGTGCCACCGCCGTAGGCGCCAAAACTTACGAGCTCTCCGAATTGCTGGTGGACGTGCTCGGCGTGACCGATGCTGGCGCGCAGCTCGGTTCCTACTTCCCGCACCGCGTCACCTACCACCCGAGCTGCCACGGCATGCGCCTGCTCCGGCTCGGGGACCGGCAGGCGCGGTTGCTGGGCAGTGTCGCAGGGATCGACATGGCCGAACTTCCGGAAGCAGACCAATGCTGTGGCTTCGGCGGCACGTTCTCAATGAAGAACGCCGACGTCTCCTCCGCCATGCTCGAGGACAAGACGGCGAATATCGCGGCAACAGGGGCAAGCCTGTGCGCCGGAGGGGACGCCTCCTGCCTCATGCACATCGGCGGCGGCCTCTCCCGCCAGGGCAGCGACGTCACCACCCTGCACCTGGCCGAAATCCTCGCCAGCACCCTGGAAGAACCGGCCTCTGTCACCGGCGAAGTCCGCGTCACCACCGGAAAGGCAACACGATGAGCACCTACCTGGGCATGCCCTCACTCCCCGTTCATGGCACGGGCAACCTGCACGCCTCCGAATCCTTCCCCCAGGCCGCGCACCGCGAACTCGCCAACACCCAGCTCCGGGCCAACCTCGGCCACGCCACCCACACCATCCGAGACAAACGCATCCAAGTGGTCTCCGAACTGCCTGACTGGGAACAACTGCGCGACGCCGGCTCCGCCATCAAGGAATCCGTGATGGCCCGCCTGCCCGAGCTCCTCGAACAGTTCGAGAAAAACTTCACCGCCCGAGGCGGCGTGATCCACTGGGCCCGCGACGCCGATGAGGCCAACGGGATCGTCGCCGGTCTGATCCGGGAAACCGGGGAAACCGAAGCGGTGAAGATCAAATCCATGGCCACCCAGGAAATCGGCCTCAACGAATACCTTGAAGAACAGGGCATCGCCGCCTACGAAACCGACCTCGCCGAGCTGATCGTCCAGCTGGACCACGACAAGCCCAGCCACATCCTCGTCCCGGCGATCCATAAAAACCGCACCCAGGTCCGGGACATCTTCCTGCGCGAAATGGAGGGCGTCGACCGGGAGCTGACCGACGAACCGGCCCGCCTCGCCGCGGCAGCCCGGGCACACCTGCGCCGGAAATTCCTCACTGCCAAGGTCGCCGTCTCCGGCGCCAACTTCGCCCTGGCAGATTCCGGTACCCTCGCCGTGGTTGAATCCGAAGGCAACGGCCGGATGTGCCTGACCCTGCCCGAGACTCTGATCACGGTGATGGGTGTGGAGAAACTCCTGCCCACCTGGCAGGACCTTGAAGTGTTCATGCAGCTCCTCCCGCGGTCCTCCACCGGTGAGCGGATGAACCCCTATACCTCCCTCTGGACCGGCGTCACCGAAGGCGACGGGCCCCAGAACGTGCACCTGGTGCTGCTGGACAACGGCCGCAGCGCTGCCCTGGCCGATGAAATGGGCCGCTCGGCACTGCACTGCATCCGGTGCAGCGCCTGCATGAACGTCTGCCCCGTCTATGAACGCACCGGCGGCCACGCCTACGGGTCAACGTACCCTGGCCCGATCGGGGCGATCCTCTCACCCCTGATGACCGGCATCCAGGCCGAGGAGAACAACTCGCTGCCTTATGCGTCCTCGCTGTGCGGGGCCTGCTACGACGCCTGCCCGGTGAAGATCAACATTCCTGACATCCTGGTGCACCTGCGCAGCGTGGACGTGGACAGCAAACGCGGGAAAAAGAAGATCCCCACCCAGATGGACATCGGCATGAACGCTGCCTCCTGGGCGTTGTCCTCCGGCAAACGGCTGGGCATGCTTGAAAAAGGCCTGCCACTGGGACGCCTGGCGGCCGGCCCGGACAAGAAAATCACCAAACTGCCCGGCATCGCCGCCGGCTGGACGCAAAGCCGTGACATCCCGGCCCCGCCCAAGCAATCCTTCCGCGACTGGTGGAAGAAGGAACACCACGCCCCGGGCACCGCCCCCGCCGCAGCCCACGACCAGGAAGACCAGCCATGAGCGCCCGTGAAGAGATCCTTGAACGGATCCGCACCGCCCTGAAAGACGCCCCCGAGGTTCCCGTTATCCCCCGTGGGTACCGGGCCTCGTCCCAGCTGGACGAAGCCGAGCTGATCGAGCTGCTGGTGGACCGCCTGATCGATTACAAAGCCCGGGTCTGCATCGTGGACACCGAGGACGTCCCGATGAAAATTGCAGAACTCCTGGCCGAGGCCGGCAGCTACGTCGTGCCCGCCGGGCTGGACGCCGACTGGCTCACCGGACTTGAACTCCAACAGGACAGCCGGCGACGCCTGGACTCGATGACCGCGCCACTGAGCGTCGCCGAGCTCGACGGCATCGACGCCGTCGTGACCGGCAGCGCCGTGGCTGTCGCCGAAACGGGGACGATCATCCTGGACGGCAGCCCCAACCAGGGCCGCCGCGCGATTACCCTCGTCCCGGACCACCACATCTGTGTTGTGGAAGTCGCCGACATCGCCGGGATCCTGCCCGAAGCGCTGCGCCGGATCGACGGCACCAGACCGTTAACGATGGTCAGCGGCCCCAGCGCCACCAGCGACATCGAACTCGAACGCGTCGAGGGAGTCCACGGCCCCCGCACACTCGACGTCATCATCGCCCGCTAAGACCCGCGGACGACGGGGGCCCGGCCGCGATCCAGGCCGTGCCCCCGCAGTGCCGGCGCCCCACGCGTTCCCCACCGCCGCAGAAACGAAAGGCACCCCCATGACCGTCTTCCGCCATGACACCTGGAACACCCTCCTCGGCGCCGTCGTGGAAGTCCGAAAAAACGGGACCCCCATCCGCACAGGACTCGTCGAGGACGTCATGCCCGATTCCTCCGCCCTCTGGATCGCCGCCGACGGGCTGGCAGGCCGCATACTCATCGAAGTCGCTGAAGGATACGAGGTGTGGGTGGAACCAAAGCAACTAAAAGGTACCCGCGCCTACCGTATGACCTGGTCCGCGCTCCACCCCTGGCATAACCGGCACCGGCGTGAAGACCCCAGCCACGGACGGCTGCGCTACCACATCCGCACAGCAGCAACGGAAAGAGCATGACCAGCGGGGACCTCTGCCCTGTCTACTTCCTCTCCGACAGCACCGGCATCACCGCGGAAACCCGAGGACAACACCTTGCTGAGCAGATAGCATCACGCTCCACGCAGCGGCCGGCCAGTACCGACTGAGGCTGGTGCTGGTCCGTGATGGTGCAATCAGCTTCTGAGATTAAGTGCAGGCGGCTTCTGGAAGTGACATTAGGTCCGGAATCTCGTGTGAATAGGCAACACCCAACCTGACGTCGCCGCCGCCTGGCCAGCGACGATTCGCCCGTCGGCGAGTTCAGGACTGTTCCTAGGTACCTGTAGAGCTGCAAGAGGTATCACCCCAAAGACCGGCCCAAGAAATTTCCATAAGGCCCCGATTTTTGAACCATTTTATGATTCTCGGTGCACTGCACCCGGGTTTCCTGCCGCTCCTCATGTCAGGTTGGCTTCTGAGAGCATCATGGAGCGACTGTCAATGAAACCGAATTTCGCCCTATTCTGACGCCGAAGTTGATGGGCGCGGTGTGTAGCGGACGCTCCTAGGGTTTCTGTTCCATCGGGCACGACCCGATGGCTACGGACGGCTTTTTGCGTGGACCCTATCGGTGGCGCCAGATGACCATCCTGCGTTTTCCTCCGGCACAAGGATCAGATCGAGGTAGCCCTTGAGGATGCCGGGCACGTCCACGGTGTCAGGATTGAGGAGCCACTCGGTTTGAATTCCTTCCCATAGAGCCACGATGGTAGGTCCCGCGACATCAGGGTCGACGCCCGGCCTGAGCCGGCCAATGCTCGCCAGATACCGCAGTTCCCCGCTGTATTCCTTCCGGAGGCGGGCGAAGCGCTGGACGAAGTAGTTACGGGCGGGGTGGTCCTCAGTTGTGGCTTCCCCGGAGAGTACGGAGTAGAGCTCTACGAGGTGGGGAAGCCCTTCATTGTGCTCCGCCTGCCGCACGATGGTTTCGGCAAACCGCTCCCGTGTTCCCGGGGTGCTCGTAGATATCCGGTCACGGTACTCGAGCACCGCAACAAGCAGCTGGGCTTTGGTGGGGAAATGGTGCAGGAGTGTCGTCTGGCTAATCCCTGCCCGGTCCGCAACGTCCTGGATACTGCCGCCGTTGTAACCCCGTGACCCGAAGACCTCTACCGCAGCTTCAAGAATTTGCCGTTGACGCTCGGCGGTCTTGGCGTAGGGGCCGCGCGGTCCTGAGCGTGCGTTCGCCTTCTTAGTCATGGAATCCAGTCTAATTTCACGAAACCCGAGCATTCACTCGGGTTTCATGTTAGCCTTGTCACGTCGGGCCATCCGGCTCCGGTGCCGCGTCCGCGGCGCTGACCATAACGAAGTGGGACTCATGCCATCTTTGACACGACGACAACTCCTTTGCGGTGGGCTCGGCGCCTCCGCCCTCGCCCTTCTCACCGGATGCGCCACTCCGGGAACTGTTTCCGTCAATACCGCACCTGCAATTCCTGCCGCCAGTGCCGGTGAGAAAGTGACCCTCACGTACTGGTCCTGGCTCAAGAACGTCCAGAAGGTTGCTGACATCTGGAACGCCAGCCACCCGAACGTCCAGGTCGAGACCGTATGGATCCCCAGCGGCAACCGCGGCGGGTACTCCAAGCTTTACGCCGCGCTAGCGGCCGGCGGCGGCCCTGACCTAGCGCAGGTTGAAATGCGCACGGTCCCCGAGTTCATGCTCGTCAACGGGCTCGTGGATCTCTCGCGCTACGGTGCCCGTGACTATGCGAACCGTTACGACCCCGCACTGTGGAGCCAGGTGAGTTTCTCCGGGGGTGTCTACGGCATCCCCCAGGATTCGGGGCCAATGGCCACGTTCTACCGCCCGGACGTCTTGGCTAAGATAGGCGCCTCTGCCCCAGCGACGTGGGAGGAGTGGGCAGCCGTCGGGCAGGAGCTGCGCAGTGTCGACGCTTATATCGACTGTTTCTCCCTCGCGGACACCTCCTACTTCGTGTCTTTTGCCGCGCAGGCTGGTGCCCGCTGGCTGCGTCCAGCCGAGGATGGATGGGTCATCAACATGACTGACGATTCAACGCTGAAGGTCGCGCGGTTCTTTGACCGGGCCATCGATGACGGCATCGTTACTACCGCTTACGGCCCCTTTACTCCCGGCTGGTACGCGGCGGCCTCGAGCGGGGAGCTCGCCTCGCTAACGAGCGGCAGCTGGGCCGATGCGCTCGTACAGAGCGTCAGCGGCGGAGCTGGAAAGTGGCGTGTGGCGCCCATGCCCATCTGGGACTCAACGGGATATGGGTCGAGTTACCTTGGCGGGTCTACCGCGGCTGTCCTGGCTAACAGCAAACACCCCCGCGAGGCCCTTGAGTTCGCTGTCTGGATGACGTCCACTCAGGCCGGCATCGACGCCGAGATCGCCAACAGTGGCATCGGATGGTCGCCCGTGCCGGGCATGATCGGTGCCACGCGTGAGAAGCCATCCGACTTTTTCGGGGGGCAAAACTACAACCAGAACGTCATCGTGCCAGCGAGTAAGTCGCAGAACATGGACTGGTCTTGGTGGCCCGTCACCACGCAGTCCTTCAACATTTTGAGCGACGGGTTTCGTCGTAAGGCATCGGGCACGAGCTTCGTCGACACCGTAGTGGCTGCCGAGCAACAGATCATGACCGCCTTCAGGAACAAGGGCCTGACGATTAGGAAGGAGCAGGCATGAGCACCGCGGCAGAAACAGCACATCCGGCAGTACCTAGGCGGGAGGGCCGTGACCGGGCAAGGCAACAGCGTCGTGCCGTCACCAGCGCACCCTGGATCCTGCTCGCACCCTTCCTGGCACTCTTCGCCCTCACGTTCATCTTCCCGATCATCGCTGCGGTCGGTTCAAGCTTCACAAAAGTGACCCGCAGTGGCCTCTTCGGCGAAATGGGCGTCCACTCCGGGTTTGCGGGTTTCGAAAACTATGCCCGCGCACTCGGAGACGGAAGCTTTGTCGCCTCGATCGGCCGGGTGCTGCTCTTCGGCATGGTCCAGGTCCCTGTCATGATCGCCCTTTGTACGGTTCTTGCGCTCCTGCTGGAGTCAGCCTCGGCTAAGTGGCCCGGTTTCTTCCGCGCCGCGTATTTCATGCCTTACGGCGTGCCGGGTGTCATCGCGACCATCCTCTGGTCGTTTCTTTACGTCCCGGGCCTGAGCCCGCTGGTGGACGCGGCCGGGTCTGTGGGCCTCACCGTGAACTTCCTTGGCCCGGATACCGTGCTGTGGTCCATCGCCAACATCGTTACGTGGAGCTACACGGGCTACAACATGCTGATCGTCATAGCCCAGCTCAAGGCAATTCCCAGTGAGGTTTATGAAGCTGCGCGCGTGGACGGTGCCGGACCTCTCCGGGTCGCGTGGACAATCCAGCTGCCGCTCATCCGGCCCGCCCTCGTGCTCACCACGGTGTTTTCCATCATCGGCACGCTTCAACTGTTCGCCGAGGCCCAAGTCCTCCAGACTGTTGCGCCGGCCGTCAATAGCCAGTACACCCCGAACCTGTCCGCCTACACTACTGCCTTTGCGTACAACGACTACAACGTCGCCGCCGCCCAGGCCGTGCTCATCGCCCTCGCGGCTTTCATCCTCTCCTTCACCTTCCTCCGGTTCACGAACAGGAAGTCCTCATGACTGCTGCCACCCCCACCCTTAGCCAGCCGCAGAACATCACCGAGAAGCCGCCTGTGACCCGTCGCCGGCGCCCCGGCTCCACAACCATTCTCGTCACCGGGCTGCTTGTCGTCGCAGCGCTCTATTTCCTGGTCCCGGTCTACTGGGTGGTGGTCGCCGCGACAAAGACCAGCGGTGACCTCTTCGCCACCAACGGGTTCCTGTTCGCCCCGCACTTTGTATTGTGGGACAACCTGGCGAACGTCCTCGCCTACGGGGACGGCATCTTCGTGCGCTGGTTCCTCAACTCAATTCTGTATGCAGGAGTGGGCGCACTCGCCGCGACGTACTTCGCCGCCGCAGGCGGTTACGCCCTGGCCAAATACAACTTCCGGGGCAACAGTTTCATCTTCGGGCTCATCCTCGGCGGCGTTCTCGTCCCCGGCACCGCCACGGCCCTGCCCCTGTTTCTGTTCTTCAGCCAGCTCGGTATCGCCAACACGTACTGGAGCGTCCTGCTACCTTCCCTCGTTTCGCCGTTCGGCCTGTTTCTGTGCCGGGTCTACGCGCAGGCAACCGTGGATCCGGCATTGTTGGAGGCTGCCCGCATCGATGGTGCGGGCGAGCTGCGTATCTTCCATTCCGTGGGACTGCGCGTTCTCACTCCCGCCCTCGTGACGGTGTTCTTGTTCCAGCTTGTGGGCATCTGGAATAACTACTTCCTGCCGCTCGTGATGCTCTCCGACTCGAAACTGTTCCCCATCACAGTCGGTCTGAATAACTGGCTTAGCCAGGCCGACCGACTCCCCGAGTTCTACCAGCTGACCACCGGCGGCGTACTGCTGTCTGTCATCCCGCTGGCCATCGCCATGATCGTCCTTCAGCGTTTCTGGCGTGGAGGCCTCACAGAAGGAGCCGTCAAATGATCCCGCACCCAGCGGAGGCAACAGCCTCCACCGCTTACGTCACCGACCCGGGCCCGGGAGAAGGACGGCGGGTACCGGCCCGTTCCTGGCTTCACACCGACGCCCCGTCCCTGTCCCTCGACGGGCAATGGCGATTCCGGCTCCTCAACGGAGTCCCCGGAACGCCCGGCGGCCGGGGGGTCTTGCCCCGGGGGGAAGCCGCAGACGCGATGGCCGCCGCAGAGTACGACGACACTACGTGGGAGTCGCTCACCGTGCCCTCCCACTGGGTGCTTCAGGGCGACGGATCGTACGGCCGCCCGATCTACACCAACGTGCAGTTCCCCTTCCCCATCGACCCGCCGTTCGTCCCCGACGAGAACCCCACCGGAGACTACCGCCGCACGTTCGAACTGCCCGCCGACTGGAAGACCAACGACTCAGCCGGCGGCGGCCGCATCGTCCTGCGCTTCGACGGCGTCGAATCCCGGTACAAGGTATGGGTCAACGGCACAGAAATCGGGTGGGGCGCCGGCAGTCGCCTCGCCCAGGAGTTCGACGTCACCGACGCCGTCAGCGTTGGCACCAATACGATCGCAGTCCGCGTCCATCAATGGTCCGCTTCCAGCTACCTCGAAGACCAAGACCAGTGGTGGCTCCCTGGAATTTTCCGGTCAGTGACCCTCCTGTCCCGCCCGGCCGGCGGCATCGAGGACATCTGGCTCAGGACCGGCTACAACGACGGGGCCGGGATTATAGAACCGGAAGTTAAGGCGACGCCGTCCTCATACCCTGTTCGCCTCCGCGTACCCGAGCTCGGCATCGACGTCGAGTGGGCTAACCCCGCCGATGTTGCACCCGTGGCAGTTTCTGCCGTCGAACCCTGGACCGCCGAAACCCCACGGCTCTACGACACGACGGTGGCGAGCAAGACCGAAACTGTGTCACTGCGGATCGGCTTCCGCACCGTAGAAATCGTTGGAGACCAGTTCCTGGTCAACGGACGCAAGGTCGTGTTCCACGGTGTCAATCGCCACGAGACCCACCCCACGCTCGGCCGCGTCTTCGATGAAGACTTCGCCCGCGAGGACCTCGCGCTCATGAAGCGCTCCAACGTCAATGCCATCCGTACCAGCCACTACCCACCCCACCCAAGGCTGCTCGAACTCGCAGACGAGGTGGGCTTCTGGGTCATCCTCGAGTGCGACCTCGAGACTCACGGGTTCGAGCGGCACGGCTGGGCCCGGAACCCGAGTGACGAGCCACTGTGGCGCGAGGCATTCCTTGACAGGATCGAACGGACCGTGGAGAGGGACAAGAACCGCCCCTCAATCGTCATGTGGTCCCTCGGCAACGAGTCCGGCACAGGGCAGAACCTCGCCGCCATGTCGGCATGGGTGCACGCACGGGATGCGGGCAGGCCCGTCCACTACGAAAATGACTACGCTGGCGCGTACACCGACGTGTACTCCCGCATGTACGCGACCCTGCCCGAGGTGGAGACGATTGGGCGCGACGGCGACACCACGCCGCTGCTGGGCTGTTCCCCTGCCGAGGGGGCACGGCAGCGGAGCAAGCCGTTTGTTCTGTGCGAGTACGTCCACGCGATGGGCAATGGGCCCGGGAACATATCGCTGTATGAGGACCTGGTTACGAAATACCCGCGGCTGCACGGCGGGTTCGTGTGGGAGTGGCGCGACCACGGTATCGCCGCCCGTACCGCGGATGGCACCGAATACTTCGCCTACGGCGGCGACTTCGGCGAGGAAATCCATGACGGCAACTTCGTCCTCGACGGCCTCATCCTCTCCGACTCGACCCCCTCTCCGGGACTGTATGAATTCAAGGCCGCCGTGGCGCCAGTGGGACTTACCTTTGAAGGGCTCGAGCCGGGCGGCAAGCCCCTGGTCCGGGTGGCAAACCTGCGACACAGCGCTGATCTGGGAGACCTGGTCTTCCGCTGGCGCCTTGAAGATAACGGCGAACCAGTCGCCTCCGGTGAGCTCACCGTCGATGGGCTCGACGGCGGTCCTCTCGCCCCTGGCGCTTCGGCCTCAGTGCCCCTGCCAGTGTCCGCGGAAGGATGCACAGGAGAGGTATGGGTGACCGTCGAGGCCGTCCTCGCGCAGGATGCCGGGTGGGCGCCTTCCGGGCACGAAGTCGCCTCGGCGCAGGGCCGCCTCGCGTTATCCGCGACGCGCCCGCTGCCGTTCGCTGCCGGGCTCCCGGGCCGAGCTTGGCGGCAAGGGGAAAGCGCTGGGCTCCTGGAGCTCGGACCGGCAGTCTTCGATCAAGGGCGACTCGTTACACTCGCGGGCCTCCCTGTCGATGGGCCCCGCCTTGAACTGTTCCGGGCTCCCACGGACAATGACCGCGGCGAATCCCGGGGTGGATACATCGACACCGACCCCTGGGCACCAGACGCAGACGGAATCCCCGGCGTAGGAGCTCCCGGGCCGTCGTCGGCAGCACGCTGGTACAAAGCCGGACTGGACCGGCTGCACGGGCGCGTTGAGGCAGTCGAAGTGCTCGGTGAACGGGCCCTCCGTGTGCGCACCCGGTACGCCGCGGCGGACCAGGTCCGCACCGTCACCGTCGAGGAGCAATGGATCCTCGATTCCGAAGGTCTGTGGCTGCGGGTGGACATTCTTCCGTCCTCCGATTGGGGCGGCGTGTGGCCCCGCGTCGGGGTCCGGTTCGGGCTACCCACTCACGTGGACGCAGCGTCATGGTTCGGGCTGGGCCCACACGAGTCCTACCCGGACAGCCTCGAAGCTGCACATGTAGGACGGTACGCCGCCGGGATCGATCAGCTCGCCGTGCCATACGCGCGGCCGCAGGAGACCGGTCACCGCGGGGGCCTTCGTTCGCTCAGCCTGCTCCGGGGCTCAGAACCGTGGGTACGGTTCGACGCGTTCCCGGATGCACGGGGCCGCCTGCCGGGCTTCACCTTGAGCCGCTACACGGCCCAGGAGCTGGCCGCAGCTGGACACCCGCACGAGCTGCCTCTTGCCACGCGCTCATGGCTATACCTCGATGCGGCTCAGCACGGGCTCGGCACCCGCTCGTGTGGCCCGGATGTTTGGCCCGAGTCAGCGTTGGCGCCGGAGGCACGAACGCTCACTTTCCGCCTGGGGGCCCCTAAATGACCAGCCTCGTAATGCCCAGGACGAGCACCGATACCGTCCCGATCTCGGATCGACAGACCACGCTGCGCTACGGCCCCTACACCGCCGAAATAGCCAGCGTAGGTGCAACGTTGCGCTCCTTGCGCCACAACGGCAGAGACCTGATTCTCCCCTTTTCGGAACATCAGGTCCGCCCCGCCTACCGAGGTGCAGTCTTGGCCCCTGGCCCAACAGCGTGATCGCAGGTCGGTATGAATTCGAAGGCGTGGAATACCAGCTCGGTATCAACGAACCGAGCCGGGGCCATGCGCTCCATGGGTTGCTGGCCTGGCAAGAGTAAGCGACGTTTCCGATGATCGACGCTACGACTTTGTGTCCCCCCGACCTATCGGTTCCACAACACTAGACCATGCCTTTACCAACCTTGTACGTGACGATGAGGGCTACTCAACTGCACGCCTGACGACATGGGACGGGTCGGGAACTTCGATGACATGGGGCCGGGACTGTCCCTGGGTTCAGATACACACAGCCGACCTTCCAGATGTGGAATCCAGCAGAGCCGGCCTGGCGGTAGAACCAATGACCTGTCCGCCTAATGCCTTCAACACCAGGACAGACCTCATAGTCCTCCTCCCGGGGCAAAGTCATACCGCGAGCTGGAACATCGAAGCGATACCTGCAAACCCAACCCACACTCGCTCATGAAAATCTTGGTTACAGGCGGCACAGGCTATATCGCTTCCCACACTGTTTTGTCCCTGCAGGAAGCCGGCCACGACGTGGTCGTCATCGACAACCTGGTCAACTCCAGCGAGGAGTCACTGCGTCGCGTGGCTGAACTCAGCGGCAAGACCGCGGAGTTCCACCACGTTGACCTGGTCGACGAAGCCGCCGTCGAGGATGTCTTCGCCGGCGCCGGCATCGATGCGGTCATCCATTTTGCCGGGCTCAAAGCCGTGGGCGAGTCGGTGCAGGAGCCGCTGAAGTACTACTACAACAACCTGGTGGGCACGTTGAACCTGATCCGCGCCATGGACCGGCATGACGTCCGCTCCATCGTGTTCAGCTCCTCTGCCACCGTCTACGGCGAACACAACGCCATCCCCTACGTGGAAACGATGGAGATCGGCGCCAACAACCCCTATGGACGCACCAAGGAACAGATCGAGGACATCCTCTCCGACCTCGGAACCGCCCACTCCCGCTGGCACATCGCACTGCTGCGCTACTTCAACCCGGTGGGCGCACACCCCTCCGGACGGATTGGCGAGGACCCGCAGGGTATCCCCAACAACCTGGTCCCGTTCATCGCCCAGGTGGCCGTGGGCCGCCGAGAGAAGCTCATGGTCTTCTGTGGCGACTACGACACCCCCGACGGCACCTGCCTGCGCGACTACATCCACGTGGTGGACCTCGCCGAAGGACACGTCGCGACGCTGAACTACCGGCGTCTTCCGCTGGAACCTCGGCTCCGGCAAGGGCTCTTCCGTCCTGGAGGTCCTGCGCTCGTTCGAAAAGGCGGTGGGTAGGCCCATCCCCTACGAGATCACCGGCCGCCGCGCGGGAGACCTGCCCGCATTCTGGGCCGACTCCAACTCCGCTCTGGCTGACCTGAACTGGTCCACCACCAAGACCGTGGACCAGATGTGTGAAGACCACTGGCGGTGGCAGAAAAACAACCCCCAAGGCTTTATATCCCGCCGAAATGAACTGTAGGAGCAGTGGATAAATGCAGACAGAGAACTCCACCTGCACGGACTTCCACGAGCACGAACGCACCCAACACGATTCCATCACCGTTCATGTGCACACACGAACCCGTTTGGATGCAGCCGTCGAGGCCGTCGTCCAAAAACTCGCTGTTTGCGCGAGATATCGGAGGCAGGGAATTCGGGTGACCCGGACGGCTCCGGGGACTGTCATCGTAAGCCTCGACCCCGATGTTCCCTACGGCATGAGCTACGAACAAACTACCTGGTAATACGAGAAGGCGATAAGTCGAATCAGCCTTATGGCTGTATCGGGCTTTTCTGATGAACCCCCTTCCAACACGGCAACTCTAGGAATTACGCATGAAAATTGGAATCTTCACCAGCGGTGGCGACTGCCCCGGATTGAACGCGGTCATCCGCGGCGCCGTGCTGAAAGGCATCGCCATCCACGGCCACGAGTTCGTCGGCTTCCTCGACGGATGGCGCGGCGTGGTGGAGGGCGACATCATCGACATCCCCCGCACCATGGTCCGCGGCATCGCCAAGCAGGGCGGCACCATCCTGGGCACCTCGCGCACCAACCCGTTCGACAACGGCGGCGGCCCCGAGGTCATCAAGGCCCACATGGACCGCCTGGGCATCGACGCGATGATCGCGATCGGCGGTGAAGGTACCCTGGCCGCGGCCAAGCGCCTCACTGACGTCGGCCTGAAAATCGTCGGTGTTCCGAAGACCGTGGATAACGACCTCGACGCCACTGACTACACCTTTGGTTTCGACACCGCCGTGCAGATCGCTACCGAGGCCATCGACCGGCTGCGGACCACCGGCGAGTCCCACCACCGGTGCATGATCGCCGAAGTGATGGGCCGCCACGTGGGCTGGATCGCGCTGCACGCCGGAATGGCCGCCGGCGCCCACGCCATCCTCATCCCCGAACAAAAAGTCAGCATCAACCAGATCACCCAATGGGTAAAGGAAGCCCACCACCGTGGCCGCGCACCCCTGGTGGTCGTCGCAGAAGGCTTCATTCCCGAACATATGGACGGGGCTTATTCCGAGCGTGGCCTGGACACCTTCGGCCGTCCCCACCTGGGCGGCATCGCCGAGCAGCTCGCACCTGAGCTGGAAGCCCGGACTGGCATTGAAACCCGCGCCACCATCCTGGGCCATATCCAGCGCGGCGGCGTCCCCTCCGCCTTCGACCGGGTTCTGGCCACCCGCCTCGGGATGGCGGCCATCGACTCCGTCGTTGAAGGCTACTGGGGCACCATGGTGGCCCTAAAGGGAACGGACATCCAGCACGTCAACTTCCATGAAGCTCTGGGTCAGCTCAAGACCGTCCCGCAGAAGCGTTACGACGAAGCGGCCGTCCTGTTCGGCTAACACTCAAAAGACAAACACTATTCGCGAACGCTATGCTCCCCGTCACAAAGCTGCTCAGCGTCTGCTGCAATGAAGCTCGAGGACGACATGCAAACAAGCACGACGCCGAATCAAGACCAAACAAACACCCCCTCTTTCGCACCGTGGCAGCCTGTTGACGACTGGACTGTGCTGACCAACCAGGACGTCGAAGTTCACACTCACGGCAGCGTGACCGACCGCGGGCGGGTCGAAGCTGTCATGGCCGACGGATCTCTACTGTGGCTGATGCAGGACGGAGCCCACAGCCGGCGCGTTGTAGAACAACAACCAGGAACGTACATTCGCCGTATCTGGAACTGACAGCGATCGTGTCGGGGGGAAACTAGATCTGAGCACTCAAGCTTCGACGACCAGCGGCTCCCACCCATGGCGTCCGGATGGTGTAGCTCCGAGGCCGTCTCGTCATTGAAGAGCACACCCCAACTTGACGTCGGGGTGCGCTGGCAAGGGAAGACTCGCCCCGTCTGTGGCGCTCCGGTCTGGTTCTCGGGCACCCTGCCAGGCATCAAGAGGTGAATCGTCGGCCTTTTCGCCAGGCGAGTTCCATCCTGCCCCCATTCTTGGGACTATTTCGATGATTCTCGGACCAGTGCACCTCAGTTTCCGGCCCCTCTGACTGTCAGTGTTGGATCTAAGAACATCATGAGCCACCGTCAATAAAACGAAATCTCGTACTATCCTGACGCCACCACTCGAAGCGGCGGAAGGACCAGCTCTCCATTTTCTGCGTTCCAACCTGTGATTCGAGGTGTGATTGGACCGTTGAAACATACTGCTGTTCCATGACACCATGAAAGCATGACAGCCGTTGCAGGAGCCCGTGGAGGGCTGAAAGCGCACCAGGATTCCATTCGGCTTTCCGAGCCTGAACTGGTCCGGGACCTGCGGGACATCCTGGGGGCGAAGCTCGTTGCCTATATCGGCTCGGTCAAGGAAACCCGAGCCGTGCGTCAGTGGGCCGACGGTGAGCGGAAACCGTCAGCCGAGGTCATGACCCGGCTGCGTCATGCCTACCACGTCGCAGCTCTGCTGGCTGAGCGGGACTCCCGCTCCGTGGTTCAAGCGTGGTTCCAGGGAATGAACCCCCAACTGGACGACGTGCCGCCAGCGCGACTACTGCGCGACGGGCAAGTCGATGACGCAGCACAGGCGGTCCTTGCCGCTGCCAGGGCATTCGCGGCAGCAGGCTGACGGGTGGTAGACGATCGACAACTGGCAACAACCACTGCTGACACCCGGGTATGGCGCATTGGTTTCCGCCCGGATCCTTGGGCGTGGAGTGGCTGGGAGTGGGCAACCGATGGCAGGTTCCCCGGCCGCTGGGATGACCTGCACGGAAACTTCCGGACCGTCTACGCCGGCTCCAGCCTGAGGGCATGCCTGCTCGAGGTGCTCGCCGCCTTCCGCCGTGACGCGAGGCTGGCAACGGAGTTGGACGAGATCGTCGAGGATGACGAAGATGCGGTGCTGCACCCGACACTGGTATCCGGGCAGGTGCCCCGGGAATGGCTTGACGCCCGTGCAGCGACATCAGCCGAACTTACCGGTACCTACTGCGCCGTGACGGACTCCCGGTCCATCGCTGTCCTCCATCCGCAGTTCATCGGGCTGGCTCTCGGCCTTGGACTTTTAGATCTGGACGCCGCAGCCCTAAAAGATGCCCGGCCGCGCCGGTTGACCCAGGCAATCGCCGCTTGGATCTACGAGACAACAGAACTCGACGGGGTTACCTTCGCGTCCCGCCATGGCGACGACCTGAGGCTCTGGGCAATCTTCGAACGGCCGGGCGACCCTTACATCAGCCCGAAGCTAACGCACGCCAAGCCCGCGGAACTGCACCACGACAGCGATGCGATCAAGAACGCCTTCCGGATGCTCGGCCTGACTTGGAGGAATGAATAGTCCGCTCCCCCGCCGCTCCTCGCCGCCCTAGCTTGACGGAATATCCGTTATCGGCTCTTTGCAAGGAGCAAGGGAGCAACGAGGTCGGGGCGCGCCGATGATGCTCTTCCGTTGCACATTTCAGTTCAAATTGGCTGAACACTCAGGGGTGGTCAATTAGAAGCTTTGCACCCAGAGCCAGCAGATCGTTCCCTACTTTGGTGCCAAGGGCGGGAGCTTGATCAGGTTGAGCGGACGACTGGCTTTCAATTGATGTTGCGCCGTCGCTTGAGAACACGCGCCCGGTCAATTTGAGCTGGCCGTCAGGTGTGGTGTGGCAGAATCCTGCGATTGGAGAGTTGCAGTGTCCTTGAAGGCCGAAAAGCATTGCTCGTTCTGCCTCGACTTCCCGGCGTGTTTGTGGGTGATCGAGTTTTGCCAGTAGTTCCTGGAGCGGGTCATCGCGCCGGCATTGAACGACGAGTGCACCCGCGCCCACAGGAGGAAGTACTTCGTCGGTACTGAAGTAGCTCGAAGTCCTGTCAAGGATGCCTAGTCGGTGTAGTCCAGCAGCCGCCACAATGATCGCGTCAGGGCTTTCAGCATCGTCGCTGGCAAGGCGTTGTAGCCGGGTTCCAAGGGTGCCCCGTAGAGGTGAGATGTCCAGGTCAGTACGTATGCCTAGAAGTTGAGCGCGGCGGCGGACAGATGAGGTTCCGATCCGCGCGTTGGGCGGTAGGTCGTTCAACGATGGCCCGAGCTTTGACGTTGTTACTAAGACGTCTCGAACATCATCCCGCTTGAGGAAAGCTGCGGACATTAGTGTTTCAGGAAGCATCTCGTCGCCCGGGATGTCTTTGACGCAATGAACCGCTACGTCTACGTGGTTATCCATCAGCATCTGGTCGATCTGGCGGGTGAAGAGCCCTTTTCCTCCGATGGTGGAAAGGTCCCCGAGCCAAAGGTCTGCCGTCGTCTTCACGGGAGTGAAAGTCACCGTCAAACTGGGGTCAAGGCTGAGGATTTGCGAGCGGACGAGCTCGGCCTGAGCCATCGCCATCGGAGAGCTACGCGTCCCAATAACTACTTGGCCTGGTTGTCGGGTCATGCCGGTGTTATCCCGCCTCGGCTATCGATTCCCGTTCATGCTCGGAAGCATCGGAGGGAATGAGACGTTTTTCAAGGCGTTGGAGGGCACTGGCAAGTGATTGGTCAATGAGCTCGGAAGCTGCGTCAGCGTCCCTGCTTTTCGCGGCGTCGACAATGGCTTGTTGTGAGGTCCAGAGAGATGAATCATCGTTGGCGATAGCTTCTGCTGCGCCCATCACCTTGTAGGGCCGGCATTGCAGCCACAAGGTATCTATGACGTTCGTGAGAACGGGGTTACCGCCAGCGTTGTACAGTGTGCGATGAATTACTTCGTCCTCATCCAGTGCGTCCGAGACCCTTTCCTCAGCGACTGCCAGGAGCATCCGGTCGCAGGCTGCCTGCATCTTTACGAGATCCTGGTCGGTAACCCTTGCGGCGCCTCGCTGCGCGGCCTGCACTTCCAGTAAAGTGCGGACCTGGTAGATGTGGATTAGTTCGCTTACGCTGAATTTTCGGACCACTGCCCCTTTATGCGGGATGCGCGTGGCCAGTCCGGCTTCCTCCAGGCGGCGGATCGCTTCCCGGACCGGCATGACACTGGTTCCCACCATGGCCGCGACATCGCGAACCCGTAGAGGGAAGCCGCCGGCCAGGTCTCCGGTGAGGATCCTGCTGCGCAGGACGTCGAAGACTTGGTCTGCCACCAAAGTGGGGGTGACGATGAGATCCGCTTGGGCCATGGTCTGCTCCATCCGCTATATCCAGGAGTGAACGCTGGCGGTGTAAGAGGTTACCCGCTAGCAGTATGCGCAACGTCTGCGATTTGGGTCTGCCAAATCACCCTACCGCTCTCCGTCTAGACGGCTAATGATATCCAAGCGACGGTTTGATCACAAATCACGTTTGCCGTGGAAGAACCCCTTTCGGACCGATCTTCCGGCCCGCCGAAAGGGGTATCTGGATCCAACCTGGGCGATCTTTTTTCGTTCTTCCGTTAACCAGCTGCAGGAGCGACGGCGACTGCTTCAAGTTCGATGCGTTTCGTACCTCTGAACCTGCTGACTTCGACGGTAGTTCGTGTCGGCAGGCCGGCGTGTGTGAGCTTGTCGGTGTAGATCCTGTTGTACTCGGCGAAGTCGTCCAGTGATGCCAGATACACCGTGACCTTCAAGAGGTCGCCCAGCCCCGCTCCTGCGAGCTTGAGAGTCTGTTCGAGGTTTTCCAAGGTCTGCTTGACCTGGTCACCGAAGGCTTCCGGGGTTGTTCCGTCTGCCGAGGTGGGGATCTGGCCGCTGGTAAAGATGAGGCCGCCGCCGATTGCCACGTCAGCGTATGGTTGGCTGTTTTCGCTGTTGTGGTTGACAAGGTTACGCATAGTTTGACTCCGGGTTCAGGTGATGGGCGGGACGCGAGAGATATCTTCCATGTGCTGCAAAAGCGTCCGCAATCTCGGTGTGGGTCGCGCCGCTGCGGATCAGGAGCGTGAGGAGGATACGGGCCTTGAGGCCTGGAAGTGAGCCTGCTGGTATGAGGCCGTGGTTGATGAGGTCGACTTCTGCCCCTGGTGAGCTGTAGGTGCTTTGGAGTACGGAGCCCGATCCGGTTCGAGAGGCGTAAACAACAGGAATCGATTGTGCTGCTTTTGCCAGGGCTTCGGAGAAGCCGCCACTGACGTGACCGCCACCCATCCCATCAACTACGAGCCCCTTGTAGCCCAGGGACAGGATGGAGTCGACAATCGTCGGGGTGTCATCCATGACGGCGGTGATGAAGGCAACGTTTCCGGCGCCTGTGGCATCGTGGATCGGTGCTTGCCGAGAATGGATTGGTTTTAGGGCGAAGACGGGGCGGTTTTCGGCGATCCAACCGATTGGTCCAACCCCAGGGGACTGGAACGCAGCCGAGTTCGACGTATGGCTTTTACGGACCCATTGGGCTGCATGAATTTCATCATTCATCACCACGACGGTGCCAATGTCCCGCAGTTCCGGGCTGACAGCCACCTGCAGGGCTGCTTGGAGGTTTGCCGGACCGTCTGATTTGGACTGGCTGGGGTTGTGGAGGGCGCCGGTGATGACGATGGGATGTTTGATGCCGAGGAGGAGGTCCAGGGCGAAGGCTGACTCGTCAATGGTGTCGGTGCCTTGTGTGAGTACGACCCCTTGTGAGCCGGCGTCGAATTGTTTACGGACTTCGGCCGCTAGGTCCACGAGTTCAGCAAAGGTGATTTCCGACGAGTCCCGTGTGCTCCAGGTAAAGGGCTGGATGTCCACATCGGAAGCCGTTCCGAGGGAGAGGACAAGGTCCGCGGCTCCCAGCGTTGGGACGACTCCGTCGCCGGCGATTGCCGGTGTGCATGAGATTGTCCCGCCCAGGGATATGACGGTAACGGTGGGTTTTTTCATGGTTCGGTCTCTTTCCTCCGCGCTGTTTAGGGGCAGGAGAACGTTTCGCGGGCTGTGGAGGTAAGCACTTCGTGCCCTGACTCCGTTACGACGACTGTTTCGCTGAGCGCGGCGCCGCCGGCGCCGAGAAGCATGTGGAACACCATGCCGGGTGCGAGGACATAGTCGGATTGCGCGTCGATATCGAGGCTGAAATCTCCGGAGGTCGGATGGAATTGAAGACCGAGCCCGTACCCGACCCGTCGGTCGTATCGTTCTTCGAGGCCGGCGTTGAGGATCGGAAGGCGGCAGGCGCTGGCGATCTCGGAGGCGTGAACTCCCGGGCCCATCCGGCTGATCGCATCGTCCTGGGCTGTCCGGAGAATGTCGGTTGCGCGTAGAACGGAGCTGCTTACTGGGCCGACGACGGCGGAGCGCATCAGTTTTGCCCAGTATTGCTTGTAGATTCCGCCCAGTTCGAGCCGGACGTTGTCGCCTGCGGCAAGAATGCGGTCGGTCTGCTGTCCGTGCAGCTGTTCGGTCCTCCAGCCTGAACAGATGGTGCCGCCCATCCCGCCCATGAAACCGTCGTGCCCGGAGCGTGCCTGGGCGGCCGCAATTTCGGCAGCGATTTCGAGCTCCGAGACGCCTTCGTGGACGGCCCTCAGGCCAGCGTCCACGGCTGCGGTCACAATGCGGCCGGCGGTACGAAGGTAGTCCATTTCGCGGGCTGATTTGATCTGACGCAGTTCTTCGACGATCTGCAGGGAGCGTGTGAAGCGGACGCGGGGAAGCGCCGCGCGGATGCTCTCGAAGCGTCCCAGCGAAAGGTAATGCGAGTCGTATTCGACGCCGATGACGGCTTCAGCGCCGACTGTCTCTTCGACCGCTTCCTTCAGGAACAAAATGGGGTCTTGCCCATCTAAGTACAGGTGCCTGTCCTCCACCCATGACAGTTCTTCTGCCACGGGGTTCTCCAGCCCCCGCATGACCAGGTGCGGGTCGCCCTGCTGGGGTACGAGGAGGGCGTGGTAGGCGAAGAATCCGTCGTGCCATACTCCGCTCAGCCAGGCAAGATTTTCGGGTTGATGGATGAGTAGCGCATCGAGTCCCGCCTGTACCATCCGGTCCTGAACCTTGTGGAGACGCTCGCGGTACTCCTCAATCGTGAAGTGCGGCTGATGGGGAATGAGCGGTGTCGTTTTCAGGTCTTGCTCAACGTTGAGATCGGTTTTCATTGGTGTTCCTTTCATCCCTGTTGCCAGGCAAGATTTCTAAGTCTTAAGTGTTGGGCTTCGGTTCAGACGAGGCGGAGCTGAGGCCTGTCCAGAGCGCAGGCACGGATGTGCGCCGGGATGGGTTCGTTGCCCACGATGCCGGCAATCGCATCACCGGTGACTGGCCCCAACGTCATACCGAGGGTGCCGTGCCCGGTCGCGACCAGGAGTCCGGGCTTGTCAGGGACTGCGCCGATGTAGGGGACGCTGTCCGGTGTGCACGGACGCAAGCCGCTCCACACTTGGGTAGCGGTGGGCTGCAAATTAGCCAGGGCCGGGAAGTAGTGGGATGCGTGCCGGAGCACGCTCTTCATCCGGCCCAAGGAGGAAGAACTGGTGTGGCCGGCGAAGTCGAACGTCCCCGAAAATCTTGTGCCGGTCTCAAAGGGTGTGCATGCCACCCTGACATCGGCGAGCTTGACCGGGCGGTTCAGTACGGGACCGTCTGTGACAGTTATGCTGCAGCCCCGTCCTGGTTCAAGGGCAAGTTTGACTCCGGTCGTTCGAAGAATGCGGGCGGAGGCAGCACCTGCCGCTACGACAACCTGATCAGCCTTCTGGGTACCGTTTTCGGTTTCGATGGACCATCCGCCCGTCGTCCTTTCCAGCTTGCGGACTGCGCAGTTTTCCAGGATTTTGGCGCCCGCGGCACGCAGCCAGCTAACCAGGCCGGCCGTGAATGATTCGGGCCGCACGCTCTTTTCATCGACCAGGTGCACGCCGCCCACCATTCCAGGGGCGAGATCAGGCTCCATGGTGCTGAGGGTTTCCGGTGTGATGTTGACGGCCCGGCCCGCGTACCCGGCCTGCTGGATCTGTGCATGTGAGGCGAGGAATCCCTCCATGCTTGCCTGGGTGCGGAAGGGCAAAAGCAAGCCGTCGTTGTGGACTTCGACTTTGACGTCCAGAAGCAGCTTGTCGAAAAGCTCGATGGTCTGGTCGTTAAGGGAAACCAGGGCTTGACGTGCGGCTGCGGAGTTCGCCTGTGAACTGTTCCGGTAGAAGAGGGCTACCCACTTGAGGAAGTCGATGCTGGGGAGTGTCTGGAATCTTATGGCGCTGTCGGGGTGGAGCATCGCCTTGATGGCGTCGCTCATTGCACCGGGAGCGTTGAAAGGCTGGGAGAGCGCGGGGACCATCCAGCCGGCGTTTCCCTCGGAGGCTCCTGCGCCGCAGGTTCCGCTGTCGATTACCGTGACTTCATGCCCTGCCTTGCTCAGGCTGTAGGCAGAACACAGGCCGATGATGCCGCCTCCGATGACGGTGATGTTCATGTTTTCGTTCCTGTCTTAGAGGGTCAGCTATGTGGGCGGGAGACTTAGAAGTCCCGGAGCAGGGTGCCGTAGCCTTCGACGCTGTCGGTGACGCCGGCTGTGCGGAGGCAGTCCCACATCATGGCCTGGTTGCTGGTAATGACTGGCTTGTTGAGCCGTGCCTCCAAAGTGTCGATGATTTCCACCGAGCGCAGCGCTCCGCAGCTGATAAACACCGCGTCGCTGTCTTCGCGATCTACAGAGGCAGCGAAGTCTGCCAAGTAGGCAGGTGTTACCCGGGCCATGTCCTCATCATTTTCGATGTTGAGCCCTTCAATGTTGAGGACCTCGAATCCCCGCTCCTCGAGATACTCACGCTCGATGACATTCACTTCATCCAGATAAGGGGTTGCGATCGTGATGCGCTTGGCGTTGATGGCGCGCAAAGCATTGATGACTCCCGTGATAAGAGACGTGGGCTTTGCATCCGGGGCGCCGCGACGCAACTGGGCGAACACGTTGTCCTCACCGATGACTACGCTTCCCGACGTACAGGCGTAGCAAGCCACGTCCAGCGTGACATCAGGGAGGATCGTGGCGGCAGCATCACCAATACCGGATTCCATGGCAAGCAATGTCTCAACGCTGACCCGGTTGGCCATGGGTGCCCGAGCGAAGTGCACTCCAACCCCCGGGGGTGCCAGACGAAACATATCGCTTTCAATCGTTTGCTCCATAGCCAGAAGAACAAAACCGATACGGGCTTTGGCATGCCGGCCCTCATCAAACTCGATGACTCGGTCCTGTGAAGACACTGCAGGGTGGGTGATGGAAGGTTGGTTCATGATGTCCTCTCGGAGATCCCTGCTTCAGGGCAATGACGCGAATAGTTGAAAGACCTTGGGTAAAGGTGATGCCCCTGCCAAGCGACAGCGACAGACAGCAGGAGAAAAGATTTCCGGCTGTGCCCCGCCACCGACGGCAGGCGGGCGGACCTGGTGACCGACTCAGTATGTGATTAGTGATCACATATGTCAAGGACGGGACCTTGAGCCGAGAAGGGTCCATAGGCACCGCCTCCGGCGCTCACATCACTTGGGGGTCCTTGGCCCTTGGAAAGCCCCTGTAACAAGACTTTTACATTGAAAATGCCGCCAGCTCTTGACGGCTGCAGGTGCGGTGGGCCACACTCGGATCAATGATTTGTGATCACACCCACAAGTGATGACAAAAGGTTTGCTTCGGTTCTGGACTCACGTACCCCGGGAGTTCCGTCTCGCAAGTTGTATTCCTGCACAGGCTGAAGAGCCTCTGCCTACGGCAAATTGGCAGTCGTTGCCGCACATGACAACCGGGAAACCTTCCGGCAATATCTTTTCAACATCCTCAAATCAAGGTGGCTTCCCGTTCCTCGTTCGAGCCCGCTTCGCCGCTTGACCTTGATTTCCTGCAGAAAGAACACGAGTGATGCTCTCAAGTACACCTCAAACAACTGCCCCGGCGCAGGCTGCGGCAAAGAAGCCGCTCTTTGCAGCCTCGGTGGGCACCTTCATTGAATACTTCGATTACGCCTCGTACTCGTACCTGGCAACCACTATCGCCGTCGTCTTCTTTCCCCCAGGCAACCCCGCGGTTGCGCTCGTGCAGACCTTCGCTCTGTTCGCTCTCTCCTTCGCGATGCGTCCCATCGGCGCCCTGTTCTGGGGGCACTACGGAGACAAAATCGGCCGGAAACGCACCCTTGCCATCACCATCATCGGGATTGGTATTGCAACCACGTGCATCGGCCTGCTGCCCGGCTACGCCACCATCGGCTTCTGGGCACCTGTGCTCCTTGTGATCCTGCGGCTTTTCCAGAGCTTCTGCACAGCCGGAGAATATTCCGGTGCCGCCGTCATGCTCGCCGAATACGCGCCGGCCGATAAGCGGGCACGCTACATCAGCGCCGTACCCATCGGATGCGCTATCGGATTCCTTGCAGCATCAACGGTGGCAACCTTCCTCAACGGGCAGTTTGGGCCAGACGCCATGGCTGAATGGGGCTGGCGTATCCCGTTCCTCCTCGCGGCACCCATGACGCTGATCGGCATTTACCTCCGAACCCGCATCCATGAAACCCCTGTCTTCCTAAAAGCCCAGGAAAAGGGAGAGCTCACGAAACTGCCCGGTCTCGTAGTTTTTCGCAAACACTGGAAGCCACTCCTTCGCACCCTGGCGGTCATGGGAATCAACGCCACAGGCTACTATCTCGTCCTCGGCTACATGCAGACCTACCTCGAAGTCGAAGTAGGCCTCTCCGCCTTCGAAGCCAGCAGCATCATGACAACCTCACTGCTGATCTACCTCCCCTTCCTGTACGCCGGCGCGTACCTCGCCGACCGGTTCGGCCGCAAGACCGTCCTCATGGCCAGCGCACTGATCTTCCTGACCTTGAGCTACCCAATCTTCCTGCTCCTGGGAACCGGCGGCGGATTCGCCGCAGCAATGGCCCTGCAGATCCTGCTGGTGGCGACGTTCTCCCTCAACGACTCCACTTTCGCCACCTACTTCACCGAAGCTTTCCCGGCCAACGTCCGCTTCAGCGGCTTCGCAATCCCGTTCAACTTTGGTGTAGCTCTTTTCGGTGGCACGGGCCCCCTCATTGCGGCTTGGCTGATTGCCGAAACCGGCAACAACACCATGCCAGCGTTCGTAATGATGGCCGTTGCGCTGATGGGCGTCATCGCACTGTTCTTCACCAAAGAAACCAAACCGACCAAAGCTGAAGCGGCCGCAATGAACGCCGCTGCCGCCAAGGTCTGATCGCCCTAACAAACGTTGGCGGGAGCAGCTTGGTACCCCAGGTACTACGCTGCTCCCGCCACCGCAACGTGCAGCGCCCGGCCGCGCTTCAGCCAGATGAGAAGCGTGGCCCAGAGCAATGGCACAGGCAGGCAATTTTCTTGCACAGTCACGCGCCGGCTGACCAGCAGCACTCCCGAGAGCCACGGGCGGTAGTCGAATCCGTAGAGCCTAGGCGCCCTGAATCCCTGCGGAAACCTGGCACCGGATCAGCCGTGCAAGCCTCCACAAGTCCCCCGAAAAACGTACACAAGGAATCAAAATGAAGTTATCCGGCAACGCAGATTGTCAGCCCGTTAGCAACGTTCCACGGACGGGCCGCAATGAGGATGCTGCAACCGGAAACCTGAAGTCACTGGCAGGCCGACGATGACCCAGACAGACCTAGCATCGTCACAGCCGGCCCCCCTTTTCGAAGGAGCCGCCGCATTCAAGTCCGCCGGGCATGTAATCGTAGACACGCTCGTCGCGCATGGGATTAAGCGGGCGCACGTCGTCCCAGGGGAAAGCTTTCTGGACGTCCTGGACGGGCTCCACGACTCCCCCATTGAAACGATCGTCTGCCGCCATGAGGGTGGTGCCACCTACATGGCCGAAGCCGACGGCAAGATGAACCAGACGCCCGGCATCGCAATGGTAACCCGCGGCCCCGGGGCAGCAAACGCCCACGTCGGGCTGCACACCGCATGGCAGGACTCAACCCCTATGGTCCTCTTCGTAGGACTGATCCCCTTCGCACACCGGGACCGCGAAGCATTCCAGGAATTCGACATCAAAGCCTGGTTCGACACCGGTGCCAAGCGCGTGATGGTCCTGGACCACGCCGAACGTGCCTCCGAAATCGTCGCCGAAGCCCTGTTTGCGGCCATGAACGGTCGTCCCGGCCCCGTCGTCATCGGCCTGCCCGAGGACGTCATCCGCCAGCAGATTCCCTCCGAGCTCCATCCCCCGATCCCCGTGGCGACTGGTGGCATGACCACAGTGGATTCCGATGCCCTGGCCACCGCATTGGCCAACTCTAATAAGCCGCTCTTCGTCACCGGCGGGAACGACTGGACCCAGGAAGGCGCTGACCAGTTCACAGCATGGCTGGAAAAGCACCACATCCCTGCTGCCGCCGAATGGCGGACCCAGGGTACCGTGCCCTTCGACTCCCCCTCCTACGTCGGCCCTATCGGGTATGGACGCCCCCGTCCCACCTATGACCTGCTCGAAGAAACGGACCTGCTGATCTTTGTCGGCACCGTCCCGGGCGATGTCATCACCGACGGGTTCCTGTGCCGCCAGGACTGGTCCAAGAAAAACTTCCTCGTCACCATCGACCCGTCCCTCCGCGGCAGGTCAGGGCCGGTGTCCTACCAAATCGTCGCCAAACCCGACGTGTTCATCCGCGATCTCGCCAAGATCGAGCTCCCCGTCAAAGCCGAATGGAAAGCTTGGACGGCACGGATGCGCGGCGAACAGGAAACCTTTGCCGCCCTCCCCCTTGCGACGCCGACGAACGGTCCTGCCCGGATGGACACCCTGATGGCGAACCTTGTGCCGACCCTCCCCGCGGACGCCATGATCACCCTTGGAGCCGGGGAACACACCAACTGGGCACACCGCTACTTCCCCACACAGAAGTACGCGTCCATGATCAGCGCCCGCAACGGCTCCATGGGCTACTCCGTGCCCTCCGCCATTGCAGCGTCCCTGGAATACCCCGGCCGGCGCATCGTCACCATCGCCGGGGACGGTGAGTTCCTCATGAACGGCCAGGAACTGGCCACCGCAGCCCAGTACGGCGCCACGCCCCTGGTCATCGTGATGGACAACCAGGAATACGGCACCATCCGCACCCACCAGGAACGCCACTACCCCGACCGGGTCTCCGGAACGCAGCTGAAGAACCCGGAGTTCGCGCTCATGGCCCAAGCCTTCGGCGGCTTCGGCGTAAAAGTCGAGCGGGACGCCGACGTCCCTGTCGCCGTCGCGGCGGCGCTCAGAGCCATCGACGAAGACCATGTCTTCGCACTTATCCACCTCGTAGTCGAGCAGCGAGTCAAGGCCTACTAAGCCAGCCGCGGCAGAATTTGATCCGCCGCACAGCACCACAACTTCCGCATCCACGCACGGCCAACCTGCTCAATGAACGGAAAAACCATGCCTGTTTCTGTCCCCGCACTTACCGAACTCGAACTGCTCGATTCTGTCCCAAAGGGCCTCCTGATTGGCGGGCGGTGGCGGGACGCGTCTGACGGCGGCACGTTCGACGTCCACGACCCCGCCACCGGTGAAGTGCTTGCCACCCTCGCCTCAGCCACGAGCGAGGACGCCGTCGCCGCGCTGGACGCCGCCGATGCTGTGCAGGCATCCTGGGCCCGGACAGCCCCTCGGGCGCGCGCGGAGATCCTCCGCCGTGCCTTTGACCTGGTCACCGAACGTGCCGAGGATTTTGCTCTGCTGATGACCCTGGAGATGGGCAAGCCCCTGGCCGAGGCCCGTGGCGAGGTCACGTACGGGGCGGAGTTCCTGCGCTGGTTCTCCGAGGAAACCGTCCGGGATTACGGCCGCTACCTCACCACGCCTGAGGGCAAGAACAAGATCCTTGTGCAGCACAAACCGGTCGGGCCGTGCCTGCTGATCACGCCGTGGAACTTCCCGCTCGCGATGGCCACCCGAAAAGTCGCACCCGCCGTTGCGGCAGGCTGCACAATGGTCCTCAAGCCCGCGAAGCTGACTCCGTTGACGGCGCAGTATTTCGCGCAGACCATGCTCGACGCCGGCCTGCCCCCCGGTGTCCTCAACGTCGTGTCCTCAGCATCGGCGTCCGGGATTTCCGGTCCGCTACTCAAGGACTCGCGGCTGCGGAAGATCTCGTTCACCGGCTCCACTTCAGTGGGCAAACGCCTGATGGCCGACGCCGCGCAGAACGTGCTGCGGACCTCGATGGAGCTCGGTGGGAACGCCCCGTTCATCGTGTTTGAAGACGCCGATCTGGACAAGGCCGTTGAAGGGGCGATGGCGGCGAAGATGCGGAACATGGGTGAGGCCTGCACTGCCGCCAACCGTTTCCTCGTCCATGAGTCCGTCGCGCAGGAGTTCACGGCCAAGTTCGCAACCGCGATGGGCGCGCTCACCACCGGCCGCGGCACCGACCCGGAAACCAAGGTCGGCCCGCTGATTGATGGCGGGGCCCGGGACGACGTGCACGCTTTGGTGAGCGCCGCCGTCGACGCCGGAGCCACGGCCGTCACCGGCGGGGCGCCCGTCGATGGTCCGGGCTACTTTTACCAGCCCACCGTCCTTGGCAACGTCCCCAACGACGCCGCGATCCTGGGCCAGGAAATCTTCGGCCCCGTCGCCCCCGTCACCACCTTCAGCACCGAAGAACAAGCCATCAAACTCGCCAACGCCTCCGAATACGGCCTCGCCTCGTACCTCTACAGCCGCGACTTCAACCGGCTCCTGCGGGTGGCAGAGCAGATCGAATTCGGCATGGTCGGATTCAACGCCGGCGTCATCTCCAACGCCGCAGCACCCTTTGGCGGCGTCAAGCAGTCGGGCCTCGGACGAGAAGGCGGAACAGAAGGCATCGCCGAATACACCGCCACCCAATACATCGGCATCGCAGACCCTTACACGAAGTAGGAGATTGCCCTTCCTGCGTAGGCAGGACGAACAGACCACCAGGGCCTCCCATCCTCGCAACCGGGAGGCCCTGGTTCCAAAGGCCAAGCGCGAACTTAGGCGCCCGTGACTTCCAGATCCGTAAGCCCTCATTTTTATGGACTAAGGGGAACATCATGTCGACAGCCATCTCCGGAACCATCGTCAAGGTCGAGGATCCTGGATCCAGGGACCAACAACTTGAGCGGACCTGTGCACTGCTCCGGAAGCAAGCAACCGACTGTGGCATTCTCGTTACCAGGATCGACCACTTCACTTTCGAGATAGCGCTCAGCCCGAGCGTCGCGTTCGGCTTCACCCATGAACTTGATCTGCTCTGAGTTTCCAGCAGATATCTGAGCCCCATGGATGCCCGGTAAGGCAAAGGTGCGTGATGACCGGCAAACCACGAAAGGACGGAACGTGTCAGAGCCACGAGAATACGACCTTGCGAAAGACAAGCGTTGCGAGGAGGAAGCGAAACACCCCATTTCGATATGGACGAGCCTCGCCCCCGGCGACGTTGTGGCATTTCAAGGGACTGACACTCAGGACTATGTCGGAACCGTCGAAACCAAGACAAGTGACGGCCTGATTATCTGGATAAGGGACGAGCTCAACGGGAGAAAGCTGTTCCACTTCCGGGAATGTCAATCCGTTCGTGTGCTCAAATGACGATGGCTCCACGAAGGGTGCTTGCCAGCAGGGTCGTCCTATTCAGCACACCCCAACCCGACGTCCAACGGTCTGACCAGGGAGGATTTAGCCTCTCAGCGGTGCTGCGACCGGGCCTCAGACATCCGCTTGGCCACATGCGCCACAGGGCCACCATCGCGCCCGCCAGACCTCGCCAGCTTCATTTTTCTCGTAAGTATTTCGGCCGCTTGGGCTTCCTCACTTCTCTGTGAGTGTCAGGGTGAGATTTGAGAGCATCATGAGTCATCGTCAACAAAACGAAACTTCCCTCTATTCTGACGCCAGGGTGCCGTCCCCCGGCCGCCGTGAGTCGACGGATCTAGGGTAGACCGGAGAACTGTTCGACTTCAGAGGCTAATCTCGATCAACAGCGGACCTTGACCGGCCCGGCGAATGACCGTCAACATTTGGAGCCGGATTAGCCATTCATCATGGACCGCTTCGTCCAGGATTGGTGCCCGGGGAAGAAGCTTCCAGAGCTCCAGGAACTGAACGATGCTCATGGCAATGACAGCTTCCGTTTCAGCTTCTTCGTTATGGAGATAGGGGCGGTCAGGAAAGACACTCGAAATGATGCCGCGTACCAAGGCGCCAGGAGCCCCGTGGGCCTGCTCGGACCATGTGGAGAATAAGGTCCTGTAGTTGATTAACCGGAGTTCGCTTGAAGACATTGCGCATAGTTCCCGGATGGTTTTCCCGCTCCACGACTGAGCCCATTTCTCTTTTCCGGTTTTGTCGAGCCCCTTGAATTGGGCGTAGTTGGGATTGTCCAGAGCGGACTTCGCTGTACGAGTTGGGCCAAAGGTATGTGCCGTCCGCGGCCCTCCGCTATCTCCAGCTCAGCAAGACGGGCCCGCGCCTCCTGGAGAGAACCGAACTGGACGAATCTGATGGCGGCCAGTTCCCGATCCTGAAACGTATTCAGATACTCCATGTTGACTAGCAGTTCAAAGAGCTGCCGAACTGGAGCGTTGGCGGTCTCCCAGTGGCCAGCTGTCACCAGCACGTGAACTGCGTGAAGGATCGAGATAGCCCGCTCAAATACGGCGCGATCGAATCTTCCCAATTTTGATGGAGGATTGTGTTGCAAGCTTGCCGTTCTTGCGCAATCGATAATTTCACTCTGCAACTGAAGGAGCTTTTCAGAAGCACTCATCGAATGCCTGGCAACTCTGTTGACCCCGCTTGGCGTCTTGGAGTGCTTCTTCTTACGTCGCGCCACTAGGCACCCCTCCTTAGTACCTGCAGTGCTACGGCCGGAATTTGTCCGCACCGGACTCCCTCAGCACCCTACGTTCTTGCCAGCTGCTGCTCCAATACCGCAATGGCAGCCGGTAGTGCGTCCTCGTCGAAGCCTTCTGTTCTGAGTTCGAAACGGTGCAAGAAGTGGTTCTCTCCTCCGGCTGTTTTTCCGTCGCGGTGACGGTTTACTTCTTCGACGTTGAGCAAGCCGAAAAGCTCCAAGGTTTTGCGGGCACGGGAGTAAGGGTCCCGGCCGATGCCGTAGTGAAGGAGCCTGGTTTCGCCCGGGACGCTGACGGAAGGCCCGGGGAGGCTACCTTTGCGGCAAGCAACCATAAGGAGCAGGGCAATTTCTGAGTCTTCCAGCAAGTGAACCCAGGAATTCAGAATGAACCCCGAGGGCAAGGTGGTGACAGGGTCCTTTCGCCCGGGGACTTTGTAGAGCAGCTGCTCACCATCTGCTCCATTCTCATCCAGGAGTTCGTAGTTCTCGTAAGAGCCTCGCTTGCCTGTCGACTTTGGAAACCGCATGAGACCTGCCGTTTCCAGCGCTTTAAAGCTCTCTCTGACGGACTTCGCTCTTTTGTCTTTGGCTTCCAGTACCGATTCCCCGCTGCCGGCTCTGATGGCGTTGGTTGCGACGAGATCAGTCCATCCCGGTCGTCCCGTGCTTCCTGCAACGGGTAGCCACTCCGGATGCCCGCCGACCGATTTCGTCAGTTGGGCAATAGCCAGAGCAGTCAGATAGAGCCGCAGAGTGGAACCGCGGCTTGATGAGATGCGAGTGCAAGGCGGACGGAGCTCGCGGGGCGGGACACGCCGGTCCGAAAACTCTCCAGCAGGAGCTTCTTCCCGGAATGTGAATCCGTCACGAACACGAAACCCTAGCCGCTGTAACGATCCTTTTCCTTGTAGTGCTCGGGTCGTCTTTGCCGCACGCTCAACGGAGTGCCCGTAGTTACCGGTGAGTCTGCAGAGTCTCGCCTCGTACCCCTGTCGGTCCTTGGGCGTGGGGATGCGGGAGAAGTCCAGACTGATGGTTCCGATTTTTAGCGCCTTTCTACGCTTAAGGCTGAACGTCTTAAGCCGCAAGTAAGCACTTCTGACATCTCTTTATGGCGTCTATCTGACTGGCGGCTTTAGCCGTCCAATCAGTGTAGTGGATACGGGACGTGAAGGCCCATACAGTTCTACGTGTCCCCATTCGTTGCCCTATTCAGATATGCACCCGCTTATGCCTTCAGAACTTTGCGCCTACCTCGATGAGTCCTCCGTCCTGCGCTCGGCAGATTCGCAGGAGTACCTTGTGTGCGCTGCTGTCATTCCTGATGATTCCGCTGAGGAACTCCGCGGTCAGTTGCTGTCCTTGCGCCTCAAGGGACAGATCAAGCTTCACTGGACTGACGAGAGTGAGACTCGCCGCAGAAAGATCGTTGCGGCCGTGAGTGAACTGACGCCAATGACGGCAGTTGTCACGCATATAAGCCAAAGGCAAAACAAGACCGAACGCTTCCGACGGAAGTGCCTTGAAACGCTCTACTACGAGCTGGCTTCGATGGGGGTACGGAATGTTGTGTGCGAGGCGCGGACGTCGGCTCAGAATCAAAAGGATGTCGCGCACATCGTGGCGCTTAGAGGTCAGAAGGTGGTCGATCGCGAATTCACCATCAGCCACTGCCGCGGTGGCGACGACCCACTGCTTTGGATCCCGGACATCTTCCTCGGGGCGATCAACGCAAAGCACCAGGGGGAAGATTCTTACTACGAGACACTCAGAGACCTTTTGATACTCGAGCGCAGAACCCCGGAATCGGATTAAACGCGAAAGGCCCTAGATCCAGTCGTCCGGCTGGGGTTCAAGGGCCTTCTTCCCGATCCATCGCAATGGTGGGCAGTTATTACGATAACGGAGATGTAATCCATCAGGCAAGGTGGACCCCTCTGCTTGATGCATTGCGTCGACTAACGCGGGGCAAGCCGGCTGATCGACAGATGCAAAAGATGTCATCGCCAGCCCGTGCCCTAAGGGAGATCCCCCCGTCCAAGGTATGACAAGGCGTCCGCCGAGCCACTGCTATCCCAAATGTCAGTGTCTTGCCCTACCCTTTGGAAAACTCTCGAAAGGGGCTGCAGTGGCATCACTAGAGGATGAGGTCCTCAAACATCAGTACATCTACGTTCCGTGGGTGGAAGACAAGCCCGTTTACCAGCACAGCCCTCAATTGGCGCTGTACCTTAAAATGAGGCATCAGGCCCGGCTGACGGTCGTATCTCCCCAGAAGTCGAATATTCCGGACGTCCTCAAGAAGGAGCCGTCCGTTACGGAGCGCAGCGGCAGCGTAGTGGATGGTGGAGTGGTCTTCGCCTATTGCCCTACATACACAGTGATGAGCAAGGTTGCTCGTCTGGAAAAAAGCATCGTCATAGTCGTCGAGTGGCCAACGGAGTCGTATGAAGGGTGGGCCCGGCTTGTTGGTGCGTTCAACGTGGTGACGGGAACTGTGATGTCAACCAGCCTTACCAATGCTGGACGCAAGGAACTCGAGGGCATTCTGTTCGAGGGCTATAAGGGCTGGCACGACAACATCGCCGAACGGATGACCATCAGCCATCTTCGGAAGCTCTCAGCGCTCGGTGAGTACGAGCGGGACGTGGTCCTTGCTTATGTTCGTCGGCAGAAGAGCGAGGACAGCGTGAAACGCTTCACCAAGATCCTTGATCTTTTCGACCAGGAGGAAAAGCTGAACGCAGGCTCTCCGACGAAGGGTGGGAACGCCGTATGTTAACTGTCCTGGCTAACCCGGCGGTAGCCAACGTGGTTCAGATTTTCCTAGCGGTCGTGACCGTCGGCGGTCTGTGGGTTGCTCTGCTCAATGGCAAAAAAGACCGGGCAACCGCAATGTCGCTGGCAGCGGCTGACCGCCGCGCTGCTGATGAGCGTGCGGAAAGTGACCGCCGTGAAGCCAATGCTGCCGTCGAGGATGAGCGGATATTTCTTCGTGAGCAGGCTCAGCTTCAGATGCAGCTCGATCACGCGTTGAAGATTGTCCAGACCGCTGAAAACTACCCACGAGGTGACTTCAACACGATAAAGCACTGGGGCCTATCGATCAGGGCGTCGGTAATCGTCCTCGGCAAGGACTTGGTCCCCCAGGCATGGTCAGTTTTCATTGACCGTGAGAACCGGTGGGAAGACATGCAGGATGAGGTGCTGCAGGAGGTCAACGATTTGGCCATCCAAACAGCCCGCACCCTTAACTGCCCTTCGTGCTACCACGTCCACCGCAACACATTAGGTGGTCGCCGAACTGGCTAGGAGTGGAGTCCGGCCTAAGGCCGCAGCGATTAGAGGACCGCTGCTTCCTGCCGCTCTGCTGCCCGGAAACAGCGCAAGGTAGCTGGAGCAGGTCAAGGGCAACCCGGGCGCGACCGCGAAAATCGATTTTTGGAAGCCGCGCGTATCTGCAGATTCACCAGCAAAATCTTCATGCAATCGAGACGTGTTGCATCAATCGTCGTTTGGCAGTTGTCGCTGATCAGTCCCATTCCGGCGTATTCGCGTACGGCTGCGATGCCCTCAACTGCGTCGGCCTTGGTGTCGAAGGGCTTGGACACAGCCATGACGTCAGTGATGCAGAGTTACTTCAGGTAATAGAGGCGCGTAAGGCGTGGTCGCGTGTCGATGGCGGACAAACCAGCCTCCTCTGCTAGCTGCGCAAGAATTTTCCGTCCAGGCACGCGCACGTCCACGTGGTCACCATTTCGGATCGCAGCCGGCAGGAAGACTGCCCTGCCTTCGTTCCTCATCGCCGTCACGTAAGGCTGCCAAGCTGGAGCTAGCTCTGCCGGCAGGTAACCAATCCGTTGGCCCTCGAAGTCAAGGGCAACAGCTGAAACGTCCCAGGGATTTCGCGGTTCCGGGATCATTTCGAGCTCCAAAGGAGAGCTGTCCTTCATCAAGGACCATGGCGGAGTGTGAAATGGGACTCCACTCACAGACCTACTCCTCGCGCCCTTGCAGCGGAGTACGCGGCGCTCCCGGTACACATGAAGCTCGTTCGGCCGCTCGTAAAAGCCGTCGTCCCACATCTGTCTCTTGATTCCCGTTCTGCCTGAAAGGCCGTCTCGGCGATTTGCGGTTGCCCCCGTAATGTTTCCGAATGTATTGGGCAATGCGCAATCAGGAAGTCGGATCTCGAGGCTTGGAACTGGTCGGCCAGGGTTGTCCCCTCCCACACCAGTCAGGAGGCTGACGTGTTTGTGGAGCAGATCGACTACCTTGGGACCCTAGGTTTGCGTTTTTGGAGCGCCCTTTCCGCCGCGGCCAGAGAGTGGCCATTGGCTTCGAGAGTGCTTTCCATAGTTCTGCCTTTTCCCTGGAGTCCAGGGTCATGCTGTCCTGCGCCCCCTGATGGCGCGCCACCGGAGCAGGTGGCTGGTGGAGTGTTCTAGGATCTATCGGCTGACAGTGGCTTGCCGTTATCCATCAGCTCACGCCACGCGAACTGCTCCCGAATAGTCCACGGTCTGTCACTGCCTGTAGGGTCCTATAGGCTCGCCAAATGACCTTCCTCGCAGACGAACAGTTCCACTCGGAGTACCAAGGAATCGTGGGTCAGTGCGGCCATTTGGTTGGAGAAGCGAGTGAGCTCTTCGAAGAGTATTTTAACAGCCAAGGTCAGCAGAAGTGCTCCGCGCCGGCGTGCGGGGCCCCCTTGAACCTATGGTCGGCCGTCAGGGGCTGCTTCCTATCTGCCGGCGCCGCTTTCCAGCTGCTGGCGCCCTTCGGAGGCCGAACGCTGATTAAGGCCATCCGGATCCAGCCTGGTCGCTTTTACAACGTGAACCTTGATGAATTGGGCGTAGCACCTGATGACATCGTCCGAGGCGTCAATCTCACTGGCGTCGTCAAGGAGATCGGTCCGACGGTGCTCCCAGCCCTCATGCTCGGAAACCAACTCAAGTTACCTGTGCATCTTCCTCATCGGCTCACCCTTTTCGGCGTCGATAAGAATGGAGAAGCCCCCGTCACTGATGAGGGCCTGTTCCAGATGCACGTCCAATTTGTCCCCAAGCAAGAGTCCGCGCACCGTCAATTGCTTTTAGACGGAGCCATTGCCCTGGGCGAGGGGGACTTGCGTCGCGGCGTCATCGACGCGCATACGGCGGCAGACATAGCCCTTGACGCGTTTGCCACGCAGACACTCCAACAGATGACGCCCTTCGGGGAGCCCCGGCTCGGCTTTTTGGAGAAAGTGGGTGTCCTAATGCTCACCCGTGCGGGCGCCGGTCATCCTCCGGTACCAGGATATCTACTCGACACGCTCCAGGTGCTGAACCGACAACGGAACCAGTCAGTGCATCCTTCCCGCAGCAAGAAACCGCTCACATCGGAGGTGGCAGCAGATTGTCTTGCAGCTTCCATCTTTCTCGTCCACTTAGTTGACGCCTCCGGTGATGGGACACTTGCACGTCCGGGAACGACACCCTCTAGACGCTCCTCCGTCACATAGGCACGGTCCCCATTCTGACGGTAATCTTCGACTAATCATCTGATTGGGGGAACCATGCAGCTCAAACCTGCCGCCGGGCTCTTCGTTGGCGGCGTCACCATGTGCATTTGCGGACCGATCCTCGGAACCGGGGCCGGGTTTTTCGCAAACATGGCACTCTTCAGGGGTGACCAGCAGATGGCCATGGTGTTCTGGATCGTGGCCGCCCTCGGGGTACTGCTCGCGCTGATCGGATTCTTCGTGCTCGTCGCCGCCGCTCACCGCGCCCTGATAAAGATCGACGCGCTTCCAACGGGCGCCACAGCACAGCACCGACAGCACTGGCCTTCTGACCGCTAGGCACAGCGGGCGGACTTGAGGTCAGCTCGCAAGCTATAAGTGTGTATTCGACAGGATCACGGTGCGAGCACAGGGGGTCCGTTCCTCGATACTGAGATCTGACAGGCCCGATGCGATGGCCACGAGTAGAGATTGGAATGCGTGAGCGCACCAACGTCCCAGAATCTGGGACGCGCAACTCGGGCGACTAACTCTGCGTGTTAGCTTTACAAAATCTTCATTATCGGCCTTTTTAGCGCCGAGGGAGGGGCCGAAAATGGAGCGCTGACCCTCCCGCCAGCCAGGTTGGGCCAGACCGGCAACCCTGATGCCGCCCAAGTTACCGCCGGCCCCCGAATACCCGCGCGTCCTGGTTAAGCAAGCGATGCTGTGGGAAGTCAGGCTTGTGCCATGCGGTGCAGAAAGCGGCAATGGCTTGAACGAGGGACCAGGTCCTAATGCAGCGAAGACCCGGGCAACAACGTGCCGCAACTAGCGAAAACCACTCCTGACCTGCGGAATCAATGAGACGACGGAAGGTTTCGGTCTGCATCGCTGATAAGGTCTGCCAGTGGTAACCAGAATAATAAGCATCCTTGAAGACGACCTGGATGGCAGTGAGGCAGCAGAAACCGTTAGGTTCAGCCTCGATGGCCGCTCCTATGAAATCGACCTCAACAGTGCGCACGCCCGTCAGTTTCGCGCAAGCCTCCTGCGCTATATTCGGGCGGGCCGGAAGGTAAGTTCCAAGGGCCGACGACCACTGATCACCGGAGGCCGGATAAGGCAGGGTCTTCAGGAATAAGAGGAAAGCATTTCCCGCAGGTTTTCCCTGAGGTGGGTCTGATCACGATCGTCCTGCAACCTGGCGTGCACGAACCATTGCCTGGCGTGACACCTCTGCCAGCTGCGTTCGGTCAGCTGTCCGGTAAAGATCGTGTGCCCACTCAAACTCCTCAGCGGCGTCACGATATCTGGCCTCGTCAAAGAGCCGACGACCAATTTGGTGCCGTACCAGGGCTTCGCGGGAGACCGTGCTGGCCAGACGCAAGGCTTCCTCATGCAGCTTCGCGGCTTTATGCCACCTGTACTGCCGCTGATAAGCATGTGCGAGAACGAGAAGGGGCCTGAACCTGTCACGGCAGTGAGCGAGCAGCAGCCTTCCTTCCGCAACGGCTTCCTGTTCGCGTCCAAGTATTGAGAGGAGCCAAACACGCTCAAGTTCCGGGCAGCCGTCGAGTCGGCTCTCGGCCCTGGAATGGTCAAGGACAACATCACGAAGGGTCGCAGGATCTACTCGCCAGATCTCCGCTTCCTCACCCAATAAGCCACACACCCCATTTCAAAGAAAGCAACCAGAAAGCCCCCGGCACATGTCAGCCCAGCGTTGTCGTCGACCGCTACAGATCGAGAAGAAGTAACTGGCCTGGGCCGCCACGAATCAGCGTTGTTGGCCGATGCACCCTGAAGGGTATCAGGGAGCGAACGGCCAGACATGAGTGGCAGTTGGATGGCCGAAAGAAGATTTTGGTCCATGGACACGTCTGATTGAATCCTCGAAGTACTAGGGGGTGCTGTCTAATGGGGTCAAGATCGATAACTAAATGCTCGCCCTGTCTCCACGTGAGTGTGGTCAAAGCATTGGACTCGCGGAAGTAGGCCAAGTGCGTACCATCCTTGAATACGATATAAGCACGTCGGATAACTCTGATCCTGCACTTGTGGCGCTTGCCTTGCTGAATGACTCCGGGTGGGTCGTCGAGGACCTTGGACTGTCAGGGCGACAACTGGCAGAAATGGCAGTAAGTATCATCGCTCGTGCTGAGAGGGAGAGCCGCGAGCTTCCTCTTAGCCCAGATAGCCAACTCATCCACAATGAAATTGATCGTTGCTTCGCTTCTGAGGTAAGCAGTAGCGCTGACCCGCCGCTGTGCTGCAGTCCAGGTTTGATGTAGGGACACACGAACGCCTCTGCCTCGAACAGGCACTGCTCATCTTGACTCAGATAGACCGTAATAAGCGGCGGGAGTTGTTCAAACAGGACATGACGGTAGTGGTCGGTCCGCGGTTCACGGTATACGGGATCATCTTCAAGGCAGCCTCAAACGGCCGCTCAACTCATTTTGACGCTCGCCTGCGATCGAACGACATCGACCGCCTTCAAGAGGCAACTGCGTCTTTCGTGTCCGCGATGCTGCCAGGTAAGCGGGCCGGTGCGACCCGTAGGTTTTATAGTTCCGGGGCCGCGATTGGGCGTGAAAGACGGGCTGCGGCTGTAATTGACACCGATTTTCGAGGCCCGGAAATTCGTTCAGTCGTCAACGAGCCCCTGTTCGAAGGCGAGGTTATCCCGATCAAGAGCCGCGCCTCTTTGGTGCGGCACGCTATTACCGATGGCTCCAGCCGCATACTGGCTGTTCTAAGCGTTCTCTTTATTGGGATTTCATTGATTCTCTTTATGTTCTTCCCGCATGACAGCTGGTGGAACTGGTCCGAGCAGCTCACGGGACGTCTCGCCACCGGCGCCTTCGGCGCTCTTTTGGTGGACAGCGCTATAGATTACGCGGCTTTGCGCAAATCTGTGATGAGCGGAACGGGCCCAATAGTGCACGGGGCATTGATCCGATGGAAACGAAGCCGTCAGCACTAGATTAGAGGATCGGGCGGGGCCCTTTCAGGAAAGCGTGCCCCGCCCCGGCACTTTGGGCGAGACTTGCTGCTCACCGCGACCTGCCGGGGGCATCCGTGGATTCTGCGTCTGGCCAGTGTTTCACGGCAAGAGATCCGCTTATCCCAGCGCGGTAATGGATTCGCAACAGCTGAGCTGTCAATTACATGAAATGTTCCATTCGATGCAGATATAAATTCCGTGTACGGTTTGGATCGGAAAGCCCACTGTTCCCCCAAGCGGTGGGCTTTCTTTGTACATTCCCGAATGCAGGGGAATCAGCGCCAGGACTACATTCCGGGCAGAAGTCCGAGCTGCCCCATCATCGAGGCGACGTCCGGATGAGCCCGGAAGGAGACGATCTTTCCGTCCCTGATGGAGGCGAAGTAGGTTCCGGTGCCGGTCACTGATTTGCCTGTGGCAGGTATCTCCTGGTCCCCCATGCGCAGCGGCCCGGTGTTGGTGCCGGTGAACTCCACTTCCGCCGCCACTTCGTCGTCGCTGACCACCCGCCTGGTGGACTTGATGTGCATGTCGGGAAATGCCGAGAACCATGCGTCCATGTAGGACTGGACCTGGTCCCGCGAGTGGAAGGGCTCCGGGGCCATCACATCCGAAAACGTAAATTCGTCGGCCAGCAGGCTGGCGAATCCGGCCGTGTCGTGCTGGTCCCAGGCCGCCATTCCGCGGTCGTCAATCTGCTCTACTTCTACGCGTGACATCACACATCTCCTCCTTCAAATTGTCCTGACGGCGACGATGCTAGACCTGTCCTCGCTCCAGTCAATGGGTCGTTAGACCCGTGATTTCGGGGCGAGATGCGGGCAGGGCCTCCCGGGGAGTTTAAGTGGCTGGCACCACCGGATGAAGGAAAGTCAGAGCGCTTATTGACGACGGGTTCAGATGCGTTGCGGGTGGTGATTCACCGTTTGAGGGGCAGCAATGTCGCCGGGAACCACCGGTTTTTAGCTTCAGGGACGGCAGCGGAGGACCGCTTTCCTTTTGCCGGAAAGCGGTCCTCCAATGTCGGGCGCTGGCGCGGTCCAGGGAAATCACTCATGCTCCCCGCTGCCATCGATTCCCAAGTCCAGTGTTTGTCGCTGGAACATGGAATGACGTTAACGCCCGGTACTTCCAGTATGTGGATGACAGGACGCTTCTGTGAAGGGTTGCGCCAACCGGAATGCGTTTGTCGCTACACCATGAGGGAGTAGCCTCCTGGTTCGGCTTTGAGCCAGCGTGGAGGCCTTTCGGTGTCTCCGAGCTTTTCCCTGAGACCCATGACCAGAAAATCGATGGCCCGTTCTTCCCTGCGGCTGATCGGTTCCCCGGTCTCGTAGTGAGCCGCGCGCAGTTTCTGGGCGAGGTCGGCATTGCTGCGGTGCACCCAGGTGCTCTCCATCAGGGTGTGCAGCAGGTCAAACTCAGGGGTGCTCAGTTCAAGGTCGGTGCCGTCAACCTGTACTTTCCGGGTCCGCGTATTGAGGAGGATTCCGTTGTGCTCCAGGACCTCTTTCGACCGCCGTCCTGCCTTCCCGGTGTTCGCGAGCTGGCCGGCGGACGATTCAGTGCCCTCCTGCCATCGGGGTCTGCGCAGCAGCGCGTTGATGCGTGAGCGTAGTTCGCGCGGGCGGAACGGTTTGATGATGTAGTCGTCGGCGCCGTTGTCCAGCCCGGCCATGGCATCGGCCTCTTCGTCGCGGCCTGTCAGCATGATGATGTAACTATCGCTGAACAACCGGATGCGCCGGGCTGCTTCGAACCCGTCCATGTCACCCATTTCGATGTCCACGGTGACCACCATCGGATCGTGCTGGCGGACCAGCGCGACGCCGGTTTCGCCGTCCTGGGCAGCATGAGTGACGAAGCCGGCGTGTTTGAAAACCACGGCGATGAGATCGCGAACGTGTTCTTCGTCTTCAATGATGACAGCGACGCGTGAGCGTTCCATATGAGACCCCCTGTATTCCTCTCCCCTTCAAGGCACTGTTCCCACAAATATTCGTGAATAAACTGGTCAGCGAGTACTAAGTGCGGTTTTTCCGGGCAGTCCCAAGAAGCCGCACTGTTCAGTCGAAGCTGGGGGAAACAGTGCAGACATCCACTCCTGTCCGCGATAGAACGCACAACCACAATGTCGGGGAGGATTTCGCTGAACAATTCAAGAAGAAGTTCTTCAGCGATGTGACGCAGCGGCGGGGAATGCTGGTCAGCCAGCTGCCGCTCACTTTTTCCTTGCTGATCGTCGCGGTCATCCTCGCTTTCGTTAGCCCGGATACCCTTGCCGATCCAGCATTTGAGTTCGCGCTCCTGTTAGGGCTGGTCCTGACCGCGTTGTGTGTGCTGGTTCCATGGAACCGGTTGCCGGTGCATAGTTTCGTTGTGGTCCCGCTGCTCGATTTCCTGGCAGTTGCGTTCGCCCGCGAGGCAGCCATTGAATCAGTCACCAGCCTCGGGCTGTTACTGGTGTTTCCCGTGATCTGGCTTGCTGCTCGCCTCGGCAGGCTGGGTGTCGTTCTCAGCTCGCTCGCGACGGCGTTGGTAGTGGGCTTGCCAATGTTTGCCGGGCCCTCAATTAGCATCTCTGATGCTGCACGCCCGTTCCTGCTTCCGGCGATCATGACCGTGATTGCCGGTGCGATCCACGTCCTGGTCCACAGCGTCGCCACGCGCGATGCAAAGCTGAAGCTCATGGACGCCGAACTCCGGATGGCCTATCAGGAAAGCCTTGAGCGGCAACGGCTCCTGGATACGATGCTGGATATTGTCGGTGTCGGGGTCCACGCCGTGGACGCGGACGGCAAAGACATCATCATGAACCAGCAACACCGCCGGAACCGGTCACTCGCTTCCCCCACCGGTGACCCTGCGTCCACGGAACAGGACCTGAACATGATCGCAAGCGACGGGACCACGCCGGTCCCGGCCGAGCATCGACCCGTCGCCCGCGCGGTCCTTGGCCAGTCATTCTCTGACTACCTCGTACGGCTGGGTGGACCGGAAAACCAGCGCGTTCTCTCCTCAACCGCGCGGGCGATGACGGACAAGGACGGCAAATTTGCAGGGTCGGTCTTGGCTTTTAGCGACGTCACGGAATATGTGAACGCGCTGGCGATTAAGGACGACTTCGTCGCCAACATCTCGCACGAGTTCCGCACCCCCTTGATGGCTATTCTCGGCTACCTGGACATCGTCCTCGACGACCCTGACACCGGCACGGAGCAGCATGAGGCATTCCTGCGCATAGCCCAAAGCAATGCCGAGAAACTCCTCAATCTCGTCGCGGACCTGCTTTCCGCATCCTCAGATTCCATGGGCGTCCACCCTCAAAGAATGGACCTCAAGGACCTGATAGGAATGTGCGTCGCTTCGGCGCAACCCCGGGCAGAAAGCCGCGGAGTGGAAATCATCAACGAAGCGACCGCCGCACTGTGGCTGGTGGCAGACCCCGGAAGGATCACACAGGTCCTGGACAACCTCATCTCAAATGCCATCAAATACTCCCGGCCTGGCGCAACAGTGACCGTCCGCGCCTGGGACACGCCCGACACTGTTCACCTCTCGGTGACTGACACTGGAATCGGCATCAGCGAAGAGGACCTGCCCAAGATCTTCACGCGGTACTTCCGCTCCAACGACGTCCGAGAATCGGCAATACCCGGCGTCGGTTTAGGGCTGGGGATCGTGAAACGTATAGTCGAAAACCACGGCGGCTCAATTTCTGCCAGCAGCAAGCCTGAGCTGGGCAGCACCTTCACCGTGACCCTTCCCAGGAATGCGCAACCTGAAAGGCAGAAGCAGCCGTAATAGCTTGAAAAGGTCCCGCTAGTGAAGGTCGAGGCGGGATGGGCCGGCATTAACAACCGGATCCTTCTGGTCCCGGCGCAAATACTCCTTTTTGGAAGCCGCAAATGCAATTCCTGCCAGCCTTGGCTGTACCCAGGCTTAGCTTCGATGCAGGTTCGGTTACCGCCTCAGCACCGCGCGACAAAAAAATCTTTCGCTCCACGTGTGCACCATTGGAGGGCAGGAAGAAAGATTGCAGCCCGGGACATCGGGGGATTGTTCCGGGCTACGTCGCGACTTTACTCCAGCGGTTGGCGGCGGTACAAATCCGGCATTTGAAATGCAGATCTCCGCGCGGCGCTGTACCGTGGAAAGAAGGGGGAATAGCCGCAGGCGCTGGGCCTGTGCGGTTTCGGGGATCCCCTGGAGGGACCATGGGTGATCTTGGCATTGCTGTAATCGTTGAAGACGATCTGGACGTGCGGAATCTTCTTGAGGGTGTGCTCGGCCAGGCCGGGTTCATTGTCCACGCCGCCAGCGACGGTCGCACTGGAGTGCAACTGGTACGGGACCGGAAACCTGATGTCGTGACGCTGGACGTGGGGCTGCCGGATATTGACGGTTTCGAGGTCCTGCGCCGCCTCCGTGGTTTCAGCGACGCCTACGTGGTGATGCTGACGGGCAGAACCGACGAGCCCGACGTACTGCATGCCCTGCAATCCGGAGCGGACGACTACATCACCAAGCCATTCCGGCCCCGCGAGATGCGGGCCCGTATCGGCGCGATGCTCCGAAGGCCCCGTCCCGGCCAGGACAACCCCGCGCCAGCACTGCCCCAGAGCTCCCAGAGCGGCCCGTCCACCGCGGAGGCCGCCCCGGCCGAGGGCCCGTTCCGGCACAACGGGCTGACGCTGGATGCCAGGAGCCGCACCGTGGAGGTGGACGGTGAGCCCTTGATACTGACGCGCAGTGAATTCGACCTTCTGCATGCCCTGTGCCGGGCTGGCGGCGCGGTCCTCTCCAGGCCGCAACTCGTCCGGGCCGTCCGCGACGACCACTACCTGCCGACCACCTACATCAGCGACTCTGATGAGCGGGCAGTGGAGGTCCATATCGGCAACCTCCGCCGGAAATTACAGGACGAGGCAGGAGCTCCCCGCTGGCTTCAGACAGTCCGGGGGGTCGGATACCGGTTGATGCCCAGCAATCCCCGGAAGCCAGGCCTATAACCGCCCCAGCGGACGCTCCGTTTTATACCCGCGCTGCATCCCCGGCCGGAAAGCCTGGCCAAGTTCCTGAATGGTCAATTGTCCGCACCCGGCGATCGCAGCCAGGACGTCTCCTCCCCTGACAAGCGTCCCATGCCTGATCTGCTCTTCGAGGACGGCTGCGACCGCTGCCAGCCGCCGGGCGCCAACCATGGCTGATGACACCTTAACGCTGATGGCCGCATCGATCGCGTCATCAGTGGCATCTTCGTCCGCCAACGCATCGGCAAGGCGGCTCAGCCGGTCGTCCCACATGTTGACGTAGTCCCTGACAAAAGCGCGGGCGAGCGGCCCCATGACCTGGTCCTCCAGATCCCGGAGAACCGATACATCCAGTAACGGCAGCTCCCCACCCCGTTCATTGGTGACCGGGCAGGGCTCACTGCCTGGGGAAGGAAACGTTGAACGGAACATGCCTTAACGCTATGTCCCCCTCGGGCTCCCGGGGCAGCCACTGGGCAGATCTTGCCCAAAACTACAGGTTTCCTTGCGCCGCCAAGGCCGGGAACAGTACAAGTTCGCCCCATCCCTCCCCCTTACCAGCCGAGGCTGCCAACGAGACCAGCGTTAGCACGGCTTCTGCAGGAAACTCCCAGCAGAACGCATCTTTTCCATGATTCGCAAGCTCATCTAAGCATTCCCGCAGGTTAATCCAAACTATGGTCAAACCGGTTTTCGGGGCTGTTACGTTCTTTCTGTCGAACCAATCCACCCCTGGCAGTTCACTTCGACAGGGCCCGGGTTGCATTGCTCACAGGGCACTTCCAGATGCATCTGTGACCTGCCGTGGTCTGCTCAGAGGCCCCGGTTTTTCCTACACCGAAAGAGAAATCCCCATGCGTAAGTCTGCAAAGATCATCACTGCCCTCTCCGTCGCCGGCCTGGCCGTCGTTGCCGGTTCCGCTTTCACCGGTGCCGGCCTCAGCACTGCCGGTCAGGCCGCCGCAGACCAGTTCGTCGGCGGTACCGTCAGCCAGAACGTCACCGGCGCTACCCTGACCAGCATCAACTACGGCTTCACCGACACCACGAACAAGACCGTCAACCAGGTCACCCTGACCTTCGCCGATGCCAACGCCGACGGCAAGACCCCGACCATCACCCTTGCCGGCACGGGAACGGCCGCATCGTTCACCTGCACCGCGGTCGACGTCGACCACATTTCGATCTGCACCACCGCCGGTGCCGGTCAGACCGACGTGACCAGCGCCTCCGTCACCGTCAGCTAGTCAAACACCACCGGTGCGGCCGGCCCCGGATGAGCCGGCCGCACCATCTGTCCTTGCAGGGGTACTTCATGGCACACCGGCCCGCCCGCGGTCTAAGGAACGTCCTGCTGGCCTTGGCCGCTTTCGCGCTCGGCACGGCAGGCTTTGTTCTCATCAGCGGACAGGCAGCGGTCGTCATCACCCACGGGGTCAGCATGAATCCGGTCTACTACCAGGGGGACCTTGTCGTTGTTGCGAAGGAGTCCTCCTACGGGCTCGGGGACATCGCCGCGTACAAGATCCCGGGCAAGGACGAGGTTGCACTGCACCGCATCATCGGTGGCGACCCCGCCGCGTACGTCTTCAAGGGCGACAACAACGAATCCGTCGATCCCACCAGGCCCGGAGCCGCCCAGCTGGTGGGAAGGGCGGTCTTCCACCTCCCCCAGGGCGGTCGGTGGTTGGAGGCCCTCACCAGCCCGGCATCCCTGGGGCTGCTGGCATTTGTCCTGCTGGCCACCGGCGGCGCCAGGGCCAGGCGCCGCCGCCATAGAAGGAGAACCGTGTCCCGACACATCAGCACCCGACCCGCCCGGACCACCAAACTGTGGCCCCTTCCTCCCGCACTGCGGGTCTCTGCCGTGCTCGCTGCGGTCCTGGCCGGCATCGGTATTGTCCTGGCGGTTCCCGCGTGGGCCGGCCCTGTGGAGGAGGCCTCGACGTCTACGGTGAAAAGCGGTACCCGGATGGATTTCTCCTACACCGCCGCGGTAGGGCAAAGTGCTGCGTACGACGGGACGACCGCCCACTCGCCCGACCCGGTCTTCCGCAAGCTCGCCGACAGCGTCGATGCCCGCTTCACCTATCACGGCGACCCCGGAACGATCAGCGTCACCGCCGAACTCTCCACCGCCGGCGGGTGGCACTCGAGCATCCCCCTCGGTGAGCCTGCAACATTTGCCGGTACCGACTACACCCACGATGTTCGTCTGGATCTCAAGGCCTATGAAGCCAAAGCGCAAGCCGCTTCAACTGTCACCGGGCTTCCCGCAACCCCTGTCACGCTTACCCTGAAACCGGCCGTTACCACCACTACCGGGGCGCAGTTCCGTCCCGAGCTCAAGCTCACCTTGACGCCCCTGCAGCTTTCCCTCGCCGGCGGCCCCGAGGCCCTCTCCGTCAACGACACGAAGAGCCGGCAGCAAACGACACTGGTCCCGCGCACCCTCAGCGCCGCCGGCCTCACCGTCGCTGCCGGAACCGCCCGGGTGGTAGCCACCGTGTTGATCCTGGCTGCCCTGGCCATCGCCCTCATCATCACCGGTTTTGCCCATCGCAGCGTGCCGGTCGATGAAGCCGCAGCAATCCGCCGACGGTACGCTTCCCAACTGGTCAAGGTGCACCCCATGCCCGCGCCGCAAGGCCGGCCGGTCATCGATGTCACCACCTTCCCGACCCTGGCCAAACTGGCTGAACGCTACGGCCTGCTGATCCTGCACTGGAACCGCAGCGGTGTGGAGACCTTCATCGTGCAGGACGAAAACATCACCTACCGTTACCGGCCGTCCACCCCTGACGCCCGTCCGGCCACCACGGATATGGCCGGCTCCCACTCATGAGCGGCTACACTGACGTCAACGACCCACGGCAGCACAGCGGCAGCACAAAGGAACGGGCCATGGCAGTTTCGCGGATAAAGAAGCTTCCGCTGCTTTCCGGCAGCCGCCTGCTTGCGTGCATCCTTACCGTCCAAGTGGCCCTCACCGCGGCCACCCTTGCACGCCTGGAAACCAGTGCTGACCCGGGGCACGGTGCTGCCCTTGTCGTTTACGCGTCCGGTGCAGTTCTCCTGGTGGCCTTCTGGACAGGGGTATGGGCGACCCACTCACAACGGCGGAAACAGCCGACCGCCTCCACCCTGTCCCACCTGACGGAAGCCGTCCTTGACCACAGCCGGGTATGGGTCTGGGCGCTGGACGGCAACGGCCGCTTCACATACTCAAGCCCCGCCAGCGCTGCACTCGTCGGATACGACCCGTTGGAGTTGATCGGCCGGCATATCAGCCTCGTCCTGCCTGAGGTCGCCGCCTGGGGAGGCCTGCCGTGCACCCTGGTAGCGACGCATCGCGGCAAGACCTGGGCCGATGCCGTCCTCACCTACCGCCACCGCAGCGGCGCGGACGTCGTGCTGGCAGCGTCCGGCAGAAACCGGCCGGACCGACACCCGCGCGGCCTGGCCATGGAGGGCATCAGCCGACCCGGTCCGTACTCGCAGCACGCCGACACGGCAGCCACGGGCCCCGGCCCGCAGATCGAGAACCGGATCAACGACATCCTCCGCAACGGATTGATTCTCACCGCCTTTCAGCCGATCCGCGACCTTTCCTCAGGCTCCATCACCGGCGTCGAGGCCCTTACCCGCTTCCCCAGCGACGACGGAAGAAGCCCCGAACCCTGGTTCAGCCATGCCGCCGCCGTGGGGCTTGGCAGCGACCTCGAATTCGCTGCCCTCGAAACGGCCCTCCACAAAGCAGCCGCACTCCCGGCCCACCTGTCGGTAGCAGTAAACCTCTCCCCCAAAACGTGCCTGGATCCCCGGCTCCCGGCCCTCCTGGAACGATCCGGCTTTCCTTCCGGCCGGATCGTGATCGAAATTACCGAACGCCTCCCAGTAAGCGACTACGTGCCCCTGGAGAGAGCGCTGAGGCCCCTGCGAGCCTGTGGAATGCGACTCGCAGTCGACGACGCAGGATCGGGCTTCGCGTCAATGCGCCACATCCTCCGCCTCAAACCCGACATCATCAAGCTCGACAGAAGCCTCATCAGCGGCATCGACACCGATCCGGGCCAAATGGCGCTGGGCGCAGCACTGCTGAAGTTCGCTCAACACACCGGTGCCCGTCTCCTGGCTGAAGGAATTGAAACTCCCTCGGAACTGGCGACGCTCACCCGGCTGGGCATCACTGCCGGACAGGGCTACCTCCTAGGCCGGCCTACCATCGACCCTGCCGACTGGGCCGCCTGGAGCACACCGGCACGCGAGCACGACACACTCTGACGCCAACGCCGATCCGAGCTGCAGGGCTGTCTGAACGTTTCGACCAGGCTCGTGGCGGTACCCTTCACGAATGCGTCGTCCCGTCGTGCGGGGCCCCTTTCTGCTGCCGGGCTGTACTTTCTCCGCCCGCCAACAGCCAGGCCTGGGCCCGGCCAGGTTCTCCGGACTCGAAGTATCGGATGGGGCAGGGAAGGATGCAAAGGCCCAAAAAGTAGGTGGCAATGGCCCAGTCAACGGCTGATGCGCCGACAAGCGCAACCCGGCGGGCGGAGCCACCGCGGGTAAAGACCGCCCGCGCGGCCGGCGACAGGCCGGCTATACCGGACAGGTCAACCAGCACCAAGGCGGGCTGGCCTTCGCCCACTTCATCGATGGCAGCCAGAGCCGCCGCGGCGTCAGGTTCGAGAATGGCCACGCCGGGAAACCAGCGGACACTGATGATCCCGTCCGGCCGGGCTATAACTTCGGCTTTGTCCCGGACAATCATCTTCTCGATCATGCGCGCCTCTTATGCTGTGGAACACGAGCCGCAGGATTATCCCAAGCCCGCTCCCGCGCGAGGTAACTCAAGCACAAAACGAACAGTGCCGGCGCCAAGAACAGCTCAAGAGCCGGGAAAAATGATGCCGCTGCAGTGGTGCTCAACTCGAAATTGCTGCCGCCCAGCTCCTGATATCCCCGGCATCGAATTTAGCCGAGGGAATTACCGCTGCCAGCACACGGGCCAACTCGGTCTCCACCACGTGAAGCGGCGCTCCTTCGAACTCCGCCTTGACGTCTTCAATGGCACCATCGACGCAGCCCAGCAGCGAGGAGAGGATCCTGTCATTCTCCGACATTTCCCACTGTCCCATACCGACCATTCGCCCTCCTCGGCTTCGACACCTGTGCCGGACAAAAGCCTGGGCAACCCCGCACCTTCCGGCCTTACACACCCAGCAATCCCGGGCAATAAGTACACTTAGCATAGCGGGGCCTGGGCGAGTGCTGGGGGCGGGCCCCGCTGCCGACCAGGGGCCGCCTCCGGGAATAGCCGCAGTCACGGCCGCCGAAGAGGACCTCTTCATTGTCGAAGGCAGAGCAAATACTTCCACGACAGTGCAGATCCTGGAATGCATCAACGAGATCGGTGGCTGTTTAGGCGCCGGGACGCAGCGGCCAGTGTCTTGGTAGAGCGCCGCAACCGGAATCTTCAGACCAGTGAACGCATCCCCCTGCCGGCCGTGGTGATCTTCTTCCGGGGGCAACACCCGGAGCTTATCGCGCGTCTCCTTGGCCGTGCCCACCAGAACATGTGACCCGACCACTGGCATGTCATGAAGAAATTGTGTGCGACATATCCCTTGAACCGGCCGGTTGGGCAGAGGCGATACTGGACGCGCCGTGCAGCAGAGTGCGGCGGATTCCAGGCAGTACTTGAGGTCCCGCCGCCTGTGGCAGCCGTCCTGCGGCGGGGCCTCCCCGGCGCGTGGGCTGCCCTGCAACCTTGAGGGTCAGCATCTGAGCCATGCAGAGCTCGGCGAGGTTTCAGCCCTTACCCAGTGCGGCCACGACCACGACAGCGCAGATGATTGCGAGCACGGCCAGACCAAGATAGGCCGGCCATTTCGGTCCCTGCCGGTGCGGGTTGATATCGATGTATGGCATCTCTATTCCGCAGGTTTCGAGTTCACAAGAACGTCAGGGCCGCGGCGCCTGGTAAACGCAAAGCGGTAAAAGAAGTAGGCAGCCAGCAACAGCACGAATGTACTGCCGAGCAGGACGGCAAGGCCGACAAAATAACGGGCGAAATCCACGCGGTTTTCCCTTCAAGGATGATAAGCCTGCTGATCGTACATCAAGGAGAGTTGGTGTCTGCTGTCACATGTACCGCTGAACGGCTTCTGTTACGGCCTATGCCCGCGGCTGTTTTCCAGCCTCCGGTCCGGCCACATCAGGTGAGGGCAGAATTCTTCTACGGATGAAAAATGCCGCGGCGAAAGTGGGGAAAATCCACGGTCCTATTGGGGCTAGGGGGCCGGGTCGGAGCTTCCTGCCGGCTCGAGTTCCGCAGCCCTGACAGTGACGTGATCCTGCAGCCATGCCGGGACCTCGTCGGCGGGCAGTGGCTTGCTCCAGTAATAGCCTTGGGCCAGGCCGACGCCGAGGCGATGGAGTTCGGCCGCTTGTGCGCTGGTTTCCACGCCTTCGGCGATGACGTCGAATTTCAGACTTTGGGCCATGCCAAGGACGAGCTCGATGACGGTTGCTGCGTGCGGCTGCCGGCCAAGTTCCTGGATGAAGGTCCGGTCGATCTTAACGACCCGGGCGGTGAGCCACTTGAGGTAGCCCAGGGAGGAGTAGCCGGTACCGAAGTCATCGAGGGACAGGCCCACGCCAAATTCGTTCAGTCGCGGAAGGGTATCCCTGGGCAGGTCAGGTTCCTCCATCAGTATCGTTTCCGTTATTTCCAGGTCCACGGCTCCCGGATCGATGCCGGCAGCCGAAATCGCTGCCTTCACAACATCGGGGAAATCATCGGCAACGAGCTGGCGGCCGGAGATGTTGACCGCCACTGTCAAGTGTCCTGCTCCTGGTATCCGGGAACGCCATTGCTGTACCTGGCGGAGGGCTTCCTGGAGGACCCAGGTGCCGATCGGGACGATCAGGCCGGTTTCCTCCGCGATCGGTATGAAGGCTGCAGGCTTGATCATTCCATGTTCGGGATGGTTCCAGCGCAGCAGCGCTTCGAAGCCGGCCACACCCCCGGTGGTGAGGTCGATGATGGGCTGGTAATGCAGTGACAGTTCTGAGCGCCCCAACGCCAGCCGGAGGTCCGACTCCAGGCGCAGACGACCGCTGGCCCGTCTCCTCATGTGCGGATCGTAGATGACCGAGGCGTCACCGCCGCCGGATTTTGCCCGGTACATGGCTGCGTCCGCTCCCCCGAGCATGGACTCGGCGGTTTCGTCGGCACCGGCGAGGGAGATGCCGACGCTGACGTTGAGGAAAATTTGGCGCCCATCGACGGTGAAGGGCGCCCGCGTGCAATCCATGATCCTCTGCGCCAGCCGCTTGGCAGCCCGCATCCGCATATTTTCGCAGACAATGATGAACTCATCGCCGCCAAAGCGCCCTACGGTGTCCCCGGCCCTGACGGCCCGGACCAACCGCTCGCCCAGCAGTTTGAGGACCCTGTCGCCGCCTGCGTGCCCGACACCGTCATTGATGAGTTTGAACCGGTCGATATCGACGAACATCACTACCGGCCGGGCCCCGCGGTCCAGGAAAGCCTGCAGCGTCTGGGTGATGAGGTACCTGTTGGGCAGCCCGGTCAGTGCGTCATGGCGGGCCTGCCATTGGAGGATCTGTTCCGTGTTTTTCCGCTCGGTGATATCCAGTACCGTGTCCAGGAACCGCAGCGGTCTGCCTTCTCCATCGTTGAGGCAGCGGATCCGTGAGTGAAGCCATCGCAGTTCGCCGTCAGGCCCGACGATACGGTACTCCACATCAGCAGACCCTGCCCCGTTATCCAGATTCGCCCATGCCCGGCGCACGAGTTCCCGGTCCTCCGGGTGGGTGCGCTCCAGCATCCATTCCCGGTCCGGGGACTGCCCGGGATCGACGCCGAGGATCCGTGCGAACTCGTCCGAATGCCACGTCTCCCCGGTCTGCGGGGTGTGCTCGACGCTTCCGACCCGGGCGATCTCCTGCGCGGCCAGCAGGCGTCGTCGTTCGGCGGCGGCTTCGGCTTTCACCCTTCGTATCTCGGTCACGTCCCTGGCGATCGCTGAGGCCCCGACCCGTGCACCATCTGCCCCGTACACCGGGGAGACGGTCAGCTCCACATCGATAAGTGAGCCGTCCTTGCGCCGCCACTGCACGTCTATCCCGGTGGCGAAGCCTCCGGCGCCCACGCGGGCAGCCACCCTGGCGCTCAAATCTGCTGCGTCGGTGGTCGTCAGCAGCCGGTACGACTGTCCGATGGCCTCCGCCGCGGTCCAGCCGAACATCCTGGCGGCTCCGGCGTTCCAGCTGGTGATGGTCCTGGTCAGGTCAGCGCTGATGATCGCGTCCCCTGAGGATTCGACCATGGCGGCGAGCCGGCGCAGTACAGCCTCGCTGTGTTTCCGGTCCGTAATGTCTTTGGAGATGGCGACCACGGCGACCGGGACGTCGTACCGGCCCCGCACGGGGCTGACAGTGGCGTGGACGGGAAACTCCCGCCCGCCGCGGTGCCGCATCCACAGCTCCCCTGCCCAGTCCTGGCCCCGGGAGAGCCCGTCGAGGATTTCCCGGCCGGGCGAACCCTGCCCGGCTGGCGGCGCACCGCCGATGATTCCCAGATCGAAGGGCCGCTGACCTAGCGCCTCGGCCGCGGTGAACCCGTAGACACGCTCTGACGCCCGGTTCCACAGGACGATCCTCCACCCGCTGTCCAGACCAACCACGGATTGACCGATCTCATCCAGCAGCGACCGAGTCAGAAGGTCCTCGTTATGCTCCCCAGCCATTGATCCCCTCGCGTTCCCCGCGGTGCGATGCATATGCCGGTGAGTATAAAGCCCGCTGCTGCGATCCCACACGGCCCGTACAAGGAATTACCTACCCAAAGGACCGGCAACCGAACGCGCCCCGGGGCGCGTTTACTGGAGCCCCGCACTATGGGCGGGGAAGGAACGAGCGGGTGGAATAGATATTGACGCGCCCAGCACGAATGCCAGAGTATTGGCGGTGGCGGCTTGTTCGTACCCCTGCTGGGGGAGGCTTCTGGTCTTTATCGGGGGAAACACTGCCAGGGGGACCGGCTTCCTGTCTCAGAGCTAAGGGAGCCGGTCCCCGCCTTACCCGGCTCTCGCCCCGCCTTCCAGGGGGCACCCTAATAACCTTCGGGGCTTCCCGAGGCGGGGTGCCGTACCTGCCAATACATGGTGAATTCCGGGGTTTGTTTCCTGCTGCTGGCCGCCGTGAAATCCGCGTCGGCGGCGTCAAGAAAACGCGGTTGTTCCCACCCTTGGAGGGTTTCCGGCGGCTGCTCCCCCAGCCAACGCCGCAGTCGTTCCTTCACCGGCCGGGCTGCTTCCTCAACGGCGTCCTCCATTACAGCAACGAGGTCCGCGAAGCGCTCGGCCGTGCCGAGGGGCATCGGGTGCAGGAGGGAAAAGCCGACGACGTCGGGCGCTTTTCCGTCGCCGTCAAGGAGCGCAAGAGCCAACGGCATCACGAGATTTGATTGTGAGTGGGCGACAGTGGTGTTGCGGTACTTGCGAATGACGTCATGGACGCCCCGAAGATCCTCCGGGATCGACGGGACAGCCGGCATGTGATCGAGACGGGAGCGGACCTTTGAGCAGATAAAGGGCCGGATGTAGGCCGTTACCGCATGGGATGTCAGCGGCATCCACAGCTCGGAACCCTCACCGGCGGCAAATGCGCAGCTGAGAGCACGCGACGCCTCGGAAAGATCACTGGCGTGGCTGGTAAGTTCCACCAGGAGCCTGGTATCCGGCATATCAGGCAGCAATGCCACGGCAGGGCGGGAATGAGTCAACGCGGTTGTTCCTGTTCCACGCAGCGAAGGTGCCGTCCGTGCACGCTCCGGGGGTAGAGGGGCCGGCCCCGCAGGACCGGACCCCTCCCCCGGTTCGTCACAACGAAGTACTATTTCTTCTCTTCGATCGTGATGGTCCAGGAATCGAAGTTCGCCGACTTGACGTCCAGGTAGTACTTCCCGGCGCTCTTGTGCAGGGCCGTCTCGCTGGACTCATCCTTCTGAAGCATCTTCACCGGCAGCCCGCCGTCCTTGGTCAGGTCCTTGCCTTCCTCCACGAGGTAGATACTGGCCAAAGCCATCGAGTTACCGTTGAGCTGCTTGGCCCCGGTGAACGTGTAGACCAGCCGGGCCTCGGCGCCCGTGAGCGCGAAAGTCGGGCTCGCCGAATCGGTCGAACCGCTCAGCTCCGCAACTTTTGTCCAGGTCTTCTCGGCTGCAGGCGCTGCCGGCGCGGCAGCGGCAGGGGCGGCCGCCGCAGTGGTGGAACCACCGGCCGGGGCTACCGCGGGGGCGGTGGACGGGGCAGCCCCGCCACGGGCAGCGTTGATAATGATGCTAAGCACGATGAAGGCGGCGCTCACGATGAACGCGACCTTCTTGTGCTTGTCATAGCCCTCCAGCGGCAGGCCCTGCTTGTCCCGCGCCTTATTGGTCAGGATCAGAATGAGGTCGATCAGCGCCCAGATCCCAAAGCCGCCAAGGGTGACGAGCTTCAGGATGCCCGTTCCGACCTTGCCCAGGTAGAAGCGGTCCACGCCCAGGACTCCCAGCAGAAGCGAGAGCAGCCAGGCCGTGAGAAAGGATTTGGAACTGGTCTGCGGCCCATAGGCGTATGACGGAGGATACGGTGCGAGGTTAGGGTTGTGGCTCATGAGGGTCCTTTCATAGGACACCCGGCCGCGAAGCGGTGCGAAGCGTGCGGAGTGGGTGCGGAGATAGACGCCCGCAGGGGAGCCACGCAGCAAGCCGCCGAGACCACCAAAGCCACAGCACGCGCAAGTACCGACATGATCACTTCCCCCACCAGCGTCACGGGTTCTGGCCCGTAATCCGGATGCTACACCCGCCCCCAAACACTTGGCCCAACCCTTCCAAACATTACGGCCACTGCACACTGCGGGAGCCCACACGCCACCACTGCCGCCCGGAGAGCCGCCGCTGCCCGTGCCGCCACAACCTAATCCACCGAGCAGGATTCCCGGCAGTACTCGATGCGGGCCTGTTGTCAGAGCCCAGCGATGGTGCCACTATGATCAGCAAGCTGATCATTTGGTGGTGGTCAATGAACCAGCATGATGACCTGCCTTACCCGGGAGGGCGAGATGTGTGATTTTGAGCCCCGTCTTTTGGCCCGCTCGCTCATCGAGTCAGGCGGCTTCTCCCTTCTGGGAATCTGGATCCAGTACTGGGCGCTGGGAGGCAGTGCGGACATCATGGAACTGGAAGCGTTCATCCACGGCATTCCCCTCCTCAGAGGTGTTGAGGTTGACGTACTGGCGGCCGCTCTGGAAGAACTGCCGCACGATGCATGACTGCTGCCGGTTCCGCCCGGCGTCCTGAGAGGCGAAGTCCCGCGGACTTCCCGTCCACGGGAAAACGGGTAGCGTCAGGATCCCCTTAAAACCGCGCGTGGACCAGCGAACTGTCCGGCAGGGGTCTAAAGCCTCATGCACCGCTCTCCTGTTTCCGGCACGATACGTTCCATGCCGTTCTTCCTTGAATACGTGACCGGCCAGGGCGCTGGCCGGTTCACGGTTGAAAGCACGACCCTCAGCGACGCCGTGGCCAGGTCGGGAAGTGCCCTGGAAGGTTTGGACTGCGTACGCGCTGCCTTGCGCTACACCGTTGGAGCAGGCGCCCGGTTCGGCGAAGGGCCTGTCCTGGCCGTCTATTCGCCTGCCGAGGGCTGGAAAATAAGCCTGACCCGGGAGGCCTGTACCTCCCGTGGTCCCGCCTCCTGCACGTAGCCCGGGCGGGGACCGGGCCGGCTGCCTCTATTCCGCGCGTCGGATGCCGGGTCGGCCGTCACTGCGGACTGCGCGGTTCCTGCCCCCCGATTTGGCGGTATAGAGCGCCGTATCCGCCTTCACCATGAGTTCGGCCAGGTGGGTGGCTTCGCCGCTGTAGGTGGAGATTCCGTAACTGACGGTGGGGACATTCGCCCCTGACGGCATCGGGGCAGCCGCAAAGTGCCGGTTGATATCCCGAGTGATGGCTTCTGCGGTGTCGGCGCTGGCACCAGGGATCAGGAGGACAAACTCCTCGCCACCGTACCTGCCCACCAGATCGGTGGAACGCACAGCCGCTGTACAGGCCTGGGCGAAGAACCGCAAGGCGGCGTCGCCGGCAGCATGGCCGTGGGTGTCATTTACCGACTTGAAGTGGTCCAGATCCGCCATGATCAAGGCACCGCAAGCACCCGTCTTCGCCGACGGATCAAGCTGCCGGGCTCCCAGGTCCAGAAAGGCTGTTCGGTTCAGCAGGCCCGTCAGCCCATCACGGGACGCCGCGGTGGCCAGCGTCCGCATTTGTTGTTCCGAACTGAGGGACGCCATGCTGAATGACGACACAACGAGCATGACCGCCGTTACCAGGGTGGTTACAGCCGGGCCGAAGAATGAGACGAAATGCGGGCCGTTTTGGCCCTCCTGCAGGAACACCAACAGACGCAGGACATAAAAGCCAGCCAAAGCCCCGGAAACCGCAGCCATTGGCAGACGATGCGTCGAATAACCCGAATCAAGGCGCCACAGCTCCCACGAGGTCATGGCGAAGGTAAAGCTCATGGCCGCCAGGAAGACCGGACCGCCCGACCACACGTTGACCGCAGGGTTATCCAGTACCGACGCACTAAGAGTTGCCAGCGGAACCCCGAAAAACGCCCATCGCCGGACCCCCGCCGTCCGCAGGGAGCGTGCCCCTGCCCACACGGCCAGACCCCCGCAGACGAGCAGGACATTCCCGGAAGGGTTGGCCCACACCTGGTGGATCGTTCTGTTCAGCAAAAAGCAGGCAGAACCAGCCAGATAGGACAACAGCGCCACGCACCACCACCCGCTGTACGGCGACCTGGTGGGGCGATACGTCCAAAAATAGAACAGCAGCATCAACACAAAGGCCATCAGCGCGAAAGCAATCCGGAGGGTGACAATATCCAAAGCCATTGACTGCTCGCCCCTCCCGGCCATGCGCTGCTTCCGCCCAGTATCGCACCCGCTGCACCCGCGCCTCCTACAGCAAAAACGGCAAGTAGACGGATCAGGGCAGTGCCGAATCTCATCGTCCCCGTCGACAAGCCACCATAAGGTCGAGCCGCTGCAGGAGCGCATCGGTGATCTGCCGCAGGTGGACCAGCTGTTCCGGGGTGAGCGCTTCGATGACGTGCCGGGGGCGATTGCAACGTGGCCGGGCGCGCTTTGCCGGATCTTGAGCCAGCCACCGTCCGTCAAGCGGGCGTTGGTGGCGCGCTGGTCCTCCGGACAGGAGGACGGCTTGACCAGGCCGCAGACTTCAAGGCGCCGCACGGCGTGGGATAGGCGCGACACGGTCGCGCTGGTCTGGGCAGCGAGGGCGCTCATCCGCAAGGTACGGTCCGGAGCCTCGGAGAGCATTGCGAGCACGCAGTACTAGAAACTGGTCGGGTCCGCATCGCGGCGCAGCAGGGAGTCGAGCACGTTGGGCATCAGCTCGGTCACCGCGTACAGCCCCAGCCAGGCGGCCAGTTCGTCCTTTGACAGTCATGTTATCCACGCAGCCCCAATGACCGCGACAATCAGCGGCCGCAAACAAACAACCGTCCAGTCCTCGCTGACGCGGGAGGCGGTAAGACCAGAAACTATTTACTTGACGCTTCAACTGACGCGGAGCTATGATAGTTGAAGCTTCAAGTCATTATCCGGACAGTTGTCCGGCTCCCCACGTTGTTCATAGATGGAACGGTAAAACCATGAATCACTTCTCCCCCGCGGCGACGACAGCAGTGACCGTACTGCGGGTCCTTGCCGGCTTCATTTTCGCCGCCCATGGCTGGCAGAAGTTCAGCCAGTTCACCATCGCCGGCACCCAGGCGTCCTTCGCCCAGATGGGTGTCCCGGCAGCGAACCTGGCCGCGCCCCTCGTGGCGACCTTGGAACTTGCCGGCGGGATCGCTTTGATCCTGGGCGTGCTGACCCGGGTCTTCGCGGCGCTGCTCGCCCTGGACATGCTCGGCGCGCTGTTTCTTGTCCACGCACCGGCCGGTATTTTCGCCGCTGACGGTGGTTACGAGCTGGTACTGGTCCTTGCCGCCGCTGCCATCGCGATCGCTTTGTTCGGTCCCTCGCGGCTGTCCGGTGACTACGCCCTGTTCAGCCGCACCCGGTTCAAAGCCCTCGTCTAAACAGGCAGGCAAACGACGCCCTGCTCACGCACCACATAACGAAAAGATCATCCGTGAATTTCCTGTCCCGCCTTTTTGGAAAGAAGAAGAAAATGACTGACATCACTATCATCGGAACCGGCAACATGGCCCGCGGCCTAGCCACCCGTGCAATCGCCGCCGGCAAGAGCGTCCAGCTGCTCGCCCACGATGATAAGGCCAAGGCAGATTCCCTTGCCTCAGAGCTCGGCGGCCAGGTTTCCACGGGCGTGGTCGGTGAGGAGCTCACCGGCGATATCGTGATCCCGGCGGTGTACTTCGACGCTGCCAAGGACATTGTGGCCCGTTACGGCGAGGCCCTCGCGGGCAAGGTGTACGTTGACATCACCAACCCGGTGGACTTCGCCACCTTCGACGGCCTTGCAGTGCCCGCTGACAGTTCAGCGGCCGAAGAACTGCAGAAGCCCACTGCCGCCAAGGTCGTCAAGGCTTTCAACACCACCTTCGCCGCGACCCTGGCAGAAGGCGCCGTCGCAGGACAGACCCTTGACGTCCTGATCGCCGGCGATGACAACGCCGCAACCCGGGCCGTCGTCGACTTCGCTGCCGCAGCCGGACTGAACCCTGTCGTCGTGGGACCCCAGCGCCGCGCCCGGCAGCTCGAGCAGACCGGTTTCCTCCACATCCTGCTCTCCGCCAACGACCAGCTCCCCGATTACCAGTGGAACTCGGCGCTGAAGGTCGTACCCGCAGCCTAACCAGGCCCTGCGCAACACCCCGACCGCACCACCGCAACGCCGCGTCCCGCACCCCTGGGCGCGGCGCTGCCGTTAGACTTCCCGATACCCGCCGCCCCCTGCAGTCTTCCCACCCTCGTAGAAAGAACCAGCGCCCATGTCAGTTTCCCCGGTCCGGTTGAACCATGCCGTCCTGTTCGTGGCGGACCTTGAACGTGCGGAACAGTTCTACACCACGGTCTTCGGGATGGACGTCGTCGCCCGTGAACCGCGCGCGAACGCGGCATTCCTGCGGCTGCCGCGCTCAGGGAACCATCATGACCTTGGCCTGTTCGGAGTAGGTCCCGGGGCCAACCCCAGGGTTCCTGGCGGCATCGGCCTCTACCATCTCGCCTGGCAGCTGGACACCATCGACGAACTGGCCCAGGCCCGCACAACACTGCTCGACGCCAACGCCTACACCGGTGAATCAAGCCACGGAGCGACCAAGAGCATCTACGGGACCGACCCGGACGGCAACGAATTCGAACTGATGTGGATGCTCCCCCGCCAGGACTGGGGCGAGTACAAGAACGCCGCCCCTGTTGAACGGCTCAACCTTCAGGCCGAACTGGCCCGATGGTCAGGAGTCCGCACAGCAGGAAACATCCACCACAACGGAAACGACCAGATGAGCTCATGAGCACTTTTCCTGAACCCACCATCACCTGGCAGAGCGCCGACGACCACGAAAAGCCCCTTGTCGTACTGCTCCACGGGCGCGGCGCCGACGAAACAGGAATCATCCCCCTGGCAGACCACCTGCCCGCCGGGCCCTCCTACGCAGCCGTCCGGGCACCCATCGCCGAAGGTGGCGGCTACGCCTGGTTCGCGAACCGCGGAATCGGCCGACCCGTCGCGGAATCACTGCAACAAACAACAGACTGGTTCCGGACATGGCTCGATACGGCCGCTCCCGCAGGACGACCGGTAATCCTCGCGGGCTTCAGCGGCGGCGCCGCGTTCGCCGGAGCATTACTCCTGTCGGATCCACAGCGCTTCACCGGTGCAGCCATCCTCTACGGCACACTGCCCTTCGACGCGGGCGTGCCCGTCACCCCCGCGAGGCTGGCCGGCGTCCCGGTATTCGTTGCCCAAGGCGAGTCCGACCGAGTGATCCCCCGCGAGCTCCTGGACCGCACCTGGACATACCTCCTCAACGAATCCGGAGCCGCGACCCATGGCCGGCGCGATCCCGGGGGCCATAACCTCACCACAGACACCGTCACCGACCTAGCCGGCTGGATCACTGAACTGCTCTAGTCCATCCCCGCCCACAGGCTACTGGGCACCCCGTGGTCCTCCTGCAGGACCAAGCCGGAAGGACCGTAACGAGCATTCCCAGCCAGTTAGGGCACACCCCAACCTGACGTCAGGAAACAGCGAAGGAAGCGTCAGATTAGGATCAGATTCGCCATTCGCAGACACCAGAAGGACACGGTCTTAGAGCTCAACCTGACAGGTAGAAGCCTGTACATCTAAGAGAGGCACACCCTCAGTGGTGCAGCTGCATCCGCTGGAGAACGGTCGCGGAGATCTCCTCAACCGACATCGAGGCGGAGTTCACGTACGGGACCTTGTTCACCCGGTACATGTCTTCGGCATTCCGCAGCTCATACGTGCACTGGGAGAGGGATGCGTAGTCGCTGCCCGGGCGGCGTTCCTGGCGGATCTGGCTCAGTCTGACGGGCAGGGAAGTCAGCCCGAAACACTTGTGCACGAACGGCTGCAGGGGTTTGGGCAGGGACATGCTGGCGAAGTCTTCCTCAACCAGCGGGAAGTTGGCGGCGAGGATGCCGTGCTGCAGCGCCAGGTACATGGTGGTCGGCGTCTTGCCGCAGCGCGACGGCGCGATGAGGATCAGCTCGGCGCGTTCCAGCGCACGCAGTGACTGCCCGTCGTCGTGCTCTATGGCGTATTCGACGGCGGCCATGCGCGACTGGTAGCGCACGGCGTCGCCCACGCCGTGCGCCTGGCCGGGCACGCCGCTGGCCGAGGCATGGAGGACCTGCTCCAGCTGGCCGATGTGCGCGCCGAACAGGTCGAAGAAGTGCCCCCGGCTCCGGGACAGCACGGCCCGGATGTCCTGGCCGACCGTGGTGGAGAAGATGATCGGCCTCGGCCCCGCGGCCGCGAGCTCGTCGATCACGGCCACCACCTCTTGCGCCTGCTCCACCGTGGTGATGAACGGGATCGTCCGGCGTTCCAGCCGCCCGGCGGGGAACTGGGTCAGCAGGGTGTTGCCGAGCGTCTCGGCCGTGATGCCGGTGCTGTCGGAAAGAAAGAACACCGTGGGGGCGGGCGGGTTGCCCGCCCCCACAGCGTCACTCAAGTGGGCGTCTGCCACTTAGACGGCGGACCGGTTGCCGGCGCGGGCCAGGCGCAGCCAGGTGTCGGTGACAGCGTCGGGGTTCAGCGAAATGGAGCTGATGCCCTGCTCCAGCAGCCACTCGGCGAAGTCCGGGTGGTCGCTGGGGCCCTGCCCGCAGATCCCCACGTAGCGGCCCTTGGCGCGGCACGCGGAAATGGCCATCTCCAGGAGCTTGGTGACTGCCGGGTTCCGCTCGTCGAAGCCTTCGGCCACCAGTGCCGAGTCGCGGTCCAGGCCCAGGGTGAGCTGGGTCAGGTCGTTGGAGCCGATCGAGAAGCCGTCGAAGTATTCCAGGAACTCGTCGGCGAGCAGCGCATTGGCGGGCAGCTCGCACATCATCACGATTTCCAGCCCGTTCTCCCCCCGGCGCAGCCCGTTGTCGGCGAGCAGTTCGGTGACGCCGCGGGCCTCGTCCAGGGTGCGGACGAACGGGACCATGAGCTTGATGTTGGTCAGGCCCATCTCGTTACGCACGTACTTGAGGGCTTCGCACTCCAGCTCGAACGCCTGCCGGAACGAATCCGAAAGATACCGGGAGGCGCCCCGGTACCCGATCATAGGGTTCTCCTCGGAAGGTTCGAACGCCGGCCCGCCCAGCAGGTTGGCGTATTCGTTGGACTTGAAGTCGGACATCCGGATGATCACCGGTTCCGGGGCGAAGGCTGCGGCGATGGTGGAGATGCCCTCGGCCAGGCGCTTCACGTAATACTCCCGCGGCCCGTCGTAGGCTGCGGTCTTCTCGCGGATCTGGCGCACCGTGTAGTCCGAGAGGGACGCCGGGCGTTCGATCTCGCCGGCCACGGCCAGCAGGGCGTTGGGGTGGATGCCGATTTGGCGGTTGATGATGAACTCCAGGCGGGCCAGGCCAACACCGTGGTGCGGCAGCTTGGCGAAGCTGAAGGCCTGCTCCGGCGTCCCCACGTTCATCATGATCTTCACCGGTGCCGGCGGCATGGTGTCCAGGCTGGTCTCCTGCAGCGTGTAGTCCAGCAGGCCCTCGTAGACGAAGCCCGCCTCGCCCTCGGCGCAGGAAACCGTGACCGGGGTGCCGTCGGCCAGCACGCGGGATGCGTTGCCGGTGCCCACGACGGCCGGGATGCCAAGTTCGCGGGCAATGATCGCCGCGTGGCAGGTGCGCCCGCCACGGTCGGTCACGATCGCGGCGGCCTTCTTCATGATCGGTTCCCAGTCCGGGTCCGTCATGTTCGCCACCAGGACGTCGCCGGTCTGGAACGAGGCCATCTGGTCGATCGAGGTGAGCACCCGCACCTGGCCGGCGCCGATGCGCTGGCCAATGGCCCGGCCCTCGGCCAGGACGGCCGAACGCTCGGTCAGGGTGTAGCGCGAGATCTTGCCGGACACCTTCCGGGACTCAACGGTCTCGGGACGGGCCTGCAGGATGTAAAGCTCGCCGTCCACGCCGTCCTTGCCCCACTCGATGTCCATCGGGCGGCCGTAGTGCGCCTCGATGGCAAGCGCATGGCGGGCAAGCTGCTCGACTTCGGCGTCGGTCAGGCTGAAGCGGCGGCGCAGGTCCTGCGGGACGGGGACGAAGTCCACGGTCCTGCCCACCTCGCTGGAGTCGGTGTAGGTCATCTGCACGGCCTTCTCGCCCAGGCCGCGCTTGAGCACGGCAGGACGGCCGGCAGCCAGGGCCGGCTTGTGCACGTAGAACTCGTCAGGGTTCACGGCGCCCTGGACCACGGCCTCGCCGAGGCCGTAGGAAGAGGTGATGAAGACGGCGTCGTTGAAGCCGGATTCGGTGTCCATGGTGAACATGACACCGGAAGCGCCGACGTCGGAGCGCACCATGCGCTGGATGCCCGCCGAGAGTGCCACTTCCGAATGAGTGAAGCCGTGGTGCACCCGGTAGGCGATGGCGCGGTCATTGTAGAGCGAGGCGAAGACGTCCTTGATGGCGAGCAGGATGTTCTCCACGCCGCGGATGTTCAGGAACGTCTCCTGCTGCCCCGCGAACGAAGCGTCCGGCAGGTCCTCGGCCGTGGCGCTGGAGCGCACCGCCCAGGAAACATCGCCGCCGTGCTCGGCGGTCAGGCGGTCGTAGGCGGACCGGATCTGCTCCTCGAATTCGGGCTGGAAGGGGGTGTTGCGGATGAGGTCGCGGATCTGCTTACCGGCCACGGTCAAAGCGGCCACATCGCCGCTGTCCAGGCCTTCGAGGATTCCTTCAATCCGGCTGTCGAGGCCGGACTCGCCAAGGAACCGTCGGTAAGCGTCTGCTGTGGTGGCGAAACCGCCCGGTACTTTAACCCCTGCTGAGGCAAGATTCCGGACCATTTCTCCGAGCGATGCGTTCTTGCCGCCAACCTGGTCGAGGTCGGACAGGCCGAGGTCAGAAAACCAGAGAACGTCAGTCATAGGTGGTGCTCCTCCGTTGGGCACGCGCTGACAAGCGCTGAAAAAGATGTGATGCAAGGTTGGTCAGGAGTGCACCGCAGAAGCAAATGGATGTGACGAGCACAACACGCTCCGGAGGTAATGAAAAGTCACACCCAGAGGAAACCGGCCGGGGAAAACCAGCCGGATGCACCCAAGCCGCCGGACCGCCGTCGCACGCGTTGCCGTCCGCCTACAACGCCAAGCGGGGCCCGTCAGTGACGACGGTGACCGGGCCCGCCACGGCCGCCGGGGACACGACGGGCAGGGAACCGGTGAGGGCCTCGACGACGGCCAACTGGCCGGTGCTGTCCGGAATGCCGGGGTACTGGACCTGGCCAGCCTCGACCGGAGCCGGCGAGGTGTTTTCGGATCGCATGCGGACCAGTGCCACAGCCGAGATGAGGAACCAGGCGACATTGGTGGCCACGGACGGCCAGGCTCCGTGCAGGGTTCCGTTGATGATGAAGGCCACGGAGCCGAACAGGTTTGCCGTTTGGAAGCCCTTCCCTGCCTTCAGCCAGCCCATGGAAACAGCCAGATACGCACTGAGGATCGCAACCGCGCCTGCCCAGCCGGCGATTTCCCACAGCAGTTCCATGGCGTCCTTTCAAGGGTGACCTGCGCACAGCAATTGGGCAGGGATTTTGCAGGTGATTTAAGGGTTTGGTTTGCCGGATGCTGCGTTTACTCGAGCCCTGTTCGGGCGAGGACTGCTGTCCGGCAGGCCAATCCTATCGTGCTCTGGACATCACCTTCGCCGCGTAGCACGATCTGAGATGTGACTTCCACGACAACTCCGGACGCCTACCTCCGCGAACTCAGAGAGCTCCGCCGCGTGAAGGACCGGATGGACCGGGAGTACGCGCAACCGCTGGACGTCGAATCGCTGGCCAGGGAGGTCCACATGTCCGCCGGCCACTTCAGCCGCCGGTTCAAACTCGCCTACGGCGAATCGCCCTACAGCTACCTCATGACGCGCCGCATCGAACGCGCCATGGCACTCCTCCGCAAAGGCGACCTCAACGTCACGGAGGTGTGCTTCGCCGTCGGCTGTTCCTCGCTGGGAACCTTCAGTACGCGGTTCAGCGAGCTGGTGGGCATGCCGCCGAGCGTCTACAAACAGGAGGCAGCGGAGTCGACCGCGGGAATCCCGGCGTGCGTGGCGAAGCAGGTCACCAGACCGGTCAGGAATCGAGAAGCGCCCGCCCATGAGCCGTTACTAGCATGACTGGCATGGACATCAACATTTCCTCAACCTTCCTTCCCGCCACCGATCCAGACGCCTCGTTGGCCTTCTATCGCGACGCCCTGGGCTTCGAAGTCCGCAACGACGTGGGGCGCGGCACCATGCGCTGGATCACCGTGGGCCCCGCCGGCCAGAAGGACGTTTCCATCGTCCTGCACCCGCCGGCCGTGGACCCCGGAATCACGGATGACGAGCGGCGCACCATCACCGAAATGATGGCCAAGGGCACCTATGCCACCATCGTCCTCTCCTCCCCCGACGTTGACGCTGCCTTCGCGAAGGTGGAGGCGACCGGGGCCGACGTCGTGCAGGAACCCATCGACCAGCCCTACGGCATCCGCGACTGCGCCTTCCGCGACCCGGCCGGCAACACGGTCCGCATCAACCAGCAGCCTTAGGCATATAAACAGCAACGTATATAACGGACGACGCCGGAGGGAGGCTGCGCGCGCAGCCTGCCTCCGGTGCCGCCCACGAGAAGGGGGACACCTTGAGCACGGACGCAGACCTGGAGACCAAGCAGGTGCACATCGCCGACACCCATGACCTGATCCGGGTCCAGGGCGCACGGGAGAACAACCTCAAGGACATCAGCCTCGAGCTGCCGAAGCGCCGCCTCACCGCCTTCACGGGTGTGTCCGGCTCCGGCAAGAGCTCCCTGGTGTTCGCCACCATCGCCGCCGAATCGCAACGCCTGATCAACGAGACCTACAGCGCGTTCGTGCAGGGGTTCATGCCCAGCCTGGCCCGCCCGGACGTGGACCGGCTGGAGGGACTGACCACGGCCATCATCGTGGACCAAGAGCGGATGGGCGCCAATCCGCGCTCCACCGTGGGCACCGCCACCGACGCCAATGCCATGCTGCGGATCCTGTTCAGCCGCCTGGGCCAACCGTACGTCGGCCCGCCCACCGCCTTCTCCTTCAACGTCCCCACCCGCAAGGCCAGCGGCATCATGAGCACGGAAAAGGGCGGCCGGGTGGAGAAGAACGTGGTCCGCCAGGTGACCTACCTGGGCGGCATGTGCCCGCGATGCGAGGGGATGGGGAACGTCAGCGACATCGACCGCAGGGCGCTGTACGACGAGTCCAAGTCCCTGAATGAAGGCGCGCTCACCGTCCCCGGCTACTCGATGGACGGCTGGTACGGGCGCCTGTTCGAAGGCATGGGCCTGCCGATGGACAAACCGATCGCCAAATTCACCGCGAAGCAGCTGGACACGATGCTGTACGCCGAACCCACCAAGATCAAGGTGGAGGGCGTCAACCTCACCTTCGAGGGCATCATCCCGAAGATCCAGAAGTCCATGCTGTCCAAGGACGTGGAGGCGATGCAGCCGCACGTGAAACGCTTCGTGGAGCGCGCCGTCACCTTCGCGGTGTGCCCGGACTGCGGCGGAACCCGGCTGACGCCGGAGGTGCTCAACTCGCGGATCAACGGCAAGAACATCGCGGACCTGTGCACCATGCAGATTTCGGACCTGGCGCACTGGATCCGGGACCTCGACGAGCCCTCCGTCCGGCCGCTCCTGGCCGGGCTGCGGGACCTGCTGGATTCCTTCGCCGAGATCGGCCTCGGCTACCTCTCGCTGGACCGCCCGGCCGGCACCCTCTCCGGCGGGGAAGCGCAGCGCACCAAGATGATCCGCCACCTGGGTTCCTCCCTTACCGACGTCACCTACGTTTTCGACGAGCCCAGCATCGGCCTGCACCCGCATGACATCGAGCGGATGAACACCCTCCTGCTGCAGCTGCGGGACAAAGGCAACACCGTCCTGGTGGTGGAGCACAAACCGGAGATGATTGCCATTGCCGACCACGTCGTCGACCTCGGCCCCGGTGCCGGAACCGGCGGCGGCGAGATTGTCTTTGAGGGCGACGTCGACGGCCTGCGTTCCAGCGGCACCATCACCGGGCGGCACCTGGACGACCGGGCCCGGCTCAAGGAGTCTGTGCGGGCGGCCACCGGGGCGCTCGAGGTCCGCGGGGCATCCACGAACAACCTGCGCGACGTCGACGTCGACGTGCCGTTGGGCGTGCTGTGCGTGGTGACGGGCGTGGCCGGGTCCGGGAAGAGCTCGCTGATCCACGGATCGCTGGCCAGGCGGGAGGGCGTGATCGTGATCGACCAGGGCGCCATCAAGGGGTCGCGGCGCAGCAACCCCGCCACCTACACCGGGCTGCTGGAGCCCATCCGCAAGGCCTTCGCCAAGGCCAACGGCGTGAAGCCTGCGCTCTTCAGCTCCAACTCCGAGGGCGCCTGCCCCACCTGCAACGGCGCCGGCGTCATCTTCACCGAGCTCGGGGTGATGGCCACGGTCGAGTCCACCTGCGAGGACTGCGAGGGGCGCCGCTTCCAGGCCGCCGTCCTCGAGTACACCCTGGACGGGAAGAATATCGCCGACGTGCTGGACCTGCCGGTGGAGGCGGCGCTCACCTATTTTGCCCAGGGCGAGGCCAAAACGCCGGCTGCGCACAGGATCCTCGAACGCCTCGCGGACGTGGGCCTGGGCTACATCTCCCTGGGCCAGCCGCTGACCACCCTGTCCGGCGGCGAGCGCCAGCGGCTCAAGCTGGCCACGCAGATGGCCGAAGCCGGGGACATCTACATCCTGGACGAACCCACCGTCGGCCTGCACCTGGCGGACGTCGAGCAACTGCTGGGCCTGCTGGACCGGCTGGTTGACTCCGGGAAGTCCGTCATCGTCATCGAGCACCACCAGGCGGTCATGGCGCATGGCGACTGGATCATCGACATCGGCCCGGGAGCAGGGCACGACGGCGGCAGCATCGTTTTCGAGGGCACGCCGGCTGACCTGGTGGCAGGGCGCGCCACGCTCACCGGGCAGCACCTGGCGGCGTATGTGGGTGCCTGAACCCGCGCCTACTGTAGGGGTATGCCCGAAAACTACCGGTACGACGTCGAGATCCTGCACCTGCTGGTGTCCCCCGCGCACGCCTACTTCGGCCGGGCCCGGGACGGCGCCGCCGACGTGCCCACCACCGACGCCGGGCAGGCGGAGGTGGTCGCCGGCAAGGGCATCGTGGGCGACCGGTTCTTCGGCAAGGCCGCGCACATGGACGCCGCGGTGACCCTCTTCGCCGTCGAATCCCTTGAAGCCATCGCGGCCGAGCTCGGCGCCACGCCCTTCGACCCCCTGCTGACCCGCCGGAACGTGGTGCTCCGCGGCGCGCAGCTGGCCCCGCTGCTGGGGCAGGATTTCGCATTGGAATCGGGCGGGTCCATTGTGAGCTTCCATGGCGGCCGGCACGCCCAGCCGTGCGCGTGGATGAACGAAATGCTGGCCCCCGGGGCGCACCCGGCCATGCGGGGGCGGGGCGGCATCCGCTGCCGGGCCCTCTCCAGCGGCTTCCTGCACCGGGGGCCGGCCGTGCTGGTCAGCCCGGTGCCGCTGGATCCCGCCCGGGCGGGAGAGCCGAGCCTGCTGCGGCCGTCGAGGCTGCCGTAGCTCGGCCGCCGCTAATCAGTCTTGGCTATATAAACTTCGCACGGTGCACTGTGCGCCACGCTGTTCGCAACACTGCCCAGGACCCGGCCGATCCCGCTCATACGCCGGCTGCCCACGACGATCATATGGGCGTTGTGTTCCTCCGCGTGCTGGATCAAGGCTTTGGCTGCCGCGCCGCGGACTGCGAAGTGCTCCACCTGAAGCTGGCCCGACCTGATGCCATCTGCCGATTCCCGTGCCACCTTTTCCGCGTACCGTTCTTCCGAAAACGCCCTGTCGTCATTGCCCAGGCCGAGGACTTCGGCGCGCTCCCCTGGGAAGGCAGTCACCACATGCAGTGTGGTTCCCAGGGCCGAGGCCAGGTCCGCAGCTGTTTCCGCAGCACGCTGGGCGCTCTCGGTCCCGTCCACTCCTACGACAATTACCTTGGTCATCCTGTGATCCTTCATACGACGGCGGTGGCGTTGGCCGGGGAGCCGGTGCCTCCGGTGATGTTCAGCGGCTTGATGGTGACGAAAGAATCCCAGCTGCCGGTTGTCCGCATGTGCCGCGCAAGGGGCCCGAGTTTCCATAATTCCCCAAGGGGCAGGCCGAGTTTCGCCAGGAGTTGCTGGTGCATCATCCCGTGGTCGTTGGGAGCCGAACTCCGGTAGGGGCTTTCGGGAACGGCCGGGAGGCATTCGAAGGCGAAGTTGTCGGCCGCGACCACCGCAAACCGGTTGTCCCATGCCCACGCGACAAAATCCCGCGACTGGGCCACGCCCGATGCCTTGCGGCTCTCGCGGATGCGTCGCTTCTCCGCGGGATCAAGGGCAAGGAACCACTCGCACCACCCGGTGTGGAGCATGAGGATGTCTCCGGGGAGGGCAGTGAGGGACTCGGATTCCATGGCGGCCTGGACCAGGTCCAGGGTCAGGGGTTCCCCGGCTGCGTGGTCGATCGGCTCCCCGGAGCTGTTCCGGTACCCCTCGAGATCCACCAGCACGCCCCTGCCGGTGATGGGGTGTTCCGCCCATTCCTGGATCCCCAGGTGCGGCGTGCCCTCAGTGATCAGGTCATCGGCTGTGCCGTTGTAAAACCCGACGTCGTCCGCCCTCCGGTGCCGAAGTCCGTCAATCTGCGTGGAGCCCTGCAGGTAGTACCCGTCAAGGTAGTCATCGCGGTGGGCCGGGTGGGAGGAGTAGATGGTGTGCCGTGGGGCGCTGCGTTTGAGGGACATCCCGGGGTCGAATGCGTCCGCGGGGTAGTCGAGGCCGAAGACGGTCCCCGTCCGGATGCTGTTCCTGGCTTCCAGGATGGCAGCGGCCGTGATGAAGGACGGCATGCCGCGTTCCGGTTCCGGAAACAGCCCCCAGGATGTTCCCGCCAGGGCGCCGTCCCGCTGCAGTAGACCGGCGAAGCTCGGAAACGGTGCGTGCCCGGTCATCGCGTGGTGGCTTCCTGGTGCTGCGTCGCCTGTTTGTGTGGGCGCTTGTAGCTGAGCAGGAACCCGGCCACAGCGCAGATGGAGGCCGCGATGCAGACGGGCGGTTTGATGACTTCGTTGAAGAACTGGAGCCACTCGCCCCGACCGGCCACGAGGCCGACGGCCTGTCCGGCAACAAACAGCACGCCGCCGAGGAGAAGTGCTGCGAGGGTGATCACGAAGACGTGTTCGGTAACCCGCCGAAGTGTGTTCATGGGTGATTCCTTAGATTGGCAGGATGCCAAGAATGATCAGCACGCCGATGACCAGCAGGGGCAGGGCGTAATGCGTGAGCAGGCGGGCAAAGGTCTTGATGGGATTGACGTCCGCGATGCCGCAGGCCACATACAGCGGTGCACCGCCGGGTGGGACCGCGGCTTCGCAGGAGGAAAAGACCAGGACGGCGACAGCGGCGGTGGTGGCCGGAACGCCGGCCGCGACAAGGGCTGCCACGCCGACCGTGCCAACGGCAGCCATGGTTGCCGTGGCCGAAAGGGGGGCTGCAACGGCGATGACGATCAACCCGATGAGGATGGCGAGCAGCCAGAGGGGAAGATTCATCCCGTTCAGCAGGGCCGTCATTTGCTTGGGGAGGCCCGTGGCGGCGAGGGCGTTGGCTCCGGCGAAGGCAAAGAGCACCGTGACGCCGACGATTCCGAACCGCGGGGCCGAGCCCTGCAGCAGGTCGCCCCAGTCGCGGCCGGTGCGCGGCAGTTGCTTCCGGCCCAGCAGCGCGCCTGTGATGAGCAGGACCACGGGAATCCAGACGATCACGCTGACGGACTTGCTGACGTCGCCGCCGGTCCAGTCCGAGAGTACCGGCGTGAGGAAGCCGGAGGTGATGACCAGGGGGATGGCGACGACGACGAACAGCAGGAGTGTGGCCCAGCCTTGGCCAAGGGCGGCCCGCAAGGACAACCGGTGGGCCGGGTCGAGCGGGGCCATCCCGCTCTTGCGGATCAGCAGCCAGGTGACGATGAGGCGGTGCAGGAAGCACCAGAGGCCGCCGAACAACAGGGGGATGACGAGGTCGTTGATGTTCAGGAGGGGTCCAACAGTAGCGGAGCCGACCAGGACGAACATGGAGGCGCTGAACGGGAACGTGATGCCCATCCCGGCGTTGCCAGCCACCAGGGTGGCGGCGGCCGGCTTGTCCAGTTTGGACTTTTCCATCCACGGGATGGTCACCGAGCCCACCGTGGCCGCGATGGCGGCCTGGTTGTGCACCACGCCGCCGAGGCCCGCGGAGGCCACGGTGGAAACCCAGGCCGGACCCCCCTTGACCCCGCCGATGAGCGAGTTGAGCAGGTCGATCAGCCGGTCCAGGACGCCGCCCTTGTCCAGCAGGTAGCCCATGAACACGAATGCCATGGTGGCGTACACAATTTCGTCGGTCGCCGCCGAATAGAGCGCCGACCAGCCGACCTGCGCGGCGGCGGCACCCGTGAACGGGAGCACCACCAGGAATCCCAGGATCATGGCTTCCCCCACGCTGCGCTTGATCAGAGTGGTCCAGAGCAGGATGGCGGCCAGGTATGCCCCCAGGGCCCAGACGCCGGTCATGTCCATGCTCCTGACGTTGCGGTGCGGTTCTTTGCGCGGTTAGCCAAAAGAGTCCTCTTCATTGATTCTGTCCGACCGTGCGGTCAGCGCAACACCGGCGCGGAGTCCTGCTCGGCGATGCGCGCATGTGCGGCGGCAGACGCGGCGGTCATTTCCGAGTGCACCCCGAGCTCGGAAAGGTAGGCGGCAGTCTCCTGCATCTCCCGTGACCGGCGGAGCGCGTGCTTGGGGGTGCCGGTCAGGAACCGGTCGATGACGGCCTGGCCGTCGCCGGCGAGCTGGCTGGCGATCTGGCCGCGGATCCATTCTTCCAGTCCTGCGGCTTTTCCGGCGTTGACGGCTTCGACGACCACGGCTGCCAGGCCTTTCATCAGGACACTGCGGAGCAGTTTGTGGGCCATGGCCGCGCCCGGCCCGCCTTCGGTGATTTCGACGTCGACACCCAGCGGGCGCAGCAAATCTGCCACAGCCTGCGCTCCCGGGCCGCTGACCATCAGCGGTGTCCTTTCCCCCAGTGCCGACACCGGGCCAAGGATGGCGACGTCGGCGAAGCCGGCTTTGCTGGGAAGCTGCCCGAGCTCCTGCATGACGCCGGGCGACGACGAGGTGAAGTCGGCGTAGACGCTGCCGGCGCCGAGGACCGGCAAGCACTCCTCCGCGACGCCGCGGGCGGCGGCAGCACCGGTCATGACGAGGACGATGTCCGCGCCTTCACAGGCTTCCGCCGCGGTTGCGGCCCGGGCGACGCCGTCCGGGGTGGTGGGGGCCACCGGGTCGAAGCCGGTGACCGTGTGGCCTGCCGCGGTCAGTGCCGCGGCGTAGGTGGCTCCGGCTTCGCCGAGGCCAATGACGGTGCACGCTGTCATGGTTTGCTCTGTTCTTTCTCTGGAACTGTTCAGGTTCAATTGCGGGCGGCGACGATGGCCTGGCGGCGGTTTGCCTCGTCAGCGAAGACTGCTTCGGCAGCCTCGGCGACGGCGGCGGCCTGCTCCCGGGGGATGACCACCACGCCGTCCGAATCACCGACAATGACATCGCCCGGCAGGACGGGAACCCCGCCGAAGGCGACTGCCGTTCCCAGCCTGAACGGGCCGTCCTTGTAGGGACCGGCGGGCGAAGTAGCCCTCGCGAAGACCGGCATGCCAATCTCACCCAGCGCCTCGGCGTCGCGCGCTGCTCCGTCCAGGGCGAAGCCGGCCACGCCGAGGTTGATGGCACGCTCGCCGATCAGTTCGCCGAGGAGGGCGCGTGATTCATCGCCGCCACCGGCCACCACAATGACGTCTCCGGGACGGGCCTGCTGCAGGGCCTGGTGGATGCCCTTGTTGTCGCCGGGCCGGGTCCACACGGTGAACGCCGGCCCGGCGAGCTTCGCTCCCGGCCAGACGGCCTGGATGGCTGAGTCCGCAACGCCGAGTCGGTCCATGGCGTCGCCGATGTTGGCTGCGGGCAGCTTGGCGAGCCGGTCGATGATGTCCCGTTCGGGGCGCGCAAAGTCCGCGTCTGTGGCGTCAATGGCTGGAGTCGTCATGATGGATCTTTCCGTTCAGGTGGGGCGGGGGGTCAGTCTTTTTTCTGGACCAGCGGAAGGACCTTCTTGAAGTCCCCTTCCTGGCCTGCCCAGAACGCCTGGTAGTCGGCGCCGTTCAGGTAGCTGGTCTGCAGGCCCAGGTCCTGCATCTTCTTCACCACGGCGGGGTCCTCGATGGCCTTCTGGATGGCGGCCTCGAGCTTCTTGGCCACGTCGTCGGGCAGGCCGGCCGGGGCAGAGTAGCCGCGTGCCGTTCCCGCCGTCATGTCGTAGCCGGATTCCTTGAAGGTGGGGACATCCGGCAGGGAGGGTGCGCGCTCCCCGGACATGACGCCCAGCACCCGCGCCTTGCCCTGCTTGCTGAGGTCGTTCACGTCGCTGACGTTGGCCACCAGGACCTCCACGTGCTTGCCCAGGAAGGCGGTAGTGGCCTGTGAGGCCCCCTCCGAGAAGTGGACCGGCGCGAACTCCGAACCGGTCTCCTCCTGGATCTGGGCCAGGGCGAAGTGTTCACCCGTCTGGAGTCCGGTGGTGCTGGCAGTCATGGACTTCGGGTTGGCCTTGGCAGCGTCGAGGAGCTCCTTCAGCGTCTGGTACGGGCTGTCCGGCTGGACGGCGATGACAGTGGGGTCGATGACCTGCCGGCCCAGGGGCTGGAAGCTTTCGCGGGTGTACTTGGCGCCGCGGGACGGGTCCAGCGGTGAAACCACCACCGACGGCGAACCGGTGGCACCGATCGTGTAGCCGTCCGGCTTGGCACTGGTGAGCTGGGTGTAGCCGATTTGGCCGCCGGCGCCGGGCTTGTTGATGACCTCGACGTTGGTGCCGAGTTCCTTTTCGAGAACCGGCTGGATGAGCCGTGCCGCCGTGTCCACGGCGCCGCCGGAACCAAAGGCCACGATGAGGTCGATCGACTTGCCCTTCTTTGGGAAGTCGCTGCCGGCCGCGCCGGCTGCTCCGGTGGCTCCGGGGTTGGCACCGCAGCCGGTCAGGCCAATCAGGGATGCCGCGGCAAGGGCGGCAGCAAGGCGCATACGGGTTTTCATGGTTCTTCTCCTTTGAAGGTGGGGATGCGGGTTGGGGTTTAGGTTTCGGGGTCTTCGTTCAGGGCCTTGGGCTTGCGGAGCTTCAGCAGCGGGCTGAAGACGATCAGCAGGCCCAGGCCGATCAGGACCGCGGAGATGGGACGGCTGGTGAAAATGCTGAAGTCGCCCTGGGAAATCTCGAGGGACTCGCGCAGGGACCGTTCCATCAGCGGGCCAAGGACCAGCGTGAGCACCATGGGTGCCAGCGGGATGTCCAGGTGCCGGAGGGCCAGGCCGAGGAGGCCGAAGCCGATCATCACGAAGACATCGAAGACGCTGAAGTTGATGGTGTAGGCGCCGATGACCATAAAGAGCAGGATCAGGGCGTTGAGGATCGACGACGGGACGCGGAGGATGGAGGTCCAGAGCCCCACGAGCGGGACGTTGAGCAGGAGCAGGATCAGGTTGCCGATGAAGAGGCTGGCGATGATGGCCCAGGCGATCTCGGAGTTCTCGGTGAAGAGGGTGGGTCCCGGGGTAAGGCCCTGCTGCAGGAAGGCGCCCATCAGCACGGCGATGGTGGGTGAGGCCGGGATGCCGAGGGTGAACAGCGGGATCAGGGCCGCGTTGGCGTGGGCGTTGTTGGCCGTCTCGGGGCCGGCCACGCCTTCGATGGCGCCCTTGCCCAGTTCGTGGCGGTTGCGGGAGAACTTCTTCTCCGCACCGTAGGACAGGAGCGAAGAGACGGAGCCGGTCATGCCCGGGATGAGGCCCAGGCCGAAGCCGATGCCGGTGCCGCGGGCCATCGCCGGGGCGCTGCGGAGCCACTCCCTGCCGGTGGGCAGCAGCGAGCGCAGGTTGGGCGCGTGCACCGCTGCCGGCTGGTCACCCTTGCGGTAGGACAAAAGTTCGGAGAGGCCGAAGACGCCCACGATCACGGCCACGAAGCTGACGCCGTCCAGGAGCCGGTCCATGCCGAAGGTGAAGCGCGGGGCGCCGGCCACGGGGTCGATGCCCACCATGGAAATCAGCAGGCCCAGGGCACCGGAGATGACCGCCTTGACCATCGATTTCCCTGCCAGCGCCACGAGGAGCGAGATGCCCACCACCATCAGCGCAAAGAACTCCGGCGGCCCCACCAGCAGGCCGAGCTCACCCAGGGGCTTGGCTGCGGCCACCAGGCCCAGGGTGGCTATGGTGCCGCCAACGAAGGATCCGACGGCGGCAATCGTCAAGGCGGCGCCGGCCTTGCCGATCTTGGTCATGGCGTAGCCGTCAATGGTGGTGATCGCGGAGGCTGCTTCTCCGGGGGTGTTCAGCAGCACGCTGGTGATGGTTCCCCCGTAGGCGGTGCCGTAGAAGATCGCACACAGCATGATGATCGCCCCGGTGGCGTCCATGTTGAGGGTGAGCGGGATGAGCAGGGCAACGCCTGCAACCGGCCCGATGCCGGGCAGCACGCCGATGATGGTGCCCAGCAGGCAGCCGAGGAAGGCGAACAGCAGGTTCTGCCAGGTCATGGCAGCCGCGAAGCCGTTGAGGAGTTCGTTGAGGGTATCCACGTCTACAGTCCGATCGCGTTAAGGAAGGGCAGGGCGGACACCGGCAGCGCGACGTTCAGGCCGTAATTGAAGGCATAGAACGCTCCAAAGCTTCCGGCCACCGCGATGATCAGCGCGGACACCCAGGTCCTGCGCCCGCGAATTTTCAGGTGATACAGCAGGAACGCGAACATGCTCAGCTGGAAGCCGAGCAGGTCCATGACGGCTGCAAGGACCACGAGGCTGGCGACGACGCCGACCACCAGTCCGCGGTCGATTCCGGGTGCGGTTTCGCTGGGGTTGCGGAGTTCCTGGAGCAGCCAGAGGAGCGCCATGGCCACGAGGACGGCACCCATGGCGAAGGGGAACAGGCCGGGACCCGGGCCGAGGGAAGTCCACAGTCCAAGGCCGACTGAACTGACCAGGACATACGTGCCGACGGCTGCAAAAGCGCCGATGCCTGCCAGAACGGTGGGGGCCACCCGCACGGTACTCGGGGGTTTCGTCGCGACTGACTCCGTTGTCATAGGGATCCTTTTCACTGTGCGTCATCGCGTTTCATAGAATGAAACTATATTGCGTACTGAGAAATAGTGACAGGAGACACAGGAGCTGTCAAGCGCGGGGAACTTACATAGAATGAAAGAATGGCGACGAAGACTTCCACCACGCCCGGTCCGGCAGAAGAGGGCGCCAAGTCCTCGAATATGCGCTCCCTCTCAAGGGCCATGGAGGTCTTTGCGGAACTGCAGAGGGCCGAACGGCCGCAGCGGCTCAGCGACCTGGCGCGGAATTGCGGCATGAGCCTGCCCACCACGCTGCGGATCCTGCGGGTGCTGCAGGATTTCGGGATGGTCAGCCAGACGGACAAGTCGTACCGGATCGGTCCGGCCGTCCTGCCGGCGGCAAAGAGCTTCCTCGAAAACGATCCCTTGGCGGTTGCGGGACGACCGGTCCTGCAGCAGCTCGCGACCCAGACCGGAATGTCTGTTTCCCTGCACACCCGCCTCGGGTTTGAGCGGATCCTGGTAGCGCGGGTTCAAGGCAAAGCGCCCATGCAGTATGACCTGCCCCTGGGTAAACGCCTGCCCCTGACTCGCGGCGCGGCCGGAAAGATCCTGATCGCGGGCGCCACTGATGCCGAACTCCAGCAGGTGGTAGCGGCCGCTATCGCCTCCGGCCACGAGGAGCAGGGGTTCACGGTTGAGGAACTGAAGTCACGGCTGCCCGAGCCTGGATGTGACTACGCCTATTCTGCGAATGAGCGCGTGGTTGGCGTGCTCTCCGTAGGGGTGGCATTGACGAACAGAGCCGGCCGCGCCAACGAATCAATGGCCTTGAACTGCCCAGCGGAGGCGACGACCGAGGAAAAGATCAAAGCCAACGTTCCGGAACTGCGCCGTGCCGCGAGCCGGCTCTCCGAACTCCTCGAGGGCTCCGTCTACTGAGCCCGTCCCGCCGGCAGGACTGCGCCAACGGCGCCGTCAGTCCAGCTGCACGCCGCGGAGCAGCAGGAGCGTCCCGCCCACCACGGCCGCAGAGGCCAGGAATACACCGCCCGCACCGAGCCCTGCCGCCACGACTCCGATGGCGCTGGGCAGGACCACCTGGCCCACGCGGTTCCCGGCGAGCCGGAGGGCAAGTGCCCGTCCGCGCTGCCCGGCGGGGGCCTGCGCGGAAAGCCAGGACATGGTCAGGGGCTGGCCGATGCCAAGTCCCAGCCCGAGTACGGCCATGACCACGAACAGCAGCCACGCCGGCATGGGGATCGCTGCCGCGGCCAGTGCCGCCATGGACAGGGCAAGGCTCACCACCAGCAGCCTCATCCGGCCGGTCCTGCGGGAAACCCGGCCCAGCAGGAGCCGGGAAACCATCGAGAAGACGGCGCGGACGGTCAACATGGCGCCGACCGTTGCCGCGGTGAGCCCGCGGTCGGCTCCGAGCGCGGGGAGGTAGACCATGGTCAGGTCGACCACGGCCAGGACCGTGGCGCTGGTGGCGAGTGCCCGTGCGACGCCGGGAGCCTTCAGCAGCGACACCGCGCTGCCGTTGCTGCCGGCGGAAACTGGGTTTCGTTTCCCGCCGCTGACCTGGGCCGATACAAGGAAGGTGGTGGCGAAGAGCACCAGGCCCATGACGACGGAGAGCAGGAAGATCGCTTGCGTATCGGGACGGATAGAGGCCCCTCCCACCATCGAAATCGCCAGCGGGCCGAGGGCCTGCCCCAGGGAGGCGGCGAAGGTCAGGTATCCGAAGGCGGAGTCCATCCGGCCCGCACCCGCATTGTTGGCCACCACCGCCTGCTGCCCCACCACGCACCCCAGCTGCCCGGCGCCCAGCAGCGCCGTCCCGATGACCAGGGCGGCGATCGACGAGCCCCAGAGCAGCAGGAAGGCAGAGCAGGCAAGGACGACGGCGGACCCGGTCGCCATCAGCCTGCGCTCACCCAAGCGGTCCACCAGGCCGCCCGTGGGGACGGCGAGCAACAGGGGGAAGACGGCATAGCTGGCCGCCAGCAGGCCGAGGGCGAATCCGGGGACGTCCAGCTCGAGGGCGCGGTAGGTGGCGGCGGGCCGGACCAGGAAGGTGACGGCCTGGATCAGGGTGGAATGGACCAGGAGGGCAGTGGCCGAGGGGCGCCCGAGTTCACCGATCACGGGCTGGCCACGGTGTCACCGGCTGCGGTGTTGCCGGACATGGCACGGACCGCGGCATCGCGGGCGCCCATGACGTGGTCGAAAGCCAGCTTGGCGGCTTTGTCCGGGTCGTCGCCGGCCAGCGCTTCGACCAGGGCCCGGTGCTGGGCCAGCGCCTGGTCCCTGCGTTCCTGAGTGCTGTTGGTGAAGTGCCGGTAACGCTCCATGTGGCTGGAGATCTGGCCGTGGAAGCGCCGCGCCCAGGAGTTTCCGGCGATGGCGGCGATCTTTGCATGCAGCGCCATACCTTGGTGCATCGCATCGTCAGCGAATTTCACCGTGGCTGCGTTGCGCTCCAGAATGCCGTGCAGGGCCTCGATGTCGTCCGGCGTCGCCTTCACGCAGGCGTTGCGGGCCATGAGGGATTCCATCGCTGCGCGGACCTCGTAAAGTTCTGAGATCGCCGCCTCATCCAGCCCAGGCACCAGCACCCCGCCCGTGGGCTGCTGTTCCAGGAGGCCCTCAGAGATGAGCCGCCGGATGGCCTCGCGCAGCGGCGTGCGGCTGACCTGCAGCGCCGCCGCCATGGCAGGCTCGTAAATCCGCTCTCCCGGCTTCAGTTCCAGGTTGAGGATCTGCCGCTTCAGTTCGGCGTAGACAAAGTGGGCGCCGGTGTTCCGGGCGGGTGCGTCTGGCATGCTATACCTCCGGCAGCCATCATACTTGTATACATCTATACAAGTATTTCCGGTTCCGCGGGTGCAGCGGCACGCAAAGGGAGGGTCAGCGGTTCAAGTCTGAACTGCTGACCCTCCCTTTGTGTCTCTATTGGAGTCCGCGCTGGGCGCCGGTCCGCGCCTTCTGCAGCTCGAGGTCCTCCAGCGACTTGCCCCTGGTGTCCGGGGATGTCAGGGTGGCCACCGCGGAGACGAGGCAGATGCCGAGCGTCGCCAGGCCGATGGTCATTGGAACGTTGGTGGAGCCCGGAGGTGCGATCGCGGTAAAGATACTCGGGAAGAACGACGCGATCATCAGCCCGATGTTCTGCGACACGGCGAAGCCGGTCACCCGGATCCGCATGGGGAACTGCTCCTGGAAGAAGGTGGCGAAGGTGGCGTTCCACATCTGGAAGAAGATGCCCTGCACCACCACGACGCAGGCGAAGACGAGCGGCAGGCTTCCCTGCTCGATGGCCCACAGGTACCCGCCCACCAGCAGGCCGCCTACGACGCCACCGCCAGCCATGAGCGTGCGCCGGCCGATCCTGTCGGACAGTGCCCCAAACAGGGGGATGGTCACGACGGCCGCGATATTGGCCACCAGGGTCACCCAGAGGAACTCACTGCTGGAGAAGCCGTTGCCGTAGCCCTTCTGGGTGGCGTAGGAGACGCCGAAGATCAGGGTGGCCATGCCGATCACGTTGGTGAAGGTCATGAGGATGCACCGGACCAGGACTCCGGGGCGGGTGCGCAGGAGGTCCACGAGCGGGAAGCGGCGGGTGGTATCGGCGGTTCCGGACTGCGCCACGTAGGCAGGCGGTTCCTGCACCCGGCGCCGGATGAAATACCCGGCCAGGATCACGGCCGCGCTGAGCAGGAACGGGATGCGCCAGCCCCAGGCGCCGAACTGCTCGGCCGGGAGTACGGCAGCGAGCGGCAGCAGGACGGCAGTGGCAAGGATCGAGCCCACCTGGGTGCCCTGCAGGCTGAAGCTCGCAAAGAAGCCGCGCCGGGCGTCGGGAGAGTGCTCGACGATCATGGCGCTGGCCCCGCCGAGCTCGCCGGCAACGGCGAAGCCCTGGATCAGGCGGAGGATCACCAGGAGTGCGGGGGCGAGAATGCCCACCTGCCCGTAGGTGGGCAGGAGCCCGACTGCGAAGGTGGCAAAGCCCATGAGGAGCATGGCGAACACGAGCACCTTCTTGCGCCCGTGCCGGTCGCCGTAGGCACCCAGGACGACGGCGCCGACCGGCCGGGAGACATAGCCGACGGCGTAGGTGGCCAGGGAGGCGATGATTCCGACTGTCGGATTCTCGGACGGGAAGAAGATTGCGGGAAAGATCAGCGTCGCGGCCAGCGAATACAGCGCGAAGTCGTAGTACTCGAGGGCGCTGCCGATCCAGCCGCTCATCGCAGCCTTCCTCGGATCCCGCGAACCGGTGCCGGCTTCCTGGCTGGCCGGGACGCGGGTTGTGGTGGTGCTCATGTGCTTGTGTCCTTCGTCTTCATTGGCAAGGAACCGGAACCGCTGGATTCAGCAAGTGTTCCTGGCTGTGTCTGCGCCCCATGTGGCCCGGGAGGCCTGGAGCCTCAGCTCTTGAATCGATTCACTAAATATAGAAGGTGATGTGCGTTACGTCAACGGCAAGCGCTATCCCGCAAATTTTTGCCCCTTTCCCACTCCCCACGGCACGGAAGATTCTGTACCCTATTGATACGGAGGGGAGTATCCCCACTCCAGCCCATCGTCAGTACGGAGGCCCCTGAGCCTTCCGGTGGGCGGGCCAGTCGATGGCCGGGAGAGACCTCCAGTTGGTAGTCACTGACTGGAAGCAGGTGCCCCTTGAACGTTCCCCTTTGGATGTGGTTCGCAGTCATCGGATTCATCCTCCTGATGCTCGCCGTCGACCTTGTCGCCCACCGGCGCGCACACGTCATCACCGTCCGCGAGGCCGCAGCATGGTCCGCAGTCTGGGTGCTGTTCGGAGTCGCTTTCGGCGGCCTTGTCTGGATCCTCTATGGCGCTGAATTCGGGCAGCAGTATTTCGCCGGATACCTTATCGAGAAGTCGCTCGCCGTGGACAACGTCTTTGTCTGGGCCATCATCTTCACGTTCTTTGCCGTCCCCCGCGAGTACCAGCACAGGGTCCTCTTCTTCGGCGTGCTGGGGGCGCTGGTGTTCCGCGGCCTGTTCATCGCGGCCGGTGCGGCCATCATCGCCAGCGCCGGCTGGGTCCTGTACCTGTTCGCGGCGTTCCTGCTGTTCACCGGGTACCGGATGCTCAGGCAGCGGGACGAGCACATCGACCCGGCGAAATCACGGGCCTTGCAGCTGTTCCGGCGCCACGTTCCCATGACGGACGCTTTCCACGGCCAGCGTTTCCTCATCCGGAAGAACGGCGCACTGCTGGCCACTCCCCTGCTGGCGGTCCTGGTGCTGGTGGAGGTCACGGACATCATCTTTGCCGTCGACTCGATTCCGGCCATCTTCGCCGTCACGGACGAGGTCTTCCTGGTCTTCACCGCCAACGCGTTCGCGATCCTCGGACTGCGCGCGATGTATTTCCTGCTGGCTGACCTCATCCACCGCTTCGTGTACTTGAAAGCCGGCCTGGCGCTGGTGCTGATCTGGGTCGGCGTAAAGATGGCGCTGAAGATTGACGTCTACTACATCCCGACGCCGGTTTCCCTCGCCGTGATCACGACAATCCTGGGTATTTCCATTGGGGCGAGCCTTCTCGCCACGCGGCGCACTGGCAGCCGCCCCGAGCCGCCGGCGCCCGCAGTTCCGCCGTTCCGGAATGCCACCGCAGAGGAACTTGAGTCGCTGCAGCCCCTGTGGCGCAGGGCGGGCAGCCACGACGGGCTGCCGCCCGCAGAGAAGTCCATGAAGTGAGGCCCGGGCTGTCCGGGTGGGCGCGTCCGCGCCTGCCCGGACAGCTCTGCGGAATGTCGGAGGTCCGTCCTAGACTCGTGGGATGAGCGACAGCGACCAGGAAACACTCGGCAGCCCTACCCCTGAGCCGGACGCAGGGCTCAACCGCGACCCGGAAGACTGGGTGACCGGTGATGAACCGATGACGGCGGCACAGCGCAGCTACCTCGACACGCTGGCCCGGGAGGCAGGGGAGGAGCTTCCCGCGGACCTCAGCAAGGCTGAGGCATCAAAGCACATCGACCGGCTGCAACAGCGCAGCGGACGTGTGTCCGGGGAAGGCGACGGCTCCGGCAGTTAGGCCCGGAGCAGGGCCTACCAGGCCTGGTGTTCGCGGGTGAGGCCGAAGGGCACAGCGTCGCTGAGGTCCACCGTGAACTCGTTCGCGCCGTGGCGGGTCACCAGGATGCCGTGGCGCTTGCTGATCAGGGCGTGGGCCTTGGCGGCGGAGACGGCGGCCTCAAGCTCGCTGTCCATGCTCTGGCGGTCGGACACGGTAAGGGTCAGCGGAAAATTCATGGGTCTTGCCTTGTTTCTTTCAGGGGTTAGGTGGGCAGTACGCCGCCACGCGCTCCCCCTGGCTGCTTAGGCGGTGAGGCACCTTGGTGCCTCGGACCATGGTGCCTGAGCATTTAACGGCCAGCAACTTTAGATAAAAACCGCAGGTCAGCGCACGGGGAGACCTTTTTGTCCTGACAATTACTGGCGGGAAGGTGCCGTCAATTAGAGTTGAACGGGAGCGGAAGCCGGTTTTTCAGGGCCTCCAAAGCCCCCAAGACCCGCCTTCGCGGCATGACCCAAGCCATTTGCGCGCCCGCTGACTGTGCAACGACCTGACAAGGATTCCGCCATCTCCACCGACGCTTTCTTCGGCAATCTGACCCGGATCCGCAACGTCATCCTCCCGGCCAAGGTGCGTGCCGCACTGAACACCGGACGCGGCCTGCTGGGCGGCTTCATCGTGGTGCACCTCGTCTTCCTTATCTTTGCCGCGTCGCTCTCCCTGCGCGGGGAGGCCTTCAGCGACACCTTCATCTACCGCGACTGGGCCATGGCCGGCTTCAACGACGCCAACCTGCGGGGCGGCCCCAGTCCCTGGGTCTACCCCATCCTGGCGCTGATCCCGATGGCCATCGCCGGTCTTGGCGGTCCGGGGCCGTTCTTCTTCCTCTGGGTCCTCATGACCACCCTCCTCAACGGCTGGGCGCTGCTGAAGCTGACAGAACGCGGCCGGAATGCCAGCGCCATCCCCGCCGGCTGGTGGTGGCTTGCGTTCACCTTCCTGATGGGCTGGCTGGGATTCGCCCGCGTGGACGGCCTGACCGCCCCGCTGGTCCTGGTGGCCCTGGCCTACGGCGTGGGACGCCCCTTCATCGCCTCCGTGCTGCTGGCCATCGGCACGTGGGTGAAGGTCTGGCCTGCGGCCATCATGCTGGCCCTCTTCGCCGTCGTAAAGAACCGGCTGCTGGTGGTGCTGGCAGGAATCGCGACGACGGCGGGCGTCGTCGCGCTGGCAGCGGCACTGGGCAGCGTCCCCAAACTGCTGAACTTCCTCACCCAGCAGGGCGACCGCGGGATGCAGCTCGAAGCGACCTTCACCACCCCCTGGCTCTGGCTTTCCGTCCTGAACGTGGGCGGCTCCCGCATGTACATGAACACCGACATCAACTCCATGCAGGTGGACGGGCCCGGCACCGCCACCATGTCCGTCCTGATGCAGCCGCTGCTGGTCCTGGCCGCCCTCCTGGTGGCCGGGCTGACCTTCTGGGCCCTCCACAACGGCAAGCAGCACAAGGTGGCCGGCGGCGTGGACCGCACCGAGCTGCTCCTGGCCGGCGCCCTGACCCTGGCCACCGCCTTTGTGGTGTTCAACAAGGTCGGCTCCCCCCAGTTCATGGTGTGGCTTGGCCCCGCCGTCGCAGTGGGCCTGGCGCACAGCTGGCGCGAATGGCGCGTACCGGCGCTGATGCTGATCGCCATCGCCGTGGCCACGTACTTCATCTACCCCCTCTTCTACGACGCCCTCAGCCACAACAACCCCTGGATGGCGCTGGTGCTGACTATCCGCAACGTCCTGCTGGTGGTGTTGTTCCTGTGGAGCGTCCGGCGCCTGTACTCGCTGGGCAAGAAGACCGCCGCACCTGCCCCTGCGCTCAAGGAGTCCTAAGATTTCCACGAGGTTCTTTGACCGCCTGGTGACGGTCCGCACCAAACTCCTCCCGGCAAAAGTGGTGGACTGGTTTGCCCGCCCGTCCAGCGTGTGGTGGGGCTTCGCCGTCGTCCATCTGTACTTCCTGGGCTGGATGGCCTCCTTCTTCCTGAACGGCGACACGTTCAGCGACACCGAGCAGTACCGGCAGTGGGCCATGGCCGGCTACAACCCGGCGGACCTGACCGGCAAGATCAGCCCCTGGGTCTACCCGGTGCTGGCCCAAATCCCGATCTTCCTCGCGAATATCGCCGGACCAAGCCTGTACCTGCTGGTGTGGTTTCTGATCATTACGGCGCTCAACGCCGTCGGCCTGCTCTACCTGACCCGTGGGCCGCGGAAGGTGGCGGGCATTGCCCCGGCTTGGTGGTGGCTGTTCTTCACGGTCTTCATGGGCTACCTCAGCTTTGCCCGGGTGGAGGGCATCACCGCCCCCATCGTGCTGATCGCGCTGCTGTACGCGGCCGAGCGGCCCGTGGTGGCCGGCACCCTGCTGAGCATCGCCACTTGGATCAAGGTGTGGCCCGCCGCGGTCCTGGTGCCCATCGTCATTGCCAGCCACAGGCGGATCCAGGTGGTGCTCGCCGGCGCGGCCGTCACCGCCGTCGTGGCCCTGGGCACGTGGCTGTCCGGCGGCCTGCCGCACATCATGGACTTCCTGCTGAACCAGGGCGAGCGGGGGATGCAGCTCGAAGCCACGTTCTCCACCCCCTGGGTGTGGCTGAGCGTGTTCCACATCGCCGGCTCGAAGATGGCGGACAACACGGCCATCAACTCCACCGAGGTCTACGGGCCCGGGGCCGGCACCGCGGCGTTCCTCATGCAGCCGCTGCTGGTCCTCGCCGCCGTGGTTGCCGCCATCCTGCTGTTCCGGGCGATGCGCCGCGGTGCCGAGCGCGAGGAACTCTTCCTCGAAGGTGCGCTGATGATGGTCACCGCGTTCATCGTGTTCAACAAGGTGGGCTCGCCGCAGTTCATCATCTGGCTCGCGCCGGTGATCATTGCAGGCCTCACGCACGACTGGGAACGCTGGAAGGTCCCGGCGGCCCTGCTCATGGGCATCGCGGTGACCACGTTCGTGATCTACCCGCTGTTCTACACCCCGCTGATCCACGCCCACCCGGTCATGGCCGCCATCCTCACCACGCGCAATGTCCTGCTGGTGGTGCTGCTCTGGTGGTCGGTGAAGCGGACGGCGGAGCTGGGCCGGAAGGCGCCGGCGCAGGTGCCGGCGGGAGCCTAGCGGCTTTCGGAGCGGTCGACGGCGGACCGTGCGGCATCAGCGCGGCGCGCCGCATCTGCCCGGCGGGCTGCGGTGTGTTCCGCTGCCCAGCGCCAGCCCCGGCGGGCCAGGTCCAGCGGCTTGCCCTCGATGAGCAGCTTGCGCGTGTGCACGTCCAGGACCAGAAGGTAGAACGTGAAGGCCAGGGCGGTGAAGAACGCCAGGGAAGACGCGTCCACGGGCAGTTCCACGAAGGACCAGACGGAGAGCTGGTCCTGGGCTCCGAACACCACGAAGAACGTCACGCCCACGTACAGCGACCGGATCTGCCAGTCATCCCGGATCCCGGTCACGGCCAGGAACGGCAGGAACCACAGGATGTACCAGGGCTGGATGATGGGTGAAAGCATCACGACGGCGGTGAACGCCAACGCCATGCGGCGCACCACGCGGGAGTAGTCGCCGCGGAACATCAGCAGCAGCACCAGCCCGATGGCAGTCCACTTCATGCCGGTCCGCAGCCACGTGGCAAGGGTCCCGCCGGGCAGGCCCAGGGCGTTGGCCAGGACCTCCACCTGCTGGCCCAGGAACCCTGAGGGCGAATAGCCCGTGTAGCCGGGGGTCGGGTCCATGATCGCCCAGGTCCAGCCCATGCCCAGGTTGTACGGCACTCCGCTGAGCGCCAGGACGCCAAAGCTGATTCCCGCCGTCGCACCCCACATCAGGAACCTGCGCAGCCAGGAGGCCGAGGGGCCCGCCCACATGAGGCCGATGAACGGCAGCAGCAGCACGGTGATGGGTTTGATGCCGATGGACGCCGTGACCAGGAGGATGCCGAGCAGGTGGCGGCGCGTGGCGGCGAGGTAGACGCCGGCGACGGCGAGGCCCACCATGAGTGCGTCGTTGTGCGCGCTGGCGATGAAGCTGATGAGGAACAGCGGGTTGGCCACGGAGATCCACAGTGCCCGTGCGCCGTTGATGCCGTGCAGTTCCGCCAGCTTGGGGATATAGATGACGCAGAGGAGGACGCCGATTCCGGCCAGGAGGCGGAACAGCAGTACGGAGGCGTCGGGCTGGGCGCCGGTGATCCCGACCACCGCCCGAGCCAGCCAGAGGAAGTACGGCCCGTACGGCGTCCTCGCCTCGGCCCAGGCGGGGTCGGCGCCCAGCGAGAACCAGTTGCTGAGGGTGGAGATGCCCACGTGGTACGGGTCCTGGCCCTCCATCACCAGCCGGCCCTGGCCTGTGTAGGCATAGACATCGCGGGAGAAGACGGGGACGCAGAACACGAGCGGCAGGGACCAGGCGGAAATGGCGACCACCACGTTGCGCAGCGACGACGCTCCCCAGTCCCCCAGCCGCTGGCCAAGACGCAGCCAGGAACGGATGAGCAGCATGGCGCCTGCCGTCAGCAGGACGGTGGACACGGCCACGCCCCAGCCTTCGGTGCGGAGCGCGATCACTACCGGCTGGCGGATCATGGGCGAGCCGTTGGCGATCCAGCCGGTTCCGATGGAGCCGATGAACATCATCAGGGAGCCGATGAAACCTTCGATGACGGCAACGTAGGCGCGGCGCTTGCCGGTTCCGGAGGGTTGTCCCGGCACGCCGGCCTGGCTCTCCGAAGTCCCGAGGTGTGACCCGCCTGCCGTCATGATGTTCGTCTGGTCCCCTACGTTGATACGGCGCTGGCTGGACCAGCACCCGGCCGCCCTGCGCAACCCGGCCATTTTATCAGCCGGCTTTCCAGCTGCCGGGGTCAGCGGCCGGCACGATGCCGCGTCAGGGTAGTGTTGCCTGTGCAAGCAGGGGTCTCCGCTGCATTCTTTCTCCACCCAATTGCCTTCCATGGCAGGGCTGGACCCGTGCGCATCGTGGCGCGCAATCACCTTGCCCACCGCTCTTCCCGCCAGAGCCAAGTCCCTGGAGCCGCTCCATGGCCGTCGCCGACCGTTCCCGCCCCGTCCGGCAGCCCATCACCGTCCTGACCGCACTGCGCTCTCCCCGGCAGCTTTCCCGCGAGGTCTTCGCCGGGCTGGTGACCACCCTCGCCCTGGTCCCGGAAGTCATTTCGTTCTCGATCGTGGCCGGGGTGGATCCGATGGTGAGCCTTGTCGCCTCCATCGTGCTGGCCCTGGCGATGTCGGTCCTTGGCGGACGGCCGGGCGTGGTGACTGCCGCCGCCGGCTCCGTGGCCCTCGTCATCGCCCCGCTCGTGCACGAACACGGCGTGGAGTATGTCCTGCCTACGGTGCTCCTTGCCGGCGTGATCCAGGTGGTTTTCGGGTGTGCCGGCCTTGCCCGCCTCATGCGGTTTATCCCGCGCTCGGTGATGATCGGGTTCGTCAACGCCCTGGGCGTGCTGATCTTCGTGGCGCAGGTGCCGCACGTGCTCAACGTCCCCTGGCTCGCCTACGCCCTGTTCGCTGCCACGCTGGCGATCATCTTCATCCTGCCGCGCTTCACCAGGGTGGTTCCGTCGCCGCTGGTTGCGATCGTCGTCGTCACGGCCATCACCATCATCGCCGGGCTGTCCGTTCCCAACGTCGCGGATGAGGGCCCGCTGACGGGCAGGATGCCTGGCATCACCCCGTTCCTGGTTCCGCTTGACCCCGCCACCTTCCAGCTGATCCTGCCCACCGCGCTGAGCGTGGCGTTCGTCGGCCTCATGGAAACGCTCCTGACGGCCAAACTCGTGGACGACATCACCGACACGCCGTCCCACAAGGGCCGCGAGTCCTGGGCCCTGGGAGTCTCGAACATCTTCGCCGGCTTCTACGGCGGCATCGCCGGCTGCGCCATGATCGGCCAGACCGTCCTCAACGTGAAGACCGGCCAGGCCCGCACCCGCCTTTCGACGGTCGTGGCCGGGCTGTTCCTGCTGGTCCTGGTGACGGGGCTCAGCTCGATCATGGGCCAGATCCCCATGGTGGCCCTGGCCGCGGTCATGATGGTGGTCGCCGTGACCACCGTCGACTGGCACAGCGTGAAGCCGTCCACCCTGAAGCGGATGCCCCTGCCGGAGACGCTCGTCATGGCCGTCACGGTCGCCGTCGTGGTCCTCACGGGAAACCTCGCCTACGGAGTCCTGGTCGGCGTCGTCCTCGCGATGGTGCTGTTCGCACGCCGGGTGGCGCATGTGATCACCGTTGACCGGACCCTGGCAGCCGACGGTGAAAGCGTGCGCTACCAGGTGGTGGGGCCGCTGTTCTTCGGAAGCAGCAACGACCTCGTGGAGCATTTCGCGTACGCTGACGACCCCCGCTCGGTGACGATCGACCTCAGCCGCGCCCAGATCTGGGACGCCTCAACGGTCGCTGCCCTCGACTCCATCGAAACGAAATACGGAAGCCACGGGGCTACGGTGAGCATCGAAGGCCTCGACGAGCGCAGCACCGGCTTCCACCGCCGGCTCACCGGTCACCTGGGCGCCTAAGGGACGGGCGGCACGTTAAAGGCGGGACCGGAGTGCGCGGTCCCGCCTTTACCGTGCGGGCTAGGAGAAGCGCCCGGGCCGGAAGGTGGCCAGCATGGGGTGCTTCCTGCCGGTCAGGATCTCGCCGGCAAGGAGTTCGCCGGCGATGAGGCCCAGGGTGGCGCCGGAGTGCGTGAAGGCAACGAAGCAACCGGGCACCTGGCCCAGCTCGCCCAGGACCGGCTCGCCGTCGCCGGGGATCGGCTTGTAGCCCATCTTCCAGGAGGCCGGCTTGAGTTCCGGGTTGCCGGCCACCAGCTTGGAAGCCTCGTCCGCCAGTTCCTGCACCACCTCGTCCGGGATGCTGAAGGAGCCGTCCGCGTGCTCGGTGATGTGCTCCTCATACCAGTCGTGGTCCAGTGCGAACGTGCCGCCCGGGTTGGGCCGGAGCGCGGCGCGCGGCGTGTTCATCACCGCCGTCACGTCATGCTGCACCTGCTTGGTCACCACCAGCATGGACACGGGGGAACCATTGGGGATGCGTACACCCAGGGGCTCGACGACGGCGGGCGTCGCTGCGCCGCAGGCCACCAGGACGGCGTCGGCCGGGTAGGTTCCGCCGGACGCGGTCTCCACGCCCGCCGTGCGGCCGCCCTCCACCATGACGGAGGCCTTTCCGGCGTTGAGCACGAGTTCGCCGCCGCGGGCGTGGAACTCCTCCATCAGGAAGTCGATCAGGTCCGGCAGGCTGACCCAGCCTTCGCCCGGGTTGAAGATGGCGTTCTCCGGGACGGCGCTGGAATCAATGCCGGGGGTGGCTGAGGTGATGTCTTCAGGGGCAAGCAGCCTGGAGTCATAGCCAATCGACTTTTCAAAGGCGTGCCGTGCCTTGGTGGCTTCACTTTGGCCCGCGGCGTTCCACATGAGGCCGCCGCCGAACTGGAGCCATTCCCGGCTGGGATCGGAGGCGAAGAGCGTGCGGTAGCGGTCCACGCCTGCAACCCGGAGCTGGTGGTACGGGGCGGACCGCTCACCTGCCGAGTTGAGCCAGGACAGCGAGCGCCCGCTGGCTTCGCTGGCCAGGCCGCGCTCAGTCAGCAGGATCACGGAGGCTCCCTCGCGGAGCAGGTGCACGGCGGTGGAAACGCCCAGGATGCCGCCGCCGATGACGGCGACACGCTTGGCAGGTGCTGCAGAGGACATGGTTCGTCTCTTTCTCTGGAAGATGGGTGGGTTCGGGCGCAAACGGTGCGTCCTTGGGAAAAAGATCCCGGGCGGGGCGTCAGGCCAGGGCGTGGATGCCTTCGATGACCTTCAGCACCTCGAGCGGCCCGGCGGGGTCGACGGGCAGCGGGCCGCTCCCGCGGAGGGCGGCGGCCAGCTGCACGTAGAACTTCGGGTAGTCGCCGCGTTCGGCGGGTACGGGCGCAGTGCTGCCGTCCACTCCCAGGAGCCCCCAACGCTCCTGGGAGTCCACGCCGTACGCAGGGTCCGACGGCGGTATCCCGGCTGCGAGGGCAGGTTCCTGGCCGTCCAGTCCCCACTTGGTGTACCCGGCCTCGGAGCCGAGGACGTGGAAGCGCGGGCCCACCTGGGCGGCCATCCCGTTCATCCACAGCCGGGAGCGGACACCCGACTCGTGCAGCAGTGACACGAACGCCTCGGTGTCGGCCGCGTCCGGGTGGGGACCGCGGTTGGCCGTCTCGCCGTAGCTCCGTTCCACCGGGCCGAACAGCTGGATGGCCTGGTCGATCAGGTGGGCACCAAGGTCATTGAGGATGCCACCGCCTTCGGCGAGGGACACCGTATCCCGCCAGTTGCCGAAGCCTTCCGGCCGCCACCATTCGAACCGCGATTCGAAGCTCCGGACGTCCCCGAGGGCACCGGAGGCCAGGACTTTTTGGAGGGTCAGGAAGTCGGCATCCCACCGGCGGTTCTGGAACACCGTGAGCTGCACCCCGCCGTCGGACGCCCTGCTGACCAGCTCCTCGCCCAGGGCGGTTGTGGGCACGAAAGGCTTGTCCACCACCACGTGCAGGCCGTGGGCGATGGCAGTGGCCGCAAGCCCGTAGTGGGTGTGGGGCGGGGTGCCGAGGATGACCAGGTCGAGGTCCCCGGCGAGGGCGAAAAGTTCCTCAGGGGTCCCGACAATCCGTGCCTGCGGGTAGAGCCGTGCCGCCTCCGCGGCGCGCTCGGGCCGGGCCGTGACGATCACGTCCAGCGAGAACTCCGGGTTGGCGGCGATCAGCGGCGCGTGGAAGACCTTGCCGGAGATCCCAAAGCCGACGACGGCGGTCCGGAGGGGTGCGGCTGCGACGGTTCCCATCAGAGCACCTCGGAGAGGAAGCGCTGGAGGCGTTCGCTGCGGGGGTTGTCGAAGAGTTGGGCGGGGGTGCCGGCTTCGACGACTTCGCCTTCGTCCATGAAGACCACCTGGTCGGCGACTTTGCGGGCGAAGCCCATCTCGTGCGTGACCACCACCATGGTCATGCCGCGCGCACCGAGGCCTGCCATGAGGTTCAGGACGCCTTTGACCAACTCGGGGTCCAGGGCGCTGGTGGCCTCGTCGAAGAGCATCACTTCCGGCTCCATGGCCAGTGCCCGGGCGATGGCGACGCGTTGCTGCTGGCCGCCGGACAGGTCGCGGGGGCGGTGGTCGGCGCGTTCGGCTAGTCCTACCTCGGCCAGGCGTTGGCGCGCCTTGTCCATGGCCTGGGCCTTGGGCATTCCCTTGACGCTCCAGAGTGCCAGGGCGACGTTTTCTTCGGCGGTGTGGTCGGGGAAGAGGTTGAAATGCTGGAAGACCATGCCAATCCGGGTCCGCAGGGTGTCCGGGTTGGCGCCCAGGGTGCTTTCGCCGGCCAGAAGCACGTCGCCGCTTTGAGGTTCGTGCAGCCGGTTGATGCCGCGGAGCAGGGTGGACTTGCCGGATCCCGAGGGGCCGATGATGCAGGTGGTGGTACCCGGTGCCACGGTAAGGCTCACGTTGCGCAGTACCTTGATGTCGCCGTAGGCCATGGTGAGGTTGCGCAGTTCCAGGCTTGAGCCGTGGAACGTCTTTTGGTCCGGGCTGGTGGTGTTCGTGGTGGTGGCTGGCGTGTTCATGTGTTGCTCCCGGTGGTCAGCGGCGAGGCCGCGTCCAGTTCCTTGACTTCCTTCAGGCCGCTGGTGGGCGGTGCGGGGCGGCGGCGGCCGGTGCGGAACTTGTTGTCGAAGTGGTTCACGAGATGGGTCAGCGGGACGGTGATCACCAGGTAAAGGACGCCGGCGGCCACCAGGGGCGAGAGGTTGCCGGAGAGGACGGCGGCGTCCTGGCCAACGCGGAAAAGTTCGCGTTCCGTGACCAGCAGGCCCAGGAAGTAGACCAGCGAGGAGTCCTTGACGATGGCGATGAACTGGTTCACCAGGGCCGGAAGCACCCGGCGGACACCCTGCGGCACCACCACCAGCGCCATGGACTTGGCGTAGCTCATGCCCAGCGCACGGCAGGCTTCGCCCTGGCCCTTGTCCACGCTGAGGATGCCGGCGCGGAAGATTTCGCCGATGTAGGCGCTGGCGATCAGGCTCAGGGCGATGATCCCCAGCGGGTAGGGCGACGGGCCGAAGATTGACTGGCTGAGGCGGGCGAAGCCCTGGCCGATCAGCAGGATGGTGAGGATGGCGGGCAGGCCGCGGAAGAGGTCGGTGTAGATGCGGGCCGGTACCCGCAGCCATTTGGACGGGGAGATGCCCATGACGGCCACCACCATACCGAGCACCGTGCCAAGGACGGTGGCGGCGATGGAGATGATAAGCGTGTTCAGCAGGCCGACCGCCAGGAGTTGGGGCAGGACCTCGGCCATCGCGCCGAAGTCGAAGAAGGTACGGATGATGGTGTTGAGCCAGTCCATGGTTGCTCTCAGACGTTGTGGGTTATGGAGTGCCGGGCGGGCCCGCAGTGCAGCCCGCCCGGCTTTGCGCCCGAAGGTTTACGTGCCGGGCTTACTTGCCGGCTTACTTGCTCGGCGCGGGCGAGGCCGTCTGCTCGGCCTTGGGCAGGTAGTGCTCAGGCATCGGGGAGCCCGGGAACCACTTCTGGTAGAGCTTCTTCCACGTGCCGTCCTCCATGGCTGCGGCGAGTCCCTTGTTCAGGGCTTCCCTGAACGCGGTCTTGCCCTTGGCAACAGCGAAGCCGGCGGGTGCGTCGAAGGACGGGATGTCCGCGGCGCTGACCAGGCCGTGCTGCTCCTCATAGGCCTTGGCTGCCTCGTAGTCGAGGAAGTGGGCGTCAACTGTTCCACTGTTGACCGCCGCGATGGCGGTGTTGTTGTCCGGGAAGCGGACCAGGCTGGCGGACGTGAAGTTCTTCACCGCGTAGGCCTCCTGGAGGGTGCCCTGGACGACGCCCAGGCGCTTTCCGGCCAGCCCGTCGGCGCTCGTGATGCCCGAGGTCTTGGTGGTGATGACCGTCAGGTACCCCGCGAGGTAGCCGTCCGAGAAGTCCACGGTTTCCTTGCGCTTGTCCGTGATGCCGATCGCCGCGACGCCGGCGTCGAACTGTCCGTTGGCAACTGCCGCAAGGAGACCTGAGAAGTCCTGGCCGGTGAAGACGACATTGTCCACGCCGGCCCGGTGGGCCACGTCCTTGAAGAGTTCGACGTCGAAGCCGGTGAAGTTACCCGAGGCGTCGGCGAAGGTGTACGGCTTGGAGTCACCGAGGCTGGCCACCCGGATGGTGCCCGGCTGGATTAGGCCGTACGGGTTGTTTTCCGTGGTGAAGGCCGCGGAGGTTGAGCTGCAGCCCGAAAGCGCCAGTACGGCGGCCAGTGCTGCCGCGGCAATTCCTGCCGGGCGGAGATTCTTTTTCTTCACAGCGTTGTCCAATCGTTGGTGGGGAGGCGGTGCTGTCAGGGCCGCCGAAGAAAGTCGCCGATGTTCTTGTTGAGTCCGGTCTCACCCCGTAGGATTGAGACCGGACTCACATCGATGGATAGGAATGTAGCGGAAGTCACAGGGGCCGTCAACAACCCCTTCGAAAGGTGAAGATGAAGGCTGAAGGAGCGAGGCGGCGGGACGTAACCGTTGCCGACGTCGCAAAGGCTGCCCGGGTCTCCAAGGCGCAGGCCGCACGCGCGCTCGGCAATTACGGCGCCGTCAGCGATGACGTGCGTGAGCGCGTCCTTGCCGCGGCGGAGGAGCTTTCGTACCGGCCCAATGAGCTTGCCCGGAGCATGAATACCGGGAAGTCGCACACCATCGGCGTCGTGGTGGGCGATATCGAAAACCCGCACTTCGGGCTTGCCACACGCGGGATCACCGACACGGCAAAGAAGGCCGGCTACAACGTCATCCTGGTCAATACCGACGAGGACCGTGCTGCGGAGGTGGACGCCGTCCGGGTCCTGTTGGACAAGCGCGTGGACGGGCTCATCGTGGCCCCGGCGTCATCCGTGGACACCGGACACCTCCAGGAGGTGCACCGGTCGGGACGGCCCTTGGTCTTCATCGACCGCACCGCCGGGGACATGCCGGTGGAGACCATGGCCGTTGACATGGCAAGGATTTCGCGGGAAGCGACCCAGTACCTGCTCGACGCCGGACACCGGCGGATCGCCTTTATTTCGACGTTGCGGACGGACGCTCCGTATACGCCGGGGATGACCCTCGAGTCATCCCAGATAGCCGACCGCATTGAGGGAATGCGGCAAGCGTTCCTGGAGTCCGGGCTGCCCTTCCCGGAGGACCTTGTCAGGCTGAACGCCGGCGACGAGGACTCCATCCGCAGCATCACCCGTGAAGTGCTCCGCGGCCCGGACCAGGCCACTGCCGTGGTGGCTTCAGACGGCCTGATCGCCCTCAGCGTGGTGGAGGCAATCCAGGAGCTCGGCCTGTCCATCCCAGCGGATGTTTCATTCCTGATGTACGACGACTTCGCCTGGACCAGGCTCACCACCCCGCCCCTTACCGTCATCGCGCAGCCCGTCTACAACATGGGCGTGGCCGCGGCCAAGGCACTGATCCGGCAAATGGAAGGGCAGCCACCTGCCGCCCCCGCACAGTTCACGGCCACCTTGGTGCGGCGCGGGTCGGTGGGGCCGTGCCGGGAAGCGGCAGAGGATCCACTGAGCCGGAGGGCCGGAGCCAGGCTCAGTTGACCACCGGGCCCTGGTGGGGCCTAACCGCGGCGGGCAGGCCTGTCAAAGCGCCACCCCTCGGACTTTAGCTCCGGAATGATCTGGTCAACCGCCTCTATGGTCTGTGTCCGGTCCCCGCCGCCGTCGTGAAGCAGGACAACTCCCCCAGGGGTGATGCCTTCCCGCAGGCGGCGGACCAGCTCCGCAGTTCCCGGCGGTTCCCAGTCGCCGATCGCCGTGGCCCAGCCGAGGGGTTGCATGCCCATCGCGGCCGCTACCTCAGGCGTCCGGCCCCAGCTGCCGTATGGCGCCCGGAAGTAATTAATGTCAGCACCCGGGACGGCGTCGCGGACGACCGCGCTGGTTTCCTCAAGATCCGCCCTGATGGCCTCGGTGTTCCAGAGGCCCATGTCGTCGTGATGCATGGTGTGGTTGCAGAGCGTGTGGCCCTGGTCGGCAATCATGCGGACAATTTCCGGGTGCTGCTTTACATGGTCCCCCCAAAGGCAAAAGGTGGCTTTGACGTGGTGCTTCTGCAGAACAGCCAGGAGCTTGGGCGTGTTGACCGGGTCGGGGCCGTCATCAAAGGTCAGGCTCAAGTACTTGCCCTCATGCCTGGTGGAATCAACGATCGCGGGTGTTGCTGTCTTCCGCTACCGATGCTCGAGCGGCGAATCCGCCCGCCAAGTCAGCGCAAAGGACTTGCCGTCCCGTGACCCGCCGCCGGGTTTGCCGTCACAGGCTCAAGGTTGAAGTAGGACCGCGCATCCGGCGGCCGGATGTCGGCAACCGCGTCATTGAAGATCCGCATGGGGTGCGGAGTGTAGGGATGCTCCGCTATGGCCTCGAAGTCGAGTTCGATGCCCAGGCCGACGCCTTCGGGGATAAGAATGTCGCCCTCCTCCGTCAGCTGGAGCCGTTCGCTGGAGATCTCACTGCGCCAAGGCACGTCCGTTGCCATGATCTCCAGGTACCGGAAGTTCGGCAGCGCAGCGCCCAACTGTAGAGTTGCCGCCGTACTGAGTGGCCCACTCGGGTTGTGCGGTGCGAACGGGACGTAATGGGCCCCGGCAAGCGTGGAGATGAACGAAAGTTCCAGCAGGCCGCCGGCGTGCGTGACATCGGGTTGGATGTAGTCCACTGCCTTGCCTGCCAGGGCGGGAATGAAGGTGTTCCGTCCCATCCAGCGCTCTCCCGCGGCGATCGCAACAGGGGATTTGGAACGGACCTCAATAAGCGCATCAAGGCTGTCCGGCGGGCAGGGTTCTTCGAAAAATACCGGCTGGAACTGTTCGATCCCGCGGGCTACCCGGATGGCGGTGGGGACGTCGAACCGGCCATGCCCTTCGATGAAGAGCTCCACATCGTCTCCCACGGCCTCCCGCACAGCGGCCACGGGCTCAAGCATGCGCCGAAGGTCACCTGGCCCCAAAGTAAGGTCTGCCGCCTCGAACGGATCCCATTTCAGTCCGCGGAAGCCTTGTGCAACTGTATGTACCGCTGCCTCGGCAAATTCATCAGGCGTCTTTGCTCCGGAGAACCAGCCGTTGGCGTAGGCGCGGACCCTGTCCCGAACCTGTCCACCGAGCATCCGATGGACAGGCACGCCCAGAGCGCGGGCCGAAACATCCCACATCGCCATCTCAAGTGCACTAAGCGCTGTCGACGACACGGGCCCACCCCGCCAGTAGGCATCCCTGTTCAGTTCGTAGATCGTTTGACTGATCCTCGTGGGATCCTTGCCGCGGACGGCGTCTGCGAGCACGGCAACGGCGCCGCGCACCGCGTGTTCCTGGCCCTCGAGGGTGGCCTCAGCAACGCCGGTAAGGCCCGAGTCGGTACTCAGCCGGACGAAAACGAGGTTCGTTCTGTAGAAGTCGACGACCACGGTGTCGAGGTTCGTGATTTTCATGCGTTGACGTCTCTCTTTGATGGCACGGCCACCGCCAAACGGAAAGTTCAGCCAGCCGGCGGGGCGGTGGATTCGCGGACGATCACCTGCGTGGCCAGCTCAACGCGGTGGGAATCGAGGACTTCCCCCCGAGCCTGCCGCAGCAGTGACCTCAGGGCAGCCCGCCCCATCTCCTCCAGCGGCTGGGCGACTGAACTCAGGGAGGGGACCGACTGTTCACCCTGGCTTGTGCCGTCAAAACCAATCAGGCTGATGTCTTCGGGAATCCGGATCCCGTGGCGCCGTGCTTCGCTGAGGACACCCAAGGCAATCGTGTCGCTGCCGGCGAAGATGGCCGTGGGGAGGCGGTCAAGCTTTAGCAGCTCCCTGAACCCGTTGACCCCGCTCTCGGTCCGGAACCGGCCACCGGACACGATGTACTGCGGGTCCACCTTGATGCCCTGGGCCATAAGCGCGGCCATGTACCCGTGAAGCCGGGCCTGGTTGCATTCAGAGCCCTCGATGCCGCCGATGTAGGCGATACGGCGGTGGCCAAGCCCCAGCAGGTGTTCGGTCGCCGCCTTGCCGCCGGCCCAGTTGGTGGCGCCCACACTGACGACGTCGGCGGACGGGGGATTGAGCGGATCAATGACGACGACGGGAATCTGGCGTCGGCGGAAAGCATGCAGTTGCGCTTCGCTGAAGGCCGACGTGACCACGATCATCCCCGTCCGGCCCTCTTCCATCATCCTCTGGGCGCGGCGTTCCGGGCTGCGCCGGCCGGGGACGGACTGGCCGGTCACGCTGACAAGGATTTCGACGTCGGCAGCGGCGGCGGACTGCAGGATGCCGTTGAGGACCTCGATGGTGTAGGCGGAGTCCAGGACATCGATGACTACCTCAACCACAGTTCCGTTTTCGGCAGCGGCCCGTCGCTGAAGAGGTGACTGATAACCCGCCTGCTCCAACACCGCCAGGATCCGGGCCCGTGTTTCCGGGGCGACGTCGTCACGGCCGTTCACCACTTTCGAGACCGTCGGCGCCGAAACCCCCGCCTGCCTGGCGACACTGGCGAGCGTTGGTTTGGTTCGCTCCGGCGATTTTGTCGTCATCAGTTCGCAATCTTTCGAAGTTCGAGGAAGCTCCATTGTGCAGAACCCGGGCATGTCCGGTCAAGGAAAGCCCAGAAAGCCGCGCGAGCTGCAAAATATCCTCTACGATCCCCTTGACCGCAGGCCTTTTTGGGGTTTTAGTTTACAGCGTGACTTAAATCACTGTTCGAAATGTTTCGAACTAAGGGTCGGAGCTGTCACCCGCATCCTCGACAGCAGAATTCACATGGAGAAGCAATGAAGCAACCCCAGACCTCGCGCCGTTCGTTCCTCGCCCTTGCGGCATTGACTCCCTTTGCAGTGGCGGCCACCTCCGCCTGCGGCACTTCCGGGCCGGGCGCGGCCAGCGGCGGCGGGGGTGCCAGTATGTGGTACCTGTCCGGTGAGCCCAACCAGACCACCATGCAGAAGGCAGTGGACGCCTTCAACTCGGCGAACTCCGCCGACAAGATCACGGTCACCTATTTCCAGAACGACGCCTACAAGACCAAGATCAAGACCGCGATCGGCGCTAACCAGGCCCCCACCATCATCTATGGCTGGGGCGGCGGCGGTCTGAAGACCTACGCCGAAGCCAACCAGGTTGAAGACCTGACCGGATGGTTCGACCAGAACCCCGACCTGAAGAAAAAGTTCTTCCCCTCCGTCTTCGGTGCAGCTACCGTCAACGGCAAAATCTACGCCCTGCCCAACCAGTACGTCGCCCCGATCGTCCTGTTCTACAACAAGGAACTCTTCCAGAAGGCGGGGGTCCAGCCACCCAAGACGTGGGACGACATCATGTCGCTGGTCAAAACCTTCAACGGCATGGGCGTGGCACCCTTCTCCCTGGGCGGCCAGTCACGCTGGACCTCGATGATGTGGCTGGAGTACCTGCTGGACCGCATCGGCGGCGCTGACGTCTTCAAGGCGATCTTTGAGGGCAAGCCCAATGCGTGGATGGATCCTGCCGTGATCGAAACCGGCACCAAAATCCAGGAACTCGTCTCCGCTGATGGCTTCATCAAGGGCTTCTCCTCCATCACCGCCGACTCCCAGGCGGACCAGGCCCTGCTGTTCTCGGGCAAGGCAGCCATGATGCTCCACGGTTCGTGGACCTACGGCGCCATGAAGAAGGCCGGCCAGAACTTCGTGCAGGACGGGAAACTGGGCTTCGTCCACTTCCCCACCATCGCCGGCGGCAAGGGCGACCCGAAGAACGGCGTCGGAAACCCGGCAGCCTACATGTCCATCTCCTCCAAGGCTTCGGACAAGGAGAAGGAGTCCGCGAAGAAGTTCTTCAAGGACGGCATCATGACCGATACGGTCATCGACGCCTACATCAACTCCGGATCGGTGCCCATCGTCAACGGCATCGAAGACAAGCTGAACGGCTCGCCGGACAAGGAGTTCCTGAACTTCGTCTACGACCTGGCCAAGAATGCCCCGAACTTCCAGCAGTCCTGGGACCAGGCTCTGAGCCCCACCGCTGCGGAGGCCCTGCTGAACAACATCGACCAGCTCTTCCTCAAGTCGATCACGCCCCAGCAGTTTGCCGAGAACATGAATGCCACCCTGGGCAAATGAGCAACGCCGTCTCCACCGCGCCCAAGGCTGCCGTCAGGGGCACTGACTCCCAGCACACTGAACAGCGCAAGGCCGCCCTGGCGTGGCTGACGATTCCTGCGCTGTTCTTCTTCCTGGTGTTCGCCGTCATCCCGCTGGCCGGAGTGCTCATCCTCAGCTTCACCAGCTGGGACGGCATCGGTGCCATCGGGGCGGCGGGCCTGGACAACTGGTTCTCCGTGCTGGCCGATCCCGGGCTGTACAACGCCTTGGGCCTGACCTTCCTGATCATGATCGTCTCATGGCTCGTGCAGACTCCCATCAGCCTCCTGCTGGGCGTCTTCACGGCGGGAAGCCAGCGCTACCGGGCCGCCCTGGCCGTGCTGTACTTCCTCCCGCTGCTGCTCTCATCCGCTGCGGTGGCCATTGCCTTCAAGGCCTTGCTGGATCCCAACTTCGGCCTGGCAACCGGCCTTGGGCTTCCATTCCTGGCGCAGGACTGGCTGGGTGTCCCGCAGCTCGCCCTCGGCCTGGTCATTTTCGTCATCGCCTGGCAGTTCGTGCCGTTCCACACGCTCATCTACCAAGGTGGCGTGCGGCAGATCCCGAAGTCCCTCTACGAGGCAGCCCAGATCGACGGGGCCGGAACCATCAAGCAGTTCTTCCACATCACCCTGCCGCAGTTGAAGTACACCATTATCACTTCCTCCACGCTGATGGTGGTGGGTTCCTTGACCTACTTCGACCTGATCTTCGTCCTGACCGGCGGCGGACCGGGCAACTCCACCCGGATCCTGGCCCTGGACATGTACCTGAGGGGTTTCCGCGCCAACCTCATGGGCCCGGCCAGCGTCATCGCCGTCATTCTCGTCATCATCGGCCTTGCACTTGCCTTGTTCCTCCAGCGCCTTGGAGGCAAGGACAAGCAGGGCAGCCAATTGGAAGGTTTGTAGGGTGAGTACCGTCCTGAAAAGCAATGCGCAGGAGGCCCGGACCGCTTCGCTCGGCGGCTCCGCGGCCGCCAGCCGGGGAATGGGTCAGCGGCTGAGGCGGCTCAACATCCCCGGCGGCCTGGGCGGCTGGCTTTGGCTGGCCATCATCATCCTGCCGGTCTACTACGTGGTGATCACTAGCCTCAAAACGCAGGCCGGCTACTTCGGCCAGAATCCACTGGCCCTGCCCACGGAGCCAACGCTGGAGAACTACCAGCTGGTCCTCGAGGCGGATTTCGCCCAGTACTTCATGAACAGCGCCATCGTCACGCTCGGTTCCGTGATCCCCACCGTGCTGATTTCCTTCATGGCCTCGTTCGCCATCGTCCGGGGCGGCGGCAGGTTCCTGAAGCTGGTCAACGGCATGTTCCTCATGGGCCTGGCCATTCCGCTGCAGGCCACGATCATCCCCATCTACCTGATGATCATCCGGCTCAACCTGTATGACAGCCTGCTGGCGCTGATGCTGCCGTCCATCGCCTTTGCCATCCCGCTGACGGTGCTGATCCTGTCAAACTTCATCCGCGACGTCCCGAACGAGCTGTTCGAGTCCATGCGGCTGGACGGCTGCAGCGAGTGGCAGACCATGTGGCGGCTGGCCCTGCCCCTGACCCGCCCGGCCATCGTGACCGTTGCCATCTACAACGGCCTGCATGTCTGGAACGGGTTCCTGCTTCCGCTGGTCCTCACCCAAAGCCCCGGCCTGCGGGTCCTGCCCCTGGGCCTGTGGACCTTCCAGGGTGAGTTCAGCGTCAACATCCCGGCCGTGCTCGCCTCCGTGGTGCTCAGCACCCTGCCCATCCTGGTGCTGTACGTCATCGGCCGGCGCCAGCTGCTGGCAGGCCTGACCGCTGGCTTCAGCAAGTAACTCAGGGATTTACAGAAAGGACCTTTCGACATGACCACCGCACAACCCCTGCGGGTCGGCATGGTGGGCTACGCCTTCATGGGTGCAGCCCACTCCCACGCCTGGCGCACCGCGCCGCGGTTCTTCGACCTGCCCCTGCAGCCACAGCTGACCGCTGTGGCCGGCAGGAACGCCGACGGCGTCCGCGCCGCAGCAGACAAGCTCGGCTGGGACTCGGTTGAGACCGACTGGCGGCGCCTGATCGAACGCGACGACATCGACCTCATCGACATCTGCACGCCCGGCAACACGCACGCCGAAATTGCCATTGCCGCCCTCGAAGCGGGCAAGCACGTGCTGTGCGAGAAGCCGCTGGCCAACTCCGTGGAGGAGGCCGAAAGGATGACGCACGCCGCGGAGACCGCCGCAAAGAACGGTGTCTTCTCCATGTGCGGCTTCAGCTACCGCCGCACCCCTGCGCTGGCCCTGGCCAAGCGGTTCGTGGACCAGGGCAGGCTGGGCGAAATCCGGCACGTGCGCGCCCAGTACCTGCAGGACTGGCTCACCGATGCCAACGCCCCCATGACCTGGCGGCTGGACAAGAGCAAGTCCGGCTCCGGTTCGCTGGGTGACATCGGAGCACACAGCATCGACGCCGCGCAATGGGTCACGGGCCAGAACATCAGTGGCGTGTCTGCGCTGCTGGAGACGTTTGTTCCCGAGCGCCCCCTGGCCGGCGACCTGGTGGGCCTCGGCGGGCACGGCGACCTCAGCAGCGACGCCCCGCGCGGAAAGGTCACCGTAGATGATGCGGCCATCTTCAGCGCAAAGTTCGACGGCGGCGCTTCGGCGGGTGCGATCGGCGTCTTCGAGGCAACGCGCTACGCCCTGGGCAGGAAGAACGCCATGCGCCTGGAGGTCAACGGCACCAAAGGATCCCTGGCCTTCGACTTCGAGGACATGAACGTCCTGTCCTTTTACGATGCCGCCGAATCCCCGGACGCCGGCTTCCGCCGGATCTTCGTCACCGAACCTGAGCACCCCTACGTCGGCAACTGGTGGCCCACCGGGCACGGCCTGGGGTACGAGCACGGGTTCACCCACCAGGTGGTGGACCTCGTCACCGCCATCGGTGAAGGCCGCCAGCCGGAACCGTCCTTCGCGGACGCCCTGCAGGTGCAGCGGGTCCTCGCAGCAGTGGAATCCAGCGCAGCAAATTCCAGCCAGTGGCAAAAGGTCTGAGCAGTGCTCTGCCAAGGCAATGACCAGCTTCAAGCGACCAAGGAACAATGATGACACGACCAATCACGCTCTTCACCGGCCAATGGGCCGACCTGCCGTTCGAGGAGGTAGCGCGGCTCGCCGGCGAATGGGGCTTCGACGGCCTGGAGATCGCTTGCTGGGGCGACCACCTGGACCCGCGCCGGGCAGCGGAGGACGACAACTACCTCCAGGGCCGGCTGGACATCCTTGAAAAGAACAACCTCCAGGTGTTCGCCATCGCCAACCACCTGACCGGCCAGGCCGTGTGTGACGACCCCATCGATGAACGCCACCAGGGCATCCTGTCGGCGGAGGTCTGGGGCAACGGCGAGCCTGAGGGCGTACGCCGCCGGGCGGCCGAGGCCATGAAGGACACTGCCCGGGCGGCCGCCCGCCTCGGGGTGAAAACGGTGACGGGGTTCACCGGTTCCTCCATCTGGAAGGCGGTGGCCATGTTCCCGCCTGCCTCCCAGGAAATGATCGACGCCGGCTACCAGGACTTTGCGGACCGATGGAACCCCATCCTCGACGTCTTTGACGAAGTGGGGGTGCGGTTCGCCCTCGAAGTTCACCCGTCCGAAATCGCCTACGACTACTGGACCGCCAAGCGGACCCTGGAAACCATCGGGCACCGCGAGAGCTTCGGCCTGAACTTCGACCCCTCGCACTTCATCTGGCAGGACCTGGATCCCGTCATGTTCCTGCAGGACTTCGCGGACAAGATCTTCCATGTCCACGTCAAGGAATCGGTCCGCCAGCTGGATGGCCGCAACGGCCGCCTCGGCTCGCACCTTGCCTGGGCGGATCCCCGCCGCGGCTGGGACTTTGTCACGGCAGGGCACGGCGACGTGCAGTGGAACCGCATCTTCCGGACCCTGAACGCCATCGGCTACGAAGGACCCACCAGCATCGAATGGGAGGACGCCGGAATGGACCGGCTCGTCGGAGCCCCGCAGGCCCTGGCCATGGTGCGGGAGCTGGCCCGCATCGCGCCGCCGGCCGCAGCCTTCGACGCCGCCTTCGCCAGCCGCTGACCCACACTTCCCCGGTCAAGGCCGGGAGCCAAACAAAAGGAACCCAATGTCAGAACGCAAGAATGCCCTGGTCGTCCGCGGCGGCTGGGACGGCCACCAGCCCTACGAGGCCACGGAGCTTTTCATCCCCTACCTCAAGGACAACGGCTACGACGTCCGGGTGGAGGAGTCCCCTAAGGTCTACGCCGACGCGGGGTACATGGCGGGGGTGGACCTGATCATGCAGTGCATGACCATGAGCACCATCGAAAAGGACGAGTTCGCCGGACTGCGGGCAGCCGTGGAGAACGGTACCGGCCTGGCAGGATGGCACGGCGGGATCGCCGATTCCTACCGGAACACCTCCGACTACCTGCACCTGATCGGCGGACAGTTCGCCTGCCACCCCGGGAAGCACCCGGACGAGTGCATCGGCGAGCAGTCGGACAACTACGTGCCGTACACCGTCAACATGCTGCCCGCCGCCGCAGAACACCCCATCACACAGGGCATCCAGGACTTCGACCTGGTCACCGAGCAGTACTGGGTCCTGGCGGACGACTACATCGACGTCCTCGCCACCACCACCCAGAAAGTCCGGGAGTGGGACCCGTGGCACCGGGAAGTCACCTCCCCCGCCATCTGGACCCGCCAGTGGGGCAAGGGCCGCATCTTCGTCTGCACGCCCGGGCACCGGGTGGAAATCCTGCAGGACCAGAACGTACGCACCATCATCGAAAGGGGCCTGCTGTGGGCAAGCCGTTGAACGTCGGAATCATTGGCTGCGGAGCCATCATCGCCCAGTACCTCACCAACTTCCGGCGGCTGGACCAGGTCCGGCTGGTGGCCGTGGCCGACCTCGATCCGGCCCGTGCCCAGGCTGTGGCCGACGACTATGAAGGAGTCCGTGCCCTGTCCGTCGAGGAACTGCTCGCGGTTGACGATGTCGACCTGGTTCTCAACCTGACCATTCCCGCCGCCCACGCCGAGGTTGCGCTGAAGGCCATCGCGGCCGGAAAGAGCGTGTACGGCGAAAAGCCGCTGGCGGCCACGACGGAGGAAGCACGCCAGGTGCTGGTGGCAGCGCGCCAGGCGGGCGTCGCCGTCAGCTGTGCTCCTGACACCGTCCTGGGCACCGGCATCCAGACCGCTCGCAAGGCGATCGATGACGGACTGATCGGCGCCCCCATCTCGGCCTCGGCCACCATGGTGACCCCGGGCCACGAGCGCTGGCACCCCAACCCGGACTTCTACTACCAGCCCGGCGGCGGTCCCCTCCTGGACATGGGCCCCTACTACGTCACCGCCCTGGTGACCCTGCTGGGCCCCGTGGTGTCGGTGCTGGGCGCGGCAAGCCACACCCGCAGCGAGCGGACCATCGGCTCCGGACCCCGCCAGGGCGAAAAAGTGCCGGTGAACATCGACTCCCACGTCACGGGCATCCTGGTCCACGCCTCCGGCGCACTCTCGACGCTCTTCATGAGCTTCGACGCGGTGAAGTCCAAGTCCCCCAACATCGAAATCCATGGTGAGCGCGGCTCCCTGGTGGTGCCGGACCCCAACCACTTCGACGGCGACGTCCAGCTCTTCTCCCTCGGCGCCGAGGACTGGGAGACCCTTCCCGTATCCGCCGGGTACGTGGATTCCGGGCGGGGGTTCGGCATCGCGGATCTCGCCTCAACCCCGGAAGGCGGGGAACCCCGGGCCGGCGGCGCCCTGGCCTACCACGTCCTTGAGGTCATGGAATCTGTCCTCAAGGCCGCGCACAGCGGCATGACGGTAGCGGTCCAAAGCACCGTTGACCGGCCGGCAAGCGTCCCGCTGACCGCCTTGGCGGAACAGGCTGGAGCTCTCCCGTCGAAGTAACCGGCCTTGGAGCCGTGCCGCGCTAATGCGACCCGTCGCTGCGGACGGCACGGTTCCTGCCGCGGGACTTGGCCACGTACAAAGCCGCGTCCGCCGACGCGACGAGCCGGTCCACGTCGGAGGTCCCGCCGTCGTACGCCGCAATGCCGTAGCTCACGGTGGGCATTTCAATGCCTGCCGGCGTGTCCGCGGCGGCCAGGCGCCTGCTGATTTCCCCGGCGATCGTTTCGGCCCGCTCCGCACTGGCCCCGGGGACAAGGATGACAAACTCCTCGCCGCCGTACCGCCCGGTCAGGTCCGTGGAACGCACCGTGGCAGTGCAGGCCTCGGCAAATGCCTGCAACGCGAAATCCCCGGCCGCGTGGCCGTACGTATCGTTGACCCTCTTGAAATGGTCGAGGTCGGCAAGGATCAGTGCGCCGGAGCCCCGGGTAACGCTGGGGTCGGCCAGTCGTTCCGCCGCCAGATCCAGGAACGCTTTGCGGTTCAGCAGGCCGGTCAGGTCGTCCCGGGTTGCCACCACGCGCAGGGCGCGCGTCTGCTGCTCGGTGCTCAGCGCCGCCATGCTGAAGGACACCACCACCAGGAGCACCATGGTCACCAAGGTGGTGATGGCCGAACCAAAGACCGTGGTGAAGACCTGACCGTCCTGGCCCTCCACCAGGAAGACCAGCCAGCGGAAGAAGTAGAAGAAGGCAACGCCTGCAGCAGCCGCCGCCAGTGGGATCCTGACCCGCGAGTAGCCTGGCTCCAGGCGCCATAATTCCCGGGAGGTCAACCCGAGGGTGAGGCTCATGGCGGCGAGGAACACTGCCCCGCCGGACCAGGTGTTGGTGGCGGGGTGGTCCAGGAGGGAGGCAACCAATGTCACCAGCGGAATGCCCGTGAAGGCCCACTTCGGCGGCGGCACCGTACGCAGTGAGCGCGCTCCCGCCCAGACCGCAACCCCGCCGTGCACCAGCAGCGTGTTCCCCAGCGGGTTGGCCCACACTTGGTGGGGGGTGCCGTCCAGCAGGAAGCAACCGGACCCGGTGAGGAAGAACAGGAGCGCGCCACACCACCATGCGGCGTACGGCGAGCGAGTCGCCCGGTAAGCGGAAAAGTAGAAGAGCACCACCAGCACCAGGGCCATCAGGGCGAAAGCAATGCGCAGGGTTGCCGTATCCAGAACCATCTCCCGCAAGTCCCCCCAACGCCCGGATGTGTCCCCGGCAAGTATCGCATTCCACCCACAGCGTGCAGAAGCATTCCTACCCCTGGGGACAGGCGGTCAAACTCCCCTAGGGTGGAGGTTAAGCACAGGACCACGAAAGGGCCGCCATGCTCCTTCTCTTTGGCTTCAAGACAGTCTCCAAGGCCCTGCAGGGCCGCGCCGCCACCTGCCGCAACTGCGGCGCCTTCGTCCACCACATGCTGGAGGAGCAGGCCACCAGGTTCACGCTCTTCTTCATCCCCGTGCTCACAGTGTCCCGGAAATTCCGCATCACGTGCACCAACTGCGGTTACATCTCCTCCCTTTCCGCACGCCAGCGCAGGGCGCTGGAACGTCCGTTCTGACACCACCGGGGAACTCCCCCGCCGGCCCCGGAGTTGTACCGGATATGGACGACCCTCCCTCACATATGCCCTGGCCCCTCTGCCGCCTGACCGGAATTCCGGCCACCACAGGAGAGGGGCGCCCCAATGTATGAATGGATCATGCTGGGCATCGGCCTGGTCCTGACCGTCGGCACCGGCTTCTTCGTCGCCTCGGAGTTCGCCCTGGTGAACCTGGACCGGCATGACCTCGAAGCCCGCCAGGCCCGCGGCGAGAAACGCCTGGGCCCCACCATCAAAGCCCTGAAAATCACGTCCACCCACCTCTCGGGTGCGCAGCTGGGCATCACGCTGACCACGCTCCTGACGGGCTACACCTTTGAACCGGCCATCAGCCGGATGCTCAGCGGACCGCTGCAGTCCGCAGGGGTGGCTGAAGCCCTGGTCCCCGCCGTCGGCTCCGTGGCCGGCATCTTCCTGGCCACGGTCTTTTCCATGGTGGTCGGCGAACTGGTGCCCAAGAACTTCGCCCTGGCCCTGCCGCTGGCCACCGCCAAGGTGGTGGTCCCCTTCCAGGCCCTCTTCACGGCCGTGTTCAAGCCCGTGATCCTGCTCTTCAACAACACCGCCAACAGGATCATCCGCGGGTTCGGCATCGAACCCAAGGAGGAGCTTTCCGGCGCCCGCAGCGCAGAGGAGCTAAGCTCCCTGGTGCGCCGCTCCGCCGTCGAAGGCGTCCTGGACCTGGACCACGCCACCCTGCTGCGCCGCACCCTCCGGTTCTCCGAGTACAGCGCCGCGGACGTCATGACCCCGCGCGTCCGGATGGCCGCCGTCAGCCTCGCCGACACCGCGGAGGACATCGTTGCCCTGGCCACGGCCACCGGCTACTCCCGGTTTCCCGTGATCGGGCGGGACCGGGATGACGTGCTGGGCCTCCTGCATGTCAAGCAGGCGTTCGCCGTGAACCTTGAACAGCGCGCGGCCGTCACCGCGGGGGAGCTCATGATCGAGCCGCTGCGGGTCCCCGAATCCATGGGCGCTGACACCCTGCTGAACCTGCTTCGCAAGCAGGGGCTGCAGGTGGCCATCGTCTCCGATGAGCACGGCGGCACCGCCGGGATCGTCACGCTGGAGGACCTGGTGGAGGAGATCGTGGGCGAGCTCGAGGACGAACACGACCGGGCGCGGGCCGGCGTTGTGCGCTTGGGCCGTTCCGTCACGTTCGACGCCGCGCTGCGGCCGGACGAACTGCTGGACCGCACCGGCATCGAGGTCCCCGACGGGGACGAGTACGACACCGTGGGCGGGTTCGTCACGGACCGGCTGGACCGCCTGCCCGAGCTGGGCGACGAAGTGGAGGTCGACGGCGGCACCCTCCGCGTGGAGCGCGTGGCCGGCATGCACGTGGAACGGCTGCGCTTCACCCCCTCCGCGTCCGGCGAACCGCGGCGGAGCCCGCACGACCGGATCATCGACAGCCTGACCCAGGAGCTGACCCATGAGTGAATACCTTCCCGGCATCATCTGGCTGGTGGTGCTCCTTTTGGTGAACGGCTTCTTCGTGGGTGCCGAGTTCGCCGTCATTTCCGCGCGCCGCTCCCAGATCGAACCCAGGGCCGAGGCCGGCAGCAAGGCCGCGAAAACCACGTTGTGGGCCATGGAGCACGCCACCCTCATGCTGGCCACCAGCCAGCTGGGGATTACCGTCTGTTCCCTGGTCATCCTCAACGTCTCCGAACCGGCCATCCACCACCTGCTGGAAGTCCCGCTTGGCCTGACGTCCCTCCCGGCGGAGGCGATCGGCGTCGTGGCCTTCGTGGTGGCGCTGCTGCTGGTGACGTTCCTGCACGTGGTGGTGGGCGAAATGGTGCCCAAGAATATTTCTTTCTCAGTCCCCACGCGTGCAGCCCTCCTGCTTGCCCCGCCGCTGGTCATGGTGGCCAGGGTCTTAAAGCCGGTGATCTGGACGCTGAACGGAATTGCCAACTCCATCCTCCGGCTCTTCCGCGTGGAGCCCAAGGACGAGGCGACCAGTGCGTACACGCTGGATGAAGTAGCCACCATCGTGGAGCAGTCCACCCGGGACGGCATGCTGACGGACACCACCGGCACCCTGACCAACGCTTTCGAGTTCACTGCCAAGACGGTGGCCGACGTCCAGGTGCCCATGGCGGACATGGTGCTGCTGCCCACGACCTCCACCCCGGCGGACATCCAGCAGGCCGTGGCAGGACACGGATACTCCCGCTATATCCTTACCAACAGCACGGGTGAGCCGGACGGCTACCTGCACCTCAAGGACGTCATGGACCTCACCACTGCCGGGAAGTTCCACCGGCCGGTCCCCGCCAAGCGCGTCCGGCGCCTGGCCTCGGCATTTGCCGGCGCGGACCTTGAGGATGCGCTGGCGTCGATGCGGCGGACCGGAGCCCACGTGGCCCGCGTGTTCGACGCCGACGGCAGGACCACCGGGATGCTCTTCCTCGAGGACATCATCGAGGAGCTGGTGGGCGAGGTGCAGGACGCCACCAGCGCGTAGCCGCTTTTCCGCGCCAGACTCTGGTGCCCGACGGCGGCGGGCACTAGAGTAGGTGGCGGTTCCGCCCTGCCGTTCCCGGCGGGAGAACGGGAACCCCGCGAGGGAAGGGAGGTGGTTTTGATGACTGCAGTTGCCGCGCGCCCTGGGCGCCCCGCATCCACCACATCAACCCTCCTCCCGGCTGCACACGCCTGAACGGCAGCTGTCCGCCATAGCGTTATGGCACCCGGGGAACCTGCGCAAGGAAACCATCGTGCACAACTCTTCAGGCCACGCCCTGGACAACACTGAAAAAACCCGATCAACCGGCGGCCCGGCCGCTTATGGCTACACCCCCGCCGTCGCCCACCACTTCAATCAGCACCCCTGCGCCGGGGCCACCGGACGCGGACGGGTGGTCCGCGTGGACCGCAACCTGCTGCTCGTCGCGGTCAATGACGGACTCCTGCACCTGCCCTACCCGTTGTCCGGAGACGTTCCGGTGACCGGGGACTGGGTCTGGACCGGGCCAAACCGCGCCGGCGACCGGCAGATCCTGGCCGTCCTGCCGCGCGTGTCCGCGCTCAGCCGGAAACGGGCGTTCGAGGACTCATCGGCCGAGCAGGTCCTCGCCGCGAACATGGACACGGTAGGCGTGGTGGTGCCCGTGGACCGGCCCCTCACGCACAACCGGCTGGAGCGCACGCTGGTGGCCGCGTGGAATTCCGGTGCCACCCCGCTGGTGGTCATTACCAAGGCGGACCTGGCCCAGGTGGCGGACGACGTCGTCGGGAAAGTCATCCTGCAGGCCGCCGGCGTGGAGGTGGTCACCACGTCCGCCGAGAGCGGCGACGGCATCGACGAACTGCTGGGGCACATACCGCCCGGCGGAACCGTTGTGCTCCTCGGCCCCTCCGGCGCAGGAAAATCGACCCTCATCAACGCCCTGGTGGGCAGCGACGTCCAGCACACGGGCGAAGTCCGGTCCGGCGACTTCAAGGGCAAGCACACCACCACGTCGCGGGAATTGGTGCCGCTCTCCAACGGAACGGTGCTGATGGACACCCCCGGGGTGCGCGGCTTCGGGCTGTTCGACGCCGAGGAGGGGCTGGGCGAAATGTTCGGCGACGTGGAGGAGCTGGCTGGGCGGTGCCGGTTCGCGGACTGTGCACACGACAGCGAGCCCGGCTGTGCAGTCCGGGAAGCCATCGATGCCGGGCTCCTCCCGGAGCGCCGCTGGAACTCCTACCTGAAGATGCAGCGCGAACTGGCATCGCTGGCGCGGCGTTCGGACGTCGCCGCGCAGCGGGCCTACCAGCGGGAGTGGCACCAGAAGGTGGTCTCGGCAGGGAAGTCGCAGCGCTGGGCAGAGCGCGAGGGCGTTGAACGGCTGGAAAGGGCCGCGGGCAAGGACCGTAAACGGCGGCGCTGACGCCGTGGCGGGCCGCGGAGTAGGGTTCGGTCATGGACATCATCCTGGTTCCCGGTTTCTGGCTGGACGCTTCATCCTGGGAGGACGTGACCCCGGCCCTGGAGGCGGCCGGCCACCGCCCGCACCCACTGACCCTTCCAGGGAAGGAGTCGCTGGATGCCAAGCGCGCGGGCATCACCTTGCAGGACCACATCGACGCCGTGGTGGAGGCCGTGGACGCCACCCCCGGCAAGGTGGTCCTGGTGGGCCATTCCGGCGGGGGCGCGATCATCCACGGTGCAGTGGATGCGCGGCCGGACAGGGTACTGCGGGCGATCTACGTGGACAGTGGCCCGTTGGGTGAAGGCGGTGTCATCAACGATGAACTGCAGGCTGATGGCGACGACGTGCCGCTACCGCCCTGGGACAGTTTCGACGATGCCGACCTCCTGGACCTCGACGACGGGCTCCGGCAGGCGTTCCGCGCCCGCGCCGTTCCTGAGCCCCGCGGGGTGGCGTACGGCCCACAGCACCTGCACGACGAGCGCCGCTACGAGGTTCCGGCCACGGTGATCGCCTGTGAGTTCCCGTCCGCGACGCTCCGGGAGTGGATCGCGGCTAAACACCCCTATGTGGCGGAGTTGGCCCGGATCCGGGACGTGGAGTACGTGGACCTGCCCACTGGCCACTGGCCTCAGTTCACCAGGCCGGCTGAACTGGCCCGGGCCATCCTGGCGGCTGTGGACCGGCCCGCCGGGGAGTAACCAGGCGAAACCTCTTGCGCGAAGCCACAACCCTGTCCATACTAAATGAATGGCATTCATTTATTCGACCATTGCAGAGGGCAGCGCCGCCCCCTCCCGGGCTTCCGCCGCTCCCGCACACCGCATGCCCGCCGAGTGGGAGGCCCATCAGCGGACCTGGATGGCCTTTCCGCCACCCAATGAAACCTTCGGCAGCGTGGGAAGCCCCACCCTCGACCGTGCACGGACAGCCTGGACCCGGGTGGCCCGGACCATCGCCCGCTATGAACCCGTCACGGTAGTAGCGGATCCGCGTGATGCCACGACCGCCCGGGAATGGCTGGGCGACGGCATCACGGTGGTCGAGGTGCCCTTGGACGACGCGTGGCTGCGGGACAGCGGCCCTACGTTCACGCACCGGGCGGACGGTTCGGTGGCCGCCGTCGACTGGATCTTCAATGGATGGGGCGCGCAGGACTGGGCCGCCTGGGACAAGGACCGCTTGGTGGCGGGAGCCGTCGCAGCGGAAGCCGCGACTCCGGTCCGGTCCAGCCGGCTGGTCAATGAGGGCGGCGGGTTCCATGTCGACGGCGAGGGGACCGTCCTCCTCACCGAGACAGTCCAGCTTGATCCAGGACGCAACCCGGGAGCCACCAAGGCCTCGGTCGAGGCCGAAATCCACGCAGCCCTTGGAACCAGCAAGGCGATCTGGCTTCCGCGCGGGCTCACCCGCGACTACGGCGAGTTCGGGACCCGCGGCCACGTGGACATCGTGGCCGCCTTCGCCGGGCCGGGCACCATCCTGCTGCACCGTCAGGACGACCCCGCCCACCCGGACCACGCCGTCTACCTCCAGCTGAAGGCTGTCCTGGCCGGCCAACTGGATGCCCGGGACCGGCCCCTGCGCGTCATCGACGTCCCCGCCCCCACGGTTCTTAAGGACGACGAGGGGTTCGTGGACTGGTCCTACATCAACCACTACGTGGCCAACAATGTTGTGGTGCTCTGCAGCTTCGACGACCCCAACGACGCCATCGCCGAGGGCATCCTTGAACGCGCGTACCCGGGCCGGACTGTGGAACTGGTTGATGCCCGCGACATCTTCGCCTTCGGCGGGGGCATACACTGCATCACGCAGCAGCAGCCGGCGGCAGCGGCAGGAGGCGCAGCATGAGGCTCGCCGAGCAGACCCGGACGCAGGCTGCTCCGGGCACATTCAACGTGGTGGAGGCGGGCATCGCACGGCTCCGGGCCGCCCTGGAAGCGGGCGAGGTAACCAGCGAAGAGCTGGTGCGCCTGTACCTGGAGCGCATAGAGAAGTATGACTCCTCCGGCATATGCCTCAACTCGGTGGTCGTGATGAATCCGGAAGCCATGGCGGAGGCGCAGGCTTCCGACCGGCGCCGTGCCGCGGGTTTCACCCTGGGCCCCCTGGACGGCATTCCCTATACGGCCAAGGACAGCTACCAGGCGCGCGGGCTTACCGTTGCTGCGGGTTCGCCGGCCTTCAAGGACCTGGTGGCGCAGAAGGACGCCTTCACCATCGAGCGGCTGCGCGCCGGCGGGGCCATCCTGCTCGGGCTGACCAACATGCCCCCGATGGCCAACGGAGGTATGCAGCGCGGGGTATATGGCCGGGCTGAGAGCCCGTACAGCGCGGATTTCCTCACGGCTGCGTTCGCTTCCGGATCCTCCAACGGTTCAGGCACCGCGACGGCTGCGAGCTTTGCTGCCTTTGGCCTGGCGGAGGAAACCTGGTCCTCCGGACGCGCTCCGGCGTCGAACAATGCCCTGTGCGCCTACACTCCCTCCCGGGGCGTCATCTCCGTTCGCGGCAACTGGCCGCTGGTGCCCACCATGGACGTGGTGGTTCCCCATGCCCGGACCATGCCGGACCTCCTGGAAGTCCTGGACGCCGTGGTGGCGGACGATCCCGAAGCACGCGGGGATTTCTGGCGCGTCCAGCCGTGGATCCCGGTCCCCCCGGCATCCGCCGTCCGGCCGCCGTCGTACCTTGACCTGGCCGTCCCCGACGCTGCTGCAGCCAAAGGTGTGCTGGCGGGCAAACGCCTGGGCATCCCCCGCATGTACATCAACGCGGACACGGAGGCCGGGACGGCGGCGGCACCGGGTATCGGCGGCCCCACGGGACAACGCATCGAAACCCGCGCCTCCATCATCGAACTGTGGGAGGCAGCGCGCCGGGACCTCGAAGCCGCGGGCGCCGAAGTGGTGGACGTCGATTTTCCGGTGGTGTCCAACTACGAAGGCGACCGTCCGGGTGCGCCCACCATCGCCACGCGCGGACTGGTGTCCGCTGAGTACCTCCGGCGCGAGATCGTGGACCTCTCGGCGTGGGCGTGGAACGACTTCCTTGAGGCCAATGGGGACCCTGCGCTCAACCGACTGGGCGACGTGGACGGCGCCGCGATCTTCCCGGCCCCGGCGGGATCGTTGCCGGACCGGTACGACGGATTCGACGACGACATCGGCGACTATCCCGCATGGATCCGGGAACACGGAGTACCGGGGCTGACGGACATTCCCCACCTTGAAGAAGGGCTGAAGGGGCTTGAGGAGACGCGCCGGGTGGACCTGGAGGAATGGATGGACCGGCTGGGCCTGGACGCCGTGGTGTTTCCTGCCGCCGCAGACATCGGTCCGGCCGATGCGGACACGAATGAAGCCTCCGCCGACCTGGCATGGCGGAACGGCGTGTGGGTGTCCAACGGGAACCTCGTCCCCCGCCATCTCGGTATCCCAACGGTCACCGTTCCGATGGGTATCGCACGTGACATCCACATGCCCGTGGGCCTGACCATTGCCGGCCGGGCCTACAGCGACACCCACCTGCTGCATCTGGCGGCGGCCTTCGAGGCAACCGGGAGCCGCCGCGTCCCGCCGCCCCGCACCACAGCCCCGGAGCGGTCCCCCGGAGCCTGAGGAGCGGCCGCCCAGCCAGTGGAAACTCCTTGACAGGCGTGGTTGTGAGCGCTGACATAGGAGGGACCCGAACGCCAACCCGACCCGAAAGCCACACTCAATGAAGAACTGGGCAGGAAACCTTGAATACGCCTCGGCCGACATCCAGCGGCCGGAGTCCGTGGCTGAACTGGCAGAGCTGGTGGCCCGCTCAGACCGGATCAAGGCGCTCGGGTCCCGGCACTCCTTCAACACCGTGGGGGACACGGACGGGGTCCACGTTCTACTGGATGCCCTGCCGCAGCAGGTGGAGCTGGACCGGGAGCGTAAAACCGTGCGTGTCAGCGGCGGCGTGAGCTACGGGGCGCTGTGCCGGGTTCTCGAGAAGTCCGGCTTTGCCATCCACAACCTGGCCTCGCTGCCGCACATCTCGGTGGCGGGCGCGGTGCAGACCGGCACCCACGGCTCCGGCGTCAACAACCCTTCCCTTGCCGGTGCGGTCGAGTCGATCGACCTGGTCAGGGCCTCCGGGGAGCAGGTGACCCTCTCGCGGGCGGACGGCGGGGATTTCCTTGCCAGCGTGGTGGGCCTCGGTGCCCTGGGCATCGTGACCGGCCTGGAACTGGCGGTGCGTCCCAGCTTCCGGATGCGCCAGCGGGTCCTGGAGGACCTGCCGTGGGAACGCGCCCTGGAGAAACTCAACGCCATACTTTCCAGCGCCTACAGCGTCAGCCTCTTCACCGACTATGCCGGGGAGACGATCAGCCAGGTCTGGCTCAAGGCCCTGGATGGGGAACCCCCGCTCCAGGAGTTCTTTGGTGCCACCCCGGCCCAGCGTCCGCGGCATCCGCTGCCCGAGATGTCTGCGGAGAACTGCACCCTGCAGCTGGACGAGCCCGGGCTGTGGCTGGACCGGTTGCCGCACTTCCGCCACGAGTTCACTCCGAGCAAGGGCGAAGAACTGCAAAGCGAGTTCATCCTCCCCCTGGCACACGCCCCCGCCGCCCTGCAGGCGGTCCGGGCCCTCGCGGACCGGCTTGCGCCCCTGCTCTTCGTTTCGGAGGTACGCACGGGTGCGGCCGATGAGTTCTGGCTGAGTCCGTTCTACCGGCAACAGAGCGTCGCACTGCATTTCACCTGGAAGCCGCTGCAGCGTGAGGTGGAGGCTTTCCTTCCGGAGCTGGAAGCTGCGTTGCGGCCCTTCGGCGCACGTCCGCACTGGGGCAAGCTCTTCTCCCCTGACGGCTATGACTGGGAGAAGCTCTACCCCCGCTTCGCCGACTTCCGTTCGTTTGCAGCGGCCGGCGATCCAGAAGGGAAATTCCGGAACGGGCTGCTGGACAGCATCCTGGGTGTGGCAGTGCCCCGGTAGGCTGGGATTCATGACCCGCCGCCTCGCCGTCCTGTTTGCCACATCCATCCTGCTGCTGACCGGCTGCGGCGCGGCCGGGGAAGCGGCCGGAACTGCGGCCAGCGACGCCGCGTCCAAGGCCGCCTCCGCCGCCGCACAGGAAGTCAACCGGCAGATTTGCGCGGTCATCCAGGACGGACTGGTCAGCGTGGAGGACAAGCAGGCGCTGGCAGGGCTCGTTTCTGCCGCGCGGACGGCCGGGGTTCCGGCGGAAATTACGACGCCGTTGGGCGAGATTGCGGCATCCGGCGACCAGGTGCCCGCTGACTCGGTCAAGGCCCTTAAGGACGCCTGCCGGGAGTGACAAGGAAGGGGACGGAAGCCCCTTCAGCCTGCAGTCCTCGAGTACTACCTTGAAATGACGGACAAGAGCCTGTGATACCACTCACGCGCGAAGGAGATCGTCATGGCAGAACGAGGCAGCACCAACAGCGGCTCCAGCCTGAAGGCATATGCGGACCTGTGCCGCCTGGCCGGACCCTGGTGCACGGCGTACGTCGACGCCGGAACCGGAACAGTGGACACACTGGAGGCCGGCGACGTCAGGCCGGGAAACGTGCGCGCGCAGCTCGAAGCCCAGGGCGCGACTGCGGCGGACATGGACGCCATGGAGCAGGCACTCAAGCCCGCGGCGGGAGTTCCTGCCCCGGTTTCCCGCTATGTCCTGGTGCACCAGGGCAGGGCCGTACTCAATGAAGTGCTTCCGGGAAGGCAGGTGTTGCCGGAGCGCGTGCTGGTCAGCCCGGTCCCGGACCTGTTGCCCGTGGTCAAGCACCGCCCTGGAGAGTTCCCCTACGTCGTGGCGGAAGTAAGCCGGGAGCACGGTGAAATCCGGTTGTACCGCGCCGGCGCCGGCGGACCCGCCGCTGTCCAGGAGGTGGAGGGCGAAACCGAACACGTCCACAAGTTCCACGGAGGCGGCTGGTCGGAACTGCGATTCCAGCACCACACGGAGGATGTCTGGCGCCGTAATGCGGATGAAGTGGCAGGGGAAATAGACAGGGTGGCCAGGGCCAGCGGCGCCCGCCTGATTGTCCTCGCCGGCGACATCCGCGCCCGGGGGTTGGTCCGGGACCAGCTGTCCGATGCGAGCCGGGCGCTCGTGTCCGAAGTGGATTCCCACACCCACACCGCCGGGGCGGACAGCGCCAACCTCGAGGACCAGGTCAACCAGCGGGTGGCTGAACTTTGGGCTGCCGGGCAGCAGGATGTGATGGACCGGCTGGCCGTGCAGGAGGGCCAGGGGAACCCGGAGTCGGCCGTCGGCATCGGGGCCGTGGTCCACGCGTTGCAGCAGGCGCAGGCCGAGGTCCTGATCCTGGATGATGCGGCCCTGTCCGAGCGGACCTTGCTGGCCCTGGACGCGGAACCGTGGGTTGCCCTGGGCGAAGAAGAGACGTTGGCTGCAGGCATTCTGGGAAAGGTTCCCGCGCCCGCGGCACTGCTGCGGGCGGCGGCGTTGACAGATGCCGAGGTCCTTCTGGTTCCCGGACCGGTCCTGCCCGACGGCGCGGATGCCGCGGCCGTGCTGCGCTGGTCCACGGGGCCCCAGGTACCGGAGTCCTAAGCGCCCTGCCAAGCAGGAAAGCTACCGAAGGGAAGGTGCACCATGAGCACTGCAGATGAAAACACTGATGACGTCCTGGGGAGCGTGATGGTCCCGGAGGAAGATGCACTTCCGAACCCCACCCGCACCGGGCACGGCAAGATGCCCGAAGTGATTGACGACGACGATTACCAGAAGGCGGCCGAGCAGGAAAGGGTAGCGGCAGGACTGGCCGACTATGCACCCAGCGACGTCCCGCCGGCCACAGACCCCCTTCCGCCCGAAGCCGCGGAGGAGGCGGACCTGGCCCAACGCGGTTTGCTGGAGGAAGGCCAACAGGACAACGGGTAGCAGCGAAGCGGGGCCGGCCGGCATGGGCCGGCCCCGCTTCTGGATTGCGTCAACTCTGGTGGGGCTGATCGCTGGCCCGCAGGCCACTTGACCGGCCCGCCTGAGGCCGGTGTCCGGCCCGATGTTCGGGCGCCACAAAAGGGACAACGCCCGTATCACGGTTGAGCGGTACGGCACGCACGAATTTGGTCAGCTCATCGCGGAGGGCCTTCCAGGCGATTTCGGGATCATCCGGATAGGCATTGATCTCCGCCTGCCTGGCTGCGTCGACGGCACTCGCGCCCGCCTCCGTCAGCTCGACCTTCAGTTGCCTCCGGTCGCTTGCCTGGCGGGTCCTGGTGATAAGTCCGGCCGCTTCCAGCCTGGTAAGGACCCGGCCCAACGTCTGGCTTTGGACGCGGATGGTGTCGGCGAGCTGCTCCTGGTTCAGTGGTCCGTCCGTCAGCCCCTCCAAGGCGATAACGGCGGCGCGGGTCAATCCAAGCGGCGCCAGGGCATCGTCCTGCCGCCGCTGGATCAGGCGCGCCGCCAAAGTAATCAGGCGGTAGCTGCTCCGGGCATCCGGATCGAGATTGCTGGTCATCGGCCGCGGCCTTCCTGTAGTGGGCGAAGTACGGGTGTGACCCCTTCATGCGTCGCTACCCTTCTACAATAAGCATGCTTAGCATCATATTTGCAAGTAGGCTTACTATCCACTCGGTGCGCCCGCCCGCGTCGTGCCGCCAATGTGAAAAGAGTGCGGCATCCCTTGCAATCGAAATGGAAAGTGTGCTTAGTATCTAATTAGTAACCTTGCTTACTAAGTTGCCAGCACTGCTGGTTCTTGATCGCCAGCTAACCCTTTCTGAAAGAGAGCGAAGATGACAGAGAACCAATGGCCCCAGACTCCCACCCCCACCACCACTGACCCATACGGCACACAGTCCTATGGCGAAGCAGGAGTAAGCCCGCAGCACGCCGCTTACCCATCGGATGCAGCAGGGAACAGGGAAGAAGCCTCGAACGTAGCCGGGGAGGCCGCATCCGCCGCCCAGAACGTTGCCCAGACGGCGAAAGAGGAAGCCGCGAATGTTGCTTCCGAGGCAAAGGCCGGCGCGCAGGACCTGCTGCACCAGGCCCGCGCGGGGTTGACCAGCCAGGCCGGCACCCAGCAGCAGAAGGCGGCCGAAGGCATCCGCAACATCTCCAGCCAGCTGCACAGCATGGCCAGCGCCCCTGACCAGCAGGGCGTCGCCGGCGACCTGATCCGCCAGGCGGCCGAGCGCACCTCGTCGATGGCCACCTGGCTGGAAAACCGCGAACCGGGCGACCTGCTCACTGAAGTCCAGCGGTTTGCCCGCAACCGCCCCGGCACGTTCCTGCTCCTCGCCGCCGGCGCCGGCGTCCTCGCCGGGCGCCTCACCCGCGGCCTCACCGCCGGAGCCCCCGAAGCCCAGGGTCAGGTCCAGGCCGCCCGGACGCAGCAGCCGCAGCCCAGGCACTCCGCGCCGGTGGCTCCGATCCACAATGAATCCGTCTATGCGGCCGGCACGGACGACCTCTTCGACGAACCGGTCGTCAGCAGCGCACCGCCTGTCTCCACCAGCACTTTGCCGGCCGGCACCGCCGAAGATACGCCCCTGCGCTACGAGGACGATCCCTACCGCGCCGAGAACGGTGTCTACGCCCCCGGCGAGGAGCCGTTCGGCACGGGAGGACCGAGGGAAGGACGCCAGCTGTGAGCAGCCAGATTCCTGAGACGCCGCCGAGTGCGGCGCACCTGAAGGCCGATACCGCCTCGCTGGGCGAACTGCTCGGGGACGTCACCCGGGACCTGTCCACCCTGATGCGCCAGGAAGTGGAACTGGCCAAGGCCGAAGCCAAACAGTCAGCCACCCGCGCCGGGAAAGGCGCCGGCATGCTCGCCGGCGCCGGCGTCGGCGGACACTTCGTCCTGCTCTTCCTCTCCCTGGCCCTGATGTTCGCCCTCGGCGCCCTCATGCCCCTGGGCTGGGCCGCGCTGATCGTCGCCGTCATCTGGGCCATCACCGCCGCGGTCCTGGCCAGCATCGGCCGCAAGGAACTCAAAGAGATCAAAGGCCTGCCCCAAACCAGCGAAACACTCTCCGAAATCCCCCCAACCCTAAAACCAGGTGAGGTAAACCGATGAGCGAGAACCCCGACGTCATCCGCGCAGACATAGAAGCCACCCGTGCCCGCCTGGGCACCAACGTGGACGCCGTCGCCGACAAGGTCACCCCGTCCAACATCGTCCACCGCCAGACCGACAAGGTCCGCGACGCCGTCACCGGAGTCAAGGAGAAAATCATGGGCGCAGCCGACACCGCCACCACCAAAGTCCACGACACCACCACCACCGGCGCAGGCCACACCACCAACGCCCTGCACAACGCCGGAGACAGCCTCCACGACGCCAAAGACACCGTCTCGGCCAAACTCACCGACGCCGGCCAGGCCGTCTCCCACACCCCCGACCAGGTCAAAGCCAAAACCCAGGGCAACCCCCTGGCCGCCGGCCTGATCGCCTTCGGCGCCGGCCTGCTCGTCTCCTCCCTGATCCCGCCAAGCCAGAAAGAACGCGAAGCCGCGGACCAACTCAAAACCGCAGCCCAGCCCCTGGCCCACGAACTCACCGACGCCGCGAAAAACATGGCCCAGGACCTCAAGGAACCCGCCCAGGAAGCCATGGAAAACGTCAAAGCCACCGCCACCGACGCCGCCCAAAACGTCAAAGCCGAAGGCCAAACAGCCGCCACCGACGTCAAAGACCGCGCCACCGACGCCAAAGACAACGTCCAAAACACCTAAACCAGGGCGAAATTGACACAGCCGGCTCCGCAAAAGCGGGGCCGGCTGTGCCGCGTCCCTGGACCCTTGGCTCCGGGGAGCTTCCTGGCTTAGCGTTTGCCTTTCTTGCGGGAACCCTTGCCCCTGCCCTTGTCCGGGTTGGGTGCGTACCGCTGCGCAACTTTCGGGGCCTTTTTTGGTGCTGGGCCGCGGCGGTCCGGTTTAGGTTCCTTTTTCGCCTTTGCCGGCTGCGCCGAGGGCTGGCGGGAGCTTTGGGCCGTCCGGCCACGGACGATCCCGATGAACTCCTCGAGCACCTCATCGGTGGGGTCGCTGGGCCAGACCAGCGCGATGTCGGTTCCGGCCGCCCCGGTGAGCCTGCGGGCCACGGTGTCCTTGACGTTGAAGTGCCGCGCGACGGGCATGGGAAGGATCACCAGTCCGGCCCCGGCGGCGACCACCTCAAGGGCCGGCAGTGCTCCGCCCAGGGCAGGAACGTCCAGGAACGCTTCCTGTTCCAGGTCCTCGAGCGCCACTTCCTCGAACACCGAGATCTCATGGCCCTTGGGGGCAACCACCACGGGCTGCTCCTCGTACAGGGGAATAACGCTGAGGCCTTCCCGCTCGACGGGGAGCCGCACGAAGCCCATGTCGGCAGTTCCGGCGCGGACGGGCTCAAGCTGGGCGTCGCCGTCGTCCACCATGAATGCCTTCAAAGGTATATGCGGCATCCGTTCCTCCCAACGGCGGATCCACTTGCCGGGCGTAACGCCGGAAACGTAGGCGATTCGCAGTTCGCGGGGGGCTGCCTCGGCAGACGCGGCGTCGTTGTCTGCTGCAGGGGTATCGTCGGCTGGCACGTCTTCACAGTACCCGCCGCCCGGATACCCTTGAAGCATGACCTCTGCAAACTCCCAGTCCATGAAGCCGGCCACCGTTGCCAAGAAACTTGGCATCTACCTGCCGGCAACGCCGCAGGAGTTCCAGGATTCGACCATTACCCGTGAGGAATTCGCCGAACTCCAGGCCAACCCGCCGGAATGGCTGGCCGAGCTCCGCCGCAACGGCCCGCATCCGCGCCCCGTGGTGGCGCAGAAGCTGAACGTGTCCATCAGCGGCCTTGCGCGCGGCGGCGTGGAAGAAGCACTGACGACGGCGGAAATCACCGCTCTGCTGCAGGCTCCCCCGCAGTGGCTGGTGACCGAGCGCGCCACGCATGCGGCCGTCCGCGCCGAAGCCCAGCGGGTCAAGGAAGAGGCTGCGCAGAAGGCGGCAAAGAAGGATCGCGCCCAGGCCAAGTAGGCCGCAGGCGCGTTTCAGAAGCTTGTTCGCCTGTCAGGACCTTGAACGTCCGGACGCGCGAACAAGCTTCTGTTGTATCCCGGGCCCTCAGTCCTGGTGGATCTGGACGTAGTTGCCGCAGCCGTCGTCGAACACAGCGCTGGTGCCAAACGGATCCGTGGTGGGCGGAGTCTTGAAGCTGACACCGGCTGCAACCAGCCGGTCATACTCTGCCTGGACGTCCGGGACCCCGAAGACAATGGCGGGCAGGCCGGCCTCGCGCACGGCGTTCATGTAGTTCGCGCCGATCGGGTTGTCGCTGGGCTCAAGAAGCAACCCTACGGAGCTGTCGTCCGCGCCCGGGTCCTTGATGATGTAGAGGTTGTACTCAGGCATGGCCATGAGCGTGTCGAAGCCCAGGGTTCCTGTGTAGAACGCGTGGGCGGCGGCGGGATCCTGGACATGGATGCTGCACATTTTCAGTCTCATGGCCCTACGCTACCGTCCGCCCGGGGCCGGTTCGCAGTCGCTGAGTTATCAAATTGCCGCCATTGACGCTCCGCCTTGAAGAGGGTGCAATGGAAGGACCAGTCCGGCGTTACCGGCCGGTGCCGGGTGTCGATGGGAATAACGGGCGCTGGAGGTGCAGGGTGTCAGGCGTGGCCGAGTCTTTGGTACAGGGCCTGCTTCACGGTGCGTGGGCGGTCCTGGTGTGTGGTCCGGTGCTGGTTGCCAGCGTGGCCGCCACCGTCTTTGTTGTACGACGGCGGGCCCTGGCTCCCAAAGACGGGGAACCGGAGCGTACGGACCAGCTGTTTTGGGACCTGTTCCTCGGTGCGTGCGTGGCCCTTCCTGCTCTGCTGATCCCCGCACTGTTCTCGCCATGGGCGGGACTGGTCCTGGCCGGGGCGGCCGGCGCTTCCGGCATTGCCGCCTACCGGGTCACCCCCCGGTTCCTGGCCCGGCGCAGCGCCAGGCGTGAGCACCGCCGGGAGCTCGCGGCACACCAGGTTGCCCGGGCGAGGCACGACGAACTCATGGTCCGGTGGCGCCGCTATGAACTGGACCCGGCCTCCAGCATCGACTACCCGGCGCTCATGGATGTGCGGCTCCCGGAGACGTCCGCCCTGATCAAAGCAATGCGCAAGGCAGACGAGCTGCGCACCGTTCCCCACCAGGGCTACCCGGACGCCGTCGGCAGCCTGGCCGCGTCCCTCGCCGCGGCGGAACGGGCGGCAGGGATCCCGCCGGCCCGGGCGGCTGGGCAGGCCTGACGTTAACTGCTGTGTCGGCAGCGGTGGAACCGGCCGGGCGGCCGGCGATAGCATCCCAGGATGAAGCCTGAGGAATTTCCGGCCCATGACCAGTACGGCCGGCTGCTGGAGGACCGCGGGGTCTGGCGGCAGGCCACCACCCTTGAAGGGGCCGGCGAGCTGACCGCCCGCTGGCTGGAGGGTGGCAGCTCGTACCAGCCCGGACATTTCGCGCCCGCCTTCGACGCCGAAACCGGGCCCCTTGCCGCAGCGCTGGCGGAACTGAACCGGAACGGCTTTTTCACCAGGGAATCACAGCCCGGCATCCTCGCCGATGCCGGGGCCCAGCGGGAATACGTCACGGGGTTTTGCAGTGCCGCCACTGCGGCGGAACTCCTGGCCCTTTCCACCCGCACCGAACTGGTGACCGTGGCCCATGCCCCCGGCGAGGCCAGCAGCGCTGCCATTCCGGTGACCATTGCGGGGACGGAGGTCACCACAGTTCTTGGCTCCAGCGAAAACCCCGTGGAGGAGGAGCAGATCCGGGACTGGGCGGAGGAAACAAATGACGCCTTGGCCCTCCTGCTCGCGGACTCCTGGTATGTGGAGATCCTTGATCCGGTGTGGGGGCGCAATGGCGTGCTGCTGCCGGCAGTGCTTCAGGCATTGAAAAAGGCGGCGCAGCCTTAGCCGCCCCGCCCCTTTCAACATCGGGTATTACAGTTCCACGGTGCCGCTTTCGCCAACGCTCATGCGGCTGTGCGTCACCTTGGACTTGACCCATTGCAGGACCGTTGCCGCCGTTCCGCCCGGGCTGGTCCAGTACTCGGTGGAGTCGGAGTGGATGTGCAGCAGGCACACCTCCGGGGTGTCCGGACCGTCCGGGAACCAGGCCTCCACCGCCTGGTTCCACAACTCATGGATCTTGGCCCGGTCGGTGACCACCTGGGCGGTGCCGGCCACAGAAACCCACTCCGTGTTCTTGCCGAAGGCGACGTTTACCCGGGAGTCCCTGCGGACGTGCGCCACCTGCGAGGTGCTGAGCCCGGTGAAGAACCACATGTCGCCGTCGTCCTTTACCTCCTGGACGGCCAGCGGCCGGCTGACGAGGGCGCCTTCTTCGTTGATGGTGGTGACCATCCCGATCCTGGAATCGTTGATGATTCCAGTAACCTTGCTGATGCTCTGTGCGTCAGTCATGCCTCACCTCGTTCGTCGAAAGTCGGGGACGCTCCCCGCCGCCAGCCTATTAGTAAGCATGCTTATTTACCAGCCGGCTGCCACCGGCACCTTCGCTAGTTCCACGATGCGGGCAGCAGTCAGGCGGCCCATCCGGATGGCACCGTCCACGTGCTGGTACCCCTCGGCTGCAAGGTCGGAGCAGGACCAGTAGATGGGGCCGACCGGGGCGTGCTGGTCCTTGCCGTAGCGGTGCAGGCCACCGAGGTCATAGCTGGATGCATAGGCGCCGCGGGTCCATTCCTCCGAGCCCCAGTCGGATTCGTAGTAGACCTCCGGGGCGAGTGCCTCGCCGCCGAGGTAGCCTGCGATCGATTCCAGGATGGCCTTCCTCCGGTCCTCGGCCGAGAGCTCGAACATGGCGTCGGCCTTCTCATCCGAGACGAAGCCCACCAGGGTGCCGCGCGGATCCCCGTGGTTGGTGTTGTCGTAGACCTCCTGCACCAGGGCGTCGGCACCGAAGCAGGTGCCGGACAGCCCCTTGTCCCGCCAGAAGGGGGTGCCGTAGACGGCGTGGACCTTGATGACCAGGCCCAGGGACTGGTGCTGGTGCATCTGGTGCTGGCGGCGGGGCAGCGGCGGGTTAAAGGAGACGCGGGAGTAGAGGTTGGGCGGCACCGCCATGATGACGAACCGGGCGTTGACGGTGGCGCGGTCCGAGACAGCGCTCACGCGGTAGCCGCCGTCGGTATCCGGCTCCCAGTTGATGGTGCGCACCGGAGAGTCGAGGACGACGTCGTCGCCCAGCTCGCGCGCCTGCAGCAGCGAGACCTGCTGCATCCCGCCCACCACGCGGCGGTCCAGGATGAAGTCCTCGTCCGTCAGGTGGGTGAAGGACCCCGCGGAGGCTGCCATCAGGACGGCCTGCAGGGCGGAGAAGGCGTGGGCGGGCTTCGTCAACATGCCGCCGGCAATGAAAAGGCCGATGTTCCTGCAGGCTTCTTCGTTGGCCGAGTTCTGCCGGAGCCAGTGCTGGAAGGAGATGGTGTCCAGTTCGCGCGCCTTGGGGTGCGCCCAGGGCTCAGTGGGTCCGATCTCGGCGGCGAGTCCGTCCAGGAGGGCCACCAGGCGGTCCATTTCGACGGCGGTGGCCGGGTCGACCGGGAATGAGTCGCCGGTGTAACGCACGGGCACCCCGTCCGCGCCGATGTAAATGGACTCACCCTCGCGGTAGCGCGGGTAGGTCTCCAGGTTCAATTCCTGCAGCAGCTCCAGGAGGGCGGTCTGGTCCGGGGAAACCCACTGGCCGCCGATTTCCAGCATGGCCCCGTCGACGGTGTCCGTCCAGGTGCGCCCGCCCACGCGGTCACGGGCTTCAAGGACGGCGACCGTGAGGCCGGCCTTCTTCAGTTCACGCGCGGCAGTCAGCCCGGAGGGCCCGGCTCCAACGACCACAACGTCGCGGTTCAGGTTCAGCATGATGTCCTCTCTGCGGCCCATCGGGTGACGGGGACCACTAAATGAATGCCATTCATTTATTAGCACTATAGCCCGTGCCCGCCGGGAGCGGAAGTCCCGGATGGAATAATGCTGGAGACCACCAACGAAAGGGCGGCAATGCCGGCAGTACCAGCCGCGACAGGACGATCCACCAGCAATGGCAGTGCACAGAGAAGGCGGGCAGGACGGCCCTCGGCGGCACTCCTGGACAAGGCCGGGATCACCGCCGCTGCACTGGAGCTGGTGAGCCGCAAGGGGTATGAGGGACTGACCATGGCCGCCCTGGCCAAGGCGCTGGATGTGGCGCCCTCAGCCCTGTATAACCACGTGGCATCCAAGCAGGACGTACTGCTCCTGGTGGAGGACCACCTGATGTCCCTGGTGGATGTCTCCGGCTTCGAAGCCGGACCATGGGAAGATGCCGTCCGGACGTGGGCCTGGAGCTACCGCGACGTCTTTGCCGAACACACCCCACTGATCCCCGTGATCGCCGTCCTGCCGGTCACGGACGCACCCCAAACCCTGGCGATGTACGAAACCGTGAGCAAGGGATTTTCGGACGCGGGGTTTCCGCAGGAAAGGATCGTGCCCGCCATCGTGGCGCTGGAGTCCTTCATTTTCGGGTCCGCCTACGACGTCACCGCCCCCGAAGACATCTTTGAATCGGGATCCATGGCGGATTCCACCCCCCACTTCACGGCCGCCGTCCACAGTTCGGCAGCTTCAGGTGCGGCCGGACAGGCCGGGAAGGAAGGGGGCCGCCAGGCGGACACCGCCTTCAGCATGGGGCTGGACGCCCTCGTCTCCGGACTGGGTGCACTGCGGGGCAGGGCCGAATACTTGTAATACAAGTTACAGACTTATATCCTAAGAGTGTGGGCGAAGGAGCCCAGTCCCGCCCCTAGGAGAATCCATGAGCACCGTCGACCTGATCCGGCACGTCAAACTGTCCACCGCCCGGCTGCCCCTCACCGTCCCCATCAGCGACGCCAAGGTCTTCACCGGCCGGCAGAAGCCCATGACCGAAGTGGTCTTCCTTTTCGCCGAGATCACCACCGAGCTGGGCCACAGCGGCATCGGCTTCAGCTACTCCAAGCGCGCCGGCGGCCCGGCGCAATACGCCCACGCCAAGGAAGTCGCCGAAGGCCTTCTCGGTGAGGACCCCAACGACATCGCCCGGATCTACACCAAGCTGCTTTGGGCCGGCGCCTCCGTGGGCCGGTCCGGCGTCGCCACGCAGGCCCTCGCCGCCGTCGACATCGCTTTGTACGACCTCAAGGCCAGGCGCGCCGGACTGCCGCTGGCCAAGTTCCTGGGCTCCTACCGTGATTCCGTGCGGACCTACAACACCTCCGGCGGCTTCCTCAACGCCACCCTTGACGAGGTGAAGGCCCGCGCCTCGCAGTCCATCGAGGAAGGCATCGGCGGCATCAAGATCAAGGTGGGCCTCCCGGACAGCAAGGAGGACCTGCGCCGCGTGGCCGGCATCCGCGAACACATCGGTCCGGACGTGCCGCTCATGGTGGACGCCAACCAGCAATGGGACCGCGCCACCGCCCTGCGGATGGGCCGCCAACTCGAGGAGTTCAACCTGGTCTGGATCGAAGAGCCCCTGGACGCCTATGACTTCGAGGGCCACGCGCATCTTGCCCAAGTCCTGGACACCCCCATTGCCACCGGGGAAATGCTCGCTTCCGTGGCAGAACACAAGGGCCTCATCGCTGCGAACGGCTGCGACATCATCCAGCCGGACGCACCGCGCGTCGGCGGCATCACCCAGTTCCTCCGCCTCGCCGCCCTCGCTGACGAACGGGGGTTGGGACTGGCACCGCACTTCGCGATGGAGATCCACCTGCACCTCGCGGCCGCCTACCCGCGCGAGCCCTGGGTGGAACACTTCGACTGGCTGGACCCCCTGTTCAACGAACGCCTGGAAACCAAGGACGGCCGGATGATCGTCCCGGACCGTCCCGGCCTCGGCGTCACCCTCAGCGACCAGGCCCGCGCCTGGACCACCGAGAGCGTGGAGTTCGGCGCCTAACGTTGACGCCGTAACCTTGGAACCATGAGCCGGAACCTCACTGCGGACCTCGCCGCCGACCTTCGCAACCGCATCGTCGACGGCGTCATCCAGCCGGGCGAGAAGCTTCCCAGCGAGAACACGCTGATCAGCGAGTTCGGCGTCAGCCGGACCGTGGTGCGTGCCGCCCTGACCCGGCTGCAGGCGGAGGGACTGGTGGAGACCGAGCGGGGCCGCGGCAGTTTCGCCCTCACTCCCCCCACCGACGGGCCTGCGGCGGCACCGGGGGCCCGTCCGGTGGCCACCACCGAGGACAGGCTGCACCTGCTGGCGTTCCGCATGGGGGTGGAGACCGAAGCCGCGGCCCTGGCTGCCCGCAACCGTACGGAACGGCAACTGCGGGCGGTGGGCACGGCACTGGAAGCCTTCACCGAAAGCGCCGGGCACCCCGCCCAGGCCATGAAGGCGGACTTCGAGTTCCACCGCGCCGTGGCCACGGCGTCCGGCAACCCCTATTACTCAGATTGTCTGGCGTCCCTGGGCCAGACCATGATCGCCATGCCGCGCGCCCGGCTGATGACCGGGGACGAACACTATGCCCGCGACCACTTCGACCAGGTGGTGCAGGAGCACCGGTCCATCCTGGACGCCATCGCGGACGGGGACGAGGCCGCAGCCGCGGCGGCCATGCGCAGCCATCTGGCAAACTCACGACGCCGGTTCAAGGCTTCGGCGCGCCCGCCGGCTTAGGCCCCCGGCCGCCGTCGCCTCCTCACCTTGTTCGCGAAACCCAGCCTTCTAGGCACCTGATCCGCGAACAAGCCACTGACCGAGGATGCAAACGCAAAAGAGCCCCGATCCGAAGACCGGGGCTCTTTTATGTGCGTGCGCGAGGGGGGATTTGAACCCCCACGCCCTTTCGGACACTGGCACCTGAAGCCAGCGCGTCTGCCGTTCCGCCACTCGCGCGCAACTTCTTCCACTCAGCCGGCCCGGTTTCCCGGTTCCGCGCCTCGTAAAAGCAGCGAGATCAAGCATAACGGACATCTGCGGCAAATTACCAATCGGCCGCCGGGAGGTGTCCGGCACCCCGTGGAAACAGGATGGAATCCGTGCCCGCAGCCACGCGCCGCATGCCCGCAGGACCCCCTGGAAGCCAGATGTATCCGAACCTTTACCAATGCGTGCCCGTTGCGGATTAAGGCCATTCACAGGGCTGGACAGTAGTATCGGATGTAAGAGTGGCTGCCGCCTGCAGGGACACCGCACGGTGTCGGACTGCCATGCAGGTGCTGGCCCCCAACGGATACTGCCCCGGAGCCGGGGGGAAAGGAGAAGGACCATGGGTCTGCTTGACAAAGTGGAACGCGGCATTGAAAAGGCCGTCCGCGGTGTCTTCTCCACCGGGTCCAAGGCCCAGGTTGAACCCGTGGAGGTCGCCAGCAGGCTCCGCCGGGAAGTGGACCACAAGGCCCTCACCGTATCCGCCGGACGCACCCTCGTGCCGAATGTTTTCGACGTCCAGCTCAGCGATGACGACTTCAAGCGTGCCCAGGAATGGGGAACCCCCCTGGCCGAGGAACTTTGCGACGTGGTGATCAACCACGTCCGCGGCCAGGGGTACACGCTGCAGGGACCAGTCCGGATCTCTTTCCGCCGCGATAGCGGGCTGCGGGCCGGGGATTTCGAGATTGCCTCCGCCACCGAAAAGTCGCAGGGCAGCGGGGCCGCCCAGCCCCGGCCCAACGTGCCAGCGGCACCAAACCGCCGGCCGGTCAGGCTTCAGCCGGTGTTGGACATCGAAGGGCAGCGCTATTCGCTGAACGCGCCCTCCATCATCCTCGGCCGGTCCTCGGAGGCCGACATCCACGTCGAAGACACCGGCGTATCCCGCCGCCACCTCGAGATCCGCACGGACAACGGCGTTACCAGCGCCGTGGACCTCGGCTCCACCAACGGCAGCTACGTCAACGGCCAGCGGGTTTCGGGAAGTACTGAGCTCACTGACGGCTCCACCATCACGATGGGACGGACAAAGATCATCTTCCGCCTGCTTCCCGCGAGCCCGGGTGGCCACGCATGAGCGACCTGACCATCACCGCCCTGCGGTTTGGCTTCCTGCTGCTCCTCTGGGTGCTCATCTTCAGCATCGTCTCCGCCATGCGGCGCGACCTCATGGTGGGCCGCAAGGCAGCAGCGGGCGCCCCGTCCGCGCGCCAGGTGCGGCGTAACCCGGAACTTGCCGAACCGCCGCAGACGCCCGTGAAGCAGCAGGCCCGGCAACTGGTGGTGGTGGAAGGCCCGCTCAAGGGCAGGACCCTTCCGCTGGCCGCGAGCCCAATCCTGCTGGGGCGAGCCCAGGAAGCAACCCTCGTGCTGGAGGACGACTATGCCTCCGGCCGTCACGCCAGGCTCTTTCCCCAGGGCAGCCGCTGGTTCATCGAGGACCTCGGCTCCACCAACGGAACCTATCTGGGAGACCAGCAACTTACCCGTGCCCTGCCGGTCGAGCCAGGGGTGCCCGTAAGAATCGGCAAGACGGTCATTGAATTGAGGCCGTGACCGTGGCGGCCACCGAGAACCCCGCACCCGGATCCAAGCCCGGAGAGCGGCCCCTTATCATGCGCTTCGCGGCGCGCTCCCACGTGGGCCGGATCCGCTCGAAGAACGATGATTCGGCCTATGCGGGCCGCCATCTCGCCGTGGTGGCCGATGGCATGGGCGGCCACGCGGGCGGTGACGTGGCTTCCGCGGCCACGGTCCTGGACATGATCCACCTGGACCGGGCGGACTACGAAGGCGACGCCTCCACCACCCTCGCTGACGAGATCCAGACCGCGAACTCCCTGCTCTCCGAGCTTGTGCACATCAATCCCAAACTGGCCGGGATGGGAACCACCGTCACAGCCCTCCTGCTGGCGGAAGGGAAGCTGCACTTCGCACACATCGGTGATTCCCGTGCCTACCGCCTCCGGGACGGCGAATTCAAGCAGATCAGCGTGGACCACACCTTCGTCCAGCGCCTGATCGACGAAGGCCGGCTCAAGCCTGAGGAAGCCGAGACGCATCCGCACAAGAACGTCCTGATGCGCGTCCTGGGCGACGTCGACGCCAGCCCTGAACTGGACCTGGACACGCTGGACGTGAAGCGGGGAGACCGCTGGCTCCTCTGCTCCGACGGGCTTAACTACGTCGCCGGGCACGCCGTGGAGCGGACGGTCCGGGAGACCAGGGACCTGGCAGAGTGCGCTGAGACACTGGTGGAACTGACGCTTGAAGCGGGAGCCCCGGACAACGTCACCGTGGTAATGGTGGACATCGCCGAAGAAACGCCCGACGACGTCAGCACGGCCGCCGTCGAGATCATTGCGCCTGTGCAGGGCAGCAAGCCCGCTGCCGCGGCGGAGGTGCCGCCCGCCACGAAGGACACTGCGGCGGGACCGGCGGGTGGCCGGAAGCCGGCAGACCAAGCGACGGGCGACGCGGAGAAGTCCGCCGAACCCTCCGGCCAGGAAACCGCGGACGCCGCGCCCGGCAAGGGCGGGGATTCCGGTTCATCGGAACCCGGCAGCACCGATCCCCACCTCGGTGAGCATCTCTCCGCCGAGGTCCTGCGGGAAGAACTGGCCTCCCGCCCGCACCATCTTGTCGGTGCTGCAGCTGCGGCTGCCGAATCCGGCTCCATCCCCACCGTTGCCGGCCGCACCGTGGCCCGGCGTGCAGCCACCCTCCTCACGCACAAGGCCGAACCCGCCGGCGACCCCGCCGATGCCCTGGTGCCGCTGCGTCCGCGGCGTTGGGTGGCATGGTCCATCGCCGCAGCGGTACTCGTGGTGGTGGCCGTGGGCCTTTGGCTTGGGTACGCGTGGACCCAGACCCGCTATTACATCGGCGAGTTTGATTCCCGGGTGGCCATCTATAACGGTGTTTCCCAACGGCTGGGCCCCATCCAGCTTTCCTCCCTCGAAGCCGTGACGGAGATCCGGATGGATTCGCTTCCACCGTTCTCCCAGCAGCGCGTCCGCCAGACGGTGCCCGCCAACGATCTTTACGATGCACAGCGGATCGTGAAGAACCTGGAACTTACGGGAACCACCTCGCCGGAGCAGGAATGCCCCACGCCGTCGGCCTCCGCGTCAGCCGGGGCCTCCCCGGCAGCCAGCGCCGCGCCGCCGCCCGCTCCGGATGCCTCCGCCACGCCGGCACCGACTCCTTCCCCCACACCTACCATCACCTGCGAGGCGGCCAAATGAGCCAGGTAAACACCATGCCCAAGCCTCGCCGCAACGTGGAGCTCGCGCTGCTGATCCTCGCCCTGGCCGTGGGGATCGGCGCCAACATGCTGGTGGGTGTCGACGCGGAGAAGGCGTTCGATTCAGACTTCTGGTTCCAGTCCAGCCTGCTGGCGGCAGCCGCGCTGGCCTTCCACGCCGTCCTCCGGTTCCGTGCCAAATATGCCGACCCCGTAATACTTCCCATCGTGGTGGCCCTCAACGGCCTGGGCCTTGCGATGATCCACCGGCTCGACGCTCCCGGCGACGACACAGGCAACAACCAGCTCCGGTGGACCCTGGTCGCCATGGCCGTGGCAATCGCCGTCGTGTTCTTCCTCAAGGACCACCGCGTGCTGCGCCGGTTCACCTTCATATCCCTTGCTGCCAGCGCCTTGCTGCTGGTCCTGCCACTTGTCCCCGGAATCAGCGCCGGGGAAATCCTTGGTGCCCGCGTGTGGATCCGGTTCGGGCCCATGACGTTCCAGCCGGGCGAGGTCGCCAAGATTACGCTGGCCATATTCTTTGCCGGGTATCTTTCCTCCAACCGGGACCTCATCCTGCTGGCCGGCCGCAAGGTCGGCCCCCTGCAGTTTCCCCGGTTCAAGGACATGGGACCCATGATCACCGCCTGGCTGGTCAGCATCGGTGTCCTTATTTTCCAGCGCGACCTGGGCTCCTCCGTGCTGTTCTTCGGTCTCTTCATCGTCATGATCTACGTGGCCACCAGCCGCATCAGCTGGGTGGTCATCGGCCTTGCCCTGATCCTTGGCGGCGGCTTCGTGGCAGCCCAGGTGTTCTCCCATGTCCAGCAGCGCGTCTACGGCTGGCTCAATGCTTTTTCGCCCGAAGTCTACGAAACCGGCAGCCGGCAGGTCATCGAAGGACTCTTTGGCATGGCCAATGGCGGGCTGGTGGGAACCGGCCTCGGCCAGGGCCGTCCGGACTTGGTGCCGTTTGCCAACAGCGACATGATCATCGCCTCACTCGGCGAGGAACTGGGCCTGATCGGGCTGTTCGCCGTCGTCCTGCTCTACCTGCTCTTCTTCACCCGTGGATTCCGCGCCGCCCTGGGCACGCGTGACGCCTTCGGAAAACTGCTCGCCTGCGGCCTGTCCTTCGCGGTGGCCCTGCAATGCTTCGTGGTCATCGGCGGCGTCACCCGGCTCATCCCTTTGACCGGCCTCACCACGCCGTTCCTGGCCGCCGGCGGCTCCTCGCTGCTGGCCAACTGGATCATCGTGGGACTGCTCCTGTTGATCTCCCATGCTGCCCGCGGCCCGGTGGACACCACCCCGCTGCCTCCGGCGGGGGCTGCAGCGGCAACCGGCATTGACACTCCAACCGAGGTGGTGAAGCAGGCGTGAACCAGGCAATCAGGCACTCGTGGGTGGCGGCCGTCGCCATGTTCGCGCTGCTCTTCGGCGCCATCAGTTTTGTACAGGTAGTGGGAGCGGACGATCTCAAGACCAATCCGCTGAACCAGCGCGCCATCCTGCAGAATTACTGCAATGACCGTGGCGCCATCATCGTTGGCGGAAGCCCAGTGGCCGAGTCGGTGGAGACCGGCTCCGAGACGTGCAAGTTCCAGCGCACGTACCCGCAGCCGGAACTGTATGCCGGGCTCACCGGCTACTTCTCCAAGAACTACGGCGCCACCGGCCTGGAGCAAAGCATGGGCTCCGAGCTGGCCGGAGACTCCGACCAGTTGTTCCTGGACCGCGTGGGGCAGCTCTTCCTCGGGAACCAGCCCAAGGGCGCGTCGGTGGAACTCACCATCGATCCCCAGATCCAGCAGCTTGCCTACAACCTGATCCCCGACGGCCAGCGCGGCTCGATCGTGGTGACGAACCCCAAGACCGGGGCCATCCTGGCCATGGTGTCCAAGCCGTCCTACAACCCGAACCTCGTGGCCACCCAGGATGCGGCAGCCGAGAGCGCCAATATCAACGAGCTGGTGAAGGTGCCGGGCATCAATTTGAACCAGAACGTCAGCGGGCCCACCGGTGAACTGCTGGCCCCCGGTTCCGTCTTCAAACTCGTGGACACCGCGGCTGCGCTTGCCTCCGGGAAGTACAACAAGGACAGCGTGCTGCCGAACCCTGCCGAGATGCCCTTCGACGGGATCCAGTACAAGCTGCCCAACTACGCGGGCGGCAACTGCTACACCCGGGACACGGCGGGCTTTGCCTTCGCCCTCCAGCAGTCCTGCAACACGCCCTTCGCCAGCATTGCGCTGGACCTTGGCCGCAACGCGATCGCCGAGCAGGCCAAGAAGTTCGGTTTCGGCGAACAGGTGGGCGACCAGCTGAAGCTGGGCCACGCCCAGGGCAACGGGTTCCCGGACAACCTGGACGCGCCGGGACTGGCGCAGTCGGCCATCGGGCAGAAGGACGTCCGCGCTACGCCACTGCAGATCAACATGATGACCTCCGCCATCGCCAATGGCGGCGTCCAGATGCAACCGAAGCTCATCAAGACCCTGCGTTCCCCGGACCTTCGCGTGATCGACGAACCGCAGCCGCAGCAGCTGCGCACGTCCACCACCCCGCAGATCGCCAGCCAGATCACGGAATGGATGGCCAGCGCCGTCAGTGACGGCATTGCCAAGGGTGCGGCGGTCCCGGGCGTCCAGGTCGCGGGCAAGACAGGAACGGCAGAACTTGGGAACGGAACCAACAACTCGTGGTTCACGGGCTTTGCCCCCGCAAACAATCCGCAGGTGAGTGTCACGATCGTCATGGAGGGCGTGAACATCACCACCGGCGCACAGCTGACCAGTCCGAACGCGAAGAAGATTTTTGAGGCGGTGTTGAATAAGTGAGGCCTACAACCGGAATCACCCTCGGCGGCAGATTCCAGCTGACCACACGGATCGCGATCGGCGGCATGGGGGAAGTCTGGAAAGCCAAAGACCTCGTCCTCGGCCGCATCGTCGCGATCAAGGTGCTGAAGGAGGAATACACGGGCGACCCCGGCTTCCTCCAGCGCTTCCGGGCGGAGGCCCGCCACACCGCACTGCTGAACCATGTGGGAATTGCCAATGTCTTCGACTACGGCGAAGAGGAGGGCTCCGCCTACCTGGTCATGGAACTGGTGCCCGGCCAGCCGCTGAGCAGCATCATTGAGCACGAGCAGGTACTTTCGCCGGACCGCACGCTGTCGATCATCGCGCAGACCGCCCGCGCGTTGTCGGTGGCGCATGCGCAGGGCCTGGTCCACCGGGACGTGAAGCCCGGCAACCTGCTGATCACCCCCGACGGACGGGTCAAGGTCACCGACTTCGGCATTGCCCGTTTGGCAGACCAGGTGCCGCTCACGCAAACCGGACAGGTGATGGGGACCGCCCAGTATCTTGCACCCGAGCAGGCGACCGGACAGACTGCCACGGGTTCGTCCGACATCTATTCCCTGGGCGTCATCGGGTACGAGTGCCTGTCGGGCCACCGGCCCTTCTCCGGTGAGTCACAAATCGCCATCGCCCTTGCCCAGGTAAATGACGCGCCGCCGCCGCTGTCGGAGTCATTGCCCGCCCCCGTCCGTGCGCTCCTGATGTCCATGCTGGCCAAGGATCCAAAAGACCGGCCGGCCAACGCCATCAAGCTGGCCGAGGCCGCTGAAGCCATCCGCAACGGCGACATCGGTGCCGCCCGCGCCGCCGTCCCCGGCATGCTCCTTTTTGATGCCGACACAGGCCCAATCACCGCCCCGGTGGACACCACCACCGCCCCCACCGGTGTCATCGGCGCGCAGCGGGACACCCCCACCGCCACGTCGGCCCTCCCGGTGCTCGGGGCCGGGGCAGCAGGTGCTGCGGCCGGGATGGCTGCGGGTGCCGCAGGTGCCTCCGCCGCTGAGGGGGATGCGCCCCAGGGACCGCTTGCCCGGGCCAACGCGATGGCGGCCGAGAAGAACTGGGACCAGGAAGAGGAAACGTACGACGACGGGCCGGCGGACGAGCCGCGGCGCAAGGGCCGCAGCCCCTGGACCTGGCCGCTGGTGGCGCTGATCCTGCTATTGCTGTTCGCCCTGGCGGGCTTCCTCCTGAGCCAGCTGGGCCTTTTCTCGCCATCCGGCAATCCCACGTCCGGCACCACCACCGGCAGTGCGTCGGCGACGTCGGCAAGCCCCACACGGACCACCCAGTCGGCAACACCCACCCAGACCCGGAGCACGCCGACGCCCACCCCGACCCCCACGCCCACGCAGGAAACGGTCAACGTGATCCCGGCTGCCTACCTTGGAAAGGACTACCGCCAGGTCCAGTCCGCCCTTGCCGGCATGGGCCTTGCGGTTACGGTCGTGCCGCAGGAAAGCAGCTCTGCTGCTCCCGGAACGGTCCTGGAACTAAACCCCACCGGAGTGGTGCCCAAGGGCTCGCAGATCACCGTCGTCTACGCCACCGCACCAAGTCCGGCGCCTACCACCGCCGCCCCCACCCCTGCACCCACCACTTCTTCCGTTGCGGGGCCGACGCCCATCTCACCGCTGCCAACCTGCGCCCCCGGCCAGTTGCCGGGAACGCCGCCGGCCTGTACTCCGTAGCCGCCGGGATCACCAGTGAATGAGTCACCACGCACACCATTGGACCGGGAGGACAGCCTGCCGGTGGATAACCGGCGCATCCTGAGCGGCCGGTACGAGCTGGGCGGCCTCATTGGCCGGGGCGGCATGGCCGATGTCTACCGCGGCACCGACACCCGGCTGGGACGCACGGTCGCCATCAAGCTGCTCCGCCCGGATATGGCCAGGGACCCCCAGTTCCAGGCCCGGTTCAAGCGGGAGGCGCAGGCGGTTGCTGCGCTGAACCATCCCTCGATTGTTGCCATCTTCGACACCGGTGAGCACCTGGTCCATGACGGCTCCGGCGAGGATGTCCGCGTGCCGTACATCGTGATGGAATACGTGGAGGGCCGGACCCTCCGCGACCTGATCCGCGCGAACGAGGTAAGCATCGGGCAGGCGATCGACTACTGCCTGGGCGTGCTCGGCGCACTGGAGTACAGCCACAAGGCCGGGATCGTGCACCGGGACATCAAGCCTGCCAACGTGATGTACTGCGAGGGCACCAATTCGGTGAAAGTGATGGACTTCGGGATCGCCCGCGCCATCGCCGATTCCTCGGCCACGATGACCCAGACACAGGCGGTGGTGGGCACCGCCCAATACCTGTCGCCGGAGCAGGCCCGGGGCGAAACCGTGGACGCCCGCAGCGACCTCTACTCCGCCGCCTGCCTGCTCTACGAAATGCTGACCTCGCGGCCGCCGTTCATCGGCGACAGCCCGGTGTCGGTGGCGTACCAGCACGTGCGCGAAATTGCGGAACCGGCCAGCAGCCTCAACCCTGACGTGTCGCCCGCGCTGGACAGCGTGATTGCCAAGGCGCTGCAGAAGAACCGCGATGACCGCTTCCAGGATGCCGCTGCCTTCCGCCGCGCCCTGCGGGCCGCCCGGGCCGGAGTTGCCGTTCCTGCCCTTCCCGCATCGGAAGCCCCCACCGACCCCAACGACCACGTTCCCGCACCCCCGGCCCCGGCCACTGAGGCTCTTGCCGCCACTGGCGCCGGCGTCCCGGATGATGCGCCCACCGGCATCCTGACCGCTGCAACCATGTTCCATGACGACGACGGACCGCTGGTTCCCGCGAATGGACTGGACGGGCGCACCGCGGCGGAGTCGGAGCCCCTTGGACTGCGGCCGGATGGTGAGCGGAACGCCCGGCGGAATTCCCGCCGTCGTGCGTGGATTGCCACCCTGGTGGTCTTCACGCTCCTGGTGCTTGCGGGCGCCGGACTGTGGCTGTACGCCACGGTCAACCGCCCCGCGCCGCCGCCGCCAAAGGTGCAGATACCTGCGGTGACGGCCATGACGGAGACCGCTGCCCTGCAGGAACTGTACAACGCGAACCTGAAGCCCAAGATCGCCCGCTCGCAAAACGACACCGTTCCCAAGGGAACCGCCATCGGAACAGATCCGGCGGCGGGCGCAACCTTGGATCCCGGCGCCGAAGTGGTGCTGAACATTTCCGAGGGCCCCAGCTCCGTGAAGGTCCCGGACAGCCTTCCAGGGAAGACGGAAGCGGCTGCGCGCGACATCCTGCGGCAAGTGGGGCTGGTGGGGGCTCCCTCCACCACGACGGCGAACAGCGCTACCGTCCCGGCCGGGATCGTCATCACCACCAGCCCTGCCCCGGGGCAGAGCGTTGGTGTGGGAACAACGGTCGAGCTCGTGGTCTCCACCGGAAAGGTGGCGGTTCCGGAGCTGCGCGGCCGGACGCGGGAAGAGGCGGAGGCCGCACTCAAGGAGCTGGGCCTGGTACCTGCAGTGATCGAGGTGGAGAACTCGCAGGTGGAGCCCGGCAGGGTGACCGACCAAAGTGAGCCCGTCAACGCCGCGGTGGAGCAGGGCAAGACCGTCACCGTCGTGGTGGCCAAGGCACCGCCGTCGCCAACACCCACGCCAACCCCGACGCCGACCCCGACGCCGACGCCAACGAAGAAGGGCTGACAGAGGCGGGCCTTGGCAGGCCCGCCTGATCTGCTTTTGATTAACGAGCGGGCTCAGTGCTGGATGAGCGGGCTCAGCTTCGCCGCGCGGGCGGCGGCACCCTTCATGCCGAGCGACTCCAGCCAGTTGCCCAGCATCTGGTAGCCGCCCTCGGTCAGCACTGATTCGGGGTGGAACTGCACGCCGCAGAGGGGTGCGGTCCGGTGCTGCAGGCCCATGACCACGCCGGATGCGGTCTGGGCCGTCACTTCCAGGACATCGGGGATGGAATCCCGCACGGCCGCCAGGGAGTGGTAGCGGGTGGCGGTGATGGGGGAGGGCAGGCCGGCGAAGACGCTGGTGCCGATGTGTTCCACCAGCGACGTCTTCCCATGCATGAGTTCGGGTGCGTGCGTCACCTTGCCGCCGAAAGCCTCCGCCAGGGCCTGGTGGCCCAGGCACACGCCGAACATGGGAACGCTGTGCTCGCCGCACCACTTGATCAGTTCGATGCAGACGCCGGCCTCGGCGGGATTGCCGGGGCCCGGGGAGATCAGGACGCCGTCGCGGGTGCTGGCCAGTTCAATGGCCTCGGCCAGCGTGACGTCGTCATTGCGGACCACGGTGGTTTCGGCGCCGAGTTCCTGGAGGTAGCCCACCAGGGTGTAGACGAAGCTGTCGTAGTTATCCACTACCAGGATCTTGGTTGTCATGGCTGGTCTGCGGAACCAATCGTTGAGTCGGTGAATGGGGTGAGGTGTGACATCCAGGGGAAAAGGAACTGGACCATCAATACCAGTGCAACGGCAATGAGTACCAGTGCGAAGACGATCCGCAGCCAAAGCGGCCCAGGGAGGTGGCGGAAGATCCAGGCGTACATGCTCAACTCCGTCCCGTTGCCGCTGCCACCTGCGCCGCGATTTCGGCCGGCGGTCCGGCCGACCAGGGACGCCAGCTGTCCAGCAGGGCGTAGGCGATGATGCGCTCTTCGGCGCCGAAGCGGGGGTTGCAACTGGTCATGGTGAGGTAGCTTTCGGTGGGGGCAACACCGGGCTGCGTCGGTACCGGTTCAAGGACGTCGGTGCGCGAGGGCAACACTATCTGGTTGTTGCGGAAGACGTAGACGTAGAAGCCGTCCTTTGTCTGTACGTAGATCTTGTCGCCCGGTACCAGGGTGTGGATGTTGTCCAGCACGGCACCATGTGTCTGCCGGTGGCCTGCCACAGCGAAGTTTCCTACCGCACCCGGCATGGCCGTGTTGCTGTAATGCCCCAGGCCCAGGGTGTCCAGAACGTCCTGGCTGGTTCCCTGCACAATGGGCCTGGTGTAGCTGGGGCCGAACCTGGGGATGTACATGATGCCGATCGTTCCGGCATGCCCGGGGGCCGTTCCCACCACGGGCTTGCCGAAGTCCTCGGCAGCGGCCGGCGGAGTTGTGGCGCCGGGCGCCGGTTCAGTGGTGGCAGGGGCGGCCAGGTCCTGGGCGAATTCCTTGATGACCTGGCTCTGCCTGGCATCCGACTCGACGTTGGTCCACCACAACTGCCACGCGACGAAGAGCAGGAGGATAATCCCAGCGGTGATGAGCAGCTCACCCAGCACCTGGACTGTACCGTGGAGGAAGGCGCGGCGCGGTGCCGGGGCGGCAGTACGCACTGCCTTCTCCTGCAATACCACGCGTTCTCCTCGGACGTTTAGGCTGGGCACTGGCTGCCCATGAACTGCCGCTAGAATTGGCTGCTAGTAAGAATCCAGATTTGACCAAGATCGCGCAGACCGCTGGCAACTTCCTTCTTGCAGGATATCAAGCCCGGGACGCCGAGCTTGCCCAGCCCGCCAAGGAGAGCCAGTGCCCGAGTCAAAGCCGCGCAAGAAGACCGCCAGCACCGCCGAGCCGGCTGCCCCCCAGGCCTACAAGCCCAACCCGGTCTGGTTCAAGCCTGTGATGTTCGGACTGATGATCATCGGGCTCTTCTGGATCATCACGTTCTACATCAGCGAGGGGCGCTTCCCGGTCCAGGCATGGCAGTCCTGGAACATCGTGGCTGGCTTCGGCATCGCCATCATCGGCTTCCTGATGACCACCCGCTGGCGTTCCTAGCCTGGCTCCTGCTGTTCCCGCCGCTTCAAGGAGGATCCAACTGGCTCCCGATCCCGTTGGCGTCATTGTGGGCGAGGACGGCCTCGCCCGGCCCGCCTGGGCTTCCACCGATCCCCTCATGCGCGCCTACTACGACCATGAATGGGGCTTGCCCGTCACCGACGAGCAGGGGCTCTACGAACGCATCTGCCTGGAGGGTTTCCAGGCAGGCCTGTCCTGGGCCACCATACTACGCAAGCGCCCTGCCTTCCGCGCCGCGTTCGCGGACTTCGACCCCGAGGCCGTGGCGCGCTATGGCGAAGCGGACGTTGACCGCCTGATGCAGGACGCAGGCATTATCAGGAACCGCCTCAAGATCGCCGCGACGATCAGGAATGCGCAGGCCACGCTCGATCTCCGCGGTGATGGCGGACTGGTGGATTTCGTGTGGAGTTTCCGCCCGGCCAGTACGCCGGCGCCGGTGCTGCCCGCCGACATCCCCACGCAATCCCCGGAATCCATCGCCCTGTCCAAGGCGTTGCGGAAGAGGGGCTTTTCCTTTGTGGGACCCACCACGATGTTTGCCCTGATGGAAGCAGTGGGGATCGTGGATACCCACCTGCTGGCGAGCCACCGGCGCGGATCGTCCGGGATCTGGCCGTCCTGACTGTCCCGCGCGGTCCCAGCCGCCGCGCCCGCCCGGGTTGTCCCCAGCTGTTGGGAAAGTTATCCACATTGTGGAGAACTTTCCGCGGACTCCGGCATCCCTCCCGCCGCCCGGCCTGCCACCGACCCGGCAAGGGAAACCTGCCCCCGCCATGCGGTTATTAACAGTGTGGAATACCTGTGGATAAGGCAGGTTCTGCGCCCCGAAGCTCAGGGACGGTTGCGCCGGACCGGGTGGTGGCTGGTGATGGAGACCCGATTGAAGGCATTCATGGTCACGGCCAGCCAACTCACTGCGGAATACTCCTCGGCGGAAAGGCACTCGCGGGCGAACGCCTCCTCCCGTTCCCTGGACTGCTGGTCCGGCAGCTCCGTAATGCTTTCCACGAGGGCCAGCGCAGCCCGCTCCCTGTCCGTGAACAAGGCCGTGTCCCGCCATGCCGGCAGCACCGCCAGCCGCTGCGCCGTCTCGCCGGCCTCGCTGGCCTTGCGGACATGGAGGTCCAGGCAGTAGGCGCAGCCGTTGATCTGCGAAATGCGCACGTTGAGGAGTTCCAGCAGACCGCTGCCAATGCCTGCCTCTTCTGCGGCTCCCTGCACCTGAAGTCCCAGTGCACTCATGGCCTTCCACAAGGTCGGGTGCTGCTTGTCGAGATAGAGGTGCTCGGTTGTGCGCGTCACGGCGGTCCTTCGTGTCGATCCTGAGGTGGCAGGTAACCATCTTAGGATCTCGCCCGTCCCGGATGGGGAACGCTTATCCACTTACCAACATCGCAATACCCACAACTTATCCACAGCTGTGGGAAACCTCGGGGAAAGAGCGCACCCCGTGCGGTTCCTGCCTAGTCCTGCGGCATCTTTGCCCGGGCTAACTACAGGGCTGTGAGTTATTAACGGTGTGCATAACATGTTGAAAGGGACCTCGGTACAGGGCAGAACGTCCCTGATCTTCCGTTCACACGGGGGAATATCCACATCCCTGGGCCGAACCGCCGGTTTATCCACTTACGCACACCGGTATCCCCACAGGTTATCCACAGATGTGGAAAAAACGCCTGGTGCTGGAGACGCCAGCACGCCCCGCCGCGGATCAGGGCCAGAACCTTCAAGAACTACAGGCATGTAAGTTATTAACACTGTGGAAAACAGCTGTGGAAAACGAAAACCCCAGTACCTTCGGGTACCGGGGTCATGCGTGGGGCCGAAGCCGCCGGGGAAATGCTAGAGGGTTACGCGGACCCAGCTCACCGCGACGAGCAGCGCCAGGAGCGCTGCGACGCCGAGGGCCTGGATAAGTCCCTGCCTGCGGCCGCGCGGGGTATAGGCAAAGACCGCGGCGCACAGGCCGCCTGCAATCAGGCCGCCCAAGTGCGCCTGCCAGGCGATCTGGGGGATCAGGAAGCCGATGACTCCGTTGATGGCAATGAGTACCCAGAGCTGGCGCGTGTCCCCGCCGCGGTGGCGCTGGATGAGGAGCATGGCACCAAACAGGCCGAAGATCGCTCCGGACGCACCCACCACTCCATACAATGGCTGGCCGGGTGCATAAAGCGGTGTGAGGAGCAGATAGCCCACTGAGCCGCCAAATGCCGACACCAGGTAGAGCACCAGGAACCGCAGCCGCCCCAGGAGCGGCTCCAGAGCCTGGCCGAACACCCAGAGCATGTACATGTTGAGGGCGATGTGCAGGATGAAGCCCTGCGAATGCAGGAAGGCAGAGGTCAGCATCCGCCAGGGCTCGAACTCGCCCCAGCGCGGCTCCGCGTACACGTTCGCGAAGCCCAAACTCTGGTAGATCGCATCATTTGGAACCAGCCACTGCAGCACGTACAGCACCGCGCAGGCGGCAATGATGCCGAACGTCACCAAAGGCCGGCCCGTGGCGACGGCGCCGCCATAGACCGTCCGTACCTCCGGCGTCGTCCGCTGCGTTTCGTTGACGCAGTCAATGCACTGGAATCCGACGGCGGCCGCCCGCTGGCACTCGGGGCATGCCGGCCTGCCGCAACGCTGGCAGCGCACGTACGAGGGCCGGTCCGGGTGCCGCGGGCACACCGGAACCTGGGCGGACGGCTCAGCCGACGGAATTCCGTAACTCATGCCCGGACGTTACAGCTTTTCGATGTCGATGCTGTTGATGGTGACGTCCTCGACGGGACGGTCGCCCATGCCGGTACGGACACCCTCGATTGCGTCCACTACCTTCTTGGATTCATCGTCAGCCACTTCACCGAAGATGGTGTGCTTGCCCTGGAGCCAGTCCGTGGGGATGGTGGTGATGAAGAACTGTGACCCGTTGGTTCCCTTGCCCATCTGGATGCCGGCGTTGGCCATGGCCAGCTTGTAGGGCTGGTTGAAGCTGAGCTCCGGGTGGATTTCGTCATCGAAGCGGTAGCCGGGTCCGCCCGTACCGCGGCCCAGGGGATCGCCGGCCTGGATCATGAAGTCCTTGATGATCCGGTGGAAGATCGTCCCGTTGTACAACGGGGTTCCGGTCTTGTCCTCGCCGGTCTCCGGGTGGGTCCACGCCTGCTCGCCGGTGGCGAGGCCGATGAAGTTCTTGACCGTCTTGGGGGCGTGGTTCCCGAACAGGTTAACCACGATGTCGCCGAGGCTGGTGTGGATGGTTGCTTTTGCAGTTGCGATGGCAGTCATAGGGCCCATTCTTCCATGGCACCTATGGGCAGGGCTGGCTGCGGCAGCAGTTCCGCGCTGGGTGAAATCTCCCTAAAATCCGCCGAGTGAATAGCCCGTGAAGATCTGGACACGTAGGCTAGCGACAGAACCGTCACATTAATCGGGAGGTAGTTGTGAAGAAATCGGATCGTATTGCCCGTGACCTTGAGCAGTCGGTCACCAGTGCGGTGGAAAATGCCAAGGATTGGGCGGCTCCGCGCGTGGAAGCCGCCGTGGAGTGGGCGGTTCCGCGGCTCCAGCATGGCCTGGATACCGCCTCTCCCAAGATCCAGGAAGGGCTCAAGTCCGCGGCGCACAACCTGGCTGACGGCGTGGCCACGGTGACGCCGCGTATCCAGGACGGGCTGGCCCACCTGGCCCCCAGGATCAATGACGTTGTGGAGGGCGCATCGCCCAGGCTGCACGAAGCCCTGGACAAGGCAACCCCGGCTGTCCTCAACGCCCGTGACCGTGTGGTGGTGGAATACCTGCCCCGTCTCTCGGACCAGATCGGTGCCGCTTCGGAGGCAGTGCACCGCACCCTTGAGAACACACCGGCCCGGGTGGACGCAGTGGCGCAGAAGCTGGGCGACGTGGGACTCATCCATGCCCTCCAGGAACAGGCCCAGGCCACCGGCACCCAGCTGAAGGCAGCTGCCACCGAGGCAGGCCGGACCGTCGGCGTTCAGCTTGCCCAGCCCGAAAAGCCCAAGAAGCGCGGCTGGCTGGTCTTCGGTGTCGTCGCTGCGGCAGTTGCGGCCGGCGTGGCCGCGTGGAAGGCCTCTAAGCCGGTGGAAGACCCGTGGAAGACCCCCTCGCCCGTCACCCCGACGCCCGCTCCGGTGCCGGCCACCACTGTCAGCGACGTGAAGGAAGACACGGCCGGAACCGCTGACAAAGCCGGAACTGCTGCCGGTGCTGCTGCCGGTGCTGCTGCTGACAAGGCCACTGACGCCGCCGATGCCACCACGGAGAAGTCCACCGAAACCGCTGACAAGGCAAAGCACGTGGCAGAGGATGCAGCCGAGGGCACCTCTGACGTAGCCACCGACGCCAAGACGGCCACCAGGAACATCGCTTCCAAAATCGGCAACAACGACAAGGGCACCAGCGAAGCCTAGTCACCGCTACTGCCAGGGGGCTCCGCTTCGGCGGGGCCCCTTTTGCGTGCCTGCGCTTCGCCGGCGGGAAAGGCGCGGATGCTAGATTTGAACTGATGCCAGCCAACCTAACTCTGGGGATGCCTTGAACGACGCAGCCGTGCAGCTCCGCGTATCCATCGTCATCCCGGCGTACAACGAGGAGAGCGTCATCCGGCAGTGCCTCATCGCTGCCATATACCAGTCCGTTCCGGCCCACGAGATCATCGTGGTGGACAACCTCTCCAAGGACCGCACCGCCGCCATTGTCCGGCAAATGCAGCTCGAGTACCCCGAGAGCCGCATCCTCCTGCTGAGCCAGGACAAGGAACAGGGCCTGATTCCCACCCGCAACTTCGGCCTGGACAGTGCCACCGGCGACATCCTGGGCCGCATCGACGCCGACTCCGTCCTGGAGCCGGACTGGGTGGAGCAGGTGCAGAAGGCCTTCGCGGACCCCGCCGTCCAGGCTGCCACCGGCCCGGTGGTCTACTACGACATGCCGATGCGCCGATTCGGCCTCAAAGCGGACGACAAAATGCGCCAGCTCATGCTGAAGCTGGCCAAGCACCAGTACCACTTCCTGTTCGGCTCCAACATGGCCCTGCGCGCCAGTGCGTGGGAGGCCATCAGGGACGAGACCTGCCGGGACGAGAAGGACGAGATGCACGAGGACATCGATTTGTCCCTGCACCTGGCCGACCACGACCTTCCGGTCCGCTACTGCCCGCAAATGGTCTCCGGCATGTCTGCACGGCGGCTGGAGGATTCACCGCGCGATTACCGCTATTACGTCACACGGTTCGACCGGACGTACAAGGCCCATAACGTCCGGAAGATGGCGCTGAAGGCCCCCATGGTGGTGTTCTTCTCGGTGTACTTCCCGGCCAAGCTCCTGCGCGCAATCCACACCGTCAATACGGCGCAGCCCGTCCGCCGCGGCGGACAGTAGCCTTCAGTCCGTACCGAGCTCCACAAGCGGGCGGTCCGACGGCGGTTCTTCCCCGGGTGCCGTTCCGCGCCTGTTGCCCCTGCGGCTCCTTTGCCCAAGAACGACGACGGCGAGTCCAGCCAGGATCAGGCCGAGTCCGGCGTAGGTGCCCGCAGGGAGTGTCTCGTGCAGGAACAGGGCGGCGAGCAGCGCAGCGCCCGGGATTTCGAGCAGGATGATCATCGAAACGAGAAGCGGGCTCATGGTGGCCAGCAGGTGGTTGAATGCGGTGTGGCCCACCAGTTGGGCACAGACAGTGATCGCCGCGATGCCCAGCCAGCCAGCGGCCTCGAAGCCCGCCAGCGGCTGCCCTGACAGTACAGCCAGGACCGCAACGAAGGCGGCGCACATTCCGTAGCAGAGCGTGGTGTACGTCCCCGTGGTCATGCTCTGCCGGGCTTTGCCACCCGCCAGGGTGTAGAGGCCCGCCAGGGCACCGCCCGCCAAGGCCAGCAGGTCGCCCAGCAGCGCCTGGGACGAGGAGCCAAGGTCGAACCCGGTGATGGCGAGCACGCCGCCGAAGGCGATGCCCAGGCCCGCCAGGACCTGCCAGCGGTGCCGGGTCCCTCGGATGAGCTGGAAGACCGCGATCCAGGCTGACTGGAGGCAGACCAGGGCTGTGGCAGCAGCAACGGAGGTCAGTTGCAGGGAGGTGATGAAGCAGGCGAAGTGCAGGGCCAGGGCGATGGCGGCCACGAAGGACCAGCGGAACTCGCGGCGGTTGATCCTGCGGAACTGTCCCGGCTCCCGCACCAGGGTTGGAGTGGCCATGACGGCCGCCGCGATGGCGTTGCGCCAGAAGGCGATGGCGAGGGCGCTCACACTGGTGGCGCCGAGGGTGGCGGCGATCAACGGGCCGGACGAAGCAACGCCGAGGACTCCGAGGGCCGCGAAGAAGAAGTTCATTGCATAACCCCTGTTGGCCGGCCCGGTGGGAGATGGAAAGCAAAAGTCCCGGCCCGCGTTTCCGCTGACCGGGACTTTCCTATGGTGGAGGCACGGGGACTCGAACCCCGAACCCCCTGCTTGCAAAGCAGGTGCGCTACCAATTGCGCCATGCCCCCATAAGAAGCAACCCGTCCATCATACCCTGAATCCTGGAGGCCTTTGACCAGCTCCCAAGCCGGGTATCCGGCCTAGTCCACCGTGTCGGTCGACTGGCTCCAGACTGTTTTCCGGGCTTCGGATTCCTGTGCCTTCCGGTAGAGCAGGACGCCTGCGATCGCCGCTGCTACTACAAGCAACTTCTTCACATGCTCCCCGTTCCGGCCGGGCCACGGACGAATCCGAACCTGACCTCCGTTTGAAACCTGCACAGGTTCCGTGGGCGTACCAGGACTTGAACCTGGGACCTCTTCGTTATCAGCGAAGCGCTCTAACCGCCTGAGCTATACGCCCCGATGCCTCATCGGGCCGAGACATGACTTTACAGCACATCCCGGCCCGATCTCAAATCGGGCGGTTCCACCGGCCGTGGACCGGTGGAACCGGACTCCTAATCGTCGGTGAGGGTCACGCCGATGCCACCCACCAGGGTGGCCGCGATGTTGTAAAGAACCGCGGACAGCATGGACAGCGCCGTCAGCAGGACTACGTTGACGACGGCAATGATGGTGGCGAAGGATGCCACCTGACCCAGGGACGCCACCTTCTTCAGCTCAAAGCCTCCGCTTTCGGATCCGGCCAGCGTTCCGAGCAGGCTGTCCACCTGGTCGAAGATGCCTGTCAGGTCCAGGACCGTCCACAGGACGATGGCGGCCACCACGGTAACGATCCCCAGAGCCACGGAGAGCAGGAACGCCATCTTCAGGACTGACCACGGATCCACCTTGCTGATCAGCAGCCGGGCCCGGCGGACCTTGGCCTTCGGCGCAGGCTTAACAAGCCCCGGAGTGCCCTGGCCGGTGCTTCCCTGGCCGGAGGGCGCTCCCGCGGGGCGCTGTCCTGCCGCCGGCGGGCGGTGGCCGGGCTGGACGGGGCGCTCACCCTGCTGCGGCCGCTGTGCCGGCGCAGCCGGACGCTGGCCGGGTACACCCGCAGGGGCTGCCGGACGCTGCTGCGGGCGGACGGGGGCGTTCACGCGGGGTGCCGCTGAGGGCCGGTCCCCACCGGGAACGGTGCTGTTCGGCTTGGGAAATGAGTCGGAATTACTCACTCGTTACCTCCGTGTTGTCTTCGTTCGGCTCAGCGTCGCCCGAGGCGTCCTCTGACTCAACGGCCGGTGATTCTTCTGCCATTGCTGGCGCGGCGGAGTCCCCAGCGGGCCCGCCATCTTCAGCCAACGTTACGTCATCGCCGGACGATTCCTCGTCCTCGAGGCCGCGTTCGCTGTTGCGCGCCACCTCGATGATCCGGTCGTTCTTGTCCGGCTTCGCGAAGATGACGCCCATGGTGTCACGTCCCTTGGCGGGCACCCCGGCGACGGAAGAGCGGACAACCTTGCCGCCTTCCATGACGACCAGGACCTCGTCTTCTTCCTGGACGATCAGGGCGCCCACCAGGTCGCCACGTTCCTCCGCAAGCTTGGCAACCTTGATGCCCAGCCCGCCGCGGCCCTGCAGCCGGTATTCCTCCACCGCAGTGCGCTTGGCATAGCCGCCCTCGGTGACGATGAAGACGAAGGAACCGTCAGTCACCACGTTGGCAGCGAGCAGTTCGTCGTCCTCACGGAACTTCATGCCGGTGACGCCCGATGTCGCCCGCCCCATGGGGCGCAGCGCGTCCTCGCTCGCGGTGAAGCGGATGGACTGCCCCTTGCGGGACACCAGCAGCAGGTCGTCGGTTTCCGAGACCAGCTGGGCGGAGACCAGTTCGTCGCCGTCGCGCAGGTTGATGGCGATGACCCCGGCGGAGCGGTTGGTGTCGTAGTCCTCCAGCCGGGTCTTCTTCACCAGCCCGTTCTTGGTGGCCAGGACAAGGTACGGCGCCTGCTGGTAGTCCCGGAGGTCCAGGACCTGGGCGATGTGTTCGTCGGGCTGGAATGCCAGCAGGTTGGCAACGTGCTGGCCCTTGGCGTCGCGGCCCGCCTCCATCAGCTCGTACGCCTTGGCGCGGTACACGCGTCCGAGGTTGGTGAAGAACAGCAGCCAGTGGTGCGTGGTGGTGACGAAGAAGTGCTCCACGACGTCGTCGCCGCGCAGCTGGGCACCCTTGATGCCCTTGCCGCCGCGCTGTTGCGAACGGTAGTTGTCGCTGCGGGTCCTCTTGACGTAGCCGCCGCGGGTGATGGTGACCACCATCTCCTCTTCGGGGATGAGGTCCTCCATGGACATGTCTCCGTCATAGCCCATGAGGATCTTCGTGCGGCGGTCGTCGCCGTGCTTTTCGACGATCTCACCGAGTTCGGTGCTGATGATCCCGCGCTGGCGCTGCTCCGAAGCGAGGATCTCCTTGTATTCGGCGATCAGGGCTTCGAGTTCGGCATGCTTTTCCTGGATGCGCTGGCGTTCCAGCGCGGCGAGCCGGCGCAGCTGCATGTCAAGGATGGCCCGCGCCTGCAGCTCATCGATGTCCAGCAGCTCCATCAGTCCGTCACGGGCGGTCTCGGTGGTGCTGGATGCACGGATGAGGGCAATAACCTCGTCCAGCATGTCCAGTGCCTTCAGCAGGGCGCGGAGGATGTGTGCTTCCTCCTCCGCCTTCCGCAGCCGGTACCGGGTGCGGCGGGCGATGACGTCCATCTGGTGCGTCACCCAGTGGCGGATGAACGCGTCCAGGCTCAGGGTCCGGGGCACGCCGTCCACGATGGCCAGCATGTTCGCGGAGAAGTTGCTCTGGAGTTCGGTGTGCTTATAGAGGTTGTTGAGCACCACCTTGGGCACGGCGTCGCGCTTCAGTACGATCACCAGGCGCTGGCCGGTGCGGCCCGAAGTCTCATCGCGGAGATCGGCGATGCCCTGGATCTTGCCGTCCTTGACCAGTTCGGCGATCTTGATGGCCAGGTTGTCCGGGTTGGCCTGGTACGGAAGTTCGGTCACCACGAGGCAGGTGCGGCCCTGCAGTTCCTCGACGGCCACCACGGCACGCATGGTGACCGAACCGCGGCCGGTGCGGTAGGCGTCCTCGATGCCCTTGTGGCCCAGGATGGTGGCACCGGTGGGGAAATCAGGTCCCTTGACCCGGAGCAGGAGTTCCTCGAGCAGCTCCTCGCGGGTGGCGCCCGGATTGGCCAGGTACCACTGGACGCCGTCGGCCACTTCGCGCAGGTTATGCGGCGGGATGTTGGTGGCCATGCCCACGGCGATGCCGGAGGAACCGTTGACCAGCAGGTTGGGGAACCTGGCGGGCAGGATGGTGGGTTCCTGGTTCTTGCCGTCGTAGTTGTCCTGGAAATCGACGGTTTCCTCGTCGATGTCGCGGACCATCTCCATGGCCAGCGGGGCCATCTTGGTTTCGGTGTACCGGGGGGCGGCCGCACCGTCGTTGCCGGGGGACCCGAAGTTGCCCTGGCCCAGCGCCAGCGGGTAGCGCATGGTCCAGTCCTGGATGAGGCGCACCAGGGCGTCGTAAATCGCCGTGTCGCCGTGCGGGTGGTACTGGCCCATGACCTCGCCCACCACGCGGGCGCATTTGTTGAAGGAGCGGTCGGGCCGGTAGCCGCCATCGAACATTGCGTACAGGACGCGGCGGTGTACGGGCTTCAGGCCGTCGCGGACGTCGGGAAGGGCTCGTCCGACGATGACCGCCATGGCGTAGTCCAGGTAGGACCGCTGCATTTCCGTCTGCAGGTCCACCTGCTCCACGCGGTCGATCAGCACGTCGCCCTCAAGAACGGTGTCCGGATCCCCGGCGGGGGCGGGGGTCTCGGGTGTTTCGTCGCTCATTATGTACTTTCCGTTTCAGGTATATGCCGGATTCCGAATACTTAGGCGGGGCCTTAGATGTCGAGGAACCTGACGTCCTTGGCGTTCTGCTGGATGAAGTTACGGCGTGATTCCACGTCTTCGCCCATGAGGACGGAGAAGATCTGGTCGGCTGCGAGGGCGTCGTCCATGGTTACCTGCAGCAGCGTGCGGTGGTCCGGATCCATGGTGGTGTCCCAGAGCTCGGTGTAGTCCATCTCGCCCAGGCCCTTGTAGCGCTGGATGCCGTTGTCCTTGGGGATGCGGCGGCCCGCCGCCTGGCCAGCCACCAGTTTCGCGTCGCGTTCGCGGTCGCTGTAGACGTAGTCGTGCGGGGCATTGGACCACTTGATCCGGTACAGCGGCGGCTGCGCCAGATACACGTAGCCGTTCTCAATCAGGGGACGCATGTAGCGGAACAGCAAGGTCATCAGCAAAGTCGTGATGTGCTGGCCATCCACGTCGGCATCGGCCATCAGGACGATCTTGTGGTAGCGCAGCTTGGCAAGGTCGAAGTCCTCTCCAATGCCGGTGCCGAAGGCGGTGATCATCGACTGGACCTCGGCGTTGCCCAAGGCTTTGTCCAGCCGGGCACGCTCCACGTTCAGGATCTTGCCTCGCAGCGGCAGGATGGCCTGTGTTTCCGGGTTCCGGCCACGCTTGGCGGATCCGCCGGCCGAGTCACCCTCCACGATGTAGACCTCGCACTTCTCCGGGTCCTTGGAGGAGCAGTCGGAGAGCTTGCCTGGCATGCCAAAGGACTCCAGCGGGCTCTTGCGCCGGGCGTTGTCGCGGGCTTTCCGTGCCGCCATCCTGGCCTGGGCGGCGGAAATGGCTTTGCGGATCACGTCCCGGGCGGGGCCGGGGTTGCGCTCCAGCCAGTCACCCAGGCCGTCGGTGACCACGCGCTGGACAAAGCCCTTCACCTCGGAATTGCCCAGCTTGGTCTTGGTCTGGCCCTCGAACTGCGGCTCGGACAGCTTGACCGAGATGACAGCGGTCAGGCCTTCGCGGATGTCGTCACCGGTGAGGTTGTCGTCCTTCTCCTTGATAATGCCCTTTTCCCGGGCGTACCTGTTGATGAGGGACGTCAGGGCGGCGCGGAAACCCTCTTCGTGGGTCCCGCCCTCATGGGTATTAATGGTGTTGGCGTAGGTGTGCACGCTCTCGGAGTAGGCGCTGGTCCACTGCATTGCCATTTCCAGGGCGATGCGGCGCTCGGTGTCCTCAGTTTCGAAGGCGATGACGTCCTCGTGGACAACCTCCACCTTCTTGCCGGAGTTCAGGTGCTTGACGTAGTCCAGGAGGCCTTCGTTGTACTGGTACACCACGGTGCGGTGTTCGGCCTTGACCTCACCCTCGGTGACCAGCTCGTCAAGGTCGAGATCGGCGTCTGCCTCGTCGGTGGCCGGGTCGCGTTCATCCGTGAGGGTGATGCGCAGGCCCTTGTTGAGGAATGCCATCTGCTGGAAGCGGGCGCGCAGCGTCTCGAAATCGAACTCGGTGCTCTCGAAGATGGCCGGATCCGGGTAGAAAACCTGGGTGGTGCCGGTGGCGTCCGTCTCTTCGCCCTTGACCAGGCTGCCCTGGGGCTTTCCGCCGTTGGCGAAGGACATCCGCCACACGTGCCCCTGCCGGCGGACTTCCGTGTCCACCCGGCTGGAAAGTGCGTTGACGACGGAGATGCCCACACCGTGCAGGCCGCCGGAGACAGCGTAGCCGCCGCCGCCGAACTTGCCGCCGGCGTGCAGGATGGTCATCACCACTTCGACAGTGGGTTTGTGCTCTGTGGGGTGCATGTCCACTGGAATCCCGCGGCCATCATCGACTACCTTGACGCCGCCATCAGCCTGCAGCACTACTTCGATATGGCTGCAGTAACCGGCCAAGGCCTCGTCAACGGAGTTGTCCACCACTTCGTAGACCAGGTGGTGGAGGCCACGGGGTCCGGTGGAGCCGATGTACATGCCGGGCCGTTTCCGGACAGCTTCGAGGCCTTCCAGGACAGTGATGTCACTGGCGCCGTACTCCCGGGGAGTTGGGGATCCCGCCGTATCGGGGGTGCGGCCATCCTCAACTGCGGTTTCAGCTGCCAGAATGTCTGTATTGTCGTTAGCCACAGGCGCTGTCGACTCCTCTGTTCTCGATGATGGCCGGCCGGTGTTTCCCCTCCACACGGAAAGGCCACCCGCCAACAGGCACAAACTTATGGCGCCGGTGACTCGCTGACGGTTTTGGTGGTCCACTCTCCGCGTGCGGATACGCGCGGAAAACGGACTCAGTCAACGTTTTACCCGCGCCCAGTTATCTGCGACAATTCTACCGCGAACAGCCCGATATCCCCGCATTCCGGGGCCGTGGGCGGCCGCCAACATGGCTGTCCGAGGCTCTGGGGCGCGCCTAGGGCGGCCCAGCGGTGGGGTCTCCGGGTGCCTATACACGCTCCGGGCCTTGCAGGCCTCTACACGCCGTTGGGCGCAGTTTCAAGACCCGGCAATGTTTATCCGTACGTGTCCCGCGGGCCACGGCCATTGACGCTGCGCCCACCCTTGCGCCAGCTGGGTGCCGCCGGACCCAATACCTGGATGGTGGTCACGACGCCGTCGCCCAGCTCACGGCGGAACTTCTCCAGCAGGCTGGTGCTAAGCAGCCTCAGTTGCGTCGCCCAGGCGGTGGAGTCGCAGCGCACGTGCAGCGTGGTGCCGGTAAAGCTTTCGGGCGTGCAGTGCGCGGAGATGTCCGGACCCACCAAAGTGGCCCACTCGGCCATGACGGATCCGACGGCGACTGGTGAGGACCAGCCCCGCTCGGCCACCAGGCGGCCCACAACCTTGCCCAGTCCCAGCGGGTCCCGGCCCGAGGCATGGAATTGACTGAAGCCGCGGGTATCACGGATCCCGCGCTTAGCTTTTTGTGATCCCGGGCCCGGCGCCTTCCGGCGGATTTCCCCGCGTGCGGCGGCAGCCTCCCGTACCCTGTTGAGCGCAGCCTGCGGGGCGTCGATGTTGTCAGGTTCGCGGCCCGGCTGCAGTCCGCCGGACGCGTTACTGTCCCTGCTCATCGATACCTCCCGGGATGACCTTCACCCGCCGCCCGGACAGTTCTTCCGGAATGTCGGCGTCGACGGCGGCGGTCACCAGGACCTGTTCCGCGCCGGAGACTATAGCCGCCAGTTTACGCCGCCGCTGCACATCCAGCTCGGCAAAGACGTCGTCGAGGATCAGGATGGGCGCGGAACCGCCGGTCCGGGCATCGTCGAGCATCACGTAGTAGGACGCCAGCCGAAGGGAAAGGCACATGGACCAGGTTTCGCCGTGGGAGGCGTAACCTTTCGCGGGTGCCTGGCCAAGCGTCAGTTCCAGGTCGTCGCGGTGCGGCCCCACAAGCGAAATGCCGCGTTCAAGTTCCTTTTTTCGGGAGTCGGCGAAGGCCTGGACATACCTCCCGGTCAGCTGCTCAACCGAGAGGAGCCGAAGGTCTTCCTTTTCGCTGGACGCACCCGCAACGGCGGTGCGCGTGGCACCTCCGGTTGGAACGCCGTCGTCGTCCATCTGGTTCTGGAGCGTGGACCGGTAGGTGGCGTCAGCGGGCTTGGACTCATCCGTCAACCCGGCATAGGCGCGCGCGAGGTGCGGCCGCAGCCGCTCCACCAGTTCAAGGCGTGCATGCAGCAATTCCGCACCGGCTTTGGCCATGTGCTGGTCCCAGACATCCAGGGTTGCCTCGTGCGCGGACGTGAATTTCCCGGCCCTGGCCGACTTGAGCAGGGCGTTGCGCTGTTTCAGGACCCGGTCGTAGTCCGCGCGGGTGGCAGCGTGGTGCGGGATGAGGCTGGCGAGCAGTTCGTCAAGGAAACGGCGGCGGTTGGAGGGATCCCCCTTGACCAGGGCCAGGTCTTCAGGGGCGAAAAGCACAGTCTGGCAGATGCCGAGAAGGTCGCGTGCCCGGACCGGGTTGCTGCGGTTAATGCGTCCCCGGTTGGCGCGGCCGGCGTTGATTTCGAGTTCAAGCACCGTGGTCTGGGTGCCGCGCACCAGCCGGGCGCGGACGAGTGCCCGCTCCGTGCCAAACCGCAGGAGGGGGGCGTCCGAGCTGACGCGGTGGGAGCTGAGCGTGGCCAGGTAGCCGATGGCTTCCATGAGGTTGGTCTTGCCGATGCCGTTGTAGCCCACCAGGACCGTCACGCCGGGGCCCAGGGCGAGGTCGACCTGGGCGTAGCTGCGGAAGTCGGTCAGGGAGAGGTGTTCCAGATACACGGAGATTTCGGCAATTCTGGGGGCGTCGGACGCCCCCGGTGGGTACTACTTGGCGGGACGGGTGGCATGGCCACCGAACTGGTGGCGCAGCGCAGACACCATCTTCATGGCAGGCGAGGTGTCTTCCCGGGACGCGAACCGTGCGAACAGCGCGGCGGTGATGGCCGGTGCCGGAACAGCGTTGGCAATGGCCTCTTCAACAGTCCAGCGACCTTCACCGGAGTCCTCCACGTAGTCGTCGATGGACGCCAGGCCTGGGTCCTCGTCGAGGGCCTTCACCATGAGGTCAAGCAGCCAGGACCGCACAACCGTTCCTTTCTGCCAGGCACGGAAGGTTCCCGGAAGGTCGGTGACGATGTCCTTGGCTGCAAGCAGCTCGTATCCTTCGGCGTATGCCTGCATCAGCCCGTATTCGATGCCGTTGTGCACCATCTTGGCGTAGTGCCCGGCGCCGATGCCGCCGACGTGCACAAAGCTGTCCGCCCGTTCGCCCTCCGGACGCAGGGCATCAAAAACGGGCAGCGCGCGTTCAATGTCCGCTGCGTCCCCGCCGGCCATCAGGCCATAGCCGTTCTGCAGTCCCCAGACCCCGCCGGACACACCGCAGTCCGCGAAGCGGATGCCCTTGGCCGTGAGCAGTTCGCCGTGTTTCTGGTCTTCGGTGAAGCGGGAATTTCCGCCGTCGATGACGAGGTCGCCCGGTTCCAGTTTTTCGCTGAGTTCGGTGATGACGGCGTCCGTAATCGGGCCGGAAGGGACCATCACCCAGACGATTCTGGGCGCCGGGACCGCGGAAATCAGCTCATCCACGCTGGCGGCATCGGTGACGTCGGGGTTCCGGTCGTAGCCGGTGACCTCCACACCGCCCTTGCGCAGCCGTTCGCGCATGTTGAATCCCATTTTTCCTAGGCCAATCAGTCCAATGTGCATGGGTGGAACTCTTTCCTGCGCTGGTTGGGAAGGGAGCCGATGGGTGGGCCCCTATCGGCGAGGGGCCCGGCCTGAGCTTGCGAAGGCTGGGAGCCGATGGGGACTAGTTGGGCAGGCGGACGGGCATCACCAGGTAGCGGTAGTCATCCTGGTCTTCGCCGTCGGCATCAGCCTGTGCCGTGATCATCGCCGGCTTGGGTGCGGTGGTGAACGAGAACCGGACGAATTTGGTTTCGATCACGCTGAGGCCTTCCACCAGGTAGTGCGGGTTGAAGGCCACCGTGATGTCGTCCCCGGAAAGCTGTGCTTCCAGCTCTTCAGAGGCCTGGGCATCTTCGCCCGTGCCGGCGTCCAGGTTCAGCAGGCCGGCTGTGAAGGCGAGCCGGACGGGGGTGTTCCGTTCGGCCACCAGCGAGACACGGCGGACGGCCTCTACCAGTTCCTGGGTCTGCACGGTGGCGTGGATGGGTGTCGATTCGGGGAAGAGCGACCGGATCTTGGGGTAATCACCGTCCACCAGCAGGGAGGTGGTGGTCCGGCCGCCGCTTTCGAATCCGATTAGCCGGCTGTCGTCATCGGACAGGGCGAGGCTGATGTCGCCGCTGTTGCCCAGGGTCTTGGCGACTTCGTTGAGGGTTTTTGCCTTGACCAGGGCGCTGGTGGAAACGCCGGGAGTGACGGGCTTCCACGGCACTTCCCGCATCGCGAGCCGGTAGCGGTCCGTGGCGAGGAGGGTGATCAGGTCGTCCTCGATCTCCATCCGCACACCGGTGAGGATCGGAAGGGTGTCGTCCTTGCTGGCGGCGATGATCACCTGCGACACGGCCTGGGCGAAGGCATCGCCCGGAACCGTTCCGCTGATGGCGGGGAGCGCGGGCAGCGGAGGGTATTCCGCCTCGGGCATGGTGGCGAGGTGGAAACTGCTTCGGCGGCAGGTGAGGGTGACCTTGTTGCCGTCGGTTTCGACGTCGACGGGTGCTGAAGGCAGGCTGCGGCAGATGTCGGCGAGGAGTCGTCCGGAGACGAGGATGGTGCCTTCGTCACGGATGTCCGCGGCTATCTCAAGGCGCGCGGACGTTTCGTAATCGAAGCTGGAAAGGCTGACGGTTCCGGCTTCGGCCTTGAGGAGGAGGCCGGAAAGGACTGGCACCGGCGGCCGCGGAGACAAGGAACGGGCTGTCCAGGTAACGGCTTCTGCCAGGACGTCCCGATCGACTCTGAACTTCACGGAAGGGTGCCGCCTTTCATTGCTGTTGCCATGTAAACCCGCCGAACTTCGCGGGGAAACTCCGGAAAATCTTGCCGGCGCCCCGGTTGGTGCATGGTCCGCACAGGCGGAAACCACACGAAAACCCAAGGATGGGAGCGCTGCTGACAGCTTAGCCGGAAGATCCGGGATTAACCCATCCCCCAAACACCGGCCCGACCCTTCAGGGGGCCGGCAGGCCCACACGGGAGGCGTGCGGATCGATCTTGTTGTTTGAGGGATTTCGATTTTTTGGGATTCGTAGTGTTAATAACTGCTGTGGAAACTGTGGATAACTCGGTCCTGCCGCATGGATCCGGGGTTAAGCCCTGTTCACGGAGTGTGCGTTTCCTGGGTTTTAAACAGGGTGTGGATGGGGACAACGCGAAAGCCGGTTTTTAACGATCCACAGACGGCTTAAGGGTTTTAAGCCCATTAACCGCGCTTGTCCCCTTAAGTATCCACAGGCTTATCCACATGTCCCTGTTAATAAGGTATAGAGTGCGCGGTCCGATGTGGATTCAGGAGTCGCGCTGTTGCTGCTTGATCCGGTTGGTCAGCTCAGTCACCTGGTTGTAGATCACACGGCGCTCAGCCATGAGTTCACGGATCTTCCGGTCAGCGTGGATGACGGTGGTGTGGTCGCGGCCGCCGAGTTCCTGTCCGATCTTCGGCAGTGACATGTCCGTCAGTTCACGGCAGAGGTACATCGCGATCTGCCGGGCCGTGACCAAGGTCCTGGTCCGCGACTTGCTGCAGAGCTCCTCCATGCTGAGTTTGAAGTAGTCCGCCGTCTGCTGGAGGATCTGGCTGGACGTGATCTCCTCCGCTCCGTCGTCGGTGATCAGGTCCTTCAGGACCATCTCCGCCAGGGCAACATCAACCGGCTGCCGGTTCAGGCTGGCGAACGCGGTGACACGGATCAGGGCACCTTCAAGTTCACGAATATTGCTGGAGATCTTCGAAGCGATGTACTCAAGCGCGTCATCGGGCGCCGAAAGCCCTTCGCTGAGGGCTTTCTTGCGCAGGATGGCGATACGCGTTTCGAGTTCCGGCGGCTGGATGTCGGTCAGCAGGCCCCACTCGAAGCGGGACTTCATGCGGTCCTCGAACCCTGCCAGCAGCTTGGGGGGCTGGTCCGAGGTGATGACCACCTGCTTGTTGTTGTTGTGCAGGGAGTTGAAGGTGTGGAAGAACTCTTCCAGGGTCCGGTCCTTGCCGGCGAGGAACTGGATGTCATCGATAAGCAGTACGTCCACGTTCCGGTACGTGGTCTTGAAGCTGGCACCTTCATCGTCACGGATGGAGTTGATGAAGTCGTTGGTGAACTCTTCGGAGTTGACGTAGCGGACACGGATGCCGCTGTACAGCCTGCGCGCGTAGTGCCCGATTGCATGCAGCAGGTGCGTCTTGCCCAGCCCTGAGTCGCCGTAAATGAACAACGGGTTGTAGGCCTTGGCAGGTGCTTCGGCCACTGCCACGGCAGCGGCGTGGGCAAACCGGTTCGAGGAACCAATGACGAAGGTATCGAAGACGTACTTGGGATTCAGCCGGCCGAATTCATGCGAGGTGCTGGGCAGCATGGGCTGCGGCTTCTGCTCGATCAGTTGGTCCGGCGCAAAGGAAGGCTCGACGACGGGCTCCGGCTCTTCGTGAATCGGAACAAGGTCGGTGTCGACATCGATGGCGCAACGGATGTCCTCGGAGAAGACGTTGTGCAGGGCATCGTCAAGGGCGTCCTTGACCTGCGTCTGGAGTACTTCCCGGGTGAGCTCGTTGGGGACGGCCACCAGGAGGGTGGAACCGATCAGGCCCTGGGCCTGGGCAAGGATGACAAAGCCGCGCTGCCGCGGTGAAACGCGGTGGTCCTGCTCCAGCAGGCTGACAACGCGGCGCCAGGAACTTCCGACAGTATTGGCGTGGTTGGCTTCGTCTACTGTCATCAATCGGTTCCCTCAAAACTTGCTGTGCCTGCATTGCCTGCAGCCCCAAGTCCGGAACCAGGGTGCTGGCCCAGCTTAATCCACAGGCTTATGCACAGCCCGTGGATAATCGGCTACTGGGACACTCTAGGGGATGAAAAGCCTAGAAGATAGCTGGCTATCCGGCTGTGGATAATTACACGGTTGTGGTTTCCCAGGCGGGCCTGTGAGCCACTTCATCCACAGGCTGTGGGGACAACTTAGGAACAGTTGGGGACAGCGCCTGAGGGTGGTTCGGGTTTGACTCGGCACCGTCAATTGCCCTAACGTTGTGAAGTCCTTTGTGTCCGCTTTTTGGCCCCATCTGAACCTTCCAGTCGCAGCGCGCCTGGGCAGTCGGGGGAAGCGTGCATATACAAAACTTAGCGTCGGCCAGTTCTTCCCCATACTGATCGGGTGGGCGCACCTTTGATCCACTGGAGTAACTAACGTGAGCAAGCGGACTTTTCAGCCGAATAACCGCCGTCGAGCCAAGAAGCACGGCTTCCGCCTTCGTATGCGTACCCGTGCCGGCCGCGCCATCCTGGCAGCCCGCCGTGGCAAGGGCCGCACCGAGCTTTCGGCCTAAATAACTGACTTGTCGGTAGACATCCCTTTGCGAGTTTAAGGTGCTGGCCGCCCGCAACCGCCTGAGGACTGCAACCGATTTTTCAACAACCGTACGTTCCGGTGTCCGCAATGGACGCCGGAACGTAGTGTTATATGCGGCAGCCATTGCTGCCGACGAACCCAGCCGGATCGGGTTTATTGTTTCCAAGAGCGTAGGGAACGCTGTCACCAGGAACCTCGTTAAGAGGAGACTGAGGGAAGCGGCTGCTGCCTCACTGCGTGGCCATGCAACTGGGCTTGCGATTGTGGTGAGGGCACTGCCCGCGTCAGCGTCCGCCAGCTGGGATCAGCTGTCGGCCGACTACAACGCAGCACTGGAAACTACACAGAACCGGCTGGCCGGCCGTTCTTTACGGGCTGCCGCCACTGGTTCGACCGGTACAACACAGGAGGGGACACAGCGTGCCTAACGCCACCGCCGTCGTCGCCCGTTTCCGCACTGTGCCCGCAGCCGTCGGCAGGTTCCTCTGGAACCTGCCCCGGAACATCCTCATTCTTCTGCTGATGGCCTACCGCAAGGTGGTTTCGCCCTTGTACGGCCCGGTCTGCAGGTTCTTCCCCTCTTGCTCGGCCTATGCCCTTGAAGCGGTTACCGTTCACGGCGCCGTCAAGGGAAGCTGGCTCGCGCTGCGGCGCCTTGGCCACTGCCACCCATGGAACGCCGGCGGTGTGGACCACGTCCCCGCCGGCCGCCGGGAATGGCCGGCCGGCCAGACCCCCACAATTGTTGTGCTGAACAACCCGGACAAGTACCTGGTTGATCGGACTGATGAAGAAGGCCGCAGTGCGGCCTGACGAATAGGGATAAGTATGGACTTCTTTGGAACAATCATGGCCCCGTTCAAGTGGCTGGTTTCCATCATCATGATTGGATTCCACGATGGCCTGAGCGCCATCGGCATGCCCGCCGCGAACGGCTGGACCTGGACGCTGTCCATCATTGGACTGGTGCTGGTCATCCGCGCCGCGTTGATCCCGGTATTCGTCAAGCAGATCAAGGCACAGCGCGGCATGCAGCTCCTGCAGCCGGACCTGAAGAAGCTGCAGGACAAGTACAAGGGCAAGACCGACCAGCTGTCGCGCCAGGCCATGGCCCAGGAGCAGATGGCCATGTACAAGAAGCACGGGACCAACCCGTTCTCGGCCTGCCTTCCCATGCTGATCCAGATGCCGTTCTTCTTCGCCCTGTTCCAGGTCCTCTCCGGCATTACGGCTGCACGCCAAACCGGTAGCGGCATCGGTGCGATGAGCCACGAACAAGTGGTGCAGTTCGACGAATCCAGCATTTTCGGCGCGCCCTTGTCTGCATCCCTGCTGCATGGCGGCGGCGGCAATCAGATGGCTGTCTGGATCCTGTCCATCGTGATGATCCTGGCCATGACGGCCTCGCAGTTCATCACCCAGAAGCAGATCATGGCCAAGAACATGTCTGAAGAAGCCATGGCCAGCCCGTTCATGCGCCAGCAGAAGATGATGCTGTACATCCTGCCGATCGTCTTCGGCGTCGGCGGCATCAACTTCCCCATCGGTGTCCTGATCTACTGGACCACCACCAACCTGTGGACCATGGGCCAGCAGTTCTTCGTGATCCGCCGCATGCCGACGCCCGGTTCCCCCGCAGCCAAGGCCCTCGCCGAGCGCCGCGCGGCCAAGGGCCTGCCTGCCCTTTCCATCCTGTCTGGCAAGAAGGACGAGGCACCGGAAGCGGCAGGCGCCACAGCCATCCAGACCAAGGGCCAGCGCGTCCAGCCCCAGCGCAAGAACAGGAAGAAGAAGTAATGTCAGCCGAGAGCACTGAGCACGCCTTTTCCGAAGAGATCGAAGACCAGGACGAGTCCGTGGATTCCGCCTCCTCCGCCGGCGCCAAGGTTTCCGCCGTAAGCCGCCTCGAGGAAGAGGGGGACATTGCTGCCGACTACCTGGAGGAACTGCTGGACATCGCCGACATCGACGGCGACATCGACATCGAGGTCCGCAACGGGCGCACCTACATCTCCATCGTCGCCGACGAGGAAGCTGAGGGACTCGAAGGCCTGGTGGGCGAGGATGGCGAGGTACTGGAAGCCCTCCAGGAACTCACCCGCCTTGCTGTACTTTCCGCTACCGAAAACCGTTCACGGCTTGTCCTGGACATCAACGGCTACCGCAAGGAACGTTCCGGCCACCTTCAGAAGATCGCCGAGGACGCCGCCGCATCCGTCAGGGAAACAGGCAAGTCGGTGGCCCTTGAGCCGATGAGCGCCTACGAACGGAAGATCGTGCACGACGCCGTGGCCGACCTCGGCCTGGTCAGCGAGTCCGAGGGCGAAGGCGCCGGACGCCACATTGTTGTATCCGCCAACTAGAGATTGCTGATCATGGTTGACATCACGGCAGCAGAACTTCGCGCTGCTGAGAAGATCTTCGGCGACCGCCTGGAACTTGCCAAGCGGTACGTCGAGCATCTGGCCACCTCGGGAACCGAACGCGGCCTGATCGGGCCCCGGGAAATTCCGCGGCTGTGGAGCCGACACGTGCTGAACTGTGCGGTGATCCAGAGCGAGATCGCCCACGGAAGCCATGTGGCCGACGTCGGAAGCGGCGCCGGGCTGCCTGGGCTGTGCCTTGCCATCGCACGGCCTGACCTCGAGCTGACGCTTATCGAACCCCTGGAACGCAGGGTGATCTGGCTTCAGGAAGTGGTTGATGACCTGGGCCTGGACAACGTCACTGTGATGCGCACCCGGGCTGAGCTCGCCGTCGGACATGTGGAGGCGGACGTGGTGACCGCGCGTGCCGTGTCTGCGTTGACCAACCTGGCCGGAATGACCATTCCGCTCCTTGCCGGCCACGGTGAAGTAGTGGCCATCAAGGGCCGCAGCGCTGCAGAGGAAATCGATAAGGCAGCGAAGGTCATCCGTAAGCTGGGCGGAGTAGAGACGTCCGTCATCACTGTCGGTGAAGAGCTTCTGGAGGAGCCCACCACAGTGGTTCGCATCGTTGTAAACAAGTCCCAAAAGAAGTCCTAATGCGGTCCCGCTGACGCCGGTCAGCGGGCCGAAGCAGTTAGGCTAGACAACGGCAGCAAAATTGGCTGAACGAGAGTGAGTGTGCCCCAGTGACCAGTAGTGAAGCCTCCGCACAACGGATCCCGCCGTTTGTGTCATTGGGGTCGGCACGTTCTGTCGCTGGCTTGGGCATGGTTCCAGCGCGCTCCGGAATTCACCCGAAATCAGTTGCTTCTCCTTCTTCGGCCGTTGCTGTTTCACGTGAAACAACCTCTGGTGGGCGCTCTAACGTCATTGATGCCATCGATGACTCCAGCCCAATTGCGCGGGAACTCGCCCATGAAACGAGGCGCCGGGAGCGCCTCATGGGACGAAAGCTCCCCCGGCCAGAGAAGACCCGCATCTTCACTGTCTCCAACCAGAAGGGCGGCGTGGGTAAAACCACCACCACGGTCAATATCGCCGCAGCCCTTGCCACGGCCGGACTCAACGTCCTGGTTATCGACATTGACCCGCAGGGAAACGCTTCCACTGCCCTGGGAATCGAACACCACGCAGACGTGGACAGCATCTACGACGTGCTGATCAACGACGTCGCGCTGGCTGATGTTGTTGCCCCCTGCCCGGACATCGGTAACCTCATTTGCGCGCCTGCCACAATCCACCTCGCGGGCGCCGAGATCGAGCTTGTTTCGCTGGTGGCACGTGAGCAGCGGCTCCGACGGGCCATCGATGTCTACGCAAAGACGCGTGAGAAAAATGGTGAAGAGCGTCTCGACTACATCTTCATCGACTGCCCGCCCAGCCTCGGTCTCCTGACCGTCAATGCCTTCTGCGCCGCCAGTGAGGTACTGATCCCCATCCAGTGCGAGTACTATGCGCTGGAAGGACTGAGCCAGCTCCTCAAGAACATCGAGATGATCCAGAAGCATCTCAATGCGGACCTCGTTGTCTCCACGATTCTCCTGACGATGTATGACGGCCGGACAAACCTTGCCGCGCAGGTTGCCGCGGAGGTCCGTCAGCACTTCCCCGAGCAGGTACTTTCGGCAGTCGTTCCGCGTTCGGTGCGTATTTCCGAGGCGCCCAGCTACCAGCAGACCGTCATGACCTACGACCCGTCGTCCAGCGGTGCTCTTTCCTACCTGGAAGCCGCTGCTGAAATAGCGGAACGCTAAAATCTTCAAAACTGCAACGCCCGGAGCCCGGCTTGGGCCTGGCTCTACCACTGGAGGGATTTACCCATGAGCGAGAAGCGACGGGGCCTAGGCCGCGGTCTTGGCGCGCTGATTCCAAGTTCCGCCGCAACCACTGGTGCAGGCAATGGCGGAGCGGTATCGCGGCCGGTGGATCTCTTCTTCCCAGAGGGCCGCAGGAAGTCCGAGCCCGCGGAACAGCCGCCGGCAGCTGATGCGTTCAAGGACGACGAGAAGCAGAGCCCGTCTCCTGACCAGCGTCCGTCCGCTGCAAAACAGTCCACACCTTCGAAGTCCAAGCCGGCGGCATCCAAGCGCGCCGTCTCGAAACCCGCTGCTACTGCGGCAGGTGCAAAAGCTGCCGCGGAGAAGCCACAGGAGCCTGCGTCTGCCGCTGGTGACGCCGTTGCCCCTGAAACAGCCGCAAAGGAATCCGCTGCTGCCTCCACGGATGGACCGTCTCCGGTCCCAGCGGCGGAGCAGGCCGCGACGGCCCTGGCAGCGGCAGCACCGGCTCCTGGCGATCCCCTTGAATCTGCCGGGCAGACGGACGGGGGTGTCGAACTGGTGGAAGTTCCCGGGGCACGCTTCGCTGAAATTTCCGTCAGCGACATCCACCCGAACCGGAAGCAGCCCCGAAACGTCTTCGACGAAGACGACATGGCTGAACTGGTGCATTCCGTACGGGAAATCGGCGTCCTCCAGCCGATCGTAGTTCGTACATCAACCGAAGACGGTAGTGAGCCGTACGAGCTGGTCATGGGTGAGCGCCGTTGGCGTGCTGTCCAGGCCGCCGGGCTGGACACGATCCCCGCCATCATCAGGGACACCACCGACGATGACCTCCTGCGCGACGCACTCCTTGAAAACCTCCACCGCAGCCAGCTGAACCCCTTGGAAGAGGCAGCGGCATACCAGCAGCTCCTTGAGGACTTCGGTACCACGCACGAACAGCTGGCAGATAGGATTGGACGCTCCCGGCCGCAGGTTTCAAACACGCTCCGGCTACTCAAGCTTCCGCCCCTGGTGCAGCGCCGCGTCGCCGCAGGCGTGCTCTCTGCAGGCCATGCGCGCGCTTTGCTGTCGCTTCCTGATGCGGCCGCCATGGAGCGGCTGGCACAGAAGATTGTTGCTGAGGGCATGTCCGTTCGTGCCACCGAGGAAGCAGTTACTCTCTACCAGGATCCAGCGAAGCCGGCCAAGAACAACATCCCTAGGCCAGGTGCCCGCCATGAGCGTCTCGATTACCTGGCTTCTTCCTTGTCTGACCGGTTGGATACGAACGTCAAGATCTCGCTTGGTGTCCGAAAGGGCAAGGTGAGCATCGAGTTCGCAAGTGTTGAAGACCTGAACCGGATTATGGACGTGCTGGCACCCGGATCCACTAACTGACTGACTTCGACCAAAAGAGGGCTGATTCATCACGGATCAGCCCTCTTTTACGTTGTGGTCATGACTAATGTGGCAGACGAGCCAGTGAGAGTCTTGCCGCATCCGCAAAGAGCTCCGGAGTCCACCGTTCCAGGCGCTGCAGTGCCGCGCCGAGGGACGGGCGTACGCGCCTGGCTGCTGGAAAGGCTAATATATATCCGAGTTTGCAATTCGCTTCAAACCTGAACTGGATTATGCCCGTGCTGGCCTCCGGAATCAACCAACTGGCCGGCTTCGACCAAGAGTAGAGGGCTGGTTCATCACGAACCGGCCTTCTCCTGCGTATTTGTGCGAGTGCGTACTGCGGCACTGGAGCCGGTGAGTCTCTTCGCGCACCCGCATGCAGCTCAAAAACTCCACGGTTGTTGGTGTTATCTGCCGCGCCGAGGGGCGGGCGTACGGGCCTGACCGCCGGAAGACCACTGTATTCGGGTCTGCAATTCACTTGAGCATGGCCGCCGGTTGCCCTGCTCTTGGGCACGTTGCCGCACTTAGTTCTGCCACTTCTTCTATAGCCTGCATTGGATCACTGTGCCCGGTCGTCTGTCTTGGTCCTTCGGATGCTCCGGAAATTGCCCGGGCACGTGAGAATGGGCTTTGTTGGAGGTAGAAAATACTGAAATGGGGCGCTGCTCGCTTTTCGATTAGGCCCTCGCTTGGTGCGGCAAGCCCCTTTTGTGCTTCGCCTCTATGAAGGTCGTGGCTATCAGCCGGTGTAGCGGAGGCGCCGAACCACTTCGGGGGCGCGTACGTTACAACATGCACCTTTGGATGGGGACACCCAAGCCGTGTTTAACGTGAAACGAATGGTGACTAGAAGCGATGTGGATGCGTTCCCGACGCTAGAGGCCGTTGCGTTTCACGTGAAACGCAAGTTCACTGCTGGCATTTCCGGGAAATCGGCTCTGTGCCCAGAGGCCGGTTCCGCGAGAATTGATCGGCAACCGGCTCCCCTCGTTCGTGAGGTTTTGGTGGAGTGTTCCAACATGGGGGTTTTAGCTGATCCGGGATTGCGGATAGTCGGGTGTAGTTCAGCTGGCATTGTCGCCAGCCGCGTACGCCTGGATCACTGCGAGTGGCAGCTGCTCGTGGGCTCCGGAACCCGAGTGCGCAGGAGCAAACAACGCTTGAGGCGCTGCACTGTGGATCCGCTCCTACTATTCCTGGGTCCTGGGTTCCGGAGTACGGGAAGCAGACACCAAGTGGACATCCGCCCTCGTAACCCTGCTGCGGTGATAACTTGGCGGCCGTACGCAGCAGCATAAGCCTGGAGTTGTGGCTGCTCACGTTGAAGCCGCCGACGAGTATCGCCGCGCATGTTTCACGTGAAACACGGGCGCCCAGTCCGATAAGCTGCGCGATGATTCTGTGCATCATCGATGGACGCAGGCACGCCATCTCGGTCATCGCATGACAGGGTCATTCTGGATCGCCCATGGACGCGAACGTAGTGCCGGCTGGCTGCAAGCAGTCTGCCCACGTGCCTGCCAGGGCGGGCGAGCATTTTTGGCGTGCGGCTTTACACCTGCACCATTCAACAGCAATAGTCCCTTCCCCCGGGCGTGCTCCCCCACGCACTTTCCGCGGGTGGCCCTTCGACCGGAGCGGTTGGCATGTGGTGTCAGCTGCTGTGCCTGCTTCGTTCAGGCTAACGCCGAGGGAGTATGACAGTCTCGCCGGTGCTCCCACCTATTGGATAGCGTGGCGGCAATTCGGCCGAGCGGAACCGCTACCTAGGGTCCGCGACGGAGGTCACAAATCTCGAGACCACGGACCCCTGGCGTGTTGCAACTGTCGATCCGTGTATTCGTGGTGCCTGGCCTCCGCGGCCGTTGCCGCGGCCTTCCTGCAGATTGAAGGGCAGGTTCCGGTGTGTGAGGGGTGATGAAGGTGGCGGAAGGCTGATCCCCCAGCCCACGTGAGAAGGGAAACGCATCGTAGAACTGCTGGCCCTCCTCGCTGGCTCGTTGGACAGCACTGCTGGTCGCGTGGCCGCCGACGCCTGCCGAAGTTCGCCAGCGCTCTAACCAGGGATGAACAGCCCACCGCGACGAGAGGCTGAAGCAGTCCTCAGGCCAGTTGCGTGAAGACTGAGGGTACTATCGCCTGCAGTCGAGCTGCTTGTCGTCTTAGGTGTACACAGTGCCAGGCAAGGTCGTGCTTCGCTCAGACCTCGGGCGGTTTGTTTGTCCCCGTGGTTTCTGAAGGCGGGTGTCCGGGACCATGACGGTGGCCGGACACCAGGGGATCTCCCATCCACACAGAAGAATTCGCCGGTGGATAACGCTGTGGATAAAGGTGTGAATAGGACTGTGGTCGACGCAGCAAGCGGTCTAACTAGACTTGCTACCAACCGGTCCGCCGATCCCCCGCAGTACTATCAGAAGTCCGTAGGGAATCCTCTATCGTGTTTCACGTGAAACAGTCGGAGGGACGATCCGCGCCTCGAGCCTCCTCGAACTAGCGCCAGAGGTTGAATTCGCCGCCGCCCTCCGCGCCGACAGCATCCCCAGCATTGGACTAGCCGGGGTACAAGAGCTGCCGCCCGGCGCGCGCCACCCGCCTCCAGGCACGTGTACCGTTGGAGGTCGCTTTGAATCCGCTTCTCGCGGCCCCCTGCGCCTGTGGATAACTTTGGGGATAATACGCTGGCAGAGCTGTGGATATCTTGTGGGTAAGTTCACACCCGATCTCCCGAGTTCCACACCCTATGATGGACGCGCCAGAGACCCATACTCCTCCACGCGTGCAGTCGCATGTGCCCCTGGTGATGATCCCCTCCGTGTTAGGCCCTACCCGCTAGCTCGCGAAGGATGAGCGAGTCGAATGCTCTGCGTCCACGCCCGGGCCCCAGACGACCTGCACCGGCCTATTGTGCCCCTATTGCCGCGGGCAGGCCCATGGGCTGGCTCAGAGTAGGACGGGTCGGTCCGCTTGATCAAACCAATCCGACCGCTGTTGCCCGTCTTCGACCCACAGGTGCAGAGCTGCCGTACGCCCTCTGGTGCAGCCCAGCCAACATGGCCCGTTCACCGCTGCTGCAATGACGCTCCATGCCCGCCCAGTCATAGTGCCCTTCAGCATTTCCTTCCGATGGTCCGATCACCTCCTCTGGCGGTATCGCGGGCATTCGTCCTCTGCAAGGAGGCGAACGGTTGTCATGGCTGTGGTACGTGCTGGCCACGAGGTGGACCAGTGTTACGTCTGCCGACGTGTCCCATCGGCCGGCGCGCGCAGCAGAGCAGCGGCCGGAAGCAAATTGCACGTCCCTTCAAGGGCGGATACGTTTCACGTGAAACGCTGATGAGCGGCTTGAGGAGTAGCCCTTCTGGGCTGGGTATCCCCGCGCCTGGTGCTGGGGGGAATGTGTTTCTGCTGCGGGTGCATTGCGCATCTTCGGGTTGCTTCCGGTCTGAGCACGCTAGGCATCGTCTACTGGCATCATGGTCCAGTCGGACAAGGGGCGACTATCTCCAGGCGCTGCTGCTCGGTAGGCGCACTGTTGAATAGATCGAGGGCCCGGTTGTGTGGCCCATGTCTTCCCTGGGCCGGTTACCTGTGACGCCGGTCGGACCACCCACTCGGGCAGAGCCTGCACTCACCCTTCCTGGGTGAGCGCGTAAACGGTCAGCCCTGCGGTTCAAACCCCGTGGAGGAGCTTGCGAGATGGAAGAACTTTGCCGCAGACGAAAGCCACAGCGCAAGGAGCGCCCTCACGCCCCGCTACCCTGCGGATATAGCACGCAACAACCGTAAGAGGCGCGCTGCGCTGGCTGTATCCGAAAGAACCCTATCCGGGTTCCTACGCACCGCTGGGCCCTGAGCTTCCCGTCAAAGGGATCTATGTAAGGGCAGCTTCCACAGGGTGAATGGGAGCTTGAAGGCGCTGTAACCTCGGGCGGCAGGGTGGGCGCGACCGGGTCTTGCGAACAGTTGGTCATTGATGCCAGGGCAGCGCATCAGATGGAAGTCGGGGGCGCAAGGCTGAAAAAGTCCGACATGAGGGAGCTTCTGCGGTGATGACCACCGTCTTCGCACCGTACCGCGCATACGTTTCACGTGAAATGGTGGGCAGTCTGGAGCGTGCTTTGCTGCCAGCGGTGGACATCCGATCACGCGCGGCGGACACTCCGGGGTGCAACTGACTTCATGGAAGTGAGTGCGACGCTGCGTTGGTCGCGGTTACGCTATTGCGGAGAAAATGGGCATCCGTCCGCAGGGCCGAGGCGTCGGTGGGGCCATGGGCTGCGCCGGCTGTTGATTCTTGAATGCCGGTCAGTAGCTGTGTCTATCAGAAGGCGGCGGAAACGAGCGGCGGTTATGCGAGTCAACGTCGCGAGCGGTTCACTCGCAACTCCGCTGGTGACTAGCCTCCGGACTGGGGATGGAATGGTCAACGGGAATGGCGCCCATCCCCATCTACGCCTTTGTCCCTGTCGTTTCACGTGAAACATCGAAACGCTTCCGCATGTGTTCCACGGCTCCAGATGACGCCATGTGGTCAAAAAAAGACGTGGCCACCGCCTGTCGAGCGGTGACCACGTCGAAAACAGGATCAGATCCTGGGCGACTCCGGGATACTCCTAGGAGAGGACGTCAGCAAATTCCTTTTCGAAGAACTGCTTCGGCTTAGCACCGATTACCGTGTTCTTCACTTCGCCACCCTGGAAGAGGTAGACGGCGGGAATGGAGGTGATGCCGTACTCCGCGGCGATAGCAGGGTTGTCATCGACATTGACCTTGACGACGTCGACCTTCTCACCATACTCAACGGAGATCTCATCGAGGATGGGGCCAAGCTTGCGGCACGGACCGCACCATTCAGCCCAGAAATCGACGATGACGGGCTTTTCGGACGACAGCACATCGGTTCCGAAACTTGCATCAGTTACGTCTTTTGCGTTGCTCATGACCTTCTCTTTCTTTTCGATATCAGTAACGCGGACTATGCGTGCAGGTCGGCGAGGTAGTGCTCCACGTCAATGGCCGCCACACAACCTGAGCCGGACGCAGTGATGGCTTGGCGGTAGGTGGGGTCGACAACATCACCAGCTGCAAAGACACCCGGGACGCTGGTCCTGGAGCTGCGGCCCTCCACTGCGATGGTTCCCTCGGGCGTCAGCTCCAAAACATCCTTGACGAGGTCCGTGCGGGGATCGTTGCCGATGGCCACGAACACACCGGTCACGGACAACTCGGTTATGTTTCCATCCACAAGATTCTTGAGTCGCAAACCGGTGACCTTGTCCCCACCCAGGACATCGTCAACAGTGCTGTTCCACACGAAATTGATCTTTTCGTGAGCCAGAGCCCGGTCGGCCATGATCTTGGAGGCCTTCAGCGTGTCCCGGCGGTGTACAACCGTCACGGACTTGGCGAACTTGGTGAGGAACAATGCCTCCTCCATCGCCGAGTCTCCCCCGCCGATGACGGCGATGTCCTGATCCTTGAAAAAGAAACCGTCGCAGGTTGCACACCAGCTGACGCCGTGGCCGGAAAGGCGCTTTTCATTGGGCAAGCCCAGTTCGCGGTACGCCGAGCCGGTGGAGAGAATGATTGCCTTGGCCTGGAAGGTTTCGCCAGTGCCGATCGTGACGGACTTGACCGGTCCTTCGAGTTCGAGTGCGGTGACGTCCTCGAACTGGATGTCCGTGCCGAAGCGGGCCGCCTGCTTTTCGAAGTTTTCCATCAGGTCCGGGCCCATGATCCCCTCCGGGAATCCGGGGTAGTTCTCCACGTCGGTGGTGTTCATCAACTCACCGCCGGCGGTGACCGATCCTGCGAACAGCAGTGGTTTGAGGTTGGCGCGGGCGGTGTAGACGGCCGCCGTGTAGCCTGCCGGGCCCGAGCCCACGATGATGACATCACGTACGTCGGACGCCGTGCTTTCTGCGATGGTCACTGGACGGTGAACCTCTTCCTTGTTCGACTCGCCTCCAGGTGGAGGCCGGCCACATGGCACAACTGCGGCTGCATGCTGAATATTCCAGCGCCCAAGCAAGGGATCCGTCAGAGACGGCACGGGAGGACCGTCTGCCGGGCGCCCTTCCCAGATTACAGTCCCCAAGGCGTACGTTTGGCCCGGGGGTAACAGAGCGCACAAGCGTGGTCGGTCACAAAAGTGGCCGTCGCCTGCACGGCAACGGCCACTGAGCCCGCAAAGGTCGAAGAGCGCTACTGGACCTTGATCTCCGCCAGGCGGAGGCCGTATCCGTAGCGCGTCTTCGGCGCGGCGAGCTTGGGAAGCGAATTGATGGAAACAATCACGTACTGTGCCTTAATGGGCTCCCCCACGGGGATGTTCAGGTCGGTGGACGTAAAGCTGTTGGTCCCCACAGTCTTGGCACCATCCAATGAAGGCTGGTCATTGGTGTAGACGGTGATGTTTCCGCCCGACCCACCGAGCTGGGAAAGCGTAACCGAGGACACCGGTGCCGCGGCCTTCAGCTTCACCACGAGTTGCACACCCTGCGGGGCCAAACCGCCCCAGTTCTCAGTGGCGAACTCCATGTCCGACCAGTAGCTGGCCGCGTTGCCGTCGTAGGCCTTGACCAGATCCCGGTCGAAGGTGGCGGCGAAGTCGAAGTTCCCCTGCCGGCTGACGCTTTCGATCGCCGGCGGTGCTGCGGGCGGCGCCGACTGGGGGGCCTGGCTTGCGGGCGCGGAAGCCTGCGGCGCGTTGCTGACCGGGGAAGTAGCCTTGGCCTGCGGTTCGGGGGTGAACAGGCTGCCCAGATTGGTGACAGCGAAAATCAGGCCGGCAATGAGCACAACAGCGAGGAGGCCGCCCACCAGCCACCGCATGGAACGTGGCTGCTTCCCGGACTCATCGCGGTCATCGTCGTGGTCCGCAAAGGCGACGCCGGCCGCCGCGGGCGTTGCAGTCCGGGCAAAGAGTGCCGACTTTCCCTTGACCGGCTGGGAATCACGTTCGTCGTCGATATCCTCGTAGCGGTCCTGATCCCCCGCCTGCGCGTAATCGTCATCCGACCACAGGGAAACCTTCGGCTTCCCTGTGGCACCGGCCTGTTCGGTGCTTGGACGGTCCGCGGCAGGCGCGCCGGAGGGCGTCCCAGTGTCCAGAGGACCAGCAGCGCGCACCGGGCCGGTCTCCACAGGTCCGGTGTCCACTTGCCCCGAGCCGGGACCCGAACCGGAACCGGAGCGCGCCGCGGAAGCGGTGTCATCGGCGGCATACTGCACAGGCTGGGCTGCTGTGGCATCGGGATCGACCCGCGATGCGCCGGCTCCCGACTTGGCCGCAGCCGAAGCGGCACCTGCGCCGGCCGCAGCCGAAGCGGCACCTGCGCCGGCGGCAGCACCTGCGGCAACTCCGCCGGCGGCCGCCGCAGCAGGACGGACGGGAGGCCGGGGAGGCGCAGCAGGAGAAGAACGGTAAGGATCAACCTGGCTGGGGTGGCTGTCCTGGTAGTTGATGTAACCGGCCTCGACGTTGTCTTCGTCGTCGTAGGGCTCGGGCTCGTGGGAGCGCGGCTGGCCGAAGATTTCGCTGCCCAGGGTGTCAGTGAAGAACGGCTCAACATAGGGAGGGTTGGTGGCCACCACGAGATCCAGCAGGTCAGCGGCGGAGGTGTGGTTGGTGATCAGGTAGGTAGCGGCCTCGGTGACTCCCAGGTCCAGGACCTGCACGGTGCCGGGACGTTCGCCGGTGGCAACTTCCCGGGCGCTCTGCGCGACCTGTTCGGTGTTTTCCGGTCCGGCAACCAGGATGCTGACCGGGCGGTTGAGGACCTGGTCCACACCATCCAGCACCAGATCGTGGTCGTGCGAGGCCAATACCGTGGCTGTGACCTTATAGCGGCCGCCAAGTACTGATCCGACATCGATCGGGTTGGACACGTGTTCCTCCTAGGCTGTCCGGAATTGCCGGCTTGGATGATGCAACCGCCGTTCAGGTCCCGCGTGCGGCTAACCCTCAATGCAACTACCCCTGTACCTGTTCGATCCTAGCCGATCCGGCCCGGACGGCCGTGGAGAAGACGGTTCCGAAACCGCCCGCGTATTACTTCTTCCGCCTGCGCCGGGACTTGAAATGCGGGTTTTCCCCGGCCTTCCCCTGGAACGTGCGGCGCCCTGGAAGCGGGATCTGCTCGCGGAGCAGCCCACCGCGGGCGGTGCTGGGCTGGTCCTCCGCCGGCAGGTAGGCGTCGTCGGCACCGTGGCGCGTGCCGTCGTCGTACGTTTCCTGGCGCCCCGCACCGCGCTCCGGATCCGGGCCCGCACGGAAGGAAACGGCGTCGAATTCGCCGGAAATGCGGGGAATCAGGCCCGTGTCCACCGACGTGGTGGCCCGCTCTGCACGCGGCCCCCGTTCAGCGCCGGCGTGGACGGGGGCGGACGACGGCGGGGTCCCGGCATCCGAGGGTCCGTCCTGGCGGCCGCGGCCCAGCCGTCCCAGGAGCGGGCGCAGCAGGTCGCGCAGTTCGGAGACCCGGAACAGCTTGAGCAGGAAGAAGTAGACCACCATCATGACGGGCCCAACCACGATGACGGTCACCAGCGCCGTGATCCGGTTCTGCCAGGCGAAGCCGTCCGGGCTGTAGCTGCCCATGAGCCAGAGGGCGCCCGCGCCGGCGATCGCCGAGCCCAGGGCTGCGTACCCCATCCGGATGTAGGAGTTGGCGATCCGCGCGCCGTCCAAATGGCCCAGCATGCGCCGGAGGAAGAACGCGCTGATGACCACCGAGAGGATGTTGCCCGCCATATAGAGGACGGCGATGGCGTAAATGATCTGGTTGACCGGGAGGAACTGGATGGCGAAGGCGCCGGCCACGTATACGACGGCCAGCAGCAACTGGACGTAGAACGGCGTGCGCGCATCTTCGTTGGCATAGAAGACGCGGGACATCATAAAGTTGGCGCTCATGAAGGGGGTGCTGAGCGCAAGGATCGTGAGCGTCTGTGCCAGCATCACGCCGTCCTGGCGCAGGCCGCCGGAGAAGAACATCCCCAGCGGACCGGCCAGCGCAAACAGCGCCAGGGCGCCAAAAACCGTGGCAACAGCCATGGTCCGCAGGCCGTGCGATAGCGCGTCGCGCAGTTCCGCCCGGTTGCCGTCCTGGGAAGCGCGGGTCATCCGGTTGAAGAGCACGGTGGCCAGGGACAGGGCGATGATCGAGTGCGGCAGCAGGTACAGCTGGCTGGCCACCTCCAGCACCGCGTTGCCCGGCAAGGTGGAGGCGGACGGGTCCCCCGCCTGCTGCAGCCGGATGCGTTCCGCACCGGGAATGGTGGCGATGCGCATGACGTACAGGAACGCGAGCTGCCCGACGGCGGCCGTCAGGAGCGTCCACACGCTCAGCCTCGCTGCGTGGCCCAGTCCCACGCCGCGCCAGCCGAAACGGGGACGGAGTCCTAGCTTCAGCCGCATCACGGGAACCATCAGGATGGCCGTCTGGGACAGCACGCCGATGGTGGAGAAGCCGGCGACGAAAAGTGTCTGCGTGCTGCCCCAGTTGTCCAAAGTGTGCGGGTTGAACTCGTTGGTGCCGAAAATCCAGATGAACATGCCCAGGCCGGCGATCGCCACCACGTTGTTCAGGATGGGGGCCCACATTGCAGGGCCAAAAGCGCCATTGGCGTTCAGGACCTGCGTGAGCAGCGCGTAGAGGCCGTAGAAGAAGATCTGCGGCAGGCACCAGAACGCGAAGGTGACCGCCAGTGCCTTCTGCTGCGGCGAATAGCCCTGCGTTGTCAGCTCAATGACGGCCGGCGCTGCCAGGGTCACCAGTGCAGTGAGGCCCAGGAGGAGCAGGACGGCCAGCGTCAGCAGCCGGCTGATGTAGTCGGCTCCCCGGTCCGGCGCCTTGCTGGCTTTGATGATCTGCGGCACCAGCACTGCATTGAAGACGCCGCCGGCCACCAGGAGGAAGATCAGGTTGGGCAGGTTGTTGGCGTTGATGAAGGTGTCGTTGACCGTTGATCCCAGGCCGAGGGCGGTGCCGAGCATCCAGGTCTTGCCGAAGCCCAGGAAGCGGGACACGAGCGTCCCGGCAGCCATGATGGCGCTGGAACGCGTCTCGCTGGCGCCCGCAGCCGCGGGCTGGGCAATGTCCGGTGAGGCCGGTTCCGGGGGGACACCGTCGGGTGCCGCGTCGTCCGGCCGGCCGGACCTGTCGGAAGGGAAGTTGGTAGCTGACATCGAGTTCATCGTCTCACCCGCCACCGCTTTACACGGCAACGACGGCGGTATGGGCCTTCTAGAGGTGTCCGGGCAGGACCTCGCGGGCGAGGTCTGCGATGCGGCGCTCGTTGGGGAATGACAGCTTCCGGGCCAGTTCCTGGATGGGCACCCATGCCACGTCCACGGCTTCCTGGTCGGGATCGTTTTCGATGGTCAGTTCTCCCCCGGTGGCACGCAGGAGGTAATGGTGCACGGTCTTGTGGACACGGTGGCCGCTGACGGTGAACCAGTAGTCGATACTGCCAAGGGGCGCCAGGATGCTGCCTTCGATGCCCGTTTCCTCGGCAATCTCCCGAACCGCAGCCTCTTCGTTGTTTTCCTTGCCCTCCGGATGCCCCTTGGGCAGGCACCACTCGAGCCGTCCGCCGCGATTAAGGCGGGCGATGATCGCAACCCGCAGCTCGGCGTCGGACGTGTCCACCACGACGCCGCCGGCGGAGACTTCCTCGACCGTGGGCAGCGATGCCGGTGCCGACTGCTGGGCAGGGGCGACGTGCGCACCGATTGCCGACGGCAATGGTGCGTTTGTCCTCCTGCCGGGAGCGCTCGGTACTGGATGGGCCATGGAGTCCACTCTAACGACAGTTGCCCCTTCATGATGACCGGAACATGACACCAACATGGACGGCATATGACGCACTTTGCGGGACGTAATGGAAAGAACGCCGATCCTGGCAGCTTTTTGGACTGCCGCGGCGCTGGTTTCTGCCAAGCTTAAGGAACTATGGCGCACGCACATCACAAGATTGATTCCCATACTGTCGACTTCAAGGTGGCCCCGGTGGTCCTGGAGCTGGGGCAGCGCTTCGTGGATGCTGGCCATGAGTTGTCTCTTGTGGGCGGGCCCGTGCGTGACCTCTTCCTGGGCCGGACCTCGCCGGACCTTGACTTCACCACCGACGCGACCCCGGACCAGACCGTGGCGCTGATCAAGAAGTGGGCGGACAATTTCTGGGAGATTGGCCGGGCATTTGGGACCATCGGCATGCGCAAGGCGGGGTTCCAGATCGAGATCACCACGTACCGCGCCGAAGCCTACGATCCCGACTCCCGCAAGCCGGTGGTGGCCTTCGGCTCTTCCTTGGCCGATGACCTGCTGCGGCGTGACTTCACCATTAACGCCATGGCACTGAAGCTGCCGTCCATGGAGTTGGTGGATCCGTTCGGGGGCGTCCGGGACCTGCACGCCTCCGTGCTGGCCACGCCGGGCGCACCGGAGGAGTCCTTCTCCGACGATCCCCTGCGGATGATGCGTGCCGCCCGGTTCGCCTCACAGCTGGGTGTCTCTGTCCGGGACGACGTCCGTGAGGCCATGACGGGCATGGCGGACCGCATCAAGATCATTTCCGCGGAGCGGGTGCGGGATGAACTGGTCAAACTGGTCTGCGGCGCCCGGCCGCGGACAGGAATCGACCTCCTGGTGGAAACGGGGCTGGCCGAGCATGTGCTGCCCGAAGTCTCCGCCCTCCGCCTCGAGTCCGACGAGCACCACCGGCACAAGGACGTCTACCAGCACTCCCTCCAGGTCCTGGAACAGGCGGCCGAACTGGAAACCGGCGCGGAGGGGCCCGTGCCCGGGCCGGACTTCGTGCTGCGCTTCGCAGCGTTGATGCACGACGTCGGGAAGCCGGCGACCCGACGTTTCGAACCGGGCGGCGCGGTGAGCTTCCGGCACCACGACATGGTGGGGGCCAAACTCACCACCAAACGGATGAAGGCGCTGCGCTTCGACAACGACACCACCAAGGCCGTTGCCCGGCTTGTGGAGCTCCACATGCGCTTCTACGGTTATGGCGACGCCGGGTGGAGCGATTCCGCGGTCCGGCGGTACGTCACCGACGCCGGTCCCCTGCTGGAGCGCCTGCACCGGCTCACCCGTTCCGACGTGACCACCCGCAACCAGCGCAAGGCCGAGCGCCTGTCCTTCGCCTACGACGACCTCGAGTCCCGCATCGCAGCCCTCCGTGAACAGGAATCCCTCGACGCCGTGCGCCCGGACCTGGACGGCGCCCGGATCATGGAGCTGCTCGGCCTGAAACCGGGGCCGCTGGTGGGCCGCGCCTACAAGTTCCTCCTTAATGAACGGATGGAGTACGGGCCCCTGCCCCTCGGGGAAGCGGAGGCGCGCCTGCTCCGCTGGTGGGCCGAACAACCTGAATCTGCACCTGCCGCACCGGACGCAGGCACCGTTCCTGCCGCCGTCGAACCTTCCACCGAGGAGTCCAAGTGACCAACGCCGCCTTCGCACCGCGCCCCCAGCTCTGGATCCTCCGGCACGGTGAAACCGAGTGGTCCAAGAGCGGGCAGTACACCGGCCTCACGGACCTGCCGCTGACCGTGGAAGGCGAACAGCAGGCGGTGGAGGCCCGGAAGGTGCTGGACACCGTCGACTTCGACCTGGTGCTCACCTCCCCGCTGCGGCGTGCACGGCGCACCGCCGAACTCGCAGGCTTCCCCGACGCCCGGCACGAGCCCCTCGCCGTGGAGTGGAACTACGGGGACTATGAGGGCATCAGTTCGGACCTGATCCGCAAGGACAACCCCGACTACCTGATCTGGACGCATGGGGTTCCCAACGGCGAGACGCTGGACGAGGTGGCCGCGAGGGCGGACAAGATCATTGGCCGCGTCCTGGAATCCGGCATGGACAACGTGCTGATCGTGGCGCACGGTCATTTCTCCCGCATCCTCACCGCGCGGTGGCTGGAGCTGCCCGCCACGGAAGGGCGGCACTTCATCCTGGGCACGGCCAAGGTATGCACCCTCGGCTGGGACAAGAAGACCCCCGCCATTGTGCGTTGGGGCCTCTGAAATCCCCTTTTCTGTTTCTTTTTGCTGTTTCTCCGGGAATTGCTGGCTCTGCCGGTAATTCTGCGGTACCTTTATTCCTGACGCCGAAGCATTGTGCCGGGGTCCGTTGACCGCAATGCACACCATGCAGCGGACCGCAGAAAAGGAGGTTGGGAAAATGATGACTTTGACTGGCGAATGGAATGCCATCATCAATGCCTTCCCGGCCTTTGCTGGTCCGGCGCGCGTGGCTTCGGTCAATTCCGGCTCCCGGAGGATTCTCCGCGCGCCGCGACGCCGCTAACCCGCGCCGGCCGGCGGGCTCCCGCCACAGCCGGGATTTCCGGGCTCTCCCGTTGACCTCACTGGAACTGCCACTGCTGTAGTGCCCGCTTCGTGTCCGAACGGGCCTGTGTCCGGATGCCCGGGCATTGCGGCAGTGCACTCCTGGCTCCCGGGATATTTCCCTTTCCGTAATTGTGCCCGCGCGCAATTTCCCTATTTCCCTTCCTGGGGATCCCCGTGCCGTAATTAGCCCGTTTTTGTGCGACTAATCGCGGTGCTAATCCGCCGTGCAATTTTCGCTGCCCAATCATGAAAGAAAGGAGGTATCCCTCTGATGCGGAAGATCATTGGACTTCTGTCCCGCCCACTGCAGCGCCGCAGTTCCCTCAACGTCGCTTTGCTGGAGCAGCACCGGAACGACGTTTTCGTGCTCATGCACCAGCAACTCGGCGGGCTGCGCTGACAGCCGGCCCCGGGTCCGGAACCGGGGCCGGCTGTAAGCTCGATTCCATGCACCAGACCCAGCCGCCGGAGAGTGGACGACGGTCCCGGATCGTGGTTCCCAGCCGCAGCGATGTCCTGCTGCGGAATTTCACCGAAGTCCTCGGCGGTCCGCTGGGAAAGAGGTCCGAGCCCGGACTGGTGTCCCCTGGGATCTTCACCGTGGAGCGGATCCTCATTGTCCTTACGGCCGTGGCAGCCCTGGTGGGAATCCTGCTGAAAGGATATTGCCGGGCCAACGGCTGGGAGACGCCGACGCAGTTCTACGCCACGTGCTACTCGGACTTTCCCGAACTGTTCCGGAACCGGGGCATCGCCGAGGGAACCTTCCCCATCCTCGGCCGCGGCAGCCAGTTCGAATACCCGGTGCTCATCGCGCTGATCGCGGGCGTGACGTCCTGGCTGGTACCGGGCGGAGACATCGACGCCCGCGCCCTGGCCTATTTCGATATCAACGTCCTGCTGCTCGCCGCGGTGGCGATGGCCACCGTCCTGGCTGTAGCCCGTATGCCCGGCCGGCGGCCGTGGGATGCCGCGATGGTGGCAGTGGCCCCTGGACTGGTGCTGGCAGGGACCATCAACTGGGACCTCTGGGCCGCCTGCCTGCTCGCATGGGGCATGTACTTCTTCGCCCGGAACCGCCCCCTGGCTGCAGGCGTCCTCATCGGCCTGGGCACCGCAACCAAGCTCTACCCCCTGCTGGTCCTGGGGGCCATCCTGCTCCTGGCCATCCGCACCGGCCGGTGGCGGCCCCTGGTGGCCACGGCCGGCAGTACCGGCGCCACCTGGCTGCTGGTCAACCTGCCATTCGCCGCAGCCAACCCCGCAGGGTGGACATACTTTTTCCAGTACAGCGCCGAGCGCGGTGCCGGGTACAGTTCGGCCTGGTTTGCCTACGACCTGGTGGCCGGCAGGCTTGGATGGTCGCGCCTCGGCGCCGACTCCGTCAGCGTACTGTCGGCCGTGTGCTTCGCTGCCGCATGCCTCGCCATAGCGGCCGTGGCACTGACCGCCCCCCGCCGCCCACGGCTGGCGCAGCTTGCCTTCCTGGTCGTTGCCGCCTTCATCCTCACCAGCAAGGTCTATTCGCCGCAGTACGTGGTGTGGCTTGTCCCGCTGCTTGCCCTGGCAAGGCCGCGGTGGCGCGACTTCCTCATCTGGCAGGGAATCGAAGGCCTCCATTGGGCAGCGATCTGGATGTACCTTGGACAAGTGACCAGCGCCGGCTCTTCCCAACACAACCTGGACATGCCCTACTACGTCCTTGCCGTTGCCGCGCACATGTTCGCGGTGGGCTACCTCATGGTCCGGGTCACGTGGGACATCTACGATCCCTCCTACGACCCCATCCGCCGCCACCACCTGGACGACCCCCACGGCGGACCATTCGCCAACGCGCCCGACCGGATCCTGCTTCGCGCAGGACGGCCACCGCTTTCGCCGAAGGCAAGCTCCCATGCCTGATGTCGCCGTCGTGGGATCCGGACCCAATGGTCTCGCCGCGGCAGCCGTCATGGCACGCGCCGGACTGTCCGTGGAGGTCTTCGAGGCCGCACAAAGCATTGGCGGCGGCACGCGGACCTCCGAGCTGATGCAGCCCGGGCACTTCCATGACGTCTGCTCCGCGGTGCATCCCATGGCGCTGGCGTCCCCCTTCTTCCGTGCCTTCGAGCTGCCCCGCCGGATAGACCTCATCACGCCGGAGGTGTCCTTTGGTTCGCCCCTGGACGGCGGCCGGGCGGCATTGGCCTACACATCGCTGGACCGGACCGCCGCAGGCCTGGGCCGCGACGGACCGGCCTACCGGCGGCTCATGGAACCGCTGGTCCGGAACATCGACGACGTCATGGACTTCACGCAGAACCAGCTCCTGCGGATACCCCGCAATCCGCTGGTGGCCCTGGCGTACGGCCTGCGGACCCTGGAGCAAGGGACGAGTATGTGGAACGTCCGGTTCCGCGAACAGTACGCCCCGGCACTGCTGAGCGGTGTGGCTGCCCACGCCGTTTCCCACCTGCCGTCCCTCGCCGCATCGGGTGCCGGGCTCATGCTCGGCGCCCTGGGGCATGCCGCGGGCTGGCCCATTCCCCGCCGCGGTTCCGCCACCATCGCTGCAGCGCTTGCGGACGATATCCGCGCCCACGGGGGAACCATCCACACCGGAACCCCGATCGACCGGCTGGAGCAGCTCCCCGCCACCCGGGCCACGCTCCTGGACGTCGCGCCCCGCGGGCTGGTGGACATGGCAGGGGATTCCCTCCCGGGCCACTACCGGCGGGCCCTGGAAGCCTTCCGCTACGGGAATGGATCCTGCAAGGTGGACTTCATCCTGTCCGGACCGGTTCCGTGGCAGGCCCCCGAACTCGCCGATGCCGGCACCGTCCACGTCGGCGGAACCAGGGCTGAACTGGCGCGGTCGGAGAATGAGGTCAGCGCAGGACGCCATCCCGAACAGCCCTACGTGCTGGTGGCACAGCCGTCCCGTTTCGACCCCAGCCGCGCGCCCGGCGCCCGGCACACCCTCTGGACCTACTGCCATGTTCCTGCCGGCTCAACGAAGGACATGACAAAAGAGATCACGGCACAGCTGGAACGCTTCGCCCCCGGATTCAGCGACCTCGTGGTGGAGTCGCACGCCATCACGGCCGCCCAGCTGTCCCAGTACAACCGGAACTACATCGGCGGCGACTTCAGCGCGGGGATCATGGACGTCCGCGGGCTGGTCCAGAAGCCGGTGGCCTCCCCCGTGCCCTGGCGGACGCCGCTGCTGGGTGTGTACCTCTGTTCCTCCTCTACGCCGCCAGGACCCGGAGTGACCGGCATGCCTGGCCTGCACGCCGCCACATACGCGCTCAAAGACATCTTCAAGCTGCCGGTACCGGGTCTGGGCATCGGCTGACCACGCGCCGGGGGATAATGGCGCGATGGGGAAATCAACAAAACTTTCGCTTGCCTTAGCCGCGCTCATTGTGGGAACAACCTTGGTGTCCTGCGACGACGGAAAATCCGGAGCGGAAGCAGCGGCACAGCAGCTCGCCACCGCCGTCTCGGCGCTGGACGTGGGAACTGTGGCCTTCGACGGCAAGGACGCCGCCGCAGCCAACGAACAGTTGCACGCGGTGTTCGCGTCCCTGGACCCGCAGAAGCCCGCCGTCCAGGCCGGAGAGCCCACCCTCGACGGTGACAACGCGTCCGCGCCGCTGTCCTACAGCTGGAAATTCGGCGACGCCGAGTGGAAGTACACGGTATCGGCGAAATTCAAGAAGTCGGGCGATAAATGGCTGGCGCTCTGGGAACCGGCCATTCTGGTTCCCGGCCTTGCCGACAGCGAGATCGTGACCAAAGGATCCCAGTCTCCCCCGCGTGCCGACATCCTGGGTGCCGGCGATGCGCAGCTGGTGACCTACCGCCCAGTGGTGAATGTGGGAATCGACAAGCCCCAGCTCGGAACGGCGGACCCTGCCGATTCGGCCGGCAAACTGGCCGCGTTGGTGGGAGTGGACCCGGCCGGCTACGTCCAGCAGGTCAAGGCAGCCGGAGCGCAGGCGTTTGTTTCTGCCATTACCCTCCGCGAGGAGGGCCGGACCATCACCAATGAGCAGATCCAGGCGATTCCCGGCGCACGCGCCATTCCCGCGTCCATCCCCCTGGCCCCGAGCAGGACGTTCGCCCGCGCCGTCCTCGGCTCCGTGGGCGAAGCGACGGCGGAACAGATCGAAGCGTCCGGTGGTGCCCTGGCCGCCGGCGACGTCACGGGCATCGGTGGGCTCCAGCAACAGTATGACAAACAGCTGCGCGGCACGGACGCCGTCGTTATCCGTGCCCAGCGGGCGGACCTGACACGGGAACAGATCCAGTCCTCGGCAACCGACCCCCGGCGTGTCCTTTTCGAAGTGGCACCCAAGCCCGGCACACCGCTGAAGACCACCCTGGACCCCCGGCTCCAGGCACTGGCCGAAAGCACCCTTGAAGGTGTTGGGCCGGCGTCGGCCATTGTGGCCCTCCGCCCTTCCAGCGGCGCCGTCCTCGCAGCCGCGTCCGGCCCCGGCAGCAACGGGTACAACACGGCCATGCTGGGTCAGTACGCGCCTGGCTCCATCTTCAAGATGGTTGATTCGCTCGCCATGTTCCGCAACGGGATGACGCCGGACTCCACCGTCCAGTGCACCCCCACGCTTACCGTGGACGGGCGCACCTTCAAGAACTCCGAGGGCTATCCGGAAACCTCCCTGGGATCGGTAACGCTGCGGGACGCCTTCGCGCACTCCTGCAACACGGCCTTCATCTCCCAGCGCGACGCCGTTTCGCAGTCGCAGCTTGAAGCCGCCGCCACCTCCATGGGGGTCGCCGTCGAAGCGCCCAGGCTCGGTGCCGAAGCGTTCCTCGGCTCGGTCCCGGGCCAGGCCGAGGGAACCGAACATGCCGCGTCCATGATCGGTCAGGGCAAAGTGCTGCTCTCCCCGCTGGCCGCGGCCATCATGGCAGGCTCTGTTGCGAAGGGCGCCCCGGTCTCGGCGCAGCTTGTCCTGAACCCCGACGCCGGTGCTCCCGCCGCCGGAACGACCGCAGGGTCCACCGCGCCGGCAGCCAAACCGTCAGCCACGGCAACCGCGGAAGCGCCCTCCACCGCATCGGACAAACCGATCACGGCAGCCGAGGCCACATCGCTGGGGGACATGATGCGCGCGGTGGTCACATCCGGGCACGCCGGGTTCCTCGCCAGCGTGCCGGGCGAACCCGTCGGCGCCAAGACCGGAACCGCCGAGTTCGGCACCGAAAATCCGCCCAAGACCCACGCCTGGATCGTGGCAGTCCACGGCGATTTGGCCGTGGCGGTGTTCGTGGAGGACGGCGGCCTGGGGGCCACCACGTCCGGGCCGCTGCTGAAGCAGTTCCTCACCGCCGCCGGCTAGAGATCCTGTCCACGCATGCGGACTTCAGCGCTGCTGTGGCCCGCATGCGTGGACAAAGACTCCGGGGCGGGGCGTGGGAAGATGGAGTCCGTGGCCCATATTGACGTTTCCGGCATCGACTACTTCCTCTCAGACGGCACCCAGCTGCTCAACGGGGTGACCTTCAAGGTCCCGGACGGCACCAAAACTGCCCTGATCGGGCCCAACGGCACCGGCAAGACCACGCTGTTCCGGATCATCGCCGGCGACCTCCTGCCGGATGAGGGAGTCATAGGCCGCTCCGGGAACATGGGCATCATGCGCCAGTTCGTGGGCCAGGTCCGGGACGGGTCCACGGTCCGTGACCTCCTGGTGTCCGCCGCTCCCCCGGCCCTTGCGGCAGCTGCCCGTGAAGTTGATGATGCCGAGCTGGCCATGATGGAGCACGACGACGAGCCCACCCAGATGCGGTACGCCCAGGCCATCGTGGACTGGGGCGACGCCGGCGGCTACGACGTGGAGACCGTCTGGGACGAGGTCTGCATGGCCGCGCTGGGACTGCCGTTCGACCGCGCACAGCACCGCCCGGCGTCGAGCCTCTCCGGCGGTGAGCAGAAGCGGCTGGTGCTCGAGGCACTGTTCGCAGGCCCCGACGACCTCCTCCTGCTCGACGAACCGGACAACTACCTTGATGTCCCGGGAAAGCGCTGGCTCGAGGACAAGCTGAATGAGTCCCGGAAGACCGTCTTCTTCATCAGCCACGACAGGGAACTGCTGAACAACGCGGCAGGGCGGATCGTGACGCTCGAGCCCGGCATCAACGGTGCCGCCGCATGGATCCACGGCGGGGGATTCGCCTCCTACGTGGAGGCCCGGGCGGACCGGAACGCCCGGTTCGAGGAGCTGCGCAAGCGCTGGGACGAGGAGCACATCAAGCTCAAGGAACTCGTCAACATGTACAAGAACAAGGCCGCGTTCCGCTCCGACATGGCCAACCGGTACCACGCGGCCCAGACCCGCCTCGCGAAGTTCCTTGAGGCAGGGCCGCCGGAGGCGCTGCCCATCGAGCAGAACGTGCAGATGCGGCTCAAGGGCGGCCGGACCGCTAAGCGGGCCATCGTGGCGGAACGCTTGGAACTCAGCGGGCTGATGAAAGCCTTCTCCACCGAAATCTGGTTCGGCGACAGGGTGGGCGTCCTGGGCTCCAACGGTTCCGGAAAGTCACACTTCCTGCGGCTGCTGGCCACCGGCGGCACGGATCCGGAGCGCGAGCACCTGCCCGTTTCCGATGTGGAGATTGCGGAAGTTCCGCACGAGGGGACCGTCAAGCTGGGGGCGCGGATCAGGCCCGGGTTCTTCGCCCAGACGCACGTCCGCCCCGATCTCCTGGGCAAGACGCTGCTGGAAATCCTGCACCGCGGTGATGAGCACCGTTCCGGGCTGGGCCGCGAGGCGGCGGCAGGCGCCCTGGACGGTTATGGCCTCGCGGGCCAGTCGGAACAGAAGTATGAGTCGCTCTCCGGCGGCCAGCAGGCGCGGTTCCAGATCCTGCTCCTGCAGCTCAGCGGTGCCACGCTGCTGCTGCTGGACGAGCCAACGGACAACCTGGACCTGCACTCCGCGGAAGCCCTGGAACGGGCCATCGACCACTTTGAGGGAACCGTCCTGGCAGTCACCCACGACCGCTGGTTTGCCCGGACCTTCGACCGGTTCCTGGTGTTCGGGTCCGACGGGAAGGTGTACGAGTCCGCCGACCCCGTGTGGGACGAACAGCGCGTCCAGCGGGCCCGCTGAACATCACTCCTCCATTCATGATCAAATGATCATTGATTGCTATCATTTGATCATGAAGACCGATGAGCGGCACCGCCTGATTGCCGAAGTCCTTCGGCGCCAGTCGGAGGCGAGCGTAGAGGACCTGATGCGTGCCTGCAGCGCGTCCGGCGCCACCATCCGCCGCGACCTGGAGGTGCTTGCCGCCCGCGGCGTCCTGCGCCGGATCCACGGCGGAGCGAAAAGCCTGATCGGCGGCGGGGAAAATCCCGGGTACGGCCAGCGCGAACTGGAGGACCAAGGGGCCAAGAAGCGCATCGCAGCTGCCGTGTGCCACCTGATTCGGGACCGGGAACAGGTGTGGCTGGACAGCGGCAGCACGGCTACCGAGGTTGCCCGCGCCTTGGCCGGCAGGGAACTGACGCTGATGCCGATGTCCCTCCAGGCGCTGAACGCCGCAGGCGCTGGAGGCAACGCGTTGGGCGTGCGCCCCGCACTGCTGCTTCCGGGCGGCGGCCTGGTGCCCGGTGAACTGTGCTTCCGCGGACCCCTTGCCGAATCCAACATCCGGTCGCTGCGCTTCGACACCGCCGTGGTCACGCCCTGCGCAGTTGACGGAAAGGACGGGCTGCTGGCCCATGACCTGGATGACGCGGCGGTAAAGCGCGCCGGCCTGGAATCCGCGGCACGAGTCATCCTTGCGGCCTCCGCGGCAAAATGGCACGCACACGCCCGCGCGCTGGTCTCCGGCCTCGACCGGGTGGATGTTGTGGTCACGGACCGGACGTTCAGTACCGAAGAACTCGCCCAACTCGACCGATACTCTGTGGAAGTAGTCAACGTATGAGCACCAACACCGGAACGGACCAGCATGCGGGCATCAAAGCCGCGGCGGTAGCCACCTTCGTGGTCTTTGGCATCAACGGACTCGTTTTCGCCAGCTGGGCGGCACGCATCCCCGCGGTGACGCAAACACTGCAGATCACGTCAGGCCAAATGGGCACCCTGCTGCTGTGCACAGCCGTGGGCTCGCTTTTGGCGCTGCCCACTGCCGGGCTGGTGGTCGGCAGGATAGGTACCGCCAACACCGTCCGCTTTGCCGGCCTCCTGGCAGCCGCGGCAGGAGTGGGCATCGCCATGTCGCTCTCCGCCACGTCCATCCCCGGAACGGCGGTGTCCCTGTTCTTCTTTGGCATTGGCATCGGCCTCTGGGACGTGGCGCAAAACATCGAAGGGGCCGACGTCGAACACAAGCTCCGGCGGACGGTCATGCCCCAGTTCCACGCCGCGTTCAGCGGTGGTGCGTTCGTAGGGGCGCTGGTGGGTGCCGGCCTGTCGAACCTCGGAGTGGACCTTCCGCTGCACCTGGTGGCGATAGCAGCGGTAGTGGTGGTGGTGGCACTGGCCGCCCCCCGCTTCTTCCTGCCCCACATCGCCGCCGCGGCGCCGGCGGAGGGTGAACCGAAGCCGGCGAAGGGCCCATCGGCGTGGCGCGATGCCCGCACCATCCTCATTGGCGTGGTGGTCCTTGGCGCCACCCTCACAGAGGGCGCGGGCAACGACTGGATTGCCAAGGCCTCAGTGGATGGCCTCGGAACCTCGGAATCAACCGGGGCGCTCATGTTCGCGCTCTTTGTCCTGGCCATGACGGCGATGCGCTTCCTCGGGGGCCGCGTCATCGACAGGTTCGGCCGCTCTGCCGTCCTGCGGGCAAGCATGGCCGCCGCCGCGGCAGGCCTGGGCCTGTTCGTCCTGGCCAGCAACATCTGGCTTGCGGCGGTGGGTGCGGCCCTGTGGGGCGTAGGCGCTGCACTGGCCTTCCCGATGGGCATGTCCGCAGCCGCGGATGATCCCCGCCACGCAGCCGCACGGGTCTCCGTTGTATCCACTCTTGGGTATATTTCTTTCCTCGCCGGCCCGCCGTTACTTGGCTACCTCGGCGACCTGACAGGAATCCATACCGCCCTGCTGGCCATCATGGTCCCCATCCTGGTGGCACTGCTGCTGGCCGGCGCAGCGAAACCGCTGAAAGTTGAACAGGCGGCCGACGCGGCCTAGGACTACGCGGCCATGGGGTTAGGGTGTTCACATGCAGAGCACCCGGCGCGGCGCCCACCGGTGGATTGGCCGCTTGGACAGATACCTCTTGAGGCATGTTTCCAGGCTGCCCGGTGGCGGCCATGATGACTTCTTCCGGCGGCTTTCCGCCTCCGCGAACCATGGCAAACTCTGGATGGGGGTGGCCGCACTCATGGCGCTTTTCCCCGGCAAGACCCGCCGGGCCGCGCTGCATGGCCTGATCGCCCAGGCAGTGGCCTCCGCGGTGACCAACGGGATCTTCAAGACGCTGCTCCCCCGGACCCGGCCGTTGCCCGAACACCTGCCGGTCTTCCGGTTCGTCCATCCGCAGCCCAAGAGTTCCTCCATGCCGTCCGGACACTCGGCGTCGGCGGTAGCTTTTGCCGTGGGGGCAGGCCTGGTGCGTCCTGCCCTGGGGGCAGCCCTGGCGCCTGCGGCCGCCGGGGTTGCGTACTCCCGCGTCCATACGGGGGCCCACTGGCCCTCCGATGTCCTTTTCGGATCAGCCATCGGGGCAGGCGCTGCCTTGGTAACGCGCCACTGGTGGCCGGTCCGCCCGCCCTTTCCGCAGGCTGCGCGGACGTGGACCGACGCCCCCAAGCTTCCCGAGGGCGACGGCCTGAGCATTGTGGTCAACACCCTTGGCGGCTCCTTCACAGAGGAAACCGCCGACGCGCTGCGGGAGGTATTCCCAAAGGCGCATATTAACACCGTGCATCCGGATGAGGATTTGCTGGAGGAGATAGCGGCCACCGCCGATGCCCCCGGTACCCGTGCCCTCGGTGTCTGGGGCGGCGACGGGACCGTCGGTGCCGCCGCCGCGGCCGCCGTCGAACGGTCCATCCCCCTGCTGGTGCTGCCCGGCGGAACCCTGAACCATTTCGCCCGCGACGCCGGCACCGGCAGCCTGAAGGAAGCAGTGGCGGCGGCGACCAACGGCGACGCCGCCCTGGCCGACGTCGGCGTGGTCACCGCAGAACGCGGCCTGGCCGAAAACCCCGAAATCTCCGAACTGATCATGCTGAACACCTCAAGCATCGGCCTCTACCCCAACTTCGTGCGGCGCCGCGAACACCTGCAGCCGGCCCTCGGCAAACCGCTGGCAGGCGTGGTGGCGATGTTCCGGACCTTCGCCGCAGGGACCCCGACCACCTTGACCGTCGACGGGAAACGGCACAAGGTGTGGATCGCCTACCTGGGGCGTGGGCGCTACTACCCCCGTGACCACGCGCCCCTCCTCCGGCCCGTCATGGACGACGGCCTTCTGGACGTCCGCTTGATCACGGCCGACGAATCCTTCGCCAGGATCCGGCTGTTGTGGGCCGTGCTGACCGGAACGGTGGCGGACTCCCGCATCACGCACCTCAGGGAGGCGAAGGACGTCCGGATAGACGCCGGCGGCGCACCCATGGCCCTGGCGGTCGACGGCGAAGCGCTGGCCGGGGTGCGCAGCGTGGCCTACAGCGTGCGGCCCAAGGCATTGGCCTACTACTCGCCACACTCCTGAAGCCCATCACGTGGCGGACAACCCTGATTCGCCCCTGAATCATCCCTGAAACCGGCCCACAAGCGCCGGCGGCCTCGGTAGCGTGGGAAGTGCATTCCGCCCGAACGTCTTCCGCAGCCATGTGCTGCCGTCCAAAGGATCCTTCATGATTGAGGTAAACGGGCTGACCAAGGTCTACGGCGCAAAAACCGCCGTAGCCGGGGTCAGCTTCACCGTCAGGGCCGGCCAGGTGACCGGCTTCCTGGGCCCGAACGGTGCAGGGAAATCGACAACGATGCGCATGATCATGGGACTGGACCGGCCGACGTCGGGCTCTGTCACCGTGAACGGCCTGCCGTACGTCCGGCACAGGGCTCCGCTGCGGGAAGTCGGGGCCCTGCTTGATGCCAAAGCCGTGCACACCAGCCGCAGCGCCTACAACCACCTCCTGGCCATGGCGGCCACGCACAGCATCCCCAAGTCCAGGGTGCATGAAGTCATCGAAATGACCGGCCTCGAAGCGGTGGCCCGTAAGAAGGCCGGCGGCTTTTCGTTGGGCATGGGCCAGCGGCTCGGGATCGCCGCCGCGCTGCTTGGGGACCCGCAGACGCTCATCCTTGACGAACCCGTCAACGGACTCGATCCGGAGGGTGTGGTGTGGGTGCGCAACCTGGTGCGCTACCTGGCTGCCCAGGGGCGGACCGTCTTCCTCTCCAGCCACCTGATGAGTGAAATGGCCCAGACAGCCGACCACCTGATCGTCATCGGCCGGGGGCGGGTGATTGCCGATGCCCCCATCCAGGACATCATCACCGGCAAGAGCCAGGCGCGCACGAAGGTCCGCACGGATGAGCCGGTCCGCCTCAATCAGCTTCTCGCAGGCCGGGGGGCCTCTGTTGCCCACGAGGAGCAGGACCTGCTGGAGGTCACGGGCCTGGACCCCAGGACAATCGCCAGGACCGCCATGGACAACCAGATCATTGTCTACGAACTCACGCCCCTGGTGGCCAGCCTTGAGGAGGCATACATGGAACTGACCAAGGACGACGTCGAATACCACTCGCTGCCCGCGGCGGAGGCAACCAAATGAGCTCAACCACCACCGAACCCATGTCCCCGCGCGAACCGGCGCCATCGAACAGCAGTATGTCCTCCCGAAGCGGTACCCAGCATCTTCCCGGTCCCACTTTCCTGCGGGTGCTCAACTCCGAGGTCATCAAATTCCGGAGCCTCCTCTCCACCCTGATCCTGCTCGCCTCGACCGCAGTGGTGATGGTGGGATTCGGTGCACTTTCCGCCTGGGGCACGGGCCAGTTCGCGGATGCCGCGACCCGCGACCCGCAGGCGGCGGCCCGGATGGCAGCACAGGGCGGCGACCTCGCGGTCAGCGTTCCCACGTCAGGCATCGCCTTCGCGCAGCTGATCCTGGGCTCGCTCGGTGTCCTCCTGATGAGCTCGGAATTCACCACCGGGATGGCACGGTCAACCTTCGCCGCGGTACCCCGGCGCCTGCCTGCCTTTGCCGCCAAACTCGTGGTGGTCATGGTGACGTCGTTCGTGGTCACGGCGGTGTCCACCTGGGTGGCGGGCCTGGTGGCCGTGCCCATCCTGGATAATTACGGCCTGCAGCTGGACCCGGGAAGTTCCCAGTCGGTCAAGCTGCTCCTGGTCAACAGCGTCTATGTCGCAGCCGTGGCCGCCATCGGCATGGCCCTGGGGACGCTGATCCGCAATTCGGCCGGCGGCATCATGAGCCTGGTGGGCATCTTCTTTGTGGCACCCATCGCGTTCCAGCTCATTCCCGGCGACTTCTTCAAGGAGGCCCGGAAGTACCTGCCGGGCAATACCGTCGACCCGCTCACGGCCACTGAACATGTGCCGGACACGCTGGAGGCCTGGGAGGCGGCCCTGGTCCTCGGAGCGTGGGTGGTGGTTCCCCTGCTGCTCGCCGCAGTGCTGCTGAAACGGCGGGACGTGTAAGCCTCCCGTGGTTTCCGGCACATTACAAATGTGCCTGCTGAGCAACTTATCTTGCCTATTACGCCTCCTGCTTGGAGTCCCGTCCTGTTGGCCGTCACCAGATCTGGAGAATCGCACAAAGCCTGGCGCCCGGGGACGGACCTAGGGTAAAACGACGATGTGGCGCACCACACGGCCTGCCCGAAGTGGCCACACCGCCCCAGACCCCCTGCCTCCCCAGGCTATTCCCCAACAGGACGGCGCTCCCATGCAAGACCAACAACTCTCCAAATCCCTGAAACCCAGGCACCTGTCGATGATCGCCATTGCCGGCGTCATCGGTGCAGGACTCTTCGTCGGCTCGGGGGCCGCGATCCAGCAGGCCGGACCCGGCATCCTTATCGCCTACGCTGCCGCCGGCCTTGTGGTCATCCTGGTGATGCGCATGCTGGGCGAGATGGCGGCTGCGAACCCGGAAACAGGATCCTTTTCCACCTATGCAGACAAGGCGCTGGGCCGCTGGGCAGGGTTCAGCATCGGCTGGCTCTATGCCTGGTTCTGGATCATCGTCCTGGGCATCGAGGCCACCGCAGGTGCAGCGATCATGCACCGGTGGGTTCCCGGCATCGACCAGTGGGTGTGGGCCCTTGTCCTCATGGTGCTGCTGACGCTCACCAACCTCGGATCCGTGAAGTCCTACGGCGAGTTCGAGTTCTGGTTCGCCTCCATCAAGGTCGCGGCGATCGTCCTTTTCCTGATCTTCGGCGCCGCCGCCATCCTGGGCCTCATCCCCGGCGTTCCGGCCCCCGGCCTGAGTAACCTGCTGGACAACGGGGGCTTCATGCCCAACGGCCCGGGCGCAGTTTTGGCCGGCATCCTCGTCGTCGTCTTCTCCTTCTTCGGCGCGGAAATCGCCACCATCGCCGCCGGCGAATCCGTGAACCCGGTGGACGCGGTGAAGAAGGCCGTAAAGTCCACGGTCTGGCGCATCCTCGTTTTCTACATCGGCTCCATCGCCGTGGTGGTCACCCTGCTGCCGTGGAACTCCGCCTCCGTGGCCAAGAGCCCCTACGTTGCAGTCATCGAGCTGTTCGGCATTCCCGGTGCCGGCACGATCATGGACGTCGTGGTGCTGACCTCGGTCCTTTCCTGCCTCAACTCCGGCCTGTATACCGCCAGCCGCATGCTTTTCTCGCTCTCGACCCGCGGCGACGCACCCCGCTCGTGGACCCGCATCTCCGGCCGTGGCGTCCCCGCGGCCGCTGTGCTGGCCTCCACCGTGGTCGGCTTTGTCACGGTGGGCCTGAACTACATCGCTCCCGACACGGTCTTCCTGTTCCTGGTCAACACCTCCGGTGCGATCGCCCTGTTCGTCTGGCTGGTCATCTCCGCCTCCCAGCTGATCCTCCGCCGCCGGATGGGCGCGGCAGGCAACGACCTGCAGTTGAAGATGTGGCTTTTCCCCTACCTCACCTGGGCCGCCATCATCAGCATCGTGGCCCTGCTGATCGGCATGGTCATCGTGGAGTCCACCCGCGAGTCGCTGCTGCTCTCCCTGGCGCTGGCCGCCGTCGTGGTGGGCGTGGGAGTCTTCCGGTACCGCCGGAAGGGCACCGCCCAGCCGGCTCTGGCAACCGCCGGAACCCCGGCGGAGGAAGCCCGGCACTAGACTCGGGACCATGCCTTTGCCTTCCTCCGCTGCAGACCACGTCCGCGACCTTGGCACCTACGTCACCGCGTCGCCGTCGAGCTTCCACGCTGCCTCCGAGGGCGGCAGGCGGCTCGAGGAAGCCGGGTTCATCCGGCTGGACGAGCTGCAGCCGTGGGAAGGCGGGGCGGGCCGGTTCTTCGTGATCCGTGACGGCGCCCTCATCGCATGGGTTGTCCCCGAGGGCGCCGGTCCGGCCACCGGATTCAACATCCTCGGCGCCCACACGGATTCGCCGTCCTTCAAGCTCAAGCCCAAGCCCACCACCGGGGCCTACGGCTGGCTCCAGGCCGGCGTGGAGGTGTACGGCGGGCCGCTGCTGAATTCCTGGCTTGACCGGGAACTGCGGCTCGCCGGCCGGCTGGTGATGCTGGACGGAACGGAACACCTGGCAGCCACCGGGCCCCTGCTCCGGTTCCCGCAGCTGGCGATCCACCTGGACCGGGCCGTCAACGAGGGGCTCACCCTGGACAAGCAGCGGCACATGAATCCGGTGTGGGGGCTTGGTGACCCTGCGGGCGCCGACCTGCTGGCCGTCCTGGCTTCCTGCGTGGAGGGCGCGGACGTGGACCCGGCACAGATTGGCGGGTACGACGTCGTCATCGCAGACACGCAGGCACCAGCGGTTTTCGGCGGCAAGGGGGAGTTCTTCGCGTCCGGGCGGCTGGACAACCTTTCCGCCACCCACGCCGGCCTTGCGGCGCTCATCGCGCACGCTTCCGGTTCCGGGGCTTCGGCGGGGGCCCCCATTGCCGTGCTTGCCGCCTTCGACCATGAGGAAATCGGTTCCAATTCACGCTCCGGTGCCTGCGGGCCCATCCTCGAGGACGTGCTGGTGCGCATCTCCGACGGCCTCGGCGCGACGGTGGGCGAACGGCGGCAGGCCCTGGCGGCGTCGTTCTGCCTGTCAGCCGACGCCGGCCACGCGGTCCACCCGAACTATGCCGAGCGGCACGACCCCGCCAACCACCCCGTCCTGAATGGCGGCCCGCTGCTGAAGATCAATGCCAACCAGCGCTATGCCACGGATGCCTTTGGGGCGGCGTTCTGGGCGCGGCTCTGCGCTGAGTCGGGCGTGCCGTACCAGGAATTCGTGTCCAACAACGCCATGCCCTGCGGTTCGACCATTGGACCGCTGACGGCAACCCGCCTGGGCATCCGGACGGTGGACGTGGGCGTGCCGCTGCTCTCCATGCACTCGGCCCGGGAACTGTGCGGGGTGGAGGATCCCCTGCGCCTGGCCACCGTCACGGAGCTGTTCTTCCGCACCGGGCTTTAGTCCACACCCGGGGCGCAGCCCTAGCGGGCCCTGCGGTAGTTGAACACGTCGTGGTCGATCTGGTGGGCGGGAACACCAACCCAGGTTTCGCCGTCGGGCACGTTGCTCAGGATCGCCGCGCCCATTCCGATGGTGGCGTAATCCCCCACGGACGTCCTTTCCCGGACGCTGGAGTTCAAGCCCAGGTAGGCAGCCCTCCCCACCCGGACGCCGCCGCCCAGCGAAACGCCCGCAGCGAACGTCGCAAAGTCTGACACGTCGTCGTCGTACGAAAACGTCACCGAGGGCATGGCCACCACGTGCGCACCCAGCGTCACGGCAGCCGTGAGCGTCACGTTGCGCATCAGGATGCTGCCGCGCCCGATCCGGCAGCCCTCCGGGTACTGCACGGAGGGATCGACGGCGGTGGCGTACCGCGACTCCTGGATCCCCAGGGAGGCCAGGTGCTGCACCACGGATTCGCGCTCCTTGCTGGACGCCAGGCACACCAGCAGGAAGGCGTGCGTGTATTTGGTGGCGTCATCGATGGTCCCCAGGACCGGGGCCCCGTCCACCGTGACGCCGGCCATCTCCTCGTCATCGTCCAGCAAGCCCACAACGTCGTACTGGCCGCTGCTGCGCACCATGGCAAGGACTTCGCGGGCAAGGCCGCTCGCTGCAACGAGGATCAGCTCGCTCACGAGCCCACCGGGTGGGCCGTGTTCCTGATTGCGTTGATGACCCGGTTGATGCTGGCCGTGTCGATTTCATGGAATACCGGGAGCACCAGGGTCCGGTCGCTCAGCCGCTCGGTGCCCCGGAGCGAGGCATTGCCGGTGTCCCGCCACCGGTAGGCCGGCTGGCGGTGGGCCGCGTAGGGCCCCCGGCGGCCGGTGATTCCGGCTTCGGCGAGCCTTCCCAGCAGCGTTTCCCGGGTGGCGGGGAACGTTGGCAGGACTTCCAGCCATAAGGACTGGAAATTGGTGGTGCCGTAGGGCGGATCGGAGACAATCCGCAAACCTTTCAGGCCTGCCAGTGCCTCAATGTACGTGCCGGCGATCTTACGGCGCCGCTCCACCATTTCCGGCAGGCGCTTCAGTTGCACTATGCCGACGGCCGCCTGGAGGTCCGTCATGCGGTAGTCGAAGCCGACTTCCAGGCAGACTTCCCGTGGTGACAGGCACGATTCCCCACTGTCCAGGACGGCCAGGTTGCTTGAATGTTCCCGCAGGGCGCGGGCACGGACTGCCCAGTCGGCCCTGCGGGTGGTGAGCATGCCGCCTTCACCGGTGGTCAGTATGTGGCTTTGATGGAAGGACCAGACAGCCACATCTGCTCCGGCGCCCACCGGCCTGCCCTTATACCGCGAGCCCGCGGCGCAGGCTGCATCCTCGATCACCGTGATCTCATGGCGGTCGCACAATGCCCGGATCGGATCCAGGTCCACCGGAACCCCCGCCTGGTCCACCACGATCACCGCGCGGGTGTCCAGGGTCAGGGCGGCATGGATGGTTTCCGCGGTCACGTTCCCCGTGGCGGGGTCGACGTCGCAGAAGACCGGACGGGCACCCACATAGGTCACGGCGTTGGCCGCGGCGATGAAGGTCAGGGAAGGCACCACCACGTCGTCGCCCGGGCCTATTCCCGCCACCACCAGGGCCAGGTGCAGGGCTGTTGTGAAGCTTGAGGTGGCCACCGCGAAACGGGCACCGTGGGCGAGTGCAAAGCCTGCCTCGAACTCTTTGACCTTCGGGCCCTGGGTTACGCAGCCCGAGTAGACGACATCGGCAAGGGCGTGGGCTTCCTCCTGCCCCAGCCACGGCTTCGTGACTTCTATGCGGGCGACGACGGATTCCGTGGCCACGGGGCACCAACTTTCTTGGGAGGAGCAGGATGGGGGCCGGTATTTTCCTTCACGTGGACCACAAAGTGCTCTTATGCCCGGTGCCGGCGGGTTCCTGTCCGTCCGGTGGTGGCGCAACGGCGGCGGACGCCTGCCCGTCCAGGGCCCGGCTCCGGGTGGCAGCCTCCAGGACTGACAGCACGCGCAGCGCCGGCGCATTGGGCGAGCCCGCCTTCCGCTGGCCGCGGATGCAGTGGGCAAGCTCAGTGGCCAGCCGGGCACGGTTCTCCGCGTCCAGCACCGACACCGGCACTTCATCGTCCTGTTGCTGGAGCAGGATGGGTTCTGCCCAATAGGGTGCGGTGCGGGGTTGTCCGCCCAACAGTCCAGGGTTGAGGAGGCGCAGTCGCTCCTGGACCACCAGGGCATCCCAGGCCAGCGTCAGCCGGGTGCCTGCGATGACCAGCCGGTGGCTCTTCACGTGGCTCAACCTGTTGATGTGAAGATGCACCGGTGCGTCGTTGGGAAGCCTGAAGTACACGTGGCCCACGCAGTCGCGGCCGGTGCCGAGCGGGTCGCCCCCAAAGGCTGACACACCCCGGGGGTTGAGGCCGTCCGGGAGCACGTGGTCCAGGACTGCAAGGCTGTCCGGGGAAAGGTCCCAGAACACGTCACGGTCAGCCTGGGCCAGGCCGGTTTCGGTCCGCCGGGCCTCGATGAACAGGATCTCGCCGAGGGCTTCGCTGTCCACCACTTTCTGCATCCGTTGGACGGCCGGGTCGAAGGAGGCCGCGCTCTTGGCCAGGAGCACCACGCCTTCGCTTTCCGCTTCCGCCGCCATTTCGCGTCCACGTTCGAGGCTGTCGGCGAGCAGTTCTTCCACCAGGACATGTTTGCCGGCGCGCAACGCGGTCATCACTGTCCCGTAAAGGGCACGGTGGGAGGTGGCGATCGCCACCGCGTCCAGTTCGACGCAGTCCAGCAGTTCGTCAATCGCCGCAAAGCTTGGAACATCATCCAGCTTGCGCGAAAGCCGCGCGGCCCTGAGGGGGTCCGCGTCGCAGACCGCCACCAGTTCCCAGTCCGGACTGGCCTGGAAAGCTTTGGCCAGGCCGGCGCCACGCGATCCTGTACCCACCACCGCGGCCCGGAGTTTGCGCGGAACTGCGTGGACCAGGCTTACAGTACTTTCCCAGGGCTCCATGGCTTCCTCTTCCTCAATACCTCAGTAAGCGCCCGAGGGCTGGACCACCGCGCGGAACGTCCGCCACAGGATCAGCAGGTCCCCTGCAATGGACCAGTTCTCGACGTAGTACAGATCCAGCCGCACCGCTTCATCCCAGGAAAGATCAGACCGTCCGTTGATCTGCCAGAGGCCGGTGAGGCCTGGCTTGATCAGGAGGCGCCTGTGGGTGTGGCGCTCGTAGCCGTTGACTTCGCGGGCAAGGGGCGGACGCGGGCCCACCAGGCTCATGTCGCCCGTAAAGACGTTCCAAAGCTGCGGCAGCTCGTCCAGCGAGTACTTCCGCATCCACCGTCCGCATTTAGTCACCCGCGGGTCTTCACGCATCTTGAACAGCACGCCTGCGCCCTCGTTGCTGGTGTTCAGGTGTGCCAGGCGTTCCTCGGCGTCCACCACCATGGACCGGAACTTGTACATACCGAACGTCCGCCCGTCTTTTCCGACGCGTTCCTGCCGGAACAGGACGGGGCCCGGGCTGTCCCGGCGCACGATGGCGGCCAGGAGCAGGAGCACCGGCGACAGGACCAGCAGCGCACAGCCGGCAAGGGCCACGTCCACCACCCGCTTGAGGATGTGTTTTCCACCCGAGTACTGCGGGATGTCGACGTGCATCAGCGGAAGGCCTTCCACCGGCCGCCAATGGATCCTTGGCCCTGCAACGTTCGTCAGGGTTGCCGCCAGCACCATTTCCGCTGAGCACTCCTCCAGCTGCCATCCCAGCTCACGGATGAACCGGTTCCCGCCCGGAAGGGGGCCGGCGATGATCACGGAGTCCGCCGTCGCCAGCCTGGCGGTCCTGGGGATGTCATCGGTTGAGGACAGGACGGGAACGATCTCATCGTCCACCCGAAATTTTGCCCCCCGGCGGGAGCCTGGCAGGCAGACACCCAGGATCTGGTAGACGGGCCCTGACTTCTTCCTGATCTGGTGGACCACGTACCGCACGTCCTCAGGCTCACCCACCACGATGGCGCGGGACAGGTGCCGGCCCTTGGCCTTCTCGGTTGCCAGCCGGCGGCGGAACAGCCAGCGGTTGGCGGTCAAGGCAGTGATCCCCAGGGGCAGCGATACGGTCACGAGGGCGGAGCCGCCATTGATCGAGAACACGACGGCGGCCATCGCCAGCAAACCGAAAACCCGGAACGTTGCGGCGGCCACGCGCTTGTACTCGTCGGCCCCGACGCCCAGGACCTTGGAATCCCGGGTCCTGTTGATTTCCAGGGCGGCCATCCAGATGACCGCCACCGCGGCCGCCGGTCCCGCGCTGGTTCCGTCAAGGAGTGTTCCGCCGCCGGCGGCCATGGAACCCAGGTACACCGCACCCGCCACCATCAGGGAGTCGGTCACCCGCAGGAGGTTGATGTGGGTGGAGATCCAGTCGGCTGACGCTTTGCGGTTCAGGGCCGGGGCGAGGACGCTGGCCGGCCGGGCCGGACCGGGCCGCACTGCAGGGACGGGACGCTCCCCTGCAAGGCTGCCCGCGATCAGGGAGGGCTTCGCCTCGTACGGAATCGTGCGCCATGGGATGGGGCGCCGCTGTCGGGTAATGGGTACTTCTGCCAAGGTAACCCCTTACGGTGTGTCCACCGGTCTTGTGACTGTGAGTCAAAACTAGCTGCGGAAAACAAGGTGAGCAGTGTTTCGGCGGCCGGCTTGTGGGCCCCGCCAAGGAACATTGTGGAAAATGCGGATTGCAGCAGAAGCTGCGGCTGCACTCAGAGAACAGGCAGTACGTACGGCTCCATGACGGGTTTTGCCTTGCTCGCCGCGAGGGCCGTCAGCTGGGCCCGCGATTCAACTCCGAGTTTGCGGTAAATGGCCGTCAGCCGTACTTCCACGGTCCGCACCGAAACGAAGAGCGTGGCGGCGATTTCTTTGTTCCGCATTCCGCGGGCAACCATTTTCGCCAGCACGCGTTCATGGTCGGCGAGGAGCAGCAGGGCAGGGTTCCCCTGCTGGCTTGGTGCCTCCACCCTTTCATCGAGCAGCAACGCATCCACCTGCTGGACCCACGCGTCAGCGCCGATCTCGTCGAACATGACCTTCGCCCGCAGCATCCCGTCACGGGCATCCCGCAGCCGGCCCAGGGCCTTCAGCCGTTCTGCGTAGGCCAGCATGGTCCTGGCCCGCTCCAGCAGGGAATCGCGTGCATTCCGTCCCTCCAGTGCCTGGGCGAACAGCTGCAGTGATTGCTCCCCGTCGGCAAGGATCGCGCGGCTGCGGGCAACCGCAGCCATCAGCCACGGGGACCGCAGGCCCACGGAGCGGCTCTCGAGGTTCACCAGTGCCTGCGTGGCCTCGCGGTGGCGTCCCAGCCGGACCAGTACTTCCACGAGGTCCGCGTCGCACCGCAGCAGGGTGGGACTGCTGAAGCGCAGGCCAATTTCGGCTGCCCGCGACAGTTGGGCAAGCGACTCGGCGAGATCGCCCCGGAGCAGGGCGAAGTGGCCCTGCCATGCCGCAAGCTGCGCCGTGACTGCGGGGTGGCTGTCCGCGCCGGCGTGGCGTTGGGCCTCGGCCGCATACGTGTGGGCCAGGGCCTCGTCGCCCAGCGCGTGCGCCTTCCAGACGCGGAAGACATGCCGCATTCCGCGCAAGTACTTAAGCTGTGGTTCGCGGACCTCCAGTTCATCGATCAGCTTGACTGCTGCCCTGATGTTTCCGGCCCTGATCTCGTTGTCCGCCGCCAGGAACAGTGCGGTTTCCCGCCAGTTGGCATGCGCGGATTCCTGGGAGGCACGGACCCGGGCAAAGATTTCCTGTGCGTGGTCATAGCGCTCCGCGTAGCTGAGTGCCCGGCCCTGGACCAGGAGTGCGGCAAGGCTGCTTTCGCCTTCCGGGTTGTGCTTGCGGCCCAGGTGTTCGCTGCTGCCGCTGATGCATTCGGTCAGCAGCTCCGCCTGTCCTTCGATCTCCAGGCATGCCGCGGATGCGGAATCCTGGAAGTTTTTGGCATAGCCAAGCAGTTCGCGTGCGTCGGCCAGTTCCCACCGCTCGGCATAGTAGATGGCAGCGACGGCCAGGAGGTTCGCGGCGAAGGACGGGTCGTGTTGGCCGAATTCCTTCACCAGGCGCAGCACCATGCTTGAACGCACTGCTGCCCCTTGAATGAAGTCGATCTCAAAGGAGAGGCCCGTCAGCCGCAGGATCAGGGCGGGGTTTCGGGTAATCCGTTGGGCCCACTCCAGGTAGCGCCTGGCATAGACGAACTCCCCGCGGTTGAACAGCAGCTCAGCTACCGTGGCCAGCCGGGCTGCCGTTTCCGCCTCCCAGGGATTGATGCTCAGCGCGCGTTCCACGTATTCGACGGCGAAAGCCACCTCGCCGCCCCGTATCAGGTCTACGGCGTGGCGAAGCAGGCCGAAGGGTGTCTGGCGTTCCAACGCCGTGAAACTGAGGTGCCACCTGCGGGCGTAGGGATCGGTGTCAGCCGAGGCTTCCGCCAAGGCGCGGTGGCTGGCCGTCCGGACGGCCGGCGTCATGGAGGCAAAAATGTAGCCCCGCAGCAGCTGGTCGCGGATTCCGACATACGGGCCCGTCCGGCGGACTATCCCGCGGGTCAGCAGTTCGTCCAGGCCGGCCCAGACGTCCGGCATGACCTTTTCGAGGCTGGGGATGTCGCTCCGGTACGAAAGGGACAGGATGTCCAGGAGGTGACGGGCGGGTGCGCTGAGTCCGCCGACAAGCAAGGCGAATTCCGCCTCAAAGCTGCCCTTGCAGGGCAACGGGACCGGGAGCGCGAATTTGCCCTCCGCGTGCCGCTCCAGGAGCCGGCTGTGGAGTTCGACGGCGGCGAGCGGGTTTCCGCGGCTGGCGGCGGCTACGGCGTGTGCAACAGCCGTCGTTGCCTGCTTGGTGGGGATGGCCTCCAACATCCGTACGGTATCGCTGTAGTTCAGCGGCTGAAGGCACAGCACGGGCAGGCCGCTGAACGGACTGGCCGGGTTATCATCGCGCAGGCAAACGACCAAGGCGATGTCGGTTCCCGCCAGGCGGCGGGCAAGGAATCCGATGACCGCCTGGCTGCACGGATCCAGCTGGTCGGCGTCGTCGATCACGATGACGGTCCGGGCGGATGAGCGCTGGTGCAGGCCGTTGAGGAGCAGTGAGGAGATCGCCGGCACATCCAGGGTTCCGGCCGCGTCGCGCAGCAGCTCATCCGAAATCCTGTTGAGTACGGGATCGTCCATGGCGTTGAGGAGGGCGGTCAGTCCGGACAGGGGCCAGTCCGATTCGAATGCGGTGGCTCCCAGGAAGACCGTCCGGTATTCGGAGAGTGTGGGAATTTCTGAAAGCAACGCGGACTTCCCCACCCCATGTCCGCCGGTGACTGCCAAGGCGGCGTCCTTGGGTCCGCGGATTACGGACAGGACCCTATCCAATTCCTTGTTTCGGCCTAATAAAGACATGGGTCCCCAATTCTCGAAGAAGGAGACCGGCATTCTTTCGGTTGTAGTTTTTGACACAGCCCGTTTTAAAAAGCGAGCTCACCGTCCTGGAAGTCAGGTGAATAACCTTCAGGGCGGGGGCCCTCAGCGTACTGCCTCGGGCACGGTACCCAGCCGTAGATGAGAATATAGCCGCGAAAATGAAAGCCGCGCCATACGATCCTGCTTTGGATTTGCTCAAGATCGCCCCCGCTTTTGCTCAAGATGGCGGGGCATGCCCCTACCTACCTAAGCCCCGCTGTTCCCGCACTCCCCTACCTAATGGTTTGCTGCATGCGCACATCCCCGTGCCAGCCCTGATTGCCGCCGGGAGGCCCCTTACCTGCGTAGTGTGGGAACCCACCTGCAGAAAAAGTGAGTACCTTCTACTCGTGATACTGGAGCAGCCTGGGCATAGTCTCCCGGAACGGCCGCTGCGCCGGCGGGACACCTGCGTGTTCCGTGTTTCGGACTGTCATGAAGGGTGAGTAAATTGTCAGTGTCTCCCCACCTGCCGGCCTCATTTACCAAGGCGGAATTGAATGGCGGACGTCGGCCGGTCCAGGATGGCCGGCCCATCCCGAAGGTGCACCGCGGCCTGGAAGCAGCGCTGGCGGCTTTGGAAAGCACCGGCCTGCCATGGGTGGTGCTGAGGGGCGAGAATGATTTGCTCCGCCCTGCAGGGGACGTGGACATCCTTGTTCCCCGGGAAATGGTGCGCGGCCTGGACGACCTTCTTGACGGCGTGGGGTTCCGCCGCGTCCGGGCCTTGGGCCACGGCAGCCACCGTTTCTACTTCCGGTACTTTCCCGGCGATGATCTTTGGCTCAAGCTCGACATTGTTTCGGACATCAGTTTCGGGCGGTTCCAGGAACTTGGCACGGGGCTTGCGGAGGGTTGCCTGCGGCGGAGGGTCCGTCTGGGTCCCTTGTGGCTGCCGGACCCCGCTGACCAGGCCTGGCTCCACATCCTGCACCTGGTCCTGGACAAGGGCGAAATAGCCCCCGGAAGAGTGGAAGCTGCGAGGGCCGCCCGCGTGTTGGCATCGGCCACGGACCCTGTGGCGGCCTTTGTGGACCGCAAACTGGGGAAAGGAACCGCCGCAGCCCTTCTGGATGTGTTGCAGTCCGGCAGGTTCCATGAGGTGCCTGCATTCGCCGCGGGGATGAAGTCCCGGTGGCGGGGGAGTGCGCGCCCGCCCAGGCTGGTCGGCCTGGCCCACCATGCCCTGCGGCGTGTTGGCCCGCGTCTTCAGGGAGCGGGGCCTGTCATCGGGGTCCTTGCCCCGGATGGAGCCGGCAAAACGACGCTGCTCCACGGCCTGCGCTCCCATTGCCCGCTGCCCTCGTCATACGTCTACATGGGCCTCTGGGCCAGCAGCCCTTCCGACCGGTGGATCGCAAAGGTCCCGGGCGGCATCCTCGGCAGGAAGGTGTTCCGCATCCTTCGAGGGGGATTCACGGCGAGGTACCAGTCCCTGCGGGGGAGGCTGGTGCTCCTGGACCGGCTGGCCCAGGACGGGATGCTTGGCGGCGGGCAGGCGAAGAGCCGGCTGCGGAGGCTCTCGGATGACCTGGCGCTGTACGTCCAACCGCGGCCGGACCTTGTCCTGGTGCTTGATGTGCCCGGCGAGGTGATGTACGCCCGTAAAGGCGAACACAGCCCCGAGGTACTCGAGGAGTGGCGGAACGCCTATCTGGAGCTGGCAGCACACCTTCCTTCGGCGCGCATCATCGATGCCAGTGAATCCGAATCCCGGGTTCGACGCAAGGCGTCCGAACTTCTCTGGAAGGTCGTGAGCGGCGAAAAGACGGCGGGGCCGGCAGACCCGGACCCCATTCCCCTGCACCAGTGGATGCTGATGGACTGGCGCTTCCTGCTTCCCCAGGGCAAAACAGGGAAAGTTGGTTACGGCGGCAGGATCAGCCCCGAGGCAGTAGCCGCCATCAGCCTGCTGGATCCTGCCGCCCGCAGCATCGAAGCCGGCAAAGAGCGGGCGGCGGTGCCCGATCTCGATACCGTTCTGCTGTCCCGGCCGGACCTCGCCCTGGTCGAAGTGGCCGCTGCCTCCCTCCGCCCGAACGGATGGGTGTGCGTGCAGGTGCAGAGCTCGTTCGGACCACGTTCCGGCCCGCGTACCCTTGCGGGGTGGAAGCGGGCCATGGAGAAACTGGGTTTTGAAGATGTGGCCGTCTATTGGCATGTGCCCAGGTTCGAAGGACCGGAACGCCTGGTGCCCACAGCGTCAGTGGCCGCCGTCCGGGATACCTTGGCCCATTACTCCGGCGCCCGTTTTGGCAAGGCCAAGGCTGCAGTGGCCGGCCTGGCATTGACCCTGGGCCTGTTCGATGTCGCCGCTCCAGCCGGAACGGTAATCGGTCGGTGGCCGGAGGCAGCGCCCGGGAAGGACTCCGCGTGAACTACATTGACCAGCTGCTTGCCGACCATTACGGGGATCTTGGGCTTGCCCGGTTCGGCGTTCCCCGCAAGTGGACCACCCTCCTGCTGACACCGCAGTTCGTCACGTCACGGCACGTTGTGGCGCTGGTCTTTGCTGAAGGTGCGGCCCGCCCAACCCTGGTAGTCAAAGTCCCCCGCCAACCCGGGGACAACGCCAGCGTACGAAAAGAGGCTGACGTGCTCCTTGAGCTCAAGTCCTTGGGCGTGGGGTCGGGGCAAGGTGCTCCGGAAGTAGTCGGGGTGCTGGACGTCGGCGGACAGACAGTGCTCATCGAAACGGCCGTCGGCGGCGATCTGTTGGAGCCCCGGCGGGTTGTGGAAGACTTCGCCAGGGCAGTACAGGCCGGGATGGATTTCGTCGCCGGCTTGCCCTGCACCAGGCCGGTCGCGGAAAACCCGGATTGGTACGAGCGCACAGTAGGCCGTCCCTTGGCTGCGCTTGCCTCGCTGTTCCCGGGGCAGACGGAAGTGGCCGCCCTCGTCGACCTCACACACCAGGCGTTGGCGCCGTTGCGGTCGGAGCAGCTTCCGGCCGTGGTGGAACACGGCGACCTCAGCTACCAGAACTTGTTTCTCCAGCCCGACGGCCGCCTTCAGGTTGTTGACTGGGAGCGTTCCCGCCTCGATGGATTGCCGGCCCATGACCTGATCTTCTATTTGCAGTACGTCGGCCAGTCGCGGGAGCAGGCGTTGTCGTCCCGCCAGCTCCAGCTCCAGGCCTTCAACAACGCCTTCAGTCCCGGCGGATGGGCGGTGTCGTCGGTGACGGAGCACCTCAGGCTCCGGAACGTGGACACCGGGCTGCTTCCCTACCTGGTCATCGCCACGTGGGCGCGTTCGGCGGCCACCCTTGCCTACCGGCTCAACGGCGAGGGGACGTACGGCGGCGACACCGGGCACCTGCAGGCGGCAGTCACCGCTGACCGTGACTTCTGGCTTTGGCGGCACGCCGTGACGGCCTGGACGCCGCGCTGATCCCTGCCGAATTCCTGGTAAAAATTCGGGGCCTTGCGCCGCCGGTCCAACAGCGGCCCGTCAGCGACGGCGGAGGAGGACCACCAGCTCGTCGTGGAGTGACGCAAAGCCCAGGCGCAGGACGAGGTAGACGGCAGCCACCGAGGTGACCAGTACCAAAGCGGCGGTGGGCAGGCCGCCAAGGTAGGGCAGCAGGAGGATTTCCAGTCCCGCCAGGACCACCGCGAGGCTGCACGCCAGCGCAGGCAGGATTGCGCGGAGCAGGGCCCGCGCTCCAATTCCCAGGACCCTTGCCGCCACCGCCTGCATGCCGAAGGCAAACAGCACTGCCGTGGCCATCTGCGCACATGCGACGCCGACGATGCCCCACTGGGTGGACAGGATCAGGACCGGCACCAACACTGCCAACCTGACGCTGGAGAAGGTGATGGACAGTCCCGGACGGCCTATGGCCTTGTACACGTCGTTGGCGCCGGCCCCCAGGGAGCGAGCCGCGGCATACAGGGACAGGAACACCAGCGGCACCACTGAGTCGCTCCACTTCGAACCAAACACCAGGGGGACAATCACCGGTGCCAGGACCGCCAGGCCAACGCCGGACGTCATCCCGTAGAGGGACTGGATCCGTACACCCTTCAGGTAGCCTTCACGCAGGCGTCCCGGCTGGTCCTGCACCTGCGTATAGAGGGGGAACAGGACGGTGGAAAGCACAAAGAAGACATTGATGATCAGCGCTTCAGGGAGTCGGAAGGCCAGGGTGTAGTAACCCAGGGCCTGTGCACCCAGTACCGAGGCAATGATCACGTAGTCGATGTCGAAAATCAGCCGGGCCAGCAGATTGCTGCCGGCCACCGGGACGCCGAACTTGAGGGTGGCGCGGATCGCGTCCTTCGCTACGCGCCAGAGCTGCCACGGGGCGTCGCGCCGTATCAGGAACCAACACGTGGCAGCGTAGGCAACCGATCCGCTTGCAGTGCCGGCTGCCAGGGAGAAAGCCCCGTAGCCCGCGAAGGCGAGCGTGAGGCTGACGGCACCTGTGGTCAGTGCCCGGCAGACGGGCGCCACGGCCAGCTTCTTGAATTGCAGGTCGCGCCGGAGCAGCGCTTCCGGGACGGCCCCAAGTGCGGTGGCGAGCAGGGAGATGGCCAACACCCTCACCAGGGGTTCGACGTCGGGCAGCTGGAACAGCCCGCCGATCCAGGGCGCAGCGATAATGGCCAGGACCGCAAGGCCTGCACCCAGGACCACCGAAACGAGCAGCGCTGAGCGCGCCGCTACCCCCGAGGCAGGCAGGTAAACCAGGGCCTGGGCCACGCCGGCGTCGGCGATGGTCTCCATGTAGGCCATGAGGACCAGCGCCGCAGCCACGAGGCCGTACTGTTCCGGCGATAGGAGGCGCGCCAGCACGATCGTCGTGAGGAGCACGATGCCCTTGCCGGAGATGAGCGCGAGCCCTTGCCAGACGGCTCCCCGGAAGCCGACGCGGGCAAGTCCACCAGCGACGTTGGTCATGGTTCGGAGCCTTCCTGTGGCCACATTGCAGCAGACTACTGCCGATGTGCGGCCCGGGGGCCCGGACGGGGAAATGTTTGTGGGATTAGGGGTTTTCCCCATAACCGGTCCCGCACACTGCCGGTGCGCGCTGCCGCCGGATAAACTTGACCAGGATTAGTTTCCCCCGAAATTACCGTCTTTTGGCGTATGCGGAGAATCGTGAACAAAGCAGACGCAGTTCCCATAAGTAACAATGAGCCAATTCCGGCAACGCTCATTCTTGTCGCGCCGCAGGAGAATTCCGGCGGGGTCGGAGATTATGCAGGGGAATTTGCCGCCGCTGCCGCCCCGCTGTTTTCCTCCTATCGCGAGGTCAGAACCTTTGGCCCGGGCAGCGCCGGGATTCTTGATTTGTTCCGTTACCGGAAACAGCTCTCCGCGGAGATAGGCACGTCCCTTTCCCGCGGCCCGGTGGTACTCCACTTCGAGTTGTCCGCGGCGTCGCTGGCTCCTTTTTGGCTCCTCGCCGGCCGCGGCGCCAGTGTCATCACCACGGCAACCGTGCACGACCCCCCGTGGGCGGTCTGGTGGCCCTTCCGGCTGAAGCCGGTCGCGAAGAGCAAACTTCTCCAGCACGGAATCCACCTGCCGCTTCGTCCCGTCAGCGCATGGCTGGAAAGGCTGCTGCTGCGGAACACCGCCCTTTTCGCGCTCAGCGAGGTCGGAGCCGGCGCACTCCGGCAGACTTTCCCGGGCTCTCCGGTGATGCCCGCGGTACATTTCGTCCCGCCCAGGCCTTCTCTTGCGCCGCTCCCGGACCGGCCGCTCGCCGTCGGACTTTATGGCCACGCAGCCAAGGGCAAAGGGTTTGAAAGGCTCGTTGAGCTGCGCCACGGAATTCCCCGCGATGTGGAAGTCATTGTTGCCGGCCGCGGAACGGAGAAACTTCCTCCCGTGCCTGGAGTTACCATCCTTGGTGCTGTTGAGGGCGCCCAGGAGGACGCTTTTTTTGAATCCGTGCGGGCCATCCTGCTGCCTTACGACAAGACGAGCCGCTTTTACGGGCAGATGCTGCCGGCATCGGGCGTGGTTTCCCGGGCCTTTGCCTATGGCACTCCGGTGATCGGTTTTGACGCCGGGACTTTGGGGGAAGCCGCCAGGGCGGGGGGCCTCGTGGTGGTGCCCGCCTCGGTTCCGGCGCTTGCAGAAGCCGCATACAAGACCATTACGGACCCCGCCGTCCTTGACCGCCTTGGAAACCAGATCGCGGTGCTGCGCAGGGAACGTGATGCCCGGGAGGCTGTTGCGCCTTTCGTCGCGTACTGGAGGAACGCAGTCGCCGCCGCTCTCTGCACCGGGCAGGATCTTCAGTCCTTGTAGTTCCCTGCAATGGCGGGACTGCCCGTCCGCAGACGTCATGCGGATACCCACAAACCGGCCGGGGTTGGCCTAGTGGCGGCCTCGCCGTGCACCTACGGTGAAAGTGCGGACCATTCGCCGCGACGCCGGGCCGCTTCGGGCCTCTTGAAGCCACCTGGGCGTCATGACCGATAAGCAGAGGAGCGACCAACCCGTGCAATTGCTTTCCCTTGTGGTCGCCTTGGCACTGATCAGTCTCGCGCTGATCCTGGGGCGCTCCTACCATGTGCTTATCGGGCTGGTGATCGCCGCAGGGTGGTCCCAGGCGCCCCTGCTCAGCCTCACCCACTCGAGTGCTTTCCAATACGTTGATGACGTTCCGGTCGCCGTCCTGGTTCTGGCCGCCGTCATCAGGGCTTTCACCGCTTCGGACAGGCGGCTGCAAAGGGCCCTTGGGCTGCTGTTGCTCCTGGTCCTGTTCGTGGCTATTGGGTTCATTCGTTCTCCGGACAGTGGAATCGGCATCGCCCAGGCGCGGCAGGTACTCATGCCCCTGGGGCTCGTCTTCGCAGGCTACGTGTACCGGGACCTCATCCAGTGGTCCAAGGTGGTCAGCTGGCTGCTGGTTTTCGGCGCCCTGACAGTGGCGTGGGTCATCGTAGAGGAGATCAAGCAGGCTCCGCTGATTGATCCCGCCTGGTACTACCTGAACGTTGTTGGCGGCAACCCGAAAGGAATGAGGATGGGGCTTCCACCCGCGTACTTCGCGGATGGCGTCACTGATGGCGAAGCGGCCCTCCGCCCGGGTGGCCCCTTCATGAACCCGCCGGTTATGGGCTTCCTGCTGGGGCTGGCAGCATTTGCCGCCGTCGCAAAGCTCCGTGGTTTCGCCCGGATCGGCATGCTGGCAGCAATCGGCTTGTCCCTCTTCTTCGCCTACGCCCGCGCCGGCATCCTGATCTTCCTCGTAGTGACGCTGGTCTATCTGATCTGGGTAAGAATCGGCAAATACGCCGGCCTGCTCGTGGGCATCGGACTTGGCGGCTACCTCTTCTCGACATTCGTTGAGCAAGGCAATACGGCGAGCCACTCAGACGGACTGTTCTCCGGCCTCATGCTGGGCCTGCAGTCGCCCCTTGGGCTGGGCTTCGGCACCACCGGGTACCAGGCGGCACTGGAAGGAGCGTCCACCGGCGTGGGCAGCGAGAGCCTCCTGGGCCTTTATTTCGCCTGGCTGGGCTGGCCCATCATCATCGCCGTACTGCTGCTCACTGTTCGCATTTGGAAGCTGCTCCGCCGGGTGCCGAGGGGTGCGAGCCTTGCGGTCTGGCTCACGATTGCCTTCGTCCTGGCCGTGGCTTCGTCCGAATCCGCGTCGTCGATTGCGTCGACTCCGGTTCTTTGGCTGGCCGCAGGCGCAGTCCTCGGCCTCAGGACGCCGCGGCAGGCGCCGCCGTCGTACAGCGCCGCGGGTGGGCAGGCACTGCAGCACCTGTAGGGCAACCTCCCCACAGCAAATTCCGCTCCACCGCCCACCTCCTGCGCTGCGAACGGGCACGTCGCGTTCCGGTCCGGACTACCGGAGACAGCGGATCCGGAGTCGGCAATCCACCCATCCATCGGCCCAGGCCGCGTCGGACACCAATTCACGGACATCAAGTCGGGGAGCTCGCTCCTGGCCGTACCCATGGATGGGGACAATCCTTGATGGTTATCCACGGCTACGAAGCCGGACTGCCGCGAAGGCAGTGGGCTGCGCGAATCAGGCCGGGCTGTAGCGAAGGCGGATCGGGGCTGCGCGAAGGAAGCCGGACCGTAGCGCGGGCCGTAGCGAAGGAAGCCGGAACGCGCGAAGGAGGGTCGGGCTATCGGGAAGAGGGGCGCGGGCCGAGGGAAGCCCAGCCCCTGGTTGCCTCCTCGTGGAAGCGTTGTGCGGCCAGCGCTGCTTCGGTTCTTCCGTGTTCCAGGGCATGTTCAATCGCGGAGGCCCACGCTTCGACTTCCGGTTCCGTCCCTGGCGCGCCCCCGGCCTCCGGAACCAGGAGACGGGATTGCGGCCCGTACAGTTCCCGCAGGCTCGTCCCGGCCCGCCCGACTATCGGAACGGCCCGTTCGAGTGCCCGGACGGCGATCCCGCTTTGGTAGAACCGCTTGTACGGGATGAGTATGGCGCCACTGGTTGCAATAAGTTCATCGAGTTCCGCCTCGGGGACGAAGCGCGCGTCGACGTTCCAGCCCTTCACGTCCGGCCAGCCGCGGCCAACCACGTCGAGCTGGTACTTCGAGCCAAGCCTGCCTGCCAATGACTCGAGCAGGCCAACGTCCCGGTCAGCCTTGTACTGGCCGAGCACGCGGACACGCGGCCTGGTGTCTGTCCCATGGGCGGGCGCGGGCTCGCCGGCTGCGGCGGTGGCAGGAAACATCGGATGGGGCAGCACCGTGAGGCCATCCCCCAGTCCCACGTCCTCCATGGCCTTCGCTGCTTCCTTGCTGTGCACCACGGTGGCGGGCCGGTTCCGGACCAGCCGCACCGCGCGGGCGACAGCACGGCTGCTGCCTACCGACCGGACGAGTGGCCGCGGGTCGTGATAGATGACGATTCCCGAGCGGCCACACAGGGCCTTGACCATCAGGAGATCCAGGAAACCGAGTACCGGCCACGTGAGAAGGACCTTCTCAGGCGCGTGCGCCTTGCGTGCCTGCCGCCCCGCGGACATGAGCAGCCGCGAATAGGCTGCCAGCCAGTGCAGACGGCTTTTTCCGGATTGTGAGGGCTCGAGAACAGAAAGCTGTTCTGACTCAATTCCTGCATCAGACAGATGCTGCACCAGGGCAGCGGTGTAATGGCTGAGCGCCATACCCAGGGGGTTTACCACAATGACCCGCGGACACCCGGCCGGGGCAGGGCGGGGAACTTGAATTCCGTTTGTCCGGAGTCCAAAGGTCACTTCCGTGCCCCCCGTCGGCTCCTCTTCCCGGCCAGGATCGCTTCCTGGAGCGTCAGTTCATAACCCGTGCAAACATCTTCCCAGTTGTAGTGCACCGCCGCCCGTTCCCTGTTTGCTGCCCTGGCCTTGGCCCTCAAGTCCTGGTCGTTCAACATCCGGCGCAATGCCTGCTCAATGGCTGCGGGGTCCGGTGACACCAGGTGTTCCTCCGTTGTCAGGACCTCGGCGTTGTAGGGAGTATGCCGCGCTACGACGGGCGCCCCGCATGCCATCGCCTGGACCAGTGCCGGGTTCGTTCCCCCCACGCTGTGGCCATGGAAGTAGACGCCTGCATGGTGCCAGAGCGACAGGAGCTTCTGGTCGTCACTGACGTGGCCAAGCCACTGGACGTTGGCGTGCTCGCCCAGGCGCTGTGCGGCTTCGTCCAGCGTTCCGCCGTAGCCACTGGAACCGACGATGACCACTGGATGCTGCTCGGCGAGGACTTCGGCCGCCTGGAAGAACTCGGAAACAGTGTTTTCGGGAACAAACCGGGCAACCATCAGCACGTAGGAGTCCGGTTCCAGGCCCGGCACGATTTCATGTGGACTTTCGAGGTTCGCTCCATAGGGAATGAAGACGCTGTCCCTGCCAAAGTCTTGTTTCCAGCGGCGTTGGATTTCGCGCGAGTCGCTGATCAGGATGGTGCCGTAACGCGCCGTCAGCCGTGCCCCCTGCCGGAATACGAACTTTGCGAAACGGCTCCATTTGGCGCGTTCCCATTCAATTCCATCCACATTCACCACAGTGGGTATTCCCCGAAGCTTGAGGAGTGGAAGGAAAAAGCCATTGGCCACGTTCATGACCAATGCAACCTGGGGCTTCTGCCAGACTGCGTGAAGAACCGAGGACAAACCGAAGGAGAGGGTACTCAGCGACTTGCTCTCCAGCCCCACAGTGGTCGTGGTTCGCACGCGCGGGTCCCGGTCGGCGTCTTCGTCTTTGGTCTGGCCGGGCCGGCAGTACACGTTGACGTCCCATCCGGCGTCGGCAAGAAACGGTGCCAAGCGCCGCACGGCGGTCTCAAAACCACCGTAATAGCTCGGGTAGCCGCGCGTCCCGATGACCACAACCGACCTGGACATTCGTTCTCCTCTGTAAGTTTCGTCAGACAGTGCTGCTGCGTTCGGTACTGCCGGCCGAAGCCGAAAGCCGCGGGCGGTCAGGGAATGTGCCGCCTAGGATGAAGAGACGCTCCTGCTGTAGGTGTCTTCGCCGGCTTCGGAGACGGGGGGAGGAAGTTCCCGCCGCCTTGCATGCGGTGCAACATCGTGGTCTTTGGGAACGGCCGCCTCGGCAGGTTCCGGATCGGGCGTGTAGTACGAGTAGCCGTCAAATTCTTTTGCCGGTACACAGTTCAGCAGTGTGCCGAGAACGCCCGCGCTGACCCTTCGAAGGTTTCCGAGGGACTTCGAGAGCTGTTCCTTCGTGGTCCGGCCGGCCCTGACAACCACGATGGCACCGTCGGCGACGCGCGCCAGGAGCACGGCGTCGGTGACCGGGAGCAGCGGGGGAGCGTCAATGATGACGACGCCTCTCTCCGACAGGGAACAGATCAGCTGCTTCATTGCCCGCGAGCTCAGTAGTTCGCTCGGGTTCGGGGGAATCCGGCCGGATCCAAGGATCCGCAGGTTGGGCAGGTCGCTCCGTTGCTGGAGAACGTCGTCCACGCGCGCTTTTCCGGTCAGTATGTCCGTGATGCCGATGCCCGGAACCACGCCGAAGATACGGGCGATGCTGGGATGCCTGAGGTCACCATCGACAACGACGACGTCCTCGCCTGCCGCCGCCATGGCGGAGGCCAGGTTGGCGGCGATGGTTGATTTGCCTTCCCCGCTCACAGAACTCGTGACGACGATGATCCGGGGCGGGTTGTCGACGTCGAGGAAGGTCAAATTGGTGCGCAGTTCACGCAGTGCTTCAGCGAATGCCGGGTTATGCCCGTATGCACCGGGCTTGCGTGACGGGCTCTCCAACACTTTGTTGCCACCTTGCAGCGTGGAATCGACGGGAAGCGCTCCAACCACCGGTACGGAGAAGAGCTTCTCAACCTCTGCTGCGGTCCGGACCCGCCGGTCCAGGCGGTGCCGCAGGAGCGCGGCGACGTAGCCCAGAAGGAGGCCCATGAGCGCACCGGAAGCCGTAGACAAACCAACGCCGGGAGAGACGGGAGCCGTGGGAACGGTGGCCGCGTCCAGGGAAACCAGGGAAAGCGGCGGCACCGCCGCAGGCGCGGGCTGGCCTGCTGCCGCAGTGGCAGACGCCCTCTCCCTCTCTTGAACCTGCCTGCCCAGCTCGGCGACCCACGCGTCAGCGACTTTCTGTGCAGTGGTGGGGTCGGAGGACTCGGCGTGGATCCGGATTTCGGCCGTGTCGCGGGGAACATTGACGCTGACGGAGTCCAGCAGTTCCGCGCCGGTCATCTTCACTCCCGTGGAAGCACTGACGTTGTCCGCAACGAGCCGCGATTCAGCCAGGGACTTGTAGTTCTTGGCCCTCGCCTTGGCGAGCGTGTCCCCGGCGAGGAGGCTGCTGACGCTTTCCGTTCCGGCTGCAACCACCACCGCGCTGGCCTCGGCGGCATAGACGCGGGGCCGCATGGAGCTCCACGCCATTGCTGCCACGGTGAAGACCAGGGTCACCACCGTGATGAACTTCCAGTAGGTCCGGGCTATCCGGGCATAGTCCCTCAGGCCAAGGCCGGCCCCGGATCCCTCGTTGCCAGCGGCAATATCCTGGTTACTCAACTGAGCTATCCCTCCTGGAGGTTGATGTTGCGGACGGGCAGGCGCGGTAAAGGGACCTGACAAGGTCCAGTCAGTTTGCGGGACCTCTTCTTTTGCCATGGTTGCTCCCTTTTCCGGCGGTTTCTCTTGTCGCTGCTTGCCGCTTTTGCCGTACGCTGCCAAGCTATTCCGCCCGCGACTGGCGTGGTTCCGGAGGTCCGCCCGTGTGTGGGTGTGCGGGGGGAAGAATGTGGAAATTGCGGGTACCTGCAATGGTCCAGGCACTGAACCGCAGGGTTCACAAAAACCTGCGGGCTGCGCCGCCGTACTGGCAACGCAGCCCGCACGGAGCCTTTAGGGGTTGCTCAACTGGCGGGTTTCAATGCCGCCTGCCATGCCCCCACTCCCTTGGGGCTTGAAAGGGTCCACGTAGCGGTGCCACTGGCGCCGGCGGTGGACTGCGGCTTGTCGGCCTGCTCTGCTACCTGGCCGCCCGCAGCCTCGTAGCGTTCGGTCCATCCGGCGGGCGGTGTCGCGGCGGGGTTGCCACTGTCGAACCCCACGCCGCCGATCAGGAGGGCGCCGTTGCTCGCGGTGGTGATTCCAGGGACCGTGATGCTGGTGGCCGAGTAGGTGGCGTCCACCTTGGTTGCCACGCCACTGTCCAGGGGTGTGGTGGTGTTGACGCCGCGGTAGGCCGTGATGCCCCCGCCCCACTTCACCGCCGGGCTGGTGGTCCAGGAGTAGGAGGACCCATCACCCGTTCCGACGACGTGATAGTACGAAAACAGCTTGGCTCCCGTGCTGATCTTGAGCCCGTTGACGATTGGCGTCCACCCGGCGGGGGCAGTACTGATCGAGGGGTTCTGGTCTGCGGTAAAGGATGCAACCAGGACGTCGCCGGCGGCAGCCGCCGACGGCTTCGTCAGCGTAATGGTGGTGGCAGTGCCGGAGTAGTTACTGGCCGTGCCCACTACGCTGATGGCCCCCGTTGGAGACGGTGAGGGTGACGGGGAGGGCGAGGGTGACGGCGAGGGCGAGGGCGACGGCGAGGGCGACGGCGAGGGTGCCGTTCCCAGCGGCCGGTCCGAGTACCAGTAGCGCTGCGTGGCCTTGTTGCTGGCCATGACCACGACGCCGGTGGTGGCGTTTACGCTCTGTTTGGTGGTGGTGACATCGTTCATGTTGGCCGACGCCCCGTCCTGGATGACCGGGGTTCCCCGGCCGCTGCCGAAGACGGGGTTGTCCATGGAGGCAGTCTTTTCGTAGATACTGCCTGGTATGCCCGAATACGCGCAGCCGGATACCGACGTGGACGGTCCCGTGTAGAACGCCCTGACCAGGTTGTTTGCGGTGTCCAGCAGTATTTGCGGCCGGGTGACGCAGTCAGCAATGGTGGCGATGGTCGACTTGGTGAAGGAGCCCGTTCCCGGCTTGAACACCAGCAGTTGCAGCTCCGGAAGTGTTTTGTCGGTCGAGATGTCATTCAGGCTCGTCTTCACTGCGGCGTAGACACGTCCCGCCGTGTCGGCAATGAGGGCCTTGATGTTCAAGTGGTCATCCGCCTGGCCCTTGCCCTGGACCGCAGGCTGGAAGTTCCAGGATGATGCCGCCGTGGGGGAGGTTCCGTCGGTGCGGGTTGCCCAGTAGACAGCGTTGGAACTGTGGTCGCTCCACATCACCCCGATCTTGTTTTTCCCAAAGGCGACGACCGCGGAGATATCATCCGGCGCCGGGTTTGGATCCGCCACGGGCAGGATGAAGGGCGTTCCCCATGTGGTACCGCCCGGGGCGGATGCGTTCACGTAGACGCTGCTGGTGTAGCCGGAGGTGGAGCTTCCCGACACCTGGGTCCAGGTGGCCCAGATTGCCCCCGTGGTGTCCTTGTCGATGGTCATCGACTCGCTGCTGTTGTTGGTGATAGTGGTGGGAAACCCGGAGTCCAGCGTGTATTTGCCCGAAGCATAGCTGTACCGGTAAAGCTTGGCGGGCTGGCCGGAGACCGATGGCTTGGTACTCGAGTCACCCGATACCGTGACAACGTGCGAGGCGATGTACAGCTTGTTGCCGTCCCACAGCGTGTCCGCCAGCGTGTTGCTGCGGTTGTCGTTGAGGATGCCGGTATCCACCCATGCGTGGGTTGCCCTGTCGAGGCGGAAGATGTGCCAACCGCTTCCCGTGGCCCACATGTCCGCCCACCACGTGCCATCGTTCCACCAGAGCTTGCTCTGGGGCTTGTCCGAGGTAGGCGCGTTGGCCACACCGGAGTAACTGATGCTCTGGTATCCGTAGTTCTCGGCGGCCTGGGCGCTGCTGACGGCCGCGATCAGGCTCACGAGCAGGGCAACTGCCAGGGCCAAGGATTGGGCAACGACGGCTGCGGGGGTTTTTGCTTTGGGCATCTTGTCCACCTTGCGTGCAGGAGGGAATCGATCAGGAGGCCCCCAGCCGCCCCGCGTTTACGGCCAACTTAGACTCCCCGATTCCCCCGGGACAATAGGGTCTTTCGGGTCCGCAACCACTAGGGAGTTGCGGGGTCGGCCGCTGCGGGGTTTTCCACATAGGCCGCGACAGGGAGACGGGGCAGATACCTCCGCCGCTAGCCTTGAGTCAAGCGCGAATCGCCTAACCGGGCGGCATGCACTAAGATAGTGAAGTCTGTGCTGCGTCCAGCTCCCGTTCCGGGACGGGGCGCCGCCCGGCACGCAAATGAACCTCCTGTTACGGAAATGCCGTAACCGCTTAGCCCAAAGGAGGTGGGTTCACATATGCGTCCTTACGAATTGATGGTAATCATCGACCCCGAGGTCGAAGAGCGTACCGTTGAGCCGTCGCTTCAGAAGTTCCTGAACGTCATCACCAACGATGGTGGAACCATCGAGAAGGTTGACATCTGGGGCCGTCGCCGTCTGGCTTACGACATCAAGAAGAAGTCCGAAGGTATCTACGCCGTGGTGAACTTCACCGCCAAGCCGGAAACCGCCAAGGAACTTGACCGCCAGCTGTCTCTTAACGAGACCATCATGCGCACCAAGATCACCCGCCCCGAAGAGCAGAAGGTTGTTGCTGAGTAATTCAGTATCCACTTTCATTCTTTACCCCGCAGGACACGCACTCTTCACCCAGGATCGAACAAGGAGGCAGTAGATGGCAGGCGAGACCACCATTACGGTCATCGGTAACCTCACCAATGACCCGGAATTGCGGTTCACACCGTCAGGTTCCGCAGTAGCGAACTTCACCATCGCTTCCACTCCACGCACCTTTGATCGCCAGTCCAACGAGTGGAAGGACGGGGAAACCCTGTTCCTCCGCGCCGCGGTGTGGCGTGAAGCAGCCGAGAACGTTGCCGAATCCCTCACCAAGGGAATGCGCGTCATCGTAACCGGCCGCCTGAAGAGCCGTTCCTACGAAACAAAAGAAGGCGAAAAGCGCACCGTCATCGAGCTTGAGGTCGACGAGATCGGCCCGAGCCTGCGCTACGCCAACGCCAAGGTCAACCGCACCCAGCGCTCCGGCGGGGGCCAGGGTGGCTTCGGCGGCGGCAACAGCGGCGGTGGCTTCGGAGGCGGCAACTCTGGCAACCAGGGTGGCAACTCCGGTGGAGGCTGGGGCGGCGGCAACCAGCAGGCTGCACAGGACGATCCCTGGGCCACGCCCGGGGTGTCCAACGCAGGCGGCTGGGGCAACGGCCCCGATTCCGAACCTCCCTTCTAAACCCAAACAAAGGCCCGGTGCCGGGACTGCCGGGGTGCTGAACGCACCCAAAGCGGTTTCCGCCGTCGGACCACCACCATCCCGTGGATCAATATCCACGGGCTCCCTAGAATAGGAGCTCCACGATGGCTAAGGCTGAACTCCGTAAGCCCAAACCAAAGTCCAACCCCTTGAAGGCCGCTGACATCACTGTCATCGACTACAAGGACGTAGCATTGCTGCGCAAGTTCATCTCCGACCGCGGCAAGATCCGCGCCCGTCGCGTCACTGGCGTTACGGTGCAGGAACAGCGCAAGATCGCCCAGGCAATCAAGAACGCCCGCGAAGTTGCTCTGCTGCCTTACTCCGGCGCTGGCCGCGGCTAAGGAAGGGATTAACTAACATGGCAAAGCTCATTCTGACCCACGAAGTTACCGGTCTCGGTGCTGCTGGCGATGTTGTCGAGGTCAAGGACGGTTACGCACGTAACTACCTGCTGCCCCGCAACTTCGCCCTGACCTGGTCCAAGGGTGGCGAGAAGCAGGTTGAGTCCATCAAGGCTGCCCGCGCCGCCCGCGAGCACGCTTCCCTGGAAGATGCTCAGAAGCAGGCCGCTGCACTGTCCGCCAAGCCGGTCAAGCTGGTCGTCAAGGCCGGCGAGTCCGGCCGCCTGTTCGGCACCGTCAAGCAGGGCGACGTTGCCGACGCCGTTGAGGCCGCAGGCCTTGGCAAGATCGACAAGCGCAAGGTGGAACTGCCGGCCCACATCAAGTCGGTCGGTTCCTACCAGGCCAACGTCCGCCTCCACGCTGACGTTGCCGCCGTGATCGAACTGAACGTCGTCGCCGGGAAGTAGTTTCCGCGCTGCACGTCAAGACCCCCGCTGCCGGTATCCGGTGGCGGGGGTCTTTCGTTTTTTCGGTGGTAGCCTGCACCGGTGAACCGAACGATCCCCCGCAGCCGTCCCTTCCACCAGGTTGATGTCTTCTCCCCGCAGGCCTACCGCGGCAATCCGCTGGCCGTCGTGCTCGATGGCCGGGGCCTGGATACAGCGACGATGCAGCACTTCGCCAACTGGACCAACCTGTCCGAAACCACGTTCCTCCTTCCGCCGGAGGACTCCCGCGCGGATTACCGGGTCCGCATCTTCACCGGTTCAGAGGAGTTTCCGTTCGCTGGCCACCCCACTTTGGGCTCGGCGCACACCTGGCTGGAGGCCGGGGGAGTGCCCCGAACCGACGGCTACGTGGTGCAGGAGTGTGGCGCGGGCCTGGTCCGGATTAAGCACGACGGCGGCCGCCTTGCCTTCGCTGCCCCGCCCCTCACCCGCTTCGGCGCACTTGGTGAGCAGGAGCGGCAGCAGGTGGCGGAGGGGCTCGGCCTGGCTGCCGGCGACATCGTGGACTCGTCCTGGCTGGTCAACGGTCCGGAGTGGATTGGCGTCCTGCTGGAGTCCGCGGAGCAGGTCCTGGCCATCGATCCGGATACGGCTGCTTTGGGAAACCTCAAGGTCGGGGTGCTCGCCCCGCACGAGCCCGGCGCGGATGCGGACTTTGAGGTCCGCACGTTCCTGCCCGGTGAAGCGTTGGTGGAGGATCCTGTGACAGGCAGTTTCAACGCGGGTGCGGCGCAGTGGCTGATCGGCAGCGGCAGGGCCCCTGAGTGCTACGTGGCCTCGCAGGGCACCGTCCTGGGGCGCTCGGGGCGCATCCATGTCGAAGCCGGGGGCGGAGACATCTGGGTAGGGGGCCACTCAACAACCTGCATCAAAGGAAGTGTGCTGCTCTGATTTGCCGTTCGGGAATATCCGGGCGGCAGGGGAAGTTCAGGAGTATAGATGCAAATGCATATAGCTGAACTAAACGAGCACCAGGAGAACGTCATGGAAACCCGCCGCATCACCGTCCTCTCAGCCGGACTTGGCGTACCGTCATCCAGCCGCCTGCTGGCGGATCAGCTTGGAGCCTCGGCAGAGCGCCAGCTCAAGGCCGCCGGCTACGAGGCAGCAGTGGAAGTAGTGGAACTGCGGGATCTGGCCGTAGACATCGCCAACAACTTTGTCACCGGTTACGCCGGGCCGCGCCTGGCGGAGGTCATCGCGGCCGTGGAAGCATCGGACGGAATCATCGCCGTGACCCCTGTATTCAGTGCCTCGTACAGCGGCCTCTTCAAGTCCTTCATTGACGTCCTGGATCCCAAGTCCCTGGATGGCAAGGCGGTCCTGCTGGGTGCCACCGGCGGCACGGACCGCCACCAGATGGTCCTGGACTACGCCCTCCGGCCGCTGTTCAGCTACCTGCGCACACGGATGGCACCTACCGGCGTTTTCGCCGGACCGCAGGACTGGGGCACCGCCGAAGAGGACGGGGCATCACTGGCAGACCGCATCGAGCGGGCCGCGGGCGAGTTCACCAGGCTGCTTGAAGGGGCGCAGCCCGGCCGCAAGCCGGCACCCTTGGAATCCTTGCCCTTCGAGCAGCTGCTGGCGGGAATCGCCGGTTCCCGCTAGCGCTCCAGCCCTCTAGTCGTCCAGCAGGGCAATGAACTCCCGCGCCTGCTTCAGCGAGATGTCCGAGTGCCGGGTCAGTGCGTTGGCGGCGGCCTCGGTATCCCCGCTGCGGGCAAGGGTGCGGATCCTGCCGTAGATTTCATCGTTCAGCATGTTGCTGCTCACCTCGCGGGTCACGTCGCCCTTGCTGGCGATGGCCCGGTAGCGGTACGGAAAGCGCTGCGGTTCATCGTCATCGTCGTCCGGGACCGGCGCGGCCTCGGGGGTCCGGTATGGCTGGGGGTGGGCAGCCAGGGCGCCCACGGCGTCCCGCGAAGCGCGCAGCCCCTCGCCGGTGGCTTCGTAGTACAGCTTGATGGCTGCCATCGCCTGGCCCTGCGCGATCAGGGCATACAGCCGCCGGTGTTCATCCTCCGACAGCTTTGCTGCCGCTGCCCTCGCTGCCTCCTGCGGCGTGGGCGCCGGTTCGACGGGCGCCGCGCTGCGCGAAGCCTTGCGGTTGGCGATGCCACGGTATGCGAAGAGGACCGCCGCCATCACGGCGAGAAGGATCAGGACCGGGACCACGAGGGATTCCATTGTTCAGTACCGTTCTGTGTGCTTCCTGGCCGCAGCCAGGTCCGGGTAAATTGCCGGGCTATCCGCCCGCGAATGGTCCTGCAGGCCGGTGGTCCGCCGCTGCGCGCCGCCGGGGTGGCTGCCTGGCTCCAGCCGGGCCCGCGCGGCCATTGCGGCCTGGACTTGGGCAGCATAATGCCTGGCCGCCCGCTCGGCGAGTTCGCGCTGGTATTTGTCGGCCTCGGACATGCCGGTGCCCCGCGGCCGGAGGGCCGTGGCCAGTCCCCACAGGATCGCCGCCAGTACCACCGCAGGCAACAGCACCAGCAGTAGATCGCCCATACCTAGAGCTTATTCCAGTTCCAGGTTATCCACAGCAATATTCACTGCTTCGTACATAGGCCGGGGACAGCGCGGTCATGCTCCTGCTGCCGAATATGATCAACACCACGGCCCCGCCAAAATCGCTGGTAAAGGCACAAGGCCTGGCAGGGGCCGCCCGAACCCTTCGCCAGGCTGTGGATGAAATTCCCCGGAAGAAATATTTACTCCACATGCTGGTGATGATGTTTCCGCTGGTCAGCGGCGTCCCGGTCACAAAAGAATTTTACTTTCCACAGGCTTCCCCACAGGCTGTGCACAAGCTATGCCACATACTGCACAGGTTATCCACAGTCCCGTGGACGGTCGGGCTTTGCCGTTCGGCACGGGGCGGCTAGCGTAGCGGGGTACCTGTTCTCCGGGGCCGGCGGTACGCGTAGGCGGCTCTGTCCAGGGCTCTCGCGCACGGCCGCCCGCTCCCCTGTGGAAAAGCTGTGGACACTGGGGATAACCCTGTTCGGCCTGGACGCGGACCGCCTTTCGGCACCGATGTCGGAGCCTTCCGGTAGATGTGGACAGGTGGCGACGTCCGGTGACCGGGCGGAGCTTTGGGAACGGGATGGATCATCACCGGGGCCGCCAGGACCCGGTACAAATTGAGGACGGCAGCTTTGTCAATCGCGCATCTGGACCCTGTCGAGGCAACCCGCGGATCGGACGCCAGCCGGAAACCACCGCAGGACATCGCTGCCGAACAGTCGGTCCTTGGCGGCATGATGCTTTCCAAAGATGCCATTGCCGACGTCGTGGAGATTCTCCGGGGACAGGACTTCTACCGCCCGGCCCACGAGACCATCTACGAGGCCATCATCGACCTTTACGGACGTGGTGAGCCTGCCGATGCCGTTACGGTCTCGGACGAACTGACCAAGCGGGCCGAGATCAACAGGATCGGCGGCCCGGCCTACCTGCACGAACTGATCCAGACCGTCCCCACCGCTGCGAATGCCGGCTACTACGCCGAGATCGTCGCGGAGCGGGCCGTCCTGCGGCGCCTCGTGAACGCCGGAACCAAAATCGTCCAGCTGGGCTACGGCTCCGACGGCGAGGTGGAGGACCTCGTCAACCAGGCGCAGGCGGAAGTGTACGCCGTGGCCGAGCGCCGCACCGCGGAAGACTACGTGGTGCTGAAGGACGTCATGGAGTCCACCGTGGACGAGATCGAGGCGTCCGGCCATCGAGGCGAAGGCATGACCGGCGTCCCCACGGGATTTTATGAACTGGACGAACTCACCCACGGGCTGCACCCCGGCCAGATGATTGTCATCGCCGCCCGTCCGGCCGTGGGCAAGTCCACCTTCGCGCTGGACTTTGCCCGGTCCGCCGCCATCAAGAACAACCTGTCCACCGTGATGTTCTCGCTGGAAATGGGCCGGAACGAGATCGCGATGCGACTGCTTTCCGCGGAAGCCACCATTGGCCTCCAGGACCTCCGCAAGGGAACCATCAAGGACGAGCAGTGGTCCAAGATCGCCACCACCATGGGCCGGATGAACGACGCTCCTCTGTTCATCGACGACAGCCCGAATATGTCGCTGATGGAAATCCGGGCCAAGTGCCGCCGGCTGAAGCAGCAGCACGACCTCAAGCTGGTGATCCTCGACTACCTGCAGCTGATGAGCTCGGGCAAGAAGGTGGAGTCCCGCCAGCAGGAAGTTTCGGAATTCTCCCGTGCGCTCAAGCTCCTGGCCAAGGAACTCCAGGTGCCGGTGATCGCTCTTTCCCAGCTGAACCGTGGTTCGGAGCAGCGCTCTGACAAGAGGCCCATGGTTTCCGATCTCCGTGAATCCGGTTCCATTGAGCAGGACGCGGACATGGTGATCCTGCTCCACCGCGAGGACGTCTACGACAAAGAATCCCCCCGCGCGGGAGAAGCGGACATCCTGGTGGCCAAGCACCGTAACGGTCCCACCAAGGACATCGTGGTGGCGTTCCAGGGCCACTATTCGCGCTTTGCCAATATGGCGGGCGACGCCGGCGGCGGCGGAGGGTTCTAGGCTGCGTCGGTCGGGGTGCCGGCAGCCGCCGCCTGCGCCAGCAGGTGGTTGGGCAGCCGGTTCCCGGGCGCCGTGCCCCGGATTTCGAGTAGTTCGCGGGCATGGGCGTGGAGCCGCTTGTCCTCCCCGCTGACCGGCACCCACGCGGGCACCGGCACGGAGGTTCCTTCCTCGTCGCGGGCCACCATCACCGTGAGGCAGTAGGTGGTCAGGTTGAGTTCACGTCCCTTCGGGTCGCCCGAGCGGACATGTACGGCGATATGCATGCCTTTGGTTCCGGTGTAGACGAGGCGCGCCTCCACCTCCACCACGTGGCCGATCAGCAGCGGCCGGTAGAAGCGGACCCCACCGGAAAATACGGCAACGGTGTCCCTGCCGCAGTACCGGGATGCGCAGACGTACGCGGCCTCGTCAATCCACTTCATCACGATGCCGCCATGGACTTTGCCGCCCCAGTTGACGTCGGTGGGTGCAGCCATGAACCTCAGTGTCACGCGCTCTGCGGTTCCGGCATCGGTATATTCCTGGCGCTTCATGGCTTCCACGATCTGCTCACGGACCTTGATGCGCGCCAGGGCGTGGTCGCGCTGCTCAATCTCCGCCGGGGTGGCAGGCTCGAACTGAGGCACAGGGATGGGTTTGCCGTCCTCGCCCACCGCCACGAAGATCACCATGCACTGGCTGCGCATGGTGGCCGGGCCGCCCTTGGGGTCGCCCGAGGACACCACTGTCTGGATGTGCATGGAGGACCGGCCGGTGTACACGATGGTGGCTTCGACCTCCACCATGTCGCCGCTGTTGACGGGGTCGGCGAAGTGGATGTTGCCCACGTATGCGGTGACGCAGTAGGACTTGGCCCATCCGACCGCTGCCGCGTAGGCGGCCTTGTCCACCCATTCCAGCACGGTGCCCGCGTCTACCGACCCGCTGTGCCCCACGTCCGTGGGGGCGGCCAGGAAGCGGAGGGTCACGGAGTTGGGGCGCCCGGTCTCAGTCATGCTGCGATCATACTGATGGCTTCTGTTACCTGCCGGTTGGGCCCGCAACAGAACGGCCGGATCGGATAATTGCCGCTTAAATTCCGACGGCGGCCGGACACTTTGGGTGGCCGGCCGCCGTCGGGCGGGTTGGGGTGCCGGTGGGGACGGCTAGGCGAGGACTGCCAGACGGGAGTTGCTGCGGCCGAAGAGGGCGCGGTCGACGGAAAGGCGGCCCGGGCCGGTGAGTGCGAGTGCGAAGGAGGCTGCGGCTAGGAGCAGGACGAGTTCGTAGCCGCCAGCCGCGGCGAAGACGCCTGCGGATGCGTGCACCAGGACCAGGGCGCCCAGCATATCCAGGACCAGGAGTGCGGCAACCACCCGGGTGAGGATGCCCAGAACCAGTGCCACGCCGCCCGCCAGTTCCAGGACGGCGACTGCGGGGGCCGCGGCTTCAGCGGCGGGTACGCCCATCTTGGCGAAGGAGGCCTGTGTTCCGGCAATGGTCCATTCGTTGAACTTCTGCCACCCGTGGGCTGCGAAGAGGAAGCCCAGGACGACGCGAAGGGCAGTGAGTGCGGTGGTGGTAAGTCGTGACTGGTTCATAGGACAACTCTCCCGCGCCAATAGTTGAAGAGTCAACTATTTCCCGTGTGGGATTCGTCATGCCGGGCGCGGGACCCCTGCCCGGCGGGCGGCGGCAAGGAAGCGCCGATAAGCTGGCAGCGTGTCCCAACTGCCGCCTCCTGCCGCTGCGCCTGCCACCCGGACGCCTGCCCGCGAGATACTGCGCCTCGCCGTCCCCGCCTTCGGCGCCCTGGTGGCCGAGCCGCTCTTCCTCCTCGCCGACTCGGCCATTGTGGGCCATCTTGGCGTGGCCCAGCTGGCGGGTGTGGGACTTGCCTCAGCTGTGCTTCAGACCGTCGTCGGACTTATGGTCTTCCTGGCCTACTCCACCACTCCCGCCGTAGCGCGAGCCATCGGTGAGGGGCAGGTGGGGAAGGCACTCGCCGCCGGGCGCGACGGCGTCTGGCTGGCGCTGCTGTTGGGCGTGTTCCTTGCGATGGCGGGCTTCCTGGCGGCGGAACCGCTGATTGGCCTGCTGGGTGCCCAGGGCAGCGTGCGGGTATTCGCCGTGGATTACTTCCGGTGGTCCATGCCGGGACTGGTGGCCATGCTGTTGATCTTTGCCGGCACCGGGGTGTTGCGGGGCCTGCAGGACACCAGGACTCCCTTGGTGGTGGCTACGGCAGGGTTCGGCGTCAACATCGTGTTGAACCTCTGGCTTGTGTACGGCCTGGGTTGGTCCGTCGCCGGTTCGGCTGCGGGCACCAGCCTTGCGCAGTGGGCCATGGCGGCCGTCTACGTGGTCATGGTGCGCCGGAATGCGGCCCGCCACGGCGTCAGCCTCTTGCCCAGCTGGCGCGGCATCCGCAGCATGGCGCGCGTGGGGTCCTGGCTGATGCTGCGCACCCTCAGCCTGCGGGCGGCTATCCTTGCCACGGTGCTGGTGGCCACGGCCCAGGGCGAGGTCAACCTCGCCGCCCACCAGCTGGCCATGACCATTTTCTCCTTCCTTGCCTTCGCCCTCGATGCCCTGGCCATCGCGGCGCAGGCGCTGATCGGGAAAGAACTGGGCGCCTCCAATGCAGCAAGGGCGCGGCTGCTGACCCGGACCATGGTCCGTTGGGGTGCTGGCTTCGGCGTCGTGACCGGGCTGCTGCTCGCGGTGCTGGCCCCCTCCGCCGGCGCGCTTTTTACCTCCGATCCGCAGGTGCAGTGGGTCCTGGCTGTGGCACTGTGGGTGCTGGCGGCCGGGCAGCCCGTCGCCGGGTACGTCTTTGTCCTGGACGGCGTGCTGATTGGCGCCGGAGACGCGCGGTACCTGGCACTGGCGGGGCTGGTGAACCTTGCGTTCTATGCCCCGTTGCTTGCTGCGGTGGCTGTTTCCGGTGCAGCCGGCGCGGCCGGGCTTGGATGGCTTTGGGTGGCCTTCGGAATTGGTTACATGGCCGCCCGTGCCTGCACCCTGGGCCTGCGCGCGCGGTCCGACCGGTGGATGGTGCTGGGATCCACCTGAGGTTGCGAACGGCGGTCACCGGTTCGACGTTCCAGGCGCCGCCACTAAACTGGAGCGGTGACGCAACCATTGACACCGGCGGGCGCTGCTCCCGGAACCGCCCACCGCACCGACCTCTGGAAGCCGGTCCTGCTCCGCGCAGCCGCGGCCCTGGTATTCGGCGCCGTCACGGTTTTTTGGACCTCGCCCTCCGTTGAGGTCATGGGCTGGGCCGGCGGCCTCTACCTGCTGGCCACCGGCGTGCTGGCCATCCGGGGCATCCCTGCCGCAGGCCTGGGACAGAAGTCTCCGGCCGGCAAGATGCTGTCCGCCGCAGGAGCGGCCCTCGCCGGCGCCGGGGTAGTGGTGGCCCTGCTGCATACCGACCTGCTGTTCGGTGTGATAGCTGCGCTGGGCCTGGGTGTGGCAGGAGTCCTCGAACTGGCCTGCGGGCTGCGCTGCAGGGGAGGCCATGTGCTGGCCCGGGACTGGATTGCTTCCGGGGTGGTCGGGATTGGAACGGCCGTGCTGCTGCCGTTCTTCATCGGACTCGGCGCCCACGCCCTCCTTGGCGTCGCGGGAGGCGGGGCCATCATTTCCGGCGTCCTGTGGGTGCTTTCCGGACTGACCCTGCGGCACGATGCCCGGCCCGTGCCCGGAAAGCCGTAAACTAGGAGGGGTGCCGTTCTACTTTCTGTAGAAATTTCGGAGGCGCCACCGCTCATCCGCAACACCAGGCCGGCTGCACGCCGCCTCCAGGAAGGAACCATCGTGGCTGACCAGCATCCAGGAAAACCGCGCAAGCTGCGGACCTCGGTGAAGGGGCCGCTGATGTTTTCCGCATTCTGGGCCGTCGCCGCCTTTGTGGCAGTCCTGGTGTTCGCTTCGGGGGGAAGCGCGCGCGCCCCCCGCTTTGACCTGGCTTTCACCGCCGCCGGCATCGCCTTCATCGTCACGCTGGTGATTGCAGCCATGCTGTCGATGAGCTACAAGGAAAACGCCGAACATCTTGGCAAGGGATCGGGAGTCAACCTCAGTTCCAGCCCGAAGTCGACGCACGGTTTCGGTGCGCCGGGCAGCCAGAACCCGCCTGTGCCCGGTGACGGCGCGGACGGCAACCCCGAACGCTAGGACGCCCGGGGGCCGCCCCTCCCGCAAACTATCCGGCTGCCGCCTGCCTGGCGCGGTAGGCTGCCACGTGCGCCCGGTTGGCGCAGTTGCCGGTGTCGCAGTAACGCCTGGAGCGGTTGCGGCTCAAGTCCAGCACCGCCGCGTTGCAGTCCTCGGATTCGCACGTACGCAGGCGGTCCATCTCCTTGCTGCGGATGACGTCAGCCAGCGCCATGGCCGCCTCCGTTCCCATCCGGTCCGCCAGTGGTGCTTCCGGGGCGGTGGCGTGAAGGTGCCAGTCCCAGCCGTCGTGCTTCACCAGCTGCGGCAGCGCGCGGGCATCCCGCAGCACCCTGTTCACGGTTTCCACCGCGGCGTCCTCGCCGGCCGTCCATGCTGCTGCCAGCACCGCCCGCAACTGCCGGACGCTTTCCAGTTCGCCGGCATCCCGGGTCCGGCCGCCGCTGAAGCCCTCGGCTGCCAGGAACGCGTCAAGATCGGTCACCGAACCCAGGCCTTCCCTGCCGTTCGCCGCGGAATTGACCAGGTTCACCACCGTCCGCAGCGCCACCTCGGTGTCAGGGGCAAAGACCATGTTGACTCCTTACTGGGCGGGGGCGTACTGTCATGACCATTACCCCACTTTACTCCTGACAGGAGGCGACGGTGCCTGCCGCCAACAACAGCCACACCCATCACGCCAGCGTCTCCAGCGCGCAGCGCAGCGTCCTCGCGTCCGGCCTTGGCATCGCGCTCTTCTCGTCCGCAGTCTTCGGCCTTTCGGGCTCCTTCGCCAAGGCCCTCCTGGAAACCGGCTGGTCGCCGGGGGCGGCAGTCACCGCCCGGCTCACGGGGGCAGCCCTGATCCTTGCCATTCCGGCCGGGTACGCCCTCCGCGGCCGCTGGCACCAATTGCGGAACAACTGGATCACCATCCTGCTGTTCGGGGTCACCGGGGTGGCGGCGTGCCAGCTGTTCTACTTCAACGCGGTGGCCCGGCTGTCCGTGGGCGTCGCGCTGCTCCTGGAGTACCTGGCGCCGGTGATCATCGTCCTGTGGCTTTGGGCGGCCAGCCGTAAGCGGCCCCGGGTGCTGACCTTCGGCGGAACGCTGCTGTCCCTGGCTGGCCTGGTGCTGGTGCTGGACCTGACGGGCGCGGTCAAGGTGGACCTGGTGGGCGTCCTCTGGGGCGCCGCGGCGGCCGTATGCCTTGCCATCTACTTCTTCATCACCGCCAAGGAGAACGACACCCTGCCACCTATCGTGCTGGCCTCCGGCGGGCTGATGGTCGGCGCCGTGGTCATGTGGCTTGCCGGCGCCACAGGTCTGCTCCCCATGGCGTTCAGCACGGCGGACACCAGGCTGGGGCCATGGACCACGCCATGGTGGGTCTCCCTCGCGGGACTGGTGGTCCTGGCCACCGTCCTGGCCTACGTCTCGGGCATCATGGCCGCCCGGGCCCTCGGTTCCAAAGTGGCATCCTTCGTATCCCTGACGGAAGTCCTTTTCGCCGTCCTGTGGGCGTGGCTGCTGCTTGGCGAGCTGCCGGGCCCCATCCAGCTGCTCGGCGGCGTGCTTATCGTGGGCGGGGTCATCCTGGTCCGGCTCGACGAGCTGCGGAGCGCAGCTGCGGCAGCGGGCGGAGCTGCGGCGGCTCTCCAGGCGGCGTCCCCGCTGGAACACGCGAACGACGTCGAACCCGTCCCTTAGGCCCGGCCGCCGCGTTCCAGGCGGGTCATCCCCTTAAAAACCAAGGATCCGGGCACCTTGCGGTGCCCGGACCCCTGGCGGCGGCAGTCCTGCCGCGAAGGCGCTAGCCCTGGGAGGCCTGGCTCTGCTGCTCGGCGTTGCGCTTGGCCTGTGCGCCGGCGTCCTTCAGGGCTTCGGCAACCTTGGTCAGCATGGTGGTGTGGGTACCGGACCATTCCTGGCGGAACTTGTCCGCGTCCGGGCCCTTCCAGTCGGTGCCGCTCAGAACCTTGGTGAGAGTGGACTTCTGCGTCTCGATCTCGGACGCACCTGCCTGAAGCTTGCTGCCGAGCTGGCGAAGCTGCTCAACGTCTGCACCCCAAATAGCCATCAGTTTCTCCTTGTTAGGTAGTGGATCCGAACCAGGTCGGCGTCCCCAGCGGCCTCCCGGCCTATCCGGAAGATCCATTGCCTAAAACCTACCCCGGCGTCCGAAAGAGTGTCGATGGGCACCCCTGCCCATGCCGGACTCCCCATGAACGGTCCCGGTGACGGGACGGGAGGAGGGGTCGATTCCAGGCGTCGGAAGAGCCTAGCATGGCGGTATGTGCCGGAATATCCGAACCCTCCACAACTTTGAACCCCACGCCACCTCCGAGGAAGTGCATGCCGCGGCGCTGCAGTACGTCCGGAAGATCAGCGGCAGTACCAAGCCGTCCAAGGCCAACCAGGAGGCTTTCGACGAGGCGGTACACGAGATCGCACACATCACCCAGCACCTGCTGGACTCCCTCGTGACGCAGGCGCCACCGAAGGACCGGGAGGCCGAGGCTGCCAAGGCCCGGGCGCGCGCCGCCGTGCGGTACGGCGCGGCCTGAGGATCAGCCCCGCGGCTTCCCGAAGCTGCGCAGCCGCAGGGAGTTGGCTACCACGAGCACGGAACTGGCAGCCATCGCTCCGCCTGCGATCATGGGGTTGAGCAGGCCCAGGGCGGCCACCGGGATGCCCACCGCGTTGTAGAAGAACGCCCAGAACAGGTTGGTCTTGATGGTGCGCAAGGTCCGCCGGGACAGCTCGATGGCCTGTGCCACCTGCGCCAGGTCGTTGCCCATCACGGTGAGGTCCGCCGCTTCGATGGCGACGTCGGTTCCGGACCCCATGGCGATGCCAAGGTCAGCCTGCGCCAGGGCAGCCGCATCGTTGACGCCGTCCCCGGCCATGGCCACGGTGGCGCCGGCGGCCTGCAGCCTCCGCACCGCCTCAACCTTCCCCTCGGGCAGGACGCCGGCATAGACATCCTCCGGAGCGATTCCGACGGCGGCAGCCACCTGCACGGCGACGGCAGCATTGTCCCCGGTCAACAGGATGGGCCGCAGCCCCAGCGACTTCAGGCGGGCAACGGCGGCAGCGGAACCGTCCTTCACGGTGTCGCGCAGGCTGATAATTCCGGCAGGCTTCCCCGCCACGGCAACGCAGATGGCCGTGGCGCCGGATTTTTCCGCCGCGGCGAGGGCGGCCCGGTGGCCCGGCTCCAGGGTGATTCCGTTCTGCTCCAGCCAGCCGAGGCGGCCTGCGAGGACGGTCCTGCCCTCCACGGTTCCCGACACGCCGCCGCCCGGCGCGGAACTGAAACCCTGCACGGAAGGCAAGGGGCCGTCGTCGTCCGCTGATTCCCCGGCGGCGGCCGCGGCGATGGCCCGCGCCACCGGATGCTCCGAGGCGGCCTCAACGCTACCGGCAAGCCGGAGGAATTCCCGCTCCTGGAAGCCGTTGAATGCCAGGGTCCCGTCCACGGCGAGGACCCCGGTGGTCACGGTCCCGGTCTTATCGAGCAGGATGGTGTCCACGGTCCGCGTGTCCTCCAGGACCTGGGGGCCCTTGATCAGGATGCCCAACTGGGCCCCGCGCCCGGTGCCGGTCAGGAGGCCCACCGGGGTGGCCAGGCCGAGGGCGCAGGGGCAGGCGATGACCAGGACGGCGACGGCGGCGGTGAAGGCCTGCTGCAGGTGTCCGCTGCCGGCGCCTGCGCCGGGGAACAGGAACCAGAGGACGAACGTCACCGCAGCGATGGCCAGGACCACCGGAACGAAGACTGAGCTGATCCGGTCTGCGAGCCGGGCGATGGGTGCCTTGCCGGTTTGGGCCTCGGATACCAGGCGTGCCATCTGGGCCAGGGTGGTTTCGGCGCCCACCCGGGTGGCCCTGACCAGCAGGCGGCCGGAGGTGTTGATGGTGGCGCCAGTGACCCTGCTGCCCGGCCCCACCTCGACCGGTACGGATTCGCCGGTGACCAGGGAGGCGTCCACGGCGGAGTTGCCGTCGATGACGACGCCGTCGGTGGCGATCTTCCCGCCCGGACGCACTACCAGCACGTCGTCCACCTGCAGCCGGTCCACCGGAATGGTTACCTCACCGCCGGAACGCAGTACGGTGGCATCCTTCGCTCCCAGGTGCAGCAGGGCCTGGAGGGCATCGCCGGCTTTCTGCTTGGCGTTGGCTTCGAGGTACCTGCCCAGGAGCAGGAAGGTGGTGACGACTGCTGCCACTTCGAAGTAGAGGCCGCCGGTTTCCATGCCTTCCATGCCGGGGTGCCCGGTCATCCCGGGATCGGCTGCCAGTTGCCAGGCGGAGAACAGGTAGGCGGCCGTCACGCCGATGGACACCAGGGTGTCCATCGTGGATGCCAGGTGCCGTGCGTTGATGGCCGCCGCCCGGTGGAATGGCCAGGCAGCCCAGGTCACCACCGGAAGCGCAAGGACAGCCGCCGCCCATCCCCAGTTGGGAAACTGGAAAGCGGGGAGCATGGACACCAGGAACACCGGGACCGTCAGCACTGCGGCGACGATCAGGCGTGGGCGCAGTTTCGTGGCGGGGACCGCTGCCGCTGCAGGTGCCCTCTCTTCGACGGGTGGGTGCGGCGTGCGGACGCTCGCCTTGTAGCCCGCCGCGTTGACCGTGTCCACCAGTTGCTCGTCGGTGATGCCTGCCGGGGCGGTGACGTAGGCGGACTCCAGCGGCAGGTTGACGGTGGCGGCAACGCCGTCAAGCTTGCCGAGTTTCTTCTCCACGCGGTTCACGCAGGAGGCGCACGTCATGCCCTCGATATCGAGTTCCACCACCCTGGTGCCGGGCGGATGCAGTAATTCCTGGTGGGCCATGTCAGCTTCCGTGTCGATTGGTTCCTCCGGGTCGAGCCGGCGGCTAGGCCTCGCTGGCGACCACGAGGTAGCCCGCCTCCGCGACGGCCTCGCCGATCTCCGAAGGTGCGAGTTCCTTGCTGGACGTGATGGTGACAGTGGAGATGGCTCCGGCGTTCAGCTCGACGTCCACCGCTTCAACTCCTTCCAGCGCTTCCAGTTCCTCGGTGACTGCCGAGACGCAGTGGCCGCAGGTCATGCCGGAAACGCTGACGGTTGTGGTGGTGGGGGAGGTGGTGCTCACGGATTTCTCCTTCATTCAGAGCCGGCGGTTGCCTGCTGCGGTGGTGGGTTTCAGCGGAGCAGCCGGCCGATGGCGTCGGCAGCTTCCTTGACTTTGGCGTCGATGGCTTCGGCACGTGCCTCCGGGTCCGGCTCCGAGGCCGCACCGACCACGCAATGGCCGATGTGCTCCTCGACGAGGCCGAGGCTGACCGCGTGCAGCGCCTTGGTGACGGCGGAGACCTGGGTGAGGATGTCGATGCAGTACTTGTCCTCATCGACCATGCGGGCAATGCCGCGCACCTGCCCCTCGATGCGTTTCAGCCGGCGGAGGTACGCGTCCTTGTTGCCCGTGTATCCGTGCTCCGCCGCTTGAGGTTCCTGCACCGGCGGGGCTGGGGCCTGCAGGGCTGCTTCTTCGGTAGCGCTCATGCAGTCAACGTATACCCCTCTAGGGTATAAGCGCAAGTACCCCCTGGGGGTATTCATGGGCTGAGCACAAAAAAGCTCCGGAGTGCGTTATTGGGGGATACGCACTCCGGAGCAGCTCTTGGGCATTTCCGGCTTCCACCGCTGGTGGTCCGGGCCTGCTGGATTTAGCTTACGGGCTGGCAGGGCGGTCCGCCAGCACCGCGAATAACTACTTTCGCTTTACTTTCAGAGGCCCGGAAAAGAGTCCTTCCAGCCGCCGGACGCGGAGGCCATGCTGGTCAACGCCGCTCCCCAGGGGCGGCCTTGCGGTAGGGAACCACCAGCACCGGCCTGCTTTGGTGGTGGCTCAGCCAGGCGCCCACCGACCCGTTCAGCGCCTCTGACAGGCGGTGGGAAAAACCGCGTTCGGAGGTTCCCACGATGATCATCGGCGCTTCCACATCCGCCGCCAGCCGGCCCAGTGACCGGGCGGGATCGCCGCTGAGGGTCCGCAGGGTCCACTCGACAGCCGGCCCCCCGGGCGCGGCCGCCTCGAGTGCATCCTGGATTTGTGCCTCCAGCCCCGTGGTCAGGGTCCGAAGTTCCTCGACTCCGGCGTCCCGCCGCAGCGACAGCCGGTGCGCGGAGCGGGCCGGGTCCCAGTCCACCAGGTAGCTGGCTTCGTCCACATAGGCGCACACCATCGGCGCGCCCAATCCGGCAGCAAGCCCGGCCGCGGCCTGCAGGACTTCCGGGTGCTGCCGGGGCATGATGCCCACCAGCAGCGGCTTGCCCTTGAAGTGATCGGATGTCATGACGCCCATTTTCCGCCCCGGGGGGCTGCGTGAACAGGTGCTTCAGCGCTCGCGGCTAGGAAGCAGACGGGTATGCGGTTACTACTACGTTCCTGCCCCACGGGTCCTCCGTGAAGCAGCTGATGAGGACCAGTCGGTTGGGCACCATGTCCCAGACGGGACTGTCCTTGAGGCTCGATTTGTCGTAGGTGCTGACGCTTTCAACGCGGTAGCTGATGGTGCCGGCCGCCGTAGCGACGTCGAATTGGTCGCCGGCCGCCGCTGCCGAACTGAGGTGGTTGAAGGGCGCATCCGCGCCTTCCCAGCTGTGGCCGATGACATAGGTGGTGTTGCCGGACCCGCTGCCCGGGACACCGAACGCGGTCAGCCAGTAGCCGTCCTTCGTGGCGGGCGGCTCGATGGTCCGGCTGGATTGGGCGGTGCCATCGACGTCCAGCGGGTGGACAACGACGTCGAACGCGGCGGACGGGTAGTAGATGCGGACGGGAGGTGCGGCCGGCGGGAGCACCACTTCAGGCGCTGCCGCCTGGCCCGCTGCCGCCTTGCCCGCGGCCGCCAGGCCCGTGGGCGCTGCGCCGGTGGGCGTTGCGGCCTCCACTGGTGGAACGGTGGCCGCCGGAGCAGCGTCCGTGGGGCGGGAGCTCGCTGCCGCCCGGGTATCCTGCGGTGCCGGCTGCGGCTGATGGAACAAGGGAGCGCCGAAGGTGAATAACAGGAAGGCGAGCACGCCGCAGAAAAGGATTGCGAGGTCGCCGCCGTTCCAGCGGCGCCAGCGCCGGGATTGGGCAGCCGCGTGTTTGCTGCGTTCCTTGGTCATCGTGCTCCTGACGCCCCTGGCGGGAGGTGGAAGGAAGGCGCCCTGCCGGGCACTGGCAGGACGCCTTCCTTGTCGACGGGCCACGCGTGGTGGCAGTTTCGGTGCCCTAGCCGGCGGTGTGGGGCGAGGGGGACCTGCGGCGGACGGCCACCGCCGCGCCCGCGGCAGCCAGGGCTCCCACGCCGGCGAGCCACGCGGGCGGGGCCTCCTGGCCACCCACCGCGGTCTGGGCGTTGTATCCCTCGTTCGTTCCCACGACGGCTTTTGCGCCCGGCGCCGCTGCTGCCTGCTGCGCGGCCGGAGCCTTCTGCACGGCCGGAGCTTTCTGCGCGGCAGGAACCTGGGCGGCTGCCTGCTGGGCAGGAGCTGCCGAGGGTTCAACCGCCGCAGGCGATTGAACCGGAGCCGACTCGACCACGGGTGTTTCCGCGGGCGGGGACGCCGGGGGATCGACGACGGCGGGCTGCTCTTCGGCAGGCGGCGTCGCCGGAGGGGTTACGGGCGGGTCGACGACGACCGGCGGGTCCACCGGAGCCGGAGCCTGGCAGCCATTGGCGAAGATGTCCTTGCCGGTGCTCCAGTTCAGGCCATCTGGCAGGCCGGGGCCCGGCGGGATGATGTCGTCGGCATGGGCATCGTGGCCGGCGTAGCCGGGTTGATGAATGGTAACCGTAAGGTAGCCCTTGCCAGCCGCGTGGCAGAACGTTGTGTTGTTGGCATCCGCGATGGCGGGCGCCGCGACGGCCAGTGCCGCCAGGCCCACCGCCCCTAGTGTTGCCATGGTGCGTTTCATGTTTTTCTCCCCAGATTTGTGGTGAAACGGACCCTGCAGGCGGGGCGGCGGCGGTTGTGCCGTGTGCCCCAGCAACACGGTCAGCTTGCTTGAGGTTTCAGGCTAGGGGCGCCGCCTGAAGCAGTCGCGAGTAGGGAATACTCGTCTTTTTCCGGCGCCAGGCGGGCCGGGTCACTTGCCGGTACCCTAAACGCCGCGGTGGCTACCTGTTCCTGCCGGCGGGACCTTGTCCACCACCATGCCCGCGCCTAACGTTGAAGGTGACGGAAGGCGGGTGGCTCGTGGAAATTTTCATGTGGTGGCTGGACCTGGACCTCCCCACCAAGGAGTGGCTGCGGGAGAACCTCTATGCGGAGGAATTGCCACTGGCAGTGCTGCAGGGCATTGCAGAGGCCGGCGGACCGCATCCGGACAATCCGGCCGCGGCGCTGACCACTGCGGACTGGGACTTCATCCAGACGCAGTCGGAGTTCGTGGACTGACTGCCTGCCAGGGATAGGCCCTGAAAACCGTTGCGGCCAGCCCGCAGCGGTGGTTGCATGGTGCGCATGGCAACGGCGGCGAACTTTCTCCTGGCAATTGGCACCAAAAAAGGACTGTGGCTGGCTACCAGCCAGGACCGGCGGGAGTGGTCCTTCACCGGGCCCCACTTCCTGATGTCGGAGATTCCCAGCATTGGGATCGACACCAGGGAAGGCCGCACCCGGATCCTGGTGGGCATCAGCAGCCCGCACTGGGGACCAACCGTCGCGCACTCGGACGACCTGGGCGCCACCTGGACGGAGCCCGAGCAGGGCGCCATCAAGTTCCCCGAGGACACCGGCGCGGCGCTGGAGCGGGTTTGGCAGATCTATCCGGACGCCGGTTCCCGCCCCGGAGTGGTGTGGGCCGGAGCCGAACCGATTTCCGTCTGGAAGTCCACCGACGGCGGCGAACACTTCGAGCTGAACCGCGGCCTGTGGGACCATCCCCACCGCAGCGAATGGGGTGCCGGCTACGGCGGTGCGGCGGCCCATTCGATCGTGGTCCACCCGGACGGGGAAACTGTCCACGTCGCCATGAGCACCGGCGGCGTCTACCGTTCGTTCGATGCCGGCACCTCCTGGGAGGCGCGCAACCGCGGCATCTCCGCCTATTTCATGCCGGACCCGAATCCGGAGTTCGGCCAGTGCGTCCACAAGATTGCCGCGGACGCGGCTGCGGACGGGCGGCTGTACGCCCAGAACCACCACGGCGTCTACCGCACGGACGACAACGCGGACACGTGGACGTCGATCGCGGAGGGCCTCCCAGCCGACTTCGGTTTCGTGATGCTGGCCCATCCCCGCCGGGCCGGCACCGCGTGGGTCATTCCGTTGAAGGCAGACGGCGAACGCATTCCGCCGGACGGGAAGCTCGCCGTCCACCGCACGGAGGACGCCGGCGAAACCTGGACGCGGCTCAGCACCGGGCTCCCGGAGCATGAATACAACAGCATCCTTCGGGACGCGGCATCGGTGGATGCGGCGGAACCGGCCGGAGTGTACTTCGGTACCCGGGGCGGAAGCGTCTACGCCAGCGCGGATGAGGGCGGAACGTTCGCGGAGGTGGCGTCCCACCTGCCGGATGTCCTGTGTGTCAGGGCGGCCGTGGTTGCCGGTGCCTGAGGTTTCGCTGGTGCTTCCCAGCGTGCTGCAGCCCCTGGCCGGCGGGCAGTCCGTACTGACTGCACCCGCCGGCGGCCCAATGACGGTGCGGGAGCTGCTTGATGCTGTTGCCGCGGAGTACGCAGTCCTGGGCCGGCGGCTGCGGGACGAGACCGGCGCCCTGCGGCGGTTCGTCAACATTTACGTCGGCGGGGACGAGGTGCGGCGGCTGAAAGGCCTGGAGACCGAGGTGGAACCGGGCCAGGAAGTCCTGGTGATCCAGTCGGTGGCCGGCGGCTGAAGGCGGGAAAGGGGGCTGTCAGGCGGCGGGCAGTCCTTACTGACTACGCCCGCCGCCATGGCAACCAGGGCAGAGGCCGGGACGGGTGGCGCTCAGGCGACGCGCCACACGCTGCATTCGTCAGTATTGATTGCCTTGCGCAGGCCGGTGAGGCGGTCCAGGATCCAGACGACGCCGATGCCCGGCGCGGTCTCCTGGACGCTGCCGCGGCGGATCACGACGTCGTCGTACGAGGGGCCCACGGAGAGGCGGGCTTCGATTTCGTCACCGCGGCGGAGCTGGTCCAGGGCGCGGACTCTGGTTACATGCGTGGTCGCTTTCTTCAACATGGCGGGGCCTCCTGGCTGGGGCTGGTGCCGGCTCTTGCCTGCACTACCAGTGTGGCGGCGCAATGTTGCGTACCGGTTTCCCCGCTGTTAGGGACCGGTTAGTTCTTCAATCCGCCACTGTTTCCAGCTCGTAGGCCGCGCCGCGGTTGCGGTAGGCGGCCAGGAACGTGGAGATCCGGCGGACCGCTTCCTCGATCTCACGCACCGACGGCAGGATGACGAAGCGGAAATGGTCCGGCGTGGGCCAGTTGAAGGCGGAGCCGTGGGAGACCAGGATCTTCTGGTCCTGCAGGAGGTCCAGGACAAACTGTTCGTCGCTGTCGATGGGGTAGAGCTCCGGGTCCAGCCTGGGGAACAGGTACATGGCCCCCGATGCCGGTACGCACGTCACGCCGGGAATGGCGGTCAGGAGCTTGTGCGCCAGGTCCCGCTGCTCGCGCAGCCGGCCGCCCGGCTTCACCAGCGCCTCGATGCTTTGGTAGCCGCCGAGGCAGGTCTGGATCGCGTGCTGGGCAGGAACGTTGGCGCACAGGCGCAGCGAGGCCAGCAGCTCCAGGCCCTCCCGGTAGGCGGCGGTGGCGGCCAGCGGCCCGGTGATGGCCACCCAGCCCGCGCGGTAGCCGGGCATCCGGTAGGCCTTGGACAGGCCGCTGAAGGTCAGGCAGCACACGTCCTCGGCCACGGCGGCGGTGTGGATATGCTTGGCGTCTTCGTACAGCACCTTCTCGTAGATCTCGTCGGAGAACAGCACCAGGTTGTGCTTTCGCGCCAGGGCCGCGAACTGTTCAAGGATGTGGCGCGGGTAGACGGCACCGGTGGGATTGTTCGGATTGATGATCACGATGCCCTTGGTGCGGCTGGTGATCTTTGCTTCCACATCGGCCATGTCCGGCCACCAGTTCTCCGCCTCATCGCAGAGGTAGTGCACGGGCTTGCCGCCGGTGAGGGTCACGGCGGCGGTCCACAGAGGGTAGTCCGGGGCGGGGACCAGGATCTGGTCGCCGTTTTCCATGAACGCCTGCAGGCACATGGAGATCAGTTCGCTGACGCCGTTGCCGATCACGATGTCCTCGACCCCGATGTTCATCAGGCCGCGGGTCTGGTAGTACTGCGAGATCGCTGTCCGCGCGGTGAAGATGCCCTTCGAGTCGCTGTAGCCTTGGGCGCCGCGCAGGTGGTGGATCATGTCCACCACCACGGACTCCGGCGCTTCCAGGCCGAACGGCGCCGTGTCCCCGAGGTTCATCTTCAGGATCCGGTGTCCTTCGGCCTCCATGTTCTTGGCCGCCTGGAGGATAGGCCCCCGGAGCTCGTACCGGACGTTCTGGAGTTTGCTGGAGTGCTGCATGGGGCGCATGGTTGATTTTTTCACACCCGGACGACGACGGCGCGCCGGGGTGCAGTTCCGCCGCCGCAGGCCACGGCGGGCCGCGGTAACAAACGAAGCTCCTCGGCAGAAATATTGGCGCCGCCCACCTGGCATTTCCGGGACCGTGTGCCGTCTGTTGTGATGCCCGTGCGGGCGGGGCGCCGGCAATCCACCGTTCAAAGTACGGCTCCCGTTGCGCCGCAGTGGACTTGCGGGTCGCCGCGTGAACCGCCATTAACCTCCGATACCCGGTTGCCGTACGTTCCGATGCGACATGTGTCGCCCGGCGGCACAACATGCAGCAAAGTGTCTGCGCACTACGCCGCAGGGACTTCTGTTAACCCCGTTTTCCCGCCGTTGCCTGCAGTTTCCCGCTGTTAAGCCGCCGCTTCTGCCGGTGGTTCTTCTCTGTTCTAGTGGTTGCCACGAGCCGGATGGTCCGGATCCACCCGAACTGCAGAAAGACCCACAACCATGAAAAACCGACTCCTGCCCGCACGAACTATCCGCACCACAGGCACGGCATTTGCCATGGCTGCGGTTGTGGCAGTCACGCTGGTGCTGTCCGGTTGCGGCGGTCCGGCAACGGCACAACAGGCCGGGAGCGACGGCGGTGCCGAAGTGAAAACCGTCCGGTACCAGGGTTCGCCCAACACAGTAGCCCTGGTGGAATTGGCCGAAGACCTCGGCTACCTCGGCGACGTCAAGCTCGAATGGGTCAGTAACACCACCAGCGGGCCGCAGAGCATCCAATCCGTGGCCACCGACCAGACGGACATCGGGGGAGCGTTCACCGGTGCCGTGATCAAGCTGATCGAGGCCGGTGCGCCCGTAAAAGCCGTCATCAACTACTACGGCGAGGACAAGGAGACCTTCACGGGATACTACGTGGAGGAAGGCAGCCCCATCCGGACCGCCAGGGACCTGATCGGCAAGAAGATCGCCGTGAACACCCTTGGCGCCCACCACGAAGCCGTGATCACCACGCACCTCAAGAACAGCGGCCTGACTCCCGAGGAAATCAAGCAGGTGCAACTGGTGGTGGTTCCGCCGAACGAAACCGAAGTGGCCCTGCGCAAGAAGCAGGTCGACGTCGGCACGCTGGGCGGAGTGCTGCAGGACCGTGCGCTCGCGGAGGGAGGCCTGCGTGCGCTCTTCACCGACGTCGGTGTCATCGGAGGACCGTTTGACGCCGGGCAGTACGTCCTTCGCAATGACTTCCTGGCCAAGAACCCGGAGACCAGCCGGACGCTGGTCACCGGCGTGGCCAAGGCCATCGAATGGCAGCGGAGCACCCCACGCGAGCAGGTGATCGCCAAGTTCGAGGAAATCATCGCCACGCGGGGCCGAAACGAGAGCACCGAGGCGCTGAAGTACTGGAAGAGCGTGGGCGTTGCCTCGGCGGGCGGACGGATCCAGGACACCGATTTCACCCGCTGGGCCGACTACCTGAAGTCGGCCGGGATCATCAGCGGTGACCTCGATGCCTCCAGGCTCTACACGAACGGGTACAACCTGCTGGAAACTCCAGCGCCGGCCGCAACCCCGAAAGGATAGACGATGACCCCCAAGATCAGCCTTCGAAACGTCACGAAGGAATTCAGTATTCGGCCGGGCAAGGGAACCAGCCGCCGCCAGGGGGAGCCCTCAGTCCTCACCGCCATCGGCAGCCTCAGCCTGGACGTCGCAGCCGGGGAGTTCCTCACCCTCGTGGGCCCCAGCGGTTCCGGCAAGACCACGCTCCTGGACCTGCTGGCCGGGCTCTCACGCCCCACATCGGGAGAGGTCCTGGTAGACGGAAAGGAAGTGACCGGACCGGGCCAGGACCGGGCGGTCGTCTTCCAGCAGTACGCGCTGTTTCCCTGGCGGACGGCGTCGGCCAACGTTTCCATGGGCCTCGAGAACACCGGCCTGTCCAGGAAACAGCGGGCGGCGAAGGCCAGTGAGTTCCTGGACCTGGTGGGCCTTGCCGGGTTCGGGGACCGGTATCCGCACGAACTGTCCGGCGGTATGAAGCAGCGCGTGGCCATCGCAAGGAGCCTCGCCTATGAGCCGGACGTTCTGCTGATGGACGAGCCCTTCGCCGCCCTTGACGCCCAGACCCGTGAACAGCTCCAGGACGAGCTCCTGCGGATCTGGAAGGCGACAGGCAAGACCATCGTCTTCATTACGCACGGGATCGACGAAGCGGTGTACCTCGGCCAGCGGGTGGCGGTGCTGAGCGCCCGGCCGGGAAAACTCAAAGAAATCGTGGACATCAACATCCCGGACCGCGACGGCGACGCGGACATCCGCTCGCACCCCGCCTTCGTGGAACACCGCCACCAGGTGTGGTCCCTGCTGCACGACGAAGTCCGCCTGGCCCAGGACTCCGGCCACCGGAAGATCCTGCCTGACGGCACCGCACCCGATGAACAGCCCCACGAAAGGAGCGCAGCCTGATGAGTACAGTGTTGACCCGCCCGCAGGAGGCGCCTGCCGCCGTCGGGCCCTCACCAGCCCTGCCCCCGGCGGAACGCCGGAAGGCGGGCAGAATCTCCTACGTGGCACACGCAGTGGCCCGCGCCGGCTGGAAATCCCTGGCCGTACTGCTGTTCCTGGCCCTTTGGGAAGTGGGGCCTCTGTACCTGGCCACCCCCTCAACCCGGGTGTTCCTGCCGCCGCTGCACGAAGTCCTCGCCGCCGGTGCCAGGCTCGTGGAAGCGGGGCAGCTGCAGAGCCATCTGCAGGCCAGCCTTACGCGCTCGGTGTCCGGCTTCGGGATTGCAGTGGTCACGGCTGTGGTGCTGGGGCTCCTGATCGCCTGGTACGGCTGGCTGAATTCGTTCCTGAACCCGCTCCTGGAGCTTTTCCGGAACACGGCCACCCTGGCCCTGCTGCCGGTATTCACCCTCCTGCTGGGCATCGGCGAGGAATCCAAGATCACCATCGTGGCCTACGCCGCGTTCTTCCCGGTGCTGCTGAACACGATCGCCGGCGTCCGGACCGTGGACCCGCTGCTCATCCGTGCCGCCAAGTCCTTGGGCCTGAACAGTTTCCGGCTCTTCCAGAAGGTGATCCTGCCGTCTGCGGTCCCCACGATCTTCACCGGGATCAGGATGGCCGGGACATCGTCCATCCTGGTCCTGATCGCCGCCGAAATGGTGGGCGCCAAGGCCGGGCTGGGCTACCTGATCGTCAATTCGCAAATGAGCTTCCTGATCCCGGACATGTACGCCGGCATCCTGACCGTCTCCGTGCTGGGCCTCGCCGTCAACGCCCTGCTCGTGGCGCTGGAACGGCACTTCTCCCGCTGGCGCACCGCCGTCGGCTCCACATCCTGAACTGCCCTACTGACCACCTGAACTGCCCTACTGAACTGCAAAGGAAGACCCAATGACCGTCATCACCGAAACCAAACTCCAGTTCACCAAGCTGAGCGCCCGCATCGGCGCGGAAATCCGCGGCCTGGACCTTAGTGGCGACCTGACGCCGGACACGGTGGCGCAGATCCGTGCTGCACTGAACACCCACAAAGCACTCGTGTTCAGGGAGGCCAACGTCCGCACCGATGAGGACCAGGTGCGGTTCGCCAGCCACTTCGGCCCGCTCACCAAGGCCCACCCCACGGTGGCCTCGGTGGACGGCAAGCCGGCGGTCCTGCCGGTGGACAGCGAAAACGGGAGCGCCAACAACTGGCACACGGATGTCACGTTCGTCGTGAACCCGCCGCAGGCCTCCACCCTGCGCAGTATCACCCTGCCGGTGTACGGCGGCGAAACCCTGATCGCATCCTCGGCCGGCGCCTACCAGGACCTGCCCGGGGAACTGCGGGACTTCGCCGACACCCTGTGGGCGATCCACACCAACGACTACGATTACTCCGTCCCGAAGAACCTGGAACATGCCAACGCCGACGAGCGGCGCAAGGAATTCACGCGCATCCACTTCGAATCGGCCCATCCCGTTGTCCGTATCCATCCGCTGACCGGTGAGCGCGGGCTCTTCATTGGCGGGTTCGCCCAGCGACTCCGGATTGTTGGCTTGTCCAACACCGAATCCAAGGACATCCTGCGCCTGCTGCAGGCGTACGTGACCAGGCCGGAGAACGTGGTCCGGGTGAACTGGGAGCCGGACCAGCTGGTCCTGTTCGACAACCGCATCACCCAGCACTACGCGCCGGACAACTACGACGGCCAGCCCCGCCAGCTGAACCGCGTCACCATCGCCGGCGACGTCCCCCGCGGAGTGGACGGCCGCAGCAGCACCGCCATCAAGGGCGACTCGTCCGCCTACTCGGAGACCGTCGTCGTGCCTGGAATTTCCCAGGCTCCGGCCTTCGCGGCAGCCGGGGCAAACCAGTGAGCGCGCCGGAAAGCGGCCCACGGCAGCTGCACTTGAACGCCTTCCTGATGAGCACCGGCCACCACGAAGCATCGTGGCGGCTGCCGGAGAGCAACAGTTTCGCCGGCACGGACGTAAGGCATTTCCAACGGCTGGCCCAGACGGCAGAGCGCGGAAAGCTGGATTCAATCTTTTTCGCGGATTCACCGGTGCTGCACGGGAACGTGGCCCAACGGCCCTACGCCAGCCTGGAGCCGACCGTCCTGCTCGCGGCCATAGCGGCCGTTACCGAGCGGATCGGGCTGATCGCCACCGCCTCCACCACCTACAACGAGCCGTATAACCTGGCTCGGCGCTTCGCCTCGGTGGACCACATCAGCGGAGGCAGGGCCGGCTGGAACGTGGTGACCACGGCTGGCGACGCTGCAGCCCGGAACTTCTCACTGGCCGGCCAGCCGGCCCACTCGCAGCGGTATGAGCGGGCCGCGGAATTCCTGGACGTGGCGCAAAAACTTTGGGACAGCTGGGAAGACGGCGCCGTTGTGGCGGACAAGGGCGCCGGAGTGTGGGCAGACAGTTCCCGGGTCCATGCGGCCAACCACGAGGGGAAGCATTTCCAGGTGGAAGGCGCCTTGGATGTTCCCAGGTCCGTCCAGGGCCGCCCGGTCATCGTCCAGGCCGGCTCCTCCGAGGACGGCAAGGAGTTCGCATCCCGGTACGCGGAGGCGGTATTCACTGCCCACCAGACCCTCTCCGACGCCCAGGACTTCTACGCTGACCTAAAGAGACGGACGACGGCGGCCGGCCGGGACCCGGAATCCCTGAAGATCCTGCCCGGCATTGTTCCCGTCATCGCCGCCTCCAGGGCCGAAGCGATTGAGTTGGAGCGCGAGCTGGATGAACTGATCCTGCCCGAACACGCCCGCAGGCAGCTCGCCAGCGTGCTGCGGGTGGCACCTGAATCCCTGAAGCTGGACGCCCAGCTTCCGGCAGACCTCCCGTCGGAGGACGAGATCGAGGGCGCCAAGAGCCGGTACACGCTGATCGTGAACCTCGCGCACCGTGAACATCTCACGGTGCGCGAGCTCATCGGGCGGCTGGGCGGCGGCCGCGGGCACCGGACGTTCTCCGGCACCCCGGAGCAGGTGGCTGACGCCCTCCAGGAATGGTTCCAGTCGGGCGCGGCCGACGGATTCAACATCATGCCACCGGTGTTGCCCTCCGGGCTGGAGATTTTCGTGGACCAGGTGGTCCCGATCCTGCAGGACCGTGGCCTGTTCCGGAGCGAATATACGGGACGCACACTGCGCGAACACTACGGGCTGGCCATACCGGCCAACTCCCACAACCGGCTGCTGCAGCCTGCGTAATCCTGGCCAAAGAGTGCCCCGCCATGCTGATCCAGCAATGGCGGGGCACTTTCCTTTGTGCACCACAGGCATGGCGCTGAAGGCCCCGGCAGCGGGCGGACGCCTGCAGCGCGTGGCCGCCTGGCGCGTGCTAGGCCTCGCTGGCGTGGGCACCTGCCGAGTGCTGCTCCACCAGCAGGCTCAGGCGCTCCGAACTCAGGCGCAGCGCCTCCAGCTCGCGACGGCTGTATTCATCAATCGTGCGGTGCATCAGCCCCGGGAGTTCTCCGGCTGCTGCGCCATCCACCTCGAACTCGTGCGTGAGGGTCACCTCCGAGTTGCCATCCGCACGGAGGATCATCCAGCTGCCGCCGAGCCTCAACAGTGGGTGCTCCAAACCGACCTGCCGGAATTCGGCGCGGTGTCCGGCAGCATCGAAGAGGCGGTGGCAGCGGCTGGAGTTCAGGGCACCGTTGGCCACGAAGGACGTGCGCAGTTCATGCTCGGCGTCATCGCCGCTGACCCGTTCGGAGTAGACGGTCAGCCCGTCCAGGAACGGCCAGTGGGAGGAATCACGCAGTACCGTGAAGATCAGGTCGGCCGGGGCGTTGATGGTAAGCCGGTGAGTGGTCCGCTGCGTCGTCAACGACACGTGGTACACCTCCTGTAATCTGCTGGGCTTTTTAGCAATCTAGGCCAGCCGGGCATGGCACGGGGGATTTCCGTCCTCCTGCGTCACGGCACGAAATCCGGGGTAACACTTGCTCCCGTCAAGGGGCATTCCTGGTCGCCGGATGAAGTCCGGCGGCCCCGCGTTGCGCAAGGGGTCGGCAGGTTTCAGCCGAAGTTGAGGCGTGAATGCGGGGGTGGTTGATTGGGGTCACCCGCCTTTGAAAGGACACCCATGACGGACCAATATGACCTCACTCCCCGCCGCCTGCGCCATGTTATGGGGCACTTCGCCACGGGCCTGACGGTGATCACCGCCTCGACTGAGGCCGGGCCGGCCGGCATGACCTGCCAGTCGTTTTCGTCCCTTTCGCTGGAACCGGCGCTGGTTTCCTTCAGCCCGGCGCGCACGTCCACCACCTGGCCCCTGCTGCGGGCAGCGGGCCGGTTCGCCGTCAACATTCTCCCTGCTGAACACCAGCATCTGGCGGCCCAGTTTGCGCGCTCCGCCACGGACAAATTCGCTGGCGTCAGCTACTCACCGTCGCCGCTTGGGAGCCCGGTCCTGGACCAGGCCCTGGCGTGGGTGGATTGCGAGCTCGAGCAGGAGTACGACGGCGGCGACCACACCATCGTTGTGGGCGCAGTCCGTGCCCTGAGTGCCCGGGCTGGCGCAGAGCCCCTTGTCTTCTTCAAGGGTTCCTACGTGGGCATCGGCTCCCGGCCGGGCACTCTGGAGAGCGTGGCATGACCTGAACCGGGCGTCCCGGCACGACGCCGGGCGCCCGGGTTACGGTGCCAGCCGGTCGCCTTTGCGGTGCACCCGGAACCAGCGGTAGCCGTAGCGCCCCAGTTCCACCTGGAAACTGCCGTCGGGCTCCAGGGGTGCGTTGCCGCCGTCGAACAGGTCCAGCAGCATGGCGTTCCGGTAGGCCTGGCGCGGACCGTCCTCCGGTTCCACCCTTCCACTGACTTTCACCGGATCCTCGCCGAGGTTGTGCAACAGCACCAGCGTGCCGCCGTCGGAACTGCACGTATGGGCGAACACCGACGGTTCCGGCTGGTCGATGATCTCGAACGCGCCCCACCCCAGCTCCGGCGCCTCGCGGTACCGCGCGATCAGCGTGGCCATGAAGTTGAACAGCGATTCCGGGTCCCGCTTGCCCGCCGCGGCGTTGACGTTCTCCGGCCCGTACTCGCCCCGCACCAGGGGGGCCACCAGGTCCGATGCCTTGGCGCTGGAGAAGCCGCCGTTCTTTTCGTTGTTCCACTGCATGGGCGTCCGCACCGCGCCCCGGCTCTTCTGCCGCAGGTCCTCGCCCATGCCCAGTTCCTCACCGTAGAAGAGCACAGGCGTGCCGGGGAGGGAGAACATCAGCGAGTACACCATCCGCAGGCGCTCCTGGTCCCCGCCCAGCATCGGAGGCAGCCTCCGCCGCAGGCCCCGGCCGTAGATCTGCATGTTCTTCTCCGGCCCGAACGCGGCAAAGACCTCCTGGCGCTCGCCGTCGCTGAGCTTGTCCAGCGTGAGCTCATCATGGTTCCGCACGAACATGGCCCATTGGTTGTCCGGGTGGATGGGCGGGCGGCTCTTGAGCGTCTCCGCCAGCGGCCGCGCGTCCTGCCTGGCCAGGGACAGGTAGATGTGCTGCATCGACATGAAGTCGAACTGCATGTTCAGCTCGTTGCCCTCCGGGCCGCCGAAGTACTCCAGCTGCTCCTTGTAGGGCAGGTTCACCTCCCCCAGCAGCACGGCGCTGCCGTTGCGGCGGCTGACGAAGCTGCGCAGGGCGCTGAGGTAGGCGTGGGGGTCGATGTTGGCGGCCCGGTCCTTTGGCTCGCCTCGGGTCTCCAGGAAGAACGGCACGGCATCCAGCCGGAAACCGTCCAGCCCCAGTTCCAGCCAGAGCCCCATGGCCTTGGCGATCTGGTCCCTTACCTGCGGGTTGGTCACGTTCAGGTCCGGCTGGTACTTGGCGAACATGTGCAAATACCACTCGCCCGTGGCCTCGTCCTGCGTCCACAGCGAGTTCTCCTCCCCGGGGAACACCACTTCGGAGGACGTGTCCGGGGGAGTGTCCTGCCGCCACACGTAGAAGTCGCGGTAGGGGTTGTCGGTCGATTTCCGGGCCTCAATGAACCAGGGGTGGTGGTCGGAGGTGTGGTTCACCACGAAGTCTGCGATGACCCGCATGCCCCGGTCCTTGGCGGCGCGGATAAACTCCACCAGGTCACCCAGGGTGCCGAGCCGCCGGTCCACGTTGAAGAAGTCGGTGACGTCGTAGCCGTCGTCCCGGTCCGGCGACGGGTAGAACGGCATCAGCCAGATGCAGGTCACGCCCAGGGCGGCGAGGTAGTCCACCCGTTGGGTGAGGCCGGCGAAATCGCCGGTGCCGTCGCCGTCGTCGTCAAAGAACGTCTCCACATCCAGGCAATAGATGACGGCGTTCTTCCACCACAGGTCGGAGGTCTCGGCGATCCTCATGCGGAAGCGTCCGACGCCGGGTTGGCAGCCGCCGCCGCCAGTTGCGGTTCCGCGGGAGTACCGGAAGGGGTGCTTCCCGGGGTGCGCAGCTGCGGGAGCACGTCGGCGGCGAACGCATCGATGAAGGGCGCCTGCTCCTGCCCCACGAAGTGCAGGTACAGCTCGTCGAAGCCCAGCTCCACGTATTCGGACAACCACTCAACGTGCCGGTCCAGGCTTGCGGAAATGTTTACCGAGCTTCGAACCTGCTTTTCGCCCACATGCTCGCCTACGCCGTCGAAATGCCCTGCGGTGGGCAGGTCCCAGGGGACGGGCGGGGCGAACGTGTTGGTCCGCCACTGGTCGAGCGCGATCGCTGCCGCCTCCTCCTCGCGGCCGGCCCAGGACAGATGGACCTGCAGCACCGCCTTCCCCTTGCCACCGGCCTCCCGGTAGGCGGAGAGCATGTCCCGAAGCTTCGCCGCCGGCTGGTTGATGGTCACCAGCCCATCAGCCCAGGCCGCAGCCCTCCTGGCAGTGTCCACGCTGATGGCGGGCGCAATGAGCGGCGGCGGGGAACCGGGGACATCCCAGATCCGCGCCTGCTCCACGGTGACCAGGCCCCGGTGGGTGACCTCCTCGCCGCGGTGCAGCCGACGGATCACGTCCACGCACTCCTCCAGCCGGCGCTGCCGGACGTCCTTCGGCGGCCAGGGGTCCCCCGTGACGTGCTCATTCATGTTCTCGCCGCTGCCGGGGGCGAACCAGAACCTGCCCGGGAACATGGAGGCCAGCGTCGCTGAGGCGTGGGCGATGATGGCCGGGTGGTAGCGCTGGCCGGGCGCGGTCACCACGCCGAACCGCAGGCCGGTGGTGGCCAGCGCCGCGCCCAGCCAAGACCAGGCGAAGCCGGAGTGTCCCTGCCGTGCGGACCACGGCTCGATGTGGTCCGAGCACATGGCCGCGTCGAAGCCCGCGCGCTCGGCGTGCTGGACGTCCTTGAGCAGCTGGCCGGGGCTGATCTGTTCATGCGATGCGTGAAATCCGACAGTAACCATCGTTAACCTCTACCGTCCGGGCAGGTACTGTGTCGAGGGTCCCGGGGTTTTCCGGTCCGGACGCGGCGCAACGCCGCCTGCCCGCACTTGTCGGATAAGTTTGTGACTTGTACTACTGCGCTTCGCCGAAGGCCTGCGCAGGCAGCGGAAGTGGAAGGAAGTACCTCTTGTGGGCGGTGTGCTGATCGGGCTGGCTGTGATCGGCGTCGTCATTGCGGTGGGCTATGTTGCCGCACGCTGCGGGCTGGGCGGCGAGTCCACCATTTCTGCGCTGACCAGGACCGCCTTCTTCATCACCAACCCCGTGCTGCTCTTCACCGTGGTGCTCAAATCCGACCTGTCCGTGGTCTTTTCCGCCTACGTTCCGCTTGCCATGATCACGGCTGCGGTCACCGCGCTGCTGTACGTTGCGGCCAGCCGGATCTGGTTCCCCCGGCCGTTGGCCGAAACGGCGGTCGGGGCCATGGCGGGTTCCTACGTCAACGCCAACAACATCGGCATCCCCATCACCCTGTACGCCCTGGGTGACGCCACCCCCGTGGCCCCGGTGCTGCTGGTCCAGCTCCTGCTGTTCGCCCCGCTGGTCCTGACCCTGCTGGACCTTTCCGCGGCCGGCCGGTTCGCGCCCCGCCTGATGCTGACCCAGCCCTTCCGCAACCCCATGATCATTGCCTCGCTGCTCGGCGTGGTCCTCGCAGCCTTCCACGTGCAGCTTCCCGCCCCGGTGATGGCGCCCCTGACGCTCCTGGGCGGCGCCGCCGTTCCCGTCGTGCTGCTCGCCTTCGGCATGTCGCTGCACGGAACCAGGATGCTTCGAAGCGGCGGACACACGGCCGAAATCCTTACTGCCACGGCACTCAAGTCCGCAGTGATGCCGGCGCTGGCGTTCGTCGTCGGCCGCTTCCTGTTCAACCTGGACCACCGCATGCTCCTGGGCGTGGTGCTGATGGCGGCGCTGCCCTCGGCGCAGAACGTGTTCCTCTTCGCCAGCCAGTACGGACGCGGCGTGGCCGTGGCGCGCGAAACCATCCTGCTTTCCACCGCGGCGGCCGCCCCGGTGCTGGTGCTGATTGTCTGGCTGCTGGCGGCCTGAAGCCGGGCGCGCCGCCCTACCGCCCGGACACCTGCCGGGCAAGAATGGGCACATGGAACTTCCCGTGATGCCGCCCGTCCCGCCCATGCTCGCCAAGGCCGTCAGCGGCATTGACGGCATCCCGGGAGGCGGGGCCCTCAGCTACGAGCCCAAATGGGACGGCTTCCGGTCCATCATCTTCCGCGACGGCGATGACCTGGAGATCGGCAGCCGCAACGAAAAACCCATGACCCGCTACTTCCCGGAACTGGTGGAGGCCCTCAAGGAAAACCTGCCGCTGCGGTGCGTCGTGGACGGCGAGATCATCCTGGTGGGCGCTTCCGGGGACCGGCTGGATTTCGACGCCCTGCAGCAGCGCATCCACCCAGCCGCCAGCCGGGTGAAGCTGCTGGCCCAGCAGACCCCGGCCAGTTTCGTGGCGTTCGATCTCCTGGCCCTGGATGACGATGACTACACCGGCAGGCCCTTCGCGGAACGCCGGAAGGCGCTGGAAAAGGCGCTCGCGGCCAGCAAGGCACCCGTCCACCTGACCGCCGCCACCACGGACAAGGGCACCGCGGCGCAGTGGTTCGAGCAGTTCGAGGGGGCGGGGCTGGACGGCATCGTGGCCAAGCGCCTGGACGGCAGGTACGAGCCGGACAAGCGCGTGATGTTCAAGGTCAAGCACGAGCGCACGGCCGATTGCGTGGTGGCCGGCTACCGGCTGCACAAGAGCGGGCCGGACGCCGTCGGTTCGCTGCTGCTGGGGCTGTACAAGGACGACGGCGGCCTGGCCAGCGTGGGTGTCATTGGCGCCTTCCCGATGAAGAAGCGCCAGGAGCTGTTCGAGCAGCTGCAGCCGCTGGTAACGGACTTCGACAACCACCCCTGGGCCTGGGCCAAGCAGGAGGAGGGCGAACGGACGCCCCGCAACGCCGAAGGGAGCCGCTGGAGCGCCGGGAAGGACCTGTCCTTCGTTCCGCTGCGGCCCGAACTGGTGGTGGAGGTCCGGTACGACCACATGGAGGGGGAGCGGTTCCGCCACACGGCCCAGTTCAACCGCTGGCGGCCGGACCGGGACCCGGAATCCTGTACCTACGAGCAGCTGGAGGAGCCGGTGAACTTTGACCTGGCTTCGGTGCTGGAGACCGGCCGGGGGTAGGGCGTCGCCGTTCACCACCGTGCCTTCCTGCCCAGTTGGTGATGGCGGGCCCGGCGCCGCGGCATGGAAAAAGCCCGCCACCCCTGGATTTACCAGGAGGCGGCGGGCTTTTTCTGCGAAGTAACCGGGCAGGAACGTACGCGCTGGAGGCCTACTTCAGGCCGAGCTCCTTGGTGGGGGTCCGGAAGGACTCCTTGGCGGTCAGGGCCGAGACTGCTGCAACGGCGCAGATGATGGCCGTGAAGATGCTGATCTGCACCCACCCGCCGGGCTTGATGCCGCCCATGGCCGCCACGATCGCCGGGGCGAACCCTGCCATCAGGAAGCCCAGCTGCGTGCCGATGGCCAGGCCGGAGAAGCGGACCTTGGTGCTGAACATCTCGGCGTAGAAGGACGGCCAGACGGCGTTGGCGGCTGCGTAACCGCCGGAGAACATGCCGATGGCGGCCAGGAACATCAGCGGGACGCTGCCGGACTCCAGGCTGAGCAGGAACAAAGGGGTCAGCGCCGCGCTGGCCAGGGCCCCGTAGATGAAGACGGGCTTGCGGCCGATCCTGTCTGCGAGCATTCCGAAGAGCGGCTGCGTGCCCAGGGCCACCAGGTTGGCGCCCACCACCAGCCACAGCGTAGTGGTCCCGTCCACGCCGGCAACGGTCTTGGCGTAGCTGATGGCCAGGGTGCCGAACACGGTGGAGACGGCGGCGATGAAGGCGCAGCAGATGACGCGGAGGACGTCGCGCCAGTGGCCCTTGAGCAGGTCGGCCACGGGGAGCTTGGCGATGTCGGCGTTCTTGCGGGCTTCCTCGAAGGCGGGCGGCTCGTGGAGCGTGCGGCGGATGAGGAACGCCACGACGACGACGGCGGCGCTGAGCCAGAACGGGATGCGCCAGCCGATGCCGAACTTGATCTCGTCCGGCAGGGCCAGGACGGGGATGAACACCAGGGCGGCGAGGATTTGCCCGCCCTGGGTGCCGGTGAGGGTCCAGGACGTGAAGAAGGAGCGGCGGTTGTCCGGGGCGTGCTCCAGGGTCATGGAGGAGGCGCCGGCCTGCTCGCCGGCGGCGGAAAGGCCCTGGCAGAGGCGGGCCAGCACCAGCAGTGCCGGAGCCCACCAGCCAACCGTGTGGAAGTCCGGGAGGCAGCCGATGACGAAGGTGGAGGCACCCATGAGCAGCAGGGTGAACATCAGGACCTTCCGGCGGCCCACCCGGTCACCGAAGTGGCCCAGGATGATGGCGCCGATGGGCCGGGCCACGTAGGCGAACCCGAAGGTTGCGAAGGACATGATGGCGGCGTTCGCATCGGCGTTGGGGAAGAAGACGGTGGGGAAGATCAGCGCCGCGGCGGAGCCGAAGATGAAGAAGTCATAGTATTCGACGGCGCTGCCCAAGAAGCTGGCGAGGGCCGCCTTCCTGGGCGTCCCGGCAGAGGTGAGGGCACCCGCCCCGGTGGACGGAAGTGTCTGGCTCATGGTGTTCCTTTGGTGTGACGACATTGTCGCGATGGATCTGGGGGTCGCAGCCGCCGCTGCCTTGGTGCGGGCGGGGCGCGGTGCGGCTGGAGTCCGGAAGAGACCCGGGCGTCAGTAGCCACATGGTGGGAGCTACTTGCGCGATAAAGAAACTATGACTGTGAGGGCAGTCACCTGTCAAGAAAATAATCACGATCTAGAAATAGCTCTCACATTGTGGCAATATCGATGGCATGAGTGTGAACCAAACCACAGCGGCCAATGAAGAATCCGCTGTTGCTGCCCCCGCCGCTGCAGAGCCCGTGAACGCCATGCCCCCGGAAGCCAAGGTGGGCGCACGCCCCGCCGAGCGTACCGACATGGTGGGCAAGGCCCTGGGCCTGCTGGTCCTCCTGGGCGACGAGCCGCGCGGCGCCAGTGCCGCGGAGATCTCCCGCCGGGCAGAACTGCCGTTCAGCACCACCTACCGGTTGCTCGGGTCGCTGACCCGCGACGGCTTCGTCGACTACGAGCCCGACGGCCGCCGGTACCACCTGGGCCTGCGGATCTTCCAGCTGGGCCAGCGGGTGTCCAACCACCATGGTTTCGCCGGAACCGCCATGCCCATCCTGCGCAGGGTCACCGAGCAGACCGGCGAGGCCACCATCCTCAGTGTCCGCGACGGCCTGCATCACCTGACCGTCAGCAAGGTGGATGGCCCCCAGACCTTCCGAGTGACCAGCGACCCCGGCCACCTGGGCTCCCTGTCCACCACCGCCGTCGGCAAAGCCCTGGTGGCGTTCGCCGAGGATGAGGAACGGGAGCGCCTGCTGAATGAGCTTCCTCTGGAACGCCTGGCCGAGAAGTCGATCACGGACCGCGGCGCCTTCCGGGCGGAGATCGAGGAAGTGCGCCGACGCGGGTACGCCGTCATGGACGAGGAGAACGAGGCCGGCATGCGTGCGGTGGCGGTGCCTGTGCTCAACAGCCAGGGCCATGCCTTTGCGTCGCTTGCGACTGCCGTCCCCGTCTTCCGCATGGGCCTGGAGGAGCTCGAGGCCCACGTCCCGGTCCTCCAGGAGGCCGCCGCCGAACTGGCCGCCCGCCTGCCGCAGCGCGGCTAGCAACAGAAGCCGCGCTAAATATTCTGTTCGCATCTAGAACACTAGTGCGACAAGTGAACATTTGCTGTACTGTAATCCCTATCACCGGCACGCCTTCCGCAATTCGGGCTCCCGGTGCCGTTACCAAAGGAGCTGCACGGATGAGTATTCGAACTGAGTCCTACCTCGTGGGACTGGTTGGAGACGGCGTCACGCCGTCGCTCACGCCGCCCATGCACGAACGGGAAGGTGACGTGCAGGGCCTGCGCTACCTTTACCGCCCCATCGACCTGCTGGAACTGGGACTAGGGGGCGACGCCGTGGGCAGCATCCTGCAGAGCGCACGCACCTTGGGCTTCAACGGGCTCAACATCACCCACCCCTGCAAGCAGCTCGTCCTGGAGCACCTGGACGAAATCTCCGCCGACGCCCGCCGCCTGGGTGCCGTCAACACGGTGGTCATCCGGGACGGCCGCTTCATCGGCCACAACACCGACTTCTCCGGCTTCGCCGCCGCCCTGGCATCCGGCCTGCCCGGGGCGGACCTGGACCGCGTGGTGCAGCTCGGCGCCGGCGGCGCCGGGTCCGCCGTCGCCTACGCCCTGCTCACCGCCGGCGTCCGCCGCCTGGACCTGGTGGACATGGACCCCGCACGGGCGGAGGCGCGGGCCGCCGAACTGGCCGGCTTGTTCCCGGACCGCACCGTAACAGCGGGCACGACGGCGGAGCTGCCGCAGCTGATGCCCCTCGCCGACGGCCTGGTGCACTGCACCCCGGTGGGCATGGCTGCCCACCCCGGCGTTCCGCTGGACCTGGACCTGCTCGAGTCCCGGCACTGGGTGGCCGACATCGTCTACCGCCCCATCGAGACCGAGCTGGTCCGGGGCGCCCGCGCCAAGGGCTGCGACGTCCTGGACGGCGGCCGGATGGCCGTGGGCCAGGCCGCCGACGCCTTCCGCATTTTCACCGGCCTGGACGCCGACCCGGACCGCATGCGCAGCCACTTCCTGGAGCTCGTCGCCGCCGAGGAGGTGGCCGCCTGATGCGCACCGGAATCGCCACCGTCTGCCTGTCCGGCACCCTGAAGGAAAAGATGCAGGCCTGCGCCATCGCGGGCTTCGACGGCATCGAGATCTTTGAACAGGACCTGGTCACCTCGCCGCTCAGCCCGGAGCAGGTGCGGAGCATGGCCGCGGACCTGGGCCTGGGCCTTGACCTCTACCAGCCGTTCCGCGATTTCGACGGCGTCACCCCGGACCTGCTCAAGGCCAACCTCCGCCGGGCCGAGGCCAAGTTCAAGCTCATGTCGCGCCTGGGCATGGACACCATCCTGGTCTGCTCCAACGTTGCCACTGCCACCATCGACGACGACGGCCTCCGCGCCGAACAGCTGGCCCAGCTCGCCAACCTGGCGGGCGACCACGGCGTCAAGGTGGCCTACGAAGCCCTGGCCTGGGGCAAGTACGTCAACGACTACGAGCACGCCTACCGGCTGGTGGAAATGGTGGACCACCCCAACCTGGGCACCTGCCTTGACTCCTTCCACATCCTGTCGCGTGACTGGGAGACCTCCCACATTGAGGCGTTCAACCCGGAGAAGATCTTCTTCGTCCAGGTGGCCGATGCCCCCAAGCTCTCCATGGACGTCCTGTCCTGGAGCCGGCACTACCGGGTGTTCCCCGGCGAAGGCCAGTTTGAGCTGGCCAAGTTCATGGGCCACGTGGTCCGGGCAGGCTACAGCGGCCCGGTCTCCCTTGAGGTCTTCAATGACGTCTTCCGCCAGTCGGACGTGGAGCGGACGGCCGTGGACGCCATGCGCTCGCTCATCTGGCTGGAGGAGCAGAGCGCCAAGTGGCTCGCCGGGAATGCGGCCGGTGGTGCCGTTGACGCCGGCGGCGCGCTCCGCCGTCGTTATCCGATGGAGCTGGCCACGCTGCCCAAGGTCAGCGAGCCCGCAGGCTTTAACTTCGCCGAAGTGAAGGCGGACGACACCGCGCAGCTGGAGAAGCTCCTGGGCCAGCTGGGCTTCGCGTTCGAGGGCCGGCACCGCACCAAGGACGTCCAGCTGTGGACCATGGGCCAGGCGCGCGTCATCATCAACGAACAGGCGGCGCAGCACGCCGAGCCCGCGATCGCCGCGCTGGGGTTCGACGTCGATTCCCCCGTGATTGCCTCCGCCCGGGCCCAGCAGCTCAAGGCCCCCGTGGTGGCCCGCAAGGTCCAGGCGGACGAGGAAGTCTTCCAGGGCATCTGCGCCCCGGACTCCACCGAAATCTTCCTCTGCCAGGGCAGCCCGGACGGCACCGCGGCCTGGACACGGGAGTTCGGGGAGGGGCTGGAACACCCGTCGGCGGGAGCCAGCGCGGTGATCGACCACGTCAACCTTGCCCAGCCGTGGCAGCACTTCGACGAGGCCGTCCTCTTCTATACCAGCGCTCTGGCCCTGGAACCGCAGCCGTTCGCGGAAGTTCCCAGCCCCAGCGGACTGGTGCGCTCGCAGGTCATGCAGACCTCCGACGGCGCGGTGCGGCTGGTCCTGAACCTGGCCCCGGTCCAGCAGGCGCCGGCCCGCCAGACGTACCAGGAGCACATCGCGTTCGCCGTCACGGACCTGGTGGCCACGGCACGTTCCGCCCGCGGCCGCGGCCTTGAGTTCCTGCAGATCCCGGCCAACTACTACGAGGACCTGGACGCCCGCTTCGACCTTGAACCGGGTTTCCTGGCCACCCTCCAGGAGCTCAACCTGCTGTACGACCGGGACGCCGACGGCGAATTCCTCCATTTCTACACCGCCACCGTGGGCAGTGTGTTCTTCGAAATGGTGGAGCGGCGCGGCAGCTACGACGGTTACGGCGCCCCCAATGCCCCGGTCCGGCACGCCGTCCAGTACGACTCCCTGCACCGCAGCCAGCCTTCGTCCTAACGCCACCAAACCCACCCACGCCACCAAGAAAAGGAGCCCGCCGTGCCAAAAGACGTCACCGCAGAGCTTGAATCGGAGGAGCTCGTGCCGCCCGCAGAGCCCAAGGCAGCGCACGCGCCCCTGGACGCCGCCGCGGAGTCCCAAGCGGACCTGAGCGCGGAAATCAACGCGCTGGGCGAGGCCTACCGGCGCGCGCTCAAGGACGGTGCCCAGCCGGAGACCCAGCCGCGGCTGGACTACCCGCCGTACCGCAGCAGCATCCTGCGCCACCCCACCAAGAGCCTGCAGCACGCCGACCCGGAAACCATCGAGCTGTACTCGCCGGCGTTCGGGCACCAGGACGTGCACGCGCTGGAATCGGACCTGACCATCCAGCACAACGGTGAGCCCCAGGGCGAGCGGATCATCGTGGCAGGCAGGGTCCTGGACGGCGACGGCCGCCCCGTGGCCGGGCAGCTCGTGGAGATCTGGCAGGCCAACGCCTCCGGCCGCTACATCCACAAGCGCGACCAGCACCCGGCCCCGATCGATCCCAACTTCACGGGCATCGGCCGCTGCATCACCGGCCCGGACGGCTCGTACCGGTTCACCACCATCAAGCCCGGCGCGTACCCCTGGAAGAACCACCTCAACGCCTGGCGTCCGGCGCATATCCACTTCTCGCTGTTCGGCACCGAGTTCACCCAGCGCATCATCACCCAGATGTACTTCCCCGGCGACCAGCTCTTCCCGCTGGACCCCATCTACCAGACCATCGTGGACCAGGACGCGCGCGACCGCCTGGTGGCCACCTACGACCACAGCCTCACCGAGCCCGAGTGGGCCCTGGGCTACAACTGGGACATCGTCCTGACCGGTCCCAAGCGGACCTGGACCGAAAACGAAGCATACGGCGACGCCGGGGATGAGGAGTAGAGATGAGCACCAAACTGGTACCCACCCCCGGACAGACGGTCGGTCCGTTCTACGGCTACGCCCTTCCGTTCGAGAAGGACAACGAGCTCCTGGCCCCGGGCTCGCCCGGTTCCATCCGCCTGCAGGGCACGGTCTATGACGGCGCCGGTCACACCATCCCGGACGCCATCCTGGAAATCTGGCAGCCGGACGCCAAAGGCAACATCGTCCAGCGCACTGGTTCCCTTGTCCGCGACGGCTACACCTTCACCGGCTGGGGCCGCGGCGCGGTCGGCAACTCCGGCGTTTTCACCTTCACCACCGTCAACCCCGGCCCCACGAAACCGGGCGCCGCACCGTTCATCTCCGTGGCGCTCTTTGCCCGCGGCCTCACCAACCGGCTGTTCACCCGGATCTACCTGCCGGAGGACACCGAGGCCCTGGCCAACGACCCGCTGCTCAGCTCGCTCGATCCCGAGCGCCGCAGCACGCTGATCGCCCGCCGCGACCCCGACGGCGGCCTCACCTGGGACATCCGTCTCCAGGGCGAGGACGAGACGGTCTTCCTGGACTTCCAGTGACCCACGCCGCCGCCCTGGGAGATCTGCGCGCGTTCGCGGAGGAGGCCGACGCCGGCCTGCTCAGTCCCGTCTCAGCGTCACCCCTGGTGGCGGCGCTGACGGGGGACCGGGCAGTGCTCGCGGCCATCCTCGCCGTCGAGTCCGGCTGGGCCGCCGTGCTGGAACGGGCCGGCCTGGCACCTGCCGGTTCCGCCGCCGTCGTCGCCTCCGCTGCCGAAGCGGGCCGCTACGACCTGGCCGATATCGCGCTGCGCGCCCAGGGCGGCGGCAACCCGGTGATCCCGCTGCTGGCGGACCTCCGGAAGAAGGTGGCCGCGCTGGACACCGCCGGGGTGGGCGCGGGAAAGGCCATCCACACCTCCCTGACCAGCCAGGACGTGCTCGACACCGCCCTGATGCTGCTGGCCCGCAACACGGCGCACGCCGTGCTGGCGGACCTGAAAGGCACCACGACGGCGCTCGCCGCCCTGGCGGCCCAGCATGCGGACACGCTGTGCGTGGGCAGGAGCCTGACCCAGCATTCGCTTCCCTTCACGTTCGGGCTGCGGGCCGCGCAGTGGTTCCACGGCGTGGCCGCCGCAGGGCGGCAGCTTGCGGCCCTGGACTTCCCGGTCCAGTTCGGCGGCGCGGCGGGAACACTCGCGGCCGGAACGGTGCTGACCGAGGGTTCGCGGGCGACGCCGTTCTCATTGGCGGACGCCCTGGCATCCCAGCTTGGCCTCGACCCTGCGGCGGCGCCGTGGCACACCAACCGGCTGGCCGTCACCTCCCTCGGCAACGCCCTGGCATCCGTGCTGGACGCGTTCGGCAAGATCGCCGCTGACGTCCTCTTCCTTAGCCGCCCCGAGGTGGGGGAAGTGGCCGAGCCGAAGGCGGCCGGACGCGGTGTCTCCTCCGCCATGCCGCAGAAGCAGAACCCGGTGCTGTCCGTCCTGGTCCGCAGCGCCGCGCTGCAGGCACCCCACCTGGCGGCCCAACTGCACCTCGCAGCCGCCAACTTCAACGATGAGCGCCCGGACGGGGCCTGGCACACCGAGTGGCCGGCCCTGCGCCAGCTGCTGGCGCTGTCCCTCGGGGCCGCCGGCCTCATCCGCGAACTTGCCGGGGGGCTGCAGGTGTTCCCTGACGCAATGCGCCGCAACCTGGACCTCGCCGGCCCCCTGCTGCTGGCCGAGGGCGTTGGCGCCGCCGTCGCCCCGCTCCTGGCGGAGACGGACGGCCGCACGGGCAAGCAGCAGCTGCAGGGCGTGGTGGACCGAACCCTGCAGGCGCCTGCCGCTGAGCAGGCCGCCACCTACCGCAAGCTGCTGCGCGAAACGGTCCCCGCCGCCGTCGTCCCTGACGCCCGGCTGGAGGAACTCCTGGACCCCGCCAGCTACCTCGGCCAGGCCGCGGAAATTTCCCACCGCATCCTGGCGGCTTTTCCCGACTTTGTTGCACCTACCGACGCGAACGGAGATTCCCGTGGCTAAACCGGCCCTGAAGGCAGCGCTGCTGTCACCCCAGCGATCCCTGGGCGACCACCCCCTGCTGGTGGTGGGACCCTCCCTGGGCACCTCTTCAATCCTGTGGAACCGCGTGGCGTCCCTGCTCGGCAATGACTACGACGTGGTGGCCTGGGACCTGCCCGGCCACGGCGTCTCGCCCGCCGCCACGGAAACGTTCGACGTCGCCGCGCTCGCCGGCGCAGTCGTCGACCTGGTCGATTCCATCGCCCCCGGCGAAGACTTCCACTACGCCGGTGTTTCGCTGGGCGGCGCCGTCGGCCTGCAGCTGGGCATCAAGCACGGGGAGCGGCTGAAGAGCCTGTCCGTGCAGAACAGCGGCGCAAAGATCAGCACGCCCGAGGCTTGGCTGGAGCGCGCCGAAACCGTCCGCGCCCAGGGGACCCCCGTGATGATCCAGGGATCCGCGCAGCGCTGGTTCGCCCCTGGCTTTATGGAACGCGAGCCCGAATTCAGCAGCCGGCTCCTGCACTCCCTGCGCGACGCCGACCGCTTCAGCTACGCCTTCTGCTGTGAGGCCCTGGCGGCGTTCGATGTCCGCCAGGAGCTCGGCAGCATCCAGGTCCCCACGCAGGTGATCGCGGGGGCACTGGACGGCGTGGCCACCCCGGCCATGGCTGAGGAAGTGGCGACAGGCATCACCGCCGGGGGCGGCACCGCCACGGCGGTGACCGTGGAGGGTATTTCGCACCTTGCCCCGGCGGAGGCGCCCGGGCATGTCGCGGACCTGATGCGCAGCCTGATGGCCTGGGCCGAGTCGCGGGCGGCCGCCAAATGAGCTCTGACACCTCACGGAACGGTGTGGTCCAGCCCGGCGCCACCAGCCAGGAGATTTACGACGGCGGCATGGTGGTCCGGCGCGAGGTGCTCGGCGACGCGCACGTGGACCGGGCCAACGCCAACAAGGACGAGTTCACCGGCGACTTCCAGGACATGATCACCCGCATCGCGTGGGGCGGCATTTGGACCAGGCCCGGCCTGACCCGGCAGATGCGTTCCGCCGTCACGATCACCGCCATGGTGGCCCACGGCCACTGGGAGGAGCTGGCCATGCATATCCGCGCCGCCCTCCGCAACGGCCTCAGCAGGGACGAGATCAAGGAAATCCTGCTGCAGACCGCCATCTACTGCGGAGTCCCCTCCGCCAACACCGCCTTCAAGACCGCCCAGCAGGTCTTCCATGAAATGGACAACACAGTAATCGACAGCACCCACCGGAATCCCGGAGAACCAGAGGAATCATGAACCAGGCTTTTGTGTACGACGCCGTGCGCACCCCGTTCGGCAAGTTCGGCTCCGGCCTTGCCGCCGTCCGCCCCGACGACCTTGCCGCGCACGTGATCAGGGAATCCGTGAAGCGCGCCCCGGCGCTTGATCCGGAACGGATTGATGAGGTGGTGTTCGGCAACGCGAACGGCGCCGGTGAGGAGAACCGCAACATCGCCCGGATGGGCACCTTGCTGGCCGGGCTGCCGGTGTCGATTCCCGGCACCACGGTGAACCGGCTCTGCGGGTCCTCGCTGGACGCGGCGATCATCGCGTCCCGCCAAATCAACGCCGGCGACGCCGACCTGATGCTGGTGGGCGGCGCCGAGTCGATGTCCCGCGCCCCGTGGGTGCTGCCCAAGACCGAGAAGCCCTACCCGGCCGGGGACATGACCCTGGCCTCCACCACCCTGGGCTGGCGGCTGGTGAACAAGGCAATGCCCAAGGAATGGACCATCTCCCTGGGCGAGGCCACGGAGCGGCTCCGCGAGAAGTACGGCGTGACCCGCGAGGCGCAGGACGAGTTCGCCGCCGCCTCGCACAACCTGTCCGCCGCCGCCTGGGACGAGGGCTTCTACGACAACCTCGTCACCCCGGTTCCCGGGACGGACCTGGTCCGCGACGAGGGCATCCGCCCCGGCTCTTCGGCCGAGAAGCTGGCCGGGCTGAAAACGGTCTTCCGGGCCGAGGACGGCACGGTCACGGCAGGGAATGCTTCGCCGTTGTCCGACGGCGCCTCCGCGGCCTGGGTGGGCAGCGAAGCTGCCGCGGGGCTGCTCGGGCTGGACCCGCTGGCACGCATCGCGGGGCGCGGTGCGCACGCGAACGATCCGCAGTATTTCGGCTACGCGCCGGTTGAGGCGGCGAACAAGGCCCTCGCGAAGGCGGGCATCGGCTGGGACCAGGTGGGCGCCGTCGAACTGAACGAAGCGTTCGCCGCGCAGTCCCTGGCGTGCATCAACGCGTGGGGAATCGACCCCGCTATTGTGAACCGGCACGGTGGCGCGATCGCCATGGGCCACCCGCTCGGCGCCTCCGGGACCCGGATCCTGGGCACCCTTGCCCGGTCCCTGCAGGCCTCCGGCGAACGCTGGGGCGTGGCCGCCATCTGCATCGGCGTGGGCCAGGGCCTGGCCGTCGTGCTTGAAAACGTCACTTCTTCCGCAGCAAAGAACACAGGAAAGGCATAAGCCATGCTGAACTTTGTCGACTCGGTCCAGGCTGCCGTAGCCGGGATCAAGGACGGTTCCACCGTGATGATCGGCGGGTTCGGCAACGCCGGCCAGCCCTTCGAACTGATCGATGCGCTGCTCGAATGCGGCGCCACGGACCTGACGGTGGTGAACAACAACGCCGGCCAGGGCGACCAGGGACTGGCCCTGCTGATCAAGGAAGGCCGGGTGAAGAAGATGATCTGCTCCTTCCCGCGGCAGTCCGATTCCTGGCACTTCGACGCCAAGTACAAGGCCGGCGAGATCGAACTCGAACTGGTGCCGCAGGGCAACCTTGCCGAACGCATCCGCGCCGCCGGTGCCGGGATCGGCGGGTTCTTCACCCCCACCGGGTACGGCACCATGCTCGCCGAGGGCAAGGAAACCCGGATCATCGACGGCCGTGGCCAGGTCTTCGAAACCCCCATCCACGCCGACGTCGCCCTGATCAAGGCCCTCAAGGCGGACGGCAAGGGCAACCTGGTGTACCGCAAGACCGCCCGGAACTTCGGCCCGATCATGGCCGCTGCCGCGAAGCACACCATCGCCCAGGTCTCCGAGATCGTCCCCACCGGCGGGCTGGACCCCGAGAACGTGGTGACCCCGGGAATCTACGTCAACACCATCGTCAAAGTTGCCGGCAGCGGCAGCCCCGCTGCAAACACCAACCCGAAGGTGGCCTGAGATGAGCCTCACCGAAACCAGCATCAAGAGCTCCGAGACCCCGCTGGGCCGGGATGACCTCGCCCGCCTGGTAGCGAAGGACATCGCGCCGGGTTCGTTCGTGAACCTCGGCATCGGGCAGCCCACCCTGGTGTCCAATTACCTCACCGAGGAACAGAACATCACCCTCCACACCGAGAACGGCATGCTCGGCATGGGTCCGGAAGCCACGGGCGACCAGATCGACGAGGACCTCATCAACGCCGGCAAGATCCCCGTCACCGAACTGCCCGGCGCCTCCTACTTCCACCACGCGGACTCGTTCGCGATCATGCGCGGCGGGCACCTGGACATCTGCGTCCTGGGCGCCTTCCAGGTCTCCGCCAACGGTGACCTGGCCAACTGGCACACCGGCGCACCCGGGGCGATTCCCGCCGTCGGCGGTGCCATGGACCTGGCCACCGGCGCCAAGGACGTCTTCGTCATGATGACCCTCCTGACCCGCGAAGGCGCGTCCAAGATCGTCGAGGCCTGCACCTACCCGGTCACCGGCGTCGGCTGCGTCACCCGCGTCTACACCGACAAGGGCGTCTTCCTCACCGGACCCGAGGGCGTCACCGTCCGCGAAACCTTCGGCTGCACCCTCGAAGAACTCCAGGAACTGGTCCCCGTCCCGCTTAAAGCCGCCACGGCCGCCTGAGGCCGGGGCCTAGGATTGGTAACCATGACCGACGCCGCAGGTACCGACACCCAGACCGCCCCGCAGGCCAGCGACCAGTACGTCCAGTCGCTGGCCCGGGGCCTGGCGGTGATCCGGGCCTTCGACGCCGAGCGTCCGGTCATGACGCTCTCCGAGGTGGCTGCCCGCACCGGGCTCACCCGCGCCACCGCCCGCCGGTTCCTGCACACGCTGGTGGAGCTGGGCTATGTGCGCACCGACGGCAAGACCTTTGCCCTGACTGCCAAGGTGCTCCAGCTGGGCTACGCGTACCTTTCCGGGTTGTCCCTGCCGCAGCTGGCGCAGCCGCACCTGGAGGAGCTGTCCCTCAAGCTGGGGGAGTCCACGTCCGCGGCCGTGCTGGACGGCACCGACATCGCTTACATCGCCCGGGTGACCACGCGCCGGATCATGACCATCGGCATCACCGTTGGCACCCGCTTCCCGGCCTACGCGACGTCAATGGGCCGGGTCCTGCTCGCGGCACTTCCGCCCGCGGACCTCAAGGCGTACCTGGCGGCTGCGGAGATCAAGCCGCTCACTCCCCGCGCCCTGGGAAGCGTGCCGGAGTTGCTGGCCGTCCTGGACACCGTACGGGCACAGGGTTGGTGCGTGCTGAACCAGGAACTGGAACTGGGCCTGATGTCGGTTGCCGCTCCCGTGTACGACGGATCCAAGGTGGTGGCAGCGGTGAACGTTTCCCTGCAGGCCCAATCCGTGGAGGCCAAGCCGGATCCGGACGCCTACCTGGCATCCGTGGCGCAGGAGATCAAGGCGACGGCGGCCCTCATCTCGGCGGACCTCACCGCCCGCGGCTAGGAGTTCCGGGTCGCGCAGCCTGCCCGGCCTTCACTGCGCAGGGGCAGTCCCCGCGCAGCGAGCCAGAACTTCACTGCGCAGCCCGGTACGTCCGGGCACGGCGCAAAAAGGAAAGGAACGACGGCGGGTGCTTCCCGCCGTCGTTCCTTTCCTTTTGTCCCGTACCGGCTTATCCCGTACCGGCTTATCCCGTACCGGCGCTGCTACCGCACGTGGTTGCCCAACTCGCGCAGCGGCGTCTTGGCGGTTTCGCGGGCCCACAGCGCACCGATCACGGCCAGGATCGACGACGCGGCCACGATCCAGGCGGCCGGCCCCCAGTTTGCCTTCTCGGCGCCGACCAGGGCGGTGCCCAGCAGCGGAGTGAAGCCGGCGCAGAGGATGCCGATCTGGAGCCCGATCGCCATGCCGGAGTAGCGCACCTTGACGTTGAAGAGCTCGGAGAACCACGCCGGGTAGATCGCGTTGGACATGGCGTAGGTTCCGGCGGTGATCAGGGTGCTGGTCAGGAAGATCATCGGGATGTTCCCCGTGGAGATCACCGAGAAGTACACGAAGATCATGGCGCCGGAGCCCAGGACGCCGCCGATGAAGATGGGCCGGCGGCCGAAGGTATCGGACAGCCTGGCCATGAGCGGCTGGCTGGCGATGGCCAGGACGTTGCCCAGGATGCTGACCCAGAGCATGGTGGAGGCGGGAACGCCCACTGAGACAGCGTAGGCGAGGCCGAACGACTGCATGAACGTGTTGGTGACGGTCTCGAAGGACATCAGCGCCACCTGGAAGAACTGCGCCGGGTGGGTCTGGAACATCTTGGCGAAGGGAAGTTTCACCAGTTCGCCGTGGTCGTGCTTCTCCTCGAAGACTTCCGGCTCCTCCAGCGAACGGCGCACCAGGTACGCGACGATGAGCACGACGAGGGAGAGCCAGAACGGGATCCGCCAGCCCCAGGCGAGCCGGTCGGCCTCGCTCATGGCAGCGACGGGCAGGAACGCCAAGGAAGCCAGGACGATGCCGGCGGAGATGCCGCTCATTGCGAAGCTGGCGAAGAACCCGCGGCGGCCTTCAGGTGCTTCCTCGGTGGAGAGTGCCGAGGCGCCTGCTGTCTCGGCCCCGGCCGACAGGCCCTGCATCAGGCGAAGCACCACCAGCAGCGCGGGGGCCCAGTAGCTGGCCGTGTTGAAGTCGGGCAGGACGCCGATGAGGAACGTGGCACTGCCCATCAGGACGAGGGTGAGCACCAGGGTGTTCTTGCGGCCGATCTTGTCGCCGAGGTGGCCGAACACCACCGCGCCGAACGGGCGGGCCACGTACGCGACGCCGAACGTGGCGAAGGACGCGATCAGGGCCACGGTTGGGTCGCCCCCCGGGAAGAAGATCTTCGAGAAGACCAGGGAGGCGGCAGTGGCGTAAATGAAGAAGTCGTAATACTCCAGGGCGCCGCCAAGGAAGGCGGCCAGCGCTGCTTTCTTGGCGCGCTTGAGCTGGCGCTGTGCCTCAGGCGTGGACTGGGCCTGGGCTCCTGCTGCGATGTCGGTCATGGTGGGGTTCCTTCCACGCTGAAGGTGGGGATATTCTTCTTGATTTGTACGCATACCGAACAGGTGTGCGAAATGCGTCTGAAAAGAGGATACTAGCTGGTGACACCAATCACAATGCCGTCCCGCGAAAGGTGCACCAATGAAACCCTCAACGGAAGCTTCCCGCCTGGTCCTGGTTGGCTCAGCCGCCTCCAAGGCGATGTCCCCGGGCCTGTGGAACCCCGTACTGCAGAAACTCGGCAGCGGCTGGACCTACGAAGCGTGGGACGTTCCACCGGGGGGTGACCTGGCAGGAGTCCGCCGCAGGCTCCTGGATCCCGGGATCGTCGCCGCCAACGTGACCATGCCGCACAAGCACTGGGCGGCGGAAACAGCGGATGGGGCAACGGATGCCGTCCGGCGAAGTGGCGCCTGCAACCTGCTGGTCCGGCAGGGGAATGAGCTGGTGGGCCACAACACCGACATCACTGCGGTGAGTGTGCTGCTGGGCCGGCAGTTCCAGCGCCATGCCCTGCTGCTCGGGGCCGGGGGAGCTGCCAGGGCAGTCCTGGTGGCACTCAGTGGAAACGTTGGCACCGTCTCCATCACGGACCGCGATCCCCGCGCCGCGGAGGAGTTGCTGGCTCTTGCCGGCAGTCTCGGCGTTGACGCGCGCAACGTCACCTGGCAGCAGGCGCAGGACCTGGCCCGCGATGTGTCATTGGTGGTCAATGCCACCCCCATCGGCAAGGACGCCTCTGATGCGCCGGCCTGGGGCGGGAAGCCGCTTGCTCCAGACGCCGTCCTGTACGACTTCGTCTATGCGGGCCACACCACGGCGAGCGTTGCCCGGGCCCGTGAGCTGGGCATCCGGTCTGTGGACGGATGGGAACACCTCCGTGAGCAGGCCGTAGCCATGGTGCCCCTCCTGGGGCTCGACGGACAGGCCCGGTTGCTGCTGCAGCAGACGCTGGAGCGGCTCCGGGCGGCGATATGATCGGACAGGCGCTGGAGCCCGGCGGACCTGTACGGGTGCGCCAAACCGTCGGGAGAGGAACCACAGTGCCCATCGAGGAGCAGGCAGCCTACTTTGTGAAGTCGGTTGAGAAGGCCTTCGACGTGCTGCTCGCCTTCACCCCCGACCAGCCGCGGCTCACCGTGTCGCAGGTCGCTGCCCGGACCGACATGACCCGGGCCTCTGCGCGCCGGTTCCTGCTGACCCTGGCGGATCTTGGTTACCTCCGTGCCGAAGGCCAGGCCTTTGAACTGACCGCCCGGTCGCTGGACGTCGGCCGCGCCTACCTTGCCAGCCTCACCTTGCCCGGAGTGGCGGAGCCGCATCTGAAGGAACTGGCCGAGGAGCTGAACGAAACCACTGCCCTCTGCATCCTCGACGGCGCCGACGTGGTCTACGTCGCCTGCGTGCCGTCGCCGCGGCTGCTGAGCGTATCGATCACCGTGGGCACCCGGTTCCCGGCCTGGGCCACTTCCATGGGCCGGGTGCTCCTTGCCGGACTGCCCCCGGCGCGGCTCGAGGAGTACCTCCGCACGGTCCAGCTGCACCGCTTCACCGACCGCTCCATCGGCAGCGTTGAGGACCTGCGGACCGAAGTCGAAGCGGCCCGCATCAAGGGCTGGTCCATGGTTTCCCAGGAACTCGAGGAAGGCCTGCGCGGCGTGGCCGTGCCCGTGCGGCGGGGAAACGAGGTGGTGGCCGCGGCCAACGTCTCCCTGCAGACCCACCGCGCCGCGGCCCAGGACATCGAAGCATCGGTCCTTCCCCGGCTGCTGGAGGCCGCGCGGCGGATCGCCCTCGATTACGGCGGCCCGGTACGCGGCAGCAGATAACTGTTTGCCACCAAGCCCGCCGCCCCACTCCCGCAGCAGTCCCCGGCGATCTAGACTCAAGCCAGCGCGTGCAGCAGAGCCGCCGCCGCGCTCGTCAGGAAGGGGAGTCGGCGGGTGAAACTGGGCATTCCGCGGGAACGGCGGGAGGGTGAACGGCGCGTTGCCGCCACCCCGGATACGGTGAAGCAGCTGGCGGGCATGGGCCTGGAGGTGCTGGTGGAGGCCGGCGCCGGGGAGGCCGCCGGGCACCCCGACCTGGACTACCGGCAGGCCGGCGCGGCCATCGTCCCCCAACTGGACCCCCGGGCCATCGACGTCCTGGCCCATGTCCGCCCCCTGGACCCGAACATGGCCGCGGCACTCCCGCGGGGAGCCGTGACGGTTGGCCTCGCGTCGCCGTCGTCCGAACTGCCCACCGTGCAGGCGCTCGCGGACGCCGGCGTCACGTCCTTCGCCCTGGAACTCGTGCCCCGCATCTCGCGCGCCCAGTCCATGGACGCACTCAGCTCCCAGGCGCTGGTGGCCGGCTACCGCTGTGTCCTTGAAGCGGCCATCCGGCTGCCCCGGTTCTTTCCGCTCTACATGACGGCGGCCGGCACGGTTCCGCCGGCACGGGTACTGGTCCTCGGGGCCGGCGTGGCGGGGCTGCAGGCCATCGGCACCGCCAAGCGGCTGGGTGCACGGGTCTTCGCCAACGACATCCGGCCCGCCTCGGCGGATGAGGTGGCCTCGATGGGCGGCACCTTCATCCGGCTGGACCTTGAGACGGCGGAGGCCGCCGGCGGTTACGCCCGGCAGCTGAGTTCCGACGCCGGGACCCGGCAACGGCAGCTGCTGGCACCGCACGTGGCCCAGGCGGACGTTTTGATTACGACGGCGGCAGTCCCCGGGCGTCCCGCACCCCTTTTGGTGACCCGCGAGATGGTGCAGGGCATGCGTACGGGATCGGTCGTCGTCGACCTCGCCGCGGAGTCCGGCGGCAACGTGGAGGGATCGGTGCCCGGCCAGGACATCCCGATCCCCACCGCCGACGGCACTGGGACGGTCACCCTGGTGGGCCTGAAGGACCCGGCCTCGGCCATGGCGTCGGACGCCTCCCGGCTGTACGCCAAGAACGTGGCCAACCTGCTGTCCCTGCTGGTCCGCGACAGCGCACTCACCCCGAATTTCGACGACGAAGTGGTGGCCGGTGCCTGCCTGACGCATGACGGCGCAGTGCGGCACCAGCCCACGGCCGCGCTGCTTGCTGAACGGGCGGCGGCCACGGCGAGGGAAGGAGCGCTCTGATGGACGGCATTGCCCTGCTGACGGTGACGGTGCTGGCGGTGTTCGTCGGCTTCGAGGTGGTGTCCAAGGTGTCCAGCACCCTGCACACGCCGCTGATGTCCGGCGCCAACGCCATCCACGGCATCATCCTGGTGGGCGCCATCATCGTGGCCGGCCAGGCCGCGGAGCCGCTGGTCCTGGCCGTGGCGCTGCTCGCCGTCGTCCTCGCCACCGCCAACCTGGTGGGCGGGTTCGTGGTGACGGACCGGATGCTGCACATGTTCCACGCCAGGAAGGACGCGGGCCAGACGGCCGCCGCCCGGAAGGCAGGCGGCAAATGAGCTTCCTCGACCCCGTCTGGACCGCCCTGCTGTACCTCGCGGCCGCGGTCTGCTTCATCCTGGCGCTGCGCGGGCTCAGCTCCCCGCGCACTGCCCGGCGGGGGAACCTGGTGGGCGCACTCGGTGCCCTGATCGCCGTCATTACCGTCTTCCTGTCCGTCCGGATGGACAACATTCCGTGGATCCTGGGCGCCATCGCGGTGGGCAGCGCGGTCGCGGCGCCCGTGGCCAGGCGCGTGAAAATGACCCAGATGCCGCAGTTGGTGGCGCTGTTCAACGGCGTCGGCGGTGGTGCCGCTGCCCTGGTGGCCCTCCTGGAACTGGGACACACGGACAATCCCTGGGTCCGGCTGGCCATCGTGTTCACGCTGCTCGTGGGGGCGGTGTCCTTTGCAGGCTCGGCGGTGACGTTCGCCAAACTGCAGGAGCTGATGACCACCCGGCCCGTGGTGTTCCCGGGACTTCCGGTGGTGATGGCACTGGTGCTGCTCGCCGCGGTGGCCTGCGGTGTGGCCGTGGTCCTGGCCGGTTCGCCGGTGCTTGCGGGCCTGCTGCTGCTCCTGGGGCTCGCGGCCGGCGTCCTGCTGGTGCTGCCGGTGGGCGGCGCGGACGTACCTATCGTCATCTCGCTGCTGAACGCCTTCACGGGCCTGGCGGTCGCGGCGTCCGGCGTGGTGCTGGGCAACGTGCTGCTGGTGGTGGCCGGCACCCTGGTGGGAGCGTCCGGTACCATCCTCACCCGCGCCATGGCGGCGGCCATGGGGCGGAGCGTGGCGGGCATCCTGTTCGGCGCCTTCCGGGGAGGTTCGACGGCGGGCTCCACGGCCGTGAGCGAGCGTCCGGTCCGTTCGTCCTCGCCTGAGGACGTGGCAGTCCTGCTGGGATACGCCCAGCGGGTCATCATCGTGCCCGGCTACGGGCTGGCCGTGGCCCAGGGGCAGCACACTGCGGCGGAGCTTGCGCAGGCCCTGCAAGCGCGGGGAGTCGACGTGGACTTCGCCATCCACCCGGTGGCCGGACGTATGCCGGGGCACATGAATGTGCTCCTGGCGGAGGCGAACGTGCCCTACGAATCGCTCAAGGAAATGGGCGACATCAACCCGGAGTTCAAGACGACTGACGTGGTCCTGGTGGTGGGGGCCAATGATGTGGTGAACCCGGCAGCCAAGACCTCATCCGGCTCGCCCATTTACGGGATGCCCATCCTGGAGGTGGCGCAGGCACGGCAGGTGGTGTTCCTCAAACGCTCCATGCGGCCGGGTTTTGCCGGCATCGAGAACGACCTGCTGTATGAACCGCAGACCTCGCTGCTGTTCGGGGACGCGAAGGACTCCCTGGCCCAGGTGCTGGGTGCGGTCAAGGCCTTGTAGTCCGGAACCGCACCCGCGGCGGGTTACCCTTCTTTCAGAAGCTTGCTTTCAATCCGCCATCAGAGGACGCCATGACTGACACCAGTTCCCCTTCGCCCAAACGTGCCGCCGTGGTCATCAATCCCGCAAAGACGGTGGATATCGACGTGCGCGACCTCATGGCCAAGCACTGTGAGGAAAACGGCTGGGGCGAAACCCTGTGGTTCGAGACCACGGAGGAGGACCCCGGCGTCGGGCAGGCCAAGGAGGCACTGGCCCAGGGGGCGGACCTCATCATCGCGGCCGGCGGCGACGGCACCGTCCGCTGTGTCGCCGAAGTCCTTGCCGGCGGGGATATTCCCATGGGCCTGCTGCCGCTGGGCACGGGGAACCTGCTGGCCCGCAACCTGGGCATCGACGTGACCGACTTCGACGGTGCCCTGTCCGGAGCCCTGGTGGGCACGGAACGGAAGATCGACGTGGTCCGCGCCCGCCGGAGCGACCCGGACAAGGACCAGGTGTTCCTGGTGATGGCGGGAATGGGCTACGACGCCACCATCATGGCGGACACGAACCAGGAACTGAAGCACAAGGTGGGCTGGCTGGCCTACGTCGATGCCGGGATCCGGAACCTGCCCGGAAAACCGGTCAAGGCCACCGTGCTGATCGACGGCAAGAGGGTTGTCCACCGGGGAGTCCGCAGTGTGATGGTGGGCAACTGCGGCAAGGTCCAGGGCGGCCTGGAAATCTTCCCGGAGGCCAAGATTGACGACGGCCTGCTGGACATCGCCGTCCTCGCCCCCCACCACGGCAAGCTGGGTTGGCTGTCCGTGCTGGCAGGCATCATCGGCAAGGGGAAGACCAAGGACACCGCCGTGGAGTACTTCCAGGGCAAGACGGTGGAGATCACCCTGGAGCACAACGACAACTACCAGCTGGACGGCGACCACGAGGGCGAGAACAAGCACGTCCGGATGACCATGGAGCCTGGCGCCCTCACGCTGCGGATGTAGTCCGCCGGGCAGCGTCGTTCAGCCCAGCAGCCTGCCCCAGCGCGGTTCCAGCAGCGGCGCGCCGGCCAGCTTCAGCGCATGCCAGAGGGTGACCGCCACCGAATCCAGAACGGGCACTCCGGTGCTTTCTTCGACCTCCGCCGTGATGTTGGCCCCGTAGAGGTTGGTGCAGAGGTACACCAGGGCATCGGGTGAGGCGGCTGCGAGTTCCAGGGAGCCGGGGCGCATCTCGTCGTCGGTGACCCGGGCGAAGGACTCGTTGTCGCTCAGGCCCAGTGCCCGGTGGTCCACGGTCTTGATGCCTTCGCGCTCATAGGAAGCGATGACCTGGCGGTTCACGTCCTCCGTGTAGGGGGTGAACAGCCCGATCCGCTCGGTGCCGAAGATCCGGAACGCCTCGAGGTAGGCCAGGGTGGAGGTGGTGGCCGGGATGCCGGTGGCGCCACTGATTTCGGCGGCCAGTTCGTGGTCGTGCGCGGCTCCCAGCCAGGAACCCGACGTGCCGTTCCAGGCAATCACGTCCACGTCCGCCGTCGCCAGCAGCTTTGCCGCTTCGCGCATGACGGCGGGATCGAACTGCCGGTCGGAGGAGTCATCCAGGGCGATGCGGGTGACCGGGATCCGGGTGAAGTGCACCGTAACGTCGGTGCGGGCGCCCAGGATGCGGTAGGTCTGCGGTTCCAGGCAGGTGTTGGAGGACGGCACGATCATACCGATACGGAAGGGGCGTGTGGTTGCGGGCATGCGGTGCTCCTTAGGAGATGGCGGCGGGCAGGTGGGCGGCTTCGGCGGCGGCGGACTGGTGCTGCCGGAAACCGTTGCGGGCCACGAACCGCCCTGCGGCTCCGGGGTCGTGGAAGCCGTCTGCGTCCAGGACCACGCGGCCATTGGAAACCACGACGGCGGGCCAGCCGGTGAGCGCCTTGCCGTCGAAGGGTGAGAAGTCCGTTCCCATGTGCAGCGCGCTGCCGTCCACGGTGCGTTCCTCGGCGGGATCGAAAACCACCAGGTCGGCGTCGAACCCTTCGGCGATCACGCCCTTGCCGGGCAGGGCGTTGATCCGGGCCGGCTCGGCGGCGAAGGCGCTGACGAACTGTTCCACCGTGGCGCCGGCGGCGGTCATCGCCGTGAACGTGACGGGCATCCGGGTCTCCACGCCGGGCAGGCCGTGGGGCATGAAGCGCACGTCGTCGGTGCGTTCGCGCTTCTGCGAGAGGTCGTAGCAGGAATGGTCGGAGGAAATGGTGTGGATGGCGCCGGCGGCCAGGCGTTCCTTGAGGGCGGCCACCGTTTCGGGGTTGCGCATGGGCGGGCAGCAGGCGAACCATTCCGGGAAGGCCGAGGAGTAGACGGAGTCGTCCAGCGTGACGTAGTGCGGACAGGTTTCGGAGAAGGCTTCGAGGCCGCGTGTCCGGGCTTCGGACACCAGGTCCACCGCGCCGGGGGTTGACTGGTGGACGAAGTAGACGGGTGCACCCGTGTATTCGGCCAGGGCCAGGGTTTCCTTGACCGAGATTTCTTCAGCCAGTTCGGGCCGGGTCCGGTGCAGGTGTTCGATGCCGATCCGGCCGTCCTGCGCGTGCTGCTCGGTGCAGTCCGTAATGATGGGGTCGTGTTCGGCGTGGATGTAGGTGAGCCCGTCCAGCCTGGCCATTTCCCGCATGACTTTCAGGATCGTGTCCCCGTCGGCCATGGTGGTCCCGCGGTTGGTGGTGTACATCTTCACCGAGCGCACGCCCTCGGCGGCCAGCTGCTCAAGCTGCCAGGGGACTGTTTCGTCCCAGCTGATCACGGCCCCGTGGAGGGCCACGTCGCAGCGGGAGTCGGTGGCCAGTTCCTTCTTGTGCAGGACGGCGGCCAGGGGGGTTTCCTGCGCATCCCGGGGGATGCCGAAGTCGATGATGGTGGTGGTGCCGCCCCACAGCGCGGCGGTGGATGTGGTCCGGTAGTCGTCAAGGGTGCGGAAGCGCCCGGTCACCTGGGCCACGTGGCAGTGCCCGTCCACGCCGCCGGGAATGACGAGCTTGCCGGTCGCGTCGATGGTGCGGTCCGCGGCAGGCGCCGGTTGGGCGGCGTCGAGGAGGGCGGCGATGCGCCCGTCCTGCACCACGATGTGTGCTGCCCGGCGGCCGGAGCTGTTGACAACCGTGGCGTTGGAAATGACGAGTTCTGGCTGGTTGGACATCGGTGTCCTCCTTGGATGGTTGAAGTCTGGATCAGGCGGAGGGCTGGGGCAGGGCGGCGTTCTCCTGGCGGGCGGCCAATGCAGCCTCCAGGTTGCCGGACAGGCCCTTGCGGTCCTTGGCGGGGGGTGCGGCGAAGGCGCCGGCGCGGTGGGGGCCGGACTGCAGCCCGGCCACTGCCTCCGCCATGCGGACCCCCGCGGAGATTCCGTCCACCACGGGGACCGGGATCAGGCCGCGCAGGTCCCGGGCCAGTCCGGCGAGCGGGGCACCTGCCAGGATGACGACGTCGGCGCCGTCCTCGGTGACGGCCTGCAGGCTGAGTGCCAGGAGGGTTTCCTTGAAGTCCTGCTGCACGGCGCCGATGCCGTTGAGGGATTCGTTGATGGAGCGGATGGAGGCGAGCCGGCCGGCCAGGCCGAATCCTTCCACGCATTCGCGGTACCAGGGTTTGATCCGGTCGGAGATGGCAATGATGGAGAAGCGGTGCCCCTGCAGCGCCGCTGCGCACAGCGCGGCCTCGGTGATGCCGATGACGGGCACCGCTGCGAGCTCCTTCAGGGCCGGCATGCCAGGATCGCCGAAGGCTGCCACCACGATGGCGTCCACTGGAGCCGCTCCGGGGCGGGTGTGTTCGGCGATGACCTCGGCCACCGCCCCCGCGGCGATGAGGGATTCGAAGCGGGTTTCGATGTATTCGACGCCGTGGCCGGCGGTCCGGAGTACCAGCTCCGTGCCGGGGGCGGCGGACCGGAGCGCTTCGGCTTCGATCAGCGCCGTGACATCGTCGCTGATGTTGGGGTTGATGACCAGGAGTTTCATTTTCTCTTCCGGTGGAATTCTGGTTCGGTCTTCTGGAAGTCCTCGGGGAACTGTTCCCGGTACTTCCCGATGTGGGACGCGGACTGGGCGGCCGCCCGGTCCGGGTCGCCGCTGGCGATGGCGGCGTAGAGCTCGCGGTGTTCGCGGATGAGTTCGGGCAGGTCGCTGACGTGGCGGAACAGCCAGTGCATGCGGCCCTGCAGCGGCTCCAGGGCGGATTTGAGGAAGTTGTTGTCGGCGATGCCGGTGATGGCGTCGTGGAATTCGCTGTTGGAGCGGTGGGCCTCCATCACCGCCCCCTTGGCGAGGAAGCCCTCTGCGTCGTCCAGCAGCCCCTTGAGGTAGGCGAGGTCGTCGGCGGTGGCCCGCTTGGCCGCGAGCCGGCAGGCCAGCACCTCCAGGGATTGGCGGACGTCGAAGAGGTCCTCCACGTCCTTGGGGCTGAGGCTGCTCACTTCCGCCCCGCGTGCGCCGCGGTCGCTGATAAGACCCTCCTGGCGGAGCATGCGCAAGGCCTCGCGGACCGGCAGCCGCGATACGGAGAACTCGGCTGCCAGGTCGCGTTCCACCAGCCGCGTGCCGGGAGCGTAGTGCCCTTCGAAAATCCGGGTGCGGAGGGTGTCCCGGACAGTCTCGCGGAGGGGGCGGTCCTTGTCCTGGGTCTCTTCTGCGGTCAGCATGGTGCTCCATTCGGATTTTGTGTGGCACTGCCCCCGGCTGCGGGGGCGTTGTCTGCAAGTTTCCCTGCGAGGGTCAGCTTAGACAGGAAGCCGCTTGTTGTAGTTGAGGGTCAGGACTGAGACGCCCATGATCACCGCGGAACCCACGAAGTAGAGCAGCGCCCAGGTGTAGGAACCGGTGGCCCCGACAATCAGGCCGACGACGATGGGGGTGACGAAGCCGGAGATGTTGCCGCTGAGGTTCATGGCTCCGCCGAGGACGCCGGCGTTGGTGCGGCCGCCCAGGATGGAGGGGATGCTCCAGAACAGGCCTACCCAGCGCAGGAAGAACAGGACCACGGAGAGCAGGACCACGGCGGTGGTGGAGTCAGGGACCACGGTGACGCCCACCAGGCCGCCAATCACCACGGCGCTGGAGATGCCCAGGAGGGTGCGCATCACGAGGTTGGCGGAGGCTCCGGACGCGCGCCACTTGTCGGCGATGGTGCCGCCAAGGATTTCGCCGACGAACCCGGCACCGAAGATCACCAGGGTGGACCAGCCGATGGTCTTCAGGTCGAAGCCCTTGGCCTGGGACAGGTACAGCGGCCCCCAGGTCAGCAGGCCGTAAAAGACGCCGTTGAACCCGAGCCAGCCCAGGCACATGGCCCAGAAGGAGCGGAACTTGAGGTAGGGGAGCAGGCCGCGCTTACCCTGGCTGCCGTCCATGGCCGCCTCGGCGTCCTCGGCGGCGTGCGATGCCTCGATGTAGGCGGCCTCGGCGTCGTTCACGCCCCGGTGCTCGCGGGGGTTGTCCCTGACGTACCACCAGACGGCGATGCCCATGAGGACGGTGGCGGCACCGGCGATGACGAAGGACCAGCGCCAGCTGCCGGTGGCCGCGATGAGTCCGGCGATGATGATGCCGCCCAGTCCGGCACCCAGGGGAGCGCCGGCATCCAGGATGGTGGCGCCGCGCCCGCGTTCGGACTTGTGCATCCAGATGGCGTTGAGCTTTCCGCCGGCCGGCATGACGCCGGCCTCGGTCACGCCGATGCCGAGCCGGGCGATGAACATGCTCAGGAAGCCGCCGGCCATGCCAGACGCCGCAGTGGCGGCCCCCCAGCCGACGCAGGAGGCCGTCATGACCTTGCGCGGACCGAACCTGTCGATCAGCCAGCCCACGGGAACCTGCATGAGCGCGTAGGTCCAGAAGAAGGCCGACAGCAGCAAGCCCACGAGTTCGGGGGCGAGGTTGAATTCCTTTTGGATGATGGGCAGTGCGACGGAGATGGATCCCCGGTCGATGTAGTTGACGGACACGAGGACCAGCAGCAGCAGGAACAGGCGCCAGCGGACGGCGGTGCGCCGTTGCGTGCCGTCCTTTCCGGTCGTTCCGGTGGGGCTTGGCGTGGCTTCGTCGGGCGTGGCCGTTGTTTCAGTGTTTGGGATGGACACAGCTTCTCCTTCACGGGGAAGTTACGGGGAATGGTAGCGAATGGCAATGTGGAAGGCAGTGCGCGGGGCGGGTCCGCCCTTGGCTGGAAAGTTGCCGTCGGGGATGTTCCGGAGCATACGGCGGGGCTTCACTTTTGGGATCCCAATTTGGGATCCCAAAAACAAAGGTAGAAGTGAGCCAAGCCACTGTCAAGGGGTTGGCCCCAACTTGCCGCAGGGCCTGCGAAGAAACGGATTGTGACTGCACCGCGAGGGTACGTGGGCGGTGAGAGGTCCCAAAAACCTTGGGAGCGACTCGCCGACTGCAAGGAGGAACCGCCATGGAGACGCCGCTTCTGCAACGCGCAAAGGACCGCTGGGGCAAGCTGGGGACCGGGCTCTATGCGGCCGTCCTCAGCATCGTGGTGCTTGCCGCGAGTGGCCTGGTGGGGCTCCTCCTCCACCTCCCATGGCTCTTTCCAAGCCTCGGGCCGACGGTAATGCTGTTCTTTGAATCCCCCGGGGAGAAGGCGTCGAGGCCGCTCAACACTGTGGTGGGCCATGGCGTGGGGCTGGTGGCGGGGGCGCTCTGCCTCTACGCCTTTGGCTTCCAGGACCAGCCCTCCGCTCCCGTGGGCGGACTGACGCCGCTGCACGTCCTCAGCGGGGTCCTGTCGGTGGGCCTGACAACCCTCGTCCTGACCTGGCTTGGGTTGCCCCACCCGCCCGCCGGTGCCACCACGCTGATCGTCAGCCTCGGGATCCTGTCCACCCCGGTCCAGCTGGCCTCCATGGCCGGGGCCATCATCCTGATCACCGTAGTGGGCTGGGGTCTCAACGTGCTGCTGGGGACCCGGCCGGCCAATAAGACATAGTTTCAGCCAACTCGGCAAGCCGGTGGGCCCGGGCCGACTCCGCCGGGGTGAACGGTTCGCCCGGCCGGGAAAAGGTGATGGGGCCGTGCCAGGCGGTGGGGATCTTAAGGCGCGTCCCGTCGTCGGGCCCTTTGCTGCCCGCGTCCGACGGCGGCACGATCCTTGCGTGCAGCAGCTCGGCCACCGCCAGTGGCAGTTCGTCCGGGGCGGCAGCGATCCGCGCCGCGAGGCTCAGAGCCCGGGTCTGCCCGTCGGCCATGGCCAAGGCCGTGGTGGGCCAAACGTGCGGGGTGCGGCCGCCGCCGTCGAGCAGTGCACCCAGCAGCTCGCGCTCTCCCACCAGGCCCGGGGCTGAGAGGACAAACTCATCCAGGACCCCGCCCGGCACCGGGTGGACGTGGATGCTGAGGATGTTGGTGTCCAGACGCGCCAGCGCCCGGGTGATCCGCTGCAGTGCGCCAGGCTGGTCCCGGAGCACTGCCCGCGCCCGCCACAGGGCCGGTGCTGCCGCCAGCCGCTTCCGGTGCCGGAGCGCCGGAGCATGCAGCCAACCGCGCAGGAGGCGCGCGGCGGACGGCTCCGCCACCCAGATCGCCAGGACCGTCGCAGTGAGCGTCAACACCAGGACCTTGGCCGCGTAGGGAAGGTGGGCCTCCACTATCAAGGCGTGGACCAGCAGTTCGACGGGAAGCATCGCCGCGATGGTGGCCATGGTCTGCCGGGTCCTGGGCGGTTCGGGCATCAGCCCACAGACTTCGCAGCGCAGTTCGGCCGTGGGCGCGTTCCGTGTACGGGGCTTCATGACTCAAGCATTGTGGCGTGCTGTTTCGGCTGCGTTGCCTGCCGATTCCATTCATGGGAACGCGGGGCCCTGCTTCCGGCGCCCGCCCCGTAGGATTTAGGGCAGGAACGTCAGCGCGGCCGCCACCGGAATCCACCCCTGCAGGAAGGCGCTGTTACCCCTTGAAGATGATGGCCGAGATGTTCAGCATTGCCCCCGGGAACAAAGACCACCATCCGGCGCTGAGATGTGCGGTGGGCGTCTTCGTCCCGCTGATCACCCTGCTGCTCCTGGGCCGCCTCGACCTGGCGATTTTCGCGTCGTTCGGTGCCTTCACGGGGATCTACGGCCGTGGGGAGCCGCACGGCGTGCGCTTCGTGCTGCAGCTTCGGGCCGGCCTGCTGATGCTGCTGGTCATCCTCCTGGCGGCGCTCGCGGCGAGGATGGGCCAGGCGTGGGGCCTGGACGCGGGGACGAACACCTGGCTGCTGGTCCTGGCCACCACCCTCGTGGCCGGTGGTTGCTCGGTGGCCATCTCGTGGCTGCGCCTGCGTCCTGCCGGCTCCCTGTTCCATATCTTCGCCTTTGCAGCCATCGCGTCCATTCCCAACCAGCCGCCATTGTGGCAGGGCATGCTGGCCGCCGTCCTCACCACCGTGTTCTGCCTGCTCGTCGGGTTTTCGTCCCGGGTGCTGCCCAGCCACCGGACCCCGTGGACCAGGCCGCCACGCATCCGCCGGACGCCCGCCGAGAAGCGGGCGGCGTGGCTTGAAGGCTTGGGCTACCTCGGGGCTGCCGGGCTTGCCGGCTCCCTGGCCACCTGGGCCGGGGAGTCCCTGGGGTTCGGCCACAACTACTGGGCCATGGTGGCGGCTGTGGTCCCGCTCGTCGGGCACAGCACGCGGCACCGGGTGCGCCGCGGCATCCAAAGGATCATCGGAACGGTCCTGGGCCTGCTGGTCCTGGCAGCGGTACTGCTGGTGGGGCTGCAGCCCTGGCAGACGGTGCTGGTCATGGCACTGTGCCAGTTCGGCGCGGAAATGTTCATCATCCGCCAGTACCTCCTGGCCCAGGTCTTCGTCACGCCCCTTGCCCTGGTCTCCACGCTCCTGGTGGTTCCCGCGTCCCCTGCCGTCCTGCTCCGCGACCGGATCATCGAGACGGTCATTGGTGCCGCCGTCGGCATCGCCGTGGTCCTGGCGCCCGGCGCGTGGCGGCGTGTGCGGAGCAGGCCGGACCAGGTTACGACGGCGGCCTGACCGCCTTCACCGTCCGGACCGCGCGGATGGTGTGCGGCACTGCTGCCAGTGCCACTACGGCGGTGGCGGCAGCGGCTACAAAGACGTAGAAACCCCAGGGGTAGGCGATGTTGGCAGCAACGAGCGCTCCCGTGACGGCAGGACCCATGATTGCTCCGAGCCGGCCCACTCCGGCGGCGAAGCCCAGGGCTGTGGCGCGGAGGGCCGCCGGGAACAGCTGGCTGACCCAGGCGTAGACCAGCACCTGTGCGCTGAACACGAATACGCCCGTGACAAAGACTGCCGCGTTGAGCAGCAGTTCGCTTTGGATCTTGACGCTCAGGACCGCCAGGAATACGGCGGAGAGCCCGAACCACAGCAGCACCACCCGCTTTGTGCCGTGCTTGTCAGCCAAAATCCCTGCGATCACCAGGCCCACCACGGCGCCGACGTTGAGCACCAGCAGGAGGACCAGGCCGGTGCTGACCGTGTAGCCCGCGCCGGCCATCAACTGCGGAAGCCAGGTGTTCAGGCCGTAGACCAGGAGCAGGCCCATGAAGGATGCCGCCGCGATGGCCAGCGCCACCAGGGGGTACGGCTTCCGTGCCAGGTCCCGGAAGCTTGCGCGGGCTGCGGCCGGTTCTTGCCCTGCGGCGGAAGGGAGGGTCTCCGGGAGCTTGAACCACAGGAAGGGTGCCAGAGCGAAGCCTGCGAGGCCGCCCACGATGAACATCGTCCGCCAGTCCGGGATCAGCATCAGGGCAAGGAAGGACGTGGCCACGGCGCCGGCGTGGTAGCCGGTCATCGTGCGTGTGGTGGACTTCCCGGCGGTACCTGCCGGAGCATAGTCGTTCATGTAGGCCAGGGCGGCCGGGAGGCATGCTCCCAGGCCCAGTCCGGCCAGAAGCCGGAAGACGCAGAACACCGCGACGTTAGGTGCGAACACCACGGCAATGGTGAAGATCGAAAACCACAGGACGCACGCCACCAGGAGGCGGCGCCGGCCAAAGCGGTCTGACAACGGGGCGATGAACAGGGCGCCGGCGCCAACGCCGACCAGCGAGATGGTGGCGGCCCACGTGGCGCCCACGGCGTCGAAACCAAGGTCGTGGGTCTTGATCAGCGTAGGTATGACGGTGCCCAGCACCACCAGGTCAAATCCGTCAAGGACCATTGCCAGCCAGCAAAGCCAGACCGGCCACTTGGAACGGTGTTGAGATGGCGCAAATGACATAGAAATACCTCGGCGTATCTTCCAGGAGTTCGGGCGGCGGGCTGCTTTGCCTTGGTGGTTTGGGCAGCGTCACCCAAATCCCCAATGAGGTTTGTATCACTAGGGGGTGTAATCTGGGACAACTTTTCCCATTCAACGGAAGCAGGTGACCGTCCTGGCCAACTCCCCCTCCGGCGATTCGGTGGTGGACCGCATCGTCCGGCTGATTTCCGCCTTTCCCCAGGATGTCAGCGCCCTGCAGCTCAGCGAGCTTGCCCAGCGGGCAGGCCTGCCGCTCACCACCACCCACCGGCTGGTGGGCCAGCTCGCCGCGCACGGCCTGCTCGAAGCGTCGCCGGGCGGCATGGTGCGGCCCGGCCTGAGGCTCTGGGAACTCGTGAACCGTACCTCCCCCACGCTCGCCCTGCGCCAGGCGGCCATGCCCTTCATGGAGGATATCCAGCAGGTCCTCAACCAGAATGTGAACCTGGCCGTGCTGGACGGCTGGGAGGCGCTCTTCGTTGAGCGCCTCTCGCGGCGCGGGTCGGTGGCCAACCGCGCCCAGGTTGCGGGCCGCATGCCGGTCCATGTCTCGTCGGCGGGCCTGGCACTGATGGCACATCAGGAGAAGGCCGTCCAGAATGACTACCTTGAGCAGTTCGCGGACCCTGCCGGCAAAATCACCACGGACGCCGTCCGCGTGCTGCTGGGCGAAGCCGCACACCAGGGCTTTGCGCAGTTGAAAGGCGTCGTGGATCCGGACACCTGGGGCATTGCCGTCCCCGTCCTCAACCGCAGGAAGCGCGCCGTGGCCTCGCTCGGCGTCGTGGTTCCCCTGCGCGAGATGCGGCTGCAGGCACTGGTGCCCGCGCTCCAGACCGCGGCACGTGGCATCGCCCGGCAGCTTGCGGATCGCTGATCCGTTCAACGGAATTGGTGTAACGGCAGTCACGGCGCGGCCCGCACACTGGATGCCAGACCGATCCCGCCCCTCCGGGGCCCGCAACGAAGCGAGAAGAACCATGGCACGCAAAACCATTTCCACCCAGGTGGCCATCATGGGCGGCGGCCCTGCAGGGCTCATGCTGTCCCACCTCCTGGCCAACGCCGGCATCGAATCGGTGGTCATCGAGGTCCGGAGCCACAAGGAGATCGCCGAAACCGTCCGTGCCGGCATCCTCGAGCACGGTACCGTGAACCTGCTGGTGGACAGCGGCGTCTCGGACCGGGTGCTGCGCGACGGTGACCGGCACGACGGCATTGAGCTGCGCTTCAACGGAGAAAGCCATCGCATCGACTTCAAGGACCTGGTGGGGGAGTCGGTGTGGCTGTACCCGCAGACGGACGTGTTCCTCGACCTCGCGGCGCGCAGGAAGGCCGACGGCGGCGACGTCCGCTACAGCGTCACGGACACCACAGTGCATGACCTGGAGGGCAAGCCGAAAGTCTGGTTCACGGACGCGGACGGCGTCGAATTCGAGATCCAGGCCGACTTCCTGGTGGGAGCCGACGGTTCCCGCAGCCACTGCCGGTTCCAGATCCCGGAGGCCCACCGCAAGTGGTACTTCCACGAATACCCCTTCGCCTGGTTCGGCATCCTCGCGGAGGCGCCGCGCAGTGCGGACGAGCTGATTTACGCCAACTCCGCCAACGGCTTCGCCCTGATCAGCCAGCGGACGGAAACCGTGCAGCGGATGTACTTCCAGTGCGATCCCAGGGAGAACGTGGCTGAGTGGGATGACGAGCGTATCTGGGCTGAATTCCGCAGCCGGGTCAACGGCAACGGCTTCGAGCTGAAGGAAGGCCCGGTCCTGGAAAAGATGGTGCTGCCGTTCCGCAGCTTCGTCCACACCCCCATGCGGTACGGCAACCTGTTCCTCGCCGGCGACGCCGCGCACACGGTCCCGCCCACCGGAGCCAAGGGCCTGAACCTGGCTATCAACGACGTCAAGGTCCTCTTCGAGGGGCTGGACAACCACTACAATTCCGGCACGGACACGCTCCTGGACACCTACAGCGACCGCGCCCTGGCCAGGGTCTGGAAGGCCCAGCAGTTCTCCTACTGGATGACCACCATGCTGCACACCCCGGCCGACGCGGACGATTTCTCCCGCGCCCGCCAGCTCGGTGAACTCAACTCCGTGGTCTCGTCCCGGCACGGCATGGCCTATCTCGCCGAGGCCTACACCGGCTGGCCCGCCTCCTCCTAGGTGGCTTTGAAAAGCACGACGGCGGGGCTGGGGCCTGCTTTCACGGCGCCAGCAGCAGCCGCCGGAACCCCGCGGCAATGGCAGCAGGGTCCGGGCTTTCATTCCGCCGGACGGTGAGCAGGTGCAGCAGGAGCCCGTCACCGTAGTCCGCCACATCGCGGGCGCGCGCTGCTGCATCCGCCACCCCCAGGGCAGTCAGTGCCAGCTCCAGGTTGCGCACCAGCAGCAGATGGCCCGCAGTGACGGACCCGGGGTGGTCCAGCGAAAAGGCCAGGCGCGCACGGGTGAGGCCCGCGTGCTCTCCGGCCAGCGCCAGCACCAGGCCTGCCAGTTGTTCGGCGAGTTCGCCAACGTCGCGGGGCGGACCGGCGGGCCCGGAATCCTGGAAAAGCGCGCCGTCCAGCTGCAGCAGGCGCTCCAGCACCGCCTCCACGAGGGTGCTGCGGCTGCGGTAGTAGTTGGACGTGGTCCCCTCGGCGACTCCGGCCGCCGCATCTACTGCCCGGTGGGTGAGGCCCTTCAGTCCCCTGTCCGCCACTACCGCCAGTGCGGCGTCGAGGAGCTGGGTTCGGCGGTCAGGCATGCCCCCAGTCTAATAACGCCCTTCCATTGCACTACAAAAGTAGTAAAATTGCCGCCATGGAGACGATCACGATCGTTGGTGGAGGAATTGCAGGACTGGCATTGGCTGCCTGCCTGGACCCGGACCGGTTCGAGGTAACCGTCCACGAGAAGCGGCCCGAATTGCCCACTGTGGGCACCGCGCTGGGGATGTGGCCCACGGCCCAACGCGCGCTGGCGCGGCTGGGGGTGCTGGAGGAGGCCAGGGCAGCCAGCCCGGTGATCGGCAGCGGCTCGATCCGCAATGGCGCCGGCGAACCCTGGGCAACCGTCGATGCCGGCGCCATGTTCGCCATCTCCCGGATCGACTTGCTGCAACTCCTGGACTCCGCCGTCCCGGCGACTGTGCGGCGCGTGACGGACAACGTTCAGCACGTACCGGGTGGCGGCGGCCTGGTAGTCGGGGCCGACGGCGTCCACAGCGTGGTGCGCCGCGAGGTCTGGGGTGCCGGCACCGCGGCACGGCTCACGCCGTACCTTGCCCTGCGGGGGATCCTGCCCTCCCCCGTCAACCAGGACGCGGTGGGTGAGTACTGGGGCCGCGGGGACCTGTTCGGCATTGCCGCGGCCCGGACCGGCACCCTCTGGTATGCCGGCTACCGGTCTGGCCTCGGCCCCTATGGGATCGATGTGGCGTCAGTGCTGGACCAGGCCCGGGAGCGCTTCGCCGGCCACGCGCCCGCCATCCGGGAGGTGCTGGCAGCCGCAACTCCGCAGGATTCGCTGGTGCAGCGGCTCTGGACAGCCCCGTACCTTCGTTCCTACATCCGCGGCCGGACCGTGCTGATCGGCGACGCCGCCCACGCCATGACCCCGAACCTGGGCCGCGGCGCCTGTGAGTCACTGGTGGATGCGGTGACGCTGGCGGAGCTCCTCAACACGCTCCCGGAAGACCAGGCACTGCGTGCCTATGACCGTAGCCGCCGCCTCCGGAGCCAGGCAGTGAGCGGGGCCTCGGCCGTCCTCAACCGGGTCGCCATGGCCGAACGCGCCCAGCCCTTCCGTGACCGCCTGCTCAACCTGGCACGGCGACGGCAGTCCCGTGCCGCCGTCGTCAACAGCACCGGCGGCTGACCTGCGGACGCGACAACAGCCCACGCTGGATCATCGGACCCGTCCCAGCCAACCCTCCCGCTTAGCGGACGGCGGCAGCGGGACGGGCGGCGTCGTCCTCTCCCGGCGCAGGGGCGCCGGGAAGTGCCTGGCCGGCGGTCCCTGGGACGGAAGGTGACCCGGGCAGGCGTTTCCTGCCGGTGCGCCGGCGGGACCGGCCATAGACGAAATACATGGTGAGGCCGGTGATCACCATGAGCAGGACGGTGTACACGAACGTGTTGGCGATACCCTCGGTGCCTTCGGCGCCGTCGGTGTTCGCCTTGATCACCAGGCCCAGCGGCTGGACCAGCGGGTGGGCCAGGAAGATGGCGGTGTCGTAGTCGTCGAGCAGGCTGTTGAAATTCAGCGCGGTAACGGCAGCCGCCGCCGGCAGCACCAGTGGCAGGAGGATCCGCCGGAACACGTACAGGGTCTTGGCGCCCATGATGGTGGCCGCTTCTTCGAGGGATGAGTTCACGGAGGCGAAGGACGCCTTCAGCATCCGCAGCGTGAAAGGAATCTTCACGGTGACGAAGGCGATCAGCAGGATCACCGTGGTGCCGGTCAACACGGCGCCGCCCACCAGCGGGTTGGGATGGTCGTAGCTGATGATCAGGCCCAGTGCCAGGAGCGCCGAGGGCAGGATCCAGGGGATGTGCAGCAGGTACTCGAAGGCGGCGGCCACCCAGTTCCTGTACTTTTGCAGCAGCCGTGCCACGAAGAGCAGGCCACCCACGGCGATGAGGGCCGCCAGCGCGCTGTACACGACGCTGACAATGAAGGGCCGCAACCCCGACTGCTGGGTGAGGACGCGGACGTAGTTGTCCAGCGTCAGATTGCCCAGTGAGAGCTGCCCCGTCTGGATGGCGGCTCCGTCAGCGAATGAATACAGGATGATGAGCACCACCGGCAGCGTGTACACGGCAAAAAGCACGTACGCCACGGCGTGGACCGCCGCGTTGGCCACCGGGTTGGTGATCTCCTGCTTCTGCAGTTCGGAGGACACCTTGGACACCGAGAAGTAGGTGCCACCCTTCTCGAGCCTGGACATCACGGACAGCATCACCATGGTGGCCAGGCCCAGGATCACTGCCAGCAGCGCCGCGAGATCCCTGGAGGTTGGGCTGTTGGTGAAGGTCAGGATCATCGGGGTGATTGTTTGGAAATCCCGGCCACCCAGGACCTGGGGCGCGCTCAGGGCCCCGAGGCCGGTCAGGAAGGACAGGATGGTGACCGCGAACAGCGTCGGTTTGAGCATGGGCAGCACGATCCGCCGCAGGATGGTCCAGGTGGAAGCGCCGAGGTTCTTCGCAGCCTCGATGGTCTGGTAGTCGATGCCCTTGAGCGCATTGGCCACGAACAGCATGTGGTTGGTGGTCGTGGCAAAGGTCATGACCGCCAGGACGGCGAAAAACCCGGAGAACCAGCCGGCGTCCATCCCGGGAAACACCTTCACCAGCAGCGACGTGACAATGCCTTTGTCCCCGTAAATGAACTTGTACCCGGCCGCCAGCACGATGCCGCCGTAGATGAAGGTGGAGGCGTAGCCCAGGAACAGGATCCGTGAACCGCGGATCCGGAAGTAGTGAGTCATCAGGACGATGAAGATGCCCACCAGGTTGACCGTGACGGACAGAGCCACTGCCAGCAGGAAGCTGTTCCCCAGCGCTTTCATGGCGCGCTGCGACGAGAACAGCTTCTCCGCCGCCCGTCCCGAAAAGCTGCCGTCCGGGAAGAACGTGGCGATCAGGACGTTGATGTTGGGCCAGACCAGGAATGCGGCAATGAACCAGGTGAGGACCGCGCCGACCACCAGGACGAAAGGGGAGCGGACCATCCCGCGGACCGGGGTCCCCGTCATGGCAGGGCCACCGCCTCGTCCTGGTTCCGCAGTGCGGAGCCTGAGGCCGGGTGGTACTGCAGCACATGCCCGGGCTGCAGGTACACAGTGGCTTCCGTGCCGGGCTGCGGGTGGGCGCCTCCGTCCTCCCTGACCAGCAGGCGGACATCCGCGCCGTGGCTGCGCACCACGTAGCGGCTGTGCAGGCCATGGTAGGTGCGGGACACCACTGTTCCGGGAAGTCCGACGGCGGTGCCGCCCTCCGCAGGCGCCGCGAGTGACGCTTTTTCCACCCGAAGGTAGGAGCTGGCGTCCGTGCTCAACTGCGCCCCGGAAAGGCGGTTCACTTCAGCGACGAACTCCGGGGTGAGGGCGGAACTGTCGCCAATGAAATTGCAGACGAACTCCGTGGCGGAGTGGTCGTAGATTTCCTGCGGCGTCCCCACCTGCTCGACGACGCCCTTGTTGAAGACGGCCACCCGGTCACTCATTGCAAGTGCCTCGTCCTGGTCGTGGGTGACATACACGGTGGTGATGCCGAACTCGCTTTGCAGGTCCTTGAGCTGCTGCCGGAGCTGGTGCCGCAGCTTCGCATCGAGGTTGGAGAGCGGCTCGTCCAGCAGCAGGATCTTTGGCCGCAGCACGAGGGCGCGTGCCACGGCAACGCGCTGCTGCTGGCCGCCGGACAGCTCCGCCACGTTCTTCGACAGCTGTTCGTCGCTGAGGTCAACGCGCCGGGCTATGTCCCGGACCAGGCGGTCGCTGTCCGTCGGCTTCTCTTTCCGGACCCGCAGGCCGAAAGCGATGTTCTCCCAGACGCTCATGCTGGGAAAGAGGGCATAGTTCTGGAACACCATGCCCACCTGCCTCTTGTCGCTCGGGAGCCGCGTGACGTCCTTGCCGTCCACCCGGACGGTTCCCTTGGCGGGCTGGATGAAGCCCGCCAAGGTGCGCAACGCCGTCGTCTTTCCGCAGCCGGATGGCCCCAGCAGCGTGAAGAACTCCCCGGGCCGGACATGCAGGTCCAGCTGCGGAATGGCCGTGAAATCGCCAAAAGTAACTTCGATGTTGTCCAAGCGGATCATGTCAAACCTGTCTGGTGGAACGGCGAACGGAGGGCGCGGCCGGCTACGTCATGTATTCGAGCTCGATCTTCTCCACCCAGGCGCCCATGTTCTCCTGCACGAAATCCCAGTCGATGTCCTGCTGTTTCAGGTCCGCGAAGAAGTCCACCACCTCGGGGTTGGCCTGCGCCTGGGCCCCCTTGTTCACCGGCATGGAATTGAACTGCTTGGCGAATTGGCCCTGGGTCTCGGCGCTGCCGAACCAGTCGATGAACTTCTGGGCCTGCTCCTTCTTCTTGCTGCCCTTCACCAGGGCAACCTGCTCCACAGCCAGGGGAACGCCCACGGAAGGTATCACCGTTTCAACGTTCACCTTGAAGGACTTCTCCCGGTCGGCGATGATCGAGGACGGCATTTGGCCCATATCAACCTCGCCCGAGGCGATGCGCGCGAAGAGGTCCGTCTTGGCTACGGCAGGGCTCCCGTTCTGGAAGTACTGCTCCACCTGCTTCCAGCCTTCATCGGATACGCCCAGGTCGCCGGAGTCGTCGCGGTAGCGGCTGAGGATACCGGCGAAAACCAGCTGCGCGGTGGCGGTGCCAAGGCCGGTGACCCGCTCATAGCGGCTCTTGAACGCGTCCTTCGTCCACAGGTCCGTCCAGTCCTTGGGCGCGGCGTCCTTGGAGAACTTGTCCGAGTTGTAGCCGAGCAGGATGGCCTGCTTGACCAGCGGCCAGTAGGTCTCCCCGTCGCCTAGCTCCTTGTCCACGTCGCCGGCCCAGGACGGCTGGTACGCCTCCAGGGCGCCCTCGTTCTTGATCTGCGAGAAGTACATGTTGTTCAAGCCGAACGCGACGTCGGCGATGGGGTTGTTCTTCTCGGCGATGAGCTTGTTGGTGGCGTCGGCACCGCCGGCGCCCACGATCTCGATCTTGAAGCCGGCCTCGGCCGCTTTGGCGGTCAGCCAGTCCCCGCGGCCTTCGCCGTTGGAGTTGGTGTACACCACCAGGGTGTCGCCCGAACCGCCGGCGGACTGCGGGCCGCCTTCGGACGGGGCGGGGGTTGCCGCGCCGCTCCCGCAGCCGGCAAGCAGGACGACGGCGGCAACGGCGGCGACCAAATTGGGGAATCTACGCACGATCAGGACTCATTTCTGGACTGGAACCGGAGCATGTCCGCACAGCCTATAGCTGGGCATGGCAAAAAGCGGGCCGTTATAGCTATCGATTCGATAAACAGCCCGACTGCCTACTCTGGACCGGCAGTGGAAATGGGGCGCGCCCTGCGCGTTAACGCCCGGTGAATCCTGCTGTCCGGCAATGGGGGGCCGACGGCGGAAGCCGGGCTCCGCCGTCGTCATGGCGTCCGCGTCAGTCCTGGACTGATCCTTGCTGGTGTGTTCCGTCCTTGACGGCGGTTTCTGTGAGGTGATGCGTGGGGATGCGGTCCCGGTCGTAGGTGATCTCCGTGTAGCCGTGCGGCTCGGGCTTGCCTTCGGAGTTGAGGTTGACGAAAACGATCTCCTCGATGGTGAGGATGCTTTGCCGCGTGATCATGTTGCGGACCTCCGCCCGCATGGTCAGTGATGTCCGGCCAAAGCGCGTGGCTGTGAGGCCCATTTCGACGAGGTCGCCCTGGACGGCGGAGCTGACGAAATTGATTTCCGAGATGTACTTGGTGACGGCGCGTCCGTTGCCCAGTTGCAGGATGGCGTAGATGGCGGCTTCTTCGTCAATCCACTTCAGCAGGCTGCCGCCGAAGAGTGTCCCGTTGGCGTTCAGGTCCTCGGGACGGACCCATTTGCGCGTCCGGAAGGTGATGTCTGCTGTTTCCATAGGCCGAGATTAGCCGAACGCACCGCAGGCCCTCGGAGTGTGACGGCCTGCGGCGCGGGCGGCGTTGACGCTATGCCATGGCCGTGTGGGCGGCGGTGCGGGCGTTGATGCTTTTCGCGTAGCAGTAGGAGTGCTGCACACCGATGTACGGGCCGAAGTTGGGTATGGCCTCGAAGCCCGAATTCTCGTAGAAGTTCCGGCCGTCCGGCTGGGCGGAGCCGGCTTCCGCCTTGATGCGGGTGATGCCCTGCTTGAAGGCTTCCGCCTCAAGCGCTGCAAGGATGGAGCTGGCCACGCCTGAGCCGCGGGTGTACGGCAGGACATACAGGCGCTTGATTTCTGCCGTCGCCGCGTCCAGCAGGCGCAGGCCGCCGCAGCCTACCGGCTGTCCCGACCCCTTGTCATAGGCCACCAGGAAGACGGCGCAGTCGGCGCCCGACGGCGGCGGGCCGGGCTCGTGGTCGGTGCTGCCGAAGCGGGCGTCGAGTTCGGCCTGCTGCGCGCGGCGGAGGTCGGCCCCCACCGGGTTGGACCAGGGAACTTGCCTGATGTTGAGACGCGGATTGGTCTGCATGCCTGCCTCGATTCGCCGGAGGGATATGCCTTCCAAGGCTAGAAGGAGGCGGTTACGGGGGTGTTTCTCCGGGGTAAGCACTGAGGAACAGCAGAGAACCTTCTTGAAGATCCAAGTCACTTGGCGGTCTAGTTATCAGCTGGTCTAGACTGATTCCATGGTGTTCACAGGCAACGAGGGATCCGGTTACTGGTATGGACCCGACGGGCAGTTGGACTACAGCGCCGCCGTCCTGAAGGCGCTGCGCGACTACCGCTCGGCCGAGACGGCCATCCGGCGCTCCACCCGGGATTCGATGGGCATGGGCGAGACGGATATCCTGGCGCTGCGCTACCTGTTGCGCGCCCAGGCGTCGGGCAAGCAGGTGGTACCCAAGGACCTGAGCCATTTCCTCAACATCACCAGCGCCTCCACCACCTCTCTGATCGACCGGCTTGTTGCCAGCGGCCACGTCCGCCGCGAAGCCCACCCCTCCGACCGCCGCTCGGTAGTGGTCATTCCCACTGTTGAGTCGGATAACGAGGTTCGGGAGACGCTGGGCGCGATGCACCGGCGCATGATGTCCGTCTCCGAGTCGCTCAGCGCCGAAGAAGCCAGGACGGTGATCGATTTCCTGCAGCGCATGACGCAGGCCTTGGAAGCCGTGGAGCAGCACGAAGGAAAAAAAGTATCTAGTCCGGCTAGCTAGTTCGCCTAGTTATATGTAAGCTTACGATTATCCTAAAGTTGCTTTCCAACGGAGTCGTGAGTGTGTTGGTTTCTTTTGCCGAAGTTCCGCCGATTGATTTCCTCACCAATCGCTCCTGCCTGCATCACAGGACTGCGCTGTTGATTTCTTCTATCCTGGACGGCACCACTGCGCCGCAGGATGACGTTCCGGCAGCGGTTCCTGCCGCATGAGCGCGGTCGGGCTGGTGACGGCTGAACCGGCACTGGAGGCGGGCGGCAAGGACGCAGCGGAAGTCGTTGGGGGCGCTTCCGGTTGAGGGAACGGCTGGGGCGGGGATCCGCGGCAGAGGTCTTCCGTGCCGTGGACCTGGCAGGGGGTCCCGATACGGCCATCAAAGTGGCCGCCGGGGACGGGCGCAGGCGGCAGGAAAGAATCCGGAATGAGGCCGCCATCCTGGCAGGCCTTGACCACCCGTCCATCGTCCGGTTCATCGCCGCGGGGAGCATGCCCGCCGGCGGGGCCTTTTCCGGCCGGCCCTTCCTGGCGCAGGAGCTTGCCCTGGGGGTTAGCCTTGCTGAGACCGTCCGTATCCGGAGGCCGGGTCCAGGCGAGGTTGCCGGATGGGCCCGGGGCCTGTTCAGCGGTCTCGCACACCTGCATTCCGCCGGACTGGTGCACCGGGACATCAAACCGGCCAACCTGATGCTCAGCGGCCTGCGCAGGAGCCCGGTGCGGATCATCGACTTTGGAATCGCTGCGGCGGTGGGAGCGGCGCCCGAGCCCGGGATCTCCTCCGGCACGGTGCACTACATGAGTCCCGAACAGGCCTCGGGCGGCGTGGCAGACCCTTCGTGGGATGTGTACGCCACGGGCCTGGTCCTGCTGGAGCTTCTCACCGGGTCCAAGGCGTTCCCGGGCACCGCCATCGAGTCCTTGGTTGCCCGGACCCTGCGGTCCCCGGAGGTGCCGGACCATCTGGGCGGCTGGAGCGGATTCCTGCGGGCCCTCACGGCAATGGAGGGAAGCCGGCGGCCGACGGCGGCAGAGGCGGCCGACATGGCGGCGCAGCTCATGCCTCCCGTGCCCGAAGTCCGGGAGGCGCGGCCTTGCCGGACGATGCCGGTGTTTCCCGCGCGCCGGCACCGGCAGCGGGTTTAGGGTCCGGTCACGGCCTTGCCTGTGGGATCTTCCGCCGTGGGGTCGGCCAGGGCCAGACCGCCCACGGGGCTTCCATCCCAGTGGATCAATGTCCAGCCGGCAGCGGGGCTGCCTTCCAGCGCCACAATTCCCGTGTTGGCCAGGACGTGGCGGGCGGCAAAGTCGTGGTCTGCTCCTTCGGCCCGCAACCCGGCCCACGTGCGGATGGCGGCGCCGTGGCTGACGACGGCGACGGTACCGTGGCGGCGGTGCGAAGCCTGTTCGGCGACGTGCGCAATGGCCGCGTCAAAGCGTTCGAAGAACGTGTGGCCGTCCGGCCCCGCGGGCATGCGCCGGTCCAGGTCGCCGGCCGCCCAGGCGATGACCGTGCCCATGTAGCGCTTGTGGGCTTCGTGGTCCGTCAGCTTCTCCAGGGAGCCTGCTTCGATTTCATGCAGGCCGTCCAGCACCGTGACGTCCAGGGTGTGCAGGCGGGCGAGGGGTTCGGCGGTGATCTGCGTCCTGATCAGCGTGGAGGCATACAGGGCTTCGATGGGCTCATTGGCAAGGGACCGGGCCATGGCTTCGGCCTGGCGGCCGCCCAGCTCGGTCAGGCCGGGGCCGGGGTGGGCAGTGTCCAGCTGCCCCAGAACGTTGCCCGGGGTTTCGCCGTGGCGGATAAGCAGCAACTTCATGCTCCCAGTTTCCCACCTTCGGCCCGGGCGGAATGACGCGCCGGGACACCGCCGCTGCCACCCCCGGCTGCCAGCCCCGCGGCAAGGTGCCGGGCCCCGAAGAGCCCGGCGCCGACGTCGTACTCCCTGCCTTGCCGCGGGCCCTTACTTCAGGTGGTCCACCAACTGGTCCGCGATGCCCGTGTACTTGCCCGGCGTCAGGGCCAGCAGGCGGGCTTCCGCCTCCGCGGACAGGCCGAGGCTCTGCACGAATTCCTGCATGCGGGCGGCGTCCACGCGGTGGCCGCGGGTGAGGTCCTTGAGCCGCTCGTAGGGGTTTTCCATGCCCTCGACGCCGGCGATCGCCTCCGCGCGCATGACCATCTGGATCGCCTCGCCCAGGACTTCCCAGTTGGTGTCCAGATCCCCGGCGAGCACGTCCTCGGCAACGTCCAGGCGTTCCAGCCCCTTGGCCACGTTGGAAATGGCCAGGAGGGAGTGGCCGAAAGCGACGCCGATGTTGCGCTGGCTGGAGGAGTCGGTGAGGTCTCGCTGCCAGCGGGAGGTCACCAGTGTGGAACCCAGGACGTCCAGGAGGCCGGAGGAGATCTCGAGGTTGGCTTCGGCGTTCTCGAAGCGGATCGGGTTGACCTTGTGCGGCATGGTGGACGAGCCCGTAGCGCCGGCCACCGGGATCTGCGCGAAGTAGCCGATGGAGATGTAGCTCCAGATGTCGGTGCAGACGTTGTGGAGGATGCGGTTGAACCGCGCGACGTCCGCGTACAGCTCCGCCTGCCAGTCGTGGCTCTCGATCTGCGTGGTCAGCGGGTTCCAGGTGAGCCCGAGTCCCTCGACGAACGACTTGGACACCTGCTGCCAGTCGGCGCCGGGAACGGAGGCCACGTGCGCGGCGTAGGTGCCGGTGGCGCCGTTGATCTTGCCCAGGTACTCCGTTTTGGCGATGCGGTCCAGCTGGCGGGTAAGGCGGTGCGCGATGACGGCCAGTTCCTTGCCCAGGGTGGTGGGGGTGGCAGGCTGGCCGTGGGTGCGGGACAGCATGGGCACCGCGCGGTTGTCCTGCGCCATTTTGCTGATTTGGGCCACGAGGTTGCGGGCTGCCGGGAGCCATACGTCCTCAACGGCACCCTTGATGCCAAGCGCGTAGGACAGGTTGTTGATGTCTTCGGAGGTGCAGCCGAAGTGGACCATGGCGGTCAGGTTTTCGATCCCGATCGCCGGCAGGCGCCGGCCGATGTAGTACTCGACGGCCTTGACGTCGTGCACGGTGACGGCCTCGATTTCGGCGAGTTCGGCCACGGAGGCGGCGTCGAATTCGGTGACGATGGCGCGGAGCTGGTCCTGCTGCTCCCCGGTCAGGGGGCCGGCGCCGGGAAGGACGCTGTTGCTGGTCAGATGGATGAGCCACTCGACTTCGACGGCCACGCGGTCGCGGTTCAGCGCTGCCTCCGACAGGTAGTCCACAAGCGGGGCGACGGCGGCCTGGTACCGGCCGTCCAGCGGCCCCAGCGCGATTTTTTCGGGCGACGCGGCGAGGGCCAGGCGTCCTGAGGGCGTACGGGTGTCAGCTGTGGCGGCAGTTTCAGGCATGTGCTGATTCTTTCACGAAGTCCGGCGGGGCCTTAAGCGCCGGATTCCACGTTACTTGTCCACATAGCCGACGGCGGTGCTTACCTGCCGCCGATGTCCTCCCTAGCGTGGAAACACGGGGACTGAGGCGCGACGAGCAGCAGTCCGGGCAGCGGCGGGGGTGCGGCATGGCAAACGACCTGGCGGACGGGATCTGGGGCGGAGGGCTGGGCACCAGCGTTGCGGTCCAGGAGTTGGCGGCGAGGCTGGCGCGCTGCGCCGGCCGGACCGAGGAAGTCCTCAATGGGTTCCGGGAGATCCAGATGCTGGAGTGGCAGTCTCCTGCCGGACAGGCCTATCGGGATGCAGTCAGTCTGCAGGCAGTAGCGGTGCGCCGGGCAGTGGATCGGCTGCACGAGGCCTCGGTGGCAGTTGCCGCGCACGCCCGCGCGGCGTTGACGTCCGACTGCTCCTATGGCGGCCGGCCCTGATGGCCGAAATAACCCCATCAGGCTCCGGCGGCCCCATCCGTGTCTCGCCCCCGGCTCCCGACGGCAACCTGACGGTCAGGGGCGGTGTGGGTGGGATTACCGTGCAGCTGGAGGAACTGGACGTTGGTGCACGCAAACTGGACGGCCTCGCCGAACAGCTCGCGAATGTGGAGGCCGAGGTCTTCAACGCTTGGCGTGACCTGGGCGCACACCAGAATGAGCCGCGGAGCACCGGAACCGCGGCGCTTACCGTCGTGGGTGACGCCCGGGACGCCGTCCAAAGCGTCAGGCTGGAGTTGCAGCGGATCAGCAGCCATATCCGGGGCTGCCGGTTCGAGTATGAACTGGCTGAGGAAAGGGTCCGGCATTTGCGGACCCTGGGTACTTCGCCGCCCTCGGTGGAGATGCAAAAGCACGTGGACTTCTGGCGGACAGGATTCCTGAACGGCGCTGCCACCGAAATGCTGGCGGGAAACGCCGTCACCGGACTTCCCACGATCGAGCCACTGCTTGAATGGGCTGATCCAGGGCTTCGCACGGGCACGGTCGCCGTCAAACGGGAAGAAAGCATGGCACTGCATCTCGACGCTTCGCCGGCAGGGCTGCTGGAGCGGGTCAGGCTGCTTGAGGAACGCGGCAGCGGCTTGATCGAGGTTATCCAAGTGGATAACGACGGAAAGAAGGCCTATATCGTCCTCGTTCCCGGTACCCAAATCAATGATGCCGACGAGGGCACCAACCCGTTCGATCTGGGCGGGATAGTCGATGGGCTGGGCAGCAATTCTGAGCACGTCAACGCTGCTGTCCTCCGGGCGCTCCGGGACGCCGGTGCGGAGCGGGGCGCAGACGTGGTCGCCGTCGGTTACAGCCAGGGTGGGATCCACGCCATGAACCTTGCAGCCGACGAGCGGTTCCAGGACGAGTACGGCATGAAGTACGTGCTGACCGCAGGATCACCTATTTCACGCATTACACCTCCACCAGGCGTCAGTACGTTGCACCTGGAGCACCGCACCGACTGGGTGCCGGGCAGCGACGGTATGCCGAACCGGGATGCCAGGAACCAGGTCACGGTCACCATGACCAACGACCTCTATGTCCGTGGAGGGGAGGACGCCGAGCTGGGCCCCGGGCACCGGCTCGACGGATACGAGGAGGCCGGGCGCCTCGTGGCAGGGAGTAAAGACCCTTCACTGATGCAGTCCACGGCCGTGCTGGGCGCCGTGCTTGGTGCCGGCGGCGCCGCCACCGCCACGCGTTTCTCTTTATCGAAGACGCCACCGCCACCTGTTCCCATGGACCGCAGGGACCCCTTCTCCGGGCGGCCGCAACCCGGCGCCAAGTGAGGGGCATAGCTAGGGCGGGTTCAGGAGATCTGGGCCGCGTGCATCTCGGCGTAGGCGTCGAAGCGGCTCTGCTCCGGCTGCGGGGCGGGCTGCGGGGCCGGTGGCTGCGCTGCCGCGGGGCACCGGTAGTTGTAGTCGAGGTTCCCTGCGGTGAACTGGGTGGTCGTGACGGTCGCCCCGGGCGTGAGGGGGTCGGACGCGCAGTACTCCTGGGCAGAGGACACAGATTCTGCACCCGCCAGCCAGTTCTTGAGCCGGTAGAGGCTGCTGGCGGGGGCGATTTCGCCTGCAATCCCACCGAATTGGTACCCCGTGGAATAGATGCCTACCTCTGCGCCGGCGCCCACCAGGTAATCGGTCATGCCTTCCAGTTCCGCTGCGTTCGCGGTCTTGTCCGATAACCAGCTGTTTCCCGTTTCGACGTCCAGCCACCACATGCGGCCCACTGTGTAGCCACCCGCTTGCTTCAAAATCACGACGTCATTGAAGGCCATGGCGTACCCATGGACGTAGGCGCAGGCCGGGGACGCACTACCGTCGCACATTCCGTAGGGGTTGCTGATGCCATTGCCCAGGTAGGTGTTGGCAGCCGGCCACCATGGGGTCTCAACAGGCCCCGTCGCCGCGGTGTTCACATACACGGCAGTAGGTGTGCCCCCCGTTGCAGCCGGGGTGCGGTCCGCCCAGGCCAGCTGGTCAGCCAGGCACGGGTTCACCGTGTCGGGCCTCCCCCCGTTCACTCCGACAATCGCGAACGCCGGGGGTGCAGGCAACTCACCGCCGCACTGGGGCCAGGAGATGTCATTGCCGAGAACCGCTTCCGTGGGCGCGGCGGCTGTTTCTGCGTCTGCGTTCGCCGGGCCCACCTGGAGGGCGAACAGCAGACAGGCAGCGACCAGGATTCTTACCGGCTTCATTCTTCGACCCCGAGCTTCCGTAACTGACAGCAATGGGCACTTCGGTGGCCCACGGGAAGCAGCCTAGGAAGCGTGGCCCTGAGGGGTCATGGGTGGCCGGTACTGGAATTTTGGAGGCTATCGGGGGAAACAAGGCGGAGGTGTACCCGATTCTGCGCCTACTCCTACTTGGGCGGGCAGGTTCCGGTTGCGCGGGTCAACGCCGGCCGCCCGGCAGCAATCCTGCCACCAGCGAGACCAGGGAGATGATGATCGCTGCCAGCACCGCCGTCCAGAAGAAGGAATCGATGCTGAGGTGGATGGGCGTGTAACTGCTGAGCCACGCGGTCAGGTACAGCATGGCGGCGTTGATGACGATGGCGAACAGCCCCAGCGTCAGGATGGTGATCGGCAGCGCAAGGAGCCTGACCAGCGGCCGCACGAAGGCATTGACCACGCCGAAGATGAGGCCGATGAAGAGATAGGCGAGGATGATGCCGATCGTATCCGCGTCCTGCGAGATGCCGGACCTGGCCACGGCGTCGGATGTTGCAGTGCTCGAGATGTCCATCCCAGGCAAGATCCAGCTGGCCACCCAGAGGGCTGCGGCGTTGACGACGATCCGGAGAATAAGCGAACCCATGCCACTAGGCTAGTGGCCATGACCCCATCTGAGACCAGGGCAGGCGGAATCGCGCCGCGCCCGGTGCTGGACCGGCTGCCACGTTACGCTGCGGGCAAGCCCCCCGCGGCCGTCGAGGGAATGGCCAGCTACAAGCTGTCCTCGAACGAGAACCCGTTGCCCCCGATTCCCGCCGTCGTGGAGGCCATCGCCAGCCAGACGGACTTCAACCGCTACCCCGACCCGTTGAGCAGCAAGCTGCGTGCCGCGCTCGCCGACTTCCTCGACGTGCCCGCGGAGGACATCGTTACCGGAGCCGGCAGCCTGGGCGCGCTGAACCAGATCCTCGCTGCGTTCGCCGGACAGAACGAGGACGGCAAGGCGGACGAGGTCATCTATGCGTGGCGGTCATTCGAGGCCTACCCCATCAGCGTGGGACTGGCAGGCGCGGAAAGTGTCCGGATCCCGGTCACGGCAGACGGCAGGCATGACCTCGACGCCATGGCGGCCGCCGTCAGTGCCCGGACGAAGGTGATCCTTCTCTGCACACCCAACAACCCCACCGGTCCGGCCCTGAAGACGGCCGAGACCGAAGCATTTATCCGGTCCGTCCCGGCCGACGTGGTGGTGGTGATCGACGAGGCATACCAGGAATTCGTCCGTGCCGGGGACGCTGTGGACGGAATCTCGCTCTACCGCAAGTACCCCAACGTGGTGGTGCTGCGGACCTTTTCCAAAGCACACGGCCTGGCAGGACTCCGGGTGGGCTACAGCGTCTCCCACCCGGAACTGACCCAGTACCTGCGGGTGGCCGCAACACCGTTCGCGGTGTCCCAAATTGCGGAAAAAGCAGCGGTCGTGTCGCTGCAGAATTATGCCCAGGTTGTGGAAAGGGTACAAAGGCTCGTCGATGAGCGGGAGCGCGTTGCCAGTGGGCTGCGGGAGATCGGGTGGGACGTACCGGACGCGCAGGGCAACTTTGTGTGGCTGGCGCTCGGTGCTGAAAGCGCCGCATTCGCAGAGCTGGCGGCGGCGCAGGCGCTGTCGGTGAGGGCGTTTCCGGGAGAGGGCGTCAGGGTGAGCATCGGGGAAGTGGAGGCCAACAGCCGCTTCCTCCAATTGTGTGCCGACTATACAAAGGCGTCCGCCACTTCCTAGCGCTTAACAAGTAGCCCTTCCGCTACTTACCGAAGATAAAGTTAGGATCAGTAAGCCATTGTATATGCCTTGCCGGGAATGTATTCCCGTTGAGGCATATATCCCAGCGACATTTGCATTGCATCGGATGCGGCAAGCGAGGAGACGGTATGGGCACTCATCTGCCTTCCACCGAGTTCGACGGAACAGCGGTAGACGACCAGCGGGAGGCTGACGCTGAGGCCGTCATGGGTGATCCCACGGCCCAGATGGTGCAGCTGCTCGGCCCGGACGGGAAATTGGGCACCGATCCGCTGTTCAGCGACTATGCGGACAAGCTCACGCCGGAAGCCCTGCGGGGACTCTACGCTGACATGGCCGCCATCCGCCGCTTCGACATCGAAGCCACCGCCCTCCAGCGCCAGGGCCAGCTTGCACTGTGGGTGCCGCTGACGGGCCAGGAAGCCGCCCAGATCGGTTCCGGCAGGGCGAGCCAGCCGCAGGACTACATCTTCCCCACCTACCGTGAACACGGCGTGGCCCTGACCCGCAACGTTGACCTGGCCGAGCTGCTCCGCCAGTTCCGCGGCGTGTCCAACGGCGGCTGGAACCCCAGGGAAACCAACTTCCACCTCTACACCCTGGTCCTGGCCGCGCAGACGCTGCATGCGGTGGGCTACGCGATGGGAATCCAGCGCGACCAGAAGCTGGCCGGTACGGGCGGCAACGAGCCGGACGCCGCCGTCATTGCCTACTTCGGCGACGGTGCCAGCTCGGAAGGCGACGTCCACGAATCAATGGTCTTCGCGTCCTCCTACAACGCGCCCGTGGTCTTCTTCTGCCAGAACAACCACTGGGCCATTTCCGTGCCCACCAACGTCCAGACCCGGGTTCCGCTGTCCAACCGGGCCAAGGGCTACGGCTTTCCCGGCATCCGCGTGGACGGCAACGACGTCATCGCGGTCCACGCCGTCACTGAATGGGCACTGGAACACGCCCGCCAGGGCAAGGGCCCGGTCCTGATCGAGGCCTTCACCTACCGGGTTGGTGCCCACACCACTGCCGATGATCCCACCAAGTACCGCCACTCCGACGAAGAAGACGCGTGGCGGGCCAAGGATCCGCTCTCCCGGCTTGAGAAGTACCTGCGTGCGGAGGCCCTGGCTGACGACGCTTTCTTCGCCAAGGTCAAGGCCGACGGCGATGAGCTCGCCGCCTACGTCCGGCGCACCGCACATGATCTTGAGAACCCGGACATCCGGCAGGCCTTCGCCAACGTCTACGCCGAAGCACACCCGCTGGTGGCCGAGGAACTGGCATGGTTCGAGGAATACGCTGCGGGATTCGCCGGCGAGGAAGAGACCGCCGCGCAGGCAGCAAAGGCAGGCCACTGATGACAACGATGACCATTGCGAAGGCCATCAACGAGGGCCTGCGGGCCACCCTGGCCGCCAACCCGAAGGCGCTCCTCATGGGCGAGGATATCGGCCCCCTGGGAGGTGTCTATCGCGTCACTGACGGGCTGATCGGCGAGTTCGGCCCTGACCGTGTGGTGGATACCCCGCTGGCCGAATCCGGCATCATCGGCACGGCCATCGGCCTGGCCCTGCGCGGGTACAGCCCTGTGTGCGAGATCCAGTTCGACGGTTTCGTCTTCCCCGGGTTCAACCAGATCACCACGCAGCTGGCCAAGATGCACGCACGCAGCAACGGCAACCTGACGGTTCCCGTCGTCATCCGCATCCCATACGGCGGGGGCATCGGCTCGGTGGAGCACCATTCCGAATCACCCGAAGCGCTGTTCGCCCACACCGCCGGTGTGCGCATCATTACCCCGTCCAATCCGCACGACGCCTACTGGATGATCCAGCAGGCCGTGGAGTGCCAGGATCCGGTCATTGTCTTTGAACCGAAGCGCCGCTACTGGCTCAAGGGGGAGGTCGATGTTGCCGGTCCGGGTCCATCAGCCGATCCCTTCAAGGCACACGTCCTGCGTGAGGGCACCGACGCCACCATCGTGGCCTACGGCCCGCTGGTCCCCGTGGCCCTTGCCGCAGCCAACGCCGCGGAAGAGGACGGCAGGAGCGTTGAAGTCATCGACCTTCGCTCCATCTCGCCCATCGACTTCGATACCGTCACGGCCTCGGTGCAGAAGACCGGCAGGCTGATCGTGGCCCACGAAGCCCCCACGTTCGGCGGCATCGGCGGGGAGATCGCGGCCCGCATCAGTGAGCGCGCCTTCCACTCACTGGAGGCACCCGTGATCCGCGTTGGCGGCTTCCACATGCCCTATCCCGTTGCCAAGGTGGAGGAAGACTACCTTCCCGACATCGACCGCATCCTGGAGGCGCTGGACCGCGCCCTCTCCTACTGAGGACACCATGACCCTTAATAAGTTCAACCTGCCCGACGTCGGCGAGGGCCTTACAGAGGCCGAAATCGTCTCCTGGAAGGTCAAGCCCGGCGACGCTGTCGCCATCAATGACGTCCTCTGCGAGATCGAAACCGCCAAGTCGATCGTGGAACTGCCGTCCCCGTTTGCCGGGACGGTCAGCGAACTCCTGGTGCAGGAAGGGGTGACCATCGACGTCGGCACCGCCATCATCAGCGTCAGCGACGACATCTCCGGCGACCCGACGCCAGCTGACGTCCGCGCGCCGGAAGTAGCTGCACCGCCAGTACAGAAGGCCCAGCCGGTACCGGAAGTGCAGCCTCTTTATGGCAAGCTGCCCGACGGCGGCGCACAGGACAATGCCCAGGAAAGTGCCCCGGCGGGTGGTCCCCTGGTGGGCTCGGGTCCCAAGGCCGACGCCGTCAAGCGGCGCCCGCGGAAGGCAACGCCCGCCGCGGCCGTGTCCGTGAACGCCCCGGAGGTGGAACCGGTGCAGCCCCGCTCCGCGGCTGAAGTCACCCAGGCCCCCGCGCAAGCCGCAGCGCCCGCAGAGGCTGCCGCCGTCGTCGACAATCGGCCTACCCTTGGCGCTTCCATTACGGGGCTGGTCAACCGCGTCCTGGCCAAACCGCCGGTCCGCAAGATCGCCCGCGACCTGGGCATCGACCTTGCCGACGTGGTGGCCACGGGTTCGCGCGGCGAGGTGACGCGGGAGGACCTGGTGAGCTACCAGGCCCAGCGCGACGCGGAACTGGACAAGGCCGACGGCTTCTGGGGCAAGGCCGGGAAGCCGCAGGACCAGCGGGTGGAGCGGATCCCGGTCAAGGGCGTCCGCAAAGCCACGGCCAAGGCGATGGTGGAATCGGCTTTCGCCGCGCCGCACGTGAGCATCTTCGTGGATGTTGACGCCAGCCGCACCATGGAGTTCGTCAAGCGGCTCAAGTCTTCCCGCGACTTCGAAGGCATCAAGGTCTCACCGCTTCTCATCCTGGCCAAGGCCGTCATCTGGGCCGCCGCCCGGAACCCCAGCGTCAACGCCGCCTGGGTGGACAACGCAGACGGGACGGCCGAGATCCAGGTCAAGCACTTCATGAACCTGGGCATCGCCGCGGCAACCCCGCGCGGCCTCATGGTCCCCAACATCAAAAACGCCCAGGACCTGTCCCTGAAGGAACTTGCGCTGGCGCTGAACAACCTGGCCACCACTGCCAGGGCCGGGAAGACCCAGCCCGCCGAGATGCAGGGCGGAACCCTTACCATCACCAACATCGGGGCGCTGGGCATCGATACCGGCACGCCCATCATCAACCCGGGCGAGGTGGCCATCGTGGCCTTCGGCACCATCAAGCAAAAGCCCTGGGTCCTTGACGGCGAGGTCATTCCGCGCTGGATCACCACGCTTGGCGGATCGTTCGACCACCGCGTTGTGGATGGTGATCTGTCTGCCCGCTTCATGGCCGATGTCGCGGCCATCCTGGAAGAGCCAGCGCTCCTCCTGGACTAGGCGGTGGCCATCGGCGGACCGGTCCGCACCAAGAACCTCACGGCCAGGTGGCTGACGGAAGCGTTCCAGCCGCCGGTGGTGGTCAGCATCCAGCTTTTGATCAGCTCCCTGCCGGAACCGGGTTTCCCCGGAACTGTCGGCTACGGCGCGCTGGCGGCCCTGTTCGTGTGCGTGCTTCCCCTTTTCCTGCTCCTGATCCTGGTCAGGCGGGGCAAGGTCACGGACCACCATGTCAGCGACAGGAAGCAGCGCGCGCCGGTGCTTTTGATGGCACTGGGCTGCATCGCGCTGGGATTGCTGGTGCTGTCTGCGGTGGGGGCACCGCAGAGCGTGGTCGCCATGGTGCTGGCAGTCGTAGGGGGAGTGGCGGTGCTGGCCGCCGTCAGCCCGTTCTGGAAAATGAGCGGCCACGCCGCCGCCATCTCCTGCTCGGCGGTGGTCGCCGTATTGATGCTCGGGGCTGCATGGGCGCCGTTACTGCTGCTGGTCCCGGCCGTCGGCTGGTCCCGGGTGGTCCTGCGCGCACATTCCGTGGCGCAGGTAGTGGCCGGATCGCTCTTCGGGGGCCTGGTGATGGCCGGAATTTGGTGGCTGTTGAAGGGCTGGCTGGTCGGCTGACGGGCCCGGGAAGCCTCGGGAGGGTGGGAGCCCTAGAACGTGGAGTAGGCGGCGAACGCCTCGAGGATGGCCGGGTCTGCCGTGGTCCCCAGCAACACTGCAGCTGCGGTCATCAGGACGCCCATGCCGCCGGCCATGCCCGCCCACGCGGTCAGGAGCTTCCAGTCCTCGCGCAGGACACTGCGGACGGTGTGCGGAAGCTGGAGGTTCGGAGCGATGAGGTTGGGGGCGCTGTCCAGGCTGCCGTCATCGAGCAGGGCCACCACGCGGTCGTTGCTGCGGTCCACGCGCATGGAGCTGATGTGGTTGCCGTGGCGCGCGAGGAGGATGTCGTGGCCTACGAGCTGGCGGCGCTGGAGGGTGATCAAGTCAAAAGCCCCTTTGGTGGCGGTGGATTTCGGATGTCCACGCCTTTGGGGCCTATTCAATTTTATCGTTGCGCCTGCAGCTGAATTGGTGATATAGGCGTGAGAACGGACACCCCCCTCAGCGATTCGCACCACCAGGGGGAGTGTCCGGCGCAACTCTCAGTCGGCGTCGTACGTGTTGGCGATGTAGACGTCGCAGGGAGCGTTGTGGGCAACGCTGTTGGCCACGCTTCCCAGCACACGGCCGATGCCGTGCATCCGGCGGTTTCCCACCACGATGATCCTGGCGTCCATGCGGACGGCTTCCTTGATGAGGGCGTCCGCCGGCCGGCCCCGCGCGGCGGTGTAGGTCACCGTGATGTCCCGGCCGAGTGATTCCGCCACTGTCCTCGCAACCTGTTCGGCGGCGTCCGCATCCGAAACGATCCACTGGTCGGAGCCGCTGCCGAACACCTCTGTCCGGTCGCTGTCGAAGGCCGACACCACGTGCAGCGAGGCGCCAAGCGCCGCGGCAAGGTCCCAGGCGGACTCGGCCGCCTTCTTTGCGGTTTGGCTGCCGTCAACGCCCACAACGATAATTCCGGCCATATGCATGCTCCTTTGCTCGGTTTACGGCAATCGTGAGGCTTACGCTACAGGGCGGCCATGGCTTCCTGAAGCACCGGCGCCAGTCGCCGCACCCCTTCGGTGATAGCTTCCGGACCCACGGCACTGAAGGCCAGCCGGAGCTTGTTGGACGGATCGTCCGACGGCGTGAAGGCGGCACCGGGGATAAACACCACTCCCGCGTCGATCGCCTTGTGCAGCAGTGGATACGTGTCAATGCCCTCCGGCAGCGTTACCCAGACGAAGAACCCGCCCTGCGGGGTGGTCCACGTGGTTCCGGCGGGCATGTATTCCTTGAGGGCGGCGAGCATGGCGCGGCAGCGTTCGGCGTAGAGCCCGCGGTAGGTCTCGATCTGGCCCTTCCAGTCGTAGTCGCGGAGGTAAGCGGAGACCAGCATCTGGTTCAGGGCCGGCGGGCAGAGCGTCACCGATTCCGCGGCAAGGTAATAGCGCCGCTGCAGGTGCTCGGGCACGAGTGCCCATCCGATCCGCAGCCCGGGGGCAAAGATTTTGGAAAAGGAACCCAGGTAAATGACGTCGTCGGGATTGTCCGCCCGGAGGGGGGCAAGTGGCTGGCCTTCGAAGCGCAGCAGCCCGTAGGGATTGTCCTCAAGGATCAAAATATTCGCACGGCGGCATATGTCCACTATTTGCTGGCGGCGCTCCCTGGCCAGCGTGATCCCGGAAGGGTTGTTGAAGTTGGGGATGGTGTAGAGGAACTTGATGCTCTTGCCGGCGAGCTGGAGCGCGGCAATCCGGGCTTCGAGCAGTTCGGGGACCAGGCCGTACCCGTCCATTTCAACTGTTTCCACCTGGACCTGGTAGGACTCGAAGGTGTTCAGTGCGCCAACGTAGGTGGGGTCCTCCACCAGTACCACGTCGCCGGGGTTGCAGAACAGTTTGGTTGCGACGTCCTGCGCGGACTGGGAACCGGCCGTGATCACCACGTTGCGGGGCGAGGCGTCCTTGATGCCCTCCGCGGCCATTACCTCGCAGATCTGCGTGCGCAGTTCTTCGGTTCCCTGCCCCGGGCCGTACTGCAGCGCCGTCAGCCCGTCTTCGGAAATGATTTTGGCAGCCGTTGCGGCCAGGCGTTCCATCGGCAGTGACTGGAGGTAGGGGCTGCCGCCGGCCAGTGAAACCAGCCCGGGGCGGAGCGAGATGTCGAAGACATCCCGCACGGCAGACTGCCGGATGTTGGCCGCCCGTTCGGAGAACAGTTCCTCATGGCGGTGGGCCGAGGTGGCGGCGCGTTCGATGGCATCAATGGCTTCGGCTGGCAGCGTGCCTGCCGCGGCATCAAGTGTTTCGTGGCTCACACCCACAGGATACAGCTGTTAGTTGCCTAAAAAGCAACGACTGTTGTTGATTGCGCACCTGTTGTTGGGACTACTTCACCTTGAGGGCGTCCGCCAGGCTCTGCCCGTTGACGTGGATATCGGCGCGGATGGCACCCACCGCCGCCACCGCCGTCTGCGTCAGTTGCGCCTCGATGCGGGGCGCGTCGCAGGGGCTGTCCGGCCGCAGTGATCCCGTCAGGTAGAGAGTTACCGTGGTGCCGTCGAAGCTGCCGGAGAGGAAGGTCAGCCGTGAACCTGCCAGCGCGTTGTACAGCCGGGGCAATGCGGTGCCGGTGGCCTGCGGCGCCTGCGGGCTGGCCAGCAGGGCGGACACCGATGAGGCGAGTGCGTCACCGGATGCGGGACCGGTCGTGGGAAGCGCTACCAGGCTGTCATTGCAGCCGAAGCGGACGCCGCGGCTGCCGCCGTCGGCCGGAAGCACGTAGTACGCAGTCACGGGCCGGGTTGGCGCGGTGCCCGGGCCGCCGCTGCCGACAAGCCTGCCTTCGGGGGAGGCCTGTGGCGCGGCGGGAACTGCCGTGACGGACGGTGCCGCGCCACGGAGGCCCGCTGCGGCCGGGCTGGAAGAAGCCCCAGGCTCCACCGGGGGCTGGTCCGTGCAGCCGCCGAGCGCAACGGGCAGGGCCAGGCAGGCGGACGCAGCCAGCAGGCCGGCCGCGTATGCCTGCCGGTTCCATCCGTCTGCCATCCTGCACCGCAATCCGCTCCCGGGAACTTGAGGGGATTAACGCTACGGTCCCCGCCTCCCGCATGGATGTCTGGCAGGTACCGGTTGGGACAAGAGTTGGTCACGGACCGTACCCGGATGCGCCAGTGCCCGGCACGCCATGGCGTGCCGGGCACTGGAAGCCGTGCGTCAGGCTGCGGGGCTGGAAGCGGCGAGGGCGTCGAAGATGCCCTTGATCTGCTCCACGATCTCGGCGTCGTCCTTAGGGTGGATCTCCGCGAAGCGGACCATGGAGCCAGGGACGGCAAGCTTGACGTCCCCGAGCACCTCGGCGCCGGCGATACCCACGGCCTTGCGGGCCTCGTCCTGGGCCCAAACGCCTCCGTACTGTCCAAAGGCGGTGCCGACGACGGCGGTGGGCTTGCCTGCCAGCGCACCCGCGCCGAAGGGGCGCGACAGCCAGTCGATGGCGTTCTTCAGCGCGGCCGGAACGGTGCCATTGTGTTCAGGGGTCACGAGCAGGATGGTGTCCGCCTCGTTGGCTGCGGCGCGCAGGGCGGCTGCGGCGGCAGGTACCTGGCCGTCGACGTCGATGTCTTCGTTGTAGAACGGGATGTTGCCGAGGCTTTCGTGGATCACCACGTCCACCTGCTCGGGGGCGTTGAGCTGGATCGCTTCGGCAAGCTTCTGGTTGGTGGATTCGGCACGAAGGCTGCCGACGAGGGTAAGTACGGTGCTCTTGGTCATTGAGGCTCCTGGGTAGGGCCGCGGCGGGCCGCGGGACGAACAAAATTTCAGGCTTTTCAGGCCTTCACCAGACTAAACGGACCGTAGTCCGGTTCTATTCCCCGCGGCTACACTGTTTTTGTGAGCCTGATCCCAATGCGGCCGGGAACCGGCCCGGCCGCGCCCGCCGAACGCAGCGATGCCGCCCGGAACCGGGAGCGCCTGGTGGCGGCTGCCCGGGAGTTGATTGACGAGTGCGGGGCCGAAGGGCTCACCATGGACCGGCTGGCGGAGCGGGCGGGGGTGGGCAAGGGAACGGTTTTCCGCCGCTTCGGAAGCCGGGCGGGCCTGATGCTGACGCTGCTCAACGAGTCAGAGGCCGCCTTCCAGTCCCGCTTCCTCTTTGGGCCTCCACCACTGGGCCCTGGCGCCCCCGCGCTTGACCGCCTTGTTGCTTTTGGGACTGAACGGATCGCGTACGTCGTCGCGTACGGGGATCTTGTGCTTGCCGCCGAAGTTGCGTCGCGGGGCCGTTTCGAGGTGCCCGCCGCGGCACTCTGGAACAGGCATGTCGAAATGCTGCTCCGGGAGGCCCGTTTTGGATCCTCCGATCCCTGGCTCATGGCCGGTTCCCTGACTGCGACGCTGGACCCCGGGCGGCTCCTGCACCTTGTCCGGGAGCATGGCGTGACAAGCGCACAGCTCGCCGCCTCGTGGCGGGATCTTGTCACACGAGTAGTGGGCGGCGGGTAGATTACGCGCCTGGAGCCCCCCGCGTCCAGTCACACCAACTTCACAGAACTATTCATAACGATCTGATACGGCGCGCCGGATTTCAGGGGATTACCGCGCTTTTCGGGCTGGGGCTTGTGATAGTTTCCTCTGGAATGTGACCCGCGACATAGTCCACCAGGACCGGCCCTTGGGCTGCGGGAGGCCAGCTACCCGCTGGTACAGGACCCGGTGAGGCGGCACAATCCGTGCTTGTCCGGGGGAGACGGAAGGATCCAGCAGTGATGGTTGAGTTGGCCAGCGGCATGGCATACCAGCGGACACCGGGGTGTTCCTCCGTTCGGCACCCGGCGGCGCTGCCGGAGAAATAGCGCGCCATGCTCAAGTACCTCGCAAAGCGCGGCATCACGTACCTGGTCATGATTTTCCTGACCACCTCGGCCGGATACTTCCTGGCCGTCAGTTCGCTCAAGCCGGCGCTGCTGGAACAGGAACGCATTCCCCGGCCCACCCCGGAGCAGGTGGCCAATTCCATGCGCCTCAAAGGGCTGGACCCGGACCTGAGCCCGTGGGAACGGTACGTCGACTGGCTCACCGGCATCGTGACCCGGTGGGACTGGGGCCGGAGCCCCAACGGGGCCTATATCAACGCCGAATTCGGTGACCGGGTCTGGATCTCCACCCGGCTCTTCCTGGCATCGATCATCCTGACCCTGGTCATCGGCGTCGCACTTGGCGTCTACTCGGCGGCCCGCCAGTACAAATTCCAGGACCGGGCCATCACCTCCTACAGCTACCTGGCCTACATCGTCCCGGCCCCCATCGCCTACTTCCTGGTGCAGCTGGGCGCCATCAACATCAACGAGACCGTGGGCAGCCGCATCTTTTTCGTCACCGGCATCTCCACCCCGGGCATATCGCCCGGGTGGCCCCAGTTCGTTGACCTGTTGGCGCACTACGTCGTGCCCACCCTCGCCATCACCCTCGTGGGCTGGGGCGCCTACCAGATTGCGCAGCGCCAGTACCTGCTGGACAACGTCAACGCCGACTTCGTCCGGACCGCACGTGCCAAGGGCCTGAGCCGGAACCAGGCGATCGCCCGGCACGCGCTCCGGGTCTCATTCATCCCGGTCGCCCAAAGCATCGCCTTCACCATCCCGGCCATCTTTGCCGGCGGCTTCTTCGCCGAAAAGATCTTCGCCTGGCCCGGCGTCGGCTCCTGGAGCATCGACGCCATCTCGCTGCAGGACGTCAATGCCGCCACGGCCACGCTCGCTTACGGCTCCGTCATCTTCGCCATCGGCGCCATCCTGGCGGACTTCGCCACCACGCTTGTCGACCCGAGAGTGCGGGTGCAGTAACAATGACCAACCTGAACGCCGTCGACCCGGCAGCCGTGGCCCAGGACGCGCACCTGGAAAGCGCCGACGTCGTCATCGGAAAATCCACCATCATTTTCCGCCGCTTCCTCCGGAACAAGACAGCGGTGGCCGGCCTGGCCATCTTCCTGGTCCTGACTCTTTTCTCGTTCATCGGCGGGTTTTTCACTCCCTGGGACAAGGAAACCATCGACCCCTTCAACATCGGGATGCCGCCCTCCGCCGAGCACTTCCTCGGCACCTCCCAAGCCGGCATCGACCTCTACGCCATGACGGTCGAAGGCACCAGGATCTCCATCCTGATCGGCCTTGTGGTGGGCCTCGTCTCGGTCCTGATCGCCGCCGTCTACGGCTGCACCATGGCCTACTTCGGCGGCAACGTGGACAAGGTGATGCTGTTCGTCCTGGAGGCCTTGATCATGATGCCGGCGCTCCTGGTGGTGGCCGTTGCCACCAGCGGCGGCGGCGCGGGCCTGAAACGCGACCTTCCGTCCTGGCTGCTGCTCATCATCGTCCTGCTGGTCTTCAGCTGGATGGGCACCGCCCGCTTGATCCGTTCCATGTCCATGTCCCTGATGCAGCGGGACTTCGTCAAGGCGGCCCAGTACATGGGCGTACCGCCGCGGCGCATCGTCTGGCGCCACCTCGTGCCGAACATCGGATCGCTCCTGATCCTGGACATCACGCGGGGCGTCACCGCGGCGATCCTTGCCGAAGTTGCCTTCTCCTTCATCGGCATCGGCATCAAAGTCCCGGACGTAAGCCTCGGGGTGCTGATCGGGGGCGCCACCTCCCAGGTCCAGACATTCCCCTGGATGTTCTGGGTTCCGCTCACTGTCATGTTCCTGCTGACGGGTTCACTGGCCATGATGAACGACGGCCTGCGCGATGCCTTCGACCCCAGCTCCAGTTCCACCGGCGAGGCACGGCAGGCCAAAATCCGGAAAACCCGCGCGGAAAAGAAGACGGCATGAGCAGCGAAACCACCACCGGAGCCACGGGACCAGCACGGCCGGAGGTGGAGCGCCTGCATGTGGCAGGGTTGCACGCCCCTGCCGACGCAGTCTTGTCGGTCCGTGACCTGAATGTTCGCTTCAATTCAGAGAATGGTGTGGTCCACGCCGTACGTGGCGTCGACTTGGACCTGATGCCCGGCAAGACCCTGGGAATCGTGGGTGAATCAGGCTCGGGCAAGTCGGTCACCTCCCTGGCCATCATGGGCCTCCTCCCGTCCACGGCCGAGGTTTCCGGCTCCGTCCGCCTCAAGGGCCGCGAACTGCTGGGACTGAGCGACAAGGCCATGTGCGAATACCGCGGCAATGAACTCGCCATGGTCTTCCAGGACCCGCTGTCCTCCCTCACCCCCGTCTTCACCGTCGGCACCCAAATCATCGAAGCGCTGACCATCCACCATCCGGCCATGAGCCGGAAAGCCAAGGAGGCGCGCGCCGTCGAACTTTTGGCCATGGTGGGTATCCCCAGCCCCAAGGACAGGCTGCGTGCCTTCCCGCACGAGTTCTCCGGCGGCATGCGGCAGCGCGTGATGATCGCGATCGCCATCGCCAACAACCCGCGTGTCCTCATTGCGGATGAGCCGACGACGGCACTGGACGTCACGATCCAGGCCCAGGTGCTTGAGGTGCTGCATACCGCCCAGGAGGAGACCGGCGCCGCCGTCGTCATGATCACCCACGATCTCGGCGTGGTTGCCGGGATGGCGGACGACATCATGGTCATGTACGCGGGCAAGCCCGTGGAGACCGGTGCCGTGGACGATATCTACTACGACCCGCGGATGCCGTACACCATGGGGCTGCTCGGAGCCGTGCCGCGCGTGGACGTGGCGGAAAAGTCTTCGCTCGTTCCCATCGAAGGCATGCCCCCGAACCTGCTCAACACGCCCACCGGATGCTCGTTCGCGCCCCGCTGCCCGCTGGCCTCGGACGCATGCCTTGATGGCGAACCCGCCCTGGCATCCGTCGACGGCCAGGGACTGCACAGTGCCGCCTGCATCAAATCCGACGCCCTGGGCGGGGACGTGGATGTCCACGACGTGTTCGCGGCCCCGCCCGTGCCGGTGTCCCGCTTCGACGCGGTTCCCCGGGCCGAGCGGACCACCGTGTTGCAGCTCAAGGACGTGAAGAAGCACTTCCCGCTGACCAGGGGTGCGCTGATCAAACGCAGGATCGGTACCGTCAAGGCCGTGGACGGCGTGAGCTTCGACATCCGCGAAGGCGAATGTTTCTCCATCGTGGGCGAATCGGGTTCCGGCAAGACCACCACCCTGCTGGAGATCATGGAGTTCCACCAGGACCAGGACGGCGAGGTGGTGATCGGCGGCCTCAGCAACAAGCAGGCGGCGGACGCGAAGACCAAGGCAAGGATGCGCCGGGAACTCCAGATGGTGTTCCAGGACCCCACCGGCGCCCTGGACCCCCGGTTCACCGTGTACGAAGTCCTCGCCGAGCCACTGCAGAACGCCGGCATGGACCGGGCGGCCATCAGGAAGCGGATCATGGAGCTGATGAAGCTCGTGGGCCTGCAGCCGGACCACGTCAACCGCTTCCCCAACCAGTTTTCCGGCGGGCAGCGGCAGCGCATCGGGATAGCCCGGGCACTGGCCGTCAACCCTAAGCTCGTGGTCCTGGACGAACCCGTCTCGGCCCTGGATGTTTCGGTCCAGGCCGGCGTGATCAACCTCCTGGACCACCTCCGCGCGGAACTCGGCCTGAGCTACCTGCTGGTGGCGCACGATCTCTCGGTGGTCCGCCACATTTCGAACCGGGTGGCCGTGATGTACCTCGGGAAGATCGTGGAAATCGGCGAGGTGGACAGGGTCTTTGACAACCCGCGCCACCCCTACACCCGGGCGCTCCTCTCGGCAATCCCGGTGCCCGACCCGCGGCTGGAACGGACCCGGGAGCGCATCATCCTCCAGGGCGACCTCCCGTCGCCGCTGCAGGCGCCCAAGGGCTGCAACTTCGCCACCCGTTGCCCTGTCTTCGCCGCGCTGCCGCCGGCGAAGCAGGAAAAGTGCCTCAGCCTGGAACCGCCGTTGGAGTCCGTCAGGCCTTCAGCGGCCGCGCAGGCCCTGCAGAATGCCCCCGTACACCCGTACGACCAGCGGTTCGCGTGCTTCTTCCCGGACGGCGCACTGGATGAGGACATGCTGGTGGTCCACGAACCGGCGGAGAACCATGCACCCTAGATTTTTCAGCCCCACAAGCACCACCACTCGCACCAATGAAGGGAAAACCATGAGGAAACTGAACAGGATCGGCGGAGCTGCAGCCGTTGCTGCGGCCCTGGCGCTGACAGCGTGCGGCGGTGGCGGTGCCAGCGGCCCCGAAACGGCCAAGGGGCAGGAGGCAGGCAGCGACCTGTCCAAGCTCATCAGCATCAACGAGAAGCCCGCCGCGGATCTTCAGCAGGGCGGCAAGGTCACCCTTCCGCTGGGCAACATCGGGCCGGACTTCAACGGGTTCTCCAACAACGGCAACAGCGCGGACAACTCTGCCCTGCAGGTTCCCATGAACCCGGTTGCCATGAACAGTGGCGGCATCGGCGGCTGCTGGAAGGTGGACTTCAAGGGCAAGGTCACCCCCAACAAGGACTTCTGCGAGTCGGTGGACAGCCAAGTCAAGGACGGCAAGCAGACCATCACCATCAAGGTGAACCCCAAGGCCACCTACAACGACGGCACCCCCATCGACGTCAAGGCCTTCAAGAACACCTGGAACATCCTCAAGAGCCCCGACGCCGGCTACGACATCGTCAGCTCCGGTGCCTACGAGTTCGTTGACTCCGTCGAGGCAGGAAGCAGCGACAAGGAAGTCATCGTCAAGACCAGCCGCCCGGTCTTCCCTGTGGATTCGCTCTTCTTCGGACTCATCCACCCCGCCGTTAACACCCCGGAGATCTTCAACGAAGGCTTCAACGGCAACCTGCACCCCGAGTGGATGGCCGGCCCCTTCAAACTTGACCAGTACGACACGGCCGCGAAGACCGTGACCCTGGTGCCGAATGACAAGTGGTGGGGCGCCAAACCGGTCCTGGCAAACGTGACCTTCCGCCAGCTGGAAACCAGCGCGCAGATCGCCGCGTTCAAGAACGGCGAGATCGACGCCATGTCCGCCAACACCATTTCCCTCTACAAGCAGCTGGACGGCACCAAGGATTCCGACATCCGCCGCGGCCAGCGTCTCTTCGCCGGCGGCATGAACCTGAACGCCCAGCGCATCACCGACGTTGCAGTCCGCAAGGCCATCTTCGCCGCAGTGGACCGCGAGGCGCTGCGCAAGGTGCGCTTCAACGGCCTTAACTGGGAGGAGCCGAGCTCCGGTTCCATGATGCTGCTGCCGTTCTCCGAGTACTACCAGGACAACTACCCGGTCAAGGAAACGGGGCCGGACGCCGCCAAGAAGGTCCTCACCGACGCCGGCTACACGGCCAACGCCAACGGCATCATGGAGAAGGACGGCAAGCCGGCTGCCTTCAAGATCAGCAACTTCGGTGACGACCCCACCACCCTCGCCTTCACCCAGACCCTGCAGAAGCAGCTCCAGGCAGGCGGCATGGACGTGGGCATCGACCAGCGCGCCTCCGCCGACTTCGGCAAGGTCCTCGGTTCCCGCGAGTTCGACATGAGCGTCTCCGGCTACACGGTGGGCGCGGACGCCACGGACGCCGTCAAGCAGTACTACGACTCCAAGACCAACGAGAACAAGCTGGGCGATGCCGAGCTGGACAAGAAGATCGCGGACCTTGCCTCCATTGAGGACAATGCAGCACGCAACAAGGCTGCGATGGACGTGGAGAAGGAGCACATGGCGAAGTACTTCTCCATGGGTGTGGTCATGAACGGCCCGCAGATCTCCTTCGTCCGCTCCGGCCTGGCCAACTACGGCCCCTCCCTGTTCCAGAGCAACTCACAGGTGCCGGACTGGACCACCATCGGCTGGGAAAAGAAGTAGCCGCCGGCTGATAGCGCCAGCCGCATAACGGAAGCCGGCACCTCCTGGCCACAGGGGGTGCCGGCTCGCTGTTTAGGACCGCCGGACCGTTTAAGACTGCCGGCCCGGGGTAGCGTTGCTTCCATGACCGGGACTGAAGCTGCACCCCGCACTATCCGCACCGCCGTCGTCGGCTACGGGCTGTCCGGCAGCGTCTTCCACGCGCCGCTCATCGCGGCGAACGACAGCTACGCGCTGAAGGTGGTTGCCACGTCCGACGCCGAGCGGCAGAAGGCCGCCCTGGCGCGGCTTCCGGACGTTGACGTTGTGCGCGACGCCGACGCTGTCCTCCGGCGGGCAGATGGCCTCGACCTCATCGTGCTGGGCACGCCGCCCGCAACGCACTATCCGTACGCCAAGGCGGCGTTGGAGGCGGGGCTGGATGTAGTCGTGGACAAGCCGTTCGCCGTCACCAGCAAGGAGGGGCAGGAACTGATCGGACTCGCCGGGCGGCTTGGCCGGGTACTGACGGTGTTCCACAACAGGCGGTGGGACGGGGACTTCCTTACCCTGCGGAAGCTCCTGGCCGCCCAGGCCCTGGGCCATGTCACCAGGTTCGAGTCGCGGTTGGAGCGCTGGTCACCCACGATTACCAAGGCCTGGAAGGCCAGGGCCACGGCCGCGGATGGAGGCGGTGCGCTTTTCGACCTAGGCAGCCACCTGATCGACCAGGCGCTGCAGCTTTTTGGCCCTGCCCAGGTGGTGCACGCCGAGTTGCGCGCCCGCAGGTCCGACGAGCGCGCGGACGACGATGTGTTCCTGGTTTTGCGGCACGAATCCGGGGTAACCAGCCACCTGACAATGAACATGCTGTGCGCCCAGCAGGGCCCGCGGTTCCGGGTGCTGGGTTCGGTGGGCGGCTTCACCAAGAACGGGGTGGACCCGCAGGAGCCCTACGTCGCGGCCGGCGGCAGTCCCCTCGATGCGGACTATGGTGTTGAGGCGCGGGAATGGGCAGGGCTGCTGGGCCGCGACGGGCACCTCGCAGCCCTGCCCACTGAACGCGGAAACTACCCCGAGTTCTACCGGATCCTGGCGGAGAAGATCCTCGACGGCGGAACAGCGTCAGCCCTGCCCCTCCCGGTAAACCCCGAGGACGCGGTCGAGGTCCTGAAGATCATCGAGGCTGCCCGCGACCTGGCTAAGAACCAATCGATTGCTCCCTAACCGCCGTTTTGGGGTTCAAATGGACAGCTACGGAGCAATCGATGGATGGGACTAGGCCGAAACCAGTTCGTGCCAGTCGGCAACGAGGGGCAGGTTGTGGGCCTCGGACACGGAGTGGTGTGCCACGTGGCCGGCGGCGATGTTGAGGCCGGCGGCCAGGGCGGGGTCGCGGTCGAAGGCGGCCTTGACGCCCAGGTTTGCCAGTGCAACGGCGTAGCGCAGGGTGACGTTGGTCAGCGCGTAGGTCGACGTGTTGGGGACGGCGCCGGGCATGTTGGCCACGCAGTAGAAGATGGTGTTGTGCACCTTGTACGTGGGTTCCTGGTGCGTGGTGGGGTGGGTGTCCTCGAAGCAGCCGCCCTGGTCCACTGCGATGTCCACCAGGACCGAGCCGGGCTTCATCCGGGCTACGAGGTCGTTGGTGACCAGCTTGGGGGCCTTGGCGCCGGGGATCAGCACAGATCCGATAACCAGATCGGCATCCACCACTGACTTCTCGATCTCGTACTTGTTGGACGCAACGGTCTTCAGCCGGCCCTGGTACTGGGCGTCGAGGTCGCGGAGGCGGTTGATGTTGATGTCCAGGATGGTCACGTCGGCACCCAGGCCCAGGGCCATGGCTGCAGCGTTGGTGCCGGCCACGCCGGCGCCCAGGACGACAACCTTGGCGGGGCGGACGCCGGGCACGCCGCCCAGCAGCACGCCCTTGCCGCCGGCAGGTGCCATGAGGGAAGAGGCGCCAACCTGGACGGAAAGCCGGCCGGCAACCTCGGACATGGGGGCCAGCAGCGGCAGGCTGCGGCCTTCCTGCACCGTCTCGTAGGCGATGGCGGTGACGCCGGAGTTGATGAGCTCGCGGGTCAGTTCGGGCTCGGCCGCCAGGTGCAGGTAGGTGAAGAGGATCAGGCCCTTGCGGAAGCGGTGGTATTCGGCCTTGATGGGCTCCTTGACCTTCATCACCATGTCCGCGCGGCCCCAGACGTCATCCGCCTCGTTGACGATCACGGCGCCTGCGATGGCGTATTCCTCGTCCGTGATGCCGGACCCCAGGCCCGCGCCGCGTTCCACCAGGACGGTGTGGCCGTGGGTGCGGAACTCGTGGACGCCGGCGGCGGTGATGGCCACCCGGAATTCGTTGTTCTTGATTTCTTTGGGGACGCCGATGATCATCGTGTGCTCCAGGTTCTGGGCCGGTGGGCCGGAAAGATGGAAGGATTTCGTGTTTCAACGATAAATCCGGCTGTGAGCCAGCCAACACGATGGTTTCGGAGGTGAGGAGCGAAAACCGCGCCATTCCGCGGGTTTTTCACCGCTTAGCTCGACATTCGTCGAGTCTTGGGGCGGCAAGTGTCGCCTGCTGTCCGTTCGTCCGGCCTGCGCCGCAGGCAGTAATGTGGGCGCATGCAGCAGCAGGGTGTGGAAGAGCTCGTGGAACAGGTGGCGCAAAAGCTGGGCCGGGGCCTGTCGCTCGAGGACCTGGACGGGCTGCTGCTGGCCTACAGCTCCAACCAGTCCCACGCCGACCGGGTGCGCGTGAACTTCCTGCTGAGCAAGAAGGTCCCTGCGGACGTGAGTGCGTGGCAGCTGTCGCACGGCATTGCCACGGCTGTGCGGCCCGTGGTGGTTCCGGCAAACCCGGACCTGGGCATGCTGGGCAGGGTCTGCGTGCCTCTGATGGTGCGCGGCTTCCGCGTTGGCTACCTGTGGGTGCAGCAGGACTCCGCGGAGGAAAGCCCGACGGCGATCCTCACCCAGCTGCCTGCCGTCAACCACGAGCTTGAGCTGCTTTCTGGGCTCCTGCTGGACTCCAACACTGCCGAATCCGAATTCCGGCGGGGCCGGGAGCGGGAATTCCTCTCAGCCTGTGCCGGCGAGCCCAACGCCGTGGCTGCCGTAGCGGGCTGGAAGGAAGTCCAGGGCCGCGGCCCGTGGCAGATGGTCACGGTGCTCGATGCCGACGGCTGGGCCAGCGGTCCGGACCCCATCGCGTCCACCCTGATCCACCGGTCAACAGCGCTCCAGGCAACCGTGGGCATGGACGCGGCCCTGTTCAGTGCGGGCACCGAAACCCACTCGGTGGTGCTGTTCCGCGAATCCACCGGCCGGGCCAACCACGCCCAGCTCCTGGTCCACTACCAGCTGGAACTGGCCAAGCGGTCCGGCCGCCCCGTGCACAGAATCATCCTGGGGATCAGTGAGGGGTTCGCGAAAACCCGCCAGCTGTCCGAGGCCTACCGCCAGTCTCGGGTGGCAGCCCAGGCGGCCGCCGTCGATCCCCAGCTCGGCGAACTGGTGGACTGCCGGTCCATTGGCGTGTACCAGCTGCTGGCCTCGGCCGGGGGAGGGGTGGGGGCCTGGGCGGATTCCGGCTCCGTCTACTTCCGGATGCTTGAGGACCATGACCGCAACAATGAGCTCATCCCCGTCCTGGAACTGCTGTACGACAACGACGGCGCAGTCCAGGACGTGGCCACCAAGCTCCACCTGCACCGCAGCAGCATCTATAACAGGCTGGGCCGGATCCGCCAGCTGCTGGGGGTGGATCCGCTGAAGGGCATGGTCCGCCTGGAACTGCACGCCGCGCTCAAGATGCGGCGCTGGGCCAGCCGGCCCAGGATCTGAGGTCAGCCCTGCACTGAGGTCAACCCTGCACTGAGGTCATCCCTGTACCGAGGTCAGCCCTGCACGGCGGGAATGGCCGCAAAAGCCGCGATGGCCTCCGCAACCTCCCGCGGCCGCAGGTGCTGGACCACGTGGCCGGCGCCCGGGATCTCCACGAACCGCCCCTGCGGCACAACGATGGAAAGCCGCATCGACCATTCCGGGCCGGCCACCTGGTCCCGGCTACCACGCAGGACCAGCACGGGCACGTCGATTCCGGCCAGGCGCTTTTCCGTGGGGTAGGCCATCATGACGGGAAGCTCGGTGAAGTACCAGCGCGGCCCGCACCGGAAGTAGTCCGAGAACACTATCCAGTTGGACCCCGCACTCTCCCGCAGGAGGGCGTCCAGGGACAGGGCCAGCGCCTGGCGCCTGACGCTTCTGTGCCGCTCATCCACCACCGGGCCCATGAGCACCAGTTTCTGCGCCTGCGCCGGCGCGTGGAGTGCGGCCTCGATGGCAAACTGCACGCCCATGGAATGGCCCACCAGGATGTAGGAACGGATGCCGTTGGCCTTCAGCGCCTGGGCGATGAAGGTGCCGTAGTCCGCCACGGAAAGCTGGCGGCCGGGACGGGGTGTTCCGGCGAAACCAGGCAGGTCGACGGAGTAGGTCGGGGCGGTGCGCGACAGCTCAAGGTGCAGCCGGCGATGGTAGCGGTGGGAAACGCCGATGCCGTGGACCAGGATGTAGGCCGGAACTGCCGGGGCCGCCGCTGCGTCCGGTCCCGGGGCCGGGGTGCCGTCGGTCCAAAGGATCCGGCCTGTGAAACCGTGGGCCTCCACGTCGGCGGAGTGCAGCTCAGCGTCGTTCCGGCGCCCCCAGGCCGATGAGGTACGCACTAAGCTCCCGTGCCGGCGTCGACCCCGGCGTTCTTGCCCTGCTTGCGCTTCTGTTCGGCTATCTTCTGCTTCTCGAGCCACGCCATGATGTCAGCCGTCCGGATGCGGCGGTGCGAGCCGCGGTACTCCACCGGGATCTCACCGCGGTCCGTCATGTTGCGCAGGTAGGTGTGCGAGATCCCTGCCAGCTCGGCTGCCTGCGAGGTGGTGAGCATTTCCTCGACGCTGCTGACCGTCACCGTTTCGCCTCGGCTGAGCCGGGAAAGGAGGTCCACGACGGCGTCCCTCGCCTGGGCAGGCAGGCGGTGGACCGTGCCGTCCACGAAGACGGTGATGTCGTTGCTGTCCGCGAGGGCGCGCGCGAGGCTGCTCGCCTCGCCGGCAGGGAGGCCGGCCGTGACCCGGGGGGCTATCAGTGCCATGGACGTAGCCTATCCCGCGGCGCGGCCGGCCTTGGCCGCCTGTTGGGTCAGAGGCCCAGTTCGTCCAGGACAGGCAGCTTTTCCCGGACCCATGCCCGCGCCTCGGTGGCGCTGGGTGCGGACAGGGCCAGCTTGGCCAGTTCCTGGGCTTCGGACAGGGTGACCGTCTTCAGGACCGCGGCCACGGCGGCCAGGGAGCGGGCCGTCATGGAGAGCGTGGTGACACCCAGGCCGGTGAGGACGACGGCGAGGGCGGGGTCGGCGGCCGCCTCGCCGCAGACGCCCACGGGCTTGTTGTGGCCTTCGGCCCGCGATCCTTCAACCGTGAGCCCGACGAGCCGCAGCACCGCAGGCTGCCACGGGGTGTTGAGGTTGGCGAGCGGGCCCAGCTGGCGGTCGGCAGCCATGGCGTACTGCGTCAGGTCGTTGGTGCCCAGGCTCGCGAAACCCACCTCGCGGAGGATCGATTCCGCGGTGAGGGCCGCGGAGGGGACCTCCACCATGACCCCGGGGGTCTTGATCCCGGCGTCGGCGCACATGGAGGCAAACCGGGCAGCTTCCTCGGCGGTGGAAATCATCGGCGCCATGACCCAGACGTCCGCTTCGGACTGGTTCGCTGCCAGGGCGATGGCCTCCAGCTGGCGGTCCAGGACGCCCGGCGTGGTGAAGTCGGTCCGGTAGCCGCGGACGCCCAGGGCCGGGTTGGGCTCGGTGGAGTCGGTCAGGAACGGCAGGGGCTTGTCCGCCCCGGCATCCAGCGTGCGCAGGACGACCTTCTTGCCGGGGAAGGCATCGAAAACGCTCTTGTACGCTGCGGCCTGCTCCTCCACGGAAGGTTCCGTGTCCCGCTCCAGGAAGCAGAATTCGGTGCGGAACAGGCCCACGCCCTGGGCGCCGAGCTTGGCTGCAGCCTCGGCGTCCTTGCCGCCGCCCACGTTGGCGAGCAGCGGCACTTCGTGGCCGTCCGCCGTCGTGCCCGTGCCGGTGAATTCGGACAGCAGCGAGGCTGTGGCTGCCCACGCCTCCGCTGCGGCGCGCAGGGAGTCGTCGGGTTCAGCCGTGACCGTGCCTGCCGCGCCATCAACAAACACCTCGGTGCCGTCCGCGATGTCATCCACCCCTACAGCGGCGACGACGGCGGGCAGGCCGAGCGAACGGGCGATGATGGCGGTGTGCGACTGGGGGCCGCCGCCGGCGGTGACAAGGGCCAGGACCTTGTTGGGGTCCAGGGTTGCGGTGTCAGCGGGGGCCAGGTCATCGGCCACCAGGATGAATGGGGTGGCTGAAGCCGGGATGCCCGGTGCAGGAACGCCGCGCAGTTCGGCCACGATCCTGGCGCGCACGTCCAGGACGTCCGTGGCGCGTTCGGCCATGTAGCCACCCAGGTTGTGCAGCATTTCAGAGACGGAGGAACCGGACTCCCAGATGGCCCGCTCGGCGGAGGCGCCCCGGGCAACAAGCTTGGCGGCACCCTTGATCAGCATGGTGTCCTTGGCCATCAGGGCTGTTGCCTCCAGGACGGCCTTGCCGTCCCCGGTGGCGTGCGCGGCACGCGCCTTCAGCTCGTCGTGGACAGCCTGGGAGGCTGCCTTCAATGCTGCGGTGGCTTCCTCGGCGGTGGTGCCCGCGGCCAGCTGTTCACCGGCGGCAGGTTCGCTGATCGGTTTGGGCATCTGCCGGACGGTGCCGATGACGCGGCCTGGGCTGACGCCTACTCCTGGGAAGTTCTGCACTGAAGGTCCTCATTCTCTGCCGGTTTGCCAGGCCCGCCGGATCGCCGGCGCCATGCCGGAACCGCCGGGGGACTGCTACGTCCGGGGGCGGGAAACGTGCCTGAAAAAATTGTATGTGATTCAGTTCATATAGCAATGCTATAGGTGCTAGGGTAGCGGTTATGAGTTTGGATGGCCAGCTTCCCGCCAAAATGCGGCTGCTCCGTGCGGCCGCGGAATTGTTGGCCAAGTCCGCCGGGGCGCCCGTCTCCACCCGCCAGATCACCCAGCTGGCGGGGGTTTCGGCGCCCACGCTCTACCACCACTTCGGTGACAAGGAAGGTCTGTTTGACGCCGTCGTCGCCGCGGGGTTTGAGGAATATGTCGCGGGCGAAAGGGATTTCGCCCCCTCCGGGCAGCCGCTTGAGGACATCCGGAGAATGTGGGACAACCACGTCCAGTTCGGCTTGAACCAGCCGGAACTGTACCTGGTGATGTTCGGCAACATCCGCCCGGAAAGCCGGCCGGCCATCGTGGCAGATGCCGAGGCGCTGATGGAGGAGATGCTGAACAAGGCAGCGGCGGCGGGCCAGCTCAACGTCCAGCCCAGGGAAGCGGCCAGGTCCATCCTGGCGGCCAACGTGGGCGTGACGCTGATGCTGATTGCGGAGCCCGCCTCCGAACGCAACCTTGAACTGTCCACCATGACCAGGGATGCCATGATCTTCGCGGTGTCCGCCGAACCGGCCAATGGCCCGGCTCCGGAGTCCACCGGGAAATCCTCGGTGGTGGTGGCAGCGATCGCCCTGAACGCCGCACTTCAGGCTTCGCACTCTGACCAGCTCTCGAGCTCGGAACTCAAACTTTTCCTCGAATGGCTGCACCGGATCTCCACCAGCCCGGCCGGCTGACCCGGCACACCACCAAAGCACCATCCGCTCCACCAGCAGTACGTCGTCGTATCTATCGGACCATCCTGCGGAGCAGCAGGAATGACGGTTAGGAAATCACATGGCAACAGAGACAGTTGCAAAGCCGCGCACCAGCGCCAGGGTCCACGTCCAGAAGTTCGGGACCTTCCTGTCCGGCATGATCATGCCCAACATCGGCGCCTTCATCGCCTGGGGCATCATCACCGCCCTGTTCATTGAGAAGGGCTGGCTGCCCGTTCCGCAGCTGGGTGGTTTCGGCGAGACCGGCGGAAAGCCCAACATCGGGCTGGTAGGCCCCATGATCACCTACCTGCTGCCGCTGCTGATCGGCTACACCGGCGGCAAGATGGTCTACGACGTCCGCGGTGGCGTGGTGGGCGCCATCGGCACCATGGGTGTGATCGTCGGTGCCGGCATTCCCATGTTCATCGGCGCCATGATCATGGGTCCGCTGGGTGGCTGGACCATGAAGAAGATCGACTCCATCTGGGACGGCAAGATCCGCCCCGGCTTCGAGATGCTGGTCAACAACTTCTCCGCCGGCATCTGGGGCGCACTGCTGGCGTTGCTGGGGTTCTACGGCATATCGCCGGTGGTCACGGCCTTCAGCGAGGCGGCAGGCAACTTTGTGAAGTTCCTGGTGAGCAACGGCCTGCTGCCACTGACCAGCATCTTCATTGAACCCGCCAAGGTCCTGTTCCTGAACAACGCCATCAACCACGGCGTGCTCACCCCGTTGGGCGTCCAGCAGTCGCTCGAGCAGGGCAAATCCATCCTCTTCCTGTTGGAAGCCAACCCCGGCCCCGGCCTGGGCATCCTGCTCGCGTACATGTTCTTCGGACGCGGTGCGGCCAAGGCCTCCGCTCCCGGTGCCGCCATCATCCAGTTCCTCGGCGGCATCCACGAGATCTACTTCCCGTACGTCCTGATGCGCCCGCTGCTGATCCTGGGCGCGATCGCCGGCGGCATGACCGGCATCGCCACGCTGGCCATCACCAACTCCGGCCTGGTGGCCCCGGCAGCCCCGGGATCCATCTTCGCCGTGCTGGCCCAGACCTCCCGTGACAGCTACTTCGGCGTGATCCTCTCCGTGGTGCTGGCGGCCACCGTGTCCTTCCTGGTCTCCTCGGTCATCCTGCGCACCACCAAGCACAGCGACGAGGTTGACCTCGGAGATGCCACGTCCCGCATGGAAGCGATGAAGGGCAAGAAGAGCTCCGTTGCCTCCACGCTCACCGGAGCCGGAGCCGGAGCGGGTGCCGCCGGCCAGGGCGGCGTGGGCGTCCTCGCCGGACCCGTGCGCAACATCGTCTTTGCGTGCGACGCCGGCATGGGCTCCAGCGCCATGGGCGCCTCGGTGCTGCGGAACAAGATCAAGGCGGCCGGCTTCCCGGACGTCAAGGTCACCAACGCCTCGATCGCCAACCTCACCGACACGTACGACGTGGTCATCACGCACCAGGACCTGACCGAGCGCGCCAAGCCGGCCACTTCCAGCGCCGTGCACTACTCGGTGGACAACTTCATGAGCAGCCCGCGGTATGACGAGATTGTCGAACTGGTCCGGGAAAGCAACACCGAAGGAGCCACGGCAACCGAAGGACCGGACGCCGGAGCAGGCACCCCGGGTGGGGCCTCCGCCTCCGCCCCGGTGGACGCGGCGCCCGCCGCAACTGCACCGGCCGGCGGTGAGGTCCTGGCACGGGAGAGCGTGGTCCTGAACGGGTCCGCCACCACGCGCGACGCCGCCATCGACGAAGCCGGCCGGCTCCTGCTGGCCCGCGGCGCGGTGGACGAAGGCTACATCGCAGCGATGCACGAGCGGGAAGCGTCAGTGTCAACCTACATGGGCAGCTTCCTCGCCATCCCGCACGGCACCAACGCCGCCAAGGACCACATCCGCAAGTCCGCGGTGTCCGTGATCCGCTACCCGGAGGGCATTGACTGGAACGGCAAGGAGGTGAAGTTCGTGGTGGGCGTCGCGGGCATCAACAACGAGCACCTGCACATCCTGTCCTCCATCGCCAAGGTCTTCACCAACAAGGAGCAGGTCGCCCGGCTTGAGGCCGCCACCTCTGAGGATGAAGTCCTCGAACTCTTCGGAAAGGTCAACGCATAGTGAAGGCAGTACATTTCGGTGCCGGCAACATCGGCCGCGGCTTCGTGGGCCTGCTCCTGCATGATGCCGGGTACGAGGTAGTGTTTGCCGACGTCGCGGAGGGACTCATCGCCCAGCTGGCGGCAGCCGACAGCTACGCCGTGCACGAGGTGGGGGAGAACCCCGCCGTGCGGACAGTGGATAACTTCCGCGCCCTGAATTCCACTGCCCAGGAAGCGGAGCTGGTCTCGGAGATCGCGACGGCGGACATCGTCACCACCGCGGTGGGTCCCCACGTCCTCAAGTTCGTTGCGCCCGTCATCGCCCGGGGTATCGTGGCGCGGGAGCCCGGGCTGGCGCCGTTGCAGGTGATGGCCTGCGAGAACGCCATCAACGCCACGGACATCCTGGCCAAGGAGGTGGCGGCCCAGCCGGGCGCCGCCGCCGGCGCCCTGGACGGCAAGGTGGTGTTCGCGAACACTGCGGTGGACCGGATCGTGCCCAACCAGGAACCCGGCCAGGGCCTGGACGTCACGGTGGAAACGTTCTACGAGTGGGTCATCGACCGCACGCCCTTCGGTGATGCCGCGCCGGTGATCCCGGGAGCCACGTTCGTGGACGACCTCTCGCCCTACATCGAGCGGAAGCTCTTCACGGTGAACACGGGCCACGCCTCGGCCGCCTACTTCGGTTTCGAGGCAGGGTTGGAAAAGATCTCCGATGCCATGGCGGACCAGGATGTCGCCGAGGATGTGCGGGCGGTGCTGGAGGAGACCAAGCAGCTCCTCGTGGCAAAGCACGGCTTCAGCAACGATGAGCAGGAGGCGTATGTCCAGAAGATCCTGGTCCGGTTCTCCAACCCGCACCTGCCGGATACGGTCAACCGGGTGGGCAGGGCGCCGCTGCGCAAACTGAGCCGGCACGAGCGGTTCATCGGACCGGCCGCGGAACTGGCTGAACGCGGAGTGGTTCCGGAGGCACTGCTGGGTGCCATTGCCGCAGCCCTGCGCTTTAACGACCCTGCCGACGCCGAGGCCACGGAACTCGCCGGCATCCTGGGCTCCAACAGTCCGGCCGACGCCACGGCGAAGATCACGGGGCTGGAGCCGGAGCACCCGCTGTTCAGCGCCGTGTCCACCCTCGTGGAGGAGCGGCAGGCAGAACTGGCGAGCACCTCCGCCTGACCCGCCACCGCGAAGACGACGTACCGCATAGGACGACGCCGGCACTTTCCGCAAGTGCCGGCGTCGTCCTTTTGTGTGGCAGGCTGGGCACGTGAGCCCCGAACCAGACACCACGCGTTCCTTGCTCGCTGCCGGCGCCGACGGCGGGACCTTCCTCCTCCGGCACGCCACCCGGGCGGACCTGCCCGCCATCGTCCGGCTGCTCGCCGATGATGCGATGGGCGCCGCGCGGGAGTACGGCGCGGACATGGCCCCCTATGAGCACGCCTTTGACGCCATCGACGCCGATCCGGCCCACCTGCTCCTCGTGGGGGAGCTGGTGCCGCAGGGGGAAGAAGCGGGTGCGGTGGTGGCCACGTTCCAGCTGAGTTTCCTTCCCGGCATCTCGCGCCAGGGCGCCTGGCGTTCGCAGCTCGAGGGCGTGCGGGTGGCCGGGGCACTGCGCGGGCAGGGCATCGGAAAACTGATGGTGCAGTGGGCCATCGACGAGTCCCGGCGCCGCGGCTGCAGCCTGCTGCAGTTGACCACCCACGCCAGCCGTACCGCGGCGCAGCGGTTCTACGGGCGCATGGGTTTCGAAGCGAGCCACGTCGGGATGAAGCTGGCGCTTTGACCGTTGACCGTTAGGTACCCTAAATGTTAGGGTACCTAATGATGAAAGATGCAGAACTGCAGGAGCTCGCCAGCGGGTTCCGCGAAGCCCTCCGCCACAGCGTCTACCTCGTCCGGCGCCTCGATGCCGACGGCGAGCTCAGCGCCGCGCAGCTCAGCACCCTCAAGATGCTGCTCGGCGACGGCCAGCGCGTGGGCGAAATCGCCCGGAACCTCGGCGTCCGCGTGCCCAGCGCCACGGAACAGATCATCAAGCTCGAGCGGGCCGGGCTGGCCCGCCGCGAGCCGGATCCCGCGGACTCGCGTGCCGTGCGGGTGGTCCTGACCGCTGAAGGGCGCGCCGCCGTCGAGTCCGCAAACCAGCGGCGCAACGAGGTGATGGCCGGGATCCTCAGCACCCTCACGGACACGGACCGGACCGCGCTGGCGGCAGCGCTGCCCGTCATCAGCAAAATCATCAACGCAGCCCAGAACTGACTCCCCCCGACAACTAGGAGCACCCTCCATGGACGGCCAGCTGGCAGAAACCCTGCAGGCACCAGAGAACACCCTCAAGGCCGAAAAGGCCTCTATCCTGAAGCAGCCGAAGGCGGTGTGGGCCACAGCCCTCGCCGCCGTCTTTGCCTTCATGGGCATCGGGCTGGTGGACCCGATCCTGCCTGCCATTGCCACCAATCTGGACGCCAGCCCCAGCCAGGTGTCCCTGCTCTTCACCAGCTACTTCCTGGTCACCGCGGTGGCCATGCTGATCACCGGCTTTGTCTCCTCCCGGATCGGGGGCAAGCGGACCCTGCTGATCGGGCTGGCCATCATCGTCGTCTTCGCCTCGCTCTCCGGCCTGTCCGGCAGCGTCGCGGAGCTCGTGGGCTTCCGCGCCGGCTGGGGCCTCGGCAACGCCCTCTTCGTGGCCACCGCCCTGGCCGTGATCGTGGGCGTCGCCAGCGGCGGCGCCGGGACGGCCATCATCCTCTACGAGGCGGCCCTCGGCCTGGGCATCTCCCTTGGCCCGCTCCTGGGCGCCCTCCTGGGCGGCTGGCAGTGGCGCGCACCGTTTTTCGGCACCGCCGTCCTCATGGCTGCAGCCTTCATCGCCCTCATCGCGCTGCTGCCCGGGACCCCGCTGCCTGAACGCAAGGTGCGCCTCCGCGACCCCCTCCTGGCGCTGGGCCACAGGGGACTGCGCACGACGGCGGCGAGCAGCCTGTTCTACAACTACGGCTTCTTCACCATCCTGGCTTTCACCCCGTTCATCCTCGGCATGGACGCCTACGGCATCGGCGGAGTCTTCTTCGGCTGGGGCGTTGCCGTGGCCGTCTTCTCCGTCTTCGTCGCGCCGGTCCTGCAGAACCGTTTCGGTGCCGTGAAGGTGCTCACCGGCACGCTGTTCCTGCTCCTGCTGGACCTGGCCGGGCTGGGGCTGGCGGCCGGGCACTCGGTGCCTGCCGTCGTCGTGCTGGTCATCGTGGCGGGCGCCCTGCTCGGCGTCAACAACACCATTTATACGGAACTGGCCATGGGTGTCTCCGACTCCCCGCGCCCCGTGGCCTCCTCCGGCTACAACTTCGTCCGCTGGATGGGCGGGGCGCTGGCCCCGTTTGCGGCGGCCCAGCTGGGCGAGCACTTCGGCCCGCAGGTGCCGTTCTTCGCCGGTGCCGGGGCCATGTTCGTTGCCATTGCCATCGCCTTCGGCGGCCGCTCGTACCTCTCCGCGCACGAACCGCACGTGGTGTAACAGCGTCCTGCCAAGCGAAAACAGCAAACCCTCCATCACCTGATGGAGGGTTTGCTGTTTTACTGCGGAACGTGATGGGGCGCTGCTAGCCCTTGGCGGAACCCTTGGGCACGAACAGCGTCTCGGCCTGCTCCAGGGACATGCCGTTCGTCTCCGGCACCTTGAACATGACAAAGAAGAAGGACGCCGCTGCGAACAGCGCGTACATGGCGTAAGTCAGCGGCAATGACGCGGAGGCCATCACCGGGAAGCTGAGGGTGATCACAAAGTTGGCCACCCACTGCGCGGCAGCGGCCAGGCCAAGGGCACGGGCGCGGATCCGGGACGGGAAGATCTCTCCCAGGAGCACCCACACGAGCGGCCCCCAGGATGCGCCGAAGCTCACTACGAAGATGTTGGCGGCCACGAGCGCCACGGGACCCCAGGCACCCGGCAGGGTGATGTTGTCACCCGATCCGGTGGCGGAGGAGAACGCCAGGGCCATGGCGCCCAGGGACACCGCCATGCCTACCGATCCCGCGAGCAGGATGGGCCGGCGGCCAACGCGGTCCACCAGGGCGATGGCCACCAGGGTCACCAGGATGTTGGTGACGGAGGTTGCCACGGAGATGGCCAGTGAGTCCTTCTCCTGGAACCCCACGGCCTTCCACAGGGTGGTGGAGTAGTAGAAGATCACGTTGATCCCCACGAACTGCTGCAGCACGGACAGGATGATGCCCACCCACACCACTGCCTGCAGGCCGAAGGTCTTGCCGCGGAGGGATCCCTTCTGGCCGGCCAGCTTGTCTTCCTCGATGGCTTCCTGGATTTCGCGGATGTGCCGGTCCGTGTCTTCGGCCGGTGCAATGGAGTCAAAGACCTTCCGGGCTTCGTCTTCCTTGCCCTTGAACACCAGGAACCGCGGGGACTCGGGCAGGGTGAAGGCTATCCAGCCGTACACGACGGCGGGCGCTGCTGCCGCGAGGAACATCCACCGCCACGCTTCAATGCCGAGCCAGAACCTTTGGTGCGCGCCGCCCGCGGACGTGGCCAGGAGCGCGTCGGACAGCAGCGCGGCGAAGATACCGGTGGTGATCGCCAGCTGCTGCAGCGAGGCCAGCCGCCCGCGGACCTGCCGGGGGGAAATCTCGGAGATGTAGGCCGGGGCGATCACGGACGCCAGGCCGATGCCCAGCCCGCCCACCAGGCGCCAGAACACCAGGTCCCAGATGCCGAAGGCGAAACCGGTGCCGAGGGCACTGACCAGGAACAGCAGCGCGCCCAACTTCATGGCGGGCACGCGGCCGTGGCGGTCGGCCACCTTGCCGGCAAGGAATGCGCCGGCCGCGCAGCCCAGCAGCGCGATGGCCACGGCGAAGCCGGTCACCGCCTCGGAGAGCGCGAATTCCTCCTTCATGGCATCCACCGCGCCGTTGACCACGGACGAGTCGAAGCCGAAGAGGAACCCGCCCACCGCCCCCGCGAGCGCCAGCCAGATCACCCGCCGCGGTATCCCGGTGGTTGTCTGCTCCTGTGCAGTGGGCATGGTTCTCCCTGGGTCTTGGGTTTGATGGATGCGGTGCGGACGTCGTCGGCTGCGGTACCGGCCAGAGAGCCGGCGCACACGCGCCTAACAGTGTGGCACGTCACGGCGCCTCGATCCACTCGGCGTCCTGCACATCAAGCGGCTGCCTCCCCTGACGCGCAGCAGAGGAGATTGGGTTTTCTAGTGGGCGATGGCCGCGGCAGTGTCCTCCGGCGAGGCCTTCTGGTCCGTCAGCTTCTTCCGCGGGAGGGCGAAACTGATGAGGAACGCCAGGCCGGTCAGCGCGGCCGCGGTCAGCATCACGGTGTCGATGGCACCGGCGAATCCCTCGGTGATGGGGCGGGTCAGCGTGCCGTTGGCGGTGTGGAGCCAGCTGGTGTCATTCAGGGAGTCGTTGGACGCGCCGTTCTTGAAGAAGTCGTACAGCTTCGCGTTGGCGGGGTCTGACGCCACTGCAGGGTCCTTGAGGACGGCCAGGTAGGCCGGATCCGTGGCGGCGGCCTTCATGCCGTCCGCAATCCTGTCGGCGGCCATGCTGAAGAGCATGGAGATGAAGACGGCGGTTCCCACCGCGCCGCCCATGGAGCGGAAGAAGGCCGCGGAGGACGTGCCCACGCCCATGTCGCGCGGCGGAACAGACGTTTGCATGGCCAGGGTGAGCGGCTGCATGCAGAAGCCGAGGCCGACGCCGAAGAAGACGGCGATGAGGCCCGGAACCCACAGGGCGGTGTCCACCCGCAGGGACAGGCCCATCACGATGGCGGCGGCGGTCAGGATGCCGGTGCCCATGATGGGGAAGATCCGGAACGTGCCGGAGGCTGAGATGGTCCGGCCGGCTGTGATGGAGCCGAACAGGATGCCCACGGTGAAGGTGATCATCATCAGGCCGGCTTCGGTGGGGGTGAGCCCCTTGACCAGCTGCAGGTACATCGGCAGCATGGCGATGGCACCGAACATGCCGATGCCGATGATGAAGTTCAGCAGCGACGACAGCCCGAACGTGAGGTTGTGGAAGAGCCGCAGGGGGATCAGGGCGTAGTCCCCGGCACGCTTCTCGGCCAGCAGGAACCAGGCGATGCCCACCACGCCCAGGCCGTAGCAGAGGAACGAGTTGGTGGACGCCCAGCCCCAGCTGCGGCCCTGCTCGGCCACGAGGAGGAGCGGAACGATGGCCACGGTGATGGCGGCGGCGCCCCAGTAGTCGATCTTCTGCTTCAGGTGCTTGGCGGGCAGGTGCAGGAACAGGAACACCACCACCAACGCGGCAAGGCCGATGGGCAGGTTGATGAAGAACACCCAGCGCCAGCCGTCAAAGCCCAGGATGTTGGCGGAACCGGCGAAGGCGCCGCCCACCACCGGGCCGAGGACCGAGGAGATTCCGAAGACGGACATGAAGTAGCCCTGGAACTTGGCCCGGTCCTTGAGGGACACGATGTCGCCGATGATGGTCAGCGCCAGGGCCAGCAGGCCGCCGGCGCCCAGGCCCTGGATGCCGCGGGCCACGGCCAGTTCGGTCATGGAATGCACCGACCCCGCGTAGAGCGAGCCCACCAGGAAGATGGCGATGGCTGCCAGGTACAGCGGGCGGCGGCCAAAGATATCGCTCAGCTTGCCGTAGAGCGGGGTGCTGACCGTGGACGTGATGAGGTACGCCGTGGTGGCCCAGGCCTGGAGCGAAAGCCCGTCCAGGTCATTGGCAATGGTGTAGATGGACGTGGACACGATCGTCTGGTCGAGCGATGCCAGGAACATGCCCAGCATCAGGCCCACCATCACGGTGACGATCTGGCGCCGGGTCAGCGTCTCTCCTGCGCCGGGCGCGGCAGTGGCTTTGGACATGGGTGCTCCAAGGGGAAGAAAAGGAAATCAGCAGCGATAGTTGCTTTCAGTAACTATCTTACCTGCTCTTTCTATTCCCCTGACTGCGGGTTGTTCCCTTAGGGCTCCACGAGGATGCCGTCCGGGTCGCACCAGACAGTGGCTCCGGGGCGGAAGGTCACGCCGTCGATCACCACGTCCACGTCGACCTCGCCCGCGCCGGCCTTCAGGCTCTTCTTCGGGTTGCTGCCCAGGGCCTTGACTCCGAGGTCCAGCTGCGCGATGGCCACCCGGTCACGGATGGCGCCATTGATAACGACGCCGGCCCAGCCGTTCGCCACGGCGCTTTCGGCAATCATGTCCCCCATCAGCGCGGTCCCCAGCGATCCGCCGCCGTCCACCACCAGCACCGCGCCGTTCCCGGGCGAGCCGAGCGTGGATTTCACCAGCGCATTGTCCTGGAAACAGCGGATGGTCCGCACCGGACCGCTGAAGTGCGTGCGGCCACCCAGGGACTGGAACTGCAGCGACACGGAGGCCAGTTCATCGCCGCGCTCGTCGTAGAGGTCTGCGGTGTTGATGCCGGCGCCTTGGGCTGGGGTGGGTGCGCTCATGTGGTTCTCCTTTGTACGGCGGACCTTGGAGTACGGCTGGACGGACTGCGGGAGCCACGTCCACGGACGGCCCCTTAGCGCCCACGATAGTCTGGTTCCACCGCCAATCGGCCGCACCAGGGGGAGCCAAGCCAATGAGTCTGCCAGATACGCCCGCCGCCCCGGACGGCACCTCGGATGGCACAAGCACGACGGCGGCGCTCGCCGAGCCCACACAAAAGGTCACCGCGCGCTGGGTCACCGGACTGGTCCTGGTCAACGTGGGCATCAACGCGGCCTTCTTCGGCCCCATCAATGTCTTCATCGGCCAGCAGGCGATCAGCATCGATGCCCCCAGCAAAGAAGCGATCCTGTCGCTGGTGACTGCCTGCGGGGCGGCCGTGTCCCTGGTGGCCAATCCGCTCTTCGGCGCCCTCTCGGACCGCACCACATCCCGCTTCGGCCGCCGGGCCCCCTGGGTTCTGGCCGGGGCCGTCCTGGCCACGGCCGCACTCGTGGCCATGTCCTTCTCCACCGTTGTGGCGCTGATGGTGCTGTTCTGGTGCCTGGTGCAGCTGGGCGCCAATGCCGCCTACGCGGCCATTACCGCTGCCGTCCCCGACAGGGTGCCCGTCATCCAGCGCGGCAGCGTGGGGGGACTTGCTGCGATGGGCCAGACGCTGGGCATCCTCACCGGCGCCGTCTTTGGCGCGGTGGTGTCCGGAAACTTCGTGTTGGGTTACTGGCTGTGTGCGGCTGCGCTGCTGCTGTCCGTGCTGTCCTACCTGTTCCACCGCAATGACCCTGCCCTGCCGAAGTCGGAGCTGGAGGTGTTCCGGCCCCGGGTCTTCATCAAGGGCTTTTGGATCAGTCCCTTCATCTACCCCGATTTCGCCTGGGCCTGGCTCACCCGCTTCCTGGTCAACGTGGGCAACCAGCTCACCATCGTGTACCTGCTCTTCTTCCTGCGGGACGTCATCGGGTACGGGGATCCTGCCACAGGGGTGCTGGTCCTGACGGGAATCTATGCCGTGATGGTGATGATTACCGCAGTGCTCGCGGGGCCGTGGAGCGATCGGGCAGGGAAGCGGAAGCCGTTCGTGATCGGTTCCTCCGCCACCATCGCCATGGCCGGGGCCATCATGGCGTTCTTCCCGGTCTGGCCCGGGGCGCTGGCCGGTGCCGCCGTCCTGGGTATCGGCTTCGGCGCCTACCTCGCGGTGGACTTCGCGCTGCTGACCCAGGTCCTGCCGTTCGCCGTGAGCCGCGGGAAGGATATGGGCGTGATCAACGTGGCCAACTCCCTGCCCCAGGTGGTTGCCCCGGGGCTGGCGCTGTTGGCCGTCACTCTGTGGGGAGGTTACCGGACGCTGTTCCTCACGGCCGCGGTCATCGGCCTGCTCGGTGCCGTCTTCGTGGTCAAGATCAAGGGCGTGGACTGACATCCCCGCCACTCGGCCGTAAGGCTGCTGACGAATGAGGTCACGGGCGTGTGGCGTATAGTTGAGGCGGACTGCAGGGCGGTATGGATGGGGGCGCTCCAGGCAGCAGGCCCCTACCAGACAACCCCGGAATGCTGATGCCCGAGACTTTTTCAGATCATCCGCCCATGGCCGCCAGGCCTTCCGCTCCCCGCCAGCGTCTCCGGTATGCGCGGATCCTCGATACCGCGGCGGGGTTCGCCCGCAAGGGGCTCGACTCGGTGGAGTTGTCCGCAGTGGCCGGGAAGGCAGATGTTCCGCTGGGCACCCTCTACCGGTACTTTCCCTCGCCTACGCACCTGATGCTCGCCCTGTACCGGCACCAGCTCGATGAGCTGCAGACGGGTGCCGCGGGTTCCTCCACCCGCTTCCGGGGGCGTGCCCTGTCCGGCCTGCTGATGGAGATTTTCCATATGCGGGTCATGCAGCCGGCGGTGGAACAGTGCCTGAGCCGGGGCGTATACGTTCCGGACCGGGACACCACCGAGCTCCTGCGCGAGATCGACGCGCTCAGCGAAAAGCTGGTCTTCGGAGCCAGCGGCGATGCGGTGGGAGCCCGGGTGCTGCTCCTGACCGTCACTGGTCTGGTCCAGTCCGTCCGGAACCGCCGGCTGTCCCTGTTTGAGGCCGAGGAAGACCTGAAAAAGGCGTGCGCACGGTTGTCACCCGCTGCGGAAGCAGGGTTAACACTCACCAAAAGCGCGTAATCGGTCTAGACCAATAGCCCATTAAATCGTCCATAATGGCGTGACCCCCGTCACTAGAAGCGGTGATTAAACGTTTTGGCGCGGGTGCGTGATGTCGTCTCCGGCCCGCCGGGCTGCCGGGCTTGCCTACGATGGTGCCACCGGAGCAACAGGGAGTGAACATCCCCAGCGTTCCCACGGACCCGCCACCCCTGGGTTTCCTGTCGCACCATTTCCCACGCTTGGGCCCGGCCGGGCCCGGGCCCCATGAGCCGTGTGCCCACGGCGAGCACCAGGAGACAACGACGTGTCCATTGACGCAATCACCGCCATTGACGATTCCGCTACCGCCCCGCTGACCGAAGACGAGATCTTCGGCGCGCACCAGGGCGGCAAGCTGACCATCGGCACCACCGCCCCGCTGTCCAACAAGCGCGACCTGTCCATCGCCTACACGCCCGGCGTTGCGGAGGTCAGCCGCGCCATCCACGCCAAGCCCGAACTCGCGCGCACCCTCACGTGGGCCGAGCGCCTGGTGGTCGTCGTCAGCGACGGCACGGCCGTCCTGGGCCTGGGCAACATCGGCGCCAGCGCCTCCCTGCCCGTGATGGAAGGCAAGTCCGCGCTGTTCAAGACCTTCGGCGACCTCGACTCCATTCCGCTGGTGCTGAACACCACCGACGTGGACGAGATCGTGGAGACCCTGGTCCGGCTGCGCCCCAGCTTCGGTGCCGTCAACCTGGAGGACATCTCCGCCCCCCGCTGCTTCGAGCTCGAGGAAAAGCTGATCGAGGCACTGGATTGCCCGGTCATGCACGACGACCAGCACGGCACCGCCGTCGTGGCCCTCGCCGCGCTGACCAACGCCGCCAAGGTGACCGGGCGCGGACTTGAGGGCCTCAAGGTAGTGGTTTCCGGTGCAGGTGCCGCCGGCATCGCCGTCGCCGAAATCCTGCTGGCGGCCGGCATCAGCGACGTCGTCCTGCTGGACTCCCGTGGCATCATCAACACCACCCGCGAGGACCTTGCCGCGGACCCGGCCAGCAAGAAGGCCGATATCGCCGTCCGCAGCAACCCCCGCCGCCTGGCAGGCGGTCCTGCCGAGGCGCTGGCCGGAGCCGACGTCTTCATCGGCGTCTCCTCGTCCAAGCTGGATGAGGCGCACCTGGCCTCGATGAACGAGGACGCCATCGTCTTCGCGCTCTCGAACCCGGATCCGGAGGTCCTGCCCGAGGTTGCCGTGAAGTACGCCGCCGTGGTGGCCACCGGGCGCAGCGACTTCCCCAACCAGATCAACAACGTCCTGGCGTTCCCCGGCATCTTCCGCGGCGCACTGGATGCCGGTGCCCGCCGCATCACGCCGGCCATGAAGCTGGCAGCCGCCCGGGCGATCGCCGAACTGGCGGCCGAGGACCTCTCGGCCGACTACATCGTGCCCAGCCCGCTGGACCCGCGCGTGGCTCCGGCCGTCACCGCAGCGGTGGCAGCCGCCGTGGAAGCGGAGTAGCACTTCCCAGCGGAAACCACGACGGCGGCGCCTCCTTGCGGAAGGAGGCGCCGCCGCGCGTTCCAAGCAGGGGGGCGCGTTAGGTCCGGCCCCTAGACTGGGGCCATGAGTTCCGAGACAGTGGTGACCATCCTGTGCGGCCTGGCGATCCTGGTGGGCGTGGCCGGCACCATCATCCCCGTCCTTCCGGGAAGCGTCCTGATCGGCGTGAGCCTGCTGGCGTGGGCCATCTGGGGCGGCGCCGGGACGGCAGGATGGGTGGTCTTTGCGGTTGCCATGGTCTTCGTCGCCGCAGGCATGGCGGCCAGCGCCGTCCTCACCGGCAGGAGACTCAAGCAGCACGCCATTCCCAGCCGCAGCATCGTCGTGGCCTTGGTTGCGGGCGCGGTGGGGATGTTCATCATCCCGGTGGTGGGGCTTTTTGCCGGGTTTGCCGCCGGCTTGCTGGCCGGCGAGTTCCTCCGCACCAGGAACCTTTCGACGGCGGCGCGCTCCAGCTGGGCAGCCCTGAAAGCCACCGGCCTGGGGATGCTCGCCGAGTTTGGGCTGGCATGCCTTGCGGCAAGCACCTGGGTCATTGGCGTGTGGATTGCCGCGGCCAACGGCTGAATGCGTTGCGCGCGGGGTCTCCCGCGGGTAAAACCAAGGCATGACCCACCCAGCTTCAGCCCGGGACCTTGCCCGCGAAACGGTCCACGCCTGGATGGCCAAATACCAGGCGGCGTGGACCAGCAACGATGCCGGGGACATCCGTGCCCTCTTCACCCCTGACGCGGTCTACGAGACCCGGCCCCATGACCCCGAGCCCTGGGAGGGCCAGGACGGGATTGTTGCGGGCTGGCTCGCCGCCCGCGACGAACCGGCCGACTGGACGTTCAGCTGGGAGCTGCTCGGGACCGACGGTGACACGGCCTTCGTCAAGGGTGTCACCACGTACTCCGGCGGCCGGCCCACCTACGACAACCTGTGGGTCATCACGTTCGACGGGTCCGGCCGCGCCAGGTCCTTTACCGAATGGTTCATGGCGCGGACGTGACGGATCGTCCCGGCTAGCATGGAGGGATGACCGCCGGGGACACCGCACCGATCTACTGGGACAGCCGGGACCTCACGCCTTTTGGCCAGGCACAGCTGCGCACGCCGGTCCATGACCTTGCCGGCGGGGTGGGCGGCCTGCTGAACGGAGTTCTTGGCGGACGCAACCCGGCGCTGCTGTCCATCGACGGCGAAGTGCCCCGGCTCAAGCGGCTCCTGCCCAAGCCTGCCAAAGCCGTGCACGAGGCAGTCTTCACCAGCCGCGAACCTGAGCGGCTGATCACCCTGGCGCGTGCCTACCCCGGCTGGGCGGGGCTCTGCTACCTGATGGCCGGGCTGCTCGCCTACAAGCACGGTGGCTACCTGCGCGCCTCCGAACTCCTCCAGCGCGGGCTCACCACCAGAAATGACGAGGAAGCCAACCGCTACTCGTCCACCTACCTCACCAGGATCGTCACGAGGATCGAGCTGGCCGAGCGGGTGGAAATTCCGGTCCTGTTCAGCGAGGAATCGGTGTTCCTGGCCCTGGCCCACTCGCTGCGCGAAACCGGGCGCACGGAAGCTGCGCTGGACGCACTGGCGGGCCTGCCGCCGTCGCTCCCCATGGCGCTGGCACGCTGCTCCCTTGCCCTCACCCTGGGTCGCAGCCGCACGGTGATCGACTGGACGGAAGGCCTGCTGAACGCGGACGATCTCTCCGCCGCCCTGCTGTTGGTCCGCGCCCGCGCGCTGCGCCGGGAAGGCCGGCTGGATGCTGCGCACCAGGCTATCGCCGAGGTCCTGCGCCGCCGCAAGACGCACCTGGCACTGCGGAACGACGCCCTGACGGACCGGGCGCTGCTGGTGCTCGAATCAAGCCGCCGGTCCCTGAACCCGCGCGACTGGGGACGCCGCCGCGGCGACCCGGAACCGCAGCGCGAGCTGGAAGCGCCGGCGCCCATCCGCAAGGACGAGGAAATGCGCCGGATCTGGGAGCAGGACTGGAAGGAGCTCAGCGGGGACTAGGAGCGGCCAGCCAGGAACGGAAGCAGCTGCTCACCGAGGAGCACAGCGCCCAGAGCCACCATGATGATGCCGCTGGCCAAGGTCACTGCCCGGGCAGCCCCGGGCCTGCTGTGCAGCAGGCTGCGGGAGAGAAGTGCCACCACCGTGTACACCAGGGCCGCCAGTGCCACGAACGTCATGCCCAGCAGGCCTGACTGCACCGGAACGGGCAAGGCGGCGTCGGCGCTGACGAACTGCGGAATGAGGGCAACATAGAAGAGCAGGCCCTTCGGGTTGATGCCGCTGGTGCCCATGCCCTGCAGGAATGTCCGCAGTTGGGTGCCGTTGCCGGTGGCTGCGGCCGCACTGAAGCTGGCCCCCCGCCAGGACCGGAGCGTGCCCACCCCAAGCCACAACAGGTAGGCCGCACCAGCCAGCGTGATCCAGGCCAGGACTCCGGGCATGCCGGCGAGCACCGCGGCCAGCCCTGCCACCAGCAGGACGGTGTGGAGGACATAGCCGCCGCAGAGCCCGGCCACGGCCGGAATGAAACTCCGCTGCCGGAGGCCCGCCGCGATGGTGTAGGCCCAGTCGACGCCGGGCGTGCAGGCAAGGGCTGCGGCCACCACCAGGAAGGCCAGGAACAGCTGCGGATTCATCGGGTTTCTCCTGTCGAAGGGCTCTCAGGAGCAACCATAGGGAGAACCGGGCCAAAAGTGCTGTCCTTTTTTCGCCCGCCTCACCGTTTAGGCAGTATGTTTATTGCGTGATTGATGCAATCGACAGGAATATTTTGCGGCACCTGCAGGAGGACGGCCGGATGACTGCCACCGCGCTTGCCGGGAAGGTGGGCCTGACCGTGGCGCCGTGCCACCGCCGGCTGCGCGACCTGGAACAGTCAGGCGTGATCCGCGGGTACAAGGCGGACGTCGATCCTGCCGCCGTGGGCCTGGGGTTCGAGGCGATTGTCTTTGTTACGCTCCGGCAGGTGGACCGGCCCACGATGGAGATCTTCGAGAACCGCGTTGCGGACAATCCCAACATCGTGGAGGCGCAGCGGCTGTTCGGATCGCCGGACTACCTGCTGAAGGTCATTGCCGAGGACCTGCCGGCGTACCAGCGCTTCTACGACACCGAGCTGACATCCCTGCCCGGGGTGGAGCGGCTGACGTCCACCCTGGTGATGAAGAACCTGAAGTCCAACGCCGGGCCGCCGGTGTAGGTATGACAGCCAGGCGGCCGGGGCCGGCTACGCCAGCGGATGGACGTGCACGATGATGACCTGGGTGTCCTTGCTGCCGTCGTACCGAAGGTCGTAATTCACCTCAAGGCCCGTGCTGGTGCCGGAGGTGATGGAAAAGTCGCTCTTGGTGCCGGGGTTGCCCTGCGCGCTGCTGATCCACCCCTCGGCCGATTCGGGGTCGATGCCGTACCTCGCCACGCCGTCCCTGATGAGGCCGATGTACTCCTCCAGTGAAGAGGCCGTCAGGAAGTAGGTCACCTCGCGGAAGTCCGGCCGTGACTGCGTGGTGTTGAAGCGGATGCGGTCAGTTTCGGCCGAGATGTCGCCGGACGGGCCGGCGATGGTCAACGAAATCTTCCCGCTGTCCCGCGTATTGATTTCGGGACCGAAGCTGTCATCGGTCAACCTGACGGCCGCCTTCTGCAGCGTTCCGGACCTCATATCCAGGCGCGCGGTCATGCTGTCCCGGATGGCGTCCACGCCGGCGGCATCGAGGGTGGAGAATTCGGAAGTTTTCACGGTGCTCCCTGCGGAAGGTGGGGTGGCGGACGGGCTGGCAGGTGGTGGGGCGGCAGGCGAGCAGCCCGCCAGGGCAAGGGCTGCAAGAAGGGCAAGGACTGCAGGCGGCGGGGTCACTGGTGGACCTCCGCGTCGAATCCGTCCAGGAACCGGTCCATGATCTGCGGAATGTTGTTGGTGGGCCGGTACTGGTCCACGCGGCCGTCGAAGTCCGAGCCGATGATCTGCGCGGCGCGGTCCGGATCGGTGGCCAGCAGGTGCTGGTAGGCCGGAAGCGTGTCCTGCCGGATCAGCTCCCAGCGCTGGTCGGCATTGGCAATGTTGCCGTCGGGGAATCCGGTGGTGAAGTCGGTGCGGAACTGGGCGGGGTTGTCCCATGAGGTGAAGGGGATGTTCTCCGGGCCCGGGCTTTCGACGCTGAAGCTGTACGGGAACACCTCCGGGTAGCTCCTCGCGCCGGGGATGGAGGGCTCGCCGGCGAGCGTCACCATGTAGGTAACGGCTTCGCCGCCGGGATGGCCGCGCATGTTGTCGTAGTCGTCCGCGATGATGTCGTTCTGCTCGCGGTACAGCAGCACGGTGTTTCCGTCCTGCACACGGGCGGGGTCGCCGGAGTCGATGTCAGCCCACGCCCGGGCCGTGTCCGGATCAATGGCGCCGGAGTCGCGGAGCCGGTTGATCTCGTCGATGCCGCCGCTGAGGTAGGCCTGGTGCTGGCGTGCCTGGTCAAGGAAGATCTCCTTGTTCATGTCCAGCATGCTGGTTTCGTAGTAGCGGATTTCCTGGTCGGTCATGCCGGCCAGCTGCTCCAGCTGGTCCAGGACCGGCAGGGGTATGTCCGAGGCAGGGTTGTCCGTGATCTGTTGTGCCAGGTCCCGGAGCATGGCCATATCCCGGAATCCACCCGCGAAGGATGGGCCGATCATATTGGCCATGCCTGCCCACTGGAGGTCCGGGTTGGCGAGGTAGGCCTGGCCGTAGAAGTCGTAGACGCTCCGGATGGTGTCCCAGTTGTATTCCGTGCCCTTGGCGGTGTCCCAGTCCGAAGGGTCGATTCCCATCTGCCGCATGGCCTGGTTGTTCCAGTACGAGCCCAGGAAATCAGCGTAAACGGGGGACTTCTTAGCGATGAGCCCTGAGTCGGCGGCCGCATCCAGGGCAGCCTTGGCGGCATCGGGATGAGCCAGCGCCCACTGCTTGAATTCGTCGCTCTGGAGGTACTGGAGGCGTTCTGCCGGCGTCATGGCGGCCAGGGTGTCGGTGAGGTCCTGGGCCGTGCCGCCGGAGGGGCCCGCGCCCGATCCTCCTGATCCGCCTGCCCCGCCGCCGGATCCCCGGGAGCTGGCCTTCTCCTGCTCGTCCGCGTTGGCCAACAGCGCCTTGGAGGCCGATTCCAGCCCTGCCGTGGCCGACCTCAGCAGCTTGGCGTGGGAAGAAGTCCACTCGCTGCGGAACCTCTCGGCGTCGCGCCCTTTCCACAGTCCGGAACTGATGCTGCTGCTGAGCTGCTGGCCCAAAGCGTTGAGCCGGTTGGCGCTGCCGGTCAGCTCCTTGGCGAGCTGCCGGAGCTGCGCCACGTCGCCGCCGTAAAAGTTCCCCGCCATGTGTTTCCCCCCGTTAGGATCTCCCGTGCCAGCCTAGCCGGGATGGCTGGCCTCGACGATGGGGAGAGCTATCCAGGGCCGGCCCGGTCCGCCCCGTCGCTGAGCAGGCCGGTGGTGCGGTAGGGAATGACCTCCCGCAGGAACATGCTGGTGGACGTGCGCACGATTCCTGGGCAGAGCCGGATTTCCTCGGACACCCGGTACAGGTCATCCGGGCTGGTGGCCACCACGCGGATCAGCAGGTCGGTGTCCCCCGCGGGGGCATGGCATTCCAGGACTTCGGGGATTTCGCGCAGTGCGGCGATGGCCTCGTTGAGGTGGCTCTGGTCCAACTCTGCGCTCACCGCTGCAGCCACGCCGCGTCCCAGCGCTGCCGGGACCACCCTGCTGCTGTTGGCGCGCAGGGCACCTGATGCCGTCATCCGCTCCAGGCGCGACTGGACGGTCCCGCGGGCCAGGCCCAGCTTCTGCGCGAGCACCATGATGGGCATGCGGGGATCGTCGTCCAGCGCTGCGAGGATGCGCTTGTCGGTCGGGTCCAGTACCTGCAATGTGATCAGTTCCTGTCGTCGATGGGCGCCCGGACCAATCAGATTGACCAGTTGGGCAGGGTCCGGTTGCACTAACTGTAGGAGTACTGCTCAAATGTTGGCAACAAGGGATGCAGGCTACCGCCGGCTCCCGCAGGCTACAGGAGCCCCGGCACACCACCCGGTCCCTGGAACAGGTTTCCCGCAAGGATGCCGCCGCTGATTGACTCTTGTTCACGCATTGTCATTCCGCACCACACGGCAAGAGCCCCTGAGCTACCGACGTCGGCATTTTCCGGAGTCATCGGTAGCTGAGGGGCTCTTGTGTTGTTACGCCTAAAGTGGATCCATGACCTCCGCCGGCCGCTTCGCCCCCAGTCCCTCCGGCGAGCTGCACGTTGGGAACCTCCGCACCGCCATCCTTGCCTGGCTCTTCGCCCGCTCCACGGGCCGGAAGTTCCTGCTGCGGGTGGAGGACCTGGACCGTGCACGCGCCGGGGCGGAGGCGGAGCAGCTTCGCGACCTGCAGGCAATCGGGGTGACCTGGGACGGTGAGGCCGTCCGCCAGACGGACCGCGGCCAGCTCTATGCAGCGGCAATCGCCCGGCTGGAGGAAGCCGGACTCACCTACGAATGCTTCTGCACGCGCCGGGAGATCCAGGAGGCGGCGTCGGCGCCTCACGCCCCGCAGGGCGCCTACCCCGGAACCTGCCGCAACCTCGAACCCGCCGAACTGGAATTCAAGCGCTCCACGAGGCCCGCGGCACTCCGCCTGCGCGCCCGCGTTGCGGAATTCACCGTCCACGACGTCCTCCATGGTGACTTCACGGGCGTCGTCGACGACTTCGTGCTGCGGCGCAATGATGGCGTGACCGCCTATAACCTCGCTGTGGTGGTGGATGATGCCGCGCAAGGCATAGACCAGGTGGTCCGCGGCGACGACCTGCTACCGTCCACGCCGCGCCAGGCCTACCTCGCGTCCCTCTTGCATATTCCCGTTCCGGAATATGCGCACGTGCCCCTGGTGGTGAACCACGACGGCGTACGGCTGGCCAAGCGCGACGGCGCGGTGACGCTCGCCGACCTTGCGCGGACCGGAGTCCGGGTGGAGGAGGTCCGGGACCGGCTCCTCGCATCCCTGGGCCTGCCCGCCGGGACCTTGGAGCACGCCCTGCCCGCGTTTAACCCTGCGAGCCTGCCGAGGGAACCGTGGGAATGGCATCCCCTCGCCGTCAGCGGGTACGGGAAGCAATAGCCCCGCGGCGTTCGTCGACGACGACGGAGGCAGCAACGGCCAGGACGATGACCATCAGCGAAACCGGGACCGAGGCGCCCGCCGCCGCGAGGCCGACGGCGCCGGCGAGCAGCGCCAGTACCCCCGCGGCGACAGCCGTGACCACACGGTCCGGGCCGACCATCACACCATGGAGCCAGGTGAGGGCAAGCTTGAAGACGGCTACCGGGACCGCGATGCTGGCCACCACGGCGGCCGCGCTGATGTGGGCCTCGTGGTCGATGTAGTAGGCGGCCACGTGGAGTCCCGCGCCGGTGGCCGCGATGGCCGCGAAGACCGGAATGTGCCCGTACCCGAACACAAAGGAGCGGTGGCGCCGGTGGTGGAGCGCCCGCCCTGCGGGAAGCAGGAAGTACACCCACCACATGCCGAAAGCGAGGGCAGTCCCGCCGAAGCCCACCAGTGCGGCATCCACGCTCCAGCCGTGGTTGGCCACGATCGCGCGCAGGGTTTCGATGGCCCCGATCAGGCATTCGCCCAGGGCGATGATCGCCAGCAGGCCGTAGCGCTCTGCGATGTGGTGCGCGTGCCACGGCGTCCTGGCTCCCCGTTCGGCCGCGTACGGGGTGGCCATCTCCAGGATGATCAGCGGCACCGTGAGCAGGAACGTGGTGGCCACGTCCATCTCGATGACCAGGAGGGCGATCCAGCCCAGCTGCACGGCGGCCAGGTACTTCGCATAGCGCAGGCACGTGACGCGGCGGGCCGGATCCTGCCGCGACGCGCGGATCCACTGCGTCACCAGGGCCAGCCGCATGAGCACGTAGCCGCCCACGATGACCCTGTTGTCCACGTGCTGTCCCTCCACGATCGAGTGGAACATCGGCTCAATGCCCATGGCGAGGATCAGCACCCCGACGATCTGGACCATGGTGACCACCCGGAACACCCAATCGTCGGTGTCGTAGGCGCTGGCGAACCAGGTGAAGTTGATCCACGCCCAGATCACCGCGAACATCGCGAAAGAAAACCCCAGGAGCCCCGGCAGGAAGTGGGCTTCGGCTATCTCGTGCGCGAACTGGGCGCCGGCCACGCCGAAGGCAATGACGAAGGTCAGGTCGAAGAAGAGCTCAAGGGGAGTGGCGGTCCGGTGCTGTTCGTGCGGGTCCCGGCCGCCCATGCGGGCCAGGGCATGCCTGAGGGGGTTGGAGGACATGCCTCAAAGATATCCGGGTCAGACGCGTCCCAGGGCGTCGATGTCTTCGAGGAAGTCCTGGTGGACCTGTTCGCTCACCGTGGTCCGGGTATCGCCGATCGCGTCCAGGTAATCCTGGGTGGAGGGCCCCTTCCGCACGGCCTCCCGAACGGAAACCTCGCCCCCGGACGCCAGCCCGCCGTCGTCGTACACTGCTTTCTCCAACGCCCGCTGGGAGGCACTGCGGGCCGCGTACTCGATGTCCGCCGGGGAGAAACCCTCCGTGCGTTCCACCAACAGTTCCACATCCACGTCATCCACCACCGGCGCGGGAATGAACCGCTGCCACATCGCCTCACGCGCCTGCCGGTCGGGCAGGCCGATCGGGATCACGTAATCGAACCGGCCATGGCGCAGGAACGCGGAGTCCAGGGCACGGATGAAGTTCGTGGCGCACACCAGCAGCCGGCCGGGCTGCTCGCGGAACGCGGGGATGATCTTCAGCAGCTCGTTGGTGACGCCCTGCAGCGGCGACGGCGGATCCCCCGCGCGCTGGGAGGCGATTTCCTCCACCTCGTCGATGAACACCACCGCGTGTTCGAGCTCGGCGATTTCCAGGAACGTCTCCCGGAGTGCGCCGGCCAGGCCCTGCGGATCGGCCGCCAGCCGGGACGGAAACACCTCCACGAACGGCCATTCCAGGCGGGAAGCGATGGCTTTGGCGAAGGTGGTCTTGCCGGTGCCCGGGGGCCCGAAAAGGACGACGGCGCGCGGCGGCACCACACCGAATTCGTCCGCGAGGTCCGCCTCGGCAAGGGGGAGCACCAAGCGGCGCTCCAACAGTTCCTTTTCCCGGCGCATCCCGGCGACGTTCTCCCACAGGTCGCGGGCGAGGACCCTGCCGCCCAGCTGGCCCAGGGCACCAAGCTCCTGGCGCTGCACGGGAATGGTGCGCTCGAAGTACCGCAGGTTCTTCTTCAAGGCGAAACCGCGGCCCAGGAATGCCTCCACCCGGGTCTCCGATTCCGGCATCAGGGCGGAGAGCTTGTTCAGCCCGTGCGGCGCCATGCGGTTTTCGACGGCGGCGAGCAGTGAGGTGCCGATCCCGCGGCCACGGTACTCAGGGAGGGTGGCCAGGAAGACGATCCAGCCCTGGTCGTGGGCAGCACGGCCGACGGCGGCGCCCACCACCTGCTCGCCCAGCACCGCCACCACCGCGTGGTCCTTTTCGCAGGACGCGAGCACCTCGGAGAGGGCATAGACCGGTTCCACATTGTTCGCCTTGAGGGTCTCCCACAGGTGCAGGATCCCGTCCAGGTCCGCCGAGTGGAAATCCCTGATCCGCCAGTTGGTCATGCGTTACTCCTGTGGGTTCGTCGTTGAGCCGTTCAGCGTGCGCTTCTGTGAGCTTATGCGAACCGCCGCCGCGCGAGGTTGCGGCGGCGTTGCGTGACGCGCGTTCAAAGCCCCAACGTGGCCATGGTGTTCCGTAACGTGTTGGCGGAATGCTGCAGTGCCGCCAGTTCGCCGTCGTCCATGGGTGTGTCCAGGACGCGGCGAACGCCCCCGCGCCCCACGATGCTGGGAAGGGACAGCGCCACGCCCGAGATGCCGTACTGCCCGGACAGCACCGTGGAGACTGGCAGGACGGCGTTGTCGTCGCGCAGGAGCGCCTCCACGATCCGGGCACCGGAGAGCCCGATCGCGTAGTTCGTGGCGCCCTTGCCGGCGATGACCTTGTACGCGGCCTGCGTGACTTCACGCGCGGTTTCGGTGAGGTAGCCGGGTGTGAAGATCCGTTCGCCGCCGTCCGTCCAGTCGCGGATGGGAACGGGGCCGATCGTGGCGCCGGACCACAGCGGGAACTCGGTATCGCCGTGCTCGCCCACCATGCTGGCATGGACGCTTGCCACGGACACGCCCGCGCGCCGGGCGAGCAGCCACCGCAGCCGGGAGGTGTCCAGGACCGTGCCCGAGGAGAAAATCCGCTCGGTGGGCAGCCCTGAAATGCGCTGCGCGGCCACGGTGAGGACGTCGCAGGGGTTGGTCACCAGGACATAGACGGCATCGGGTGCCTGCTCCAGCAGCTGTGGCATCAGCTGCTCAAGGATGCGGACATTGGTGCCTGCCAGGTCCAGGCGGCTCTGGCCGGGGTTTTGCTTGGCACCGGCCGTGATGACGACGACGTCGGCCCCTTCCGTCACGGCGATGTCCCCGCCGCCGCTGACCGAGGCGGAGGCTGCCGCGAACTGGCTGCCGTGGGCAAGATCGAGCGCCTCGGCCTCGGCCTTAGGCGCGTTGACGTCGAACAACGCGATGCTGCTGGCAGAACCGCGGATCAGGGCAGCGTACGCCAGTGAAGTGCCGACACTCCCCGCCCCCACCACCGCAAGCTTGGATCCTGGCATGGCGTACCCCTTCCCGCGGCGCGTACCGCCGGCCGTTGAGTGTGTCCCACCTGAAGAGTAGCGTGGCCCACATCACTCAAACCCCTCTTAGGAGCCACCATGCCACATTTCGGACGCCGGCTCGCAGCCCTGACCGCCGCATTGACGGTGAGCGTGACCACCGGGGCCATCAGCCCGGCCTTTGCCGATGAACGGCAAACCGACAAGGAGCCCACCGCCACCGGCTACGGTGGCGCCGTCAGTACCGTGGACCCGGAAGCGTCAGCGGCAGCCATCGACGTCCTGCGCAAGGGCGGGAACGCCGTGGACGCTGCCGTCGCCGCCGCAGCCACCCTGGGGGTGACCGAGCCGTACTCCGCCGGCATCGGCGGGGGCGGCTACTTCGTCTACTACGACGCAAAGTCCCGGAAAGTCAGCACCATCGATGGCCGGGAGACGGCACCCGCGGGCATCCGGCACGATGCCTTCATCGATCCCGCCACGGGCAAGGCCTACAACTTCACGCCGGAACTGGTGACCAGCGGCGTCTCGGTGGGGGTTCCCGGGACACCCGCCACCTGGGAACGCGCCCTGGAGCGCTGGGGAAGCATCAGCCTCGGGGACGCCCTGAAACCCGCCATCAAGGTGGCCGACCGCGGCTTCGTGGTGGACGATACCTTCCGCAGCCAGACCAAGGACAACCAGGTCCGCTTTGAGGCATTCACTTCCACCAAGGACCTCTACCTCCCGGGCGGGCAGCTCCCGGAAGTGGGCTCGGTGTTCAAGAACCACGACCTGGCGAACACGTACCGCCTGCTGGCGCGTAAGGGCATGGACGCCTTCTACACGGGCCCGCTCGCCGACGAGATCGCCAAGACTGTCCAGGCGCCCCCGAAGTCCCCGGACACCAAACTCCCCGTTCCGGTGGGTTCCATGACGGCGAAGGACCTTGCCAACTACAAGGCCCTGGACCAGGCCCCCACCCACGTGAACTACCGCGGCTACGACGTCTACGGCATGGCACCCTCCAGCAGCGGCGGCACCACGGTGGGTGAGTCGCTGAACATCCTGGACGTGTTCGACCTGCCCGACCTGAAGAAGGACAAGCCTGCCGTCCTTCACCACTACCTCGAGGCCAGCGCCCTGGCCTTCGCGGACAGGGCCGCGTACGTTGGCGACCCCGCCTTCGTGAAAGTTCCCACCAAAGCACTGACGGATCCCATTTTCGGCAAGGAGCGTGCCTGCGGGCTCGATCCCGCGCACGCAGCGACGAAGCCGGTGGCGGCCGGTGACGTGAAGTCGTATGACGGCACCTGCCCCGTGGATCCCGCCGCGCTCCCGGACGAGAAGGACACAGAGAACATCTCCACCACCAACATGACCGTCTCGGACAAGTGGGGCAACGTGGTGGAGTACACGCTGACCATCGAGCAGACGGGCGGCTCCGGCATTGTTGTTCCCGGCCGCGGGTTCCTGCTCAACAACGAGCTGACCGACTTTTCCACCGTCTACAGCGCAACCGATCCCAACCGGATCGAGCCCGGCAAGCGCCCGCGTTCGTCCATGTCCCCGACGATCCTGCTGAAGGACGACAAGCCGTTCCTGGCGCTGGGTTCCCCGGGCGGTTCCACCATCATCACCACCGTCCTGCAGACGCTGGTGAACCGCATTGACCTGGGCATGAGCATCCCGGACGCCATCGCTGCACCCCGCGCAGCACAGCGGAACACCGCGAAGGTCACTGCCGAACCGGCCTTCATTGACAAGTACGGGGCCGCACTGACCTCCCGCTTCGGCCACGAGTTCACCCCGTCGGGCGACTCGTTCTCATCCGCCTCGGAGATTGGGGCGGCAACGGCCATCGAGTTCCTGAAGGATGGACAGGTCCTGGCGGCCGCGGAACCGGTCAGGCGCGGCGGCGGATCGGCCATGGTGGTGAAGCCGGCAAAGTGACCGGAGAAGACCACCGTTAAACCCCGACGGCGGCACCTGGGCTGGTTTGTTCCAGAACCCAGGTGCCGCCGTCGGACGTTTAAGGCAGTTACTTCTTGAAGGTCTCAGCCGGCGCGTTGGCGACCACGGGGGACATTCCGGTGAAGCCTTCGCGGGTTTCGGCAATTTCGCGGATGTGGGTCCGGCAGGCGTACCAGCCGGCCACCATCAGGACCGACGCGATGGCCGTCACGAGCATGGTGAGCGGTGAATCGATGAAGACCATGACCAGCACGCCGATGAGGAAGAGCAGGGAGAGGTAGCCGGTGTAGGGGGCGCCGAACATGCGGAACGAGGGGCGCTCCACCCAGCCCTTGTCTGCCCAGCGCTTGAGCTGGATCTGGCACAGCACGATCGTGGCCCAGGTCATGATGATGCCGACGGAGGCGATGTTCAGGACGATTTCGAACGCCTCGGCGGGGACGAGGTAGTTCAGCGGGACGCCCAGGAGGGACACCACGGCGGTGATGGCGATGCCGCCGTAGGGGACGCCTGCCTTGTTCATGCGGGAGGCGAACTTGGGGGCCGAGCCGTTGACGGACATTGAGCGCAGGATCCGGCCCGTGGAGTAGAGCCCGGCGTTCAGGGAGGACAGGGCGGCGGTGAGGACCACGAGGTTCATGATGACGTCCACGCCCTGGACGCCGATGGAGCCGAAGAACGTCACGAAGGGGCTGACGCCCTTCTGGTAGGACGTGAACGGCAGCAGCAGGGCGAGCAGGATCACGGAGCCGACGTAGAACACGGCGATGCGGAAGACCACGGAGTTGATGGCCTTGGGCATGATCTTTTCGGGGTTTTCGGTTTCGCCGGCGGCGGTGCCGACGAGTTCGATGGAGGCGTAGGCGAACAGGACGCCCTGCATGAGGATGATCATGGGCAGCAGGCCGTTGGGGAAGATGCCGCCGTTATCGGACAGGAGGCTGATGCCGAGCTGCTGGCCGTCCACGGGGGTGCCGAAGATGACGAAGTAGGTGCCGATGATGAGGAAGGCGACCAGGGCGGCGACCTTGATCAGGGCGAACCAGAATTCCATTTCGCCGAAGACCTTCACGGACACCAGGTTCAGGGCAAGGACGACGACGAGGGCGGTCAGTGCCCAGGCCCACTGCGGGACGTCGGCCATCCAGGGGATGTAGTTGCCGAAGAAGTGCATGTAGAGGGCGGCGGCGGTGATGTCCACGATGGTGGTGGTGGCCCAGTTGATCCAGTAGAACCAGCCGGAGACGAACGCTGCCTTCTCGCCGAAGAATTCGCGGGCGTAGGAGACGAACGAGCCCGAGGAGGGCCGGTGCAGGACCAGTTCGCCCAGGGCGCGCAGGATCAGGAACGCGAAGAACCCGCACACCGCGTACGCGATGACCAGGGACGGGCCCGCCGCATTGAGCCGGCCGCCGGCGCCCAGGAACAGGCCGGTACCGATAGCGCCGCCGATCGCGATCATCTGGATCTGCCGGGGCTTGAGGTTCTTGTGGTAGCCCTTGTCCTCGGCGTGCAGGGAGGTCTCGGACGCGTGCGCGTGACCACCGTCAATCACGTGGTCTGGAAGGGAAGTGTTTGTCATTGGGGAGTGTCCTTACAAACGGGGGGGTGGTGGTGGGTGGGCCCACGCCTGCCGGGTTCCCTGGCCGAGCTTGCGAGGCGAGGGAGCAGGTGGGGACTACTTGCTGAGGTTGGCCAGGCGTTCGGGGCTCAGGAGTTCCTGGAGCTGGGCATCGGTGAGGAGCCCGTGTTCCAGGACCAGTTCCGCCACGCCCTTGCCGGTGGCAAGTGCTTCCTGCGCGATGGCAGTGGCGGTGGCGTAGCCGAGGTGGGGATTCAGTGCGGTCACCAGGCCGATGGACTGCTCCACGGTGCGGCGCAGGTGTTCTGTGTTGGCGGTGATTCCCCGGATGCAGCGGGCCGTGAGGGTGCGGCAGGCTGCCTCCAGATGGGAGATGCTCTTGTGGAGGCTGTGGACGATGATCGGTTCGAAGGCGTTGAGCTGCAGCTGGCCCGCTTCGGCGGCCATGGTGATGGTGACGTCGTTGCCGATGACTTCGTAGGCCACCTGGGAGACCACTTCCGGGATCACCGGGTTGATCTTGCCGGGCATGATGGAGGACCCGGACTGGACAGCGGGCAGGTTGATTTCGCCGAAGCCGGCGCGGGGCCCTGAGGAGAGCAGGCGGAGGTCGTTGCAGATCTTGGACAGTTTGACCGCAACGCGCTTCAGCACGCCGGACAGGTGCACGAACGCTCCAACGTCCTGGGTGGCTTCGATGAGGTCGACGGCGGTCACGAGGGGCAGCCCCGTGACCTCCGCCAGGTGCCGGCAGGCTGTTTCGGCGTAGCCGGCCGGGGCGTTCAGTCCAGTGCCGATTGCTGTGGCGCCGAGGTTGATCTCGTGGATCAGCAGCTCTGCCTCCGCCAGGCGGAGCCGGTCCTCGCCGATGGTGACGGCGTAGCTGCCGAACTCCTGGCCCAGGGTCATGGGGACGGCGTCCTGCAGCTGGGTGCGGCCCATCTTCACCACGGTGCGGAATTCCATGGCCTTGGCAGCGCAGGCGTCCTCGAGTTCTTCGAGGGCTGCGAGTAGTTCCCGGGCGGCGAAGATGGTGCCCAGCTTGACTGCGGTGGGGTACACGTCGTTGGTGGACTGGCTGAGGTTGACGTGGTCGTTGGGGTGCAGCCGGGCGTAGTCGCCCTTGGGGTGGCCCAGGATTTCCAGCGCACGGTTGGCGATGACCTCGTTGGCGTTCATGTTCGACGACGTCCCGGCGCCGCCCTGGACGACGTCCACCACGAACTGGTCGGCCAGGCGGCCGGCGAGCACGTCGTGGCATGCCTGTTCGATGGCATCGGCGCGCTCGGCGTCCAGCAGGCCGAGCTCGCGGTTGGTGCGGGCGGCGGCCAGCTTCACGGCGGCAAGGCCCCGGACCAGGTGCATGTTGGAGGACAGTTTTTGTCCTGTAATGGGGAAGTTCTCCACGGCGCGGAGGGTGTGCACGCCCCAGTAGGCGTGCGCCGGTACGTCGCGGTCCCCGAGCAGGTCGTGCTCGGAGCGGACCTGTGCGGGTACAGCTGTTTCGATGGTGGTCATGGTGTCCTTACAGGGCTTCGTTGACGGGTGCGGACAGGGTGTTGTGGTTCAGGAAGTCGGTGGCCTGCAACCGGCCCACCTCGTGGCCCCCGCCCAGCACGGGGGCGGTGGCGATGCCGGCCAGTTCGTCTGTCTCCTGGCCGAGGGCTTCGAGCATGCGCACGGTGGCCGGCATCCGGGCGCGGTCGCCGCCGTCGGAAATCTTCACGGCCACGGCGCTGCCGTCGGCCAGGCCCACCAGCTGGACGCCTTCGAAGCCGTCTTTGGCCACGGAGCCGGGCAGCAGGCGCATCAGGTCGGTGACGTCGCGGCCCTCGCCGGCCACCATCTCAGGGTGCCGCTGCATGGCAAGGCCGACGGCGGCTTCCGGGCTGGTCGAAGCAATGGCGCCGTCGTCCTTTCCAGCGGAGGCGGCCGCGTGGGCGAGCCGGCCGAACGCGCGGGCCATGCCGTGCAGGGTCAGCGCGAACAGGGGCGTGCCGCAGCCGTCGGTGCTCAGGGCTGCGGGCTGTTCGCCGGTCAGCTCGGTGACGGTGCGGGCCACGAGCTGCTGCAGCGGGTGTGTGGGGTGCAGGTAGCCCTGCACGGGCCAACCGTTGATGGCGCAGGTGGCCACCATGGCGGCGTGCTTGCCGGAGCAGTTCTGGGTGATTTGCGTTGCGCTGCCGCCGCTGCGCAGCCAGTCCTCGCGCTCTTCGACACCATAGGGGAGGTCGGTGCTGTTGCCGAGGTCTGAGGCGGCGAGCCCGTGCAGTTCGAGGATGCGCAGTGCGCCGTCGCGGTGCGCCGCGGCGCCGGAGTGGCTGGCGGCGGCGAGGGCCAGGAGGTCGGCGGGGAGCTTCAGTCCGGCGCGGACCATGGCGACGGCCTGCAACGGCTTCAGCGAAGAGCGGGGGTAGAAAGCCGCCTGCGGATCGCCGGCTGCGGCAGCTGCTGTGCCGTCAGGGCCGAGGGCGATGGCAGAACCGTAGTGGACGCTCTCCACTAGGCCGTCGCGGACGGCGGCCACCAGGGGTGTGTGCTGCGGCAGGGCCAATACGGCCGGATCAGCAGTGGAGGCAGCGGAAAACGCAGGGGAGGGCATGGCGTCCTTGGGAAGTTGGATGGCTGGGTCTTGCGTGCGGTCAGTTGTTGAGGATGGAGTCCAAGGCAACGCCCACGGCTTCCAGGTGCCGGGCCATGGCGGCGCGGGCGTCCGCCGCGGAACCGGCCTCGATGGCGGCAAGGATTTCCTGGTGTTCCACATCCGAGGCGTGCTGTCGGTCCGCCACCATGTTCAGCGTCTCGGACTGGTGGGCCAGGGCATCACGGATGTCCGCCACAACGCTGGCGAAGACCTTGTTGCCGCTGGCGCGGGCAATCGTGGCGTGGAAGGTCGAATCCATGGCAACCCATGATTCAGGGTCGGTTTCGGTGGACATGGCAGCCACGACGTCGCGGAGGGTTTCCAGTTCCTCCGGGGTGCGCCGTTGCGCGGCAAGCCCGGCGGCGGGCACCTCGATGTGTGGCCGGGCCTCGGTGAGGTCGCGCGCCGAGTACTGTCCCAGGGTCAGGTCGTTGGCCACCTTGCTGGCGACCACAAAAGTTCCCCTGCCCGTCCTGGTGACGGTCAGTCCCAACGCAGTGCAGGAGCGCAGGGCTTCACGGATCACCGAGCGGCTCACGCCGTACTCCTGCGAGAGGACGGCCTCGGAGCTGAGTTTGCTGCCGACCGGGATGACGCCCGACTCGATGTCTGTCCGGATAGCGTTGAAAACCGCCTCGGCGGCACTCAGCCGGGCGAGGGGGCGGGCTGCAGGCTGTCCTGCTGTCCGGCTGTCTGACAGGTTCACGCCTTAAATATGGCACCGGTCACAGTCTGTGTCAAGCTTCCTATCTCTCCGGCCGGCTGGCCGCACCCCGGCGTTGCCGCCGCCGGCGGGAACGGAAGTGCCAGGCGATAAGTCCGGCCACCGCCAGCACGGCAACTGCGACGGCGATGTCCCGGCCTGCTGCCTGGGCAACGGCTTCATAGGAGTTGCCCGCCAAAAAGCCCAGCAGGACAAAGCCGGCACCCCAGGCCAGGCCGCCTGCCGCGTCGAAGGCGAGGAACCGTCCGTAGGGCATGCGCGACGTGCCGGCCAGCGCGGGCATGACGGCGCGGAAGAACGCTGTGAAGCGGCCCAGGAAGACGGCCGAGCCTCCCTTGCGGCGCAGGAAGTCCTGCGCATTTTCCAGCCGTTCCTGGTGGCGGGCCAGTGGCCGGGAGGTGATGATGCGCTGGCCCAGGTGTTTTCCCACCTCGTATCCGGCGCTGTCCCCCACGATGGCTGCCGTGACCACCAGGCCCATCATGGGAAAGAGTTGCACTTCGCCACGGCTGGCCACCACGCCGCCCAGCACGGCTGCCGTTTCGCCCGGGATGACGAAGCCGACAAACAAGGCGTCTTCGGCGAACACCAGGCAGAAGACGGCGATGTAGGCCACCAGGGGGCTGACGTTCAGGAGGCCATCGATGAAGGCCGTCATGGCAGCAAGTTTAAGCCTGCGGCGCCGGGACGGGCCCAAGCTTTGCCAGGAACGGGATCCGGCCGAGCATGGCCAGGCCGAACCGGTTCCAGAGGCCGGTAACGAACGCCGCTCCGGTTGCCGCCGTAAGGAAGGACGCCACGACGTCGGTGGGGTAGTGCACGCCCAGGTAGATGCGGGAGAGAGCCACCGCCACCACAAGGAGCACACCCAGGACGACGGCGGTGCGCTGCCACCGGGTGCCGCGCGCCAGCAGGAAGATGGCGATGGCGAGGGCCGCCGCCAGGGCTGTGTGGCCACTGGGGAAGCTGTCCGTGCCGGGCTCGGGGATCAGCGGGTTGAACAGGGCAGTGGAATCTGGCCTGTGCCGCGCCACCACTACCTTGAAAAGCTCACTGCTGACCCAGCCCCCGGCCGCCACCATTCCTGTGGCCACCGCGTTCACGGGGCTTCGCCGCACCAGCAGCAGGTACAGGCAGAGGGCCGCGATCATCACCACGCCCCCGGGCGGGCTGAAAACCACGTTGATGAAGAGGGCAATGCCGGTCAGGGGCGGAGTGTGGTCATGGCTCAGCTCGGCATCGACGGCCATGTCGGAGGCGGTCAGGGCCGGGATGAACCGCAGCGCCAAACCGGCGGCGGCGATCAGGACGGCGGCCAGCAGGGGTACCGCGATCCAGTGCCGGAGCTGCGGCAGGGCGGCCATCCGGACCTCAGGAACTTCCGGGCCGGGCGGTGCATCAGGATGGGGTCTTGGGGAGGGCATGGTGTGGTTCTTTCGGGGTACGGGTACTCCCTTGAGTATGGGCCTGTCTGCCTGAAAGGAACCTGTGAGGCGGCTGGGGCGGGCCCGATTTGACGAGGCAGTCTTTCCTGTGACCCGGCACGTTCGTGCCGAATGGCGTGCTTTACTGCGGGTTCCATCGGCGGTACGGTTATTGAGCGGGATAATCGGCACGTTCGTGCCTATAGGCGGGTGGTATTGACGGATATGGACGAGTTGCCGAAGCGGCTGGCAGCAGAAGTTCGGGCGCGGCGGGCATCCTTGCGCCTCACCCAGCGCGACCTTGCGGACATGGCAGGGGTGTCTGAGCGCTTCGTGCGGTTCGTCGAGCAGGGCAAGCCCAGCATCCAGCTCGACTCGCTCGTGGCGGTGCTGGGAACCCTGGGCCTTGAGCTGCAGGTCACCGGCCGCGCCAGCCAGGCCTCCCGCGTTGCACAGCCGCCGGGCGGCCAGGACGGAGCCGGCTCGTGAGGCACCGGGTTGCGGACATTTACAAGGCCGGCGTTTTGGCCGCGCGGCTGGAGCGGCACGACGGCGGCACGAAGTTCACTTACCTGCCGTCGTACCTCGCTGCGAATGGGCCTGCCGTCGCAAGCTCCCTGCCGCTGACAGGCGAGCCTGTCTTCTCTGCCTCGGGGGCAGCCCCGCCCTACTTCACCGGGCTGCTGCCGGAAGGCCGCCGCCTGAACGCGCTGCGGCGCTCCATCAAGACCAGCGCCGACGACGACCTGTCCCTGCTCATCGCAGCAGGCGCGAATCCTGTGGGTGACGTGCAGATCGTGGGACACGGGGAGCCGCTGGAGTCGGACGAGCATGCAGTGGAACTGGACCCGAAACAGCCCGTTGATTTCGACCAGCTTCTGGGTGACCCGGACCTGATTGACCCGGTGGCACTGGCAGGGGTGCAGGACAAATTGTCCGCGGGAATGATTTCGGTACCCGTTGCCCGCGCAGGGCGGCGGTACATCCTTAAACTCAATGCCCCCGAATTTCCGCACGTGGTGGAGAACGAACTGGTGATGTTCCGTTACGCGGCCAAACTGCGGATCCCGTTAAGCCGGGTGGAGCTTATCCGGGACATAGGCGGGCGGCCGGGCCTGCTGGTGGAGCGCTTCGACAGGGTTCCGTTGCCCGGCGGGGGAGCGGACGAGGTTCAGCGTTTGGCTGTCGAAGACGCCGCCCAAGTACTCAAGCTCTACCCGGCGGACAAGTACAACGTGGGCTACGGACAGGTCTGCCATGCTTTGGCTGATCACTGTGCCGCGCCGCTGCCGGCCCTGCGGAACCTCGCCATCCAGGTGGCCTTTGCGTGGTTGAGCGGCAACGGCGACCTCCACGCCAAGAACCTGTCCATGGTGCAGCAGCCGCATGGGGAATGGACCGTCGCGCCGGTGTACGACATCCCTTCCACCGTCGTTTACGGCGACAAGACGCTGGCGCTGACCCTTGACGGCAAACGGACGGGCATCTCTCGCCGCCACTTCCTGGGCTGGGCGGCGGGGCTGGGACTTCCGGCGCGCGCCGCAGCGAAGGTGGCCGAGCTGGCCCTGGCGGCGTCGGGGCCGTTGCTTGCCGACCTTCAGGCAGGGACGGCCTTCGCCGTCGCAACTGGCGCCAAAGGGAACCACGACGGCGGCTCACCGTTCCCGGAGATGGTCACCAGGGCATGGGCCAAAGAGCTGAAGCACCGCCGACGGATGTTCGAGGGATAACACGCTGCTCCCGGCAGCTATGGCAGGAACGCAGCGCAGGCCATGGTTTACAGGTGCTGGATACCGGCGCGCTGCATGGCGTCCCGGTAGACCTCCACGCTCTTAGCGAGGAGCTCTTCCTGTTTGGCCTCGGAGACGGCAAACGCCCTGCCACCCAGTGCGGTTGCCTTGTAGATCTTGATTCCCGCGTTCTTCAGCGACGAGTGGTACGTCTTTTCGAACAGTGTCAGGAAGGTGGACGCATCCGTGCCATGGGCGATGACCGCAGAGACACGGGCGTTGATTTTGAGGAACTGGCGGAAGGGACGGAGGCCGTCCGTCTTTTCCTGGACGCTTAGTGCCGACGGGCTGCCGCTTTCCCGGACCCAGGGGTATGCGTTCCACGGCATCACGTAGCGGGGGTCGAGTTCGGCCAGTTCGTAGATCTGGGTGGCGCGGCGGGCGGCTTCGTCGTCGTTGTTATGGGAGACGAATCCGGACTCGGTGCCCTTGCCGGGGCTCGGGTGGAGACTGATGATCCTGCACTCATCTTCGTCGTGGACGGGGTCGATATAGGGGACGGTGGAGCCGGGCTTCTTTTCCATCAGTTCATCGCAAAGCTGCGTCACTTTGGCAATGTTTGGTTCCTGTAGCAGGGCCTTTTTTTCGTCCCAATCAATCGTCACGATCTCTCCCTAAGCAGCGAGGCGTCCAGAATCAGGCGTCCGATGCCACTTTACGCTCCCCGGGGCAGGGGTGGGCAGGGGCAATATTAGGGGCGCCCCTAATCCCGCGGCGTTTAGCGCATCAGCGCTGGTGGGAGCGGTGTTCCTGGCGCGCGCCCTGCCGGATCCCGGGCTGGGGCGCGTTGGCGCGACTTTGTTCCTTGGGCATCGCAGGTGCGACGACGGCTTCGGGCAGTCGGCGGGACAGCCGCCGTGGTCGCTGGCAGGAGTGCAGGGCCCGGAAGGGGAGGTGCGGTTGACCCGTAGGTGTGTCCGGTGGGGGTGTTTGTGGTGACGGTGTGCCGCGGTTCGGGAACTGGTTGTGCAGTCCAGCCGGGGGTTTCCTTGGTGTGGTTGCAGGCTTCGCAGAGGCCCTGGCCGTTGGACGCAACAGTGGGGCCGCCTGCTTGCCAGGAGACGACGTGGTCGTGGTGCCGGATCGGTGCGTCGCAGTACGGGGTGCGGCAGGTGTCGTCCCGGATCAGGAGGAAGCGTTTCAACCCGGGTGGGAAGAGCCGGGCCTTCGAGTCCATCGCGACAAGTTCCCCGGTGGTGGGGGCGGTGTAGAGCCTGCGGACTCAGAGATTGAGGTCTTGAGTGCCGGTTTCCGGGTTGCCGGTGTCGCTCCCGCTGGTACCACTTGTGAGGGCGTCGTCTGTGCTGTTCTTGCCCGTGAGGGCGAGGTCGCGGGCGGCTGCTGCGGGGATGGTGCCGTAGCCGGGGAGCCTTGCGGGTTCGGCGTCTGCCTGCAGGAGGGTGCGGTCGGTCATGACGAGCTGGATCTCGACCCCGGTGATGCCGCCGGGGGTGCCGGTGACGCGTTCGACCAGGGTGTCGGCCATGACCTGCCCCCGGGACCGGTCATCGCCTGCCGAGCGGGCGGTGTCGGCGTCCCGGGCCAGGGCGGCGTAGGTGGCGACGGGCAGCAGGGCGGTGAGGTAGGTCATGGTGTCCGGGGCAGGGCGCAGGCTCACGCACCGCTCGCCCACAGCCCGGGCCGCACGCTTCGCCACAGAGGCGGGGTCCCGCCGGTAGGCCGCGGCAGGGACCGCGGCCACAACCGCTTTATCACTGGCGCCGTCGAGCGTTCCGGTCTCGGCGGCGAGCTCCTCATCAACCGCGGCGCGGTCCCCGGCCGACAGGCAGATGGTTTCCTTCACGACCAGCGTTGCCCGCCACTCATTCAACCGGCCGTTCCTGAACCCTTCGAACGTATGGGGCATCCCCGTGAGGGTTTTGCCAGGCCCAGCAGCCGCGAACCCTTCGCCGGCGACTCACGCCGCGCCAGAGCGATCTGCGCAGCCACCCCCGCATCCTGTTCCCCGGCAGGCACCCCCGCTGCAGCCTGCCCCCGCCGCTGATCGGCGTCGAAGGCCACGGCAAGCCCCGCCTGCCGGGCACCTGCCAGGCATTTCAGGTCCTCCAGCGCGCGCATCTGGTCCATCATTCCCGCGCCGTCAGCAGCCAAAGGAACACGAGCCAGCAGCTTCAGGACATCCCTAATGCAAGGGGCGGCGGGTGGGTTTGGAGTGGCACCAACAGCGGACAGTTCGGCGCATTGCACCGCCTGCTGCACTGCCACCGTCCCCAAAACCGCTTCCATAACCAAAAGTCTTCCAGCACCCTCTGACAATGGCAGCCACCCCCAACCCCTATGTGGAAAACGGCTCCGGCAAACACCCAAGGAAGACCGCAGGCCTCCAAAAGCCAGCCACCCGCCGTCGTACTTAACGATCCAGGGGCGGCATTGAAACCGTCAGCACCTAGACCGTGCCGCGGAGCCGCTCCATCTCGCGGCGATCCTTCTTGGTTGGCCGGCCGGTGCCCCGGTCGCGCTGGGGCAGCCCAAGTGCCGGGGCAAGGGGCCGTGGCGGCGTATGGTCCGTGAAGCAGTGGGACGCTGCCTCAGCCCCTACGCGCTTGGCAATGAGGCGCCTCACTTCGAGGATGCGCTCGTAGCCCGGCATGCGGACGGTTACAGTATCACCGGTTACCAGGGTCGCCGATGCCTTCGACGGGCTGCCGTTCAGGCGTACATGCCCGGCCCGGCACGCGGCGGTGGCGGCAGAACGGGTCTTGTAGGCGCGGATTGCCCACAACCAGGCATCGATTCGGACACTGGCTGGGGCGGTAGGAAGGCTCGTCATGATTGGCACCGAGTATAGCCCCGGCGCCGGATCAGCTGCCTTCGACCGTCACGTTCACGCGCTGCACCACGTTGTTGCCCATCCCTTGGTAATTCCAGTTCTGCTCGAGGGGCTGCGTGGCACCGGTGATGTCGGTGGCGCGGCAGGCGAGGACATGCTCGCCGGGCTCGGCAACCCACGGCAGTGTCCATTTCCGCCAGGCGTAGCCACCCGCCGGCTTGTCCAGTTGGGCGGGGAGCCAACTGCCGTCGATTCCCACCTCTACGGCCGTGACTGCACCTTCCCCGGACCACGCCCTGCCCTGCAGCAGCACCGGACCGGGGCGGAGAACCCGGCGCCGGGTGAAGAAGTCGGGGATTCCCGGCGGGACCATCAGCGAACGCACGCGGATCCGGGAAACCGGCCGCCCGGCGTCGTCCTCGGAGTCCTGGTAACGGTAGGCGACCTGCTGCTGGTAACCGGTGAACGGCGCCGTGACCACCTCAATGGATTCGAGCCACTTGACGCTGGCCATGCCGTACCACCCGGGGACAACCAGCCGCAGCGGGTATCCGTGCTGGGGCGGCAGTTCGCCCCCGTTCATCTCATAGGCAAGGACGACGTCGGGACGCAGCGCTTCCCGGATCGGCAGGCTCCGCGCGTACTTCTGGGCAACGCCGCCCTGCACCCCCGCGTCGGTCCCGGTAAAGACGACCTCCGTGGCATTGGGCAGCACCCCTGCTTTCCCCAGGAGGTAGGCCAGGGGAACGCCGGTCCAGTGGGCCGTCCCCACCGCCTCCAGCACCCAGGGCTGGCTAAGCGGCCTTGGGTCCAGGAGTGACCGGCCGTTTCCTGCGCATTCAAGGGTGACCGGGACAGTGATGGCCGGGTCCCTGCGAAGCGCGGCCATGCTCAGTTCCAGAGCACGCTCCACCGCACCATTGATCCGCAAATGCCAGGAGTCTCCGTCGATGTCCGGGATGTCGAAATGGGTCAGCACATAGTGGAGACCCGGCGGCGTCACGTCCCGCCGGAGCGCCTCCAGCGGCATGGAATGGTTGCGCGCCGAGAGCTGTAGTTCCTCCGGCGTGATGCCCGCCGCTCCCGCCGCCGGAGTGGTGCCGGCGGCGGGACTTTGGGGTGCCGGTGGAGTGGCCGGCGTGCTGCTGACGGTGGGGTGCTGATCGGTGTAGGACATGGCGCTGCGATTCTGGTCTGTGGATGGGGATAGTGCCCTGCCACAGGTTTACGCCTGGCCCTGCAGACCCGTCAACGCCTCATCTATCCCCGGACCTTGTCAGCCTGCCGGCGGGGCTGCGGGCGGTTCGTAGCCCTGTGGATAGTTGTAACCGGACGGGGAGGAACCCGGGTTGGCGTTGCCCGGCGCCTGTCCGTACGGGTACTGCGGTGCACCGCTGGCGTAGCTTGGCGCGCCGGAGGACGGGCCGCCCTGCAGCCGGACCAGTTCCGCCGTGTTTTCAGCCGTCCGGATCCCGGCGATCAGCGATTCGAGGCCAATCCGCGCCAGCGCCAGGTAGATCAGGACAAACAGCGGCCCTATGACCAACAGCACCAGGAACCCCATCACGGGCTGCCTCGAGGCAAAGGCGGCGATGACGAAGACAAGGTAGGTGACAGCCAGGCCGATCATGATCAGGATGTAGACGATCTTGGCGATCGACGGCGACACGAACCTGGTAAATGAAAGGTCGAAAAGGTTTTTCATGGTCCCCCAATATTTATGCCCGCCCATGACGGGCCGGATGATGACGAAGCCAGCGTAGCAGCGGCCCCGGACATCACAGGTTCGCCGCTACAAAACGGGCCGTGTCAGGAACTCCGCCAGGCTGATGGGGTCGTCGCCCGTCAGTCCGTGCACGTCAGGGGATAGTCCGGCCATCTCGCCCGCGGCCATCGCCGTGTACGTGCTGACCCACGCATCCAGCTGCCACTGCGGAGCACCGTAGGAGGCCCGTGATGCATAGGCTTCCCCGACCGTTTCAGGGTGGTAGCTGACAGACCGCCCGGTCCCCGTAGTGAGGATCTCCGCAGCCCTTGCCAGGGTCAGTTCCTCGGGCCCGGTCAGGTTGTAGGTCTTCCCCTTATGCACGGCCGGGTCGCGCAGTACGGCGTGGGCGCAGCGGGCAACATCCTCCCGGGCCACTCCGGAGAACACGCCGTCCCCGGCCGGGCCCCGGATCACGCCGTCCTCTCCGGCCAGCAGCGGCAGGAAGTCGAGATAGAAATTGTCCCGGAGGAACGTGAAGTCCACCCCTGAAGCCTTGATGCGCTCCTCGGTGGCGTAGTGGTCACGGGCGAGGGTGAAGGTGGCGTCCGGTGCGGCGCCATAAAAGGACGTGTACACCACATGCTCCACGCCCGCTGCCGCGGCGGCGTCCACGAACGCATAGTGCTGCTGCAGTCGGTCCTCGGCTTCAGCAGCGGACACCATGAACAGGACCTCCACCCCGTCCAGCGCCTGGCGGGCGGCGGCCCCGTCCCCATAACTGCAGACAACTGCGGACGCCCCATCAAGTTCGGGGGCCCGGGCAGCGTCACGCACCAGCAGGCGCTGGGCGGAACCGGATGCGGCTACGTGCCGCGCCACCATCCCGCCCAGCCCGCCGGTGGATCCGGTGACGGCAAGTGCGGGCAGCGCCACTCAGGCTTCCCGGGTGGCCGGCGATTTGGTCTGGGCGGGGTCGCGCTCCGCCAGGGAACCGATGGCCTCGTCGATCCTCTTCAGGACCTCCGCTTCCAGCTTCACTCCGGCCGCGCCCACGCTGTCCGCGATCTGCTCCGGGCGGGACGCACCAATAATGGCCGACGCCACGTTGGGGTTCTGCAGCACCCAGGCGACGGCGAGCTGCGGCATGGAGAGCCCGGCTTCCTGCGCAATTGGTTTCAGTTCCTGCACGCCTGCCAGGACGTCGTCGCGCATCCAGCGTTCGATCATCTTGGCGCCACCCTTTTCATCAGTGGCGCGGCTGCCCTCGGGGGCTGGCTGGCCTGGCAGGTACTTGCCGCTGAGGACGCCCTGTGCCATGGGGGACCAGACGATCTGGGAGACGCCCAGCTCTTCCGACGCCGGCACCACTTCGGCTTCGATGACGCGCCAGAGCATGGAGTACTGGGGCTGATTGGAAATGAGCTGGAAGCCGAGTTCCTTCGACAGCTTGTGGCCTTCACGGAGCTGGTCCGCGGTCCATTCGCTGACACCAATGTAGAGGGCCTTGCCCTGCCGGACGATATCCGCGAAGGCCTGCATGGTCTCTTCCAGCGGCGTTTCGAAGTCGTACCTGTGGGCCTGGTAGAGGTCCACGTAGTCCGTCTGCAGCCGGCGCAGCGAACCGTTGATGGACTCCATGATGTGCTTGCGGGAAAGGCCAAGATCGTTCTTGCCCTTGGGCCCGGTGGGGCCGAACACCTTGGTGAAGATTTCCAGGGATTCGCGGCGCTCGCCCTTCAAGGCCTCGCCCAAAACCGTTTCCGCTGCCGTGTTGGCGTAGACGTCCGCCGTGTCGAACGTGCTGATCCCGGCGTCGAGGGCCGCCCGCACGCACTGGGTGGCAACGTCGTTTTCCACCTGCGAACCGTGGGTGAGCCAGTTGCCGAACGTGATTTCCGAGACTTTGAAGCCGCTGTTTCCGAGGTATCTGAATTCCATATGTTCACGCTAACCCAGATAGTTGCTCAGGGTAAGGGCTTTGTTCCGTTCCGTTCCTGTGCCTGCTCCTTGATCGCCTGCGGAGCGGAGAGCGAAACCAGCGAGCCAGTATCGAGCGGTGCGAGCGGGTGGGGCGGCTGCGGCTTCTTGAACGACCGGGGCAGTTCCTGAGGGGCCCGCTGGTTATGCAGCGCGGATTCGACCAAAGGGGCGACCTCCGCCACCTTCTCGGCAGGCACGGAAGGGTCCGGGAGGTCACGCACTGAAAGCTTGATTTCCGGTGCCGCGGCGCGCGCCCTCGAGATTGCGCGGGCGTCGGCATCGGCCACAGCCGAGGCCCAGTCCTCCGCGAGCACGGGGGGTTCACGGCGGGCGGCAAGCGTTGGGTGGCGTTCGACGGCGGTGCGGAGCGACCTTGCCAGCCGGTCCGGCTTCAACGCGGCAGCCCGTTTCCGGAACGGCCGCCGGGGTGTGGCAGGGCCGGCCCGGCTGCCCGCAGTGTCCCGGGACCGGCCCATGGGACGCCTGCCGAACAGGGCCATCAGCACGACGGCCGCCAAGCGGCCCAGTCCCGCCAGGACCAGGGTGACGACCCCCAGCAGGAAGAGGACGAAAAACATCATCAGTGCCAGGCCCACGGTGCCGAGGAAGGTCAGGTTGAGGACGAGAGTGTCCGGTTGCTCCACGTACTCTCTCCTCTCTCCCGTCATCCTGGACCCGCACCCGGCGCATCAGGCCGTGAGGCGAAGCTCCTTCTCCACCATACGGATTTTTGCTTCGTGGTGCCGCCCGCATGGCCCGGCCATGGGGGGTTGTAGCAAAGCTGTTACCGGATATGACAGCATCCGGGTATGACAACCATTGAAGGGCAGGACAACTGCGTGTGCCTGTCCGGGGAGCAGTACCAGGACTGCTGCGGACGGTTCCACTCAGGACAGTCGGAGGCGGCAACGGCGGAGCAGCTCATGCGCTCCCGCTACTCAGCGTTTGCCCTTCTTGACGAGGACTACCTGCTGCGCACCCATCATCCGGCGACAGCTCCCCGCGACCTCCAACTGGACCCGGAGATGGAGTGGCGGCGCCTGGACATCCTGTCCACCAGCGGGGGTGGTCCCTTCGACACAGAGGGAACGGTCGAGTTCAAGGCCCACTACCGGCACGGGAGGGAGCGCGGGTTCCTCCATGAGGCCAGCAGGTTTGTCCGGGACCGCGGCCGCTGGCTGTATGTGGACGGCGACGTCCGGGCCTGACTACTTATCGTCGTCGTAGTATTCGCTGTCCGGTGTGAAGCCCGCACGGTCCACCTTGCGGTGGAACCGCATGCCCGCCAGGCCGCCCAACACCGCGCCGACCAGGGCCACCGCGGCAACCACGACGGCGGCGATGATGCTGGTGGTGGTCAACTGCCCCTCGTTGATGGGGATGCGCGGGAAGCTGTTCAGGCTCGCCAGGACGTTGAACTGCTGGCCGGCCACCGTGCCAAGCACGGCGATCAGGATCGCCGCGATGAGTGCCCAGATCCACACCATCAGGCCCTGTTTGGCACCGTTGAACCGTGCCATCCGCCCCGCCACGTAGCCGCCGCAGTAGTAGGACAGGAACAGGATCACCAGCAGGACGATGATGCCAACCAGCCCCACCGTTCCAGTATTCTGGGCGGCCTGGTTCACGGCCTCGTTGACGTCCGTGTTGCTGGCAAGGCCCACTGCCATTCCGGCTGCTGCCACCAACGCGGTCAGGAGCACTGCCATTCCGGTGGCGGTGAGCCAGCCGAAGAAGGCCGAGCCGGCCTTAATGCCGCCAAAGCGTTCCCTTTGGCGTGCGACGGCGGTTTCCCGGTCAGCCAGCCCCCGGTCCACGACGGGTGCCGCGGCGGTGGGGGCGGGTTCGTATGCCCGCTCGGCCGTTGGCTCGGGGTAGTAGTCGCCGCGGTCGCCTGAACGCGCGGGGGCCTGGTCGAACGAGCGGGTGGCGGCATCGTCCGCGTCCGCTGCACGGTTGCTTCCGCTCCGAGGGGTTTCGTCCTCCCGATGACGGCGGGGAGGCAGGTTCTCTGGGTCCGTTGAGCTGCTCATGTGAACCACTCAACCACCCGCGCGGGGCGATAGCAAGCGTGCTTACTATGTTGTGACCTGCGGTTTTACCGGTACTTCCGGTGCAGGTCCTCCTTCCTGGAGGGGGCCGGGGAAGCGTCCGCGATCCAGGGACCGGTGCCCTCGGACGGGTCCAGGACTCCCGCCTCCAGCCAGGTGTACTCCCCGGCGAGGACCTTGCGGGTCAACTCATGGTCGGCGTCGTCGGTGTTCCGCCACAGCCGGTCGAAGTATTCGTCCACGCGCACACGGGCCTGTTCGCAGTAGGCCTCAGCGAGCTCGTAGGCGCTGGCACCCTTTTCGGGGGCCGTCTTCAGGAGCATCTCCGCACGGACGCAGCAGGCAGTCATCGCGAAGAGCTCGGCGCCGATATCCACCACGCGGCCCAGGAAGGCCTGTTTCCGTTCCAGCTTCGCCTGCCACCTGCCCATGCCATAGAAGGTCTGCCGTGCCAGCCGCCGCGATGAGCGTTCGACAAAACGCAGGTGCTTGGCGAGCCTGCCGAATTCGTTGTAGGAGCGCGGGTCCATGCCTGCCCCCGCCACCAGCTTGGGCAGCCACTTGGCGTAAAAGCCGGAAGCGCCGACGGCGGCCTTCGCTTTGTCTGCCAGGCTGGCATCGAGGGACGCAAGGTCGCCCGCGGCGGCCAGGTGCGCATCAACGGCTTCCCGGGCAATCAGCAAGCGCATGATCTCCGATGACCCCTCGAAGATCCTGTTGATCCGCAGATCCCGCAGCTGCTGCTCCGCCGGCACCGCGCGCTCCCCGCGCGCCGCCAGCGATTCGGCCGTCTCGAAGCCGCGACCACCGCGGATCTGCACCAGCTCGTCCGCAATGAGGCAGCTGATCTCCGTGGCCCAGAGTTTGGCCAGTGCAGCTTCGATCCGGACGTCCTTCTGTCCCGCATCGGCAAGTTCGGCCGAGAGCTCGAAGACGGCGTCGAGTGCAAAGGCCGAGGCTGCGATGAAGGCGATCTTCTTGCCCACGGCTTCGTGTTGACCCACGGGCCGGCCCCACTGGGTGCGGGCGTTGGACCACTCGCGGGCAATCTTAAGGCTCCACCGGCCGGACGCCACGCAGAGGGCCGGCAAGGCAAGCCGGCCGGTGTTGAGGGTGGTGAGGGCGATCTTCAGGCCCTGCCCTTCGCGGCCCAGCCGGTTCGCGGCCGGGACCCGCACCTGGTGGAAGCGGGTCACGCCGTTTTCGATACCGCGCAGCCCCATGAAGGCATTCCGGTTCTCCACCGTGATGCCCGGGGAATCCATCTCCACCACGAACGCGCTGATGCCGCCCTTGTGCTTGGTTCCATCCGCGTCGGTGTGGGCGGGGACCAGGGCCATCACCACCACCAGTTCCGCGATCACCCCGTTGGTGGTCCAAAGCTTCACGCCGTCCAGAAGGTAAGCGTCGCCGTCGTCCGTGGGCGTTGCCGTGCTGCCCATCCGGGCGGGGTCGCTGCCCACGTCCGGTTCGGTGAGGAGGAACGCGGTGACAGCACCGGCGGCGCAGCGGGGGAGGTATTCGCGCTTCTGCGCCGGCGTGCCGAAGACCTTGACCGGTTCGGGGACGCCGATGGACTGGTGGGCGGAGATGAGTGCGCCGAGGCTGGGGTGGACGCTGCCGAGCAGTGCCAGTGCACGGCCGTAGTACACCAGGGACAAACCCAGGCCGCCGTATTCTTCGGGGATCTTCATGCCGAACACCCCGAGGTCGGCGAGGCCCTTGATGTACGCGTCCGGGATCTGTGCCGCGCGCTCGATGACGCTCCCGTCCATCGTGCGGGCGTACTCGGTGAGGCGGGCCATGAACTTCTCGCCCCGCTCCACGGACAGGGGGTCGGCCGCAGGCCAGGGGTGGACCAGGCCGAGGTCGAAGCTGCCAAGGTAAAGGCCCTTGGCGAAGCTCGGCCGGTCCCAGCCGGACTCCCGGGCCGCTTCGGCGACGGCCCGCGCGTCCTCGGCGGTGGCAGCCGCGCCGATGTTGCCGGCAGGAACGGGGATTTCTTCAGCCGGGGCGTCTTTGGCCTGGCTGTCAGTCACGGAGCTCATGGGTTATCTCCTTGGCCGGATTGGCCGGTGTAGCCATGGATCCGCCGGGTTGGAGAACCCTTCAGCTGTCCCTCAAGATTACCCGCGGGTAGGTTCCGGTGCTAGGGGATGGCTGGGGCTGGAAATCGCCGGAGCGGTCCACCGACGCAGCCCGGCGGACCAGCCTCTCCCAGCCGGCATTGATGCCGTGGACCACCGCGAGGAGCGTATTGGCTATGGCCATCCAGGTCAGCTTGCCGGCACCCAGCAGGACCAGGGCAACCAGCCCGGCCACGAGGACGAACGCGGCCAGGACTGCCGCGATGGCCAATGTGCCGATAAAGACGAGCGTGGATGTTTCCACGGCGCTCAGATCAAACTGCATGAATCCCCCTGCTGCGACGTTGCTGTGGTGAATGACTGCTGTGTTGAAGATCAGTAGCAGAAGCGTAGGGGGACACTGACGCGCCCAGCCATAGCTGCCACGCGCGCGTGCGCCGGTTGATACGGGATCGAGATACTACCGCTTGGTAGGTCACGGGGCGGTCGCGGCGCCTGCGTTAACCTTGTAGTTGGCAGTTTGACGGTCCGTCCTTTGCCCGGACCCTGCCCAGCCCCCGTTACCAGCCCAAGGAGAGTGTGTGCCCCGCTCAGCCAGGTCGTCCGCTGACGCCATCAGCGCCCGGCTCCGGGACCTTGAACTCCTCACCAAGGGACCAGCGTGGGCTTTGACGCGTTCGGCGCCCTGGGTGATCGCGGTGCTGCAGGCATCCTTCACCCGCACCCGGCCTCAGTTGCCGCTTGAGGAATTCCACGCCGACGTCGATTCCTTCCTTGAGGAGCTCCGTCGCCAGGACCCGGGGCTGGGAGGCGGGGCGAACGGAAAGTCGTTCGGCGACGAGTGGACCCGCCGCCAGTTCCTGACGCGCCGGAACCAGTCGGGCCAGATTGTCTACGAGGTCACGGAGCCGGCCGCGCGGGTGCTCGCGTTCCTGGACAGCCTCTCGAGCGAGCGGTCCACCCTGAACGGTTCCCGGCTGGGCACGCTCCTGGGTGACGTGGAGAAGCTCGCCAACGAAACCAACCCGGACCAGAGCGCCCGCCTCGAGGCCCTGGAAGAGGAGATCGAAGAGCGGCAGCAGCTGATCGAGGACATCAGCAGCGGCGAGTTCGACGGCCTGCTCGACGACGACGAAGCAGTGGAAGCCGCCGGAAACATCCTCGACCTCGCCGCCAGCCTCCCCGCCGACTACAAGAAGATGCGTGACCGGATCGAGGAACTGGTGGGCGAACTCCGCAACCAGATCATCGAGGAATCACTGACCAAGGGCGCCACGATGGCCCAGGTGCTGGAAGCTGACAAGCGGCTCCGGCAAAGCCCGGAGGGCAGGACGTTCCGGTCCTTCACCGCCTTCCTGGAGGACCCGCAGCAGCAGCTGAGATTCCGGTCCGCCATCGGCGAGGTCCTCAGCCGGCAGTTCGCCGATGACCTGTCGCCCGAAGACCGCGAAACACTGAAGAACCTGGTGGCTGAGCTCCGGCAGCAGCACAGCCAGATCCAGCGCATCTACGGCAAGCTCAGCGAGAGCCTCAACACTTACGTCCAGAGCGACGACTTCCGCCAGTCAGTCCGGCTCCGGCAGGTCCTGCGGGAAGCCGAGCAGGCCATCCGGTCCCTCCCGTACGAGCGCGAACGCCCGGGCCTGGTTCCCGGTCCGGTGCTGTTCAACGCGGGGTTCGAGTCGCTGTCCATGGTCAAGCTCTTCGATCCGGACGAGTTCGCGGCGCCGCCCCGGCTGGCGGACCCCATCGCGTTCACCGACTCCGACCGTGTGCGCTCGCCGCGGACGGGCAAGGCGCGGCCCGACGTGGTCCGCGCGGCCCTGGCCGGGGCTGCCACCCTTGCGGACGCCTGGCAGCAGGTGCCGCCGGAAGAGCAGCACATCAACACCATCCGCGCCCTCCTGTCGGAGGCCCTGCACGCCGGGGCCGAATTCAACCGCAGTGACTTTGCGGGCCTGGACTTTGAACAGATAGACGGCTCCATCCGCAGGGCCTACCTGCCGGTGGTCACGCTCGCAAAGGATTCCGATGACTGAAGAGATGACGACGACGGCCGGCGCGCCGGACCAGCCGGACGTTGAGGCCAGCGAACCAAAGCCGGGCTCCATTGCGGGAGTAACCCCGCGGGACACGTTCGTCGACGGTGCCGCGCTGTTCCCCGGCGACACCGGGGTGCTGCCGATGAAGGTCCGGCAGGCGCTGGTGAAGCTCCTCAAGGGCCCCTACATCGACGGCGGCCGGGACGAGAAGCTCTGGACTGTGCTCTTGGACAACCAGGTGATCCTGCGCAGCCGCCTCTCGGAGCTGTTCCTTGCTTTGCAGCTGGACCATGAGCGGAAGATCGCCGTGCTTCGCCCGGTGGATCCGGACGTGATCGGCGGCAACATCCGGTCCAGCATCCTGCGCCAGCAGCGTGCCCTCAGCCGGGTGGAAACCATCGTGCTGCTGAGGCTCCGCCTTCTCCTGGACCGGCACGTCACTGCCCAGACCGATCCCACCATCACGCGCGAGGAAATCACGGAGCTGGTGGCCCACTACCAGCCCGCCGGGCAGCAGGACGCCCTCCGTGACTCGGACGTGGTGACCCGGGCCATCACCAAGCTCCTGGCCCGCCAGCTCCTGCTCCCCACGGGCCTGGACGACGTCTACACCATCTCCAACGCCCTGCCCCTGGCCCTGCCATTCGAAAACATCGGCGACATCCCGGCCCACATCGAGGCCCTGGTAGCCGCATCGGCAGACCAGTCAGGAACAGAGCCGTTGCTGGACCTGGAGTCCGAGACGGCAGTTGAACCTGCCGATGCCGGGGACGACAACGACGACACGGAGGGCGCCAAATGAGTATCCCGAGCATGCTTCCGCTGGGTGAGGTGGTAAACCCGGGACAGATGCGGCTTGCGCTGGTGCAGGTGGTCAACTGGGGAACGTTCCACGGGGCCCACACGATGCACGTGGACCGGAACGGGACGCTGCTGACGGGAAACTCGGGCGTGGGAAAGTCCACCCTGTTCGACGCGATGCTGCGGGTGTTCGACGCCCGGCCGCGGTCCAATGAGGCGGCTGCCCAGCGTTCAGGGGCCGTTGAGGACAAGCGGACCACGTTCACCTATATGCGCGGCAAGGTGGGGGACAAGGCCGTGGGCGAGGGCTCGGCCAGTGCGTTCCAGCGCCCCGGCGCAACCTGGTCCGCCGTCGCCCTGACGTTCGACAACGCCGCCGGGACCAGGGTGACGGTCTCGGCGCTGTTCGACCTGCCCAAGAACGGGACGGAGTCGAGCGTGGGCCGGTTCTACCTGATCGACAACGTGCCCCTGGACCTGGAGGCGGTCGAGGGGATCGCCGACAAGCGCTTCACCAAGGGAGCGCTGGAGACGATCTTCCCGCACGCCCAGGTGTTCGACGTCCACAAGGCGTTCGCCGAACGGTTCCGGCGCCTGCTGGGGATCAGCTCGGACCAGGCGCTGCCCCTGCTGCGCGTGATCCAGGCCGGCAAGGGCCTGGGCGGCAGCGTCAACACCTTCTTCCGTGACCAGGTCCTCGACGCCCCCGCCACACTGGCCGCCGCGGACGACGTGGTGGAGGAGTTCAGCAACCTGATGTCCATCCGCCAGCGGCTGGAAGACGTCCGGCAGCAGCGCGACCAGCTGGCCCCGGTGCCGGGCCTGAACCGGGAGTACGCGCAGTCGCTCCTGGATGCGAACCGGCTCCGGGAGCTGGTGGGCGAGGAGTTCGAGGCGTACAAGCAGAAGCTGGCCGTCACCGTGCACCAGAAGACGCTGGCGCGTTTCAAGGAGCTGGCGCAGGCGAAAGCCAAGGAACTTGGCGCCGAGCGCGCGGTCCGGGATGGCCTGGCCAAGGAGCTGCGGCAGCTGGAAACGGACTACAACAGCCAGGGCGGCAACGCGATCTCCGCGATCGAGCAATCGCTGGAGAACGCCCGGGTGGGGCTGAAGCTCCGCCGGCAGGTGGAGGAGGCGGCGCAGCAGGCACTGGCCGACGCCGGGCTGCAGCTTGAGTGGAGCGCCACGGGCTGGGAGCAGGCACACGAGCAGGCGGCGGCCCGGTCCGCCGAGCTGAAGGATGATTCGCAGGCCCTGCAGGAGCTGAGGTTCGAGGCGTTCGACGCCCACGCGAGCCGGAAACGGGAGCTGGCCGCGGCTGAGCAGGAACTCGTCTCGCTGAAGACGCGCAAGTCCCTGCTGCCGCCGTCGAGCATTGAAAACCGCGCCGCGATCGCCGCCGCTACCGGCATCCCCGAGGACCGCATGCCGTTCGCCGGCGAACTCATGGACCTCGCCGACGGGCAAGAACGGTGGCGCCCCGCCGCCGAGCGCGCACTCCGCAGCCTGGCCACCACCCTGCTGGTCCCGGGCGAGCACTTCGGCGCCGTCACCCGGTACCTCAACGGCCACAACGTCCGCGGCGCGCTGCGGGCAGTGGACGTCTCCCAGCCGCTCGCCGGCGGTGCGCTCGCCGTGGAGGACGTGCGCGACGGCGACCTGCTCACCAAACTGGACATCCTCGCCTCCGGTGCGGCTGCTGAGGCGGGCGAATGGGTGCGCGAACGGATCGCCCTGGACTTCGCGTACCCCTGTGTGGAGGACCCGGACGAGCTGGCCGCCCTGGACAAGGGCCTGAGCCTGGGCGGCGTCGTCAAGCGCAACCGGCACACCGTGGAGAAGGATGACCGGTTCACCAGCCGCCAGGACTACGTGCTGGGCTTCGACAACGCCGCCAAGCTGGAACTCGTGGCCGGCCAGGTGGAGGATCTCCGCCAGGAAGTGGCCAAGGCCGCCGAGCTGGCGCAGAGCCGCGAGGACTCACACCAGGGCATGAGCCGGCAGCTCGACGCGCTGCGGCGGATCGCGGAAGACGACCGTCCCTGGGAACAGGTGTCGGCAGCGGTTGCCGCGGACGAGCTCGCGCGGATCGAGCAGCGGCTCAAGGCCGCCCTTGCCGCGCAGGCGGACCTGGAGCCGCTGCGTGCCACCATCGAGGACGTCCGGCAGAAGCACCAGTCCAGCACCGAGTCCGCCGCCGTCCTGCAGAGCGAATACAAGGCTCTGGACCGGCAGTTGACGGCAGCGGACAGCCTGCTGGAAGCCGCACGGAACCGCCTGGCCCAGGCGCCGCCGTCGGACGCCACCGTCACCGCGTTGGAACCATACTTCGCGGAATTCGGCGACGTGACCGAAATGCACGAACTGGACAACCTCGCCCACCGGGTGCGGACCGCACTGCTGGGCGACCTGCACGCCGCCGAGTCCCGCGGCCAGGCCACCGCCGAGCGGCTCACCCGCATCTTCGAAGGCTTCGTGAGGGAGTGGGGCAGCGCCATCTCGGCGGACCACGGCACCAGCATCGGTGCCGCCAGCGAGTTCGAGGCCCGCTACCACGCGATCGTCAACGACGGCCTGCCCGCCCAGGAGGCAGAGTTCCGGCAGTTCTTCAACCAGCGCACGCACGAATCCTTCAGCACCCTGCTGCACCTGCTGGACGAGGAACGCCGCTCCATTACCAGCCGCATCCTTCCCCTGAACGGCATCCTGTCCCAGGTCAACTTCCACGAGGGCAGCTACCTGGAACTGGACATCAAGCAGACGCTGCCGCCCACGGCCAAACAGTTCAAGGACGCCATCCAGAACGCGCTGAAAGCCCGCCACACCCGCCCGGCCAAGGCGGACTCCGCCAAGTTGGATTCAGCGGGCAGGGACGACGACGCCGAACTCACCGCGCGCTACAAGTCCCTGGAAACCCTGGTCAAGCGACTCGGGTCCCAGGCCCCCGAGGACCGGCGCTGGCGGGCCGAGGTGCTCGACGTCCGCGGACACCTCTTCATCCAGTGCAAGGAGCACCGTGAAGTCGCAGGTTCCCGTGGCGGCAAGAAGACCGAGGTGTTCATGCACGCGGACACCGGCTCCATGTCCGGCGGCGAGCGGCAGCGGTTCACGGCGTTCATCATGGCCGCTGCGCTGAGCTACCAGCTGGGGATCGCCGAGCAGGGCTTCACCACCTACGGCACGGTGATGATGGATGAAGCCTTCGTGCTCGCGTCGGAGGAGTTCGCCGGTGCCGGCATCAAAGCGCTGCACGAATTCGGGTTCCAGCTGCTGCTGGCCGCGCCGGAAAACGTGATCGACCTGTCCCGGCACCTGGGCTCCGTCACAGAAATCCTCCGTGACCGCCGCACCAACCGCTCGGGCGTCCTTACGGCACCGGTGATCCGTCCCCGGACGGGCAGGGAGGGCGCGTGGCGTTCTGAGGCGAACCCGGTGGACATCGTCCTGCGCTGAAAGCCCTATAACAAATTGATGGATTTATCGCCCGGGATATGGCGGCCGGCTTTTTCGGTGTGCCACTCTGGTCGGTACCAATTCACCTCGCCTGACAAAATCCCCTAGGTACTGCGGGATGCTGGGTCCGCGCTGTTTCCCGAGAGAACGATGGCGTCCTCTTGAAAGGCACCCCCATGCGCCCTCCAAAGCCTGCAGCCTTCCTTCTGGCGTCCACGACTGCGGCGGCGGCACTGTCCCTGGCAGGCTGCGCTTCGGATGCGGGGAGCGGCGGGCTGCCGGCAGGGCCTGCCGTCCAGGCAGCCGCGGCGGGCGATCCTCCCTCCATCGTTCCTGCCGCCACCTCTTCTGCCGTGCCTGCTCCCGCGGGGATGGTGACTTACACCTTCCCGGACGGCCGGTTGTCCTTTGCCTACCCGGAGGGCTGGCACGTCGAGCATGAGCAGGTCCTGGTGTCGCCCCCGGTGGAAACGGTGACTGTCCACGATGCCGCCGGCAAAGGGCGCGTGAATATTTACTACAGCGAGGTGGGGGACGCCACGGGCGGTCCCGCCACCAGGTTCGTCCTTGAGACGGACCCCGTGCCGGGACTGCTGGGACGGTCTGTCCCCACGCCGCATTCGTCGTTCTATGTGGACCACGTTGACGGCGGCGTCCAGTACCGGATGGGGCTTACGCCGGGACTTCCCGTCGCGCCGGACGGGAAGGTGCAGTACGGGCTCATCATGCTCGGCCCCCGCATGCTGACGGCCGACGTGCTGTTCACCGGGGCACCGTTCGCCAACGATGAGGAGGCGAGAGCGTGGTACTGGGGCAGCGAAGGCCAGACCTTGAAGGCACTGCTGATGAGCTTCACCTACTGCTGAGCGGCCAGCGCCCTGCGCCTTACGTGCCCCGCACCCGGGAAAGGAACTGGTCCGTCCGGTCCTGCAGGCCCAGGATCTGGCGCTTGACGACGACGGCCGGGTCCGGGTTGATTTCACTGGCCGGCGGTTCCTTGCGTACGTTGGCGCAGCAAAGGAAGTCGGCGCAGATGAGGGTGCCCACCGTGTTGCCGTCGCGTCCCGGCTGACCCGCGCGCCGGGCAACCCAGAGCAGGACGTCCTCCTTGGAGAAGACGTCCCGGCACAGCTCGCAGAGCACTGAGCGGTTCTTCCTGGCACCGCCTTCCGGGGCGCGCAGCATGATGCCGGTGAGGCCTTTCGGTCCGGGGACCACCAGGTAGCCGCGCAGCGGCATTTTCGCATCCCGCCAGCCAAGGAAGTCGAGGCTTTCCCAGTCCAGGGAGTCGAAGTCCTTGGGCAGCGTGAGCTTGGCGGCTTCGGAGCGGCTGGCGTTGATGAAGGATGAGCGGATCTGTTGGGGCGTGGCTGATTGCATGGCTGAACTTTCGTGAAAGGTGTGGGGCCCGACGGCGGGCGAGGCAGCGAGGAGTCAGTCAAGCTCCGCGGAGCAGGCCAAAGCGGCCACCCCGCTCTCCATGGCAGCGGCGGCCGGAACGGCCTTCTGCGTGCGCATTGTTCCTGGTACCCAATCCCTGTTCAGCAGCCCGGCTGGTTTTGCGCGGGCAGGCAAAGCCATCCTGCCGCATCCGGCGCCGCCTGTCCAAGGACCGGGGTCCAGGGTGCGGCCCCGGTGTGCTCTTCGTCACCCGACTGCTATTACGTGACATAAACCTTGCGTAATAGTGATTTGGATAGGTTAGCCTTACTTAAGTTTGCCTCACCCACTTAAGGAGCTCCGTGACTTCGCCCCTCTTCCCAGGCCCCATCTCCACCCGCCGCACCCTGTTTTCCTCAGCGGGCAAAGCTGCGGCCATCCTCGCCGCAGCAGCAATGACGCTCTCGGCCTGCTCCACGGGAGCGGCCTCCTCGACGGAGGCAACCACCGCTAGCACCGGCAGCGCGCAGTTCCCCGTCACCATCGAGCATGTATTCGGCAAGACGACCATCGGGAAGCAGCCCACCCGTGTTGCCACCGTCTCCTGGGTCAACGACGACGTCGCCATTGCCCTCGGCGTGGTCCCGGTCGGGGTTCCCAAGAATGAGTGGGGCGGCAACGGCAAGGGCTCCACCCCCTGGAAGGACGACGCCCTCGAAAAGCTGGGCGCCGGTTTCGGCTCCGCCAAGGCACCGGTCCAGTACTCAGAGGCCGACGGCATTAACTTCACCGAGATCGCCAAGCTCAGCCCGGACGTCATCCTCGCCGCCTACTCCGGCCTCACCGAAGAGGACTACAAGAAGCTCAGCGAGATCGCCCCCGTGGTTGCCCATCCCGAGGTGGCCTATGGCACCTCATGGCAGGACTCCACCACCATCATCGGCAAGGCCCTCGGCAAGGAAGCGGAGGCGGCCAAACTGGTTTCCGATACCGAAGCCACCATCAAGGACAAGGTGGGCAAGTTCCCGCAGATCGAGGGCAAGAGCTTCATTTACGGCAACCTCGAACCTGCCAAGGGTGACGGGGTGAATGTCTACACCGCCAACGACAACCGGCCGCGTTTCCTCAGCGAAATCGGCATGACGCTGGCCCCGGTGGTCACCGACAACTCCAAGGGCTCGAAGGAGTTCTATATCCCGTGGTCCGCGGAAAAGGCGAACGAACTGCAGTCCGACATCTTCGTGACGTGGGTTCCCGATGCCTCCACCGCGGACGCCATCAAGGCTGATCCGCTGCTCGGCCAGATCCCCGCCATCAAGAACGGCGCCCTGGTTGCGGACTCTGACAACACCCTGACCCTTTCCATCTCGGCATCCTCGCCCTTGAGCCTGCCGTGGTCCCTGGATACGTTCCTGCCGCAGCTGGCCACCGCAGCGGACGCCGTGAAGTAGGCACACCGCCATGACGCAGAGTACGACGACGGCGCGTCCCGCCGGGCGCGCGGGCGCCGGGGTGCCGGGCCACGTTCCCGGTGGGCGCCTCACCAGCACCGCTTCCGGAAGGAAGCGGGCCGCCTGGCTGACCGCCGCCGTCGTCGTGCTGGCGCTTTTGGCCGGCGCTTCGCTGGCCGTGGGAGCCCGGGACGTTCCCCTGGCCACCGTGTGGCAGGCCCTTACCGCCTTCGACCCTGCCAACGGAGACCACGCCGTGGTCCACGCCAGGATTCCGCGTACCGTTCTTGGCCTGCTGGCTGGCGGCGCCCTGGGCCTCGCCGGGGCGGCAATGCAGGGCGTGGCCCGCAACCCCCTTGCGGATCCCGGCATCATCGGGGTCAACGCCGGAGCCGCCCTGGCAGTGGTCACGGGAATCCATGTCTTCGGCGTGGCGACCTTTTCCGGCTACATCTGGTTCGCGTTCCTCGGCGCTGCCGCTGCCGCCGTCGTGGTGTACCTCGTTGCCTCGCTGGGCAGGGAGGGCGCAACCCCGGTGAAGCTGGCGCTGGCGGGAGCGGCATTGAGCGCCGGACTGTACTCGCTCATGAACGTCATCCTGGTCTCCAGCCAGGACACCCTCGACCGGTTCCGTTTCTGGCAGGTGGGCGGAATCGCCGGGCGCGACTGGCCGGTGATCCTGCCGGCGATGCCGTTCCTGGCCGGTGGCGCGCTCATCGTGCTGTTGGCCGGCCGGATCCTCAACGGCCTGGCCCTGGGGGACGACATTGCCCGCGGGCTTGGCCAGCGCGTCGGCCTCTCCCGCGCCGTTACCGCCCTGGGGATCGTCCTGCTCTGTGGTTCGGCCACCGCGCTGGCAGGTCCCATCGGTTTCGTCGGCCTGGTTATTCCGCACGCGGTCCGGTTCCTCACTGGCCCCGATTACCGCTGGATCCTGCCCTTCTCCCTGGTCGCTGCCCCGGTGCTGCTCCTTGGTGCGGACATCGTCGGACGGGTGGTGCTGCTGCCGGGTGAGGTTCCGGCCGGCATCATGACCGCACTGGTCGGTGCCCCGGTATTCGTCTGGCTGATCCGCCGCGGGAAGGGGGCAGGCCTGTGACCCGTGTTGCTCTATCAGGTATGGCTGCCAAAACGACCCCTAAAGGACCAAAAGTGATAGGGCAACGACGGTTGGTTCCGGTGAGCCGGACGGCTGTGCTGGCTGCCGGCGCCGTGCTGATGTTTTTCGTGTCCGTCCTGCTGGGCAGCTACACGGTGACCATCCCCGACTTCTTCACGATCGTCGCCAACCACCTGACGGGCGGCCCCGGAATCCCCGGTGCGAGCTTCATCGTGATGCAGGACAAACTTCCCCGGGCCGTCGTCGGGGCCATGATCGGGACTGCTTTCGGCCTGGCCGGTGCCCTGTTCCAGACCATGCTCCGCAACCCGCTGGCCAGCCCGGACGTCATCGGCATCAGTTACGGGGCCAGTGCCGGCGCTGTGGTTGCGATCGTCATTTTCGGCGCAGCCGGGGTTGCCGTTTCGGGCGCGGCAATGGCCGGTGCCCTGGCCGTGGCAGCCCTGATCTACGCGCTTTCCAGCGGCGGTACAGCCCGCGGGAATGCCGCCGGAAACCGGTTGGTCCTGGCCGGCGTTGGCATCGCGGCCGCGCTGCAGGCGGTGGTCAGCTTCCTGATGACCCGCGCGGACATCCGGACGGCAGCCGACGCCCTGGTCTGGCTCAACGGGTCCCTGAACTCCGCCAACTGGGACCGCGCCGGCATCCTGTTCCTTGCGCTGGGGGTCCTGCTTCCCGCCGTCGTCGTCATTGCCGGGCCGCTGCGCATCCTGGAACTGGGCGACGACACCGCAGCCGGCCTGGGCATCCGGGTCAACGCCGCGCGCCTCGCCCTGGTCGTCGTCGCCGTCACCCTTGCGGCAGTGGCGACGGCGGCTGCCGGGCCGGTCTCGTTCGTCGCCTTCCTGGCCGGTCCCATTGCCCGCCGCTTCACCGGCAAAGCCAGCCTGCCGGCGTCGGCCCTGGTGGGTGCCCTGATTGTCCTTGCGGCGGATTACTTCGCCGCGAATGTTGCCCCCTTGCTGCTGGGCGGCACCGTGCTGCCGGTCGGCGTCGTTACCGGCGCGCTCGGCGCCCCGTTCCTGCTGTGGCTGCTGGTCACGGCCAACCGAAAGGATGCCTGACGTGGCAGTTCTGACCGCCAAGGACCTGACGCTGAAATACGACCAGCGCTGCGTGGTGGAGGGCCTCAACACCGAAATCCCCGAAGGCCGCGTGACCATGATCGTGGGCGCCAACGCCTGCGGGAAGTCAACCCTGCTCCGCGGCCTGTCCCGGCTCCTCAAGCCGGCCGGGGGCGCGGTAACCCTCGACGGCAGGGACATCCACTCCCGCCCCGCACGTGAACTTGCCCGCACCCTGGGCTTGCTGCCGCAGCACCCCACCGCGCCGGACGGCATCACCGTCCGGGACCTGGTGGGGCGGGGCCGTTACCCGCACCAGGGCCTGTTCCGAAGCTGGAGCGAAAAAGACGACGCCGCCGTGCAGCGCGCGCTGGAGGCCACCGAAACGCTGGACCTCGCCGGGCGCGACGTTGACGAACTCTCCGGCGGCCAGCGGCAGCGCGTCTGGATCGCCATGGCTCTGGCACAGGAAACCGACGTACTGCTGCTCGATGAACCCACCACGTACCTGGACCTTGCACACCAGGTGGAGGTCCTGGACCTCGTCACGGATTTGAACCGTCAGCGCGGCACGACGGTGGCCATCGTGCTGCACGACCTCAACCTCGCCGCGCGTTATGCAGACCACGTGATCGCCATGAAGGCCGGCGCCGTGGTGGCTGCGGGCTCCCCGCGTGAAGTGGTCACAGAAGACCTCGTCCGCAGCGTCTTCAACCTTGAGTCCCGGGTCATCCCGGATCCCGTGTCCGGAACACCCCTGGTTATTCCCATCGGCCGCCACCACGTCCCCGCTATAGAACTGGAGCTCGTTTCATGAAGACCCGGGAACACACTGCCGCTGAACCCATGACAACTGAACCCATGACCCTGGCGTTCGACGTCACCGTGACCTCGGTCCGGGAACTGAGCCCGAACTTCCGCCGGATCACCTTCGGCGGCTACTCGTTGCGGGATTTCGGGGTGCACGGCGACACCCTGGACCTGCGCGTCAAACTCATGATCCCGTCCCTCGCGGAAGACGGCTCCGCGCTGCCGCTGCCGGTCTTCGAGATGGCCTCCTCCAGCTGGTACCGCGAATGGCTGGCCATGGACCCGGCCGTCCGCGGTTCCATGCGCACCTACACCGTCCGCCAGGCCCGGCTGGACGCTGTCTACCCGGAGATCGACCTGGATTTCGTCATGCACTTCGATGACCGCGGTAACGGCGGTCCCGCCGCGAACTGGGCGTTGAACGCCAAACCCGGCGACGCCATCACCATCATCGGCCCCAACAACAGGGCCGCGCACTGCATCACCGCAGAGACCTACTCAGGCATCGAATGGCGGCCCGGGCTGGCGCAGCGCATCCTGCTCGCCGGCGACGAAACCGCCGTCCCGGCCATCTCCGCCATCCTTGAGAGCCTGCCGCCGTACATGAGCGGGCACGCCTTCCTGGAAGTCCCCGAAGCAGGCGACTTCCAGGAACTGGCCTCGCCCGCCGACATCGACATCACCTGGCTTGCCCGGGGCGCCGCGATCGGCCAATCCCGCCCGCACGGCCAGCTGCTGCAGGAGGCCGTGCGCAACGCGGTCCCCGTGCCGGGCTGGGTTGGCATCAAAGCGGCCGACGGCGGTGCGGGCCCCGAGCCCGAGGACGTCAACGTGGACAAAGACATCCTCTGGGAGACGCCCGCCCGGATGGAAGCCTCCGATATCCAGGCCACCAGGAACCCCGAAAAGCCCGCCGGTGCGCTGCCCTTCTACGCCTGGATGGCCGGCGAGGCCGGGACCATCAAGGACCTGAGGAGGTACCTCGTGCGGGACGTCGGCATCGACCGGAAGCAGGTTGCCTTCATGGGCTACTGGCGGCAGGGCAAAGCCGAAGGGTAGGCACCCACTGTTCATCCCGGCGTCGCCCTTGCTTTTCCCTGGCCCGTTAGTTTGGGCCCGTGTCCTCCGAATCCCTGCTTCCCGTGTCCGGGCGGCGGGTGTTTGTAGCCCTTGGCGACTCCTTTACCGAAGGCGTGGGGGACCGGGACGAGCGGCTGCCCAACGGGGTCCGCGGATGGGCCGACCGTGTTGCGGAGAAGCTGGCCAAGGCGCAGCCGGGCTGGAAGTACGCGAACCTGGCCATCAGGAGCAAGCGGCTGCGGCACATCATTGACGAACAGCTGGAACCGGCGCTGCAGATGAAGCCTGCGCTCATCACGCTCTACGCCGGCGGCAACGACATCCTCGACCTGAAGACGGACATGGCGGCCCTGATGGCGGACTACGAAAAACTCGTTGCCCGCCTTGCCGGGACAGGCGCCACGCTGGTCCTGTTCACCGGATTCGACGTCAAGGTCTCGGCGCTGCTGGAGCCGTTGAAGAAACGCAACGCCTTCTACAACCAGCAGGTCCGGACCATTGCGGAGAAGTACGGGGCCGTGCTGGTGGACTACTGGTGCCTGGACGCCTTCCATGACCGGCGGATGTGGGACTCGGACCGGCTCCACATGTCCAAGGCGGGCCACAAGTACCTGGCCGGCCAGGTCCTGGACCAGTTGGGGGTGCCGCACAAGATCCGGCCCAAGGACTGGAAACCACCGCAGCGGCTCGGCCTGCGCGAGTGGGAGCGGCGCCAGCGGCGCTGGGTCCACGACTGGGTCCTGCCGCTGTTCGGCCGCAAGCTCCGCGGCGTGACGCTGGGGGACACGCTCACCCCGCGCTGGCCCCAGCCGGTGAAGGTCCCGCGGAAAGGCGGGCTGAGGAAGCTGGCCGCAGGAATGTACGACGGCGGCCCGGTGCGTTAGGGGGCAGGCTGCGGCGGGGTGTCCAGCAGGTTCTCAAACCCCGGCGCCACACGGCCGGCATGGAACTCCACCACCTCGAAGTCCGCGACCCCGTTGCTGTAGAACGGGTCCTGCGCGATGCTCGCATCCAGGGTGGCGCGGTCAGCCTGGGAGAGCAGCAGGCCTCCGGTGCGGGGAATCTTGCGGCCGGCGGCGATGAACACGCCGTCGTCGAATGCCTTCTGCAGCCAGGCCATGTGCGCGCCGTTATGGAAGTCGACGATGTCCTGGGGAACCCGGTAGGTCAGGGAGACAACATACATGCAGCCAGCCTACCGGCCGCGGACCAGGCTGCTTGAAGGATCAATCGTAGAATAGGGGCCATGACCGAACCCCGCTGGCTCAACGCTGACGAACGCCGAGCCTGGCTGGCCCTGGTCAGCATCAACACCCTGCTTCCCGCGGCCCTGGACACCAAGCTGCACGCAGCGGGCAAGCTGTCGCTCTTCGACTACACCGTCCTGGCCATGCTGTCCGAGGCGGAGGGCCGGTTCCTGCCCATGAGTGAGCTGGCCGCCCGCAGCAGCGCCTCCCTGTCGCGGCTCTCCCACGTGGTGACCAAGCTGCAGAAGCGCGGCTGGGTTGAACGCCGCCCGCACCCGTCCGACGCGCGGGTCACCACCGCCCACCTCACCGAGGAAGGCATGGCAACCATCGTCGGGCTGGCGCCGGGACACGTGGAGGACGTCCGCAACCTGTTCCTTGACGCCCTCACGGAGCAGGATGTGCTGGACCTGGCACGGATCGGCGAAAAAGTGGTGGGCCGCCTGGACAGGGACCACTGGATCCTCCGGGAAACCCAGGCCTGACCTCCCGATTGGTTGCTCCCGGCAACGGATGGCAAACTAACCGCATGGATTTCACTTCCCGGTTCGTGGCCCTTGGCGACTCATTCACCGAAGGGGTCGGCGACGACGATCCCGCGCGTCCCAACGGCGTCCGCGGCTGGGCGGACCGGGTCGCGGAGCAGCTCAGCGCCGCTGATCCCGGATTCGGGTACGCCAACCTCGCCATCCGCGGCAGGAAGCTCCGCCAGATCCTGGCTGAGCAGGTGGATGCCGCCGTCGCGCTTCAACCCACGCTGGTGAGCATCTACGCGGGCGCCAATGACATCCTCCGCCCCCGCGTGGACATCGACGACCTGCTGGTGGAGTACAACGACGCCGTCGGCAAGCTCGCTGCCACCGGCGCCACGGTGGTCATGTTCACCGGCTTCGACGCGCGGGGCTCCAAGGTCTTCGGCACCATGCGCGGCCGGACGGCGATCTATAACGAACTGGTCCGGGGTATCGCCGGCGACCACGGGGCGCTGCTGGTGGACTACTGGCGCTTCAGTGAGTACTACGACTGGGGCATGTGGGCGCACGACCGGATGCACATGTCCGCCGCCGGCCATGCCAACATGGCCAAGCGCGTGCTCGAGGTGCTCAAGTACGACCACTCCATCAATGTCCCGCCCATGACCCCGGTGCCGGAACTGAGCGGGGCCGAGGCCCTCCGCGCCAACGCACAGTGGTTCCGGGAATACGCGGCGCCGTGGGTGGTCCGCCGCATCACCGGCAAGTCGTCCGGGGACAACCTGCAGCCCAAATACCCGCAGTTCACCCGGCTGTAGCGGTTCCTTTTTTGCCGGGTGGTCAGGCCTGGCGGAAGCCCGGGGTTGCCAGCAGGGTCCCGTCCTGGTGCACCGCCAGGATGGCGACATCCCAGGTATCCGCGGCGAGGTCCAGCGTGGGGGCTCCGCCGGACACGATCGCGGTGGCCAGGATGTCCGCGGTGACGATGTCCGCCGCAGCCACGGAGACCTGGACGAACCCGGGCCCGCCTCCCACCCGCCAGATGTGCTCGCCACGTTCGGCCGAGCCCGAGGTGGCAAGCGCACTGTGCCGGGTGTTGCCGCCGAGCGGGTAGCCGGTAACCAGGGTGCGGCGGTCCGCCGGATCCACGATGCCGGCGTACCACGGCTCGGCGCTGCCGGGGCGCGGCGACCCGCTGACCAGGACGTCCCCGCCGGCGTTGAGGCACCAGTCACGGCGGCCCAGGGCCAGCAGCGATGTTCCCGCCTCGCGGATAGCGTGGCCCTTGATCAGCCCTGAGAGGTCCAGGACGCCGTCGGGACGTTCCGGGGTGAACGCGCCGTCGGTCCGCAGCCGCCACTCATGCGCCTCGGCGTACCGCTCACGCATCTGCGCCGAGGCGTCGCGCAACGCCAGCTCCCCGCGTGCCAGCATGCTCGCCTCGGAGTCCGTGAGGTAGAGGCTGAAAGTTTCGTCCAGGCCCCGGAACAGGCGTTCGACGACGGCGGTGGCGGCAGTAAGCTCGTCCGAGGTTGGCTGCCCTTGCACCACAGCGTCCGCCGCGAGGGTGAGGCTGATGACCGTTCCCATGCACTCGACGGTGCGGGCCTTAAGGACCGGGCTGCCGGTGCCCCGCGCCTGCGGATCAGAGATTTGCTGCATCGATGGCCGCCTGGAGCGAGGTGAGGTAGGCCCTGCTGGTGACGGTGGCACCACTGACGGTCTGGACGTTGGCCGACTGCGCCGCAAGGACCTTGGTGCGCAGCAGGGGCGCCGCCCGGTTGCTGATCTGGATTGACCTGCCGTCCGTATCGGTCAGCTGGAGCGGAGTGACTTCGGTGATCTTGCCGTTCGACACCGTGATCTGGACCTGGACGGCGCCGAACCTGGTCTGGACCGCCGTTCCCGTGTACGTGCCGGACGCCGAGGAGTTCGAGGTCCCGGACGAACCCGTCCCGGAGGAGCCCACGGAACCCGTGGTGCCTGTGCCCGTCGAACCTGTGCCGGGCGAACCTGTACCCGTCGAACCCTTGGTGCCTGTCGCCGTCGTGCTTGACGTGACAGTGCTGATGCCGTGCACCTGGGTTCCGGCCTGCCAGCCGGCCAGGAGGATCCCGGCGGAGGCCAGGGCCGCTGCAACTGCTCCGCGTATTTTCACCAGTCAAACCTTTCGTGATGGATCTGTTCCTCGCGAACGCCGGCTTGCACGGCATCCGCGATGACGTTCTCCGCCCAGGCGGCCGGGCCGCAGACATAGACGTCCGCGTCGGCAATGTCCGGGACGTAGGACGTGAGGCTGTAACCGTTCCGCACGGCATCCTCGGGAAGCCAGGTGGAATTGGTGCGGGACCTGGAATTGGAGCGGGACCTGGAATTGGTGGGGGACCGTCGCCCCGTGAGGTGGAAGAGCCGGACACCCCGGGCTTGGCAAAGGTCGAGGATTTCGCGGCTCAGGTACAGCTCCCGGTCCGTGTGTCCGCGCAGCAGGACCGTGGCCTCGCCCGGAGCGAACGGCGTGGTTTCCAGCAGCGCCCGCAGCGGTGTGATGCCGATGCCCGCGCCGATCATCACCACCTTGTTCTTGGTCCTGGCCGCCGTGCTGAGCAGGCCGTAAGGGCCCTCGAGTGCCACTTTGGTTCCCTTCCGGAGCTTGAGCAGCTGGGCGGAGCCGTTGCCGAGGTTGCGTACGGTGACCCGCAGCGTCCCCTCGCCGGCCGGACCGTTGAAGACGGGCTCCGCGGACAGGCTGAACGGGTGGGGGTGCCACCACATTCCCGGGGCCAGGAAGCGCCAGATGAAGAAGCGCCCGCCTGTTCCCGCCAGCTCGTCCAGCTTCCGGCCCCGCATCACGATGTTCACCACGCCGGGCGCCACTGCCTCCACGCGGGCCACAGTCAGCTGGTGCCGTGCCGTGGCCAGCACCGGCTCCAGGATCCGGAAGTACACCAAGGCCGTGCCGGTGTAGGTCCAGATGGCCAGCCAGTACCAGCGCTGCCAGGTGCCCGCGGCAAAAAGGCCGCCCACACTGAACTGGTGGGGGATCGAGGTGGCAACGGCGGCATAGGTCAGGAGGTGGACCACGTACCAGAACTCGTAGGGGAAGCGGCGGCGGACAGCCACGAGGGACGTTACGACGACGGCGATGAACAGCGCCATGGAAACGAACGCCAGCCACATGTCGGGCACCTGGATCCAGAGGTTGACGGCCTCGCTGACCGGGTCCAGTCCTTCGGCCAGGCCGTACCCGATGATGAGCAGGACACCATGTGCCAGGAGCAGGTAAAGGGAGGGTTTCCCCAGCTTGCCATGGAACTCCAGGGCACGGTCGTGGCCGATGGTGCGGTCAACGAACGGAATCCTTGCCGCCAGGAGCAGCATCAGGAGGACCAGATCCATGCCAATCAGGCCAGTCACGATCCCGGCCGCAGTGAAAGCCTCGGCCACCGTAGTGGTGGCGGCAGCACCGCCGTCGGCCAGCCAGAGGGCGACCGAAGCGGCCACCGACGCCCAGGCGATGACCGTAAGGAGGTCGGTGCGCAGCATGCGCTGCCGGTATTGGCGATCAAACCAGCCGCGTGCTTGCCGTTTCGTGGGTGAAAGCTCCGGGCGGCCGGAGCGGCTTGCGGCCGGTGATGCCGGCAGGAGCTTTGTGTTCATGCATCAAAGATCCGCCCCGAAGCTTTCGTTTTCCTGTGAGGAAGGACGGTCTGTTGCTGTGATCTTCGGCAGTGCTTATACACCCATACCGGTCCCGATTGGTCTTTAATTGCGTCAACTCGTAGACTTGGTAGGCGCTAAGTGCGCGGAGCGTGCGCAATTGCTCCGGTTGCCCGGTATTTTTCTCCAGGGTGGCCGGTAGTTAGGGGCTCAAGTTGCGTAACTAACCGTTGCCCGTACATTCTGTGGGTCGCACTTGGCAGCATGGTCCAGCAGCAGATATGCGGATCATTACTTTCAATTCTTGAGGAGAAGTCATGGCAGCACACTGCCAAGTGACCGGGGCCGAGCCGGGCTTTGGGCACAGCATTTCGCACTCGCACCGCCGCAACAAGCGTCGGTTCGATCCGAACATTCAGAAGAAGCGCTACTGGGTTCCGTCCCTGCGCCGTAATGTCACGCTGCAGGTTTCTGCAAAGGGCATCAAGACCATCGACGTGCGCGGCATCGACGTTGTCGTCGCCGACATTCTCGCTCGTGGGGTGAAGCTCTAGTGGCTAAGGACAAGGACGTACGTCCCATCATCAAGCTCAAGTCGACTGCGGGCACGGGTTACACCTACGTAACCCGCAAGAACCGTCGTAACGACCCGGACCGCATGGTCCTGAAGAAGTACGACCCCAAGATCCGCCAGCACGTCGAATTCCGAGAGGAGCGCTAAACATGGCTAAGAAGTCCAAGATTGCTCGTAACGAGCAGCGCAAGGTCATCGTTGAGCGTTACGCTGCCAAGCGCCTCGAACTGAAGAAGACCCTGGTTGACGAAAACGCAACCGACGAAGCACGCGAAGCAGCCCGTCTGGGCCTGCAGAAGCTGCCCCGCAACGCGTCCCCGATCCGTCTGCGTAACCGCGACATCATCGACGGCCGTCCCCGCGGTACTTTCCAGAAGTTCGGCATCTCCCGTGTCCGCTTCCGCGACATGGCCCACAAGGGTGAACTCCCGGGCATCACCAAGTCTTCCTGGTAATCAGCACCTGCTGACCCCAGCTGCTTGAAAGAGCCGGCAACCATACGGTTGCCGGCTCTTTGTGTTTAACGCCGCGGCCGCGCCGCTTGTCAGTCCACTGCTTGAGTCGGTTCCAGGCTGTGGCGCAGGACACGGGAGGGAAGTACGACGGCGGGAGGCCGGGGAGGTGCCCCGATGGCCGCCTCTGCCCCGGGATTGCGGGGGTTTCGCGGTCCTGGGAGGGGGATTTGCGGCCGCCCCCGAGTGGGTGTATTGTTTTCTAAGTCGCCGCGAGGGAGACAGCGAAGAGCTGGTAACCCGGGCGGCCAAAACCCCAAAAAATAAGCCAAAAACTGGTTGCTCTTTAGGGCGCTGGAAAGTGGCGGGGGCGGTCCTCCTGCCGGTACGAATCCTGAAAGATGGATTTGCATCGGGACGGCGGGTCGGGTAAGTTTGGAAAGTTGCTCCGGAGCGATCCTGAATGTTTGGTTTGGGTGGTGCCGGGTGTGTCTGTTGTTTGAGAACTCAATAGTGTGCCATGTTTGTTGATACCGATTT
>NZ_JAIFZQ010000007.1 GCF_019710585.1 Arthrobacter sp. MAHUQ-56 | reverse complement strand
ACAAGAAAGCGCTCCGTCCGCAATGGGACGGAGCGCTTTCCTGAGAAGTAACGGATCACTGGACGCTAAAGTGGACTCTTCGCACATTCACGAGTCCAACTTTTGGGGACCAGTTCACTCGTGGGGCCGGGCTTTCCGGCGTTTGCGGACCACGCCAGCGCAGTTCACAGCCCAAACACAGGCAGGGCCGGATTCCTGCACAGCATCCCCGGTGAAGGTGGAGGCGAAGCCGGCCTTCCGCGCCGGCGCCTGAACAATAGGAGTAACGTGAGCGTCCTCGCCCGAAGCGCAGGCAATGCCGTCAGAAACAAGGTCCGCACTGCAGCCGTCGTCGCGGTGCTGGCAGTCGCCATCGGCCTGGCCCTGGCCATGCTGGTGGCCAACCAGGCCGTTGGAGCGAAAGTGCAGGAGCTCAATGCCTCCGTTGGCACCGTCCTGACCGTCAATCCCGCGGGCGGGCAAGGCTTCGAAGGCGGCGGTGAGCCCCTCACCGCCGACCAGGCGGCCACGGCCAGCGGCGTGGCGAACGTTAGTGCCGTCGTCGGGACCTCCTCCCTGCGGCTCCGCAACGCCAGTGAGGCGGCAGCGCAGACCGCGGCCGGAACCCAGGCCGGAACCCAGGCGGGCCCCGGCGGACAGGGCGGACCTGGCGGCCAGGCCGCCGCAACACTGACCACCAGCCTCACCGCCGCAGTGGACGCGGGTACGCTGGGCAACCGCAACCAGCAGGCCAACGGAACGGCTGGCGCCTCCGGAACCGCGCAGCCCGCCCGGTCCCTGCCGATCACCTTGACCGGCATCGGGGCGGAGCTCGACACCACGGGCAAGGCCCTGGACATCACCCAGGGCGCCGGGCTGGGCGACTATTCGGCAGTATCCACCAGCGCCCTGCTGGGCACCACCCTGGCCGGGAAGAACAACCTGGCCGTCGGTTCCACCTTCACCATCAGCGACCAGACCTACACCGTGGCCGGAGTGTTCGACGCCGGCACCGCCTTCGGCAACAACGCCGCCTACGTGACGCTCCCCACCGCCCAGGCCCTCGCCGGAACGCCGGGTGAACTGTCCAGCATGATCGTCACCGTCGACTCCCTGGAAAACGTCGCCGCCACCAAGGCGGCCCTGCAGGCCGCCCTCGGCACCGACAAGGCGGATGTCACGCAGGGCCAGAACCTGCAGACCGCCCTCAACTCCCTTAACAGCGTGAAGAACATTTCCTTCGTCGCCTTCATCGCCGCGCTGGGCACCGCCGGGATCATCATCCTGCTCATCATGGTGATGCTGGTCCGCGAGCGCCGCCGGGAAATTGGCGTACTGAAGGCGATCGGCGCACCGAACCGCACCATCGGGCTCCAGTTCGTCCTGGAAGCCCTGGTCCTGGCCGCCCTCGGCAGTGCGGTGGGCGCGGCCATCGCCTCCTTCGCCAGCGGCGGCATCGCGTCTGCCCTCATCAGCAGCAACACCACCACGACGGCCACCACGGGCCGCGGCTTCCCCGGCGGCGGAGCGGGCGGCGGCTTCCCCGGCGGCCAGGGTGGCCCGTTCGGCGGCGCCTCCCAGCTGCTCAACTCCGTCACCGCAAGCGCCTCCCCCGGCGTGATCGCCGGCGGCATCGCCGCCGTCTTCGGGGTCGCCGTCATCGGAGCCCTGGTTCCCGCGCTGCTCACCGCGCGTATCCGCCCCATCGAAGTCCTGCGAGGAGAATAGCCATGATTGAAGTCAAGAACCTGGTCCGCACCTTTAGCTCCGGAGACCGCACCATCAAGCCGGTGAACGACGTCAGCTTCGTCCTGGAGCAGGGAACCCTGGCCTCCATCGTAGGCAAGAGCGGCAGCGGCAAGAGCACGCTGCTTTCCCTGCTGGGCGCCCTGGACAAGCCAACCAGCGGGGACGTGGTGGTCGACGGCGTAAGCCTGGCCAGCCTGCCCGACACCAAGCTGACCGAATACCGCCGCCGCGACATCGGGTTCGTGTTCCAGCAGTTCAACCTGATCCCCAACCTGTCGGCGGTGGACAACGTCATGCTGCCGATGGAGTTCGCCGGGATGGGCAAGGCGGCCCGGCTGCAGCGCGCCGGGGAGTTGCTGGAGCAGGTCCAGCTGGATCCGACCAAGCATGACCGGCGTATCAACAGGCTCTCCGGCGGCGAGCAGCAGCGTGTGGCGATCGCCCGGGCACTGGCCAACGAGCCCAAACTGATCCTCGCCGACGAACCGACGGGCAACCTGGATGAGCAGACGGGTGACCACATCATCGAGCTCCTCAGCTCGCTCAGCCGGGAGCACAACACCACCATCCTGGTAGTGACCCACGACCGGGCCCTGGCGAACAAGACGGACCGCCGCTTCCGGCTCCAGCAGGGCAAGCTCACGGAGGAACCGGTGCGGGGCCGGACCGCCGTCACGGCCACGGCGTGACGCCCCGGGGCCGCCGGCGGGGGAAACCGGACTCCGGTTCCGCCGCCGTCGGCCTCTTTCCGCCGCGTCCCTTCCTGCCGGCCGGAATCCACCGGGCCCCCACCCGCTGTGACAGGATGGCAGCTATGAGTGCCCCCATCGCCACGCCGTGGCTTTCGAGCCAGTCCGACCAGGATCCACGTTCCGCCACAGGGGACCCGCTGCGCTGGGGCATCATCTCAACAGGCAGCATTGCCCGCGCCGTCTCGCAGGAGCTTGCCCTGCTCGCCGACGCCGAACTGTACGCCGTCAGTTCCCGGACGCAGGACACCGCGGACGCCTTTGCCGTGGCCTACGATTTCGCCAAGGCCTACGGGGACGACGGCGGAGTCCCCGGCTACCAGCGGCTTCTCGCCGATGAGGCCGTGGACGTCGTTTACGTCGCCACGCCGCACGCGCAGCACCACGAAATCGTCCTCGCCGCGCTCAACGCCGGCAAGCATGTGCTCTGCGAGAAGGCCTTCACCATCAACGCGCGCGAAGCCGCGGAGCTGATCGACGCCGCCCGTAGCCGGAAGCTCTTCCTGATGGAGGCGGTCTGGAGCAGGTTCCTGCCTTCCATGCAGCGCGCCTTCGAAATCGCAGCGTCCGGCGAACTGGGAGACATCCACTGGATCACCGCCGACCTCGGGTTTCCGGCGCCGTACTCCCCCACGGCCAGGCTGTGGGCTCGAAAGGACGGTGGAGGCGCCCTCCTGGACCTCGCCGTCTACCCCTTGCTGTGGGCGCTTGGGACCCTCGGCTTTCCGCAGACCGTGAGTGCCACCGGCTTCGTCAATGACGACGGCGTGGACGCCCAGAACGCCATGACCCTCGGCTACAACCACGGCGCCCAGGTGCAGCTCACCTCCTCCCTGCTCGCCCACGGTCCCCGGACGGCCACCGTAGCCGGGAGCCTGGGCTACCTGCAGAGCATCGGCTCCATCAACAACCCCCTGGAACTGGTCATCGCCAAGGGCTGGGAGGACCGCCGGACAGAAACCTTTGATGTCGTAGGCAAGGGCTACGCCTATGAACTGCGGGAGGTGACACGCTGCATCCAGCAGTGCCTGACCGAGAGCCCGGTGATGCCGCTGGAAGACACGCTGAACACTATGCGCCTCTTCGATGGGGTCCGTGCCCAGTTGGGTGTCACCTATCCAAACGACAGCCACTGACCAACAGCGCTCGGGTACGACGCCGTGGTGCGGCGTTCGCCGGTGGGTCAGCGGCGTGACGGCCAAGGTTTGGCCGTTGATGGCTTTCGAGTGCGCTCTTCCCGTTTGTAAATTTGTTTTACCCGCTTCTGGACTTCGGTAATAAGCAGTCTTACGATGTAGGCAGTGTCGATTGCAACAGTCACTGGGGGGTGGTACGCATGGCTCTCATGAGTTCGCCATGGCGTGCCCTGCGCCCGGCGCTCCTTGCCGGAGCCGCCGCCGTCACCTGGCTGACGCTCTCCTCAACGCCCGCAGCGGCGGACGCCGGTCCTGACTCCTCATCCCTGTTGGGCGGCATCACCAGCTCGGTCTCGTCCCTGGCCGAAACCGTCACCGGACCGGCCCAATCCATTCCCACAGCTTCCGCTTCCGATGCTGCGGCGTCCACCGGGGTGCTGCAGCCCGTGGCCGCCCCGGTCTCCGCACTGGCAGACGATCTTATTGCGTCGGTGCCGGTGGTAAGCCAGGTGATTCCTGCCGGGACCGTGTCAACCGTTTCAGCACCCATCGCAGGTGCTGCTGACAGCCTGGCGGCGGATGTGGTGGAGGTGGCCGTTGCCCCTGTAGCCGAGTCCGTCCCGGCGCTGGAACCTGTACTCCAGCCGGTTTCCGATCTTCTCACCGGGGTTGAGGCGCTGCCCGTCCAGCTGCCGGAGCTGCCCGCTGTCGTTTCGGGCCCCGAACTGCCGACGAGTCCTGCGGATGCTGCTGCAGGGGCGCTCCCTGCGGCCGCCGCCACAGATTCCCGGGCCGCTGAAAACATCTCCGAGGCGGATGACTCCGCCGCTGAAGGGTCCCTTCCGGGCAGCATGCTCCAGCCGGCAAGCCAAGCCGTTGCACTTCTGGCAGCCACTACTGCCGGCCAATCGGCGCCCGCTGGAATCGCCGTAGAGGACCCCCTGTCCCTCGATCCTTCACCCCTACCTGCCCAGGCACCTGCGGCCCCGGGCTCCGGCACGGGCTCCGGCGGATCGCCTGCCGGACCTTCCGGGGCTGCCGCCTGGCTTAATTCCTTCGATTACCTCTTCCGCATTGCCGGAGCCGTGCTGGGCCTCGAAAGCCCCGAGCATGCGCCCGCACCGGTGTCGTTCGACCCCGGTTCTTCTCCTGACTAGTTGAGACCCGTCTGCCCTTTTTGGGGCAGCACGTGGCCACCAGGGCAGCTGAACAGCGCCCGAACCTCAACTTTCTCAGGAGAATCCACCATGAGTTCCAACCTTTGCAGGGGGCTGCTTGGCACCCTCTTTGCCGGCGGCCTTTTGGCCCTCGGCTGCACAGCCGCAAATGCCGCGGATACCACGACCGGAGCGGACCTCTCCGCTTCGGCACTGATCTCGGCGGCGGCTCCCGCTGACTCGACGTCGTTGGGCCTGCTGGGTGACCCAACGCCGGCCGACTCAACGGGCGTCGCCGCTGCGGTTGACGTGAACCTCGGGCTGGGCACCGTAAGCGCCACAGATCCGACGGCCACCACATCCACTGATGTCGCGGCCGTAGCCGACGTCGACCTCGGGCTGGGCACCAACGGCACCGGCACCACGGACGGCACGACGGCGGATCTCACCGCCGACGCAACCGTCGACCTGGGGCTCGGCACCGGAACGGTCACCGACCCCGGGACCACCGGAACCACCGACGTCGCAGCAGCAGCCGCCGTGAACCTCGGGCTGGGCACCAACGGCACCGGCACCACGGACGGCACGACGGCGGACCTCACCGCCGACGCAACCGTCGACCTCGGCACCGGTACGGTCACCGACCCCGGGACCACCGACGTCGCAGCGGCAGCCGCCGTCGACCTCGGACTGGGCACCAGCGGCACCGGCACCACGGACGGCACCACCGCCGAGCTCACTGCCGACGCAGCCGTCGACCTCGGCTTGGGCACCGGAACGGTCACCGACCCCGGCACCACCGGAACCACCGACGTCACAGCAGCAGCCGCCGTCGACCTCGGCCTCGGCACCAACGGCACCGGCACCACGGACGGCACCACCGCCGACCTCACCGCCGACGCAACCGTCGACCTCGGCCTCGGCACCAACGGCACCGGCACCACGGACGGCACGACGGCGGACCTCACCGCCGACGCAGCCGTAGACCTGGGGCTCGGCACCGGAACGGTCACCGACCCCGGAACCACCGACATCGCAGCAGCAGCCGTCGACCTCGGCCTCGGCACCAACGGCACCGGCACCACGGACGGCACGACGGCGGACCTCACCGCCGACGCAGCCATCAACCTCGGCCTCGGCGGCATTACCAACAGTGGTACCGCCGACACCTCCGGGCTCGGCGCCGCCCTCGATGCGGCCCTGGACCTGAACATCAACGGCATCATCGGTGACGGGACCGCTGGCGGGGTTGACGCCGCTGTGGACCTGGGCGCAGATCCGGGCACCGGTACCTCCGGCACCGGCGGGCTTGATGCCGTGGTCGGCCTGGCCGTTGACCTGGGGGTGGGTAGCGCAAGCGACACCGGCGCCAGCACTCCTGGCACCACTGACCCGGGAACCTCCACCCCGGGCGACGGCACCATCGGTGACGCCGGCACGGTCGATCCGGGAACGCCTGATCCGGGAGCAGCCAACCCCGGTGACAACTCCACCGGCACGGGCGGTGCCGCCGGCACCGCAGACGCTGGTGGCCTGCCGGCGGCTGGCGCAGGGTCCACCGCGGTAAGCGGCGCCATCGCAACCGTTGAGGTTCCCCGGAGCATCTCCGCCAACGGCAACGCGGCACTGGGCAACGCAGGCCTCGCCAACACCGGCCTTGCAAAGACCGGCTGGGACGCCTCACTGGTTCCCCTGGCCCTGCTGCTCCTGATCGCGGGGGTCCTGCTCCTCCGCAAGCGCAGGATGTCGTAGCAGCCCTCCACGCACCATCCGCAATCCCGCACACATGCGCCTGAAGCGGCAGCATCCAGCGAGCTGACGAGAGGAGGACCCGCCCGGAAACTACGAAAAGAAATACAAAACATGTCCAGCACACATGTCCTTGTAGCCAATGGTCCGGCGGCGGACCAGCTTTGGTTCGCCGCCGGGCCGTCGGCGTGTCACGGATACGGGGCACCCCCCAATCGTCGGCATTACTCCACCGCCCGTATAATTTGAGGTACGAGAGTGCCGCGGCGCACCGGGAGGAACGGTCATGGTGGCGGAATCGCCTAGCTCCATCAAGAATGAAGTGGTCGGCGGACGTTATCGACTGGGGGATGTCATAGGCCGGGGCGGGATGTCCTCGGTGTATTGCGCCCGGGACGAAAACCTCGGCCGGGACGTGGCGTTGAAACTTTTTGCCCCGCAGGCTCCGGACGCAGACGAACTCAAGCGGCAGGAAGCCGAGATCCAGCTTCTTGCCACGCTGAACCACCCCGGTCTTGTCACACTGTTTGACGCGGGCATCGACGACCGGATTCCGGATGAGCCCAGGCCTTTCCTCACCATGGAGCTTGTGGAGGGCCAGGACCTGCGCAGCCGCATCCGCCACAGCCGTGTCCCCGTGGAGGAGCTTTCGGTCATCGGCGCCGGCATCGCTGACGCGCTGGCATATGTGCACGGCCTTGGGATCATCCACCGCGACATCAAGCCCGGCAACATCCTGCTGGTCCAGATCCGCCCCGGCGAGCCGCTGCGCCCCAAACTCACCGATTTCGGTATCGCCAGGATTGTCGACTCCACCCGGCTGACCGCCACCGGCACCATGGTGGGCACCGCCGCCTATCTCAGCCCTGAACAGGCCCTCGGCAAGCCCCTGTCTCCGGCCACAGACATCTACTCGTTGGGGCTTGTGCTGCTTGAATGCATCAAGGGCACCGTGGAGTACCCCGGCAGCCCGGTGGAATCCGCTGTTGCCCGCCTTCACCGCGCACCAGAGATCCCCGAAGACGTACCGTCGGAGTGGGCCGAGCTGATCCGCTCCATGACCGCCATCGAACCTTTGGAGCGGCCCACCGCCGCCGACATCGAAACGTCGTTGCGGCAGGCGCTTGTCTCCCCGGCGTCGACACCTGGTGAGCTCGCACCCGAGACCACCCGCGTCCTGCCGGCCATGCCTTTCCACCCGCCCTCCATCACCGCGGAGGAATCCGTGGATGAGCTGCGGGAAGCAGCCGGAACAGGGGGCGTTGAAGCCAGCAGCGAAGCGGCAACCGAAAAGCCCGCTGCCGCGACCGCCCGGAATCTTCATCCCCAAACACGGACAAAGCGCTTCTGGCTGGCGCTGGTCCTGGGGCTCGTGGTGGTGGCTGCCGCGGTGGCAGCTGTCATGATGACCGTGTCAGCGCAGACCCCCGCCGACGTCGTCCCTTACCCGGCGGTGACCGGGGTCCTTGGCGACCACCTGCAGGAACTTCAGAAGAGCGTGGAGCCGTGACACTCCCCCCGGGCCGCGCCGCCAGGCTGTTACTTGGCTGCTCGGCGCTGGTGCTTTCAGCCATTGTCCTCAGTGCTTGCGCGCCCGCCAACAACGGCCTGCAGCGGGACGTCGCCACCCAGCTGCAGGCACGGGTCCTGGAGGTCACACAGGCGTCGTCCCAAAACGATGCGGCCTCAGCCTTGAAAGCGCTGGACGGACTTGAGTCCGATCTCTCGGCCGCGCAGGCGAAAGGCCGGGTCTCAGAGGACCGGCGGCGCAGCATCACCACCGTGGCAACGGCCGTCCGGGCAGACCTGAACGAGGCCCTCGCCGCCCAACAGGCCAAGGCCGCGGAGGACGCCCGGATCGCCGCAGAGCAGGCGGCCGCGCAAAGCCCCTCCCCCGCCCCCGAAGCAAAGGTGTCCCAGGCCGCCCCGGCCCCTGCCCCAGGCGCTGCCTCCGGCAACGGCACGGACGCCGGCAAGAACAATGGTGACAAGGGCAAGGGCAAGAACTGAGGCAGGGGTACTGCCTTGCCATAACAGAACCCTGAATGAAAGAGGCGGTGCTCCGGGATCCCGGAGCACCGCCTCTTTTGGCCAGCGGCCCAGCACCGCAGGTGCCGGGCCGCGCCGATGCCTAGCTCAGGCTGCCGATGACCTTGTTAAGCGTCGCGGACGGACGCATCACAGCTGAAGCCTTGGCGTCGTCCGGGTGGTAGTAGCCTCCGATGTCCACCGGCGAGCCCTGCACCTCGGCCAGTTCGCCCACGATCGTCTCTTCCTTGGAGGAAAGCTCGCCGGCGACCGAGCTGAACGCGGCGGCCAGGTCGGCGTCGTCCGTCTGCTTGGCCAGTTCCTCGGCCCAGTAGCGGGCCAGGTAGTAGTGGCTGCCGCGGTTGTCCAGCTCGCCGGCGCGGCGGCTCGGGGACTTGTTCTCCAGCAGGAAGGTGCCGGTGGCACGGTCCAGGGTGTCGGCCAGGACCTGCGCACGGGCGTTGCCCGTGGTGGTGGCCAGGTGCTCGAAGCTGACGGCCAGGGCCAGGAACTCACCCAGGCTGTCCCAGCGGAGGTGGTTTTCCTTGAGCAGCTGCTGGACGTGCTTGGGGGCGGACCCACCGGCGCCGGTCTCGAACAGGCCGCCGCCGTTCATCAGCGGAACAACGGAGAGCATCTTGGCGCTGGTACCCAGTTCCAGGATGGGGAACAGGTCCGTGAGGTAGTCGCGAAGCACGTTGCCGGTGACGGATATGGTGTCCTCGCCCTTGCGGATGCGGTCCAGGGTGAAGGCGATGGCCTTGACCGGGGACATGATCTGGATGTCAAGGCCCTCGGTGTCGTGCTCCTTCAGGTACTCGTTGACCTTGGCGATGAGGTTGGCGTCGTGCGCGCGCTCCTCGTCCAGCCAGAACACGGCCGGCGTCTGGGATGCACGGGCGCGGGTCACGGCCAGCTTGACCCAGTCGCGGATGGGGGCGTCCTTGGTCTGGCAGGCGCGCCAGATGTCACCAACGGAGACCTCGTGTTCGATCAGGACGTTGCCGGAGCCGTCCACAACCTGCACGGTGCCGGCTTCCTGGATTTCGAACGTCTTGTCGTGGCTGCCGTATTCCTCGGCTGCCTGGGCCATGAGGCCAACGTTCGGCACGGTGCCCATGGTGGTGGGGTCGTAGGCGCCGTTGGCGCGGCAGTCGTCGATGACCACCTGGTAGATGCCCGCGTAGGAGCTGTCCGGCAGGACGGCGAGGGTGTCGGCTTCCTTGCCGTCCGGGCCCCACATGTGGCCGGAGCTGCGGATCATGGCGGGCATGGAGGCGTCCACGATGACGTCGCTGGGGACGTTCAGGGTGGTGATGCCCTTGTCCGAGTCCACCATGGCGAGGGCGGGGCCGTCTTCCAGGCCCTTCTTGATCAGGTTCTGGACGCCGTCGCGGACGTCCTCCGGCAGGTCCTCGAGGCTGCTCAGGATGGCGGCGAGGCCGTTGTTGGGGCTGATGCCGGCGGCGGCGAGCTGCTTGCCGTAGGTTTCGAACAGCTCGGAGAAGTATGCCTTGACCACGTGGCCGAAGATGATGGGGTCCGAGACCTTCATCATGGTGGCCTTGAGGTGCGCCGAGAACAGCACGCCTTCTTCCTTGGCGCGGGCAACCTGGGCCTTCAGGAATTCATCGAGGGCGGCGGCGCGCATGACGGTGCCGTCGATGACCTCGCCGGCCAGGACCGGGAAGGCCTTCTTCAGGACCTTGACGGAGCCGTCCTCGCGGACCAGCTGGATGGCGATGGTGCCTTCGGATTCGATGACCACCGACTTTTCGTTGGAACGGAAGTCGTCCTGGCCCATGGTGGCCACGTTGGTCTTGGAGTCCGGGGTCCAGGCGCCCATGGAGTGCGGGTTCTGGCGTGCGTAGTTCTTGACGGACAGCGGTGCGCGGCGGTCCGAGTTGCCTTCACGCAGGACCGGGTTCACGGCGGAGCCCTTGATCTTGTCGTAGCGCGAGCGGATGGCAGTTTCCTCGTCGGAGCTGGGGTTGTCCGGGTAGTCGGGCAGTGCGTAGCCCTGGCCCTGCAGCTCTGCGATCGCGGCCTTCAGCTGCGGGATGGAGGCGCTGATGTTGGGCAGCTTGATGATGTTTGCTTCCGGCGTCTTTGCCAGCTCACCGAGTTCAGCAAGGGCGTCACCGATCTGCTGCTCGGGGGTCAGGTAGTCACCGAAGACGGCGATGATGCGGCCGGCGAGCGAGATGTCGCGGGTCTCCACCTCCACACCTGCTGTCGAAGCGAACGCCTCGATGATCGGCAGGAACGAATAGGTAGCCAGCATCGGCGCTTCGTCGGTGTGGGTGTAGATAATCTTGGACATGCGCGGGCGTCTCCCTGTGGGTCGGCTTGGTTGTGAAAATTTCGGTCTATTTCACCATGTACAACTTACCCGAGGACGCCCGTTCAAACCTCAACGGGCCCCCCGCATTACCGCGCTGAGAGCAGGATTACAGCGATGGAGAACGCACGACGGCGGGATGGCGCACCTAGGTGTGTGGCGCCGTCGGCATCTCCCGTCCCCCGGGGACGGGAAGGGCCGGGCAACCCCTACATGAGACGTCACTACTGTTTACAAACTTGTCATATGACGATAAATTCGCTACGTCACTCCCGACCCCGGGCCCAACCCCGTTAAGACAGGACAACAATGACACGCACCAGGTCTCTGGCCTCCGGCCTCTTGGCCTTCTCGGCAGCCGCCGTGCTGGCACTCACCTCAGCAGGCGGAGCTTCCGCTGCACCGGCACCGTCCGGGGACCAGGCGAATCCCTCGGTCACCAAGGCGTCCGTGGAGGCAGCAGGTGCCGCCGACTACTGGACCGCCGAGCGGATGCAGAGCGCCATCCCCGGAGACGTCCTGGCCGGGAAAGCCCTGGAACGCGGCAACCGCTCCAGCGCCGACATCGTGGAAAAGGGCAAGGCCAGCACCACCAAGGCCACCAGGGGCAAGCAGACCATCGCCCAGAGCGAAGTCCCCGTCTCCCACATCGGCAAGGTCTTCTTCACCCTGGGCGGGTCGAACTACGTCTGCTCGGGCAACGCCGTCTCCTCAGCCAACGGCAGCACGGTGTCCACGGCCGGTCACTGCGTGAACGAAGGCCCCGGCGCCTACGCCACCAACTTCGTCTTCGTGCCCGCCTACGAAAACGGCAACGCCCCCTACGGCAAATGGGCCGCACGTGCCCTGTACGCCCCCACCCAGTGGGTCACCAACGGCGACATGACCTACGACACCGGGTTCGCCGTGGTGAACCGCAACACGCAGAACCAGACCCTGACGTCCGTGGTCGGCGGCTCGGGTGTGGCCTTCAACCAGGCCCGCGGGCTGACCTACAAGTCCTACGGCTACCCCGCCGCAGCACCGTTCAACGGTGAGACGCTCAAGAGCTGCACCGGGACGGCAACGGACGACCCCAACAACCCGCAGTTCGGCAGCCAGGGCATTCCCTGCGATATGACCGGCGGCTCCTCCGGCGGCCCGTGGTTCATCGGCACCAGCTCCGACGGCCTGCAGAACTCCATCAACAGCTACGGCTACAACCGCTCCGCAGTGATGTACGGCCCGTACTGGGGCTCCGTCATCGAGGCCACCTACAACAGTGCAGCAGCAGCATAAAGAACCAGCGCCGGGCCACGGCGGGGCCAGCCAGGGCGACGTCAGCCACGTCGACCTGAACCAGTCACCCGACGAGGTCCTCGAGTACTGGACAGAGGAACGGATGGCGGAAGCCAAGCCCCGGGAGCTCCGGTTTCCGGAGGAAGGTCCGCGTCTCAAGCAGAGGGGCGCGGGCACTGGAGAACCAGAATCCGGCTCCCCCGGCCCGGAACGCTAGGCACGCACCGGGCCACGGCTCAACGAACAAACGACGACGGCGCCCGTCCCCACCGAGGGGACGGGCGCCGTCGTCTTTAACACGATCTATTGATGGGGATCAGTGGAAGAAGTGGCGGGCTCCCGTGAAGTACATAGTGATGCCGGCCGCGTTGGCGGCGGCGATTACCTCGTCGTCACGCACGGATCCGCCGGGCTGCACTACTGCCCGGACGCCGGCGTCGATCAGGATCTGCAGTCCGTCAGCGAACGGGAAGAACGCGTCCGAAGCTGCCACGGCGCCGCGGGCCCGCTCCGGTGCGCCGGCAGCGTCGGCGTTGGAGGCACCGCCGGCACCGTCGACGTCGGACTCCACCTTCACGCCCAGGGTGTTGGCCCGCTCCACGGCCAGCCGGCAGGAATCCAGGCGGTTGACCTGGCCCATGCCGATACCCACCGCTGCGCCGTTCTCGGCGAGGAGGATCGCGTTCGACTTGGCTGCCCGGCAGGCGGTCCAGGCGAAGGCGAGGTCCGCGAGGGTCTTCTCATCCGCGGCCTCACCGGCGGCGAGGGTCCAGTTGGCGGGGTTGTCGCCCTCCGCGTCCACCTTGTCGGTGACCTGGACCAGCATGCCGCCGGAGACCTGGCGGAACTCCGTGGGGTAGCGGCCGTAGCCCTCGGGCAGGGCGAGGAGGCGGATGTTCTTCTTCTTGGACAGGATCTCCACGGCTTCGGGCTCGAAGCCTGGCGCGATGACCACTTCGGTGAAGATGTCCTTGACGGTGTCGGCCATGCCGGCGGTGACGGTGCGGTTGGCGGCGATGACGCCGCCGTATGCGGAGACGGGGTCGCAGGCGTGGGCCTTGGCATGTGCGTCGGCGATGGGGTCGGCGGCGTCGGCGGAGCCAACTGCGACGCCACACGGGTTGGCGTGCTTGATGATGGCGACGGCCGGCTCGCTGAAGTCGAAGGCGGCGCGCAGGGCGGCGTCAGCGTCAACGAAGTTGTTGTAGCTCATGGCCTTGCCGTGCAGCTGGTCTGCCTGCGCGATGCCCACGGGCGCGGCGTTGTCCACGTAGAGGGCGGCCTGCTGGTGCGGGTTCTCGCCGTAGCGCAGGACCTCTGAGCGTTCCAGCGACAAGCCGGCGTAGGCGGGCCAGTCGATGACGCCGTCGCCGTCCTCGTCAAGGAACTGGCTGGCGGTCCAGGTGGCAACCGCATTGTCGTAGGACGCGGTGTGGGCGAAGGCCTTGGCCGCGAGGCGGCGGCGGGTCTTGAGGTCGAAGCCACCGGCGGCTGCGGCCTCCACCACCTGGCCGTAGAAGGACGGATCCACCACGATGGCGACGGCGGCGTGGTTCTTCGCTGCCGAGCGCACCATGGCGGGGCCTCCGATGTCGATCTGCTCGACGACGTCGTCCTGCGCGGCACCGGACTTGACGGTCTCCACGAACGGGTAGAGGTTCACCACGACGAGGTCGAACGGCTCGATGTCCATTTGCGTGAGCGTCTCCATGTGCGCCGCGACGCGGCGGTCGGCCAGGATGCCGCCGTGCACGCGCGGGTGCAGGGTCTTGACGCGGCCGTCCAGCATCTCAGGCGACCCGGTCACTTCCTCCACCTCCTGGACGGGGATGCCCGCGGCGGCGATCTTCTTGGCCGTGGAGCCGGTGGACACCAGCTTCACGCCCGCCTCGTGCAGGCCCTTGGCGAGCTCCTCCAGGCCGGTCTTGTCGTAAACCGAGATCAGGGCCCGGCGGATGGGTACACGGTCAATGGATACGCGCTCATGCTGCGTGAAGCTCACAAATGTCTCCGTCTTATCTCGCGGACCAGTGCCGCGGTTGGTGGGGATACGGCCAGTTTATCGCGAAGCGCAGCTTCGGCAGGTGTGTCCGCCCGAGTATGAACACCCGGGGCCGGGCTAGAGTTTTCCCAGGAGGCGGCGATGAATACTTACACCACTGTGCCCAGCGGCGAACAGGTGGTCCAGGAACTGCCCTGGCGTTGGAAAGTCCAGGGCAGGATCTTCCTGATCGGGGGCCTGGGCTTCATGTTCGATGCCTGGGACGTGACCCTGAACGGCATCCTGATCCCGCTGCTGTCCAAGCACTGGTCCCTGACCGCCGGCGACGCGGCCTGGGTGGGCACCGCCAACCTGGTCGGCATGGCGCTGGGCGCCTTTATTTGGGGCACGATTGCTGACACGGTCGGGCGCAAAAAGGCATTCACCGCCACGCTGCTGTTGTTCTCCGTGTTCACCGTGCTCGGTGCGTTTGCTCCGGACTTTGCGTGGTTCTGCGTCTTCCGGTTCATGGCCGGCTTCGGGCTGGGCGGGTGCATCCCGGTGGACTACGCCCTGGTGGGTGAGTTCACTCCGCGGAAGCAGCGCGGGAAGGTGCTGACGGCGATGGACGGCTGGTGGCCCATCGGGGCCGCCCTGGCAGGGTTCGTCTCCGCCGGGCTGGTGGCACTGTACGGTGACTGGCGCCTGACCATGCTGGTCATGGTGCTGCCGGCACTGCTGGTGTTCTGGGTCCGCCGCAGCGTCCCTGAGTCGCCGCTGTTCCTGATCCGCAAGGGCCGCCGCGAGGAGGCGGCCCGGATCATCGACGGGCTGGTGGCAGCCACCGGAGCAGAGGCGCGCGCCTACAGCCTGCCCGATGCCAGGGATGTGCCGCGGCTTTCGGCCGGCAGCGCCTGGACGCAGCTCCGCTCCGTCTGGCAGTTCAACTGGAAGATCACCGCCGCTGCGTGGTCCCTCTTCTTCAGCATCCTCCTGGTGTACTACCTGTCGCTGACCTGGATGCCGCGGATCCTGATTGGGGCCGGGTTCGCCGAATACAAGGCGTTCGTGACCACTGCGTCCATGGCGGCCGTCGGCTTCCTGGGCGTGGTGGTGGCAGCCCTGCTGGTGGAGCGGGTGGGCCGCAAATGGATTCTGGCCATCACCGGCCCGCTGTCCGCGCTGACCCTGGTCATCGTGGCGATCGTGGTGGATATCCCCACGGCCGCGGTGTTTTGGCTGCTGGTGTTCGGGTTCGTGGTCCAGGTGGCCATCCCGGTGCTCTATGCGTACGTCTCAGAGCTCTACCCCACTGAGCTGCGCGGCACCGGGTTCGGCTGGGCGTCGACGTTCTCGCGGCTGGGGGCCGGGTTCGGTCCGCTCATCTTCGCGAACTATTTCTGGCCCGAACTGGGGCTGGCCACGTCCTTTGCGCTGGCAGGGGCGCTGGTGCTGGCCGCCGTCCTGTGGATGGCGTTCTTCTCCCCCGAAACCCGCCAGCGCCGCCTCGAGTAGGGCGTTCGGCGACGCGGCCGCTCATAGTCGACACGCAGGTTCCTTTTCGCGCACGTCGAGGCCGGCTTCAGGACGCGGAGAACGAGGGGTGGGCGGCGAGGGCGGCCAAGGTAGACACCAGGAGCCTGCGTTCGACGACCTTGATGCGCTCGTGCAGCGTCTCCTCGGTGTCCGACTCCTCGATAGCCACGGCCTCCTGGGCGATGATGGGTCCGGTGTCCACGCCGGCGTCGGCCCAGTGCACGGTGCAGCCGGTCACCTTCACGCCGTAGGCCATGGCGTCCCGCACGCCGTGGGCTCCGGGAAAAGCCGGGAGCAGCGCGGGGTGGGTGTTGAGGTACCGGCCGTTAAACGCGTCGATGAAATCCGGGCTGACGATCCGCATGAAGCCGGAGGAAACCACCACGTCCGGCTTGTACGCGGCCACGGCTTCGGTCAGCGCGGCGTTCCAGTCGGCCCGGTCCGGATAGGCCTTGAAGTCCACCACGAACGTGGGGATGCCCGCCGCGGCGGAGCGCTCGACGCCGAACGTGCCTTCACGGTCTGCCCCCACCGCCGCGATCTCGACGTCGAGCTGGCCCGCCTTCACGGCGTCGATGACGGCCTGGAGGTTGGACCCGGTTCCGGAAACGAGGACGACGATTCGCATTGGTCCAGCTTAGGTGCACGCTCGCGTACGCTGGAAAACATGAACAGCACACCGGGGCAGGGCGGGAAGCAGCAGGCCAGGCCTGCGCCCAGCGAGGCGGCCAAGGCCTCCCTCGCCAAGACCCACACCCTGTTCCGCATGTTCGTTGTCTCCGTGCTCGGCGCGTTCTTCGTCTACCAGCTTGACGTCAACTACCTGTGGCTGACCACGTTCCTCACGGCCGCCGGGATTGTCCTCGGCGTGGTCCTGCTGGTCAGGGCGGTCCGGCTGAGGGAATCCAGGCTGGTGCTGTTCGGCACCATTTCAGGCCTGGTGGTCGCCGCTGTCATGGTGCTGCTGATCGTCAGCACCATGGTGTTCTTTGACCAGGTGCGCGAGTACCAGGCCTGCGTGGCCCGCGCCTTGACCGACTGCGCCACCCACGCCTGCATGGTGCAGTTCCAGGATGTGCTGCCCACCCGGGTGCGGTAGCCCGGCCACGGCCGTTGGTCCTAGCGGACCAGTTCCACATCCTGTTCCGCGGCAACGATTTTCTCGCGTTCCAGCCACGGGCCCGCTGCGTAGCCAATCACGACGCCGGCCCCCACCTCCGCGGCCACCCACAGGGCCGTCCAGAATGGGTCAGGTCCAATGTCGGTCAGGCGGCCAATGCCGGCCGATCCCCTGGCCACCCAGGCCAGGCAGACCGTCAGCAGCCCTCCCGCCGCGCCGACCAGCACGCCGAGCACCAGGGTGGACACCGTCGCCGTGAACCAGCGCGCCCGGACCTTGATGGCGAGCCATTCGTCGAAGTGGTTTTCGCCTTCCCTGAGGAACCACCAGCCGGCAACGGCTCCGGCCAGCACGGGGACGATCAGTGCCACGAAGGCGTAATCCAGGGGCCCCGAGGGAATGGCTGCCAGCACAGGGACCGAAGGCAGTGGCCCCACAGCCGTGCCCAGGGGTCCCACCTGGGAACCGGCGCCCATCGCAAATCCGGCGCCCGAGGTCCAGGCCAGGGCAAACACCACCAGGTTCGGCAGGAACCCAAGCTGCGCGATGGTGAGGGCGGCACCACCTACCGGGCCGGGGTCGAGCGCTTCATAGACTGCCACCACCAGGTTCCAGTGGATGAACAGGTCGACGGCCAGCAGGACGGCGGCCAGGGTGAGTGCGGCGGCCACCGCCACGAAACCTGCCTTCGCGGCGGAAGCGAAATACGAGCCGGCCCAGCGTGAGTGCTGGCTGGTGCGGGAGATCCAGTCCACTGCGTCCACACCGATCAGCCGGCTCCAGGACCCCGCTTCCCTCCGGGCTCCGACCACCATGCCCAACCCGTACGGGATCAGCGGAACCAGCAGGGCGTACCAAAGGTTGATGACGACGTCGGGCGTCCGGCACACGAAGCCGGTGGCGGCACCGAACGCGGCATACACCGCCCACGACCCCAGCAGCGCCTGCCAGAGCTGGTCCGTGTAGGAGGCGCGCGCCAACCGCCGGCCGGCTCGCCATGCCAGGAGGAAGGGGATCAGGGTCAGGCCGAGGGGTACCAGGCTCAGGAGGTCCGAAGTGCCGTGGGAAGCGGAGGCTGGCCCGGCGCCAGCAAGTTCCAGCGGAACGCCGTGGACCAGGAGCCAGGACTGCCCGGCCAGGCGGGCGAGGACCTCGAACTGGCCGTTCCGGAATCCGGCAGTGGCCCAGACAGCCACGATAGGCGCCACCACCACCAGCGCGGAAATGATGGCAGCCTGCGCCGTCTCGAGGGCGCCCTGCAGCCACAGGGGCATGGGAAGGCCACGGTCTCCGGTCTGATCAGCACGCAGTTTCATCGTGTTCCATGGTGTCACGGGGCGTGCCCCGCGCCTGCGAACGACAGGCGCCTGACGGCCGCATAATCAGTGCACACCGCCCCGGCGCTTTTTCCCGGGGCGGGCCGTAAAATTGATATCTGATACCACCACCGACCCCCGCCGAGGGTGTACTGCGATTTTCGCTGGCTTCCGGTTTCGGACACGCCAGCTACGGGCCCGGAATCCGTAAACCGGGAAAACAGGAGCCGCGAATGAGAGATGAACCGTAAGTTCTGAAGATATTCGTCCTACTGGCTGGTGCAGGCGCCGTTGTTGCGGCTGCACCAGCATTTTTGTGCCGGCAGGCCACGGCCATGACGGCACACAGCGGCGCCGGGAGTCCCGGTGGGACTCCCGGCGCCGTCTAACGCTCTGAAGGTGCCGCTGTGGCGGTGCGCCTCCAGGCGCGGGGTTCAGCCTGCGGGGACCGGATCAGCGGCGGGTGTCGCCATCCGTGTCAATGTTCTCCTTGCGGACTTCTTCATTCACCGTGACGTCGTCGCGGACCACGTCCTTGTCCAGCCGGACCCGCTCCACCGGAACGGCTTCCTTCTCGACGACCGGGCGTTCCTCGTGGAGGACAACCTCGTGCTCCTCTTCGCTGATCGCCGGTCCGTCGAGGGCGGCGCCGCGGTTCGCGTCAGTGATGGGCTCGCGCTCAACGCGGACTTCCTCACGTTCCACGGGGATCGTCTTGGTGACGTTCTCAGTGGTGACGTACTTCCGCAGCCGTGCGCGGCCGGTGGTTTCCCGTTCCTTGCCGACGTGCAGCCGTTCCTCGGAACGCGTCATGGCGTCATCGGTGGTCGGCCCCGACGTGTCGTGGCCGACGGTTCCGCGCGCGGTCTCGTCGCGGTCGTAAGTGTCCCGGCCGGCGGTAAGTCCGGTCGTAGGGGTGCCGGCGTTCAAGTCGGCGTCGCCCTGCAGGTCGACGTCCCGCTCCGTGCCGGTACGCGCTTCGGTGTAGGTCCGGGCGCCGCGGTCATAGTAGGTGTAGAGGCGGTCCTCTTCCTCGGGGGTGAGGTGCCCGTCCGCGTCTACACGGGGGGCATCCTTGACGTGTTCCTTGGTGTACGGAACCACGAGGTCGTCGCCTTGGTGGTGTGCGCCCTCAACGGGCACAAAAGACTCGGAGGTGCCGAAGAGGCCCGTCTTGACGGTGACCCACGTGGGCTCGCCCGTGTCGTCGTCGGCGTACAGCTGTCCGATCGAGCCGATCTTCGCGCCGTCGGATCCAACAACGTGGCCGCCGCGGTTGAGCAGGTCTTCAAGATTGTTCCTGTTGAGCATGACTCTCCTTGGATCTGTCTTTGCACTGGGTCTGCCAGCGATGGACGTACCGGACCGGGGGTTTCCCAAGTGTCCGGCTTCCGCCCCGGCTGCTTGAGGCTTTGCGCTGACTGCACCTCTACCGTAAGCATGCTTAGCATCAGATGCCAAGCCTACTTAGTAATTTTTTTGAACCCGCCGATCTGTTGTTCACCCGGCCTTCTCTTCCGGGTAACGCTTTCTCCCCCGCCATTTCAAGGACGGCGCCCACGGTTGAAGGGTGAGGATCGCGATTGTTGCTGAATCATTTTTGCCGCTGATGAACGGAGTCACGCACTCCATCCTGCGGGTGCTGGACCACCTCCAGAACCGGGGCGACGACGTCCTGGTCATCGCCCCGTCCGCCCACGACAGCCAAGCACCGGCCTACGTCAACGGTGCGGAGATCCACAGGCTTCCCGCAGTTCCGCTGGCGGGATACACGAATGTCCGGGTGGCGATGGGCGGTGTGTACCGGGTCAAGCGCATCCTTGCCGACTACGCACCTGATGTCGTCCATCTCGCCTCGCCGTTCGTACTGGGCTGGCGGGCCGCGCAGGCCGCCCACCAGCTGGGCATCCCGGCCGTGGCCATCTACCAGACCGAGGTCCCCAGCTATGCCGCCAGGTATGGCGTGCCCTTCCTCGAGAACTGGGCCTGGAGCCGTGTGGAGAACATCCACCTGCTGGCCACCCGCACCCTGGCCCCCTCAACGTTCGCGCTGAACCAGTTGCGCGGCCGGGGGATCCCGCGGGTCCGGATGTGGCGCCGCGGCGTGGACACCGTGCGGTTTTCGCCGGACAAGCGCGACGGCGGCTGGCGGGCTTCGGTGGCCCCCGGCGGGGAGCGGATCATCGGCTACGTCGGCAGGCTTGCCGTGGAGAAGCAGGTGGAAGACCTTGCTGCCCTCACCGCAATCCCCAATACCCGGCTGGTGGTGGTGGGCGACGGGCCCCAGCGGTCGGCCCTGGAAGAGGCCCTGCCGGACGCGGCCTTCACCGGATTCCTCGGCGGCGAGGACCTGGCCCGCGCCATGGCATCCTTCGATCTCTTCGTCCATCCGGGCGAGTTCGAGACCTTTTGCCAGACCATCCAGGAAGCCATGGCATCGGGCGTACCCGTGGTGGCCACCGGCCGCGGCGGCCCGCTGGACCTGGTGGAAAATTCGCGGACCGGATGGCTCTACGAACCCGGGGATCTGGCCGGCATGCGTGCCCGCGTGCAGGACCTGGTGGGCGACGACGCCAAGCGCCGGGCGTTCGCGGCCGCGGCCCACGCCTCGGTCCAGGACCGGACCTGGCCCGCGCTCTGCCGGGAACTGGTCCGCCACTACACGGACGTCATCGCCAGCGGTCCTGTCCTCACACGCACAACCAACGTCAAGGGAGCAAGGCTATGAAAGTTTCTGTCATCGGTTGCGGCTACCTCGGCGCGGTCCACGCCGCCACCCTGGCGTCCATGGGGCACACGGTGGTGGGCATCGACGTCGACCATCACAAAGTGGCACAGCTCGCCTCCGGAAGCGCACCGTTCCACGAACCCGGGCTGGACGAGCTCCTGCAGCACGGCCGGGCCACCGGAAGGCTCCGGTTCTCCACGGAGGCCGCCGATGCCACGGACGCCCAGGTGCACTTCCTCTGCGTGGGGACGCCCCAGGACAAAACGTCCGACGCCGCCGACCTCACCTTCCTTGTCTCCGCGGCGGAAGCCCTGCTGCCGCACCTGGCCGCTGGCGCCGTCGTCGTAGGCAAATCCACGGTGCCCGTTGGCACCGTGGAACTGCTTCGCCGCCTGATGTCCGAACGACCGGACGTACTGCTGGGCTGGAACCCCGAGTTCCTCCGGCAGGGCACCGCGGTGAAGGACTCGCTGGTGCCCGACCGGCTGGTGTACGGCGTCGACGGCGGCCGCGCTGCCGCCTTCACTAAAGCCACCGGGGCGCCGCTGGGCGTGACGGCTGTCCTCGATGCTGTCTACGAACCACTCCTGGCGGCAGGGATACCGCGGCTGGTCTGCAACTTCGCCACTGCCGAACTGATCAAGTCGGCAGCGAACGCGTTCCTGGCCACCAAGGTCAGCTTCATCAATGCCGTCGCCGAACTGTGCGACGCTTCGGGCGCGGACGTGGCGGAACTCAGCGAGGCGATGGGCCTGGACCCCCGGATCGGCAGCCGGTACCTGCATGCCGGCCTGGGCTTTGGCGGTGGCTGCCTGCCCAAGGACATCCGCAGCTTCCGCACCCATGCCGCGGCGCTCGGAATCCCCGCCATCCGGGACTGGATGGGACTGGTGGACTCGGTGAACATGGGCCAGCGCGAGCGCACCGTCCACCTGGCGCGCGGGCTTTGCGGCGGCACCCTGGCCGGACGCGCCATTACTGTCCTTGGCGCCTCCTTCAAGCCGGACACCGATGACATCCGCGACTCCCCCGCCCTGGATGTCGCCGACCGGCTCGCTGCCGCCGGCGCGCACGTCACCGTGACCGACCCCCAGGCAGTGAACCATGCCTGGCTGCGCTACCCCCGCCTCCGCTTCGAAGCGTCAACGCCGCGCGCGCTTGAGGGGGCCGAGTTGGTCCTGCTCCTGACCGAGTGGGACGAGTACCGCCGATTGCGCCCGGCCGTTGCCGGCTCGCTGGTCCGGCGCCGGGTGGTGCTGGACGCACGCAACGCACTGGATGCGCCGGCGTGGCGGGAGGAAGGCTGGGTGGTGCGCGGCCTTGGGACCTCTGCAGGTGCCTTTGCCGCTTCGGCGGCCGTGGGCTGAAACCTGGCCGGGTACGCCTAGTCCAGGAGTCCCAGCTCGGCGAACGCCAGGGCAACGCCGTTGCCGGCCGGCCCTGCGGTGACCTTGTCGGCGACGGCGAGGACGTCTGGATGGCCGCCTTCCACTGCGATGCCGATGCCGGCGTATTCAAGCATCTCGATGTCATTGGCGCTGTCGCCGATGGCCACGATGTCCGCACGGTCCAGTCCCAGGCGGGCAGCCACAACCGCGATGCCCACTGCTTTGTGCGTACCCGCCATGAAGATCTCGCCGGCGCCGTCGCCGAGAGCGGAGAGCGAACTCGGGATGAGGCCGATCTCCGGCCCCAAGGCGCCCATCAGCCTGGGTAGTGGCACGGGCGAGTCGAAGCAGGAAATCTTGGCGAAGGACATCCCGCGCACGTCATCGCTGTACTGCACCGGGCCCAGGATGTCCTCCACCGGATCGACGTCCGTCATGAGGACGCCGTCGTGGCGGACGCGGCCGGCGAAGACGGGGGCGAGCACCCGGCGGAGGCGCTGGTCCATGCCGGCGCGGGCATGCAGGGCCTCAGGCGCCTCGAGGATGTAGGCGGCGTCGTGGGCGTCCAGCGTGTCCACGATGAGCCGGGCCAGTTCGGGCTTGAAGCGCGTATCCTTGAGGACCTCCCCTTCCAGCTCCACCCGGGCGCCGGCGCCGGTGATGGTGCCGTCAAAGCCTGCGTCGAGGATGTGGTCCGGAACCATGGAAAGCGGCCGGCCCGTGCATACGAAGACAAGGTGGCCCAGCCGGCGGGCGGTGCGCACGGCGTCCACGTGCGCCTGCGGCGCCAATCCGTGGTCTGCATACGTGCCGTCGACGTCCAGGAAGATGGCCCGCGGGCGGTGGGAATGGCTGGACATGCCGGGGCTCCTTGGTCTTCGTTCGCGAATACCCAATACTAGCCAGCCGGTTTGACCGGCTTAAAGGCGGCCTGCAATTCCGGCAAACTGACAGTCATCCTGTGATATTCAAACCCTTGCAGGTAAGTAAGCATGCTGATTGAATGAGGGAACCGGAGTTGGGGGACCCGGCATAACTTACTGACAAGGAGTGACAACATGGGCATTCTCGGATTTCTCATTTTGGGCCTGATAGCTGGCGCTATCGCGAAGGCGATCCTGCCGGGCCGCCAGGGTGGCGGCTGGGTGGTAACCATGGTCCTCGGCGTTGTAGGGGCCATTCTTGGCGGTTGGATCGGATCGCTGATCTTTGGCGGCGGCCTGGCCGAATTCTTCGATCTCAGGACCTGGTTGCTGGCCATCCTCGGCTCGATCGTCGTGCTGCTCATCTACGGGGCAGTCACGAACCGCAGCGGACGCCGGGTGTAACAGCACCCCTGATTCATTAGCGAAAGGCGCCGGACTCCCTTGGAGGACGGCGCTTTTTCATGTCCGCGGCATCACCGCGGACAACAGTCTTTTAACGTATTTGGCGCTACTCCTCCAATTTGCGCAGGTGCCATTTATGATGGCGAAGGGGTGGTGCAATGACCGGTTTTCGCGGCCGTGGCGACAATGTGGCATTACGAAGGTTCGGCGCCATTGTGGAGGCGGCACCGGACGCCCTTCTCGCCTTGGACGAGGACGGGACCATCCTTGCAGCCAACGCCGCAGCTGCAACGCTGTTGGGGTTCAGCCAGGAAGCACTCATCGGAATGGACCAGCGGTCGCTGCTCGCGGCAGGGTCTCGCAACGAGGTGGAGCAGATGTTCCAGCTGCTGCTGAGGCAACCGCAGGAACAGCACCCGCCCCGGGAGATGAGCTGGCTGCACCGGGATGGGACAGAATTCTCCGCAGAGGTGGCCGCCGCCCTGTTCCCCCAACCGGCGCCAGGCGACGCGCCAGCGGAGACTGATGCCGGTCCGCGCCTCCTGCTCTCGGTGCGCAGCATGGCGCACCGCAAAACCGAGGACACCAACCTCCGGCAAGCCATGTCCCTGCTCACCGCCACCCTTGAATCCACCGCGGACGGCATCCTGGTGATCAGCAACGACGGGCGGGTGGCAGGATTCAACGACCAGTTCCTGACCATGTGGGGCATCCCGCCTGAACTCATGGAGGGGGACAGCGACGAACCTGTCATGCGCCTCATTGTGGAGCAGGTGGCGGACCTGCCAGCCTTCATGGCCCGGCTCGGTGAACTCCAGGACAATCCGGCCGCTGAAAGCCACGACGTGGTGGACTTCAAGGATGGCCGTACCTTTGAACGCTATTCCCGGCCGCAGCGCGTGGGCGAGAACATCGTGGGCAGGGTGTGGAGCTTCCGTGATGTGACGCCCCGCCGGAAAGCCCAGGAGCAGGCGCAGCAGGCCATGCTGGACCTCGCCGCGCAGGCCGAAAAGCTGCGGACCATGGCGTTCCAGGACCCGCTGACGGGGCTGGCGAACAGGGCGGTGTTCAACGAGGCCCTGGTCGGGTCCCTGCAGGAGCCGCGGCTGAAGACCGTGGACGTGCTGCTGCTGGACCTGGACGATTTCAAGGAAGTCAACGATATCCTGGGCCACCAGGCCGGCGACGACATGCTCATCGAAGTGGCGCGAAGGCTGCGCGGCTGCGTTCCCACGGCGGACGTGGTGGCGCGGCTGGGCGGCGACGAGTTCGTGGTGCTGCTGACGGCCTGCCCCGACGCGGACGCGATCGCCGAATGCATCGTGCGCTGCCTGCACGTGCCGGTGACCATCAGCGGGACCGTGCTGCGGCCCCGGCTCAGCCTGGGCCTGGCGTCCCTGGGCCAGGACAGCGTGGGCCCGTCGGAGCTCCTCCGCCACGCGGACATCGCCATGTACGCGGCGAAGGCCGCCGGGAAGAACCGGTTCCTGCGCTTCCACCCGGACATGATGCAGGCCCTGGTGCAGCGCACCCACATGGAAAGCGGCCTGCAGCTGGCCGTCCCGCGCGGCGAAATCACCGTGGATTTCCAGCCGATCGTCTCCCACCGGATGGGCCAGGTGGTCCAGCTGGAGGCCTTGGCACGGTGGGACCGCGGCGGCGAACGCGTGCCGCCGTCGGTCTTTATTCCGCTGGCCGAGCGCACCGGACTGATCAGCGAGGTCGGTGCCGAGGTGATGGCATCCGCCATGGTGCAACTGGCGGACTGGCTGAGCGAGGACCCGTCGCGGTCCCTGGCGGTCAATGTTTCCGGTGTCCAGCTGCAGGAACCGGATTTCGCCGGGACCGTCCTCGGCCTCGCGGAAGCGAGCGGCGTTGCCCCTTACCAGCTGGTCCTCGAGGTGACGGAGAGCGTCTTCTTCGACGCCGACTGCAGCCTGATCAACCAGCTCAGCACCCTGCGGGATGCAGGTGCCCGCGTGGCCCTGGACGACTTCGGCACCGGCTATTCCTCGCTCGGCAGGCTGCAGGACCTGCCGGTGGACACCGTCAAGATCGACAAGACCTTCGTCTCCATGGTGCGCACCGGCAACGAACGGCTGCCCATCCTCAGTTCCATGATCAACATGGCCCACAGCCTGGGCCTGACCGTCACGGCGGAGGGTATTGAAACGCCGGCGCAGGCGGACTACCTCACGGCACTGGAGTGCGATTCCCTGCAGGGGTTCCTGTTCTCGCTGCCGGAACCCGGTGAGCGGCTCGCCCACGCCCTGGACCACGCGGAGGAAGCGCTCAACGCGCTGAAGGGGCGCTAGCTGCGCTCAGGCTGCTTCGTTGCGCCCGGGCCGCGGCTTCGATGCGGGCTGGGCCGGCCTGGGGGCCGTGGCGTTGGACTGCGGGGCCGGCGCTGCGGACTGCGGGGCAGCCTCTGCCGGGGCGGGGTGCGGCACCGGAGCAGGGTCCGACGCCGGCATGGCGGCAGGGTCAGTATGTTCAACGGGCGCGGAGGCCGCGGTCCGGTTGCTGCGCCACCGGCGGAGCAGGTCAAGGGCTGCCAGGAGGCCGGCGAGCGGGGTGAGCACCGCGGCCGAGTAGACGAACAGCATCCAGGTGAGGGTGGTCAGCGGCGGCTGGCTGTTGTTCAGGAGCGACAGGCCGCCCAGCATGCCCACCACCCAGAACAGGAGCACGGCGGTGAGCACGGCGCCGGCGGGAAAGTACTGGTTGGTCACGATCTTTTTCAGGGTTTCCATGCACTTCCTCCTGCCTGGCCGGGGGACGGCATAAGCCGTTCAAAGACAAGTATGAAGCCCAGCCGGGGCGAAACTGCGCAAGACGCAACGGCGAGTGATGAATGTAACGTGGGCGCCCGCCGTCGTCCGAAAAACCCTTCCCCGAGCGGTGCCCGGCGCATAGCCTAAAGCCTGTCCGCTCAACCATTGGAGGCTCCGATGCGCAAGGTGACCGCCGGCCTGTTCCACTCCGTGGACGGCGTGGTGTCCGATCCCTTTAAGTTCCAGTTCGACAGCTTCGACGAGGAGCTCGGCCAGGGCCTGGCCACGATGATCAACACGGTGGACACCGTGGTGCTGGGCCGCGTCAGCTACCAGGAGTGGGCAGGCTACTGGCCCACCGCCGCCACGGATGAGGACTTCGCCCGCTTCATCAATCCAGTGGAGAAGTTCGTGGCGTCACGCACGCTGACCGCACCGTTGGAATGGCAGAACTCGCAGCTGATGGACGCGCCGCTTGAGGAGTTCGTGTCCCGGCTGAAGGAACGCGACGGCGGTGAAATCGCCGTGTGCGGCAGCATCTCCGTGGTGCGGCAGCTGCTGTTTGCCGGGTTGCTGGACTCGCTGACGCTGATGACCCATCCCGTGATCGCCGGCAGCGGCCGCCACCTGTTCGGGGAGGGCGACCCGCTGACCCGCCTGGTGCTGCAGGAGCAGTCGCGGACCAGCAAAGGCAACGTGCTGACCACCTACGGGCTGCGCGGCGAATAGCGGCCGCCGTCGACTGCGGCTGTTGCGGCCAACGTGGGGCACATTGACACGGACACGCCGGGATTCATGGCCGGGACGGGGCAGATCGCTGTTGATGTGCCCCGCGACGGCGGGCGGCAGCGGCCGCAGCACCGCATCCGGAGAGGGACGAGGGGCAAATTAAGGACGGCTTAAGCGCGACACGCGATTCTTGGTGCACCCAACCGCACAAAGCGAAAGGAAATCCAATGAAGACGAACAGCGTTACGCGTGGACTGGCCGCGGCAAGCCTTGCCGTGGGCGCGTTGGCGGCGTCGACACCGGCAGCCTCGGCAGCCAGCGCCGTGCCAGAGCCGATCGATGTCTCCTTCACAGCGGACTGCCCCGGCTTCAAAGCCGAGTTGCAGGCCTCTGGGAAACTCGGGGTCATCAACCTCCCCGGCGACCGCCAGTTCTTTACCGCCCCCGACCTGGGAATTACTGTTACGGGTCCGGGCGATTCGCTCAGCTACGTCATTACAGGCGTGGTCATGGTCCAGAACCTGTCCGACGGCGGCCAGTTTGTGACGGCGACTGGACCGAACCTGATCACGGTCCCCAAAGCGAACGGCCATCCGGCGGGCCTCTACTACACCACCGGGACTGTGAGCTGGACGTTGGATAAGAAGGGCCGCGAAGTCGGTGGCATGTTCACTGGTTCGGGCACTGTGACGGATGTCTGCGCTGCCATCAGCTGACATCCGGTTCGGGGCGCCGCTGTCCGCATTGGCTTCACGCGGCCAGCGGTGCCCCGAAAAGCTGCTCCGCCAGCCGGGCCAGGTGCTCCGGCAGGTCCGCTTCGGCCCCGTGTTCGCCGCGGCCGAGGAACACCGCGGTGCCCCGGATTCCGTCAAGGTCCAGGCCGCATTCGTGCAGCAACTGGCCGGCCCGGAAGTTCACAGGAAGCAACGTGGTGACGCTTTCGGCGTTCAGGTACACGTGCCAGTCGCCGCGGATCACCGATTCCAGGGGCCCGCCCACCAAGGCTTCGAGGGCCCTGCGGTCGGTTTCCACCTGCTCGATGCGGATCGCTTCGGCATTGCTTGCCGGTACTACGAGTGCTAGGTAAGTCCTGTTGTCCATCGTTCGTCTCTCCACTGGGATTAACATCCGGGGAGACTGCAGTGTTCCCGATCGGGCCCAGGTTCACCTGGCCTTTGCGATGGCCGCGATATCACCGGGGGTGGTCCGGCAGCAGCCCCCGATGATGCGGGCACCCTGCTTCTGCCAGGCGGGGGTTCCCTGTGCGAGGTCCGCGGGACCCTGCTCCCCCTCTCCGCCGCCCGAACCCCAGGTCTTGGTCCCGGGGTCGTAGGCCTCCCCTGAATTGGGATAGGCCAGCAGTGGCTTGTCCGTGTCCAGCCGCAGTGCCGAGAGTGCAGGGGTGACCAGGTGCAGCGGGACGCAGTTGATCCCCACCGCTGCGACGTGGGGCTGCTCATCCAGGAGCGACGCGACTTCTGCCAGGGGTGTGCCGTCGCTGATGTGGGCGCCGTCGCGCAGGGAGAAGGAGAACCAGGTGTCGACGCCGTATTCCCCGGTGAGTGCCAACAAGGCCTCCGCTTCGGCAAAGGAGGGCAGCGTTTCACACGCCAGGATGTCGACGCCGGCCTGCACCAGCGCAGCCACCCGGGGACCGTGGAAGTCCGTGAACTCCCCCGGCGTCAGCGCGTAGTCCCCGCGGTACTCCGAGCCGTCCGCGAGGTAGGCGCCGTACGGACCAACGGAGCCGGCAACCAGCAGCGGCCCGGCGTCCGGCGCCTCGGCCAGGTACTCGCGCCGGGCCTCATCTGCCAGGCGGACGGACAGCGCTACCAGGTCCAGGGCTTCCTTGCCGCCGATCCCGCGCGCCGCAAAACCCTGGGGTGTTGCCTGGTAGCTGGCGGTGGTGGCGATGCTGGCGCCGGCCGCGAAGTAATCCCGGTGGACGTCCCTGATCAGCCCGGGCTGTTCGAGCAGTACTTTGGCGGACCACAGCGGGTCGTTAAGGTTGCAGCCGCGGGCCTCAAGTTCCGTGGCCAGGGCGCCGTCGGAAAGCACGGCCCGACCTGACGCCAGTACAGCAGACAGCGATGAAGTGGGAGACATCTGATCACTATAAGCATCTCCTTATGCTCCACGTGACTGTTACGCCTCTCCCCAACGCCTGGGCCAGGGCCACGCGCTGGAGTCACCGGAAGAGCGCTGGAGTCACCGGAACGCTTCGGCGTCCCTGCACCGTTCCGGCGATCCCGCGGTCAGCCCGCGGTACGGCAAGCCCGCCGTACCGCGATCCCGCGGGTACGGCAAGCCCGCGGTGAGCCCGGAGCCTGATCGCTAGACTCGGAACCATGTCGAAGACCTCCAGCATGGGCCGCGGACTCATGGCCGTCCTGGCCGTGGGCTCCCGCCACGCCGCGGGGCGTCCCGGCGCCTCCGTGGCCGAGGTCGCTGTGGACCTGGAAAAGGACCGCAGCCAGGTAGCACGCAGCCTGCGCACCGCAGAGCAGGAAGGTTTCCTGGTCCGCAGCGGCCGCGCCTACACCCTTGGATGGGACTTCTTCACCGACGCCCAGCTCATCACGGCCAGCCGGCTGCAGTCTGACGGCGCCGCCGCCCTGGAGGCCCTGGCCGCCGGCACCGATGAGGCATGCTTCCTCGGGGTGCTGCAGGGCGACAGTACGGTGACCATCGGCGAGAGTGTTCCCGCCAGCAGCAACCTGGTGGGCTCCTGGCTGGGCCGGCCCTACCCCGCCTACTGCAGCGACGCCGGCCAGGCTGTCCTGTGGGAAGCACCGGAGGCGGAGGTACGCACAGTCTTTGCGAATGCTGCCTTTGTCCGGCACGGACCAAAAACCCCTGCCAGCATCGAGGAGTTCCTTGCCCGGCGCGATGCGGCAAGGACCCGCGGATACTCAATCGTGGACGAGGAGGCCGAGCCCGGCCTCTACTCCCTGGCCGTCCCCATCCGTGACTTCAAAGGCGACGTGGTGGCGGCCCTGCAGATCGTCGGGATCAGGGACCGGCTGCAGCCGCGGCGGGACTCCTGCGCGGCGGCACTCGTGGAACAGGGGCGGTGGCTGGAGTCGAGGCTGGGCTTCCCGCCTCAGCCCTGACCTGCAGCGGCCCCGAGGCGCTTCGCGGAATGCCATAGCGCCTCCGCCGCGGAGCCTGGCACCATCCCGGAACGGGGGCCGAGGACGCTGACCGCGGCAATGACGGAGCCCCCGGGGCCGCGCACCGGCACCGCAAGCTCCAGTACCCCGTGCTCAAACTCCTCGTCGGCCGCAATGAAGCCGGCATCCCGGTCCCGGACCATAAGCTCCCAGATTCCGTTGGTGGAATGGGCGGCACCGGGACCGCCGATACCGATGAAATTCACGTCAGCCAGCAGGCTGTCCAGCGCGGCCCGGTCAAAGTCCCACAGCAAGGCCCGGCCCGCGCCGGTGCACCAGGCGGGGGTGACCATGCCCGGGGTGACAAAGCTGCCTGGCACCGAGTCATTGCTGGAGTTTCGGAGCAGGACCACGCGGAAGCCGTCCCGGACCGAGAGCCGGGCGCGCAGACCCAGGCTTGCCACGAGTCCCTCGAGCTCTGCTTTTGCCTCCCGGACCCACCCCGTGTTGAGTGAGGCTGCCAGCGTGAAGAAGCGCGGACCGGTCCGGAAGGGTCCGCGGTCCCCGCGTTCCAGGAGTCCGAGCGCACAGAGCTCCTGCGTCAGCCGGGATACCCGGCTTTGCTCCATGCCCAGTTCCGTGGCGAGTTGGGATACGCCGAGCAGTTGCCGTCCCCGCTTCTCGCGGTCAGCCACGAGCCGCACGATCCGCAGGCCCTGCGCCAGTGACGACGCCTCAACCGACGTTGACTCCACGCTCACCCACCAGTCCCCGGCCATCATTACGCACCCCATTGTCGCACGGCGCTGTTCCACGAGGTTGTTCCACGGCATTGTTCACGGTCCCGCGGCGGCCGTCGCCACGGGACCGGCACCCAGCCGGCACCCAAGGTAGATGGACGACGGCGGCGCCCCGGCACCTGCCGTAAGCACCTGCCGCCGTTGCCGTCGTCGCGCGTTCCACGGTGGTTAGTTGACGGACACTGCCTTGCGCCCGTGCCGGAAGTGGAAGTAGGCGTAGCAGGCTGCCACGAACGGGACGCCGAAGTACAGGGCGGCAGCCTGCGCGGGGTCCAGCGCGATGCCGATGAGGGAGACGACGCAGAGGGTGAATGCCAGGATGGGCACCAGCGGAAACAAGGGGGCCTTGTAGGGCAGGGCCGCGACGTCGCCGCCGTTGCGGACGAAGGCCCGGCGGTGGAAGAAATGCGAGGCGGTGATGGACATCCAGACGCCCACCACGGCAAACCCGGCCACGGACACCAGCACCAGGTACACCGTTTCCGGTGCCACCACGCTGCTGATGAGGGAGGCGAGGCCGCCCACCATGCTCAGTGCCAGCGCGGTGAGGGGAATGCCCCGGCGGGTGAGCCGCTTCAGGGCACGCGGGGCGTGGCCTTCGTCCGCGAGCGAATAGAGCATCCGGGCGCAGGAGAACAGCCCGCTGTTCCCGGCGGACAGGAGCGCGGTGATGATGACGAAGTTCATGATGTCCGCCGCGAAGGGCAGTCCGACGGCGGAGAAGACTGTGACGAACGGGCTTTCGTCCAGTCCCACTTCGGTGTACGGGATGGTGGCGGCGATGACCGCGATGGCGCCGACGAAGAAGATGAGCAGCCGGATGACAGTGGAGCGCATCGCCCTGGGGATGGCGGTGGCGGGATCCTTGGTCTCGCCGGCGGCGACGCCGATCAGTTCGGATCCGGAGAAGGCGTAGAAGACCGCAAGCACGGTGACCAGGACGCCGGTGAAACCGTTGGGGAACAGTCCGGATTCGGTGGCGAAGTTCCCGAACAGGCTTGGGTGGCCGCCCTCGCCGGCCAGGGGGTGGAAGCCGAACAGTGCGGCGCCACCCAGGACGATCAGGGCGATGATGGCGCCGACCTTGATGATCGCGAACCAGAACTCGGACTCGCCGAAGAACCGGGAGGAGACGGCATTGAGGCCGAAGAGGACGGCGCCGAAGACGAGGCACCAGACCCACACGTCCACATCCGGGAACCAGCGCTGCATCAGCAGGCCGGACGCGGTGAACTCCGAGCCGATGGCGACGGCCCAGCACAGCCAGTAGAGCCAGGCGGTGGCGAAGCCTGTGGCCGGCCCAATGGAACGGGCGGCATAAATATGGAAGGCCCCGGACACGGGATAGGCGATGGCCAGTTCGCCCAGGCACGCCATCACGAGGTACACCACGAACGCCCCGACCAGGTAGGCGATCACCGCACCGAGCGGACCCGCCTGGGAGATCGTGTAGCCCGAACTGACGAACAAGCCGGACCCGATGACCCCACCCATGGCGATCATCACCAAATGCCGCGGTCCCATGGAACGGCGAAGGGCGGACTCCGCCTCCTGCGTCGCTGCCGGGCTGGGGTCCAGCGTGAGGGGTGAGGGTTCCACGGGTCTCCAAACGAAGAAATGCACGATGACCTTGCGAAACTAGCACGGTGCTCGAACTTTTCATCATTAAAAGCATTTCTTCATGCACATATTGCACGGTGTTACTTTCGTGCCGGTCTTCCTGGGGACGACGGCGGCACCTGGCCGGGTGCCGCCGTCGGGCGTTCGCTCCGTGGCCGGGAAGGCGAGCGGGTAAACTTGTCCGGTCATGCACTGTTCCTACTTTGATGCCGGCCGCTGCCGTTCCTGCACCCACATGGGCAGGCCCTACGAGGAGCAGCTGGCGGGCAAGCAGCTGCACTGCCAGGCCCTCCTCGCCGGGCACACGGACATGGAGTGGCTGCCGCCGGTTGCCAGCCAGGAATCCGGCTTCCGCAACAAGGCCAAAATGGTGGTCGGCGGGACAGCGCAGAACCCCACCATCGGCATCCTTGACGCCGACGGGCATGGCGTGGACCTGCGCAAATGCGGCGTCTGCTCCCCGGGCCTCCGCGCTGTCTTCCCCGCGCTGGCCGGCTTCATCCGCAGGAACCGCCTTACCCCCTACGACGTCCCCAAGCGCAGCGGCGAACTCAAGCACGTCATCATCACCGAGTCGCCGGACGGCAGCATCATGCTCCGCCTGGTCCTGCGCTCGGAGCAGCTGCTGCCCCGCATCCGCAAGAACCTCCCGGACCTGCTGGCCATCCTGCCGCAGGTGAAGGTGGCCTCGGTCAACCTGCTCCCGGAACACAAAGCGGTGCTGGAAGGCGACCGGGAAATCCTGCTGACGGAGCAGTCCACGCTGGAGATGCGCGTCAACGACGTCAACCTGCACCTGCGGCCGCAGAGCTTCTTTCAGACCAACACCGACATGGCCGCCGCGCTGTACCGGCAGGGGCGGGAGTGGGTCAGCGAGCTGGCGCCGGCCTCCGTCTGGGACCTGTACTGCGGCGTGGGCGGCTTTGCCCTGCATTGCGCAGGGCCGGGCCGCGCGGTCACCGGCATCGAATTCAGCAGCGAGGCCATCGTCTCGGCCCGTCTCAGCAGCGACGAAGCCGGACTGCAGGGGATGGAGTTCGAGGCCGGCGACGCCACCGCCTTTGCCCTCGCCGCGAAACATTCTCCGGACCTGGTGATCGTCAACCCTCCGCGGCGCGGGATCGGCAAGGAACTGTGCGGCTGGCTGGAGTCCTCGGACGTGCAGCACGTGGTCTACTCCAGCTGCAACGCCCAGTCCCTGGCCCGCGACCTCGCAGCGCTCCCCTCATTCACCGCGCGGCGGGCCCGGGTCCTGGACATGTTCCCGCAGACCACGCACTACGAAGTGATGGTCCTGCTCGAGCGGGCAGCCTGAGGCGCTGCGTCAACGCCGGACGCGTTCGACGGCGGCAGCGCCGGCTTCCTTCCCGCCGGCCCGCAGCCCCGCAGCCACCCCCGCGGCATCGGCGGCGGAGCGGTTCTGGCTCAGCTTCTCCTTCGCCTCGATCCGCGTGATCACCAGCTCCACGCCCACGATGGCGCGCAACTGGCCCGCGATGAACTTCTTCGGAGCATCGTCCACCGACCACGGATGCTCCCGGGCGCCCTCATGCATGTCGCTCAGGCGCCGGACGTGCCCCGCCAGCCAGCCGGCGTCGTCATGGATGACCAGCTCGCCATACACGTGGGCGGTGCTGTAGTTCCACGTGGGCACCACGCGGCCGTGCTCAGCCTTGGAGGCGTACCAGGACGGCGAAACATAGGCGTCCGGACCCTGGATGATGGCCAGCGCCTCGCCCTTGCTGGACGCCGACCACTGGGGGTTGTTGCGCGCCATATGGGCCTGCAGCGCCCCGTGCTCCCCCACGTCCGGGGCGAAGTCGAAGGGCAGGAGGGTGGCGAGCAGTCCCTGGTCCGTCACGGTGATGAGGTTGGCCGCCCCGGGGCTCGAAAGGAGGTCCTGGACGGCCTCGGATCGGGCGGCGAAATGGGCGGGAATGTACATGGGAAAGTCCTTCCAGGAGGTCAGCGGGCTGGTTTGAGCCGGACGCGGACGGCTGCCGCGGCGCAGAGGATGACGGCGAGGGCGCCGATGACGGTGGTCCAGGTGAGCGGTTCCCCCAGCAGGAGCGCTGCCCAGCCGATGCTGAGGACCGGCTGGACCAGCTGGATCTGGCTGACCTGCGCTATCGGGCCGATGGCCAGGCCGCGGTACCAGGCGAAGAAGCCCAGGAACATGCTTACCGCGGCGAGGTAGGCGAAGGTGGCCCACTGGACGGGGGTGGCCGACGGCGGCTGGGCGGCCATGGCGACCAGCATCAGGAGCAGCATCGCCGGCGCGGCGAGGACCAGGGCCCAGGCGATGGTCTGCCACGAACCGAGTTCACGGGCCAGCAGTCCCCCTTCGGCGTAGCCGACGGCGGCGCATCCCACGGCTCCCAGCAGCAGCAGGTCGGCCCAGTGCAGGTGGCCTGGTCCGCCGGACTGCAGGAACGCGAACACGATGGCGGCCAGTGAGCCAAGGGCCATCACGGCCCAGAAGGCGCGCGGCGGACGCTCGCGGGTGCGCAGGACGGCGGCAGTTGCCGTGGCCGCGGGCAGCAGCGCGATGACCACGGCACCGTGTCCGGCAGGCACTGCGGTGAGGGCGTAGGAGGTGAGTAGCGGGAAGCCGGCGACGACGCCGCCGGCCACCAGTGCCAGCCTGGCCCAGGTGCGGGGCCGGGGCAGCCGCTGCCGGGTAATGGCCAGGGCCGCGGCGGCAAGGACTGCGGCGGCGACGGCGCGGCCCGAACCGATGAACAGCGGGGACAGGCCTTGCACCGCAACCCTGGTGAAGGGAACCGTGAAGGAGAAGGCGGCCACGCCGAGGAGTCCCCACCAGATCCCGATTAAGGGCCGAGGCGGTATCACTGGGCGGGAAAGAAGAGTAGCGCTACTATGTACTTTCATGAATAACGATAGCAGTGCGCGGATCGTTCTGGCACTCAAGCAGTGGATTTCCAGCGCCGCCCCCGGGGCGCGGCTGCCATCCACCCGCTCCCTCGTGGCTGATTACCAGGCGAGCCCGGTGACGGTGCAGAAGGCCCTGCAGGCGCTGACCTCGCAGGGGCTGATCGAGAGCCGGCCCGGAGTGGGCACCTTCGTCCGTGCCGTCCGGACCGCGCGGCCCTTGGACTATGGCTGGCAGACGGCAGCACTGCGCTCGCCGTCGTCCGCACTGCCGCCGTCGTCAAGCACCATGCGCAACGTGCCCAGCGACTCCATCTGGTTCCACTCCGGGTACCCGGCCAGGGAACTGCTGCCCGAGCGGCTGGTCCGGACAGCATTGGCCCGGGCGGCGCGCGGGGATGCCGCGCTGTCCCGGCCACCTGCCGCCGGGATGCCGGAACTGCAGCAGTGGTTCGCCCACGAACTGGGGCAGGCGACTCCGGTGGGCGTCACTCCCCCGGCAGCGAATGACGTGATCGTGCTGCCCGGAAGCCAAAGCGGGCTCAGCTCGATCTTCCGGGCCCTGGTGGGAGCAGGGCAGCCGCTGCTGATGGAGTCACCCTCATACTGGGGCGCGATCCTCGCCGCTGCCCAGACCGGGGTGCGGACCGTGCCGGTACCCAGCGGCCCGGAGGGTCCGGACCCGGACGATCTCGACCGGGCCTTCGCGGAATCGGGGGCCCGCGCGTTCTATGCCCAGCCGAACTACGCGAACCCCACCGGCGCGCAGTGGTCGCGCGGCCGCGGCGGAGAGATCCTGGAGGTGGTGCGGCGGCACGGCGCGTTCCTGGTGGAGGACGACTGGGCCCACGACTTCGGCATCACCTCGGACCCCCTGCCGTTGGCCACCCAGGACGACGCGGGCCACGTGGTCTACATCCGGTCGCTGACCAAGAGCGTTTCCACGGCCATCCGGATCGCGGCGGTCATCGCGCGCGGACCGGCGCGGGAGCGCATCCTGGCCCACCGCGCCGCGGAGTCGATGTACGTCAGCGGCCTGCTGCAGGCCGCTGCCCTGGACGTGGTGACCCAGCCGGGATGGCAGACGCACCTGCGCAGCCTCCGCCACCAGCTCCAGTCACGCCGCGACCTGCTGGCCACCAGCGTCCGCGGGCATATCCCGCAGGCGCACATCGACGCCCTGCCCAAGGGCGGGCTGAATCTGTGGCTGCGCCTACCCGACGGGACGGACCTGCCCCGGCTGGTGCGCGACTGCGAGGACGCCGGCGTGATCATCGCAGCCGGGACGGAATGGTTCCCGGCCGAGCCCGCCGGCGCCTTCATCCGGCTCAACTACTCGGGCCCGAACCCGGGCGCGTACCCGGAAGGCACCCGGATCATCGGCGAGGCCCTGGCGCGGCAGGGATGAAGACGCTGCGGTGCCCGCAGCGCGGGGATTTACCTGAATTGCGGCGGCTGCGGCGTCCATAAGTTACGCCTTTCCGCCACGAATGCTCCAGGACCGGCGTCCGGCTAAACGAGGGCGGCGACCAGGTGTTCGCTCTTCTCCCAGAGCCCTCGCGCCAGTTCGGCATCGTAGGCCTGCGGGTTGGCCTTGGCCAGGGCACGCCTGGCGTAGTAGGCGCCGGAGATCCAGTCGGTGCCGGCGGTGCCGTTGATGAGCCAGAGCATGGTGTCGGCACCCTGGTCCGGGCTGAGCATGAAGCGGTTCAGCAGGGTCTTGTAGGCATGCCGGAAGGGGCTCGGGGAGTCCGCCGCGAAGTTGGTGCGGACCACGCCCGGGTGGAAGGCCGCCGTCGTGATTCCCTGGTCGTGGAAGCGGCGGTGCAGCTCGGAAGTGAACAGGATGTTGGCGAGCTTGCCGGTGCCGTACGCGCGGTAGGTGCTGTAGCCGCGTTCGGCGTTGAGGTCGGAAAGATTCAGCTTGCCGTGGAAGTTGGCGTGGCTGGCGGTATTGATGATCTTCGCCTGGCTGGCGGTCAGCGTGTCCACCAGGAGACTGGTGAGCAGGAAGGGCGCCAGGTGGTTGACCTGGAATGTCAGCTCGTTGCCGTCCACGGTGAGCGTGCGCTTGCCCATCATGCCGCCGGCGTTGTTGGCGAGCACGTCGATGTGCGGGTAGTTGGATTTCAGCTTTTCCGCAAGATCGCGGACCTGCGCAAGGTCGGCGAAGTCGGCCACGTAGTGGTCCGCGCCGAGCTCCGCGGCCAGAGCGCGGGTCTTCCCGGGAGACCGGCCAACGACGACCACCTGCTCCCCCGCCGTGGCCAGCGTCCGTGCGGCTGCCGCTCCGATGCCGTCGCTGGCGCCGGTGATCACAATGGTGCGAGGAGTCAAGGGGGTGTCCTTTGGTCGGTTCTTTCCGGTGACGGTGGCTTTGGGGATAACGACGGCGGGGCGGCCGGTGTTCCCACCAGCCGCCCCGCCCCGCTCCCAAGCGTGCTGCGTCAGCCCGCCAGGCCGGCCACCAGGAAGATCATGCCGGCGATGGCGAAGCCCATCACGCCGATGAGCGTCTCCATGACGGTCCAGGTCTTCAGCGTGGTCTTGACGTCCATCCCGAAGAAGCGGCCCACCAGCCAGAAGCCGGAGTCGTTGACGTGGGAGACCACCACGGAACCGGCGGCCACGGCGATGACCATGGCGGCGACCTGCATGCCGTTCAGCCCGCCCGCGGCGACGGCGGGGGCGATAAGGCCTGCGGTGGTGGTCAGTGCGACCGTTGCCGAGCCCTGGGCAATGCGCAGGATGGCGGAGATCAGGAACCCTGCCAGGATCAGCGGGATACCCACGTTGCCCAGCACGTCAGCCAGCGCCTTGCCGATGCCGGAGGTGCGCAGCACACCACCGAACATGCCGCCGGCGCCGGTGATGAGGATGACGGAGCAGACCGGTCCCAGCGAGGACTCGAGCAGCTTCTCCATGGCGGTGGCGTCCCGGCCGCGGCGGGTGCCCAGGACGAACAGCGCTGCGAGGACGGCGATCAGCAGCGCCACCGGGGTTTCGCCGATGGTGCGGAGGACCTGGAACCACTGTTCCTTCTTGACGGATTCATCCAGTGCCCCGGAGGACGCCAGGGTGTTCAGGCCCGTGTTGAGGAAGATCAGCACCAGCGGCAGCAGCAGCAGCCCGATGATGGTGCGGAACTTCGGCGGGTGCGCCTCGGCCTCGGCACTGGCGTGGCCCAGGATTTCGGGCACGGGCAGGACGAGCTTCTTGCCGGTGTACAGGCCGTAGAGGTAGGCGGTGACGTACCAGGTGGGGATGGCCGTGATCAGGCCGGCGATCAGGACGAGTCCGACGTTCGCGTCAAAGAAGGCGGCGGCGGAGACCGGGCCGGGGTGCGGCGGCAGGAAGATGTGCATCACGGAGAAGGCGCCGGCGGCGGGCAGCCCATACCGCAGCACTCCCCCGCCCAAGCGGTGGGCAACTGCGAAGACCACGGGCAGCATGACCACCAGGCCGGCGTCGAAGAAGATGGGGAAGCCGAAGATCAGTGAGGCCAGGCCCAGCGCGAAGGGGGCGCGCTTTTCACCGAACACGCCGATGAGGTAGTCCGCCAGGACCTTGGCGCCGCCGCTGGTTTCCACGATGCGGCCGAGCATCGCGCCCAGGCCCACCAGCAGCGCCACTGTGCCGAGGGTGGTGCCGAAGCCGTCCACCAGGACCGGGACCACCTTGTTGGCGGGGATGCCGGTGGCGAAGGCGGTGGCGAGGCTGATGAGGATCAGCGCGATGAGGGCGTGCATCCGCAGCCGGATGATGAGGAACAGCAGCACAAGAATCGCTGCCGCGGCGATGAGCAGCAGCGGTCCTGCGCCCAGCGTCTGGGTCCATCCTTCGATGGTCATGGTTCTCCTTTGAAACAGGGTTGGGGATCAGGGGGGTCAGGACGCCTGGGGCGCCTGGCCGGCGGGGAGGCTAAGGGCGTTGACGACGGTGGCAACCAGCTCGTCGGGTGAGCGCGAGATGTCCAGGCGGAGGCTGCCGGCGTCGAGCTCCTGTGCGGTGAGCGGCTCCAGGGTGGCCAGCTGGCTGGGCAGCAGGGTGGGCGGCATGAAGTGGCCTTCGCGGCCCTCCATGCGCTGGCTGATCAGGTCGGCTCCGCCGTCGAGATGGAGGAAGAGCACCCGGCCTGCGGCTTGGGAAAGGAGTTCCCGGTAGCTCTGCTTGAGTGCGGAACAGGTAAGTACCGTGCTCTGGCCCCCGACGGCTCGGGCTGTCATCCAGTCCCGGATCTGCTGCAGCCACGGCCAGCGGTCTTCATCCTGGAGGGGAACGCCCTGGGACATCTTGGCGATGTTGGCTGCGGGGTGGAACTCGTCCGCCTCCGCGCAGGCCCAGCCCAGCTGCTGGGAAAGGGCCGCGGCCAGGGTGGATTTGCCGGAACCGGCAACGCCCATGACCACCAGGTGCGTGGCTGGATACTGCATGTCATACCTCCGGAGAAGACGTCTTTGGCTTTGGAAGAAGCGCGTTACGGGCCCTGTCTCGATTGGGCTACGCGATAAGGTATCACCTTTTTCGTCCATAGATACTATCTTTGCGTGTCACAAGTCATACCTTTGACGCTCCTGCGGGTATTCTGGGAAGGCGCAGCGGCGCGTAAGGGAACGGGGAGAAAATGTCGACGGCGACAGTCCAGGACGGCGATGAAGTGCAGGACGGCGGGTTGTCGCCTGCCATGCAGGGCCGGGTTCTTGATGCGCTGGGGGTAGCCATCGCATCCCGCGGCCTTGCCCCGGGCACCCGCCTCACGCTGGAAGGACTGCAGCAGGAGTACGGGATTTCCCGCACGGTGGCCCGGGACACCATGAAGGTCCTGGAGTCGATGAACCTGGTCTATTCGCGGCGGCGGGTCGGCATCGTGGTGCAGGAGCCGACCCTGTGGAACGTTTTTGACCCGAAGCTGGTGCGGTGGCGGCTGGCCTCGGACCGGCGGGAGCTGCAGTACAGCAGCCTCACCGAGCTGCGCATCGCCGTCGAACCAATTGCCGCTGCCGGCGCGGCCCGCCGGGCGAGCGCTGCCGAGCGTGCGCAGCTTGTCTCGCTGGCTGCCGACCTGAGGCGCCTGGGCGAGGCCGGTGACCTCCAGGCTTTCCTGGCCGCAGACATAGCTTTCCACCAACTGCTGCTGCGGAGCTGCGGCAACGAGATGTTCCGCGCCCTCGAAGGCATGGTGGCGGAGGTCCTGACCAGCCGGACGCAGCAGGGGCTCATGCCGTTCAAGCCGCGCAAGGAGGCGCTCCAGGCGCACGAGGATGTTGCCGCCGCCGTGTCCCGTGGCGATACCGCGGTAGCGGAACGGGCCATGCACCACATCCTCGACGAGGTGCGCGAGGCTATGGGGCTGCACTGACCGCCTGGACTGGCCCGGCATAACGCAAACGGTCCGGCCGGGGGCAACCCCCTACCGGACCGTCGCTGGAAAAGGCGTCAGCCGACGACCTTCACCTCGCCCACCATGCCCATGTAGTCATGGAGTGCGCAGATGTACTCGAACGTTCCCTTTGCCTGGAACGTCACAGCAAACTCATCGCCGGGCCACATGATTCCGGAGTTGAGGTCTCCCCCGGTGAAATGGGACCGGTCGCCGGACGGGGCGAAGATGTTGGCCGGTTCGGCGCCAAACGTGACAGTGTGGGGAGCGCCCATCCCGGTATTGGCAAAGACGACGGTCTCACCCACGTGAACCGTGACGGTGGGCCGGACGAAGCGCATGACCATCGCCACGCCGTCGTCACCGCCTGCGATGACCCGATGGTTACTGGCCTGCTGCGCCAGGGCGGCATCGAGCTGGTGCCCGTCCCGCAGGATGGACCGCTCCTGGGCCCTCGCCGACTTGTCGTAGTCAGCCTGGCTGTACGGGTACTTAGTGCCCTGTTCCCGGACGTGGACGGTGCCCTTCATCATCTCGCCGTGGACCAGGCAGTAGTAAGTGAAATCGCCTTCCCGCGGGAACGTCAGCGTGTAGCTCCTCGCATCGGGGAAGCCAGGGACGTCCACATTGGCAAGGAGGCCGGAGTTGTAATACGAATGCCCGTCATAACTGCTCCGTCCGCGCTTCAGTAACTCATCGGGATTGAACGGATTGAAGGGTTGCAGTGACTGCCCTGACGCCAGGAATGTCACGGTATGGATTTCCGCGGAGTTCGCCTCCCACCTGATGCTGTCCCTCTCATTGATGTAGATCTCCGAGGGGAGGAAAGCCATGCCCTGGATCTCCTGGTCGCGGGACTCGGAGCCCACCAGCACCGTCCAGGTCCGGTGGCCACCCCCGTCCGCCGAGGCGGGGACCGCTGCGGCTACTGAAGCCAGCAGCGCAACAGCGACTGCAACAATAAACGCCAGCATTCTGAATCTGGGATTGGTTCCCCGAATGTGCTTCATAGCAATGCTTTCTCGGATGCGTCCGGCCGCAGTGGCCGGTGCACACGGCTCTGACCGTTCAGCACATTGCCTGATGGGCCGAAACGGCCAGGGTTTTTTTCGGTAGAGATACCGGCCGCCTGGGCTCTCGGGGCGCTGGCAGCCGGAACCGGCACTCTCATGCCGGACCTGCACCACCCCAACTGGTGCGCGCAGGGCTGGAATCTATTCCACACGCCGTCCCTCACGCGGGGTTAGGACGCGTAAGGCGGACGCACTTTTAGCTTGCTCCTTCAACTGAATTTTGTCGAGACGACAGACATTCCCGCCTCACGGACTATGGGGCCCGGCCTGAGGGCGGCCCCGCACCGCATAACCGTTGCTGCCCAGCGCCGCTTATGCGGTCACGGGCCGGTTATGGCTAAGCCGGGTTAACAAAAAGCAGGGCCTGCCGATGAACGGCAAGCCCTGCTTGGAAACCTAACGGTCCCGGAACCCTAAGGAATTAGAGAGCCTGGATGTTGGTGGCCTGGGGACCCTTGGGGCCCTGCTCGGTGTCGAAGGAAACCTTCTGGTTCTCTTCGAGGGAGCGGAAGCCGTTGGAGTTGATCGCGGAGTAGTGCGCGAAAACATCCTGTGAGGAGTCGTCCGGGGAGATGAAGCCGAAGCCCTTTTCAGCGTTAAACCATTTGACGGTACCAGTAGCCATTATTTTTGTCCTTCGTGAAGGTGGAGGGAAAATCCCGACTTTCGGGCCCTCCGGCGTGGGGTGTTCAAAAACCGCTACTTCAGAAGAACGCGGACTTCCGACCGCGCGTACTGCCTGAACTACCAACTGCATAAACACAACAACAGGTTCCACACTACATGACATTGCCGCCGCGCATTACCACGCCGTACAACCCGGCTATTCCTGCCCCCGGTCGTCAAGCTGTGGGTTGTACCTGATGAATCCTGGCCGGAGGCGCACGGAACCGGCACCAATCATGGCGATGTCCTCCCACATCACCAGGAACGAACCCCGGTGCCGCCAGCGCAGCAGGTTCGCCAGCGGCCAGGGTTGGGTCAGTCCGGTGCGCTCGTACCCCAGGAACGAGGCCACGCTGTGCGGGCTGACCACAAGTCCCAGCAGCCGCGGCTCCGCCAGCAGTTGGCGCGGGGTGCCGTCCAGGACGAACCGGGCGTCGGCCACCCTGCCCAGCCACCCGCCGTCGGGATCATGCACGGCGGTGCCCAGCAAATCACCGAGGATCACGGCGGCCTCCCGGGATGCGGGCGATGATCTTGTCGCGGATCCAGCGTTCCACCCAGCCGGCGTCCAGGTTCTCGCCGCTGACACCCAGCGTCAGGACAACGTCCACCGCGGCCACGTCCTTCCAGGGGATGCGGATCAGCCGGGCCGACGGCGGCCTGCCGCCGAAGATGCGTGTCCCCAGGACGGGGCCGGTCAGCAGGGCGGTAAGGACCGGGGCCGGGGTGCCGGGCGGGATCTCTTCGTCCACAGCAGGCCCGCTCAGCTCGAGGTCGTCAACGGTGGTGACCGGGACGCCGTCGTGGTCCAGGACCTGCCGGTCCATCAGGTGCAGTTGCGCGTCCAGGGTGCGCCCCGCCAGGTGCGGCGCGGGGGCCAGTGGGCCCTTGGAGGGAGTCATGAGCCGCCTCCTGTCACGATCATGAGGGGAATTGCCGCCACGGACGCCACCAGGATGATCACCAGGTACACCATGCCCAGCATGTTCACTGCCCGGCCGTTGACGTGCTTGCCCATGTACTGCGGATCGTTGGCCACGATAAGGATGGGCAGGTAGGTCAGCGGCAACGCAATGGCGGAGAAGACCACGGAGTACTCGGTCACCAGGACAGGGTCAACGCCGGTGGCAAGGACCGCGCTGCCCACGAGCAGGCACACGATCATGGCCAGGTGGAAGCGCGCAGCCTGGGCGGGACGGCGGAATTTGCCCCAGGACCAGCCGAAGTACTGGGCCAGGGTGTAGCCGCTGGAGAGCGTGGTTTCCAGTGCGGCACCGAACGTTGCGGCCACCACTCCCACCAGGACGAACGCCAGGCCGAGCTTCCCCGCGCCCTCTGCCACGGGCAGGATCACCTGCGAGAGCGAGGTCACCGCAATGCCGGCGGGCAGAAGCACCACGGCGGCACAGCCGGCGATGGCGACGGACAGCAGGCCGCCGAGTGGGAAGCCGGCCAGGACGTTGATCCGGGACTGGATCAGGTCCTTGACGTTCCACCCTTCCTCCACAGCGCCGGAGGAGAAGAAGAACACCTCATATGGCGTCATGGCGGCGCCGAACAGGGCGATGGCGTAGTAGCTGTAGGTCCAGGCGGTCTCCTGCTCCGGAACACTGGGGACCAGCTGTCCCGCAAGGGACCCCCAATCCGGTTTGAGCATGAACAGCGCCACGGCGAACACAATCAGCGTCAGGCCCAGCAGGCCGGTGACGTTCTCCATGATGGAGAACTTGACCCGCCAGATCACCAGCCACACGGCCACGGCCGCCACCGGGATCCAGAGCAGGTAGTTCACGCTGCTGGCCAGCTGCAGGGCCAGCGCAACGCCGCCGATTTCCGCCGTGACGGTCATGAGGTTGATCAGGAATGACGCCGAAAGGTTCGCCAGCCCGGCCCGCGCGCCCAGCCGTTCCCGGATCACCTCGAACGTGGCCCTGCCGGAGGCTGCTGCCACCCGGCCGGACATGTTGGCAAACAGGCAGATCCCCACCACCCCAACAGCCACCACCCACACCAGGGAGAGGCCAAAGCGTGAACCCACGACGGCGTTGGTCACCAGGTCGCCGATGTCCACGAACCCGCCGATGGCGGTGAGGATTCCCAGTGCGACGCCGAGGAGCCGCTTCATGTGGACCCCACCTTCCTGGCCAGCTGGTCCAGGACGTCCTCGGCCGCTGCGAGCGCCCTGTCCCCGTCGGGCAGGGAGGGGGCAGCGCCGTCGGACGTTGACAGCGCGGCGCGGGCGGTTGCGAAACCTGCCGCGCACTGGTCCAGCACATCAAGGGCCTGCTTTTGGGTGTCGCGGTCCCCCTGGGTGGCGGCCGAGAGCTTCAGGACGGTGCCGCGGCTGGCCTGGACTTCCTTGAGCCCGTCGTCGAGGGCTGTGGAGGTTGCGGCCCGGGTCAGCTTTCCGTCCATGTCCTGCCGCAGGGCGAGGCGCGCGGTGGCGACCGCCGAAGAGCTGTCCTTGACAGCCGTCGCGACCGTTTCGCTGGTGCTGCCGGTGCACGCGGTGAGGAGTGCGAGCGCGGAAAATGCCAGGGCGGCAAGGAACTTCTTGCTGGCGGCGGAGGCCGGGCCCGGCATGTTCAGCACCTTTGCCTCCAGCCCCCGGGTGGCACCCGGATCCATAACCTGCGGCACGGCAACCAAAAAATAGTTGCCTTGAGCTATATATAGCACTCCTTCCGGATGTTTCACCTGTTCAGGCATGAGTTTCTTCCGGCCCCGCAGCGGCCGCCCGCACGTCCTCGACCACCGGCGGGAATAGGCATATCCTGCCTCCAGATCTGCGGACGCAGCCCTTTCAACGGGAGATGAAGCCATGGACATGCCCAAGGCAACCGAGGAAGAGAAGGAGCGCTTCCGGCGCGTGGTCCCGGACCGCCCTGGCGTGGTGGTGAAACCGATGTTCGGCAACCTGGGGGCCTTCGTCAATGGCAACATGTTCGCCGGGCTATTCGGGTCCACCATCGGCGTGAAGCTGTCCGCCGAGGACAAGGAACTGCTGGAGTCCTCGGAACGGACCGTACCCTTCGGGCCGGCCGGGCGGCCCATGGGCGGGTACACGGGACTGCCGGAAGTGTGGAATGAAGAGGGCGACGGCGACGACACCCGTGCCAGGGCATGGGCCGAGAAGGCGCTGGGCTACGTCGCCACGCTCCCTGCCAAGGAGCCGAAGGCCCGGCCCGCCAAGGCCGGCAGGCCCAATGCCGTGAACCGGGCGGGGGCGGAGTAGCCGGGTCCGCCCCTTGCGTTCCCCCCTTTTCGGTTACGGGGGTCCGCCGGGACTTTTTGCCCTGTTCCCGGCCTTCCTTTCGGGCTGCACTGGAACGGCGGGAGCCGACGCCGGAGCTCCTGACCCGAAAGGAGATGGAAAGTATGACCAGGAACGTCTCACAGAGCACCATGATCAACGCCCCCGTGGACAAGGTGTTCTCCTTCCTGAGCGACCCGACGAACTGGATGAAGGCATTCCCCGGGGACAGCGAAGTCACCCAGCTGGACATCAGGCCGGAGGGCATCGGCACGTCCGCACGGTGGTCAGCGAAGGCGTGGGGCATTCCCATGCATGTCACCCACGAGTACCGCGAGGTGGTTCCCAACAAGCGCATTGTCTCCAGGTCGTTCGGGCCTGTCATCACGTTCTCCCTGGAACCGGCGGGCACGGGCACCGCGCTGACGGTCGATTCAGTCCTCGATATCCAGGCCCCGCTGGTCCGGGTCCCGGCGCAGGCGCTTTTTGTCCGGATGACCGAAGACGACATCAAGGGCATGGTGGCCAACGTCAAGAGCCTCATCGAGACCGGGAAGAAGGCGGTCCCGGAAGCCGCCGGCGCCGTGTCCGGCCAAACGCTGACGATGTTCGGTGGCATCACCATCGCCGCGCCGGTGGATCGGGTCTTCGACCTGGTGAAGGATCCCCATGTCTGGCTGGGACCGGACGTGCAGATCTCCGACCTTAAGACCACCCCCGAGGGCGTCGGCACCACCTTCCAGGCGGCATGGAAGGTCCTCGGTATTCCACTCAAGACGACGCACGAATACACCGAGTTCGTTCCCAATGAGCACTTCACGTCAAAGGCGGCCATGGGGCCGGTCTTCAAGGTGGAGGTCTCGGCCGTTGACGGCGGCACCCGCCTCGACATGAGGTCGGACGTGGTGCCCCGGAATATGGCCGAAGCCGCCGTGGATGCACTTGTCATCAAGATGTCCGAACACAGCCAGGCCGAACAGCTGGCCGGCATCAAAGCCAAGGCGGAGGCCGCCAGCGGCACTGCCTGAGACGTCCCGCAAAGGGCCGCCTCGCGGATGGGGCGGGGCACCAGTCCTAAGCTTGGTGGCATGAACACCGCCGATGCCGCCCGGATCTCCCTGGGCTCCCGGGTCAACGAGGCGGTGCAAACCCTGACCCCGGGATACTTCGCCCTCACCATGGCCAGCGGCATCATCTCAGTGGGCCTTGAACTGGAAGGCTTCCATGTCCTTTCCGTGGCGCTGCTGGTGGCCTGCGCGGTCTCCTATGCCGTGATCCTTGTCGCTCAGCCTGTTCCGCCTCGCCCGGTTCCCCGCCGACATGCGCCGCGACTTCCTCGATCCCGGCCGGGCATTCGGCTTCTTCACTTTCATTGCCGGCACCAACGTCCTCGGCGTGCGGCTTGGGATGGCAGGGTGGCCAGGCGCGACGGCGGTCCTCCTGGCAGCCGCAACGCTCGCCTGGGTGGTGCTCGGCTACGTCATCCCATGGACGGCCGTGCTGGGCCGCGCGGAGCGGCCCGTGGTCAAGGATGCCAACGGCACCTGGTTCATTTGGTGCGTGGCCAGCCAGTCAGTGGCGGTGGCGGCCGCGTCCCTCGAACCGCTCGCCGGGCCCGGCTGGCGCGCACCCCTGGCGCTTGCCGGCGTCGTGGCCTGGTCGGTGGGCCTCATCCTCTACGCCGCGGTGGGCATCTTCGTTTCGCTGCGGCTGATGACCTACCCCATCCGCCCCGAGGATCTGCGTCCGCAATACTTCGTAGCCATGGGCGCCATGGCCATCAGTGTCCTGGCGGGAGCGCGGATCGTGGAGATGGCGGGTGCGCCCATGGTGGATGCAACCCGAGGGCTGGTGGCCGGCGCGTCCGTGGTCTTCTGGGCCTTCGCCTCGTGGCTGTTTCCGGTGCTGCTCGCGGCCGGGTGGTGGCGGCACGTGCTCCACCGCGTTCCTTTGTCCTACGAGCCCGGCCTGTGGAGCGTCATCTTCCCCCTCGGGATGTACGCCGTGGCCGGGATCTACCTCGGCCGCGCCGACCAGTTACCCCTGGTGGCAGCGATCGGCCGGGCCGAGCTGTGGCTCGCGGTCGCAGCATTCCTTGCCACCATGGCCGGGATGCTCTGGCACCTGTGGGCCACGCTGCTGCGGCCCGCGCGGAAGGTCCGTTAACCGCCCAAAGCCGTCAGCCTGCCCGGTCTACTAGCCTGCCGGTCTCCTAGCCTGCCCGGGGGCCGGGTCCGTGTGCCTTCTGCTGCCCGTCGCGGTGGGCGACGTATGCGTAGATCAGCAGTGCTACACCCGCCAGGACCATGACGGCGGGCACGGCGAAGTCCATGGGAATGAATATCGCCGTGGCCTGGAGGACAAAGATCAGTCCCATGACGGCGAGGATCCCGGCCGGGATCAACGGCCACTTCATCCGGTCGGGGTGCTCGGCTGCCTCATCGATGCGCACCGGGATCAGGGAAAGCACGCCGAAGGTGGCCGCCAGGCCAAGGAAGAGGACGGCGGCGGTGGGCGTGCCCTGCAGCTCCTGCGGGAGGGCCACGATGACCGCCAGCGTGAACATGACGCCCGACGGGATCAGGGCCCACCAGTTGCCGGGTTCCCGCAGGAACACAGCGGCGAAGCCCGCCCCCATGAAGAGGAACAGAAGGGCTGCGCCCCAGGCGCCGCCCGTGAGCTGTGTGGCCGTGATGACCGCCGCCAGGCCCAGGAACACGGAGCCGGGGATGGCGGCCCACCAGAACTCCTGGCGCCTGATGAACAGGGACAGGAACAGGACCCCGACGGCTGCGAAGGCCACCGGCGCCACAAAGGCTGCGCTGTCCATAATGCCGAGCCGGTCCAGCAGCAACAGCACACCCAGCGCCATGAGGACGATGCCTGCGATGATGCTTGCGTTTGCCGATTTCACCGTGTGCCTCCCGGGATACGGCAGGCGGCCGCGCGCCGCGCTGCTTAACTCAGGCTAGGACCGGCCCGGAAACGGAAACAGGGCACAAAGCCCCCCGCCTTCCAACCCCTGGCATCGCGGCCAAGTCCCAGCACCCCGATACGGGACCTTCAGCCCTATGGAGGGGCCAGCGTGCTTTGGCACGCTGGTAAAGGCGCCGTCCGGGTCCTCACGTCGCGAGGCCGGAGCGGCATTCCACGCAGAACCCCAAGGACATGTGGCCGTGAAGGCATCCACACGCGAAGGCATCGAAAGGAGCGCGGCATGCCCGCTGACATCCTCACGCGTCATTCCGTTCCGCCGTCACAGGCCCTGACATCACCGGTGCCAATGGCACAGGAAGAAGAGCTCGCCGCGTTGGAGTGCCTCCACCAGGAACTGCTGTGCCGGGGTTTGCCGGACAACGAAGCACGGACGGAAGTGGCGCGGATCGCGGCTCGGAAAGTATGGGACGGGTTCGCTGCCCAGTTGCGCCGTCACCGGGCTGCAGGCCGCCAGGTGGACGCCAATGTGCTCGCGGTGGCCCTGGGCTCGATGCAGGGCATGACCTTCCCGCTGCTCCGCCACCGGGGCGACGTCGACTTTGCCAGCCGCGCCATAGGCACCGCCCGCCGGCGGCTCCGGCACAACGGCGGGCTCCTGCACCGTCTGCACCCGCATGGGAACCCTGCGTTCGACGAAGCCGACGCCACGTTCCAATCGCTGGAGGTCTTCCTCGCCCGTCCCCGGCCGAGGGCGGCCTGAACACACCGTTTTGAAAGACACAGCACCTTTGAAAGACTCAGCACCACAGGCCCCGCCTGCATCACCCCAGCCGCGGTACCGGCAATTCCCGATCCGGGAATGGGTATCGGACGGCGGCAATATGCGGGATGATGGATTGAAGTTCCTTTCGAAGGGGTGGCTGCACGGGGAAGGTGGCCGGGGAGGGCACCGAACCGACGAGAGCACCTCCATGGATACACCAGCAGCACCCGCGGACAATGTCCGCTCCCTTGGCATGGCCGTCCGGGTCTTTATCCTCAATGACCACAAATTGGTCCGGCAGGGACTGAGGGACCTGCTCGAACACGACGGCTTTCTTATCGCCGGCGAAAGCGGATCAGCCGCCGAAGCCAGAAGGCTTATCCCCGTCCTGAACCCGGACCTTGCGGTGTTGGACGACAGGCTCCCTGACGGCACCGGAATCGAGGTCTGCCGTGATCTCCATTCCACCGCTCCAGACGTCAAATGCCTGATCCTCACCGGCTGGGATGAACACCACGCGGCGCGGGCAATGGTCCTGGCGGGCGCATCCGGCTACGTGCTCAAGCAGGTGGGGACCAACAACGAACTGGTCAACCGTATCCGCATGGCCGCCGCCGGCGCACCCCTTCCGCGGCCCGGGCTTAGGGCATGGGCTGCCGAAGGCCTGCACGCAGCCGCCTCCGCCTCCTGGCCGGAAACCATGACACAGCGGGAACGGACCGTGCTGGCGCTCATGGCGCGGGGCCTCACCAACCCGCAGATCGGACAGGAACTCACGCTCGCTGACGAGACCGTGGCTGCCTGCGTCTCCGCCGTACTGCACAAGCTTGGCTTCCGCCCTCGAAGCCAGCTGGCCCCGGCCGAGATCCCCGTGAATTAGCGCCGGAGCCCGCCTCGTCCGGCAGCAGGCACCGTCCAGGTCACGCTCGTGCCCTGGCCCGGTGAGCTCTCGATGACGCAGGTACCGCCCAAGCGGGAAGCCCGGCTCTTCATGTTGTCCAGGCCGCTGACGCGTTCCGGATCGGCAAAGCCGCAGCCGTTGTCCCGGACCGTGAGCACCACCTCGTCCTCCTGGGCTGCCAGGTGGATGTAGATGTCCTCCGACCCGGAGTGCCGGACGGCGTTGCTGACGCTTTCGTACAGCACCGGCAGCAGCTGGTCGGCCACCTCGTCGCCCACACCGTCGTCCACCGGGCCCGAGAGCTGGATCCTCGGGAGGAAACCGCCGGCGTTCGCGGCCTCCTGGACAGCGCGCAGGACGCGCCCGCTGAGAAGCTCCTGGTCGGGCTGCCTGGCATGGAGGGAGTAGATGGTGTCGCGGAGCTGATGGATGCAGTCGTCCAGCTCTGTGGTGACACCGGCAATGCGGCGCTCAAGCGCGGCGGGATCCGACATGTACCGCCGCAGGCCCTGCAGGTTCAATCCGGCCGCGAACAGCCGTTGGATGACCAGGTCGTGCAGGTCCCGCGCAATCCGTTCCCGGTCGATGAACAGCGCGTGCTCCTCCCGCAACTGGTTGGCCTTCAGCAAGTCCAGCGTCAGGCCGATCCGGGACGAAAACAAGGCGCTCTGTTCGACGTCCACCTCGGTGTAGCGCGACCCGCCGGCGGGCCTGGCCAGGATCAGGACGCTGTCGCGGTGGCCGTCGCTGTTGCTGCCCAGTGCTGCCACCAGGACCGGCCCGAGCTTTTCGGCCGCCGCCGGGTCAAACACCTGGCGTGAATCCTTGAAGGTTTTGGATTCCCCGGTCTCAAGCACCTCTGCCAGGACAGCGGCGGCAGGCAGTTCCTGCCCGCCGGGCATGGCCTGGACCCCTACGGAAGTCCGGCACCGTATCCTGCCGTCCCCGCCTGCGGAGGCCACCAGTGACAGTGCGGAGCCGGACGCGTGCAGGGCCTGTTCCGCGATCATGTCGAGGTTTTCCGTATCGGACCGCGGCTGGGCCTTCAGCCTGTCGCTGACCACCATTCCGGCTTCGAGCCACCGCTGGCGGCGGTTGGTGTCGTCAAACAACCGCGCGTTCTGGATCGCCACGCCGGCGGCGCTGGCGAGGGCGACGGCCAGGTCCTCATCCTCGGCCGTGAAGTCCGGGCCGTCGATCTTTTCGGTCAGGTACAGGTTCCCGAAGACTTCGTTCCGGACCCGGACAGGTACCCCCAGGAAGGTCCGCATCGGCGGGTGGTTCGGCGGGAACCCCACCGCGATGGGATGTTCGCCCAGGTCATGGAGCCGCAGCGGCTGGGGCTCGCGAATCAGCTGACCCAGCACTCCGTGGCCCTTGGGAAGGTCTCCGATGAGGTGGGCACCTTCCTCGTCGATGCCGACGGTGATGAAGTGGCTGAGCTGCTGGTCGTCGCCGATGACGCCCAATGCCCCGTACCGTGCCCCGACGAGCTCGCACGCCGACTGCACCACCCGGTCCAGGACCGCTTCAAGGCTCAGGTCCTCCGCCATGGAAACCACCGCGCCGAGCAGGCCCTCAACATGTTCCTGGGCACGGACAAGGTCATCTGCCCGGTCTACGAATTCCCGCAGGAGTTCCCGGGTCCGCCGCCTGATGGGTTCACGCCACATTGAGAAAACACCTCAGTATTGGCCGGCCTCACTGGGGCGGGCTACTTCACCCTGGTCCGGCATTTAAGTGACAGCCCCCACCGCCTCTTTCGACCATGCTAGCAACACGCGTCACCGCCTGGCCTGATGATTACGGCGCCGCCGCACCCTGACGCGGTGCGCACCTGACCTCGGCACCCGGACCGGGCTGCTGAAGCGGAACGCGCGGCGGGAGATGTGGTGGGTGGCGTGCCGGCGCTGGACCGGCGGCGGTACCACGGGCACCTGCTGTGCGCCGCGGGTGAAGAACCACTGCTTGGCCAGCTCCACCAGGACCAGGTACACCACCACCATGCCCAGCAGGGCCAGGAAGAACGGCACCGGCAGCGGGTCGAAGCCCAGGACCCCGGCCAGGGGTGAAAGCGGCAGGAACACCCCCAGCGCCACCACGCCCAGCGAGGCTGCGAGAAGTCCGGCAGAGGGCCGGCTGCGCAGGAACGGGACGCGCCGGGTGCGGATGGCGAAGATGATCAGGGTCTGGGTGGCGATGGATTCGATGAACCAGCCTGCACGGAACTCCCCGGGGGCTGCGGTGAACACGAACAGCATCAGGGCGAACGTGGCGAAGTCGAACAGCGAGCTGATGGGCCCGAAAAGCAGCATGAACCGGCGGATGAAGGCGATGTTCCAGTGCGAGGGCGCCCGCAGCTGTTCCTTGTCCACGCGGTCGCCCGGGATGGCGAGCTGCCCGCTGTCGTAGAGCAGGTTGTTCAGCAGGATCTGGCCGGGCAGCATGGGCAGGAAGCTCAGCACCACCGATGCAACAGCAGCGCTGAACATGTTGCCGAAGTTGCTGGATGTGCCCATCAGCACGTACTTGATGGTGTTGGCGAAGATCCGCCGCCCCTCCATCACGCCGTCCGCCAGGACGCCGAGGTCCTTGTCGAGGAGGACGACGTCGGCCGCATCCTTGGCCACGTCCGTTGCGGTGTCCACGGAGATGCCGATGTCCGCCTTGTGCAGTGCCAGGGCGTCGTTCACGCCATCGCCCATGAAGCCCACCGCGCCGCCGCTCTCCCGCAGGAGCGTGATGATGCGGGCCTTTTGTTCCGGGGAGACGCGGGCGAAGATGGTGGCCGTGCGCGCGGCGGCGGACAGGTCGGCGTCGGACATTCCCTCCACCTCGGCGCCGGTGAGCGTGCCGCCCGAGACCACGTCCAGGTCGGCGCAGACCTTTTCCGCCACCTTCGCGTTGTCCCCGGTGGCGAGCTTCACGGAAATGCCCAGGGCCTCCAGCCGGTCCAGCGACTGACGGGCGTTGGCCTTGGGGCGGTCCAGGAACACGAGGAAGCCGGCCAGGGTGAGGTCCCGCTCGTCCGCGGGCACCAGCTGCCCCAGCCCGGCGGCAGGACGGGTGGCCACGGCAACCACCCGGGCGCCGGCGTCGAACTGTCCATCCAGCATGGCCTGCACGGCAGGCGGGGTGGGTCCGCACAAAGCCAGCACGTCCTCGGGTGCTCCCTTTGTGGCAACCAGCGCAGGGCCATCCGCTTCCCGGACCAGCACGGTGGTCCGCCGCCGCTGGTGGTCGAAGCCGATCAGGTCGAGCCGCTCGAACCGCGCGGGTTCGAAAGCAGCCGCGCCCGGGCTCTCCCACAACGCCGCGTCCAGCGGGTTCTGCCCGGCAGCCGATACCGTGCCGCCGCTGTAATCCGCCTCGGTGGCCAGCAGGCCCAGGGTCAGCAGGCCGTCGTCGGACATGTCCGGGGAGGCCGGCAGTGCGCCGGTGTAGCTGATCTTCCCCTCGGTAAGCGTGCCGGTCTTGTCCGTGACCAGGATGTCCATGTCCCCCAGGTCCTCGATGCACACCAGCCGCTTCACCAGAACTCTGCGCCGGGCCAGCTGGCGGGTGCCCGTGGCAAGGCTGGTGCTGACGACGGCGGGAAGCAGCTGAGGCGTGATGCCCACCGCGATGGCCAGGGAGAACAGGAGCGATTCCAGCAGTGGGCGCTGCAGCAGCACGTTGGCGATGAAGATCAGCGAGGTGAGCACGATGGCCACCTGCAGCAGCAGGAAGGAAAAGCGCTTCAACCCCAGCTGGAACTCGGTCTGCGGCTGCCGCTCGCCCAGGCCCAGCGCGATCCGGCCGAACTCTGCGCGGCCGCCGGTGGCCACCACCACGCCGCTGCAGCTGCCGGAGTGGACCACGGTGCCCATGAAGGCGCAGGAGGCGAGGTCGGCCAGGGCCGCGCCGGCCGGCACGGGAGCAGGGTCCTTGGCGGCGGGCTGGGACTCCCCGGTGAGGATGCTTTCGTCGCACAGGAGGTCGTTGGTGGTCAGGAGGCGGATGTCCGCGGGGATGATGGCGCCCATGGAGAGATGGACGACGTCGCCCGGCACGAGGGCGGTGACGTCCACGTCCCGGGTGGTTCCGCCGCGCTGCACGGCGGCGCGGTGGGTGACGCGGGAGTGCAGCGCCTCCGATGCGCGCTCGGCGCGGTATTCGTTGGCGAAGCCGAGACCCACGCTGGCCAGCAGGATCACGCCGATGACGACCGAGTTGGTGGCGTCGCCCAGGAACAGTGACAGGGCGGCGGTGGCAATCAGGAGGACCAGGATGGGGCTGGCGAACTGGCGGCCCAGCACCGCCCAGGCGTTGGCCCGGTGGGTACGGACGGCGTTGGGTCCAAGCTGCACCAGGCGGGCTGCGGCTTCGTCCTCTGCCAGGCCCGAGGGTCCGGAGCCCAGCCGTTCCAGCGCCTGCCCGGCTGTCAGTGCGGCGGCGTCGGTGATCGCCAGTTGAAGGGAGGCCCGTTCCCGGACGTTCAGGTCTGTCACGCCGGATCCGTCCGGGCTTGTGGGACAGGTCCCGGGCTCGTGGCCGTGCCCAGGATGTGCGCCAGCGGAGGGTTCAGGCGCCCCACGGCAAAGTTGAAGCGGACATTCCCTTCGACAATGAAACCTGCCGCCGTGATGGCACCGAGCGTGTCGCGGTTGAGGTGGCAGCCGCCCATGAACCGCCCCCACACGGGGGTCAGCAGGTCTTCGGCCCTGGCCAGGAGAGGGCGGTTGGAGCGGACGTGTTCATAGTAGGCAAGGGTCCCGCCGGGCTTGAGGACACGGCGGATCTCCGCGAGGGCTTCCGCCTGGTTCCTGACGCTGCACAGGACGAGGCTTGCCACCACGGCGTCGGCGCTGCCGGTTCCTGCGGGAATGTGCTCTGCGGCGGCATCAACCACCGTGACAGGGACGCTGGCGGTGGCGGCGTTCTCCTCCGCCACACCCCGCAGGTAGTCATCCGGCTCCAGCGCCAGCACGTGCGTGACGGCGGGCGGGTACAGCGGGAAGGAGGAGCCGGTGCCTGCGCCGATTTCGATGACTGACCCGTGCAGGCCGGCCAGCACGCGGCTGCGGTGCTCAGCGGCCCCGCGGCGGTCCAGGGCACCAACGGCGCGGGCAAAGGCGCGGGCGAAGAGCGGGTGCTGGAGGCGGTCCATCCGTGGCTGCCCGGCTACCCTGGGAAGCCGAAGCAGGGGTGGAAGTCCTCGACGCCGGGACGCGGCATTTCGGCGCACGATGATTCCACCTGTTGCAGAATTGCACCCTCATCAGTGCCGGAAGCCGCAAGGGTGTTGACCATAACAGCCACGTGTGCGGAAGCACCCATCCGGGTGATGCCGTCAGTGATGCTGACGGTGCCCTCGCCCGGGTAGTCGAGGTGGACTTCCGAGGTCTCGTGGAAGAGCGGGCCGGTTCCGGTCCAGGCAGCGGCGATGCTGATGGTGACCGGGTTTCCATCCCGGTCGGTGCCGGGAAGGTCGGTGGTGACGGACGCCGCGGTCAGCCGTGGGTCAGCCACCAGTGGTTCAAGGTTCCGGCCATCGGCCTCGAACAGGACCGTGCCGCCTCCCACCGCCGCTGCTGCATCGCCGGATGGATCGGCGCAGATATCGGTGACGCGCAGGAACACTGCGGTGAGCCCCTCTTCGTCCACCGCCCCGGGCTGCCCTGCATGCATGGCGACGCTCGAGGAGACATGGATTTCGGTCTTCCGGCAGCCCTCGGTGTTGACCACCCCGGCGGAGGCGCGCGTGGACACGCTGGTGTGGCTGGCGTTCGGAGCAGCTCCGGCCGGGACCGCCGGCACGGCGATGGCGGCTGCCGTGCACACGCCCGCGAGCACGCGTTTCATGACCACTCCTCAGTCCGCTTTCGCCCTATTAAACGCCCCGGCCGGGACGGTCCGGAGGGGCCTTTCGTCCCGGGTTGCGGGAGCCGGACCTTGGAGGGGCCGGGCATTCCTACTTCAGGCTGAGCACCTCGTCGATGGGCCGGTTATTGACGAACACCTGGGCGCTCGTGGCTCCGGAGGCTGCCATGGCGGTGTACTCAAGCTGGGCCTTCGCCCGCGGAATGTCGCACACGCCGCCAAGCATGAACTGGCCGGACAGCCAGATGGTGATGGTGCTGCCGTTCAGCTCGCCGCCGAGGTAGGTGAGGCTCGATTGGTACAGGACGTTGACCAGCCCGGACAGGCCGACGTCCCGGCTCTTGTTGGCGAGCAGGGCGTTGATGCTCGGGCCCACCTGGTCCGTAAACGTGACCGGCGCCGTGGTGGTGGCCACGAGGCTGTCGCCGCAGCCGATCCGGGGCCCGGAAACGCCGTTGTCGTCCACGGCCACGTAGTAGACCGTCAGGGGTGCGGTCTGTTCAGGAAGACCGGTGGGCGTGGGCTCCTGCGTTGCCGGCGGGCTGGCAGGGGCGGACGACGGCGGCGCGGCAGCTGTGGTGGTGGGCACGGCTGAGGTGCCGGGCGGCGAAGTGGGGGCCGGCGTGGTGGTGCCGCCCGCCGTCGTACTGGGGCTGGCGCTGCTGGCCGTCGGACTGGGGGCCGCCGAACTGGTGGTGGGGCCCGGCGACGGCGGGCCGAAGCAGCCGGTAAGCACAATCAGGCCGCTAAGCCCGAGAATGCTGAATGCCGAGATCCTGGCCCTGGCCATGATGCCCCCTTGAATGCGGGCCCGCGGCTGCGGGACCCACATTCAAGCTACGCCCGGGGGTTACTCCAGAACAGGGACTAAAGTCCGAGCAATCCCCTACGGATGCACCAGCACCTTCACCGCGGTGTCCTTGTGGTTGATGAGGGTGTCGAAGCCCTGCTCCACCAGGTCCTCCAAGGCGATCCTGCCCGTGATGAAGGGTTTGAGGTCCACCTTGCCCTCCTGCACCATCCTGATGACGGCCGGGTGGTCGCGGACGTAGGCGATGGTGCCACGCAGGTCGATTTCCTTGAGCACGATCTTCTGCATGTCCACGGTGGCCGGCACGCCCCAGATCGACACGTTGACCACCACGGCTCCGGGCCGGACGGCGTCGAGCATGGTGTCCAGCACCGCATTCACCCCCGCGCATTCGAACGCGACGTCCGCCCCGGTGCCGCCGGTCAGTTCACGTACCCGTTCCGGGACGTCCTCCTGGCTGGGATCCAGCACGTGGTCCGCGACGCCGCTGGAGGTGGCCTTCTCCTTCCGGGCCTGGGTGAGCTCGCTGATGATCGTGGTCACGCCCATGCCCTTGAGGACGGCGGCGGTGAGCAGGCCGATCGGGCCGGACCCGCCCACCAGGGCCACGTCCCCTTCCTTGACGCCGCTGCGCGCCACCGCGTGGTGGGCCACGGACAGCGGCTCTATCAGCGCAGCCTCGTCCAGCGGGATGCTGCCGATGGGGTGCACCCACCTCTGGTCCACCACGATCTTCTCGCTCAGCCCTCCCCCGCCGCCGGAGAGCCCGATGAAGCCCATCTGCCGGCACAGATGGTAGCTGCCCGCCTGGCACATGTCGCAGTCGCCGTCCACCAAATAGGGTTCGACGACGACGTTGTCACCCACTTTCAGCCCCTCCACGCCTTCGCCGACGTCAGAGACAGTCCCGGAGAATTCGTGCCCCAGGGTCACCGGCGATTCCTCGTGCGACAGCGGGTGCGGATGGCCCGGCGCGGGACAGAAGATGGGCCCCTCCAGGTACTCGTGCAGGTCGGTGCCGCAGATGCCGCACCAGGCGACGTCGATCGTGACGGCCCCCGCCCGGAGCTCCGGCTCGGGGATGTCCTCGATCCGGATGTCCTTGCGGGCGTGGAAGCGTGCTGCCTTCATGATGGTCCTCCTCGGACAGGTTCAGCGGGTGTGGTGGCTGGGCTGCAGGTCGTAGACGGGGGTGTCGAGTCCTTCCATCCGGGCCTTCAGCTGCAGCGCCAGGTAGGCGGAGTAGTGCCGGCTCTGGTGCAGGTTGCCGCCGTGGATCCAGAGGTTGGGCACGTTGGTGGGCTTCCACATATTGCGCAGCTCTCCCTCCCACGGACCAGGGTCTTTTGGCGTGTCTGAGCCATATCCCCAGCACTTGCCCACCCGGTCCGCGATGTCGGGCGAGACCAAGTCCGCCAGCCAGCCGTTCATGGAGCCGTAGCCGGTGGCGTACACAATGAGGTCCGCCTCCAGCTCGGTGCCGTCGTCCATGACCACGGCGTTGCCGGTGATCTTGGCGACCTGTCCGGACTTCAGCTTCACCCGGCCGTCGATGATCAGCTGGGAGGCGCCGACGTCGATGTAGTAGCCCGAGCCGCGCCGCAGGTACTTCACGAACAGGCCGGAGCCGTCCACGCCGAAGTCCAGGTCGAACCCGGCGGCCTCCAGCTGCGAGTAGAACTCCGCATCCCGTTTGGCCATCTCCTGGTACACCGGCACCTGGGCCTCCGGGAGGATGCGCATGGGCAGCGAAGCGAACAGCAGGTCGGCCTTTTCGGTGGTCACCCCGGCTGCGAGCGCCCGCTCCGAGTACAGGTCCCCCAGGGCCAGGTCCATGAGGGACTCGCTGCGGGCGATGTGGGTGGAGGAGCGCTGGACCATGGTGACGTCGGCGCCGTGCTCCCAGAGGTCAGCACAGATGTCGTGGGCCGAGTTGTTCGAGCCGATCACCACAGCCTTCCTGCCCGTCCAGTCCCCGCCGCCGGGGTGCTGGGAGGAGTGCCGCTGCTCTCCCAGGAAGGTCTCCGCGCCGTCGAACTTCGGGATGTTCGGGTAGCCGGAAACGCCCAGGGCGAAGACGAGCTGCTTGGGCCGGAGGGTCACCGGTTCGCCGTTGCGAAGGACGTTGACCGCCCATTCCTGCGTGCCGTCGTCGTACGCCGCCTTGACGCACTCGGTGCCGGACCAGTAGTTCAGCTCCATGATGCGCGTGTAGTGCTCCAGCCAGTCGCCGATCTTGTCCTTGGCGGCGAAGACGGGCCAGTCATCGGGGAATTTCAGGTAGGGCAGGTGGTCGTACCAGACGGGGTCGTGCAGGTGCAGCGATTTGTAGCGGTTGCGCCAGGAGTCGCCGGGGTTCTGGTTCTTCTCGACGATGATGGTGGGCACGCCCAGCCGCTTCAGCCTGGCAGCGAGGCCGATGCCGCCCTGGCCGCCGCCGATGATCACGCAGTAGGGCTGTTCCCCGTAGCCGAGCCGGGCTTCCTGCTCTTCCTTCAGCTCCTTCCAGGAGCGGCGCCCGCGGACGATCTCGTGCGCCACGCCCTGCTCGCGGCGCGGGCCTTTCTTCTCCTCGAAGCCCTTCAGCTCCTGCATGGTGGTCAGCAGCGTCCAGCATTTGCCGTTCCGCAGGCGCAGGTGGCCGTAGCCACGGGCGGCGCCGGTTTCGAACGTGAGCCAGGCTTCCACGTTGTCCGCGTCCCCGGTGGCATCCTCGGCGAGCGCCCAGTTCGCTGGCTGGACGCGGTCCAGCGTTGCTTCGAGCATGCGCCGGATGTCCGCCTTGCCTTCGAGGGTCTTGAGGTTCCAGGTGAACGCCACGAAGTCCCGCCAGTAGCTTTCGTCCTCGAAAAGCTCCAGGGCTGCGTCCACGTCGCGCCGCTGCAGCGCGTCATCCAGGCCGGCAAGCCAGGCCTGCGCGGCGGCGGTAGGTGTTGGGGTCATTTCCACTCCTTTGTGCTGTTCCATGGGCTCCGCCCGCCGTGCGGCCTGCGGTATGCTGGGGCGGGCGTGAGCTGCATCACTATTGGAGCGCGGCGGGGGTAACAGCGGCGTTACACGGATCCGGCAAGGGCGCCGGCTGCGAGGAGGGATGAGTGGACTACGGCCTGAGGTTCTCTGACCCGGCGTCGTATGCGCGGACGTTGCGGCGCGCGCATGAGCTTGTCATTTCCGGTGTGCCGCGGCCCGAAATCCCAGCCCGCCTTGCTGATTCGTGGCGCCGGTCCATGGCCCTGGGCATCAGCCCCGACCAGCACAGCCCGCGGCACCTGCACGACGTCTCCGAGGTGCTGGAACTTCGCCGGGAGCACCGGCTCCAGCGGGTCATGCCGGCACTCCACGACCTCCTAGCCGATGACTCGCGCTCCGGCCGGCACCTGCTGGTACTCACCGATGCCGGCGGCGAGGTCCTGTGGCGGGTGGGCAGCCCGGCCGTGCTGCGCCGGGCCGACCATCTGGAGTTCCTGGAAGGCGCGGACTGGTCCGAGGCCGGGATCGGCACCAATGCCATCAGCGAGGCGCTGGTTACCGGCGGACCCGTCCAGCTGTTCTCCGCCGAACACCTGGTCCGAACACACCATGAGTGGGCGTGCACGGCGGCGCCCATCACGGACCCGGCCACCGGACGGGTGCTCGGCGTGCTGGACGTCTCAGGCCCGCTCGACACGCTCAGCGCGGACACCCTGCGGATGGTGCGGTGCGCCGTGCGGGTGGCGGAGGCTTTGCTGGGAACGCCCGACGGCGGAACCTCATTGGGTGCCGTTCCCCCTGCAAGTGCGTCCCGCAGGCCCGCTTCCCATGCTGCCCGGCCTGCGGCTGCCGTGAAGTCGCTGGAGCTTTTGGGCGACAAGCCGGCCGTGGTCTTTGCGGACGGGAGCCGCGCCCCGCTGACGCTGCGCCGGGCGGAAATCCTGGCGCTGCTCGATTCGCGGTCCCAGGGGTGGCCGGCGGAGGAACTGGCGTATGAGCTGCACGGTGATGCCGGAACGCCGCAGGCCATCCGGACCGAGATGTTCCGGGTGCGCTCGATGCTGGGCGGCGCCGTGGAGTCCAACCCCTACCGGCTCGCCGCGGGGCTGGCCGGCCGGTCCGACTCGGGGCAGGTGCTGCGGCTGCTGCGCGAGGGCGTGGTTGCCGAAGCGCTCGAGGCCTACCGCGCTCCCCTGCTCAGCCGGTCCGGAGCCCTCGCGGTCCAGCTGCTCCGCGACCAGCTGGACATGGCGGTGGGATCTGCCGTGCGCTCCAGCAGCGATCCCGGCCTCCTGGTGCGCTGGCTGTCCACGGGCATGGGGGCGGGGGATCCGCTTGCCGTCGAGGCACTGGGCCGGCTGGTGGGCCGCAACGATCCGCGCTACCTGGCGTTCCAGGCTGCCTGCACAGTCGGTTGACCCGGCCCCGGTGGTTAACCTGCACGCCCGGCCACAGGCGCGAAGCGTGTCGACAATCCTTGTCACACCGTTAACCAGTCATTCACATCCTCCTCGGAACCTGTACAACGCCTGAAAATACGTTGGGAGCCATGGACAACATCTCCCGCAGAACCCTTATCTCCGCCGGCCTCGGGGCCGGCCTTGTCGCCGCACTGCCGAATGCCGCCGTCGCCGTTTCCACCGCGGACGATGCGGGCCTGCGCACCGATCCTTTCATGCTCGGCATCGCGTCGGGCGAGCCGTGGCCGGACGGTTTCGTCCTGTGGACCCGCCTGGCGCTCAACCCGGTGGCGGAGGACGGGCTCGGCGGAATGCCGTCGCGGCCGGTGGCCGTGCAGTGGGAGGTGGCCGAGGACCAGGGCATGCGCAACGTGGTGGCCCGCGGCGTGGAGCAGGCCCGTCCTGAAGCCGCCCACTCCGTGCACGTGGAGCTGCGAGGGCTGAAGGCCGGGCGCGAGTACTTCTACCGATTCCGCGCCGGCAAGCACCTCAGCCCGGTGGGCCGCACCCTGACCAGCCCGGCGCTGCACGAGACGCCCGCCGCCCTGGCCATGGCGTTCGCCAGCTGCGCCCAGTATGAACACGGCTACTTCACGTCCTACCGCCGCCTGGCCGAGGACCACCCTGACCTGGTCCTGCACCTCGGTGACTACCTGTACGAGTACAAGAAGGGCAGCTACGTGATCGGCGGCGGGAACCCGCGCGACCACGAGGGCCCCGAGACCGTCACGCTCGGGACCTACCGGCAGCGGCACGCGCAGTACAAGGCCGACGCCGACCTGCAGGCTGCGCACGCGATCGCACCGTGGGCAGTGGTCTGGGATGACCACGAGGTGGACAACAACTGGGCGGACGACGTCCCGGAGAACCAGGATCCCGCCCAGCTCAACGACAGCGTGGAGCACTTCCGGCAGCGCCGCGCCGCCGCGTTCCAGGCGTACTACGAGAACATGCCGCTGCGCCCGTCGTCCCTGCCGGCCGGCCCGGACATGAAGATCTACCGCAGGATCCAGTGGGGCCAGCTGGCAAACTTCCACATGATGGACACCCGCCAGTACCGGGACGACCAGCTCGCAGGCGACGGCTGGAAGAAGAACGTGGCGGAGCGGCTCGCGGAGGACCGGACCATCACGGGTGCGGAGCAGGAGAAGTGGTTGCTGGACGGCTTCCGGAACTCCACCCAGCGGTGGGACATCCTGGGCCAGCAGGTCTTCTTCGCCGAGCGGGACCGGGCCCAGGCCCCGGACGTGGACGACGTTTCCATGGACGGCTGGGACGGGTACGCGGCCTCCCGCCGCCGCATCACCCAGGGCTGGGTGGACGCGAAGGTGCGCAACGCCGTCGTGCTCACCGGCGACGTGCACCGGAACTGGGCCAACGACGTGAAGGTGGACTATAAGGACCCCGCCTCCTCCGTGGTGGGCTCGGAGCTGGTGTGCACGTCCGTCACGTCCACCGGCAACGGCACCGGCTCCACCACGGACGCCACCATGGCCTGGAACCCGCACCTGAAGTTCTACAACGACAACCGCGGCTACGTGAACACCCGCATCACAAAGGACGCGATGACCGCCGACTTCCGCGTCGTGGACCACGTGACGACGCCGGGCGCTCCAGTGTCCACGAAGGCCTCCTTCGAGATCCGCGACGGCGTCCCGGGGCTCCAGGCGCGGGCCTGACCTTCCACGGGCCACCGGCGGGACCTTCGGCACTTCTGGTGCCGGGGGTCCCGTGACACATTGGGGGCCGTGACTGGACGTCGACTGTGGCGGCGGGCGGGCAGCCGGCTGCGGGACCGGAAGTTACTTGCCCTGGCGGCGTCCCTCTGCGTGCAGATTGCCGCGTACCTGTTGTGGCGGCCGGCCATGCTGCGCTGGGGAACCGAGGGCACGGAAGCCACTGAGCCGCTGCCCGGCGATGACCTGGTTCCCCGGCCCACATTCCAGAGCACCCGGGCCATCACTATCGCCGCGCCGCCGGAGCAGGTGTGGCCGTGGATCGTGCAAATGGGAATCTACCGTGCCGGGTTCTACACCCACGACCTGGTGGAGCGTGCCATGTTCCGTGCCCGGTACGTGGAGGGAAAGCATTCCGCCACGCGCATCCATCCGGAACTCCAGGACCTAAAGGTGGGCGACAAGGTGCCCTACGGCGGCGGCGTTTACGCGACCGTCTCCCAGCTCGAGCCCAACCGGCACCTGGTGGCCGGGGAACAGTTCGTCCTGCGGCCCCTCCCGGGGAACCGCACCCGTTTCCTCGTCCGTTACCGCGGGATGGGGTACATCAGCGCAGCGGCCGCGGGCGCGGGTCCCGACGCCGAGTGGGTGACCCGGGCCGTGTCATCCGCCCTCCGGCACGTGCCCGGCGCGATGCTGCTGGCCCGCGCCATCGACCTTTTCATCGGCGACCCTCTGCACCACTACATGGAGGTCGGCGTGCTGCGCGGCGTCAAGCAACGCGCGGAGGCGGCCGGGGACCAGGCCGCGGCAGGGATTACTTGACGGCGTTGGCGGCGTTCACCCGGCCGTGCGCCCAGTACGTTTCGGTGCCGGGCTTGATCTCGCCCGAAGCCTCAACGTTGCTGCGCACTGACTTGTTCGTGGCATTGGCATGGGCGTTCCAGGCAAGGGCGGCCACGCCGGCAACGATGGCCGAGGACATCGAGCTTCCGTTCCCCACGTCGTACCCCAGGGCGCGGTGGTTCTGCGAGGCCAGGACAAACGGGTGGTTCGGGAACGTGGAAAAGACGTTCACGCCGGGGGCCGCGATGTCCACCCAGCTGGAGCCGTAGGTGGAGAACGACGCCTTCGCATCGTTGTTGTCGGTGGCGCCGACGGCGATGACATTCGTGTAGGCGCCCGGGTAGATCTTGGTCTGGTTGCCGCCGTTGCCGGCAGCGGCCACCAGCACCACGCCCTTGTTCCACGCGTTGTTGACGGCCGCTTCAAGAGTGCGGGATGCCCGGACGCCGAGGCTCATGTTGATCACCTTCGCACCGTTGCTGACGGCCCAGTCAATGCCGCTGGCAAGGCCGGAGCTGGAGCCCACGCCGCTGTCGTTCAGGACTTTGCCGGCCAGGATGGTGCAGCCCGGGCAGACCCCGGCCACCCCGATGCTGTTGTTTGTGCTGGCGGCAACGCTGCCGGCCACGTGCGTGCCGTGGCCGTAGTTGTCCTCATTGGTTGACGCGCTGCTGAAGTTGGCGCGGGCCACGACCTTGGGGGTGATGTCCGGGTTGTCGGTGGCGACGCCGGAATCCAGCACCGCTACTTTGATGCCGCCGCCGGTGGTGACGTTCCAGGCCTCGACGGCGTCCACATCGGCGTCCCTGGTGCCGCCGGCCACGGTTATCGGGTAGTCGGGGTTGTTGTTGGTGAACGACTGGCCGTCGTTCTGCAATGCATACTGCCTGGGGAAGAACTCGTCGGTGCTGGCCGCGCCGACGGCCTCGTCCGGTTCGGCGTACTCCACGGCCGGATTCCGGGTCAGGGCCTCGATGAGCTGGAGTTCCTTTCCTACGGGGACGGAGACCACGTGGGCGCCGCCGCTCCCGATCCCGGGACCTTGGCTGAGGCCGTGCCGGCCCAGCACGGCGGACGCCGCGCCACCGTCGCGGAACTTCACGATGATCTGCCCGGGGACGGCGGAAGAATCCGCCGCGGCGGTGCCCGGGGTTGCGAAGGTGATGGCTCCAAAGCCCATGACTGCTGCCGTGAGACCGGCGATGAAGAGTCTTCTCATGGAGGCTATCTTTGCGCCCACCCACGTCGGCTGGATAGGGGGAAAAGCCCCTGGTGTTGGTGCCGTGCGCACCCCGGGTCAGGTGCCGCCGTCGTACTCCTGCCTGCCCATTGTGCGCCCTGGCGCCCGGGGCTACGATGCTCGCGGGGAGAGGTCCTGGTTTCGCGAGACCGATAGGGGCCCCATCATGACCGCCGATTTCTTCACCATGCAGCCCGGCGAGACCGCAGCGCCATTGCCGCCGGGACCCGTCCTGTGTACCGGGACGGCGGCCATGAGGCGGATCCACCGCTTCTTCCTGTGGGCCTACGGCGAGGCACCCGGCCTGGTCCGCTCGGTGCGGGCGGGCGACACGGAACGGGCCGCGTATGTGGGCGAAGTGCTGGGGAACTTCGACAAGGTGCTCCATATCCACCACGAGGGCGAGGACCTGCTGATGTACCCGCAGCTGAAGGAGCGGGCACCAGCCTGTGCGCTGCACGTGGGGCTGATGCTCGAGCAGCACCGGCAGGTGACGCAGCGGCTGGACGCCATCGGGCCCGTCCGCCTGCGCTGGATGGAGACGGCGGACGAGGAGACGGCGGCGGAGTTGGCCGCGCTCTACGAGGACCTGTCGGCGCTCCTTAACGTGCACCTGCGCCGCGAGGTCACCGAGGTGATGCCCGCCGTGGACCGGGTGCTGACGGAGAAGGAAGCCGCCGCGGTGGGCCAGCACGGGATCAAGCAGTTCGACAAGAAGTTCATGGTCAGCTACCTCGGCATGGTGCTGTCCACCAATCCTCCGGCAGACCGGGCGGAACTGTTCAAGGAGATCCCGCCACCCGTCCGGCTCGCGTACCGCCTGGTGGGCCGGCGCATGTACCGGAAGCAGTATTCGATGCTCTTCCCGGGACGGCCGGTGCCGGAGACGCTGTAGGGGCTTTACGGACCCGGGCGCGTGCCCGAGTCCGTGCTCGTTCCCGACGTCGGCACGAAGTTCCAGTCGAAGGAACCGTCGGGGTGCAGTGTCAGCCGCAGGAACCCGTGGGTGTCGCTGAACCGCTTTTCGATGTACGGCGGGTTGCTGGTGAACGGCCGCAGGCCAATGCCTCCGGTGGAAACCTGGAACGCCGTCATCCCGTCGCCGACGCACTGGTCCGCGTTGTCCACCGGGCAGGACCGTTCGTAGTTGTGCTGGGACCCGGACAGGGTGAGGCGGACGCGGTGCTTCCACATCACGTCGATCCAGGGCTTGTGCTCCGTGGCCCGGCCGTGTTGGTCCGTGTCCGAGGTGAAGTAGGGCTCGTGGTAGACGACGGCGAGATACTTGCCTTCCGCCTGCGCGGCAGTGAGGTCCTTGTCCAGCCACCCCGCCAAAGCCCAGGCCTCGCCGGGGTCATACGTCCAGTACGCGGACGAGAGGAACACGAAATGCCATTTCCCGAAATCCTTTGAGTACGGTTGGGCGTTGCCAATGAACCCCCGCTGCTGGTTGATCGCCGCCTTGTCCGGGGCTCCCGGGCACTGGCCGTTCATGAAGTCGTCCAGGTCTTCGTTGCGGCCCGGTTTCCAGTCGTGGTTGGGGCTGGACACCCAGTACAACTTGCCCTTCGTGCCGCCCCACAGCTTCGTCCAGTACTTCACGTAGTCGTCGCAGCGCGGTTCAGCGTACTGGAAGTCCCCGAGCCCCAGGAACGCGTCGATTTCGTTGTTCTGGACCAGCTCGGAGATGGCCGCACCGTTGCGGCCGGAGGGGCTGTCCCGGCGGGAGGTCCTGACGCCGTTCATGTCACCCACTGCGGCGATCCGGACATCACCCTGCGGGTTGGGCGCGGGGGGATCCTCGGTACTGCAGCCTGCAAGGGAGGCGGCCAGGAGAACCGCGGCGGCGCCGGCGGCCGTTCCCCGGACGCGGCCGGGACGTGGGAGTGCTGACCGCATCCGGATTCCCCCTTTCGAGAAGCCGGACGGCAGCCGGCTTGCGGATGACACGACGCTCCCCAGCCCTTCGATAGTCGTAAGGGCGGGGACGGGTGTCAAGGGCCGCAGGCCTGAGGGGGCCCGTGGCAGGCCCTGGGGCGGGCCGCCAACTCCCCATTGTGCGCAGCCGGCACGGGCGTATGGTTTCTTGCATGGAACCGATTCGGGCCCTCTTGCTTCCTGGTTCAGTAGTCCCTGCGGACATCGCCTACGCGCCCCTGATTGAGGCCCTCGGCCCGGACGTGCAGGCCGTGGCCAAGGAACTGGAACTGTACAAGGGCGATGAACCGCCTGAGGGCTGGAACCTGGACACGGAGGTTAACGGTGTCCTCCGCGAAGCCGATGCGCTGGGGTGGCAGACGTTCCACCTGCTGGGCTATTCCGGCGGGGGCGCCGCGGCGCTGGCTTTCACGGCCACACACCCGGAACGGCTGCAGAGCCTGGCCCTGGTGGAGCCGGCGTGGGCCGGGCGCTGGGACTGGAGCCCCGCCTACGCGGAACACTGGAAGAAGTACGGGCAGCTGGAAGGGCTGCCCCCTGAGCAGTTCATGCCCGCCTTCATGAAGCTGCAGGTGAGGTCCGACGTCGTCCTTCCGCCTCCCCCTGATGGTCCCCCGCCGCCGTGGATGGCCAAGCGGCCCGCCGGAATCAGGGCCTTCATGCAGACCTTCAACAACTACGACCTCGACAGGTCACGGCTGGCCGCTTTCAGCAGGCCGGTGTTCTTTGCCCTTGGCGGGCTGAGCCATCCGGACGACTTCGGCGAGGTTGCAGCCCGGCTGGCCCGGGTCTTCTTTCCCGACTTTCACCTGGAGGTCTTCCCCCGGCGGCACCATTTCGATCCCCCTCACCGGGCGGAGCCGAAGCGGCTGGCGGAGGGGCTCCGCAGGCACTGGGCAGCGGCGGAAGGGCGGCCGGAGGGGCGGCCCCTACCGTCAACAACCGGCGCCCGCTGAACCCTCACCGGCCCGCCCGGGTGCGGGCCGCCGTCGTACGCCCCGCGCGGTATTACCTCCATTAACACGGCGCCAGGCGCCCAAGTCGCCGCCCACATAACAGTTCGACTACAATCTATGAATGCCCTTTTCCAAAAACCTTCGCATCGCCGTGCCCGGGACGCCATGTTGCTAGGGCGACGGACATTCCTGGAGCTGATCGGGGCAGCGGCCATCACTGCCGGCATCCCCAGCATGATTGCACGGGGCCCGGATCCCTCGCCGGCGCCCGGCGCCGCCCCTGTTGCTGCCCCCGCGTCCTTCGCGGCGGACCCGAACGCGCGGTATGTGAGCAGCATCGGGAACGACGCCAACCCGGGCACGAAGGCGGCACCCTGGCAGTCGCTGGCACGTGTCAGGGCGGCACTTGACGCCGGCGAAGTGGGGCGCGGGGATGCGGTCCTGCTGCGCCGCGGCGACGTCTTCCCGGGCGCGCTGCAGATCCCGGCGGTGAAGGGCACTTCCGGGGTGTTTACCCTCGGTGCGTACGGCACGGGCGAACTGCCGCAGATCAACGGCTACAAGGTCAGCGACGATGCGTGGGCACTGCACAGTCCCGGCGTCTGGAAGCTCAACCTGCGGCCCGGGTCCGGGCAGTTCAGCGGCAACACGGCCGGAACGTCAACCAACGTAGGCTTCCTGAAGGCCGGGGGCACCATCCACGGTTGGAAGCGGTGGAGCCTTGCCGAGCTGGCGCAGGACTGGGACTTCTACAGCGACGACACCTTCGTATACGTAAAGCTCGGCACCTCCCCGGGCGCCGGCGTCGGGATTGCCGTCAAGCAGCAGGGCTTCCGGCCGTCCTCCAACACCGCAGCTTCGGACCTGCACATCCTGGGCCACGGCGGCCACGGTGTCGGGATCTACGGCACCCGGAACGCGGAGGTCACCGGCTGCCTGATCGAGGAGATCGGCGGGTCCCAGCTGACCAAGACCACCCGGTACGGGAACGGCGTTGAGATCTGGATTGGCTGCGCGAACGTGCTGGTCCAGGGCAACACGATCCGGCAGACCTACGACACGGGCACCACCATGCAGGGCAGCGTCGAGGGAAACAACGTTGCGTGGACGGACTGCCGGTTCGTGGGCAACACCATCGAGAACTGCAACCAGAGCCTTGAGGTCTGGTCCCGGGGAATACCGACCGCCGGGACGGGACACATCCGGTGCGCCTTCACCGACAACGACTGCCGCGACGCCGGCATCTCCTGGGCCGCGAACATCCGGCCGGACCAGGCAGGCATGGGCACGCACCTGCTGACCTACGACATGCAGCTGCCGTGCGACATCGAGATCGCCCGGAACCAGTTCATCGGTGCCAAGGACAACTTCATGCGGGCCAGTGGCGACCGGCAGATCCCGGCAGGCATCAAGACCCACAGCAACACCATCGAGCTGGCCAGTGGTCAGAAGATTGCCTACCAGAATCCCGAAACCATCGAGCAACTCGATGCGTGGCGGGCGCGTACCGGCGCCGAACAGGGGTAGCCGCCGGGTCCCGACGACGGCGGGACCGCCCCCTGGGCGTGGCAGGCCCCAGCCGACCGGGCACGGCGCGTGCGATCAGGCCCGCTTTGGCTCCGTTGATGTGCCGGTTCGCGCAGCGCCCCGTTCTCCCCTGCCTTCGAGAACGTGAAGATGCCGTAGCGCATCGCACCGGTGCGGTAGGCCAGGATCAGGCGGGGAATGCCCAAAAAGGAGTTGCGGTTGCGTCCGCCAAGGGCAAGGCGGCGGGTCCCGGGATCGACGAGCAAGGCTTTGATGAGCCGGCGGGCGCAGATTGGCCAAGTGCGGGCGACGCGGCGGCTGACATCCTCATACCCGGTGACCGCAAAGCCCGCCGCCAGTGCCATTGCCTCATACTCCTGGCGGGTGCCCATCGAGGGCAGGCGCCCTTCGCGGCAGATGGGCTTGAGCAGGTGGCGGACCTTCCACCCCCTGGCGTCGGTCCCGGCGAGCCAGGCACATACGACCAACCGGCCGCCGGCAGTGAGCACGCGGTGCGCCTCGGCAAAGAACGCCTGTTTATCGGCCATGTGCTCGCTTGACTCAATCGCCCAGGCCGCATTGGCCGAGGCATCGGGCAGCCCATTGAAGAGCCAGTCACGGACCTGGATGTCGACGTCGGGCATTGGATGCGCGGCGGCGTACTGACCCTGTTCAGTGGAAACCGTGAAACCGGTGACGCGGACGCCACGCGTGACCGCGAGCCGTCTTGCGGTGGAGCCGTAGCCGCAGCCGATGTCCACGCACGCCTGGCCCGGCATGAGGTTCAGCCGGTCGCCCACGGCGTCCACCAGCGCCTCGACGGCCTCGCCGGGAGTCTCGCGACCCGTAGTCCACAGCCCGTGATGGACATGCTCGCCCCACACCCGGCGATAAATGGGATCGAGCTCGTCGTAGTGGTCCGCGACACCAGCCGCATCCTGAGCCATATCGGGGACGATCACGCGATGACACTACAACGGGGCTCCGTACCGGCGGAAGGGTCAGCGGCGGGAAGGGCAGCGTGAAGGAGAACTCCTGCCGGACATCCATCCCGGCCTGTTACTTGTCCAACAAACAGGTGCAACGTGTTCTAGGCTGGAATCCCCTGAGAAACCAACCACAGAGCGAGGCAAGACGTGCACCAGGACGCCGCCCGGTTCCTGTCCCAGCCGGTGGCCGCCCAGCCCGGCTCGCCGCTGCGCGTGGCGGTGTATTCTCGCATCGCCGAGGCCGTCCGCAACGGCCTCCTCACCCCCGGCTCCATGATCCCCACAGAAACCGAACTCGGCACGGACATGAAGGTCAGCCGCACGGTGGTCCGCGAAGCCCTCATGCTCCTCGAGGAGGACGGCCTCATCAGGGCGCGGCGCGGCGTGGGACGCTTCGTCTCGGATACGCTCCCCCGCATCGGCATCGAGCGCATCCAGCCGTTCGAGGACGTCCTCGCCGGCCCCGGCCAGCAGGTGGAGGTCAAGCGCACCCAGGTGGTCCGGCAGGCCGCCTCCGAGTTCGTCGCCCCCGGCATCGGCGTCGTGCCAGGCACCGACTGCTGGCTCTGGGAATCCGTCCTCATCCGCGACGGCGAGGCCATCGCCCACCTGCAGGAGAACGTCACCGCCCAGCCGGTCAGCGTCGGCAAGGGGACCGCCGCGCCCCTTGAAATAGAGGACGACGGCGCCGCCACCCTGCTTGCCGCGCTCAACAACCAGCTGGGCAGGTTAGCGGGACCGGGCGAGTGCCAGATCAGCCTCAGCCAGGTGGGGCCCAGCCGGGCGAAGCTGCTGAACCTCCGCCCGTCGGACCCGGTCCTGGTCCTGACCCAGTACGTCCGGCACGCGAACCGGCCCTTCTACCTGGCCAAATGCCTGGTCTCGGCCCGGGCCGGGCATCTTTCAGTAATGCAGCAGTTCCAGTCCTGAGAGAAACCGGCCCTTAGGGCGCAACGCACCCCACCGCCCGGCACGCGTTCACCCGCCCGTGGGCCCAGTAGCTCCCCGTCCCGGCGATGGGATCAGCAGTGGATTCCACCTTGGCACGGACGGCGGTGTTGGACGTGCCGGCGGACGTGCTCCACACAAGCGCGGCGGTCCCGGCGACGGCCGGTGATGCCATCGAGGTGCCGCTGAGGATGTCGTAGCCCTCGGAGCGGTTGTTCTGCGTCTCCAAGGCGAACACGTGGTTGGGGAAGGTTGAGTACACGCTGACCCCCGGCGCCGCGATGTCAACCCACTTGCCGTACGTGGAAAAGGACGCCTTGGCGTCGTTGTTGTCGGTCGCGGCCACGGCGATGACGTTCGGGTAGGCGCCGGGGTAGACCTGGGCCTGGGTCCCGCCGTTGCCGGCCGCGGCCACAATCACTACACCCTGTTTCCAGGCGTTGTTGACGGCGGCCTCGAGGGTGCGTGAGGACACACGCTGCCCCAGGCTCATGTTGATCACCTTCGCGTTGTGGGTGGCCGCCCAGTCGATGCCCTTGGCGATGGCCGAGCTCGAGCCGGACCCGCTGTCGTTGAGCACCTTGACGTCCAGGATGCTGCAGCTGGGGCAAACACCCGCAACGCCGATTGAGTTATCGGCGATCGCGGCCACGATGCCTGCCACGTGCGTGCCGTGGCCGTACCTGTCGTAATCATCGGGGCCAACGATCGTCGTGTCGCTGAAGTTCACGCTGTCGGCAACCTGTGGGGAGATGTCAGGGTTGTCAGCGGCCACGCCCGAATCGATGATGGCTACCCTCGTACCGCCGCCCGTGGTGACACCCCATGCCTCGACTGCGTCCACGTCGGCGTCATCCTTGCCCGCTGCAACCGTGACCGTGCCGGCGGTGTTCGTGAACGATTGCTTAACGTTCCGCAGCGCGTACTGGCTTCCGAAGTACTGGTCGTTGGTGGCGGCGGTGACCAGCTGGTCCGGTTCGGCGTACTCAACCATTGGGTTCCGGCTTAACGCCTCGATGAGCTTGAGCTCCTTGCCGTCGGGCACTTTGATGAGGTGCGCGCCGGTGCTGCCAATCAGCGGCCCGTCGCTGAGGCCGTGCTGGCGGAGGGCAGCGGCCGCTGCGCGGTCGTCGCGGAACTTGACCATGATGTGGCTGGGGACGGGGGACGGCGATGCGGGGGTTGACTCGACGGCTGCGTTGCCCGGAACGGCGATCGTGACGGCGCTGAGCACCATCACGACCGCTGCGAGACCTGCCGGAACTATTCTTTTCATGCCGTTATCTTGCGCCCCACGAGTAACAGCTGGATAGGGCTGGCCTCACCCATGTGGGTTTCCGCCAGCCCGGACGGGGGGCGGCGCGGCTTTGCCTGCCGCGCTGAACAACGAGCTGGGCTGGCTGCGGCACAGGCGCCGTCACTGCAGGAAGCAGCTGACCAGACGGCCGTGGCCTGCGCGGCGAACGGCGCCACGGGCACGACGCCGAGGCTCGCCCCGATCCCGAACGACGCGCCGTTGATGCCGGGCAGCGCGGCCGGGTGGTGGGCCCAATACGCACTCCCGCGCCCGGGCAACGGGGCTGGGCCCGTCCGGCGCACGGCCTGCAGCCTACTCAGGCGCCTTCAGCCGGCGGCCTGGCTGCTGTCGTACCCCAGTGCACGGCTGGCTTCCAGCCCCGCACGGGCCACCACCGGCCCCAGCCGCTCAACATCGGCGGGCCCGATCCGCTGCGTGGGGAACCCCAGGCCCACGGCGCACGCAAGCCGCCCGGCGTGGTCGAAAACCGGCGCGCTGATGGAACCCACATCCTGGTTGCGTTCCCCGAAGGCTGCAAAATACCCCTGTTCGCGGGCAACGGCCGCCTGCTTCCGCAGCGTCTCCAGGGACACGGGGGTTTCCGGCGTAAAGCCCTCAAGCCCGTGTTCGTCCAGGGCATCCCAGGCGCCGGGATCGAAGGCCAGGAAAATCTTGCCGGGGGCGCCTGCATGCAGCGGCATGACCATGCCCACCATGAACGGCCGCATCACCACGTGCCGCGTCTCGGCCACCGCAACGATGGTCCGGAACGCCCCGTCGCGGACGTACAGGCACGCAGTTTCACCGGTTTCGTCGCGCAGTTGCTGTAGAACCGGCCTCACCAGCCGCACCACGTCCAGCCCGAACGTCCCGGGGGTAGCCCAGCGAACCAGCCCGATCCCGATCCGGTACTGGTCGCCGTCGCGGTCCAGGAATCCCTCACGGAGCATGTTCTGGACCAGCCGCTGGCAGGTGCTGGACGGCAGTCCTGTCTTGCGGATGATCTGCTGCAGCGTCGGCTCGGGCTCCTCCACCGAGAAACAGTCCAGGATCTCCGCCACCTTATGCAGGACCAACAGGGGCGAGGCCCCAGCTCCCGGTTCCTTCACCACTGTCTAAACGCCCTTTCAAATCTGCTTCTGCCAGCCTCCAGCTTAGTGAGCCGGAAGCAGCGTGAGGGATGTGATCCGTTTGACATTCCGCTGGAGTGACCCACATCATGGGATTAGAACCCACTTTATGGGTTTTCGAACAAATCCCCAACACAACGACGTGGAGAATCCATGAGCACCCCCGCAGCAACCTGTGAAACAGCCCCCGAGCCCAAGCGCCCCGGGATGAGCCGGGTGGGACTGATCGTTCCCAGCTCCAACACCACCATGGAGACCGAACTGCCGGAACTGTTCCGGCGCCAGGCCGAGGCAACCGGCCACAAGTACACCTTCCACTCCGCCCGCGCCGGCATGAAGAAGGTCACCAAGGAAGAACTGCTGGCCATGGTGGGCAAGGCAGCCCAGTGCGCCGAAGCGGTCTCCGACGCCGACGTGGACGTCATCGCCTACGCCTGCCTGGTGGCCGTCATGGCCCAGGGCCCCGAAGCCCACGGGGGCTCCGAAAAGGTCATCGCCGACGCCGCCGCCGGCAATGGACACCCCGCCCCCGTCACCAGCAGCGCCGGCGCCCTGGTCCGCACCCTGCACGAAATCGGTGCCCAGAAGGTCGCCATGATCACCCCCTACATGAAGCCGCTGACCAAGATGGTGGTGGACTACATCGAAGGCTCGGGCATCACGGTGCTGGACGCCATCAGCCTCGAAGTAGCGGACAACCTCGAAGTCGGCTGCCTTGACCCGCAGAACCTCCCCGCACTGGCCCGCAGCCTGCAGCGCGAAGGCGCAGACGCCGTCGTCCTGTCCGCCTGCGTCCAGATGCCGTCACTCGCCGCCGTCCAGGCGGTGGAGGACGAGCTCGGACTCCCGGTCATCACGGCCGCCACGGCCACCACCTACGAGATCCTCAAGGCGCTCGGCCACACCCCCGCCATCACCGGAGCGGGCAGCCTCCTGTCCGGCGCCGGCGTCCTCACCCCGGCGAACACCTAGGCGGGCCGCACCATGTCGCTCTCAATAATCGCGTTCCTGGTGCTGGTGGCGGCCTTCGCCGTCGGTTCCTTCACCAAGATCAATGCCGGACTGCTGGCCACCGTCGCCGCCTTCGGCGTGGGCACCCTCCTGGCCGGCATGTCCGTCAAGGACGTCATCGGACAATTCCCCGCCGGGCTTTTCTTCATCCTGGTGGGCGCCACCTTGCTGTTCGCCATTGTCCGGATCAACGGCACCATCGACCTGCTGGCCTATTGGGCCGAACGGCTCGCCGGCGACCGGAAGATCCTGGTCCCCATCCTGATGTTCCTGCTGACCGCAGCCCTGGCTTCCGCCGGCGCCTTCACGCCAGCCGCCATCGCCATCGTGGCGCCGGTCGGCCTGGCACTGGGCGCACGGTTCGGCATCAGCACCCTGGCCATGGGCCTGGTCATCGTCCAGGGCGCGAACGCCGGCGCGTTCTCCCCGGTCAACCCCTTCGGCGTCCTCGGCAACAAAATGCTGGACGGTGCAGGCGCCTCAGATGATTCATTCAAGCTCTACGCGTACTGCTTCATCTTCAACGCCATCCTTGCCGTGATCGCCTACGTCCTGGTGCAGGCCATCATGAAGCGCCGGGCAGCCAAGGCGGAGGCGCGTCAGGCGGACGGCGGCAAGGCCATTAAGAACGACGGCGGCGCTGACGCCCCCTCAGGCGGCAGTGTTTCAGGTTCCGGCGGCGCCGGAACGGCCGTCCTCACCGCACCGGCACAGACTTCCGTGGCTGCCGGGACCAGGACCCGCCCGGAAAAGGTGGCCGCAACCCCCATGCGTATCCTCACGCTGGTGGGCATCGCCTCTCTGCTGGTGCTCACCACGGTCCTGGGACTTGATGTGGGAGTTGCCTCGCTGGTCATCGCCGCGGTCTTGATCGTCCTGGACTCCAACGTGCAGAAGCCGGCAGTGGAAAGCATGCCGTGGTCGGCCATCATCCTGGTCACCGGCATCGTCACCTACGTGGGCATGCTGGAGAAAATGGGTGCGCTGAAGGAACTCCAGGAAGGCATCGCAGGCCTGGGCAACAGCTCCCTCGCCGCCCTGATCGCCAGCTACGTGGTGGCCATCGTGTCAGCCTTCGCCTCCACCACCGGAACCCTGGGTGTCATCAGCCCGGTGGTCGTGCCCATCGCCATGGACCCGCTGCTCACGCCCGTGGGAGTGGTGACGGCCATCGCCATCAGCTCCTCGGTGGTGGATGTCAGCCCCATGTCCACCAGCGGGGCCCTGCTGATGGCCAGCGCGCAGCCCAAGGACGAACGGATGTTCTTCCGCGCACTGCTGCTGTGGGCCATCGCGATGATCGGCGTGGTGCCGCTCCTCGTCTGGTTCCTGTTCGTCCAGCTCGGGCTCGGCTAAGAGGCTCATGCTGAAGGGAGAGGGACGTCCATGCCGGGCGTCCCTTTCCCTTTCCCGCACAACGGGGGTTGACGGCACCAGCGGGGTTTGGCGGCACCTAGGCCTTCGGCCGGAAATCGCCCGGCCAGTCCTTGAGCCGGATCCGGCCGAGGTCCTGGATGGCGCCAAGCGTGCCCCACTCGTCCAGGCCGAGCCGGGCCAGTGGCTCCAGCAAGTCGATCCGCGGATGGGTGCCATCGAGCACGGCATCGCTCACGGCGGCATGCGTCACTTCGCCGAAAACAAGGGTGGAGTCCCCGATCGGCAGCACGGAATGGAGGCGGCATTCGAGCACGGCCGGTGACTCCTTGACGCGGGGCGCGGCCACGGTGAGGCTCGGCTCCCGGGTCAGGCCGGCGGCGTCGAACTCGCTGACCTGAGGTGGGAAATTGGTACCGGTGGCATTGACCTCCTCAAGGAGTGCGGCCGGAGCCAGGTTGACCACGAATTCCCCTGACTCCGTGATGTTGCGGAGCGAATCCTTCTCGCCCACCGACGTGAACTGCACGATGGGCGGATTCGTTGACGCCACGGTGAAGAAGGAGTGCGGGGCCACATTGTCAATGCCCTCCGGAGAGACGCTCGAAACCCATGCGATGGGCCGGGGCACCACCACTGCGGTCAGCAGCCGGTAGAAATCGCGGGCGGACGTCGCCGTGGGACTGAAATCAGTTCGCATGCTGCCAGACTAACGGTCAGGGCAGCCAGGAAGGACACAGCTCATGGGGTTCCAGCCGTACCGTTCACCATCAACCGGACGGCCAGTGCGGGCCGTCCTCTTCGACACCTTCGGGACGGTGGTGGACTGGCGCACCGGCGTGGCAAGGGATGTGGCAGCTTTCGCCACGGAACACGGGCAGGACCTTGACGCGGACGCCTTCGCCGACCAGTGGCGGGCCCTCTACCAGCCGGCCTTGGACGCCATCCGCTCCGGACAGCGAAGCTTCACGAAGCTGGACACCCTCCACCGCGAAAACCTGGACGAGGCGCTCCGCCATTACGGCATCAATCCGGACCGGCTGCCCGGGGAGAGCCTGGAGGAGCTGAACAAGTCCTGGCACCGGCTGCCGCCCTGGCCGGACAGTGTGCAGGGCCTGGCAAGGATCCGCCGCCGGTACATCGTGGGGCCGCTGTCCAATGGCAACACCCCACTGTTGCTGGACGTGGCAAAGAACGCCGGCCTGCCGTGGGATGTGATCGTCGGCTCGGACATGACGCGGACCTACAAGCCGTTGCCCCAGGCGTACCTCCGGACTGCTGAATTCCTGGACCTCCACCCTGGTGAGGTGATGCTGGCGGCGGCCCACAACAGCGACCTGCTGGCTGCCCGGGAATCCGGACTGGCCACGGCGTTCGTGGGCCGCCCCACCGAATACGGGCCCGGCCAGGTGGCGGACCTGGCCCCGGAAGGCGACTGGGACCTCGCAGCGTCACGCATCACAGAACTGGCGGACCAACTCGGAGCCTGAACCGTAGGTCGCGAGCCGGAGCCGGAGCCGGTCCGCCGGTTTCATTGGCTAGAGGCAGGCTGGCTGGTAGGCAGGGTCTGCGGGACCCGATGGCTGGGCCAGGGCGTTGCCGACGAGCTGGTGCACCACGGGATCGTTCGGCGTCTGGTCGTGCTCGAAGACATCGGCCGGGCACTTGTCCTGGATGGTGATGTTGGTGACCTGCCGGGCAGAGCCGCTAAGGAACTGGCTGTTGTAAGGGATGACCACCTCGTCGTAGACCGTGGAGATGACCGTGTATGAGGGACCGGCGACCGTATCGCCGATGGAGTTGAGCTCCTGCATGAAGGCCGAGCCGGCTTGCTGGTCCGCACAGGCCGCACAGCCCGCGGCAGTGTAGTCGGGCGTGGGCACCAGGTCCGGCGGCGGGAGGATCAGCCCTTCGGTTCCGTGGTTGGACGGTGCGATACCAACAAGGTGGTGGACATACTTTGCACCGCCCAGGAAGCCCATGTAGTACCGGGGCATCATGCCGCCCTGGCTGTGGCCCACCAGGTCCACCTTCTTGGAACCCGTGGCGGAGCGGACGGCGTCAACGAATGGAGCGAGCTCCTTGGCGGACTCTGCCACCGGCGCCGTCGCATAGACGCCGTTCGTTTCGCCGTAGTTAAGGGCGAAGACGCAGTACCCCTGGCTCTTGAGGTACGGCGACAGGGTGGACCAGTTCTTCTCCATGCTCTCGAAGGTTCCCGGAACCAGGACCACCGGATACGGGTGCTCTGCGGACGGTTTGCAGGACCAGTCGTTGGCCCCCGGCGGGGAGATTTCGACGGCTTGGGCGGGGGCGGCCATCAGGGATGAGGCGAGGACCGCGCCGGCGGCAACGGACAGCGCCCGGGTAAGGAATGACATGGAAACCTCTTTGTTCATCTGTCTACGGGGGCGGCCGGAGCTGCTGGTCTTGGGGTCCGTAAGCTCCGGCCGGGGTTTTCCATGCTGGCAAAGTTGCCGTGCCTCCGCAGCGGATCTGAACAAACGTGCGGCGGGAACGGAGGCCGGGAAGGGTGTTCCTGCCGTGGTTTCCGGATCAGTTCACCGGCATTGTTACTGGCCAGTAGCGTGTTGCGGCAGGATCCCGGCGCACTAAGCGCTCAGGAGCGCGTGCACGAATGTGCAGCGCATGGCTCTGCGGCGGGCGCTGATGACGGGAAAGTTTGTCACAGGCTGAGATTAAGGCCGGCCCCTGACAATTACGACGGCGGCAGGTCAGGTTGGGCGGCAGGCGCTCCGTTTGCGCGTTTCGCGCAAATTCTCTTGCGCTAATCGCGCAACATTCGCTAGGATCTACAACATGCTTCGAGCTTCTTGCTCGGCCTCCCCTCCCCAAACAACAATGAGGTTGCTTTATGTCTGTCCCGATCAAGGCCACCATGGAAAAGGTTCCTGGTGGCATGATGCTGATCCCCCTGCTCATCGGTGCCGTGCTTGGCACCTTCGCCCCGGATTCCGCAAAGTTCTTCGGATCCTTCACCGGCGCACTGTTCACCGGCGGCACCACGATCCTCGCGGTGTTCTACGTCTGCATGGGCGCGAGCATCGATATCAAGGCCACGCCCTACATCCTGAAAAAGGGCGGCGTCCTTTTCGGCAGCAAGGTCCTTTTCGCGATCCTCATCGGCGTCATCGCCGGCAGGTTCATGGGTGAACTTCCCATCGACGGCGGCCTGCTTTCGGGCCTCTCCGTCCTGGCCATCCTTGCCGCCCTCAACGACACCAACGGCGGCATGTACATGGCCCTCATGGGCCAGTACGGCAAGCCCAAGGATGTGGCAGCCTACTCCGTAATGACGCTGGAGTCCGGCCCCTTCCTGACCATGGTTACCCTCGGCGTCGCCGGCCTGTCGGCTTTCCCGTGGCAAGCCCTGGTGGGAGCCATCATCCCCCTGCTCCTCGGCGCGATCCTGGGTGCCCTCGACCCCGCCATGCGCAAATTCCTGTCTTCCGCGGCGCCCGTGCTGATTCCGTTCTTCGCCCTGGCCCTGGGCTTCGGCCTGAACCTGGGCCAGGTCCTCAACGCCGGACTGCTCGGAGTTGCCTTGGGCCTGTTCGTACTCATTGTCGGCGGCGCCGTGCTCTTCTTCGCGGACAAGCTGACCGGCGGCTCGGGTATCGCCGGACTCGCGGCAGCAACCACGGCCGGCAACGCCGCCACCGTTCCCATGCTGGTGGCCGCAGCCAACCCGGCCTACTCGGCCGCAGCCGGTCCCGCTACGGTTCTGGTGGCAGCCTCCGTAGTGGTGACCGCCATCGGCTGCCCCCTCATGGTCGCTTGGTACGCTAAGCGCCTGAAAGCCAAGCAGCCCGTGGAAACCCCCGAGGTGGCCCCAGCAGTATGAGCACCACCGCAGCCAAGCGCTGGGCAATCATCGCCGACGACCTGACGGGAGCGGCCGATGCGGCCGCAGCCTACGGACCCACCCACAGCAGCTCCGTCATCCTGGATCTGGACTCCACGTGGCCGGACGCGGACATCCTGTCGGTCAACACCGAGAGCCGCTACCTGTCCGCCCAAGATTCAGCGGCGGCCGTCACAGCGGCTGTGGCACGCGCCCTGGAGCAGGACCGGCAGGTTTTCAAGAAGATCGACTCGCTGCTTCGCGGCAACGTCGGTGCCGAGGTTGCCGCAGCGCTGGGCCGCGTTAGTGAAGGCCGCAGCAGGGGCCTGGCCCTTGTGGCCCCCGCCTTCCCGGGTACGGGACGGACAACCGTTGGCGGCCTGGTCCACGTCAACGGTGCGCACAACGCGCAGGGAAGCTTCGACGGCGACGTCGCGGCGGCGCTTGCCGCCGGCGGTCTTTCGACTGAACTCGTGGACCGGGAAGCACACCTCACCCCGGAGGAACTGGCCGCGCACCTGCGCAACGTGCAGGAACTCGGGCGTGACGCCGTCGTACTTGACGCTGTTTCCGACGACGACCTGAAGCACATCGCCGCGGCTGCGGCCCTGCTGGACTTCCCCGCCCTCATGGTGGGTTCCGGCGGACTGGCCGGGCACATTGCCCCGCGTGGAGAAGGACGGGATGTCCTTCGTGCACGGGCGCGGCATGTGACTCGCACGTTGACCGTGATCGGCAGCTATTCAGCCCTGGCGAGGCAGCAGACGGAGGCGCTGGTCGCGGCAGGGGCCGAGCACGTCACCCTGGACCACCAGGCGTTGGAGGATCCGGCAGCTGCGCGGAAGCTTGCGGCGGCGATGCTGCGGACAGACGTCGTGTTGACCCCCGATCCCATGGGAGCGGTGGACAAATCGCAGGCGCTGGTGGTGGCGGAGGCCCTGGCACGCGCCACTGCTGCCGGCGTTGAGCACTGCGAGGCGCTGGTCCTGACGGGCGGGGAAACCGCCACGGCGGTCCTGAAGGCCTTGCGCGCCGGCAGCTTCACCGTCATCGGGGAAATTGAGCCCGGCGTCGTCATGAGCCTGCTGCCGGAGCCCCTCCCCCTGCTGGTCACCAAGGCCGGCGCGTTCGGGGATGCCGGCACGCTGGCCAGGACCAAAGAGTTTTTCACTAGTACAACGACTGAAATGAGTAGCAAATAATGGGACGCCCGATTGTAGCCATCACCATGGGCGACGCGGCCGGCATTGGCCCGGAGATCATCGTCAAGGCCTTGGCGGACAGCGAACTCCGGTCCAAGGCACAGATGCTGGTCATCGGCGATCTGCGCCGGATGCAGCTCGCCGCGGACATCGTTTCCAGCCCACTGACCCTGCGCAAGGTCACTGAACCGTCGGAGGCTTTGTTCCAGGAAGGCACCATCGATGTGCTGGACATCGACTGCATCCCGGAGGACCTCGCCTGGGGTGAGCTGTCAGCCGCAGCCGGGCACGGTTCGTACCTCTTCATTGAGAAGGCCGTGCAGTTGGCGATGGACCGCCAGGTGGACGCGATCTGCACTGGACCGCTCAACAAGGCGGCCCTGCATGCGGCCGGGCACAAGTTCCCCGGCCACACGGAGCTCCTCGCCGAACTGACCGGCACCGAGGAAGTCTCCATGATGCTGACCGCCCCGAAGATGCGCGTCATCCACGTGACCACCCATATTGGCCTCATCGACGCGATCGCCAAGATCAACGGGGACCTTGTCTACCGGACCATCAAGCGCGGGTACGAGCTGCTGCGAACCTCCGGCATCGAGAACCCGCGGATTGCCGTGTGCGCCATCAACCCCCACGCGGGTGAGAACGGCCTGTTCGGCTACGGCGAGGAGGCGGAGAAGATCCAGCCGGGCATTGAGAAGGCCCAGGCTGACGGTATCAACGCCTTCGGCCCGCTCCCGGCCGATACCCTGTTCTTCCTCGCCGGCCGCGGCGACTTCGACCTGGTGGTGGCGCAGTACCACGACCAGGGCCACGGCCCGGTGAAGGTCCTCGGCCTGGAGAACGGCGTGAACATCACCGTGGGGCTTCCCGTGGTGCGCACGTCCGTTGACCACGGCACGGCCTTCGACATTGCCGGCAAGAACATCGCGGACCACGAGTCGCTGCTCGAGGCGCTGCGGCAGGCAGTGGACCTGGCGCCGGCCCGCGACGAGGCTGCCTGATCAATTCCAAGGGTGAAACGGCCGGTCAGCGTAGAATTGCTGACCGGCCTTGCCGTCCCTGCTGCCGCTGTTTCTTTGGGGGCCGGAACTAGCATGGGTAGCACTGCCACCGCAACGCCCACGGGAAGGAGACCGGGAATGCTCAGCGCAAACGCGCGGCGCGAGGAGATCTACCACCTTGCCGTGACCACCGGCCTGGCCTCCGTGGAGGAACTCTCTGCCCGGTTCGAGGTGACCGCCTCCACCATCCGCCGCGACCTGGCCCTGCTGAATTCGCAAGGGAAGCTTGCCCGGACCTACGGCGGGGCCATGGCCCTGGGCGCGCACCCGGAGGCGTCGCTGCGGCAGCGCACCGGCGAGGCGTTCGAGCAGAAGCACGCCATCGCCCGGTGGGCCGCGGCGGTGATCCAGCCCGGGGAGAACATCCTGCTCGACGCCGGCTCCACCGCAGGTGCCCTGGCGCACGAGCTGCGCGGGTTCGACCGGTTGTCCGTGACGACGCCGGGTCTCAACACGCTGCAGGAACTCGCCGATTCGGCGGGCATCGAGGTGGACTGCCTGGGCGGCCGGCTCCGTGGCGTTTCGCAGAGTTTCGTGGGCCCGCTGGCCGAGGCGGCGCTGGAGCGGATGAGCTTCGACCGGGTGTTCCTGGGCGCCGACGCCGTCACCGCCGAGGACGGCATCTGCGAAGCCGACCACGCCCAGACCCGGCTCAAGGAGCTCATGGCCAGGCGCGGGCGTTTGGTTTATGTTTTGGCGGACTCCTCCAAGCTGGGGGTGCGGCCGTTCCACGCGTGGGCGCGCCTGGCACTCCCTTGGACCCTGGTGACGGACGACGGCGCCGATCCCGCCCAGGTGCAGAAGTTCCGCGACGCGGGGGTACAGGTTGAGGTGGCGGCCGTCAGCGGGTAAGTCGCCTCGCGTCGCGCTTTTGGTTGTCCCTACACCGGCGATCCAGGAGCGCCGGATGCCTCAAGGACCTGCTGCAGCCCGGTGATGGGGATGTCCGGAAAATCGGCGCGCCCGGGCCCAAAGTCGAAGGCTCCCGCCCCGGACTCTTGCCATACCCCGGCACCCGCCACCCTAGCTAAGAACGGCGAGAACGGCCTGGCAGCCACGGAGAGCAGCCTCAAGGCGGCAGGCGGGATCCGTTGCACTGAGCCATGTCCCGCCCTGGCCAGCACAGCCTCCGCCAGCTGGTTGCCGGTGAGCGTCTGCGAGCCCCATTCGATGATGCGGTTCCGCAGTGCCGGGTCGCGGACGGCGCGGAGCACCACGGCGGCCGCATCCTGGACCGACGTAAAAGTCACCGGGGCGGATCCGGAGCCAAATACCGGCACCTTGCCCTTTGCCCCGAAAGCAGCCGTCAAGTCCTCGAGCCGCTGTTCCAGAAGCGCTCCCATCCGTATGACGGTCCAGTCCATGCCGGATGAGCGGACTGCTTCCTCAGCCGCGGCCTTGCAGCGCAGGTAGTCGATCGGCCCGTCGGGCGCGGCCCCATGCATGGACATCATGATCAGGTGCTGTACTCCGCCGGCTGCCGCCGCACGGACCAGCCGGATGGCGCCGTCGCGGTCCACCTCGCGCGGGCCGGAGTCCTTGAGTCCGAACCCCGAGGCCGCGAACACCACCGCAGTGCAGCCTTCCACCGCTCTCCGGCAGTCCGATTCGGACCCGAGGTCCCCGCGGAAAAGTTCGACGCCGGCGCCCACCGCCGTGGCGAAGGGCTGGGAACTGCCGCGGGCCATGATGCGGACCCGGTGGCCGGACTGCACCAGCAGGGGAACCGCGGCGCGGCCAAGGCGGCCCGTGCCGCCGACGACAAGGATCATGACCGTACACCCCCGGCTGCCCCTTGGACCGCCTGGCTGACGGCTTGATTTACGTCGCCGGAATCCTGGTCCAGGGGTTCAAGGTAGAACTGGGCGGCTGCGATTTTGTCGTCGCGGACGGTGAGGATGGACACCCCGGCGGCGCGCTGCACGGATCCGTCCGGCCGGGTGCCCCGGTTGCTCCATTCCATCCAGACTTTGCCGTCCGGACCCGTTGCCGCGTCGTGGACGGTGAGGGCGAGGTCCGGCAGGCCGGCGAACAGTGCCGTCCAGTTCTTCCGGACCTGGGCGGACCCGGTGAAGCTGCGGGCCGGGTGCACAGGGGTGGTGTTCCGGTAGTCGTCGGCGAACTCGGACACCATGGCCTCAAGGTCATGGCGGTTGGCCGCGGCCAGCATGCGCCGGACCGGGCCTTCGGGGACGCGCTCGATTCCTGAAGCGTCCATGATCTGCTCCTTTGTTTCCGTCGCGGAAGGCGGAGAGGCTGGTACGCCGAATTTGATACAGTTAGCTGTATTCAACTGATACAAGGAGTTTAAGCCCGATGGGACCGGCGGTCAACGGCACCCAACCTCGCCCCCGCAGCTACGACTCGCGGCGACGGCAGGAGGCGGCCGAGGAGTCCAGGAAGCGGGTGCTCGCCCAGGCGCGGGCGCTGTTCCTGGCCAACGGCTACGGCCGGACCACCATCGCCGCCATTGCGCACGCGGCAGCTGTCTCCAAAGAGCTGGTGTACAAGGCGTTCGGCGGCAAGCCCGGCCTCGTGCGGGCCATTTACGAGCAGAGCCTGCTTGGAGCCGGGGGCACCCCCGCGGAGGAGCGGTCGGACCGCGCTCAGGACGTGGTCACGGACCCCCGCGAACTCATGGAGCAGTTCGGCCGGTTCATTTCCGAGGTCAGCCCACTGGGCTCGCCCATCTACCTCCTCATCAGGGACGCAGCGGCGGGCGGGGACCATGAAATGGCCGCCCTCCTGCGCGACGTGGACGGCGAACGGTATCAACGAATGCTGCACAATGCGCGCCACGTGCTCGGGCGGGGATTCCTGCGGCCAGGTCTAACGCCGGAGGAGGTGGCCGACGTCTTCTTCATGAGCACCTCTGCCGAACTCTACGAGACCCTCGTCCTCAAGCGCGGCTGGAGCGCCGACCGTTTCGGGCGCTTCACGGCCCGGACAATGGCCGCCCACCTCCTGCCGGAGGGCTGACCAGGCAAGGGGAAGTACGACGACGGCACTTGTCTCATCCTGTCGTCCTCCGTCGGGAACGGGAGGCACTGCGCGCAATCGAGCCGGGTGTGAAGGCGGCGCAGACGCCAACGGAATCAATGCGGCGGCCCGCTGCCGCGGCGCGAGGAGATCTACCACCTTGCCGTGAGCACCGGTTTGGCCTCCATGGAGGAGCACTCCGCCAAGTTCTAGGTGACGGCGTCCACCACATCCAGCTGCAGAAGTTCCGCGACTCAGGGGTACTGGTTGGTGGCGGCGGTTTAGCGGTTAGGTCCACTTGGGTAGGCTACGTCTGCAACGAACGCCCCCCGAAGAACAAGGAGACAGGCATGCACGCGGTGCTGGAGTACACCTACGCAGACGACTACCTCGAAAGCCGCGAACAGTTCCGCGCAGACCACCTCCGCGCGGGGTGGGAGGCGGTCGAACGCGGCGAGCTTCTGCTGGGCGGCGCTGTTGGAGAAGGCCCTTTCAAAGGCTTGTTAATTTTCACCGGTGAGAACCCGGTGGAGGCCGCCAAAGGTTTCGCAGCCGCGGACCCCTACGTCATCAACGGCGTGGTGACGGAGTGGACCGCCACCCCCTGGACCACGGTGCTCGGGAGCGAGGCAGCCACCCCTGTCCGCCGTTGAGCGGTGCAAGCCTTAGCTGATTTTGCGGTGGTAGCTGGCAATCGCGAAGGCGTACCCGAGAACCAGGATGCCGAAGAGCCAGGCGAGAGCTGTCCAGATGTCGCCGCCAACCGGTTGCTGCGTGAACAGTGCCCGGATGGTGTTGACGATGGAGGTGACGGGCTGGTTCCGGGCGAACCACGCGACCGGGCCGGGCATCGAGTCGGTGGGTACGAAGGCCGAGCTGATGAACGGCAGGAAGATGAGCGGGTAGCTGAATGCGCTGGCTCCGTCCACGGTCTTGGCGGAGAGCCCGGCGATCACGGCGATCCAGGTCAGGGCGAGTGTGAAGAGGACCAGGAGGCCCGCAACCCCGAGCCACGCCGCCACGGATGCTCCGGTAGGGAACCCCATGATCAGCGCGGCGCCAATGACGACTGCCACCGAGACCATGTTCGCGGCCAGGGAAGTGAACACGTGCGCCCAGAGCACGCTGGACCTCGCGATCGGCATGGACTGGAAGCGTTCGAAGATGCCGCCCTGCAGGTCCAGGAACAACCTGTACGCGGTGTAGGCGATGCCGGACGCAATCGTGATGAGCAGGATTCCCGGAAGCATGTAGTTGACGTAGGACTCATCGGATCCGGTGTTGATTGCGCCCCCGAGGACGTAAACGAACAGCAGCATCAGTGCGATCGGGGTGACGGCCGTCGTGATGATCGTGTCGGGGCTGCGGAGGATGTGGCGCAGCGAGCGGACAGTCAGTACGCCGGTGTCGCCGAGTGCATGGGTGGTCATCGAAGTTCCTTTCCTGACCGGGCACTGCCGCCGGTCCGTTCGACGGCTTCGGGCTCGGCGCCGGCCTGCCCGGAGTCGCCGACAAGGGCCAGGAACACGTCCTCGAGGGAGGGCTGTTTCTCGATGTACTCGACCTTGGCCGGCGGGAGGAGCCGCTTGAGTTCGGCGAGGGTGCCGTTCTGGATGATCGTGCCCTGATGGAGGATCGCGATCCTGTCGGCGAGCTGTTCCGCCTCGTCGAGGTATTGCGTGGTCAGCAGGACCGTGGTGCCGTTGCTGGCGAGTTGTTTGACGGTTTGCCATACCTCGATGCGTGCCTGCGGGTCGAGGCCGGTGGTTGGTTCGTCCAAGAAGATGACCGGAGGGTCGCCGATCAGGCTCATGGCGATGTCGAGCCGGCGGCGCATGCCACCCGAGTACGTGGACGCCTTGCGGTCCGCCGCCTCGGTGAGCGAGAAGCGGGCGAGGAGGCCGGCGGCGATGGCAGCCGGGTCTTTCAGGTGGCGGATTTTCGCGATCAGTACTAGGTTCTCCCGGCCGGTGAGCACTTCATCCACAGCGGCGAATTGGCCGGTAAGGCTGATCGATCCACGCACATCACCGGGGTTGGCCGTGACATCGAACCCGTGCACCGCGGCGTTGCCGGCGTCGGGTTTCAACAGTGTCGAAAGGATCCTCACCAAGGTGGTTTTGCCTGCGCCGTTTGAGCCGAGCAGCGCGAAGATGCTCCCCGCGGCGACCTCGAAATCGACCCCTTTGAGGACCTGCACGTCCTTGAACGACTTCTCGATGCCCTGCACCCGGATTGCGGGGCCGAGGGCCTGGGCCGGTGCCATGGGTCAGCTCCCGTTCCCGCTGTCACCGGCGGCTGCGTTGATGGCCTGGCGCAGACGCTCGCGCTCCTTGTCGATCCACTGCTTGCCGGAGTACGCCTGCGCGAACGTTTCCGCGAACTCCACCGGATCTTCGCCGACGATCGTACGCACTGGCGTCCCGTCGATGGCGGCCCGCTCCCACAGACCTGCCAGGTCACCGAACATGGTCACGAGCGTGTCACCATCGGTGATGCCGCCGTAGTACATGAGGTACCGGTGCATGGCCGTTGCCGCCGTTGCGTACGGTCCGGGAAGGCCCTCGAGGCGGGCTTTGTTCTGCTTGTACTGTTTCTTCTGCTCAAGCGAGCCGGTGAGCGACTCGATCCATTTTGCAGCCATGGTCAGGCTCCTTCTTCCTGCGGGTTTTCGATGTTGTGATGGAGCTGTTCGATCCGTTCCGCGAGGAAATTCCACGTCCTCCAGAACTCCTCCAGGTATTCGCCGCCGAGCGCGTTCAGCGAGTACACCTTCCGCGGCGGACCTTTCTCCGACGGGACCTTCTCGACGTCGACCAGGCCGCGCTGTTCAATTCTGACCAGCAGCGCGTAAACCGTCCCCTCCACGATGTCGGAGAAACCCTGGTCGCGCAGTGTGGCCGTGATCTCGTAGCCGTATGCCGGCCGCACCGCCAGGATCGCGAGGACGACGCCCTCGAGCGTGCCCTTGAGCATCTCGGTCATTTGCTTTCCCATGGCGATCCTCCCGGGTATTCGGTATTACTGACTACTGGTACATAGTAGGCACGAGTACCAGTAGATAGCAATACAGAATAGCGGTGCACAAAATAGATTCTTGGGCCCGCCTACGCCCTGGCGTTCGTGGAACGCGGAACGTGGGCAAAACTTGGGCCGAACCTGGGGCGGCGGCCGGAGCCCGGCCGACAGGATTCCCTGGACATCGAGCCCTCGGGCTATTCGGCGAACAGAACCGGGGGGACGAATGGCGGAACGCCGACGCTTACGGAGGACGACGGCTGGTCCGGACCTACTGCGGGGCCATGGCCCGGCGGAGGACTGAGGCTGCGGCCCTTCCACGCCTGGGCACGGCTGGCCTTGCCCTGGACCCTGGTGACGGACGACGGCGCCGACCCCGCCCAGGTGCAGAAGTTCCGCGACGCGGGCGTACAGGTTGAGGTGGCTGCGGTTTCCGGCTGATTCTGCTGGGTAGGCTATTTCTACAACGTACGAAACCCCTGAAAGATATGGAGTCACCCATGCACGCCGTGCTCGAATACACCTACGAGGACAACTACCTTGAAACCCGCGGGCAATACCGCGCAGACCACCTCCGGGCGGGGTGGGATGCAGTCGAACGCGGCGAGCTCCTGCTGGGTGGAGCCGCCGGCGAAGGACCCTTCAAAGGACTGCTGATCTTCACTGGTGACAACCCGTTGGAGGCCGCCAAAGCTTTCGCAGCCGCCGATCCCTACGTCATCAACGGCGTCGTCACCGCATGGACGGCCAGCCCCTGGACCACGGTGCTCGGAAAAGAAGCGGCCACACCCGTCCACCCCTAGGCGCTAAGCCCCGTGCAAGGCAGGACCGGGAATTCCTCGGCGATGTCCTCAGCCCACAGGCCGGGACTGTCTGCCTGGAATGAGCGCATCATGTCCACGCAACGCTGGTCATCCACCACTACGACGTCAACCCCGCGTGACCGCAACAGGTCCAGCTCGCCGTCGAACGTGCGCGCCTCCCCCACCACCACGCGGGGAATCTTGAACTGGATGATGGTTCCGGCGCACATGGCACACGGGGCGAGCGTCGTGTAAAGCGTGGTGTCCCGGTAGCTCTTCTGCCGTCCGGCTGCCCGGAGCGCGGACATCTCCCCATGTGCGATCGGGTCGCAGTTCTGAACGCGTTCGTTGTGCCCGCTCGCAATCACAACGCCGTCCCGGGCAAGCGCGGCGCCGATGGGAATGCCGCCTTCGGCCTCGCTCTGCTGAGCGGCCCGGTAGGCGGCTTCGAATGCGGGAACGTCGGCACGGTCCAACTCCGGCGCGGCGGACTCAGGCTTCTCGTGGGTCATGGCGCCATTCTTGCATGGGGTGCCGGGACGTGCCGCCGAAAACCTCAGGTCATGGCGCCTGCTGAGCAGGCCCGCCCGAGGAGGTGGAGGAAGCCGGCACCTGTTCTGCCGCGGGCGCGCCGTCGTCCTCGTAATGGGTGGCACGGGCAAGGTCACGTCCGGCGATGTAGCCAAACGTCAGCGCAGGCCCGAGGTTGATTCCGCCGGCCGGGTAGTGCCCGCCCATGACGGAGGCCTGGTCATTGCCGGCCACGTAGAGGCCCTGGATGGGACGTCCCGAAGTATCCAGGACGCGCGCCCGCGCGTCCGCCGCGAGTCCCGCAAAGGTGCCGAAGGATCCCGGAACGATTTTCACAGCGTAGAACGGGCCCTTTTCCAGGGGACGCAGTGAGGGGTTGGCGGTGTTCCTGGGGTCACCGCCGTATTTGTTGAACTCGGTGGCGCCGCGGTTGAAGTCGGGGTCCACGCCCCTGCGTGCGTTCTCGTTGAAGTCCGCAATGGTCTTGGCCAGGCCTTCGGGGTCGATGCCACAGGCGGCAGCGAGATCTTCGATCGTGTTGCCTTTCTTCAGGTATCCGCTGCGCAGGTACGGGAAGAGTGGCACCGGCAACGGCTTGGCCATCCCCAGCGGGTACTTGCGCAGGAATTCGGCGTCGGCGATCTGCCATGCTTCCGCGGCTTCACCCTCGGGGGTGGCAGCCAGCAGGCCTTCCACGTAGTCGTAGTAGCCGTTGGCTTCGTTGACGAAGCGCTTGCCGTCGCGCCGCACTCCGATGCTGCCCGGCTTGGCCCGGTCCATGATGTGCGGGAAAGTGCCGGTGCGTCCGTTCCGGTACGGGACCAGCGAAACCGGGCACCACGCGGCCGGGGATGCCAGCTCGGTCTCGAAGCGGGCACCCACCTGCTGGGCCATGGTAATGCCGTCCCCCGTGGTTTCCCTGGGCGCCAGGGTCCAGTGCTCCCGGCCGGTTGGGGTCTTGGGAAAGAGTGCTTTGCGGCGTGCGATGTCATGGGGAAAGCCCCCCGTGGCCAGGACGACGCCGCGGGAAGCGGTGATGCGGAGTTCGCCTTGCGGGGAGCTTACGACGGCGCCCGTCACCTTCCCGGAACTATCGGCCAGCAGGTGCCGGGCCGGGGTGGAGACGAGGATATCCACGCCCAGGTCGTCTGCCGATTTGAGCAGCCGGCCCGTCAGTGCGGTGCCGTTGACCAGCTGCATGTTGCGGCGGTGGGCAAGGAGGTCCAGGAGGTGGAGCCCCACCCGCCAGCCGGCGTGGAAGATCCCCCGGATGTCCCCCTGGGAGGCGGACAGGAACTTGGTCAGGTCCGGTCCCGCCATAATGCCCATGCCAAGGAATGAGGTTTCATAGAGCTGGTGGCGCATCTTCGCCCGGAGCGCAGGCCTGATGCGGCGTGCGTTGATCGGCTTCGGACCCACGGAACGGTGTCCGGTGCCGGCGCCCGGGGTGTCGCCGTAAATGTCCTTGATCTTGGCTCCGGGCACGAACTGCAGGCTCGTCTTGTTGTGGAAGAAACCCACCATGTGGGGCGCTGCTTCGAGGAACGCGTCCACCCGGTCTTCCCGGTAGTGCCGGCCGAGCCGGTGGCGGAGGTACGTCCGGAAAAGGTCGCGGTCTTCGTTGATGCCTGCGGCTTTGGCAAGCGGGTTTCCGGGCGTCCAGGCCCAGCCGCCGGACCAGGAGGTGGCGCCGCCGCAGACGGCGGCTTTCTCGACGACAACAACTTTCAGTCCGTGGTAGGCGGCTGTCACGGCGGCGGACAGGCCGCCCGCTCCGGAACCAATCACCAGGACGTCGCAGTCCAGGTCCGAGAAGCGGGCGGGAGTTTGTGAAGGGGACATCATGCCAAAGCTTTCTTAGTGGAAGTAGGTGTCTGGGTCGAGACGCGGTGGTGCACCGGTTTCGAGTGCGTCTATGGCAGCGAGCTGCGGTTGGGTCAAGGTGAAACTGAAGACGTCCAGGTTTTCGCGCTGGCGTTCCTGGTGTGCCGACTTGGGGATGGCGACGCGGCCGTGCTGGACATGCCACCGCAGGACGATCTGGGCCGGCGTTTTTCCAAGCTCCCTGGCCGGGCCGCTGATGGCGGGGTTGCCGAGGAAGCTGCCGTTGCGGCCCAGCGGGCTGTAGGCAGCGGTCAGGATCCCCTGCCCGGCGTGCCAGCGAAGCTGTGCCGGTTGGCCGTGTTCGGGGTCCACCTGTATCTGGTTCAGGGGGATCCGCAGCCCTGCGGCCTGGACGCGCTGCAGGTGGGCGGGCTTGAAGTTGGAGACGCCCCACGCACGGATGCACCCGGCATCCATCAGCTGCTGGAGTCCCTCGCACGCTTCCACGAACCGTCCCTGGGCGGGGTTGGGCCAGTGAACCAGGAACAGGTCAAGGTATTCCGTGCCGAGCCGCCGGGTTGCCTCCACGAAAGCTTCCCGGACGCCGGGCCGGCTGTGCCAGCGGGCGTTGAACTTGCTGGTGAGGAACAGTTCGCCTCGGTCGATTCCGCTGCGGCGGATGCCTTCTCCCACTGCCGCCTCGTTGGCGTAGTTTTCGGCGGTGTCGATGTGCCGGTAGCCGGTGGTGATGGCCTGGGCCACCGCGGCGGCGGCATCCTCCCCCATCATGGGCCAGGTCCCCAGGCCGATGAGCGGGATCTTCACACCCGGCACCAACTCGGTGGCCGTTCCGCCGGCGACGGTGGTGCTCATTGCACACCCGTCCTGGTGGGCATCTTTGCGTCCCGCAAGGCGTCGGCCCTCGCGAGCACAGCATCCACACCGGCCTTGAGCCGCCGTGCCCAGCCGAGCTCGCCCAGTTCAGCTGCGCGCCGGTCCGAGGGCGCCTCCGCACTTACCGGAAGGCCGTCCGGAAGGGCGGCCACCACCTCCGCGAGCCCGAATTCCCCCTCGCCGGGAATCTCCCGCTCCGCCCGGGATTCGGTGATGAGGGCGTCACGGCTGGCCGGCCGTTCCCTCGGTCCGTCACACAGTTGAAGCAACGGCACCAGGGCTGCGTGGGCGCGCAGCGCATCCCACTGCCCGGCGCCCCCTGCGGCGACGAAGCGGTTGAAATGCAGGGTGTCCACCACGATGTTGCAGCCGGCCCTGCCGGCGAGATCCGCTGACTGGGCAATGGACGCGACCGGCTGGTACGAGATGGCTTCCAGGGTGGGGATGATGCCGAAATCGCGGCCGTCCTCGGTCATTGACCACAGCGTGTTGAGCAGCCTGCCGCTGTCGGGATCCCCTCCCGCAACAGTGATGGAGCTGGCGCCCAGTGCCTGGCCGGCTTCCATCATCCGCAGCCAGTCGTCCCGCTGGTCGCTGCCGTCCAGCAGCAGGAATTCGATGTCCCGTACGGTCACGCCGGTGTCCTGCATGCGCGCCAGGGTCTCTTTCAGCATCGGCGATCCCGGCTGCACGTCAAAGGGCCGTTCCGTGGGTGTCACGGGGCGGACCCGCACACCGACGAAATCGAACCCGGCCTGGGCGGCGATGCCCACGAGGGCCGGCGGGGCCGTGTTCAGCAGTGAGAGCTGGGCCAGGCCGATGGGCCGGGGCGGGTTGTGCGTCATTGGAGTGCTCCGTCCAAACTGGGTTTCGTAGTGCCAAGAGAGTCAGGGGACAGCAGGACCGCGATCCGTTGGGCTGCGTCGTAGCCGCTCTTGACCGCGTTGGATGCGATCGCGGGTGCTTGGTCCACGACAGTTCCGGCCAGGGTCACCGGCACTCCGGCCAGAAGGCTCAGTTCCGCGTCGCGTGCCCCTGCCGCGATGGAGCCGTCAAGCGGAACCACGGAGCGCGAGACCAGGATCGGTCCCGGGGCGTCCAGCCATTCTCCGGCCGGCGGGCAGTCCGGCCCGGACACCCGGACCCGTGTTCCGTCGTACTCCTCGATGACGGAGTCCAGCCGGATACGGACCCGGGGGTTGGCCTGGAGCCGGGGAACGGCCAGGATCTTGGCCCTGCGGCCGGATTCCGGAGCGATGGCCTCCTGCGGCCCGAGCAACAGGACCGCTGTTCCCCTGTCGGCCAAGGTATCGGCGACGCTCATGGCAACGGAATCAGCGCCCCAGATTGTCACGGCCTCCGGCATGACGGCGCCCTCCATCGGTTCGGCGAGCACTTCCGGGTGGCCGGCCAGCCAGTCCCGGATGTCCAGGACGTCCGCTGAGCCTACCGCCGGGAAGCCGGCGGCGGGTCGGAGACCACCGGTAGCGAGTACGACGGCGTCTGCCGCAGTCTCGCGGACGAAGGCATCCAGGCGGGCGGTATCCACGCGCGATCCAAGCTCAAGGTCGATGCCCAGCCGGGCGTTTTCTGCCGCGGACCATTCCATGAAGCGGTGGAAGTCGGGGGTGGACTTCATCCGCTCCGCCAGGGCGAACTGGCCGCCCGGCCGCACGCCGTCGTCGAACACGGTCACTTTCGCCCCTGCTTCGGCGAGCTCCCGGGCGGCGGTCAGGCCGGCGGGGCCGGCGCCCACAACCGCCACGCGGGTCCCCTCGCGGACGGCCGGGGTCGGGACGGGGATGCGGGAGCGGCCCACCGCAGGGTTGACGGTGCAGGTCACTTGGCCGAGGCCCAGGTTGTCGATGCAGACGTTGCAGGCGATGCAGGGACGGTAGCGCCCACCGTGGAGGACACCGCCCACGAAGGCCGGATCCGCGTGGACGGCCCGGGCAAGGCTGACAAAATCGCACGTCCCTGCGGCGAGGACTTCTTCGATGATGTCCGGCGAGTTGAGGCGGCCGGCCATCCCCAGCGGGATGCCGAACTGGCGGTAGGCCTTGGCGTAGCCGGCGAGGACGCCGGGCTTCCATTCACCGGACTGGACGATCCACTCGCCCGCTTCGTAGCTGCCGGCCGAGATGTCCAGGAAGTCGAGCTTGTCCAGGTGGGCCTTGGCCATGATGGCCACCTGCTCTTCGGCGGAGATACCGTTGGCGGGGCCTTCCAGCACGGAAACCCGCATTCCCACGATGGTGTCCGGAACCGCAGCCCGGACCGCGTCGATGACCCTGTTCATGAAATACTCGGGGGCGCCGAACCGGTCCTTCCGGTGGTTGGAGACCGGTGACATGAACTGGTGGATCAGGTAGCCGTGGGCGCCGTGGAGGTTGATGACGTCGAAGCCGGCCAGCACCGCGCGCCGGGCAGCCTGCGCGTAGGCTTCGACAAGCCCATCGCACTCCTCGCTGGTGAGCTCATGCGGGACTTCGCCGCCTGCCACCTCGCACGGCACGGGCGACGGCGCCACATTCTTGAACCCCGACACGGCGGCCTGCGCGGTGCGGCCACCATGGTTGAGTTCGACGGCGGCCAGGGCGCCTTCCTTGTGCAGCGCGTCCGTGAGTTTCCGCAGGCCCGGGATCATGCTGTCACTGTGCAGGCCCAACTGGTGGGTGCGGCCCTTGCCGTCGGCACGGACGTAGGTAGCTTCGGTGGTGACCATGCCCAGGCCGGCTTTGGCTCGGGTCACGAGGTAGTCGATGTACTGCTCGGTGATGCGCCCGTCAGTGGTGCCGTAGTTCCGTTCCATCGGGGCGGAGGCAAGCCGGTTGCGGAGGGTCTTGGGAGTGCGGCCGTTGCGCCCCAGGGTCAGGGGGGCGGCGGCGTAGCGCGTGTTCTGTTCCATTGCTTTTCCTTAGCCCGCAACCTGCGTGAGGGGGCGTGTTGTGCCGGGCAGCGGGGCGAAGCGGACGGGGCTGCCTGTCCGGGACGATTCGTAGACCGCCAGCAGGATCCGCAGCGCCTTGGTGGCATCCCGGCCGGTGATGGCCGGTTCACCGCCTTCGCGGAGGGCCCGGACGAAGTCGCGGACCTGGGCGGTGTGGTGCGGGATGAGCTGGCCGTTGATGGCGGCCAGGGGGACATTGGGTTCAGCGCCCTCGGGGTGGGCCGGTTCGGTGCGGACCCTGCCCGCTACGGCCCACAGGTCCACGCGTCCGTCGCTGCCTTCGGGGAATTCGGTCAATGACGCGGAGGCACCTGTCTCCCCTGTGATCCGGACCTGTGCCCCGAGACTTGGGGACACCGCCGTCGACGCTTCAAGCGTGGCCATGGCGCCCGAGGTGAAGGTGATGACGGCCGTCGCCGAATCCTCCACTTCGATGTGGTCGCCGTGTTTGTACGTGTTGATCCTGCCGTATACCTCGGCCACATCCCCCATGAACCACTGCAGCAGGTCGATGTAGTGGATGGCCTGCGTCATCAGGACCCCGCCGCCGTCGTTCGCCCAGGTTCCGCGCCAGGCGTCCCGGGAGTAGTACTCCGGGTCGCGGTGCAGCATCACCGAGCACTGCCCCAGGATGGGACGGCCAACGGTCCCGTCGTCAATGGCGGCGCGGATGCGCTGGGCTGCCGGCCAGAACCGCCGCTGGAAGAGGACGCCCAGCTTCACTCCCGCCTGGTCGCAGGCTTGCACCATGCGCTCGGCGGACGCCAGCTCGACGGCGATCGGCTTCTCGCAGAGCACGTGCACTCCCGCTGCGGCCGCCTGCAGCACCACCTCCTCGTGGGTGGGGTGCGGGGTGCAGACGGAAACGATGTCCAGGTCCAGTGCCAGGAGTGCATCCACGGTGCTGAGGGCATGGGGAATCCCCCACTCCCGCGCCGTGGCCTGGGCACGGCCGGGGTCGACGTCGCATACGCCAACGATCTCGAGGCCATCGAGGGAACGGAATGCAGCCAGGTGGTTGTGCGAGATCGCTCCGCATCCTGCGATTCCAACGCGCAGCGGGCGGGCGGTGACGGGTGAGGGGGTGGTCATCGACGAATGCCATCTTTCTGTTCGGAGTGGGATGCGGATGCTGCCCGGCGGAAGGTGGCCAGCATGTGGTCCGGGTCCGCGGGGATGCGCGTGAAAAGTTCGAATGCCGCGGCGGCCTGCCCCACCACCATCCGTCCGCCATCCAGGACCGCGCACCCCTTCTCCCGCGCGGCCATGATCAGCGCGGTCTCGAGCGGCCGGTAGATGACGTCCGCCACCCAAAGCCCCGGGTGCAGCAGGCTGGGATCCACCGGGATCCCGGGATGGCCGGTCATGCCGATGGGCGTTGTGTTAACCAGGCCGTCGGCGGTGCGGATGTTTCCGGCGATGGAATCGGTGCGGGCAGCCACCACCTCGCTGTGGGGAAAGTGGGGGGCCAGCCGGGCGGCAAGGCTTTCTGCCCTGGCCGGTTCGATGTCCGCTATGACCAGGTGGCCGGCGCCGGCGTCGAGGAGGGCGTAGGCCACGGCCGCCCCGGCTCCACCGGCACCGACCTGCACGACGGAGTTGAGGTGCGCCGACGGGAGCCCGGCGCGAAGGCCGCCGATGAAGCCGGTGTGGTCGGTATTGTGGCCGACGGCCCTCCCGCCATGGAAGATAATGGTGTTGACCGCGCCCAGAACGCGGGCATCGGGCGAGAGCTCGTCCAGCCCTTCCTGCACCATTTGCTTGCTCGGGTGCGTGACGTTGAGCCCGTCGTATCCGAGTTCCGCTGCGCTCCTGACCAGTTCTGCGGACCTTCCGGAGTGCCCGCCCAGGGCTTCCAGGTCGATGATGCGGTAGGTGTAGGCCAGGCCCAGCCTGTCCGCTTCCGCTTCATGCAGGCCGGGGGTGAGGGAACCGGCGATGCCGGCGCCGAGCAGCCCCACGACGAATCGGTGGTGGACATCGGGCTTACGCGGCTGGAGCAACTGCGGACCTGCAAGGGTTTGCAGCATTTCAGGCCTGTACCTTGTCTGCTGCTACCTTGTCTGCTGCCGGGGCCGAGGGGGCGTGGAGCCGGGAGCCGGCCTTCTTCAGCCCCAGCAGCGCTGTTGGAGTCCTGGCTGTCTCGGGTGCCGTAAGCGCAGCGATGGCCGAGACGGCGCAGGCCGCTGCGGCGAAGATGGCGACTGGACCCCAGTTTGCCTTGTCGCCGCCGATCAGCAGCTCGGAAATCACCGGGGCGAAGCCGGCCAGGAGCAGGCCGAACATCAGGCTGACGGCCATTCCGGAGTAGCGGACCTTCACCGGGAACTGCTCCGGGAAGTATGCGGGGTAGATGGCGTTGGTTGCCGTGTAGGCAAGGCCGATCAGGACGATTCCGGTGAGGAAGATCAGGGGTACGTTCGCCGTTGTCAACGCCGCGAAGAACACGAAGATCATGCCCATCTGCAGCACCAGTCCGGACAGGAAGACCGGCTTGCGCCCGATGCGGTCGGCAAGGATTCCTGCCAGGGGGCCCATGGCTACTGCGGCCAGGTTGGCCACCGCGATCACGGTCAGCATCAGGCCCTTTTCCACGCCGACGACGGAGGTTGCGTAGCTGAGGGCGAAGACGTTGATGATGGTGTTGATGATGGTGAAGAGAGACATGGCGGTGACGCGGAGGACAGTCACCCAGTGGTGGCGGAACAGCGTAACCAGCGGCACTTTGACCACTTCATCGTGGGCCTGGACTTCCTGGAACACCGCTGGCTCTTCGAGGAGCCTGCGGAGCACGAAGGCGATGACGGTGACCACGGCGCTGGCAAGGAAGGGGATGCGCCAGCCCCAGGCCAGAAGCTGTTCTTCGGGCATGGAGGCCACGGGGATGAAGACCAGGGTGGAGAGCACGATGCCGAACATGATCCCGCTCATTGTCCAGCTGGTGTAGAAGGCCCGTTTCCTGTCGGGGGCGTGCTCGAGGGTCAAGGAGCTCGAACCCGGCGATTCGCCGCCTGCGGAGAGCCCCTGGAGGAGCCTCAGCGCCACGATGAGGATCGGCGCAGCCATGCCGATCTGGTTGTACGTGGGCAGGCAGCCGATCAGGAAGGTGGAGGTTCCCATCAGCAGCAGGGTGAGCAGGAGTACCTTCTTGCGGCCAAACTTGTCGCCCAGGTGTCCGCAGATCACGGCGCCAAGCGGGCGGGCTACGTACGCCACGCCCACTGTGGCGAAGGACAACAGCATGGCGGACGGGCCGGGCGCGAAAAAGAGCTTTCCGAAGATGAGGGCTGCGGCCGAACCGAAAATGAAAAAGTCGTAGTACTCAAGCGCGCTGCCGACGAATCCCGAGACGGCCGCGATCCTGGCATTGTTCTTTGGGCGTGCTGGCACCGATGTCGACACTGACATGGTCTTCCCTTCGTGGACTGGAACGGTTGTGCAGGCAGGGCCTGCGCTTCAACCGGGCGCCGCATCGGGCGGCTTCTTCATCCAGTGTGGTCCCGGCCACTTAGTAAGTCCACGACTAAGTTGGTCTAGCACTATGCTGCGATCGCACTATATTCCCGTCAGGTGGGGACGGGCGGGAAGACCTCTCCGGCGACGTCGAGCACGGCTTTCAGCACGGCCGAATCGTTTTCCGTGGACCAGGCGATGGCATGGTTCATGTAGTGGTGCGGGCCGTCCAGCGGCACGTAAGTCGCCCCGGAGGGGATGATGCCCGAGATTCCGCTGCTCATCAGGGTTACCCCCACGCCGGCGGCCACGAACGTCAGCACCATGTAAGGGTCCGACAGCTCCTGGACGATGCGCGGCCGGAATCCCGCCGCCATGCAGGATGCCAGCATCACCTCCGTCATGGAGGAGGAGCCGTCCGTGGGCGGCGAAATGAAGTCGTCACCCGCCAGGCTTTGCACCGGTATGGACTTCTCGCGCGCCAACGGATGATCCAGGGGAAGCACTGCCCCGATCTCTTCACGGGCAACAAGGCGGGTCACCACCGATGGCACCGGCGAGTCGGAAAGTCCGACGAACGCCAGGTCAAGGGTGCCATTGGCAACGCTTGCCAGACCGTCCCGGGTGCGCACCCTGCTGGTAAGGTCCAGTTCGATATCGGGGTAGCGCCGGCGCACGGCGCGCGTCAGCGGCGGAAGCGTCAAATGGTTCACGGCCCCCGAAAACCCAATCAGGATCTTTCCGCGGACGCCCTCCACTTCGGCCAGGGCGGCTTCACGCGCCAGGCGCATGTCCTGGAGCACGCGGTAGGCCCGCGGAAGGAGGGCATGGCCAGCCGGGGTCAGCGCCACGCTTCTGGTATTCCGCTCGAAGAGGCGCGTGCCCAGGTCGTTCTCAAGCTTCCGGATGGTCTGGCTCAAAGGGGACTGCGAGGTATGCAGGCGGAGTGCTGCCCGGCCAAAGTGCAGCTCTTCGGCAACCGCCACGAAAGCTTCAAGCCACCGGATCTCTGTCATTCACCCGCCCTTGCTGGCAGCCCGTGCAGTTGGCCGCCGGTTCCATGGGAACGCACTAGGTGCACTCTGATCATAGTAACCGGGCAACTAGGTGGAATCAGCACTCAGCTGGGCAGGGGTTTCCTTTCCGGGTCCGCGGGCGAGACCCACCCGGACATTGCCGGCGACGTGCACGAGTATGCCGACCAAGAGAAACGCGGCGAGTACCAGGGCGCTGGTGGCGATGACCGCCGGCCAGCCGCCGCCGAGCCCCGGGTTGAGGAAGTCGTAGGGGTACCAGCCGTCGAGGGCGCCGCGCACCCAGGAGAAGATCAGGAACACCCCCGGGTAGCAAAGCCAGACGAGGGGCCGCCGCCATGGGCCTCGGACAGTGCGCGTGACCAGGAGCCAGTCGAGCCCCGCGACCAGGGGTGCGATGCGATGGGTGACCATCCACGGCCAGTACAGGTCCAGCGTCCACCACGGCTCGTCAGGCGGAGCCACGAGCACCACATAGATAATGCCCGTCATCACCAGGTAGAACGCGAGGGCGCCGAAGAGGTGATCCCACCACTGCGGCAGCCTCGCACGCGGCCGCGCAGCGGACACAAGGAACACGAGCCCGAGGACGAGGTTTGACTGGAACGTGAACTGGGAGATGAGCTGGGGGATGTCGACGGAGTTGCCGGGCTGGGTCGCGTCGTACAGCTCCTGGCCAAGGGCCGCGAGCATGGCGAGTCCGGCGCCGCCGCGTACCAGACGGATCCAGGGACGGTCCGGATGCAGCGCCCGGTTGGCGCCCACGTTGCGTTGAACCGGAGGATTCAGCGTCAGCACGTCGCTCACGGCATCAGCGTAGTGTTGCGCCAAGCCGGGCCCCAGCGTCAAAAGGACCGGATTGCCACCGACCGCTCCCGGCCCCGCCGGCCTGACTATGCGGCTCCTGCACATAGTCCTTGACCGAATAAGTGTTGGACTTGCCTCAAGAGCGTTACCACCATGGAATCACCCCAGCTGGCCCCGAAAGACTGGTCCGGCTCTCCGACTCAATGAAGAGGAACCTTCCATGGCTACTTTCGCCGCCACCTATGCCTGCGCGAACGGGACAGCGGCTGCCGCGCCCGTTTGGCCCGGCCGCTTCCAGGGCCAGGTGGTCCTGGTGACCGGGGCGGCCGGAGGCCTGGGGTCGGCAGCAAGCGAGCGCCTCCGCGCCGAGGGGGCAACAGTGGTCAACACCGATGCTCTCGGCACGGGCAACGGGGAGGCCCCCGCAACGTCACTCCGCCTGGACGTCACGCAGCGGCAGGAGTGGGATGCCGTACTGGCCGAGGTGCTGGGGCAGCACGGCCGGATCGACGGTGCGCTCTTTGCCCACGGGGTCCAGGGGCCTGAAACCGCGGTGCAGGACATGCCGTTTGCGGGATGGTCACGGACGTTCGCCAACAACCTGGACGGGTGTTTCCACGGCCTTGCCGCACTGCTTCCCGTCATGCGCCGCGCCGGCTACGGCCGCATCGCCGTGCTCGCTTCCATCGCCGCGCGTGAGGGCAACGCCAACATGGCTGCGTACTCGGCATCGAAGGCAGCCGTGGTGGCACTGGTGAAGACGGCCGCCAAGGAGGCCGCGCCGGACGGGGTGACGGTGAACTCGGTGGCGCCGTCGATGTTCCGGACACGGCTCCTGGAGGACCTTTCCGCGGAGCGCAACGCAGAGCTTTTGGCCCGGGTGCCGATGGGCCGGGTGGGCGAACCGGCGGAGTTTGCCTCACTTGCTGCCTGGCTGCTGTCTCCGGAGGCGAGTTACACCACCGGGCAGGTGCTGGACCTCAGCGGCGGGCGGAACACCGCCTAGGCCTCGGAGGGCACCCGGCCTCCCGCCCGGCCCGCTAGTCCTCTTCCAACTCGCCCCGGACAAGGCGCCGCGTGACGTCGGTGAGGAGCTCGACGCCCCGCAGCGCGTCGTCGTCGTGCGTGTACTCAGCCTCGTTGTGCGATATGCCTTCCACGCTGGGCACGAAGAGCATCACGGTGGGAACCACGTCTTTCATGTTGGTCGAATCGTGCCCGGCCACGGTCATCACGTCCGCGTGGGTATAGCCAAGGCTCTCCGCGCTGGCCCTGCCCAAGGCTGCCCCCCGGGGCTGGTAGGACACCACCCCCCAGTTGTGCGTCAGGTCCAGGCGGATGTCCGTGCGGGAGTCCGTCCCGGCGTCGATGATCCTCTTGCCCAGCCGCTCCATGGCCAGGCCCAGCACGGACTCGTCCGGGGAGCGCAGGTCCAGGTTCATCAGCACCTGCCGGGCGATGGTGACCGGCGAGTTCGGCAGGACATACAGCTCGGAGACGGAGGTGTGCAGCAGCCCGGGCTCGAATTCGGCCGCCAGTTCACGTGCGGCGGCGATCACCAGCGCGGCCCCGAAGAGGGCGTCACGGCGGTCCTCCATGCGGGTGGCGCCCGTGTGCGACTGCGCTCCGTCCACGGTCACCCGGTACTTGCTGGCGGCCCAGGTGCTGTCCACGATCCCCACCTGGGTCCCGCTCTCCTCCAGGTTCCGGCCCTGCTCAATGTGGATTTCGGCGTAGCGGGCAACCTGGGCGAGGACGGGTGCGTTCCCGTCCGGTACAGCGTGTCCTGCGGCAAGGGCCTGGGCAACGGTTGTCCCTGCGGGATCGGCGGTGGCGAGGGCGTCCTCGAGGCGCAGTTTCCCGGTGAACACGCCGCTTCCCATCATGCTGGGCGCGAAGCGGCTGCCTTCCTCGTTGAACCAGTTCACGACCGCCAGGTTGTAGGTGGGCCGCAGCTTTCCGGCCCTGGCTTCCGCCGCGACGCGGGCACCGGCGTGCGCCGCGGCGAGCACTCCGTAGGCTCCGTCGTACCGGCCGGCCAGCGGCTGGGAGTCCAGGTGCGAGCCGACCAGCACGTAGGGCGCGCCCGGGACCAGTTCAACCATGCCGAACTGGTTGCCTGCCTCGTCCACGGCTTCGGTGTAGCCGTGCCCGGCCAGCCATTGACTGAACCAGGCCCTGGTGCCATGGTCGGCCGGTGTGCCGGCCTGCCGGTCCACGCCGCCGCCGGGGGTGGCGCCAAAGCCCGACATCGTGGCGAAGTCGGCGAGGAACTGGTCGTTGGTGGTGCTCATGGGGTTTCCTTCCCTGTCAGTGCTGCCTCAAGGTCTGCCACGCGGGCCGGGGCTGGCAGATTGTCGGCGCCGAAACGGATGTTCCCGCCCACCATGGTGGCCAGCACGCGGGTGGCGGAGATGTTGGAGGGGTCGACGGCGGTAGGGTCCTGGTCGAGGAACACCAGGTCCGCCAGGTACCCCGGCGCCAGGCGCCCCTTGATGTGCCCGGTTCCCGTCGCCGCGGCCGACCCCGTGGTGTACGCGGCCAGCGCCTCGGCTGCGGTGATCCTTTCGTCCGGCCCGTAGACCTCGCCCGACGGCGTCAGCCGCTCCACGAAGGACTGCATGACGTCCAGTGGCCGGCCGTTGGACACCGGGCGGTCCGAACTTCCCGGCAGGGTGACGCCACGATCCAGCAGACTCTTGCCGGGATAGGACCAGGCAGTCCGTTTGGGGCCCAGCAGGCGGGCCATGCCGTCCCCGAATTCCGTGATGAAGTGCGGCTGCGGGACCAGCACGATGCCGGCATTGGCGATCCGGTCCAGCTGGTCGGGGCGGACCACCCCGCCGTGCTCGATCCGGTTGGGCTGTGAATTGAGCCCGTACTTTTCCTGCGCCTCGGTGATGATGTCGATCGCATGGTCAATGGCGTGGTCGCCGATCGCGTGCATCGCGATCGCCCAGCCTGCCCGGTACGCGCCCAGGGCTGATTCGCGCAGCTGGTCCGGGTCCATCTGCAGGTAGCCGTGGTTGTGGGTGCAGCCTGCGTATTCCTCGGTCATGTAGGCCGTACTGCCCAGGAGCGAGCCGTCGCTGAAGATCTTCACCGGGCCCAGCCGCAGCCAGTCGTCCCCCAGTCCGGTGCGGATTCCGGCGTCCAGGCTCCTGGACGCCGGGTCGTCGGCATGGCCCGGCACATCGTGGAGGGCATCAACGACCAGCATCGGCTGCATCCTGACGCTGAGCAGTCCCTTGTCGCGGGCGTTCAGGTACGCCGCGAACTCGCGGGGCGAATAGCCGATCCAGCCGCCGGCGATGCCCGCATCCGTGACGCTGGTGATCCCTTCGGAGAGGTAGTGCGACGTCGCGAGGTCCAGCGCGCGCTCAATGGTCTCCAGCGGATAGGGAAGCAGGAGGTCGTGCACCAGCCGCATGGCATTCTCCTCCAGCAGCCCTGTCGGCCGGCCCTTTTCGTCCACCACCACGGCGCCGCCGTCGATCGGCGCAGTGAGGTCCGCCTGGGCCGCGACGAGGTCCAGTGCCACGCCGTTGAGTGTGCAGGCATGGCCTGATGAGTGCTTGATCCACACCGGGCGTCCCCCCGCGGCCGCATCCAGCCGGTCTCGGTCAGGCTGTTGGCCGCCGAGCAGCAGCGGGCTGTAGCCGGACGCAATGACCCACTCGTCGGGGGCCTTCCCGGCTGCGGCCTCGGCGATGATCCGGTACACCTCGTCCAGGCTTGCCGCTGCCCCCGCGTTGGCTTCCATGAGGCCGAGGCCGAACCACACACTGTGCGCGTGGACGTCGTTGAACCCGGGGACAATCGTGGTCCCGGCCGCATCGATGGTCAGGGCGGCATGGCTGGCAAGGTCGGCGTCGGGATCGACGTCGAAAATCTTGCCGTCGTGGATGAGCAGGCTGGTCGCCGCAGGGCGGGAGGCATCCTGGGTCAGGATGTGGGCGTTGCGAATCAGGAGATCGACGGGCATGAATCCTCTTTGGTATGGCCCCTTCAACCGTGCGGAAGGGTTCGGGTCAGGGGCCTGGAAGTGGGGCTGCGGTCCATTCAACTCTGTACGATTGCTGCCTTCAAGAGACATCAAACGCGGCCTTGGTGCCAAAATTTAGGCGTTTGCATAAAATGGATGCATGACAGCACACGACGGCGTTACCGCCCGCCCTTCCGGCACCACACCCCGCGAGTTCCGTCCGGGCCGGCCGATGGAACCGGAGTGGACGGAGCTGCTGGAAAGTTTGTGGAAGGAACGCTCCCTGCTCGTCAGCGACTTCCTGGACCGCTTCTCAGCCATTTCCTACGGTGAAGCACTGGTTCCCCAGGACGACGTTTACCGCACCGCGGCGGACACCATGGACATGTTCCTGTACCAGATGGCCGGGCTGGAGCTCCCCCCGGACCTGCAGACCCTTCCGCGCGAGGTGGCAGCCCGCCGGGCCCGCCAGGGCGTCCCCCTGGACGCCTTCCTTGAAGCAATCCGCAATGACTTCCGTGTTCTCTGGAAGGGGCTCGAACGGGTCGCCCGGGACAAGGGAATCAGCGTCCTGGTGGCCAACATGGACCGCGTCCTCGACGCCGTCGAAGGCTATGTGAGCAGCATCCAGCAGGCCTACGCCGAGGAAGAGGCCAGGCTGACGCGCAACAAGCAGCTCTACCGCCAGCGCCTGCTGTCCCGGCTGTTCAACGCCGAACTGGGCAGCCCGGCTGAAGCCCAGGAGCTTGCCGAGGCGCTCGGGCTGCAGGCCAACGGGACCTTTGAGGTGCTGGCGGTTACCTCGGACGCCGTGCCCCAGGCCCAGCGGCAGTTCGAGTCGGACCACAACGTTTATCTGTACGAGAACACGGGGGTCCTGTATCTCTTCCGCCAGCAGCGCCAAGGACGGACCTGGCATGAGGAAGGGCCGGGATTCCCCGCAGGCTACATGTCCGGCGTCGCCGGCCTGGCCGCCGTCCCGGCCGCCGCCTCGTCAGCGCTGGTGCTCGCACAGCAGAAGCGCCGCGGCACCGGGCTGGCGACGATGGAGGATGCCTGGATGGGGATTGCCGGCAGGCTCCTGGAACAGAAGTTTCCAGGCTTTTCCGCTCCCGTGAAGGATGCCCTGGACAGGTGCACGCCCCTTGAACGCCAGCGCCTGCTGCAGGTGGCGCGCAGCTACGCGCGGACCGGGTCCATCAAGGAAACGTCCGAGGAACTCTTTTGCCACCGGAACACGGTGGTCAACCGATTGCACAGCCTGCACCAGGTCATCGGCCTGGACCTGACGGTGCCGGCCGAGGCAGCGCGGGCCCTCGTTGCCCTCAGCCGCTACGGCGAGTTCACAGACTGATTTGTGAAGATGCCCATTTAACCGGCAAAAAGTGGGTGGATATTGTCATTGTTTAGGGCTTTATCACTGATCTACTCTCGAATAACCACCGCTGCAGTGCAGGCATGGCCTTTCGACCGCCGCGGGATCCGGGATGTAAAACTCAACCCGCTCGAAAGGGCTCAAACAGTGACGACCTCAAATTCACTTACCCCCGCCGCAGGTGCTCCTCCGGTCATCTCCGGCAAGGACGCCGGCAAGATCGCCCGTGCCGCCTTCGTCGGGACGGCGCTGGAGTGGTACGACTACTACCTCTTCGGCACGGCCGCGGCGCTTGTCTTCAACAGGCTCTTCTTTACCAACATGGACCCCACTGCGGCGCTGCTGGCCTCCTTTGCCACGTTCGGCGTCGGCTTCGCAGCCCGCCCAATCGGCGCCATCATCTTCGGTTTCGTCGGCGACCGTTACGGGCGGCGCCCGGCGCTGCTGATGACCATCGTCATGATCGGCGCTGCCACGGCCCTCATCGGCCTGCTGCCCGACTTCGGCAGCATCGGCCTGGCTGCCCCCGCCATGCTCGCGGTTCTGCGGCTGGTCCAGGGCCTGGCTGTCGGCGGCGAGTGGGGCGGTGCCGTAACCATGGCCGTGGAGCACGCTCCGGTCGAAAAGCGCGGCCGGTACGCGGCGCTGGTACAGGTCGGCTCGCCTGTGGCCACGCTGCTGGCCTCCGGCGCTTTCTCCCTGGTGCTGCTGTTCCCGTCCGAGGCCTTTGACGCCTGGGGCTGGCGAATCCCGTTCCTGGCGGCCTTCCCGATGCTGGGCATCGCGCTCTGGATCCGCCTCAAGGTAGAGGAATCCCCCATCTTCAAGGATCTGCTGGCCCAGGGCGAGACGGCCAAGGTCCCGGCCTTCGAGGTGTTCCGCCACGCGGGCGGCCGCCTGCTCATTGCCGTACTCGCCGCCCTGCTCGGCGTCGGCGGCTTCTACATGATCACCACCTTCGCGGTGAGCTACGGCTCCAACACCCTGAAGGTGGACCGGAACGTGATGGTCAACGCAACGCTGGTTGCCGCAGTGGCCCAGATCGGCGTCACCTTCCTCATGGGCCGGCTCGCCGAGAAGATCGGGCCGGGCAAGGTCACCATGTGGGGCGGCGTCGTCAGCGCCGTCATGGCCTTCCCCCTCTTCGCGATGATCGACACCAAGTCCCCGCTGATGATCACGCTGGCCATCACCATCGGCATCATGCTCATCGCCGTCGCCTATGCCGTCAACGGCGCCCTCCTCACCGAGCTGTTCCCGCCGAAGCTCCGCTACTCCGGCGTGGCCCTGGGCTACAACATCGCCGGCGCCACCAGCGGCTTCATGCCCCTGCTGGCCACCGCCATGCTGGGCGTCTCCGGCAACCAGTCCTGGGGTGCGGCCCTGATCCTGGCGATCATCTCCCTGCTGACCGCCGTGGGAGGGTTCTTCGGCGAGCGCCTGCGCGTCCAGGACAAGAAGCTCGTCGCCAGCTAACACAGGCGGCCGCGGACCTGCGGCAGCACAGGTACCAATCACCAAGGGGAGCCGTCCGGCGGACGGCTCCCCTGCCCGTTAGGAGACCACCTTGCTCAATGACGACCAAACCCGCCGCATCCTGGATGCCGTCGATGCCGCCTTCGACGCCCAGCTTTCCTTCACCCAGGATCTGGTCAAGCACCCGTCGCTGCGCACCCGGGAGGGCAGCGCCCAGGACCTGATGTACGGGGCCATGGCCGGCCGCGGCCTGGAGATGGACCGGTGGGAGCTCGACGCCGAGGACCTGTCGGCCCATCCCGGATTCGGGCCCGTGACGGTTTCCTATGACGGGATGACCAACGTGGTGGGCACCTACCGTCCGGCCGACGATCGGGGCAGGTCCCTCATCCTCAACGGCCACATCGACGTGGTGCCCGAAGGCCCGTCCGAGGCGTGGTCCCGCTACGCCTGGGACGCACCGATCATCGACGGCTGGCTGTACGGCCGCGGCGCCGGCGACATGAAGGCGGGCCTCGCGGCCAACCTCTTCGCATTCGACGCCGTCCGCGCCGCCGGGTTCGAGCCGGCAGGCCGCATCCACTTCCAGTCCGTCGTCGAGGAGGAGTGCACCGGCAACGGCTCGCTGTCGGCCCTAATGCGCGGCTACCGCGCGGACGCCGTCGTCATCCCCGAACCCGAGGAGGACATGCTGGTGCGCGCCAACGTCGGCGTGATCTGGTTCAGGGTCAGGGTCACCGGCAACCCCACCCATCCGCGCGAGATGGGCACCGGCTTCAACGCCATCGACGCCGCCTACACGGCGATTTCGGCGCTGCGCGAGGTGGAGGAGAAGTGGAACGCGGACCGCGGGCAGCACCCCTACTTCGAGGACCTGGACCACCCGATCAACTTCAACTTTGGCGGGATCGCGGGCGGCGACTGGCCTTCCAGTGTCCCGGCCTGGTGCGAGTTCGATGTGCGCGCCGCAATCTATCCCGGGATCACCGCGGAGCAGGCCTGGCACGAACTCCAGGAGTGCCTCGAGTCCCTGGGCCACGGCCCGGCGCCCATCAACGCCGTCGGCGTCCGGACGGGTTTCTTCTCGGAAGGCTACGTGCTGGAGCCCGGGAGCGAGGCCGAAACACTGCTGGAGCGCACCCACGCGCAGGTGTTCGGCCGCGGGCTGGAAAGCTTCACCACACCGGGCTACCTCGACGGCCGGGTCTTTGCCCTCTACGCGGATACGCCGGCGCTGGTGTACGGCCCCGTGTCCGAGTCGATCCACGGGTTTGACGAGCGCGTCTCGGTGGAATCCGTCCGCCGGATCACCAAGAGCATCGCCCTGTTCATCGCCGGCTGGTGCGGCGTCGACGAACGTGGACCCCTCCCCCGGGCTGTAACGCGCCAGTAACGCCCGCAGCGCTCTAATGCCCTCGGGGTCTGGGCTTGGTCGTAAAGGCGTGCGCCATGGCTGCTTCCACCCCCGCCGCGTCGGGCCGGATCTTCATCAGTTACCGGCGCGAGGAGACCGCGTACCCTGCCGGCTGGCTGTACGACCGGCTGGCTGACCGCTACGGCGGCGGCCAGGTCTTCAAGGACGTCGACTCCATCCAGCTCGGCGACGACTTCGTGGAGGCCATCACCAGGGCAGTCGGCTCCTGCGACGTGGTGCTGGTGCTGATCGGCGACGAGTGGACAACCATCGCCGACGACGGTGGCCGGCGCAGGCTCGACGATCCCGACGACTTTGTGCGCCTGGAGGTCCAGGCGGCCCTGACGCGCAATGTGCGGGTGATCCCCATCCTGGTGGATGGGGCGCGGATGCCCCGCGCCGATGAGCTGCCCGGAAGCATTGCGAAGCTGGTGCGCCGGCAGGCCCTGGAGTTCAGTCCCGCCCGGTTTGAGTTTGATACCAGCCGGCTGTTCAAGGTGCTGGACGGGACGCTCGCAGAGATGCGGAGGAGCCAGGACACCGCGGGAGAACAGGGCACCGCGGAGGAGCAGGGCCCGACGGCGGCCGCAACGGGAGCGAGCGACAGCGCGCCTGGGGGCCGGGAGGCGCTGCCCCGGAAACGGGGACGGTTCTCTCCCCGGACGCTCATCCTGGGCGGGACGGCCGCCGTCGTCGTTGTGATCCTGCTGGTGGTCCTCCTGGTCACCAGCCTCCAGAAACCCTCACCCAGCGCCAACCCTGCGGAGGGGCAGGCTCCGGTCCAGGCAGGGGGCGGCGGCATCGACGTCGACAGTTCGCCCGTCACGAGCGGGGACGGGATCCGCCTTTCCGGGCTGCAGGCCACCAGCCGGCGTGATCCGGCCGCTCCCCGGGTGGGCGACACGGTCACGGTGAGCTATGCGCTGACGAACACTACCGACCAGCCGCTGCAGCTGGAGTACACGTTCGTGGGAGTGCGGGATGCGTCGGGAAACCATCACGATACCGAGGACATGAATGAAGGCCGGGCCCTAGCGCCCGGGGAAACCGTCAACGCGCAGGGCCGGGTGCTGCTCAACAGCTCCGGGAGCTGGGAGATGTGGCCCTGTTACGTGCTGACCGGGGAACGCTTCTGCCCGGATAAGTGGCAGGTGTTCTTCGTCCTGGCCCAGTAGCAAGCTGCAGTGGAAAGGGGAAGCCGATGGTGCGCCGCGAGGATGATCCGGGACCGGCACAGGCGATCGCGGCCGTGCCCCGGCCTGCCCCTGAAGACCCGACGTGGGACCGGCTGGAGGACCAGATCCACTGGTACGACACCAGGAGCAGCGACAACCAGCGCCGGTACAAGTGGCTCAAGCTGCTGGAACTGGCGGTGGCCGCGGCCCTGCCGGTTGTGGCCGGCGTGGGCAGCCCGGTGCTGGTGACCGGCGCGCTGGCCGCCGTCATCGTGGTCCTCGAGGGCGCCCAGCACCTCTACCAGTTCCAGGAGCGGTGGATCACCTACCGCTCCACCGCCGAGGCGCTCAAGCACGAACGGTACCTGTACCTGGCCAAGGCGGGGCCCTACCTGCGCGCGGACCGGCACCAGCAGCTGGCTGAGCGGATCGAGGGCCTGATCTCGCAGGAGCACGCCAAATGGACCAGCAGCCAGCAGCAGGTTCCGGGCCGGTCGGAGGGGCGGTAGGCCGGGCGGCAACGGTTTATCGGCCGGCATCCTGGTGGCTTTGCGCCGCCGGTTCCGACCCGGCCAGCGGTTTCAGGCGGATGTCCGGAACCGTAATGGTCCTGGGGCCGTCAAAGCCTTGGACAAAGACGGTGGCGAAGCTCAGCGACACCGTTGTTGCCCCTTCCGGCAGCTGGCTTTCGAAATTGAGGGTGCCCTTCCGCTGCCCGCCGGGCGGTATCTGGGGTTGCCAGTTGCTGCGGAAGGAGTCGGCGTCGTACGTGGTGCCGTCCGGTCCGGTGAGCATGGCGTTCTGGAACAGCGGCAGGGTGATGGTGCTGGTGGTCCCGTTGTTCACCAGGATCTCCGCGCGGGTGAAGTGCGCCGTGCTCTGGACGCCCAGGATGGTCACCCGCACCCCCTGCGCCTCCGCCACCACCTGGCGTTCCAGCCGCTGCACGCCGCTTTCGTTGCCGGAGAAATAGCCGACGGCGTAGCTCGCCCCGGCGGTGACCAGCCAACCGCCGCCGCCGAGCAGCAGCAGCGTCAGCAGCACCGTTGCGGCGAGCGGCCGCCGGGGCTCGGCACGGGGTTCGGGCCGGGGCCCGGCTTGGGCCTCCGCCCGCGGCCCGGCCTGGGGCGCGTGGCCGTGGCTGGCGGGCTGCTGCCTCGCGGCGGCCTGGTTCTTCCGGTAGAACCCGAGCATTTCGATGGCCAGGGCCACCAGCAGTCCGACGAGCGGCGTGGCGAACCAGGTCCAGGTGGGCGTCAGTTCGGTGAGGAAGGAGGTGAGGCTGTTCCCCAGGAGCCCAATGACGTTGATGCCCGCGGCGAACATCAGCGCCGTGCCCAGCCGCTCTTTGGGCTGCTGCGGGCCCGGCTTCGCGGTGTCCTTGCCGGCGCCCTCCCGGGGCGCGCCGCCGTCCTCCCGGGGCGTGCCGCCGTCGGCGTTCCTGTCGATGAACCGCAAGCTGACCTCGCCGAACTGGACCAGGTCCCCGTGCGCCAGTTCCGTGGGTGAGGTGATGCGGTGCCCGTTCACCCAGCTGCCGTTCCGGGACTGCTGGTCGGTGAGGATGGTCCGGCCGTCGACGGAGCTCAGGAGGGCGTGGTGGCGGCTGACACCGTAGGCCGGCAGGCGGAGCCGGGAGCCGTCCTGGCTGCCCACGGTGACCTCCCCGCGCGGAATCACAAGCCTGTTCCCCGCCGCCTCCCCGCTGACGACGATGAACTCATTCCTGGCACCAGGCCCATCCATGGCTTCCCGCCCTGCCACGCCCCAAGGATTCCGTAGGCCTGGTTTGCTCCCGGGGGAAATTCCTGACAAGGACGTGCCCACTGCCGAAGCGCCGCTGTTCCGCATACCCTGACCGGCCACAGCCTTGCCCCCGTGACCGCATACGGAAACTCAGCGAAAACTGGGCCAAACCTGGGACACCGGGCCTCGCTCTGTCTATAGGATTCCTTTGATGTCCGGGACCAGCGGGTTCCGGCGCAAGGGAATTGGGGGAATCCATGCCGGATCTCGGCCGCATTTATTGGACACGGCAGGGCCTTCGCCTGGCCTACACGGCGGTGATGGTTTGGCTCGCTGTGGCGGTGGTGTCGGCGCTCAGCTCGAAGCCAGCACCCGCTGTCGGAGCGGGGCCGTCCTCCACGGCCGGGGTGTTGCGCGGCCTGTTCGAGGGCGTCGTCGCCGCGGTGGCAGTCCCCGGCGTGGCCCTCGTGGTGCTGGGCATTGCCGCTGCCGTCGTCACCGGCCGCGATGTCCGACGCCGGGATCCGGTGCGGCGTTTCACCCGCCAGCAGCGCCGCGAAGGGATGGCCCGCGCCGGCGGCCTGTGCGAGTTGGAAGCCGGGTTCGGGCGGCGCTGCGGCAGACCGGCCGAGCACGGCGACCACTTTTTTCCGTGGTCCAAGGGCGGTTCCACCAGCCTGCAGAACTTTGTCGCGGCCTGTGCCAGATGTAACCGCGCCAAGCGTGCGAACATCCCGTCGCCAGGCCAGCAGCGGCGGATGGAACGACGACGGCGGGAGTACCTGCCGCCGTCGGCCTCGGTCAGCGTGGGCGAACGGCAGCCGCTCGCCTAACCGACCAGTCAACACGATGTCAGAAGAAGAGGGGCGCGCCGCCCGGATTTGCGTATGCACCTCCTCGGACAAGCCATTAGTCTGCCAGTTTCCACCATCTCTACCTCGATGACGCCCTGACAAGAAGGCAAAGTGACCACAAACGACAATGCTTTATCCGCCCATAACGCAAACCCGAAGCGGAAGAACCTTGTTCGCGATGAGGGTGAGAGATCCCTGGCGCACCTTCTTCCCGCCATCGCGGCGCAATGGGACAAAGATAAGAATGCATTTCCCCCGACACATGTGCGTCCGGGAAGCAACAGGAAGGTGTGGTGGATTTGCGAAAAGGGCCACACGTGGCTAACGACGCCGTATGTACGGGCAAAAGGTCACGGCTGCGGGGCTTGCAGTGGAATGAAGGCCACCGATGAAAACAACTTGGCCGAGGCGCGTCCAGACCTTGCAGCTACATGGCACCACCAGCGAAATTGGACGCAGCTAGGCATGTCTATCACTAACACGACGCCCCAATCTAACCGCAAGGTGTGGTGGATATGCCCGAAAGATAGCAGCCATGACTACCAAGCTTCTCCGGCCGCGCGATTTCGCGGTGGCGGGTGTCCGTTCTGTGCTGGAAAGAAGGTCAACGATTCCAATAGTGTCGCTGGCGTGAGGCCGCTCTTAGCGATGGAGTGGGACCCCCGAAATGCAAAAGGACCACGCGAGGTCGCTTACGGAAGCGACTACAGAGCATCCTGGATTTGTCGAAAAGACGCATCGCACAGGTGGGAGGCTGTCGTCAGTTCCCGTCCGGCAGACGGAGCAGGCTGCCCCTTCTGCAGTGGCAGGCACCCCACCAATGAGAACCGCTTAAGCATCAACCGACCTCAGCTGGCCCAACAATGGCATCCAACCAAAAACGGAAAACTTACACCCGCAGATGTGTCCGTAGGAAGCAGTCGCCGTGTTTGGTGGGTGTGCCCCCAAAACGCTGAGCATATCTGGTCAAGCTCTGTCGTTGGTCGCGCACGGGATCAGGATGGCTGTAAATGGTGTGCACCGGCAGTGAGGTCCAAAATCGACGTCGCACTCGCATGTGAGTTCGAGGCAGCCTTCCCGGGAGAAGTGGACCCTCAAATACAGAAGCGGCTTGATCTGGGCCACAACCGACCGCATACCGTGGACATTTTCATCGAATCACTGAAGCTTGTAGTCGAGTTTGATGGCTCCTATTCTCACCAGGGAAAATCGCATGAACAACGCGACGCCTCAAAAACGAAAAAGCTTTGGGACGCCGGGTTTCGAGTGATTCGTATTCGGCAAGCGCCCCTACCCCTGCTGGACCACAAGCATGACATCGCCGTCTCGCTCGAGAGGGTTCCGGATGCACGGGCCATAACAAGTAAGGTCCTCCAACGTATGGTCGAGCTTGACTGGGTCCGCCCACACATCGCCGCTGATTATCTCAAGTCGTCCGCCGCAGATGTCGCAGAGAAGGCCTCCGCACTCTATGAGTCTCTGCCTTCCTCGGAGAAATTCGTGCCCCTGAGCGCAAAGGCCTCGAGAAAACGGAAGGACGTTGCCGGAAATCCGCCGACCCTTTTCTAATCAGACTGTGCCTGCAAGCTGCAGTCCGTCTCTGGATCAACTCATCCGTCCCAAAACGCCTGCCAGCGTCCCATTTTCCGCTCGAACCACTCATCCCTCCTCTTAGTACTGGAAAGGCGTTACAGCTGGAGCTACTTTTGAGCGGTATGCCTCATCCGAGAAGTGCGTATGCCCAGGAGAGACTCTCTGGGCGACTGGCAGGCTTATGCAACCCTTGTTGTCCAACAAACACGTGCTACTTGTTCTAGGCTGGAAGCCTAAAACCAGTCACTAATAAGCGAGGCCAATCGTGCACCAGGACGCCGCCCGGTTCCTGTCCCAACCGGTGGCAGCCCAGCCCGGCTCGCCGTTGCGCGTGGCGGTTTATTCGCGCATCGCCGAGGCGATCCGTAATGGCCTGCTCACCCCCGGTTCCATGATCCCCACCGAAACCGAGCTCGGTGCCGACATGAAGGTCAGCCGCACGGTGGTCCGCGAAGCCCTCATGCTCCTCGAAGAGGACGGGCTGATCCGGGCCCGCCGCGGTGTGGGACGCTTCGTCTCGGACACGCTCCCCCGCATCGGCATCGAACGCATCCGGCCCTTCGAGGAAGTCCTCGAAGGGCCCGGGAAGACGCTCGAGGTCAAGCGCACCCAGGCGCTGCGTCAGGCCGCCTCCGAATTCGTCGCCCCCGGCATCGGCGTCGTGCCAGGCACCGACTGCTGGCTCTGGGAATCCGTCCTCATCCGCGACGGTGAGGCCATCGCCCACCTGCAGGAGAACGTCACCGCCCAGCCGGTCAGCTTCGGCAAGGGCGCCGCCGCGCCCCTCGAGATAGAGGACGATGGCGGCACCACCTTACTTGCCACGCTCAACAACCAGCTGGGACGCCTCGCCGGCCCCGCGAGTGCCAGATCAGCCTCAGCCAGGTGGGGCCCAGCCGGGCAAAACTGCTGGACCTCCGCCCGTCCGACCCGGTCCTGGTGCTGACGCAGTACGTCCGGCACGCGAACCGGCCGTTCTACCTGGCCAAATGCCTCATCGCTGCCCGTGCCGGCCACCTCTCGGTGATGCAGCAGTTCCAGTCCTAGGACCGGACCTCCTGATCTGCAGCGACCTGATCTGCAGCGACGGACTCGGCGATCTGCTTGATCGCGGCGAGCGTTACCGGGATGCCGTGGAGCGCCTGCTGGGTTCGGTCAGCGATCTGCTCCGGGGCCTGGTCACCGAACTTCTCCTCGAACATGGCGATCCCTTCCGGAAGGAATTCCCACGACTCGGTGAGGGTGGTCCCCGCATCAGCCGGGGCCATGGTGAAGCTCCAGCGGACGAACTTGCCGCCCACCACCCAGGCGAACTCGCGGCCGCGCTCGGCGGCCACTACCTGCGACCGCGTCTCCCAGGTCCGGTGGGGCAGCTCGTTGCGCCCCGTGAACCAGGCACCGACGTGGCCGGCGCTGTTCTCGTCGTCCCACCAGCAGGATGTACAAACCGGGCTCCACTCGCCGGTTCGGGTGATGTCGGAGACCAAGTCGTAGACCGTCCCGGCCGATGCATGGACCGTAACGGACTCCTGATGTGTGCGGGTGCTGCTCTGGTTCATGGGTCCATCCTTACTGAGAGTCACTCTTACTGGGGGTCACTTCTTCTGCCGCCGGCTGCCGCCGTGCCAGTCCTCCTGCCGGCCTACCGCACCGGCGGTGACTCCGAAGGCGGGCAGCTGAGGCTGCTCACGCAGGCTTCGCTTGAGCTCGGCGAACCCAGGGAAGCGTGCCAGCCCCACCACGTGGTCCCACAGCTCGGCGGCCGACTCTTCGTCCGGAAGCCGGCTGATCACCGGCCCAAAGAAGGCCACCCCGGTGGGCGGCTCGAAATGGATGATGGGCGTGCCCACATCCTTGCCCGTCAGTCCCAGCGCCTCATCCGTCTCCTGCCGGATCTCGCGGTCCCAGGACTCGTCGTCCAGCGCCTCCGCCAGCTGCAGGGGCAGGCCGGCCTCGGCGAGGATCGGCTCCACGAACTCCCGCGTCCCGCGCCGCTCACGCACCGCGAGCTCGGTGGGCAGGTTGTCCGTGTCCGGGGCAGCTTCGAAGATGTGCGTCCCGAATGCCTCGTACAGCTGGGCAACCGACTCGGGGCCGTGCTCTGCTCGGGCCTTGGCCGCCACGCGCAGCAGCCGGAGGCCGGCCGTGTGTCCGGCCTCGTACTCAGGCGGGAAATGGGCGTCATAGTCGACCGCGGCGTTAATCTGACGCAACGAGATAAACCGCCAGTGCACGGTGTATCCGCGCTGCGCCTGCACCATGCGCACCCACTTGCTGGTCATCCAGGCAAAAGGGCAGACCGGGTCGAAGTAGAAGTTGATGTCGGCATCCACCCGTCCACCCTTGCACCTGCCAGTGACCTGCGTCTAATCGCTAAGCCCGGCGCGGGAATATGGTCGCAGTCCTGTCCCATGCATCATCCACGGGGCCGGCGGCACCTGCTGCACTCCCGCCGTCGCCAGCAGGGGACTGAATCAGCGGTCCGTCCGGTCGGGCCGCTCGACGCGGTCCGGCCGCAATCCGGACAGCCTCTGTACGGCCTCGTCGATGCCTACGGCTTCCTGCTCGACGTCCTCCAGATAGAGCCTGCCGGCGGTGATTTGGCCGTTGCTGATCTCGAAGAGCGTCACTCCGCGGACCTGGAAGTCCTGGCCGTCAACGCGGTGTCCTGACCAGGACCATTCGCTCCACGTGGTGTCGCCGTCATCCACGGATCGGATCAGGTCAGCGCGGAAATCGGGAATGCCGGCAAGCATCGCTTGCCGGGGTGGGCTGGCTGTTCGCTGCGGTAGTGCTCGTGGATAAGCGCTGCCGCCGCTTCGAGGTCGTGGCCATTCAGTGCGGCCGCCAGCTTGTCTACTACGTCACTCATGAGCCATCCTTCCGCATCCGGGAGCCGGGGGCAGGGCGCGGGCCGCGTCATTGGGATTTAAGTCTGTGCCGCCCGGGACCGGTGCGCAACGCTCAATCCTGTCCGGTCCCGACCCGCCTGCCGGCTCAGGCAACCACCGGCACCTGCTGCACTCCCGGCGTCGTACTGTCTGTGCCAACACTTTCGAAGTGCCCCAGCAGCGTCTCCACCAGGTGCGGGGCGACGTCCTCCTCGAGCGAGAGCACCACACGGCACCGCGCGCCCTTCACCTCCGGGTACCCGGCGTGCAGGCCGCGCATGTCGCACACGGTCTGCCCGCGGCCGGGCCCGTCGGAGGTGTCGACGGCGGCACGCACCACAGGTGCCAGCGCAGGCTTAACGGCGCCAACGGCGAGCGCCGCCGCGAGAGGATCGTGCATGGCGGAGCAGGGCCGGCCGTAGATGCCCTCGTAGAACCGGAAGTAGTAGCCCAGCATCTCCCCCAATGCCCGCGGCACCGGCGCAGCAGAGGCCAGCAGAGCTTGCCGGTGTGACTCCTCCAGCACAGACGCCATGGTCACGTCCAGGGGCACCAGGGTGACGTCCCAGTCGGCGGCCAGCACCAGGGCGGCGGCCTCGGGGTCGTGCCAGATGTTCGCCTCGGCCACGGGCGTGATGTTCCCCGGCGCCAGCGCGGCCCCGCCCATCACGGTCACCGACTCCACCAGGGACGGCAGCGCAGGCTCCAGCCGCAAGGCCTCGGCAATGTTCGTCAGCGGCCCGATCGCCACCACCCGCAACGTACCGGGATAGGCACGGGCCAGCCGCACCAGCATCTCCGCCGCGGACTCGGCAACAACAGAAGCGGCAGCAGGAGCAAGCGAAACCTCACCAATGCCATTGGACCCGTGCACCCACGGCGACCCGCCGCCAAAAGAACCAGCAAGAGGATCGTGGGCGCCCACAGCCACCGGCACGGAAGCGGCACCGGCACCGGCCAACGAAAGCAGGTCCAAAGTATTCCGGGCGCCAACCGCAGCACTCACGTTCCCGCTGACCGTCCCGATCCCCACCACGGAGGCAAGCGGAGAGGCGAGCAGGTAGGCCAGGGCGAGGGCGTCGTCGATGCCGGTGTCGCAGTCCAGGTAAACGGGGGCAGTCACAATAGATTTCCTTAGATGAGATAAGAGGGGTTAGACCGTCTCGCCCTTGGGGGCGGCGACGAAGAGGCTGACGATGAACGCGGCGGCGGTGATGCCCACCGAGATCCAGAGGGCGGTGGCGTACCCGGCGGCCGTGGCCTGGGCGGCGAACGGTGCCACGAGCACGACGCCGAGGCTCGCCCCGATCCCGAACGACGCACCGTTGATGCCGGGCAGCGCCGCCGGGGCCTCCTTCGGCGAGAGCAGCACCGAGAGTCCGTTGATGGCGGTCAGGAAGAAGCCGTTGTAGAAGATCCCCAGGCACGCAATGGCAATAAACACGGCCACGGGGCTGGACGAAAACACGGCGGCCACCACGGCGCACACCAGGCTCAGCGAAGTCCCCAAACGCAAGATACGCACCCACCCGCGCCGGTCCGCCAGCCAGCCCGCCAAAGGCGCGGCAAAGACGCCAATCAGCGCGGCGGGAGTGAGGAACAGCAAAGCCGAGATGGAGGCGGAAAGCCCGAAGCCGCCGTCGGAATCCTGGCTCAGCAGCACCACGGTGAAGTTGATGACCGCGAAGATGCCGGCCAGGGTGAGGACGGTGGTGGCGATGACCGGCCACACCTGGCGGGAGCGCAGGTGGTGCACGGCGATGAGCGGGTGGCTGCGGCGCTTCTCGATGAACCAGAATCCGGCAAAGGACAAAACAGTGCCGGCCAGCAGGGCCAGGGCGGTGGGCGAGGTCCAGCCGGCGGCCGAACCGTCGGACACGAAGTACGTCAGGAACACCAGGAACAGCGAGAGGGAGCCGGCGCCCCACCAGTCCATGGCGCCGCGCACCCCGGCAGGCCGTCCGGCGGGCACCAGGCGGAAAATGCAGAGAGCGGCGATGGCGGTGAGGACGAGGACGACGACGAAGATGGACCGGAAGCCGAGGGTCTCGGCCATGAGCCCGCCCACGTAGCCGTCCACGCCGCCGATCCCGCCGTTGATGGCGGCGATGATGCCCACGGAGGTGCCGAAGACCTTCGCCTGCAGGTTCTCGCTGAGCACGATGTAGGCGAGCGCGAACACGGCGCTGGAGACGCCCTGCAGGAATCGGCCGGTGACCAGCAGCGGCAGGGTGGGCGCGGCGATGCAGAGGATGGTGCCGGCGCCCATGATGCCCAGCACCAGCAGCAGCGCGGTGCGGCGGCCGATGAAGTCGCTCCACCGGCCGATCACGGGCCCGGCGATGGCGCCGGCCAGGAAGAACATGGACTGGATGGGGGCGGCGCTGTCCGCGCTTTCGCCAAAGCTCGCGGCGATCTGCGGCAGCGCGGGGGTGACCATGCTGGCGTTCAGCTGGAAGGACAGCACGCCCAACAGCAGGGTGGAGATCAGCTGGGCGGCGCGGCGGCCGGAGAGCTTGGTGGCGTCGTCGTCGGGGACTACGACGGCGGCGCCTCCTTGGGCGGGAGGCGCGGCTGTGGCGGGGGTCGGGGTGTTCACATCAAACTCCTTTGTTCGAGCAGAAGGGATCGTCTTTCGTAGCGATTCGAGTTGTTATACAACCATGTATGACGCACAAGTACAACCGTGCGCTACACTTTTTCGAAAGCCCGGCCGCTTCCGGCCCTCCCCCTTCAGAGAGTTTTCCCATGAACACAACACGTCCTGCCGTCACCGTGGTCGGCAGCATCAACCTGGACCTGATCGCCACCGCCGAGCGGCTTCCGACCGCGGGCGAAACCATCGGCGGCGCCGTCCTGTCCGAGCAGCCCGGCGGCAAGGGCGCCAACCAGGCCGCGGCCGCGGCGCGCCTTGTCGGCAGTGCCCGGATGGTCGGCGCCGTGGGCAAGGACGCGTCCGGGCAGCGGATGCTGGATGCGCTGGCTGCTGCCGGCGTGGACACCTCCGACGTGGCAGTCTTGCCGGAGCCGACCGGGACGGCGCTGATCGTGGTGGACCGAGAGGGCGAGAACCAGATTGTGGTGTGCCCGGGGGCCAACTCGCACCTGTCGCTGGACGGGGTGGAGTTCTCCCCCGACGAGACGGTGCTGTGCCAGCTCGAGGTGGGCCTGCCCGTGGTGATGGAGGCTGCCCGGAAGGCGCAGGGGTTCTTTGTGCTGAACGCGGCGCCGGCCATGGACCTGCCGGCGGAGCTGCTGGAGCGGTGCGACCTGGTGATCGTCAACGAGAGCGAGTACGCCCTGATCCCGGCACTCGCGGAGGCGAAGCTGGTGGCGGTGACGTACGGAAAGGATGGTTCGGCGATGTTCGAGCATGGCCGCAAGGTGGCCGAAGCACCGTCTGCTGCGGTGGCGGTGGCGAACACCGTGGGCGCGGGTGACGCGTTCTGTGCCGCCCTGGTCCTGGCGCTGCGGAGCGGACTGGACTACACCCGGGCTCTGGCCGTGGCTAATGCCGTCGGCGGGGATGCCGTGGGTGAGCCGTCGTCACAGCCGGATTTGGCACAGCTGGGCCACTACGTGGAGCGGACCGCCGCGGTTTCGGGCGCTTCCTCGTGACTGTTGAATTCCGGCGGGCGGTGCCGGCGGACTTTGCGGAGGTCCGGCGCATCACCCGCGACGCGTACCTCCGGGCGGGACACTTTGCCGCCGACCATCCGTACATGAGCGTTTTGGAGGATGTGGAGCACCGCGCCGAGCATGCGCAGGTCTGGGTGGCGGAGGCTGCCGGAAAGGTGGTCGCGGCGGTGACCCTGACGTTCGCCGGCCAGCCGTACAGCGAAGTCGCCCGGGACGGGGAGCTGGAATTCCGGATGCTGGCCGTTGACCCTGCGCGCCAGGGCGGCGGTGTCGGCCGGGCGGTGGTGCAGGAGATTACGGAGCACGCGCAGCAGCTGCCCGGCATCAAGGCGATCAGCATCACCAGCGCCACCTTCATGGAACGTGCCCACGCCCTGTACGAGTCGCTGGGCTTCCGCCGTGCGCCGGAACGGGACTGGTACGTGCCAGGCGAGGACGTGCTGCTGTGGGTGTTTACGGTGGAGCTTTCCAGGTCAGCGGATCCCGGCCTGCGTGCGGCGTTAAAAAGGGCCTCCTTGACTGGTCTCCGTCGACACGCTCTACCTAACTACAATCGATTGAGTCTCCTCCCAATTCGCTACGCCGTAGCTGCCTTCCGGGCGATCCAAGTCGCCTGAAAGCTGGAATGGTTATGGCCGCGCAAGGCCGCCCTTGGCGTGGCGCAACCTCAGATAGGACAAATCCGGGCATAAGATTAGCGAGGCGCGCATAGACTGTAACGAGATCGGTGACATATACTTGAAAGTACAGTACAAGGACAACAAGCTCGAGAAGCTGTGCACCGACGAACGCGAGATGCAGAAGAAGCGGCCGGATTTGAAGAAAAAGCTCCGCCTTCGAATCAAGGCGCTCGAGAACTCAGACACATTTGGCGACCTACCCGAGGACGACCCCGGAGGAGCGTGGCACGATCTCAAGGGTAAGCGCGCCGGGACCTGGGCTGGCGAGCTCAGCGGCAACTGGCGACTCCTTGTGGAACCGACGCCCAACTCCTTGAGCGCTGTCGATGCGACCGTTGTCGACATCGAGGACTACCACTAAGGAAGGAGACACCATGGCCGCCACCAACTACGCCGTCGCTCCCGGGGAGTACCTGGAGGAATGGATTGACGATCATAGCCTTTCCCAGCAGCGCGTGGCCGAGCTCCTCGGAAGCAGTCGCAAGCAGGTTAACGAGATCATCAACGGCCGTGCGCCGATCACTAGCGATACCGCAATGCGCCTCGAGCGCGTCGTCGGGATCCCCGCCAAAACGTGGCTCAAGTACGAGGCGCTGTACAGGGCCGATCTCGCACGGATTGCTGACGAGGAGCGACTCGCCGGTCACGCGGACGAGGTCGCGTCGTCCGCGATCACCTACCTCCGCGGCATCGGTGCTACCGCAGCCACCAGGCGGTCACCAGGGAAGCTCGTGTCGGATTTCCTTGCCTTTCACCGCTGTGGAACGTGGGAGGCCTACCTCCATCTGCACGAGGAAGCGGCCACCGGCGACTACGCGCTGGCAGCCCTGAAGGACTCGGGAGCAACGCTCGACCGGTCTCTCCTAACGATCTGGCTAAGGGCCGCTGAGCTTGCAGAGCCGTTCGAGCGCGGGCGCAGTTTCGACTATGATCCTGACCGGCTGCGGGCAGCCCTGCCCGACCTCCGCGCGCGGGCCGCAACGCCCGACTCCACTATGCTCCGCGACATTGCGAACATGCTCGCCGACGTCGGCGTCGTCTTTATGGTGGTTGAGCCACCGAAAAAGCTCCCCCTGCTCGGCATGACCCGTTGGATCGATAAGCGAGTACCCGTTATCCAGCAGACAGGACGCTGGGGTAAGGACGGGTTCGTGATCTGGACGCTGTTCCACGAAATCGGCCATGTTCTTAACGACCCCCGAGGCGAGATGCATCTGGAATACAGCAGTGAGAAGAAGCGCGGCAGCGAAGCCGAGAAGGGTGCCAACGCGTTCGCAATGGACCTCCTCTTCGGCGAGGCTGGCGTCTCACAGTTTCGTGGTTTGTTCTACGATGGCGAGATCGCTGAAAAAGCCCGGGAAATCGGCATAGCTCCGGGCGTGGCCGTGCATCAGATGCACCGACGTAGGCTGCTGGAGTACAAGTTCGGCAACGGCCTCTGCGTCGACCTCACAGGGACGTTCACTGAGTGACTCATCTCGATTCGACGCGCGGTGACCCTGAGGCGGGTCCTCCTCGACACCAATATGCGGGCTCCGGAGAAGCTGGCTGAACAGGGCCCTGAAGGGGCAGCCCTGTTCTCTGCTTCGACCGCGGCTCAGGAGGTCCTGGGCATGCAGAGGCATGGCAGGGATTCCTGCTACCGTTAGGCGCTTCCCCTGCTCGAGGAATCCCTTCGGGGCGTCCACCACGTGGTGTCCCCGCAACACCTGTGGCGCTCAGCCATCGGTGCGCGTCCGGGTAATCGTCCTCCCCGCGCGTGTAGAGTTCGTGCAGGGTTCCTGGGCGGTCCCGCCTGCGCATGAAGGACCGGTCTGATTCGACTGAGTAATCATCGTCCAGTCTGCCGGATGGATGGGATGGCCCGGTTATCTGGCGTCCGTGGCGTATTCCGGTTTAATCTCCAACAAGAGATCCGGCCTGCGACCTTCTTGAAGTGTAACTGAAAACTCTTATTCGGGGTGCTGGGAAAGTGCCCGGCTTCCCCATCAGTTGAACCACTCCACTCGAATCGGGTTCCTCGCGGGACGGACCCTCAGACAGTCAACGACGATTTGAAAGGTCGCTTTCATGTGGCAACCCGTGAGCCGAGCTATGCACCGTCTGCCCTAGCTTCCCGCGGCACCGTCGGCGAGTGACAGCGCCATCTGCGCCTTCGCGAGCAGCAGGTGTCCCTTGCCATCCTTGATCAATCCGAGTGGATCCGACCACCTGGTAATGGCGGGAACAGCCGAGTCAACCTCAGTGACCCGATATATGTAGTACCGACTCCGCCGCACCGTTGCTTCAATGAGCTCGCGCTGTGAGATGTAGAACGTGTCCGTAGGATCAGTCCCCTGCGTCGACTTAACTTCGAGGTAGATCAGCTGGCCGTCATCATCCATGCTGACGATGTCGTATGGCGACAGTTCATCCACCTTTGACACCCACCGGACCATGTCCGGGTTCTTACCCAGCTTGTTCAACCGCTCGCGCTCGGCATTATAAACAACTTCTTCACCCCGCTTGCCGATCCGGCGGTTCTCTTCGTCCGTGTGAATGCTCGGCGCTGTGCTGTGGCCGTTTCTACCGCTTGCGCCGTAACCGTTGGTTTTGGTACTCCCGGCGTAAGGACGTTCGCCCGGTACTCCGTCCACTATCCTGACGGCTGAGTAGTCGATTGCTGGAGGGTCAGCCTTCGGCAAGGGCTGGCTTGGCACCTCCTGCTCATTCCCTGCCGAATCCTGGCGCGTCGGATCCTTCGCGTGATTGCTGGCCTCCGGGACATGCTCCGCCACGACTCCCGATTGCTGTGTTCTTAGTGCCGCCACACCAGAAGACCCGCCGTCATCGGCGCTTAGATCGGGCAGAAGCGAATCGAGGATATTGATGATTTCTTCCTCGTCCTCCTGCTGGAGCCTCAGCAGCTGGGCGGCCTCTGTGATGTCCTGAGGCTGAATTTGGCGGTCCGCCATCATTCGGCTGCGGTCGTCGCGTGATGCTGTCAGCAACATGGTGAAAGCATCCGCCAGGTTCGGCACGCTCAAGTACTGGGCCAGCTGTCGCCCGAGCGGGAACCAGTGCGGCTCACCCGTTGCCGCGTCGAGTTCAAGATAGGCTGTGCCCACGTTAAAGGGCTTGCGCCCTCGTTTCTCCGCGCGGCTCGCGATGTAGCAGACTGCATCCTCACGGGTCGCCGTCGCACCATCAAATTCGTAGGTTAGGACCAGCCGTTCGCATACGACGAGTTCCAGCCTTCGCAGCGCCGGTCGGACGCGGTTTTCGGCGCTGGAATTTTCTGCCCGAACCAACGCCAACAAGTACGGCTTGATGGCATTTACCCGCCGCCTGACGTTATCCGCGATTGCTCCGTGATCCTCCTCGAACGGGACTGGGGAGGTAACTACCTTGTCGTCGAGCTTGCTTAGTGCGAGATACCGGGCCAGTTTCGTTAGACCGGCCTCGGCGGAAAGCAAAGGGCGCTGTTTTTCGAAGGTATCCCGAAGGAGAGGATCGTCGGCATAGGCCGGCTGTGTCACGAACTGCGTTACTCCGTCTTGGCTGGCCAGAAGCCGGACAGTTTCCGGTGCAGGGTGCGGCTCGGGCTCTTCGCGAAGTACATCATGCAGGGTGCGCTGCACCCAGCGTGCTGCCTGGTCGATCTCACGGTTCGTCCCCCCGGCTGCATCCGCCTCTTCGGCGATCCCTTCCAACAGCATGAGGAGATCGGCGACGCGTGGACGGCCGGCGTCTGTCAGGCGCAGTGCGGCGGCCAGGCCTGCACCTCCCCGGGTTTGATACATTGCCTCGCTGATTCGCGGAACACGTTGTTGGATTCGGCGCGGCGTTTGCGCGGCTTCGATCCATGCCTCTGACGGCGGAACGAGTTCCGGCACGTTGCCCCGGTCGACAGGCACCCAGGCCTGCGACCGCAGCGTGTAATCAAACAAGGACGGTGCCCGGCGTCCACGATCGCCGGCGTGGCTGCTATGGACACAGTAGAAGAGTGCCTGCGTTCCGTCCTCATACACGGACCCCCATCGCCGGGCCAGTTGGTTCCAGAGCTCTATGAGGCGGACAGGATCGCCACACGCTGTGAGTTCAGCGTGGCGGTCTAAGCGGAATGACTCACGCAGCTGCTGGGACTGGGTGTGTCCGTGCGGGCACTTCGCAGCTGCCATGACCTCCGGAAGCTTCAACCACTCCTGAAACAGTGGACCGCGGTGAGGGTGCCTGCCGCTGTTGTTGGTAAGGGTACTCGTTTCAGCCTTGGAGAGACGGGGGTACTCAATCACGCCCAGCATGCGGTAAAAGTCGAGGTCATCCTGGCGACTTTCGGAATCCCGCGGAGGCGTGATGTCGAGGAATTCGGCGTCTCCAAATGGACCGTAAATAACTTCCAAATCATCGGATCCGGTCCACGGTGAACTGAAATAGATTTCCGCTGATGGTCGAAGCTGCTGGACGGAGCCGTCTGCTGTTCGGGCAGGAAGGAGCACTCCCCCTAGGAGCGGCTCGAAATCTTCGCTCCCCTGCAGTCGAACTTGATGGTAGGCGCGAAGACCGGCCATAGCACCAGCCCTTGCCGATTGTTCAGCTTCGGGATTGCTCAGAATCTTGATGAGGTACTCACGGATGAGTTCGCGCCACTCGAAGGACCTGACACCCAGGTCGCGAAGAAGGTTTCGCGCGTCCTCGACCTCTGGTACATGCGCAATGGGGACCGGCAGGTCGTCGGGAATGGTGATGTCACCGCGCTCCCGCGGGAAGAAGATCGTGTCGTCGCTTGGCGTAAGAAGCTGTCCCGCCGTACCCAAGACGACCGGAGCCTTCCTGAGTTCGTTGATGATTTTGGTGCCAGCTGTTTCGCGCCAGTCCACCAGGAATTGGTAGTAGTGCTCGACGGTTTCCCGTCCCGGCGCTGCCAGTAGCGCGATGAACTCACCCATCCCCATCTCGTCGGTCTCAGGCACGCCAGCGAGAAAGTTCTTGATCGGAGTGAGTCTTTCGACGTCCGGCCGCAGGGTGCTTGCGAGGTCAAGGTTTGCCAGCTCATGGGCCGTCACGGCATCCGGCAGGCTTCGCGGCAGGAGGGAAATATCCGCGGGACGACGCAATATACCATCTGCTGTAGGCAGGAAAGGAGAATCCAGCAGCGCCTCCCTCCACTGGTTCCGAACGGCCGTTCCGCCCCCGCCGACCGGCTGGTCGACTGCCGGAACGAGAGCCTCGATGGCGGCCGAACTGGCTCGAGTTCGACGCACCAAGTCAGGAGCGACGGTGGACTTGAGGTGGTCTGCCACCGCGTTGACCAACATGCGGTTGAACGGCGCGGCTTCAGGCGTCGTCGCGATCTGACGGCGGTCCATACTCAACATCCACTCGGCATGGATAGCCACGTGAAGCCCCGGTTCTTCGTCAGTCGGGAAATAGACGTGAAGTGGGAATGTCGCGTCTACAAGCGGCTGTCCCTGTTCATCTACAGGCACAGCGACCGCGAAACGTACCTCGTCCATCTCCTTCCACATTTCTCCGAGATGTTCGAAGACCGCAGGGTCAGGCACTACGGACCCTCGATAGATGAACCACTCTTCATTCCTGTCATTGGTTTCGAGCAGGACGTGCTCGACGCCACCATCCGCCTCGCGGAAGATTTCGGAAGTGAAGTCGCCGTGTGTTCCTTGCAGCTCCAGATGATCAACATGTGGCAGGAAAAGCAGAAGTCGGGACGCGAGGTTCCCTATGAGAGCAGCTTCAACAGTCGAACGCTCGACGCCGTCCCGGAACGGAAGTCGGATGACCGTGGTGAAACCCTTCGCACGAAGCATCTCGATCGCAGCAGCATCGGGCCCAAGGTCCGTCTTTTCCACCGGGAACGGAAAAGCGTAAACCGGCAGCTTCTGACGCGGCGGCAAAGGCCCGAGCAGCTGATTGACTTCCGCACCAACGCGCGCACCGTTGAACTGGAACGAAGACAATTCCGAAACGATCTGGGGATGGTCAGTAATCTCGCCGACTGATTTGAATCCCAGTCCCTTGTGGCCGACTGATTCGGAAGGATCTTTGGAAGACCTCCCCAACGAGCAAATGGCTTCGACCTGGGGCTCTCCGAAGCCGGAGCCATTATCGGCCACGATCAATGCTGTTTCTGTCAGGCGGAAGTGCGCGCGGCCCCGGGCCCCAGTGCCACGTGCGGCGTCGTTAGCATTTTGCAGTAACTCAAACGGATATCGTCCGGTGTACTGCTGCCGCACCAATTCCTGCGCGCCGCCACGTTCATCCAAGCTCTTCAGGACATTGTCCCGCAAATCGTTGTCCACCTGGACACGGATGGAAGCTAGTTCGCTTTCGCGAAGCCGCGTCGTGACGTCCATTTTTCCCCCTATTATTGGCTTCTCAGGGGAGTTTATCTGTTGCCCAAGCCCGGCACTGCCTGCCCCGACATTGCTCCCCATATGCAGGCCACGCCTTGAGACAGACCTTGTTGGTTGGCAGAAATCTGCGGCCAGCGCTTTGGGGCACTAACCGTCTATAGGCCGCGATACCCCGTACGTACCTGCACTAGGTACGGGGTGTCGCGGTGGATAGCCGGTACTAGCGATCGTGATGCGCTAGACCGGGTGACGTTCGAGAGTTGATCTCTAGCGTGTAGCCGTGGTTTCTTGTGGTGCCTCCGCCGAAGACACCGAACACCCAGGCCCGGGTATACATGGTCCACCAGTCTCGGAAGGCCTCGTCCAGGCGCTCGGTTATCTTTCGGGTCAGTACTTCACTGTGCTCACTGTGATCATCACCCTTGAGCACCTCAACAGCGAGCCTCTTCCACTGTTCAGATGGTTCGCTTTTGGGGTCGATACTTGGGTTGGCGAGTCGGTCCAGATAATGAAAGCGCCCTCTTGACCCGTACTCCGAAAGTATGTCCAGGAGCTGGTCTATCCACGGGTTGGTTTGCACTCGTTCTACCCATTCAGCAACAACCAGCTGGTCAGCGGCGAGGTGCGCGCGCTGAAGGACCAAACTCCGCCCCATCGTGTCGAGTTTCCAGATGTTATGTCCGTATTCCCTCATCTCAGTTTTAGTTGGCCAACTGTGGCCCTGCGCCTGTTGGCTCACCCCATAAGTGAGCTTGAGAAGTTTTTCAGACCCAAGCGCCAGACAGGAGAAAACTGCGGGCAAGCCGATCGTCGGATATCGCATCTCGCCAAGGAGCTTCAACCCTGACTTGGCCAGGCTCACCGCGTTTCTCGATTCGGCGTCCAGCGCATCGAAGTGGGCATTAACTCTCATGGCGCAACATTAGCTTGTACACCTATGCAATCGATCATTGCGCTGGGGATGCCGCGACAGGGCTTGCAGTGGCGGTAGCAGACGTTGACATCGACGTTCGCGAGTGATTGACGTGTAACAAAAAATCGGACGATTCGGGCTGCCCATTCGCTTAGGGTGAAGTATGAACGAGTCGCCACGCAGCGCTTGGCAAAACAACCGCTGGGCAATACATCCAGAGGACGTTAGTAGTCTCTGGACCCACATTGGCACGCTGAACATGAGCACAGGGCACCATACGCGCATTGTTTGGCGCGGAATGGCGAATGAAGCCTTCGAGGTCACTTCCTCGCTAGTACGAGAACTAGAGAAACGGGGTGTTCGGGCTACCGAGGATGCCGTGCGGTCCGCCGAAGAAGCTTCCATTCAGAATGTTCGCGAATGGGGTATTGGAACCTCCGAACATGGGCATGCCTCAGACCTACATCTGTTGGCGATGATGCAGCATCACAGTGTTCCAACAAGACTTATTGACGTCACCTATAACCCATTAACCGCGTTATGGTTTGCATGCTCAGACATAAGACATTCGCTATCTACAGGAGTTTTGGTGGGCTTCATGGTGGGGTCCGCTCAGTTGATCAAAACCGTCCCCGCCGCAGAACCACCAACGTATGGTTCAATGCAAGATCCATACGGATTTCAATATAAGCACTCTCTCGGGCAAACCCTGGAAACAGGGTTGCCGCTTTTGGTCGAACCTGCAGTCCGCGATGCTCGTATGGTTGCACAGGAGGGCCTTTTCATAACGTCTGCCGTTCCAGAGAGCAGGAACCATGACGCGCCGGTCGCCGGAATACTCCAGCCCAAGAGCATGGAGTACCGCGCAGACCTGGGGAAGTTTCTCATAGAGGGAAAGCGAACAACGCCAACGATGCTCCGCAGTGTCTTCGCAATGGTGGGGTTCACCATAACTCCTCAAATCAAAAACGCCATATTGCCTGTGTTGAACGGAAGTTTCAACCGCTCGTATCGCACCATGTACCCCGATTTTTCTGGCTTTGCTACCTACGAGGGCACGAACCACGTTTCTCGGCAGACAGGACCGGAAGCACCCTTGAACCCGAATTAGTCTCCCAACGCTCCCTCTCCGGTTTCCCTCCTAGCGTCAATGTATGGGATCGATTGCATTAGAGAAGCGCTGGCGGGTATGCGGCGGGCTGCTTGGTAAGCGCGCAAGGTCGTTTGTGTTCAGCCGAATGCCGGCGTAAGGGCAAAGCAGCAAATGGACAAGCCAGATACGAGCACCGCATTGGCCGAAAGGTCAGGTACACGGTTGAGTACAGGCCACGCCGCCATCGGCGAGACGGGGCATTGACCTTGGCCCTTGACAGGAACGACGCCGCAGAGATCGTGGCCGCCCTACGGAGACTGTCCGCTGCTGCGCCCGGCGGCTGCCTTCTATGGACAGGAAACAACGTACGAGGGTTCGGCCGGTTGCGCTATCGGGGCAGGGATCTGCGGGTACACCGCGTGATTGCCCAGGCGTGCTGGGGTATGTGCCGCGCCGAGTTCGACAGACCTGCGGATAAAAGCTCTGTTGCGCTCCAACGCACCTGATCGAGTCACGATGAACTGCCCTTACTGCGCGGAACTTGTGCCCCCGACCCGCACCGTGGGCCACCAACTGACGGACGCACCTAGGACTTCCCGCCGGAACTCGAATACCTAAACCAAGACCCGGCCATTCCGGTGGAACAGATGGTCGCTGCCCCAACGGGACCACGCCCTTCGTCGCAGCGTTCGTGCCAAATGCGCTCTCAATGTTACGAGGCTGAGACGCCGCTTAGTAGATGTTAATGGGGCCAGTGAGATGCAGCCCCTGGAAATACCAACGTCGAATTAGGATGCAACGCAGACAGCGTTTAGCCTAAGGGCGTGGCCTACGACTATGAGCAACTGTACAAGACACTGACTAGACGCTATGGGGATGTTTCTCCCGAAGCGCTTATAAAAGTTCTCTGTCCGATGCACGTTCCAATCGCAACATTAGACAAGACCATACATAAGTTGCCCGGACAACAGCATTGGAGAGCTACCTTCACTGCCGCGATAACCAGCGAATCGCAGAGTGTTCTAAGCGTTGGCAGGACCGGAAAGTTCATCGCAGCTGGCCACCTTAACGGCGCGGCCTGGAAAGAGGTTGCAAAGGGGCGCATCCTGTCGATTTCGTCCGACGGGAAAACGGCAATCGGTGAAGTGTATGTTGGCAGCAAACGCAGCGACCTTGAACTTGCGGTACAGGAGCTTTGTGAAGCCGACTTCTTGGAGATAGACCAATTTGGTGCTTCAGCGAAAATCCTAAGCGCGTTGGCTGAATCTTCCTTGGCGACTTCCCTTGAGGAGGCAGGCTATGCAGTTAGGCGTATGCCCGAAGATACGGCCAAGCACATTGGAAACTATGCTAACTACGACTTCGAAGTCACCCGCGACGGCGTCACGAAGAAGGTTGAAGTGAAGTCGCTGTGGGGGACAGACACGCGTTACGCTCGCCTTATTCACAGCACTGGCCGGGACTACCCGACGAGTAGTTGCAAGTTCGCTACGCAAGATTTTTTCGCGGTCAGTCTATTCCTCAGGACTGGTGACATCTCAGACTTTGCCTTCGCGCGTAGTCGTCCTGACGACGAATCGCCAAACCATCTCGGGCTACCCAGGGCACGAAAGTTTCCTGACCACGTCAATCAGAATCCATTGTGTACCCTGGGCACCGGAGTTTGGTTTTCGTCACTTGACGATGTGTGGGACTTACCCTGACGTTCCCGGACCGGCCTGCAAAACGGCCGTCTGGAGCTGTCCGTCGATTTGACGCAGTTCGATCAGCTTCGAACGCATCTGCTCGCTGAGAGAGTTGAGAGACTCAATATCATCGACGGCCAAAGGCAAGTAGACCTCCGGGAGGCATTCAGCATCTATGGCCGGGTATGCGATCCCAACATTGTTCTGCATCAATTGTTCCGTCACCAAGTCGGATTTCAGCAGGGCGGCCAGAGCTATCCCGTCTACACCATTGGGGCGCAATACTGCGAAGCCTGTGGTACAGATTGCCCCGTCTAACCAAGGGGGAACGACGCCAATCGAGCGGCGTTCCGGCCGAACAGTGGACACCAGAACATCGCCGGCTCTGACTCTTTGACGAGCCCGGCTTGGAGCATCGGCACACCTCACAGATTTACTGCCGACAAATACCTGCTGGCCATCGACATCGGATATCTCGATGTATGAGAAGGTTTCAGCGCCAGATCTCCTAGGATCCTGGCGCTCGGAAGCGAGGTTCGCAAGCTCTCGCACACCGACGGCGCGCCCCATCGACACGGCCTGTTGAATAAGGGCGGCTGCCGGAGAGGCGTGATAGCCAGCATCCCACCGTCCCGCTTCGTCAATATTTTTGGTCACAACTTTGTCGTTAGACGTACCTGTCCTAAGCAGTTCGAGCAGAGAGGGCAAGTCACCAGATGAATGATAGGACTTGGAACGCTGGGACCCCCTGGTCGACACTGAGTATCCGATGTCATGACAGACAGCGAATCTCGCTGGCACGGGAGCCGCCGACGATTTTCTGAGGTGGAGGATGGATGTTTTTGTTGTTGTTCCCGCGGCGGCAAATGTGACAGAAGGCAGGGAGATAACAGTCCTGACTTCGATATCCGGAGCCAACCCCTTCCGCAGATCCGCAAATATGCCCTTGTTCGTCAGAATGGAGTCGGGCACGACAGCTAAAAGTTGGCCGCCTGGGCGTAGCCAGTCGATATAGCGTTCCATGAACAAGAGCTCGGAATCTACAGCCCTCGGACGACGTGTGCTCCAGGCGCTGGCGATTCGGTAGGCCCTAATCTCATCCGCTTCGAAGGTGGCGCCGAAGGGTGGATTAGTGAGAATAAGTCCGACCTTCCCGCACAAGGCATCCGAGATCTCACCGTCTTGGTCTTCCCGCGCCAAACCGTTGGCTAGATGAAGCCGTGTTGCTGAAGACCCGAAAGTTGCGAGATTAGCTGTTGCAAGCCGAACCATACGCTCGCTCTTGTCTATTCCTGCTACGAGTTCGCGAGCCGCCAAAGACGACCATTCGGGTAACGGGCCAAACGAGCCTTCCAGTTCGGCGTGAGCCGAGCGGACAAATTCCGCTAGAAAGGATCCAACTCCGCATGAGGGATCTAGAACTTGGCCGAACTCATCAAAGTTCCCCTCCGCCAGCGACTTTCTTTCATCTTCAGAGAGTTCCTCCAGGGCAAGGTTGACCATGAACGAGACCACCTCGGAGGGAGTGAGGTACTGCCCGAGTTCTTTTTCATCAGTGAATGAGTCAGCAAGGAACCGACCGAAGGCGTCGTTTATTAGGTCGGCGTCGCTACCCGGTCCCGTTGATATCGCCTGAAACCCGTCAAATGCTCGCAGCACATCCGCGGCCAACAAGTCTTCATCCTCGCGAAGAGTGAGATGAAAATCGGCTGGCGTCATCTCGTGAGCCAACGACACGGGAAGGTGTAGGGAAACCATTTCTTCGACGAAAGCAATCAGGACCTTGGCAGCGCTTCGACCCCCGAATTCTGATTCGATCATGAGATGACTCCCGATGCCGGACCCACTATGCCGGACCGAGACCGAGTGAGCAAACATGAGTCGCCCGATTTCATCTAGCGCTTCATTGCGCGAAGAGAGACGCCCTCTCCGATGAAAAGCCTCACGGATCCCGCCCAAGGTTTGGTTGAGGGCCTGTTGTCGGTCCGTTCTAGTGGCGACCTCGGAATCTGCGGCCCGTGCTAGTTCACGGAGTTTTCCTTCTGTAACTGCTCTTATGCCGCCGCCTCCTTTGGCCCACCTTTTTATGCTGTCTGTAGACACGTCCAACTCGGCGGCGAGGGCGGCTGGGGACCAGCCCCTATCAGTAAGGCTGGCAATGATCGTCTGAACCAAGTGATCCTCCGTGACTAGTTTTTTCATGCACGACGCTAACACGACGTGTATGTCTTAGCGGGGATGCGGACAGGCATGTCGCATGGGATTGGGTCACATCGTGAGCAGAAGTCGTCCTTGGGACCGCTGAGCAAAGTTTCTTAGCGTCATCTCGTCGCTCCAGCGGGAACGACTGAAACGACAAAGGACTGATCAACATCACCACACGCAAGACCCGCCAAGCTCACCGGGGAAATGACCGAACTTCCATCCCGGGCCCTCGCCAGCGAAGCCGCAGCCGCTGAATCGGTTGCAATGGATGTCGAAGCTCCCACAGACGAGGTTGCCGACGCCATCGCCGAACTTGAGGCCGAAGCGAACGGAACCCAAAAGGCGAAGAAAGAACCGAAAGCCAAGAAGGGCACCGACGTCTCACGCGAACTGCACCCACGCAAAGTCGGGGGCAACGACTGGCCTCGACACAACAAGACCGAGGACCGCGACGAACGCGTTCTGGGGGTCTGGCTGCACACCCAGCGCATCGACTACCGCGCCGGGAAGCTAACGGCAGCTAAAGAAGCCGAACTCAATACAGTCATACCGGGCTGGCGGCAGGGCCGGGCTCACAGGGGCAGGCACAGACGACCAAAGAACCAGCAATCACCAGTAACGGGGGGATCAGTGGGCATCGAGCCTGCTTCGGAGGATAGGTAAAAAGCACTCATAACACCTAACTGCACCTAACTACTCCTGCTCGCCGGTCTCCGTGCCATCTTCGAGCTCGCCGGCAGCAATCCGCTCAGCTGTGCGCCGGTACGCTTGCTCAATGTAGTCCTCCACGTCCTGGCGGCCGATGCGCCACAGGCCCCTCCCCCCGACCTGAAGAGCCCGCAACTCCCCTGTCCTGATAAGGCCCTGAACAAGACTTTGCTTCACGTTCAACTCATCTGCGACCTGCGCCAGGGTCAGGAAACGGGATTGGTTTAGTTCAGCAGTCACTGGCCTATCCTATGGGGGTTGGTTGCTGGGTTGCTGTTGCTGGAACCACCCATCCGCACGAACCTCTCTCAAAACCAGAAGCAGGGTGTGAGGCCTCCCCGTCATCCCGGGAACAAATCGCACCAGCGCCAATTAGCGGGCAAAACAGCCCCTCCCACCGACCTGAAAAGCGCGCAACTCCCCCGCCCTGATGAGACCTTGAACGAGGCCTTGTTTCGCATATAACTCATCGAATCTGCGCCAGGGTCAAGAATCGTGGCTGGGTCGGATCAGCAGTCACCCAGCCATCCTGTCCCTGGGCCTATCTCGGGAACCGCCATGGGCTCGGTCCGATGAATACGACTTGGTGCCCTCGGCTTTACCTTGGAGATCGACATCATACCGGTTTTGCGATACAGATACCGCCGTAAGACGGTCCTGCCGCATCATCCGGGATGGAACACAAGGGCGGACGTATGTCGTCCGCAGGATCTGAGGCTCGGTTATTGAGCTACGGCAGCAGCCGTCGCGAACACATCCGCCGGCATCGCTCGATCCAGCTTCCATGTAATGGCTATCGGCTTCTCCCCGGAGTGCTGAACATAGTCCACCTGCCCCAAGCACGTGTAAGGAACCGTCAACCCGGTCTCATCGTCTGCCGTGTCCCTTGTGAAGATCAGAATCTTGGAGCCGTGGGATGCCCGGTCCAAGTAGCGCCGACCAGTCGGGCTGTTCGGTGAGGTAGCGTTTTGCGACTCCCAGTGAAACAGCTCAGGACTGATGGCGTAGTCCTTGTACATTGTCGTCGCCGAGTGCTTCTTGTCGTCCTTGTTCAGGGTGACAAAGAAGGCGTCTGTAGAAGTCGCAGGGCACCAGGCAACCCCCTCACGGTGCTGGACGTTCTTGCCCTGTTCCAGCGAGCCGTACTGCAGCGCCGCCAGAACTTCCTCGCGCCGATATGTGGCATGCGAGAGCAGCGGGATGTGCTGCAGCCCTGCGCCTAGGCTCTTTGCTGCATGCTTTGATGCGGCCGCTCCAAGCTTGACCACCTGGCGGATCTCGCGGCACACAAACTGGTAACCGCGCAGGTGGTCCAGCCCGTCGTCGTACGTTGTGAATCCTCCGCCGTCATCCCAGAGCGTGTAGAACAGCATGCGTGCGAAGGCCTGCTCGCGCATGCCAAGCTCCGCGTAGCGGGGCGCGTCGGGAGCGACCAGCATGGAATAGGCGGCGGAACGTTCAGGATCGTCCACGTGAATCAGCGCGGCCATCCGGCCCAGCAGCTTCTTTTCCTCCGCGTCCGACAGCTCCACGAGCTTCCCCCGCAGCACGGTCTCAAGGGGTGAGTACCCTTCGATCAGCCCCGCCTGCCGGAGATAACCGGTCCACGAGTCCTTGGTGGACCGGTAGATCGTCTTCACGTCGTTCCCGGACCGCTCCAGATAGGACTCCAGCTCGGTCTCGGCATACGAGGCGATGTCCCGGACCAGCTGTGCCCGGTTGAACCGGAGCTGTGCCTTGATGTTGTCCAGCACCACCTTCTGCGCCACCTGGTCCAGCACGATCTGCGAGCCCGACGGCAGGTACGGGAACTCGTCCTCGACAGCCTTCTCCAGCTCCTTTCTCCCGTAGCCGGTCAGCGCCCGGTAGCGCAGGTCAAAGCGGAACTCACGGCGCTGCTGACCGATGAAATCCAGGACCGTCAGCACCGCTTTGCCCTCGGCACGGCGCAGTCCGCGTCCCAGCTGCTGGAGGAAGACCGTGGCGCTCTGCGTGGGCCGGAGCAGCAGGATTGTGTCCACCTGCGGCAGGTCCAGGCCTTCGTTGAAAAGGTCGACGGCGAAGATGCAGTTGAGCTCCCGCTGGCCCAGGCGCCTGAGGGCTTCCTCGCGGTCAGCATTGTCTGTGGTGCCGTCGACGGCGACGGAGGCAATGCCGGCCCGGTTGAACACCTCGGCCATGTAGCGGGCGTGCTGGACCGAAACGCAGAAGCCGATGGCCCGCATCTGGTCGGTGCTGGTGACCTTGTCGCGGAGTTCGCGGATCACCTTGGCGGCGCGGGCGTCGTTTCCGGTGTAGAGGGCGCTCAGCTGGGTGGTGTCGTAGTTGCCGCGCTTCCACTCCAACTGGCTCAGGTCGACGTCGTCCGAGACGCCGAAATAGTGGAAGGGAACCAGCAGGTCGGCGTCGAGGGCATCCCAGAGCCGCAGTTCACTGGCTGTCCGGCCATCGAAGAACTGCTGGGCGACGTCGACGCCGTCGCCGCGCTCCGGTGTCGCCGTGAGTCCGAGGAGCTGCTGCGGTTTCAGATAGTCCAGCAGGCGGCGGTACGTGGACGCCATGGCATGGTGGAACTCATCGATGACCACGACATCGAAGAAGTCAGGCTCCAGCTGCTCGATGCCGAGGGAAGACAGCGACTGGACGGACGCGAAGATGTGCTTCCACTCCTGCGGCTTGTGGTCCCCCACGTAGAGCTCACCGAAGGCGCCGTCCTGCATGACGTCGCGGTAGGTGCGCATCGCCTGCTTAAGAATCTCCTGGCGATGGGCGACGAAGAGCAGTTTGAGGTCACGGCCGGCAGTCTCGCTTAGCCGTTTGTAGTCCAAAGCGGCGACGACTGTTTTGCCGGTGCCCGTGGCAGCGACCAGGAGATTGCTGTTGAAACCCTTGAGCCGCTCCGCTTCCAGGTCCTCCAGCATCTCCTCCTGATGCAAGAACGGCTGAACCTCAAGCCCAGTGGCGGCATCCGGGGCCGCGATACGGCGGCCGCCGTTCCGTTCCAATGCCGCGTCCAGCTTCTCGCCGTCGCGTTCCGGATCGTAGCTTTGGAAGGCACGCTGCTCCCAGTAGCTGTCGAAAGTGACCTCGAACTTCTGCAGCAGGGCAGGCGTTGCGACGGAACTGAGCCGGACGTTCCATTCCAGCCCGTCGAGAAGGGCAGCCTGGCTCAGGTTGGAGCTGCCTACGTAGGCGGTGTCGAATCCAGTGTTGCGGCGGAACAGCCAGGCCTTGGCATGCAACCGCGTTGCCTGCGTCTCGTAGCTGATCTTCACTGCGGCCCCGTACCGGTTGACGAGCTCGTCAATGGCGCGGCGTTCGGTGGCGCCCATGTAAGTTGTGGTGATGACCCGGAGCTTGGCGCCGCGCTCCTTGAGTTGCTCAAGGGCAGGCTCCAGAAGCCTGAGGCCGGTCCAGCGGACAAAGGCGCAGAGGAGGTCGACAGTGTTGGCGGATTCCATTTCGGCCCGAAGCTCGGCGGAGAGGTTGGGTTCGTCCTTGCCGTTGGTGAGAAGCGCTGAGTCGCTTAGTCTTGTCATTGGTCGGCGGAGATGCCGGCGCTTGAGTGCATTCGTGCGGTGGAGTGACTGGAGCTGGGTCGGGCCAGCGGCGATGCGGTCTGGTGTTTGCAGTTCCTGGAGGAGTCGGTTTGCGAGGGTGACCCTGTCCGTTGGTTTGGCAGCGGCGAGGGCTTGGCGAACGGAATCGGCTACGTGGCGGGCGAGGACGTCCGGAATATCGTCATCTTCTATGTCCGCGAAGATCGGCTGCAGTCCGGAGGATTGGTTTAGGCGCGAATTGAGCAGATCTGTGCTGAGTAGTTCGTACAATCCTTCGGGCAGCCTCTCGGCGGCCTCGCCCCCAATGACATTGTTCACTTCGCCAGGGTATTGGGCGGGAGTGTTAAATACGAGCAGGACCGCGCCAGGAATGGCCCGCCGGTGGCCGTAGAAGCATGATCGACAGGTTGCATTCGCTACCAAAACGAACATGAACCAAGATAAAGAATGCCATCAGCACGTAATAGGACTTGTCCGCCAATTTGCTGCTCAGGGCAGGGTCTTGCAAGCCTGTTCTTTGGGCCAATATATGGAAACGGCTACGTCGTGCCACGGATCCTCACTAAGCGCAAGTAGCATAAGCACAAGCAAAAGCACCGTATAAGTGGGGGAACCAGTGGCAGGGCCGTCGCATCCGAGCACCGTCTTGGATGTCATCGTCTCGGATGTCGAAACAGATGTCCGCTTGCTTGGCGTCTGCGCTGGCTACGAAAGCCAGGAGTGGCGCTATAAGCAACTGGTGGGCGATTTCATCCGCTGGGCACCTGACTGGATCCTGAAAAAGTCCGAAATCAGGGACCTGGGAGGCCACAACATGATGGACCTCGCAGCCAAGGCTTTGAAGCGGATTTACATCAGCGAGAAGTATGAGCACCGTGGCGAACTCGGGGAACTCCTGCTTCACATGATTCTTCGCAAGTTCATGGGCGCTGACAGGGCCATCAGCCGCATCTTTTTCAAGGACGCCCCCAACGATACGGTCAAGGGCTTCGACGGAATATTCGTGGTTCCTGTTGAGGATGAGGCTGGCCAAACGGAACTGGAACTGTGGCTGGGAGAGTCCAAGTTTTACAAGGATTCAGCCCGTGGTGTCCGTGATGTGCTCGAAGAACTGGAACTGCATTTAGCCACGGACTATTTGCGCACTGAGTTTGCTGCTATCACAGACAAGATCGAGCCCGACTGGGAACATGCCTCGCAACTGGCCAAATTGCTTGACGAAAGCGTTTCACTGGATGAGGTTTTCAAGCGGGTTGTCATCCCCGTGTTCATCACCTTCGACTCCGAAATCACGGAGCGGCACCGAACTCACACCGCGGAGTATGTAGCCGAGATGACAGCCTTCGTTAAGCAACAGTATTCAGGATTCCAAAAGCGCATTGCAGACAGGAATTTGCCTGCAAGCATCCGGGTTCACCTGATTCTCATGCCTCTTGCCACCAAGGAAAAGTTGCAGTCCGAGTTCGATAGGAGGCTGAAAGCATGGCAGCAACTCTGACGGACATCAAGAAAGTCCTGAATTCCCAGAAGCCTGTTCCTGACCCGTTCGGCCTGCTGCACTCCATCACTACCCTTACTGCTACTCACGGTCATACTCCTGAATTGCGGGAACTGGTTGTCCGGGCGCTGGACAAGACTGAACAGTTCCAAAAGGAAAAGCCGCTACTGATGGCACTGGCACGGGAATTTGGCCTGTATCCCTACATGGAGCAGGAAGGGCTGACCCTCACTGATGCACTGGCCGTGGAAATGCATCGCCCGGACAACCTTGATGGCGTGGTGTTTTCCAGCATTCAGGCGGCGGTGTATCTGGACTTGATGGAGGGCCGGAACGTTATCCTGTCCGCTCCCACTTCGTTCGGCAAATCTCTGATCGTGGATGCTCTTATAGCCAGTGGAAAGTATGACAATGTAGTGCTCATTGTGCCGACCATCGCTCTCATTGACGAGACGAGACGGCGATTGAGCGACCATCAAACGGGCCACAAGATCTACACGCATCCCGGTCAGGCCTACGCAGAGCGCAACCTGTTTGTCTTAACGCAGGAGCGCTACCTTGCCCTAGAAAATCCGCCCCGCCCGGACCTGTTTTTCGTTGATGAGTTTTACAAGTTAGATGAGCGCAGCGGCGGCAAAGTCAGTGGCCGTGCAGCCCTCCTGAATCAAGCCCTCTATCAACTGATGAAAACCGGGGCTCAGTTCTATCTCGCTGGCCCGAACATCCACGAACTTTCCGCCATGGTGCCAACCAACGTGTCGCGGACTTTGCGGGTTACGGATTTTTCCACCGTGGCGGCGAACGTGCACCGGCTTCCGTCAAACAGCGCTGAACAACGTAAAGCGATGGTGAAAATGCTGGCATCCACCCTGACTGGCGGCACCATGATATATTGCGGCAGTCCTAGACGCGTCCGGGAAGTAGTGGGCTGGCTGACAGAGGATGAGAACGGTACTTACGGGGCTGGAATGCCGGAGGCGGCTGATTGGCTGGAGCGTGAATATAGCGAGGACTGGGCCTTACCTAAGGCTTTGCGGAAGGGAATTGGTTCCCATCACGGACGGCTCCCGCGCTGGTTGGCCCACAAAGTTGTTTCTGGCTTCAATGAACGGAGGCTTGGAGTGCTGGTATGCAATAACACCTTGATTGAAGGCGTAAACACCACTGCCAAGAACGTCATCGTCCTTGACCGCACCCTTGCCCGACGCACGTACAATTTTTTTACGTTTATGAACATCAGGGGCCGGGGTGGCCGGATGTTCAAGCACTTCGTTGGCGACATCTTTTTGTTCCACGATGCCCCAGAGCCAGAGATCAATGCGGTGGACATTCCGGGGCTGAGTCAGAGCGAGGATGCTCCAACCTCCCTGCTGCTTTCCATTGAGGCTGAGGACTGGACCGAGCGCACCAACGAACGGCTTAATCCTGTCCTTTCCCAACGGGTGTTGAGTCTGGAAACGATGAGGGCGAATCAGGGTGTGGCTCCTGAGGCCCAGATTCAGTTAGCCGAGCACCTGCAGCAGTTGCCGGTTTCACGCACGAGGAATCTGATCTGGACCACCGCATATCCCAACCACAGCCAGTTGGCAGCGCTGATGGATTTGATTTGGGATTACATCCCTCCTGACGGAGCAACACGCCACGGTGCTGTGTCCGCTTCCCAGTTGACCCTATACACGTTCTGGGTGGCTGGTGCTGAGGGGAATCTTCGGGAGGTCATGGACCGGTTCACGCAACCGAACCCGCAATATGATGGCAAAGAGACCCATGACGACAAGGTCGATAAGGCCTTCGATTTCATGCGCTTCTGGATTGACCACAATCTCCCCATGCTGGTCCGTGCAGTGGACAGGATTGCTGAGGAAGTTTTTACTCGCCGTGGCATCACTCCGGGCAAGTATGGTGGCTTCGCTTCCCGGATGGAGGATGGCTTCCAACCTCACCTGCTCCTGACCTTGGAGGAGTATGGGATTCCTGTTCAGATTTCCAAGAAACTGACTCGTTGGATCTCCGGCTACCGATCCCTTGATGAACTGTTGGAGCGGATTGCAGACCTCCCGTCAGAAGCGCTGTCCGGGCTGGACTCCTTTGAGCGGGAAACTGTGTTCGCCACGATGCAAAGCCTGAGGCCGAGCAGTGGGCCGCAACAGCTCGGAATCTGGATGCAGTGATGCATTTGTCCGTCCTCATACACTGGTTTATTGTCATGGCTGAACAGGGCAAGGCACCCCAAGACCTGACCCTGCAATTCCTTGGTGAAGTGGACTCCACGAGTGTATGCAGCCTGAAATAGGACTAGAGGACGATGTCAGCAGCCCTCAGGAATGGGCTTCGGCTCTTGAAGCGGCTTACTAGAACGAGCGACGTTCGTGCAGGTAACTGGATAACCAAGATAACAGACTGTCCTTCCTCTGGATTCACGTCCTCTTCGGGAACGAAACCGGACCACCCGGCGTTGCTGCCCGTCGCCTGTCATAGAACTTGCCCGACCGGCATCGAGGACGAAGGGCACGCCCGACTAAACCCGGACGCGCCCTTCGTGTGCCCTGAACCCGCGAAGGAATTCGGCAACGCCTGAATCAGTCGATGAACACCGGCTGCTTGTTACCGTCAGGAGATTCGACGTGAGGCAGAGCGCCACGCTTCCTGTGGTTCACCCAGTTAGCCACCGCCAGCAGTGCCACGAGCCCGAAAGTGCTCAGGAGCTGGGGCCGGGACTCTTCGCCGATGAAGCCCACCGTGAAGATTGCGGTCAGGATGAGCAGCCCCACCACGGTCAGCCACGGGAAGCCGGGCATCCGCAGGGGAAGCTCCGTCCCCTCGCGGTCGGCACGCAGACGCAGCGCGAGCTGGGCGAGGAGCGCGGACGTCCACACCAGCAGACAGGTCGAACCCACAATGTTCAGCAGGACGCCAAGGACCATCTCGGGGAAAGCCAGCTCCAGCACAACCGTGACCACGCCGAAGGCAACGCTGGCCAGGACCGCGACCACCGGGACCCGGGCCTTGGACACAGAGGCCAGCCACCGCGGCGCCTCGCCCCGCTCGGCCAGGGAGTACGCCATTCGGGAGGCACCGTAGAGGTTGGCGTTGAGAGCGGACAGCAGTGCCGCGACAGCCACCAGAGTGATGGCCGTGGCCGCACCCGGCATGCCGGCGGCGTCCAGCACAGCGGCGAAGGGGCTCTTCAGCCCCGCTGAGCCCACCGGAACCACTGCCGCAATCACAAAAATGGCGCCGATGTAGAACACCAGGATCCGCCACAGCACCGTCCGGACCGCCTTCTTCACGCTGTGGGCCGGCTCAGCGGTCTCGGCGGCAGCCACGGACACAATCTCGGTGCCGCCGAACGCAAAGGCCACCACAAACAAAGCCGTCGCAATCCCGCCGAACCCGTTGACCGCGAAGCCCTCCCCCATGAAGTTGGTCAGGCCCGGCGACTGCAGGCCCGGAATCAAGCCAAACAGCAGGGCAAAGCCCACCAGCAGGAACCCGACAATCGCCGCCACCTTCAGCAGGGCGAACCAGAACTCGAACTCACCGAAGTTCTTCACGCTGGTCAGGTTCACTGCGGTGAGTACCACGATGAACATCAAGGCCATCAGCCATACCGGCAGGGCGGGGAAGATGGTGGCCAGCAGGCCAGCCGCACCAAGTGCTTCGGCGGCGATGACCACCACCAACTGGATCCACCAAAGCCAGCCCACCGTGGCACCGGCCACCGGACCGTAGGCCTTGGCGGTGTAGACGGAGAAGGCTCCGCTGTCCGGGTTGGCCGCGGCCATCTCGCCGAGGGCCCACATCACCAAGATGATGAGCGTGCCGGCCACGAGGTAGGAGATCAGCACCGCCGGGCCGGCGGCCTGGATGCCGGCGCCGGAGCCGATGAACAGGCCCGCGCCGATGGCGCTGCCGAGCCCCATCATGGTGAGCTGGCGGGGTTTCAGTGCCGCGCCGAGGGGGCGGGCAGACGTCGTTGTCTGGTGTTCCATGGGGATTCCTCTTACTTGTAGGTGGAACGTATTGGGAAGGGGTTAAAAAGGTGTCAGGCGGCGCGTGCTGCGAGGAGCCGGAGCACGCGGTTGTTGGAGGCGGGGTCGGCCACGGTGATCCGCACGCCGTCGCCCAGGTACGCGCGGACCAGGATGCCCGCGGCGTCGAAGGCTTCGACAAGCCGCGCGAGTAGCGGGTCATCGGCCCGGAGCCACAGGAAGTTGCCCTGGCTCGGCTGCAGGTTCCAGCCCTGGGCCTTCAGCTCGGCGGCCATCCGGGCGCGCTCCTGCTTGACCAAGGAAACCCGCGCTGCCATCTCCTCCCCCGCGTCCAGCGACGCGATGGCTGCCTTCTGCGCCAGCGCGCTCACGGCGAACGGCAGGGCGGTGCGGCGCAAACCCTCGGCGATTGCCGCCGTCGTAATTGCATACCCGACGCGCAGGCCGGCGAGCCCGTAGGCCTTGGAGAAGGTGCGCAGGATGCAGACGTTCGGGTACCGGCGGTAGAGCGCCAGGGAATAGGGGCCGCTGCCGGCGTCCGCGTATTCCACGTAGGCCTCGTCGATCACCACCAGGACGTCGGAGCGGACGGACTGCAGGAAGGCCTCGAGGCGGCGGTGGCTGATCGGCACGCCGGTGGGGTTGTTGGGCGTGCAGAGCAGGACCACCTTGGTGCGGTCGGTGACGGCAGCGGCCATGGCGTCGAGATCGTGGCCCTCGGCGTCGTCCAGCGGGACGCGGACCGGCCGGGCGCCGGCCAGCTCCACCAGGATGGGGTAGGCCTCAAAGGAGCGCCACGCGAAGACCACCTCGTCCCCGGCGTCGCACAGTCCGGTGATGATCTGCTGCAGGACGCCCACGCTGCCGGGACCCACCGCCACTTCCTCCGCGGTGACGCCCAGATGCCGGGCGATGCCTTCGCGGAGTTCGACGGCGGCCATGTCCGGGTAGCGGTTCATCCTGCCTGCCGCTTCGACCACCGCAGCGGTGGCCGCGGGCAGGGGCTCGTAATGGCTTTCGTTGCTGGCGAGGGCGGCGATGTCGGCACCGAGGCTGCGCCGCCCCGGGACGTACGCGGGAAGGCCGGTAACGGCACTGCGTAGGGTGGGCAACGCGTTTATTGGTTCGGCCAGGAGTTGATCAGGGCTCATGAAGACCGATCATGGAAGTGACCCGGGCCACATTGCAAGGTACGCTCTGGTGCTTGGGACTTCTGCTCAACTTCTAGTACCTCTGGTGAAAATATGACCATCGCGAACCCTCGCACCCTCGATTCGCTCGACGGCAGGATCATCCTTGCCCTCGACAAGGACCCCGAAGCCAGCGCCCTGGCACTCTCCCGGACACTCGGCGTCGCCCGCAACACCGTCCACGCCCGGCTGGCGCGGCTGGAGCGCAGCGGCGCGCTCCGCTCCTTCAGCCGCAGGCTGGACCCCGCCGCGCTGGGCTACGAGCTGATGGCCTTCCTCTCGCTGTCCATCAGCCAGACGCGGACCGGCTCGGTGGAGAACGGGCTCGCCGCGATCCCGGAGGTCATCGAGGTGCACGCCACCACCGGCGACGCGGACCTCATGGCCAAGGTGGTGGCCCGCGGCACCGCCGACCTCTACCGCATCACCAACGAGATCCTGGAGATCGACGGGATCGAGCGGACCAGCACGGCCATCTCCATCCTCGAACTCATGCCGCCCCGGTACGACGGCCTGATCAGCCGACTGTCGGAGCAGGAATCCCGCACGGCGGACTGACGACAGCCCGCGGCGAATCTCCGCGGCTTCCCCATTTACAGGTGGGCCACGCCCCTCGCCTCCGCGTGCCGGCGAGAGCATACTGAACGCATGCCAACATTCCGGCTGTCCACGTTTGTCGCAGCGCCGCCGGAGCGCGTCTTCGCAACCTGGACCAATGCCGACAGGTTCCATGAATGGATCGGCGGTGTCAGCGGCGTGACCGACCGCGTCGGCCCTGCCGACCAGGCCGGCAGCCGCTACACGGTGCAGTTCGGGCGGATGACGAGCCCCACCGAGGTCCTCGCGGCCGAGCGGCCCCGCCACATCCGCAGCCGCTTCGGCAACGCCATCCTGAAGGGCGAGTCCGATGTGACGTTCACCGCCGATGCAGCAGGTACCCGCATCGACCAGGTAATCATGACCCGCGGATTCGTGTCCGCGATTTTCGCCCGGATCTTCGCCACGGGCTCTTACCGGGGCAGCTTCCAGAGCGAGCTGGAGACGTTTCGACAACTCGTCGAGCGAGAGACGTGATTGGTGCCACAGCTGGGCGATTTGTCAGTTCTCCTTCCTTATGCTGCCAAAAGTCCCAGCCGCAAACTCTTCTCTTGCCGATCTGAGGTCTGCGTCACAGGATTCCTGCATGACTTCACTTACCGTCTCCGGCCGTGTGGCGCAGGTTCTCAGCAGCTATGTCAGCGACCTCTTCGGCGTCATGGGCAACGGCAACGTCTACTTCCTGGACGCCGCGGAGAAGCAGGGCTTGCGCTTCACCGCCGTCCGGCATGAAGGTGCAGCCATCGCCGCGGCCGACGCCTACTACCGGGCCTCGGGCCGGCTCGCTGCGGGCACCACCACCTACGGCCCCGGCTACACCAACGCACTCACCGCCCTGGCCGAGGCCGTCCAGGCGCAGATCCCAGTCGTGTTGGTCACCGGCGACGCGCCCACCAGCGGCGCCCGGCCCTGGGACGTGGACCAGGCAGCCATCGCAGCCGGCCTCGGCGCGGCAACCTTCACCGTCACCCGCGACGCCGCCGGCGCCGTCACCCGGCAGGCCGTGGAGTACGCACTCACCCGGCGCACCGCCGTCGTGCTTGCCATCCCCTACGACCTCGCCGCACTCGAGGCTGCGGACGAGGACCTTCCGGAGCCGGCGGCGTTGGAGGTGACGGACGACGGCGGCACGGACCTTGCGCGGGTGGCCCGCCTTTTGGCCGGGGCACGGCGGCCGCTGATCCTTGCCGGCCGGGGTGCGCACCTTGCTGGAGCCGGGCCGGAGCTCCGCGAACTCGCCGACCGGCTCGGCGCACTGACCGCCGGAACCGCCCTCGCGCTCAACCTCCTCAATGGCGAGGGGTACCTGGGCGTGGCCGGCGGTTTCGGCACCGACACCGCGGCCGGGCTCATGGGCGAGGCCGACGTGGTCCTGGTGGCCGGGGCGAGCCTGAGCCCGTTCACCATGCGGTTCGGACACCTGCTGGGGCCGGATGCGACTGTTATTCAGATTGATAGTGCGGTGGAGCCGACGAATCCGCGGGTGGATGTATTTGTTCAGGCGGACGTGAAGGCTGCTGCTTCGCGGTTGCTGTCTTTGCTGGACGTTGAGGCTGCTGCCGGAGCATGGCGGGCTGAAGCTGCACGGCGCCTGGCTGAAGGACCGGGCCACGAGCAGGGATCCGGTCAAACGTCGGACGGCCGGCTGGACCCGCGTGCTCTCGCCACCGCGCTGGATGCCGTGCTGCCGGAGCGCCGCACGGTGGTCCAGGACGGCGGGCACTTCATCGGGTGGGCGCCCATGTACTGGAACATCCCGCGGCCGCAGGACCTGGTAATGGTGGGAACGGCGTACCAGACCATCGGGCTGGGTCTGGCGAGTGGCGTCGGGGCAGCCCGTGCGGTGGAGGACGACCGGACTTTGGTGCTGGCCTCCGGCGACGGCGGCTTCCTGATGGGCCTGTCCGACTTCGAATCGCTGATCGGTGCCGCCCGGAGCGCCATTGTGGTGATCTACAACGACGCCGCCTACGGGGCCGAGATCCACCAGTACGGTTCCCAGGGCCTGACCGAGAAGCCGATGCTGATACCCGAGGTGGACTTCAGCGGTATTGCGCGGGCTCTGGGGGCCGAGTCTGCTGTGGTCCGGTCGCTCGGTGACCTGTCTCCGCTGCAGGCCTGGATCGACGCCGGCGCCCACGGGACGTTTGTGGCCGACTGCCGGATCACATCCACCGTCCGTGCACCATGGCTGACCGAGTGGATGAACGCGACGAAGGCGGTCAAGACGGCGGCTGCGGGGTAGCAACAATACCCAGTCCGCGCTCCCCCGCTTTTGACCCAGGCTATGCCATCGGGCCTACGGATCCGCGCCGCTGTCTGCTGCAAGATGTCCTTTATGGACGATTACAGTGTCAGCGCAGAGGAAGCTGCTGCGATGCTAGGCATGAGCGCGAAAACACTGCGGCAGATACTACGTGACCTCAGACCCTCCGGCGCGCGACAAGTTCCTCCCCAGATAGGGGGAAACTGGTTTCTGCAGCCAAGCTATGTTGACGAACTCGCGGCCCAGCGTGGGCGGACGATAGCCCCAGGGGCCACTCGTTCGCGAGCTAAGCCGACTGACTTTGTCCCCGCTGTAGAGCAAGCATCGAAACACCGGGTTGTTCGGGCGAAGGATTCTATTGAACTCCCGCACGGCGTTTGGTCAGAGTGGGTCCCCTTTAGCGACGCCCTGCCGCTAGCGCCCCGCTATCCTGGCGTCTACATGTTCCGGCTTGCGAAAGACCCTGCACGTGGGCCCGTGTACATCGGAATGGCCGGCGAACGAAAAGGTAACGGCGTACGTGGGCGGCTTGCTATCTACGCAAGCGGCAAAGGGGCTGCTTCAGGACTGGGAGAACATGCATTTGACCGCGCGTTGGAAGATCCCAAGTGGCTTCAAGCGCGACTGGATGAGGCTCGTGCTGGCAAGCCGATGAGGGCCAAGGAAGCTGCAAGGTCAGCAATAGATCACCTAGGGCTTGAAGTCCGGTGGCAGACTGTTTCGACTAGAGCGGAAGCGCTCCAGCTGGAAGGGCGCCTGATAACTCAGTATCGGTCCCAGCTCTGGAATCGCTGATCGTCGCTATCCGTAGACGGCATGGTTGGTAACCCCAGTGCGCCATCACCCATAGGCTGTGTCTATGGTTTCCGCACCCGAAGAATTGGCCGCATGGGTCATGTCGCATCCGCGAAGTGAAGCAATTGATCGCCACGGTTTCAGCATCAAGATCGCCAAGTGGAACGAGCGCGTAGGCGCGCTAAAAGGTTCTCCTCTCGTCAGTGAGGATGGAGGATTAGAAACTGGATTAATCAGCAGAGGCGGTCTCTTCAAGCTCGCTCGCCGGGCGCGAGAGGACGAAACCGGGCGTGCAGCATGTCATCTCTTCTGGCAATCTCTTGCCTGGGGAACCGGAAACAGTCACCGTAATACGCCTGGGCGAATCACATCGGTTTCATCGAACGAAGAGCAGACGGCTGTCCTACTACGCGATTCAGCGCGCTTGGCCGTGACAAGCCCGGAACAAGCCTTTCTCCAGCTTCAACCAAACCGACCAGCACTCAAGTCTTGGGGGCCAAACTTCTTTACTAAGTACTTGTACTTCGCTGGAGGCGGGGCCATCGATCACTCCAGTCTCATCGTCGACGCCCGAGTACTTGGTACTCTTGCCGAAATAACTGATAAACCTAGTTTGCGTCCCCGGTACACGAATTACTCCGTGAGCACCTATTCGGCCGCTTGCGCCGTTATGCGCACTTGGGCCGAAGAGCTTTCTTCACCGGAGCGCACTGTGGGCGCCGATGAGGTTGAGCGCTGGGCTTTCGAGGCTGGCAGGGGGTGGAGGAAGCGTCGGTAGTTTCACGCTGAGTGTTGGGAGGCTCGGCGGGAGATCGGGCATGCAGCTTAGGGCTATCGTCTGTTTCATCTTCTTCGACCGACCAGTTGCATCTATGAGGAACTCCATGTCAGCGCTTCTGTTTAGCATCGAAGCGTGGAAAAGTGCGAGCACGAGGACTCGGATTTCCTGAAGGTCCAAGTGGCGGTCCTGCAGCTGGAAGAAGACATAAAGGCTCAGTGCCCGTCGGGCGGTGAGAACTTCGGCCGGGTCATCCAGCGATCCGGGAGTGACGAATGGTACATCGGATGCCCCACCTGCTGTATCAAGTGGGCTGGGGGCAGCACGGTGCTTACAGTACACGACCGCCCCGAGCCCGCCTGAGTACTGGCGTACGGCTTCCGCGTCATATTGCCGCATCCGGAACATCTCGCAGATAAGTCGCCGCTTTAGTGCGCTCTTGACCAAATTCGGTCCCAGCCAGGTGCCGCCGTCGGGCAACTCTTTTTGAGCCATCGTTCCAGTAGGGTACGCAGCGCCCTTGTGGTGATCTACAACGGCGCCGCGTACGGAGCCAAGATCCACCAATACGGTCGCAGGGCCTGACCGAGAAGCCGGTGCTGATCACGGAGGTGGACTTCAGCGGTGTTGTCCGGGCTCTGGGTGCCGAGTCTGCCGTGATCAGATCGCTTGATGACCTTGCCGCACTGCAGGACTGGATCGACGCCGCGGGCCCAGGGCACCTTCGTGGCCGTCTGCCGGATCACATCCACTGTCCGGGCGCCGTGGCTGATGGAGTGGATCAACGCCACGCGAGCGGCGAAGGCTGCGGTGGGGATAGATGAATGGCGGCTTAGTCACTACTCGTGGGCTGAGGGGCATCAGGGCCGACATTTCTATCCGGATCCTGATTTCGCTTCGACATCCCCGATTCCCGAGGCTGGCAATCAGGGGGCCCCTAATATGGAACATTTTGGTGGAAAAATTAACGCTCGAGCCTATGCTTCACATCATCAATTCTTGTACTCGGAACAAGAGGGAAATTATGTCCAGCACAGCCCGCTCGATAGTCGTCACCGCCGCCACTCTGACGCTCGGTTCCCTGGCCGGGTGCGATGGGGGCTCAAATACCATAACTCCTGGCGCTGAAGGCGCTCCTGCCACAAAATCGGCAGCTCCACCTGCGCCGAACGCTGAGGTGAAGCTGTCCGGCAGCTTCGGGGATACCATCACCTTCCCGAGCGGAGTGGCAGTGAAGGTCGCTCCGCCGGCCGCTGTTCCGGCCCCTCAGTATTCGGCAGGCGGCGTCGAAGGAAAGATCGTCACCTTCGACCTCTCAGTCACCAATGGAGGGACGGAACCGATCAACGCAGGTCTCATGGGCTTTCCCAAGGTCAGCTACGGTGCATCCGGCACCCAAGCCCAAAACGCAACTGACATTCAGTCCGGCATTGGAGCAAGCAGCCTATCCACCATCCTGCCTGGAGAGACCCAGAGCGTGAAACTTGGCTTCGGTATTCCCGCCGCGGAGTTTGGCAACGTTCGCATGGAAGTATCGGGTCCAACCTTCAGCGACAAACCCGCGATCTTCAAGGGCACGGTACGTTGAAGGAACTGTACTAGGGGACCTCGCCCCTATAGCCGCCGCTGCCGGAACATCGGGAACGACTCCCGCACCCGGCAGCCCTCCGTGCCGGCAAGGTTGAGGAAGCGGTGGAGGTTTCCCGGAAGCACGTGGACATCCTGCACCGGACCATGTTCATGGGGCTGGCGAAGGGCCAAGCCTATGTCGCCGGACCGATCCACACCGCCGGGCCGCCGGACGCACCTGTTTTGTCGTAGGACCGGCTTAGGATCACTTCCATGAGGATTGCCGTTGCAGGGGGAACCGGTACCGTGGGCCACCACGTCGTGGCCATCGCCAGGGAGCGCGGGCACGACGTGGTCAGCCTCAGCCGCGCCGAAGGGGTGGACTTGGTCAGCGGGCGCGGCCTCGATCAGGCACTGCAGGATGTCGAAACAGTCATCGACGTCGCCGGCATCGAAACCATGTCCACCAAGAAAGCCGTGGATTTCTTCACCAACGCCACCCAGAACCTGCTGGCGGCCGGGAAGCAGGCCGGGGTGAAACACCATGTGGCGCTGTCCATCGTGGGCATCGACAACGCAAACTCGGGACTGTACGCCGGGAAGCTTGTGCAGGAGGACGAGGTCAGGCACGGCGGCATTCCCTGGACCCTCCTCCGGTCCACCCAGTTCCACGAGTTCGTGCCGATGTCCGTCAAGGCCACCTCGGTGGGCCCGCTGGTCTTCGTGCCCACGATGTTCACCCGGCCTGTGGCGGCACTGGAAGTGGCCGCGGCCCTGGTGGACGCGGCGGAGGCGGGGCCGAAGGGCCGCATCCCTGACCTCGGCGGCCCGCGGACCGAACGGCTGAAGGACCTCGTCTCGGCCTATCTGGCCAGGACGCGGCAGAAGAAACGGATCGTTCCCCTGCACGTCCCCGGCCCCATGGGCAAGGCAATGCGCAAAGGCGAGCTGATCCCGGCGCCGGGTTCCGCCGTCGGACGCCAGACGTTCCTGGAGTGGCTCGAAGCCATCGACGCCGGGTAAAGCGCTGCCTGAGGGGTAGCACTGAAATCGCCGTACTTCGCGAAAAGGCACCGGGTCATAACGGCGGTTACGCGAGGGCGGTTACTGTTTTTCCGGAACATGGGAGCGTTCGGCCTGCCCCGGCCATCGTCTGTTGTCACCTCACGTGTTGTCACCCCATGCCCGAGTGGACCCATTGCCCAGCCCGGTTCCAGATTCTTCATTTGCTGCCTGCTCGTCTTGCTCAGCCGGATATCCAACGACCTGCTGAGCGGAAGCTCTCCCCGGGGAGTCCGGCTCGCCCGTGGTCCGGCATGAAGGCTGCACCGCACCGGGAAGCGCTGCCATCTGCTTGAGTCAGCGGCCGCCCTCATGCGTGGCTTTGTCATGAGCTCAGTCCCCTGCCGTAGGAGCCGAGCTTTTCTACCGCGTAATCGAGCAGGGCTGCGGCACGCGACGTGAGAGTCATGTCCTCGGGCCAGATTCCCACCACGTGGGAGAGTGTTACGGGCGGGTCGAAGGGGCGAATGGCGATAGGCCGGCCCTCGGCGCTCACGGGGAGCACGTTGGGCCGGGACATGAGCAGGCCGTAGCCCACGCCGCGGCCCACCAGCGCCTCGACGAGGCCGATCTGGGTGACCCGGGCTTCGATCCTGGGTTCCAGCCCACGAGCGGCGAACGCCTCGACAATGTTGATGGTGCTGGGGGCGGCGTCGTAGAGAATGAGTGGCTCGCCGGCAAGATCGGCGAGATCCACGGTGCTGGCTGCGGCGAGCGGGTGGTCCGGATGCAGGTGTACCTCCAGCTCGGTCGGGTAGATCTCGCGGCGACGGTAGCCCACGGGCAGGAACCGGTTGTACATGATGGCCACATCGAGGCGTCCCGACTGGAGCGCTGGCAGCAGATCGTCACTGGTGCCCACGGTTATCTCGAGGTCCACCCCGGGATGCTTACGCGGGAAGCCTTCGAGCAGTTCGGGCACCACGCTCGTGGCGAAGCTCGCGTAGCAGCCAAGCTTAACGGGCCCCCGCAACTCCGCCCCCATGCGGGAGCTCAAGATGAGTTCCCGGGTGTCCGAGAGGACCCGGCGGGCTTGCACTGCAAAGTTCTGGCCCGCAGGAGTCAGAGTGAGGCCCCGGGCCTTTCGACGCACGCATAGCTGCTCCCCCACAGCCTTCTCCAGCCCTGTGATGGCCTGGGACAACGCCGACTCCGAGATATGCAGATGGGCTGCCGCTGCGCTAAGCGTGATGAAGTCCGGCAGGGCTGCGAACAGCTCAAGTTGCCTCATGCTCACATCGACCATCGGGCCTCAACTCCGCAGAAGGGTTTCTTAAGTAAAACAGAACTTTATCCACAATTTTCTGAAATTTACACGGAGAAGTGATCCGGCTCACCATGGAGGCACAGTCAACTTCTTCCGAAGGACAGGCAATGAATTCAACCACCGTCAGCAATGCAGCCACGCAGCGTCGCGTCGCGTTTGCGACGATCATCGGCACCACGATCGAGTGGTACGACTTCTTCATCTACGGCACCGCGGCCGGACTGGTGTTCGCCCAGCTCTTCTTCAAGCCTGCCGGCGAGGACATCGGGCTCCTGCTCTCCTTCGCCACGGTCGGCATTTCCTTCCTCTTCCGCCCGCTCGGCGCGTTCCTCGCCGGTCACTACGGTGACAGGATCGGCCGCCGTGCGATGCTGGTCATCACGCTCCTGCTCATGGGTGCTGCGACGACACTCATCGGCGTCCTGCCCACGTTCACCCAGATCGGCATCGCAGCGCCGATTCTCCTGCTCCTGCTCCGCATCCTCCAGGGTGTATCCGCAGGCGGAGAGTGGGGTGGGGCGGTCCTCATGATCGTGGAACATTCCCCTACGGATAGCCGCGGCCGCCGCGGCTCCTTCCCGCAGCTCGGCGTCCCGCTCGGCTTTCTCCTCGCCTCGGGGATGATGGCCCTCATGACCGGCCTCGTTTCTCCTGGCAAGGCCTTCCTCGACTGGGGCTGGCGGGTGCCGTTCCTGCTGAGCGTCGTGCTTATCGTCGTCGGCTACCTGGTCCGCCGCGCCGTCGAGGAGAGCCCGGTGTTTACCGAGATCGCCGAGCGTGGCCAGCAGGCCAAGGTCCCGGTCGTGGCGCTGTTCCGCAAGCACTGGCACCTCGTAATCCTCGCCGCGCTCGTCTTTGTGGGCAACAACGCCGTAGGCTACATGACCACCGGCGGCTTCCTCCAGAGCTACACGACCGGCAGGCTCAGGATGGACACCACAGTGGTACTTATGGGGTCCGTGGTCGCCTCGGCGGTGTGGTTCGTGGCGACACTCGTCGCGGGCCGCCTCGCGGACTCGCTCGGCCGGCGGAACACCTTCCTCATCGGCTTCGCGGTGCAGGCGGTCATGGCCTTCCCGTTGTTCTGGCTCGTCAACACCGCCACGCTCCCCGGGCTCTACGCCGGCCTGGTCCTGCTCTCGATCGGCCTCGGCCTCACATACGGGCCACTGGCCGCATGGTACGCGGAGATCTTCCCGGCCTCCGTACGCTTCTCGGGCGTGGCCGTCACCTACGCCATCGGGTCGATCCTGGGTGGGGCGTTCGCGCCCACCATCTCGCAGGCCCTGCTGGAGGCCACCGGCACCACGTCCGCGGTCTCGTGGTACATTCTCGCAGCCACACTCATCGGTGCCACCGCGACGCTGTGCCTGCGCGACCGTCCAGGTATCCCCCTCGGACCTGACCACGAGGCCGAACAGGCCAGCGGCGCCACGATGTTCGCCCCGAATGTGGCCCACAGGAAACTTGCCGCCAAGCCGTAGCAACCCTCGTCCCATCTTGGCGTTCAGGCAACTATTCAGCATGCCGCCATGCCCCCTAATGGCCCGTAATGGCCGGCAAATTCGAGGATTACGCAAAGTAGTCGAGGAGAACCATTGGTAAATCACACCACCAGAGTCGCGGTCATTGGCGCAGGGATGGGCGGGCTCACCGCGGCGGTTGCCCTTACGAGGATCGCCAACGTCCAGGTCACGGTATTCGAACAAGCAAGAAAGCTGGGCGACGTGGGCGCAGGCGTCACTGTCGCCCCGAATGGCCAACGCGTCCTCGACAAACTCGGTGTGCTTGAACAGGTCAAGCGCGCAGGCGCGACCCCAGACGGACACGGCGTCTACCAGGATGCCATGGGCAACCTGGTAGCCGAAGCAGCCTGGGAAGACTCAGCAAAGCAATATCGAAATATCGGCATGTACAGGCCCGACCTGGTCAACGTTTTGTCTGGGGAGGTCCCGCCCGGCACGATCCATCTTGGCCACCGCCTGACGTCAATTCAGACGCTCCCCACGGGCGTCTGCCTCGAATTCGAAAACGGCGTACACGATGAGTTTGATGCTGTGGTCGGCGCGGACGGCATCCACTCGGTGGTGCGGGATTCCCTAATGCAACCCCCCGCCCCCGTCTATTCCGGATTCATCGCATTTCGAGGGGTAATCGACGCGACCCTCCTTCCCGAAGACTGGCCGATGATCAGCCAGGTGTGGATGGGGGAGGGAAAGCATTTCATGTGCTATCCGTTGCAGCAGCGGAAGTTGTTCAACTATGTCGGGTTCGTACCCAGTGACAGGCCCCTCAAGGAAACCTGGTCGGCCCCCGGCGACGTGGGCGAGATCGCCGCCGAGTTTGCGGGTGCGAAATGGGACCCGAGGCTTCGTCACTTCATCAGTCTCATTGACAAGACCTTCTGGTGGGGCCTCTACGACCACGAGCCCCTCACTAATTGGTCTCGTGGTCGCGTGACGTTGCTCGGCGATGCAGCACACACCATGCTGCCGCACGCAGGCCAAGGAGTGAACCAGGCAATGGAGGACAGCATAACTCTTGCCTTTTTTCTCAGGGAAGCCGAAGGCCCCGATGAGATTGCCGAAGCCTTCAAGCGCTACACCGCCGTTCGAATGCAACGCACAGCGATCTTGCAGAACAGCTCCCGCAGAAGCGGCTCTCAGTTCGACGCGCGGAATGAATTTGAGGACACCGAGAAGCGTGATGCTGACTTGCGCGCAGGACGTGATTTCCGTCGAAGCGTGCTCTTCGACTTCGACGCGGTGGCAGCCGCGGAAAAGGCACTCAAACGATTCAGGAGGATTTAGTGCACATGACATCGGTCAGCATCATTGGCACCGGCAAGATGGGTTCAGCAATTGCCGAAGTATCGGCCCGGGCCGGAGCGGGCATCCAAATCATCAGGCGCAGGGCGGGCGCTGGCTCGGCCCCGGAGCGTTCGGATGCCGAATATGGGTTTGTCGGTGACGAACTCACAGGTGACCTTGTCGTCCTCGCAGTTCCGTACGAGGCGTACCCGGACATCATTGATCACTACCGGGATCGACTCAGCGGCAAGGTCGTCATCGATATCAGCAACCCCATCGATTTCACCACCTACGATGAGCTACTGGTCCCGTCTAACTCCTCCACTGCAGTTGAACTTTCCAAGGCCCTCCCGGCTGGCGTGTCAGTCGTGAAAGCCTTCAACGTCAATCTCGGCGACACGCTCAGCACCGGCACCAATGGCACAACGCGCACCACCGTCCTGTTCGCGGGAGACGATCCAGAGGCGAAAATAGCACTGGCTGCGCTCCTTGAAGCGGCAGGACTCGGCGCGGTGGACGCTGGCCCTCTTTCCCGCGCGAGGGAACTCGAGGCGATGGGTTTTCTCCAGATCGTTTTGGCAGCAATCGGGAAGACGCGCTACGAGTCCGGCTTCGCACTGTTGCCGTGAAAGTCCAGAACCTAACTGGACACAATGTAGGAGAAATCTGGCTCATGAGGACAGAATCTCACTAGTGGGGTCAGCCCGATAACGACCCCGCGTACACTGGCGAGGCCGGCGGGCAGGGTGCCGTGGTTCGAGGCGCGGCCGGGCCGGCGAAATATTGGTGGTGGAAGGCGCCTGGCCACCCGGTGGACGAGCAGTTCCATCAACTGGTGGGCACGGCATCATGCTTGGGCACCGCCGCCGAGCTGTACCACTACTTCATCCCCTACCCCATCAAAAAGCTCCACACATCAAGCCTCAACCAGATCACGCTGCTGACAGCCCTCCGGGCCGGCAAGATTGAGGAGGCGGTGGAGCGTTCCCGGAGGCACGTAGACATCCCCGAGGTGCTCGGCAGCCGGTCCACGTATGGCGTCGGCACGATTGGCGGGTACGACCGGAACAATGCATGGGCGGCACTGGATGCCAGCCCCGCTGACGAGGTAGCGGCGGTCCAGCGCATCATTGAAGCGGATTCGAATCAGAAAGCAGGCCGGCGTCCCGCAGGGGATGCCGGCCTGTTTGGCGTGCGATACGACACTCCCCCGCTGTATTCGGAATAGCCAGACGTGACCACGCCGTTGTCGCAACCATGAAGGCAATCACTTACAGCGAATACGGAAACCCCGACGTCCTGGAATACGGCGACCAGCCGATGCCAAAGGTGGGTCCCGGGATGGTCCTGGTCAAAGTCAAGGCAGCCGCGGTGAATCCTGTGGACTGGAAGATCATGGCGGGCTACCTGGACGCCGTCATGGACCTGCAGTTTCCCGCGATCCCCGGCTGGGACGTAGCGGGGGTTGTGGAATCGGTGGGGATCGATTCCCGGCAGTTCCAGCCCGGCGACGAGGTCATCGCCTACGGCCGCAAGGACTACGTCCACGGGGGAAGCTTTGCCGAGTACATCGCGTTGCCGGAGCGCCTCCTGGCACGGAAGCCTGCCTCGCTTGGCTGGAACGAATCGGCGGCCCTGCCGCTGGCTGGCCTCACCGCCTACCAGGTCCTCAACCGGCTGGGCCTGAAGGCCGGTGAAAGTGTCCTGATCCACGGCGGATCAGGAGGCGTGGGCTCCCTCGGCATCCAGATCGCGGTGGCGCTCGGCGCCAGCGTCATTGCCACCGCCTCTGAGAAGAACCACGAATTCCTCCGCTCCCTGGGCGCCGAACCGGTCGCCTACGGGGACGGACTCGCCGTCCGGGTGCGCGCGCTTCGTCCCGACGGCGTGGACGTCGTTGCCGATTTCGTTGGCGGCAATCTCGAAGCGACTTTGGCCGTGCTGGCTGAGGGAGGCCGGCACGCCTCGATCGCCGACAGCGAAGTTGAAGAGCATGGCGGCGAGTGGATGTGGGTCAATCCGGTGGCGGCCGACCTGCAGGCACTCGCGGACCTGGTGGACAACCGGGACATGCATGTGGAAGTTGCCGAAGTCTTCCCGCTCGACAAGGCCGCGGATGCCTTCCGGTCCAACATGGAAGGGCATACCCGCGGCAAGATCGTGGTTGCGGTGGACCAGGATTCCTGATCCGACTGCTGGTTGCGGAAGGCTCCGTCCCGTGGGACGGAGCCTTCCTGGTACAAAGCCCTCGTACAAAGCCTCGCTCGCCTCAAGCGGCAGAGCATCGAGGCCATCGGCTAATCACGGCCTGGGATCATCGCACCGGCCAGGGGCGGCGCCGCGACCGAGTTGAGTGCCCCCACGATGAGGCAGGCCATGAACGCGTACTGGCGCAAACAACGGCGCTGACCAGTCACAATCGGAACTGGAAGGTTAGGCCTGCCGCCACTGTTTGAGCTCAAGTAGCCGGGGTAAAGACGGGGTAGGCTTTCGAATACCAGTATGCATAATTCGGGTCGGTAAGGATCCCCGGGCAGCGACCGAATCACGAGAGGTTGGAATGGCGCAATCACTTTCGACAGGATCAGGTGTTGTCCTGGATCTGATCAGGTCCGGGCAGGCCACCACCAGGACCGACCTCCTGGAGCGGCTGGGATGGTCGCGCATCACCCTTGCCCGGCGGCTCGAGGAGTTGCTGAACGCGTCCATCATCAGGAGCGTAGGCCAGCTCGATTCACGGGGAGGACGCCCGCCTGAAAAGTTTGCCGTGAAGCCGGATTCAGGCGTGCTGCTGGCCCTGGACATCGGCGGTTCACACAGCCAGGTGGCCATTACGGACCTGGTGTCCACCATCCTCGCCGTGGACGAAGCGGACATCGGTCCAAGCCAGGGCCCGGCTGAGATTTTCGAGTGGGCCGGCCAGGTCTTTGACCTCATGCTGCAACGCCTCGGAAAGACCAGGGCCGACGTCCTGGGGATCGGTGTGGGAGTCCCCGGTCCGGTCGATGTCACAACCGGCCGCCTGGCATCCCCGCAAGTCGATGGGCAGTGGGACGGCGTCGCTGTCCGCGACTACTTCGCAAGCAGATACGAACATGCCGTCCTTGCGGTCGACCGGGACGTCAACGTCATGACGATGGCCGAAGCAAGGCGCGGCGGTGTGGGATACCGGGACATTGTGGGCGTCAAAGCGGGCATCGGGATCGGGCTGGGCTTCGTCCTCGACGGCGCCGTCTACCGCGGAGCACGCGGAGGTGCGGGAGATTTGAGCCGCCCGCGCATCGGCGGCGGCCGCCTGCAGCGGCTTGAAACGATAGCCA
>NZ_JAIFZQ010000006.1 GCF_019710585.1 Arthrobacter sp. MAHUQ-56 | reverse complement strand
GCACGCCTCACTGATCGAGGCCCCTTGCCGCAAAAGCGCAAAGAACCCGTCCCTGACCGCATCCCCAAAAACGTACCCCGCCGGCATCGCAACACCCCTTCAACGGTTTCGTTGCAACCACCACTTGACTTTCCACCCGCTAAACGGCAGTTATGGAGCAGTGGATTGTGTTAAAGCGCGACGGCGGGACGACCTCCACAGGCCGTCCCGCCGTCGCGTTCACACAGGGGAGTCGTGCGTTAGTTGACGGCGCCGGTATACTTCTCGCCGGGGCCCTTGCCGGGCGCGTCCGGGATCAGGGACTCCTCACGGAAGGCAAGCTGAAGGGACCGCAGGCCATCACGCAAGGGACCGGCATGCTGGGAGCCGATCTCAGGGGCGGCGGCCGTAACCAGGCCTGCCAGGGCGGTGATCAGCTTCCGGGCCTCGTCAAGGTCCTTCAGTTCGGCCGCGTTCTCCTCTGCGGCCAGGCCAAGCTTGACGGCTGCGGCGCTCATCAGGTGCACGGCAGCCGTGGTGATGACCTCGATGGCGGGAACTTCCGAGATGTCCCGGATCTGCGCGGAGACATCCGGGGCGGCGCCGGCTCCATCCCCGGCGGCCTCGAAAACGTATGAATTACTGTCTGGGGTGCTCATACTGGTAAGCTTGACACAGACCGACTGGATGTCGTTATTTCAGGGATTGTCCCAAAACAATCAGGTTCCCAGCAGCGCTTTGCGGCGTTGGCGGGAATCTTTTCTGTAGAATGACATGCAGTTTGCAAGCGGAGTTCTCTCCCACCCGCGTCGGCCGTTGTCCTTGTGGTTCCCCGGAACCCTTCAAGGACGCAAGGTTGCCGGGTACCAGGTTGGGCATTGGCCCGGACGTGTTCCGGAGCCGTGCAGGTGCATCCAGCAGTGGATGCGCCACCATACCTATCGAGGCCTTCGATTGCTCCGGCAATTGGGGGCCTTCTCTATTTGCCGGAAATCAACAACAAACACAGGAGCTTTAACATTAGCGAGCCAAGAATCAATGAGCGTATCCGCGTCCCCGAGGTGCGGCTGGTCGGCCCTGCAGGTGAACAGGTAGGAATCGTCCGTATTGAGGATGCTCTGCGCCTGGCTGCCGAGTCCGACCTGGATCTCGTTGAAGTTGCACCTCAGGCGAAGCCTCCGGTGTGCAAGCTGATGGACTTCGGCAAGTACAAGTACGAGGCCGCGGTCAAGGCGCGCGAAGCCCGGAAGAACCAGACGAACACCGTTCTGAAGGAAATCCGCTTCCGCCTGAAGATCGACACCCACGACTACGAGACCAAGCGCGGCCACGCCCTGCGCTTCCTCGGAGCCGGGGACAAGGTCAAGGCCATGATCCAGTTCCGTGGCCGCGAACAGCAGCGCCCGGAAATGGGCATCCGCCTGCTCCAGCGCTTCGCGGACGACGTCGCCGAAGTCGGCGTGGTGGAGTCCAGCCCCCGCATCGACGGCCGCAACATGGTCATGGTGGTTGGTCCGCTGAAGAATAAGGCTGAGGCCAAGGCAGAAGCACGCAGGGCCACCCAGCGCGCGGAAGCCAAGGCACAGAACGAAGCCAAGGCTGCGGGACGCGTTGACACGTCCGGTCAGGACCAGGCCCCCATGACGCAGTCACTGGCGGACCTCCTGCCCGAGGGTTTCACCGTTTCGACCGAGCCGGAGGCAGCTCCCGCTGAAGCTCCTGCCGCCGAAGCACAGGCCGCCGAGGCTCCCAAGCAGGAAGCTCCCAAGCAGGAAGCCCCCAAGGCAGCCGCGCCGAAGCAGGAAGCTCCCAAGCAGGAAGCCCCCAAGGCTGCCGCGCCGAAGCAGGAAGCTCCCAAGCAGGAAGCCCCCAAGGCTGCCGCGCCGGCTGCCAAGCCTGCAGCAGCGCCGAAGCCGGAAGCCGCGGCGCCTGCTGCGTCGGCACCGAAGCCGGCCGCCGTGCCTGCTCCGCCGAAGCCGGTAGCGCGGCCCGCCGCGCCCAAGCCGGCTGCCCGTCCTGCCCCCAAGGCAGTGCCGAAGCCGGCCGGCAAGAAGACCAACTAGTTCATAGCTGCCGGAGGTTCTTTTCTCCGGCAGTCGGAAACCAGCATGCTGCCCGCAGGGGCGGCTGCGCGATAGAACTGCCAGCCCACGGGCCCGCAGAAACGTAAGGAGATCGGTTCCCATGCCGAAGATGAAGACCCACAGTGGTGCTAAGAAGCGCTTCAAGCTGACCGGCAGTGGCAAGCTGCGCCGCCAGCAGGCCAACCGCCGCCACTACCTGGAGCACAAGTCCACCCGCCTGACCCGCCGCCTCGCCGGCGACAAGATCGTCTTCAAGGGCGACGCCAAGGTCATCCGGAAGATGCTCGGCATCTAATTTCCAAGTTCTTTGACTGGCCGCCAGCCGGCGGTCCGTCACCTGCCAAACAGCCTTCTCAGGCCGCCGGAATACCGGCAGTAGATGCTTGGGATCAGATTTTCGAAGGAGTACGCACGTGGCACGTGTGAAGAGGGCGGTCAACGCCCACAAGAAGCGCCGGGTTGTTCTTGAACGCGCAAAGGGTTACCGCGGACAGCGTTCGCGCCTGTACCGCAAGGCCAAAGAGCAGCTGCTGCACTCGTTTGTGTACAGCTACGGTGACCGCAAGAAGAAGAAGGGCGACTTCCGCCGCCTCTGGATCCAGCGCATCAACGCTGCTTCCCGCGCCAACGGCCTCACCTACAACCGCCTGATCCAGGGCCTGAAGGCTGCTGAGGTTGAGGTTGACCGCCGTATGCTGGCCGAGCTGGCTGTCTCTGACGCCAACGCCTTCGCCGCGCTGGTCCAGGTTGCCAAGGATTCCCTGCCGGCCGACACCTCCGCCAAGAAGGTCGCCGCAGCCTAGCAGCAGCCAGCAGCCCTGCCGCGAAGGGCTCCGTTCAGGAACAGGTGGCAGCAGCTACTACAGTTCTTCATATGAACGAAACCGGGCGCCCGCAAGATTTACCACTGTCCAACCCCCGAGCCGATCGGGTCAGGGACGTGGCAAAGCTTGCCGGGCGCCCGGCGCGTTTAAAACGCGGCCAGTTCCTTGCCGAAGGTCCGCAGGCGGTCCGGGAGGCGCTCAAACTACACCAGCAGCGCCTCGCCGCAGGAGCTCCCGGCGTGGTCACCGAGGTCTACGCCAGCGAGGGCTGCCTCGATCGGTTCCCTGAGTTCGAGCAGCTTGCCGAGGGCACGAATGCCCGCGTGGCCACCGACGAGGTCCTGGCGGCCATGGCCGATACGGTCAATCCGCAGGGGATCGTCGCCGTCTGCCGTTTCGTCGACGTCACCCTGGAGGACGTGCTCGACGCCGGGCCACGCCTGATTGCCGTGCTCTGCCAGGTCAGGGACCCCGGCAACGCCGGAACAGTGCTGCGCGCGGCCGATTCCGCCGGTGCCGACGCCGTAGTCTTCACCACCTCCAGCGTGGATATTTACAACCCGAAGGCCGTACGCTCCACCGCCGGCTCGCTGTTTCACCTGCCCGTGGTCCTGGCGGCAGATCCGGCCGAACTCGCCGCGGCGTGCAGCGCCCGTGGCATCGGTATCCTCGCAGCCGACGGTTACGGGCAACTGGACCTGGACGTACTGCAGGACGAGAACGCCCGGCGCAGGCTGACCGGCACGGGGCCGGAATCGGCTTACGACCTTGGCGCTCCCACTGCCTGGTTTTTCGGCAATGAGGCGCAGGGCCTCTCGGACGAGGAACTGCGGCTGGCTGACCACCGGGTGGCCGTCCCCGTCTACGGTGCCGCGGAAAGCCTGAACCTGGGCACCGCAGCGACAGTATGCCTCTACGCCAGCGCCCGTTCCCAGCGTCGTGCTGAGGCCACGGCGGGACAAGGGGGTGCGGGCCAGGGCAATTCCGGGCAGAGTAATTCCGGCCAGGGCAATTTCGCATAGCGCAGGGCGATTCCAGGTAGCGCCGGGCAATTCCAGACAGCGCAGCGCAGGAGAGGAGACCGCGGCGTCGGACATGCCGGGCCGGGCCCAGGGCACACCGGGCGCCACGGCACCCCGGGCACAGGGAACCGGGGGAACGCCGGGGAACACGGGGCAGGCCGGGCTCTCCAGGGCACAAAGAAAGGCCCCGGAAACTCCGGGGCCCGTTGGTTATTGGATGACAGAGCGGTCAGGGTGCGCGGGTAGCCTTTCCACGCCCGGTAACGGCTCCGTAGATGCCGGCAACAAGAAGGCCGCCGACGATAGCGAGAATCCAGGTGCCGAGGTCGAAGAAGGCAAGATCGCCCTTGTTGAACAGGAGGCTGCCAATCCAGCCTCCAACAATGGCGCCTACAACACCGAGGATGAGGCTGGTGACCCAGCCGCCGCCGACCCGTCCGGGCATGACGGCCTTAACGATGGCCCCAACGATCAGGCCCAAAATGATCCAAGCAAGAAAACCCATGTCTCCTCCTTATAATGACCGGGATTAACAGTCCCGATGAGGCTCAAGCTAACATAAGCGCCCCCCGAAAGTCAGTAGGCCCGCGGCGGGCGCTGCATGGCCGCAGCCGCTGCGGGTACGGTAATCAGTGGGCGGGCAGGCAGGGATCCCGCAGTTTCCGACTGTTCCACAACCGGTGAAGAGGTGAGTCCCAGGTGGCTGCAAGTGGCGGTACCAAAGCGATTGTTGCGGCCCTGGCCGCGAACCTGACCATTGCGGTCCTGAAGTTCCTGGCGTACTTACTGACGCTGTCCTCATCGATGCTGGCTGAGGCCATCCACAGCCTTGCCGACTCCGGCAACCAACTGCTGCTCCTGCTCGGCGGGAAGAAGTCCCAGCGGGCCGCGAGCCCGGAGCACCCTTTCGGCTACGGCCGCGAACGCTACATCTATGCCTTCATCGTGTCCATCGTGCTCTTCAGCGTCGGTGGCCTCTTTGCCCTCTTCGAAGCGTGGCAGAAGCTCCAGCACCCGCACGGCATCGAGGGCGGGTTCTGGTGGGTTCCGCTGGCCGTGCTGGCGGGAGCCATCATCGCCGAGTCCTTCTCGTTGCGGACGGCAATCATTGAATCCAACCACACCCGCGGCAGGCAGTCGTGGGTCAAGTTCGTGCGCAGCGCCAAGCAGCCCGAACTGCCGGTGATCCTGCTTGAGGACTTCGGTGCCCTTCTTGGCCTCGTGTTTGCACTGATCGGCGTAAGCCTCACCCTGGTTACGGGCAACGGTGTTTGGGATGCCGCCGGCACCGCCATGATCGGCCTCCTGCTGGTGGCAATCGCCGTGGTGCTGGCACTGGAAACCAAGTCGCTGCTTCTGGGCGAGTCCGCCACGCGGGAAGACGTGCAGCGGATCAGGACGGCCATCGAGTCCGACGGCGGCCGGATCATCCACTTGAAGACCCTGCACCTGGGCCCGGAGGAACTGCTCGTTGCGGCGAAGATCGCGGTCAGCAGGACTGCCACCGGCGAAGAGATCGCCCAGGCCATCGACGGCACCGAGGAGCGGATCCGCGCCGCCGTCCCCATCGCCCGCGTCATCTACCTGGAGCCCGACCTCCACCGTGCGGCGGCAGGCGGCGCGGGCCAGGAACCCGCCGTCGCTGCTCCCCGTCCTTAGGGGACGGACAGCCACGGGGCCGCCGGCTGCCGGAACCCGGTCCCCCCAGGGGAGCCGGCTCAGGCAGCCAGCGGCCTTTTGCGTTCCAGCAGGCCGCTGGCAAGCGCGACGCCGAAGCCGAGGACGGCCAGGACGGCACCGACCAGGGCAGGGGCAACAAATCCCCAGCCCAGGGAGATAACGAGGCCGCCGAGGAACGCGCCCAGGGCATTGGCGACGTTCAGGGCGGCATGGTTCAGCGACGACGCGAGCGACGGCGCATCCGGGGAGGCGTCCAGGAGCCGGGTCTGCAGCGCCGGAATCAGCATTGAACCGGCGGCTCCAACAACAAACACCATCACGAAGGCGCTCCACGCCCAGTGCGCTGCAACGGCATAGACCACCAGTGCGACGGCAATGGCGGGCAGGACCCGGTACAGGGTGCCCATGACAGACTTGTCCGCGAGCCGGCCGCCCACGATGTTGCCGGCCACCATGCCCAGCCCGTAGAGCGCCACGACCAACGGAATCAATGCCGAAGGGATGCCGGCTACCGCGGTCATGGTGTGCGCAATGTAGGTGTAGGTGGCGAAGAAACCGCCAAAGCCCACAATGCCGACCAGCAGGGCCAGCCAGACCTGGAGGCGCTTGAGTGCCCCGAGCTCGCGGCGGATGCTCGCGTCCGGATGGGCCTGGCGGAACGGCACAAACCGCCAAACCAGCAGGAAGGCCAGCACGCCGATGGCCCCCACGAGGACAAACAGGAAGCGCCAGCCATAGGTTTGGCCCAGCCAGGTTGCGAACGGGACGCCTACTACATTGGACACGCTCAAGCCCGCCATCACCATGGAGATGGCCCAGCCCCGCCGCGTGGCCGGCACCAGGGACGCGGCGATCACCGCGGCTACACCGAAGAACGCGCCATGCGGCAGGCCGGCGGCGAAGCGCGACACCAGCATCGTCCCGTAATCGGGGGCTGCGAACGAGCTGAGGTTGGCAAGGGTGAAGAACAGCAGGAGCCCCAGCGCGAGCCGCTTCCGGGGCAGTTTCGCACCGACGGCGGCCAGCACGGGAGCGCCGACCACCACACCCAGGGCATAGGCGGAAATCAGGTGCCCGGCCTCGGGTGTGCTGATGGCCAGGCCCTGCTCCACCTCCTTCAGCAGTCCCATCATGGTGAACTCGGTGACGCCGATGCCCACGCCACCCATGGCCAGGGCAAAAATAGCCATGCCGATGCCGGGTGATTTGGTGGACGCTGCCGTGGACGATTGAAGAACGCTGCTCATATGCCTGCTTTTCGACTGCTGGAACTGAAAACGGGGCGGCTGCCACGGCAGTGGGGCAGAAGGTCCCGACGCGTCCGCTGACCTGCGGGCGAGGACGGTCCCACGGAGGGGAGGGTGTTCCGGGACATTCCATTGTCGCCCATAGAATGGGGCGGTGACTGGACTGATACAGGTGGTGGGCGGAGCCGTTGTGGACAGCCTGGCGGATCCGGCAGCACTGCTGGTGGCCAGGCGGAGCGCGCCGGAGCACTTGGCGGGGCTGTGGGAGTTCCCTGGCGGGAAGGTGGAGCCCGGCGAGGAGCCCGAGGCTGCGCTGGTCCGCGAGCTTGCGGAGGAGCTGGGAATTGGAGTCCGGCTCGGCCCGGAGCTGCCTTCCGGAACGGACAACGGCTGGCCCCTGAATGACAGGGCCAGCATGCGCGTCTGGTTTGCCGGGATCACCGGGGGCGAGCCGCTGCCCCTTGAGGACCACGATGAACTCCGCTGGGTGGACCTGCGGGACAGCACTGCCGTCCTGGGCCTGCCCTGGATCCCCGCCGACTATCCGATTGTCCAGGCGCTGCTGGAATCGGTGGCCGCCCCGCTCCGCCAGCCCCGGTGAACCGGACCACCTAGAACAGGGAGTCCTGCACCGGTGGCACGGACGCCGGGAAAGCTGCGCCGGCGCCACCTCCTGCGGGAATGACTCCGGCAGGGTACTCCGCCTCCTCGGCCCGGGGATCGTCCAGGTTCCGGTGGCTGAACCCGGCAGAATGGGCAAAACCATGGCGCGCCTTGAAGTAGCGGACCTTGCCGGCCAGCCACGTGCGGTACTCCTTGGAGGCGTAGGATCCGGTCCCGTAGAGGCGCCGGTAGCGGCCCGCGAGTTCCGGGTGGTGTGCTGCGATCCACTTCATGAACCACTCACGCGTACCGGGCTTCAGGTAGAGGGCGCCTGCGCTGACCCCGGTTGCACCGGCTGCCGCCAGCGAGCCGAAGAGGGCATCCAGGGCTTCGTCGCTGTCCGAAAGCCACGGCAGGATGGGCATCGCCATGACGCCGCAGGGAAGGCCCGCCTCACGCAGCCGCGAGACGAGCTTGAGCCGCGCGCGCGGCCCCGGGGTGCCGGGCTCGATGGCTTCGGAGAGGGCTTCGTCCGTCATTGCCAGGGAGATTCCCAGGCCCACGGGAACCTGGGTGGCAGCACTCTTGAGCAGCGGGATGTCCCGCGCGAGCAGGGTTCCCTTGGTCAGGATGGACAGGGGAGTTCCGGAGTCGGCCAGGGCGGAGATGATTCCCGGCATCAGCCGGTACCTTCCCTCGGCCCGCTGGTAGGGGTCGGTGTTGGTGCCAAGCGCCACCTGCTGCCGCGTCCAGGACGGCTTGGCCAGTTCCTTCCGGAGCACCTCCCCGGCGTTGACCTTGACCACCACCTGGCTGTCGAAGTCCAGTCCGGCGTCGAAATCGAGGTAGGTGTGCGTCTTACGGGCGAAGCAGTAGACACAGGCGTGGCTGCAGCCGCGGTAGGGATTGACGGTCCACTCGAACGGCATCCGTGATCCTGCGGGCACCTTGTTGAGCACTGACTTGGCGGTGACCTCATGGAAGGTGATGCCGGCAAACTCCGGGGTGGTGACGGAGCGGAGCAGCCCTGACAGCGGAAGCAGCGCCGCAGCAGGACCCTCCGCCGTGCCGGGATCCTGGACCAGGGCTTGTGCTTCCCATCTCATGGGTTCCATTCGAAAACATGTTCGAATGGAAGTCAAGGCCGGCGCGCGCCTCGGGCCCGCTAGTACCGCAGTTCCCAAACGACCGTGACTGCAGCGTCCACCCGGTTTTCGCCAGGCTCCACAGGCAGGCTTTCCACTGCTGCTGCCCGCTGTATCCCGCCGAGGGGAACCGGTCCCGGCGCGGGCCGCTGCTCCGCCACCGACAGCACCCGGCCCAGGGTGGCCGAGGCCAGGGCGGCAAACTGTTCGGCCGTGCGGAGCGCGTCCTGCCAGGCGGACTCCCGGGCCCGCGCACGTACGGAGGAGTCGTCGGAAACCACCAGCTGCAGGTTGTTCAACCGGGCCGCATCACCGGAAGCGCCCACAGCTTCCGAGATGAGGCCGGGCGCCTGGGCGATGTTGCGCAGCCTGACCGAGAGGGTGCTCGCGGCGACGTAACCCACCACCTGCTGGCCTTCGCCGTCGCGCCAGGCGAGGTCGGCGCGGACGGTGAGGTTGGCGGTGCGGATATCAGCTCCGACCACGCCCCGGCTGCGGAGGGCGGAGGTGAGGGCCTGCATGCTGGTTCCAGCGGCAGAGTAAGATTCCTCCGCCGACCCGGCGCGGCATTCGACGCCCATCGCCGCCAACATCAGATCGGGGGGCGCTTCGGCCCATCCCGTCCCGGTGACGGTGACTGTTCCCTGGTTCCCGGAGACGCTCTCCATCAGGACTTCCTTCCCGCATGGACCGGGTAGCCACCCGCCGCCAGGCCTGCCCGGCGTTCGAAGACATTTGCCGTCCCGGGATTTCCGGCGCGGAGGACAGACCACCCGGCGGCGAGCAGGTACAGCGGGATGAAGGGCAGGCCCAGGCACCATGCGTACTGGCTGCAGTGCTTCTCCTCGTGGCCCAGGAGCGCGGGACGGGACAAGAGGTCGTCGGCGGCCCCGCGGCAGAGCACCACATTGCCCAGGGTGTAGGCATGGGCGTAGGGCAGGCGCCAGCGGTAACCGGAGGCGATGACCAGCCCGTGCGGGCCGCGGGTGATCCGCGCCCCAGCGGCGAGGGCGACGGCGAGTCCGGCCAGGGTGCTTCCGTTCAGCAGGTTCGCTGCCTGCCTGAGCCGCCGGGTCGCCGTCGGGGACGCCTGGGAGTCCGGGCGCTGCCGCAAAGTCATGAGGCCATGGTAGCCGGAGGCTTCAACTAGACTGGAGGGCAGTGGCCGCCGGTCCTGCCGGCGAGCCCTGACCTGGTCATTGAATGCACTGACGTTCAGGGCATTCATCCATGACCTGCCAGCGACGGACGCGCCGGGCGGGAAACCGCGCACGGCTGCCCCGCCCGCCGGCAGCCACGACTCGTAGCTAAGAACAGTAGATGACTGAAACTTTGCCGGGCGCCGCCATCCCGAACCCCACGGATGAGGCAGCCATCAACGCCGCTGTAGACCAGGCCATCACCGCCATCGACGGTGCGGCCACCCTTGACGAGCTGAAGGCGGTGAGGCTGGCGCACACCGGCGAAAAGTCGCCGCTCAGCCTTGCCAACCGCGAGATCGGCCGGTTGCCCAAGGACCAGAAAGCGCTCGCAGGTAAGCTGATGGGCGCCTCCCGCGGCCGGGTCAACAAGGCGCTCGCCGAACGGAATGCCATCCTGGAGGCGGAAAACGACGCGCGGATCCTCCTTGAGGAAACCGTGGACGTCACCGCGGCACCCCGACGCCGCCGGGCGGGCGCCCGGCACCCGTTGTCCACCCTGCAGGACCGCGTGGCGGACATCTTCGTGGGCATGGGCTGGGAAATCGCCGAAGGCCCGGAGGTCGAATCCGAGTGGTTCAACTTCGACGCGCTGAACTTCAAGCCGGACCACCCGGCCCGCGAAATGCAGGACACCTTCTTCGTGGAGCCCCCCGAAGCCCACCTGCTCATGCGCACGCATACCTCCCCGGTGCAGGTCCGCTCCATGCTGGAGCGCGAAGTTCCGATCTATGTGCTGTGCCCCGGCAAGGTCTTCCGCACCGATGAACTGGACGCCACGCACACGCCGGTGTTCCACCAGTTCGAAGGCCTCGCCATCGACAAGGATCTGTCCATGGCGGACCTCCGCGGCACCCTGGAACACTTCGCCCGCCAGATGTTCGGCGAGGAAGCCCAGATCCGGCTCCGCCCCAACTACTTCCCGTTCACGGAGCCTTCCGCCGAACTGGACATCTTCCACCCCGGCGCCAAGGGCGGCCCGGCCTGGATTGAATGGGGCGGCTGCGGCATGGTCAATCCCAACGTCCTGCGGGCCGCGGGCATCGACCCCGACGTCTATTCAGGCTTTGCCTTCGGCATGGGCATCGAGCGCACCCTCATGTTCCGCAACGAGGTGGGGGACATGCGCGACATGATCGAAGGCGATGTACGGTTCAGCGAGCACTTCGGGATGGAGATCTAACAGTGCGTATCCCACTTTCCTGGCTGCGTGAATTCGCGGCAGTACCGGCCGAGGCAACGGCCGAAGACGTCATGGCCGAGCTGGTCAAGGTCGGTTTCGAGGAGGAGGCGGTCCACCGTCCCACGGACACCCTCCGCGGTCCCATCGTGGTGGGCCAGGTCCTCAGCCTGGTCAAGGAACCGCAGACCAACGGCAAAACCATCAACTGGTGCCAGGTGCGTGTTGTCCCCGAAGGCCAGGAGCAGAAGCTCACCGGCAAGGGCATCGACCCCTCCGGCGTCCAGGGCATCATCTGCGGCGCCCACAACTTCGTGGAGGGCGACAAGGTAGTGGTCACCCTGCCCGGCGCCGTCCTTCCCGGCGACTTCCACATCTCCGCCCGCAAGACCTACGGCCACCTTTCGGCCGGCATGATCGCCTCCGTCCGCGAACTGGGCATCGGCGAGGACCACGACGGCATCCTGGTGCTGTCCCGCATCGGCCTGGACCCCGAAGTGGGCACCGACGCCATGGAACTGCTGGGCCTCTACGACGAAGCCGCCGAAATCAACGTCACCCCGGACCGCGGCTACGCCTTCTCCATCCGCGGGGTGGCCCGTGAATACGCGCACGCCACGGGGACCTCCTTCACGGATCCGGCCAGCAAGGTCCAGGCCCCGGCGGAGCTTTCCGGCGGCTACGGCGTCAAGCTCAACGACGACGCGCCCATCTACGGCAAGCCCGGCTGCGACCGCTTCGTTGCCCGCACCGTCCGCGGCGTGGACGCCACGAAGCCGACGCCGCCATGGATGGTCTCCCGGCTCCGGCTGGCAGGCATCCGTTCCATCTCCCTTCCGGTGGACATCTCCAACTACGTCATGCTCGAACTGGGCCAGCCCACGCACTGCTACGACCTGGACACGCTCTCCGGCGACATCGTGGTGCGCCGCGCCGCGGCAGGGGAAAAGATCACCACGCTTGACGGCAAGGAACGCACCCTTGACGCCGAGGACCTGCTCATCACCGACGACTCCGGTGCCATCGGGATCGCCGGCGTGATGGGCGGCGCCGCAACGGAGGTGGGCGATTCGACGTCGAACATCCTGGTGGAAGCGGCGCACTTCGACGAGGTCTCCATCGGCCGTTCCCGCCGCCGGCACAAGCTGCCCTCCGAAGCGTCCAAGCGCTTCGAGCGCGGCGTGGACTGGCAGGTGGCGGGCGTTGCCGCGCAGCGCGTGGTGGACCTCCTGGTGGAGCTGGCCGGTGGCACGGCGGATGACGCGGGGACCGATGTGGGCACCGCTCCGGAAACCATCACCATAGAACTGCCCGCCGGCTTCGCCGCCGCCCGCATCGGAATCGACTTCACCGAAGAGCAGATTGTCACCTCGCTTGAGGACCTGGGTGCCGTTGTGGTGAAGCACGACGGCGGCTGGACCGTTACGCCGCCGAGCTGGCGCAACGACCTGGAAACCAAGGAAGACCTCACCGAGGAAATCGCCCGGCTGGTGGGCTACGACAAGATTCCGGCCACGCTGCCGGTGGCGCCTCCGGGCCGCGGCCTCACCCGCATCCAGCAGCAGCGCCGGCGCCTGATCCAGGCCCTGGCCGATGCCGGACTCACCGAGGTGCTGTCCTACCCGTTCGTGTCCAAAGCAGCCAACGACACCTTTGGCGTGGCTGAACAGGGTGCAGAGCGCAGCGCGGTCAAGCTCGCCAACCCGATCAGCGAGGAGCACGGCTACCTGCGCACCTCCATCCTGCCGGGGCTGATCGAGGTGGCCAAGCGGAACCACTCCCGTGGCTTCCGCGACCTGGCGCTGTTCGAATCGGGCCTGGTGTTCCTGCCCGGCGAAAACATGGGCACTCCATCCATCCCGCCGCTGGGTGCCAAGCCCGCCGACGAGGTGCTGGATGCACTGTTCGACGGCGTCCCCGCCCAGCCGTTCCACGTCGCCGCCATCCTCACCGGCCACGATTCCCCGGCGGCCGCTGGGCACACGCCCCGTGCCTGGGACTGGGCTGACGCGCTCGATGTCGCCCGGCTCACCGGCGACATCCTCGGCGTCGACCTCGTTGCCAGCCAGGGCAGCCACCAGGCGTTCCACCCCGGGCGGACGGCGCAGCTGGCGCTGCGCACCGGGGAAGTGGTGGGCTACGCAGGGGAACTGCACCCCAAGCTGCTCGCCGCTTCGGACATGCCGGCCCGCACCGTCGCCCTTGAAATCGACGCGGACGCCCTGTTCGAGGCTGCGCCGGACGTGATCGTGGCCCGCCATATTTCCACGTTCCCCGTGGCCACCCAGGACGTGGCCTTGGTGGTCCCGGCCGAGGTCCCGGCCGACGACGTGCGCGCCGCGCTGCGCGAAGGCGCCGGCGAACTGCTCGAGGACGTCGCGCTGTTCGACGTCTATGCGGGCAAGGGCATCGAGGAGGGCAAGAAGTCGCTGGCCTTCGGGCTTCGCTTCCGGGCCGCGGACCGCACCCTGACGGCGGACGAAGCTTCGGCAGCGCGCGAAAGCGCCGTTGCCCTGGCCGCGGAACGGTTCGGCGCCGTCCAGCGCTGAGCAAGGCGTCCCCCGGCACAACAAGGAGTCCCCGCAGCCGTCATGGTTGCGGGGACTTCGGTCTTTAAAGCCGCTTCAGGCTAAGCCGGTCAGGGGACCAGGAGGACCTTGCCGGTGGTCTTGCGGCCTTCGAGGTCGCGGTGCGCCTGCGCTGCCTGGCTCAAGGGGTAGCGGGCCCCGATCCGGACGTTCAGGCTGCCATTGGCGGCGGCAGCAAAGACCTCGTCCGAGCGCCAGCGCCGCTCAACCGCGTTCCGCAGGTAGTGGCCCATGGTGGGGCGGGTGAGGAACACCGAACCCGCGGCATTGAGCCGCTGCGGGTCGAAGGGCGGTACCGGGCCTGACGCGGCTCCGAAAAGGACCAGCATTCCCCGGACGCCGAGGGCGCTGAGGGAACCGTCGAAGGTGTTGCGGCCTACGCCGTCGTACACCACGTCCACGCCCTTGCCGCTGGTGAGTTCGCGCACGTGATGCGGAAAACCCTCGTAGCGCAGCACGTGGTCCGCCCCGGCTCCGAGGGCGAGGGCTTCCTTCTCATCGTTGGACACCGTGGTGACCACCCGGGCACCCTTGGCCTTGAGGAGCTGGATGAGCAGCAGCCCGACTCCGCCCGCCCCGGCGTGCAGCAGCACGGTGTGCCCCGGCTCCACCTTGAAGGTTGAGTTGATCAGGTAGTGCGCGGTGATGCCCTGCAGGGGAAGGGCCGCGGCGGTGAAGACGTCCAGGCCCTTCGGCACGGGGAGCGCGGCCTCCTCGTCCACCAGCGCATAGTCGGCGTAGCAGTTGACACCCTCCGCCGTAGCCAGGCGGTCGCCTACGGAAAAGCCTGTCACGCCCTCACCCACGGCCTCCACCGTGCCCGCGGCCTCCGACCCGGGGATGAATGGATAGGGCACTTTATAGGTGCCGCTGCGCTTGTAGGTATCGATGAAGTTCACCCCGGCCGCCCCGACCCTGAACAGCAGCTGGCCCGGGCCGGGAACCGGCTGCTCAACCTCGGTGTACTCCAGGACTTCCGGTCCACCTGCCTGCCGTGCGACGATTGCGTGCGTCATTGCTCTCCTTTCCCGGGCGCCTCTGCGGCCCGGCTGCCGGAACCCATCCTAGGGACTTCCTACGGCGGCAGGACAAGTACCGGCCACACTCCGGGCGGCAACACCTTGCCTGCATAAATATCGGTGCTAATGCATAACTATTGCTGTATAGTCGGGTGCATGACTATTTCTGTTGCGGTCTCCGGTGCCAGCGGCTACGCCGGGGGAGAGGTCCTCCGCCTCCTGGCCGGCCATCCGGGTGTGACCATCGGCGCCATCACGGCCCACAGCAACGCAGGTTCCCGCCTCGGTGAGCTGCAGCCGCACCTGCATGGACTCGCCAGCCGCATCCTTGAAGACACAACCGTGGCGAACCTGTCGGGCCACGATGTCGTCTTCCTCGCGCTGCCGCACGGTGCCTCCGCCGAAATCGCCGCCCAACTGCCGGAAGGGACAGTAGTGATCGACGCCGGCGCCGACCACCGCCTTGAGGACCCCGCTGCCTGGGAAAAGTTCTACGGCTCCGCCCACGCCGGCACCTGGCCCTATGGGCTTCCGGAGTTGCCGGGCCAGCGTGAGGCCCTCAAGGGCGCCAAGCGCATCGCCGTTCCCGGCTGCTACCCGACGTCCGCCCTCCTCGCCCTGACCCCGGGGTTCGCTGCCCACCTGCTGGAACCCCACGACGTCGTCATTGTTTCCGCGTCCGGCACCTCGGGTGCGGGCAAGGCCGCCAAGGTTAACCTGATCGGCTCCGAGGTCATGGGCTCCATGAGCCCCTATGGCGTGGGCGGGGGCCACCGGCACACGCCGGAGATTGAGCAGGGTCTTTCCAACGCGGCGGGGGAGAAGGTCACCGTTTCCTTTACGCCCACGCTTGCTCCGATGAGCCGGGGCATCCTTACCACCGCCACTGCGAAGGTGAAGGCCGGCACCACCACCGCACAGCTGCGGTTGGCCTGGGCCGAGGCCTACGAGGACGAGCCGTTCGTGCACCTGCTGCCGGAGGGACAGTGGCCGACGACCAAGTCGGTTGTGGGCTCGAACCATGCGGCCATGCAGTTGGCGCACGACGCCCACACGGGACGGTTGATCGTCACCTGCGTCATCGACAACCTCACCAAGGGCACTGCCGGCGGCGCCGTGCAGTCCATGAACATCGCACTCGGCCTGCCCGAAACCGCCGGCCTCAACCTGCAGGGAGTAGCCCCGTGACCATCACCACACCCCAGGGATTCCGGGCAGCCGGCATCACCGCCGGACTCAAGGCCTCGGGCAACCCGGATCTCGCCCTGGTCGTCAACGACGGGCCTGCCAAGGCCGCCGCCGCCGTCTTCACCAGCAACCGCGTGGCAGCAGCCCCCGTGCATTGGTCCCGCCAGGTGGTCTCCGACGGCCGCGTGGACGCCGTCATCCTCAATTCCGGCGGAGCCAACGCCTGCACCGGACCCACCGGCTTCCAGAACACCCACAGCACAGCGGAAAAAGTGGCCGAGGTCCTGGGCATTTCTGCCACCGACGTCTTTGTCTGCTCCACGGGCCTGATCGGCGAGCAACTGCCGATGGACAAGATCCTCCCCGGCGTCGAGGCGGCGGCGGCCGCGCTGAGCACCGACGGCGGACCGGATGCCGGCACCGCCATCATGACCACGGACAGCGTGCCCAAGTCTGCGCTCTTTATCGGCTCTGACGCCGACGGCAATGAGTTCAGCATCGGCGGCATCGCCAAAGGCGCCGGAATGCTGGCCCCCGGCCTGGCAACGATGCTGGTGGTCCTCACCACCGACGCCGCAGTTGAATCCGAAATGCTCGACGTCGTCCTGCGCGACGCCACGCGCGTCACGTTTGACCGCGCCGATTCCGACGGCTGCATGTCCACCAACGACACCGTGGTCCTGCTGGCCTCCGGCGCCTCCGGCGCCGTGCCCTCCGCCGAGGCCTTCGGTACCGGGCTGACCCAGGTCTGCGCCGAGCTGGCACGGAAACTGATCGCGGACGCCGAGGGCGCCAGCCATGACATCGCCATCCGCACGTTCAACGCGGCCAGCGAAGCGGATGCCGAAACAGTCAGCCGCGCCGTAGCCCGGTCCAACCTGTTCAAGGCCGCCATCTTCGGCAAGGACCCCAACTGGGGCCGCGTCCTGTCGGCAGTGGGCACTACCGACGCCGCCTTCGAGCCGGACAAGCTCAACGTTGCCATGAACGGGGTCCAGATCTGCCGCAACGGCAGCATCGGTGACGACCGCGGCCTGGTGGACCTGGAGCCGCGCGAGGTCCACGTGGAGATCGACCTGCAGGCAGGCAACGCCGAAGCCACGATCTGGACGAACGACCTCACCCACGACTACGTCCACGAAAACAGCGCCTACTCCAGCTAGGCCGGGCGGCGGGCCAGGCGCCCGCTGCGGAAAGTGACAGCATGAACACCCAGACGCGTGAAACCACCAGCATGTCCGACGCCCAGGACAAGGCGGCTACCCTGATCGAGGCCCTGCCCTGGATCCAGCGGTTCGCCGGCAGCATCATGGTGATCAAGTACGGCGGCAACGCGATGGTCAACGACGATCTCCGCCGTGCCTTCGCCGAGGACATCGTGTTCCTGCACCACGTGGGCATCCACCCCGTGGTGGTCCACGGCGGCGGCCCGCAGATCAACTCGATGCTGGGCCGGCTCGGCATCGAATCCGAGTTCAAGGGCGGCCTGCGCGTCACCACGCCGGAAGCCATGGACGTGGTCCGGATGGTCCTTACCGGGCAGGTGGGCCGGGAACTGGTGGGCCTGATCAATTCCCACGGCCCCTACGCGGTGGGTATGTCGGGTGAAGACGGCGGCCTGCTCCGCGCCGTGCGGACCGGGACCGTGGTGGACGGCGAAGAGGTGGACCTGGGGCTGGTAGGCGAGGTGGTCGGCGTCGACCCCACCGGCATCATGGACATCCTCGAGGCCGGCCGCATACCGGTCATCTCCACAGTCGCCCCCGAGATCGTTGACCCTGCCAATGCCGCCGATGCGGCACAGTTCCAGGCCACCGGGCAGGTCCTGAACGTCAACGCCGACACCGCTGCGGCCGCCGTCGCCTCCGCGCTGGGCGCCTCCAAACTGGTGATCCTGACCGACGTCGAAGGCCTCTACGCCAACTGGCCGGACAAGTCGTCCCTGATTTCCTCCCTTACGGCCTCCGAGCTGCGGGACATGCTGCCCCGGCTCGAATCGGGCATGATCCCCAAGATGGCCGCCTGCCTGAAGGCCATCGACGAGGGAGTGGAACGCGCGCACATCGTGGACGGGCGCCTGCCCCACTCGATGCTTCTTGAAACATTCACGACAGCGGGCATCGGCACCCAGGTTGTCCCGGACGAGGAGATCAACGGATGAACAAGAACACCCCGGTGGTTGAGCCGGCCGCTACCCCGGTGACCGAGCTGGTGGAAACCACAGGCCACGCCGGCTCCGAGTGGTTGTCCCGCTACTCCTCTTCGCTGATGGGCGTGTTCGGCACCCCGCAGCGTGTCCTGGTGCGCGGCGCCGGGTGCCTGGTGTGGGACGCCGACGGCAAGGAATACCTGGACCTGCTGGGCGGCATCGCCGTCAACGCCCTGGGCCACGCCCACCCCTTCGTGACGTCGGTCATCTCCAGCCAACTGGCCACCCTGGGCCATGTCTCCAACTTCTTCACCAGCCCCACGCAGGTGGCCCTTGCCGAGAAGCTGCTTGAGCTTGCCAAGGCGCCCGCCGGCTCGAAGGTCTTCTTCAGCAACTCCGGCACCGAGGCGAACGAGGCCGCGTTCAAGCTGGCCCGCCGCAACACGGGTGGCAGCGCCGCCAAACGGACCAAAATCATTGCCCTTGAAGGCGCGTTCCACGGCCGCACGATGGGGGCGCTGGCCCTCACGGCCAAGGAAGCCTACCGCACCCCCTTCGAGCCGCTGCCCGGCGGAGTGGTGCACATCCCGTTCGGCGACATCGCCGCGCTGGAGGCTGCCGTGGATGAAACGGTGGCTGCCGTCTTCCTGGAGCCCATCCAGGGCGAAGCCGGCGTCAGGCCGCTGCCCCTGGGCTACCTCAAGGCCGCGCGGGATGCCACCAGCAAGGCCGGCGCCCTGCTGATCCTGGACGAGGTCCAGACCGGCATCGGCCGCACCGGCAAGTGGCTCGCGAGCGAGGACGCAGGCATCGTCCCCGACGCCATTACGCTGGCCAAGGGCCTCGGTGGTGGGTTCCCCATCGGCGCCCTGATCACGTTCGGTCAGCAGACGTCGTCGCTGTTGTCCGCGGGCCAGCACGGCACCACCTTTGGCGGCAACCCGGTGGCGACGGCGGCCGCCCTCGCCACGCTGCACGCCCTGGAAAGCCAGAATGTGCTTGCGAACGTCAAGGCCGTGGGGGAGCACCTGCGCTCGGCGCTGGCCGCGATCCCGGGAGTCACCGAAGTCCGCGGGGAAGGCCTCCTGATCGGCTTCGACCTGGACGCGGAGGTCGCTCCGGCAGTGGTGCAGGCCGCCCTGGACGCCGGGTTCATCGTCAACAGCCCGGGCCCGCGCACCATCCGCCTTGCCCCACCCCTGATCCTCACCACGGCACTGGCCGACACCTTCCTTGCCGCCTTCCCGGCAATCCTCCAAGCAGCAAAGGACGCCCAGTGACTTCCGCAACCACCCGGCACTTCCTCAAGGACACCGACCTTACGCCCGCCGAGCAGGCCGAGGTCCTGGAGCTCGCTGCCCGCATGAAGGCCGCCCCCTACAGTGTCCAGCCGTTCGCCGCCGAAGGCAGCGGCCGCAAGACCGTAGCCGTGATCTTCGACAAGACCTCCACCCGCACCCGGGTATCCTTTGCCACCGGCATCGCCGACATGGGAGGCAACGCCCTGGTCATCAACCCGGGCGAGGCACAGATCGGCCACAAGGAATCAGTGGAGGACACCGCCAGGGTCCTCGAGCGCATGGTGTCCACCATCGTGTGGCGCACCGGTGCGCACGCCGGCCTGGTGGCCATGGCGGAGAACTCGAAGGTGCCGGTCATCAACGCCCTGTGCGACGACTACCACCCGTGCCAGCTCCTCGCCGACCTGCTCACCGTGAAGGAGCACAAGGGCGGGCTCAAGGGCCTGACCATGAGCTACCTCGGTGATGCCGCCAACAACATGGCCAACTCGTATCTGCTGGCAGGCGTCACGGCCGGGATGCACGTCCGTATTGCCGGACCGGAAGGCTACCTCCCGGCCGCGGACATCGTGGCGGCGGCCGGGGAGCGCGCCGCCGAAACCGGCGGCTCCGTGCTCATCACCACCGACGCCAAGGAAGCGCTGCAGGGCGCGGACGTCGTCGCCACCGACACCTGGGTGTCCATGGGCCAGGAAACCGAAAAGGAAGCCCGGATGCAGCTGTTCCGGGACTACTCCGTCGACTCGGATGCCATGGCACTCGCTGCGGATGACGCCGTCGTGCTCCACTGCCTGCCCGCCTACCGTGGCTACGAAATTTCCGCCGATGTCATCGACGGCCCCCAGTCCGTCGTGTGGGACGAAGCGGAAAACCGGCTGCACGCGCAGAAGGCGCTGATGGCATGGCTGATGCACCAGTCCGGCCTGGCCTTCGTCGAGGGCCTCGCACCGGTCGAAGGCACCGGGGAGAGCACGTTCTAGTGTCCACCAACCCGTCGGTGGCGGGCTCCAGCCCGGCCACCAAGACAGCCCGGCAGGCGCGCATCACCGCGATCCTCACCGGGCAGTCCGTCCGGTCGCAGGCGGAGCTGGCGGCGCTGCTCGCGGACGACGGTGTACAGGTCACCCAGGCCACACTGTCCCGCGACCTGGTGGAACTGGGCGCCGTGCGTGTGCGCGGCAAGGAGGGCGTCCTGGTCTACGCGGTGCCCGGCGAAGGCGGCGAACGTGCCGCCAAAAGCGGGGTCACCCAGGAAATCCTGGACGCCCGCCTCGCACGGCTGTGCAGCGAACTGCTGGTGACCGCGGAGGCCTCGGCCAACCTCGTGGTGCTGCGCACCCCGCCCGGCGCCGCGAACTTCCTGGCCCTGGCGATCGACCATTCGGTGATGCCGTCCATCCTGGGCACCATCGCCGGCGACGACACCGTGCTGCTGGTGTCCCGCGATCCGCTGGGCGGACCGGACCTGGCCGCCCGCTTCCTGCAACTGGCTGAAGAGGCCGGGCAATAAGCTTGAAGACAAACACAACAATCCCCAACAAGGAGCATGCAAAGTGACTGAACGCATCGTGCTGGCCTACTCAGGCGGCCTGGACACGTCCGTAGCCATCGGCTGGATCGGTGAAGCCACCGGCGCCGAGGTCATCGCCGTGGCGGTCGACGTCGGACAGGGCGGGGAATCGCTGGAGACCATCCGCCAGCGCGCGCTGGGCTGCGGCGCCGTTGAGGCCTACGTGGCCGACGCCTCGGACGAGTTCGCCAACGAGTACTGCGTGCCTACGCTGAAGGCCAACGCCCTCTACCAGGGCCACTACCCGCTGGTGTCCGCCATCTCCCGCCCCGTCATCGTCAAGCACCTGGTCAAGGCTGCCCGCGAATTCGGCGCCACCACCGTGGCCCACGGCTGCACCGGCAAGGGCAACGACCAGGTCCGCTTCGAAGTGGGCATCCAGACCCTCGGCCCGGACCTGAAGTGCATCGCACCCGTCCGCGACCTCGCCCTCACCCGTGACAAGGCCATCGCCTTCGCCGAGGAAAAGGGCCTGCCCATCGAGACCACCAAGAAGAACCCGTACTCGATCGACCAGAACGTCTGGGGCCGCGCCGTGGAAACGGGCTACCTCGAGGACATCTGGAACGCCCCCACCAAGGACATCTACGACTACACCGCCACCCCGGAGTTCCCGCCGGCACCGGACGAAGTCATCATCTCCTTCGAAGCAGGCGTTCCCGTGGCGATCGACGGCGTCAAGGTCACCCCGCTGCAGGCCATCAAGGAACTCAACCGCCGCGCCGGCGCCCAGGGCGTGGGCCGCATCGACGTCGTCGAGGACCGCCTGGTGGGCATCAAGTCCCGCGAGATCTACGAAGCCCCGGGTGCCATGGCGCTGATCACCGCCCACAAGCACCTCGAGGACGTCACCATCGAGCGCGAGCAGGCCCGCTTCAAGGCCACCGTCGGCCAGCGCTGGGCCGAGCTGGTGTACGACGGACAGTGGTTCTCCCCGCTCAAGCGTTCGCTGGACGCCTTCATCGAGGACACCCAGAAATACGTCTCCGGTGACATCCGCATGACCCTGCACGGTGGCCAGGCCATCGTCAACGGCCGCCGCTCCGACACCTCGCTGTACGACTTCTCGCTGGCCACCTACGACACCGGCGACACCTTCGACCAGTCCATGGCCCGCGGCTTCATTGAGCTGTGGGGCATGTCCGCCAAGGTTGCCTCCGGCCGCGACATCCGGGTCGCAGGGAAGTAGCCCCTGTGGCTGAGCAAAAACTGGAGGCTACGAACACAGGTGCGCTGTGGGGCGGCCGGTTCGCCGGCGGCCCCGCCGACGCCCTCGCGGCCCTGAGCAAGTCCACGCACTTCGACTGGCGGCTGGCGCGCTACGACATCGCCGGTTCCAAGGCGCACGCCCGCGTGCTGCACAAGGCCGGGCTGCTGGACGATGCCGAGCTCGAAGGCATGCTTGCCGCCCTCACCCGGCTGGACGAGGATGTGGCTTCCGGCGCCTACCTGCCGGCGGAGTCGGATGAGGACGTGCATGGCTCCTTGGAGCGCGGGCTGATCGAGCGGGCCGGCGCCCAGCTGGGCGGAAAGCTCCGCGCCGGCCGGTCCCGCAACGACCAAGTAGCCACGCTGGGCCGCATGTTCCTGCGCGACCACGCCCGGATCATCGCCCGCGGGGTCCTGGACACCGTTGACGCGCTGGTGGAGCAGGCCAAGGCCCACCACGGCGTGGCCATGCCGGGCCGTACCCACCTGCAGCATGCCCAGCCGGTCCTGCTCAGCCACCACCTGCTGGCCCACGCCTGGGCGCTGCTGCGCGACGTGCAGCGCCTTCAGGACTGGGACAAGCGGGCAGGGGTTTCACCCTACGGCTCCGGCGCGCTGGCCGGGTCCTCGCTCGGCCTCGACCCGGAAGCGGTGGCTGCAGACCTTGGGTTCTACTCCGCCGTGCACAACTCGATCGACGGCACCGCGTCCCGCGACGTCTTCGCCGAGTTCGCCTGGGTCTGTTCCATGATCGGCGTGGACCTGTCCCGGATCTCCGAGGAAGTCATCTTCTGGGCCACCAAGGAGTTCTCCTTCGTCACGCTGCACGACTCGTACTCCACAGGGTCCTCGATCATGCCGCAGAAGAAGAACCCGGACGTGGCGGAGCTCGCCCGCGGGAAGGCCGGAAGGCTGATCGGCAACCTGACCGGGCTGCTGGCCACGCTCAAGGGCCTGCCGCTGGCGTACAACCGCGACCTGCAGGAGGACAAGGAACCGGTGTTCGACGCCGCCGACACCCTGGAGCTGCTGCTCCCGGCCGTGTCCGGCATGATCGCCACCCTGACGTTCAACACCGAACGGATGGAGTCGCTGGCCCCGCAGGGCTTCGCGCTGGCCACGGACATCGCCGAGTGGCTGGTCCGCCAGGGCGTGCCGTTCCGCGAGGCGCACGAGCTGTCCGGCGCCGCCGTCAAGCAGGCCGAGTCCCGCGGCGTGGAGCTGTGGGACCTCACGGACGAGGAATATGCGGCGATCTCGGAGCACCTCACCCCCGAGGTCCGCACGGTCCTGTCCACCGAGGGATCCCTGAACAGCCGCAACTCCCAGGGCGGCACGGCACCGGCCGCCGTCGAACGCCAGCTGGCAGCGCTGGAAGGCGAGCTTGCCGGCGTCAGGGAGTACGCAAAGTAACCAGCAGGGTTCAGGGGCTCCGCGGATATCCGCGGGGCCCTTTGCGTCTGTGGTTAGGCTGGCTCCATGAGCGAAACCTTCCGCAAGTTCCTTCGCACCCTTCCCGACTTCCCCTCCGGCCTGCCCGCTTTCGACCCGGAGAAAGCGCCGCAGGAGCCCGCCCTGCTCTTCAAGCAGTGGCTTGATGAGGCGCTGGACGCGGGGGAGCAGCAGCCGCACGCCTTCAGCCTTGCCACGGTGGGCGCAGCTTCCGGTGACGGTCCGCAACCGTCCTCCCGGATGCTGATCCTGAAGAACATTGACGACGACGGCTGGCACTTCGCCACGTCCCGTACGTCCCGCAAGGGCCGGGAACTGGCGGAGTTGCCGAGGGCAGCGATGAACTTCTACTGGGCCCGCCTGGGCCGCCAGGTGCGGGTGGTGGGCACGGTGGTTGAACTCTCCACAGAAGCATCCGCCGTCGACTGGCACGAGCGGCCCCGCGCCGACGGCAGTGACAATCCGAACTGGCAGCTCTACGCCCTGCGGCCCACCGAAATCGAGTTCTGGCAGGCCAGCAACGACGGCGACCACGTCCGGCACCGTGTCGGGCCGGACGGAAGCCCACTGGACTGACCACTCGGCTAGGCTGGCCGCATGACCTCTCCAACTCCTGCCGCCCTGCTGGCTGAACTGCACAAGGCTGCCGATGCCCTGGCCGCCGAGCTGGACCGCATCCCCGCCGACGGCGCTGCCGCACCATCCAGCCTGCCGGGCTGGAGCCGCGGGCATGTGCTGGCCCACCTTGCCGGCATCTGCAATGCCTTGGCGCGCCAGGTGGAGTACGGCCGGAACGGCCAGACAGTGGAGCTGTACGACGGCGGCATGGAAGGACGCAACCGCGCCATCGATCTCGCCGCCGGGCACCGCCTTGCGCAGCACCGGGAGGACGTGGATGCCGCGCTGCAGCGGGCGCTGGCAGCCTTTGATGCGCTGGAAGCGGACGAATGGCAGACGCCCATCGCATTCCGCAATGGCGTGATTTTCGACGCGGGGCTGGCGCTCTGGAGGGAACTCGTCATCCACACCTCCGACCTGGCCACGGGCAGGGGACCGGAAACCTGGAGCGGCCAGTTCTGCTCGCACCTCTTCGATTTCCTGGCCGCCCGTGTTCCGGCATCCGCCCGGTTCGTGCTGCAGCCCGTTGCCCTTCCGCCGCTGACCCTCGGTGCCGGCGGCAGCACCGTCGTCGTCAGCGGCATGGTGACGGACATTGCCGCGTGGCTCGCCGGACGCGAACCATCACTGGACAGCCTGCGCGCCTCCGCGGCCGGCGACAGCACCGACCTTCCCGAACTGCTGCCCTGGCCTTCCGCCATGCCTGCTGCCAAATAGGGTTAGGCAGCTTCGCGGGCCAGCAGGCTTTCCTTGACCCGCAGGCCCCACCGGAAGCCGCCCAGGGAGCCGTCGGTGCGGATCACGCGATGGCAGGGGACGAAGAGGGCGGCCGCGTTGAAGGCGCAGGCACTGGCAGCGGCCCGGACGGCCCGGGGGTTCCCTGCCAGGGCCGCGTATTCGCTGTACGTGACCGGAAACCCGGGCTTAACCTCCCGCAGGACCTCCCAGGCGTGGGCGCGGAACGGCCCGGACTGCTGGAGGACGGGCACGGCCATGGCCGGGACCGGATCTCCCGAGTAGAAGGCTTCGACGGCGGACGAGATGCTGGCCAGGTCCCGCACCTCTTCAACAGCGTCCGGGCGCAGGCCGGGATGGACCTGCCCGGTCAGGTCCGCCAGGCTTGCCGTCCAGCCCGAGGCCAGGACCACGCCGCCCCGGGCGAGGATGGTGAACGGCCCGTCAGGGGTGGACATTTCCAACAGTTGCGCTTTCATGGCATCCCTTTCGCGGGAATGGTGGTTACGGAGGTCTTGCCAGGCCGTGCCGCTGGGGGCCGTGCCGCTGCCCGCCAGAGGTGCATGGTGGCGTAGGAACGCCACGGGCTGGCTTCACGGAAGTCCGGGCTGAAGGCGTGCTCCCCATTATCGAGGGCGCGGACGCCGTTCCGGACCGCGGCGTCGTTGGCGAGGAAGATGTCAGGGGCGCCCAGGACACGCATGGCCACGTACCCTACGGTCCAGGGACCCACCCCCGGCAGGGGCAGCAGCGCGGCCGTGAGGCCAGGCAGGTCATTGCCGTACCCGAAGTCGAGCCGGCCTGACGCCATGGCGGCCGCAGCCTGCAGCAGCGACTCCGTCCTCCGCCGGGGACCGCGCAGCAGGTGTCCCGCGGCAGCGATTTCGGCCGGGGCAGGAAACAGCCGGTCCAGCCCGTCTCCGGGGGTACTGCTGGGACTGCCGGCCGCGGCCAGCTGGGTCAGGGCCGTCCGTGCCGCCGCCACCGTGATCTGCTGCCCCACCATGGCACGGACCAGCAGCTCCTGCGGATCCAGGGCTCCGGGCATCCTCATGCCCGGGGCCTGGGCGACCGAGGGGGCCAGGCGGCTGTCGGCTGCCAGCACGGCGTCAATGGCTGCCGGATCGGCGTCCAGGTCGAAGAGCCTGCGGATCCGGCTGAGCAGCGCGGGAAGGTCACGGAGATCCACCGCGCCGACAGTGAGGGTCAGGGGCCGCCCCCGGGCGCCGTCGTCGTACTCCACCCGGAACCGGGCGTCGCCGTGGGGGAGCCGCAGGGTGCGCGCGTAAGAGGTGGGCGTACCTTCCTCGATCCCGGGGATCGCACGGACAGCCAGAAAGGAGAAGATTCCGGGGTCGAAGGGTTCCCGGTACGGCAGGCTGAGCACCAGCGATGTACTGGAGCCCCCGTCCTTCCGGTGCGTTCCCGCGCCGTGAAGCGGGGCTGTGCCGCGGAGTGCGGTAGGCGTCATGCCGAACACCTCGGCGATGGTGTCGTTGAACTGCCGCACGCTGTTGAAACCGGCGGCAAAGGCGATGTCCGCCAGCTTCATCGGGGTGGACACCAGCAGCGTTCGCGCGGTTTGGGCCCTGCCCGCGCGGGCCAGCGACAGGGGGCCGGCACCGAGTTCCTGGGTCAGGATCCGGTTCAGCTGGCGGGGAGAGTAGCCAAGCCGGGCAGCGAGGCCTTCCACACCGTCCCGGTTGATGACGCCATCATTGATCAGCCGCATGGCGCGCCCGGCGATGTCCTGCCGCACGTTCCAGGCCGGCGTGCCCGGCACGGCCTCGGGCAGGCACCGCTTGCAGGCGCGGTATCCGGCGTCGTGGGCGGCGGCGGATGTCTCGTAGAACGTGACGTTAGATGCCTTGGGGGTCCGTGCGGGGCACGATGGCCGGCAGTAGATCCCGGTGGTACGTACCGCGGTGTAGAACTGGCCGTCGAAGCGGGGATCGCGGGCGTCGATGGCCCGGTAGCGCTGCCAGAAGTCCATGCCCCAATCCTGCCAGCCCACGGGAGCTGCTTCTAGCGGAAATCGGACATGGCCGTGGCGCGGCGGCAACCAGTGGCCGGCCGCTTCATGGCGCGGATGAAAGCCGTGCCAGCCGGGTAAGGTCAATCAATGAACCACAGCGCCTTGCCTGCCGGAATGGAACTGCGGGACTTCCTCTCGGGAGACGCCCGCCAGCTTGCCCCACTGCTGTTGGGCGCCGTGCTGACCCATGAATCCCGGGACGGTGCCGTCTCCGTACGGCTCACGGAGATAGAGGCCTACCTTGGGCCCGAGGATTCCCTGCACCCCGACCCGGGTTCGCACACCTACCGTGGCCCCACACCGCGCAACGCTCCCATGTTCGGCCCCGCCGGGCACCTCTACGTCTACTTCACCTACGGAATGCATCACTGCACCAACATCGTGTGCGGCCCGGCGGGCGTGGCGTCCGCGCTCCTGCTGCGCGCAGGCGAGATCGTGGACGGGCTGGAGCTGGCGCAGCGGCGGCGGCCCACGTCGAAGAATTCCGCCGACCTCGCCAGCGGCCCGGCCCGCCTGGCCAAGGCGCTGGGACTTACGACGGCGGACAGCGGACGCGACGCGCTGGCCCCACCCTTCAGGCTGGAGCTTCCGGCCGTCCCCGGCGGTCCCGTCAGTTCCGGCCCCCGGGTGGGCGTGGCGGGGGCCGGGGGATCGGAGCAGTACGCCTGGCGGTTCTGGCTCGCGGGCGACCCCACTGTGTCGAAGTACAAGGCAGCGAAGCCGCGGGTCCGCCGCCAGGCAGCGGACGCGCCGCCGGGCACCGCCACATTTGACCAGCGTTAATCGAAATGGTTGTAGAATGGACGGTCTGTCTTTCGCGATAGGGGAACGTTGATGCACGACGCCGAATTGGCTCACGAACGGGAGTATGTAGCCGGCCTGTATGCCCGGCTGGAAGAGCTCCGCGAGGAAAAGCGCCGCCAGCTGGCGCAGGTCCGCCGGGCCGGAGCCGTGGGCACCATGCAGAACGTTTCGGAACGTGACGCGTTCGCCGCACTGTACGAGGACCGCCTGGCGCAGCTGGACGCCGTGGACGACCGCCTGGTGTTCGGCCGCCTGGACCTGGACTCCGGCGAAGCGCAGTACATCGGCCGGATCGGCCTGACCACCGAAGACCTGCAGCGGCTGATGGTTGACTGGCGGGCGCCCGAAGCCGGGCACTTCTACCAGGCCACCGCCTTCGACCGGCAGGGCGTGCGCCGCCGCCGGCACCTGATCCTGCAGGGACGGGACGTCAAGGCCATCGAGGACGATGTCTTGGACGCCGCCATGCTCACCGATGACGAATCGCTGCAGGGCGAAGGGGCCCTGCTGGCGGCGCTGAACTCCAAGCGGACCGGCCGCATGTCGGACATCGTCAGCACCATCCAGTCGGAGCAGGACCGGATCATCCGGTCCTCCATCTCCGGCGCCGTCGTGGTGCAGGGCGGACCCGGCACCGGCAAGACCGCTGTGGCGCTGCACCGCGCCGCCTACCTGCTCTACACCCACCGTGACCGCCTCAAGAGTGCAGGCGTGCTGCTGGTGGGCCCGTCGTCGTCGTTCATGAAATACATCGAACGGGTGCTGCCGTCCCTGGGCGAGACCGGCGTGGTCATGGCGAGCCTTGGCCGGCTCATGCCCGGCATCCAGGCCGTCCCGGAAACCGATGCGGACGTTGCCGCGTTGAAGGGCAAGCTGGAGATGGCCGCCATTGTGGCCAACGCGGTCTCCAACCGGATGCGTGTTCCGGCCCGGAACCGGATCCTCGAGGTGGACGGCCGTAAGCTGACCCTCACGCCCAAGCAGGTCCGGCGTGCCAGGGAACGCGCGCGTTCCACCGGCAAGCCGTACAACGAGGCCCGCGTGACGTTCGTCAAGATCCTGCTCCGCGAACTGACGGAGCAGATGACCGAACTCGTCGAGGCCGGGAACATCGGTAACAACGCCGATCGTTCCTATCTTGCCGAGGACGTCCGGACAGCGCGCGACGTGCGGATTGCGCTGAACCTGTGCTGGATGCCGATGACGCCGGAGAAGCTGATCTCCGACCTCTTCAGCAAGCCGGAAGTGCTGGAATTCTGCACCCCCAACCTCACCCCCGCCGAGCGTGCGCTGCTGCTGCGCCCGGCCGGCGCGCCATGGACTGAATCCGACGTCCCGCTGCTGGATGAGGCCGCCGAGCTGCTGGGCGAGCTGGACCCCGCCGCCGGACGCGGGCTGGCGCAGCAGGAGCACGACCGTGCCCGGGACCTGGCGAACGCGAAGCAGACCCTCGTCAACATGGAGGCTGCCGGTGTGGACGCGCTCATGAGCGCGGAGGACCTGGTGGAGCAGAACCAGGAACGGCTCGCCCGGCAGACGGCTGCCGAACGGGCAACGAGCGATCGCACGTGGGCCTTCGGGCACATCGTGGTTGACGAGGCGCAGGAGCTTTCCCCCATGCAGTGGCGGCTCCTGGTCCGGCGTTGCCCCCTGAAATCCTTCACGATCGTGGGCGACATCGCCCAGACCAGCTCGGTGGCCGGGGCGAACTCGTGGCAGGGCGCCCTCGCCCCGATGTTCGGCGACCGCTGGCAGCTGGAGGAGCTGACCGTCAACTACCGCACGCCCTCGCAGATCGCCGAAGCCGCGGTCCGCATGGCCAACGCGGCCGGCCTGGTGGTTTCCGCGCCCAAGGCGGTCCGGGAGGGCCGCTGGTCGCCCATCATTGACGAAGTGGCGCCCGGCGCCGTGGTCAGCCGCCTTGTCGAGGTCCTGCCGGAGGAGTTGGAGGCGCTCGACGGCGGCCTGCTCGCCGTGATTGCCGACGGTGACCTGCTGCCGGAAGCCACCGCAGCGCTCCGCGCCGCCTACGGCCGCCGGATCGGCACCGGGGCCGGCAGCTACGAGCAGGACATCGTGGTCATCAGCCCCCGTGAGGCTAAGGGCCTGGAGTTCGACGGTGTGGTGGTGCTGGAGCCGTCCATGATGCTCAACCACCGGCATGGCAAGGTCGGGGACCTCTATGTTGCCATGACCCGGCCCACCCAGCGGCTGCGGCTGATCGCTGCCGAACCGGTACCCGAAGGCATCGCCCGCTGACCCGGCGCGATCCTGCTAACTTAGAAGGCGTGCCAGAACTGAACATCCTCGAACCGCAGCGCAACGACCCCACTTTTGCCAATGTCTGGCAGGAGTTGAAGTGGCGTGGCCTGGTCCATGTCTCCACCGACGAAGCGGAGCTCGAAAAGCTCCTCGCCGACGGGCCGGTCACGTACTATTGCGGCTTCGATCCCACCGCTCCGAGCCTCCACCTGGGCAACTTGGTCCAGTTGCTCGTGATGCGGCGGCTTCAGCTTGCCGGGCACAAGCCGCTGGGGCTCGTGGGCGGTTCCACCGGCATGATCGGTGACCCGCGCCCCACCGCCGAACGCACGCTGAACACCAAGGACACCGTGGCCGAGTGGGTTGGCTACCTGCAGGCGCAGGTCAGCCGCTTCCTCAGCTTCGAGGGCGACAACGCCGCCCGGATCGTCAACAACCTCGACTGGACGGCTCCGCTGAGCGCCATCGACTTCCTGCGCGAGGTCGGCAAGCACTTCCGCGTGGGCACCATGCTGCGCAAGGACGCCGTCGCCTCCCGCCTTAACTCCGACGAAGGCATCAGCTACACCGAGTTCAGCTACCAGATCCTGCAAGGTATGGACTACCTGCAGCTCTACCGCGACTACGGCTGCGTCCTGCAGACAGGCGGCTCGGACCAGTGGGGCAACTTGACCAGCGGAACGGAGCTGATCCGCAAGGTGGAGGGCAAGAGCGTGCACGCGCTGGGAACCCCGCTGATCACCAACTCGGACGGCACCAAGTTCGGCAAGAGCGAGGGTAACGCCATCTGGCTCGACGCCGGCATGTGCAGTCCCTACGCGTTCTACCAGTTCTGGCTGAACACGGCCGACGCCGACGTTGTGGACCGGCTCAAGGTCTTCACCTTCCTCACCCGTGCCGAGATCGAAGAGATCGCCGTGTCGGTGGCCGAGCGTCCGTTCGCCCGCGAAGGCCAGCGGAAGCTTGCCTTTGAAGTGACCTCCCTGGTGCACGGCGTGGAAGCGACCGAAAAGGTGATTGCGGCCTCGGCCGCCCTGTTTGGAAACGGCGACCTTGCCGCGCTGGACAAGCCCACGCTGCAGGCCGCCACTTCCGAGCTTCCGTCCGCCACCGTCCAGGTGGACGAGCTGGGAATTGTGGACCTGCTGGTCGCATCCGGGCTTTCGGAGAGCAAGTCGGCAGCCCGGCGCACTGTGGGTGAAGGCGGCGCCTACGTGAACAACGAAAAGGTGCTCGATCCCGAAGCGGTGATCTCCGAATCCGAACTGCTGCATGGGCAGTACCTCCTCCTTCGGCGGGGGAAGAAGAACCTGGCCACCGTTGAGGTGCTGGTTCCCTAGCGCGTTGCCCCGCAGTACCACATACACGCCCCCATGCGGCCGATTTGCGCGGCTGCCGGGGGGCGTGTATTGTTTTCTGAGTCGCCGCCGCTGAGTGGTGACAAACCCCCAACTCATAAGAAGCAATTCTTTGCCACGCAGGACGTGGATGATGGAAATTGCTTCTTATTTTGCTGGGCGGATTCATTCCACCGGACGAATTCGCTGAAACAAGCGGATTTGCAAAAGTGAATATGAATGAAATAAGCTTGAAACATCGCAGCGAAGAAATACGGAATATAAATTCAGGAAATTGAATTTGTTTCGGGAATATTCGAATGTGTCTGTTGTTTGAGAACTCAATAGTGTGCCATGTTTGTTGATACCGATTTTTTATGAATTGGTTGAATTTGCTGTGCCGCCACCCCGTGGTTGGCATGGTTTTTTAGCTGGTTTC
>NZ_JAIFZQ010000005.1 GCF_019710585.1 Arthrobacter sp. MAHUQ-56 | reverse complement strand
GAAGCGAGGACTAACGACTCGTGAAGCTGACCGGTACTAATAGGCCAACAACTTACACCACACAGATACATACAAACTCTGCTAGCGTCCACTATGTGGTTCCCAACCAACAACCCCCAACACCGGGTTGCACAGCCAGGAACCACACAATTGAATAACACCACTACCTGCCCCTCACGGGCAGGGATGTTGTAACCACAGACTTCCCGCCCCCGCAACAACGGGGGGGACGGGTACAAGGGTTACGGCGGTCATAGCGTGGGGGAAACGCCCGGTCCCATTCCGAACCCGGAAGCTAAGACCCACAGCGCCGATGGTACTGCACCCGGGAGGGTGTGGGAGAGTAGGACACCGCCGGACACACACCAATGGTCGAGGCCCCAACCACACGGTTGGGGCCTCCCACATTTAACACACCACCCACCAAAACGCTAGACACCCCGCCACCCGGGCACCACCCCAACGCGCCCCCGTCCCGGGAGGCCCCATCGCCCTTCAGCGGGCCGATTCACTACGGGCCGCGAAGAGCCCCTATGGGTCGAATAGAGCAACTGCGGGAACGGAGCCTACACTTACGCTCTATGACCTCCCGAAGCCAGGGCCCCACGGGCAAACGTGCCACCATCCTGGACGTTGCGGCCGCAGCAGGCGTATCGCGGCAGACCGTGACTCGGGCCATGAATGACATGGCCGGCATCAGCCAGGACACGCGGGAACGTGTGCGGAGACTGGCAACTGAGCTGGGATACACGCCCAGCCGCTTCGCGAAAGGCCTGGTCCAGGGAGCCCGCATCTCCGTAGGCCTCGCCATCCCCGACCTCACCAACCCGTATTTCCCCGCTTTCGCTTCCAGCGTCGTCGAAGCAGCCACAAACCGTGGCTGGAACGTGGTGGTGGACGACTACGGGCATGGAACCGGCAGCGCGCTCGACGCTGCTGAGCGGCTCGCACCCCACGTGGACGCCCTCATCGGCTACCTCGGCAGGGAGTCGGAGATGGCGCAGGAAATGATGGGCCGGCGTCCCGTCGTCAGCCTTGACCATCCTGCCGGGCGGTCCGCAGGTACGATCTCCTTTGACTACCATCATGCCGCCCGGCTCGCCCTAAACCACCTCGTTTCACTGGGGTGCCGGAATATCGCGTACCTGGACTCGGACCAGGGACGCCCCTCGGCCGGCCGCGGAGCTGCGGCTGCGGCGGTGGCGGAAGGCCTGGGGGTCCAGCTGCGTCGGTGCGAAGCCAGCACCTCCGCGGCCGGCGCCAAGGCAGTGGTTGCCACGCTCCTCGCCGCCCAGGAGGAGATTGACGGGCTCCTGGCGTTCAATGACCTGATGGCGGCCGGAGCCTTGAAGGCGCTGCAGGAAGCGGGGCGTGCCGTTCCCGGCGACTGCCCGGTCATCGGCATGGACGGGATCCCGCTCGGAGAACTTCTGACCCCCGAGCTGACCACCCTCTCCCTGGACCTGCGTGCGGTGGGGCGTGCCGCCGTCGACCTCTTGGACGGACTGCTGTCCGGCTCTTTGGAGGCAGGCAGCGAAGAGGCGCGACTCGTGCTGCTGCACACCCTGGTGCGCCGCCAATCCGCCTGATCCCCTACTCAAACACCACGGGAAAGGTTAGGCTTGGGGCCGATACGTGAACGTTCACGTCCATGTACCCGAAACCAGCCTCGAAGGACGATCCATGCCAGTTCGCACCCCCGTTCCGCACGCAGTAGCAGCCCGCACCAGACCATCACGGAGCCTCGAGCTCGGTGCTGACGAAGTCCGCGAGCTCGAGTGCCCCGGGCCAGGCGGAGGGAGTCTTCCCCCTCGGGCCTTCCTGGCCACCGATGCTCCGAAGCTGCTGCTCAACGGCGAGTGGCAGTTCCGGTTGAGCGACGGTATCCGCACTGCTCCGGGAGACGGGTGGCAGCGCGGCGGGGACCTGGACGGGTTTACATCCCTTCCCGTCCCCTCAAGCTGGCCCCTGCATGGGTACGGTGCGCCCGCCTACACCAACGTGCAGTTCCCCTTCGCGGTGGAGCCGCCGCATGTGCCGGAGCACAATCCGGTGGGCGACCACGTGGTGACCTTCGAGGCCGGACCGGAGCACTTCCCGCACGCGCTCCTGCGGTTCGACGGCATCGACTCTGCCGGCACCGTGTGGCTGAACGGCGTGGAACTGGGCACCACGCGGGGGAGCAGGCTGCCGCACGAGTTCGACGTTTCCGGCGTCCTGGTCCCGGGAACCAACACCTTGGCCGTGCGGGTGGCCCAGTTCTCGGCCGCAAGCTACGTTGAAGACCAGGACATGTGGTGGCTGCCGGGCATCTTCCGGGACGTCACCCTGCAGGCCCGCCCCGAGGAGGGCATCGACGACGTCTTTGTCCACGCTGACTACCACCATCAATCCGGCCAGGGCGTCCTCCGCGTCGAGGCGACCCGCGGCGGGAAGCCCGTTGACGCCGTCGTACGTGTTCCCGAACTTGGCCTGGAACTGCCTGCAAGCGAGGCAGCCACGCTCGCCGCCGTGGAACCCTGGTCCGCCGAAAATCCACGGCTGTACGAGGTAACCGTCAGCACGCCCGGCGAGACCGTTTCCTTGCAGGTGGGCTTCCGTAGCATCACCATCGAGGATGCCCAGTTCAAGGTCAACGGCCGCCGCATCCTGCTGCGCGGCGTGAACCGGCACGAACACCACCCCCGGCTGGGCCGGGTGGTGCCCCGCGACGTGGTGGAGGCGGAGCTGCGGCTGATGAAGCAGCACAACATCAACGCCATCCGAACTTCCCACTACCCGCCCCACCCGGAATTCCTTGCCTTGGCGGACCAGTTGGGGTTCTACGTGGTGCTGGAGTGCGATCTGGAAACCCACGGCTTCGAGAGCGCCGGATGGGCCCAGAACCCGAGTGACGATCCGCAGTGGGAACCTGCCCTGCTGGACCGTATGCGCCGGACGGTGGAACGGGACAAGAACCACGCTTCGGTGATCATGTGGTCCCTGGGCAACGAGGCAGGCACCGGCCGGAACCTCGCTGCCATGTCCCGATGGGCCAAGGACCGCGATCCCTCCCGCCCCATCCACTACGAGGGAGACTGGACCTCAGCCCATGTTGACGTCTACTCCCGCATGTACGCGAGCCAGGCCGAAACAGAGCTGATCGGGCAGGGCATTGAGCCTGCCCTCGAGGACGCGGCCCTGGACGCCCGCCGCCGCGCCATGCCGTTCGTGCTGTGCGAATATGTTCACGCCATGGGCAATGGGCCCGGCGGGATGAGCGAATACCAAGACCTGTTCACAAAGTATCCCCGCCTGATGGGCGGCTTTGTGTGGGAATGGCTGGAACACGGAATCACCGTCCCGGCTTCCGGCGGCGGCGAACAGTTCGCCTACGGCGGTGACTTCGGTGAGGAAGTCCACGACGGGAATTTCGTCACGGACGGCCTGGTGGATGCCAACCGCAAACCCCGGCCCGGGCTGCTGGATTTCAAGAAGGTCATTGAACCGCTTCACATCGAGGTTGCGCCGGACTGGACGGGCTTCCGGCTGCGGAACGGCCAGGACTTTGCGGACACCTCAGCCTTCAGCTTCCAGTACAAGGTGGCGGACGACGACGGCACGCGGCTTGAAGGAACGGTGGATGTTCCGCCGTTGGCAGCGCAGTCGGAGGCGGCAGTGGTGCTCCCGGCAAGCGTTGCCGGCTACGTACAGGGGCTGCCCGGGGATGGGTCCGCGGCCCTCACCGTCAGTGCCGTCCTGGCGGCTGACAGCACCTGGGCTGCCGCCGGTCACGAAGTCGCCTGGGGGCAGGGTGTCCGCCATGGAGCGGCAGACATGCCGGCCCCGGCCCTGGACCTCGTGGAGGCTGCGGGCAGTGAAGTCCGCCTGGGCGGAGCAGTCTTCAGCCGGTTCACGGGAATGCCCGTGTCCATTGGCGGCATTCCCGTTGAGAAGCTGGGCCTCGTCCTGTGGTGGCCGCCCACCGACAACGACCTCGGCAGGGAGTGGGGCGGCGCTGATCCCCGGTCGCTTGCGGCCCAGTGGAAGGACGCCGGGCTTGACCGGCTCCATACCCGCCTGCTGGGCATCAGCGCAGAACAGGCGCCCGACGGCGGGGAGTGCCTTCGGGTGCGGACGCGGATGGGTGCGGCGGACAAGCAGTTCGGCGTACTGGTGGATTACGTCTGGACCAGCGGCCAGGGTGCATTGACGCTGCGCACCCAGGTCCGGCCCGTGGGAACCTGGGCCAATGCCGGCTTCGAGGTGGAATGGGCGCGGATCGGCCTGGAGTTCGTATTGGGCCAGCCGACCTCCACGGTGCGCTGGTTCGGCCACGGCCCGCACCAGAGTTATCCGGATACGGGCCAGGGCACGCGTGCCGGCTGGTTCGAACTGCCCCTCGCTGACCTGGATGTTGACTACGTCCGGCCCCAGGAGTCAGGGGCACGCTCCGGCGTCCGTTCCGCGGTCCTCGAAACAGGGGGCGGGACTCTCGAGATTTCCGGTGAGCCGTTTGCCCTGACGGTGCGGCCCTACAGTCTTGCCGTCCTGGAGTCCGCTGCCCACCGCTCCGACCTGGTCCCCGACGGGCGAAGCTACGTCTATGTGGATCATCAGATGCGCGGCGTTGGGACCGCGGCCTGCGGGCCCGGCGTCCTGGATCGGTACCGGCTCACACCCCGTGAGGCTGACTTCGAAGTGACGCTGCGGGTGCTGACTGGGTCCCGCCGGATGTGAGCCACTCCATAGCAGCACGTATCCGGACACCGGGTGCCTTTTCGGGGAGGATATGCCGCCAAACACCCTGTGATTCCGGGGTTTTGGGCGGCACCTCCCGCCCCGAAAGGTGGATTTGCGGTGGGGTTGTGGGGCGTGTATTGTTTTCTGAGTCGCCGCCGCTGAAGCGGAAAAATAGCGGCCAAACCCCCTTCTGAACGGCCTGGAAAATGGTTCGCTTTTGAGCGTGCTGTTGTGTGGGTGGGGGCTGATCCTGGTGTTGGTGGTCGCGGAAACGTGGATTTGCCAAGTGCTGGTGGGTCGGGTAGGTTTGGAAAGTTGCTCCGGAGCGATCCTGAATGTTTGGTTTGGGTGGTGCCGGGTGTGTCTGTTGTTTGAGAACTCAATAGTGTGCCATGTTTGTTGATACCGATTTTTTATGAATTG
>NZ_JAIFZQ010000004.1 GCF_019710585.1 Arthrobacter sp. MAHUQ-56 | reverse complement strand
TCGAACAACGCTACCGCGGTCTCGCGCTGTTCATCAGATAACGAACTACTCTCCTGCATAAAACTGCTCCCCGATAGAAGGACCGATTTCTCAGTCCAACTTTCGGGGAGCAGTTCACGAGGGGGCCGGGCTTTCCGCTGAGTGGTGTTACTTGGTGATCGGGCCGAGTACCGGATCGTCGGTGTAGGCCGTCTTCACGTTGGCCGCGGTGACGATGACCGGCTCCAGCAGGTAGGCCGGGACAACCTTGTTGCCGTTGTTGTAGGACTTGTCGTCGTTGACCTCGGGCTTCTTGCCGGCCTGCAGGTCCTTCACCATGGTGACGGCGTGCTCAACGAGCTTGCGGGTGTCCTTGTTGATGGTGGAGTACTGCTCGCCTGCCATGATCGACTTAACCGACTCAACCTCGGAGTCCTGCCCGGTCACGACGGGGACCGGCTTGCCGGCGGCCTTGACGGAGGTCAGGACTGCACGGGCCAGGGTGTCGTTGGGGGAGAGGACGCCGTCCAGGTTGGCGCTGGTGTAGCTGCCGGTGAGCAGGGTGTCGGCGCGGCGCTGGGCGTTCTCGGCCTTCCAGCCCTGGGTCACGGCCTGCTCGAAGGAGGTCTGGCCCGAGACCACCTTGAGGGTGCCGTCGTCGATCTTCGGCTTCAGGACGCTCATGGCGCCGTCGAAGAAGACCTTGGCGTTGGCATCATCGGGGGAGCCGGCAAACAGCTCGATGTTGTAGGGGCCCGTGGGCTTCTTGGCCTTGAGCCCGTCCAGCAGCGCCTGGCCCTGGAGCACGCCGACCTTGAAGTTGTCGTAGGCCACGTAGTAGTCCACGTTGTCGGTGTTCAGGAGGAGGCGGTCGTACGCAATGACGGTGGCGCCGGCGTCCTTGGCCTGCTTGAGCTGGGTACCCAGCTGCGAGCCGTCGATGGCACCGACGATGATGACCTTGGCACCCTTGGTGACCATGGCGCTGATCTGGTTCTGCTGCTCGGAGACGCCGCCGTTGGCGAACTGGACGTCAGCTTTGAACCCTGCACCGTTGAGGCCGTCGTTGAAGAGCTTCTCGGCGAGGACCCAGTTTTCGCTGGTCTTCTGCGGAAGCGCGACGCCGATGGAGGAGTTCTGCTCGAATCCTCCAGCGCCTCCGCTGGCTCCGCCCGAGGGGGTTTCCGAGCGGCCGCAGCCCGTCAGCGCCAGTGCTGCGATGGCAGCAACCGCTGCGGCCTTTCCTGCTTTACCAAACATTCGCATTGTTGGTTCTCTTTCTTTGTGTGATGGAACAGTATTCAGGCTGCAAACATCAGGCTTCCCTGGCGATCGCTTCCTTGGTGGAGGTTGTTTCGTCGGGCTGCATGGGGCCGCTGGGACCGGAGGACGGGCGCCCCATATTCCTGGTCAGCATGCCGATGATGGAGCGCTTGCCCTGGCTCTTGTTGTAAACGTCGAAGGCGACGGCGATCAGCAGGACCAGGCCCTTGATGATCTGGGTGAGGTCGGCGCCGACGCCGAGGAGCTGGAGGCCGTTGTTGAGCACTGCCATGACCAGGCCACCGATGATGGAGCCGACCACGGTGCCCACACCGCCGGTGACGGCCGCGCCGCCGATGAAGACTGCGGCGATGGCGTCCAGTTCCCAGCCCACGCCGTCGAACGGGCCGGACGCTGTGGAGCGGCCCACGAAGATCATGCCCGCCAGGCCGGCCAGGATGGACATGTTCATCATGACCAGGAAGTTGACCTTCTTGGACTGGACGCCGGAGAGCTCGGCTGCGTGGCGGTTGCCGCCGACTGCGTACACATGGCGGCCCAGGATGGTGCGGGAGGAAATGAACCCGTAGATCAGCACCAGGACGGCCAGGATCAGGCCGGGGATGGGGAAGGAGGTGCCGGGGCGGCCGGTGGCGAAGAGATACGTGGCGTAGAGGATCGCTGCGCAGATCAGGACCAGCTTTACAACTGTGACCCACATTTCCGGGACTTCGGCGCCCAGCGCCTTGGCCCTGGCCCGGGAGCGCAGTTCGCCCACCACCACGAACGCTGCGACGGCGATGCCCAGCAGCAGGGTCAGGTTGTTGTAACCGATGTTCGGGCCGACCTCGGGCAGGTAGCCGGAGCCGAGGTACTGGAAATCGTTCGGAACCGGGATGGTGTTGGACTTGCCCACGAACTGGTTGAAGCCGCGGAACAGCAGCATGCCGGCCAGGGTCACGATGAAGGCGGGAATTCCCACATACGCTGTCCACCAGCCCTGCCAGGCTCCGATCACGGCGCCGAGCACCAGCCCCAGCAGGACGCCTGCCCACCAGGGGATGCCCCAGTCGCGGATGGCCAGGGCCACGGTGACGCCCACGAACGCTGCGACCGAACCCACGGAAAGGTCGATGTGGCCGGCGATGATCACCAGGACCATGCCGATGGCCAGGATCAGGATGTAGGAGTTGCCGTTGAAGAGGTTGATGACGTTGCCGGGGGTCAGGGTCCGGCCGTCGGTGGCGAACTGGAAGAAGATGATCAGGGCCACGAGGGCGAAGATCATGCCGAATTGGCGGGTGTTGCCGCCAAACAGCTTTTTGAGGGCGTTCATGGTGTCAGTCCTTGTGTCCGGAAGGTTCTGGGTGGTCCAGGGGTCAGGCGGCTTTTCGGGTGGCGGAGGTCATCAGCTTCATCAGGCTTTCCTGGCTGGCCTCGTCTTTGTTCAGGACACCGGTGATGGCGCCTTCAAAGATGGTGTAGATGCGGTCGGACAGTCCCAGGAGTTCGGGCAGTTCGGAGGAGATGACGATCACGCCCTTGCCCTGGTTGGCCAGCTGCTGGATGATGCCGTAGATCTCGTACTTGGCTCCAACGTCAATGCCGCGCGTGGGTTCGTCCAGGATCAGCAGGTCCGGGTCGGTGAACATCCACTTCGCGAGGACTACCTTCTGCTGGTTGCCGCCCGAGAGCTTGGCGACGCCTTCCTCCACGGACGGGGTCTTGGTGCGCAGCGATTTGCGGTACTGCTCCGCCACCGTGAACTCCTGGTTGGGATCCACCACCGAGTTGTGGCTGATCTTTTTCAGGGCAGCTGAAACGGTGGTGGTCTTGATGTCGTCCAGCAGGTTCAGGCCCAGGGATTTGCGGTCCTCGGTGACGTACCCCAGGCCGGCGTCGATGGCCTGGCGGACGTTCTTCAGGACCACTTCCTTGCCGTCCTTGTAGATGTGGCCGTCGATGAAGCGTCCGTAGGAGCGGCCGAAGACGGAGCGTGCCAGTTCCGTGCGCCCGGCGCCCATGAGTCCGGCGAAGCCAACGATCTCGCCGCGGCGGACGTAGAAGCTGGAGTTCTTGCAGACCAGCCGGTCCTGGACGTTGGGGTGGCCGACCGTCCAGTTCTTGACTTCGAAGAACACCTCGCCGATCTTGGGGGTGTGGTCCGGGAACCGGGACTCGAGGGTGCGCCCCACCATGCCCTTGATGATCCTGTCCTCGTCCACGCCGTCCTTCTTGACGTCCAGCGTCTCGATGGACTTGCCGTCGCGGATGATGGTGATGGAGTCGGCGATCTGCTCGATCTCGTTGAGCTTGTGCGAAATGATGATCGAGGTGATGCCCTTGGCCTTCAGGCCCAGCATCAGGTCCAGCAGGTGCTGGGAATCCGATTCGTTCAGGGCCGCCGTGGGCTCGTCCAGGATGAGGATCTTCACCGACTTGTTCAGTGCCTTGGCGATTTCCACCAGCTGCTGCTTGCCGACGCCGATTTCCTTGATGGGGGTGTCCGGGTCGTCCCGCAGGCCAACGCGTGCCAGCAGGTCCAGGGACCGCAGGCGGGCTTCGGACCAGTCGATGATGCCGCGCTTGGTGGGTTCGTTGCCCAGGAAGATGTTTTCCATGATGGACAGTTCGGGAATCAATGCCAGTTCCTGGTGGATGATCACGATGCCTGTGTGCTCGCTGGCCCGAATGTCCCGGAACTGCTGGACCTGCCCCTGGTAGACGATGTCGCCGTCGTAGCTGCCGTAGGGGTACACCCCGGAGAGAACCTTCATGAGGGTGGACTTGCCGGCGCCGTTCTCGCCGCAGATGGCGTGGATCTCGCCGGCCTTCACCCGCAGGTTGACGTTCGACAAGGCCTTAACGCCCGGGAACTCCTTGGTGATGGAGCGCATCTCAAGGATGATCGGCTCCGCTTGCGTGGTCTGGGACGTCATGAACCCTAACCCTCCAATGCAATGACTTCTTTGTCCGGCCGGCAAAGCGCAGGGCCGTCTGAACCAAAAGTAAACTGGATCACAGCCATTGTCGTCAAGTCTTTAACGCAATTGCCGGATAACGAAATGGTCTAGGACTTGCGGATTCCGGCGTGCTGGAACACCAGAGCCGCCGCGCCGAGGGCCTCTGCCCGGTCCCCCAGGGAGGACATGGCGAGGGTGGTGGTTTCGCCAATGACCGGCACCGCATGCCGGATCAATCCGCGCCGGATCGGGTCCAGGAGGATGTCCCCCAAACCCGCAAGCGGCCCCCCAACCACGATCACCTCGGGGTTGATCAGGTTGGCCACATTGCCCAGGGCACGTCCCACCGCCAGGCCGGCATCGTCCACCACGCGCAGCGTCGCGGGGTCCCGGTTCAGGGCTTTCCTGACGATGTCCGCCGGCGTCAGCGGCGGGTCTTCGCCGCGGCTGAGCAGCTCGATCATGGTGGTGGTGGAGGCGATGGTTTCCAGGCAGCCGCGGTTCCCGCAGCGGCACACAAGCCCCTGTTCGTGGATCGTGGCGTGGCCAATTTCGCCGGTGATTCCCACGTTGCCGTAGTAGGGTGCGCCGTTGAGGATCAGGCCCGCGCCGATGCCCGAACCGATCTTCAGGAACAGCAGGTTGCTGACCCCTGTGTGCTGTCCCCAGGTAACCTCCGACCAGGCGCCAAGGTTGGCGTCGTTGTCAACAAAGACGGGGATTCTCAAGGTTTCCTCAAGATGTTGCAGGATGTTGATGCCCACCCATTCGGGGAGGATCGCGCCCTGTGCCACGGTCCCGGTGCGCCGGTCGATGGGGCCCGGAATTCCGACGCCGGCGCCCACCACCGCGCTGCGTTCCACGCCGCTTTCGAGCAGCAGTTTGTCCAGCAGGGCCACCGCCGCCTGGATGCCTTCGTCCGCCTGGTGCCCGAGGGGCAGCATGACCGATTCCTCGGCGATGACGTGGTAACTCAGCGAGGCCAGGACCACGCGCAGATGCCGCCGTCCGAAGTCGATACCCACCGCCACGGCGCCGTTGGAGTTCAGCCGTACGTTCAGTGCGCGCCTGCCGGAACTGGTGATGGGTTCGGTGGACGCGAGGCCCGAGTCCAGCATGATCTTGACGATGTTCGAGACCGTCGCGGTGGAGAGTCCGGTCTGGCGCGCGAGTTCGGCCTGGGTGGACGGGCCGCCCATCAGGGTCTCTATGATCCGCTGCTGGTTCAGCTGCCGCAGGGCAGACTGAGAGCCGGGGTTTTTGGGTTTGCTCCTCGTTGAGCGCGGGGTTGCGGACATGCTAAGAACATTGCCCTATCGCTGCTCTTGGAGTCAAGAAGTTAACGCATACGCCCGTTTGGGGCCCTAATGCAAATCGTCAGGACAGCCATCTGGATGCCCTGGCCGGTGACCGGTGCATTACGTCCCGCGGCCGCTCCTGCCGGGTCCAAACGACCATCAGCTTGTCCGGGGCGGCTGGCTACGCTGGAAGACAGGAACCAACCGCGCTCCATTCCGGGCCGGTGACAGTCGAAGGGAAGGTGGCGATGATGCTGCTGTCCGTCCTCCAGGCAAATGCCGTGGTGCTGGACGTCGAGGCCAATCTTCGGACCATCGACGACGCCGCCGGGAGAGCCGCCCGGGCAGGCGCCGCGCTGCTGCTGACCCCGGAACTGTTTCCCGTGGGCTACGCACCCCTCAGGCTCCGCGATGAGCTGGACCCGGCACAACTTCCCGCTATCCGTGCCCGGCTCGCCGGGATCGCGCGGCGGAACGGGATTGCCCTTGTCTACAGCCTTCCTGCCGTGGCAGCGGGCGGGAACACCCCGGACAACGGCGCGTCCTGGCACATCAGCGCCACGCTCGTGGACGCCGAGGGCACTGAAGTCCTCAATTACGCCAAGGTGCATCTCTTTGGCGCGGAGGAACACCGGGCCTTTGCGGCGGCCGCTGCGCCTCCCGCCGTCGTGGACTTCAACGGCATCCGGACGTCGCTACTGATCTGCTACGACATCGAGTTCCCCGAGGCTGCCCGCGCGGCGGCCACCAGTGGCGCCGAACTGCTCCTGGTGCCCACGGCGCTCTCCGCCGGGTTCGAGGAGGTGCCGCAAATCCTGATCCGGGCGCGGGCGCTGGAAAGCCAACTTCACGTGGCCTACGCCAACCACTGCGGGCGCGAGGATACCTACACGTTCCTGGGGGGAAGCGTGGTGGCGGGGCCGGACGGTTCCCTTCTCGCTGAGGCGGGGGAGGCGCCGGACCTGCTGTTTGCCGAGGTGGACAAGGATTCCGTGCAGGCCGCACGGGACGAGGTGCCCTATCTTCGGGACCGCCGCCCCACGCTGTACCGGGAATGGGAGAACCAGGCCTGACGCGGCCGGCCACCTATGCCAAGGCGTCCACGTACTGCAGCGCGAACCACAGCTCTGCCCGAACCTGGGCCTGGTTGAGGTCCATCTCAAGGATCTCGGAGAGGACGCCTATCTGCCGCCGCACGCTGTTGCGGTGCAGTCCCAGCCGCTTGGCCGAGCCGTCCCAGCTGCCGTTTTCGCTGAGCCATCCGTGCAGCACGGTGAGAAGCGTTTCCCGCCGGTCCGGTTCCAGCTCCAGGACCGGCCGCAGGAGCCGCCCGGCAAGGATGGTTCCGGCTTCCCGGCCGAGCAGCCCGGCCACGGACCAGGACACCTCGTCCGCCCGGACGCTTTGGCCGCTCCTTTGGACCTGGCTGCGCAGTGAGCTCGCGCGCTGGTAGGCGGCCGGGAGGCCGGTGAGCTCCGCCGGTTCGCCCACCACCAGGCGCCAGCCGAGCTTTTCGACGTCGGCGAGCAGGGCATCGTCCACTTTGAGGCGGGTGACGGCGGCGAAACCGTAGTCCGTGATCTCCACCAGCTTCGTATCGAACATCCTGCGCCACTGCAGCAGTTCACGCACCGGGCTGTCCCCGGCCGGCCATTCCGGGGCTTCCACCTTGATGCCCTGCACCACGCGCACCGGCGCTGACCTTGTGGACGAGAGGCTTTGCGCCAGCAGGTCCTTCAGCCCGTTGATCTGCCTGGTCCCGCCGGTGGCAAGGCTTTCCGGATGCAGCAGCACGGCGGTTGCCAGCTGGCTGGGAGCCAGCGATCCGCTGGTCCGCTGCCGCACCAGCAGCTCCAGCAGTCCGACGGCGGTCTGGACCACGTTGTTCTGCGCCGGGGTGAGCGGTGCATCGGAACCGAGGATCAGGGCCCCCAGGTTGGCGTCCCTGGTGCTGCGCAGCGGGTGGCCAACAACGAGTGCTGAGCCGGGCTGGTCAAAGCCATCCATCTCCACGCGCGGGCCACTGCCGGAGAGCAGCCGCTGCAGCATGGGCTCCAGGAGGGACAGTTCGACGGCGGAGCTGCCGCCGGCTCCTGTGCCGCGTGCCCGCACCCGCCCGTCGGCGCCCACCAGCAGTGCCCACACGGGGACGCGCTGCACCAGTGCGGCCAGCAGTTCATGCTCCGGTTTCGGGGAGAGGACGGCCCGCATGAGCTGCCGGTTCGTTTCGGCCAGCTGCCGGAAGACCCGCGCGTTGTCGGTCTCCAGGAGCTGGGAGAACTGGAGGCCGATCGCGGCGAACGGCAACGACTCCGGCACTTCGAACAACGTGAGGTTGTGCCGGCGGCAGGCGGCCACCAGCGCGTCGGGTACAGCGTCGAAATAGGGCCTGATGCCGAACCCGAGCGCCGCCACCTCGGCCTCCACCAGCCGACGGACGTAGGCGTCGACGTTGGCAGGGGACCCGCCGTCGCCCAGGAAGGGCAGGCCTGCGGTGAGCAGGAACTCTCCCTCGGGGAGGTAGGGGGTGGGGTCCTCCAGTTCGCTGGGTTCGACCCAGCGCAGTAGGCGGCCGCCGCTGCCGCCGTCGTGAAGTGTCTTCAACAACGGCGGCAGCTGCTCAAGGAACTGCTGGAGCGTGACGAAACTCAGCCGTCCGGCGTCGGCGGGCTCAGGCATTGGCGGGCCCGGCCGCGGCCGGCTCCTGGTAGTCCGGGCATTCACGGGCGGCGCTGTGGCCCGCACTGCCTGTGTAGGAGCGCGGCAGGCGCGGGGCGATCCTGTTGATGATCTCGTCCCCATGGCTGCCGATCGCGGCACCCCAGTCATCGGCGCTGGCCGCACCGGCGGCCGGGTCCCCGAACAGCACTGCCGTATCGCCAACGGTTATGCCCAGGGGATCCGGTCCGAGATCCACCATGAACTGGTCCATGCAGACCTTGCCGATGACGGGTACCCGCCGGCCCCCAACCGTCACCAGCGGGCGGCCGCTGATGCCCTTGGGGACGCCGTCCGCGTAGCCCAGCGGGATGAGTCCCAGGTAGCGCGGTTCATGGGTGATGGCCTGGTGCTCGTAGCTGATGCCGGTGCCGGCGGGAACCTTCTTGACCATGACCAGGGGGGCCGCGACGCTGAGCGCCGGACGCAGGCCAAAGTCGGCCGGATGCAGGTGGTCGGCGGGTGCCAGCCCGTAGATGGCCAGGCCGGCGCGCACCATGTCGAAGTGGTGTTCCGGGCGGTCGAGGATGTTGGCGGAGCTGGACACGTGCCGGAGTTCAGGCGTGAGCCCGGCCGCTTCCGCTTCCCCCACCGCGTGTTCGTAGCCGGCCACGGCGGCGGCGTTCGCTGGATGGGCAGGGACATCCGCCCAGGCAAGGTGCGTCCAAATGCCGCGGACACGAAGCGTCCCGTCCAGTTCCGCCTCCCGGGCCCGGGCAACAAACCCCGCCCAGTCTTCCTTTCGCGCCCCGCCGCGGCTTAGGCCGCTGTCCAGTTCGAGGTGCACGACGGCGGGACGCCCCAGCTGCCTGGCGGCACCTGCCAGCACCTCCAGCTGGGGGACGCTGCCGATCGAGACGTCGACGTTGTTCCTGACTGCCTCCACGATGTCCGCGCTGCTCTGGGACGCCAGGTACAGCCAGGACAGAATGGGGGCGGTGATGCCTGCTCTCCGCAGTTCGATGGCCTCCCGGAGCTGCGCCGTCCCCAGCCAGTCCGCGCCGGATCCAACCGCGGTGCGGGCCACCTCCACGAGCCCGTGCCCGTAGGCATTGCCCTTCACCACGGCCATGAAAAAACGCGCCTTGCTGAGTGATTTCAGTGCCCTGATGTTGTCTGAAATGGCGGAAAGATCGACGTTGACCTGTCCCGAAACCGCGGCGGCAGTGCCGGCGCCTGATTGTGCAATAAGTCTCATGGGTGATCACTATAGGGCAAACTGCACCGGGTTGAGAGCTGACTCACATGCCAGCCTAGAGGAGGGGAAACCGAAACTACTCTGAAGGGACGTCAACGGTGACCGTGCCTGTGACCACTCAAAAATCCATTGCCCCGGCCGCGCCCCGGCCGCGCCTGGCTGACCAGCTCCTGCGCCGCAAACCCATCGGCCAGATGGTCCGGGAAGCTGACGGCAGCGACGGCGGTACGCCGCTGGTGCGCAGCTTCGGCGTCCTGCAGCTGACCATGATCAGCGTCGGTGCCACCCTCGGCACCGGCATTCTGGTGATCCTCGGAGAATCGGTTCCGCTGGCCGGCCCCGCCATCTGGATCTCCTTCGTGATCGCCGGCCTTGCCGCCCTGCTGTCCGCGGTGTCCTACGCCGAGATGGCCGGCCTGGTGCCGGTGGCGGGATCCAGCTACTCGTATTCCTACGCCACCATGGGAGAGGGGATGGCCTGGATCTGCGGCTGGTGCCTGGTGCTGGAATACGCGGTATCGGTGGCCGCCGTCGCGGTAGGGGCGGGCCAATATGTGAACGAGGCACTCGCGGCCTTTGGCCAGGTGCTGCCGGACGCACTGTCCCAGCCTCCCGGTGACGGCGGCCTGGTGAACATCCCCGCCGTTGCCATCGTGGTGCTGGCCATGGTCCTGCTGATGCGGGGCGCCCGCGAAAGCGCCTGGATCAACACCGCCATCGTCGTTATCAAGGTGGGCATCCTGCTGTTCTTCTGCGCTGTTGCCTTCACCGCGTTCAACGCCGGCAACTTCGAACCGCTCCTCCCCATGGGCGCCGCGGGTGTCTCCGCTGCCGCCTCCCGCGTCTTCTTTTCGTACATCGGCTTCGATGCCGCCTCCACCGCGGGTGAGGAAGCGAAGAATCCCAAGCGGGACCTTCCCCGCGCCATCCTCCTGTCCATGGTGATCGTCACCAGCATCTATGTCCTGGTGGCAGTCGCCGCCATCGGGGCCCGGCCGTGGGGCTGGTTCGACGGAACGGAAGCCGCCCTCGTCCAGATCCTGGAGGAGCTCACCGGCCAGCCGTGGATTGCCCTCGTCTTCTCCGCCGGAGCCGTGCTGGCGATCGCCAGCATTGTGCTGACCGTCCTGTACGGCCAGACCCGCATCCTCCTGTCGATGTCCCGCGACGGCCTCGTGCCGAAGGTTTTCGGCCGCGTTTCCCCGCGGACCGGCACCCCGGCCGCCGGCACGCTCATTGTGGGCACCGCCGTCGCGCTGACCGCCGGCCTGGTCCCGCTCGGTGCGCTCGCCGATGCCACCAGCATCGGCACCCTCTTCGCCTTTGCCCTGGTCAACGTTGCCGTCATCTACCTGCGCCGCAACCAGCCGGACCTGGTGCGGAGCTTCCGGGTCCCGCTGTACCCGTTCACGCCGGTCCTCGGCACCCTCATGTGCGCCTACCTGATGGCGAACCTGGGAGCGGACACCTGGATCGTCTTCGCCGCCTGGATGCTGGTGGGCACCGCCATCTACTTCGGCTATGGACGCCGGAACTCCAAGGTAGCGGCTCTCAGCGAGCTGGACTACCGTGAACTGACCGCCATGGCCCCGCGCCAGGAACCTGTGAAAGCAGAACAATCATGACCATCGCCACCGAACTGCCGGCCTTCGACCCTTCCAGCACCTCCACGCAGCCGGCGGAAGCGCCGCGCCGCGAGGACCAGGCAGCTCCCATCACCATGCTGAATCCGGACTTCCCATTCAGCTACGACCATTACCTGGCCCACCCCGGCGGCCTGGGCTCGGTGCCGCCGGAGCTGTATGGCACCGAAGTCGCCGTCATCGGCGCCGGACTCTCCGGCCTGGTCACCGCCTATGAACTGATGAAACTGGGACTGCGGCCCGTGGTGTACGAGGCGGACCAGATCGGCGGACGGCTCCGTACGGCCGCATTCCCGGCCGCGCCAGGCGTCGTGGCGGACCTGGGCGGCATGCGGTTCCCGGTCTCGGGCAAGGCGTTCTACCACTACGTGGACCTGCTCGGGCTGGAAACGTCCGACTTCCCCAACCCCCTCGCCGAAGCCACCTCCAGTACCGTGATCGAACTGGCAGGCAAGAAGCACTACGCCGAAAAGTCCAGCGACCTGCCCCCGTTCTTCCGCGAAGTGGCCGACGCGTGGAAAGCGGCCGTCAATGACGGCGCCAAATTCGCGGAGATGCAGGATGCCATCCGTTCCCGGGACACCGTGCGGATCAAGGAACTGTGGAACGCACTGCTCCCGCTGATGGACGAGCAGACCTTTTACGGCTTCATCGCCGCCAGCGACTCCTTTAGGAAGGCGGGGTTCGCGCACCGGGAGGCCTTTGGCCAGGTGGGCTTCGGGACCGGCGGCTGGGACACCGACTTCCCCAACTCCATCCTGGAAATCCTCCGCGTGGTCTACACCGACGCCGACGACCAGCACCGCTTCATCCGCGGGGGAGCTCAGCGGCTGCCCGAGGCACTGTGGCAGCACGCGCCGTCGGACCTGGTGCATTGGCCCGCCGGCACCTCCCTTGCCTCGCTCCACTCCGGCTCGCCGCGCGGCGCCGTCGGAAAGATCAGCCGGGACCCGGACGGGAACCTGCGGGTCCGCGAACGCTGGGGCCGCGAAGCCAGCTACCCGGCCGTGGTGACCACCTGCCAGTCCTGGCTGTTGTCCACCCGCATTCATACGGAGGAGGCGCTGTTCCCGGCCGAGCTGTGGACCGCCATGGAGCGCTCGCACTACATGCAGTCCTCCAAGACCTTCGTCATGGTGGACCGGCCGTTCTGGAAGGACATCGATCCGGAGACGGGCAACGAAGTCCTGTCCATGACCCTGACGGACCGGCTGAACCGCGCCACCTACCTGCTGGACAACGGCCCGGACCAGCCCGCCGTCATCCTGCTCTCCTACACCTGGAATGACGATGCGCTGAAGTGGCTGGCGCTGGACGCCGACGAAAGGGTGGAACTGATGTTGCACTCGCTGGAGCAGATCTACCCGGGTGTGGACATCGCCGGCCACATCGTGGGCCAGCCCATCACCGTGTCCTGGGAGGCCGACCCCAACTTCATGGGCGCCTTCAAGGCCAACCTGCCCGGCCACTACCGCTACCAGCAGCGGCTGTTCACGCATTTCAAGCAGGACAAGCTGCCGGAATCCCAGCGCGGCATCTTCCTGGCCGGCGACGACGTGTCCTTCACCGCGGGCTGGGCGGAAGGCGCCGTCACCACCGGACTGAACGCCGTGTGGGGCGTGGTGAACCACCTGGGCGGCTCATCCGCACCCGGCAACCCCGGCCCGGGCGAGCTGCTGGACGAGATCGGCCCGATCAGCCTGGACTAACTAGGTCCGGGCAACGCTAGCCGTGGAGCTCGCGGTGTTCCGCCGCGAGCTCCACGTAGCGTGTTGCATTGGCGCGCACGCCGTCGAACTCCTCATCGGTCAGTTCGCGGCGCACCTTGGCGGGCACCCCCGCCACCAGTGAGCGGGGCGGAACCACCGTTCCCTCGAGCACGACGGCGCCGGCCGCTACCAGCGAGCCGGCGCCGATCACTGCGCCGTTGAGGACCGTGGCGCCCATGCCGATCAGGCAGTCGTCTTCAACCGTGCAGCCGTGCACGACGGCGGCGTGCCCCACGCTGACCCGCTCGCCCACCGTGCAGGGGAAGCCGGGATCGGCGTGCAGCACCACGTTGTCCTGCAGGTTGCTGCCTGCGCCCACGGTGATGGCGGCGGTGTCCGCCCGGACCGAGACGCCATAGAAGGCGCTGGAATTCTCGGCCAGGGTGGCGTTGCCGATGATCGACGCCGACGGGGCTATGAACGCTGATTCATGGACGGCCGGGGAGGTGCCGCCGAAAGGGTACAGAGGAGCCATAGGTTCACCCTAAGCCACCCCTGCCCGGCGCGGCCTGCGTGTCCGATATGACTGCCGGGGTGCGGAGGACCAGGAACTGGTAGTGCTGGCTCCAGGCGCCCCGGCCGGGGCCGGATTCGTCGCCGCTGCCTTCCGGCCAGGTGCGGAAATGCTCCACCTCGCCGTGTGCACCGAAGACCGACCGGACCGTGGCGTCGCTCCGCCGGCTGAAGAACCGCCGGGGTTCTTCGTCGTCTTCCGGGTTCAGTACCTCCTCATCCTCGCCGGACCACAGGCCGACGGCGATGGGCGCCCCGGGTGCGCAGACCCGTACCAGCTCGCTGACCACGCGGTGGATGCTGCTGTTGGGCACGTGCAGGAGGGTGCTCATGGTCCACGCCGCGGAAAACGACGCTTCCGGAAAGGGCAGGTTCCGCCCGCTGGCAACGCTGGCATCCAGTCCCTTGGCCCGCGCCCGGCGGACGCTTTCCCCTGACAGGTCCACGCCGCAGTAGTGCAGCCCGGCGCGGACGAACCCGAGGCCCTCGTCGCCGGTGCCGCAGCCCAGTTCGAACACCGAGTGGCGGTGTTCGTCCTTGAGCAGCCGGATAAACCATTCGAGGCATTCGACGCGGTGGCGCGTGTGGGACCGGATGTTCGGTGCCGCGGCCTGCCGGTCATAGAAGACCGCCAGGTCCGCTTCATGGTCCCCGGAGTCCGGAATGCCCTGCATGGCACCAGCGTAGGACTGGGCCGAACCAGCCCCAAGGGCAGGAGGTCCCTTAGTTGAAGACCACAGTCCGGTTGCCGTCCAGCAGCACCCGGTGCTCGGCGTGCCACTGGACAGCCTGGACCAGGGTGCGGCCCTCAACGTCGCGGCCCATCTGCACGAACTGTTCCGGCGTGCGGGCGTGGTCCACCCGGATGACTTCCTGCTCGATGATCGGGCCCTCATCCAGCGCTGCCGTCACGTAGTGCGCCGTGGCGCCGATCAGTTTCACGCCGCGGGCGTGGGCCTGGTGGTAGGGTTTGGCACCCTTGAAGGACGGCAGGAACGAGTGGTGGATGTTGATGGCCTTGCCGGTCAGTTCGGTGCAGAGCTCATCGGAGAGGATCTGCATGTACCGGGCCAGCACGGTCAGCTCGATGCCGTGCTCAGCGATCAGGGCGCGGAGCTTGTCCTCCGCCTGCACCTTGGTGTCCTTGGTCACCGGGATGTAGTGGAACGGGATGCCGTAGAACTCCGCAAGCCCGGCCAGGTCCTGGTGGTTGGACACGATCGCCGGGATCTCAATGGGAAGGGTCCCTGAGCGCTGCTGGAAGAGCAGGTCGTTGAGGCAGTGGGCGGAGGTGCTGGCCATCACCAGGGTGCGCACTTTCTCCCCGACGGTATTAAGGCTCCACTGCATGGAGAACGCCTCCGCGACGGGCTCCAGCGCTGCCCGGAGTTCGGACTTGGGCGCGGCGGTGGTGACCTCGACGCGCATGAAGAAGTTCCCGGTGGCCGGGCTGCCGTACTGCTGCGAATCCGTAATGTTGCACCCCGCCACCAGCAGCGCTCCGGCCACTGCATGGACGATTCCGGGACGGTCCGGGCAGGACAGGGTTACGACGTACGCTTGATTCAGCTGCTCTTCATTCACGCGTAATAGCCTACCCGCGTGGCGGGCGGTGGTTTTGGTAGGCTGGAATGGTCGCAACTGGCGTTGGGTGGCTAACCACCAGGGAGCGGCAATCACGAAGACCACGGATCGTACGCCTGGGCCGAGGGTCATGTCTTGCCGGATTTGGGGCTGCACCTGCGCCAGCACCGCAGCACCATCCCGTGCGTTTCCATGCCGTGTCATCGACGCGGTGCGGAAGTGCGCCAGCCGGTAGCCTGACCTAAGCAGTGCCCGTATCCCTAGCCAGGAGTTCTTCGTGACTACTACAGCCACCTCAACCACAGACGTCAGCAACCAGCCGCTGGCTGAGCTTGACCCCGAAATCGCCGCGGTCCTGGACCAGGAGCTCGGACGCCAGCGCGGCACCCTGGAAATGATCGCCTCCGAGAACTTCGCGCCCCGCGCTGTGATGGAAGCCCAGGGCTCCGTCCTCACCAACAAGTACGCCGAGGGTTACCCCGGCCGCCGCTACTACGGCGGCTGCGAGTACGTCGACGTCGCAGAGCAGCTGGCCATCGACCGGGTCAAGGCCCTCTTCGGTGCCGAATTCGCCAACGTCCAGCCGCACTCCGGCGCACAGGCCAACGCTGCGGCGCTGGCTGCCATGATCACCCCCGGTGACAAGATCCTGGGCCTGTCCCTGGCCCACGGCGGCCACCTGACCCACGGCATGAAGCTGAACTTCTCCGGCAAGCTGTACAACGTGGCGGCGTACCAGGTGGAAGAGGACAACTTCCGCATCGACATGGACAAGCTCCGCGAGCAGGCCATCGCCGAGAAGCCCCAGGTCATCATCGCCGGCTGGTCCGCCTACCCGCGCCACCTGGACTTCGCTGCCTTCCGCTCCATCGCCGATGAAGTGGGCGCGCTGCTCTGGACCGACATGGCACACTTCGCAGGCCTGGTGGCCGCCGGACTGCACCCGAGCCCGGTGCCGCACTCCGACGTCGTCACTTCCACCGTGCACAAGACCCTGGCCGGTCCGCGCTCGGGTGTGATCCTCGCCAAGGAGCAGTGGGCCAAGAAGCTGAACTCCAGCGTCTTCCCGGGCCAGCAGGGCGGGCCGCTGATGCACGTCATCGCCGCCAAGGCCGTGGCCTTCAAGATTGCCGGCACGCAGGAATTCAAGGAGCGCCAGGAGCGCGTCCTGGAAGGTGCCCGGATCATCGCCGACCGCCTGAACCAGGCCGACGTCGCCGAGGCAGGCGTCTCCGTCCTCACCGGCGGCACCGACGTGCACCTGGTGCTCGTCGACCTCCGCAACTCCCAGCTGGACGGCCAGCAGGCCGAGGACCTCCTGCACTCTGTTGGCATCACCGTCAACCGGAACGCCGTCCCCTTCGATCCCCGCCCGCCGATGGTCACCTCGGGGCTGCGCATCGGCACGCCGGCGCTGGCCACCCGCGGTTTCGGCGCTGCCGAGTTCACCGAGGTCGCCGAGATCATCGCCACCGCCCTCAAGGCAGGCAACAGTGCCGACGTCGAAGCCCTGCAGGCCCGCGTGGACAAGCTGGCAGCCGACTTCCCGCTCTACCCCCAGCACGAGCAGTGGTAAGCAATGACTGAAACCACCACCGCACAGATCCTTGACGGCAAGGCCACCGCCGCTGCCATCAAGGCCGAGCTGACCGAACGCGTGGCCGCACTCAAGGCCAAGGGCGTCACTCCAGGCATCGCCACTGTGCTCGTGGGCGCGGACCCTGCCTCGCAGCTGTACGTGTCCATGAAGCACAAGCAGTCTGTGCAGATCGGGATGAACTCCATCCAGCGCGAGCTCCCGGCGGATGCCACCCAGGAGCAGGTGGAGGCCCTCATTGACGAACTCAATGCGGACCCTGCCTGCCACGGGTACATCGTGCAGCTGCCGTTGCCCAAGCACCTGGACACGGACGCCATCCTGGAGCGCATCGATCCCGCCAAGGACGCCGACGGCCTGCACCCGACCAACCTTGGCCGGCTGGTGCTGAACGTCAACAACAAGATCACCACGCCCCTGCCGTGCACGCCGCGCGGGGTCATCGAGCTGCTGGAACGCAACGGCTACAGCCTTTCCGGCAAGCACGTCGTGGTGGTGGGCCGCGGCGTCACGATCGGCCGCTCGATCGGCCTGCTGCTTACGCGGCGGGACGTCAACGCCACCGTGACGCTGACCCACACCGGCACCAGGAACCTGTCGGAGCTGCTCCGGCAGGCCGACGTGATCGTGGGTGCGGCCGGCGTCAAGCACATCGTCAAGGCTGCGGACGTCAAGCCGGGCGCGGCCCTGCTGGACGTCGGCGTCACCCGCGAAACGGATCCGGAGACGGGCAAGAGCCGCGTCCACGGTGACATCGATCCCGCCGCCGCCGAGGTGGCAGGCTGGATCTCGCCGAACCCCGGCGGTGTCGGCCCCATGACGGTGGCGCTGCTGATGACCAACGTGGTGGAAGCCGCGGAACGCCAGGCAGGCATCGCCTAGGCACGTCAATAAAGTACGACGGCGGCACGGTACCTTTCGCACGAAAGGCGCGTGCCGCCGTCGGCCATTTAACCCGGGAACTGCGAGCCCACTTCCACCTGCCGGGCGGCTCCACTAGTGTGCGGAGGGTGCACAACGAAGCCATCCTGCCGTCCGGCACCCGGTCCGGCAGCCCGCCGTCGCGCCCCGCCGTCATCACCGCGGAAGACCTCACCAAGACATACGGGGACGTGGCGGCCGTGGACGGCATCTCCTTCACGGTGATGGCGGGGGAGTCCTTCGGGTTGCTCGGGCCCAACGGGGCGGGCAAGTCCACCACCATGAAGATGATCGGCGGCGTCACCCGGCGCACGTCCGGCCGGCTCAGCACCATGGGCCTGGACCCTGACACGCACGGGCCCGAGGTCCGGGCCCACCTGGGCGTGGTGCCCCAGCAGGACAACCTGGACGAGGAACTGCGCGTCCGGGACAACCTGCTGGTGTACGGCCGCTACTTCGGGCTGGCCATGAGCTACCTGAAGCCCAAGGCGGACGAACTGCTGGAGTTCGCGCAGCTGACGGACAAGGCCAGGGCCAAGGTTGACGCGCTCTCCGGGGGCATGAAACGGCGGCTCACCATCGCCCGGTCCCTCATCAATGAGCCTCGCATCCTGCTCCTGGATGAGCCCACCACGGGGCTGGATCCGCAGGCCCGCCACATCCTGTGGGACCGGCTGTTCCGGCTCAAGGAACAGGGCGTGACGCTGATCCTCACCACCCACTACATGGACGAAGCCGAGCAGCTCTGCGACCGGCTGATCGTGGTGGACAAGGGCCGGATCATGGCCGAGGGATCGCCCGCACAGCTGATCCGTGAACATTCCACCCGGGAGGTGGTGGAACTGCGGTTCGGCTCGGAACGCAACGCCACCATCGGCTCCCGGCTGAGCGGCATCGGGGAGCGCCTTGAGGTGCTGCCGGACCGGGTGCTGCTGTACGCGGACGACGGCGAGTCGGCCCTTGAGGAGGCAACGTCCCGTGGCCTGCGGCCACTGACATCCCTGGTCCGAAGGTCCTCGCTGGAGGACGTCTTCCTCCGGCTCACGGGGCGGAGCCTCGTTGACTGACGCGCGGGCCGTGCCGTCGGCGCACCCGCCGGAAGCCTCGGCAGCCAGGGCCCGGCGCTGGGGCGCCTTCTACTATGCGGAGCAGGTGCTCCGGGTGATGAAGGGGTACACGTGGTCCATCCTGATGTACAGCGTGGGCCAGCCGGTGGCGTACCTCTTCGCCATGGGCGTGGGCCTGGCCTCGCTCGTGGACACGGGCAGCGTAGCCTTTGGCGGGGTCTCCTACCTGGCCTTCATCGCACCGGCGCTGCTGGTGTCCGCGGCGGTCATGACGGCGGCGAATGAATTCACGTTTCCCGTGATGGCCGGCTTCAAGTGGCGCCGGACCTACTTCGGCCCGCACGCCTCGCCGCTGACGCCGGGACAGATCGCCGCCGGACACATTATGGCCGTGACCCTGCGCCTGCTCCTGCAGTCAGCCATCTACTTTGCCGCCGTGGCACTGTTCGGCGCCTCGCCCTCCGGCTGGGGGTGGGCGGGAGTCTTCGCTGCCACCCTGGCGGGACTGGCTTTCGGTCTGCCGCTGATGGCCTATTCTGCCTCGATTACCGAGGACAAGGGCCAGTTCGCCCTGGTCATGCGGTTCATCGTCATGCCGCTGTTCCTCTTCTCCGGGACGTTCTTCCCGCTGGACAACCTGCCGCTTGCCGTCCGCTGGATTGGGTGGATTTCGCCTATCTGGCACGGCACGGAACTGGGTCGGGTGCTCAGCTTCGGATACGGGGAGCCGCCGCTGCTGACCGCCCTCCATGTCGCCGTCCTCTGCGGCCTGGCGGTGCTGGGCTGGAACCTGACGCGGCGCCGGTTTGCCCGGAGGATGGGCCAGTGAGCACCGCCGCCTCCGGGACCGGGCAGCGCACCGCACCGGACGAGGCCCGGAACCGGACCTTTGGCGCCCTGTATTCGCGCAATGCCAGGGCCGTGATCTCGCGCGGACTGATGGCCACGCGAAGCACCAACTGGCTGGTCATGGTGTCGGGGTTCTTTGAACCGGTCCTCTTCCTCGTCTCCATGGGGGTGGGGCTGGGCGCAATCGTAGGCGATGTCCAGGGGCCCGATGGAACGCCCATCAGCTACGCGGCCTACATCGCCCCGGCTTTGCTGGCCGTTTCGGCCATGAACGGCGCCGTCTACGACTCCACCTGGAACGTGTTCTTCAAGATGAACTTCGCCAAGCTGTACCAGGGCATGCTGTACACCTCCCTCGGCCCGCTGGACGTCGCCCTGGGGGAGATCTTCCTGGCCCTGTTGCGCGGCATGCTCTACGCCACCGGCTTCACCGCCGTCATGGGCGCCCTGGGGCTGATCACCACGGCCTGGGCACTGCTGATGATCCCGGCGTCGGTGCTGATCGCCTTCGGGTTCGCCAGCCTGGGCATGGGCATCACCAGCTTCCTCAAGACCTTCCAGCAGATGGACTGGATCAACTTCATCCTGCTGCCGATGTTCCTGTTCAGTGCCACCTTCTACCCATTGAGCGTGTACCCGGGGCCCATCCAGTGGCTCATCCAGGCCATGCCGCTGTGGCACGGGGTGGAACTGCTGCGCCAGATCAGCGTGGGCAGCTTCACGGCCGCCACCCCGCTGCACATCGGCTACTACCTGGCGATGACCGCCGTAGGCATGCTCCTGACCACCCTCCGGCTGCGGAGCCTGTTCCTCAAGTAGGGCAGGTCCCCGTCCGGGGCTGTTCGCCGCCGGTGGAAGCGGGACGGAGCATACCGGGCGGTTTGAGAGAATAGCTGCATGCGAACTTTGGGCAGCTCCTCGTCATCCTCCAAACCCGCCAGGGCCGGTTTCTCCATGTTCCGGATCAGCGGGCCGGGCCTGATGGTCCTGGTGACCGCGTTCATTGTGGCCGTCATCTTCGCGGCCAACCAGAACGACGTCGTTGGCTGGGTTGTTGCCGTCATCGCAGGCTTTTGGCTCGCGCTGGCCGCGTTCGTGGTCTTCAGCATCCAGAAGGCAGCGAAGAAGGCCGGGGCAAAGCTGTCCGAGGCCCAGAGCGCCTTCAACACCGCCACCGGCCGCGCGCCGTCGCACTCCTCCGCCGACCAGGGCGGGACGCGGGTCCTCTACGAACGCAGCGAAGCCGACGAGGTGCGGGACCTGAAGCTGGACCATTCCTTCAAGATCGTCCAGGTGCAGGTCCGCGTGGTCGAGGAGGAACGCGCCAAGGGATCCGGCGCCAACCAGGACACCATCAACCGGGCCCTCGAGACCATCGAGATCACAGCCACCAACGCCCGGGACATGATCAAGTCCTCCGGCGGCAGCGGAGAGCCGGTCACCGGAACCATCATCGACTAGAGTGGAGCGGGTGAGCTCGGCATTGAACAAGGACCACCTTCGCATCGCATCGGTCAACGTCAACGGCCTCCGGGCTGCCTACAAAAACGGCATGGCGGCGTGGCTGGAGCCGCGCGAAGTCGATATCCTCTGCCTGCAGGAAGTCCGCGCACCCGACGCGATCGTCCGGCAGCTGCTGGGGGAGGGGTGGCACATCCTGCACGCCGAGGCCGAAGCCAAGGGCCGTGCCGGCGTCGCCATTGCCTCCCGGCAGGAACCGCTGGAGACCCGGAACGGTATCGGGGACGACTATTTCGCCACCGCCGGCCGCTGGGTCGAAGCCGATTTCCGCGTGCCCGACGCCGCCGGGAATCCCGTCCAGCTCACCGTCGCCAGCGCCTACGTCCACTCCGGTGAAGTGGGCACCCCGAAGCAGGACGACAAGTTCCGCTTCCTGGATGTCATGAGCACCCGGCTGCCCGAGCTGACCAAGCACAGCGACCATGCCCTGGTGGTGGGGGACCTCAATGTCGCCCACACCCCCAAGGACATCCGGAACTCGAAGGGCAATGTGAAGAAGGCCGGCCACCTGCCGGAGGAACGGGCCTACTTCGACCGCTTCTTTGGTGAAGAGATCGGCTGGCACGACGTCCACCGCAACCTCGCCGGCGACGTTGACGGTCCCTATACCTGGTGGTCCTGGCGCGGCAAGGCATTCGACAACGACACCGGCTGGCGCATCGACTACCACCTGGCCACCCCGGAACTGGCCGCGTCCGCCATCTCGGCAGTCGTTGACCGCGCAGCCACGTGGGATACCCGCTTCTCCGACCATGCCCCGCTCGTAGTGGACTACCAGCTCTAAGCCCGAAGGTTTCAACCCATGACCAGCCAGACTTCCCCGGCCACCAAAAAGCGCATCCTTTCCGGCGCCAAGCCCACCGCCGACTCCCTCCACCTGGGGAACTACATCGGCGCCGTCCGCAACTGGGTGGACATGCAGGCCGAGTACGACGCCGTGTTCTTCATTCCGGACCTGCACGCCATCACGGTCGACTTCGACCCCACTGAGCTGGCCAAGCGCACCCGCACCGTGGCGGCGCAGTACATCGCCGCCGGCATCGACCCGGACAAGAGCATCTTCTTCGTCCAGTCCCATGTGCCGGAGCACGCGCAGCTGGCCTGGGCGCTGAACTGCATCACCGGCTTCGGTGAGGCCTCCCGGATGACCCAGTTCAAGGACAAGACCCAGAAGTCCGGCGCTGACGCCGCCACCCTGGGACTGTTCGCGTACCCCACCCTGATGGCGGCGGACATCCTGCTGTACCAGACCGACCTGGTGCCCGTGGGCGAGGACCAGCGCCAGCACCTTGAACTGACCCGGAACCTGGCGCAGCGCTTCAACACCCGGTTCGGGCACACGTTCACCGTTCCTGAGGCGGCCATCGTCAAGGAAAGCGCCAAGATCTACGATCTGCAGAACCCCAGCGCCAAGATGTCCAAGACGGGGGAGTCCCCCAACGGGTCCATCCAGCTCCTGGAGGATCCCAAGATCGCGGCGAAGCGCATCAAGTCCGCCGTGACCGACGCCGGCACGGACATCCGCTTCGACGCCGAGGAAAAGCCAGGGGTTTCCAACCTGCTGACCATCTACTCGTCCCTGACCGGGAAGTCGGTGGCCGACCTTGAAGCCGAGTACCAGGGGAAGATGTACGGGCACCTCAAGGTGGACCTCGCCGAGGTGCTGGTGGACTTCATCACCCCCCTGCGGAACCGGACCAACGAACTGATGGCCGATCCCGCTGAGCTGGACCGGCTGCTGGCGCTGGGCGCCGAACGGGCCCGCGAGATCGCCTCGGTCACCCTGGGCCAGGTGTATGACCGCATGGGGTTCCTGCCATCGATGAGCCTCGCGGGAGTCCGCTAGCGTCATGGCTTCGAGGAATGTCACCGCCAGGGGAGTCGCTTGCCCGGCCGGCCAGGCCGAGCGGGAACTCACCACTCCGTACCCGGAGCAGTCGGGTCAGAGCGCGGCGGCAAAGCCGGCCGGCAATGATGAGACCAGCGTTGGCGTCATCCTCGGTTTTCCACCCCGGATAGCCGAGGAACTGCAGCGCTGGCGGGCTTCCTTCGGGGATCCGCTGGCGGATGTGGTGCCGGCACACATCACCTTGGTGACCACTACCCCCACCCGGGACTGGGACGCCACCCTCCGCCATGTCCGCGAGGTGGCCCGGTGCCAGAGTCCGTTCATGGTCACCATCGCAGGGACGGGGACCTTCCGGCCCGTCTCACCCGTCGTCTTCATCAAGGTGGAGGACGGCTTCGGGGAGTGCGTGGAGCTGCACCGCAAGCTCCAGCAGGGTCCGCTCCACCGGGACCTGCCTTTCGCCTACCACCCCCACGTCACGATCGCCCACGATGTCGCGCCGGAAAGCCTGGACGAGGCGGAAACGGTGCTGAAAACCTACAAGGCCACCTTCCCCGTGGTTAGCATGGGACTTTACGAGCACGATGCCGAGGGCATCTGGCAGCTACGGGAAGAGCTGGACTTTGGGACCGAAACTGACAACGACGCCCGCACCCGCTTCACCGGTGCCGCCGCGGACAGGACAACCGACGCCGGCTGACCAGCAGCCGCTGCCCACGGACCATGCCCGGCTGAAACTGGCGGTCATCCAGAAACAGATGGAATGGAACCGGGTCCGCAGGGACGGCGGAAAATTCCAGGCCCTGATGGCCCTGGTCCAGTGGACGACAGCCCGCCTGAATGTCCTGCGGCCCATGCGCGCCTTCAGGCACTACAGCCTCCAGCACGGTCCGCTGCTGAGCGCAGGCATTGGCTTCAACATGTTCTTCTCCATCACCGGCCTGCTCGCCACGGGCTTCTCGGTGGCAGGCTTGGTGCTGCGCGGCCAGCCGGCGCTGCTGGACACCATTATCAGCAGTGTGGCAACGAGTGCGCCGGGGCTGCTGAAGATCAACGGCGCGCCAGGACTGGTGGACCCCAAGGACCTGCTGGATCCAAATGGTCTCGGCTGGACCGCGGTGATCGGTTCTTTGGTCACGGTAGTAACGTCGCTGCGATGGATTGCGGGGGTCCGGGAGGGGCTCCGCGGGGTCCTGGAACTGCCACCGGTGCTGGTCAACCCCGTTATTTTGAAGCTGCGCGACGCCGGCACCCTCCTTCTTCTCGGCGTGGCCCTGGTGACCAGCGCCGGTGCTTCGCTGGTGTTCGGAACTGCGGCCGGCTGGGTCTCGGACTTCCTTCACCTCGATGAAACAGTGGCAGGCCCGCTGACCACCTCGGTGAAGATCACCGTCCCGCTGGTGCTGAACTGGGTGACGGCACTGGTCATGTACCGGCTGGCCGCCGCCCTGAAGCTGTCCCGGCGGGCGCTGCTTGAGGGGACCATCCTGGCCGCGGTGGGCACCACAGTCCTGCAGGTGTTCAGCACCGAACTGCTCGCCGGCGCCAGCCGCAACCCGATCCTGGCACCCTTTGCCATCGTTATCGGGCTGCTGATCTGGTTCAACCTGGTCAGTCAGGTGTACCTGGTCTCCGGTGGCTGGGCAGCGGTGCGGGAAGCGGATCTGCGCAATTCGCCTGCACGGCAGGACAAAGCCATGTGGGGTGCACGCCAGGTCCAGCCGGGCAAGGTGCCGGTGCAGCCCGGCAGGCTGCCGCTTCCGCCCGGGCAGGTGCCCGTCCTGCCGGAGAACGGGACGGCGGCTACTGTCCGGCGTCGAGGTACTGGTCGGCCCAGGCGGCGATAATGCGGGCGGCGCGGGCGGCCTGGCCCTTGCCCGTCAGCAGATGGTCGCTTCCCTCGAGCGAGACGAAGTTCCGTGGATGCCGGGCGGTTTGGAAGATGGTGCTGGCGTTTTCGATGCCCACGGTGTTGTCGGTGGGGGAGTGGAGCACCATCAACGGCTTGTGCAGCTGACGGATGCAGTCCGTCAGGTCCGCATTCTCGAGGTCCTCGACGAAGTGGCGGCGGATCTCCACCCGCTTCCCGCCCAGGTCCACCTCCGCGCTGCCATCGCTCAGGATCCTGTCCAGCGCGGCATCGAAGACGTGGGCCACATGCTTCGGCGAGAAGGGCGCCCCAACGGTAGCGACGGCGTCGAGTTCGGGGATCTCCCGCGCGGCAGCGAGCACGGCAGCACCGCCGAAGGAGTGGCCCACCAGCAGCGAGATTTCCTTGCCTTGGCTGCGCATGAATTCGGCGGCCTTCACGGTGTCCGCCACCTTGTGGCTGAACGAGCCCGCAGACCATTCCCCCGCGGAGCCCCCGAGGCCCAAATTGTCGAAGCGGAGCATGCCCACACCGCTGTCCGCCAGGGCCTTGCACATGCGCGACGCTGAGGGACTGTCCTTGCCCAGGGTAAAGCCGTGCGAAAAGACACCCCAGCCCTTGACGGGCCCCTCGGGCACATCGATGATGCCGGAGAGCATCTCTCCCGTGGAGCCTTCGAAGCTGACCTTTTCCGAGTGGGACACAGTGTCCCCTTTCTATCGACGTTCGGGTTGCTCTATCAGTTGTGGTCCCTAAAAGGCGTTCTTAGCGGCCAGAACATATAGAGCATCCGGCGGATTTGGTGCGGATACGACGACGGCGCCGCATCCCCGGGTGGGGGAGGGCGCCGTCGTCCGCTGCGATCCTTGGTCAGATCTTGCGGGAGAGGATGGCCTGCTTGACTTCGGCGATGGCCTGGGTCACCTGGATGCCGCGCGGGCATGCTTCGGAGCAGTTGAAGGTGGTGCGGCAGCGCCACACGCCTTCCTTGTCGTTGAGGATTTCCAACCGCATGTCGCCGGCGTCATCACGGGAATCGAAGATGAAGCGGTGGGCGTTGACGATGGCGGCGGGGCCGAAGTACTGGCCGTCGGTCCAGAACACCGGGCAGGAGGACGTGCACGCAGCGCACAGGATGCACTTGGTGGTGTCATCGAAGCGCTCACGGTCCTCGGCGGACTGCAGGCGTTCCCGGGTGGGCTCGTGGCCCTTGTTGATCAGGAACGGCATGACCTCGCGGTAGGACTGGAAGAACGGCTCCATGTCCACGATCAGGTCCTTCTCCACCGGCAGGCCCTTGATGGGTTCGACCGTGATGGGCTTGGAGGTGTCCAGGTCCTTCAGGAGGGTCTTGCAGGCGAGGCGGTTGCGGCCGTTGATGCGCATGGCGTCAGACCCGCACACGCCGTGCGCGCAGGAGCGGCGGAAGGACAGGCTTCCGTCCATCTCCCACTTCACCTTGTGCAGGGCATCCAGGACACGGTCCGTGCCGTACATGGTGAGGTGGAAGTCGTCCCAGGTAGCTTCCCCGGATACTTCCGGGTTGTACCGGCGGACCCGCAGGTGCACATCGAAGGTGGGGATTTCCCCGCCCCCGCCGACGCCGGCAGGCAGTTCAACCTTGGAGGCTGGCTCAGCGATTTCAGCGGACATCTTAGTACTTCCTCACCATCGGCTCGTAGCGGGTAAAAACAACCGGCTTGGTGGCAAGGCGGATACCGGCGATTGCTTCCGCCGATCCGTCTGCCGGCGCGTGGTCATCCTTGTACGCCATGGAGTGCTTCATGAATTTCTCGTCGTCACGCTCGGGGAAGTCCTCGCGGAAGTGTCCACCGCGGGATTCCTCGCGGTGGAGGGCGGCCACGGTCATGACCTTGGCCAGTTCCAGCAGGAAGCCAAGCTCAACGGCTTCGAGCAGGTCCAGGTTGAACCGCTTGCCCTTGTCCTGGACGTTGATGCGCTTGTAGCGCTCCTCGAAGGAGGCGATATCGCGCAGCACCTGGTTCAGCGTGTCAGCCGTACGGAACACCTGCATATTGGCGTCCATGGTGTCCTGCAGTTCCTTGCGGATCTGGGCCACCTTCTCGTCGCCGGTGCCGTTGCGCGCAATATCCAGCAGTTCGGTGGTGTAGGCCAGCGGGTTTTCCGGCAACTCCACGAACTGGGCGGTCTTGGCGTACTCGGCGGCGGCGATGCCGGCGCGCTTGCCGAACACGTTGATGTCCAACAGGGAGTTGGTGCCCAGGCGGTTCGAGCCGTGGACCGAAACGCAGGCCACTTCACCGGCGGCGAAGAGTCCGGGAACAACAGTGTCGTTGTCCTGGAGGACTTCGGTCTCGATGTTCGTGGGGATGCCGCCCATCGCGTAGTGGGCGGTGGGGAACACCGGGACGGGCTCGGTGTACGGTTCCACGCCCAGGTAGGTGCGGGCGAACTCGGTGATGTCCGGAAGCTTGGCGTCGATGTGGGCCGGTTCCAGGTGGGTCAGGTCCAGGAGGACGTAGTCCTTGTTCGGGCCGCAGCCGCGGCCTTCGCGGACTTCGTTGGCCATGGAACGGGCCACGATGTCACGGGGCGCCAGGTCCTTGATGGTGGGGGCGTAGCGCTCCATGAACCGCTCACCCTCGGAGTTGCGCAGGATGGCGCCTTCACCGCGGGCGGCTTCGGAGAGCAGGATGCCCAGGCCGGCCAGGCCGGTCGGGTGGAACTGGAAGAACTCCATGTCCTCCAACGGGATGCCCCGGCGGAACGCGATGCCCATGCCGTCACCGGTCAGGGTGTGGGCGTTGGACGTGGTCTTGAAGACCTTGCCGGCGCCGCCGGAGGCGAACACCACGGACTTGGCCTGGAAGACGTGCAGTTCGCCGGAGGCGAGGTCGTAGGAGACGACGCCGGCCACGCGCTTCTGCTTGTAGGGGGTGCCATCTTCACGGACAGCATCCTCTTCGACCGTCAGCAGGTCCAGGACGTAGTACTCGTTGTAGAACTCAACGTTGTGCTTGACGCAGTTTTGGTACAGCGTCTGCAGGATCATGTGGCCCGTGCGGTCCGCGGCGTAGCACGCACGGCGGACCGGTGCCTTGCCATGGTCACGGGTGTGGCCGCCGAAGCGGCGCTGGTCGATGCGGCCTTCGGGCGTGCGGTTGAACGGCAGGCCCATCTTTTCCAGGTCCAGCACGGCGTCGATGGCTTCCTTGGCCATGACCTCGGCGGCGTCCTGGTCCACCAGGTAGTCGCCGCCCTTGACGGTGTCGAACGTGTGCCATTCCCAGTTGTCTTCCTCGACGTTGGCAAGGGCTGCACACATGCCACCCTGCGCCGCACCGGTGTGCGAGCGGGTGGGGTAGAGCTTGGTCAGTACTGCTGTGCGCGCGCGCTGACCGGACTCGATCGCGGCGCGCATGCCAGCGCCACCGGCACCGACGATGACGACGTCGTACTTATGGACCTGCATACCAGACGCTCTTTCTCTCAAAATTCGCAATAAAACAACGGGGCGGCGTTGCCTGCTCCGCAAAACAGGGCCCGCGGGAATGCCCGCGGGCCCGGGGTTGTGCCAGTGCTAGGCCGGGCAGAATCCACCCGGAAGGGCCACACCATCCACGACGGGGCAGGGGTTGAAGGTGAAGATGACCAGGGTGCCCAGGAGGATGATGACCACAGCGGCTGCGTAGAGAACGGTCTTCAGCCAGCGGCGGGTTGAGGACTTCTCGGCGTAGTCATTGATGATGGTCCGCACGCCGTTGGTGCCGTGCAGCATGGCCAGCCACAGCATGGCAAGGTCCCAGAACTGCCAGAACGGGTCCGCCCACTTGCCGGCCACGAAGCCGAAGTCGATGGCGTGGATGCCTTCGCCCACCATAAGGTTCACGAAGAGGTGGCCGAAGATGAGGACCACCAGAACCACGCCGGAGAGGCGCATGAACAGCCAGGCGATCATCTCGAAGTTGCCCTTGGAACCACCGCTGCGGCGGTACTGGGGCGCGATCCGCCCGCTGCGGGGGCTCTCGATCGTTGCAGTCATGGCTTAGTGACCTCCGAGGGCGAGGGACAGGTGGCGGATGGAGAAGGCGACCATGGTCACGATCCAAAGGGCCAGCACTGCCCACAGCATCTGCCGCTGGTACTTGGCGCCCTTCTTCCAGAAGTCGACCGCAATGATCCGCAGGCCGTTGAAGGCGTGGAACACGATGGCGGCAACGAGGCCGGTCTCGCCCAGCGCCATCAGGGGATTCTTGTATGCACCGATCACAGCGGTGTAGGCCTCGGGTGACACACGCACCAAGGAGGTGTCCAGAACGTGGACCAACAAGAAGAAAAAGATCACTACACCGGTAATGCGGTGTCCTACCCAGGACCACATGCCTTCACGGCCGCGGTACAAGGTGCCAGCTGGTTTTGTCGGCACTGATAAACCTCCCTGCAACACAGCGGCGCTGGCATGAGATCCACGCGGGGGGAACGCCTGCTGCGAGAGCACTCGTAGCTCAGGCCTAAATCTAGGCTCCGCTAACAGCTTATTCAATTTGGGAGTTCCTTGCTGCCCAATACTGGCGCGGTTTTTCCAAATTTATGAGACGAACGCCACACTGCGCGGGTGCGTTGGTGCGGGAGTGTGTCCCGGCGGCAGCGGCAAAAGGAGGCCGTTGTGCCCGTCGGCTAAAGTAGCGGTGATGAGTACAGACAAAGTGACAAGCCCGGTATCGCCCCTTGACCGCTTCGTTGCGGTGATCCCGGCAGGCGGAGTGGGGACCCGCCTCTGGCCCCTGTCACGTGCAGCAGCTCCCAAGTTCCTTCACGACCTCACGGGCTCGGGCAGCACTTTGCTGCGCGCCACCTATGACCGGCTGCAGCCGCTGGCGGGCAGCCGGATGCTCGTGGTCACCGGCCAGGCCCACCGCGAGGCCGTGTGCCGGCAGCTTCCCGAGATCCACGACGCGGACCTTGTCCTGGAATCCGAGCCCAAGGATTCGGCTGCCGCAATCGGCCTCGCGGCAGCCATCCTCCATGAGCGCGACCCGGACACGATCATGGGGTCCTTCGCGGCCGACCAGGTCATCAGCCCCGACCACCTCTTCCAGCAGGCGGTCCGGGAAGCGATCCACACAGCCGCGGCCGGCAAAATCGTGACCATCGGCATCAAGCCCACCCACCCCTCCACCGGGTTCGGGTATATCCGCTCCGGAAAAGCGCTGCACATCGACGGTGCGCCCAGCGCGCACGACGTGGTGGAGTTCGTCGAAAAACCCGACGAAGTCGTCGCCCAGCAGTATGTGGACAGCGGCGACTACGTGTGGAACGCCGGCATGTTCGTGGCACCCGTTGCGCTGATGCTCAAGCACCTCGAAGCCAACCAGCCACAGCTCTTCCAGGGCCTGCAGGAGATTGCGCGGGCATGGGACACCCCCGAACGTGACGAGGTCACGGCGCGGGTCTGGCCCACACTGCCGAAGATCGCCATTGACTACGCGGTGGCCGAGCCTGCCGCGGAAGCCGGGGACGTCGCCGTCGTGCCCGGGTCCTTCCGCTGGGACGACGTCGGTGACTTCGCCTCCGTTGGCCGGCTCAACAGCGCCAAGGAAGTCGACGCAGTCACCGTACTCGGTGAAGGCGCCCGCGTGTTCACGGAAAACTCCAGCGGCGTGGTCGTCACCGACACCAAGCGCGTCATCGCCCTGATCGGGATCGAAGACGTGGTCATCGTGGACACGCCGGACGCCCTGTTGGTGACCACCATGGCCAATTCGCAGCGTGTCAAGGCTGCGGTTGATGCCCTTAAGGCCAGCGGGGACACGGACGTCCTCTGACCGTTTCCTGCCGGCGCGCACATCGCCGGCAGGAAACGGGATGTAATGGGACGTTCGCGAATGGCTCCTATTGCGGCCACGCTCGCTAGAGTGAAGCAGTGCGCAACTACACTACTGAAGCCGAGCCCACCGCCCTGGTGGCTCCCTGGCTCGAGCCGCTCCTGCCGGAACTGATCGAATTCCGCCGGGACCTCCACGCGCATCCGGAGCTGTCCTTCAAGGAGTTCCGCACCACCGACAAGCTGGCAGAGCGGCTCGAAGCCGCCGGCTTGCATCCCCGCCGCCTTGAGGGCACGGGACTCACCGTGGATGTCGGGGAGGGTCCCATCGCCACCGCGCTGCGTGGCGATATCGATGCCCTTCCCATCATCGAAGAGACCGGGTTGGCCTTCGCCTCCCGGAACCACGGCGTCACCCACGCCTGCGGCCATGACGTCCACACCACCACCATGCTGGGCATCGCCCTGGTCCTGCACCGTATGCACCAGGAAAGCCCCCTCGGCGGGCGGGTCCGCATCATCTTCCAGCCGGCCGAGGAAACCATGCCCGGCGGGGCGCACGCCTGCATTGAGCAGGGCGTCCTGGACGGCGTACCCAGGATCATGGCCCTGCACTGCGACCCCCGGATCGAAGTGGGGAAGATCGGCACGCGCATCGGCGCCATCACCTCCGCCTCGGACACCATCCGGATTGAGCTGTCCGGCCGCGGTGGCCACACCTCGCGCCCGCACCTCACAGAGGACCTGGTGTTCGCGCTGGCCCAAATCGCGGTCAACGTCCCCGCCGTGCTGTCTCGCCGCGTGGACGTCCGCAGCGGCGTGTCCGTGGTGTGGGGACAGATCACTGCCGGTTCGGCGCCGAATGCCATCCCGGGGACGGGCTACATGGCCGGGACCATGCGCTGCCTGGACCGGGATGCGTGGCATGCTGCGGGGGAGCTCCTCGACGAAGTGGTGCACCAGGTGGCTGCACCGTACGGGGTGGACGTCCACCTGGAGCACACCAGGGGAGTGCCGCCGGTGGTCAACTCCGAGCACGAGACGGCCCTTATCGAAGCCTCGGCGCGCGCCGAGATCGGCGAAAGCGCAGTGGTGCTGACGCCGCAGTCCATGGGCGGAGAGGACTTCGCCTGGTTCCTCGCGGAACTCCCCGGCGCCATGATGCGCCTGGGGACCAAAACCCCCGGCGGCGAGGACTACGACCTCCACCGCGGCGACTACATCGTGGATGAACGCGCGCTGGGCCTGGGCATCCGGGTCCTGACCGCTGCCGCACTGCGTACCATCCGCGACCTCTAGCAACCCCGGCGCGCTCCGCCGTCGTGCCCGGCTGCGCAGTGAAGCCTTGGCTCGCCGCGCAGGGACAGTCCCGGCGCACTGAACGCTGATTCCAGCGCGTCATCCCATCCCGGAGCGCGCCCGCATCTTCCAGATAAGTTGTGCACAATTGAATTGCGTACTACGGTTATAGGCGTGACTGATGCTCCCCGCCTCGACCGGCAAGTGTGTTTTGCGCTCTACTCGGCCTCCCGGGCCGCCACCGCGGTCTACCGCCCGGTACTGGATGAGCTCGGCCTGACCTACCCGCAGTACCTCGTGATGCTGGTGCTCTGGGAAAGCGAGCCCCGGGGCGTCAAGGAACTTGGCGATGAACTCGGCCTGGACTCCGGCACCCTGTCACCCCTGCTCAAGCGTCTCGAGGCCCTCGGCTTTGTGGAGCGGAAGAGGTCGGGGGAGGACGAGCGCCGCGTCGCCGTCCACCTCACTCCCTCGGGACGCAGCCTCAGCGGCCCCGCGGCTGCCATCCCGCAGCGGCTCGCCGACGCCGCCGGGCTTTCCCTTGACGAGCTTGAGCAACTGCGCAACACGCTGGGCAAGCTGACCGCTGCCCTGCATGAATCCCTCTAGACCCGATTACTGCACCATCCCATCAACAGGACGGATAACCATCGTGAAGACCCTCTACACCGCTGAGGCACTGGCCTCGGGAGAAGGGCGGGACGGTACGGCCCGCAGCAATGACGGCAGGCTTGCAGTGGACCTGGCCAGCCCCGTGGAGCTGGGCGGAAACGGCCAGGGCACCAACCCCGAACAGCTGTTCGCTGCCGGCTATGCCGCCTGTTTCCACTCCGCCCTCCGCCTGGTGGGCCGCAAGGCAGGCGCAGACCTGACGGACTCGGCAGTGGCGGCCAGGATCCACCTGGGGCAACTGGACGGCGGAGCAGGCTTCGGACTGGCCGCCGAACTGGAAATCGCCCTCCCCGCACTGGATCTCGCCACCGCGGAGGACCTCGTGGCCAGGGCGCACCAGGTCTGCCCCTATTCGAACGCCACCCGCGGCAACATCAACGTCGACCTCAAGATTCTGGAGTACGCAGCATGAGTACAGCCCTTGCAACCACCACCCGTGAGATCCGCCTCGCCTCACGTCCCGTGGGGCGCCCCACCGGCGACAACTTCGAACTGGCCGAGTCTCCGCTGCCCGCGCTCGAAGAGGGCCAGATCCTGGTGCACAACCTCTTCATGTCCGTGGACCCCTACATGCGGGGCCGGATGAACAACGTCAAGTCCTACTCCGCCCCCTTCGCCGTGGGCAAGGCGCTCGACGGCGGCGCGGTGGGTGAGGTAATCGCGTCCCGTTCGTCGGCACACCAGGAGGGCGACGTCGTCGTCCATTCCCTTGGGTGGCGCGAGTACGCGGTTGTGGACGGAGCCGCTGCCACCCCTGCCCGCACGGACCTGGCGCCTGCTTCGGCATTCCTTGGCGCCCTGGGCATGACCGGCCTCACGGCATACACCGGCCTGCTCAAGGTTGCCGAATTCAAGCCCGGCGACGCCGTCTTCGTGTCCGGCGCCGCGGGTGCCGTGGGATCCCTGGTGGGCCAGATCGCCAAGGCCATGGGCGCCTCGCGGGTCATCGGCTCTGCCGGCTCGCCCGCCAAGGTGGCACGCCTCCTGGAGCTCGGCTTCGACGCCGCCTTCGACTACCATGACGGTCCCGTGGTGGAGCAGCTGGAGAAGGCAGCCGGCCCCAACGGCATCGATGTCTACTTCGACAACGTGGGCGGAGACCACCTGGAGGCTGCATTGGCGGTCCTCAATGTGGGCGGCCGGGTGGCGATGTGCGGCGCCATCGCGCAGTACAACTCCACCGAACCCACTCCTGCGCCCCACAACCTGATGCAGGCGATCGGCAAGCAGCTCACCCTCCGCGGTTTCCTGGTGGGTGGGCAGCGGCAGCATGCTGCCGAGTTCGCGGAGAAGATGGCCGGCTGGCTGGCTGACGGCACCGTGCGTTACGACGAGACAATCGTGGACGGACTGGAGAAAGCGCCGCAGGCCTTCATGGACCTCCTGGATGGCGCGAACACCGGCAAAATGCTGGTCCGGCTGTAGCCACCGCAACCAGGCATGAACAGTAGGGGCACCGTTATTCGCGGTGCCCCTACTGCTTGGTAACAACTTGTAAACAATCTCCGGGAACGGCTTCCGGCGTGCTATTGGGACGTGGCGCAGGCCACTAAAGTAATGCCATCAGTGCGCTCCGGCGCAGTGCTGCGTGCCTTCAGTGAAAACAGAATTTCAGCGCCGAAATGGACACTCATTGAATTCCAGCCCGTAGCGCCACTCGCATCATCCCTGGAGGAAAATTGAAGAAATCACTGCGTGCCAGCTTCAAGCGCGGTTCAATGGCCGGTGTGGCCACCCTCGGTGCGTCCGCGCTTGTGCTCACCGCCTGCGGTGCGGCCCCCGAAGCCGGCAGCACCCCGTCCGCGGGTGCCAGCGACTACACCGGCTGCATCGTCTCCGACTCCGGTGGGTTCGATGACCAGTCCTTCAACCAGTCCTCCTACGAGGGCCTGAAAAAGACCGAAAAGGACCTGGGCATCAAGGTCAACCAGGTGGAGTCGAAGACCAACAACGACTTCGAGCCCAACCTGCGGGCCATGGTCACCGCCGGCTGCAACCTGACCATCACCGTCGGCTTCCTGCTCGGTGACGCCACCAAGGCGCAGGCCACCGCCAACCCGGACAAGCACTTCGCCATCATCGATTTCGGTTACGACAAGCCGATCAGCAACGTCAAGCCCATCATCTACGACACCGCCCAGGCTGCGTTCCTCGCAGGCTACCTCGCCGCAGGAACCACCAAGACCGGCACTGTGGCCACCTTCGGCGGCATCAAGATTCCCACCGTGACCATCTTCATGGACGGCTACGCGGACGGCGTGAAGTACTACAACCAGCAGAAGGGCAAGAACGTCAAGCTGCTCGGCTGGAACAAGGACGCGCAGGACGGCAGCTTCACCGGCGACTTCGAGAAGCAGGATGTTGGCAAGCAGCTGACAAAGAACTTCCTGGACCAGGGCGCCGACATCGTCATGCCCGTGGCCGGGCCCGTGGGCAAGGGTGCGGGTGCCGCGCTCAACGAAGCCAAGGCGGCAGGCAAGGACGTCAAACTCATCTGGGTTGACTCCGACGGCTACCTGACGGCCCCGGACTACAAGGACATCATGCTCTCCTCCGTGATGAAGCAGATGGGCGAGGCCGTGGAAACCGTGGTCACCGAGGACAAGGACGGCAAGTTCAACAACACCCCGTACGTGGGCACCCTCGCCAACGACGGCGTGAAGCTTGCACCCTTCCACGGGATGGACTCGCAGGTTCCCGCAGACCTGAAATCCGAGCTCGAGCAGATCAAGAAGGACATCGTCGACGGCAAGCTGAAGGTCGAATCCGCAGCAAGCCCGAAGGTCTGACCCGCCAGGAAGCGCCACCGCCGGACCCCCACCCACTGGCCGGCCGGTGGCGCTTTTTGCTGGCCGCCCATTTACCGCATGGGACCGGCCCAACCTCCGACTGCACCCACTAGGCTGGTGCTGCAGCCACATATCCCGTCCGGTTGATCACCGGACGCTTCGAGATTGGTCGTCAGTTTTGAAACTTGAACTTCGAGGGATCACCAAACGCTTCGGCACGCTGCTGGCCAACGACCACATCGACGTAGTGGTTGAGCCTGGACAGATCCATTGCCTGCTCGGCGAAAACGGGGCAGGCAAGTCCACCCTGATGAACGTGCTGTACGGGCTGTATGAGCCGTCCGACGGCGAGATCCTGCTTGATGACAAACCCGTCACCTTCCGCGGGCCCGGCGATGCCATGGCTGCGGGCATCGGCATGGTGCACCAGCACTTCATGCTGGTGCCGGTCTTCACCGTCGCGGAAAACGTTGCGCTCGGGGCCGAACCCACGAAAGCGGCCGGTTTCCTGGACCTGGACCAGACGCGGCGCCGGATCCGGGAGATTTCGGACCAGTACGGCTTCGACGTCGACCCCGACGCCCTGGTGGAGGACCTTCCGGTCGGGGTCCAGCAGCGGGTGGAAATCATCAAGGCCCTGGTCCGCAACGCCAAGGTCCTGATCCTCGACGAACCTACCGCCGTCCTGACGCCGCAGGAGACCGATGAACTCCTGGACATCATGCGCCAGCTCAAATCCGGCGGCACGTCGATCGTGTTCATCTCGCACAAGCTGCGTGAGGTGAAGGAAGTTTCGGACACCATCACCGTCATCCGGCGCGGCAAGGTGGTGGGCACCGCCGATCCCGCGGCTTCCACCACGGAACTGGCCTCGATGATGGTGGGCCGCGCCGTCAGCCTGAACCTGGACAAGGCTCCGGCCCAGCCACGGGAAACAACGTTCGAAGTCAGGGACCTCACCGTCATAGCCGCCAACGGCCAGCATGTGGTGGACCACCTCAGCTTCCAGATCCGCCGCGGCGAGATCCTCGCTGTAGCGGGGGTCCAGGGCAACGGCCAGACCGAACTCACCGAGGCCATCCTGGGCCTGCAGGACCGGGTGACCGGTTCGATCGTCCTGGATGGAAAGGAACTGCTGGGCCGCCCCGTCAAGGAAGTGCTGGAAGCCGGCGTCGGGTTCGTCCCCGAAGACCGCAAGGTGGACGGGCTGGTGGGCACGTTCTCCGTCGCCGAAAACCTGATCCTCGATCTGTACGACAAACCGCCCTTCGCCAAGGGCATCAGCATGAGCCCGGCGAAGGTCATGGAGAACGCCACGGCCCGCATCGGCGAGTTCGACGTCCGCACCCCGTCCGCAGCGGCCGCGGCAGGCACCCTCTCCGGCGGCAACCAGCAAAAACTGGTGATGGCCCGCGAACTCTCACGCCCGCTGCGCCTCTTCATCGCCTCCCAGCCCACCCGCGGTGTGGATGTCGGCTCCATCGAGTTCCTGCACCGGCGCATTGTCGCCGAGCGTGACCAGGGGACGCCGGTGATGATCATTTCCACCGAACTGGACGAAGTCATGGAACTGGCAGACCGGATCGCCGTGCTCTACAAGGGCAAGCTGGTGGGCACGGTACCCGCCGGGACCAGCCGCGACGTCCTGGGCCTGATGATGGCGGGCATCCCGCCGGAGGAACACGCACCCACCCCACAGGCCGGCAGCAACCCGGCCCCCGCCACCAACGCCGAGGGAGCCGACCATGCCTGAGCAGCATCCCCCCAAGCACGCCGCAGAGGGCCCCGGCGCCGCCGACAAACATGATGGCACCGCCTCCCATGCCAGCCTGGCAGAGGAGGAAACGGCCGCCGTCGTCTCCGTTGATACGGCCGGCGGAGCGATGGAACCCTCGGCGGTTCCGGCAACCGCCCAAAGCGGGAAGCTGCCCGGCGGCCCGGACACCCTGCTCCGCAGGATCTTCACCGGAAGCGGAATGGTCTCGGTCCTGGCGGTACTCCTGGCGCTGGTCATCGGCGGCCTGCTGATCGCCAGCACCGACAAACAGGTGGCCACCACCTCCAGCTACTTCTTCGCCCGGCCAACGGACTTCTTCACGGCGGTGTGGAACGCAGCCACCCGCTCCTACATCGCGCTCTTCCAGGGGTCGGTGTTCAACCCCCGCGGCAACGGGGTAGCCGCGCAGTTCGCCCCCTTCATGGAAACGCTCACCATCGCCACGCCGCTCATCACCGCCGGCCTTGGCGTGGCACTGGCTTTCCGGGCAGGGCTCTTCAACATCGGCGCCCAGGGCCAGATCATCGTGGCCGGCATCCTGGCAGCCTGGGTGGGCTTCGCACTCCACCTGCCGATGGGCCTGCACCTGCTCCTGGTGCTTATCGCCGGCATCGTGGGCGGCGCCCTCTGGGGCGGACTGGTGGGCCTGCTGAAGGCCCGCACAGGCGCCCACGAGGTGATCCTCACCATCATGTTCAACTACATCGCGCTCTACTTCCTGCGCTACCTGCTGAACACCCCGGCCTTCCAGCGGCCGGGGGAGTCGAACCCGATCTCCCCGATCCTGGACCCCAGCGCCGTCTACCCGCAGATCCTTGGCACCCAATACCGGCTGCACCTCGGCTTCATCCTGGCTATCGGTGCCACGCTCCTGGTGTGGTGGATCCTCAACCGGTCCACCGTGGGCTTCGAGTTCCGCGCCGTCGGGGCGAACCCGAAAGCGGCCCAGACGGCCGGGATCAACGTGCCCCGCGCAACCATCCTCGTCATGGCCCTCGCCGGTGCCCTCGCCGGCATGTCCGGCGTGGCCCAGGTGGCGGGCACGGAGAAGGTCCTTACCGACGGCGTCGCCGCCACCTACGGGTTCGACGCCATCACGGTTGCGTTGCTGGGACGTTCGACGCCGTGGGGCACCTTTGCCGCCGGCCTGCTGTTCGGTGCCTTCCGTGCCGGCGCGGTCCAGATGCAGATCCAGACCGGTACTCCGATCGACATCGTCCTGGTGGTCCAGTCTCTGATTGTCCTGTTCATCGCGGCACCGCCGCTGGTACGCGCGGTGTTTGGCCTCAACCCCCGGCGCCGGAAGCCCGCGCGCACCGCCAAGTCCAAGCAGGCAGCCACTACCGGAGGTGCAGCATGAGCACTACAGTTTCCTCGCCCCGGCCGGGCAATCCGCAAGGCGGGGGCGCCACCGCAGACCCGTCCGCCACGGCGCTGTCCGCCAAGCCGGTGGGCTGGAAGACGCCTGTCCTGCTGGCCGTGTTCGCCGTCGTATCGCTGGTGTTCTTCGGCTTCCTGGCGCCCAACAAGACCGCCAGCTTCGGCATTTCCACAGGAAGCGACTTCTTCCAGCTGCCCGCCCTGGAGATCGATGCAGCCGTCGGCGGCATCGTGCTGTCCGTGCTCCTGCTGGCGCTGGCGGCCTATGCCGTCTACCTGAAGCTGAAAAACCGCCCGGCCCCGGGCTGGCTGACCGTAACCTTCATCAGCCTCTTCGTCGCGGCGTTCCTGATTTGGGTGGTGGGCGGGGCCCGCACGCCGGCCATCTCGCTGGCCGGCCTGATCGCCGGGTCCGTCACCCTCGCTGTCCCGCTCGTGTTCGGGTCCCTTTCCGGTGTCCTGTGCGAACGGGTGGGCGTGGTCAACATCGCCATCGAGGGGCAGCTGTTGGGCGGCGCGTTCACAGCCGCCATTGTGGCCAGCATGACCAAGAACCCCTTCATCGGCCTGGTTGCCGCTGCCGCTGCCGGCGCTGTCGTCTCCATGGTGCTGGCCCTGTTCAGCATCAAATACCTGGTCAACCAGATCATCGTGGGCGTGGTCCTGAACGTGCTGGTTTCTGGCGTCACCGGCTTCCTGTTCAGCACGGTGATGCAGGCCAACAAGGCCCAGTTCAACTCCCCGCCGGGCCTGGACGTCATCGACATCCCGGTGCTGTCCGGCATCCCGGTCATCGGCCCCATCCTGTTCCGCCAGTCGCTGGTGGGCTACCTGATGTACATCGCTGTCGCCGTTGTTTGGGTGGGCCTGTTCAAGACCCGGTGGGGCCTGCGCGTCCGGGCCGTGGGGGAGCACCCGCAGGCGGCGGACACCCTCGGCATCAACGTCAACCTCACCCGATTCTGGAATGTCACCCTCGGCGGCGCTGTTGCCGGCATCGGTGGCTCGTTCTTCACCCTGGTGGCGATCGACAGCTTCACCAAGGAAATCTCCGGGGGCCGCGGATTCATCGCCCTCGCGGCGCTCATCTTTGGACGCTGGAACCCGATCGGTGCCTTCTTCGCCGCGCTCCTGTTCGGGTTCGCGGACAACCTGCAGAGCATCGTGACCATCATCGGCACCCCGGTGCCCAGCCAGTTCATGGCCATGCTGCCCTACCTGGTCACAGTCCTGGCCGTGGCAGGACTCGTCGGCAAATCCAGGGGGCCGGCGGCAAGCGGCATTCCCTACGTGAAGGGTTGACCGCCGTGGATGCCCCGCAGCAGGTGGACTGGGCGGCGCTGGAGGCAGCCGCCGTCGCCGCCATGAAAAGCGCCTACGCCCCGTACTCGAAATTCCCGGTGGGGGCTGCGGCCCTCACCGCGGACGGCCGGATCGTCAGCGGCTGCAATGTGGAAAACGCCAGCTACGGCCTGACCCTGTGCGCCGAATGCGTCCTGGTGGGAAACCTGAACATGACCGGCGGCGGGCTCCTGCGCGCCTTTTACTGCGTGGACGGCGCTGGCAACGTCCTGGTGCCCTGTGGCCGGTGCCGGCAACTGCTGTACGAGTTCCATGCGCCGGGCATGCAGCTGATGACCACCCAGGGCATCAAAACCATGGACCAGATGCTGCCCGACGCCTTTGGCCCCGACCACCTGGAGGAGACCCCGTGACCGACAACAAGGCCGAGGCGTTCGACGCCGTGGACATCATCCGCATCAAGCGCGACAAAGGCACGCTGAGCCCCGAACAGATCGACTGGACCATTGACGCCTACACCCGCGGAGCGATCGCGGACGAGCAGATGGCGGCCCTCAACATGGCCATCCTGCTCAACGGCATGGACCGGGTGGAAATTGCCCGCTGGACAGCTGCGATGATCGCGTCCGGGGAGCGCATGGATTTCTCCAGCCTGCGCCGCCCTGACGGCGGGCTCAAGTACACCTCGGACAAGCACTCCACCGGCGGGGTGGGGGACAAGATCACGCTGCCGCTGGCACCCCTGGTGGCCGTGTTCGGCGTCGCAGTCCCGCAGCTGTCCGGCCGGGGCCTCGGCCACACCGGCGGCACCCTGGACAAGCTGGAATCCATCCCCGGCTGGCGCGCAAACCTCAGCAACGAGGAAATCCTCGCCCAGCTCCAGGAGGTGGGTGCCGTCATCTGCGCCGCCGGCGCCGGCCTGGCGCCCGCTGACAAGAAGCTTTACGCGCTGCGCGATGTCACCGGAACCGTGGAGGCCATCCCGCTGATCGCCTCCTCGATCATGAGCAAGAAGATCGCCGAGGGCACCGGGTCGCTGGTCCTGGACGTCAAGGTGGGCAGCGGCGCTTTCATGAAGGACGAAGCCAAAGCACGCGAGCTGGCCGAAACCATGGTGGCCCTGGGCAAGGACGCGGGCGTGAACACCGTCGCCCTGCTCACCAATATGGACACCCCGCTGGGCCTCACGGCAGGCAATGCCATCGAGGTGGAGGAATCAGTGGAGGTGCTGGCGGGCGGCGGCCCGGAAGACGTCGTCGAACTGACAGTCCGGCTCGCCGAAGAGATGCTCGCCTGCGCAGGGGTACATGACGCCGATCCCGCCGCGGCACTGAAGGACGGCCGCGCGATGGACGTGTGGAACAGGATGATCTCGGCCCAGGGCGGCGACCCGCACGCCGCGCTGCCCGTGGCCAAAGAATCCGACGTCGTTTACGCCCCCGCGGACGGCGTGCTCGTGGAACTTGATGCGCTCGCCGTGGGCGTCGCCGCCTGGCGGCTCGGTGCCGGCCGTGCCAGAAAGGAGGACTCCGTGCAGGCAGCGGCCGGAGTCCGCATGCACGCCAAGCCCGGGGCCGTCGTCCGCGCCGGCGAACCGCTGATGACGCTGCTGACGGACACCCCGGAACGTTTCGCCCGCGCCAGGGAGGCGCTGGAACACGCGGTGGTCATCGCCCCCGAAGGGTCGCGGCCCGCCCAGCAGCTCATCATCGACCGCATAGCATAGGTACCCATGCAGGCCATCAATGACTTCATCCTCGCCGCCGCAGGCCAGCCGTGGGTGCTGGTCCTGGTGCTGGCCTGCTGCGTCATTGACGGTTTCTTCCCTCCCGTCCCCAGCGAATCCGTAGTGGTGGGCCTGGCCGCCGTCGCCGCCACCGCCGATGTCCCCAACCCCTGGATCCTGGCGCTCGTGGCCGCCGGCGGTGCCTTCGCGGGGGACAACATCGCCTACCTGCTGGGGCGCCGCGTGGGAACCAGCAGGTGGGCGTGGATGCGCGGCCCGCGGATGCAGAGCGCCTTTCGTTGGGCAGGCCGGGAACTGCGGAAGCGGCCTGCCTCGCTGATCCTGGTGGCCCGTTTCGTCCCGATCGGCAGGGTGGCGGTCAACCTGACGGCAGGCGGTACCCACTACCCGCATCTGCGGTTCGTCGGACTGACCGTCCTCTCCGCCACCCTGTGGGCCAGCTACTCGGTCGCGATCGGACTTTTCTTTGGCCAGTGGTTTGAAGACAACCACCTCCTCGGCGCCGCCATTGCCATTGTTTGCGCCGTGGCGCTGGGCATCGTGGTGGACCTGGCGATCAACAAATTCCGCGGCAATCCCAACGTGGTGGAACGGATCCGGGAACCAGGGACCTGACCAAGGCGTTTAACGCGTCGTTCCGGGCACTAAAGGCGTAGCGCACTGCGCCCCCCGCATGGGACACTTAGGAACGATTTTCCGCTATGGCTGTGACACATTGGCTGTGTCATTTTTGTACAGGAGCAACACCGCGTGGAGTTTATTAATGAGGCCGTGCTCCATGCAGCGGGCCAGTGGTGGATTTACCCCGTGCTGTTGGTGTTCTTCTTCGTGGACGGTTTCGCCATGGTGGTGCCCAGCGAAACGCTGATCGTGGCGCTCGCGGCGTTTTCCCGGCACAGCGGCGAACCCAATCTGTGGATCCTTGGCTTCACCGCCCTCGTGGGGGCCATCTGCGGCGACAACATGGCGTTCATGCTGGGGCGCAGGATCGGCCTGGAACGCTGGAAGTGGATGCGCCGGCCCAAGGTCCGGAAGGTCTTTGGCTGGGCCCGGTACGAACTGGACAAGCGCGGTGCCGTGCTGATTTTCACCGCCCGCTACATCCCCTGGGGCCGCGTGGCAGTGAACTACGTGGCGGGCAGCACCGGTTTCCCGCACCGCAGGTTCTTCGTGCTTGACGCCGCCGCCTGCCTCACCTGGGTGGGCTACTCCATCGGCATCGGCCTGCTGGCCAGCTCGTTCCCCTGGCTGCACAACAACCCCCTGCTCAGCGCCGGCATCGCCGTCGTGTTCGCCATCGTGCTGGGAGTTGTCATTGACCACCTGCTGCGCTGGTGGCACAAACGCCTGGGCCGCCATGACGTCCCCGAAGACCCCGACACGGATGGATGGGCGGACGGCTCCTCCGCCGGGGGCGGCCCGGAAGGCCGGTCCGGAACGGTGTCGCTGGTGGTGCCCGCCGCCGAGGCCGGCCCCACGGCCAATTAGCGGCTGGCTTTGAACGGCTGGCATTGGACGGCTGGCTTTGGACACCGGCCCACCCTAAGGTGGGAACGTGACTGAGCCTATTGTTGACGCCGCCCCTGCCATCGATTTTGACCTGAAGAACCTGCCCAAGGTTTCCCTTCACGACCACCTGGACGGCGGACTCCGCCCGGCCACCATCATCGAACTGGCTGAGGCCGTCGGCCACACGCTCCCGTCCACGGATCCGGTGGCCCTTGGGCAGTGGTTCCGTGAGTCCGCGGACTCGGGCTCCCTGGTGCGCTACCTCGAGACGTTCGACCACACCGTCGCCGTCATGCAGACCCACGAAGGCCTGTTCCGGGTGGCCAAGGAATTCGTCGAGGACCTGGCGGACGACGGCGTGGTGTACGGCGAAGTGCGCTGGGCGCCGGAGCAGCACCTGCAGAAGGGGCTCACCCTCGACGAGGCAGTGGAAGCTGTCCAGGAAGGCCTGGAAGCCGGCGTCGAGGCTGTGGGGGAGAGCGGCCGAGAGATCCAGGTGGGCCAGCTCATCACGGCCATGCGCCATGCGGACCGCGGCCAGGAGATCGCCGAGCTCGCCGTCCGCCACCGCAACAAGGGCGCCGTTGGCTTCGACATCGCCGGGGCAGAGGACGGGTTCCTGCCTTCCCGGTTCCGGGACGCATTCACCTACCTCGCCCAGCACAACTTCCCCGCCACTGTCCACGCCGGTGAAGCGGCAGGCCTGGAGAGCATCCAGTCCGCCCTGGTGGACGGGCGCGCCCTGAGGCTGGGCCACGGCGTCCGCATCGCCGAGGACATCATGGTGGAATTCGACGACGACGAGGCCGGCGAAACCGTGGGTCTGGTGACCCTGGGCGACCTCTCCAGCTGGGTCCGCGACCGCGGCATCCCGCTGGAAATCTGCCCGTCTTCCAACCTCCAGACCGGCGCGATCGCCGGCTTCGGCGAAGGCATCGAAAGCCACCCGCTGGACATGCTCTACCAGCTGGGCTTCAACGTCACCATCAACACCGACAACCGGCTGATGAGCGGCGTTACCCTCACGGACGAGTTCAACCTGCTGGTGGAAACCTTCGACTACGACCTCGACGACCTGCTGGAGCTGACCCTGAACGCGGCAGAGGCCTCCTTCCTGCCCCTGGAGGAAAAGGAAGCGCTGGTGGAGTACATCAACGACTCCTACGCCAACCTTGGCTGACCAGGCACCCATCGAACGCCTGGTCGCGGTCCTCGCGCAATTGCGCGAGCACTGCCCCTGGATGGGCGCGCTGACCCACGCCTCCCTGGTGGAGTACCTCCTCGAGGAAGCCTACGAAGTCGCCGAAACCATCGAGGAAGGCCACCCCGACGCCGAACTCCAGGCTGAGCTGGGCGACGTCCTGCTCCAAGTGGTGCTGCATGCCCGGCTCGCCCAGGAGCGGGGTGCCTTCACGTTCGACGACGTGGCGCGCGGCCTGGCTGCCAAGATGGTCCGCCGCAACCCGCACGTGTTCCGGCCTGACGGCACCCTGCAGGACAGCTTCCCAGTCACGGTCGCGGAGATCGAGCAGAAGTGGGATGCCGTCAAACGGGCCGAGAAACCGCACCGGACAGATCCCTTCGAGGGGATCCCGCAGGCGCTCCCGGCGCTGGCCAGGGCACAGAAGTCACTGGACCGGGCCCAGCGCGCCGGGCTCGGGCTGCCCGCGGGGGTTCCCGTCCCCGGAAGCGAGGAAGAGCTCGGCGAGCTGCTGCTCGCCGTCGTGCGTTCCGCCCGGGACGGCGGCATGGACGCCGAGCGCGCGCTGCGGGCCGCCATTCTCCGGTACCAGTCCGATGCCGCACCATCATGACGCCGGGGCCTGGACAGGTTTCCGTAACCCGCACCACTCTCGACTACGCTTGTCCGTGACGAGTACGTCGAGTTTTTCTGCCACATCCCCCCGTTAATCGCCCATAAGGAGCAAATTCATGGCGCTTATCGATGCCATCCACGCCCGCGAAATCCTCGATTCCCGCGGCAACCCGACCGTTGAGGTCGAGGTCCTGCTTTCGGACGGCCAGATCGGCCGCGCAGCAGTTCCCTCCGGTGCATCCACCGGCGAACACGAGGCCGTTGAACTGCGCGACGGCGACAAGGGCCGTTACCTCGGCAAGGGTGTCCAGAAGGCCGTCGACGCCGTCATCGACCAGATCGCCCCCGCCCTGACCGGCTTCGACGCCACCGACCAGCGCAGCATCGACCAGGCCATGCTGGACCTGGACGGCACCCCCAACAAGGGCAAGCTCGGCGCCAACGCCATCCTGGGTGTGTCCCTGGCCGTCGCCAACGCAGCCGCAGCCTCCGCTGACCTGCCGCTCTACAAGTACCTCGGCGGCCCCAACGCGCACGTCCTGCCCGTCCCGCTGATGAACATCCTCAACGGTGGCTCCCACGCCGACTCCGACGTCGACATCCAGGAATTCATGATCGCCCCGATCGGCGCCGAGACCTTCTCCGAGGGCCTGCGCTGGGGCGTCGAGGTCTACCACAACCTCAAGTCCGTGCTCAAGGAACAGGGCCTGTCCACCGGCCTCGGCGACGAAGGCGGCTTCGCCCCGAACCTGCCGTCCAACCGCGCAGCCCTGGACCTCATCACCGAAGCCATCAAGAACGCCGGCTACACCCCGGGCAAGGACATCGCCCTGGCCCTGGACGTCGCCTCCTCCGAGTTCTACAAGGACGGCGCCTACCAGTTCGAGGGCAAGGCCCTGTCCGCCAGCGAGATGAGCGCCTACTACGCCGAGCTCGTGGCCGACTACCCGCTGGTATCCATCGAGGACCCGCTGGACGAGAACGACTGGGAGGGCTGGAAGACCCTCACCGACGCCATCGGCGACAAGGTCCAGCTGGTGGGCGACGACCTGTTCGTCACCAACCCCTCCATCCTGCAGCGCGGCATCGACACCAAGACCGCCAACTCGCTGCTGGTCAAGGTCAACCAGATCGGTTCCCTGACCGAGACCCTGGATGCTGTCAGCCTGGCCCAGCGTGCCGGCTACACCACCATCACCTCGCACCGCTCCGGCGAGACCGAGGACACCACCATCGCCGACATCTCGGTGGCCACCAACGCCGGCCAGATCAAGACCGGTGCCCCGGCCCGCTCCGAGCGCGTCGCCAAGTACAACCAGCTGCTGCGCATCGAAGAGGAACTCGATGACGCCGCACGCTACGCCGGCCGCAGCGCGTTCCCGCGTTTCAAGGGCTAGTAGCCGCGTAATACCTTCAGCGGTGGCTATGGTTGGAAGACCATAGCCACCGCTGTCGTTTCCGGCAGCATCAGTCCCAGCCCAGATTTTTGGCGGCCCAGGCAGGCTGCGTTTCAGGAGTGTCATGGCTACCCGCCGTCCCAAAGTTCCCAAGGCCGCCCCCCACCGTTCTGCCGGGGAATCCGCCGAGGGCGCCGACGTCATCCGCGCGCACTTCGGCCCGGGCAAGGAACGCGCGGCAGGAGAATCCAAGGAACGCGCGGGGGAATCACGCGGTGCTGCTGCGGCCCGGCCGACGGCGGGGCAGGCCAAGGCTGCGCGCAGCACCGGCAAGCGAAGCGGCAAGGGGAGCAGCGTCGCGGGCGGTACCCCCGCCGGCGAGGACGAAGCGCCGCAGCCCGTTCCGGCAAAGGCCTTCTCGGGGCGGATGCTGGCGCTGGCCGTGGTCATGATTGCCATCACCATCATGCTCGCGCCCACGGTCAAGGTCTTCTTCGACAAGAAGGCGGAAATTGACGCCCTGAACGCCGATATCGCCGCACGCCAGGCCGAAGGTGACGTCCTCCGGCAACAGGTCTCCCGCTGGCAGGACCCCAACTACGTGAAGCAGCAGGCCCGCGACCGCATTAACATGGTTATGCCGGGCGAAACCGGCTACTGGGTCTTCGGCGGCGATTTGCCGGCCGGAGAAAGCAGTAGCCCCACCGGCGCAGCAGCACAAGACCCCGCCGATCTGCCGTGGGTGGATTCCCTGTGGGAGTCCATCAGGCGCGCGGCCACAGACTGAACCGCACAGGAAGGACGGCCCGCGACAGTGGAAGACAACACGGCAGCCGCCCGGGACGAATCCCGCCAACCGACAGCACGCGACCTTGAAGTACTGAGCCGGCAACTGGGGCGTCCCGTCCGCGATGTCGTGGAGATTCCGGCGCGCTGTGTTTGCGGCAACCCGCTGGTCGCCGCCACGGCACCCCGGCTCAGCAACGGCACGCCGTTCCCCACAACCTTCTACCTGACGCACCCTGTCATCACCTCCGCCGTTTCCCGGCTGGAAGCCGCAGGCGTCATGAATGACATGAACGACCAGCTCGCGGCCGATGTGGACCTTGCCGCGGCCTACCGCTCCGCCCATGAGGAATACCTCGCCGCCCGGGAGGCGATCGGCCGGCGTTCCGGCATTGGCCCGGTTCCGGAAATCGACGGCGTCTCGGCCGGCGGTATGCCCACCCGCGTCAAATGCCTGCACGTACTGGTGGGCCATTCCCTGGCCGCCGGTACCGGCGTCAACCCGCTGGGGGACAGGGCGCTGGAACTGATCAGCGAATGGTGGACCGCCGACAAGTGCTACTGCGACGGGGCCTGGGACACCACCGGCGAGGCCCCCTCCAGGGACCTCAGCCGGCACGGGCCCCAGGGCCTGCCGGACATCGTTGGCAGGCCGGCTCCCGTGCGGAAGCCTGCCGGCTCCGGCAAGGCGGCCGAGTGACCCGCGTCGCCGCCATCGACTGCGGCACCAACTCCATCCGGCTCCTGATCGCGGACATCGACCGCAGCAACGGCAGCACCGCCCTGACCGACGTCGTGCGGGAGATGCGCGTCGTGCGCCTGGGCCAGGGCGTGGACGCCACCGGCGAACTTGCGCCCGAAGCGCTGGAACGGACCTTCGCGGCCACCGCCGACTATGCCCGCCTGATCCGGGAACACGGCGCATCGAAGGTCCGGTTCGTGGCAACTTCCGCCAGCCGCGATGCCCGCAACCGCGACGTCTTCGTGGCCGGAATCAGGGACCGGCTGGGAGTGGAGCCGGAAGTCATCTCCGGCGACGAAGAAGCCGCGCTGTCCTTCGCCGGGGCCAGCAGCGTGCTGCCCATCCTCGACGGCCACGAAGTGCTGGTGGTCGACCTCGGCGGAGGGAGCACCGAGTTCGTGCTCGGCACCGCCGCCGGCGTGACGGCGGCAAAATCCGTGGACATTGGCTGCGTGCGGCTGACGGAACGGCACCTGCGGGACGATCCTCCCACTGCCGAACAGATCTCCGCCGCAGAAGCGGACGTCGACGCCGCCATTGCCCGCGCCGGACGCGACGTGCCGCTGGAACGCGCCACCGCCGTCGTCGGTGTTGCCGGGTCCATCACCACCATCACCGCGCACGCGCTCCGCCTGCCGGAATACCGCCCTGACGTCATCCATGGCGCCGAACTCCCCATTGATGAGGTGCGGGCCGCCGCCACCGACCTGCTGACCATGAGCCGGGACAAACGCGCCGCGCTGCCCTACATGCATCCCGGAAGGGTGGATGTCATTGGCGCCGGGGGACTGGTGTGGCGCCGGATCCTGGAACGCGTGGGTGCGCTCAGCGGCGGGAGGATCACTGCGGCCACCGCAAGCGAGCACGACATCCTCGACGGCATTGCGCTGAGTATCGGCTAACCGGATGCAGACAACATCACTGGCACCGACGGTCCTCCGCCGGCTGGGGGCCGGCCTGCTGGCCCTGCTGCTGGCTGCCTGCAGCCTGTGCGCCGGCCTGTTCACCGCTCCCCAGGCCAGGGCGGACGAATGGCGGGACAAAGAGTACTGGCTGGCCGATTCGGGCATCACCAAGGCCTGGGAAGTGTCCAAGGGCGCGAACGTCAAGGTGGCGGTCATCGACAGCGGCGTCGATGCCCAGCACCCGGACCTGAAGGGCGCGGTCAGCGGCGGCTACGACGCCTCCGGCTCCGGCCAGCCCGACGGGCAGAAGAGCGTTGGGTCCAAGCCCGAGCACGGGACGCTCGTCGCCACCATGCTGGCCGGCCGCGGCCACCAGCCTGCCAACGCCACTCCCAGCCCCAGCCCGGGCCCCTCCGCCCCGCTGCCGGACGGCATCATGGGGGTGGCTCCGGAGGCGCAGATCCTGTCCGTGTCCACCTGGCTCGGCTCGCCCAACCCCGCCGGCAAAAGCGACCAGGACCAAATCCCGGAAGCCGTCCGCTGGGCCGTGGACAACGGCGCCAAAGTCATCAACATATCGCTCGGCAGCACCACACCCCAGTGGCCGCAGAGCTGGGACGCCGCCTTCCTCTATGCCGAGCAGAAGGACGTGGTAATCGTCGCCGCTGCCGGCAACCGGGTGGGCGGCAACACGCAGGTGGGCGCTCCGGCCACCATCCCCGGCGTGCTCACCGTGGCAGGACTGGACCGCAAGAACGTGGCAAGCGTGGACGCGTCCTCCCAGGGAATCAGCATTGGCGTTGCCGCGCCTGCCGAGAACCTGGTGGGCGGCCTTCCGGGCGGCAGCTACGCCGAATGGGCCGGAACCTCGGGGTCCACCCCCATCGTGGCCGGCGTGGCCGCGTTGATCCGTTCCAAGTGGCCGGACATGACTGCCGAACAGGTGATCAACCGGATCGTTTCGACAGCTAAGGATGCCGGCGCACCGGGCAAGGACCCGCTGTACGGCTACGGCATCCTCAACGCCGAAGCCGCACTCAAAGCCGACGTCCCCGAGGTGGCAGCCAACCCGCTGGGTTCCATCGCCGAATGGATCCGCGTCCACAGGCGGGGGAACCCCGCAGCTCCGGCAACCCCGCAACCCGCGCCCACCCAGGTGCCAAGCGCTGCACCCACGCTGCCGGAAGCAACCGTTCCCGCTGCCAAGGCTCCCTCCCAGCGGGACAGTGCCGTCGGCGCCGCCGTCGTGATCGGTTTTGCCATCCTGTTCGTGGCCATCATCGCAGCGGCCGCCGTCCAGCTCCGCCGGGCCGCGCGGAACCCGGCCCTCGCCCGCGAAGACCCCGATACGGGAGTAGTGGAAAGGGTCGATTCCCGCCGTAATCCCTAGGTTACGCACGAGGGCCGGAGGCTAGTGAAGATTTTCACAAACTCCTGTATCCTTAAATCATGGCAACCACCCCACAGCTCCAGGACCGTCCCCGGGTACTCGTCGTCGGCGGCGGGTACGTCGGCCTGTACGTAGCACTGAAACTGCAGAAGAAGATCGCGAACGCCGGTGGCATCGTCACTGTCGTCGATCCGCTGCCCTACATGACTTACCAGCCCTTCCTTCCCGAGGTGGCCGGCGGCAACATCGAAGCCCGCCACGCTGTGGTGTCCCACCGCCAGCACCTCAAGCAGACGGAACTGATCCAGGGCCGGGTCACCTCCATTGACCACGTCAACCGCACGGCTGTCGTGGCTCCGGCCGACGGCGGCGAGAACTTCGAGGTTCCCTACTTCGACGTCGTCCTTGCGGCCGGCGCCATCACCCGCACCTTCCCCATCAAGGGGCTTGCGGACAAGGGCATCGGCCTGAAGACCATCGAGGAAGCCGTTGCGCTGCGCAACAAGCTCCTGGAGCGCATTGAGGTTGCCTCCACCATGACCGACCCCGTTGCCCGCGCCCGGGCCCTCACCTTCGTGGTGGTCGGCGGCGGCTTCGCCGGCATCGAGTGCATCACCGAGATGGAAGACCTCGCCCGCGCCGCCGTGCGCAACAACCCGCGCATCAAGCAGGAGGAAGTCCGCTTCGTCCTGGTCGAAGCCATGGGCCGCATCATGCCCGAGGTCACCGCGAAGCAGGCCGACTGGGTGGTTGAGCACCTGCGCAGCCGCGGCATCGAGGTCCTCCTGAACACCTCCCTGGACAGCGCAGAGGGCACCCTCAAGCTGATCAACCTCCCGGACAAGACCCCCGCGCAGGAATTCGAGGCCGACACCCTGGTGTGGACGGCCGGCGTGCAGGCCAACCCGATGGTCCGCTCCACCGACTTCCCGCTCGAACCCCGCGGCCGCGTCCGCGTCCTGCCCGACCTCCGCATTGCCGGTGACGAGGGCATCGTGGAGAACGCCTGGGCCGCCGGCGACATCGCCGCCGTTCCCGACCTCACGGGCAAGGGCCTGCCGGACGGCACCTGCGTCCCGAACGCCCAGCACGCCCTTCGCCAGGCCAAGCGCCTCGCCAAGAACCTGTGGGCGTCGCGCTGGGACAAGCCGCTGGCCGACTACAAGCACAAGAACCTCGGTGCCGTGGCCGGATTCGGTGAATGGAAGGGCGTTGCCAACATCAACCTCCTCGGCCGCATCGGCCTCAAGGGGCCGCTCGCCTGGCTGGCACACCGCGGCTACCACGGCATGGCGATGCCTACCTTCGAGCGCAAGTTCCGCGTGATCTTCAACTGGATCATCAGCTTCTTCGCCGGACGCGACACCACCCAGCTGCTGGACCTGGATAACCCGCGCGGTGCCTTCGTGGCCGCCGCCACCCCGGCTCCGAAGCCGGCTGCTGCCCCGGCCGCCGCCCCGGCCGGCGGCTCAGGTTCAACGGCTGCTGCTGCGCCGAAGGAAACGGTGCCTGCCAGCGCCAAGTAGCCATCGCTGCAGGTGCCATCAGACGTACGACGGCGGCCGGTCCCTTTTTGGGGGCCGGCCGCCGCCGGCGTTTCCAGCCCGGGCCCCTTGGACAGGTACCATTGACCCGGCGCCCCAGTAGCCCAATTGGCAGAGGCAACGGACTTAAAATCCGCGTGTTGTGGGTTCGAGTCCCACCTGGGGTACATCGCGGCAGGAGCCCTCAAGGGGCCCGCCGCCCGGAAGCCGCCTGCGATGCAGGCGGCTTCCGGCATTTAATTCCACATAGGAAACGACTGTTATAAGGCTGTGACCTCAGTCACTTAGTTTCCCTGCTCTCTATGCACTAGCTTGAAGCTAAATCAGGAACACCTGGTTTCACCATGGGCGCCGAGGCGCCCCTACGTTTCCGCATACGCATCGCATGGCCCTGTTTCGGAAGGCAGACACATGTACCGAAAGAAAGTCCTCACCTCGTTGGCGGCAGCAGCCACAGTCAGCATGCTGTTTTCGGCCTGCGCCAACCCGTCGGGTCCCAGCACCGGCGAGAGCTCGGGCGCGTCCAACAAGGTGAACATCCCTGCCATCTCGAAAGTGGACGTCCCGTCCGGCGCGGTGAAGCCGGCCGGCGACGGCAAGGCAACCTGCCCTGCCAGCACCACGATCGCCTACGCCGGAGCACAGACCGGCCCCAACGCCCAGCTCGGCGTCAACATCTTTAACGGCGTCCAGTTGGCCATCGACCAGCACAACAAGGCCAACCCCGGCTGCCAAGTCCAGTTCAAGAAGTTCGATACCGAAGGCGACCCGAACAAGGCCACCGGCCCGGTCACCCAGATGGTCAGCGAGACGGACATCATCGGCGTCATCGGCCTCCCGTTCTCGGGTGAATCCAAGGCCACGGGCAACATCTTCGAGCAGAAGGGACTGGTCCACATCACGCCGTCTGCAACCAACCCGAGCCTGACCGAGAACGGCTGGACCACCTTCTTCCGGGGCCTCGGCAACGACGCCGTCCAGGGCCCTGCAGCCGCCAAGTTCCTTACCGGCAAGATCGGGGCCAAGAAGGTGTACCTGGTCCAGGACGACTCCGACTACGGCATCGGCCTGGGAACCTCCACCTCGGGCGGTCTGGGCAGCGCCTTGACAGGCACGGAAAAGGTGACCACCGGCCAGAAGGATTTCTCGGCTGTCATCTCCAAGATCATGAACGCCAAGGCCGACGCTGTGTACTACGCCGGCTACTACGCAGAGGGTGCGCCGTTTGCCCAGCAGCTTGTGGGCAAGGGCTTCACCGGCACGTTCGTGGGCCCCGACGGCGTGAAGGATGACCAGTTCATCAAGCAGGCAGGCGACGCTTCGAACAACGCCTACTTCACCTGCCCGTGCCTCCCGGGTGAACTGATCCCCGATTTCGCCTCCGCCTACAAGGAAGTCTCCAAGGGTGCGGAGCCCGGTACGTACTCCATCGAGGGCTACGACGCCGCCACCGTCCTCCTGTCCGGTATTGATGCGGGCAAGCAGAGCCGCGCGGACCTGCTCTCCTGGGTCAAGTCCTACGATAAGGACGGCCTGAGCAAGCACTACAAGTGGGATGCCAAGGGCGAGCTCCAGGCCCCAACGGTATACGGCTACAAGGTGGAGAACGGAAAGATCGTTCCCGTCGGCCCGATCGGGGAGTAGCCGGAACGGCGGGAATCGGCTGTGGGGGCCAGCATCAGCAGGCCCCCACAGCCTTTTCTTCGCTCGGCAGCAGCCCATGACCAAACCAGGTCAATAGACATAAGTCCCACGGCCGGGCCCACAAGGCCGCGTGCAACTGGATCAGGATGTTCCCATGCTTCCCTCTCTTGTCCCACTACTCCCGACGGAAAACGACTGGATCACCTTCGACGTCCCGTCGCTGGCCGAAAATTTCTGGAGTGCCACCTTTGACGGCCTCACCTTCGGGGCCATTTATGCGCTCGTAGCGCTGGGTTACACGCTGGTTTACGGTGTGCTCAACCTGATCAACTTCGCCCACTCGGAAGTGTTCATCGTCGGCTGCTATGCCGTCTTTTTCACCCTCAGCGGCCTTGGCTTCGGTCCATCGGTCCCCAGGCTGGACATTTGGGCCATTATTCTCAACCTGCTCCTGGCGCTGGTCCTGGCCATGGTTGCCTCGGCCGTGACGGCTTTCCTGCTGGAGCGCATTGCCTACAAACCGCTGCGCAAACGAAACGCCCCCCGCCTGGTGTTCCTGATCACTGCCATCGGCGCTTCCTTCACCATCCAGTACCTGATCTACCTGTGGCGCGGACCCAGCCCCGAACTGGCGCTGACGATGTTCCGGCCCACCCCCATCTTCGACGTCTTCGGCACCATCATCGATTCGCAGCAGCTGGTGATCATCATCGCCGCAGTCATCATGATGGTGGGCATTGACCGGTTCATCAGCAAGTCACGCACCGGCCGCGGCATCCGCGCTGTCGCCCAGGATCCGGACACGGCAACGTTGATGGGCGTCAACAAAGAGCGCATCATTATTACCACCTTCGTCATCGGAGGCCTGCTCGCGGGAGCCGCCGCCTTGTTCTACGTCATGAAAATCCCGTCCGGTGTCCAGTACAGCGGTGGGTTCGTCCTGGGTATCAAGGCATTCGCCGCGGCGGTGCTCGGTGGCATCGGCAACGTTCGTGGCGCGTTGCTCGGCGGCCTGCTGCTCGGCCTGATCGGTAACTACGGGCAGATCCTGCTGGGCAACTCCCAGTGGACCGACGTCGTCGCGTTCGTGGTGCTGGTCCTCGTGCTGCTGCTGCGGCCGGAAGGCATCCTCGGAACCTCCCTTGGAAGGAGCAAAGCATGAGCATGACGGATGGCCCCACGCCGATGCAGACCGCTGCAGCCGAGCAGGCAGCAGAGGACCGCGAAGCCTCGTCGAAGGCCGCGGGAAGAAGCGACCTGCGCGAGCGGGGGAAACGCAAGCCCGGCTACTTCTCCGACCGCTGGCACGCATTGTCCCGCCAGCAGCAGTGGGCTTTTTTGGTGATCGTTGTAGTACTGGCCTACCTGCTCCCGCTGATCAACCCGCCGATCATCACCACCGAGCCGGGAAACAACTTCGCCCTGGCCTGCTTCGACATGGCACGCTTTGCGCTGATCGCCGTCGGCCTGAATGTCGTGGTGGGCTACGCCGGGCTCCTGGACCTGGGGTACGTTGCCTTCTTTGCGGTGGGTTCCTATGTTGCCGCCATGCTGACCAGCCCGGATTCGCCCTACCTGCACATCCCGTACCTCTGGACGCTTCCTTTGGCCATGGCGGTCACCATGTTCTTCGGCGTCATGCTGGGCGTGCCCACCCTGCGCCTCAGGGGCGACTACCTCGCCATCGTGACGCTTGGCTTCGGCGAGATCATCCGCATCCTGGCCACGATCATCCCCGCCATGAAGGGCCAGGTTGGCTTCCAGAACGTCGGCCACCCGCCGGGTACCGAGGCTGACGGCACGCCCATCTTTTCCAACTCCAACGGCGTGCCCTGGTACTGGCTGACGCTGACCATCATCATCATCGTCACCCTCCTGGTGGGCAACCTGGAACGAAGCCGGGTGGGCCGGGCCTGGATCGCCATCCGCGAGGACGAGGACGCCGCCGAAATCATGGGTGTTCCCACCTTCAAGTACAAGGTGTGGGCCTTCGCCATTGGCGCCGCCATCGGTGGTCTCTCCGGCGCTCTTTTCGCCGGGCAGGTCGGGTTCGTCAACAACCAGAAATTCGACGTCACCACCTCCATCCTGTTCCTCGCAGCCGTCGTGCTGGGCGGCGCAGGCAACAAGGTAGGCGCCATCCTTGGCGGGGCCCTGGTCAGCTACATTCCGCTCAGGTTCACGGCCATTGCCGAGTACAAGTACCTGATCTTCGGCATCGCGCTGGTGCTGATCATGATCTTCCGGTCACAGGGCCTGCTTCCTGCCCGACAACGGTTGCTCGCCTACGGCCGGACGGCCCTGAACAAGGTCACCAACCGGGCCGCCATGGAACCCAAAGACACGGACAAGCCGCCGGCGGGCACGGATTCCCGCGCGGCCGGCGAGAGAGGGGCGGAGGCATGAGCTCCGAGGAAAGGCACGCCGGGTCCAGCAGCGTGGAGGAACAGCCGGCGCAGGAGACCCCGGGGACCCCTGTCGCCCCTGAGCTGGACATGGAAGCCCTGGCGGAAGCCGGGGTTGACCAGGAACTGGCCGAGAAGGTGGCGCCCGACCGCGACATCGCGGTCAAAGTCGGCGACAACATCGTGGAGGTGCAGAACCTGACCATCAAGTTCGGCGGCCTCGTGGCCCTGGACAATATCAGTTTCAACATCAAGCGCGGAGAGATCCTGGGGCTTATCGGCCCCAACGGTGCGGGAAAGACCACCTGCTTCAACGCCATGACAGGTGTCTACAAGCCCACCAGCGGCAAAGTGGTGCTGGAGGGCCAGGTCCTGAACGGCATCAAGCAGCACAAGATCACGCGCCTGGGCCTCTCGCGCACGTTCCAGAACATTCGGCTGTTCGGCGAGATGACCGCGCTGGAAAATGTGGTGGTGGGCCTGGATGCCCGGCACCGCACCAGTGTGGGCGGGGCTTTGCTTCGCCTGCCCACGCACATCCGGGAAGAAAAGTCGGCCATTGAGCGCGGGATGGCGCTGCTGGATTTTGTGGGGATCGGCAGCCATGCGCATGTGCTGTCCCGCCAGCTGCCGTACGGTTACCAGCGGCGGCTGGAGATCGCCCGGGCCCTGGCCACCGATCCCAAGGTGCTGTGCCTTGACGAACCTGCGGCCGGCTTCAACCCCGCGGAGAAAGAGGAGCTCATGGCCCTCATCCGCACCATCAGGGATGAGGGCTACACCGTGCTGCTGATTGAGCACGACATGAAGCTCGTCATGGGAGTGACGGACCGGATCGTGGTGCTGGAATTCGGCAAGAAGATCGCGGACGGACTGCCCCGCGAAATCCGTGAAGACCCGCGTGTTATTGCCGCCTACCTGGGAGAGCCCGAAGATGACGTTGCTTGAACTCAAAGGAGTGTCCGTCCACTACGGCCGCATCCAGGCCCTGCGGGACATGTCCTTCACGGTCAATGAGGGGGAAGTGGTGGCCCTGATCGGGGCCAACGGCGCGGGCAAGACCACCACCATGCGGACCATTTCCGGACTGCTCAACTGCTCGGAAGGCACGATCACCTTCGCCGGCCAGGACATCACAAAGATGAAGGCGCACATCCGGGTTGTCCACGGGATCTCCCAGGCACCGGAGGGACGCGGCATCTTCCCGGGCATGACCGTCATGGAAAACCTGGATATGGGAACTTTTGGCCGCAAGGACAGGAGCGGCGTAGCCAAGGACCTGGAACGCGTCTTCGACCTGTTTCCCCGGTTGAAGGAACGCGAAAAGCAGTTCGGCGGCACCATGTCCGGCGGCGAGCAGCAGATGCTGGCCATTGGCCGGGCGTTGATGTCCAACCCGAAGCTGCTGCTGCTCGACGAGCCATCCATGGGGCTGGCGCCGCAGTTCATCCGCCAGATCTTCAAGATCATCAAGGAGATCAACAACCAGGGCACCACGGTCCTGATGGTGGAGCAGAACGCCAACCAGGCGCTGGCCGGAGCCCACCGGGCATTCGTGCTGGAGACCGGCGAGATCACGCACAGCGGCACCGGCAAGGAACTCCTGGAGGATCCCGCAGTGAAGGAGGCCTACCTGGGCGTCGGGTAGGGCGCCGGGCGCCGGGCAGCCGCCCGGCGCCCGGCCCCGGCCGGGGCCCAAGAGTCACGGTTAGGTTGCGGAGCCGCTGCTGCGGGAACTTTCGGGAGAAGCCCGACGTGGGAATTGGTAGCGTAACGAAAAGTACATCACCCACACCCAACATGGAGGAACCCCGCAATGGCACTTGGCGGCAACCCGATCTTCAACGGAAAGAGTTTCCGTGGAGCCACCCAGGCACCGCCTGTACCGCAGGCTCCTTACGGTGCTCCCTATGGCCAGGCACAGTATGGCCAGCAGCCGTACAGCCAGGCACCCTACGGCCAGCAGGGCTGGAACGCGCAGCCCCAGAGCATGACCGACGAGCAGCTGCGCCAGATGTACAGCCAGCCGTCGGCCGGGCCCGCAGACACCGGCCGGATGACGTTCGACGACGTCATCATGAAGACGGCAGCGTGCCTCGGGGCCGTCCTGGTGGGCGCTGCCATCACCCTCACGGTCGGGCTGGGCCTGGCCTCGATGCTCATGATCGTCGGCGCCCTGGGCGGCTTCGTGCTTGCCCTGGTCAACACGTTCAAGAAGCAGCCCTCGCCGGCCCTGATCCTGGCCTACGCAGCCCTGGAAGGCCTCTTCCTCGGCGGCCTCACCAGGATCCTGGACACGCAGTTCCCGGGCGTCGGCCTGCAGGCCGTCATTGGCACGCTGTCGGTGTTCGCCGTGACCCTGGTCCTCTTCAAGAGCGGCAAGGTCCGCGCCACACCGAAGGCCATGCGGTTCTTCATGATCGCCGTGATCGGGTATGCCGTGTTCGCCCTGGTCAACATGGTGATGATGTGGACCGGTGTCCTGCAGCAGCCCTTCGGCCTGCGCAGCGTTGAGATCTTCGGCATCCCGCTGGGCGTCTTCATCGGCCTGCTGGCCATTGGCCTGGCCGCGTTCTCCCTGATCATGGATTTCACCAGCATTGAGGCGGGTGTCCGCAGCGGCGCGCCGCAGCGCTTCTCCTGGACTGCAGCCTTCGGCCTGACCGTAACGCTGGTCTGGCTCTACGTGGAGATCATCCGCCTGCTGGCCATCCTCCGGGGTAACGACTAGGCACTGCGGCAGCTCCCGCCGTCGTAAATCAAACAACTGTGGGCCCCACCAAGCTGGTGGGGCCCACAGTCTTTAAGTGCTGCCGGCGGCAAGGAGCAGGCGCACCTAGGCGATGCGCATGGCTCCCGCGGCAGGGGAGACGGTGAAGATGTCCGGCGCGGCAAATCCGGCGTCGGCGAAAGCCTTGGCGACGGCGTCGCGGACCTTTTGTTCGGCATCCACCGGAGTGAGCGCGATGGCTGCCCCGCCGAAGCCGCCTCCCGTCATCCGGGCGCCGATGGCGCCGCTGGCCCGGGCGGTGTCCACGGCCAGGTCCAGTTCCGGGCAGGAGATTTCGAAGTCGTCGCGCATGGAGGCGTGGCTGGCGTCCAGCAAGGGGCCGATGGCTGAGGGGCCCTGGCGGCCCAGCAGCTCCACCGTCTGGAGTACCCGGTCGTTTTCCGTAACGACGTGGCGCACCCGGCGGAACGTGACCTCGTCAAGCAGCCCGGCCGCCTCCTCGAGATCACCCACCTCCACGTCACGGAGCGCCTTGACGCCAAGTACCTCGGCGCCGAGTTCGCACGAGGCCCGGCGGGAAGCGTAACCGCCGTCGGAATGGGAGTGTGAAACCTTCGTGTCGATGACCAGCAGCACCAGCCCGGCCGGTTCGGTCTCGAACGGAACCAGGGTGGCCTCCTGGTTCCGGCAGTCCAGGAAGACTGCGTGCCCTCTGGATCCCCGCAGGGACGCTGACTGGTCCATGATGCCCGTGGGCGCACCGACGAAGTCGTTTTCGGCCCGCTGGGTGGCCAGGACCATGTCCTCCGCTTCCAGCCCGGCGCCGGTGAGGTCGTTCAGTGCGGAGATGACGGCGCACTCGATGGCGTGCGACGAGGACAGGCCGGCGCCCAGCGGTACGTTGGAGTCCAGCAGGAGGTCCACGCCGGGGATATCGATGCCGCGTTCGCGCAAGGCCCACATGACGCCGAGGGGGTACTTGGTCCAGCCCTTGGCGGTTCCAGGCTGCAGCGACTCCACCGAGGCGGTGACGACACCGTGGTCCCCGTAGGTGGACAGCAGGCGGACGGTGGAGTCCGGGCGGGCTGCGACCGCAACGCGCGCCGTGCGGTCGATGGCGAAGGGAAGGACGAATCCCTCGTTGTAGTCGGTATGTTCCCCGATGAGGTTTACCCGGCCGGGGGCCTGCCAGACGCCGTCGGGCCGGCCGCCGAACTCGCGGCTGAAGCGATCGGTCAGCTCGTCGGTGCCGGCCGGGGCGGGACCGGCGCCGGGACTGGGGGCTTTGCTCATGCGGGGGCTCCTTCGGGTGCGGCCGCCAGGGCGGGGACAGGCTGGGACGACGGCGGTACGGCGACATTGCGCAGCCGCTCCGCCACGCTTTCCGGCGTGGTGTCGTTGATGAACGCGCCCATTGCTGCTTCCGAACCGGCGAGGTACTTCAGCTTATCGGCGGCACGGCGGGGAGACGTCAGCTGCAGGTGAAGGTAGCCGGCCGGCCGGAGGGCATCATCCAGGGGCGCCTGGTGCCAGGCGGAAATGTACGGGGTAGGGGTGGGGTAGAGGGCGTCGACGCGCTTGAGCAAATCAAGGTATAGGTGCGCGAGTTCGTCCTTCTCCTCGCCGTCCAGTGCGGCGAGGTCCGGGACGTGGCGGTGCGGCACCAGGTGGATTTCCAGGGGCCAGCGGGCTGCGAAGGGGACGTACGCGCTGAAATTCGCACCTTCCAGGACCATCCTGCTGCCGTCCTCGCGTTCGGCCCGCAGCAGGGAGCCGGTCAGGGTTTCCTTGCCATCCTTCGAGTCGTAGTACTTCCGGGCCGCTGCACCCAGGACGCCGGCGCGGGGCGTGACGTAGGGGTAGGCGTAGATCTGCCCGTGCGGGTGGTGCAGCGTGACCCCGATATCCGCGCCGCGGTTCTCGAAGGGGAACACCTGCTTGATCCCCGCCATGGCGCTCAGCGCCTCTGTGCGCTGGGCCCAGGCTTCGATCACCGTGCGGGACCGTTCCGGGCTCAGGCCGCTGAAGGACCCCGTGTGCTCCGGGGTGAAGGAGACCACTTCGCAGCGGCCATAGGCGGGTCCCTTCGTTCCCCACGCCGGGTCCGCGGGGACCGGACCCAGGGCCGGGCCAAGGGAGGGGAAGCGGTTTTCGAACACGACGACGTCATAGTCCCCTGCGGGGATTTCCGATGCGTTGCCGGGAGTGGTGGGGCAAATCGGGCACTGGTCCGCCGGCGGAAGGTGGGTGCGGGTCTGGCGGTGCGCGGCGACGGCAACCCACTCGTCCGTCAACGCATCGAAACGGATCTCGCCCGGTTCACCCCGTGGCGGCAGGCCGCGGTGGTCCGTCGTCAGGTGGGCGGCGCGGGAAGCAGTGCTGCCGGCGTCGTCGAAATAGATCAGCTCGCGGCCGTCCGAGAGTGTAGTACTGGTGATCCCTGTCATGGGGAAATCTTCCCACAAACGATCAATAATGAATAGTTAACAACAAAAAGTAACAAGCGGGTGTGGTGGAGGAGCGGCGCTCCCCGTTGTACGGTAAGGCGCATGACAGTGTCTTCCAACCCGGAAATTCCAGCCCCTGCCAGCCCCCGGACCTGCGCGACGGGCCGCCAATACGAGCTTCGCCGCGGAGATGCCGTGGCAGTGGTCACCGAACTCGCCGCCGGGCTCCGCTCATTCAGCCGCGCCGGGGTCCTGCTCACCGAGACCTACGGCGATGACGAGATCCCGCCCGGCGGGGCCGGCATCACGATGGCACCGTGGGCCAACAGGGTGGAGGACGGGCAGTGGTTGCTGGACGGCAAGAAGCAGCAACTGGATATCACTGAAGTCAGCCGCAACAACGCCAGCCACGGCCTCCTGCGGAACACCGGCTACACGCCGCTCGGGCAGTCGGAGCATTCGGTGTCGCTGGAAGCCACTATTTTTCCGCAGCATGGCTACCCGTTCCTCGCCCGGCACCGCGTGGACTACCAACTGACCGAAGACCTGGGCCTGAGGGTCCGGCAAACCCTGGCAAACGACTCGGCGGCGCCGGCACCGTTTGTCCTGGGCGCCCACCCCTACCTGCGGCTGGGGGACACCCCCGTTGAGGATCTGGTCCTGACGGTTGCTGCCGGCACCCGTCTCGTAACCGACGAGCGGCTGATTCCCCGCAGTTCAGCGCCGGTCGAGGGCGACGCAGATTTCCGTTCGGGCGGGCGCGTCGCCGACCTGGCCATTGACGTTGCCCTCACGGATCTTCGATACGAGGCCGGCAAGGCCCGGCACGTGCTGGCTGCCGCAGACGGCAGCCAGGTGGCCTTGTGGCAGGACGAATCCTGCCGTTACGTCCATATCTACGTGAGCACGGTCTATCCCGGCCGCACCCGTGCCGTTGCCGTGGAGCCGATGACCGGGCCGGCGAACGCGTTCAACTCCGGTGACGGGCTGAGGTGGCTGCCGGCGGGGGAGTCGTTCAGCATGGAATGGGGGATCGATTACGTGCCCGCCACCGGCCGCCGCTAGTTTCCCATTAGCGGACGGCTGCGGAAGTATTGGCATATGAGGCCAAACGAGGACGACGTTACCCAGGCAAGGCAATCTTCCGCGCAGGTATCCGCTGCGCCGCTGCGGGTCCTGACGGACCGTGAACTCGACAAGGACATCCCCTACGGCGTGCGCATTGCCGCGTCCTGGTCCTGGCGCCTGGGGCTGATCCTCCTGATGGCCGGAACCCTGGTGTGGCTGCTCAGCCACGTCACCCTCCTGCTCATCCCGGTGATGGTGGCCGCGCTCCTTGCCGGGCTGCTGAGCCCGGTCACCGCGTGGCTGAAGCGGCGCGGTCTGCCCGCCGGCCTGGCCGTGGCTGTGACCGTCCTTGGTTTCATCGGGGTGATCGCAGGGGCGCTGGCGCTGGTCGGGCGGCAACTCATCGTCGGCTTTGGCGAGCTCTGGTCCCAGGCGCTTGAAGGCGTGCGCCAGGTCCAGGACTGGCTGTCGGCCGGCCCGCTCCACCTGACCGCAGCCCAGATCGACCAGTACGTGAAGGAAGCCAGCGATGCGCTGCAGAACAACAGCAGCAGCATCCTCAGCGGCGCCCTGTCCTTCGGCAGCACCGCCGGACACTTCGCGGCCGGAATGCTCCTGGCGCTCTTCATCCTGATCTTCTTCCTCCTTGAAGGGGACCGGATCTGGGCCTTCCTGGTCCGGCTGCTTCCCCGGAAAGCCCGGGCGGCGGCCTTTGGCGCTGGCCGCAAGGGCTGGGCATCAATGGTCAGTTATGCCCGCATCCAGATGTTCGTCGCAGCTGTCGACGCCATCGGTATCGGTGTGGGTGCTGCGATCATCGGCGTTCCCCTGGCGCTGCCCCTGGGCGTCCTGGTCTTCCTCGGCTCCTTCATCCCGGTGGTGGGCGCCCTGGTCACCGGCGTCGTGGCCGTGCTGCTGGCACTGGTGGCCAACGGTCCGGTCAACGCGCTGATCATGCTGGGAATCGTGCTGCTGGTCCAGCAGCTTGAGGGACACATCCTGCAGCCGTTGGTCATGGGCAAGGCGGTCTCGCTCCATCCCGTTGCCGTGATCCTGAGCGTGGCGGCGGGCTCCTACCTCGCCGGCATCCCGGGCGCGCTGTTCTCCGTGCCCATCCTGGCCGTAGCAAACTCGGCCGTTCGCTACATCGCCGCGAGAACGTGGGAACATGAACAGGTGCCGGTAATTGCCGGAAAGCCCGTTACGGCCGGAGCCGGCCCGGACAACACCATTGAGGACGTTGAACCGCCGGCCGCATCCGACATCGAGAACGACCGGGCCGGCACCACAACTGAACACCGCGATGCCCGCACCGCCTCCCGACCGGGCAACGGGGCCGAACCCAGAGGAGAATAGTCCGTGAAAATCCTTGAAACCCTTCCCGTCACACTGGACGATGTCCTGGAGGCGCAGAAGCTGCTTGACGGGATTATTGCGCGTACGCCCGTTGAGTCATCGCGGGCGCTGGGAAACATGGTGGGCGGGGACGTCTACTTCAAATGCGAAAACCTGCAGCGTGCCGGTTCGTTCAAAGTCCGCGGGGCCTACGTGCGGATGGCACGCCTGTCGCCGGAAGAGAAAAAGCGCGGGGTGGTGGCAGCTTCCGCCGGCAACCATGCGCAAGGTGTCGCCGTCGCCGCGAAGAGCCTGGGCATCAAGGCCCGCATCTACATGCCGCTGGGTGTGGCGCTGCCCAAGCTTGCCGCAACCCGCAGCCACGGCGCTGAAGTGGTCCTGCACGGCCACAACGTGGACGAGGCGCTGGCTGAAGCCCAGCGCTACAGCAACGAGACGGGAACGGTGTTCGTCCACCCCTTCGACAACGTTGACGTCGTGGCGGGCCAGGGCACGCTGGGGCTGGAGATCCTCGAGCAGGTGCCCAACGTGGACACCGTCCTGATGGGGGTTGGCGGCGGCGGGCTCCTGGCTGGGGTCGCCGTCGCCATCAAGGCACGGGCAAGGGAACTGGGCCGGGAGATCCGCATCATCGGTGTGCAGGCCGAAAACGCCGCCGCCTACCCGCCGTCACTGGCGGCAGACGCGCTGGTGCCCTTGAAAAAGGTGTCCACCATGGCGGACGGCATCGCCGTCGGACGCCCGGGGCAGCTGCCGTTCAGCATCATCCGGGAACTCGTCGACGATGTTGTGACCGTCAGTGAGGACTCGCTGGCCCGCGCGCTGATCTTCCTGCTCGAGCGGGCCAAGATGGTGGTGGAGCCTGCCGGCGCCGTCGGCGTGGCCGCCTTAATGGACGGCAAGATCGAGAACCCCGGCACCACCGCGGTGGTGCTCTCCGGCGGCAACATCGACCCGATGCTGATGCTCAAGGTCATCCAGCGCGGCCTCTCCGCAGCAGGCCGCTACATGACCGTGCGGATGATGCTCGATGACCGTCCCGGTTCGCTGGCCACGATCGCCCGCATCATCGCCGAAAACGACGCCAACGTCACCGGACTTGACCACACCAGGGTGGGCGGCTCGATCAGCATGGGAGACGTCTCCATCACCGTGAACCTGGAAACCAAGGGCCACCAGCACGGCGAACAGGTCCTCAGCGCGCTCCGCGCCGAGGGCTTCCAGCCGATCGTTGTGCACTAGGAACGGCCATGGCCGGACCGATGGGTAACGGGCGCCGTCCGGAACGGCAGGCCGTCGCCTCCCGGGCCAGGGGCGGGTTGCTGGTACTGGGCGGGTTCGTGGCTTTGCTCTTTGTCCTCGAGCTGGCCAACAGCCTGATGCTGGGTGCGCTCAACCGGACATTCGGGCTGCGGCCCAGGAGCGCGGACGGGCTGCTGGATATCTTCACTTTCCCGCTCCTGCACGCGAACCTGAACCACCTGCTCTCCAACAGCCTGCCGCTGATCATCTTCGGCTTCCTGGTGTTCCTCTCCGGGCTCCGGGTGTTCCTGACCGCCCTGGCCTTCAGCTGGCTGGGCAGCGGGCTCACCGTGTGGTTGATCGGCGACGGCGTGACCGTGGGCGCTTCAGGCCTGGTCTTCGGGCTTTTCTCGTTCCTCCTGGTGCGGGGCTTCTTCAACCGCAGCTGGCGGCAGATCCTGCTCGCCGTGGTCCTCTTCATGGGCTACGGGAGCATCCTGCTGGGCGTCCTGCCGTTCGTGGCAGGATACATCAGCTGGCAGGCCCACCTCGGCGGTGCTGCCGGGGGAGTGGTGGCAGCGCTTCTTCTTCGTCCACGCCACGTACCGGCAGCCAGGGGATACTGACGCGGGATGCAGGTGCGCCGCACACGCCGGGATTAAAGCGAAAACGGCGGCCGTCCCTGCCAGGGAGGCCGCCGTTTGCGTTGCGCTGGTGCTAGCCCGTGTAGGGCTTGGCGGAGAGGATCTCCACCTTGATGTCCTTGCCGTTGGGCGCCACGTAGCTGAGGGTGTCGCCCTCCTTGTGGCCGAGAATGGCAGCACCAAGCGGGGACTTCTCGCTGAACACGTCCAGGTCCGAACCGCCCGCAATTTCACGGGAGCCGAGCAGGAAGGTCTCTTCGTCGCCGGCGATCCTGGCCACCACGATCATGCCGGGCTCCACGATGCCGTCATCGGCCGGGGCCTCACCCACGTGTGCGTCGCGAAGGAGTGCCGTCAGCTGGCGGATGCGGGCCTCAATCTTGCCCTGTTCCTCCTTGGCAGCGTGGTAGCCCCCATTTTCCTTGAGGTCCCCCTCTTGCCGGGCTGCTTCAATCTTCTGGACGATCTCCGCCCGGCCAGCGCCGGAAAGGTGGTCCAGCTCTGCCTTCAGGCGGTCAAAAGCCTCCTGCGTGAGCCAGGCTGCAGATGCGCTGTTGGTGGTAGACACGGACTTCTCCTCTAGTGGTCCTACATGCAAAAGACCCCGCCACGGTGGCCACTTGTGGAACAGTAACCAGCTCAGCGGGGTGAAGGTATCTACCTATTGTAGTCAATCCTCTGGAGTTAACCCAACCTCGAAGCGTTGCACGTCACAGGTTTTATTGCCCATCCCCGGGGATCCAGCAGCTGTCAACGACGCCGGATACGGACGCTGACTCCGTCCGCACGGTGACCCGCTGGGCAACTGTCCGGCCGCCGTCGGGCGTGCCATCTGCCACCGACGGCGGGATGTCCACAACCTTCCAACCCACCACCGCGAACTTCGAGTCCAAGGCCTTGACCGCGCACTTAACCGCCTTGGCGGGCTCGCGGGTCACCTGGAAATCCACTTCCGCCAGCGTGGAGTCAGTGGTGCTGTAGCCGATGTCCTTGAACGTCACGCCGGACAGCGAATTCGATGTTGAAACCCACGCCAGGAACCCTATTCCCGCCGCCAGTGCAACGCCTGCAGCCGCGCGGGCTGCAGTGGGGGTGAGCCTGCGCTTTTTAGCACCATAGCGATTGGCTAGGCTAGTGTCTGCGGGCGCGGGATGGGCCGGCCGGTCCGGGGAAGTCACCAGACCAGTTTAGTGCCCTTTCCGCCTGCGCTTTGCGGGGTCCAGCAGCCGCCGTACAAGCCAGCCCGCACCGTTATCGTCCGCGGCGCCGCCACAAGCCGCGTCCAGAAGAACCAGGAGCAGTCCCGCCATGACAGCGTCCAGCAAACCCCAGGTGCCGCTCCGGCTGCTGGCAGTCCATGCCCACCCGGACGACGAGTCGAGCAAGGGCGCTGCGACCATGGCTATGTACGCGGCGGCAGGAGTGGACGTCCTCGTGGCCACGTGCACGGACGGCTCGCGTGGCGATATCCAGAATCCGGCAGTGGACGGCGAGCCGCATCCCAAACGGGATATGGCCGGTGCCCGCCGGCTGGAAATGGAGAAGGCCGCGGCCATCCTCAACATCCGGCAACGGTGGCTGGGCTTCGTAGATTCGGGGCTCCCGGAGGGCGACCCGCTGCCGCCCCTTCCGGCCGGCTCCTTCGCAACCCTGCCCCTGCACCGGGCGGCCGCGCCGTTGGTGCGGCTGGTCCGTTCATTCAAACCCCATGTCATCCTCAGCTATGACGAGAACGGTGGCTACCCCCACCCGGACCACATCATGGCCCACCGGGTTGCGGTGGAAGCCTTCGACGCCGCGGGGGACCCCCAGCGTTACCCGGAAGCGGGGGAGCCCTGGGAGCCCAGCAAGCTCTACTACGACCGTGCGTTCAGCCCGGAGCGTTTCCGCGCACTGCATTTTGCACTCGAAGAGGCGGGGCTCCAGTCCCCGTACGCGGAGCGGCTGGCGGCATGGCTGGAGTCCGACGCGGAAGGCCACACCCCGCCACCGGCGGCGCACCCGACCACCACCCAGATCGACTGCGGGGACTTCTTTGAAGTGCGCGACGACGCGCTGCGTGCCCACCGCACGCAGGTTGACCCGCTGGGGTTCTTCTTTGCCGTCTCGCCGGAGATGCAGCGACGCGCCTGGCCTTGGGAGGACTACTCCCTGATCTCTTCGCGGGTGCCGTCCGAACTCCCGGAGAAGGACCTGTTTGCCGGGCTAAGATAGACCCGGCAGGCAATTTCTATCTGGCGTAGAAGACAATAGCGGCCCCGGCCGGCGCTGTCCGCTTCCTGCTGCATCCGTTCCACCAGAAGGTATCCACCGTGCATTCTCTGCTCCTCAGCCTCGCCACCACCCCGACTCCGCTGCCCACTCCCACGCTCCGGGAGGGGATCTCGGAGGACCAGGTAACCCCGGGTCTGCTGGGGTTCATCATGACCGCCTTCTTTGTGGTGGCCACGGCGCTGCTGATCGTCGACATGGTGCGCCGGATCCGCCGGGTCCGCTACCGGGCGCAGGTGGAGGAGGAACGCCTGGCGGCTGCGGCCGCCGCCGACGTGGAGGCTGCCGACGCCCAGGAGGGGCTGGGCAGCCCCCCGGCCGCGGCGCCTGACTCCAATGGCGACGCCTCCGGCCCCGGTCTTCCCGGCCCCCGCAACTAGGCGGGAGGCGCCTCCGTTGGCGGGGCGCGGGGTCAGCGGTGGCGTGCGGTCAGCGGAGGACCGCGATGGCGATTGCGGTGAAATGCGCCGCGAACGCGAAGACGGTAAACGCGTGGAACAGTTCGTGGAACCCGAAATGGTGGTAGCTGAAGTTGGGCTTCTTGAGGGCGTAAAAGACCGCCCCCGTGATGTACAGGACGCCGCCCACGCAGATCAGCACCGCTGCCGGAATGCTGGCCTGGAAGAACTGGGGCAGGTAGAACAGTGCGCCACAGCCCAGGGCAATGTAGATGGGCACGTAGAGCCACCGGGGAGCGTGCGTCCACAGGAGCCGGAACAGCACGCCCAGGATGGCTCCGGCCCAGATGACGCATAGCAGCAGGACAGCCTGCGGACGCTCGAGGAGGGTCCACGCCAGCGGCGTGTAGCTGCCGGCGATGACCAGCATGATGTTGGTGTGGTCCAGCCGTTTCAGGACCAGCTTCACCCCGGGGGACCAGTTGCCGCGGTGGTAGACGGCGCTGACGCCGAACAGCAGGACACCGGTGGCGGCGTAGATCGCAGAGGTGATCTTGCGGTCCGTCGTCGGGGCGAGGACGATCAGCATGATGCCTGCCGCGAGGGCCAGCGGCGCGGTGACGGTATGGATCCAGCCCCGCCACTTGGGCTTGATCATCAGCAGTTCGGCAAGCCTGGCCGCGGCATCGTCAACCGCGCTTGGCCCGGGACCTGTCCCGGCACTGTTCCTGTCCTCCGGCTGGGGTGTCAGCGGAGCCTTCGGAGAGTGGCTGTTCATGGATCAAGAATAACTTACGGCCCGGTAAGTTACCCGCTGGTAACAAGCGGTGGACGCCCGTCCCCGGCATTGCGGGAAGTACCGGCCCGTGGCGGGCGGTAGCCTAGGATGTGCAAGTACGTTCGGCAGGAAAGTCAGGTGAGTGGACGCGTGGAGTTGCCCGGGTTCCTCTATGGCTATTACGAACGCCGTCTGCTCAAAGATCTCCCCAGGGACCGGATTCCCCGGCACATTGGCGTCATGGTTGACGGCAACCGGCGCTGGGCCAAGCAATTCAACGCCCCCACCAGCCAGGGCCACCAGGCGGGGGCTGACAAGATCCATGAGTTCCTCGGCTGGTGCCAGGAACTGGGCGTCAAGGTGGTCACGCTCTACATGCTGTCCACGGACAACATGAACCGCTCCAGCGAGGAACTGGACCTCCTGATGGGCATCATCGCCAACACCCTTGACCGGCTGGACGAGGACGCAAACATTTCCGTCCATGCGATGGGTGCGCCCGAACTGCTGCCCGACTACCTCGCCGAGCGGCTCACCAAGCTGACGGCCAGGACCCCTGTGCGGGAAAAGCTGCACGTCAACGTCGCCGTAGGGTACGGCGGCCGCAGGGAGATCGTCGACGCCGTCCGCGAACTGCTGCACGACGCCGTCGACAAGGGCATGGACATCTCCAAGCTTGCCGACGACCTCTGCGTCGACGACATCTCGCGCTTCCTCTACACCCGGGGCCAGCCGGACCCGGACCTCGTGATCAGGACGTCGGGGGAGCAGCGGCTGTCCGGATTCCTCATGTGGCAGAGCGCCTACAGCGAGTTCTACTTCTGTGAGGCCCTGTGGCCGGCCTTCCGTAAAGTGGACTTCCTCCGCGCCCTCCGGGACTACGCCGGCCGGCAGCGGCGCTTCGGGGCCTGACTTCTGCGGTTCACGGCAAGTTCACGCCGCCGCAACAGGAATCGCCGAATAATGGTTGCGGAAATTACCTGGAGTGGATTTACGTTATATCCATCAGCAGGCAAAACCGCCGGCTGATCGGGGAGGCCAGTACATGGAGCGAAACATCGCACCGGTTGTATGGGAGGCCGGACCCGGCCTCGTGGCCGAGCCGCCTCACCAATAACAAAGCCGGGCTGGGCCCGGGGCTGGAGTCGATGTGGCTACTTCTGAAAAACTGCACGAGGTCCTTTCCGACCAGGCAGGAAAAGCTACCTCTCGCGCCGCGCGAGCCACTACACAAACCGGTTCAGCAACTGATGCTGAGGCCGGTTTTGCCGTCTCCGGAACGGAACCCCTCATCCACACGTTCGTGATCGACACCTCCGTCCTCATCTCAGACCCGCGGGCCCTGCTCCGGTTCGCCGAACACGAAGTCATCGTCCCCGTAGTGGTCATCACCGAACTCGAAGCCAAACGCCACGACCCCGAGCTGGGATACTTCGCCCGCAAGGCGCTGCGGCTCCTCGACGACCTCCGGGTCAAGCACGGCGGCCTGAACGAGCCCATCCCCATCGGGGACGACGGCGGTACGCTCACCGTGGAGCTCAACCACATCTCCTCGGAGGTGCTGCCCCTGGGGTTCCGCAGCGGGGACAACGACAGCCGGATCCTCGCCGTCGCAAAGAACCTCGCCAACGAGGGCAGGAATGTCACCGTGGTATCCAAGGACCTGCCGATGCGGGTCAAGGCGTCCGCCATGGGCCTGACGGCCGATGAGTACCGCAATGAACTGGTCAAGGACTCCGGCTGGACCGGAGTGGCCGAGATCGAAGCCAACGAACAGGAAATCTCCACCCTGTACGGCCACGAGCCCGTCTTCATTCCTGCCGCCGCCGAACTGCCCGTCAACACCGGCCTCGTCCTGCTCTCCAACCGGGGCTCGGCCCTGGGCCGGGTGGGGGCGGACAAGCAGGTACGCCTGGTCAAGGGCGACCGTGACGTGTTCGGCCTGCACGGCAGGTCCGCCGAGCAGCGGCTGGCAATCGACATGCTGATGGATCCGTCCGTCGGCATCGTCTCCATCGGCGGCCGCGCCGGCACCGGAAAGTCCGCCCTCGCCCTCTGCGCCGGCCTGGAAGCTGTCCTGGAACGCCGTGAGCACCGGAAAGTGATTGTCTTCCGGCCCCTGTTCGCCGTTGGCGGGCAGGAACTGGGCTACCTGCCAGGGTCCGAGTCGGAGAAGATGAACCCCTGGGCCCAGGCAGTGTTTGACACGCTGGGCGCCCTGGTCAGCCAGGAAGTGGTGGAGGAGGTCATGGACCGCGGCATGCTCGAGGTCATGCCCCTCACCCACATCCGCGGGCGCTCCCTGCACGACGCCTTCGTGATCGTCGATGAGGCCCAGTCCCTGGAGAAGAACGTCCTGCTCACCGTCATGAGCCGGATCGGCCAGAACTCCAAGATCGTGCTGACCCACGACGTCGCCCAGCGCGACAACCTCCGCGTTGGCCGGCACGACGGAATCGCCGCCGTCGTCGAAACCCTGAAAGGACACCCGCTCTTCGGCCACATCACCCTGACCCGTTCCGAGCGCTCGCCGATCGCCGCACTGGTGACGGAACTCCTGGAGGGCTAGGCGGGGGTGCCCGGGCGCCCCTTCCTCTGCGTGCTGGCTCGTTCCACGCTGCCGGAAGGGCGCCCGGGCACCAGGTCCCGACCCTAGCTAGAGAGAAGGAACCGCGCGGCTGCCTCGTGGCCTTGGACCTGGAGTGTCCAGTCCGGGCGATTGAACTTCTCCAGGGTGAGGCGGACGTGCTGCACCGTTTGGACTTCCGTGCCCCAGGTTTTGCGGGTGGTCCCGTTGAGCTCGTAGCCGAGGGACCTGGAGACGCCGAGGGAGGCTTCGTTCCAGATGGCAGCTTCGGATTCGGCCACGTCAGCGCCGAGCCAGTCAAACGCGTAGAGCGCGACGGCGGCGCGCATCTCTTTGCCCAGGCCGCGGCCCTGGACGGACTGCCTGAGCCAGGAGCCGGTGGTGACTGTCCGAAGGGACGCGAAGTCTTTGGCGCCGACGTCCTGGCAGCCGACAAACCCGCCATCGTGCCAAATACCCAGCAGCAGGGTCCAGGACTCGGGCGTGCACTCGGCCCGGCAACGCCAGTACCAGCGGGCCATGTTCGGGCCCAGCTCCTGCTCCGGCAACGCAGTCCACGGCGTGCTGAAGGGGTTCCTGCCGTTGTCGTGGATGCCACTGCGCGCAGCATCCACGGCCGCAGGAATGTCCTGGTCAGTGATGGGCCTGAGCTCCAGGCGCGGGGTAACCAGCCTGAGATCGAACAAGGGCCAGACGGAGCTCAACGTAGTCATCCGCGAAGCCTAGCCGATGAGCGGTGATCGGTCCGTGCCAGTGGCGGGCTGTGCTCAGGCGGGAATGTCCCAGGTGATGTGCCTGCGGACGTCGGTGAGGTTCATGGACTCCGCGAGGAACAGGTCATCCAGCATGTATTCATCCACGGCGATGATACGCAGCCAGTGCCCGTGTTCCGCCGTTTCCGGCTCCAGCGACTGGCTGGACACGCAAACCCCGGTGCCGACGTCCAGGCGAAGGCGGGACCGGCCGGCAACGCAGAGCGGAGCGGCAGGGTCGCCGGGACGGTAGGCGGGATTGGCAATCGCCTCAGCCTCGAGGACCCGCCGGCCCTCGTGCTCGGCGAACCGGACCTGGAGTATGTCCAAGGCATTGCTCCCGGGGAACTCGAGGGGCACCGGGGCGTTGCCCGCGAGCTCCACGGGATCGAGCGCAGCAGAGAAACGCCCGTTGCCGAAGCCCGGCTCGCCGTAGGCTGCCTCTGGCCGCCGCCGCACCAGCCCGGCGTCGTCGTACACCGGCGTCACCAGGTGCGGGGGCAGGAGCCAGGACTTGCGGGTGGCGCTGACGTAGAAGACGTCCCGGGAATCGTTGATTCCCGTTGTGCTGTACAGGATCTGCCCGTCGGGGCTTTCCAGCCGCAGCGCCCCCGGGCGGCGCAGCCAGGCACGGACAAAGGGAGCGGCAGGATCCGGCGCCCGGTCAAAAGGCTGGTCCCAGTATTCGAAGCGCAGCGACTGCCATTTCCAGGGCGAAGACCGGCACAGGTTCCTGAACATGGTTGCGAGGTCCGCGGGGGCGGCAGCGGTCTCGGGTTGCGCCCCATGCCGGGAGTCCCAGGTCGACATATCCACATTTTACGCGGGCGTGCTACGGCGGGAGTGGCCGGATCCAGTAGCATCCGAGGGGTGATCGGACGATTGGGTGACCTCTGGCAGTACAGTCCGCCTGCCTTCTGGCTGGTGCTGGCGGCCTGCCTCTACTTCGCCGTGATGGCGGTCCGGCTCACCATCATCGACGTCCGGCACCACCTGCTGCCCAACCGGATTGTCTTCCCCGCCTATGCGGTGGCAGGAGTGCTCTTGCTGGCGGCAGCCGCCGTGGCCTGGGCCAGTCCCGTCCAGGCCCCAGTGGACAGCACGGCCGGGATCCTGGCCGTTCCGGCGCTTCGCATCCTGGCCGGGGCGGGAATCCTGTGGCTCTTCTACTTCATCCTGCGGTTTATTTACCCGGCGGGGATGGGTTTCGGCGACGTCAAGCTCGCCGGAGTGCTGGGCCTGTACCTTGGCTACCTCGGGTGGGGCCACCTGTTTGCCGGGACCTTCCTGGCTTTCCTGCTGGGCGGGCTGTGGTCCCTGGCGCTCCTTGCGGCCCGCCGGGGAACCCTGAAATCATCCATTCCGTTCGGCCCGTTCATGCTTGCCGGAACGGCCGCCGCCATGCTGCTGCCGGCCTGAATGGCTTTGGCCTTCGGTAGGCTGGCGGTATGCCTGCACCCGAATACGTCCTAAAGCTGCGCAAGAAGATCGGCAACGACCCCCTCTGGGTTCCCGGCGTCCGGGGAGTGGTGATCGACGATGCCGGCAGGATCCTGCTGGCCCAGCGGGCAGACAACCGGCAATGGGCACTCATCAGCGGCATGCTGGACCCGGGGGAGCAGCCGGCCCGGGGTCTGGTCCGGGAGATCTTCGAGGAAACGGCGGTTATCGCGGAAGCCGAACGCGTCGTGTCAGTGGGCGCGGTAGGCCCCGTGACCTACCCCAACGGCGATGTCTGCGAGTTCCTGGACGTGGTGTTTTTGTGCCGTTATGTGGCCGGCGAGGCCCGCGTCAATGACGACGAATCCCTGGCTGTTGGCTGGTTTGGCCTCGACGAACTTCCCGAACTGATGCCCGGGCACCTCACCAGCATCCGCCAGGCGCTGGCGCCGTCAGGAACCGCGCACTTCGAGCCATAAGCCCGCAGGCGCCGCGGCTCCGGTCAAGCCTGCAGCCAGCGCCACCACCGCGGCTGCTCCGGTTCCGGCGTCGGTTCCGGTTCGGGCTCCTCGCCCAGGGCGCGCGCGGCCTCCACGATGTCGTCCGCGGTGAGCGTCATGACGGCCTCACGGTCGAGTGCGTCGAGGCTTTGTTCCCCGTCGAGCGACAGCCGCAGCGCCTGGCGGTTGAGCGCCTGCTCGAACAAGGTGCGGGCGAACCGTGCGTTGCCGGAGTCCTCGCCCGCGTGGAGCCCGGTCAGGATGCGGCGGAGCATCTGGTCCGCACCTGGCTCCAGCGTGTACTCGTGCTGGGCCAGCATCTGGTGGAAGATTGTCTGGAGTGCGTCGACGGAGTAGTCGGGGAAGGTGATCTCGCGGGCGAAGCGGGAGCGCAGTCCGGGGTTCGAAAGCAGGAATGACTCCATCAGCTGCGGGTACCCGGCCACGATCACCACCAGGCGGTGGCGGTGGTCCTCCATCCGCTTGAGCAGGACCTCGATCGCCTCGGGGCCGAAGTCCATGCGCCCGTCCTCCGGGGCCAGCGCGTAGGCCTCGTCGATGAACAGGACACCGTCCAGGGCACGCCGGATCACCCGGTCCGTCTTGATGGCGGTCTGGCCGACGTACTGTCCCACCAGACCCGAACGGTCCACCTCGACCAGGTGGCCTTTCTGCAGCAGTCCGACCGCGCGGTACATCTCGGCCAGGAGCCGCGCCACGGTGGTCTTGCCCGTGCCCGGGTTTCCGAGGAACACCAGATGCTGCGATGTGGCCACCTCCGGCAGGCCGTGCGCCTTACGGCGGGCCTGGACCTGGAGCAGTGCGACGAGGGCCCGCACCTGTTCCTTCACGGTCTCCAGTCCGACCAGCGCGTCAAGCTCGGCCTGTACCTCGGACAGCGGCCGGGCCGGCCCGGGCCTGGCACCGATGAAATCGCCGACCAGGTCATCGACGCGCTCCGAGCCGGGCAGCTTGAGCTGATCGGCAAGGTGGCCGATCGTTTCACGCAGGTCGTCGAGCGGATGGCGGCTGGGAGCCATGCATCCACTGTAGTACCTTCACGCCCACACCGGGACGGGGTTCCGGATGCCTTCAAGCGCTTGGGATGAAAGTACGACGGCGGCCGGTGCCTTCCGCGCGAAGGGTACCGGCCGCCGTCGGGCCCCCAAAAGGGGCCTCCGAAGCCAGGGAGGCAGTGCGGATTTAGGCCTTGTGGGCAGGGGACGTCATGGTGGTGACGTCCAGGGCCTTGTCGAGGTCGGCCTCGGAGACCTTGCCTTCGCCTTCGCCGACGAAGCCGAGCTTCTCGGTGGCCTGGCGGATGGTCAGGCCCTCCTTGACGGCGGTCTTGGCGATCTTGGCGGCGTTCTCGTAGCCAATGTACTTGTTCAGCGGGGTCACGATGGACGGCGAAGCCTCGGCCAGGAAGCGGGCGCGCTCCACGTTGGCCGTGATGCCGTCGATCATCTTGTCCGCCATGACGCGGCTGGTGTTGGCGAGCAGGCGGATGGACTCGAGCAGGTTGGCGGCCATGACCGGGATACCCACGTTGAGCTCGAAGGCGCCGTTGGTGCCGGACCAGGCGATGGCGGTGTCGTTGCCGATCACCTGGGCGGCGACCATGATGGAGGCTTCGCAGATGACCGGGTTGACCTTGCCGGGCATGATGGAGGAGCCGGGCTGCAGGTCCGGGATGGCGATTTCGCCGAGGCCCGTGTTGGGGCCCGAGCCCATCCAGCGAAGGTCGTTGTTGATCTTCATGAACGAGATGGCGATGTTGCGCAGCTGGCTGGAGGCCTCGATCAGGCCGTCGCGGTTGGCCTGGGCCTCGAAGTGGTCGCGGGCCTCGGTCAGCGGCAGTCCGGTGTCCGTGGCCAGCAGTTCGATCACGCGCTCGGGGAAGCCGGCAGGGGTGTTGATGCCGGTGCCCACGGCGGTGCCGCCCAGCGGAACCTCCGCAACGCGGGGGAGCGAGGCGTTGATGCGCTCGATGCCGTAGCGGACCTGCGCAGCGTAGCCGCCGAACTCCTGGCCCAGGGTTACGGGGGTGGCGTCCATGAGGTGGGTGCGGCCGGACTTGACGACGTCCTTGAACTCGGCTGCCTTGCGCTCCAGCGACTCGGCCAGGTAGCCCAGGGCGGGGATGAGGTCATTGATCAGTGCGGACGTGGCCGCAACGTGCACGGACGTGGGGAACACGTCGTTGGAGGACTGCGAGGCGTTGACGTGGTCGTTGGGGTGGACCACCTTGTCGCTGCCGGCGGCCTTGAGCGCACGGGTGGCCAGTTCGGCCAGCACCTCGTTGGTGTTCATGTTGGAGGACGTGCCGGAACCGGTCTGGAACACATCGATCGGGAAGTCGCCGTCGTACTTGCCGGCGGCCACCTCATCGGCTGCGTCAGCAATCGCCTTGGCCAGCTCGCCGTCGAGCACGCCCAGTTCTGCGTTGGCCTGGGCAGCGGCCTTCTTGACCCGGGCCAGGGCCTCGATGTGGGTGCGCTCCAGCGTCTTGCCGGAGATGGGGAAGTTCTCCACTGCCCGCTGCGTCTGCGCGCGGTACAGTGCGTTCACGGGGACGCGGACTTCGCCCATCGTGTCATGTTCAATGCGGAACTCTTCAGTGGAAGTCATGGGGCTAGCTTATGGCGGAGGGGCGCCCCATCGAAAACCGTTAAGTGGGGGCTGCCGGCGGTCCGCTGGACCGCCGGCAGGTGGCTCCTAGAGCTCGCCGATTCCGTAAACCAAGTCCGCGCGGCCTTCTGCAAGCCGGTAGGAAAGTCCAACGACGGCGGTGCGGCCGCCCTCGATTGCGTCCGAAATCACACGCGAGCTGTCCGCAAGGCGCTGTGACGTCTGCTTGACGTGCTCCACCACCATGTCGTTGACCTCGGGCTGGTCATTGCGCAGGGATGTCAGCACGGAGGGCGTAATGCGCTCCACGAGGTCCCGGATGAAGCCCGCCGGCATTTCGCCGGTCTCCACGGCGTCCTTGGTGGCCGTGACGGCACCGCAGCTGTCGTGCCCGAGAATGACGATCAACGGCACGTTCAGTACGCCGACGCTGTACTCCAGGGACCCCAGGACTGCGTCGTCAATGACCTGGCCGGCGGTGCGGACCACGAAGACGTCGCCCAGGCCGACGTCGAAAATAATCTCGGCCGCAAGCCGGGAATCGGAGCAGCCGAAGATGACGGCGAAAGGGTTCTGCGTCTCCACCAGGGACGAGCGCCGTGAAGCGTTCTGGTTGGGATGCGAGGACTCGCCGTTTACGAAACGTTCGTTGCCTTCGCGCAGGCGGCGCCAGGCCAGTGCAGGAGTCAGATAAGTCGTCACGGCCCTTACCTTACGGCGTGGCGCTGGCAGAGGGGGAAACTGTGACGGCGCCGCTGCTGTCAAGGGACTTCACGACGGCGTCCGCCAAGGTGGCGAATTCGTCCAGTTGTGCAGCGCCCGAGAGGATGACGGTAGTGCCCCGGTAGGCGAGCACCATCGACTTTTCGCCCTTGCCGGTGTCCCGCAGCTCCCACTCCTGCCCGCCCGCGTTCCGGGAACCGGTGACGGGCGCGTTCTTTGTCTGCTGCAGCAGCCAGGTGGGGTTGGCGCTCTTGGTTTGGACCAGGCCGATGAAGGAGCCCTTGGGCGTCAGGTACCCGACTTCCCAGGCGGCAACCCCGCTGCCCGTCCCGGCTTCCCACCGGGCGTAGTTTGCCCGGAATGCGTTGCCGGTATCCGGTGCCACGGGTGTGAATCCTGCCACATCCGCGGCATTCCGTGCGACGGAGGCGACGTCGATGTCCGGCCGGTAGCCCTCGTTCCTGGGCTGGGGATTCATCAGGACGACCGGCAGGAAGGCCGCGATGCTGAGGACCAGGGCAATGATCATCCCGATCACGGAAGCGTTGGCGCGCTTGGCCGCCGCGGCCGGAATGACAGGCTTTACCGGTGCCTCCGCGCTGCTGCCGGCGGAACGGGATTGCCCTTCCGGCGCTGGCTGGCCGGAGTTCGGGCTGGTGGTTTCCTGCATGTCATTCACCCCTCCATAGTCCCCCATCGGGGACCATGGATTCCATTCGGCCGGATCCCGCCCTGGAGCGCTGCAGCGCAGACATTGCGCGGACGCGTCATGCACCGCCCCGCGCCGCGGTGCCACGACTATGATCGATAGCAGAGGAATCACCGCACAGCTCCCGGCTGGCGGGTTCAATGATCGCCACTCGAAGAAGAGGTTCACGTGTCACCAGCGTCCATGACCCAGAAGTACTCCACGCTTTCCCCGTCGCTCGCCGTCGGCATTGATGAGCCCGACCGCAACCTTGCCCTGGAACTGGTCCGCGTCACCGAGGCCGCGGCCATCGCCGGCGGACACTGGGTCGGTTTCGGTGACAAGAACAAGGCCGACGGCGCCGCCGTCGACGCCATGCGCTCCTTCCTGCAGACCGTCCACTTCAACGGCGTCGTGGTCATCGGCGAAGGCGAGAAGGACGAGGCGCCCATGCTGTTCAACGGCGAGCGTGTGGGCGACGGCACCGGGCCCGAGGTCGACGTCGCGGTTGACCCCATCGACGGAACCCGCCTGACGGCCCTTGGCATCAACAACGCCCTTGCCGTGCTGGCTGTGGCCGAGCGGGGCTCCATGTTCGACCCCTCGGCCGTGTTCTACATGGAAAAGCTCGTCACCGGACCCGAAGCCGCTGACATGGTGGACCTGCGCCTGCCCGTCAAGCAGAACCTGCACCTGATTGCCAAGGCCAAGGGCGTGAAGGTCAACCAGCTCAATGTCATGATCCTGGACCGTGACCGCCACCGCCCGCTGGTGGAGGAAATCCGTGAAGCCGGTGCACGCACCAAGTTCATCATGGACGGCGACGTCGCCGGTGCCATTGCCGCCGCACGTTCCGGCACCGGGGTGGACGCCCTGATGGGCATCGGGGGCACCCCTGAAGGCATCGTGGCGGCCTGCGCCATCAAGTCCCTCGGCGGCGTGATCCAGGGCCGCCTTTGGCCCACCAGCGACGAGGAGAAGCAGAAGGCCATCGACGCCGGCCACGACCTGGAGCGGGTGCTTTCCACCAACGACCTCGTCTCCAGCGACAACTGCTACTTCGCGGCCACCGGCATCACCGACGGCGACCTGCTCAAGGGTGTCCGGTACTCCAAGGACAAGGTCCTGACCCAGTCCATCGTGATGCGTTCCAAGTCCGGCACCATCCGGTTCGTCGAGGGCGAGCACCAGGCCAGCAAGTGGGAAGGCTACGCCCGCAAGAATTGAGCCACGGCTCCCGCCGGTTACGGCAGCCCCCGGTGCGCCTGGCGCGCACCGGGGGCTTTGGCGTTAAGGGCTTGGTATAGGGTTTAAGCCATGATTCCTGCTGTTGTGCCCTGTACTGACCGCGCCCGTTGGGACGAATATGTCGACCGGTTCCAGGGGCATCCGCAGCAGCTGTGGGGATGGGGTGAGACCAAGGCGGCACACGGCTGGTCCGTGGACCGTGTACTCGTCCAGGCCGGCGATGAGACCATTGGCTGCGCCCAGCTCCTGGTCCGGAGGCTTCCGTTTCCATTCAAGGCGCTGGTCTACGTTCCCCGCGGCCCGATGTGCACCGTGGAGAACGCCCAGGTGGTGCTGAACCGCCTGGCCGAATACGCCGCCTCCCGCCACCACGGTGTCGCCCTGAGCATTGAACCGGACTGGGACCGCGGCTCGGCCTATGCCGGGGCGGTCGCCGCCGCGGGCTTCCGCGAAACAACAAACACCGTGCTCATTCCCCGCACGCTCATCCTGGACCTCACCCGGTCCGATGACGAGCTGATGGCAGAGATGTCGAAATCCACCCGCGCCAACATCCGCAAGGCGATGCGCAGCGACGTGGAATTCCGCAAGGTCAAGAACGACTCCGAACTGGAGCAGGTGCTGGCCATCTACCATGAAACGGCGGAGCGGGCCGGATTCGGCATCCACGAGGACCAGTACTACCGCGACATCTTCCGGAACCTTGGGGACGCGTCCCCGATCATTGCAGCGTTCGACGGCGAGCAGATGCTGGCGTTCACCTGGCTCTCCCGCAGTGCCTCAACCGCCTTCGAGCTGTACGGCGGAGTGTCCTCCGAAGGGCAGAAACAGCGCGTGAACTACGGCGTGAAGTGGGCGGCACTGCAGTCGATGCGGGAGGACGGCTGCCGCCGCTACGACTTCAACGGCCTGCTCAACGACGGCATCTCCGACTTCAAGAAGCAGTTCGCCAAGCACGAAGACATGCTGCTGGGAACATGGGAGAAGCCGCTCTCACCGTTGTACCCCGCGTACGCGCAGGCCATGCCGCTGGCCCGCAAGGGGCTGCAGACGGCCCGCCGGCTCGTCAAGGGCGCGGCGGGCCGCGCAACTGCCCTGCTGCGGCGCGGCTAAGTCCGGCTAAAGCCCGGTGGTCACCGCGAAGGCGAGGACCGGTCCCGTGCTGCCGGCCACCCGGTGCACGTTGACCGGCGCTTCCGCCGCCGCCACGAAGGCGCTGCCGCCGCGTGCGAGCTCCAGGTCGCCCTTGGGGGAGTCGAGGTAGACGGCACCATCGAGCACGATGACCACCGCCGGACCGGCCTGGGCCAGCGGAACGGGGCCGGCATCCGGGCCCAGCTCGATGCGCTGGAGCTGGAACTCCCCGAACGGCGGACGGAACAGCTCCTGGTCCATCACGGTCTTTTCGGCGCTGATCATCGGCACGGCCACGGGATGGAAGTCGATGGTGCGCAGGAGTTCGGGAACATCGACGAACTTCGGTGTCAGCCCGCCGCGCAGGACATTGTCAGACGACGCCATGACCTCCACGCCCAAACCGTGAAGGTAGGCGTGCACATTCCCTGCGGGCAGGTATACCGCCTCGCCCGGCTGCAGCGAGATCCTGTTCAGCAGCAGCGAGATCAGGACGCCGGGGTCGCCCGGGTACTTCTCGTTGAGGCTGATGACCGTCCGCAGTTCGGTTTCATACGGTGCCAGCGGCGCCCCTGCGAGCAGGGCGGCCACCACGAGCGCCGTTTCCTCTGCCACGGCCGGCCCGCCGGTGATCAGCCGTTCAAACGCCCGGTGCAGGCCAGCGCCCTCGTCCGCGGCGGCGAGGTCGTCAAGGAGGGCCTGGATGAGCGCCGGGGACTTGCCGTCCGCAGTAAGTGCCTCCGCAACATGCAGCAGGATCTTCCGGGTCCCGGCCACCGGCCGGAAGCCGCACAGTGCCTCGAAGGGCGTCAGGGCGAAGATCATCTCGGGCTTGTGGTTGTCATCCCGGTAGTTCCGGTTCGGGGCGTGGGGATCCATCCCCGCTTCGTTTTCGCGTGCGAAACCGGCCCTGGCCTGGTCCAGGCTCGGGTGGACCTGGAGGGAAAGCGGCTGGGCGGCGGCCAGGATTTTCGCCAGGAAGGGCAGCCGGGGGCCAAAAGCGGCCACTGATTCGGCTCCCAGGAAGTGTTCCGGGTCCGATGCGATCAGGGCGTCGAGCGGCCTGTGCGTCCCGTCCTCCGGCACCTGGGCCACCGAGGGCGAATCGGGATGCGCCCCGATCCACAGCTCCGCCTCCGGTTGTCCCGATTCGGGCCGGCCCAGCAGCGAAGCGATCGCTGTCGTCGAACCCCAGGCGTAGTTCCGGAGGACATTCTCAATCTCGTACAAGGATGGTTCCGTTTCCCTAGCTAGTCATGGGTGCAGTTACAGCGCGGCGCACTGTCCGTTGGTGGCCACGAGTTCGCGGATGGCCTGCTCGTTGCCCTCGCGCTTGAGCTCGTTCAGCAACTCCTCGGTGATGGGCTCGCCGTCGGGGGTGGTGGTCACGGGCGTGAAGTCCGACGGCGCCGGTGACTCCTGCGCAAAGCCTCCGGTGTAGGGCCGGGGGAGGAGCGCGGGGGCGGGGCCGGCCGCCTGCAGGTGTCCCGCACCCGCCGCCGGCACCTCGAGGGCGTCGTCCTGCGGCCCGGAAGCCGGGCCGGCAGCCTGTGGCCCGGACGCGGAGGCCAGCAGCTGGTCAACGCGCGCGTGGATCTCGTCGAAGTCGGGGTTCGTGGAGAACGTCGGGTCGAAATCCGGCGGCCCAAGGGTGAGCCGTTTGGCCTCCTTGCCCTTTGACTTCATCGCCAGGTCAAGGAAACTGCCCAGCTGCGAGGAGGAGATGTTGGAATCCACTACCTTTGTCCCGGCATCTGCGATGTCTTCGAACTTGGCCAGCAAGGTGGCGGGATCAAGCTGCTTGAGCATGGCCTGCTGGACGCACTGCTGGCGGGCGATCCGTGCGTAGTCATCGACGAATTCCCGCGAGCGGCCGTACCAGAGGGCGTGGTAGCCGTCCAGCGTGTTGTCGCCGGCAGGAATCCAGCCCAGCGGCATGCCGTGGATTCCATTGATCTCATCAATGGTCTCGCCGCTGATCGGGACCCAGCCACCGGCCTTGATCCGGATGCCGCCCATGGCATCGATGAGCTTGGAGAAGCCGTCCATGTCGACCAGGACATAGGCCTGGATGTCCATGCCCAGCGTCCCTGAAACGGCCTCAAGGGTGGCCTGCGCGCCGGGATCGGCAACGCCGGGGTAGAGGTCGGCGTGTTCGTTGGTGACCTCTGTGTTGATGGCGTTGATCAGGCACTCGTCGCCGCAGTCATAGCCGTCGGGGTAGATCTTGCGCATGGGCGAATCGGCGCTGAACTGGGCGTTCTGGAAGTTCCGGGGGATGGAGATAATGGCTGTCTGGCCGGTCTTGGCGTCCACGCTTAACACCGAGAGGCTGTCGGGGCGGCGCCCGGTGCGGTCGTCACCGGCGTCACCACCGATCATCAGGAAGTTGTAGCGTCCCTCCACGGGCTCGATGGCCGGGCCCGACGAGAAGATGCTGCCAATCGCGTTCCGGCCCACGTTCAGCAGGTAGGCCGCATAACCGAGGGAGCCGCTGCCCAGGACCAGCGCCAGCACCAGGGCGATGCCGACGGCGGGCCGCGCCGACGGTGCCAGCAGGACGGGGCGGATCAGGCGCAGGGTGTTCACGAACAGGACAGCCCAGCCCACAGCAAGGGCCGCCAGGAGCAGCACCACGAGCAGCGACGTGACAGGGTTGGTGACGATGCTGATGAGCAGCGTCCGGTTGAGCAGCAGCAGTACCAGTGCCAGGAGAAGGGCCACCCAGACGCAGAGCGTCACGCGCAGCGCGATCCGGCCCAGCCTGCGGTCACCGGCCACCAGTTGGGCGCTGCCTGGGACCAGGAGCGTCAGCAGGACCAGCACGAACGCCCGTTTGGTGCGGACATTGGGGGAGGCGCTGGCCGGATACCGTACGGGGTCCGTCAGGAGCGCTCCCGGCCCGGTCTGCGGCACGTTGCTGCTGGCCATGCCCGCCGCCCTAACGGCTGCCCCGGAAGGTGCCCGGGCCTTCTGGGAAGACCTCGCTCACTTTTTGGCGCAGGCTGGCACCCTTGCGGCTGGCAACGGCGTTCAGGTCGGCGGCGAAGTCCAGGAGATCCGCACGCAGCGACGCGGCGAGCTCATCCGTACCGGAGGCCAGCATCCGTACCGCCAGCAGACCTGCGTTGCGGGCCCCTGCAATGGAGACGGTTGCCACCGGAACGCCGGCAGGCATTTGGACGATGGAAAGCAGGGAGTCCATGCCGTCCAGGGTCTTCAACGGGACCGGAACCCCGATGACCGGCAGCGGCGTAACGCTGGCCAGCATGCCCGGCAGGTGCGCGGCACCGCCGGCACCTGCGATGATCACCCGCAGGCCGCGCTCGTGCGCCGTCTGGCCGTAGCGGATCATTTCCGTAGGCATCCGGTGGGCCGAGACCACGTCCGCCTCGAACGGGATTCCAAATTCGGCCAGGGCGTCCGCCGCAGCCTCCATGACGGGCCAGTCGGAGTCGGAACCCATGACCAGGCCCACCAAGGGACTGGTGGCGGGGGTGGCTTCGGCGCTCATGCATTCTCCTCGAAAATTACTGACGGTTCCTCTGTGCCGGGGCGTCCGTCCCGGATGATGGCTGCCACCGCAGCCGCCCGCCGGCGCACTGAGTCGACATCCGCCGTCGAACTTCCCACCAGGTTGACGTGGCCGATCTTGCGGCCGGGCCGAACGGACTTGCCGTAGCAGTGGACCTTGGCGGCAGGTTCGCTGGCCAGGGCCAGGGGGAAGGCTGAATACAGGTCCAGGTTCCCGCCGCCCAGGAAGTTCTTCATTACCGTCACGGGCGCCAGCGCATCGGTGGCGCCCAGGGGCAGATTAAGGACCGCGCGAAGGTGCTGCTCGAACTGGCTGGTGATGGAGCCGTCCTGGGTCCAGTGGCCCGTGTTGTGGGGGCGCATTGCCAGTTCGTTGATCAGGAAGCCGGCCCCCGTGCCGGGCGTCTCGAACAGTTCCACGGCCAGAACGCCGGTGACGTCCAGCTCGGCGGCGATGCGCAGGGCCGCGTCTTCCGCAGCTGCTGCCACTTCCACCGGGATATCCAGGGCCGGCGCGATGACCTCGTCGCAGACGCCGTCCACCTGGATGGTGTGGACCACCGGCCATGCCCGGGCTTCGCCGTCCGGCGTCCGGGCAACCAGGGCGGAAAGCTCGCGGGTGAATTCCACCTTTGCCTCGGCCAGCAGTGGGCTCATTGCCGCAAACCAGTCCCCGGCGCCTTCAGCCTCTTCCGCGGAGGAGATGATGCGTACGCCCTTGCCGTCGTAACCGCCGCGCGGCATCTTCAGTACCACCGGCCACCCTGTCTCCTCGCCGAAGCGGACCAGGGCAGGGACGTCGGCGACGGAAGCCCAGGCGGGGTTGGGGAGTTCCAGCCGGTCCACAGCCGCACGCATGACCAGCTTGTCCTGCGCGTGCTCAAGGGCCTCGGGTCCGGGCTGGACGTTGACGCCCGCCTCCCGGAGCGCGCGCAGATGCTCCGTCGGCACGTGCTCATGGTCGAACGTCAAAACATCCAGGCCCTGGGCGAAGTCCAGGAGGGTCTGCAGGTCCTTGTAGTCACCCACTGGGGTCTCCGGTACCGCGGACACCGCGGAGACGTCGTGGCCCTCCGCCAAAACGCGGAGTTCAAAACCGAGGGCTGTCGCGGCCGGGGCCATCATGCGCGCGAGCTGGCCGCCGCCAACTACACCTATTACTGGAAAAGTCACATGTGCCAGCCTACCGAAGTCGGCAACGGTATCCCGCTTTTGGGGTCTGTCGGGGGAGACATTTCCGGTATTGCGGCACCCGCCAACAGCCCTCGCCGGGGAAGCCCCAAGGTTTGGGAGCTAAAATGGGCTTTTGGCCAAGTGGCCCACAGTTCGTCACGGCCATGGAGGGTCATGTTTAGCACACTTGCAGATCGTATTCGGGGGCTTGCCTCACTTTTCTGGCGCGAAGTGGCAAAATTCGGCGCCGTGGGCGGTGTGGCGTTCGTCATCGACAACGGTCTGACGTACTACCTCATGCACGGGCCCATGTCCGACAGCGAAGCCAAAGCCCGCTTCGTGGGCGCCACCGTCGCCACAGTCTTTTCCTGGATCGCCAACCGCTTCTGGACCTTCCGGCACCGGCGGCAGGCCAACATTCTCCGTGAATTTGCGATGTTCGTGCTCATCAACGGCATCGGCATCGGTATTTCGACCGGGTTCACGGCACTGGCCAAGTACGGGCTCGGGATCGATAACAAGAACCTGCTGTTCCTGGCCGGCGTGGCGGGCATCCTCGTGGCCACCGTGGTCCGCTTCTTCGCTTACCGCTTCCTCGTCTTCAACCAGGAACTGGACCAGGAGCCGGAGTTCTCCCACGACCACGAACTCATCGAAGCGCACCCGCACAAGGACCACGCGCCGGCCGCCGAGCGCGAGCCGTCCGCCGGCCGAAGGCCGCAGGCCTAACCGCCGGGCCGCCTGGCCGCAGCGGGCATCGCCTAGCTTCCGTGGATGCGCTCGTCGGCCAGCAGTTTGTCCGTGAGCGGCACGTCAGGGTGCGTCAGCACTACCGAGCCCCCTTGGTTCCACACTCCGAGGGCGTCGGACAGCGCTGACTCGAGCCCCCGCTCCGCGGGGACATGCAGCCTGGCCCCCTCCCCGTGGGGGCGGGCAAAGCGGCTGAGCAGATCTGCGTGCACGATCCTGCGGCCGTCATGGGTCACCAGCGCACAGGCTTCCGGATCGGGATCGCCGTGCGGCATGAACACGTCGCCGTGGGAACGCACCTCCGCTGCGTAGTCGATGCAGCCGTCCGGGAGGTCCCCGGTCCACCGCATGGCGAGTGCGGGCAGCGCCACTGCGATGACGGCGTCGTACTGTTCCCTAACCTGCGCCGGTTCGTCCGTGGCCAGGAAGTCCGCCGGGGCGGCGTCAAGTACCAGTTCGAGTCCAAGCTGCCAGCCGGCCAGCGCCCACACCATGGATTTCCAGTGGGCGGGAAGACTTAGCCGGAGCCGCATGCCTGGTTCGGCGTCGAGCTCGTCCTGCAGAAGGTTGCTGGTCTTTGCCACCCAGTTGTCCAGCACCCGGCCTGACAGCTCCACGCGCTCTGTGTCGGGGCCGTACCAGGTGAGGCGCGGGGCGGTGGAATTGCCCGAGCGCAGGAGCGCCGTCAGGTCGGTGGCAGGGATAGTCGTCATGGCTCCATCCTGCCATTGGCGCCGTGGCTCGTCACTGCGGTCCGGAACGGCTGCCGGAGACGCGGCGCAGGCGAAGTGATTCTTATCACTCCCAATGCTAAGCGTGCTTGCTATTTTGTGGCGGAGCGGGTATTTTCCCGCTATTGAGCGCTTTTTCCGGGGTAAAAGCCCCCCAATGCCCATGACTGGGCCCATCCCTGCGCTTGGTCTTGAAAATTCCCGGGCGTGGCGTGCCGGATGTTCCCAGGTTCGACTGATTATTATCCCGGCCACGGCTTGACTCGCCCTAGTTACACACGTGTAATTAGGTAACTAAAGCAATTGCGTAAATACCGGCACACAAACCGAGTGTCCACGTATCCAGGCAGGGGCTGCAACATCAGGAGGGTCGCCATGGGGCAAGCAGAGCGTATCCAGGAAGATGCCGTCGTAGCCGGCCAGGCAACGGCGAAATACCGTGCACGGGGGGTGCCAAGCGATTGGTACGTGGACCCCGCGGATCCTGATGCGGCAGAGCGCTACAACAGGAACTCCAGCAGCGTCCTGGAGGACCAGGCCACTGCCTTCCTGGCAGCGCATGAGGCGCTCTTGGAAGGCGGGGACCTCGAGGACGACCTCGATCCGCCCATGGAATTGCCTGCCAGCGGGCCGGCCCAGCCGGTATGGATCGGCCTGCCCTTCCAGCAGGACTTCGACGACGAGGGCGAACTGGGCTGGCAGACGGATGCCCTGTGCGCCCAGACTGACCCGGAAGCCTTTTTCCCGGAAAAGGGCGGCTCAACCCGCGACGCCAAGAAGGTGTGCGGTGCCTGCAACGTTAGGTCCCAGTGCCTGGAGTACGCACTGGCCAACGATGAGCGGTTCGGTATTTGGGGCGGCCTTTCCGAGCGTGAGCGCCGGCGGCTAAGGAAGCGAGCAATCTAATTCTTCAGGATGTCCATGTCACTGCCGTTGTGGTTGCCCACAACGGCAGTGCCTATCTGCCCAGAACTTTGTCAGCCCTGGCGAATCAAACCCGCCCGGTTGACCGTGCCATCGGCGTGGACACTGGGTCCGCTGATGATTCGACGGCCCTGCTCGGGCAGGGCCTGGGTGAAGCCAGCGTTGTCCAGCACCGGGGCAGGAGCGGCATGGGGGCGGCCGTCTCAGCCGCCCTTGAAGCCCTTGCGCCGTCCCATGGAGCCATGGACGGCAGAACCGAGTGGATCTGGCTGCTCCACGACGACGCCGCCCCGGCGCCGGAAGCCCTCGCCGAACTCCTGGGCGCAGTGGAGCGGGCACCCTCGGTCACCGTGGCCGGCTGCAAGCAACTCGACTGGCACGAGCCCCGGAAGCTGATAGACGTAGGGCTTTCCACCAGCCGCTGGGCTGAGCGGCTCACCCTCATCGACGCGGATGAGTTGGACCAGGGACAGTACGACGGCCGCACTGACACGTTCGCCGTTAACTCCGCGGGCATGCTGGTGCGCCGGGACGTCTGGGACCACCTCGGCGGTTTCGACCCCGCCCTGCCAGGCAGCGGCGACGACGTTGACTTCTGTTGGCGGAACCGGCTCGCAGGCCACCGCGTGGTGGTGGTCCCGGCCGCCCGGATGTTCCACGTGGCCCACCGCCCGCATGCACTGGGGAACCCCGCGGCGGCACGCAAGGCCCAGGTCCACCTGCGCCTGAAGCACAGCACGCCATGGATGGTCCCCGTCCATGCCGTCGGCGCGCTTCTCGGCAGCCTCTTCAAACTCATTCTGAGCATTGTCGTCAAGGATCCAGGGCACGGCATCAGCCAACTCCTTGCCACCTGTGCGGCCCTCGGGCGGCCGCGGGCCGTGGCCAAGGCCAGGCTGGCAGCGCGGCGGACCCGGCGGATCCGCAGATCCGTCATCCGTAAGCTGCAGACCCCCCGCCGCGAGGTCTGGAGCCACCGCCGGTCCCTGATGGAGGCGCTCGGATCGGACGGATCGGGCGCCGACGACCTCGTCCAGGATCCCCTGGCCCACCAGCCCAGCGGCGACGCCGCAGACGACTTTGCATCCCTGGCAGTGAGCAAGCGGGGCTGGGTGGGCAATGGTGCCCTGGCGGCCATTATCATCGCCTCGGTAGCCTCGCTGCTGGCCCTGACGGGGCTGTTCCGTGCCGGTGCCGTAACCGGTGGCGCCCTGCTTCCGGTTTCGGCCACCCTGGGTGACATCTGGCACAACGCCTCAAGCTGGTGGGTGGGCCTTGGCGCGGGGCTTCCCGGACGGGGGGACCCGTTCGGCTACGTGCTCTGGATCCTCGGCGTCCTCGGCGGCGGGGATGCCAATGCTGCCATGGCGTGGCTGCTCTTGCTGGCGGCGCCGCTCTCGGGGCTCACGGCCTGGTTTGCCGCCGGCGGGCTCACCGTCCGGCGCCGCCTTCGCCTCGTAGCCGCCCTCTTCTGGGCGGCGGCCCCCGCCCTGCAAGCTGCCCTGAACCAGGGGCGTGCAGGCGCCCTGGTTGCCCACGTCATGATCCCGCTGGTAGTCCTTGGCCTGCTGCGTGCCACAGGCTCGGCAACGGGCCACGGGCGCTTCCTCCTGCCGTCCCACGGCGGGGAGAGCGCGGCCGACCCCTCTGCCGGCAAACCCGGCATCAACGGCACGCCTTCCTGGACGGCCGCTGCGGCGGCAGGCCTGGCGCTGGCGGCCACCACGGCCTCGGCGCCCTCCCTGCTTATCCCGGCAACCGTGCTCATCGTGCTCTGCGGCCTGCTTCTGGGCCGGCGCGGCCGCACTGTCTGGTGGGCGCTGCTGCCCAGCGCCGCATTGTTCATCCCGTTCGCACTCACCGCCCTTGACCGGCCCCGCGCGCTCCTGGCGGATCCGGGGCTGCCGCTGGCGTTCAATGCGGCTCCGTTGTGGCAGCAGCTCCTGGGCCAGCCACTGCAATTCGATCCGGCGGGCGGCCTGCAGGGACTGGCCGCCTTTGCCGGCGGGACAGTGCCATGGGCCCTGCTGCTCACAGTCTTCGTGGCGGCGCCGCTACTGGTTCTTGCCGTCGTCGGCCTTTTCCTCCCCGGGCGCCGGAACCGGGCAGCCAGGTGGTTCTGGATCACAGCGGTCCTCACCTTGGCGTCCGGCTGGCTGGCCAGCCACGTCGTCACGGGAATGAATGCGGACACGTTGGTGACACCCTTTACCGGGCCGGCCGTGTCCGCAGCCGGGTTCGCCCTCCTTGCGGCCGCGCTCCTGGGGGCTGAGCAGTTGCTGGCCCGGGGGGACGCCGCCTCTGCCCGCGGGGTCAAGCCCCGGAGGGCCGTGAGGGCGGGCGCCGCAGTGGTGATGGCGGTACTGCTCGCCGGTCCGCTCGCCGGCATGGCCGTATGGTCCGCGCAGAACCTGCTGCACCCGGCCGGCACGTCCGCCACTTCCGCCGAGGGGACTGGCGAGGTCCGGTCCGCAGCGGAAGCGGGTGCCGGGGGAGCGCTGGGTACACCGCGCCTGGTTGAAGCCGGTACGGCGCGGACCCTCCCCGCCACCGCCATCGACCGTGGCACCGGTCCGGAACAGACACGTACGCTCCTGATCAGCACGGGTGACGACGGCACGTTCTCCGCGTCCCTCGTCCGAGGTGCAGGAACCACCCTCGACAGCCTCTCCGCCATGGCGTCCGCGCGCAACATCCTCGGTGCCCCGGGTGCCGAAGAAGTGCGCGCCGACGACGACGTGACTGCCTCCATCCGCCGGGTTGTCGCAACCCTGGTGGCCGGCCAGGGCGTGGACCCGCGCCGTGACCTTGAGCAGCTCGGCGCCGGATTTGTCGTGCTCCGTTCCGCCGATACCGCAGCCCAGCTCACAGCCAGCCGCATGGACGCCGTGCCCGGCCTGGTTGCCGTGGGGCAGACGGATGTTGGCTGGCTCTGGCGCATCAGCCCGCTCAACCAGCCGGTGGTCCAGGCCGCCGACGTCGCCCACCGCGTACGAATTATCGATGCGCAGGGCGCCACAGTGGGACAGGTCCCTTCGAACAAGGACGACGTCGAGGCTACTGTTCCGGCGGGGCCGGAAGGCCGCCTCGTGGTTCTGTCCGAGCGCGCCGATCCCGGCTGGAGCGCCTGGCTCGACGGCAGGAAGCTGACCTCAACCACCTCCGGCTGGTCCCAGGCCTTCACCCTGCCGGCATCGGGTGGCCAACTCACGATCCGCTACGGGAATCCCTGGGCATGGTGGGCTGCCGCTGCCCAAATAACCGTGATCGGCTTGACGGTAATCCTGGCCATTCCCATGCCCGCGCAAAGGCCGCGGACCGGCCTCTCACGCGATGAGGGCTCCCTGCGTAAGGAACACCAGAATGCATGAGCAGACACCGGCCGACGAAACACCGGGCGCGGCCGTAACGGAGCTCCCGGCCAGTGCTCCGGTGGCCCCCGGAGCAGGAAAAGACGGTAGCGGCAAGGCCACCGGCAGCGGCGCCAGCGCGTTGCCCATGGGCAGGACGCGCACCGCTGCCGTTGCCGGTGTGGCGGCGGGGGCCATCATCCTCGCGGGCGCTACCGCCCTGGTGGCGGCGGGCTCGCTGCTCCCCCTCCCGGAGTCAAGCAGGAGCCTTCCGCCGGCGGCAGCCGCTGTTCCCGCCGGCGCCAGCGTTGGCGTCTGTCCCGGCCCGGCGAGGCTGTTGGAGGGCACGGAAGCAGGCACCGACGCCCAGTTCCGGCCGGAGTCGGCAACCGCCGCGACCACGGTAACCGCCGCCGTGCTCAGTGCCGGCGGCGTGGTGCCCGGAAGCCGCCTTGCGCGCCTTGATGGAAGCGGGGCAGTTGAGATCGCCAAGGATCCGGGGGCGGCGCCCGCCACCGCGCCGCCGCAGGAACTCCGCGCCGGGGTTGTGGCGGATAAGCCGACGGACCAAGTGGGTGTCCTCAGCGCGAACGCGGTGGCAAACCAGAATGCCTCTGCAGCGGCTGCCATGAAATACACTGCGGGCGACGGCGACCTGCAGGGCAGCGCCGCGGCCAGCTGTGCGCAGCCCTCCAATGACCAATGGCTGGCCGGAGCGAGTACCACCGTGGGGCGCACGTCCGTGCTGGCGCTGACCAACGCGTCCAGCACCCCGGCGACAGTCAGCCTTGAACTCTTCGGTCCTGGCGGACAAATCCAGGCGCCTGGCAGCCGCGGCCTGCTGGTGGCCCCGGGCACCACCCGGTCGGTTGTCCTGGCAGGGCTGGCGGCAAACCAATCCCAGCTCAGTGTGCATGTGCGCAGCGCTGGCGGCCCGGTGGCCGCGTCCATCCAGCAAAGCGTCCTGCGGGGCCTGACCCCGGGCGGCGTGGACTTCATCGCGCCGGGCACTGCCCCGGCCGTCCGCCAGGTTGTCACCGGCGTGGACATCCAGGACCCGGCCGGAATTTCCGCCCTGACCGGGCGCCCCGGATACGGGGACGCCGGGCCTTCCCTGCAGCTGACGGTTCCGGGAGCCTCCGATGCGGTGGTGGAAATCAAGCTGTACGGGCGGGACGGCCAAAAGGCCCTGCCGTCCGGCGGCGTTGTCACGGCGAAAGCCGGCGCCGTAACCGAGGTTTCGTTGGCTGGTGTGCCGGCCGGCCAGTACACGGTTGCAGCCTCGTCAGACGTCTCCTTCATTGCCGGGGCGCGCATGAGCCGTGGGCTGCAGCCCGGTCAGGCTTCAGATGTGGCCTGGGTGCCGTCCGGCGTACGGCTGGGCAGCCAGCACGTCGTCCCTGTCCCCAAGGGCGGTCTTCGCCAACTGGTGTTCGGTGCACTGGATACCAGGGCCACCATCACCTATGCGCCGATCACGGCCGACGGAAAAGTCAGGGCGGCTGCCACCGCAGACATCGCCGGCGGAACCACCGCTGCGATCGCGATCCCGGAAAAGGCCGAAGAATCAGACGTTGTGGGTTACGTGGTGTCCGCCTCCGGAGACGCCGCATACGGCGCGGTGCTGCTGGGGCAGGACGGACGGAACGATGTCTCGGCCCTGGCGTTCCTGCCGGCGGCCGCGGGACAGGAAACAGTTCCCGTCCGTTTGGGCTACTAGCGACGCCTCACCCGCCCGGGGATTCGCCTGCGGGCCCTCGTCAGTAACGCCGGCGATAGACGGGGTCGAGGGTCTCGGGAGCGACGCCCAGCATCTCCGCTGTGTGCTCCACCACCACGTCATGGACCAGGTCCTGGAGTTCCTCCACAGTTGAGCATGCCTGCTCAACCACGCGGCGGTAGACCGTAATCATCGGTCCTTCCCCTCCAGCGGCGGGTGTGTAGGAGCCCATGGGCACCGGGGCTGCGTTCGCTGCGAGTTCCTCAAGGTCCGGCGGTATCTCGTCGACGCCGAACCGTACGCCGTCCAGGGTTTTACCCCAGATATCGTGCAACCGCTGGGCGGAGTCCAGCACCATGTCGTCGAAACGGTCGGACCGTGTCCGGTGGCCGGGGTGGGTGGGAAGAACCACCTCACCGCGGAGGCCGCGTCCATGGCGGTTGCGGCGCCGCCTTGAGAAGCTTCGGCCCACGGGCTCCGTGCCCGGACCAACCGGGGCATCCGGGTCAGCCAACCGGACCGAAAAACCTGATTCATGGTTCGATGACTGCATATATCGACTCTAAACCCGGGCGTGGATTTACGCGATACATCTCCAGGGCAGGAAAGGCGTGTGTCCCACCGGGCGCCAATGCGCGGGTTAACTGGTGCGACCGGGTAGTCTGGGATGTCGTGGGAGCTATACGTCAGTGTTCAAGGTCTGCCTGCCGCCAGTCAGCGGTAGCCACCCTGACGTACGTGTATGCGGATTCCACCGCAGTCCTGGGTCCGCTGGCCACGTATGCCGAGCCGCACTGCTATGACCTCTGCGAACAGCATGCCGACTCGTTGACAGTTCCCCGGGGCTGGGAAGTCCTGCGCCTGGCAATGCCGTCAACGCCGCAGCAGCCCGGGCCGGACGACCTGCTGGCCCTTGCCAACGCCGTAAGGGATGCCGCGGCCCTTCCCCCCGAGGTGCAGCCGCCGGCGCAGCGCGGGCACCACTCCGCGCTCGAGGCGCCGCCAGGTGCTGAAGGGGTGCGCCGCGGGCATCTGAGGGTCCTCCGCGAACCGTCCTGACGCCCATCTGGCGGTAGGCTTGGACCTGCACATCTTTCCGCTACCGGCGCGAGCGCGCCCGCCAGGGAGCATGAACAAATGCCAAAGATCAGTCCCGAGCTGTTGTCCGTCCTGCGTTGCCCCGTGACCGGCTCGCCCCTGGTCCAGGAAGGCGAAGAGCTGGTGGCCACCACGGCCGGCGAAGACGGGGTAAAGAACCGCTACGCAATCGAGGATGGAATCCCCCTGCTGCTGCCACCGGAACTGCTGGCCGCAGCAGCCACGGCCGGATCGGACCAGCACGATCCCGGCGCCGACAGGCACTAGTTCAGCCCGCACGATTTTCAGACCCAGCAGCACGGGAACCGGACGGGGCCCGGACGAAGCAAAGGACCACCCATGACGTTTGACTACAAGGTTGCCGATATTTCCCTGGCGGAAGCCGGCCGGCACCAGATCCGCCTGGCCGAGCACGAGATGCCGGGACTGATGTCCCTGCGCGAGGAGTTCGGTGAAAGCCAGCCGCTGAAGGGTGCGCGGATCGCCGGGTCCCTGCACATGACGGTGCAGACCGCCGTGCTGATCGAAACCCTCACCGCGCTGGGCGCGGAAGTGCGCTGGGCTTCCTGCAACATCTTCTCCACCCAGGACGAAGCCGCCGCCGCTGTTGTGGTGGGCAAGGGCACCGTGGAGGATCCGCAGGGTGTTCCGGTGTTCGCCTGGAAGGGCGAAACCCTCGAAGAGTACTGGTGGACGGCCGAACAGATCCTCACCTGGCCCGGTGCCGACACCGATCCCGAGCTGGGCCCGAACATGATCCTGGACGACGGCGGCGACGCCACCATGCTGGTGCACAAGGGCGTGGAGTTCGAAGCTGCCGGCAATGTGCCCTCCGCTGATCCCACCGACTCCGAGGAATACGGCATCTTCCTCGATGTCCTGCGCCGCTCGCTGGACGCCGATCCCAAGAAGTGGACCCGCACCGCAGCCACCATCAAGGGCGTTACCGAGGAGACCACCACCGGTGTCCACCGCCTGTACCAGCTGGCGGAGCAGGGCAAGCTGCTCTTCCCGGCCATTAACGTCAACGACTCCGTCACCAAGAGCAAGTTCGACAACAAGTACGGCATCCGCCACTCCCTGCCCGACGGCATCAACCGCGCCACCGATGTCCTGATGGGCGGCAAGGTTGCGGTGGTCTGCGGCTACGGCGACGTCGGCAAGGGCGCCGCGGAAGCTCTCCGCGGCCAGGGCTCACGGGTCATCGTCACCGAGATTGACCCCATCTGCGCCCTGCAGGCAGCCATGGACGGCTACCAGGTGGCCAAGCTGGAGTCGGTGCTCGCCCAGGGCGACATCTTCATCACCACCACGGGCAACAAGGACGTCATCATGGCTGGGCACATGGCGGCCATGAAGAACAAGGCCATCGTGGGCAACATCGGCCACTTCGACAACGAGATCGATATCGCCGGCCTGGCCAGGATCCCGGGCATCGAAAAGGTGGAAATCAAGCCCCAGGTGCACGAGTGGGTCTTTGACCGTGGCTCGGACGCCGAGCGCTCCATCATCGTCCTCTCCGAGGGCCGCCTGCTGAACCTGGGCAACGCCACCGGCCACCCGTCGTTCGTCATGAGCAACTCCTTCGCCAACCAGACCATCGCGCAGATTGAACTGTGGACCAAGAAGGACCAGAAGGAATACGCCAACGAGGTTTACGTCCTCCCCAAGGTCCTGGACGAGAAGGTTGCCCGACTGCACCTGGACGCACTGGGCGTGGAACTCACCGAGCTGACGAAGGACCAGGCCGAATACCTGGACATCGACGTCGCCGGCCCGTACAAGCCGGAGCATTACCGTTACTGAGATGTAAGGGCCCGGGCGCGGCAACGCGCCCGGGCCGTTATTTTTTGCGCCTAGGATCGGAAAGATGGAGCCTGATGTGAAGCCCCGGCGCCGGGGGACCGTGAAAAAGATCCTTGCCGTGGCTGCCGTCTGCGTGCTGGCGGCCGTTGGCGGGGTTTTCGCCGCCGTGGCGCCGGGCCTGGCAGGCGGCCCCGTGGAATCCGAAGCCGGATCGGCGCTGCGCACTTCGCCAGGCATCGCTTCGCCCGTGGTGCCGCCGGTGCGCCTGGATGCCGCGCCGGCCAACGGCGCCAAGCAGGTGAACCCTGCCGCTCCTGTCTCCCTGAAGGTGGGCAACGGCACCATTGAGCGCGTCACCCTGACCAGCACCGCCGGCAAGACCGTCGAGGGCAGCATCGATGCGAACAGGACGGCATGGTCTGCGTCCGGCCCGCTCGAATTCAACACCGGATACAGCTACACGTACGTGGTCAAGGACGGTGCCGGACGGGAAACCAGCACCACCCAGTCCTTCAGCACAGTGTCCAGCTCGCATGAGGCAGATGCCGCCGTCTACCCACTGAACGGCATGAAGGTTGGCGTCGGCCAGCCCCTGCAGATCATCTTCAGCGAGCCGGTGGTCAACCGAGAGGCCGTGGAAAAGGCCATCAAGGTCACCAGCAGTGCCGGCCAGGTGGGAGCGTTCCACTGGCACAGCGACACCATGGTCCGGTACCGGCCCGAGAACTTCTGGACCGCCAACTCCACCGTCTCCATGGACATGCAGTTGTTCGGCGTGGACCTGGGGAACGGGCAGATCGCCAATTTCAACAAGAAGGTGAACGTCTCGATCGGTGACAAGAAGGTGGCGGTCGCCGATGCCACCGCACACACCTTCACGCTCAGCGTTAATGACCAGCCCGTCAAGACGCTGCCCGTCAGCATGGGGGACAAGCGCTTCCCGTCGGCCAAGGGCTACGCAGTGCTGATGGAGAAGAACCGCTATGACCACTTCCGGGCCTCAAGCATCGGTCTCAAGCCGGATGATCCGGCCTACTACGGCGATGTGGACGTCGAATACACCATCCGGCTCACCCTCAGCGGCGCGTATATCCACCAGGCCCTGCCGTCTGCTTTCCCCTACATCGGCAACACCAACGTTTCGCACGGCTGCATAGGTTTCGCTCCCGACGGCGCTGCTTGGGTCTTCGACAACATGGGCACCGGGGACGTGGTCCAGATCATCAATACCGAAGGCGACTTCGCAGCCCTTGACGACGGCTACGGGGACTGGAACATCCCCTGGAACGAGTACGACAACTAAGTCACTCGCCGAAGGGAAGCTTTTGCAGCCGCTCGCCCACAGCGCTGTTCCGGCGGCGGGCCTGGGCCAGCCTGCTGAACTCCCTGTTCCGGCGCTCGGCGACGACGGCGGCCAGGAAATCCTCCGGCCCCGTCGCTGGTGGCGGAGACGGAGCCACGTGCGCTGACAGTTCCGCGGCGACCGACGCTGCCATCGCCGCCCTGGACGCCGGCGCCATGCGGCCCGCTTGGCGGATGAACTGTGCGGCACGGCGCGCCGTGGCGTCGGGGATCCTGCCGATGTCCGCCGTCGAAGCCCATGGCAGGAGGGCTGGTGGAACGAAGACCGCAGCAGCGCGCTCAACCGGAACCCGGCCGCGCACGGAGTAGGTCCCGGCCAGCAGGTCTCCGAGCCGCCGGGATTTGTCATTGAAGAGCGCGACGGCGAGTGCCAGGCCGCCGAACGTCAGATAGATCTCGAGGAATCCAGTCAGTCCGCGGATCACGGCATGCCGGAACCGGATGGCGCCGCCGTCGTCGCGGACCACCCGCAACCCAGTGGCGAGCTTGCCCAGGGACCGGCCCCGGGTCAGCGTTTCCAGCCCCACGGGCACCACCACCAGGGAAAACACGACGCCGGTGAGGACCAGGGCGCGCCCGGCTGCGTCATCGAGGTCCCGCCCAGCCGCCGACAGGCCCCACAGGACTGCCACCAGCAGGACCGCATGGAACACGACGTCGATGGCCAGGCCCAACGCCCGCGCGGCAAAGGACGCGGGCCGCAGTTCCAGGACTACGGCCTCACCGGTGACTATCAGGCTCACGCTGCGTCCCTGTTCTTCGCGGTGCTGGTGTTGGACGGTCAAAGTCTAATGCGGGACGCTAGGCTGAGGCCGTGGATATGGACGCCTTTTCCGCAGTCAACGCGGACAAATGGGCGCGGCTGCAGAACCTGGCCTCCAAAGGCAGGCTCACCGGCCGCGAAGCCGATGAGCTGCTGGCTCTGTACCAGGCCGTCTCCGGCCACCTGTCCCTGATCCGCTCCGTGGCTCCGGAAAGCGGGCTGTCCGCATCACTGTCCGCCACCCTCGCCTTGGCCAGGACCCGCTTCACCGGTGCACGGTCCAACACGATGGCGGACCTCGCCCGGTTCTTCGTGGTGGCCCTGCCGGCGGCGCTGTACCGGCTGACATGGCTAACCCTGGCCTGCGGAACCGCCTTTGTCCTCATAGCCGCGGCCTACGCCGCCTGGCTGGGCACGTCCCCGGAAGCGCTCCGGGCAGTCGCCTCCGAGGCGGAGGCCGCCCGGTATGTCAACGAAGACTTCGTTGGCTACTACTCCGAAAACCCGGCGGCCTCCTTTGCCGGCGCCGTGTGGACCAACAACGCCTGGATCAGCGCACAGGCCGTGGCCTTGGGAATCACCGGGATCTGGGTGCCGATGATCCTGTTCAGCAACGCCCAAGGGGTGGGAATTGCCGCCGGGATCTTCGCCGCAGCGGGCAAGTCCGACGTCTTTTTCAGCTACATCCTGCCCCATGGCCTCATGGAGCTCACCGCCGTCTTTGTTGCCTGCGCCGCCGGCCTTCGGATCTTCTGGGCGATGGTCTCGCCGGGGCCCCGGACAAGGGGCCGCGCGGTGGCGGTGGAGGGGCGGTCCCTGGTCACCGTGGCACTGGGACTGGTCCTGGTCCTGTTCGTCTCGGGACTGGTGGAAGGGTTCGTGACGCCCAGCCCGCTGCCGGCCTGGTTTCGGATCGGCATCGGCGCGTCGGTGCTGGCAGCGTACTGGACCTACGTCCTGGTATGGGGGAAGCGGGCGTACCTGGCGGGGGAACGCGGGGATCTTCGGGACGAGGATTCCGGATACGCAGAAATCGCTGCCTGAATCGTTGTAATCCAGCCGGGGTGGTTCCTCGCCGTGCCGAAGTCCCTGACGGTAGGCTCGTCAACAGAAATGAATCGCGCCGGCGTACTGGGTCCGGCGTGGAACCCAACGGAAGTGACGCTGCTGTGAACGACGAAACACCGGCCCGCGCCAAAAGCGCTGCGCCGCAGCCGGAACCTTTCCTGGACACGTCCGGGGACTCCGACGAGCCCGCGTTTTCCTGGCTGAAGCCCGCCGATGGGGAAGCCTCCGGCGGGGACTCCGGACGCTCCGCCGAAGCCGGCGCGGCCCCCGGCGCCGGTTCATCAACCGCCGGATCGTCAGCCACCGCCGCTGCCTCCGGATCATCAGCCACCGCCGCTGCCTCCGCAGCAGGCACCACCCGGACGGAGGCGTCCGGCCCGCGCCACACGCAGGACGGTGGCGCCGTGCGCAAGGCAGCCCAGCCAGAAAGCAGGGCTGACCGCAAAGCCGCGGAAGCCGCCGTCGAACCTTCCGGGCGCGCAACTTCGCGCGCCGACAATTCCAGCGCGGCCGATGGCCAGTCCGGCTCTCCGGTTTTCCGGGAGCCCCTGCCCACATCAGCGCTGCACGTCCGCCCGCCCGAGGAAGAGGTGGAACGACGCAACGCCCAGCGGGAGAGCGCCGCGAACGCCCGGCCCGTGGCCCCGCGCGTCATGCAGGTCCTGCTGGCCATCGCCTACCCGTTCATCCTCCTGATCCTGGCCGTCCGGGCCGTGACCAGCCCGCTCTTCCTGTGGGTGGAGTACAACCGTCCCGGATTCCCCGGCGATGGCTACGGCTTCAGCACCGACGACAGGATGACTTACGGCTCCTACGCGGTGGACTACCTCAGCAACTGGGCGGGCCCCCGCTACCTGGGCGACCTGGTGCACCGCAGCGGCGACAAACTGTTCAAGGACGGCGAAGTCAGCCACATGGCGGACGTGAAGGTGGTCATCCTCTCCACCTTCGGTGCCGGAGCCGCGCTGCTGCTCCTGGCACTTATTGCCGTCCTCTACCTGCGCAAGCGGAGCACCGGCGGCGTCCGCCGCGGCCTGTTCGCGGGATCGGTCATCACGCTGGTGCTGATTCTTGGCCTCGGCACCCTGGCGGCCCTGGGCTGGCAGCAGTTCTTCACCGAATTCCACCGGATCTTCTTCGCCGACGGGTCCTGGACGTTCAGCCTCGATGACACGCTGATCAGGCTCTTCCCGGGCCAGTTCTGGATCGACGCCGGCATCGCCATCGCCGGCCTTGTGCTGGTGACCTCGCTGGTGACCGTGGTGCTTACCTGGCCCACGCGCCGGCGCCGTGGCCTGGCACCCAAGGAGCGGTCGGCGGCCCAGGACGGCCCGGAGGCCGCAGAGACGGCGTAGCAGCTCAGCCGTACAGTTTGGCGATCTCCGCCTGGAAGTCCTGTACGACGACGGCCCGCTTGAGTTTCAGCGACGGCGTCAGGTGCCCGGATTCCACGCTGAAGTCGGTGTCCAGGAGTGCGAACGTGCGCACCGATTCCGCCTTCGACACCAGTTCGTTGGCGTGGTCCACGGCCTCCTGGACGGCGGCAAGGATCTGGGGATCGCTGGTGGCTTCCCGGAGGGGGAGCGGGGGCAGCCCCCGCTCCGACCGCCAGTTCGCGACGCCCTCCGGGTCCAGGGTCAGCAGGGCTGACACGAACGGCTTGCCGTCACCGACGACGACGGCGTGCCCCACCAGCTGGTGGGCGCGGATCCGTTCCTCCAGCGGGCCCGGTGCCACGTTCTTGCCGCCGGCCGTGACCAGCAGGTCCTTCTTCCGCCCCGTCACGGTGAGGAAGCCGTCTGCGTCCAGGACACCAAAGTCGCCGGTCCGGAAGAAGCCGTCCACGAATGCTTCGGCGTTGGCCGCCGGGTTGGCGTGGTACCCCTTGAAGACGCCGATGCCCTTCACCAGGATCTCGCCGTCTTCGGCGACGCGGATGGTGGTCCCGGGAATGGGTATCCCCACAGTCCCCACCTTGGTGCGGGACGGCGTATTGGCCGTGCACGGTGCCGTGGTTTCGGTCAGTCCGTACCCTTCGAGGACGGGGATGCCGACGCCGCGGAAGAAGTGGGCATCCTCCGAGGCCAACGGGCTGGCACCGGACACGGTGTACCCCACCTCGCCGCCGAGGGCCTGGCGGAGCCGGGGATACAGCAGCCGGTCGTAGGCTGCGTGCCGCAGGCGGCTGAAGAGCCCCGGCCCGGGTCCCTCGCCCCGGCTTTGCCTGTCCTGCTCCCGCGAGTACTGGATGGCGGCGGCGGCAGCGGCCTCGAAAAGGCGGCCTTTGCCCGCCAAAGCCGCCTTATGCGCCGCGGTTGCCCGCACCTTCTCGAAAATCCGGGGGACAACCAGCAGGAAGGTCGGCTTGAACGTCCCCAGGTCCTCCAGCAGCTGTGCCGCCCCGGGGGTGTGTCCCAGGGTTGCTCCGGCCGTGAGGCACACAACCTGGACTGCGCGGGCCAGCACGTGGGCCAGGGGCAGGAACATCAGGGTGCGGGCGTTGCTTTCCTGGAGGATTTCCGGCAGGAAGGCAACGATGTTCTTGGCCACGAGGGCGAAGTTCCCGTGGGTAATCTCGCACCCTTTGGGCCTTCCGGTGGTGCCGGACGTGTAAACCAGGGAAGCGATGTCGTCCAGCCCGGCCCGGCTCCGCTGCCGCTCCAGCTCCGCGTCGCTGACCCCGGCGCCCGCGGCGGCGAGGCTGGCAAGGTCCGGTGCCTCGCCGTCGTAATCCATCCGCACTACGTTGACCAGGCGGTCACGCAGCGCAGCGGATTCCGCAACAACGCCGTTGACCAGCTGCACCGTGGCGCGGTCGCCGGCGAAGACGCGGCGCACCCCGGCATCCTGGATGATCCACTCCACCTGGCTCGCGGACGATGTTTCGTAGATGGGAACGGTGACGCCGCCGGCGAACCAGATCGCGAAGTCCACCAGGGTCCACTCGTAGGAGGTCCGGGACATCACTGCCACCGTGTCCCCTGGCTCCAGGCCGCCGGCGATCAGGCCCTTGGCCAGGGCACTGACGTCCTGGAGGAATTTCTGCGCCGACACGTCCACCCAGCCGTTGGGCCCCTTCCGCCGGTACAGCGCATGGGCGGGATTGGCGGCATGCTGCTCCAGCAGCAGGTCAGTCACGTTGCTGTCGGCGTCAAGCTCAACCAGCAGTTCCGTGCTTGCTTCTCTCACAGCAGGTCTCCGTTTCCGCTGCCACGCCGCGGCAGCGGCTCCTCAGGTGGTCTCATGCAATCCTGCCCTAGATCCAGGAGGGCATCCACATACGGACCTTCCAGTCCACGTAGGGGATGACCTCCGCCGTCCAGATGGGGTAGAAGAATGCCGAGAGCAGGACGGCCGCGGCAAGGAAGAGGGCCACCAGGTACAGGCCCGAGCGCCGGCGCCACGGCGGGTCCGTTGCCCTGCCGAGGACCAGGCCGAGGCAATACACCAGCGCCAGGACCAGGAACGGTTCGAAGGATACGGCGTAGAAGTAGAACATGGTGCGCTCGGGGTACATGAACCACGGAAGGTACCCCGCGGCCACACCTGCCAGGACGGCACCGGCCCGCCAGTCCCGGCGCCCTGCCCACCAGAACAGCACGACGACCAGTGCGATGGCCGCCGGCCACCAGACCAGTGGGTTTCCCACGGAAAGGATGGCGGAGGTGCACTTCTCCACGGCGCACCCGGGGGTTCCCTGCGGTGGGGATTCATAGAAGAACGACGTCGGCCGCCCCATGACCAGCCAGCTCCAGGCACTGGCCTGGTACGGGTGTTCGGAGCTCAGGCCCTGGTGGAACTTGTACGCCTCGAGGTGGTAGTGGACGAGGGAACGGACGGAGTCTGGCAGCCAGCCCCACTGCGCGGACGGGTTGCTTTCGGCCCAGTGGCGGAAGTAGGCATTGCCGGACAGGAACCATCCCGTCCAGGATCCTGAATAGACGGCTCCGGCCACGGGGACCATGCTTGCAAAGGCCGGCAGGCCGTCCCGGATGACGCCGCCGCTGATCCAGCCGCGGATGCCGGCCACGCGCCGTGCGTTGAGGTCCCAGAGCACGGTCAGGAGCCCGAAGCCGGCGAGGAAGAAGAGTCCGGACCACTTGGTGCCCACCGCGAGTCCCATGCAGACTCCTGCCGCGATCCGCCACCAGCGGATGCCCAGCCATGGTCCGGCCATCAGCATGCGGGCCGTCGGCTGCCCGCCGTTCGAAGCGGCAGCCTGCGCAAGCCGGCAGGCCAGGCGGCGCCGCCCGTCGTCCCGGTCCAGCAGCAGGGCGCCGAATGCGGCGAGGACCCAGAACGTCAGGAAGACGTCAAGCAGCGCGGTACGTGACATCACCAGGTGGTGGCCGTCGACGGCGAGGAGCAGCCCGGCGGCGCCGGCAAGGGGGAGTGAGCGGAACAGCTTCAGGGCGATCAGGGAAACCAACAGCACCGTCAGTGTTCCGGTGAGCGCGGCAGCGAAACGCCAGCCGAAGGGGTTGTCCGGCCCGAACAGCCACATTCCGGCCGCAATCATCCATTTGCCCACCGGCGGGTGGACCACATATTCGGGGGAATCCAGCAGGACCGTGGGATCCCCGGCGTTGAATGAATCGTTGGCTTTGTCCGGCCAGCTGCGTTCGTACCCGCTGATCAGGTACGAGTAGGCGTCCTTGACGTAGTAGGTCTCGTCGAACACCAGTTTGTGCGGGACTTCCAGGCGGACAAACCGGAGCAGGCCCCCGGCCACTGCAGTCAGGACCGGGACCAGGACAAACCAGAGCCGGAGCGACAGGGGATAGGCCCGCCAGGCAGGGGCCGCGCCGAGGAGCCTTTCCTGCAGGGCTTCGACGGTGAACGTTTCCGCGGGCCGGCTGATCCAGGGACGCCTGGCCGCTGTGGAGGTATGGGCCGCAGGTGCCCCTGGTCCGGTGGAGGAGGCCGAAGGGGTGGGTTCACCGGCCCCGGGCGGCCGCGTCGAGGTCTGCGTCACGAGCCCCATGCTACCTTTTGCGGCTGGAAGACCCGGCAGCAGTAGGCTGGTTGGGTGGACCAGAACCCCAGCCCCCTCCCCGCTCCCGAACCCTCAACGGCGGGGCGCATCGTGCTCGCCGCCACGCCGATCGGGAACACGGGCGATGCCTCGGCCCGCTTGGTCGAGCTGCTCGCCACGGCTGACATCGTGGCCGCCGAGGATACGCGCCGCCTCCACCGCCTGGTCCAGAGCCTGGGCGTTACCGTCGCCGGCCGCGTGATCAGCTACCACGAGCACAATGAGGCGTCCCGGACCTCCGACCTCCTGGATCAAGTCCGGGCGGGCAGCACGCTGGTGATGGTGACCGACGCCGGGATGCCGTCAGTGTCGGACCCTGGCTTCCGGCTGGTGGAAGGCGCGATCGCTGCAGGGCTGCCTGTCACCGCCGTCCCCGGCCCCTCCGCCGTCCTCACCGCGTTGGCGTTGTCGGGCCTGCCGACGGACCGGTTCTGCTTCGAGGGCTTCCTTCCCCGCAAAGCCGGCGAACGCGCCTCGCGCCTGGCCGATCTGGCCGGGGAGCGCCGCACCATGGTGTTCTTCGAGGCCCCGCACCGGCTCGAAGCAATGCTGCGGGCCCTGCGTGAAAGGTTCGGCCCGGACCGGCCCATCGCTGTGTGCCGGGAGCTGACCAAGACCTACGAGGAAGTCATCCGGGGCACGGTCGGTGAGCTGCTGCACTGGGCGGAAACGACTGAAGTCCGCGGCGAGATCGCGGTGGTGCTGGGCGGCGCGCCCGAGCAGGCGGCCGGAACCCCCGAGGACCACGTGGCGGCAGTCACCGAGCTGATGGCCCAGGGCATCCGGCTCAAGGAAGCCGTGGCGGCAGTCGCTGAAGACGTGCGGGTCAGCAAGCGGGAGCTGTACGCGGCGGTCCTTGCCGCCCGCTGACGGGTCCGCAGGCCCCGCAGCCCTGCTGTGCAGCTGCACAGCAGGGCTGCGCTTTGGCAGTGCGCAACGGCGTAGACCCCGGGCGGGCCCGGCAGTAGTCTGGCTGTTAATCAGCCCAATGAGCCCGGTCACTCCGGCCGCAGCACGGGCTGCCACAACCCTACTGACGAGGGAGTCATCGTGACTGTCACCGCACAGCCTGCCGTTAGCGCCGAGCGCGAAAGCCGGCTTCTGGCCTCCGTTCCCACCGGGCTGCTCATCAACGGCGAGTGGCGCGACGCCGCTTCGGGCAAGACGTTCGACGTCGAGGATCCCGCCACCGGGAAAGTGCTGCTGAGCATTGCCGACGCCGGCCCCGAGGACGGCGCCGCGGCCCTGGACGCCGCCGCCGCGGCCCAGGAGTCCTGGGCAAAAGTCCCGCCGCGCGAACGCGGCGAGATCCTGCGCCGGGCGTTTGACCTGGTGACCGAACGGGCCGAGGACTTCGCCCTGCTGATGACCATGGAAATGGGCAAGCCGCTGGCCGAAGCCCGCGGCGAGGTAACCTACGGCGCCGAGTTCCTCCGCTGGTTCTCCGAAGAAGCCGTCCGCGCGTTCGGCCGCTACTCCGTCTCGCCGGACGGCAAGTCCCGCCTGCTGGTGACCAAGAAGCCGGTGGGCCCCTGCCTGCTGATCACGCCGTGGAACTTCCCGCTGGCCATGGCCACCCGCAAGATCGCCCCCGCGGTCGCCGCAGGCTGCACCATGGTGCTGAAGTCCGCGAACCTCACGCCGCTGACCTCCCAGCTGTTCGCGGCCGTCATGATGGAAGCCGGCCTGCCCGCCGGCGTCCTGAACGTCATTCCCACCTCAACCGCCGGTGCCACCACCGGGCCGCTGATCAAGGATTCCCGTCTTCGCAAGCTGTCCTTCACCGGTTCCACCGAGGTGGGCCGGCGCCTGCTGGCCGACGCCTCCGAAACCGTGCTGCGCACCTCGATGGAACTGGGCGGCAACGCCCCGTTCGTGGTCTTCGAGGACGCCGACCTGGACGCCGCCGTCGCCGGGGCCATGCTGGCCAAGCTGCGGAACATGGGCGAGGCTTGCACTGCTGCCAACCGCTTCATCGTGCACGAATCGGTCGCCGGCGAGTTCGCGGAGAAGTTCGCCGCGAAGATGAAGGAAATGACCACCGCCCGGGGCACCGAACCGGAGTCCAAGGTGGGCCCGCTGATCGACGCCAAGAGCCGGGACAAGGTCCACGAACTGGTGTCCGACGCCGTTGCCTCCGGCGCCAAGGCCGTGCTGGGCGGCGGACCGGTGGAGGGCCCGGGCTACTTCTACCAGCCCACCATCCTCTCCGGGGTCACGGAGGGCACGCGGATCCTGTCCGAGGAAATCTTCGGCCCGGTCGCGCCGATCATCACCTTCAGCAGTGAAGACGACGCGGTGCGTCTGGCCAACAACACCGAGTACGGCCTGGTGGCTTACGTCTTCACCAAGGACCTCAACCGCGGCATCCGGATGGGCGAAAAGCTCGAGACGGGCATGCTCGGCCTGAACGCCGGGGTCATCTCCAACGCCGCGGCACCGTTCGGCGGTGTCAAGCAGTCCGGGCTGGGACGCGAAGGCGGCCTCGAAGGCATCGAGGAATACCTCTACACCCAGTACATCGGCATCGCCGACCCCTACGCCGGGTAGGCCTGACGGCTGAAGGATCGGGCGCTGCCGGCCGGGACATCCCCGGCCGGCAGCGCCCTTTCAGTTTCGGGTGCCGCCGGCACGCCTGCCTGGAGCGGAAGGCCCTGGCCTTGGAGTGACCCGCGCCGGAATTTCCGCCCGGCCATGCCGCCGGCGGTGCACGGCGGCTGCTGCCACCTTCCTGGCCGCACTGCCGGCCACCCGGAACGGCAGGCCGGCCAGCCGGCCCAGGCGCTCCGTGACGGACGGCGGCAGCCAGGCCGCACGCAGGCGCCGGGGGAGGGTGGCATTTTCACGCAGCGCTGTTTCAAGCGCGGCCACGCCGGTGCCGGGATCCGGCACGTCCGCTGCAGGCAGCAAGCCTGCAGCGCCGTCGGCGGGGTCCGGCCGGCCGTACCGGTACCGTTCGAAACCCGCGGTCAGGGAGGCGACAACCTGGCGTGCCTGTTCATCCATGCCGCCCGCTTCCCCCAGCAGTGCCTGGCGGAACCGTGCGGCGTAGGCCCTTGGCGTCTCGCTGGCACCGGGCGGCAGGCCGTAGTCCGTGCCGAGGTCAAGGAGTTCGCTCCATGCCAGCGGGACGGCATCGCCCGGGCGCTTCGGCCGCAGCCGCCGTGCCCTGATGGCCGTGCGGACCAAGCGTGGCGCGGCCGCCACCAGGCCAGCTCCCAGCGCCGCTGCCGTGCCCAGCAGCCAAGGCAGCAGCGGGGCGTCACCGCCGGCGCCGTTGCCCGCCCCGGGGGCCGGCAGCGGAGCGGCGCTGGGGGCGGGCGTGGGAGCGGGTGCGGCATCGGGCACCAGGCCATCGTTGTTGCCAAGCGCATCCGGCACTGAGGAAACGGCCGCCTCGGTGGCATAGTCCGGAACCACGCCCCGTGAAGGCGTGGGTTCGAAGGGCACCCAGCCCAGGCCCTGGAAGTACAGTTCAGGCCAGGCATGGGCGTCCCGGGCGTCCGCTTCGTACTCGGGGAGGGTGCCCTGCCCTGCCACTGATGCCGTAGCCCCCGTCAACCTGCCGGGTGCATAGCCCACCGCGATCCGGCTCGGGATCCCTTCCAGCCGGGCCATGACGGCCATGGCTGACGCGTAGTGGATGCAGTAGCCGCTCTTTTGCTGGAGGAAGTCAGCCAGGACGGAAAGCCCGTTGCCGTCGTAGCCGCCCTGCACCGGGGACTGCAGCGAATAGGTGAACTCGGCCGAGCGCAGGTACTTCTGGATGGCGATTGCTTTGGCATAGGGGGTGGCAGCGGAACCGGCCACTGTCCTGGCAGTGCTTTTCACGATGTCCGGAACGTTGCCCGGGATCCGTGTGAAGTCGTCGGGGATGCCGCGGGCAGCGCCTGAGGACTGGGCGAGCAGGGCTGCCGAAAGCTTGGGCACGGCAGACGTAACCACATACTCCTGCCGCCGCGACGTGGTGTCCGTCCCCTTGATGGAGAGCGTGGCGGGGTCCCACGTCCACTGGCCGCTCAGGCCGCGGATGGTCTCCGGGGCGTAGGGGGCGGGAAGGTAGGGGCTGCTGAACGATCCGGTCTCTATGGCGGTCACCTGCCGTACCTGCTCATCGGCCAGCACGGCGTAACCAGGGTCTATGCGGCCGGCGAGCGGAAGCCGTGACCCGGCGCGGTCGTCCGGGCCCCAGGAATCGCCGTCGAAATTATCCACCGTGACTGAGCGCAAATAGAGCGGCGCGGACGAACTGGTGGCGTAGGTGATGCGGCCGCTGCCGTCCGGTGTCCGGAGGCTGTTGCCAAGGGTGATCATGGGATTCAGGCCGGTGGAGCCGCCCCAGGGGTTCAGCCGGGAGCCCTGCGGAAAGGTTCCGCGGTCAAAACCCGGGATGGCCAGCGGCAGGACCAGAGTGGCGGTCAGTGCAACTGCGCCGGTAAGTGCCGCCCGGCGCAGCATGCCGGGACTGCGGGCGGAGTTGGCCTGCATCCTGCCGTCCGGCGAAAACCACTGGCTGCAGGCCAGGACCATAAGGTACCCGGCCACGGTCACGGCGAAACTCCACGGACCCACGCTCTGCGGCTTGATCATGGCCGGCACCACCAGGAGTGCCAGCAGCCCCATCCCGGAGGCGGCCGGCATGCCCAGCGGGACGGCGAGAGCGTCCACGAGGATGACAGCCAGGCCGAGCACGGCACAAATGACCATCACAATGCCCACATTGGGCGCAACCGGTGCCGTCTCTGCCAGGACCGTCTCGCTGGCACGCCTGATCAGCCGGTCCAAGTCACGGAAACTCGCGCCGCTGGGAATGATCCACAGGATGCTTGAACTGCGGAAGAACGTCAGGGTCAAAACAGCGCCCAGGGCAAGGAAGCCTCCCGCCGTGACCAGCAGGGGCTGCGCGCGGATGGACCGCAGGGCGGCAAGGGTGAAACTGACCGCCGCCACGGTTGTCAGGACGGCCCAATACCAGTTCCAGCCGCGCAGGACACCGTTCAGGGACAGCGCGGCCCCGCTGACAGCCACCGCAATGGACACCGCCATGGCCCAGGGATAAGCGCCCGCCCTCCTGCGGCCCCCGGGTCCTGCCGGATGCGGGGTTTCCTGTCCGGTGCCCTGCGGCCTGGCCGGTGCAACAGTCATGTCGGCATCCCCGCTCCACGCCGGACGTCCGCGGCCGGTGCCGCCGGCAGGGCGGGGTCCTGGTCGAACTGGCTCCAGGCGGCGGCGACGCTGACCTGTGGAGTTACGGCCGCCGCCCGCCAGCCGCCCTGTCGCAGCACTTCGAGGACGTCCTGGAACTCCTCAGGCTTTTCCGCGGCCACCAGCGCAAAGGCGTTGGTTCCGTACGCGGCCGCGGGGGCCAGGGCCAACGCCTCCTCGGCGCTGACCCTTCCCAGCACGGCGATCAGGGGGCCGCGCATCCGGTGGGCGGACAGCTTGTCCATGAGGTGGTCGTCGAAAGGTGCCGGGCCAGGGTCCGGGTGGCCGTGGCCGCGGACTTCTTGGGCTCCCCGCCGGCCGCCGTTCCTCCGTGCGATGTCGGCCAGGACGCCGTCCCGCCGCACATGGTGTGCCCCGGTCAGCTGGATGGCCGCCAGGCTCTCGGCGACCGACTGCAGCCCGGCCGTTCCAGTGAATTCCTCGGCGGCAGGGTCCGGCGCCGAGGGGGAGTGGAGGAACGCCGGTTCCCCGCCGGCGTCCAGCAGCCGCAGCCCATAGTTGCGCTCCGCGAGGTGTGCGCTGATGGACATGGCGGCAACCACCGCCCATTCGAACGCTTTGCTGCTGGCCAGCGCGTGGCCGTCCGGCCCGGCAAGCCCCGGCACCGCAGAACCGGCCCCGCCGGAAAACGCCCCGTAGCGGTGGTCCAGGATGATGGTGGCCTCGGGCGTGGTGACCGATTCCTCCTGCCTCACCATCAGGGCTCCATGCCTGGCGGTGGCGGCCCAGTGCACCCGGCGCATCGGGTCGCCGTGCCGGTATTCACGCGTCATGACGTCGTCATCGCTGGGGTTGGCGCGGATGCGGGTGGCCGTCACGCCGTCGTTGCCCCGCGCGCCTGCCAGGCCGGTCATGGGAAGCACGACGGCGGCCGGCGTCACGGTGAGGACGTCGCCGTCGTCTATCGCCTGGCGGTGCAGGGACAGCCCAAAGGGGTCGGTGAACTCGGCAGTGACAGGCCCGATCCGGAACTGGCCGCGCTGGCTGGACCGGAGCTGGTATTCATATCGGCTGGTGCCGCCGGCGGCGGAGCGGGACGGGAACCGGAACGCGGGAGTCTCGCCAAAACGGACGGGCAGCCGTTCCTCCATGGTCACCGGCCCGCTGGCCGGGCCGGTCCTGGCCACCGCCAGGCTGACGGTTGTGGGGGCGGACGTTTCGACTGGTGCCGGGTTGAATTCCCGGTACACCCGGAACCGCGGCTTGACCAGCCGCGTGCCGGCCAGGGACACCAGCGGAAGCACCAGCAGCAGGACCGCCAGCGTCAGCAGGTCCCGGCGCCCCATGACCTGGGCCGCGGCCAGGGTAAAGGCACCGGCCGCCAGCATGCCCCATCCGCGCCTGGTGAACAGGTGCCGGGGAAGTCTGTCCAGCAGCGCCATGGTTCGGCCTTCAGCGGTTCCTGCTGCCGGCTACCGCCGCGGCCCGGGAGCCGGGGGCGTCCTGGGGGACGGGCAGCCGGGAAAGGATGTTCCGCAGCACGCTGTGCGGTGTTTCGCCCGCACCGGCCGCCTTCCGGTCAAGGATGATCCTGTGCGCCAGGACCGCTTCGGCGACCTCCCGGACGTCGTCCGGCAGGACGAAGTCCCTACCATCCAGTGCCGCCGTGGCCTTGGCCGCCCTGAGCAGCTGCAACATTGAACGCGGGCTGGCGCCGAGCCGGAGCAGCGGGCTCTCCCTGGTCGCCCGGCCGACGGAGACCGTGTACTCCTTCACCGACTGCGACACAAAGACCTGCTGCACCGTGGCGATCATCGACGCGACGTCGGCGGCCGACACCACGGCTGCCACGGACGCCAGCGGGGAGGCCGACTGGTGGGTCTCCAGCATCTCGATTTCGGCGTCCTTGTCCGGGTAGCCCATCGAGATCCGGGCCATGAAGCGGTCGCGCTGGGCCTCCGGCAACGGGTAGGTCCCTTCCATCTCGATGGGGTTCTGGGTAGCCACCACCATGAATGGCTCATCGAGCCGGTAGGAGGTGCCGTCCACCGTGACCTGGTGCTCCTCCATGCATTCGAGCAGGGCGGACTGCGTCTTGGCGGAGGCCCGGTTGATCTCGTCGCCGATGACGATGTTCGCAAATACGGCACCGGGTCGGAATTCGAACAGCCGGGAGGACTGGTTGTAGATGGATACGCCGGTCACGTCGGACGGCAGCAGGTCCGGTGTGAACTGGATGCGGTTGACCGTGCAGTCGATGGTGCGCGCGAGGGTCTTCGCCAGCAGGGTCTTGCCCACGCCTGGCACATCCTCCAGCAGCAGGTGCCCCTGGGCGAGCAGGACGGTGAGCGCCAGCCTGGCGGCGTCGGATTTGCCGTCAATCACGGTGTTTACGGTGGAAAGGATGCGCTCGCTGGCGGCGTGGAACGCCTCCACGTCCATGGGGTCAGGCCGGTGCGCGTTCAAGCGGCTCACGGAATCTGCGACGCCGGCCAGGTTAAGGTTCGGAGCGCTCACATTGTCGGCAGTGCGTCGGTGGGGTTCCATCGGCAACCTTTCAGCCCGGTTTCACCTGGACGGGACAGCAAGCCTGCCTGCGCCCGTCGGTGGGCGTTCGCATGTGTTCGTACCAGACTACTAAGACAACTGCCGCGGCAGACAGAATGTTCCGGCGATTAGGGGGCATCTGCCGCCGGTTAGGCTGTTTGGATGTGCAATACGCTGATTCCCGCCGCGTACCAGGCGCCCGCCGACGAAGCTTCCGGACTGGAAGGCCGTCCCCGGAAGGAATTTCCTCCTGCCCCGGAGCCGCTTCCGGTCCCCGTCATGGACAACCACACCCATTTGGACTTCCCCGACGGCAAGGCGCCTGTAGGCATCAAGGCTGCCCTCGATGCCGCCGCGGCCGTGGGCGTCCAGGGCGCCGTCCAGGTGGGCTGCGACCTGGAATCGTCGCGCTTCACCGTGGAAGCAGTGGACCGGGACCCCCGGCTCCTGGGGGCGGTGGCGCTGCACCCGAACGACGCTCCCCACTACGCCGCCCGCGGCCACCTTGAGGCGGCGCTTGAGGAGATTGAACGCCTCGCCGCCCACCCACGTATCCGTGCCATCGGCGAGACCGGGCTCGACTACTTCCGCACGGAAGGCGAAGGCCTGGCCCACCAGGAGTACTCCTTTCGCCGGCACATCGACATCGCCAAGCGCCTGGACCTCACCCTCCAGATCCACGACCGGGATGCGCACGGCGACGTGGTGCGGGTGCTCCGCGAAGAGGGCGCCCCCGAGCGGGTGGTGTTCCATTGCTTCTCCGGCGACGAGGAACTGGCCAGGACCTGCAATGAGGCAGGCTGGTGGATGTCGTTCGCCGGCACCCTGACCTTCAGGAATGCCGCGAACCTCCGCTCCGCCCTGGCGGTTGCGGACCCCCGGCTTCTCCTGGTGGAAACCGATGCCCCGTTCCTGACCCCGCACCCGCATCGCGGCAAGCCCAACGCCAGCTACATGGTTCCCTACACGGTGCGGACCATGGCGGAATTGACAGGATCTGACCTGGCCGGTCTCTGTGCCGGAATCAGCGAAAATACCGTGCGGGCATACGGTTCATGGGCCTGAGCGGGATACCGTTCCGGTAACGCCGGAGAATACCTGGTATGCAAAAATGTTGGCCCCTTTATAACGCTACGGTTACAGTGGAGATCTATTAGCCGGGGTCGGGGAAGGCCATCGGATATTTTCACTTTATTTCGCAGCCGATTCTGACGGGGAAATCCCGTGTCCCGGCTGCCGAAAGTGTGGCGGCGCATTGGTGCCCGGACTGTCCCTTTTTGGCGACGGTGCCGGGCATTTTACTGCGCATGATCCCCGTGCCCGGATGGACCTAGAGTTACGGGCAATCGTGATCAAGTTCTTCACAACGGACGGCAAGTTCAGCTTCATCAAGGTTGGCGCCCAGCTGCTGGTGCTTTGCGGCCTGGTGGCAGGCCTCGTAGCCTTCGTCGGCAATAACAAAACCATCACGCTGAACGTCGACGGCAAGGTCTCATCCGTCCAGTCGTTCGGCGGGACGGTGGGTCAGGTGGTCAAGAGCGCCAACCTGGACCTGAAGCCCAGCGACCGGGTCTCGCCCTCGCTCGACGCAACCGTCCACAACGGGACCGTGATCAACATCAACCAGGCCAAAGAGGTCAAGGTGAGCCTGGACGGGGCCGAGAAGACGGTCAACACCACCGCCCAGGATGTTGAAGACCTCGTCACCGAGCTCGGTGTCGCCAGTGCGTCATCGGTTTCCGCTCCGAAGGACGCGCAGCTGTCGCTGGCGGGCTCCTACGTCGCCATCTCCACCCCCAAGTCCGTCAGCATCGTGGCTGACGGCAAGGCAAACACCGCCACCACCACGGCAGCCACCGTGGGCAAGGTCCTCGAAGAGGCCGGCATAACCCTCGGCGCGAACGACCGCACGTCCCAGCCGGCCAATGCCAACGTCGTGAACGACATGGTCATCAAGGTTTCGCGGGTCGATACCAGCCAGACCGCCGTCAGCACCGAGGAGGTGCCCTTCCAGACGGTGACCGCCGAAAGCGCGGACATGCTCAAGGGAGAGAAGGAAGTAACGCAGGCAGGTGCCGCAGGCAAGATCGAGCGCACCTTCAAGCTGGTGCTGGTGGACGGACGTGAAGCCTCCCGCTCCCTGGTCTCCGAGAACGTCGCCGTCCAGCCTGTTACCGAAAAGGTCACTGTGGGCACCAAGGCCAAGCCGGCCGTGGAAGCTGCCCCGGCAGGGGCCAACACCGGGGCCGCAGCACCGGCAATGATGAACGAAGCCATGTGGGACAAGATTGCCCAGTGTGAGTCCGGCGGCAACTGGAGCATCAACACCGGCAACGGGTACTACGGCGGCCTCCAGTTCGATATCCGCACCTGGATCGGATCCGGCGGCGGTGCCTACGCTCCGAACGCCAGCCTTGCCACCAAGGCCCAGCAGATCGACATCGCCAACCGGGTGTACGCCCAGCGCGGCCTGCAGCCGTGGGGCTGCGGCTGGGCAGCAAGCCGCTGATTCCTTAGCGCAAAACCCTTAGCAGCAGTGGCCGGGCCCGTGATTATCGGGCCCGGCCACTGCCGTTAAGCGGGCGGGCAGGGAGGCGGCGCGGGATAGGATACCTAGGTGACTGAACCCATCCCCGCTACGCCCGCACCGCTGTTCGGTGCATCCGACATACGCCGGCTGGCAGAGGAGATCGGGGTCAGGCCCACCAAGACGCTGGGCCAGAACTTCGTTATCGACGGCAACACCATCCGCAGGATCGTCGCCGCCGCCGGCGTTCGGCCGGACGAAACCGTCCTCGAAGTCGGCCCCGGCCTGGGCTCCCTGACGCTGGGGCTGCTCGATGCGGCGGCCGCCGTGGTCGCCGTCGAAATCGATCCCGTGCTGGCGGCAAAGCTCCCGGAAACCGTAAAGGAATGGCGCCCGGCCGCGGCAGGATCCTTCCACCTGGTCAACGCCGACGCCATGAAAGTCACGGAACTGCCCGTGGAGCCCACCGCGCTGGTGGCAAACCTGCCGTACAACGTGGCGGTGCCCGTGGTGCTGCATCTCCTGCAGCATTTTCCCAGCCTGCAGCACGGGCTGGTCATGGTGCAGGACGAAGTGGCGGACCGGCTGGCAGCAGGCCCCGGTTCCAAAACCTACGGCGTTCCGTCCGTCAAAGCCGCCTGGTACAGCCAGATGCGCAAGGCCGGCGTCATCGGAATGAACGTCTTCTGGCCAGCGCCGAAGATCCACTCCGGGCTCGTGGCCTTTACCCGGCGTGAGCCGCCGGCAACCAAGGCAACCCGCGAACAGGTGTTCGCCGTGGTGGACGCCGCCTTTGCCCAGCGCCGCAAGACGCTCCGGGCTGCCCTTGCCGGATGGGCGGGAGGAGCACCGGAGGCCGAACGCTGCCTGCTCGCTGCCGGCGTCGACCCGACAGCCCGTGGCGAGGTCATCGACATCGCGGCGTTCGCAAGGATCGCGGAAGCCAAGGAAAACCGCCCGTGAGCGCGGGACTTGAAAGGGCGGGCACAGGGCGCTTCGCCGCCAGGACCGTCCGGGTCAAAGCTCCCGGCAAGGTCAACGTGTCGCTCGCCGTGGGCCCGCTCCGGCCGGACGGCTACCATTCGGTGGCCAGCGTGTACCTCGCCGTATCCCTTTACGAAGAGGTCGCCGCCACCAGTACCGCCGCCCCCGGGATCACCATCAGCCTCAGCCCTGCGAGCACGCTGGACCTCGACGCCGCCGACATCCCCCTGGACAGCAGCAACCTGGCCTACAAGGCAGCCGCCATCATGGCCGACGTCTCCGAGCATGCCACAGGCGTGCATCTGGAAATCACCAAGCGGGTCCCCGTGGCCGGCGGGATGGGTGGGGGGTCCGCGGACGCCGCAGCCACGCTCCTGGCCTGCGACGCCCTGTGGAACAGCGGACTGTCCCGGGAGGAACTCGCGCACCTGGCCGCGGAACTGGGCGCCGACGTGCCCTTCTCCCTGCTGGGCGGCACCGCCGTCGGCCTCGGCGTCGGGGACGAGCTGTCCCCGGCCCTGGCCAAGGCACAGACCCACTGGGTGCTGGTGGTGGCGGACTACGGCCTGTCCACACCTGAGGTTTACCGGACCCTGGACCGGCTGCGCGGGGCCGAAGGGATCGTTGCCGGGGAACCCACGGGTGTGGACCCCCGGATCCTGACCGCCCTCCGCAGCGGCGATGCTGCATCCCTGAGCCGCGTCCTGGTCAACGACCTTCAGCGTGCCTCCATCGAACTGTCCCCGGCGCTGCGGGATACGCTGGGGATCGGGGAGTCCCACGGCGCCGTGGCGGGCATCGTTTCCGGTTCCGGCCCCACCGTGGCCCTGCTGGCGGACGGCTCCGCCGCGGCCGAGGCGCTGGCCGAGGACCTGCGGCACCACGGCCTGACTGCCCTTCCCGTCCATGGCCCGGTCCCCGGCGCGCGCATCATCTCCGACACCCTCCTTTAGTTCCTCCAGCCCGGCAGCAGAAAGCAGTTCCCTTTGGCACACCTTCTTGGCGGCGAAAACCTCACGGTCTCCTACGCAACCCGCACCGTCCTGGACGGCGTCACCCTGGGGCTCGAGGAGGGCGACCGGATCGGCATGGTGGGCCGCAACGGCGACGGCAAGTCCACCCTGATGAGGCTGCTCGCCCTCCGCTCCACCCCGGATTCCGGCCGCGTTACCAAGCGTGGCGACGTTAATATCGGGTACCTGGACCAAAGCGACGTGCTCGACGGCGACCTGACAGTCGGCGCGGCCATCGTCGGTGACCAGGCGGACTACGAGTGGGCCCGAAATCCCCGCATCCGTGAAATCATGGGCGGCCTGGTGTCCGACGTCGACTGGCACGCCAACGTCCACGCCCTCTCCGGCGGCCAGAAGCGCCGGGTGGCGCTGGCCAAGCTGCTCATTGAGGACCACGACGTCATCATGCTGGATGAGCCCACCAACCACCTCGACGTCGAGGGCGTTGCCTGGCTGGCCCGGCACCTGAAGACACGATGGCGGGCCAACCAGGGCGCCTTCCTGGTGGTCACCCACGACCGCTGGTTCCTGGATGAGGTCTGCACCAAGACCTGGGAAGTGCACGACGGAATCGTGGACCCGTTCGAGGGCGGGTACGCCGCCTATGTGCTGGCCCGCGCCGAGCGTGACCGGATGGCCGCGGTGGTGGAGGGCAAGCGCCAGCAGCTGGTCAAGAAGGAGCTTGCGTGGCTTCGCCGCGGCGCCCCGGCACGGACCTCCAAGCCGAAATTCCGGATCGAGGCGGCCAACGCCCTCATCGCCGACGTCCCGGAGCCCAGGGATTCCACGGCGCTGAGCAAGATGGCCACCGCCCGGCTGGGCAAGGACGTCCTTGACCTGGAACACGTCTCCTTGAATTTCCGGGATGGCGACGGGGGCAGGAAACTGTTCGACAACATCACCCTCCGGCTGGCCCCGGGGGAGCGGCTGGGGCTCGTGGGTGTCAACGGCGCCGGCAAGACCACCCTCCTGAAGCTCCTGAACGGCGAGATTACGCCGGACGCCGGAAAGCTCAAGCGGGGAAAGACCGTGGTCACCGCAGTCCTCACCCAGGAAGTCAAGGAGCTCGACGACGTCGCCGACCTGCGCGTCATCGAGGTCATCGAGCGCGAAAAGCGTTCCTTCAACGTCGGTGGCAGGGAATTCACGGCAGGACAGCTGGTGGAACAGCTCGGCTTCACCAACCAGAAGCAGTGGACGCCGGTGAAGGACCTGTCCGGCGGGGAGCGGCGGCGCCTGCAGCTGCTGCGGCTGCTCGTGGGGGAGCCGAACGTGCTGATGCTCGACGAGCCCACCAACGACCTCGACACCGACACTCTCGCCGCCGTGGAGGATGTCCTGGACGGCTGGCCGGGCACCCTGGTGGTGGTCAGCCACGACCGTTACCTGCTTGAACGCGTCACGGACCACCAGATGGCACTGCTGGGCGACGGGAAGCTCCGCGGCCTGCCTGGCGGCGTGGACCAGTACCTCGAGCTGCGTGAAGCGGCGCTGGCCGGCTCCACCGTGGCCGGCGGCGGCAGCCCCGTCACCGCGGGAGGATCCGGTGCGGCCTCCACGGCTACCGCCTCCGGCCCCTCCGAAGCCGAAAAGCGGGAGGCCCGCAAGGCCCTCAACCGGATCGAGCGGCAGCTCAAGAAGCTTGACCAGCAGGAGAAGAAACTCCACGACGACATGGTCAAGAGCACGGAGAAGAACGACTTCGACGCCCTCGCCCAGCAGAACAGCCAGCTCAAGGACCTTGCCGACGAAAAGGACGCCCTGGAACTGGAGTGGCTTGAGGCATCGGAGCTCCTGGGCGACTAGGGCCCGCTCTGCAGCTCCGGTTCCTTCTTGAGGCCGGTCAGGCCGTTCCAGGCGAGGTTGACCAGGTGCGCGGCGACGGTGTGCTTGTCGGGCGTCCGGCTGTCCTGCCACCATTGGCCGGTCATGGCCACCATGCCGACGAGCATCTGGGCGTACATGGCCCCGTCCTCCCCGCTGAAGCCGCGGCGCGAGAACTCGTCGGAGAGAATGTGCTCCACCCGGGCGGTCACGTGGGACAGCAGCGTGGAGAACGCGCCCTCCGGCTGGGACGGGGGAGCGTCACGCATCAGGATCCGGAAACCCTCCGTGCGGTCTTCGATGTAGGTCAGCAGGGCCAGTGCCGCACGTTCCACCAGGACGCGGGGCTTGGCTTCCTCTGTGAGGGCGGTGTTGACCGCGTCCAGCAGGATGTGGAATTCGCAGTTGACCACTTCGGTGTAGAGGCCTTCCTTGGAACCGAAGTGTTCGTAGATGACCGGTTTGGACACGCCGGCACAGGCGGCGATTTCCTCGATGGTGGTCCCGTCCAGGCCGCGCACGGCGAAAAGTCCGCGGCCGACGCCGATCAGCTGGCTTCGCCGCTGCAGGCCAGTCATCCGCGTCCGCGGAAGGTTGTTGCTCACATTTCCATCATGCACCACCTGCCGGGGCGCGCTTTCCGGTGCGGCCGGCCGGGGGCGGAAGCCCCTTGGTCGCGCGCTGCCCTGAACCCGTGGCAAAATAGGGACTTGTGCCCGGGCCTTGCGCCTACGGCACGGTCCGCTCTGGTGTAACGGCAGCACCCCGGCCTTTGGAGCCGTGGAGTATAGGTTCGAATCCTATGGGCGGAACTGCTGTGCGAGGAGCGTTCAGCAGGATGGCGCCCGGTGCGGGGCCGGCGAGCCGGCTGTACACCGCCAGGCGCCAGCCCAATCAAGCAAGGAGAGCCCGTACGTGATCCCCGAGAATGCCGGCCCGGCCGCTGTAATCGTTCTGGCAGCAGGCGCCGGTACCCGGATGAAGTCGCGTACACCGAAGATCCTCCATGAAATCGGCGGCCTGTCCATGGTGGGCCACGCCCTCCGGGCCGCGCGCAGCATCAACCCGCAGCGGCTGGCCATCGTGGTGCGCCACGAACGCGACCTCGTGGCCGGGCACGTTTCAGCGCTGGATCCCAAGGCAGTCATCGTGGACCAGGACGACATCCCCGGCACCGGCCGCGCCGTCGAGGCGGCCCTCGAGGTGCTGGACGCTGACGGCCACCTGACGGGCACCGTGGTGGTCACCTACGGAGACGTCCCCTTGCTTTCCGGCGAACTGCTCGCCGAACTCGTCGCCACCCACGAGCGTGATGCCAACGCCGTGACTGTCCTGACCGCAGTCCTGGACGACGCCGCAGGCTACGGCCGCATCCTCCGCGGGGAAGACGGAACCGTCAGCGGCATCCGCGAGCACAAGGACGCCTCCGAGGACGAGCACCTGATCCGTGAAGTCAACTCCGGCATTTACGCCTTCGACGCCACCGTGCTCCGGGACGCGCTGGCCAAAGTGACCACCGAGAACGCGCAGGGCGAGAAGTACCTGACCGATGTGCTGGTACTGGCGCGCGAGGCGGGCGGCCGGGTGGCCGCCGTCGTCACCGCCGACCGCTGGCAGGTGGAAGGCGCCAACGACCGCGTCCAGCTTTCCGCCCTCGGGGCCGAGCTGAACCGCCGCACCGTGGAGGCATGGATGCGGGCCGGCGTCACGGTAGTGGACCCCGCCACCACCTGGATCGACTCCTCCGTGACGCTCGACGAGGATGTCCGGCTCCTGCCCAACACGCAGCTGCACGGGGCCACCACTGTGGCCAGGGACGCAGTCGTCGGCCCCGACACCACCCTGACCGACGTCACGGTCGGTGAAGGCGCGCAGGTGGTCCGCACGCACGGTTCCGGCTCCGTCATCGGCCCGCGCGCCGCCGTCGGCCCCTTCACCTATCTCCGCCCTGGCACGGTCCTGGGGGAGAAAGGCAAGATCGGCGCCTTCTACGAAACCAAGAACGTCACCATCGGCCGCGGCTCCAAACTGTCCCACCTGGGCTACGCGGGCGACGCCGAAATCGGCGAAGACACCAACATCGGCTGCGGCAACATCACGGCCAATTACGACGGCGAGAAGAAGCACCGCACGGTGATCGGCTCCGGCGTCCGTACAGGTTCCAACACGGTCTTTGTTGCGCCGGTCACCGTGGGGGACGGCGCCTACAGCGGCGCCGGCGCGGTGATCCGCAAGGACGTACCGGCGGGAGCCCTCGCAATCAACGTTGCGCCGCAGCGCAACGCTGAAGGCTGGGTTGCCGCGAACCGTCCGGGCACCCGCTCCGCCGAACTGGCCCAGGCGGCCACCCAACACTCCTCAAGTACCCCGGCATCTACAGAAGAGGGCAAGTAACAAATGAGCGAAATTACGGCGCACGGCGAAAAGAAGCTGGTGCTCGCCACCGGGCGGGCCCACCCGGAGCTGGCGCGGGAAATCGCCAAGGAACTCGGCACCGACCTGCTGCCCGTGGACGCCTACGACTTCGCCAACGGAGAGATCTACGTCCGTGCCGGGGAGAGCGTTCGCGGCACCGACGCCTTCGTGATCCAGGCGCACCCGGCCCCGCTGAACAACCACCTCATGGAACAGCTGATCATGATCGATTCGCTGAAGCGGGCCTCCGCCAAGCGCATCACGGTGGTGTCGCCGTTCTACCCCTATGCCCGGCAGGACAAGAAGGGCCGCGGCCGCGAGCCCATCTCCGCCCGCCTGGTGGCCGACCTCTACAAGACCGCCGGCGCCGACCGCATCATGAGCGTGGACCTGCACACCTCGCAGATCCAGGGCTTCTTCGACGGGCCCGTGGACCACCTCATGGCCATCCCGCTGCTGGCCGACTACATCCGCACCCGCGTCGAAGCCGACAACATCACGGTTGTCTCCCCGGACACCGGCCGCGTCCGCGTGGCCGAACAGTGGGCGGAGCGCCTGGGCGGCGCGCCCCTGGCGTTCGTGCACAAGAGCCGTGACCTCACCGTGCCCAACCAGGCGGTCTCCAAAACGGTGGTGGGACAGATCGAGGGCCGCACCTGCGTGCTGATCGACGACATGATCGACACCGGCGGAACCATCTCCGGAGCTGTCACCGTGCTGAAGAACGCCGGCGCCAAGGACGTCATCATCGCCGCAACCCACGCAGTCTTCTCCGATCCGGCGGCCCGGCGCCTCTCCGAGTCCGGGGCCCGCGAAGTGGTGGTCACCAACACGCTGCCGCTCACCGCGTCCCAGCGTTTCCCGCAGCTGACGGTGCTGTCCATCGCCCCGCTGATCGCCCGTGCGGTCCGCGAAGTGTTCGACGACGGTTCGGTCACGAGCCTGTTCGACGGCAAGGCCTAGCCGGGCGTTAACCCTGCCGGCCTGGGCCCACGCCGGCAGGGTTCCCCGCGCGAGCTTGCGGGCTCAGGGAACCGGTGGGGATTTCAGGGAACGGGCCCCGCACTGGTAGCCTAGTACCCGATACCTTGGCGAGGGAGGGCATAGCCTCCGTTATCGACTGGGTCTGCTTGTCCTTCACCTGAAGGACTGCCTTCTTGAAGGGCTGCCAACCGGCCCGGCGTTGAAGGTCACACCAGACCTCCGCCCTTGCTGAACACCGTTTAGTCTTCAAGGAGATATCCATGTCTGAGCAGAAGCTCGCAGCAGAACTGCGCACCGAATTCGGCAAGGGCTACGCCCGCCGCGCCCGCGCCAACCACCAGATCCCCGCCGTCATCTACGGCCACGGTGCTGAGCCCATCCACGTGACCCTGCCGGCCAAGGCCACCACCCTGGCCGTCCGCACCCCCAACGCCCTGCTGTCCCTGGACATCAACGGCGAAGGCCACCTGGCCCTGGTGAAGGATGTCCAGCGTGATCCCGTAAAGCAGATCATCGAGCACATCGACCTCCTGACCGTCCGCCAGGGCGAGAAGGTCACGGTTGACGTTCCGGTCCACCTTGCGGGCGAGACCGCTCCCGGCACTGTCCACAACCTGGAACTGACGGTTGTGTCCCTCGAGGCCGAGGCAACGCACCTGCCCACCGCCATTGAGGTCAGCATCGAAGGCCGCGCCGCGGGCGAGCACGTCCACGCTTCCGACCTGGTCCTGCCCAAGGGCACCGTCCTGCTGACCGACGCCGAAGCACTCGTGGTGAACATCTCCGAGGCCATCGAAATCGCCGAGGAAGCAGAAGCCGAAGCTGCTGCCGAAGGTGCAGCAGCGGAAGCTCCGGAAGCAGCCGAAGAGGCCGCAGCCGAGTAAGCACTTCCGCGCTCATGCCGGTGGCCGGATCCCCCAGGGGTCCGGCCACTGCCATGTCAGCCTTGTCCGGCAGTGCAGTGTCCCGCCCGCCCGAACCGCCCACCATAGGATGGATCCATGACTGACACCTGGCTGATCGTCGGCCTCGGCAACCCCGGGGCGCAGTACCAAGGCAACCGGCACAATATCGGCCAGATGGTGCTCGATGAACTCGCAGGCCGCATCGGGGCCGGCTTCAAGACGCACAAGGCCCGGGCGCAGGTAGTCGAGGGGCGCCTGGGGATCGGCGGGCCCCGCGTCGTCCTGGCGAAGCCCATGACGTACATGAACGTCTCCGGCGGACCCGTCGCCGGCCTGGCAAATTTCTTCGGCATCGCGCCGGACCATGTGGTGGCCGTCCACGACGAGATCGACATCCCTTTTAACACGGTCAAGTTAAAAATCGGCGGGGGCGAAGGCGGCCACAATGGCCTGCGCGACATCTCCAAGGCGCTCGGCACCAAGGACTACCACCGGGTACGCGTGGGGGTTGGCAGGCCTCCGGGCAGGATGGACACGGCAGACTTCGTCCTGCGCGACTTCGGTGCGGCCGAGCTCAAGGAGCTTCCGTTCCTGCTGGACGAGGCCGCCGACGCCGTTGAGTCATTGCTCCGGGACGGGCTCACGGCAGCCCAGCAGAAGTTCCACCCGGACAAATCCAGTCGTTTGCAATAAAAAACTTAAAGGCCCTTTGGCCTGTCTCGTTGTCTGCTGGGCAGGGTACTCTTCTTCCTATGCGGGGGAGCAATGGGGCTACATCCCGCTACTGCAGGATGTAGGGGATAAGTTCATGTCAATCGAGCCACTTAGCTGGGGACGTGGGTCAATACCTCCCGACGACGGGCTGCCCACGAAACCCTCCGCTCCGCCGGAGGGCAAATGGTCCGTGCCCGCCCGCAGCGCCAACCTTGAGGCCGTCCGCAGCGCGCTCACCAGCGAAAACTCCCTCGGTGTGGTGATCACCGGCGGGCGGGGTGTGGGCAAATCTTCCCTGGCCAGGGCCGCGGTGGCTGACCTCGGACCGGATGTCTGGTCCCTGCAGCTTCGCTCCGGCCCCTCCGGCGCCGCCACGCCGTACGGTTGCCTGTCCTTCCTGCTGGCCCGGCTGCCGCGGGCCTACATGGGCTCGCCCACCGCCATCCTCCGCGGCATCACCTCACTCATCCGCAGCGACGCTGCCGGCAGGCCCTGCGTCATCACCCTGGATACTTCCGGAAGCATCGACGACATGAGCGCGGGCGTGCTGCTGAACGTCATGCTCACCCGCACGGCACGCATCATCGCAGTCGCGCCCAATTCCAGCGACCTTCCGGCCGACTTCCACTGGCTGCTGACTGAGAGGAGGCTGGCCGAGGTCCGGCTCAGCAACCTCAATGAACTGCAGACCAGGCAGGTCCTGCTGTCCCTGCTGGGGCACCGCGTCTCATCCTCGCTGGTCACCACCTTCCACCAGATGGTGGGCGGCAATCCGTTGCTGCTCAAAGCCCTGGTCACCGAGCAGCAACTGTCCGGCAACCTGGTGCTGTCCGATTCCGTGTGGACCCTCCGCGACAAAGTAGTGCTCGACGGCGCCGCCAGCCTTGATGACATCGTCCGGTCCCGCTGGTCACGCGAAGCACCGCAAACCCGTGAAGTGATCGAGATGCTGTCCTGCGCCCGGCGGGTGGAACTGTCAAGGCTGACAGCTGTCTACGGCGCGGACGTCGTGGCGGACATGGAAGACGGCGGGCTGCTGGAGATCGACGACTCGGACTGCCGCTGGGTGTCCCTGCGGGAGAAGTATATCGGCGACGTGGTCCGGACCTGGCTCAGCATTTCACGCCGCCGTGAGCTCCGCGCCGTCCTGCTGGGCGGCCAGGAACCCGACCCCGCCACCATGACGGTGGAGGAGTTGATGTCCGCCGCCGCATGGACGCATGAGTGTGAGGCGGCGCTGAGCCCCGCGCTGGCGCTTGCGGCCGCAGAAGCGGCAGTGCAGCTCTTCGACCCCCGGTTCGCCCTGACCTACGCGGACATGCTTCAAAGAACCGACCGCGAGTGGGCGCCCGCGCAGCGGCAAAAAGCCGCGGCCTACCTCCAGCTGGACATGCCGGTCCAGGCGCTCGCGGCCCTGGACGACATCTCCCAGCCGGAGCTGGAAGGCCTGGATCTTGAAGAGTACGCCGAGGTGATCGCCGCCAAGGCGCATGTCATGCTCAGGCTGCCTGCGCACGCGGCCAAGGTCCCGGACCTCTTCGCCTCGGCCCGGCAGCGGCTCGACAAGGTGGGCCACCAGGCAGTGTGGCCCGCGCCGGTGGCCGTGGCAGCGAACCGGATCGCTTTGAGCGAATTTGAATACCGCGCCCACGCCGGCGACTTCGCCGCCATGATTCCCCAGTTGGAACGGGCAGCGGATCCTGCCCGGAACCCCGACAGCGCGTTCCGGTACCGGTCGGCGATCATCCTGATGGGCGCCTTGGCAACCACCGGCCGCGAGATGGACGCACTGGGCCTGATGAGGCAGCTCGGCGGCCAGATCAGCGACGCCTCGCACGTTGTAGGCCTCCGCGAGAGGTACACGAAGGAGGCATATTTCGTCCTGCTGGTGGCCGGCCAGTGGCGGCGCTGCATCGACCTCCTCCGCTCCACCGGCCAGCCCCAGGCCACCAGCCTTCCGTACCGCAGTGCCGCCACGGAGCTGGCGGTGGGGATGGCCTACGTCTTCTCCGGCCGCGGCGACGCTGCCCTGGAACCCCTCATTTCGGCCGCCGCGCAATTGGAGCTCCAGCCGGTCGAGACAGCACTTCGCAGCGCGTATGCCGCTACCGCGCTGGCCTACGCCCAGACGGGCAACACGGCACAGGCCCGCCGGTACCTCGGGAAGCTGCAAAGGACACCTGGAAAAGCGGGGTTCGCTGCCGAAAGCATCATCGAGTTCTGCGCGCACGTGGCCGGCCGGTGGCTGGGTGATTCCGAGGCCGTCACCGCCCTGAAGCAATCGGCGCGCCGGAACATGGCAGCCGGGCGGTGGACCATTGCCGGCATCAACCTGCTCGCGGCCACTGTGAACGGCAGCGATGCCGACTTCCGCCTGCTGGAGGAGATCGCCGGCCACAGGCAGGGCCCGCTGGCGGAGATCTCCCGGCTGACGGCCATCGGGAGCAGGACAAAGAACGCCAAGGCACTCCTGGCCGGCGCCGAACTTGCCGCAACCCTCGAGCTGGACGTGGTCGAGGCCCGGTGCATGGCGCTCGCGGTGGACTTCGCCCGCCAGGACGGGGACGCCGCGTCCGCCAGGACCGCCCAGGCCCGGCTCGACATCCTCGCCTCCACGGTGGCGAACCTGCCCATCGTGCCCAGCAGTGGCAGCCCGCTGCTCACCAGCCGCGAACGGCAGATTGCGCGCATGGCGGGCCGGGGTGCTTCCAACCGCGATATCGCCCTGGAAATGGGCGTCTCAGTCCGGACCGTGGAAGGCCACCTTTACCAGGTTTTCACCAAGCTCGGCGTAACTTCCAGGGGTGATCTAACTGGACTCGTCTAACGGACACCGGCCCGCGGCCGCCCACAGGCTCCTCACCGGCCGCCGGGAGCCGGTGGAACGGATCTGCAACATCATCCGCAACGGCACCAGCCACGCCGTCTTCGTCATGGCCGGGCCGGGCATTGGCAAGTCGTCCGTCACGGACGCCGTCACCGAACGGCTCGCGGGCGAACTCAACGTCCTGCGGATCCACGCCAGTTCCGCCCTGTCCGCGGTGCCGTTCGGGGTCCTGACGCCTTACACCGGTGACCTCACGGCGGAAGAGTCAGTCTCGCCGGTAGCGGTGCTGCGGTCGATGTGGTCGTACTTTGAAAAGCTCAAGGCCGGCAACCAGGCCCCGGTCCTGCTGTCGGTGGACGATGCACACCAGCTGGACGAGGCCTCGGCCGGCATCCTGGCGGACTTGATTTCGGCCGGCTGGGCCACCGTGCTGGCGGCTGCCAGTCCGCGGCCGGGCCTGCCGCAGCCCCTGGACCAGCTCTGGTACGACGGACTCGCCGAGCGCGTGGACCTGCGGCCCCTCAACCGGGAACAAATCGAGGAGGTCCTGGCCCATGTCCTCGACGGCACCATTCCTGCGGCAACGGTCGATGCCGTCTGGAGTGCCTCCGGGGGCAACCCGCGCATCCTGGACGCGCTGCTCCATGACGCCGCCGAAGCCGGAATCCTCGCCAAGCGCAACGGCATCTGGATCCTTCTGGGCCCCCTGCCCGCGGACGGGCCCCGGCTCGGGCGCGTAGTTGCCAAGGACCACCTGCGCCGCAGTCCGGAGGAACAGGAAGCCCTCAAGCTGATTGCCCTGGCCGGGCCCGTAGGCCGCAAAGTCATAGAAGACATCAGCGGCGCAGCCCTGGTCAGGTCCCTCCTGGACCAGCAGATGGTGGTGGAGATGCCCGGCGTTCCAGCCGCGCTCAGCATCTGGAACGGCCTTTTCGGCAGTGCCATCCGGCACACCATTTCGGTTTCACGCAGCCTGCAGCTGTTCGAAAAGGTCAAAGCCCACCAGGATCCAGGGCTGCTCCGGGGGGAGGGCCTGCTGCGGTCGGTGGAGTGGGCGCTGGAGTGCGGCCTTCGCCCGGACGACGACCAGATGCTGGCGGCGGCCAGGGAGGCACTGCAGAGGTTCCGCAACCACAGCGCACGCTCCATTGCAGCCCGGATCCACAACCCCTCGCTGCTTCCCCTCGCACAGGCGATCCAGGCCCGCGCCCTCTACAACGAGGGCGCCTACGCGGAAGCCGCTGCCCTCCTTGACGAATGCTGGCCGCACTTGGCTGACGATCCCCACGGGCCGGCCGTCCTGCTGCTCCAGGTCTCGGCCTACCAGGCGACCGGCCAGCCCCTGGCGGCGGTCGCGGAGGACGTCCGTAAGCTCGCCGCCGGTCCTGGTGGTGCGGTGGGTTGGCAGGAGGAGTTGCTGTGCCTCCTGCGGCTTGGCGCCGAGGTGGATCTTGAGGCCCTCACCGGACGGGTTGCAGCCCTCCGGCAGTCCTCCCCGGACGATCAGAGCGCTGACCCATTGCGGGCCCTGGCGGAAGGCCTTTTGGCCCAGGCCCTGGCCGCGGCGGGCCGCGCGGGCCAGGGGCTGGATGCTGCGCTCCTGGCTGCCTCGGAACTGCCCCCATTAAAGGGCAGCCTTTTCTTCTTCCCTGAATTCGTGCTGTGCCGCCTGGTTGCAGACTACCTGGCCATGGGCGAATGGGAGTCGGCTGAGCGGGAACTTGACAGCTACGCTGCGGGGCACCCGGCCGGTGCTGCGACTTTTAACGGGAGCCTCCAGGTCCTCCGCGGCTATTCCCTGTTGCGGCAAGGGAGGATGGAACGCGCCTACCAGGTCCTGCTGCCTGCGGTTGAGGCGCTCAGGCTCAATGATCCGCTGCAGTTGAACAGGTTCGGCTCAGCGTTGGCCTTCTACGTGGCCGCACGGCTCGGCGATGCGGAACAGGCCCGGCGCCTGGAACAGGATTACAAGGATGCCGTTGCCGGCGGGCCGGCATATGACTTCCTCGCCGAGGCCTACGCTGCCGCGGCGGCCGAGTATCTGGCGCGGGACGGCAAAGGCCTGGCAGCACTGCAGACCCAGATGACCACCCCTGAAGCAACCGCACGGGCAGGAAACCTGCTCGAGGTCTTGGCCATCTGCTGGGACCTGGGGGACCCCTCCGTGATACCCATCATCCAGGAGACGGCCCCGGGAGTGGAGGGACGCTGGGCCGAAGCCCTGCTGACCCTGTCCACCGCCTGGGAAAACGCTGACGGTGATGCCCTGATGGCAACGGCTGCCTCGCTGGAGGAGGCAGGCTTTGCCAACCTCGCCCGTGAGGCTTATGCCCGTGCCAGCACAGTGCTGGAGGAGTCCGGGGAACGTCGCCGTGCGCGGCAGGCCGTGGCCCAGCGCGAGCGGTGCGACCATGAACTGGGCGAGCGGTTCCGCGAGGGCCGGTTCATCGCAGCGGCTCCCGCTGTCCATCTCACCCGCCGCGAACAGGACATCGTCGAGCTGGCGGTGCAGGGCCTGACGGACCGTGAAATTGCCCAGCGGCTCATGGTTTCCGTCCGTACCGTGGAGGGGCACCTCTACCGCACGTACGTAAAGCTCGGTGTGCGCAGCCGTGATGAGCTGGAGTCGGCCCTGCCCCGGTAGGGACCCGCACGGCGGAACCGGCCTCCGCCACCGGCACGGCCGGTAACAGCCGCGTGCTTTCATGCCACGCCCGCGATGCCCCCGCGATGTCCTTGGCCACCGCCTGCAGCCTCCCGGAACCGGGTCCACCCGGCAGGCACCGGTTGTTGCGTAGCAGTGTCCGGGCACCCGGTAGTTCGCCGTCCCGGATTCGAGTACACCCTACTCGTGTACCACCGGGCGCCGCAGGCTTTACTTAAAGAGGCAAGGCAACGCGGCACCCGCCGCGGAGCAGGCCAGGAAAACCAGCAAGACCCCCATCAACTTCCGGTCCTTCGGGACCGGGCTTAGACGGGGCCGGCGACGTTAGAGTCTTCTGAGACCGAGACTCTCCCCCCAGCCGTCGCCGGCCCCTTTGCTCCCTCGGCCGAAGCCCGGGGTGGTAGTGGCGGCCGCCCTCCCGGGCGGCCGCCACAGCCATGCTGTGGGACAATTGAGTGTCACCCGTTGGCAGCTCAAGGAGTTCGTTTTGGCCGTAGTATCAACGCCAGCCACACTGGAACGTGCCGTACCGGTCATGGATAACGCCGAGGTGCTGCGCATCCGCAACGACTTCCCGGTCCTCAACCAGCTGGTCAACGGACAGTCACTGGTCTACCTCGACTCCGGTGCCACGTCGCAAAACCCGGTGAGCGTGATCGAGGCCGAGCAGGAGTTCTACGAACAACGCAATGCAGCCGTGCACCGCGGCGCACACCACCTCGCCGTGGAGGCCACCGAAGCCTTTGAAGACGCGCGCCAGACCATTGCTGACTTCATCAGCGCGGACTACGAGGAAACGGTCTGGACCTCCAACGCCACGGAGGGTCTCAACCTCTTGTCCTACGCGCTGTCCAATGCAGGCCTCTGGGCTGCGCAGGGACGCGGGGACAGCCGGCTCAAGGATCTCGCCCTGAACCCAGGGGACGAGATCGTGGTCACCGAAATGGAGCACCACGCCAACCTCATTCCCTGGCAGGAACTGGCGTTCCGCACCGGCGCGACGCTCCGCTACATCCCCATTGCCGACGACGGCAGCCTCCGCATGGACCGGGCCGGGGACGTCATCGGGCCGCGTACCAAGGTCCTGGCGTTTACCCACGCCTCCAACGTCCTGGGGATCATCAACCCCGTGCAAGAGCTGGCTGCCCTGGGCCGGGCCGCCGGAGCCCTGGTGGTCCTCGATGCTTGCCAGTCCGCTCCGCACCTGCCGCTGGATGTCAAGGAACTGGACGTCGACTTCGCCGTGTTTTCGGGGCATAAGATGCTGGCGCCCACGGGCATCGGCGTGCTGTACGGCCGGCAGGAACACCTTGACGTCCTGCCGCCGTTCCTGACCGGCGGTTCCATGATCACCACTGTCACCATGGAACGCGCCGAGTACCTTCCGGCGCCCCAGCGCTTCGAAGCAGGCACCCAGCGCATATCGCAGGCGGTGGCCCTGGCGGCGGCAGCCAACTACCTCACCGAAACGGGACTTGACCGCATCCACCGATGGGAAGCGGAGCTCGGGCAGCGCATGGTGGCGGGACTGGAATCCATCGCAGGTATCCGCGTGCTTGGCCCGGCCGCAGGACAGGAGCGCATCGGCCTTGCCGCGTTCGACGTCGAAGGCGTCCACGCCCACGACGTGGGACAGTTCCTGGACTCGCAGGGGATCGCCGTGCGTGTGGGCCACCACTGCGCCCAACCGTTGCACCGGCGGCTGGGACTGACCGCCACCACCCGGGCCAGCGCCTATCTCTACAACACCACTGACGACGTGGACCGTTTCCTGGAAGCCGTCGCCGGCGTCCGTGCCTATTTCCGCGCCTAACCGACGAAGGTCGAATCCATGAGCCTTGACCAGCTGTACCAGCAGATCATTCTTGACCACTCCAAAGCCCGCCACGGCAGCGGCCTGGCGGAGACCGAGGCGCCCTCGGGCGCCTCCACGGGCCAGTCGCACCAGCTCAATCCGGTGTGCGGGGATGAAGTCACGCTCCGGCTCGCTGTCGAGGACGGCAAGGTGGCGCAGGTCGCCTGGGACGGGGCCGGTTGTTCCATCTCCATGGCGTCGGCCTCGGTCCTCACCGACCTCGCCGAGGGCCTCACCGTGGCAGAGCTGCACGATGTGATCGACAGCTTCCGCGACGTCCTCCGCTCACGGGGAAAGGTGCACGCTGACCCGGAGCTCCTGGGCGACGCCGCCGCCTTCGAGGGGGTGGCCCGCTATGCCGCGCGGGTCAAGTGCGCCATGATCTCCTGGGTTGCCGCGGAGGATGCGCTCAACCAGGCCGCCTGAACCTGACATCCTGCAGACGACAGAAGGCTCTCCTCCCGGCGGGAGGAGAGCCTTCTGACGTGCGGAGCTACCCCAGCAGCCCGAGGACACCGATCACTGCCGTGGCGAGTCCAAGCACCATGGAGATGCTCACCAGCACCACATGCACGGTCAGGAACCTCGTCGCCTTGCCGGCGGCGTCACGGGCACGCGGGTCCTTCATCACCCGGCGCAGGAACTGCGGCCAGACCACCAGCGACCAAACGCCGGCGACAATCAGGACCAGCGCAGGGAAAACGGGAAGCGTCACGGAACTAGTGGCTTTCCAGCCAGGCCTGGGCCTGCTGTGCCTGCAGGTTCAGCGCCTTGGCCACCATCGGCTCGGCGGCGTCGGCGATCTTGCCGCCCAGGAACGGCACGGAGGACTTGACTGCGCCTTCGAGCTCCACGCGCGTGCCGCCGTCCTCGGCCACCAGCCGCTGCACGGCAGTGACGTCCACCGGGGCGCCGGCGATCTTGAGCGAGATGTTGCTCTGGCGGGAACCGTCGGCGGCAGGAGCGTCCCAGCTTTCCACCTGGGTCACCTTGAGGTGCTCGCCAACGACCTTCCGCGCGATGTCGGGCAGGCGGGTGGTGGGGAGGGTGCGCACGGAGGTGGTGCTGAACGCTCCGGCAACGTCGCCGTCAACGGTGAAGGATTCCAGGTCGCCGCCCACCAGCTGGCTGACGTGGCGCTGGAAGTCCTCGTTGACCAGGACAGCGGCAACGCTGTCGACGGAGTGGGGAAGGGTTGTGGTTGCGCTCAGCGCCATGGGTCCTCCTGGGACGTGGGGAACGGATTAAGCCTCCAACATCCTACGGTGTCATCGGTGCCTGGTCCGCATCGGCCAGCTTCTGCGCCGCCGCCGTGATGTTCCGGGCCATGGCCGGGAAGATCAGGCTGTGGAAGGGCAGCACGGCGAGCCAGTAGAGCCGCCCACTCAGTCCCTTCGGGAAGAAGATGGCCCGCTGCCGGTAGCGGCTGCCAGCGCCGTCGGGCTCCACGGAGAGTTCCAGCCAGGCACGCCCGGGGGCGCGCATTTCGGCGCGCAGCCGCAGCAGCCGCCCGTGCTCGATCCGTTCCACGCGCCACCAGTCCACCACCTCGCCCTGGGCGAGGGTGTGCGGGTGGCGGCGGCCGCGCAGCAGGCCCGCCCCGCCGGTGAGCTTGTCCAGCCAGCCGCGCACCTGCCAGGCCAGGGGCAGCGAGTACCAGCCGTTCCTGCCGCCGATGCCCTCGATCACGGTCCAGACGTGGGCAGGATCCACGTTCCCGTGGAAGGTGCGTTCGTCGATGTAAACCTTGTGTCCGGCCCAATCCGGGTCGCTGGGCAGCGGATCGGAGGCCACCCCCGCATTGGCCCAGGTCGTCTCCACCTGGCCGTCGCGTTCCTTGCCCAGCGCCAGGGCGACGGCCGCGCGGTAGGGGGTCAGGCCGCCGTCGGGCTGCGGAATGTAGCGGTCAATGTCATGTTCGTTGGACACCGCATCATGCTGCAGCGACTGGACCAGGGGCACGGCCATGGACAGCGGGATGGGCGTGGTCAGCGCCACCCACAGACCCGCCAGCTTGGGCGCGGGCACGGGCAGCGCCAGCACCACACGGTACGGCAGGCCCGCTTCCGCCGCGTATTCCTTCATCATCCCGGCGTAGGTGAGCACCTGCCTGCAGCCGATGTCGAAGGTCCGGTTGATGCTGCCTTCCAGCGACGCAGCCTCGACCAGGTAGTAGAGGACATCACGCACGGCGATGGCCTCGATCCGGTTCCGCACCCAGCTTGGCGCCGGCATCAGCGGCAGTGTCTCGGACAGGTGGCGGATCATCTCGAAGGAAGCGGAGCCGGACCCGATCACCACCCCGGCCTGGAACACGATGGCGTTGACGGGGCTGTCCAGGAAGACCTTGCCCACGGCTTCGCGTGAACGCATGTGGGTGGAGAGCTGCACGCCCTGGGGGTGCAGGCCGCCCAGGTAGACGATCCGGTCCACACCGGCCGTCGCGGCAGCGTCCGCCGCCGTCCCGGCCATCGCCTTTTCCTTCGCCTCGAAGCCGGCGCCGGCAGCCATCGAGTGCACCAGGTAGTAGAAAACGTCGACGCCGGCCAGCGCTTTGCGGAGGGCGTCGCCGTCGTCGAGGCTGCTTTGCACCACCTCCACCTTCTCCCGCCATGGCACCCCGGCGATCTTGTCGGGCGAGCGCACCAGCACCTTGACGGTGTGCCCCGCCTCGAGCAGCTTGGGCACCAGGCGGCCGCCGATATACCCGGTGGCCCCGGTGACGAGGACGGTCTTCGGCGAAGGCTGGGCATTGCTTCCGGTCATGCTGGCTCCTGTTCGTCGCAATTCCTGGCCATCCGGCCCCACGTCGTCCTTTGGGGTTCGGAGCGGCAGCCCGTCCGGACGGCCGCGCCGCCCGAATAGTGCCCGGTCCTGCCAGCCTACTGACCGGGCGCACCTCGCGCTGAATACACATGGCGCCGCTGCCGGCCGCGACGGGATGTCACTGCTGCGCGGTAGGCTGGGTGTACCCGGGATTCGCAGCGAATTTCGGGTTTTCGCGTTGCCTGCTCTTCTTCGATGAACACCACAGGAGCTTCTGCCATGAGTCTTCCAGGCCAGCCCGCCGCCACTCCATCGCTGGACGGACTGCGCCGCGCGCTGGCGCAGGACCAGACCTTCGCCCGCGTCCGCGCCGAGTCAGCCCGTGGCTTCGCCGTCCGCGGCCAGGACTACCAGATCAGCGCGCCCGCAGGGCTGCGTCCGGTGCTGCTGGCGGAGATGGCTGACGGGCTCGCGTCCGTTGCCGAGGGCAGGGACCCGGGCGTGGTACTGGCCGTGACCGCCACGGGACGGGAAGCCGAAGACCTGTCAGCCGCCCTTCGCGCCTACCTGCCGGCTGACTCGGTGGCAGAGTTCCCCAGCTGGGAAACCCTGCCGCACGAGCGGCTCTCACCGCGCTCGGACACCGTCGGCCGGCGGTTGTCCGTCCTGCGCCGTTTGGCACACCCGGAAAGCTCGACGGCGGCCCGGCTGCGCGTCGTCGTCGCGCCCGTCCGCGCCGTGGTCCAGCCGGTGGTGGCGGGCCTGGGCGATTTGGTTCCTGTCACGTTGAAGGTGGGCCAGGACGTCCCCTTCACCGAGGTGGTGAAAAGCCTTGCCGACGCCGCCTACGCCCGCGTGGACATGGTGACGCACCGCGGCGAGTTCGCCGTCCGCGGCGGCATCATCGACGTCTTCCCGCCCACCGAGGACCATCCCATCCGCGTCGAGTTCTTCGGGGACGAGGTGGACCAGATGCGCTGGTTCGCCGTCGCGGACCAGCGTTCGCTGTCCGCGCCCGGCATCCACCACCCCACGGAACTGCATGCCCCGCCCTGCCGGGAAATCCTCATCACCCCGTCCGTGATGTCCCGCGCCGCGAAACTGAAGGCCCAGCTCCCGGCCGCGGCGGACATGCTTGAAAAAATCGCCGGCGGCATCACCGTGGAGGGCATGGAATCGCTGGCGCCGGTGCTGGTGGATGCCATGGTTCCGTTCGTGGACCAGTTGCCCGCCGACTCCATCGCCGTCGTGATCGAACCCGAAAAAGTCCGCACCCGCGCCCATGACCTCGCCGCCACCAACGAGGAATTCCTCGAGGCCGCCTGGTCCACCGCGTCCGATGGCGGAGCGGCACCTTTGGACCTGAGTGCGCAGGCCACGGAGGCGCTGCATTCCGCCAGCTTCCGTTCACTGGCTGAAACCCGCAGTTCGTCCCTGGCGCACGGTGTGTCCTGGTGGTCCATCACCTCGCTGGCCCAGGACGCGGAACTGCTCCCCGAGATTGACGTCCTGAACCTGCATTCCCGCGAACCGCGCGGCTACCAGGGCGATGTCGCCGAAATGATGGACTTCATCGGCTCGCACGTGCGTGACCAGTGGCGGATTGTGGTGGCCACCGAAGGTCCCGGCCCAGCCCAGCGCCTGGCGGAGCTGTTCCATGAAAACGACATCCCGTGCGCCCGCGTGGACAGCCTGGACCACGAGCCGCAGGCGGGCATCATCGAGGTGACCACTGCCGCCGTCGGACGCGGTTTTGTCCTGGACGGGCTGAAACTGGGCCTCCTCACCGAGGCAGACCTGCTGGGCCGGACCTCTGCCGGGTCCACGAAGGACATGCGGAAGATGCCGTCCAAGCGGCGCAACGCCGTGGACCCGCTGCAGCTGGTGGCGGGCGACCACGTGGTCCACGAACAGCACGGCATCGGCCGGTTCGTGGAACTGATCCAGCGCAAGGTGGCAGGCGGCGGGGACGGCGTCCGCGAATACCTGGTCCTTGAGTACGCCCCGGCCAAGCGGGGCGCCCCGGGCGACAGGCTGTTCGTCCCCACGGACCAGCTGGACCAGGTGACCCGCTACGTGGGCGGCGACACCCCCGTCCTGAGCAAGATGGGCGGCGCGGACTGGGCCAGCACCAAGTCCAAGGCGCGCAAGGCCGTCAAGGAGATCGCCGGTGAGCTGATCCGGCTGTACTCGGCCCGGATGGCCTCCCGCGGGCACGCGTTCGGCCCTGACACCCCGTGGCAGCGCGAACTCGAGGAAGCCTTCCCGTACGTGGAAACCCCGGACCAGCTGACCACCATCAACGAGGTCAAGGCGGACATGGAGCGGGAGATCCCCATGGACCGCCTGGTGTCCGGCGACGTTGGCTACGGCAAGACCGAAATCGCGGTGCGTGCCGCGTTCAAGGCCGTCCAGGACGGCAAGCAGGTGGCGGTGCTGGTGCCCACCACGCTGCTGGCCCAGCAGCACTACGAAACCTTCACCGAGCGGTTCTCCGGCTTCCCCCTGCGCGTCAAACCGCTGTCCCGCTTCCAGTCGGCCAAGGAGGCCAAGGAGACGGCGGAGGGCGTCAAGTCCGGCGCCGTGGACGTGGTGATCGGCACGCACCGGCTGTTGTCCAAGGACTTCGAGTTCAAGGACCTGGGCCTGGTGATCGTGGACGAGGAACAGCGGTTTGGCGTGGAGCACAAGGAAGCGCTGAAGAAGATGCGCACCAACGTGGACGTGCTGGCCATGAGCGCCACCCCGATTCCTCGAACACTGGAAATGTCCCTGACGGGGATCCGGGAAACTTCCACCCTGGCCACCCCGCCGGAGGAACGCCACCCGGTCCTGACCTACGTGGGCCCGTACACGGACAAGCAGACCACCGCGGCCATCCGCCGTGAGCTGATGCGCGAGGGCCAGGTGTTCCTGGTGCACAACCGGGTGTCCACCATCGAGCGGACCGCGGCGAAGATCCGGGAGCTAGTGCCCGAGGCCCGGGTTGAAGTGGCCCACGGCAAGATGTCCGAAAGCCGCCTGGAGCAGATCATCGTGGACTTCTGGGAGCGGCGCTTCGACGTCCTGGTGTGCACCACCATCATCGAGACCGGCCTGGACATTTCCAATGCCAACACGCTGATCGTGGACGGGGCGGACAAATACGGCCTGTCCCAGCTGCACCAGCTCCGGGGCCGCGTGGGCCGTGGACGCGAACGTGCCTATGCGTACTTCCTCTACCCGTCGGAGAAGCCGCTGGGCGAGGTGGCCCTGGAGCGGCTGAAGGCCGTCGCCGCGCACAACGAACTGGGTGCCGGCATGCAGCTGGCCATGAAGGACCTGGAGATCCGCGGCGCCGGCAACCTGCTGGGCGGTGAACAGTCAGGCCACATCCAGGGGGTGGGCTTCGACCTGTACATCCGGCTGGTTGGCGAGGCGGTGGCGGACTTCCGCGGCGAAGCCGAGGAAAAGGCGGCCGAGATGAAGATCGAGCTGCCGGTCAACGCGCACCTGCCGCACGACTACGTTCCCGGCGAGCGGCTGCGCCTGGAGGCCTACCGGAAACTCGCTGCCGCCCTCACCAACGAGGCCATCGATGAGGTGCAGGCAGAACTCGTGGACCGCTACGGTGAACTTCCGCTGCCGGCCCAGAACCTGGTGGCCGTGGCGCGGTTCCGGGTCGGTGCCCGTGAAGCAGGCCTGTCCGACGTTGCGCTCCAGGGGAACTTCATCAAGTTCTCCCCGGCCACGTTGCCGGAGTCCAAGACCATGCGCCTGAACCGGATGTACCCGGGCTCGCAAGCCAAGCCTGCCTTGGACGCAGTGCTCATTCCCAAGCCCAAGACAGCGCGGATCGGCGGCCGGGACCTGCAGGACGCCGAGATCCTGGAGTGGGCCAACGGCGTGATCCGGAACATCTTCTCCGATGCCCCATTGGCGGTGAGCTAGCACGTGATGGGAGGACACCACGCCGCGTCGGGAGCCGCGGCGTGGGTAGCTGTTGCGTCCACCGGCCCCTACACCCTGGGCTGGTACCCGCTGGACCCCACCGGGATCCTGATCGGCGGCATGGCCACCGCCGGCACCGCCCTGGTCTGCGACTGGGACCACCGCTCCAGCACCGTGGCCCATGCGCTGCCGCCGCTGTCCAACGCGATTGCGCGGGGCATTGAAAACGCCAGCGGCGGCCACCGGCAGGGCACGCACTCGATCCTGGGTGCGGCAGTCTTCGTGTTCATGGCCGGCCTGGCATCCCAGGTCCACATGGACACCGGCTGGGGCCGGCTCTCAGTCGGCGCCGGCCTGTTGTGCATGTTCCTGATCAACATTGCCGCGAAGGCGCTGAAGCTCTTCCCCAAAAGCGGCTTCATCTCGAACTGGATCTTCGCGCTGATCATGGCGGGCCTGGTGACGGTGTACGCGCCGGAGCAGTGGACATGGCTGCCCATGTCGATGCTGATCGGCGTGGTGGTGCACATCGTCGGGGACCTCATCACCACCGGGGGAGTGCCGCTGCTCTGGCCGCTGGTGGTCAAACCGCCCAGGCTGCTGCGCCGGCTGCCGCTGCTGCGGAACGTGTGGCGGGCCAACGGTGCGCTGTCCGTGCCCCTCCTGGGCCGGGCCGGGTCCAAGCGGGAGTGGCTGGTGCTGATTCCGGTCAGCGCGTACGCAATGGTGGGCCTGTGCATGGCCGGGTGGTCCATGGCGCAGAACCACTGGCCGCGGCTGGCGGCTGCCGCCGGCGCCTGGCTGCGGCTGTGGTTCTAGCGGCAGGCATTCACGGCAGACAGCAAAAGACCCGGACACTGCGAAGTGTCCGGGTCTTTCAGTCTGTTACTGCGGGCTTAGTGCTCGCCTGCGGAGTCCGAGCGGCCCAGGAGGGTCTGCGGGATCCAGAAAGCCAGGGCAAACAGTCCGAGGCACACAGCCATCGGCCAGGGGTTGCCCAGAGAGAGGAAGGACAGCGAGTAGATGGAACCCAGGAAGATGGCCATGTGGATGACGAAGAGGACAATGCTGCCGGAGAGCTTGTTCTCGTTCTGCGGGGTCCGGACGTAGCCCTGGTTCGACGTAGTGTCCTGGCTGGACGCATTAACCTGGCTGGACATGTGTTCCTCCTCGGCCCCGCGGGGCTCAATCTGTGGCGGCTTCCCGTTCCGGTCAGTACGCGGCTGAACCCTGTTCACCCTTGACGATGGCAATTCCGGAACTCGCGCCAATTCGTGTTGCACCTGCAGCAATCATAGCCTGAGCGTCAGCCAGGGAACGCACCCCGCCGGACGCCTTGACGCCCACCTCCGGGCCGACCGTCCTGCGCATCAGGGCCACATCCTCCACGGTGGCGCCACCGCCGTTGAACCCGGTGGACGTCTTCACGAAGTCAGCGCCCGCCTCCACGGCAGCCTGGCAGGCCAGCACCTTTTGTGCGTCCGTCAGCAGTGCTGTTTCGATAATCACCTTCAGGATCGCGCCGCCGCCATGGACGGCCTCAGCGACGGCGGCGATGTCCTCCACCAGGGCGCCCTTGTCATCGGCCCTGGCCGCGGCGATATTGATGACCATGTCCACTTCCTCGGCGCCGTCCAGCACGGCACCGCGGGCCTCGAAGGCCTTGACGTCGGTGGGGGTGGCACCCAGCGGGAAGCCCACCACTGAGCAGGTGAGGACCCCCGAGCCCTTGAGCGCGGTGGTGACGGTCTTAACCCAGATGGGATTGACGCAGACGGATTTGAAACCGTACTCCGCCGCCTCGGCGCAGACCTTCAGCACATCGGCTTCGGATGCCTCCGGCTTGAGCAGGGTGTGGTCGATGTAACCGGCGATGTTTCCCGGGCCGGCGGCGCCGGTCCCCGCAGTGGCGGAAGGGGTGGCTTCGTTGCTCATGATGGTCCTCTCGAAGGGCCTCGTGGGCCCGGCGGGTGTCCTTGACTCGTTTCGGGAACCATCTTGTCACAGCAGGCCCGCCCCCCAGCGGTGCACGGCTCAGGCTTCCTACGGGTCAGGCGGCCGCCTGCAGGGGCCGTGCGCCGGAGGGCGCAGCGGCGGGCGACGCCGAAGCAGCGGTCAACAACTCCGTTGCGCAGGCTCCCGCCGCGGACGCTGCCGCCACGAGCAGGCCCAGGCGGACGCCGTCGAACGCTGCGGCGTCCCCTATCGCCCAGATGCCGGCCACGGACGTGCGGAAGTCCTTGCTGATGACGATGCCGCCGCTGCAGGCAGTCGCGAGGCCGGCTGTGGCCGCCAGGCTGTCCAGGGCCACCCGTTCCTCGGCCAGGACCACCAGGTCCCCGCTCATGCTGCTTCCGTCCTCGAAGACCACCGCGGACGCCGCCAGCCCCGGGACCGATTTTCCGGGGACGACGGCGGCGGGCCGGGCGGTGGTGCGGATGGGCCGGACACCCTTGGCGCGGAGCACCGCTTCGGCCTGCCCGGCTGCTGCCCCGTTGCCCACCAGGATGCCCAGCGGGCGGCGGCCGAGTTCCCTTGCGACTTCCTGGACGGCCTCCGCGATGCGGGGTGCGTCGTCGATCGTGGAGTAGTTCAGGCACTGCGAGGCGCCCTCGACGGGGCTGGCTACCGGGACGGATCCGGTAGCGATGACCAGCTGGTCATAGGCGAACTCCATGCCGTCCGCGGTGGCTACGGTACGCCCCACGGAGTCGATGTGGCTGGCAGGCTGGCCGAAGCGAACGGACACCCGGGGCAGCATGGCCAGCTCCAGCAGCTCCTCCGGCGCGTCGTCGCGGTTGCTCAGGACCGTGATGGTCCCGGCAAACCGTGCCCGGGACAGTTGCGCCACCAGCGCCTGCGCGGCGGGGCCGGCCCCGGCGATAACGATGCGGGTGGCGGCGGAGGTGGAGGAGGGTGCCGGAGCGGACATGTGCTGGCCCTTTCGCTGGCGGCCGGAGGACCGGCCGGAACTTCGTGATGGAACCCAGCGTAGGTGCCTGCTTTTTCAGTTGTGTTACCCCTCCATTGCCGTTTAGCACGGCCGTGTTCGCCACTATTTACCGGCCGGTAACAGAACCCGTGATCCATCTCTCATCCGGCCGGCGGCCGACACATTCGGGCCGCCGGACCAGTCTGGGGTGGTACAGCTAGACGCGGATCCGGTAACCGCGCTTGACCACGGTCTCCACCAGCCGCCCGTCCGGCAGCGAGGACCGGAGCCGGCTCACCGTCATGTCCAGGGCGTGGACGGAACCGCGCAGTTCCAGCAGGTCGGACAGGGATTCGCGGGACAGGACCGCCCCGCCGGCGCCGAGCAGGGCACGCAGGAGCAGCAGGGGAGCGGGCGCCAGTTCCACGGGTTGCCCGTCGATGCGGAGGCTGCGGCCGCGCAGTTCGATGTTGCCGGACCTGGTGTCCAGACGCCGGACGTGGTTCAGGGCCAGGTGCTCGCATACCAGCCTGATCAGTGCGCCCATCCGGAACCGTTCCGGAATCAGGGGCGTGACACCGGCGTCGAGCAGAGGCTGCGCGGTCACCGGTCCCACCACGGCGGTGGTGACATTGGTCTTCAGGCTGTCGATCAGCTGCTTGTACAGGCCCATCTCGTGCGCGGTGCTCCACAGGGCATCGACGGCGGGCGCGCTGGTAAAGGTGAGGACGTCCAGGTTTCCGCTGCACACTGCCTCGATGAGGCGGGGGAGCTTATCCTCGCCGTCGGGCTTCACCCAGCGGTAGGGCGTGACGGTCAGGACGGTGGCGCCGGACATGCGCAGGCGCTCCAGCTGCCGGACATCCGTATAGCCGTGCAGCTGCACGGCCACTGTCTTGCCCCGCACACCCTCGGCGAGCAGCATGTCCACCAGCGTTGCCGTGGTCTCGTCACTGCTGATTCCGACGTCGGCCAGGCCCGCCGCGCGCACGGCCCCCCGGGCTTTGGGGCCGCGGACAAACATCCGGCAGGCACCCAGCGTTTCGAGGAGTTCATCGCCGATGCCGAAGGAGTCTGCGGCCTCGCACCAGCGGCGCATGCCGTAGGCGGTGGTGGCGATGCAGAGGTCCGGCCTGGCAGCGATGATGGCCCGGGTGTCCTCGATGAGGCGCATGTCTTCCTGCACGGGGGCGATCTTCAGGGCAGGGGCGTGCAGCACCTCCGCGCCTCGGCGTTCAAGCGCATCAATCAGGTCCTGGGACCGCCGGTCTGAAGTGACGCCGATGCGGAATCCCTCCAGGGGCGCATCCGCTGCGTCTGGCGATTCTTCGACCTGGGCGGATTCGGCCGGTGCGAGTGCATTCATGGAGGTCAATCCTTTCACGAGCCCAGCAGCGAGGCCGCCAGCCTGTCCAGGTCGGCGGCCGCCTCAGCATGCCCGCGGCTGGCTTCAGCCACGCGAACCACCTCACCGATGACCAGCACGGCCGGGTTGCTGCAGCCGGCGGCCGCGGAGGTGATGGTGCCAAGGTCGGCGACGGTGGTGCGCTGCCCGGGCCGGTAGCCGCGTTCCACGACGGCCATGGGCATGTCCGCACGCATTCCAGCGCGGCGCAGGCCCGCAGCCAGCTGGTGCAGGGTGCCAATGCCCATCAGCACCACAATGGTTCCGCCCAGGCCTGCCAGGTGCTGGTGCTCCTTCTCGGTCAGCGGTGCGTGCCCCGAGACCACGGTGAACATATGGCTGACTTCACGGTGCGTGACCGGGATTCCGGCAGCTGCGGGAACGGAAATGGCGCTGGTGACGCCGGAGATCACGCGGACCGGAACACCGGCAGCGACGCAGGAGGCAACTTCCTCGCCGCCGCGGCCAAAGACGTACGGATCACCCCCTTTGAGCCTGACCACGTTGTTGCCGGCGAGGGCACTTTCCACCATCAGCTTTTCGATGTCGCCCTGGCTGACCTTGTGGTGCCCCGGCTTCTTGCCCACGTCCACCAGTTCGGCGGACGTCAGGGACGGCAGGTCCTGGCACGGTGCCAGCCGGTCATAGAAGACGACGTCGGCGTCGCGCAGCGCCTTGACTGCACCGACGGTGAGCAGCTCGGTGGTGCCGGGGCCCCCGCCTACCAGGGTGACGTGGCCTGCGGGACCGGCGGCCGGTTCGGCCGCCACGGGGATGCCCGCTGCGCGGCACCTGTCCAGCAGGGGCTCCCACCCCGGCTGGCCGTCGTCGACCGCTGCCACCAGGAAGGGCTTCTCGGGCAGGGGACCGTCGTGGCCCGCGCCATGGGGGGTGCTAAGGCGGTAGACGACGGCGCCCGCGGCTTCGTAGCGGCGCACGGCCTGCCGCGCGGCGAAGTCCGCGCCGGTGACCAGGACGTCCCGGCCGGTGAGATCGATACTGAGCTGCATGGCTATGCCTCGTTCCCGTTGGGTTCCTGCGAGCCGGAGCGGACCGGGATGGAGGCACCGATCAGCACTTTGCCCTTTTCCTCCGCGGTGGCAGGCCGCATCTGGCCGCGCTCGTCGGGGACGAAGGTGATGGAATCGTCCTTCTGGTCGGGTGCGTTGACGAAGGAACGGAACCGGCGGAGGCGCTCGGGGTCCTTCAGGGTGTCGGCCCATTCATCCACGTAGGTGTCCACGTGCTTGGCCATGGCGGCCTCAAGGTCCGCGGCGATGCCCAGGGTGTCCTTGACCACCACGTCCTCGACGTGCTTGATGCCGCCGTCGAGCTCTTCCTGCCACCGTGCCGTGCGCTGCAGCCGGTCAGCGGTGCGGATGTAGTACATGAAGTAGCGGTCGATGTACTTGATCAGGGTTTCGTCGTCGAGGTCCTTGGCCAGAAGCTGGGCGTGCGCCGGGGTGGCACCGCCGTTTCCGCCGACGTACAGGTTCCAGCCGTCCGCCGTCGCGATGACGCCCACGTCCTTGCCGCGGGCCTCGGCGCATTCGCGGGCGCAGCCGGAGACGCCCATCTTGAGCTTGTGCGGGCTTCGCAGGCCGCGGTAGCGCAGCTCCAGCTGGATGGCCATGGCCACCGAGTCCTGGACACCGAAGCGGCACCAGGTGGACCCGACGCAGGACTTCACGGTGCGCAGGCTCTTGCCGTAGGCCTGGCCGGACTCGAAGCCCGCGTCCACCAGCTCCTTCCAGATCTCAGGCAGCTGCTCCAGCCGGGCGCCGAACATGTCGATCCGCTGGCCGCCGGTGATCTTGGTGTACAGGCCGTACTTTTCGGCGACGGCGGCGATGACGCCGAGCTTCTTCGGCGTGATCTCACCACCGGCAATGCGGGGGACCACCGAGTAGGTGCCGTCCTTCTGCATGTTGGCCAGGGCGCGGTCGTTGGTGTCCTGCAGGGTGCCGCGGCCGGCGTCCAGGACGTAGGCGCTGTTCTGGCTGGCCAGGATGTTGGCAATGGTGGGTTTGCAGATGTCGCAGCCTGCGCCGGTGCCGTACTTGGCCATGATCTCCTCGAAGGAGGTCAGCTCCAGGACACGGATGGCGTCGAACAGCTCTTGGCGGGACAGCTCGATGTGCTCGCACAGGGCCTTGGAAACCTCGACGCCGGACTTGGTCAGCTCGGTTTCCAGCAGCTTCTTCAGCATGGGCACGCAGGAGCCGCACTGGGTGCCGGCGCGGGTGCAGCCCTTCAGTTCACCGAGTTCCTGGACGGGGGCGTTGCCCTCGCAGGCGCCGCAGCCGTTGATGGCGTCACGGATGCTGCCGGCGGTGACGTTGTTGCAGGAGCACAGGGTGGCATCGTCGGGGAGCTCGGTTTCGGGCGCTTCGCCGCCGCCTGCCGCGCTGAGGAACGCGCCGGGCTCGGCGGGAAGTTCGCGGCCCAGGAGCGGACGCAGGCTCATGTAAGGGGAAGCGTCGCCTACGAAGATGCCGCCCAGGAGGGTCTTGGCGTCGTCGGTGGTGACGATCTTCTGGTAGACGCCCCTGGCGGGGTCGGCGTAGACGATCTCCAGGGCGTGCTCGGTCCTGGCGAACGCGTCACCGAAGCTGGCCACGTCCACGCCGGAGAGCTTCAGCTTCGTGGCGGTGTCAAAGCCGGGGAACGTGGCGTCGCCGCCGTGCAGGCGGTCGGCAACAATTTCCGCCATGGTGTTGGCGGGGGCGACCAGGCCCAGGCACATGCCGCCGAAGTTGGCCACCTCGCCGATGGCCCAGATGCCCGGCACCTCGGTGGCGCAGTAGTCGTTGATGACCACGCCGCCGCGGGGGCCCAGGCTGAAAACCTGTTCTTCGCCCTCGGCGGCGCGGAAGAGTTCGTCGCGGGGCTTGACGCCGATGGCCACGATCACGATGTCGGCGGGGATGATGCGTTCGTCGGCCATCAGCACGCCGGTGACCTGGCCGTCGTCGTCCGTCAGGATCTCCGACGGGAAGACACCGCCGTGCACCTCGAAGCCCTTCGCTTCGATCAGGCGGCCCAGCGCCTGGCCGGCACCCTCATCCAGCTGGGTGTTCATGAGCCAGGGCGCGCCGTTGATGACCACGGGGGTGGCACCGAGCTGCTCGGTGCCCGCCGCCGACTCCAGGCCCAGGAGGCCGCCGCCGATGGTGACGGCGTTGATCTTGCGGCCAAGCTTTTCGGTGAGCCCGGCAATGGCCTTGTTGATGGCCCAGACGTCCTCAAGGGTCCGGTACACGTGGGCGTGCTCGGCGCCGGGGAGCGGCAGGCGCATGGCGTCCGAGCCGGTGGCGACCACCAGTTCGTCATACTCATAGGCGTTCCCGGCCGCGGTTTCCACCGTCTTTGCCTCTGCGTTGATCTTGACCACGCGTTCACCGGTCTTCAGTGCAAGTGAGCCGTGCTCCCACATGGAGGCCGTTCCCAGGGTGAGGTCCACGCCGGTGTCGGTCAGGGCTTTGGAGAGCGCCACGCGGTCATAGGGGAGGTGGGCTTCCTCGGTGAGGACCGTGACATGCCAGCCCTCGAGGCCGCGGGCATGCATGGCGTCCGCAAAACGGTGGGCCGCTGGGCCGCCGCCGGCGACGACGATGCGGCGCGGAGTCTCTGTGCTTGAAGTCTGTTCGGTCACTGTGGGCCTTTCGCAGGGCCGCAGACGGTGCTCTGCAGCTTGTGCATCCAGCCTAGGGAGGGGCAGTTTCGCCTCAGTTTCCCAATTGTTTCGCCAACTTAACTTCTGCATCACGAACGCATTTCCGGCCGGGTTAGGTCTCTTTTACCCGCCGGACACATTCACCGCACCCGGTTGAAACACCCGCGGCCTAGCGTGGGACACGGCCGCAAAGGCAGCCACTGCCGGGACAACAAGCGGCAACAAGCACAGGAAAACAGGCACAGGAAGGAGCCGGATATGACGGCAACACTGGAACTTGGGGCGCTCGCCGCCGAATCAGACCTCGCCGGACTCGAAACCGGCTGGCACCGTGTTTGCGCCGTGGAGGACCTCGAACCCGCGTGGGGTGAAGCCGCCCTGGTGGACGGGCGCCAGGTTGCCCTCTTCCGTACAGGTCCGGGCGAGGTTTTCGCCGTCGCACACCGGGACCCCGCCACCGGAGCGCACGTGATGGCCCGCGGAATCCTGGGTTCGAAGGGTACCCGTCCCACCATCGCCTCACCCCTGCATAAAGAGGTCTACGACCTTGAGACCGGCGAATGCTTCACCACCCCCGGCCTTCGCCTTGAGGCATTCCGCACCCGCATCGCCGACGGTTTCGTCGAGGTGGAGCTGTAGCTTTTCCCGGACATCAAAAAGGGGCGCCAGGGGCGCCCCTTTTTCTGGTTTAAGGCCGGGTCAGAGCCCCAGCGCTTCGCTGACATCGCGCAGGACCTGGTCCAGCGCAGCACGTGCTGCTTGGCGTGCGGCGGGCAGCTCCGCGGCTGACGCGGCGTGCTCAATGACCTCCAGGTAGCACTTGAGTTTGGGCTCCGTGCCGCTGGGCCGGATGATGACCCGGGTCAGGTTGCGGGTGATGTAGAGGAGCCCGTCGGTGGGCGGCAGCTGGTCGCTGCCTTGGGCGAGGTCGGTGAAGACCTCCACTGCGGAGGAGCCGAACGATTCCGGCGGGGAGACCCGCAGGCGGTTCATCATGGCGTCCAGAAGCCCCAGGTCCGCCACCCTGATGCTCAGCTGGTCGCTGGCGTGCACGCCGTGCTGCAGGTACAGCTCATCCAGGGTGTCGAAGACCGTCCTGCCTTCCGCCTTCGCCGCAGCGGCGAGTTCGGCGATCAGCACGGCTGCCGAGATGCCGTCCTTGTCCTTTACCAGGTCCGGGGCGACGCAGTACCCGAGTGCTTCTTCGTAGCCGTAGACCAGTCCCGGCACCCGGGAGATCCACTTGAAACCGGTCAGCGTTTCCGCGTGCGCGAAGCCGGAAGCGGCGGCAATCCGCGCCAGCAGCCGGGAGGACACGATCGAATTGGCGAACACCCCCTTGCTGTCCGCGTCGGGGCCGGCGCTCCCGGCGCCCCCGCCGGCGGCAAGCCTGGCGGCGATATGCGCGCCCAGCAGTGAGCCCACTTCATCGCCGCGGAGCATGCGCCAGGCACCGGTGTCCGGGTCCTTCGCGGCGACGGCAGCCCTGTCCGCGTCGGGGTCGTTGGCGATAACGATGTCGGCGTCCAGCCGCGCGGCAGTCTCCAGGGCAAGGTCCAGAGCGCCGGGTTCCTCCGGGTTCGGGAAGCTCACGGTGGGGAAGTCGGGGTCCGGTTCGGCCTGGTCGGCCACGACGGTGACATCCGCGAAACCTGCCGCCTGCAAGACCTCAAGCGCTGTTCCGCCGCCCACACCGTGGAGCGGGGTGAGGACGATGCGCAGGTCGCGTGCCGGGAAGAGGTCCGCCCTGGCCAGTGCCGCCGTCGCCTGCCGGTAGCCGGCTGCCAGCGAGCTGTCCAGGACCGTCCATCCCTCCGTTGCCAGCGGGATGGATTCCACTGGACCCACCGCGCTGATCCGCGCGGCGATCTGCGCGTCGTAGGGCGCCACGATCTGCGCCCCGTCCCCATCGGAGCCCACGGCGTGCCGGCCCAGGTAGACCTTGTATCCGTTGTCCTGCGGGGGGTTGTGGCTGGCGGTGACCATCACGCCGCCGTCGCACTTCAGGGCGCGGACGGCGTAGGCCAAAACGGGGGTGGGGAGTGCTTCCGGAAGCAGGAACGCCTCGATCCCCGCCGCGGTGAAGATGGCGGCGGTCTCGGCGGCGAAGATGTCCGAATTATGCCGGGCGTCATAGCCGACGACGGCTCGCGGCCGGGTGCCGGGAGCGGCAGTGGCGACGGCGTCGAGCAGGAATGCGGCGAGGCCCGCCGCGGCGCGGCGCACCACCATCCGGTTCATCCGGTTCGGCCCGGGGCCCAGCGCTGCGCGGAGCCCGGCGGTACCGAACTGCAAGGTGCCGCGGAAGCTGTCTTCCAGTTCCTGCCGGGCAGCGAGGTCACCGTCACCGGCGAGCCGGACGAGCTCCAGCAGTGCAGCTGCCGTTGCGGGATCCGGGTCCTGGGCAGCCCATTCGCGGGCTTCATCGAGCAGGCGAACATCGGCTTCGGAAGACGTCATGGGCATAACGCTATCGTCATTACCCGTCCCGCACCCGCAACCCCGGGTCCGGCCGGGGCCTAGAGCTTGGCGATGATGTCCGCCAGCAGCCGGGAAATCCGGGGGCCCGCGGCCTGGCCCGACTCGAGGACTTCCTGGTGGCTGAGCGGCTGGGGGCTGATGCCGGCCGCGAGATTGGTAACCAACGACATTCCGAAGACTTCCATCCCCGCATGCCGCCCGGCGATGGCCTCAAGGGCAGTGGACATGCCGATCAGGTCCGCACCGATCCGTTTGGCGTACTGCACCTCCGCCGGCGTTTCGTAGTGGGGGCCGGGGAACTGTGCGTACACGCCTTCATCCAGCGTGGGATCCACTTCGCGGGCCAGGCCGCGGATCCGAGGGGAGTAAAGGTCTGTCAGGTCAACGAAGGTGGCACCCTCCAGCGGAGAGGCCGCGGTGAGGTTGATGTGGTCCCGGATCAGCACCGGGGTGCCAGGTGTCCACGCCTCGTTGAGTCCGCCGCAGCCATTGGTGAGGACCAGCGTGCCGCACCCGGCGGCCGCCGCGGCACGGATGCCGTGGACCACTGCGCGAACGCCCTTGCCCTCGTAGTAGTGCGTCCGGGCACCCAGGACCAGGGCCCGCTTTCCTGCGGTGGTCAGGACGGAGCGGATGGTGCCGACGTGGCCCTCCACGGCAGGCGCGTGGAAGCCGGGGACTTCCTCGGCGGACAGGGTCGCGGTGGTATCGCCAATGAGGTCGGCGGCCTCGCCCCAGCCGGAGCCGAGCACCAGTGCGACATCGTGGCGGTCCACCCCGGTTTCCTCGGCGATGTAGTCGGCGGCGGCGCGGGCGGCCGCGAACGGGTCCGTGTTCAGGAAGTCAGTTGTACTCACCAGTAAAAGGTATCCTGCCCGCCCGTGTTGCCCCCGTCACGGCGGGCTCCCGGGCCGCCCGGTTTTCTTGGTGGTCCGGCCGCGGATGGACCAGAATGGGTGATTGTGACTACGCATCCAGATTTCAGCTCACCCCGGATCGCAATCCTTGGAGGTGGTCCGGGCGGATACGAAGCCGCCATGGTGGCCGCCTCGCTCGGGGCGACGGTCACCATCATCGAACGCGCCGGCCTGGGCGGATCCGCAGTGCTGACCGACGTTGTGCCGTCCAAGACGCTCATTGCCACGGCGGACCTGATGACCCGCGTTGCCGAGGCCGGGGAACTGGGAGTGAAGTTCGACGTCGACGATGGCGACTTTGTGCCGGTGATGCGCGCCGACCTCAAACACATCAACGACCGCCTGCTCAACCTGGCCCGCAGCCAGTCCCAGGACATCCGCGATGCCCTGGACAAACAGGGCGTGCGGATCATTGCCGGATCCGGCCGGCTGCTGGACAACCACACCATCGAAGTGATCACCGTGGACGGCACCGAGACGGTCGAAGCGGACACGATCCTGCTGGCCGTTGGCGCGCACCCCCGGGAGCTGGAAACGGCCCGGCCGGACGGTGAACGCATCCTGAACTGGACGCAGATCTACAACCTGGACGAGCTCCCCGAGGACCTCATCGTGGTGGGGTCCGGCGTGACCGGCGCCGAATTCGCCTCCGCCTACAACGGCCTCGGTTCCAAGGTCACCCTGATTTCCAGCCGCGACCGGGTCCTGCCGGGCTCGGACGTGGATGCCGCCGTCGTCCTTGAAGAAGTCTTCGAACGCCGCGGCGTCCGTGTCCTGTCCCGTTCCCGAGCCCAGACAGTGGAGCGCACGGACAACGGCGTGCTGGTGACCCTGGGCGACGGCACCACGGTGACCGGCAGCCACTGCCTGCTCTGCCTCGGTTCCATCCCCAACACCGCTGGCATCGGCCTGGAAGAGGCCGGCGTTGCGGTCAGCGAAAGCGGCCATATCAAGGTCGACGGCGTCTCCCGCACCACCGCGCCGAACATCTACGCCGCCGGCGACTGCACCGGTGTCCTGCCGCTGGCGTCGGTGGCCGCCATGCAGGGCCGCATCGCCGTGGCGCACTTCATGGGCGACGTCGTGACGCCGCTCAAGCTCCACCAGGTGGCATCGAACATCTTCACCTCGCCCGAGATCGCGAACGTGGGCGTGTCGGAAGCCGAGATCGATGCCGGCAAGTACCAGGGCGACGTCATCAAGCTGTCGCTGCGCAGCAACGCCCGTGCCAAGATGCGCAATGCCAAGGACGGGTTCGTGAAGATCTTTGCGCGGAAGGGCTCCGGTACGGTGATCGGCGGTGTGGTGGTGGGCCCCAACGCCTCCGAACTGATCTTCCCGATCGCCATCGCGGTGAAACAGAAGCTGCACGTGGACGACGTCGCCAGCACCTTCACCGTCTACCCGTCGCTGACCGGGTCGATCTCCGAGGCCGCGCGCCGGCTGCACGTGCACATGTAGCGGTTCCCTGCAATCGAAGGGTTGGTTCCGAAGCCGGGACCAACCCTTCGGCCTTAACCAGCCGTTGGGATTGACGGGGCCATGCCTGCACCTGCCTGTGGAAACCCGCAGGGGTCGTCGAGGTGCAGCCAGGCGGTACGGCGGCCGCTGCTACACTCTGCCCATGATCGGGCTTCCCTTTGCGGGAAACGCGCTGGTGCACGCCGGCATGGTAGGGCTGGGGATCGGAGCAGCCCTCCTGTTCTACGCCTACGAGAAGCGCCGCCGCGCCCTCACAGACCCTCGATTGTGGCCGATTGCCGGTTTCGCAGTGGCTTTCGGCGCCATCGGTTCCAGGGTGCTCACCTGGGACATCTCGCGCCAGGTTTCCCTGGCCGACTGGTGGGGCAATGGCGACCGCAGCATCCTCGCGGGCCTGGTGGGAGCCTGGTTTGGCGTCCATCTGGGCAAGCGCCTGACGGGCTACAAGGAGTCCACAGGGGACTTGCTTTCGCCGGCGGTCGCACTGGCCATGGTGATCGGACGGGTTGGCTGCCTCCTCACTGAACTTCCCGGCACTCCGACCGGAATGGCTTGGGGAATTGTCCTCACCCCCGCGCAGGCTGCGCTCACCGGCGCCCCGGCGGGGGTCCCGCTTCATCCGTCCTTTGCCTACGAGATTGTCTTCCATCTGGCCGCTTTCGCCCTGATGTGGCGTTTCCGCGACAGGCTGCCGCATTCAGGGGACCTTTTCATCTGCTTCGTCGGCGCGTACGCCGTTTTCAGGTTCTTCGTGGAGTTTGTCCGGGGGAACGAGGTGCTTTGGCTGGGGATGAGCCGTCCCCAATTGTTCCTCCTGGCAGTCCTGCCCCTGCTGGCCTGGCGGGTACGGCGTGTGTTCAGCTCACCGCTCCGCCGTGAGATGGAAGGAACCGCAGCATGAGTGGAGACACGCCCGGCGTTCCGAATATCCCGCCGCCGCCGTGGGGGAACGAACAGGACAACGAACCACGGGGCGGGTCGCTGGGGATAGGGGCCGTGGTTGGCGCTGTGGTGCTGTACGCGGTCTACGTGCTGGGAACGATGGCCCAGGGGCCCTACGCCTGGTCCGTCAGCTTTCTCGCCGTGCCGGCCCCCTTCATCCCCATCATCCTTTACCTGGCCGTGGCGATCGCGTTCGCAGTAAGGCGCCGGACGTCGCTGTGGGGGGCAGGGCTGCTGATCGGCCTTGGCGCTTTTATCTTGCTCGGCGGGGGCCTCTGCATCAGCTTCCTTGTCCAGGTCCGGGCCTGACATGAACGACGTCCCGGAAGTTCCACCGGCAGGGGAACCGCAGCCCGGCGAACCGAAGATCGGCTCCGTGGGAGCGGGAGTCCTGGTCGGTGGATTTGCCCTCTATGCGCTCTACATCAGCGCAACGCTTCCCCTCGGCGGGCCGACTATGTGGTCCTCCAGCTACCTCCGCGGCGCGCTTGCGTTTGTACCCCTTGCCTACTATCTGCTGATGGCCATTCTGCTGGCGGTCCGGCGGCGGACCTCGGGCCTGGGGGCGGGGCTGTTGATTGGGTTCGGCATTTTCATCTTGCTCGGTGGGGGACTTTGCGTGGGTGCCCTCGTGCAGGCCGGAATTTGAGAAAGGGTGCTGATCAATGGGAATTCGGGAGCTGCCAGGTCCGGGCCAGCCGCTGCGCGGCGACAGGATTCACCGCTACGTCACCGCGTTCTGCCCGCAGTGCCACGAGACGAACCCTCCGCTGGCACAGGTGCGCCGGTTGTCGGGAGCACTGCTGGTCCGGGACGGTCGCGTTTGGCTTGAACGCGGCTGCCCGGACCATGGCCTGGTGCGGACGCTGTACGACGAGTCACCGGAGATCCTTCGCTACCTGGAGAAGTGGCAGGCGCCCACCAAGCAGCACGTACCCGACCAGCCAGATAATTTCCGCCCGGTGCCCGAGGCATATGCGTATGGGCTCCCCGTCCTGCAGACCCAGCACACGTGCATCCTGCTCCAGGACGTCATCGAGCACTGCAACCTGCGCTGCCCCACCTGCTTCACCGCCTCCGGCCCCCAGCTGCAGGGTGTGGCGCCGCTCGCCGAGGTGCTTGAGAACGTTGATACCCGCCTGGGCCGTGAGAACAACCGCCTCGATGTGCTGATGCTGTCCGGTGGCGAGCCTACGCTCTACCCGTACCTGGAAGAGCTGCTGGACGAGCTCGTTGCCCGGCCGATCGTGCGCATCATGGTGAACAGCAACGGCATGCTGATCGCCACGGACGATGAACTGCTTGCCCTGCTGGCGCGGCACCGGGACCGGGTGGAGGTGTACCTGCAATACGACGGGCCTTCCCGGGAAGCCTCCATATACCACCGTGGTGGCGACTTGACCCGCTACAAGGACGCGGCGATCTCCCGCCTCTCCGAGGCTGGCATCTTCACCACCCTGACCATGACCGCTTCCCTGGGCGTCAACGACGGCGGGATCGGTGACGTGGTGATGCGCGCACTGGAGACTCCGTTCGTGGGCGGTGTGGCGTTGCAGCCGGTCTTCGGTTCCGGCCGTGGGCACGGCATAGATCCCATGGAACGGCTCACCCACACAGGCGTCCTGGACAGGCTGGCCGGGCAAACCGGAGGTGTGGTCTCCTGGCACGACCTCACCGCACTGCCGTGCTCGCATCCGCACTGTGCGTCTGTGGGCTACATGCTGAAGGACGATGCCGGGGTCTGGCGGTCCCTGGCAGCATTGATCGGTCACGACCGGTTGCTCGCCTGGCTGGAGCTCAATCCGGACAGCATCGCGAACAGGATCGCCGACAGCGCCATCCCGCTGGAGCTGCGGAACCTCATGAAGACTTCTTTGCTGGACTTGCTGAGCGAACAGTCATCCCTGTCCCATCCGCGGACAACGGAACTCTGGAAGAACATTTGCACGCAGTGTGACCTGGGCATCGGAACGCTCACCACTTTGGCTTCGGGCAAGCTGCCTGGGCAGCGGCAGCGCCTGCGCCGGCTCCTCGCCGAGCGGGTCACCCGCATCATGGTCAAGCCCTTCATGGATATCTCCACCATGATCGAGGAACGGCTCACCCAATGCTGCGTCCATGTGGGCACCAAGAGCGACGCCGGCGATCACCAGTGCGCGCCGTTCTGCGCCGTCCAGGCATGGCCTACGCTTGCCAGGCAACGGATGAGCACGGCAACGGGCGCGCGGTTGCTCCCGGTGCGCCGGATTTAGGAGGATCCGTGGACCCTGATTCAGACGCCCGCCGCATTGCTGCCGGGCCCCCGCCGTCGCAATTGATCGGTGGCGGACACACACGCTCCTCCGCAACACCCGCCGGCCACAAGGATGCGGCCGGGGCCGGCCCGAACGAGCCACCGTTTGATCCGCTCCGGCTCTGCATCTTCGCCACGGTCGCACTGCTCGGGTGGCTGGCCGGCCCCATTGCGCTGGCCGTCTTTGCCGGCATCGGATTTCTGGGGTACTGGAAGGCGCGCCGGCGTGGCCTGGAAAGATCGAAGTGCTTCCTGCGCGACACACGGCTGGTGCTGGCTTACCTGGGAGTCCTCCTGGCCGCCGGCGTTTGGGGCTCATACCTGCTGGCAGGCCGAATCCTGGGCACGTGAGCCCCGGCCATCGGGTTGTGACCAGCACCGGGTTGCAGGCAGCCCAGGCCATGGGCGGCATGCCACCAGGCACGGTCAGGCGGCCGCCACCGCCTGGAAGTGCCGTTCGATCAGGCCCTTGATGTCCTCGTGGCAACCGCCGCACCCTGTCCCTGCCCGGGTGGCCTTGGACACCTCCACCACGGTGGAGCAGCCTTCCTCCACCGCGTCCCGGATGGTGGCCCCGCTGACTCCGGCGCACCGGCAGACTGTTCCCGCGGGATCTGGGGCGGCCGCGCCTGCCAGCTGGTCCGGTCCGTCGAGGCGCAGCAGCAGCGACCGGTCCGCCGGCAGTTCGGCGCCGCGTTCGAAGAGCCCCACCAGCTCGGCGGCCGTGCGCGGCATGCCCACTGCCACCAGGCCTTCCAGGACGCCGCCGCGGGTGGTCATCTTGACGTACCGGCCGTGCTCCGGATCTGCCCACTGGGCCACCTGCAGGCGCGGCCGCCCGCTGGCGGCCCCGGCCGTGAGCACTTCCTCGTCCCATGGATCGGCGGAGTTGTCGCCGGCCACGGCCATGTTCATGCCGCGCGCCTTCAGCACTACCACCGCTGCCTGCTCGGGCGGCAGGGCGGGCACGAGTTCGGCCTCGTCGGCCAGGGCCGATGCCAGGAGCGTGAGGTATTCGGCCAGCCATTCGGCCTGCCGCCATCCGGGGCCCACCAGTCCCGAGGGACCCTTCGCGTTCCGGCAGGTGGGGCAGCCGGGGTCAGGGCAACGCACCTCGGCGCAGTCGCCAATGGCGAAGATGTGCGGCTCATGGTGGGCACGCAGGCGGTGGTCCACCAGGATCCCGGCGCCCGTGGACAGTCCGCAGCCCTCGGCCAGCTCGGTCCGGGGACGGACGCCGCACGAGATGACCAGGAGGTCGCCGTCAATCGCGGACCCGTCGTCGAGCAGCAAGGCCGAGAAACCGCCGTCGGGCGCGTTGTGCTCCACCCCCGTGGAGCGGGCGTTGCCGGCCATCCGCACGCCGCAGCGGCGCAGCCCCGCAGCAAGGACGGCCCCGCCGCCGCGGTCGATGTTCCGGCCCAGCGGGTGCGGCCCGTTGTGGACCACCGTGACCGTGGCGCCTTCCTCGGCTGCCGCAAGTGCGGTTTCCAGGCCCAGGACACCGCCGCCGAGCACCACCACGCGCTTGCCGCCGGCCACGGCGCGGCGGAGGACGTCGGCGTCGCGGAGGTCGCGAAGAGCCGTGACGCCGGCGGGCAGCACGGGGGAGGAGGGGTCGGGGTTGATGCCGGTGAGGTTGGGGATGACCGGGCGCGACCCCGTGGCGAAGACCAGCCGGTCGTAGTGCACAGGCTCGCCTTCGGCAAGCAGGACCTGCTGACGGGCCCGGTCCACGCGCCGCACGCGGACGCCGAGCCGGACATCCACGCCGTCGGCAGCCAGTGCCGCGGCATCGGCGAGTGCCAGTGCGTCCGCCGTGGTGCGGCCCACGCCGAGGTCGGCGACGAGGACCCTGTTGTACGCCGCCTCCGGCTCTTCGCCCAGCACGGTGAGCCGGACTGTCCCGCCGCGTACTGCGGGCAGGAGCTCGTCCACCAGCCTGGCGGCCACCGGGCCGAATCCCACGATGACAATCTGCTCGGTCATGAGGCCTCCGTCGTTTGAAGCATGCGGGCGGAAACGGGTGGGGCCACGGGCCGGACCCACACGGTGTTGAACTTGAACTCGGGCATCCCGGAGACCGGGTCCGTGGCGGCTTCCGTGAGGCGGTTGGCGCTTTCAAGTTCCGGGAAATGGAAGGGCAGGAACACCGTTTCGGGGCGGATGGCACTGCTCAGTTCGGCCCGGCACGCCACCTCGCCGCGGGCGTTGGACACGGAGACCAGCGCCCCGGCGGTGATGCCCATCGCCTCCGCAGCCGAGGGGTGGATCTGGACCGTCGCCTGGGGCCGGGTGGCCAGGAGTTCGGCGACGCGCCGGGTCTGGGCCCCGGACTGGTAATGCTCCAGGAGCCGGCCGGTGATGAGGGTCATGGCCTGGGCGGCGGTGGCTGTGCCGTCCACTGCGGGGGGCGCGGCAGGAGTACGACGGCGGCGCGGCGCCACGGGGACCAGGACCGCCTTGCCGTCGGGGTGCGCGAAGCCGTCCCGGAACAGCCGCGGAGTTCCGGTGCTGCCGGCAGGGAAAGGCCAGTAGGCGGCGTCGCCGCGGTCCAGCATGGCGTAGTCGATGCCGGAGTAGTCGGCCAGGCCCCCGGCGGAGGCGAGCCGGAGTTCTTCGAAGACTGTTTCCGGGTCTTCGCTGTAGGTGGAGGGGGCGTCCAGCCGCTCCGCCAGCCGGGCCATGATCCACAGTTCGCTGCGGGCACCCGCCGGCGGGGTGATGGCGCGCCTGCGCCGCAGCACCCGTCCCTCCAGGTTGGTCAGCGTGCCTTCCTCCTCGGCCCATTGCAGTACCGGCAGGATGAGGTCCGCCTCGGCCGCCGTCTCGGACATGAAGAAGTCGCAGACCACCAGGAAGTCCAAGCTGCGCAGGCCCCTGATGACCTCATTGGCGTCGGGGGCGGCCACCGCAATGTTGGAGGCGTGGACGAAGAGGCACCGGACGCCGTCGGGCTTTCCGAGTGACTGCAGCAGCTGTACGGCGGGCAGTCCCGGGCCGGGGATCAGTTCCTCGGCAACGCCCCATACTGCGGCCACATGGGCGCGGGCGGCCGGATCGGTGATCTTGCGGTAGCCGGGCAGCTGGTCCGCCTTCTGGCCGTGTTCCCGGCCGCCCTGGCCGTTGCCCTGGCCGGTGAGGGTGCCGTACCCGCTGCGGGCGGAACCGGGCAGGCCCAGCAGGAGGCTGAGGTTGATGGCGGCAGTGGCGGTATCGGTGCCGTCCACGTGCTGCTCCACCCCGCGGCCGGTGAGGATGTAGCTGCCGCCTTCCCGGGCGCCGGCAGCGAGCCGGCGTGCGGTTTCCCGGATCAGGTCCGCCGGGACGCCGGTGAGGGACTGGACCCGTTCGGGCCAGAACGCGTTGACGCTGCGGGCCACGGCGCTGTAGCCCGAGGTGCGTTCTGTGATGAAGGCGGTGTCCGCCAGGTGTTCGTGGATGACCACGTGCGAGAGGCCCAGGAGCAGCGTCAGGTCGGTGCCGGGGAGCGGCTGCAGGTGGATCCCGCCGCCGTCGGCCGTGAAGGCAGCCGTGGCGGAGCGGCGGGGATCCACCACGATGAGGCCGCCGGCGTCGCGGGCACCCTGCAGGTGCTGCACGAAGGGAGGCATGGTTTCGGCCACGTTGGAGCCAAGCATCAGGATGGTGCTGGCGGAGTCCAGGGCTTCCAGGGGGAACGGCAGGCCGCGGTCCACGCCGAAGGCGCGCATACCGGCTGCGGCGGCGGAGGACATGCAGAACCGGCCGTTGTAGTCGATGCGTGAGGTGCCCAGGGCCAGCCGGGCGAATTTGCCCAGCTGGTAGGCCTTCTCGTTGGTCAGGCCGCCACCGCCGAAAACACCGACGGCGTCTGCGCCGTGCCGGGCGCGCGCGTCGCGGACCGCCGCGGCGGCAAGGTCCAGGGCGGTGTCCCAGCTGATGGGGCGGTGTACGCCGTCCGGGCCCTTCAGCAGGGGCTCGGTGATCCTGCCGGCATGGTTCAGGAGGGTGGCGGAGGTCCAGCCTTTGCGGCAGAGGCCGCCGCGGTTGGTGGGGAAGTCGCGCGGGCTGACCTCGAGCGGTGCCCGGAGGGGTGCCGGCAGAACGGGCGCGGGGCCCGGCCCCGGCTGGGAAGCCGGGGCCGGGTCCGCTGGGGACGTCAGCGTCATGGCGCACTGCAGGGCGCAGTAAGGGCAGTGCGTGTCGGCGCTTGTGGTCATGTTAGACGTGTCCCATCGCGTTTCGGTTGGCCTTGCGGAGGTAGCAGGCCCAGCAGACTACGAGCATCACGGCGTAGGCGCCGACGAAGCCGTAGAACGCCGGGGTGTAGGAGCCGCTGGCGGTGTTGGAGGCGTTGAGCACCTGGGGGATGACGAATCCCCCGTAGGCGCCGATGGCGGAGATCAGTCCGAGGGCCGAGGACGCCAGCCGCTGGGTGGCCTGTGAGCTGGCGCCGGAGCGTGCGGCGCGGCTGGACGTGGCGAAGATGACCGGGATCATCCGGTAGGTGGCCCCGTTGCCGAAGCCGCTGGCGGTGAACAGCATCAGGAAGAGCACCAGGAAGAGCCAGAAGTTCTTCAGCGGCAGGGTCCAGATCATAGTCAGCGTGATGACGGCCATGGAGGCGAATGCCGCCACGGTCATCCGGGCGCCCCCCATCCGGTCCGCCATGCGTCCGCCGTAGGGGCGGGCCAGCGAGCCGACCAGCGGGCCGAGGAACGCCAGGGACAGTGCCACGGTTCCGACCCCGATGGAGGAGAACGCCGGGAAGTAGTCCTTGATCAGCTTGGGGAAGACCCCGGCGAAGCCGATGAAGGAACCGAAGGTGCCGATGTACAGCAGGGCCATGACCCACAGGTGCGGTTCCTTCAGGGCTGCAACAGAACCTGCCACATCACCCTTGGCGCTGGTGAGGTTGTTCATGTACTTGGAGGCACCGAAGGCGGCCAGCAGGATGAAGGGCACCCACATCCATCCGGCCATGGGAAGGTTGACGGTGCCGGCGGCCAGCAGGGTGATGACGATGGGCACGGCAAGCTGGGCGACGGCGGCACCGAGGTTGCCGCCTGCGGCGTTCAGTCCCAGCGCCCAGCCCTTTTCCCGGGCCGGGTAGAAGAAGGTGATGTTGGCCATGGAGCTGGCGAAGTTGCCGCCGCCGAAGCCCGCCAGGGCTGCCACGAGGAGCATCACGCCGAACGGGGTTTCCGGGTTGGAGACGCACAGGGCCAGCCCAATGGAGGGGATCAGGAGCAGCAGGGCGGACACGATGGTCCAGTTCCGCCCGCCGAAGCGGGGGACCATGAAGGTGTAGGGGATGCGCAGGGTGGCACCCACCAGGCTGGGCATCGAGATGAGCCAGAAGATTTCCGAGGTGGAGAAGGTGAAGCCGGCGGCGGGAAGCTGGACCACCACGATGGACCAGAGCTGCCAGACGACGAAGCCGAGGAATTCGGCGAAGATGGACCAGTTCAGGTTGCGGCGGGCGATGGACCGGCCGGCGGTTTCCCATTGTTCCTTGTTCTCGGCATCCCAGTTGGCGATCCAGCGGCCGGGGCGGAATTCAAGGACGGGGGTGTCTGTGGTGCGGGTAGAGCCGGGCTGTGCGCTGGCTGATGTGGCAACGGCTGCGGGCCCTGCGGCGTCATCCAGGTCAAGGGAATTGCCGGGGGCGGCATCAACGGTGCGGTCGACAGTCACGGGTTACCTCCTTCGGGGGATGTTGTTCCTCCACGGTAGGTACGGCGCGTTTCACGGACGGTCGATGTTTGTTTCCATGCTGTGACTTTTGCCTATCCGGTGTTCCGGACCCACGTGAGGCCGTGTGATGGGCCACTGGGTGAGACGCACAACACAAGTCCGCATGCTGGACCTTTCGTCCATTGACTGGACGTGGGCAAGTAAGATTGGACTCTAACTACTTACGCCGGGAGGCAATCCTGCCTGGGTCCCGGCCGGTCTCACGAAAGCGTTTACTTATGTCTTCCACCGATACCACCGCGCTGCCAGGTGCACAGCAGCCGGTGAACTCCCGCGGTCGCGTCATCGTGGCCAGCCTGATCGGCACCACCGTGGAGTTCTACGACTTCTACGTCTACGCCACGGCCGCCGTGCTCGTCTTCCCGAAGCTCTTCTTCCCCAGCGCGAACGAAACCACCCAGCTGCTGAGCTCCTTCGCCGTCTTCGGCGTGGCCTTCATTGCCCGCCCCCTCGGCTCGATCGTCTTCGGGCACTTCGGCGACAAGTTTGGCCGCAAGGGCACACTGGTGGCTTCACTGTTGACCATGGGTATCGCCACCTTCCTCATCGGCTGCCTCCCCACTGCGCTGGTTCCGGGCTGGGAGTTCTGGGCTCCGGCCCTGCTGGTGGTCATGCGCTTCGCCCAGGGCCTGGCGCTCGGCGGCGAATGGAGCGGGGCCGCGCTGCTGGCCACCGAGAACGCCCCCGCCAACAAGCGCGCCATCTACGGGACGTTCCCGCAGCTGGGCGCCCCGATCGGCTTCATCATCGCCAACGTGATCTTCCTTGTTGCGAGCTACACGCTGGCCCCGGAGGCCTTCCAGGCCTGGGGCTGGCGCGTGCCGTTCCTGCTCAGCGCCGTCATGGTGATCCTGGGCCTCTACGTCCGGCTCAAGCTGATCGAAACCCCCGCCTTCACCAAAGTGGTGGAATCCAACGAGGTGGCGAAGCTGCCCCTGGGCCGCGTCTTCAAGACCAGCTGGCGCCAGCTGATCCTGGGCACCTTCATCATGCTGGCCACCTATGTGCTGTTCTACCTGATGACCACGTTCACGCTCACGTACGGCACGAAGCCCACCCTGGAGGGTGCCAGGGCCGCGGCCGAAAAGGCGGGTAAGCCCATGTCTGAAGCAGCTGCCGCCGCGTTCGTTCCGGGCCTTGGCTACAGCCGCAACGATTTCCTCTGGATGCTGATTGCCGGCGTCGTCTTCTTTGGCATCTTCACCCTTGTCTCCGGACCCCTTGCTGAAAAGTACGGCCGGCGCAAAATGCTCCTCGCCGTCACGGCAGGCATCTTCGTCTTCGGCCTGCTGTTCGTCCCGCTGTTCAGCGGCGGCTTCGTGGGCACCATGGGCCTGCTGGTCATCGGGTTCTCCCTCATGGGCCTGACATTCGGGCCCATGGGAGCGCTGCTGCCGGAACTGTTCCCCACCAACGTGCGGTACACCGGCTCGGCCATCAGCTACAACTTCTCCAGCATCCTGGGCGCCGCGGTGGCCCCGTTCATCGCCGTGGCCCTCTGGGAAACGGCCAAGGGGAGTCCGGTCCTGGTGGGCATCTACCTGACCTCCATGGCGGTGCTGACCCTGATCGCGCTGTTCCTGACCCGCGAAACCCGCGACGTGGACTACGAGAACAACGTGGCCTGACGCCCCGCGTGCATTCCAGCCCAGTTAGTGGCTGACATGCCCGGCGCCGCCCCTGCAAAGACGGGGGTGGAGCCGGGCATGTGCCTTAAGTGCCGGAGGTAAGCGGGCGGGAGCGCACGCGGCCCCGTACGTGCTCAGCGGGCGTAGCGCGCCACGAAGTTCTTCAGGATGTTCATCGGCTCCGCGACCGTGAACCGGCGCGCGGCGGCCATCAGGTCCTCCGCGGACTCGGGCGGGAAGTAGCCGGCGTGCCGGTAGATATCGATGCGGGTGCAGAGGCCGTCCGCATCCAGTTCCGGGTGGAACTGGGTGGCGTAGAGGTTGGTCCGGATACGGAACATATGGACCGGACAGGAGTCCGCTTTTGCCAGCAGCACGGCGTGCGGGGGCAGTGAGCTGACGGCTTCTTTGTGTCCGGTGAAGGCCGTAAACGTCCGGGGCAGCCCTTGCAGAAGGGGGTCCTGCAGCCCGGCGGCGGTCAGTTCCACCTCCACTGCGCCCAGCGGTTCACCGAAGGTCCGGTCGATGACGGCGCCCTGGTGCGTGCCGAGCGTTCCCACTCCGTAGCAGGCGCCCAGGAACGGGAAGTCGCGGGCCACCAGCTCATCCAGCAGGCCTGACAATTCCTGCTCCACCCGGTGCTGGGCAGGGCTCTTGCTGTCCGGCGGGTCGCTGGAGGTGAACGGGCTGCCGCCCACGATCACGCCGGAGTACTTCGATAGGTCCAGCGGGGGCAGGGGAGCGGCTTCCAGCCGGACCCGGTGCAGTTCCCGCTCCTCAAGCCCGCCGTAGCGCAGGTACGCGGCGTATTCGTCCTCTGCGGCAGCATCTTCCGCACGGGAGGCGAGGAGCAGGAACGGCAGCATGTCCTAAGTCTGCATCCTGGCGGCACCTCCTGCCAGCGCGGCAGCGGATCAGGCGGCGGGCTGCGTCAGGGAACGGCGCGACTGGGGCCGCGCCGCCGGGTCCGCGTGGCGGTGCACCAGCTTCCAGTAGCCTTCCTCGCGCCGGAAGATGCTGGTGACCCGGAGCGCGAATTCCTCGGTGGCGGCCGCTCCGTCCAGCCGTGCCCGGAAGTGCTCGGTTTCCAGCAGGTAGGCAGTGTCGCGGGCAGTGTAGGAGGTGACGGTGTCGAAGCCGAGCATCTCGCCGTCCTGGAACTGCCGCGCGGCCTGGTCCAGCCGGGCCTCCACCTGCGCCCAGCCGCGGGCGATGCCGCCGAAAGGGTTGGCCAGGGTTACGTCGTCCGCCCTGGAGTACAGGTCCTTGACGGGGCCAGGGTTGCCCCGGGTGATCTCGGGAACCGCCAGGTGGTAGCGGTCCACTTCTTCCTGGAAACTTGGTGCGAGCATGCCTGTGGCGCTTCCTAGTCTTCGATCGTGGCGATGATGGCGCCGGCGGAGACGGTCTCGCCGGCAGCTGCCGCCAGGCCCGTGATGGTTCCCGAGCGGTGCGCGGTCAGCGGCTGCTCCATCTTCATTGCCTCGAGGACCACCACCAGGTCGCCCTCGGACACCACGTCGCCGTGGGACACCGCCACCTTGACGATGGTTCCCTGCATCGGCGAGGTCAGCGCGTTGCCGGTGGCAGCGGCAGGGCCTGCGGAGCGCGAGCGCTTCTTGGACTTGCCGGGCTTGCCGGCAGCGGCGACCCCAGTGCCGGGTGTGCCGAGGGATGCGGGCAGGACCACCTCGAGGCGCTTGCCGCCGACTTCGACTACCACGCGCTGGCGCTCCTCCGCCGACTCGCCCTCGGCGGTGCTGTCCGGCGTCCAGGCCGGCAGGTTGTTGCTGAACTCTGTTTCAATCCAGCGGGTGTGGACCTTGAACGGCCCTTGGGCGGGTGCAAAGGCGGGATCGGTCACCACTGCGAGGTCGAACGGGATCACGGTGGGGATGCCCTCCACCACCATCTCTTCGAGGGCGCGGCGGGCGCGCTGCAGGGCCTGCGGACGGCTGGCGCCGGTGACGATGAGCTTGGACAGCATGGAGTCGAAGTTCCCGCTGATGACGTCGCCCTGCTCCACGCCGGAGTCCACCCGGACGCCGGGACCCGTCGGGTTCTTCAGGACGCGGAGGGTGCCGGGGGCCGGCAGGAAGTTCCGGCCCGGGTCCTCGCCGGTGATGCGGAACTCGATGGAGTGGCCGCGAACCTCGGGATCGCCGTAGCCAAGCTCCTCGCCGCGGGCCAGTCGGAACTGCTCGCGGACCAGATCGATGCCGGTGACTTCCTCGGAGACACAGTGCTCCACCTGGAGGCGGGTGTTCACTTCGAGGAACGAGATGGTGCCGTCCTGGCCCACCAGGAATTCACAGGTGCCGGCGCCAAGGTAACCGGCCTCCTTCAGGATCGCCTTGGAGGATTCGTAGAGGCGGCGGTTCTGGTCCTCGGTCAGGAATGGTGCCGGAGCTTCCTCGACCAGTTTCTGGTTGCGGCGCTGGAGCGAGCAGTCGCGGGTGGACACGACCACCACGTTGCCGTAGGCGTCGGCCAGGCACTGGGTTTCGACGTGGCGCGGAGCATCCAGGAAGCGCTCGATGAAGCATTCCCCGCGGCCGAAGGCTGCCGTGGCTTCGCGCACGGCGGATTCGTAGAGTTCGGGGATTTCCTCGCGGGTGCGGGCCACCTTGATGCCGCGGCCGCCGCCACCGAACGCCGCCTTGATGGCGACGGGCAGGCCGTGCCGGTCCACGAAGTCCAGGACCTCGTCCGCGGACTCCACGGGGTCGGCCGTGCCGGGTACCAGGGGAGCGCCAACCTTTTCGGCGATGTGCCGGGCCTGGACCTTGTCGCCCAGCGCGGAGATGGCCTCGGGGGAGGGGCCGATCCAGGTGATGCCGGCCTCGATCACGCGGGCGGCGAACTGGGCGTTTTCGGCCAGGAACCCGTACCCGGGGTGGATGGCATCCGCGCCGGACTGGCGGGCGGCGTCGATGATCTTATCCATCACCAGGTAGGACTCTGCGGCGGTGCTGCCGCCGAGGGCGTAGGCCTCGTCAGCCAGGCGGACGTGCAGTGCGTCGCGGTCCGGGTCGGCGTAGACCGCCACGGAGGCGATACCTTCATCCCGGGCCGCCCGAATGATCCGTACGGCGATTTCGCCGCGGTTCGCGATCAGCACCTTTGTGAGGCTCGGCTGCGTGGTTCCTGCGGACTGCTCCAAATTTGCTGACAAGGCGTCTCCTTCTTTCCTTCAGGGAGCCTAGCGCGGTTTTGGAGGTTCCGCCGATATTACTTGCGGAATCCGCGTGTAAACCAGCCCTGCTTTGTAGGGATGCTACAAGCGGTTCCGAAAAAGGGCGCCTTTACCGCGGGGGCCACAGGTCCGTGATGCGCACGTTGGCGGCTGCCAGCAGGCCCCGGAGCGTCGAGACGGAAAGGCCGACGACGGCGTGCGGGTCGCCGTCCACCTTCCGGATGAAGGCCCCGCCCAGGCCGTCGATGGTGAAGGAGCCGGCGCAATGCAGCGGCTCGCCCGTGGCGATGTAGGCATCGATCTCGGTGGCGTCCATCTCCTGGAAGAAGACCTCGGCGGAGGCGACCGCCCCCAAAGTCGCGCCCGATCCCTCGGCATCCCCGCCGGCGTCGGCCTCCGTGTCCCGACAGTCCACCAGCCAGTGCCCCGTGTGCAGCACCCCCGTGCTGCCGCTCATCCGCAGCATCCGTTCGCGCGCGACGTCCGGGGTGTAGGGCTTGCCGTGCGCCTCGCCGTCGAACTCGAAGACGGAGTCGCAGCCCAGCACCAGGGCACCTTCGGCTTCCGGCAGCGACGCCACGGCTTCGGCCTTGGCCCGGGCCAGCAGCAGCGCCGTGTCGTGCGGGTCGGTGACGCCGTACCGTTCCTGGACGGCGGCCTCGTCGACGTCGGAAACCAGCACGGTGTGCCGGATGCCGGCCTCGGCCAGGAGCTTGGTGCGGGCGGGGGACTGGGAAGCGAGAATCAGGCGGACCACGGGTTCAGCCTAGTGGACCAGCTCGGCGGACGCCGGAGCGCCCTGGCCGCGGTTGAGCTTGGCGCCCTCCACGTCCACGTCCGGCAGGATCCGGTCCAGCCAGCGCGGCAGCCACCAGGACTTGCTGCCCAGCAGGTACATGACGGCCGGGACGATGGTCATGCGCACCACGAAGGCATCGAACAGGACCCCGAAGGCCATGGCGAAGCCCAGCGGCCGGACCATGGTGAGGTGGCTGAAAATGAAGCCGGAGAAGACGCTGACCATGATGATCGCCGCGGCGGTCACCACAGCGGCGGCGTGCCGGAAGCCCACCCGGACCGCTTCCTTGGCGGTGGACCCGTGCGTGTAGGCCTCGCGCATGCCGGAAGCGATGAACACCTGGTAGTCCATGGCCAGGCCGAACAGCACGCCAATCAGGATGATGGGCAGGAAGCTGAGTACCGCGCCGGGGTTCGCGACGTCGAAGATGTTTCCCAGCCAGCCCCATTGGTACACGGCCACCACGGCGCCGAAGGCGGCGGACAGGGAGAGCAGGAAGCCGCCCGTGGCCAGCAGCGGAACCACGATGGAGCGGAACACCAGCAGCAGCAGGACCAGGGAGAGCCCGACGACGATCGCCAGGTAGGGCGGCAGGGCGTCACCGAGCTTGGTGGAGACGTCCACGTTGCCGGCAGTCTGCCCGGTCAGGCCCATGGCAACGTCATAGTCGGCCTTGATGTCGCTGTTGAGGCCACGCAGGTCCGAGACCACCCGGACGGTGCTCGCACTGGCCGGGCCCTCCTGGGGGATGACCTGGAAGACGGCGGTGCGGCGGTCTTCGCTGAGCGCCACCGGCACGGCGGCCACCACGTTGTCCACGGCGCGGAGCTTGTCCGCGATGTCGTACTGCAGCTTCTGTGCCTGGGCTTCGTCCAGGTCCGCGGGGAACTCGCCGACCGCCACGATGGGGCCGGTGACGCCTTCGCCGAAGCTGCGGGCGGTCAGGTCGTAGGCCTGGTACGCCTCGGATTCCAGGGGCTCGGACCCGCCGTCGGGAAGGGCCAGCTGCAGCTGGGTGGCGGGAAGGGCCAGGGTGCCTAGGAGGAGGACACCGGCCACCAGCGCTGCCCACGGGTGCTTGGTGACCAGGCCGCCCCAGCCACGGGTGCTGCGCTCGCGGTCGACGGCGTCATCTGCCGCTTCGTGGCCGGGCTCGGCATTGTGCGCTTCGGCCTTTGCCCAGGCCCGCCTGGAGATGATGCGGCGGCCGATCAGGGACAGCATGGCCGGGGTCAGGGTGATGGCAACGAGCACGGCCACGGCTACGGTGCCCGCGGCGGCAAGGCCCATGACGGTGAGGAACGGAAGCCCCGGGACCACCAGCGCAGCAAGGGCGATGATCACGGTGAGGCCTGCGAAGACGACGGCGTTGCCGGAGGTGCCGTTGGCCCGGGCGACGGACTCTTCGGGGTCCATGCCGGCCAGGAGCTGGGTCCGGTGCCGGTTGACGATGAACAACGAGTAGTCGATGCCCACGGCGAGGCCCAGCATGAGCGCCAGCATGGGGGAGATTGAACTCATGTCAAAGAGCCCGGAGAGGGCGAAGGTGACCCCGACGCCGACTCCCACGCCGATGATGGCCATCAGCAGCGGAAGCCCTGCGGCGATCAGGGTGCCCAGCATGAGGATCAGGACGAGGGCGGCCACGGCGATGCCGACGACCTCAGCGGTGCCGAACAACGCAGAAATGTCCTCGGTGATTTCCTTGCTGGCCAGCGCGGTGACGCCGGCTGCGGACGTCCCGTGGGCGATGTCCTGCACCTGTTTCCGGACCACCGGGCCCAGGCCGTTGATGGAGGTCTTGAACTGCACCTGTGCCACGGCTGCCTTGTTGTCTTCGGAAACGAAGCGGATGGCCGAGGCTGCCTGGGCCTGGCGCTTGCCGAGTTCCAGCTTGGCCCTGTTGGCCTCCAGTTCCTGGGTGCCGGCGTCGAGCTTTGCCTGGCCGGCTGCCAGCGCTGCCTTCTGCTGGCCCAGCTGTGCGTCGACCAGGGCTGCCGGTGCGCCGGCAGCGGTGAGCTGCTGCTCGGCTGCAGCCAGCTGCGCCTTGCCGGCCTCCAGCTGCGCCCTGGCGGCGTCGAGCTGCCCCTGGCCTGCCGCCAGCTGCTGTTCGCCGTCGGTGACGGCCTTGCCCGCCTGGTCCACCTGGGCCTGGGTTGCGAACGGGTCGACCGTGCCGCGCACCTCGGGAAGGGTCTGGAGCTTCTTCAAGGCATCCGTCACTGCCGCCCGGCTCTCAGCCGTGAAACCGCCGTCGGGGGCTTCGAAAACGATCGTGGCGCTGCCGCCGGAGGCTGAGGGCAGCTCCTGCTTGAGCTTGTCCGCGATCCGCTGGGTTTCGGTCCCCGGGATCTGGAAGTTGTTGGAAAGGGTGCCGTGGAACGCTGCGGCTGATCCGCCCACGGCCACCAGTACGGCGAGCCAGAGCGAGATGACCAGCCAGCGGTGGCGGTAGGAAAACGTGCCGAGCCGGTAGAGGAGGAGTGCCATGCGCAGGGCCGATCTGATCAGGAGGAACGGGAAGCGGAAAGGAATGCAGGGTTGGTGAAGCCGGTGCCCAGCAGGGCCATGGAATCGATGAGCAGCTGGCGGAGCTCGGCCAGGGAGGAGGGCGTCAGGTCCGGCCCGCGCCGGTTGAACCAGACCTCCATGGCAGCCTTGCCGCAGGAGATGATGGAGCCGGCCAGCGCGTGGACGTACAGCTCATCCTGTTCAGCGCCGCCGCCCAGCCGCTCCCGCGCGACGTCGAAAACCTGGGCCCTGCAGTGGTCCCAGGCCTCAAGCTCGCTGTGCTGCATGAGCGGGCTCTGCTGGGTAAGGGTGAACAGCTCCGCCAAGGGGGCCACGGCTTGAGGGTCGGCGAGGGCCGTCAGGGCCGCCTGCGCTGACTCGAGCAGTGGCTCATCGGCGGGCCGAAGCCGCAGTTGCTGGATGGCGTTGTCCAGGAAGCCGTGCACGATGGAGGCAAGTGCGGCGTCCGTGCTGCCGAAGTAGTTGAAGAAGGTGCGGCGCGAGATCCCTGCCGCGTCCGCGATGTCCTCCACGGTGAAGTTCCCCGGGCCCTTGGCGCGCAGGAGCCCGAGGGCAGCGTCCGTAATGGCTTGCCGGGTGGCGGCCTTGTTGAGCTCGCGGCGGGAGGGTGCGGCAGGTCCGCTGTCGCCGGGTGAAGTCGCGGAAGTCACGGAATTACACTACGTGCAACTTTGCACTCAGGGCAACTTAGATTCACAGCAGAACGAAAGGTTCCCAACAGGCTCTCCAGAAGCTGGCCGCCGATGCTGGAGGTGTCTCGAAAGAGGCAGACCATCCGCCGTCAAGCGACGGCCCATCGAGGAGACAACGAAGATGACACGCACGAAGAAAATGACCCTGGGCCTGTCAGCGGCTGCGCTGGCACTGGCAGGCGGGATCGGGGTGGCCGGGATGGCATCGGCCACCACCACGGCGCCTGCGCCGGCACCGACCACGAGTTCCAGCGCCCCGGCTGATGGCAACACCGCGCCGGACGGCATGGGGCGGCACGGTGGCCGCGGTGGCCACGGTCCCGTACAGGCTTCCGAGCTGGCAGCCAAGCTGGGCGTCGATGAGGCCAAGGTGACCGACGCGCTGAAGGCCTTCCGTGAGGCCAACAAGCCCACCACGCCCCCGGCGGAGGGCCAGAGGCCGGACCCCGCCGCCCGTGAGGCGGTGCTGGCCAAATCGCTGGCCGAATCCCTGGGCATCGACGAATCGAAGGTGACCGCAGCCCTGCAGGAACTGCGCACCGAGGAGCAGGCCGAGCATGCGGCTGAGCTCAAGACCAGGCTGGACAAGGCCGTGGCGGACGGGAAGTTGACCCAGGCTGAAGCCGACGCCGTCACGAAGGCCGTGCAGAACGGCATCATCGGAGGCGGCGGGCGTTAAGGCAAAGAAGTCCCCGGGAATCTGAGGCGTTCAGATTCCCGGGGACTTCCCGGAGCACCCTGCGGTTACCGGTTGAGGCTAGGCCTTGGCATCCTGCAGTTCGCGGGATGCGGTGTCGGCGCTGTTTCCGTCCGTGGCGGTGCTGCCATTGGCTGCGTCCTCTTCAACGAAGGGGGTGCCGTTGCGGGGCGCGTTGTAGAGCGACTCGTCCAGGATGCCCTGGCGCTTTGCCACGATGGTGGGGACCAGGGCCTGGCCTGCCACGTTGACGGCGGTACGGCCCATATCCAGGATGGGGTCGATGGCCAGCAGGAGGCCGACACCGGCCAGCGGCAGGCCCAGAGTGGAGAGCGTCAGCGTGAGCATGACGACGGCGCCGGTGGTTCCGGCGGTTGCCGCGGAGCCCAGCACGGAGACCAGGGCAATCAGCAGGTACTGGCTGAAGTCGAGCTGGATGCCGAAGAACTGGGCCACGAAGATCGCCGATACGGCGGGGTAGATGGCGGCGCAGCCGTCCATCTTGGTGGTGGCGCCCAGCGGGACGGCGAAGGATGCATAGGCGCGGGGGACGCCCAGGCTGCGCTCGGTGACCCGCTGGGTCAGCGGAAGGGTTCCCACCGAGGAGCGGGAGACGAAGGCCAGCTGGACGGCGGGCCACACGCCGGAGAAGTACTGCTTGATGGACAGGCCGTGGCTGCGGACCAGGACGGGGTAGACCGCGAAGAGCACCAGGGCCAGGCCGATGTAAATGGCAACAGTGAACTTGCCGAGCGAACCGATGGTGTCCCAGCCATAGACGGCCACGGCGTTGCCGATGAGGCCGACAGTGCCCAGCGGCGCGATCCGGATGATCCACCAGAGGACCTTCTGGATGACGGCCAGGGCAGAGGCGTTGAGCTTGAGGAAGGGCTCTGCGGCCTTGCCCACCTTCAGGGCGGCGACGCCCACTGCAATGGCGATGACCAGGATCTGGAGGACGTTGAAGCTGACGGAGGTGGTGACGGCGCCGGATTCGGCAACGGTGGAACTGGCACCCAGGCCGAGGAAGTTCTTGGGGAACAGGCCGACCAGGAAGGACCACCAGTCACCGGACTTGCCGGAGTACTTGGCCTCGCCGGTGATCCCGGTGTTGGCGCCGGGCTGCAGCAGGACGCCCAGGCCGATGCCGATCAGCACGGCGATCAGGGACGTGATGGCGAACCAGAGGAGCGTGTTCCACGCCAGCCTTGCGGCGTTGGACACCTGGCGGAGGTTGGAGATGGAGCTGACGACGGCCGTGAAAATCAGGGGAACGACGGCGGTCTGCAGCAGGGAGACGTAGCTGGAGCCGATGGTCTGCAGCGTCGCGCCGAGGCCGTTCGGGTTGGCCTTGGTGCTGCCGGTGTACTTGGCCAGCAGGCCAAGCCCCAGGCCCACGATGAGGGCGGCGATGATCTGGAAGCCGAACGAGCCGGCCCACTTGGGCAGCTGGAATGCGGTCTTCCCGGAGGATGCGGGGTTGCTGGTAGAAGTGCTCACCAGAACAAGCTAGACGGCATGCGCATACCACGTCGAAAGAACATTGAGAAATATTACGCAGGACAAAATGCCGCCGGAGCTGGCAAGCCCCGTAAAATCAGGGCTTGCAGCCCGGTTTGTTACTTATTCCCGGCATGGATGTGCTTAATGTCTCGCGGAGCAGGGCGCGCTACCCAAGGAGCGCCCGGCGCAGGGTGTCGAGTCCCACGGAGCCGATGTTAAGGGCCTTGGTGTGGAACTCCTTGAGGTCGAACCCTGGCCGTGCCTCGAGTTCGGCGCGGATCTGTTCCCAGAGGCGCTGGCCGACCTTGTAGGAGGGGGCCTGGCCGGGCCAGCCGAGGTAGCGGATGAATTCGAAGTTGAGCTGGCCTTCGCTGATGGGAAGGTTCTGCTGGAGGAACGCGTAGCCCTTGTCGGCGGTCCACGTGCCGGAGCCCCACCGTTCCGGCATGTCGAGTTCGAGGTGGACGCCGATGTCGAAGACCACGCGCGCGGCGCGCATGCGCTGCATGTCCAGCATGCCCATGTGGTCGCCGGGGTCCTTGAGGTAGCCCAGTTCCTGCATCAGCTTCTCTGCGTAGAGTGCCCACCCTTCGCCGTGGCCGGAGGTCCAGCACACGTTCCGCCGCCACTTGTTCAGCAGCTCGCGCCGGTAGGTGGCGGTGGCTATTTGCAGGTGGTGGCCCGGGACGCCTTCGTGGTACACGGTGGTGGTTTCGGCCCAGGTGGTGAACGTGTCCTCGCCGGCGGGGACGGACCACCACATGCGCCCGGGCCGGCTGAAGTCCTCGGACGGGCCCGTGTAGTAGATGCCGCCCTCGTCCGTGGGGGCGATCCGGCATTCGAGTTTCTTCATCACGTCGGGGATGTCGAAGTGAACCCCTGCCAGCTCCGCGATGGCCCTGTCGGAGAGTTCCTGCATCCAGGTGCGCAGGGCGTCGGTGCCTTTGAGCTGACGGGCCGGATCGTTGTCCAGGATCTCCTTGGCTTCGGCGATGGTGGCGCCGGCGTTGATCGTGGCGGCCACCTGTTCCTGTTCCGCGATCAGCCGGTCCAGTTCCTGCACGCCCCAGGCATACGTTTCCTCCAGGTCCACCTCGGCGCCCAGGAAGGAGCGGGACGCCAGGGCGTAGCGGGCCTTGCCGACCGCATCTTTTTCCGGCGCGGCGGGCAGCAGTTCGGTGCGGAGGAACTCCGCCAGCCGCGTGTAAGCGTCGCGGGCGGCGCCGGCGCCGGCGTCGAGCCTGTCCTGCAGCGCGGCGGGCAACGGCCCGGCAGCGGTGGCGGCCCCTGCCGCGAGTTTGGCGAAGAAGCCGTCCGGCGCCGCGTACTTGGCGACCTGTTCAATGACAATCCGCACCTGGCGTGCTGCGGCTACCTTGCCGGCGTCGCGGGCCATGCGCAGAGATTCCCTGTAGCCGTCCAGTGCCGCGGGAACGTTCTGCGCGCGGCCGGCGATGTGCTCCCAGTCCCGTTCGGTGGCGGTGGGCATGAGGTCGAAGATGGCGCGGATGTCCTGGGCGGGCGAGGCGATGTTGTTCAGCTCCGCGTATTCCCATCCGGAGGCGTGGATCAGCAGCTGCAGGCCGAGGCGTTCCCGCATCGCGTCGAGCGTGACGGCGTCCACGTCATCCTCCGGCTCCAGGCCCTCCAGCGCGGCCAGGGCATCCCGTGCGGCCTCAGCGAACCCGGCGATGCCGGCAGGGGAGAAGTCCTGGTATTCCGTCTCGTGCCCGGGCAGGCCAAGGGTGGTGGCCAGGGTTGGGTTGAGCCGGATCAGGGTGTCGGTATACGCGTCCGCGACGGCGTCAATCCGGGTGTGCGGACGGGAAGCGGGTGCAGTCTCGATAGTCACCCCCCGAGCCTAACCCGGCAGGCCGGCGGTGGGTGGGGATTACCGGCCGCTGCGCTTCCAGGCTCCCGGCCCCGGCGTGGGGGCGAGACGCAGCTGTTGCCTGCGCACCCAGTGCCGGACGCTCGGGGCGCCTGCCTTGGCGGGGGCAGGGACGCCGAGGGAAAGGACGACGGCGGTCAGGGCGGCGAGTTCCTCGGCGTTCGGCTGCCCTTTGACAACCGAGAGCAGGGGAGCGGCCTGGGCTTCCGGGGCTTCGGCGGCCGCCGCGCTGGATTCGTGCCCGTGTGCCGCGGTCACAGCGGGATGTTCCCGTGCTTCTTGGCGGGCAGGCTGGCGCGCTTGTCGCGCAGTGCCCGCAGTCCCTTGATGATCTGGATGCGGGTATCGGAGGGGGCGATCACGGCGTCCACGTAGCCGAGTTCGGCCGCCTGGTAGGGGTTCAGGAGCTCTTCCTCGTACTGCCGGATGACTTCGGCGCGCCGGGCCTCGACGTCCCCGCCGTCCTTGGCGACCGCAGCGAGGTCGCGGCGGTAGAGGATGTTGACGGCGCCCTGGGCGCCCATCACGCCGACCTGGGCCGTGGGCCAGGCCAGGTTCAGGTCGGCGCCGAGCTTCTTGGAGCCCATCACGATGTACGCCCCGCCGTAGGCCTTGCGGGTGATGACGGTGAGCTTGGGGACGGTGGCTTCGGCGTAGGCGTAGAGGAGTTTGGCGCCGCGGCGGATGATGCCCTGGAATTCCTGGTCCTTGCCGGGCAGGAAGCCGGGAACGTCCACGAGCGTGATGATCGGGATGTTGAAGGCGTCGCAGTGCCGCACGAAGCGGGCTGCCTTTTCCGAGGCGGCGATGTCCAGGGTCCCGGCGAACTGCAGGGGCTGGTTGGCCACGATGCCCACCGTGTGGCCCTCCACCCGGCCGTAGCCGATCATCACGTTGGGGGCGTACAGGGCCTGCATCTCCAGGAAATGCCCGTCGTCCACTATTTGCTCGACGACGGCGCGCATGTCGTAGGGCTGGTTGGCGGAATCCGGCACCAGCGCGTCCAGGGCGAGGTCGTCGTCGTCGATTTCCAGCTCCTGCTGGTGGCCCAGCACGGGGGCCTCGGACAGGTTGTTGGATGGCAGGAAATCCAGCAGTTCGCGCACGAACTCGATGGCGTCGGTTTCGTCGGACGCCAGGTAGGTGGACGTGCCGGTGGTGGCGTTGTGCTGCCGGGCGCCGCCCAGGGTTTCCATGTCCACGTCTTCGCCCGTGACGGTCTTGATGACGTCGGGGCCAGTGATGAACATGTGCGAGGTCTTGTCCACCATCACCACGTAGTCGGTGAGCGCGGGGGAGTAGGCGGCGCCGCCCGCGGAGGGGCCCATGATGAGTGAGATCTGCGGTACCACGCCGCTGGCGTGGACGTTGTTGCGGAAGATGTCCGCGAACATGGCCAGCGAGGCAACGCCTTCCTGGATGCGGGCGCCGCCGCCGTCCAGGATGCCGACCACGGGGCAGCCGTTGCGCAGTGCGAACTCCTGCACCTTGACGATTTTTTCGCCGTTGACCTGGCTCAGCGATCCGCCGTACACCGTGAAGTCCTGGCTGTAGACCGCCACCAGGCGGCCATCCACCGTGCCGTAGCCGGACACCAGGCCATCGCCGAGCGGCTTCTTCTTTTCCATGCCGAAGGCTGTGGAGCGGTGCACGGCCAGGGCGTCGAATTCGACGAACGAGTCTTCGTCGAGCAGGAGTTCGATGCGCTCGCGGGCCGTGTTTTTGCCGCGGGCATGCTGCTTTTCGATGGCCTCGGGGCCGGAGGGCTGTTCTGCACGCGCCTGGCGGTCGCGGAAATCGGCGATCTTTCCCGCTGTCGTTGTCAGATCGTGGCTCATCAAGTGTCTCCGGCTCTGTTGCAGATTGGTTCTGTTCGCTGGCGGGCCCGGCGCTGCGGAGATTAAGTAGCATCCACACAAAAGACGAACCCTGGTGGCAAGTCTAGTGACGGTTTGGGCACCCACAGCTGTAGGGAACCTACAATTTTCTGTCGATCCGGCACCCCGCACGCAATGTTACTCACCGGTAACTTGCCTGGGTTACAGTGTTTCCATGACTTCAAGCGATGAGGCTTTGCCCGCTTCCGGCAGCCCGTACCAGGCCTCCGGCACCCTCGCCGGACGTACGCTCCTGATCTCCGGCGGAAGCCGCGGCATAGGCCTTGCCATAGCCAGGAGGGCTGCCCGGGACGGGGCCAACATCGTGCTCCTGGCCAAGACCGGGGAACCCCACCCCAAGCTGGCGGGCACGGTCTTCACTGCCGCGGAGGAACTGGTGCAGGCAGGCGGCCAGGCATTGCCGCTGGTGGGCGACGTCCGCCGGGACGAGGATGTGGCAGGGGCTGTGGCGGCGGCTGTGGAGCGCTTCGGCGGCGTCGACATCGTCATCAACAACGCCTCCGCCATTGACCTGTCCACCACGGACAACGTGGACATGAAAAAGTACGACCTGATGCAGGACATCAATGTGCGCGGTACCTTCCTGCTGTCCAAGCTGGCGCTGCCCGCCCTGCGCGCCTCGGCGCAGCCGCACATCCTGACGCTCTCGCCGCCGCTTAACCTCGATCCCCACTGGGCAGGGAAGCACCTTGCCTACACCATGGCGAAATACGGGATGAGCCTGACGACGCTGGGACTGGCCGAGGAACTGAAAGAGGACGGCATCAGGGTCAATTCGCTGTGGCCGTGCACCCTGATCGACACCGCAGCCATCCGGAACATGCCCCACGGCGACACGATGGTACTGGCTGCCCGCGGGCCGCAGATCATGGCCGACGCCGCCCACGCGGTCCTGACCGGAGGCAACCTCCATGCCGGCGCCGCCGCTACCGGAAACTTCTACACGGACGAGCAGGTCCTGGCGGCGGCAGGAGTGGCGGACTTCCGCCCCTACAGTCTTGGGGCACCGGAGGACCAGCTGGTTCCGGACATCTTCCTCTAGCGCCTGCGCCCGGGCTGTACGGCGCCTGGCGGGATTTGGCTCGGTAGGATTTAGCTATGGACGACGCACACGCACCGGGCACCCCCCTGGACAGAAGTGACCTGGCCGACGAGCGCTTCCTCTCGGCTGCGGGGATTCCCCGCATCGACGTCGTTGACTCCACCGGCTCCACGAATGCCGACCTCCTCCGCTTCGTCGCGGTCGAGCCTGCGGCCTGGCCGGACCTATCCGTCCTCACCGCCGAATACCAGACCGCCGCCAGGGGACGCCTGGACCGGCGCTGGGAAGCGCCGCCGCTGAGCTCTGTGTCCGTCTCGGTGGTCCTGCGCCCCGTCAACGCCGACCGCAGGCCCCTTCCCACCCAGAGCTACTCCTGGCTGTCCCTGATCGCGGCCCTGGCGCTGCGCGAGACACTCGTGGAAACGGCAGGCCTCCCCGCCGAACTCAAGTGGCCCAACGACGTCCTGGTGCGGGGACGCAAGATTGCCGGCATCCTGGCCCAGCTTGGTCCCATGGCGGACGGCAGCGTCCCGCCGGTCATCCTCGGTACGGGGCTGAACGTGACCCTGGGCGAAAAAGACCTGCCGGTCCCCACGGCGACGTCGGTGCTCCTGGAAGGGGCGCGCACCACGGACCGTACCGCCCTCCTCAAGAGCTACCTGTCCCACTTCGCGGTCCTGTACCGCAGTTTCTGCAATGCCGACGGCGACCCCACCGCGGGCATGGCAGGCGGCCCGTCACTGCACAAACGGGTGGAAGCAGCCATGGTGACACTCGGCAAGCAGGTGCGGGCACAGCTTCCCGGTGACCATGAGATCATCGGACACGCCACCAGGCTGGACGACTATGGTTCCCTGCTTGTGGTGGACAAGGACTCCCACGAGCACGTGGTGACAGCGGGGGACGTGGTGCACCTGCGGCCGTGGAATGCGCCTGAAGGACCCGGCGAAGGCGGTTATGCGTAAAGGCCTCGTCCCGGGCGAGCAAGTCATAGTCACCACCCGCCCGCAGCCGAGGAAACTCGCCGGAGCAGCCGTGGCCTTCGTGCTGGCACCCGCACTGGCCGCCTTCGCCTCCGCCTGGATCATCCGCGGCGGCGCCCGCGCGGTGCCGGCCCTCGGCGCCAGGGGGACGCCCTGGCTGGTGGCTGCCTGCGTTGCAGCGGCCGCAGCGGTGTGGCTCGGCTACTGCCTGCCCCGGCTGCTCCGCTGGCACGGCACCCGCTACACGCTGACCAGCCGGCGGATGGTGGCCCGCTACGGCATCCTGAACCGCCGGGAGCAGCAGGTCAACCTCGCCTCGGTGCGCAACCTGGCAGTCCACGAGACGCTGCTGCAACGCCTGGTGCGGTCCGGGAATATATCCTTGGAGACCGGGTACCAGGGCGTGGTGGTCTTCCGCGACGTACCCGAGGTCTCCAGGTTCCGGGACTTTATCCTCGATGCCATCGGGGAACTGCCGGACGACGACGACGCAGGGCCGGGTGCAGCGGGGCAATACGCAGCCGGGGCTTTACCGGAAAGTTTGAGAGAAGGTGGACGGGATGAACGATGAGGACCAGCAGGAACGCATGAACAGCATCGCCCCTGACACCCGCTCCGTTGATACGGCCTCCTTTGAATACTCCGCGACATCGCCGGAACCCGCCGCACCGCCGCCCGGTGTGGACCGGCATCCCGCCACAGGCGCCATGTCCGCCGAGCGGCTGGCCATGAAAGCGCTCGAAGCCCGGCTCCTCGGCGGCGAACGCAAGCTCCGCCGTCGTGAAGTCGCAGCCGGTGCCGGCCTCTCACTGCTCTCTGCTCGGAAACTCTGGCGCGCCCTTGGCTTCCCCAACTTCGGGGACGAGGACGTGGCCTTCACTGAACGTGACCAGGCGGCCCTGTCCACTGTGGTGGACCTGGTCCGTGCCGGCAAGCTGACCGAGGAAGCGGCGATTTCCGTCACCCGCGCCATCGGCCAGATGACCGACCGCATGGTGGTCTGGCAGATCGAGGCCCTGGTGGAGGACATGGTCCACGAGCAGGGCGTCACGGACGCGGTGGCCCGCAAACGCCTGGTCAACGAACTTCCCGCCCTGGTGGACGCACTCGAGGAGGTGCTGGTCTACTCCTGGCGCCGCCAACTCAATGCCGGAGTCCAGCGGCTCGCGGTGCGGGCCGAGGCCGGCCTGCAGGCAAGCGAAGAGGGCCGGGAGGGCGACGAGGACGACGCGCCGCTGCCCCTGGCCCGCGCGGTCGGCTTCGCCGACCTGGTCTCCTACACCAGCCTGTCCCGCCGGATGAATGAGAAGACCCTCGCCCGGCTGGTCCAGCGCTTCGAAAACAAGTGCGCGGAAATCATCTCGGTGGGCGGCGGCCGGCTGGTCAAGACCGTTGGCGACGAAGTCCTCTACATTGCCGAAACCCCGGCGGCCGGCGCCGAGATCTCGCTCGCCCTGGCCGAGGCCTTCACCGAGGACGAGATCCTGCCCGAAGCCCGGGTGGCGATGGTCTGGGGCCGCATCCTGTCCCGGCTCGGGGACATCTACGGCCCCACGGTCAACCTCGCCGCACGCCTGACCAGCCTTGCCGATCCGGGCACCGTCCTGGTGGACTCGATGACCGCGTCGGCCCTGGAACATGACGAACGGTTCATCATGATCCCGCAGCCGCCGGAAAACGTCCGCGGCTTCGGCGAAATCCGGCCGGTCCGCCTTACGCGCGGCCGTGGCAAGGGCCTGGTCCTGGACTAGGAATTCCAGACTGGAAACGGGGCTGCTGTGGTAACCGCCGCCGCTGCACTGAATTTATCCACTTGTTGGTGGATTGGCGGTATTGTTGTGGTGCCCGGCTCCTGAGGAAGCCGGCCGGCCGCAGGCCACATATTTTCGGGGGATTCAAGGAATGAAACGTCGCGGACAAACGCGCGCCCAAAGCCCTGCCACAGGGGTGCCCGCATGGCGCCGCCTGCTGCGCTCCCGCCGCCTTGCCGGGACGGCGTTTGGTGTTGTTTTGGCTGTTGTGGTGACGGGTGCTGTGTTGTATCCGGGGTTTAAGACCACTGAGGTGGAGTTGAACGACGGTGGCGTGTGGGTGGTCAGTAAGTCGAAGAATGCGGTGGGGCGGTTGAATTATCCGTCGCGTGTTTTGGATGGTGCGGTGACGCCGGCGTCGGCGACGTTTGATGTGTTGCAGCATGCGGGTGAGGTGTTTGTTGATGATGAGACTGGTTCGACGTTGAACCAGGTGTCGCCGGCGAATATGCGCCTTGGTGGGGATAAGCAGTTGCCGGGGGCTGCTGATGTGAGTTTTGGGGCGCGGACGATGTCGGTGACGGATGCTGCGTCGGGGAAGGTGTGGGCTGTTTCGCCGTCGACGGTGAATGGTTTTGATCAGGAAGCGTCTGAGCCGGTGTTGGTGGGTTCGGAGGGCACGGTGTCTGCTGTGGGTTCGGATGACCGGATTTATTCGGCGGATCCGAAGACCGGGACGGTGACGGTGACGGGGGTCGATGCCGACGGCGGGGTGACGTCGTCGGAGTCGGATACGTGGGCTGACCTGAGGGGGGCTGGGGATCTTCAGATGACGGTGGTGGGGGACCGGCCGGTGGTGTTGGATGCTGCCGCGGGCAGCCTGTTCCTTCCCGGTGGCAAGCGGTTGCAGCTGGAGAATGCGCGGGATGCGAAGTTGCAGCAGGCGGGGCCGGGCAGTGATGTCGTGGCGGTGGCGACGCGGAAGGCGTTGTTGAAGCAGCCGTTGGATGGCGGGACGGCGAAGGTGGTGGCGTTCGATGGCGAGGGTGTTCCTGCGGCGCCGGTGCAGTTGGGCGGGTGTGTGCATGCGGCGTGGTCGGGTGCGAACAAGTATGTGCGTGATTGCGTCAATGATGGTGATGACAGGAACGTTGAGGTGCCCAAGGCGAGTGCGTCGCCGTCGTATGTTTTCCGGGTGAACCGGGACCTGGTGGTCCTGAATGATGTGAACTCGGGCAATGTGTGGCTGGTGAACCAGAACATGCAGCTGGTCAACAACTGGGACGACGTCATCCCACCCAAGAACGAATCCGACGACCAGGACCAGGAATCGGCGGACAACAACACCATCAACGTCCTGCCGGACCGGACCAAACCCAACCGGCCGCCGGAAACCAAGCCCGACGCCGTCGGCGTGCGCCCCGGCCGCACCACCATCCTCAGCGTCCTGGACAACGACTCAGACCCCGACGGCGACGTCCTGACGGCTGCCGTGGCGCCGGAGGCCGCGCCCAAGTCCGGCACCCTGGAAAACATCTATGGCGGGACAGCTTTCCAGATCACCGTCCCCGCGGACGCCAAACCGGGCACGGAGACGTTCAACTACAGCGCCTCCGACGGCCGCGGCCTGTCCGCCACCGGCCAGGTCACGCTCAGCGTGGTGGGCCCGGACGACAACAAGCCGCCGAAGTTCAAGCGCGGCGAGGACACCACCATGCTGGTGGAACAGGGCAAAACCGTCAGCCAGAACATCCTGACCGACTGGATCGACCCCGACGGCGACGATCTGGTCCTGCTGGACGCCAAGGCGGACAACGACCAGGACCAGGTCAAGGTCCGGCGCGACGGCCTGCTCACCTTCCAGGACTCCGGCGCAACCGCCGGCAAGAAGAACGTCCAGGTCACCATCTGGGACGGCCGCGCCACGGTCACCGGCAAGGTGGTGGTCAACGTCCAGCCGCCGGGCGCCCTGGCCCCGGTGGTCAACGCGGACCATGTCACGGCCGTGGTGGGCCAGGACCTGGTCATCTCGCCGCTGAAGAACGACGTCGACCCGAACGGCGGCGCGCTCCGGCTGGCGCAGGTGGAAGCCAACGGTCCGGCCGATCTCGGCCCGGTGACCGACGGCGGCACCTTCACGTTCCGCAGCACCACCCCGGGCCCGGTCTACCTGACGTACATCGCCAGCAACGGGCCCCAAAGCAGCCAGGGCCTTATCCGCGTGGATGTGGAATCCGGCAACGACACCGGCGACCCCGTGGCAGTCCACGACGTTGCGCTGATGCCTGCCGGCGGAAGCGTGCTGCTGGACCCGCTGGCCAACGACTCCGACCCCTCCGGCGGCGTGCTCGTGCTGCAGTCAGTCAAACTGCCCGAAGACGCGCCGGTATCCGTCAGCGTGATCAACCACAGCGTCCTGAGGATCACGGACATCCTGGGAACCAAGGACCCCATCCTCTTCGAATACACGATGTCCAACGGCAGGAAGTCCGCCACGGGCAGCGTCTCCGTGGTGCCCGTCCCGGCCCCGGCCGTCGTCGAGGCACCGCAGCCCAAGCCGGATGAAGTCAATGTCCGCGTCAACGACGTCGTCACCATCCCTGTCCTGGACAACGACACGCACCCGCAGGGCCAGGAACTGACCGTTGACCCCGTCCTGCCGCAGGCCGTGGACCCGGCCGACGGCAAGAGCTTCGTCTCCGAGAACACGCTCCGGTTCATCGCGGGCAGCCAGCCCAAGACCGTCCGCGCCATCTACAACGCCGTGGACCCCCAGGGACAGAAGAGCGCCGCCGCCGTCACCATCCATATCCTGCCGCTCGAAGGCGCGGAGAACTCCCGGCCGCAGCCGCGCAACCTCACCGCGCGTGTGGTGGCTGCAGGGACCGTCCGGATCCCTGTCCCGCTCGATGGCATCGATCCCGACGGCGACTCCGTCCAACTGACCGGCATCGACAGCACCCCGGCCATGGGCACGGCCACCGTGGGCAGCAGCTTCATTGACTTCACCGCCGCCGGGGACGGGGCCGGTACCGACACCTTCCGCTACAAGGTGGTGGACCGCCAGGGCGCCGTGAACACCGGCACCGTGACGGTTGGCGTCGCCCCCCGCGGTGACATGAACCAGAAGCCAACGCCCGTGGACGACGAGGTCCGGGTCCGGCCCGGCCGCCAGATCGCCGTCGACGCCACCGCAAACGACACCGATCCCGACGGCGACCGCATCCGCATCCTCACCGACGGCATCGAGGCCGATCCCGCGCTGCAGGCTACCGTGAGCAGGAACAGCGGCCGCATCCTCCTCCTGGCCCCCAACGAGGCCGGGACGGTCAACGTCCGCTACACCATCGCCGACGACCGGGACGCCACAGCCCAGGCCACCATCCGCATGGTGGTGGACAACGACGTACCGCTCAAGGCACCGCTCGCCCGGGACGACAGGGTGACGTCCGCCCAGACCATGGGCAAGACCGCCGTGGATGTTCCCGTCCTCAAGAACGACGAAGACCCCGACGGGGTGGGGGAGAACCTGAAGATCAGCACCGAGGCCGCCACGGCCAGGCCCGGGGGCAACGGGAACATGCTGGTCGACCTCACCGATCAGCCCCAGCTCATCCCCTACACCGTGGAGGACGTGGACGGGCTCAAGTCCACGGCCGTCATCTGGGTTCCCGGCCTCGGCCAGCAGGTCCCCACACTGGCAAAGGACGAGGTCCTCGAGGTGGTGTCCGGGCAATCCGTCGACGTCGACCTCAACGAGTGGGTCAAGGTCCGCGAAGGCAAGTCGCCACGGTTGACCCAGGCCGACCGGATCAAGCTCATCGGTGCTGACGGCAGCAACCCGGTCACCCGCGACGGCACCGGCTTGAAGTACACCGCCGGCGCAGACTACGTCGGTCCCGGTTCGCTGACCTTCGAAGTGACCGACGGCACCGGACCGGACGATCCGGCCGGGCTGAAGGCCACCCTCAGCATCCGCACAAAGGTCCTGCCCGACCCGAACAAGAACAATCCGCCCGAACTCCTGGGCGCCGCCATCGACGTCCCCAAGGGTGACTCGGCCACCACCGACCTCGCGAAACTGACCTCCGATCCCGACCGGGACGACCTCGGGAAAATGAAGTACGAACTGGTGGGCGGCGCCCCCGCCGGGTTCAACGCCAGCGTCGAGGGCAAGTCCTTGAAGGTTTCGGCGGCGGACTCCACCGGCACCGGCTCCAAGGCCGCGGTCCAGGTGAAGGCGACGGACCCGCGCGGGCTCGAAGCGACGGCGACCTACCAGCTTGCCGTGACGGCCTCCAACCGGCCCAAGCCGGTGGCGAACGACGACGTCGAAGCCAACGCCGCCGCCGGCAAACCGGTCACCATCAACGTCCTGGCGAACGATGCCAACCCGTTCCCGGAAACACCGCTGAAGATCATCGCGGCCAATACCGAAACGGGCAGCGGCAACGTGGGGGTTAACGGTGACTCGGTGACGGTCACGCCGGCCCCCGGCTTTACCGGAACCATGGTGGTGGCCTACACCGTGGAGGACAAGACCGGGGACGCATCCCGGCACGCCACTGCGCGGGTGCGGCTGACCGTCAAGGACAAGCCGGCCGCCCCCACCACGCCGCAGGCGCAAAGCGTGGGCGACCAAACCGCGCTGCTGAACTGGTCCGCCGCGGCGGACCGGGGTTCGCCCATCACCAAATACACCGTGTATGGCGAAGGCGGGTTCCGGCAGGACTGCCCGGCCAACACGTGCACGCTCAACGGGCTGACCAACAACACCACGTACCACTTCCAGGTGACGGCCACCAATGAGTTCGGCGAGTCGGACCGGTCCCCGGCCTCGGCCGACGTCCGGCCCGACGTCAAGCCCGATACCCCGCTGGCACCGTCGCTGAAGTTTGGCGACAGGGAACTGGCCATCAACTGGACGGCTCCGGCCAGCAAGGGCTCGCCGGTCAAGTCCTACGACCTGGAAATCTCACCCGCGCCTGCAGGGCAGAACGCCCAGGTCCAGGGGCTGACCTCGGTCAGCTATGTCTGGAAGGGCCTGCAGAACGGCGTGTCCTACAAGGTGCGGGTCCTGGCCCGGAACGACGCCAAGGAACCGTCCGAATGGAGCCCATACTCGGCAGCCGAAGTACCGGCCGGTGTCCCCGCGACGCCGACTGCGCCTTCGGCGTCACAGGCCGCGTCCGTGGGATCGCAAAGCCAGCTGAAAGTCAGCTGGGCTGCGCCCAACAACAACGGTGACGCCATCTCCGCCTACACCCTGACTACCCTCCGCGGCGGTGCCGTCGTGGCAAGCCAGCAGGTCGCCGGAACTTCGCAGAACGTCACCGTGGACAACTCTGAGACGAACTACACGTTCACGGTTTCGGCCACGAACAAGGCCGGCACCAGCGCCACCAGCGCCCAGTCGGCGGCGATCCGTGCCGTGGGCAAGCCGGGCATGGTGAGCAGCGGAAGCGTGGCGCCTACCGGCACCAGCGGGCAGCTTAAGGTGACGTTCACGCCCCTGACGGAGGCCCAGCGTAACGGATCCACCGCCAGTGAAATCGTGTACTCCTACAACGCCGACGGCAGGAGCGGGCCCATCGCGGCCGGCGGCGGAACCATCGGCGGCATGACCAACGGCCGGGACATCACCGTGACGATCATCGCCACCTCCACCAAGAACAACGTTTCCGGCGATGCCAGCGCCATCGGCAACGGCAACCCGTACGGGCCGGCCAACGCACCGAATGTCAACGGCACCACCTCGGCAAAGGGCGACGGCCAGGTGCACTGGACGTGGAACGACCCCAACACCAACGGCCGGCCGCTCAAGTACTACGAGGTCAGCATGGACGGCGGGGGCTGGCAGAACGTCGGGACTGCAAACAGGTTCGACGCCGGTGCCGGTGGCTGGGACCAGAGCCACAGGCTGCGCGTACGTGCCGTGACCGTGGTGGATGGTGCCATTGGTGGACCCGCCACATCCACTTCCGGCGCCGACCCGACCCCACCCCCGCCCACGTCCTGGAACGTCACCGCCAGCCCGGTCCGCAGCTGCACCGAACCCCGCAAGGGCACCGACAGCTACATCGCCGGGAACCCGTCCCAGTGCACCGGAGAAGGAAAATGGCTCGACGCCGGCGCCTACTCCCGGGCCGACCGCTACCAGGTCTGGTACAAGACCTCGAACAACCCCAGCGGCATCTGGTACCACCTGAGCGAAGGCATGGCAGCGGGCAACTGGCTCCGCTGCGATACCTCCAACGTCGGGTGCAACCCACCCAACGGGATGCCCAACCGCTGACCAACCGACCGCAACGCAGCCGCGGGGCCCGCCGGGCCCCGCGGAGAACCTGACCACAGCAGAAGGAACCACCTCATGACCATGACCACCGAGCAGGCCGCGTGGTTTGCCGACACGTTCGAAAAGCTCGTTGCCAACGTCGGCCAGGCAGTGTTGGGCAAGGAACACGTCATCCGGCTGACCTTCACGGCGATGCTGGCCGAAGGCCACGTCCTCTTCGAAGACGCGCCGGGTACCGGAAAGACCTCCCTGGCCCGGGCCCTGGCGGCCACCGTGCAGGGCTCCAACAACCGCATCCAGTTCACCCCTGACCTGCTGCCCTCCGACGTCACTGGTGTGACCATCTACGACCAGAAGACGCAGAAATTCGAATTCCACAAGGGCCCGATCTTCAACAACATCGTCCTGGCCGATGAGATCAACCGTGCCTCGCCCAAGACCCAGTCCGCCCTGCTGGAGGTCATGGAGGAATCCCGCGTGACGGTCGATGGCGTCACGTACTCCGCCGGCCGGCCCTTCATGGTGATGGCGACCCAGAACCCGATCGAGCAGGCCGGTACCTACCGCCTCCCCGAGGCCCAGCTGGACCGCTTCCTGATCAAGACCTCCATCGGATACCCGGACCACGCCTCCACGGTCCGGCTCCTTGGCGGATCCAACCTGAAGGACCGTTCCAAGGAATTGAACGCCGTCATCACCACGCAGGCGGTGGCGGACATGGCTGACCTCGCTGCCACCGCCCACGTGGACACCGCGGTGCTGGAATACATCTCCCGGCTGTGCGAGGAGACCCGGAACGCGCCGGAGACCCGGCTCGGTGTCTCCGTCCGCGGCGCCCTGGCCATGGTCCGGGCCGCCAAGGTCTGGGCAGCATCGCAGGGACGGAACTTCGTCCTGCCGGACGACATCAAGGAACTGGCGGCAGTGGTGTGGACCCACCGGTTCGTCATGGACCCGGAGGCCGAATTTTCGGGTGCGACCGCTGAAGCGGTCCTGACCAGGATCCTGGCCGAAGTCGCCGCCCCGCAGCAGCGCACCAGCGCCTGACCCGCCGGGCACGCGCCCCGCACCAGCACACTCCCTTTCAGCGCAACAACGAAGGCACACCCTATGTCCGACGGCACGTCCAGCGGCACCCCGCTGACCCGGCTCGCGGAGCGACTCCAGCAACCCTTCCACCGGAACGGCCGCCCCACCCGCCTGCACCCAGCGGCCGTGTGGGCCGAGGCCACCAACACCGCCGCCCTTGCCCTTACGCCTGCGTGGCGTGCCGTCCGGGACACCTGGCTCAAGTACGCCTGGCCGGTGCTGTCAGTGGTCAGCATCCTGGGCTGGTCGGTCCTTGCCGCCGCCATCCTGCTCTGGGCAACGGGGCAGGCCTTTGGGTGGCAGGAAGCCAAGGCCGCGGCCATCGCGGCGTTCGCCATGTTCATCATCGCGGTCGCCTTCATCCTGGGCCGCTCGTCCTACGGGGTGGTGCTGGACCTCGCCCGGACGCGGGTGGCAGTGGGGGACAGCGCCGTAGGCAGCATTGCCGTGTCCAACACGTCCGCCCGGCCGCTGCTGCCCGCCGCCCTGGAACTGCCGGTGGGCAGCACCACTGCCGTCTTCCACCTTCCCCGGATGAAACCCGGCCAGGTCCACGAGGACCTGTTCACCATCCCCACCGCCCGGCGCGCCGTCATCGTGGTGGGGCCGGTACGCTCGGTCCGGGCAGACCCCCTGCACCTCCTGCGCCGCCAGGTCCTCTGGACGGACCCGGAGGACCTCTTCGTCCACCCCCGCACCGTCGCCCTGGCAGGTTCGGCAGCGGGCTTCATCCGGGACCTGGAAGGCATGCCCACCACCGACCTCTCCAGCGCGGACGTCTCGTTCCACGCCCTGCGCGACTACGTTCCCGGCGATGACCGCAGGCACATCCACTGGAAGACGACGGCGCGCACCAACAAGCTGATGGTGCGCCAGTTCGAAGAAACCCGCCGCGCCCACCTGGCTATCTCACTGTCCATCAACACGGACGAATACGCCTCGGAAAATGAGTTCGAGATGGCGATCTCCGTTGCCGCTTCCATCGGCCGGCAGGCCATCCGCGAACAGCGCGAACTGGACGTCCTCACCCAAAAGGGACCGCTGCGCTGCGAAACCGGGCGGAACATGCTCGACGACATGACCCGGGTTGCCGGCGCACCCATGCGCCGCACCGCCGTCGACCTTGCCCGGACCCTGGCGGACACCGTTCCCAACGCCTCCGTGGTGTTCTTCGTGGTGGGAAGCAACGTCACTGCCACCCAGCTCCGTTCCGCCGCATCCTCGGTCCTGCCCGGCGTGCGCAGCCTGGCGGTCCGGGTGGAAGCCGGTGCAGCACCCAGCCGCGCCAACATCGCGGACCTGACCGTCCTCACGCTCGGTGACTTGGGCGACCTCGCCATCGTGCTGAGAAAGGCGGCCGCATGAGCACCGCGCCCGGCACCTCCCCACACCTGCAGCCCCGGCGGACGCGTACCAGCCGCAAGGCCGCCGGCAAGGACTCCGCCTTCGCGGACGGCCAGCCGCCGTGGCACTTCCTGCTCGACGCCGGAGCCCTGGTGGTCCTGCTGGGGCTCGGCCTGCTCGGCTTCGGCCTGAGCTTCGGCGGCGACCCCTACTACCTGCTGTCCGGATTCGGCGGCATCCTCCTTGGCCTGGCGATCGGCGCAGCCAACGCCCACCTGCGGCTGGGGCTGCTGATCACCACCGCCCTGGCCCTCGGCGCCTACCTGGTCCTGGGAACCTGGCTGGCCGTCCCCGACGCGGCGATCGCCGGCTTCGTGCCCAGCCTGGAGTCCCTTCGGACCCTGCTCCTGGGCATCGTGTTCGCCTGGAAGGACATGCTCACCGTAGGGGTCCCGGTGGGAACGGCGGGTGGCGTGCTCATCGTCCCGTTCCTCAGCTGCCTCGTGACGGCGCTGGTGGCAGCGGTCCTGACCTGGCGGGCCAGGAGCCCCTACTTGCCCCTCCTCCCGGTCCTGGTCCTCTTCGTCACCGGGATCGCCTTCAGCACCAACGCCGCGTTCCTGACGCTGGAGCGGGGGATCGGCCTGACGGTCCTGGGCATCGCCTGGGCCACCTTCCGGCGCGACGTGCTGCGCCGGAACAACACCCGGCGGGTGTCCGTCAACTCCCCGCAGACCGACTCCGCAGCCGCCCGGCGCGCCAGGATCAGGAGGCTGGGCATGGCCGCGGGCGTGATCGCGCTGAGTGTCGGCGTCACGGCAGTGTCTGCCCCGCTGGTGAGCGCCGGCGATGAACGGAAGGTCCTCCGGAACGTGGTGGTCCCACCGTTCGATCCCAAGGACTACATCACGCCCCTGGCCAGCTTCCGGACCTACGTGAAGGACAAGAAGGACGACACCCTGTTCGTGGTCAAGGGCCTGCCACGGGACGGCCGGGTGCGGCTCGGCGCCCTGGATGCCTTCAACGGCACCAACTACAACATGGACCCGAACGGTTCCGGCAACTTCAGCAAGGTGGGGGATGCGAAATCCATCAACACCCTCGCCGAAGCCTCCGGAGTGGTCCCGACGAATGACTACTCGATCAGCATCAGCATCGAGGACTACCAGGGCTACTTCGTGCCCGGCGGGCGCAAGACCACCGGCATCAGCTTCGACCAGGGTGGCTCCGCCGCGGCCTCCGGCCTCTACTTCAACCCGGGCACGGACACCGCCGTGAGCACGAACGGGCTGGCGCGCGGGGATTCCTACAGCGTCCAGGTGTCTGACCCCGTCAAGCTCGAACACGGCCAGCTGACACAGTACGACTTCGCGAAAGTCTCCCTGCCGGACCCGCTGGAGGTACCGCCGGTCGTGGGCTCGCAGGCCAACGACCTTTCGGCGGATGCGCCCACGGCGATCGACAGGGTCCGCCAGATCGAGGCGCACTTCCAGAAAACCGGCGCCTTCAGCAACGGGCTGGTGAGCGAGGGGCAGCTGCCCAGCGTCTCGGGCCACGGGTCCGCGCGGATCCGCAACTTGCTGACCGCCAAGCAGATGCTCGGTGACGACGAACAGTACGCCGTCGCCATGTCCCTGATGCTCCGGCACCTGGGCATCCCGTCCCGCGTGGTGATGGGGTTCTACCCGGAGCCGACCAGCCCCGAAAACGGCGCCGGCGAGGTGAAGATCACCGGAAAGGATGTCCACGCCTGGGTGGAGGTCGCGTTCGAGCGGGTGGGCTGGGTCAGCTTCGACCCGACGCCGCCCAAGGACAACATCCCCATCCCGCCGGACCCCGAAAACAAGTCCAAGCCCAAGCCGCAGGTGCTGCAGCCGCCGCCCCCGCCGCAGGAGCCCGCGGACCTGCCGCCGGACTCCTCGCCCGACGCGCTGGACGCCGACCAGAAGAAAAACAACCCCTGGCTGTTCTGGGGTGCCCTGCTGGGTGCGCTGGGCGTCGTCGCGATTCCGCTCGCTATCCTTGCCCTGCCGCTGCTGCTGATTGCCCTGCTGAAGACACGACGCCGGAAGTCGCGTTTCAGCGACGGCAATCCGGCCCAGCGCGTGGGCGGAGGATGGAGCGAGGTGGTGAGCCTGGCAACCGACATGGGTGCCGCCGTCGACACCCGTTCGACGCGCCGCGAAAGCGCTGCCGTCCTGGCCGAGGCATTCCCGGCCAGCCAGGCGACCACCACCCTGCTGGCACGCCGGGCCGACGCGTCGATCTTTGGCGCCGGGCAGCCCAGCGAGGAGGAGGTCCGCGACTACTGGACGGTGGTCGACGGGTCCCTGAAGGAAATGACCGCCACCGTGGGCTTCTGGCGGCGCCAGCAGGCACGGTTCTCGCCGCGGTCCCTGCTGGCCGATGCCCGCACAGCCATGGGCTCGGGAGGGGGCTTGACCCTGCGCGGCGCCCGGCTGCGGCTGCCCGCGCCGGCCGGGCTCCTGGGTGCGCGCCGCCGTCGTGCCCCTGGCGGTCCGGAAGCTGCGCCAGCGCAAGGGACCGTGCCGCAGGAAGGCGGCACGCCGCACGGACAAACCCAGCCAGAAGGCCAGCCAGGCCACCACCAGCAAGGACATGGCCAGCAGTGAGCTCCGACGCCGAACGCTGCCCGCGCTGCCACCAGCACATCCGCGCGGGTGCCACCTTCTGCACTGCCTGCGGCGCGCCGCTGCCCAACCGGGCGGCGCGCCGCCCCCGCACTCCCGGTACCGCCGGAAGCGGCAGCTTTGACGCGGCACAGGGAGCGTGGCCCGCGCACGCACCGGGGATTCCCGGTACTATCCCGGTAGTGGAAAGGCCCCCGGCAGCTCAGCCGGTGGCCATCGCAGGTAAGGGCACCGAGCCGGGCAAGGCCGGCGGATCCACCACGGTGGAAGCCGCTCCAGGGGGAGGAACGGGAATGGCAGTGAACCTTCAGCTTGTTCCAGCTACGGCGGGCAAGCGCCTTGGTGCTGCCGTCATTGACTGGCTGCCTGCCCTGGCCGTACTGGTGGTGACCTTTGCCATCGGCTTCGCCGGAATCACCCGGACCCGAAGCGGCGGCTTCATTGTCTACGACACCTCCTCCCTGGTGCTGTTCGGCGGCATCGGGCTCGGTGTTACCCTCGTGTACCTTTTCGTGCTCCTGGGCCTGGAAGCCCGCACCGGCAAGACACCGGGCAACCTGCTCATGGGGATCCGCAGCGCCGACAAGGACGGCTACGCGCCGGGTGCCGGCGGTGTCTTCCTGCGCGGCCTGATCACCGGCGCCGGTGTCCTGCTGGCCGTGGTGGCCGCGGTGCTCGTGGTGGTTTTCAGGTGGTTCGACGCCGCGCTGTTCATCCTTGGCCCGCTGCTCCTGCTCGGCGCCGTGTGGGCTGTGCTGGTGGTGGTCTCCAACCGGTGGGACAAGGACGGCGGCCTGCGCGGCTGGCACGATGCCGCCGCCAGGACCCTGGTCTTCGACGTCAAGGCCGGCCGGGACCCGATCACCACGGGCGGTATCCAGGGCCCTTACAGCTTCGCGCCGCTGGACCTCCCGCCCGTCCAGCCGGTGGTGTCTCCGGTGGCAGGCGCCTCCCAGGCTCCGGCTCCCCAGGCTCCGGCGCCCCAAGCTCCAGCACCCCAGCCGGTTTCCCGCCACGTCCCTGCACCGTCGGCGACCATGCCGTCCCAGACGATGCCCTACACCAGCCCGGCATCCTTTGCACCGGCAGGTCCGGCAGGCCCGGCTGGCCCGGCAGCAGGATTCCCCGCCCCGCAGCTTCCTGCCCCGGGCCACCGGCCGCAGCAGCACGTTGACGACGACGTCGAGCGCACCCAGGTGCGCCCCGGTTCCGGCGGCCCCGCCCCGGTGGCAGTACTCCGAATCCGCCTGGATGACGGCCGAGATTTCCAGCTTGACCGCAGTGTCCTGGTGGGCCGCAACCCGGTGGGTCAGGCCGGCGAGCAGCACGCGCAGCTGCTGGCCGTGGACGACCCCGGGCGCTCGATTTCAAAGACCCACCTGCACCTGCTAACCGACGGTGCAGGAATCTGGGTGACCGACCGCCAGTCAACCAACGGCAGCGCCGTAACCACCCCCGACGGGCTGCGCACCACCCTGGTGCCGGGCGTCCCCACATTTGTTACCCCGGGATCCAGCGTGCATTTTGGAGACCGCACCTTTTACCTAGGACAGGCATGAACCATCACCCCGCCAGTGTTCCCTCCATCGCCGGGCAGGGGCCTGGACTCAGCCTCACCTACGGCTACGGGACGGACCGGGGACTCCGCCGGGAGTTGAACGAGGATTCCTATATCGCATCCGACCCCGTCTTCGCGGTGGCGGACGGCATGGGCGGCCATGAGGCCGGCGAGATCGCCAGCGGCCTGTGCGTGCGCGCCCTGGCGGCCATGCCGCAGCTTGCCACGGGGGAGCGGAGCATCACCGCCTCAGTGCTCCAGCAGTACCTGGTGCGCGCGGACAACTCGATCCGGGAGGCCACCGGTGCCCGCGCCGGTACCACCCTTACCGGGGCAGTTGTCGTGGAGCAGATGGGCATGCCCTACTGGCTGGTCATGAACATCGGCGACTCCCGCACGTACCGGCTCAGCCAGGGACGGTTCGAACAGATCAGCGTGGACCACTCCGAAGTCCAGGAGCTCGTGGACGCCGGCGAGATCACGGCCCAGGAAGCCACGGTCCACCCCCGCCGGCACGTGGTCACCAGGGCCCTGGGGACCGGGGATGAGACGGAAGCGGACTACTGGCTCCTGCCCGTCGAGGAAGGCGACCGGCTCCTGGTCTGCTCGGACGGCCTCACGGAGGAGCTGGGGGACGAGGAGATCCTTGGCATCCTGAGTACTGTTGCGCAGCCCCAGGACGCGGTGGATGCGCTCATCCAGGCCGCCCTCCGCAGCGGCGGCCGCGACAACATCACCGCCATCGTGGTGGACGCCCGGAACGTGGCGAACGACGACGGATCGGGCACCACCGCGCCCCGCTACGCGTCCGATGACGGAGACGAGGTCACGCTGCCGCGTCCGCAGGCCGCCGTGACGCAGCCCCTGCCCGGGCAGGACGCCGCCGGCGCCAGCGGGCATGCGGCGACGGCTGGTGGCGCCGGCACTGAAGGGACCGACAGCACCAGTGAGGACGGGGAGTTGGGCGATGACCGCCGCTAGCTACGTTCCCGGCGCCTGGCTGGGCGTCGTCCGTTCGCAAACCGCTGTGCTCCTGGGTCCGGGCACGCCACCGGAACTGGCCGGGGCGGTATGGGACCTGCTGGCCGGGCGGCCGGCGGTCCACGAGGTCCTGGCCGCAGTGACCAGCAGCTCGGGCGGTTCGCTCGCGAAGATCCCGCCCTTCGGGATCCTGGACTTTGACGGGCCGCTGCGCGTCTTCCTGCGTGGCGACCTCGAGCTCACGGTCGATTCGCCCGACGGTCCGGTCGAGCTCGACGGGCGGGATGTGACTACCTGGAACGAGCGCCGGTTTGCCGTTCCGGGCGCCTGCCGCCTGGCAATCGCCGGCGCCGGGGTCCCGGGCCAGCCCGTCTTGCCGCTGGGCGAAGGCGTGGTGTTGCTGCAGGCGCTGGCGCTGAACGCGCAGTCCGGTCCCGCTGCCGTGGGCGCCGCCCCCGCTGGAGTTTCTGTCCCGGCCGCGTCGCCGGCTCCGGAGGCAGTAGCGGTTCAGGGCGGGCCGGAGACTGCGGAATTTTCCGACGGCGGCAGCGCGCCGGCGCCCACCACGAGGGAGCCGGTGGAAGACCTGCCGGAGATCACCCTCCTGCCCGAGCACGGAGTGTCCGCCGAAACCGTGGTGGGCGTGCTCGACGACGACATGGACTTCGGCGGGGAAGGACACGCCGGCCCCGGCGAAGGAGACGCCGCCTCAGACCGGGAAGAGGAGGAGGAGGACACTTCCCCGGAGCATGCAGCCGCTGCCGCACCATCCGTAGAGACCACCGCACATCAAACCGGCGGGGTCCCGACGGCTGCAGAGCCGGCGTCCGGCCCCCACACCGTCGGCACCTCCGCTCCCGTGAACGAACAGACCACCTCCTACGACCACCTTTGGGACCGCACTGTCATGCGGAACATCGAGGATGCTGCTGTCCGGGAGGACCCCGAAGCTGATGCCGCCACAGGGTCAGGACAGGCCGTTGCGCTGCCCGCCGCCGGCCCGCTGCCTGCCCTGGAGCCGGCAGACGTGGGACAGGTGGACGGCACGGCCTCCGGAAACCAGGCGGGCGACGGAACCCCGCAGGCGGACGAACCCGGTGCCGGAACTGACGGCCCCGCCGCCGGAACACACGCGTCCGGGGTGGATGGGGATCACCCGGGGAGTCCGGAGGCGCAGGAAGCAGCCGGCCATGCTGCTCCCCGTCCTGGCGCAGGCGTGCTGATCGACTCTGTTCCTTGGCGCACCGGCGGGAGCTCCGGCCCGGCGCCGTCTCCCTCCCCGGCCCCGCCAACACGGGGCACGCCGCCAATACCGGGCGCCGCCGGAGACGTGCCAACGGGCAGTTCCGCCGCGATCCCGGATCCCGGCCCAGGCGTTGAGTCCGGCGTCGAGCTGGATTTCGACCCCGACCACGACGGCCAGACCGTCATGAAGGGCAGCCTTCCGGGCCTGTCCGGACAGCAACGGCCGGCCGCCGCCCGTGTGCCCGAAGACGCCGCCGGCGGCCCGCTCGTGCTGGCACGGGTATGCGCGCAGGGCCACCCCAACCCGCCCACGGCCGGCCAGTGCGCCTGCGGTGCCGCTCTCCTCCCTGACGCCGTGCAGGTGCCCCGGCCCCGGCTGGGGCGCATGCGGCTGTCCACGGGCGAGCTGCTGGACCTTGACCAGTCGATGGTGATCGGCCGCCAACCGTCCGTGTCCCGGGTGCAGGGCGGGGTCATGCCGCGCCTGGTGCAGGTGGCAAGCCCCGGCGGCGATATTTCCAGGTCCCATGTCGAAGTGCGGCTCGAAGGCTGGCACGTGATGCTCTGCGACCTGAAGGCCACCAACGGCACCGTCCTGGTCCGCGAAGGGCAGCCCCCGCGCCGGCTGGCCCAGAACGAGATGGCCATCCTGCTCGACGGCGACATCGCCGAGCTGGGCGACAACATCTCACTGCGTTTTGAGGAGATTCCTTGAGTTCCAAACGGCCGGTAGCTCCGCCGCCCCGCATTCCGGGGTTCACCTACATCAGCCTGCTGGGCTCCGGCGGGTTTTCCGACGTGTACCTCTACGAGCAGGACAGGCCGCGCCGAAAAGTGGCCGTCAAGGTGCTGCTCTCGGACCTGAAGACCGAGGGCGCCCGGCGGCGTTTCGAGTCCGAGGCCAACCTGATGGCCCAGCTGTCCTCGCACCCGTACATCGTGACCATCTTCGAAGCGGAAGTCACCGACGACGGGCACTCCTACCTGGCCATGGAGTACTGTTCCCGGCCCAGCCTGGACGTGCGGTACCGCCGGCAGCGCTTCAGCGTGGACGAGGTCCTGGCCGTGGGCATCCAGGTGGCCTCCGCCGTCGAAACCGCCCACCGGGCCGGCATCGCCCACCGTGACATCAAGCCCGCCAACATCCTTGTCACAGACTACAACCGTCCGGCGCTCACCGACTTCGGGATCTCCGGCACCCTGGCCGGCGACGGTGACGACGACAGCGGCATGTCCATTCCATGGTCCCCGCCGGAACAGTTCCGGGACGGCCGCGTGGACGGCGTCATGGTGGACGTCTGGGCGCTCGGCGCAACCCTCTACACCCTGCTGGCCGGCCGTTCGCCGTTCGTGATGCCGGGCGCGGACAACTCCCAGCGTGAACTGATCAACAGGATCAGCAACATGGCACTGCCCCGCCTGGGCCGCGCCGATGTGCCCGAATCCCTGGAACTGGCGCTGGCCACCGCCATGGCCAAGTCGCCGCAGTCGCGGTACTCCTCGGCGCACGCCTTCGCCCTGGCCCTGCAGCGGATCCAGGCCGAGCTCAACCTTTCCGTCACCCCGTTCGAAGTCCTGGAGGAGCCCCAGCAGGAGGACGGCCACCCGGACGACGGCACCGAGGAAACCCGCGTCCGCAGCATCGCCGCGATCGACCCCGAACGCACCGGCAGCGCCCCGACCTTCCCGGCACGCACCCGCCCCAACGGACCCGCCCGGGAAGTCCCGGCGTCGCGCGCCGTCCCGCCCGCCGCCGGGCCCACGGCACCCGCACCCCGGCCAGGCGACTGGGGACAGTCCACGGTGCTCCGCAGCAGCGCACCGGGAACCCTGGGCATGCAGCCCCAGGGCGCGGGGCAGGAGGACAAGCAGCAGGACGCCGCGGCCTTCACCGAGCCGCCGAACGACGGCTATGCCGCGGACACCACCATCCACCGTCCCGCCCGGGTGGAGGAGCCTGCCGCGGAAGCTCCTCCCGGCGCGGACCATGGCAAGCGCAACCTCTGGCTGGCCATCGCCGGCGGCACGCTGCTGGCGCTCGCCGCCGTCGTTGGCCTGGTGGTGGCCAACGCCGTGCCCGGCACCCCCAAGACAGTGGCCACGCAGCAGGTGAGCAAGCCGCCGGCGGACGCCCTGGACAACGGCACGGTGCCCGATGTCGAAGGCCTCGCCGGCACCATCGGCGCCGACGGCAACGCAACCTTCACCTGGACCAACCCGCAGCCCAAAGACGGCGACAGCTACAAGTGGCGGGTCTACACCATCGGCGGCGGGGGAGAATTCCAGTCCATCGCGCAGGCGCCCGTGCGGGTGAAACCCAACCCCTCCGGGCAGACCTGCGTCCAGGTGATGATCGTCCGCTCGGACGGCGCGTTCTCACCGATGGAAGCGGCATCCATCGCCTGCACCGGCCCATGAGCCGTCCACCGGCACCACGACATCACCAGCACTCCGGTTACCGGAACAGTTCTGCCCTGAGGAGGCACAGATCATGGGGGATCTAGCAATAGATTTCTGTGGCGAATGGTACGAGCCATCAGACGAGGACGTTTTCAACATCGGGCGCGAGGGCGACCTCGAAGTGGACGACAACCCGTACCTGCACCGGCAGTTCCTGCAGGTAGCCCGCTACGACGGCATCTGGTGGCTCAGCAACGTCGGCAGCATGCTCTCCGCCACCGTGGCCGACGCCTCCGGCGGAATGCAGGCCTGGCTTTCGCCCGGTGCCCGGATTCCCCTGGTGTTCAGCCACACCAACATCATTTTCACGGCCGGCCCCACCACGTACGAGTTCGCAGTGCATCTGAAGACCCCCTCCTTCCGCCAGGAGGCGCGCGAGGGCGCCAGCAGCGGTGACACCACCATCGGCCCGGTGGTCTTCACCGACGCCCAGAAAGCGCTCATCGTGGCGCTCGCCGAACCGGTGCTCCGCCGCGAAGGCACCGGCTTCAGCACCATCCCGTCTTCCGCCGCGGCCGCCAAGACCCTGGGCTGGGCGCTGACGCGCTTCAACCGGAAACTGGACAACGTCTGCGACAAGCTGGACCGGGTGGGCGTCGTGGGACTGCGCGGGGGAGGCGGCAAGCTCGCCACCAACCGGCGGGCCCGGTTGGTGGAGCACGCCGTCACCACCCACCTGGTGACCGCCGATGACCTGTACCTGCTGGAGAAGATGAGGGGCGTGGACGAAGGATGAGGATCCGGCTGACACTCCGCCGGGAACCCGCCGACGCCAAGGACCTGGCCGTCACGGTTGACGGCCTGGCCACCGTGGCGGATATCGCCACCATCCTGTGGGCCGCGGACCCGGACCGCAAGGGAACCCCGGCCCCGGACAACCTCTCCCTGCGCATCGACGAGGCATTCGTCGGCGCGGGCATCAGCGGCAACGTCCTGGACCGGGAAGGCAACCTGCTCGAGTCCGGCCTGCGCCCCGGTTCCGTGGTGTCGCTGGCACAGGTCAGCGGGCAGTTCCACGAGCCGGGCGCCAGCCGGGGGCCCGCCGCCGCCACGCTGCGGGTCCTGTCCGGGCCCGACGTCGGCCGTGAATTTTCGTTGCCCACCGGCACCAGCTACATCGGCCGGGACAGGGACGTGGACATCCGCCTGACGGACCCGCTGACCTCCAAGCGGCACGCCCGCATCACGGTGGCCGAGGGCATCGAAATCGTGGACACCAACTCGGCCAACGGGCTCCTGATGGACGGGCTTCCCGTTACCCGGGCAACGCTGAACTCCTCCGACACGGTGACCCTGGGTGACACGACCGTGACCGTGGTTCCCCTGGGGCACAACCAGGCGGCAGCGCCGACGTCGCCCCTGGTCAACTTCAACCGGTCCCCGCGTGTGGTGCCCCGGTTTGAACCGGCCAAGCGGGTCCTGCCCGCCGGGCCCAAGCGCCCCGAGGACCACCCCTTCCCCTACATCATGCTGATTGCGCCCCTGATGATGGGTGCCGTCATTTTCGCCGTCACGCAGAACGTGCTCTCGGTGGTGTTCATGATGATGATGCCGCTGTTCATCGTGGGCCACTACGTGGACCAGAAGATGCGGACCCGCAGCCAGCAAAAGGAACAACTCAAGCAGTTCCGCGCCTCCATGGCGGCGTTCCGGCAGGACCTGACCGAGCTGCAGCAGGTGGAACGGGCCGTCCGGCTGCAGGAAGCGCCGTCCGTCAGCGACACCGTTGACGCCATCTACAAGCTCGGACCGCTGCTGTGGACCCACCGGCCGGAGCACAGCACGTTCCTGGGGCTGCGGTTCGGGCTGGGGACCGCGCCGTCCCGGATCCCGCTCGAAGAACCCTCCAGCAACGACACCGAAGTCCAGTACAGCCGCGAAATCCAGGACTGCCTCAGGCAGTTCAGCGAGATCGAAGGTGTCCCCGTGGTCTCCCAGCTGCGCACTTCCGGTGCTTTGGGCATCGCAGGGGCCCGCGGCCTGGTGGACGACGTTGCCCGCGGCGTGGTGCTGCAGCTGGTGGGGCTGCATTCGCCGGCCGAGGTGGTCCTGACTGCCATCACCTCCGCCCAGTCGCGCGGACGCTGGAACTGGCTGCAGTGGCTGCCGCACGTCGGCTCGGGCCACAGCCCCCTGGGCGGCGACCACCTCGCCGCCGGATCCGCCGGAGGTTCCTCCCTGCTGGCCCGGCTCGAGGACTTGGTGGAGGCCCGTGAGGCAGCTGCCAAACGGTCGGGCCCCGGGCTGCGGCCTGGCCTGGACCCGGCCAAGCACGAGGTGGAGGAACCGGTCCTGCCGGCCGTCCTGGTCATCGTGGAGGACGACGCCCCCGTGGACCGCGGCCGGCTCACCCGGCTGGCCGAACGCGGACCCGATTCCGGCGTGCATGTCCTGTGGGTGGCCACCGACATCCAGGCCCTCCCTGCGGCCTGCCGCGACTTCATGGTGGTGGACGGTGACCACGGCACCACCACCGGCCAGGTCCGCCTGGGCCGCCACACCTACCCCGTCAGCTGCGAAAGCGTGGACGCAGACCTCGCCGGGCAGCTTGCCCGGATGCTGGCGCCAGTGGTTGACGTGGGCAAACCGGTCAATGATGACTCCGACCTGCCGCGCGCGGTGTCCTACGCCACCCTGATCGGCAAGGACTTCCTGGACAACCCGCAGGCGGTGGCCGAACGGTGGACGGAAAACAACTCCGTGCACGCCAGCGCCGTGGCAAACCGCAAGGACAACGGCACGCTGCGCGCCCTGGTGGGCTCCAAGGGCATTGAGCCGCTGTACCTGGACCTGAAGAACGAAGGGCCGCACGCCCTCGTGGGCGGTACCACCGGTGCGGGCAAGTCCGAGTTCCTGCAGTCCTGGGTAATGGGCATGGCCGCCGCCTACAGTCCCGACCGGGTCAGTTTCCTGTTCGTCGATTACAAGGGCGGCGCGGCCTTCGCCGACTGCATCAACCTGCCGCACACCGTGGGCCTGGTCACCGACCTCTCCCCGCACCTGGTGCGCCGGGCCCTGACCTCGCTGCGCGCAGAGCTGCACTACCGTGAACAGCTGCTGAACCGGAAGAAGGCCAAGGACCTGCTGGCGCTGCAGCGCGAGGCGGACCCTGACGCGCCGCCGTACCTGGTCATCATCGTCGACGAGTTCGCAGCCCTGGCCAACGAGGTGCCGGAATTCGTGGACGGCGTGGTGGACGTCGCCGCCCGCGGCCGCTCCCTGGGCCTGCACCTCATCCTGGCAACCCAGCGCCCCGCCGGCGTCATCAAGGACAGCCTGCGCGCCAACACCAACCTGCGCGTGGCGCTGCGGATGGCCGACGAGGACGACGCCACGGACATCCTCGGCGTCCCGGACGCCGCCTACTTCGACCCCGCCATCCCGGGCCGCGGCGCGGCCAAGACCGGACCGGGCCGGATCCAGGGCTTCCAGACCGGCTATGCCGGCGGCTGGACCACGGACAAGCCGCAGCGGCCGCAGGTCGACATCGTGGAAATGGCGTTCGGCTCCGGACCCAGCTGGGAAGCGCCCGCGCCGGAAAAGCCGGTGGCCGCCGAACCCGCCGGCCCCAACGACATCGCCAGGATGACCACCAACATCGTCCGGGCTGCCGACGCTTTGGCCATCGCCCCGCCCCGGAAGCCGTGGCTGGACGAACTGGCCAAGACCTACGATTTCTCCAAGCTGCCCAACCCGCGGTCGGACGAACAGCTGCTGCTGGGAGTCGCCGACGACCCCGTGCACCAGGACCAGCCCACCGTGTTCTACGAGCCGGACCGTGACGGCAACATGGCCATCTACGGCACAGGCGGTTCCGGCAAGTCCGCGGCCTTGCGGGGCATTGCGATTGCCGCCGCGGTGACGCCACGCGGCGGCCCGGTCCACGTGTACGGCATCGACTGCGGCTCGGCGGGCCTGCGGATGCTGGACGAGCTGCCGCACGTGGGTGAAATCATCGACGGCGACGACGTCGAGCGGGTCGGGCGGCTGCTGCGCCTCCTGCGCGACGTCGCTGAACAGCGCGCCGCCCGGTTCGCCGAGGTACGGGCCTCCACCATCGTGGAGTACCGCAGGCTGGCCAACCGGCCGGACGAGAAGCGGATCTTCGTGCTGGTGGACGGCATGTCCGCGTTCCGGGAAGCCTACGAGCACAGCAAGCTCTCCGGGCTCTGGGACATCTTCCTCCAGCTCGCCACCGACGGCCGCACCCTCGGAATCCACCTGGTGGTGACCGGGGACCGGCCCAACGCCGTCCCCGCGTCGCTGCTCGCCTCGATCCAGCGCCGGCTGGTCCTGCGCCTGTCCTCGGAGGACGACTACATCTCCCTGGACGTGCCCCGCGACGTCCTGTCCGCCACGTCGCCGCCGGGCCGCGGGCTGCTCGACGGGCTCGAGGTCCAGCTGGCCGTCCTGGGCGGCAACTCGAACCTGGCCCTGCAGGCCCGCGAAGTGCACAAGCTCAGCGAAGCGATGCGGCGCCAGGGGCTGGACACGGCACCGGGAATCGAACGCCTTCCGGAGCAGGTGGACCTGGATGTCCTACCTGCCGGCACACCGGACCTGCCGGTCATCGGCGTGGACGACGAGTCCCTGCAGCCTGCCGAAATCATGGCCAGGGGCCCGCTGCTCCTTGCCGGCCCGCCCGGCGCGGGACGCACCGTGGCCCTGGTGACCCTTGCGTACGCCTTGCGCCGATCGAATCCCGGCACGGAGCTGATCTACCTCGGGTCCCGCCGCTCCGCCGTCGCATCCCTTCCCCTCTGGAGCCGCTCCGTGGTGGGGCCGGACGACTTTGCCGAGGTGGTGGAGGACCTGGTGGAACACTCCACCGGGAACCCCGGTGCGCTGGCGTTCTTCATCGAAGGGCTTACCGAGTTCACTGACACCATTGCCGAGTCCGGGATGGCGCAGTTGGTGACGGCATCGCTGAAGGCAGACCAGTGGGTCATCGGCGAGTCGGAATCCTCCACCTGGTCCTCCGCATGGCAGCTTGCGCAGCCGTTCAAGTCCGGCCGGCGCGGCCTGCTGCTCAACCCCGGCGACATCGAGGGGGACAGCCTGCTGAACACGTCCCTGGGCCGGGTCAGCCCCGACTTCATCCCCGGCCGCGGGTACGTGGTGGGGCGCGGCAAAGCCCGGAAAATCCAGGTGGCGCTGCCGCCCGAAAACAGGGACTGACCAGAGCCCGGGCCTGCGGTGCCGCAACCTGCCGGGATTTGCGGCCCCGCAGGGCGTTGTAGAAGACTACCGGGGACACCAGAAAGCCGCGGTGGGGGGCTGCGCGCATCGAAAGGTAGCAATGACCCCGTCCGCACCGGTTCTCCGCGCTGTTTCGACGACGGCATCAGCAGCAGCCCTGGCCCTGGCCTTCAGTTTCTTCCCGGCCGGCCCGGCGCCCGCTGCCACCCCGGCACCCTCGCCCGCCCCGGCAACAGCAACGCAGGACTGCGGGCTATTTTGCCTGCCGGTCCTTGCCAGCAGTCCGGACACCGGTCAATCCGGACGGTCGCGCAAAGCCAAGGACCCGGCGGACCCACCGGCGCCGCCCGCGCCACCTGCTGAGGCTCCGGCCCAGCCTGTCCAGTCCCAGCAGCCGCAGGCAGACAATCCGCAGCCCGCTCCTGCTGCAGTCCGCGCCACGGCACCGGCAGGCCCCGACGGTTCCGCCACGGAAACCGCCTCAGCCGCTGCCGGTTACCGCCCGCCCACCGGCCCCTCCAACGGGCAGGACTGGAACAGTCCCGTGACCCGGTCCGCCGGGGCCGCCCGGATGGCCGCCGGTGCCCCTGCCCGTGGCCAGGAAGACGGCGGCCCGGCGCTCCTGCCCATCGCCTTTGGAACGCTGCTGGTGGCCGTTTCCGCTGTCGCCTTCGCCTGGTGGAACCGCAACCGGAACCGGCTGCGATCGCATTGAGCTGTGCGTGCATGGCGGGCCGCCCGGCCAGGTGGCTGTGCCTGCCAGGCCACTGTCACAGGCGTAAGGCAAGATAGGTTTGTGAGCACAGGACCAGGCCCCGCAAAGACCGACACCCGTACTGCAACGCCGGACGGGCCGGAAACCGTCCCGGCGGAGTCCGTCCGCGAGGAATACGAGAACCTTGCGGACCTCGTGCGGAAGTACCGCTTCGCGTACTACCAGGAGGATGAGCCCCTGGTGTCCGATGCCGAATTCGACACCCTCTTCCGCCGCCTCGAAGAGATCGAGGCGCTGCACCCCGAGCTGGTGGCGAACGATTCCCCAACCCAGGAAGTGGGCGGCGAGGCCTCCGCCGCGTTCGCGCCCGTGGAACACCTGCAGCGGATGTACAGCCTGGAGGACGTCTTCTCGCTCGAGGAGCTCGAAGCCTGGCTCAACAGGGCCGAGGCAAGCGTCGAAAAGCTGGGCGACGGGGCCGCCAGGGCCGCATGGTTGACCGAGCTCAAGATCGACGGCCTGGCCGTCAACCTGCTCTACCGGGACGGGAAACTGGTGCGCGCCGCCACCCGCGGCGACGGAACCACGGGGGAGGACATCACCCACAACCTGCTCACCATCCAGGAGATTCCCAGGGACCTGCGCGGCAGCGGGTTTCCGGCGGAGATGGAAGTGCGCGGCGAAGTCTTCATCCCGTCCAAGGCGTTCGCGGAATTCAACGAAGCACTGATCGAGGCCGGCAAGGCGCCCTTGGCCAATCCCCGGAACGCGGCGGCCGGGTCGCTGCGGCAAAAGGACCCGGCCGAGACGGCCAAACGGCCATTGAAGATGTTCGTGCACGGAATCGGCGCCCGCGAAGGACTCGAGTCCCGCAGCCAGTCCGAAACGTATGAACTCCTCAAGGAGTGGGGCCTGCCCGTCAGCCCGTACTTCGAGGTGCTGCAGGGCCGGGAGGAAATCCTCGGCTTTATCAAGCGGTTCGGCGACCAGCGACACAAGCTGCTCCACGAGATCGACGGCATCGTCATCAAGGTGGACGATTTCGCCACCCAGCGTGCCCTGGGCTACACCACCCGCGTCCCTCGCTGGGCCGTGGCCTACAAGTATCCGCCGGAGGAGGTCCACACCAAGCTGCTGGACATCCAGGTCAACGTGGGCCGCACCGGACGGGTCACTCCCTTCGGCGTCATGGAACCGGTCAAGGTGGCCGGTTCCACTGTGGAGATGGCCACCCTGCACAACCAGGACGTAGTGAAGGCCAAGGGCGTCAAGATCGGCGACATCGTCATCCTGCGGAAGGCGGGGGACGTCATCCCCGAAATCGTGGGCCCGGTCCTTCCCCTCCGCGACCAGCAGGACCCGCCGGTGCGGGACTTCGTGATGCCCACCGAATGTCCGTCCTGCGGCACGCCGCTTGCCCCGGCCAAGGAAGGGGACGTGGACGTCCGCTGCCCCAATTCCAGGTCCTGCCCGTCCCAGCTCCGGGAGCGCGTGTTCCATGTGGCCGGCCGCGGCGCGTTCGACATCGAGGCGCTGGGGTGGGAAGCGGCCATTGCCCTGACCCAGCCGGCCGAACCCGAGGTGCCGCCGCTTACCTCCGAAGCCGGGCTCTTCGACCTCACCCCGGAGGACCTGGCCGGCGTCCGCATCCGGCGCGAGAAAAAGTCCAAGGGCGTTCCCACCGGTGAGTACGAGCTGGTGCCCTACTTCTACAGCAAGGGCACCGCCAAGTCGCCGTCCAAGCCCACCGCCACCACGCAGAAACTGTTCAAGGAACTGGAAAAGGCCAAGACCCAGCCGCTCTGGCGTGTGCTGGTGGCCCTGTCCATCCGGCACGTCGGGCCCCGGGCGTCGCGCGCCCTGGCCCAGGCGTTCGGCAGCATGGACCGCATCCGGGCAGCGTCGGAGGAGGAACTGGCCCACGTTGACGGGGTGGGGCCCACCATCGCCGCAGCGCTCAAGGAATGGTTCGCGGAAGACTGGCACGTGGAGATCATCGAACGCTGGGCCGCCGCCGGAGTCCGCATGGAGGACGAACGCGACGAGTCGATGCCGCGCACCCTCGAAGGGCTTACCGTGGTGGTCACCGGCTCGCTGCCCAACTTCAGCCGGGACGAGGCCAAGGAAGCCATCCTGCTCCGGGGAGGCAAGGCTGCCGGCTCGGTGTCGAAGAACACCAGCTACGTCGTGGCGGGGGAAAGCGCCGGCAGCAAGCTGGACAAGGCGGAGCAGCTGGGCATCCCCGTGCTGGATGAGGACGGCTTCCGGCAGTTGCTCGACGGCGGACCGGCGGCCCTGGGGGACGCGGCAGCCCAGGGGGTGGATGTGGACACGGATGAAGACGGCAGCGAGGAGGCAGCCATCCCGGCCGCAGCTGAGGAAACGGCATGAGCACCCCGGCCGAACTTCTGGAAGTGGCGAAGCAGGCAGCCGCCGCGGGCGCCAACGTGCTCGCGGGCCGGACGGCGGATGGCCTGGACGCCAGCAACAAGGGCGCTGCGGGGGACTGGGTCACGGCCTTTGACCTGGCCGCGGAAAATGCCGTGCGCAAGGTCATCATGGCGTCCCGTCCGGGGGACAGCATCACCGGTGAGGAGCACGGAACCACCCGCCCGGCGGACCCCACCGGCTACCGCTGGTCCATCGACCCTTTGGACGGCACTACCAACTTCATCCGGAACATCGTCTACTACGCCACGTCGGTGGCCGTCGCGGATGCCGACGGCGTCTGGCTGGCCGGCGTGGTCAACGCCCCGGCACTGCGGCGCGTGTACTACGCTGCCCGCGGCCAGGGCGCGTGGCTGGAAGAAGGCGGCACCGTGACCCGGCTGGAAGGGCCGGTTTCCGGCCGGAAGGGCCAGATCCTGGCCACCGGGTTCAGTTACGATCCGGCCGTGCGGGCGGAGCAGGCCTCGGTGCTGGCAGGGCTGATGGACGGTTTCGCCGATGTCCGGCGGCTGGGTTCGGCGGCCCTTGACCTGTGCATGGTGGCTGACGGGACCCACGATGCCTACGGTGAGCGGGGGTTGAACGAGCACGACTTCTCGGCCGGCGCGCTGATCGCCGAGGAAGCCGGCTGCTGGGTGCGGCGGCCACGCCTGACGAGTCCGCTCGACGGAGGGCCCACCGACGACGAGCGCCTGGACGCCTGGACGTGTGCCGCCAGCCTGGAACTCTCGGGCAAGTTTCCGCTCTGAATCTGGTCACGCACGTGCACGGGTACCCCGGCCTGAACGGGCCCAACGGAAGCTCCGGGCCAGGCCGGTTCTGATAGTTCGGTCACGGAAAGTGCGGTTTGCCGCGGTGGAGGCAGAAACCGCCACTACCATTGATGGGTGCAGCCGCAGATCACGATCCGTCCCGCCGCCGAGGCCGACTTCGCAGCCATTGCCCGCATCACCCGGGACTCCTACCTCTCCGCCGGCTACTTCGACGACGCCGCACACCCCTACATGGTGAAAATCATGGACGTGGCCGAGCGCGCGGCGCAGGCCACCATCTGGGTAGCCGAACGCCAGGGCACCGTCGTCGGCTCAGTAACGCTGGCACTTGCGGGCGAGCCCTATTCGGACATCGCGCAGCAGGACGAGCTCGAGTTCCGCATGCTGGTGGTGGACCCTGCCGTCCAGCGCAGCGGTGCCGGCAAGGCCATGGTTGACGCCATCCTCAGCTACGCGAAAACACTTCCCGGCATCCGCGGAGTGTCCCTCACCACCGGCAAGGCCTGGGAGAGCGCACACGGGCTGTACCGCAAGACGGGCTTCCAGCGGGTGCCCCACCGTGACTGGTTCGTACCGGGAACCGACACAAAACTGTTGGTTTACCGCCGCGACCTGTAGCAGCCCTACAGTGGTGGCGACCCATTCCAGTTTTGAAAGGCCCACCCATGCGCAAAACCTTCGGTACCGGCTCCGTCTGGGAACAGACCCTTGGCTACTCCCGCGCCGTCCAGGTGGACAACACCCTCTACATCTCAGCCACCGCCGCCAGCGGTGATGAGGGCATCGTCGGTGATGACTTCTACACCCAGACGCAGTACATCCTGCAGAAGCTCGGCAAGGTCCTGGCCGACGCCGGCTTCGGCTACGAGGACGTGGTGCAGTCCAAGCTGTACCTGACGGACATCAGCAAGTGGGAGGAAGCCGGCAAGGCCCACGGCGAAGTGTTCGGCGACATCCGCCCCACGCTCTCCCTCGTGCACGTGCTGCCGTTCCTGGACCCGAAGATGCTCGTCGAGATCGAGCTCGTCGCCCAGAAGAGCGCCTGATTTTCCCCGTTGTGACCCGTTCGTCCTACTTGCCCGCCAGGCCGTAGCGGTGCTCCGGCCTGCCCGTGGTTCCGTAGCGCAGCTGGATGTCCACCGCGCCGTCGTCCGCCAGTGAAGACAGGTAGCGCTGCGCGGTTGCCCGGGAGACGCCCACGCGGGCGGCCACCTCGGCCGCTGAATACTGCTCGCCGGGGGCCAGGGACTCCAGCACCGCCGCTTCCGTTGCAGAACGGGGTTTTGACGACGGCGTGACATCGCCCGGGATCAGCGAACGTTTCGCCCGTTCCACCGCCTCCTGGTCCAGCGCACCCGGCTGGCCCAGGAGGCGCCGGTACCGGGTGTAGGAGCGCAGCTGCTGCGACAGCGACTCCGCGGTGAAGGGCTTCAGCAGGTAGCCCAGGGCGCCGCGGCGGAAAGCCGCCCGGACCGACGCGGCGTCGGAGGCCGCGCTGAGGATGATCGTGTCCACGTCCAGTTGCTGCAGCAGGTCCAGGCCGGACGCGTCCGGCAGGTACACGTCGAGCAGCACCAGGTCCGGGCGCAGGCTATGGATGGCCTGCAGTGCCAGGGACGCCGAGCCGACCGGGGCCAGGGCCAGGAAGCCCGCCACCGAGTCAACATACGCCGCGTGAAGTTTCGCCACGTGGAAGTCGTCGTCCACGATCAGGACCCGAAAATCCTCAGCCATTCCCATCCTTTCCGCCTTCCCCCAAGATCTTGGCGGCGGGGTTTCCCGCCGTCGTGTGCGGGAGGGTGGCCATGAACACCGCTCCCGGACCGCCCCTGCTCCCGCGCTCCAGAACCTTGACATCCCCGCCGCGGCGGCGGGCCAGCTGGCGCGCCAGGGCCAGTCCGAAGCCCTGCCCGCCGCCGGCACGGGTGTTCCTGGAAAGCGCGCCGGACGAAGTGGTGAACCCTTCGGCAAACACGCCCTCCGGATCAGTTCCCTCGGCCAGGCCATCACCCGAGTCCGCAACCACCACGTGCAGCGTCCCGCCGTCGTCGCCGGGCTCATCCAGCACCTCAAGCTCAACCCAGCGGTCGGTCGAGGACCCCGCGACGGCGGCGTTGACGGCGTTGTCGATCAGGTTGCCCAGCACCGTGGTCACGTCCTGGGCTTCGGTGACGTGCCCGCGGACCAGGGTTTCGGGCCCGATGCGCAGGGCCACGCCGCGCTCGTCCGCCTCCACGCCCTTGGCGCCGACGAAGGCCTGCAGGTACGGGTCCTGGAGCAGCTCGGCCTGGTCCACCGGGAACTTCAGCGGTCCGGTGGCGGCGAGCCGGGCAAGGTAGTCGCGTGCCTCCTGGTGCTGCCCTATGCCCAGGAACCCGGCGAGGGTGTGCAGCTGGTTGGCGAACTCGTGCCGCTGGGCGCGCAGCGCGGTGGACATGGTTCCCACCGCATCGAGCTGCCGGGTGAGCTGCTGCAGTTCCGTGCGGTCCCGGAGCATGACCACCCAGCCCAGGTCCTCGCGGCGGTGCAGTGCCTTGCGGGCATTCGCCACCAGCACCCGGCCGCCCGCCACAAGCTCCAGGGCTTCGGCACCTGGAGAAGTGCCGGCCTCTTGACCCCCCGAGCCTTGACGTGCGGAGCCGGGCCGGGTCAGGGCCTTCAGCTGCTCCGGTACGGGAGCCTCTTCCCACGGCGTGCCCGACAGGTCGGGCAGGCCCAGCAGCCGCTGCGCCGCTGCGTTGAAGACGCTCACCCGGCCGTCGGCACTGACGCCGATCACGCCGTCGTCCACGCCCTGCAGCACGGCCACCTGGTCGTGCACCAGCGTGCTGATCTCCTCCGGCTCCAACCCAAGCGTGAGCCGCTGGAGGCGGCGGCGCAGCAGGAAGGACCCCAGCACCCCGGCCAGCAGCGCGCCGGCGGCCGTCAGGGCCACCGGACCAATGTCGCGGGCCACGGTCTGGCCCACCGTCTCCATCGAATAGCCCACGCTCACCTCGCCCACCACCGTGGTGGTGCCGGGCGCGTACACCGGAACCTTCGCCCCGGCGGAGGGGCCCAGCGTGCCGGTGTTCCGGGTGGTGACTTCCTGCCCGGAGAGCGCCTCCGACGGGTCCGTGCTGACCTTCTCGCCGAGCCGCTGGGGGTCCGGGTGTGCCAGCCGGATCCCGGTTTCATCGGTGATCACCACGAACAACGCTCCGGTCCTGGTCCGCGCTGCCTCGGCGGAGGCCTGGAGCGGGCCGGCCAGCAGCGCGGACGCCGGGGGAGTGCCGGGCTGTGCGCTGATGCCCTGCACGTTGGCCCGGACCTCCGGGTCGGAGGCCACGGTCCGGGCCAGGGTCAGGGCCTGGTTCTCCGCGTCGCTGCCCACCCGGTCATAGGTGAGCCAGGCGTGCACGGCGGCGCTGAGCAACACCACCAGCAGCACCACCGACAGCTGCAACAGGAGCGTCTGGGTGGAGAACCGCAGCGGCTGCCGGGACACGGATCGCTGCATTCATCCTCCTTGATGGGTGTGGGACGGGCTGGTGTGCACTTGTGGTGCGCTCCAAGGGTGCCGTTACGGTACGAAAAGCGCGAAAAACCCGGTGAGCACAATGAGCAAAATGCTCCCAATAAGCAGTATGCCAATCAATTGAGCCAAAGGCGCTGCCGTGACGGACGCCACCCTACAGTCTGTAGCACGCATCACAACGCTGTGGTGCCGTTCACAAGAAGGAGCCGGCTGTGCTGGTAATACTTGGATTCGCCATGATCGCGGTATTCATGGTGCTGATCATGACGAAGAAGTTGACGCCAGTGCTGGCGTTGATCATCGTCCCTACTGTTTTTGGCCTTTTCGCCGGGGCCGGCCTTGGCATCGGCGACATGGTGATGGACTCGATGAAGTCCATGACGTCCACCGCGGCCCTGCTGATGTTCGCCATCATCTACTTCGGCCTGATGATCGACGTCGGACTGTTCGACCCGCTGGTGAAGTTCATCCTCCGCAAGCTGGGCAACGACCCCGCCAAGGTTGTCCTGGGTACCGCCATCCTGGCGGCCGCCGTGTCGCTGGACGGTGACGGATCCACCACGTTCATCCTCACCACCGCCGCCATGCTTCCGGTCTACCTCCGGCTCAAGATGAGCCCCGTGGTCCTCACCTGCGTGGCCGGCCTGGCCAACGGCACCATGAACATCCTGCCCTGGGGCGGTCCCACGGCCCGCGCCGCCACCGCCCTGAAGATCGACGTCAACGACGTCTTCGTGCCCATGATCCCGTCCCTGGTGGCCGGCCTGGCCGTCGTCTTCGCCTTCGCCTGGCTGCTGGGCCTGCAGGAGCGCAACCGGCTCCGGAGCACCGCCCCGGAAATCTGGGGCGTCCCGGACACTGCCGAAGAGTTCGACGGCGGTACCTCCGCAGGTGCCTCCGCAATCCGGGATTCTGGAACAGGACGCAATGGCGGCACGCCCGGTGGTGCCTCCGGACGCGGTGCCTCCCCGGCCGGCGGCGCCGGCGTGGCAGTACTGGAGCGCACCGAAATCCTGGTGGACGAGAGCGACTCGGCCATGGCGGACACTGCCCTGGACCCCAACCGCAGCACCCTGCGGCCCAAGCTGTTCTGGTTCAACCTGGCCCTGACCGTCGCCGTGATGGTGGTGCTCGTGGCCAACGTCATCCCGCTGCCGTTCGTGTTCATGGTGGGCGCCGCCGTCGCCCTGCTGGTCAACTTCCCCAAGGTCAAGGACCAGGGCACCCAGCTGCTGGCCCACGCACCGTCCATCGTGGCCGTGGTCAGCATGGTCATGGCCGCCGCGGTCCTCACCGGCGTGCTCAAGGGCACCGGCATGGTCGAAGCAATGTCCGCATGGCTGGTCCAGATCATCCCGTCGTCCATGGGCCCGTTCATGGCCGTCATCACCGGCGTCCTGAGCATCCCCATGACGTTCTTCATGAGCAACGACGCCTTCTACTTCGGCGTCCTGCCGGTCCTGAGCGAGACCGCCGCCCACTACGGCGTCAGTGCCGCGGACATGGCCCGCGCCTCCATCACCGGCCAGCCGTTCCACCTGCAGAGCCCCCTGGTTCCGGCCATCCTGCTGCTGGTCTCGCTGGCCAAGGTGGACCTCGGCGACCACCACAAGAAGGTGCTGTGGCGCACCGCCGTCATTTCCCTCGTCATGTTGGGCGTCGGCATGCTGACCGGAGCCATCGGTATCGGTTAGTCTGTAGCTGCCTGCGCTCCCTGTCCCCGCGGCAGGACCAGGCATCGAAGGTGCCCGTCTGACGCCCGCTGGGGGCCGTCAGACGGGCATCTGCGTTTCCCCACTAGACTGGATCGGAAAACAATTCGAACTTTGCAGGGGAGATCCATGGCTGCGATCAACCGGGACGACGTGGCGCATCTCGCGCGGCTCGCCCACATCGAGATGAGTGCCGAAGAGCTGGACAGGATGGCCGGCGAACTCGCCGTCATCGTCGATTCGGTCAAGTCCGTCAGCGAGGCCGCCGGGGACGACGTCCCGGCCACCTCCCACCCCATCCCGCTCAGCAACGTCTTCCGCGAGGACGTGGTGGGACACACCTTCACGGCGGAACAGGCACTCTCCGGCGCGCCGGATTCCGATGACAACCGATTCAAGGTCCCGGCAATCCTGGATGAGGCATAACCATGACTGAACAGAACCCCACGGGCCTTAGGGCCGACGAACTGATCCGCCTGTCCGCCGCGCAGCTGGCCGAGAAGCTTGCCGCCGGCGAGGTCACCTCCGTCCAGGCCACCCAGGCCTACCTTGACCGGATCGCCCAGGTGGATGGCGGTGAGCGCGGCGTTAACGCGTTCCTGCACGTTAACGCCGAGGAAGCGCTCGCCGTTGCTGCCGAAGTGGACGCCATCCGCGCTGCCGGGGGTGCCGAGGCCGAAGCCCTCCATGTCCTGGCCGGTGTCCCCATCGCCGTCAAGGACCTCATTGTCACCATCGGACAGCCCACCACGGCCGGCTCCAAGATCCTCGAGGGCTGGCACAGCCCCTACGACGCGACGGTCGTGGAGCGCCTGCGCGCGGCGAAGATGCCCATCCTCGGCAAGACCAACCTGGACGAGTTCGCCATGGGCTCCTCCACCGAGCACTCCGCCTACGGCCCCACCCGCAACCCGTGGGACCTGGACCGGATCCCCGGCGGCTCCGGCGGCGGCTCGGCCGCTGCTGTTGCCGCTTTCGAGGCACCCCTGGCCCTGGGCACGGACACCGGCGGATCCATCCGCCAGCCGGGCGCGGTCACCGGGACCGTGGGCGTCAAGCCCACCTACGGCAGCATCTCCCGCTACGGCGCGATCGCCATGGCGTCCTCGCTGGACCAGATCGGCCCGGTCACCCGGACCGTGCTGGACTCCGCACTGCTGCACCAGGTCATCGGCGGGCATGATCCCCGCGACTCCACTTCCCTGCCCGAACCACTGGCCGACCTCGTGGCCGCCGCCAGGACCGGCAACGTCGAGGGCCTGCGGATCGGCATCATCAAGGAACTGCACGGCGAGGGCTACCAGGCCGGCGTCGAAAACCGGTTCAACGACGCCCTGGAGCTGCTCAAGGAAGCCGGCGCGGAAATCGTCGAGGTTTCCTGCCCCAACTTCCAGTACGCCCTGGGCGCCTACTACCTGATCATGCCGTCCGAGGCGTCCTCCAACCTCGCCAAGTTCGACGGCGTCCGGTACGGACTGCGCGTCCTCCCCGAGGACGGGCCCATGACGATTGAACGCGTCATGGGTGCCACCCGCGCCGCCGGCTTCGGTGACGAGGTCAAGCGCCGCATCATCCTGGGCACGTACGCCCTGTCCGCCGGCTACTACGACGCCTACTACGGCTCCGCCCAGAAGGTGCGCACCCTGGTCCAGCGCGACTTCGACGCCGCGTTCACGGTGGCCGACGTGCTGATCTCGCCGACCGCCCCCACCACGGCTTTCCGGCTCGGCGAGAAGCTGGACGACCCCCTGGCGATGTACCTCAACGACGTCGCGACCATTCCCGCGAACCTGGCCGGCGTACCCGGCCTGTCCCTGCCCGGCGGGCTGGCGGACGAGGACGGGTTGCCCGTCGGCATCCAGCTGCTCGCCCCGGCCCGGGAAGACGCCCGCCTGTACCGCGTGGGCGCCGTCCTTGAATCGCTGCTTGAGGCCAAGTGGGGCGGGCCGCTGCTGGCCCAGGCCCCCGACCTTGCCGCTTCGGCGCCCCTCGAAACCCAGGAGGCAAAATAATGAGCACTGACCACATCCTGAGCTTCGAAGAGGCCATGGAGAAGTACGATCCCGTCCTGGGGTTCGAGGTCCACGTGGAGCTCAACACCAAGACCAAGATGTTCTCCTCCGCGCCCAACGTGTTCGGCGACGAGCCCAACACCAACGTCAACGAGGTGGACCTCGGCATGCCGGGCGTCCTGCCGGTGGTGAACAAGGCCGCGATCGAGTCCTCGATCAAGATCGGCCTGGCGCTGAACTGCAAGATCGCCGAGTCCTGCCGCTTTGCCCGGAAGAACTACTTCTACCCGGACACCCCCAAGAACTTCCAGACGTCCCAGTACGACGAACCCATCGCGTACGACGGGTACCTGGATATCGAACTGTCCGACGGTACCGTCTTCCGGGTGGAGATCGAGCGCGCCCACATGGAGGAGGACGCCGGCAAGCTGACCCACATGGGTGGCGCCACCGGCCGGATCCAGGGCGCCGACTTCTCGCTGGTGGACTACAACCGTGCCGGTGTGCCGCTGGTGGAAATCGTCACCAAGCCCATCGAGGGCGCCGGTTCCCGGGCTCCGGAACTGGCCAAGGCGTACGTGGCTGCCGTCCGCGAGATCGTGAAGAACCTCGGTGTGTCCGACGCAAAGATGGAACGCGGCAACGTCCGCTGCGACGCCAACGTCTCGCTCCGCCCGCACGGCCGTGAACGCTTTGGCATCCGCTCGGAGACGAAGAACGTGAACTCCCTGCGCGCCGTTGAACACGCCGTCCGCTACGAGATCCAGCGCCACGCCGCCGTCCTGGAAGCAGGGGAGCCCGTGGTCCAGGAAACCCGCCACTGGCACGAGGACACCCGTACCACCACCTCCGGCCGTGCCAAGTCCGACGCCGACGACTACCGCTACTTCCCGGAACCTGACCTGGTTCCCGTGGTGCCGTCGCGCGAATGGGTGGAGGAACTCCGCGCCGCCCTGCCCGAGCCGCCGGCGGAGCGCCGCAAGCGACTGAAGGCCGACTGGGGCTACTCCGACCTGGAATTCCGCGACGTGGTCAATGCCGGCGTCCTGGACGAGATCGAGGAAACCATCGCTGCCGGCGCCTCAGCTTCAGTAGCGCGCAAGTGGTGGATGGGCGAGATCGTGGGCCGTGCCAAGGCCGCCGACGTGGACCCCGGCCAGCTCGGCGTGCAGCCGGCCACCATCGTGGAACTGGCCGGCATGGTGGAAGCCGGCAAGATCAACAACAAGATGGCGTCCCAGGTGCTGGACGGCGTGCTCGCCGGTGAAGGCACTCCGGAGGAGATCGTCGAAAAGCGCGGCCTCGCCGTCGTGTCCGATGACGGGCCCCTCCTGGAAGCCATCGACGCGGCACTCGCCGCCCAGCCCGACGTGGCGGACAAGATCCGCGGCGGCAAGGTCCAGGCCATCGGCGCGATCGTGGGCGGGGTCATGAAGGCCACCCGCGGCCAGGCCGACGCCGGCAGGGTGCGCGAACTGATCCTGGAGAAGCTCGGCGTCACCGTCTAGCAACCCCACCCAACTGGGTCGCAGCAGATGTCGTTTTGAACCCTCATAACGACCTCAACTGCGACCCAGTTGGGCTTTAAGGTACTCGGCTTCGGCTGCCCAAAAGTACCCGTGGCTGGGCGTGCCCCGCCGGACCTACACTGGAGCTCACCCGGGCTTTGGTGCCCCGGTATTGGGCGGGAGGAACAGCGATGGCGGCCAGGGAACCTTTGGGGATGCGCAAGGCGGTGCTGGCCGGGGCGGTGGCCCTGGCCCTGACCGGGACGGGGGCTGCACTGGCCTGGTCCGCCACCGGAACACCGCCTCCATCGCCGTCGCCGTCACAGTCCCCACCGGGAAGGGACACTGCGCCGGGCCAGCAGGACAAACAGGAACGTAAGGCGCAGCGGCCGCAGCCCCTGCATGGCGAAGGCGTGGTGAAGAACCCCGACGGCACCTTTCAGACCGTCCTGGAACAGCGCGGCACCGTGGAATCCGTCAGCGACACGGCCATCACCGTCAAGAGCGAGGACGGATATTCCCAGACGTACACCGTCAACGGCGACACCAAAGTCCTCCAGGTTCCAACCGCCGACGACGGCCGGCGGCTTAGGCCCACGGAAGGAACCATCGCCGACATCGCCGCAGGGGACACCGTGCGCGTTGCTGGCGCCAAGGACGGCGATAAGGCTACGGCCAAGAGGATCGTCAAGGGCTCCGGCGGCGGCCCGGGCCTTGGGCTGGGCCGTGGACACGGACACGGCCTCGGCAAGGGCCACAACAAGTAGGTAGCGGCAAGTGTCGTTGTGAACGTCCACAACGACACCTGGCGCTACTCGGTTGGGTCAGCCTTGGTCGACGAGCCCGGCCATGATGTCCTCCAACGCCTCACAGACCATGACGACGGACCTCCGCTTCAGGTTCTCAGGCCTGGCCAGCAGGTCGATCCGGCGGCGGGTGCTGATGCCTTCCAACGGCCGCAAAACGATGTCCGGGTTGAGGACGGGCCCCGCGGTGTACCGGGGCAGCAGGCCCACCACGCCGCCCGTGGCCACGAGGGCCGCGACGGTGGAGTAGTCGTTGATCCGGTGGACTATGTTCGGCTCCCTGCTGGAGACGGCTGCGATGGCGGCCAGGACATCGGCGGGGGAGTAGCCGGGGTGGCTGGTCACCCACGCCTCGCCGCCGACGTCGTCCGCCGTTACGGTGTCCTTGCCGGCCAGCTGGTGCGCCGCGGGCAGAGCCACGTCCAGCGGTTCGTGCGCCAGGGGGATCACGGCCACGCGTTCGGCGGGCCAGCGCGGGCTGTGGTCCATGCGGTGGGCCAGCACCAGGTCATACCGGGCCGTCAGGGCGGGGAAGTCCTGCTGGGCAACGTCCTCGTCGGACAGTTCGATCCGCGGGTGCCCGGGCCGGTCCAGCATCCGTGCCAGCGGCGCGAACAGGGCCTGCCCCGCGCTGTGGAAGCCGCTGACCGTCACCCTCCCCGCCTGCGACCCGTGATAGGTGCCCAATGCGCTGCGGGCCTCGGCCATGGCGCTGACGACGGCGGCGCCGGCGTCCGCAAGCACCTGGCCGGCCTCCGTGAGGACCAGGTTCCGGCCCTCCTTGCGCGTCAGCGGCACCTCGACGGTGCGCTGCAGGTGGGCCAGTTGCTGCGAGACCGCCGATGGCGTGACCATGAGGGTATCGGCCACGGCCTTCACGCTGCCCAGCGCACCCAGTTCCCGCAGGATTTCGAGCTGGTGAATCTCCATTACCCCAGTCTATGCGTAAGTAATTTCTACATCGTTGATTGAGAAGATTCCTGTTGTGCTAACGGATTCGTGGGGCTCTAATGAGGAGGACAACATCCCTGCCGAAGCAGAAAAAGCGCAGCACAAGAAGTAAGGAAGCCAATGAAGGCCCTGTACAAGCCCGGCCCGCAGGCCGGCTTCGAGATGGTGGATCGGCCCGAGCCCGAGGCCGGCCCGGCGGACGTCAAGATCCGCGTGATGACCACCGGCATCTGCGGCACGGACCTGCACATCCAGTCCTGGGACTCCTGGGCGCAGGGAATGATCGAAGCTCCCCTCATCGCAGGGCATGAGTTCTACGGCGAAGTGGTGGAAGTCGGCTGGGAGGTCCGCGACGTCAAGGTGGGCGACAGGGTCTCCGGCGAAGGCCACATCGTCTGCGGCATCTGCCGGAACTGCCGCGCGGGCCGCCGGCAGATGTGCATCCACACTGTCAGCGTCGGAGTCCAGCGCGACGGCGCCTTCGCCGAGTACGTGGTAATCCCCGAAACCAATGTCTGGGTCCACCACGACCCTTCCGTCACACCCGAGCTTGGCGCGATCTTCGATCCTTTCGGCAATGCTACCCACACAGCCCTGAGCTTTCCGCTTGTCGGCGAGGACGTGCTGATCACCGGCGCGGGTCCCATCGGCCTGATGGCCATCGCGGTGGCCCGGCACGCAGGCGCGCGCAAGATCGCCATCACGGATGTCTCCCGGCCCCGCCTGGAACTGGCGCGGCAGCTTGGCGCCGACCTGGCCATCGATGTCTCCACTACCCGGGTGCGCGACGCCCAGCGTGAGCTTGGCATGCGGGAGGGCTTCGACGTCGGAATGGAAATGTCCGGCCACCCCACGGCCCTGCCTGAAATGATCGACAACATGAACCACGGCGGGCGGATCGCCATGCTCGGGCTGCCCAGCCAGGAGATCACCATCGACTGGGGCAAGGTGGTCACGCACATGCTCACGCTCAAGGGCATCTACGGCCGGGAAATGTACGAAACCTGGTACGCCATGAGCGCCATGCTCTCCTCCAACCCCGTGCTGCACGCCGGAATCTCCGCCGTGGTCACCGACACCCTTCCGGCCACGGAGTGGGAGAAGGGCTTCGATATCGCCCGCAGCGGCGGAGGCTGCAAAGTTGTCCTCGACTGGACCCGACTGTAAGGAACCACCATGTACACCTCCCTCAAGGACCAGCTGCGCGAAGAGCTGGACGACATCCGCACCGCGGGGCTCTACAAGACCGAACGCACTATTACCTCGCCGCAGTCCAGCCACATCACAGCTGGCCGGATCGGGTCCCCGGGCGCTGACGTGCTGAACTTCTGCGCCAACAACTACCTGGGCCTGGCGGACCATCCGGACATGATCAGCGCCGCCAAGGCCGCCCTGGATGAGCGCGGCTTCGGCATGGCCAGTGTCCGGTTCATCTGTGGCACGCAGGACCTGCACCTGGAACTGGAAGCGAGGGTGTCGAAGTTCCTGGGCACCGAGGACACCATCCTGTTCTCCAGCTGCTTCGACGCCAACGGCGGCGTCTTCGAGTCCCTGTTCGGCGCGGAAGACGCCGTCATTTCCGACGCCCTCAACCATGCGTCCATCATCGACGGCATCCGCCTGTGCAAGGCCCGCCGGTACCGGTACGCCAACCAGGACATGGCAGAGCTGGAGGCGCGCCTGCAGGAAGCGCAGGACGCGCGCCGGAAGATCATCGTCACCGACGGTGTGTTTTCCATGGACGGCTTCCTGGCCCCGCTGGAAGCCATCTGCGACCTCGCCGAGAAGTACGGGGCACTGGTGATGGTGGACGACTCCCACGCCGTGGGCTTCATGGGTGCCACCGGTGCGGGTACTCCGGAACACGCCGGCGTGTCGGACCGGGTGGACATCTACACCGGAACCTTCGGCAAAGCCCTGGGCGGTGCGTCCGGCGGGTATGTGTCCGGCCGCAGCGAGATTGTCGCCATGCTCCGGCAGAAGGCGCGGCCGTACCTCTTCTCGAACTCGGTGGCCCCCGCCATCGTCGCCGCAACCCTCAAGGCGCTGGACCTGGTGGAGAACTCGGCCTACCTGCGGAGCCGGCTCTTCGAGAACGCGGCGCTGTTCCGCCGCCGGATGACGGAGGAGGGCTTCGACCTCCTGCCCGGCGAGCACGCCATTGTTCCCGTCATGTTCGGCGACGCCGTCGTGGCCGCCAGGATCGCCGACCGGATGCTGCAGCACGGCGTCTTCGTCACGGCCTTCAGCTTCCCGGTGGTTCCGCGGGGTGCCGCGCGGATCCGGGTGCAGCTTTCGGCCGCGCATTCAGCGGACGACGTCGAAGCGTGCGTGGGTGCCTTCGTCGCCAGCCGTGCCGATATGGAAGGCTGAGAGGGCTTTTCAGGAGACAGGTTCCAGCAGGCCGAAACTCTGTCAGGATGGACCGATGGCAGCTCATTACGATGTCCTGATTGTGGGCGGCGGCATTGCCGGCCTGTCCCTGGCGTCCGCCCTTGCCGGCCGCTGCAGCGTTGCGTTGGTGGAGGCTGAACAGGAGCTGGCGTACCACACGTCTTCCCGTTCTGCCCGCCAGCTGATTCCCAGCTACGGGCCGCCGGTGGTGCAGGAACTCACCATGCGGACGCTTGAACTGATCGCCGCCCGGGACAAGGAGCTGCCCGGGCCTGTCCTGGTGCCGCGCAGCTTCATGCTCGTCGGCTCAGCGGCAGATGTAGCAGCGGAGGCCAGCGGCCACATGCAGCCGATCACCGTGGAGCGGGCGGTCGAGTTGTGCCCGGCGCTGCTGCCGGGCACCTTCGAGGCGGCGGGGCTGGACACCGGCTCGTTCGGCTGTAACGCGCCCTTGCTGCTGGAGGACCACCGGGAGCGGGCGGCCTCCGCCGGCGCGGACATCATCACCGGGGCCCGGGTCCACTCAGCGAAGCGGCTGGGTTCCGGGTGGCAGGTGGGGGCGGGTGCTGAGGGTTTCGAGGCGGGTGTCCTGGTTAACGCCGCCGGTGCCTGGGCGGACGAACTCGCGGTGCTCAGCGGCGTGGAGAAGCTGGGACTGCAGCCGTACCGGCGCACTGCGGCGATTGCCGCCGTCGGGCATTCCCTCCCGCTGTCCAGTCCGATGGTGGCCGCGGCGGACAACTCCTTCTACTTCCGCCCCGAGGGACCGGACGTGCTGATTTCACCGTCGGAAACCGAACCCAGCGGCCCGGAGGATGCCCGGCCCCGGCCGGGGGATGTTGAGCGTTTGGTGGAACGGCTGAATTCGGTGACGCGCCTGGGGATCACCGGGATCCGCCGCGCCTGGACCGGCTTGCGCACGGAGGCTGCGGACGGCGTGCCGGTGGCAGGGTTCGACGCCGAGGCCCCCGGCTTCTACTGGCTCGCGGGGCAGGGCGGTTACGGGTTCCAGACGTCCTCGGCCATCGCCGAGCTTGCCGCGGAGCAGATCCTGGCCGCCCAGGGAGCCTCAGGCGGCCCGGGTTCCGCCGGGCCGGTCATGGCTGGTCCGGACTCCGCGGGTCCGGAATCCCGGACAGCGCAGGCCCTGGCCGCCACCCGCTGGTCGATCCGGCGTTGAAGAATGGTTCCATGAGCACCCTGATCACGAATATCGCTGAGCTGATGACGCAGGACCTGGAGCATCGGGTCCTGAAGGATGCAGCGGTGGTGATCGAAGGGGAACGCATCTCGTGGATCGGTGCCGCAGCCGACGCACCCGCCGCGGATGACGCCGTCGACGCCGGGGGGAGGGCCATGCTCCCCGGTTGGGTGGACTCCCATACCCATCTGCTTTTCGCCGGTGACCGGACGGCGGAGTTCGAGGCGCGGATGGCAGGGGAGTCCTATTCGGCCGGCGGTATCGCGGTGACCATGAACGCCACCCGGGCGACGGCGGATTTCGACCTCACGCGGTTGGCGTTGGGCAGGGTGGCCGAGGCTGTCTCGCAGGGTACGACCTATCTGGAAACCAAAACCGGCTACGGCCTGGACGTGGACCATGAGGCCCGGAGCGCCCGCATCGGCTCCACGGTTGCAGACCAGGTCACCTTCCTCGGCGCCCACCTGGTTCCCGCCGGGCAGGACGCCGATGACTACACCGACCTGGTGTGCGGACCCATGCTCGCCGCCGTCCGCCCATACGTCCAGTGGGCCGACGTCTTCTGCGAGGAAGGCGCCTTCACCGCCGAGCAGTCCCGTCGGGTGCTCCTCGCGTGCCGGGACGCCGGGCTGGGCCTGCGGGTGCACGGCAACCAGCTCGGGGAGGGCGCCGGCGTGCAGTTGGCCGTGGAGCTGGGCGCCGCGAGCGTTGACCACGTCAACTACCTTGCCGCGCAGGATGTCAAAGCCCTGGCCGGATCCTGGTCGGGGTGGGATCCGGCAACCGGAGCCGGGGAGCGGGGGACCGTGGCCACAGTCCTTCCCGCCTGCGACCTCTCCATCCGCCAGCCGCTGGCACCCGCCCGTGCCCTGCTGGACGCGGGCGTGCAGGTGGCGCTGGCCTCCAACTGCAACCCGGGAACGTCCTACACCAGCTCCATGGCCTTCTGCGTCACCACCGCGGTACTGCAAATGAACCTGAGCGTGCACGAGGCCGTCCGGGCGGCGACCTACGGCGGCGCACTCGCGCTCCATAAAGAGGCCGGCCGGGACGCCGACGGTGAACGCGCAGTGGGGTCCATCGCCGTGGGACACCGGGCCGATCTCCACCTGCTGAACGCGCCCTCTGCCACCCATCTCGCTTACCGCCCGGGGATGCCGTTGACGTACGCTGTGTGGCGGGCAGGAGCCAGGGCGCGATAACAGCCGCGGCTTGTTTTGACGTTTCTTGATTATTTTCATTGAGTTATAATCATCAAGCGTCATCGGAAGCGGTGGCTGGACTATCGAAAGGCCTCCTTGCATGACCCGCACCGACCGGCTCACGGCGATTCTCGACCTGCTGGCCAGGACCGGCCAGGTGGAAGTGGACGAGATTGTCAGCACCCTCAACGTCTCGCCCGCCACTGCCCGCCGCGACCTCGACAGCCTCGCCAAACGCCGCCTGCTCACCCGCACCCGCGGCGGGGCAACCACCGGAGCCTTGGCCTACGACCTTCCTGGCCGTTACAACAGGGATGACCACGCCGAAGCGAAGGAACAGATCGCCCAGTGCGCCTCGGCACTGATCAAGCCGGGCGCTGTCATCGGCCTCTGTGGGGGCACCACCAGCACCGCGCTCGCGCAGATCCTCGCCACCCGTGAAGACCTCAACGCGCCCTCCAACCAGCCCACCCTTACGGTGGTCACCAATGCCATCAACATCGCCGGGCAGTTGGCGGTGCGGCCCAACATCAAGGTCATGGTGACTGGCGGGATCCTCAACCCGCGGTCCTATGAACTGGTAGGCCCGTATACCGACATCATCATGCAAAAGGTGGTGCTGGATATCGCGTTCATCGGGGTGAACGGCATCGATCCCGAGGTGGGCCCCACCAACACAGGGGAAGGGGAGGCCTCCGTCAACGCCCTGCTGGCAAGCCGTGCCCGGATCTCCTATGTCATCGCCGATTCCTCCAAAGTGGGCGTCCGGGCCTTCGCCACCATGGACGGCTACAACTTCACGCGGCTGATCACCGACTCCGGCATTTCACCGCGCGACAAGGCGGCCTTCGAGGCCAATGGCACGGAGGTGATTGTCGCCCCGGTCTGATTCCGGCGGCGTCCGCTGCTGCCCGCAGTTGCACCAGGCGCTCAGTTCCTGCAGGCGCTCAGTTGCACCAGGCGGGCAGTTTGACCGGTGGGCAGTTCCATCAGGCCGGATCCAGAAACTGCAGGCAAGATGGGAACATGCTGGTTCCCGCCCGCCGTCGCATTCGGCTCGAAGTCTGGATTGTCCTGGGCCTGTCCCTGGGGCAGTCCGCCGTTTATTCCGTGGTGCAGTTACTGGACAAGATGACCCGGGCGCCGCTGGCCCAGGGCACGTCCACGCTGAACCGGTCGCAAAGCACACGGGAGTACTTCGACCTGACCTACCAGCTGCTGGACATCGTTTTCGCCCTGGTGCCCGTCATGCTGGTGCTCTACTTCCTCACGGACCATCGCCAGGTTGCTCCGGGCGATGCCGGTAACCCGGGCTCTGCTTTCCGGAAACTTGGTTTCAACTTTGCACGGCCCGGGAAGGATGTTCTGCAGGGGCTGGGGCTGGCAGCGCTGATCGGCATCCCATCTTTGGGGCTGTACGCCGCCGGCCGCGCGCTGGGAATCACCACCGCCATCATCCCCAGCGGCCTGGATGCCTACTGGTGGACCGTCCCAGTCCTGATCCTGTCCGCCATCCGGCACGGCATCGTGGAGGAGGTAATTGTGGTGGGCTACCTCCTGGACCGTTTCGGGAAGTTCGGCTGGAGCACGCCGCTGGCCATCGCCGTGAGCTCGCTGCTCCGCGGAAGCTACCACCTGTACCAGGGCTTCGGGCCCTTCATCGGCAACGCAGTCATGGGGGTCGTCTTCGCCTGGATCTACACCCGCACCAAACGTGTCATGCCACTGGTCATCGCCCACGCCCTGCTGGACATCGTGGCCTTCGTCGGGTTCAGCCTCTTTGGCAAGGCCGTGGGGCTCGGGTAATGCGAGTCGACGGCTGCGAATTTCCTGCCGCCGGCCTCGTGTACGTCCTCACCCAAGCAAGGCTTTGGGCGTCGCGCGTCATTCGAGCCCCGGAATCGCCACCTGCCGGAGCCCTTTACCCTTCCGCCCAGAGCGACCACCAGGCCGCCTGCGGGTCCGGTGGCAACACGTAGGGCAGAGTGTAAAACTCCTCCCACAGCGGGTCTGCGGGGCAGAGGTCATCAGGGTCGAGCAAGTTGCCGCCGGGTGGTTCTTCGGGTGGCGGATTGATGTCAAGGGACAGTGCACCATGAGGCCAGTGGGTTGGTTTGGGGTCGTGTTGTTCGGGGTTGTAGGTGCGGCCGGTTGGGGAGGTCCAGCCGGGTGGTTCGTTGGTGGTGGCGGGGGTGGGGGTCCAGCCGCTGGCGTGTTTGAGCCGGTGGTGTTTCGGGCAGAGTTGTCCCAGGTTGGAGGCGCCGGTTTCTCCGCCGTTGTGCCAGGCGGTGAGGTGGTCTGTGTCGTTGTCCAGTGATCGGTTGGTGCAGCCGGGGAAGGTGCATTTGCCGTCGCGCATCCTGATCCAGCGTTTGATTGTCTCGGGGAGCCGGTAGCTTCTGCGGCCGATTTCCAGGGGTGCGCCGTCGCGGGGGTCGACGAGGACGCGGTAGAAGGAGTCGGCGCCGTCCGCGACCAGCCGCCGTGCTATGGAGGCGGGGATCGGTCCGTGGCCGTCGAGTTCGGCGGGTTCGTCGGTGAGGCCGAGGAGGGAGAACACCGGCACAGTCACCAGCACATCAGCCCTCGGGACGGGAACCTGGCCGAGGGCCGTGGTTCCTGGTTGCGGGGAACTGCCATCGCCGGAGCCGGAGCCGGTGTCGCCGGAGTTGATGGTTCCGGCACCGAGGAGCAGGCTGGCGGCGATGTCGGGACGGAGCTGGGTGAGGGTACGGGGTTCATCGGGGCCTTGGAGGCCGCGGGCGGTGGCGGTGGTGCGGTTCCAGATCGCGGAGGCGGTGTCGCCGGGGAGGTAGAGCGTCACCCGGGCCATGCCGTCCCGGTCGGGCCGGTATTCCATCCGCCGGTCGGCGGCTCCTTTGGTGTGGCGGGTCTCGATCGATTCGGGGTGGTGGCGTTCCCGCCAGGTACGGGCCTTGGCCCGGAACCGGGACGGCACAAGTTTCCCGGGCACGGCGCCGCGGGCAGGGTTCGGGGCGTCCGGGTCGAAAAAGTGCGCCACCAACGAGGCCGCCCCGGCAGGGCTGAGGCCCTCAGCTTCATCCACGACGACGCGCGCGTGCTGCCACGAGATGGCCCCGGCGGCCAGTGCGTCCATGACCGGCGGCAGCGAACAGACCTGCTGCGACTGGTGGACGAAAGCACCGGCGGCTGCCGAGCTGATGGTCAGGACCCCGGCGATCTCCTCCACCGCGGACATCTCCGCATAGGTGCGCTCCTGCACGGACGCCTCCGGCGGCGTCATGGCCTGCTGGATCCGGATGGAATCGGCCGCGTCCTGCGCTTTAGCGGCGGCAATCATTGCCTCCAGCTTCGAATACCCGGCCAAGCGCTCCAATCGGATCCCGTACTGCCGCTGCAACACATCCACACCGGAGCCAGCACCGTGACCATCAGCAGCGCCAGCGGAGGAAAGCGCAGCCTCCTCCAGGAACAGCGCGTCAAGGGCAGCAACAGAGGCACGAACACCCTCCATCCCCGCCCCTGAACCGCTCACTGCGCCGCCGCTGATTCCCATACGAACATCATCCAACGGGGGTGTGACATTCAAGGGTGTCGGGGTTGTTCAGCCCACACGGACACGAACCGCGCTGAATTAAATGAATTCGGCCGCCATTTGGTGGTGACGCCGTTGTCACCTCCAAATGGCGGCCGAAGCTGGTCCAGGCACACGCCCGGGTGACCCATCACCCAGAGAAGTGGGGATGGGTTGGCGGGCAGGGTCAGATGGTGACTGCCCCGTTGGCGGTTTCGAATGTCACGGACAGGATTCCGGGAGTACCGTGCGGAGCAACCCAGTCCACCGCGACGTCTTCCAGCGGCCGCTCCACGGGCTCGCCCAGCCATTCGGTGACGCGTTCTGCGGAACCGGCAATGGTCAGGGAGCTCATCTTGACATTGCTCTCGTAGGCGTTGGACGGGTGCAGCGACGGGTCACCCTCCCACTTGAGCATGTAGGGGACCTGGGGATCGGCAATAAGGCCCAGAATGCCGATCTGCTTCCAGACCAGTTCGCGGCCGTCAGGGAACTTGCGGTTTCCGTTGACGGCGGCGCGGCCCAGGCGCTCCTCGAAGGGGGCGAGGTCGTCCACTTCGACGCACCAGCCCATCCAGCCGCCCCCGGCTGCCGAACGGGCACGCACTGCCTGTCCGAACGGGGCTTTGTCCGATGCCGGGTGGTCCAGGACCTCCACAACTTCAAGGTACTTGTGCCCGGCGAGCGGGATAATCATATTCCGGGTTCCGAACCGGGGGTGGACCCCGCCCTTCACTGCCTCAACGCCGAGGGCAGATGAAATTCGTTCGGTAGTGGCCGCGAGGCCATCGTGTTCACAGGCGTAAGAGACGTGATCCATGCGCATGCCAACATCTTGGCACTTTGTGATCCGGCTCTCAGCTAAGGTTACCCTTACTGGAATCCGACCGCCCACCCACGGGATCTTTCCCGGACCAAGCGCTATATCCAACTCGGAAGCTCCCCTTGGTAGTTGTCAGCCGGCGATGTAGTAGCCGGAGGTGTCGGCGATGAGGTCGACGGTGCCGCTGGAGTTGTTTGTCAGGGCGATTGTTCCGTCGCTGCCGACGGGGGTGATGACGAGGTTGGGTGTGGTTTCTCCGGGGTTGAAGTTCAGGTTGGAGGTTCCGGGGGCGGAGGTGCCGCCGGCGTGGATGGTGATGTTTCCGTAGCTGGTGGGTTCGGTGGCGGTGATGTTCACAGCGATGGCGGAAACGCCTGTGGCTGGGATGCCTCCGCGGCCGGTGACCTGGACCTTGATGGTTGCTCCTGATGCGACGGGGCCGCTAACGCCTCCGGTGCCGTAGCGGGTGTCGAGTTGCCGGAACGGTGCCTGGGACGAAAAGGCGCCTGGGTCGATGGCGCTTCCGGCGATGTAGTAGCCGGAGGTGTCGGCGATGAGGTGGACGGTGCCGCTGGAGTTGTTGGTCAGGGCGATTGTTCCGTCGCTGCCGACGGGGGTGATGACGAGGTTGGGTGTGGTTTCTCCGGGGTTGAAGTTCAGGTTGGAGGTTCCGGGGGCGGAGGTGCCGCCGGCGTGGATGGTGATGTTTCCGTAGCTGGTGGGTTCGGTGGCGGTGATGTTCACAGCGATGGCGGAAACGCCTGTGGCTGGGATGCCTCCGCGGCCGGTGACCTGGACCTTGATGGTTGCTCCTGGTGCGACGGGGCCGCTAACGCCTCCGGTGCCGTAGCGGGTGTCGAGTTGCCGGAACGGTGCCTGGGACGAAAAGGCGCCTGGGTCGATGGCGCTTCCGGCGATGTAGTAGCCGGAGGTGTCGGCGATGAGGTGGACGGTGCCGCTGGAGTTGTTGGTCAGGGCGATTGTTCCGTCGCTGCCGACGGGGGTGATGACGAGGTTGGGTGTGGTTTCTCCGGGGTTGAAGTTCAGGTTGGAGGTTCCGGGGGCGGAGGTGCCGCCGGCGTGGATGGTGATGTTTCCGTAGCTGGTGGGTTCGGTGGCGGTGATGTTCACAGCGATGGCGGAAACGCCTGTGGCTGGGATGCCTCCGCGGCCGGTGACCTGGACGTTGATGGTTGCTCCTGGTGCGACGGGGCCGCTAACGCCTCCGGTGCCGTAGCGGGTGTCGAGTTGCCGGAACGGTGCCTGGGACGAAAACATGCCCGGAGCGGAGGCGGCGCTGTTTGCCGCCGGCGGCACCACATGCAGCAAACGGTTCGGTGTTCCTGCACTGGCATTGGCGATCGTCCCAGTGACGGAGGAGGAGTTCAGGGTCGAGGCAACCTGGGACGGGGTCAGCGACGGGTTCTTCGCCAGCAGGAGCGCTGCTGCGCCAGCCACGTGGGGGGTTGCCATGGATGTCCCGCTCAGTGAAGCGGTAGCGGTTGAGGAGGTGTACCAGGTGGACGTTATGCCCACGCCCGGGGCGTACAAGTCCACGCAACTGCCGAAGTTGGAGAAGCTTGCCTGCCGGTCCGAGGAATCGCTCGCTGCGACTGTGACGGCCGCCGGCAGGCGCGATGGGGAAGTGGTGCATGCATCGACGGCGCTGTTCCCCGCAGCAACAACCGCAGGAATGCCATCACCGATGACCGCCTGCACCGCGGCGTCGAGGGTATTGCTCGCCGGTCCGCCGATGCTCAGGTTCACCACGGCCGGTGTTCCGTCGCGGTGGTTGGCAGCCACCCAGTCGAGGCCCGCAATCACATCAGAGTAAAGGCCGGAGCCGTCGCATGCGAGTGCCCGCACCGGAATGAGGGTGGCGGATTTGGCCATACCGTAAACAGAGCCCGCGATGGTCCCTGCCACGTGCGTTCCGTGGCCGTTGCAGTCGTTTGTTCCCAGCCCGTCATTCTTCGCGGTCCACCCTTGTGCAACCCGGCCGCCGAAGTCGACGTGCGACGCGAGGATTCCGGTGTCCACCACGTAGACGCTGACGCCCTGCCCGGAAGCCGGGGGCGTGTAGGTTCCGGACAGCGGAAGGGCCAGTTGGTCGGTGCGGTCCAGTCCCCAGGGCGCATTCCGCTGCGTGTCTGAAACTGTGACGGCGTAGTCCGGTTCAACGGCGGTCGCCCGCCCGGAACGGACCAGGGCGGCGGCCTGCGCGGCGGTCGCCTGGACGGCCGCGCCCTTCAGTGCCGTTTCAAACGTACGGGCGACGCCGATCCCCTGGGCGCGGAGGGACCGCGCCTCGCCGGCGACATCCGCCCCGGCCGCGAAACGTACGAGGTAGCGCCCGTTGTCGCTTGCTTCGGGCGGGGCGGGCGCGGCGGGTGCCGCCGACGCGGTGGGCGGGGACGCGAGCCCGCCTGCCAGGGTGGCGAGGCCAACAGCCAAAGATGGCAGGACGGTGCGGAGAGCCTGGCGGAACAATTGGGGCAACGGAATCCCGATCCTTTTGTGCGTTGGAGAACTGTGCTGTGGAACTTTCCCACAGCGAATTTATCCGACAGGCGGGGTACAAAAGCCGAACCTCGGTCAATCCTGCGGGTTCCCTGTGGAACTTTGGCGAAACTTCCGGGGAGGCAGGGAAAGACCGCATCGGCGGCCCGGAGCGGGACCATGTTCGTCACAATCCTGTTCCCAACCGCGGCTCTGTTCCTACACTGGGCCCAGGTCATGAGTGCCAGCACCAAGCCCCGGCTCGCTGGCCGGCAACCCTCCATCCGCGGTGGGGTGCCCCGGGTGAGGACCTGGTTGTCCGGCAACGGCCGGAGAGCAAGCGCGGCCCGAGGTGCTCCCAGCATGCCGGGCCCATGTCAAAGGAGCCTTGAATGTCCAACGGATGGTCCTTCGAAACCCGCCAGATCCACGCAGGGCAGGAAGCGGACAGCGCCACGGGCGCCCGTGCGCTTCCCATCTACCAGACCACGTCCTTCGTCTTCCCCACGGCAGAAAGCGCTGCCAACCGTTTCGCGCTGGCCGAGTTGGCGCCTATCTACACAAGGATCGGCAACCCTACCCAGGACGCCGTGGAGCAGCGGATCGCCAGCCTCGAAGGCGGCCTCGCCGCCCTGCTGCTGAGCTCCGGGCAGGCGGCCGAAACGTTCGCCGTCCTGAACATCGCCGAGGCCGGTGACCACATCGTGGCCAGCCCCAGCCTCTACGGCGGCACGTATAACCTGTTTGCGCACACGCTCAAGAAGTTCGGCATTTCCGTGACGTTCGTGGCCGACCCGGACAACCTTGACCAGTGGCGCGAGGCCGTCCAGCCGAACACCAAGCTCTTCTTCGGCGAGGTGGTCTCCAACCCCCGCCAGGATGTCCTGGACATCGAAGGCATCTCGCAGGTGGCGCACCAGGCGGGCGTCCCCTTGATCGTGGACAACACCTTGTCCACCCCGTACCTCATCCGTCCCCTGGAGTGGGGAGCGGACATTGTGATCCACTCGGCCACGAAATACCTGGGCGGCCACGGAGCGGCCATCGCCGGCGTCATCGTCGATTCGGGCAAGTTCGATTTCAGCAAGGATCCGGAACGGTTCCCCGGCTTCAACACCCCGGACCCCACCTACAACGGCCTCGTCTACGCCCGTGACCTGGGGGAGGGTGGTGCGCTGGGGGCCAACCTTTCCTACATCCTCAAGGCCCGTGTCCAGCTGCTGCGCGACCTTGGATCGGCAGTTTCGCCCTTCAACGCCTTCCTGATTTCCCAAGGACTGGAGACCTTGAGCCTGCGCGTGGAACGCCATGTTGCCAACGCCACCGAAGTGGCGCGCTGGCTGGAAGGAAGGGACGACGTCGAATCCGTCGCCTACGCGGGCCTGCCCTCCAGCCCGTGGTACGAGCGCGGCCGGAAGTACGGTCCCAAGGGGACCGGCGCCGTCGTCGCCTTCAACCTCGCAGGCGGCGCCGAGGCCGGCAAGCGCTTCGTGGACGCCCTGGAACTGCACTCCCACGTGGCCAACATCGGTGACGTCCGCTCGCTCGTCATCCACCCGGCGTCGACAACCCACAGCCAGCTCTCGCCGGAACAGCAGGAAGTTGCCGGCGTGAGCCCCGGCCTGGTCCGCCTCTCCGTGGGCCTGGAGCACATCGATGACATCCTCGCCGACCTTGAAGCGGGCTTCCGCGCAGCCAAGGGCGCAGCAGGGGTGTAGCGCGCACCGTGAAAAGCGTGCAGCCGGCAGGCCGGGGAAAGTCACAACCAGTCACACTCTTGGTCCGGAGCGGGGTGTATTTCGTACACTCGAACCAGGTCATGAGTGCCAGTGACAGCCCCGGCTTGCTGGCCGGCAACCCTCCTTCCGCGGTGGGGTGCCCCGGGTGAAGACCTGGCCTGCCGGTCAGACGACGGTGGGCAAGCGCGTAGAAGAGGTCCTGCCATGACGGTTACCGTCGCCCGTACCACCATCCCCGAACACGGAATTGTCCGCTATGCCTCCATCGGAGGGCTCGAGCTGGAAGCAGGCGGCTACCTGCCCGACGTCACCCTGGCCTACGAAACCTGGGGCACGCTGAACGCCGACGGCAGCAACGCGGTCCTGATCGAACACGCCCTCACCGGCAGCACCCACGTGACCCGCGGCGACACCGATGAGGAAGGCTGGTGGGAGCAGCTGGCCGGACCCGGCGCGCCGGTCGATACGGACAAGTTCTTCGTGGTGTCCATCAACATCGTGGGCGGCTGCTACGGCTCCACCGGACCGTCCTCACCTGCTCCGGACGGGCGCCCCTGGGGTTCGCGCTTCCCGCTGGTGACACTCCGGGACAGCACTGTGGCTGAGGCCCGGCTGGCGGACCAGCTGGGAATCAGCACTTGGTACGCCGTCCTTGGCGGTTCCATGGGCGGTGCCCGCGCCCTGGAGTGGGCCGTGACCTACCCCGAGCGTGTGCAGCGCTGCGCAGTGATCTCCGTTGGCGCAGCCAGCACGGCCGAACAGATCGCGTTCGCCCAGGCGCAGACCCTCGCCATCCGGCAGGACCCCAACTTCAACGGCGGCGACTACTACGGCGGTCCCTGCCCGGAAGACGGGCTGGCGCTGGCGAGGCGCATCGCCCACATCACCTATCGGTCAGCGGCGGAACTGGAAGGCCGGTTCGGCCGTGCCGCCCAGGTGCCCGAGTCGCCGCTGCAGGGTGAAGTGCTCGCTGCGCGTGGCCGCTACCAGGTGGAAAGCTACCTGGACCACCAGGGCAACAAGCTCGTCCGGCGCTTTGACGCCAACAGCTACATTGCGCTCACCGAGGCGCTGATGAGCCACGACGTCTGCCGGGGCCGCGGGACCCTGGCCGAGACGCTGGCCGTCGCCAGCGCCCGCTTCTTCGTGGCCGCCGTGGACTCGGACCGGCTCTACTTCCCGTCCCAGTCAAAGGAACTGGCGCAGGCACTTCCGGGTGACGTTGACGTCCACGTCATCCAGGCGCCGATCGGGCACGACGGGTTCCTGACCGAAATCGGTCAGCTCGGACACCAGCTGCGGACCACTTTCCTCGTCTAGCGCAGCCCCGGTTTCCGCTCCGCATGTGCAATTATGCAGATGCCTTCTGCACTAATCGGCGTTGAGGTTGCATCGCAGGCAGACCATACTCAAAAAATCCGGCATTCGTGGTGTGCATCACACCCGGCTGCCATCGACTGGTCCCAGTGGCGTCGACGACGACGCCGAAGGAGTTCGCATGAGTACGGAAAGCTCCGCCGCAAGGCGCACAGAGGAAACCGATGTCAAGGCCTCAGGCCTGAAGAAAGTGGTTACGGCATCCATGGCCGGAACGGTCGTGGAATGGTACGAGTTCTTCCTCTACGCCTCCGCCGCCACGCTGGTCTTCGGGAAGGCCTTCTTCCCCAATGCCGGCACGGAACTGGACGGCATTATCGCCGCCTTCCTCACCTACGCCGTGGGCTTCGTGGCCCGTCCCATCGGCGGCATCGTCTTTGGCCATTTCGGCGACAAGTTCGGCCGGAAGCAGCTGCTGCAGCTGAGCATCATCCTGGTGGGCGTTTCCACGTTCCTGATGGGCTGCCTGCCCACGTTCCAGCAGATCGGCTACTGGGCGCCCGCGCTGCTGGTGATCCTCCGGTTCGCCCAGGGCTTCGCCGTTGGTGGTGAATGGGGCGGCGCCGTCCTCCTCGTCGCAGAGCACAGCCCCAGCAAGTCCCGCGGTTTCTGGGCCAGCTGGCCGCAGTCCGCCGTTCCGCTGGGCAACCTGCTCGCCACCGCCGTGCTGTTCATCCTGTCCTCCACCCTGACCCAGGACGCCTTCCTCGGGTGGGGCTGGCGCGTGGCGTTCTGGCTGTCGGCGGTTATCGTCCTGATCGGCTACTACATCCGCACCAAGGTCAACGACGCCCCGATCTTCCTGGAGGCCCGCAAGGAAGTCGACGCCGGCCACAAAGGCTACGGCGTGGCCGAAGTCTTCCGGCGCTACCCGAGGGGCGTCTTCACCGCCATGGGCCTGCGCTTCGCCGAGAACATCCTCTACTACCTTGTAGTGACGTTCTCCATCACGTACCTGAAGACGGTGGTCCAGGCCGACACCACGCGCATCCTCCTCCTGCTGCTCCTGGCGCACGCCCTGCATTTCGCCGTCGTGCCGGTGGTCGGAAGGCTCTCTGACCGCCTGGGCCGCAGGCCCGTCTACCTGGCCGGCGCCGTCATGGCCGCCACCTGGGGCTTCTTCGCCTTCCCCATGATGGACACCAAGAACGACTTCGTCATCCTCGCCGCCATCATGATCGGGCTGGTGTTCCACGCCTTCATGTACGCAGGCCAGCCGGCCATCATGGCGGAAATGTTCCCCACCCGCATGCGCTACTCCGGGGTCTCCCTGGGCTACCAGGTGACCTCGATCGTGGCCGGTTCCCTGGCTCCGATCATCGCCGCCTCGCTCCTGGGCACCTACAAGTCCTCCCTGCCCGTGGCGATCTACCTGCTCCTCGCCTGTGCCGTCACCGCCGTCGCCGTCTTCTTCCTGAAGGAAACCCGCGGCATCTCGCTCCGCGACGTGGACGCGGCGGACGCCCAGGGCACCGCGGACCTGCTCGCCGCCAACAAGAAGTAGGCGGGACCCGCATGAAGGCCGCCGTCCTGTATTCCACCGTTCCTGCCCCCGCCCCGGGAGCAGGAACGGGGCAGCCCGGCTACGCGGCTGCCCGCCCGCTGGTGGTGGAGGAACTGGAGTCGCCCAAGCCCCGCGCCGGCGAGCTGGGCGTTGCCATCACCTACTCCAGCCTGTGCCATTCGGATCTCTCCGTGGTGGATGGTTCCCGGGTCCGCCCGCTTCCCATGGCCCTGGGCCACGAGGCGGTGGGACGCGTGGTGTCGGTAGGCGAGGGCGTGGTGGACGTGTCCGTGGGCGACCATGTGGTGCTGGTTTTCGTCCCCAGCTGCGGTGACTGCCGGGCATGCCGGTCCGGCAGGCCCGCGCTCTGCCACCGTGCGGCGGAGGTCAACGGTTCCGGTGACCTGCTGCACGGGAAAGCACTGTTGCGGACGCCTGCGGGGGAGCGCATCAACCACCACCTCGGCGTTTCGGCCTTCGCCGACTACGCGGTGGTGGCGCGGGAGTCGGTGGTGGTGATCGACGACGACGTCCCGGACACTGTCGCGGCGATGTTCGGATGCGCCGTGCTCACCGGGATGGGTGCCGTGCTGAACACCGCCGACGTCGGTCCCGGACACTCGGTGGCCGTCTTCGGCCTGGGCGCGGTGGGTCTTTCCGCCGTCATGGCGGCCCGTATTGCCGGCGCCGCCAGCGTGATCGCGATCGATCCGAACCCCGGCAAGCACCAGCTGGCCCGCGACGCCGGTGCCACCGCAGTGGGAACACCGGAGGAGGCTGCCGGCCTCATCGCGGAGGCTTCCGGTGACGGGGTGGACGTTGCGGTCGAAGCGGTGGGTTCCGCCGGGGTGATCGCCTCCTGCCTGGAACAGGTGACCCGTGGCGGGGCGGTGGTCTCGGTGGGCCTGCCCCATTCGTCTGCCCAGCTGACGGTCCCGGCACTGCAGTTCGCCGGTGCCGGTAAGCGGCTCCTGGGCTCCTACATGGGCGACGCCGTGCCGGCGCGCGACATCCCGAAGTACCTCGGCTACTGGCGGGAGGGCCGGCTGCCGGTGGAGCTGCTGCACACTGATACCCGGCCGCTCGCCGAGATCAACGAGGGCCTGGACGCGCTGGCTTCCGGGCAGGTGGTCCGGCGGCTTTTCCAGGCCTGAGGCCTAACCCGCCAGCAGCGCGGCGCGGTCCTTCACTTCCTCTTTCAGGGCGGCGATCACTGCCTGCACCGCGGCCGAGCGCAACGATTCCGGACGCGCCACGGCCCAGATAGGCAGCTGCCGTTCAAAGTCGCCGGCCAGCACCGGAACGAAGTCCGACTGGCCGGCGACCATGAAGTTCGGCAACAGCCCGATGCCGGCGCCCTGCCGCACCGCCTCCACCTGCGCGAACACGCTTGTGGCCTGGAAGCTGGTCCGGGGCATGGGCAGCTGGGAGGACCAGCGGTGCCCCAGCTCCTCCACCTGGAGCGCGGACTCGACGTACGAGACAAAGCCGTGCTGCCCGACGTCGTCCAACGTTTCCGGCAGCCCGTGCCGCGCCGCATACCCGGTGCCGGCGTAGAGGCGCAGGTAGTAGTTGCTGAGGAAGATGGTCTGCGCGGTAGCGACGTCGGCCCTGCCCACCACGATCTCCAGGTCAACGCCGGATCTGTTCTGGCTGACTTTGCGCGTGGCGCTAAGCATCTCGATGTTCAGCTGGGGGTTCTGCTGCTGCAGCCGCACCAGGGAAGGGGTGACGAACACCGCCCCGACGCCGTCCGTGGTGGCCACCCGGACCAGGCCGGCGAGAGCGCTCTGGTCCTGGCTGATCATGCCGGACAGCGAGCCCAGCGTGTTTTCGATCGCTTCCGCCGCCTCCACTGCTGCAGCGCCCAGCTGGGTCAGCTCCCAGCCATGCGGGCTCCGTTCCAGGGTCCGGCCGCCCAGCTGCCTGTCCAGTGCCAGGATCCGGCGCGAAATGGTGGTGTGGGTGGTACCGAGCGTTTCCGCCACGGCGTTGAACCGGCCCAGGCGGGCAACCGTGAGCAGGATCAGCAGGTCGTCGGGGCTTGGCAGCCGTCTCGTGTCCACGCGGGACCCTTCCCTCGATGTGCATCAGTGCACATGGCGTCTGTGATTTTTCCCCTTGATTGCACTCTAACAGGGTGTGATCGTTGACACAGAACTGCCGGCAGCAAACGCCGGAATGGAAAGCAAAGGAGCTTACGCATGGCAGTCATCGGTTGGATCGGCCTGGGAAACATGGGCGGCCACATGTCCGTGAACCTGGCGAAGGCCGGGCACGACGTCCGGGGGTTCGACCTGAACCCGGCGGCACTGGCGGCCGCTGAGGCGGGCGGCGTCAAGCCGGCAGGCAGCATTGCCGAGGTTGTCCAGGGTGCGGACGCGGTATTCACCATGCTGCCAAAGGGCGAACATGCCAGGGCGGTCTACCTCGGCGGGGACGGCGTACTGGCCCACGCGGACACCCGCACGCTGTTGATCGACTCGTCCACCATCGATATTGCCTCGGCCCAGGCGCTGCACGACGCCGCTGCTGCCGCCGGCTTCCGCTTCGTGGACGCCCCGGTCTCGGGCGGCATGAGCGGGGCTGAGGCCGGGACGCTGACCTTCATGGTGGGCGGTGAAGAGGGGGCCGTCGCGGATGCCAGCGGCTACATCGGACCGATGGCCGGCAACATCATCCCCACCGGAGGCGCCACCACCGGGCAGGCGGCGAAGATCTGCAACAACCTGATGCTCTTCATCAACCTTGCCTCCACCGCCGAGGGTGCCGTGCTCGCCGACCGGCTGGGCCTCGATAAGCAGGTCTTCTGGGACATCGCTTCGGTCTCCTCGGGTGACTCCTGGGCGCTGCGGACCTGGTACCCGGTGCCCGGCGTGGTTCCCACGGCGGCCTCAAACAATGGTTTCGCGCCCACCTTCACCACTGAGTTGGCCAACAAGGACATCGGTCTGGCCATCAGCGCCGCCGAGGACACCGGCACGCCCCTTGAGATCGGCAAGCACGTCCAGCAACTGTTCCAGCAACTCATCGACGCCGGTGAGGCCGGCAAGGACTGCTCGATGATCATCAAGCTCGTGGACGGCTCGCTCGAACCCGCGCGGCAGACCCCCGCCGCCAACTAGACCTCCAGCACCACAGGAAAAGAGAATCCCTTGGAAACCATTCCCCACTACATCAATGGCGCACGCGTCAGCGACGCCGAGCGCTTCGGTCCCGTCTACAACCCCGCCACGGGCGACCAGGAGAAGCAGGTGGCCCTCGCCTCCGCCGCCCGGACGGAGGAAGCCATCGCTGCCGCCCGTGCGGCGCTCCCTGCCTGGCGGGCCACCAGCATGGCCAAGCGCACCACTATCTTCTTCCGCGTCCGCGAAATCCTGACCCAGCGCAAATCCGAACTCGCCGCGATCCTCACCAGCGAGCACGGCAAGGTCCTCTCCGACGCGGAAGGCGAAATCTCCCGCGGCCTGGAGAACATCGACTTCGCCACCGGCCTGTCCCACATGCTCAAGGGCGAGCGTTCCGAGCAGGTCTCCAGCGGCATCGACGTCCACTCGGTCCGCCAGCCGGTGGGCGTCGTGGCCTGCATCACCCCGTTCAACTTCCCGGCCATGGTGCCGCTGTGGATGATCGGCAGCGCGCTGGCCTGCGGCAACACCGTGCTGCTGAAGCCCAGCGAGAAAGACCCGTCAGCCGCCGTCTTCATCGCCGAGGCTTTCGCCGATGCGGGACTGCCCGCCGGCGTGCTGAACGTGGTCCAGGGTGACAAGGAAGCCGTCGACGTGCTGCTGGAGCATCCCGACGTCAAGGCGGTGAGCTTCGTCGGCTCCACGCCCATCGCCCAGTCGATCTACCGGCGGGCAGCGGACCACGGCAAGCGCGTGCAGGCCCTCGGCGGCGCGAAGAACCACATGGTGGTGCTTCCCGACGCCGACCTGGACATGGCAGCCGACGCTGCGGTTTCCGCCGCCTACGGCTCGGCGGGCGAACGCTGCATGGCCGTCAGCGTCCTGGTGGCCGTAGGCAACATCGCGGACGACCTGGTGAGTGCGATCACCAGCCGCATGGCCGGACTTACGATCGGCCCGGGAACCGACCCCGCCTCCCAGATGGGCCCGCTGATCACCGCGGAGCACCGGGAACGCGTTGCCTCCTATATCGCGGGGGCGGAGGACGAAGGGGCCACCGTTGTCGTTGACGGGCGCTCGCAGCAGTTCGATTCGAACGGCTTCTTCATTGGCGTGAGCCTGGTGGACCACGTCAAGCCCGGCATGAAGGTGTACGACGACGAGATCTTCGGCCCGGTCCTGTCCGTGGTCCGCGTGGACACCTACAGCGACGCCGTCCGGCTGGTCAACGACAACGAATTCGGCAACGGCACGGCCATCTTCACCCGGGACGGCGGGGCGGCGCGGCAGTTCGAGTTCGACGTCGAAGCCGGCATGGTGGGCGTCAACGTCCCCATCCCCGTCCCGGTGGGCACCTTCTCGTTCGGAGGCTGGAAGAACTCGCTGTTCGGCGACACCCACATGTACGGCCCGGACAGCATCCGGTTCTACACCCGCGGCAAGGTGGTGACCACGCGCTGGCCCGACCCGTCCACGTCGGTGATCGACCTGGGCTTCCCGCAGGTGGACTAGCTTCGCCACCGGTTGGTTGAAACCGGTTGATTGAACAGGTGGATTAAACGGCCAGGGGACCGGAAACCGGTCCCCTGGCCGTTTGTCCACGGCGTGGCTAGCCGTTCATGATGTCGCCGCGGCGCCTCATGTACTCCTCCATCGACAGCTCACCGTTGCTGTACTGCTGGTCAAGTTCCGCGAGCTTCCGGGCCCGGAAACCCTGCGGCGCGGCAGGCGGCGGGGGAGTGGCCGGTCCGGACGGCTGGCCCGGTGCCTGCTGCTGGAACGGCGGCTCCTGGGGAACGCCGTACTGCGGGTCCGGCATTGGCGGCTGCCCGTACTGGTACGGCGGCGGTTGCGGGGCATCGATCGGCCGGGACTGGCCGGGCTGGCGGAAGCCGCCGGAGAAGTAGTCCTGCTGGGTGTAGCCGTCGCGGGGCTGCTTGCTCTGCGGTCCCGCCGAGCCCGGGAACTGGCCATAGCCCGGATACTGCTCCGGCCCCGGGTACTGGTTCGAGCCCGGGAATTGGCCTGGCCCCTGGAATCCGCCCGGCCCGGGGAACTGGCCGGGGAAGCCCTGGTCCCGGTCCCGCCGGGCCATGGAGCGCCGGTACATGCGCATGGCCATGGGGACGACGAAGGACAGGATGATGATCCAGAAAAACAAGCTGCTCACGGTGCCGCGCCTCTCGTGTGTTGTCCCTCCAGCCTAACCCCGCAGGGCCCTACCGGCGGCTGGGCTCAGAGGTTCCCACGGGACCCTCGCCCGAACCCAACGGAACACCCGGGCCGAAGACGGGACCCGGCGTCGGACGTTTTGCGGTGATGCCGTCACCGGAGGACTGGTGGCGCAGGCGGCGCAGCACCCACGGGACGAAGTATTCGCGCGCCCACACCAGGTCCCCGCTCCGTGCCTCGCGCCACGTGCGTGGCGGCAGGGGCTTGGGCTGGAGCGGCTCGAGGGAGTGGTCGATGTTCAGTGCATCCAGCACCATGGCAGCTATGGTGTGGTGGCCCAGCGGGGAGAAGTGCAGCCGGTCCTGGTCCCACATCTGCGGGTCGCCCAGCTGCCGGAGGGACCACATGTCGGCGATGACGGCGTCGTGCCGGGCGGCGACGGTCCGCAGGTTCTCGTTGTAGATGGCCACCTTGCTGCGGATCCTGCCGAGCACGGAGGAACCCGTGTCGGGGCCGTTGAAGAGGACCACGGTGGCGCCGCCCATGGACAGGATCTGCACCACTGAGTCGAGTTTCTCGGCCAGGGCGTCGGGATCGCCGCCGGGCCGGATCAGGTCGTTGCCGCCGGCGGACAGCGTTACCAGGTCCGGTTTCAGTTCCAGGGCCGGGGCCAGCTGCTGGTCCACGATCTGCTGCAGCAGCCTGCCACGCACCGCAAGGTTCGCGTACGCGAAGTCCGGCTGGGTCCGGCCCAGCTCCTCCGCCACGCGGTCGGCCCAGCCGCGGAAGCCGCCGGGGCTTGAGGGCTCGGGGTCGCCGATGCCCTCGGTAAAGGAATCGCCCATTGCCACGTACCGGGTCCAGGGGTGGGAACCGGCGGGAGGGGTGCTTGCGTCAGTCACGGTCCTATCCTGCCTTCCGGTTCGCTGGCTACGCCAACGTAGGTTGCTACTTTCCGGTAACTGTAAGAATGGAAACCATGACTGAAGCCCAAGTATTTCCTGCCCCCGTTGTCCTGTGGTCCCACCCGGAAGGCCAGCGCGACGGGAAGCCGCTGCTGGTGCTCCTGCACGGCTACGGCGCCAACGAACAGGACCTCCTGAGCCTGGCGGACCTGCTGCCGGGGGACTTCGCCGTTGCGTCCGTCCGCGCACCCATCGCCATGGGGCCGGGCTTCACCTGGTTCCCGCTCACGGCGTCCATCGACTACTCGCTGGAGCAGGTCAAGAAGGCATCCGCGTACGTCCTCGACTGGATTGACACCATCAGGGCCGGCCACCCGTCGGTCACTTTGCTCGGGTTCTCCATGGGCATGGCCATGGCAACCACGCTCCTGCGCCAGCGGCCCACGGACTTCGCTGCCGTCGTCGGGCTCTCAGGCTTTGTGGTGGACGCGGAGGGCGACCCCACATTCAGGGACGATGAACTGGACGGCACCGTCCCGATGTTCTGGGGCCGGGACCAGCAGGACCCCGTCATCACCCCGGACAAGATCGAATACACCATGGGCTGGGTCCGCAAGCACGTCAAGCTCACCAAGGTGCTCTACACCGGCATGTGGCACGGGATCAACCAGCAGGAGATCGGGCACGTGGGGGAGTTCCTCACCCACGAGGTGCTCAAGAAGTAGGAAGTACGACGGCGGGCGGCCGGCTTTCGGGGGAACGTCAGCCAGCCTCCGGCGCGACGACGCGGACGCTCTGGCCGTTCACGGTGACGGTGTCGCCGTTGTGCAGCTGGCGGCCGCGGCGGTCCTCGATCCCGCCATTGACCTTGACCAGACCGTTCTTGATCAGCTCCGCTGCCTCCACGCCGTCCTCCACGAGGTTGGCCAGCTTCAGCAGCTGCCCCAGGCGGATCATGCTGTCGCGGATGGGGACGTCGTCAATGGGGTTGCTCATAGAGCAATAATGCCTGAACTACAGTGGATCCAATGACTTCCCCTTCCCGCCTGCCGGTCCTGGCAGGTCTTCCCCTGGCTGTGGGTTCCGGCCTTGCCATCCCCGTCCAGGGCCGCATTAACGGGGCCCTTGGTGCCCGGCTCGGTGACGGGATCGCCGCCGCTGCCGTGAGTTTCAGCACAGGACTGCTGGTCATGATCATCATTTCCCTGGTGCTGCCGCGCGGCCGGGCCGGCCTGGCAAGGATCCTCCCGGCCGTGCGCAGCCGCGCCTTTCCCCGCATTTACGTGGTGGCCGGTGCCATCGGAGCACTGTTCGTCTTTGCCCAGTCCTTCACCGTGGGCATCCTCGGCGTGGCCCTGTTCACCGTCGCCACGGTCACCGGGCAGACCGTGAGCGGCCTCCTGGTGGACCGGCTGGGGATCGGGCCGGCCGGGAAGAAGTCCGTGACGGGCATCCGGATCATCGGCTGCCTGTTGACCATTGCCGCCGTCGCCTGGGCGGTCTCGCCCCGGTTCAGCAGTGGAGGCCCGGGGGAAGGGGCCGCCGGGCTGCTGCTTCCCCTCCTGCTGCCGGTGGCGGCAGGCTTCCTCATGAGCTTCCAGCAGGCGATGAACGGCACAGCCACCGTGCACTACGGCACTCCGATCGCCGCCACGCTGGTCAACTTCGTGGCCGGCTGCATCGTGCTCTGGACAGCGCTCGCGGTGAAGACGGCGGTGGCCGGCCCCGGAAACCCGCTGCCTGCCGAGTGGTGGTACTACCTCGGGGGCCCCATGGGCTGCGTCTTCATCGGCCTGGGGGCGCTGCTGGTCCGCAGCCTCGGTGTTCTGGTCACGGGGCTGGGCATGATCGCCGGGCAGCTGTTGGGCTCGCTCGCCCTGGACCTGGCGCTGCCCGCGCCAGGCACCGTTGTGGCCCCCGCCACCGTGCTCGGCACGCTGCTGACGCTGGGCGCCATCGTCCTGGCCACCCTGCCCTGGCCCAGGGGAGCGCTGCGGAGGCGCCGGCCGGTAGGCTAGGACACGCAGCTTTTGACGCATCTTCCCCGATCCGCCCCGCCCGTTGCCCCTGTGCCACAGGCAGGCAGCAGCCGGGGCCTGACAACCGCGGACCGCACCCAGCGGCCCTGTAGAAATTGGAGTTACCCCCATGGCAGCAAAATCCGTCCTCGACCAGGTCATTTCCCTCTCCAAGCGGAGGGGCTTCGTGTTCCAGGCCGGTGAGATCTACGGCGGTTCGCGGTCTGCCTGGGACTACGGGCCCCTCGGTGCCGAGTTGAAGGAAAACATCAAGCGCCAGTGGTGGCAGTCCATGGTCCGCGGCCGCGAGGACGTGGTGGGCCTGGACTCCTCCGTGATCCTGCCGCGCCAGGTATGGGAAGCCTCCGGGCACGTCGAGGTCTTCTCCGACCCCCTGGTGGAGTGCCTCTCCTGCCACAAGCGCTACCGTGCGGACCACCTCGAGGAAGAGTACGAGGAAAAGAAGGGCCGCCCTGCGGAGAACGGCCTGAAGGACATTGCCTGCGCCAACTGCGGCACCCGCGGCCAGTGGACCGAGCCGCAGGAGTTCTCCGGCCTGCTCAAGACCTACCTGGGCCCGGTGGCCAGCGAGGAAGGCCTGCACTACCTGCGCCCCGAAACCGCCCAGGGCATTTTCGTGAACTTCAACAACGTGCTCACCACGTCCCGGAAGAAGCCTCCGTTCGGCATCGGCCAGATCGGCAAGTCCTTCCGCAACGAGATCACGCCCGGCAACTTCATCTTCCGCACCCGTGAGTTCGAGCAGATGGAGATGGAGTTCTTCGTCGAGCCCGGCACGGATGAAGAGTGGCACAAGTACTGGATGAACGAGCGCATGGCCTGGTACACCGGCCTGGGCATCCGCGAGGAGAACCTGCGCTTCTTTGAGCACCCGAAGGAAAAGCTCAGCCACTACTCCAAGGGCACCACGGACATTGAGTACCGCTTCGGCTTCCAGGGCTCGGAGTGGGGCGAGCTGGAAGGCATCGCCAACCGCACCGACTTCGACCTCTCCACGCACGCCAAGGCCTCCGGCACGGACCTGAGCTACTTCAACCAGGCCACCAACGAGCGCTACATCCCGTACGTCATCGAGCCCGCGGCCGGCCTGACCCGCTCCTTCATGGCGTTCCTGGTTGACGCGTACACCGAGGACGAGGCCCCCAACGCCAAGGGCGGCGTGGACGTCCGCACCGTGCTGAAGCTGGACCCGCGCCTGGCCCCGGTCAAGGCCGCCGTGCTGCCGCTGAGCCGCAACGAGGACCTGTCCCCGAAGGCCAAGGACCTCGGCGCGCAGCTGCGGAAGAACTGGAACATCGACTTCGACGACGCCGGCGCCATCGGCCGCCGCTACCGCCGCCAGGACGAAATCGGCACGCCGTTCTGCATCACCGTGGACTTCGACACCCTCGAGGACCAGGCCGTGACCATCCGCGAGCGGGACACCATGAGCCAGGAACGCGTCTCCCTGGACAAGGTGGAAGGCTACCTGGCCGCACGGCTGATCGGCGCCTGAGCATGGCCATCGACTACCGCGAATGGCGGGACGGCGACGACCTTGCGCTCCTGGAAATCTGGGGCGACCCGGACACCGCACAGGCCCGGCAGTTCCGCGGCGCCCTGGCGCCGTCCTCCAACGGGACGAACGGGACCCCGTGGCGCCGCTGCATCGTGGCCGAGGACGTCGTTGACGGCGTCGGCATTCCCGTCGCCGCCGGCGTCGTGTATGAAGCCTCCCTGCACCCGGAACGCCTGTGGGCCTACGTCGAAGTGGCGCGCGACCACCGCCGCACCGGCATCGGCGCCACGCTGCTGACCATGCTGCGCCGCGAAGCCGCCGACGCGCCGTCGGGCGTCAGCAGGCTGCGGGCCAAGGTGGAGCCTGGCACCGCCGGCGCCGCCTTCGCTGAAGCCTTTGGGCTCAAACCCATCCAGCGCTCCCGCCTGGTGGTCGTGGAACCCGGCGCCCTGAAGCTTCCCGTGTTCCCGGACAAGGACTACGGCGGCCGGCCCGTCAGCGGTGAAAACGCCGGGTCCGACGTCGTCATGGACCTCGCCACCGGCTCCGTCGAGCTGACCGACGTGGTGGGACGGTACTACACGTCAGTCCACGCCTGGGATTCGCCTGGGGTGCTGTCAGTGGGGCAGGTGCAGAAGCTGTTCCTCGACGAGCTCACGGGAGCCCACGGTGCCATCGTGCTGCGGGCCCAGCCGGAGTCGGCGTTCGGCGCGGGCGTTGCGCCGGGCAAGAAGGGGCGGATCCGCGCGTTCGCCGTCAGCTATGCGGCGCCCGCGGACCCGGACGCCGCGCCCCATATGGACAACCAGGGGACGGAGCCTTCGGGGCGGGAAGCTCCCACTGACGTCTTCGTGGGGCACGAGCCGTCGCTGCCGGCCGACGACGCAGCCGAGGCCGTCCGCGACATCCTGGCGCTCATCGCGTATCAGCACCCTGTGATGCTGGAACTCGACGACTCCATGGCGGCCCTGCGTGCAGCTGTCGAGCCGCTGCTGGAGAGCGGTAAAGCGCGCCTTGCTGCCGCGGAAACCCTGGTGGTCTCGGACTAGGCCCACCGCCTCAGCAGCCCCCGTCCCGGAGCTATGTGGCCTGGGGCGGGGGCTGCTTTTCGCGGGGATGGCGACGGCGGATGCGGGCTGCGTCCGCCGCGTCCAGGAGTTGCCGCTCGGCTTCCGTGGGTGCGCCCCCGCCGAGATGCGCCGGCATCCACCAGTCGCCCGGTTCAGGATGCAGCGGGAAGCCGGCGATGCAGCTGTCGATCCCTGCCTGGAGGCTCCTGCGCAGTGTGCCGGTGGCCGCCTCCACGTCGACGTCGGGCTGGAACAACGTGGGTGCGCCCACATGGACGCATATTGGCGCCCGCCAGCCGCGCCGGACCGAAAATCCGTGGCCGCGCGTCAGCACCCGGTGCCCGCCCCAAATGGATACCGGGATGAGCGGGACGCCTGCTTCCGCCGCCATCCGGACTGCCCCGGTCCGGCACTCGCGGACCGTGAAGCTCCGGCTCACCCCGGCCTCGGGAAACACCGCCAGGTATTCCCCGGCCCGCAGCTTCGCCACCGCGGCATCATACGCGCCGGAATGGTCGGTATAGCCCACAACGATGTGGCCGCTGGCGCTGATGGCCGGGCCCGCGAGCCAGTGGTCCGCCGCGCCCTGGTGGACCAGGAACCGCAGCTGCGCCCCGGAGTGCTTCCACAGGAGCAGCTCCGCCACGGCGAAGTCCACGTAGCCGAAGTGCGTGATGGCAAAGACGGCACCCGAGCCGGGGATCGGCACGCGGGAGGCGCCCTGCCGGGCTCCGGGCGGGGGAAGGTGTTCGGTGCCCGAGCTGTGCACCCGCACCCGGAAAGCCCAGCCCAGGAACTCCGCAGCCCGGACCATTGACCGGTAGAACCGGTCGTTCGACGGGGGACGCCAGGCCATAGAGGTTACAGGGTGACGTGGACCGACGATTCCGGCAGCAGCTGCGGGAAGGCCCGGGGCGGCCGGACACCCGCCCCGGTACTCTCGGCGAAGGACTTGATGACAAACCCGGTGGTGAGCGTCTCCCACACCCGGATCCTGCGGAGCATGAAATGGCCGACACCCTTGAGCGCCACGTACTGCATGCTTGCCGCGTCCGCTGAGGCGCGCCGCGCGAAGGCGAGGGACTGTGCCGGGCTGGTCATATGGTCAGTGGTGCCGTGGACCACCAGGACCTTCTTGCCTGCCACGCGGGCGGCCGGGGTCTCGGGGCCCAGCCACGGAGCCAGGGCCACCACGGCGTCTACCTGGGGATGGTCGGCGGCGCAGACGGCGGTCAGGCCGCCCATGGAGTGGCCCACCAGGAACACCGGCACGCCCGGGTGCTGCTCCTCGATCTGCCGCAGCGCCCAGCGCGCATCCTGCAGGGCGGACATGTCGGGGCCATTCCAGCCACGCACGCTGTTGCGGAGCGACCAGACCGCCAGGCCGTGCTTGCGGCCGGCCCGGTGAATCCGCCTGGCAAAAGGAACCATCCTGGCCGGGCTCAGGTGGCGGGCTTCCACCGGCTCGCGGCTGTGTGCCTTGCCGCCGTGCAGCACCAGCGCCACCCCGCGGGTGGGCCCCGATGCCTGGAGCACGCTGAGCACCGGCCGGTGGGCGGGAACTGCCGCTGCCTGCCCGGCGGCAACTCCGCTGCTGTCCTGTGTGCCCCGGTCCTGTGCACCGCTGCCCCGTGTTCCACTGCGCTGTGTTCCGCTGCCTTGTGTGCCACGCATGCCTGTTCCATGGTTGCCCATGCCTGTCACCTCCCCGTCCCGATGGTCCATTTATCAAACCCTATGGCGCCCCACGTAGAGTTCAATACATGAGGTTCAACTGCTGATGGGCGCCGGTCACTCCCACGCCTCCATGGAACATTCGGAGCCGAGCCCCCAAGCGATGGCCGCCCGCAGGAAGGCGAACCGCATCCTGGCGGCCGTACTCATACCGCTGGCGCTGCTCACCCTCGCGGGGATGGCCGCGCTGTGGCCGTCCGGCAGCAAGGAAGGGATTTCCCTCGCGAACCCCTACTCCGCGGCCGCGGGGGTGACGTTCGACACGGGAACCATCCAGAACGTAGTGACCGAAAGCTGCATGCAGGGCAGCCAGCAGGGTTCCAGCCAACAAGGTTCCGGCCAGCAGGGTTCAGGCCAGCAGCAGCCGCACCAGCAGGGCTCGGAATGCACCTTTGCCTTTACCGAGCCGGACAAAGGCGGGAGCCCGGTCAAGGTGGTCATCAACCCGGACGTTGCCTCCTCCCACGGCGTCAAGCCCGGGGACCAGATCCGCTATCTGAACCTCTCGAACGCTCAGGGCGCATCCGGTTCACAGGGCTCGCCCGCCTACATCTTCGTGGACTTCGTCCGTACCCTGCCGATCGTCCTGCTCGCCGTGCTCTACGCCGTGGTGGTCATCGCCGTCGCCCGGTGGCGGGGCCTGCGTGCCCTGGTCGGCCTGGTGGGCGCCTACTTCGTGCTGGCCAGCTTCATGCTTCCCGGACTCGTCGAGGGGAAGCCGCCCCTGCTGCTGGCCTTGGTGGGCTCCATCGTGATCATGATCGGCGTGCTGTATTTCGCCCACGGTTTCTCCGCCCGTACCTCCACCGCGCTGCTGGGCACCATCTTTGGCCTGGGCATCACGGCGCTGCTCGCCGCGTGGGCCACCGACGCCGCCAACCTGGCCGGGGTGGGCAGCCACGACGCCGCCACGCTGGTCAACACCTCGGCCAACATCTCCATTTCGGGGGTGATCCTGTGCGGGCTGATCATCTCCGGGCTGGGCGTTCTGAACGACGTCACCATCACGCAGGCCTCAGCCGTGTGGGAGCTCTACGAACTGGCTCCCGCCAGCAGCGCCCGGAAGCTGTTCACGTCCGCCATGCGGATCGGCCGGGACCACATCGCCTCCACCGTCTACACCATCGCCTTCGCCTACGCCGGGGCCGCGCTACCCATCCTGATCATCGTCATGCTGTACGACCGGCCGCTGATGGACACCCTCACCAGCGCCGAACTCTCCGAAGAGGTCATCCGGACACTCGTGGGGTCCATCGGGCTGGTGCTCGCCATCCCCGTCACCACGCTGATCGCCGTGCTGGTGGTCAAAGCCACGAGGATCGAGGCCACGGGGGCAGCGCCAGCGGGGAGCGCGGCAACCGGCGCGGGGCACGACGACGGGCACGTCCATTCCGACGACATCGCGGACACCGGGGCGCTCGCCGCAGCCGCGCTTGAGGAACGCAGCCGGCGCGCCGCCGTCGAGCCTCCCGCTGACACGGTTACCCGGCGGGGCCGGCGGGCTGACCGCGGCTGACGGGCTCACCGCGGCTGACGCTGGCCGGGGGATCGGTTCCCGCGCCACGCCGGCGCCGGGCGCAAACCTGCACCGGGTCTTTGGCCCTCGACGGAAATTACCGATTTGCCCGGCTTTGCAACAATGGACAGGTGACTGTTGCAGCAACTTCTCCCGCCCCCAAGCTGGAACTCCCGCCCCTGAAGCTGGGTCCCATCACTGTGGACACGCCGGTGATCCTGGCGCCCATGGCCGGCATCACCAATTCCGCCTTCCGCAGGCTCTGCCGTGAATACGGCGGCGGCATGTACGTGGCGGAGATGGTCACCTCGCGCGCGCTGGTGGAACGGACCCCCGAGTCCCTGCGGATCATTTCCCACGACGACGACGAAAAGGTCCGGTCCGTGCAGCTGTACGGTGTGGACCCCGGTACCGTGGGCGCCGCCGTGCGGATGCTGGTGGAGGAGGACCGGGCCGACCACATCGACCTCAATTTCGGCTGCCCCGTCCCCAAGGTCACCCGGCGCGGCGGCGGGTCCGCGCTGCCGTGGAAGATCGACCTCTTCACCGCCATCGTGCAGACCGCCGTCAAGGAAGCCTCCAAGGGCAACGTCCCCCTGACCATCAAGATGCGCAAGGGGATCGACGACGACCACCTGACCTACCTCGACGCCGGCCGCATCGCCCGCGATTCCGGCGTCGCCGCCGTCGCCCTCCACGGCCGTACCGCCGCCCAGTTCTACTCCGGCCAGGCCGACTGGTCCGCGATCGCACGCCTCCGCGAGGCGCTGCCGGACATCCCGGTGCTGGGCAACGGCGACATCTGGTCTGCCGAGGACGCCGTCCGGATGGTCCGGGAGACCGGCGTCGACGGCGTGGTGGTGGGCCGCGGCTGCCAGGGCCGGCCCTGGCTGTTCGGCGACCTGCAGGCTGCGTTCGAGGGCAGTGACGTCCGGCACCGGCCCAACCTGCGCCAGGTGGCCGAGGGCGTGTACCGCCACGCCGAACTGATGGTGGAGACCTTCGGCGACGAGGGCAAGGCGCTGCGGGAAATCCGCAAGCACATTGCCTGGTACTTCAAGGGCTACGTGGTGGGAGGGGAGCTGCGCACCCGGCTGGCACTGGTCACCAGCCTTGAGGTGCTGCGCGATACCCTCGCGGAACTGGACCTGGACTCGCCCTACCCGGGAGTGGACGCCGAAGGCCCCCGGGGCCGTGCGGGTTCGCCCAAGAGGCCCGCGCTGCCCAAGGACTGGCTGGACTCCCGGGCCCTGAACGACGAACAGTCCCGTGACATCGCCGCTGCCGAACTGGACGTCTCCGGTGGCTGAGGCCCGTACGGCGGCGGCCGTGCTCCCGGGGTACGACGCCCACGACTCCGCCCGCTGGGTGGAGGAGCCGCCCAAGAGCGTCTACCGCTCCGACTTCGAGCGCGACCGCGCCCGCGTGCTCCACTCGTCCGCACTGCGCAGGCTCGGCGCCAAGACCCAGGTGGTGGCACCGGACACGGACGACTTCGTCCGGACCCGGCTCACCCACAGCCTGGAGGTGGCCCAGGTGGGCCGTGAACTGGGCCGCGCCCTGGGCTGCGATCCGGATGTGGTGGACACGGCATGCCTGAGCCACGACCTGGGGCATCCGCCCTTCGGGCACAACGGCGAATCGGCCTTGAACGAGGTGGCGCACGCCATCGGCGGTTTCGAAGGCAACGCCCAGACCCTGCGCCTGCTCACGCGGCTCGAACCCAAGGTGCTTACGGCCGGCGGCCAGCCCGCCGGTCTGAACCTCACCCGCGCAAGCCTTGACGCGGCGTCGAAATATCCCTGGTCCGCCCTGGAAGCGCCGGTGATCCACGGCCAGCGGACCAGCAAGTTCGGTGCCTACGAGGACGATCTGCCGATCTTCAACTGGATCCGCGAAGGGGCCCCGGAACGCCGGTCCTGCCTGGAAGCCCAGGTGATGGACCTGGCGGATGACATCTCCTACTCGGTGCACGACGTGGAGGACGCGATCGTGGCCGGCCATTTCCAGCTGCGTTGGATGGACAACCCGGACCACCGCGCCCGCGTGGTGGGCTACGCCAAGCAGTGGTACCTGCCGCACAATGACCCCGCCGCGATCGATGCCGCCCTCGCCCGGCTCGAGGCCACCGACGTCTGGGTCCGTGAAGCGGACGGCAGCCGCAAGTCCATGGCCGCCCTGAAGAACATGACCAGCCAGTTGATCGGCCGGTTCTGCCAGAGCGCCCTCGAAACCACCCGGGCCGTCTACGGTCCGGAGAACCTGACCCGGTATAACGCCCAGCTGATGGTGCCGGACGAGACGGTCATGGAGATCGCCGTGATGAAGGGCCTGGCCACCACCTTCGTGATGACCACCGAGCACCGGCAGCCCATCTACGAGCGCCAGCGCGAGGTGCTGCACGCCCTGGTCACCGCCCTGAGCGCCACGGGCGACCGGCACCTGGAACCGATGTTCGCGGCGGACTGGCGTTCCGCCGACGACGATGCCGCCCGCCTGCGCGTGGTCATCGACCAGGTGGCGTCATTGACCGACGGGTCCGCCCTGGCCATGTACGAGCGGCTGGTGGGGAGCCTGCCGTCGCTGTGGTGAGGAACGCCATAGGGTGCCTGTCGCTGCTATGCCGCGGGACTAGGATTGCTCTGTGGCTGGGCTGATCAAACGTGAAGATATCGACGAAGTACGCCAGCGCACGGACATCAAGGAAGTGGTTGACGGGTACGTCACGCTCAAGGGTGCCGGGCTGGGAACCTTCAAGGGCCTGTGCCCCTTCCACGACGAGCGCTCGCCGTCCTTCACCGTCCGCCCGCAGGTGGGCCGCTACCACTGCTTCGGCTGCGGCGAGGACGGCGACGTCATTGCCTTCGTCCAGAAGCAGGACCACAGCTCCTTCCAGGAAGCAGTGGAAAAGCTCGCCGCCCGCATCGGCTACGAGCTCCGCTATGAAGACGGGGGGACCGGCCCCAACCGCGAGGAAGTGGGCCGCCGCCAGCGGCTGCTGGACGCCCACAAGATCGCCGACGAATTCTTCCGCGCGCAGCTGCTCACGCCCGGTGCCGCCGAAGCCCGGAACTTCCTGTTCGGCCGCGGCTTCGACAGGGCAGCTGCCGAGCACTTCGGCTGCGGCTACGCTCCCCAGGGATGGGACGCCCTGCTGAAGCACCTCCGGGGCCGCGGCTTCACCGACGCCGAGCTCAAGCTCACGGGAATGTTCAGCGAGGGCAACCGGGGCATCTACGACCGCTTCCGCGGGCGCCTCATCTGGCCCATCAAGGACATCGCCGGCGACACCATCGGCTTCGGCGCGCGCAAGCTCTATGAAGACGACCAGGGCCCCAAATACCTCAACACCCCGGAAACCACCCTCTACAAGAAGTCGCAGGTCCTCTACGGCATCGACCTGGCCAAGAAGAGCATCGCCAAGGACCGCCAGCTGGTGGTGGTGGAAGGGTACACGGACGTCATGGCCTGCCACCTCGCAGGAATCACGACGGCGGTGGCCACCTGCGGCACGGCGTTCGGCACCGAGCACATCAAGATCGCCCGGCGGCTGTTGTCCGATGACGGCACCGGGGGAGAAGTTGTGTTCACCTTCGACGGCGACGCCGCCGGGCAGAAGGCAGCCCTGCGTGCCTTCGAAGAGGACCAGCGCTTCACCGCGCAGACCTATGTGGCGGTGGAACCCACCGGGGCCGATCCCTGCGACCTCAGGCTCAGCAGGGGTGACGAGGCCGTGCACGCCCTGATCCAGTCCCGCCGGCCGCTGTTCGAATTCGCGATCCGCACCACCCTGAAGCAGTTCAACCTGGACACCGTCGAAGGCCGCGTACAGGGCCTGAAGGCGTCCGTGCCGGTGGTTGCGGCCATCCGTGATGCCTCGACCCGGACGGGCTACTGCCAGGCGCTGACGGGTTGGCTGGGCATGCCGGACCCCAACGAGGTACTCCGCCTTGTCACCGCCGAGGTGAAGAACGCAGCGAAGCGCGGGGACACGGGCCGTTCCGCCGGGCCGGGCACGCCCAACCACGGCCAGCAGCAACGGAGCCCCGGATTCGAGGGCAGGGGGCACCAAGGCAACGACGGGCGGGCACCCGGGGGCGGTCCCGGCGTAGCTGAAGGGCCGCCGTCGGGCGCTGTGCCGTCCTTCCACCGCCCGGACCCGCGGGACCCGGTAGCGTCCATGGAACGGCAGGCGCTGGAAGTGGCACTGCAGCAGCCCTCGCTGCTGGCCGGCGCGGTCTGGGACCGCTTCGCTGCCGCCCGCTTCGCCACCCCCGCCTTCCAGGCCGTGCACGACGCCATGCGGGCCACCGGCGCCGGGCTGGCTGTCGACCCCGTCCGCTGGGTGGAACACGTGATGCACGAGGTCCCCGAGCCCCTGCGGCCCCTGGTGTCCGAGCTTGCCGTGGTGCCGCTGCCGGCCCACACCGAGGAAGCGGTGCAGAAGTACTGCCGCGACATCCTGTCCCGCCTGTTTGAACTCCAGATCACCCGGGTCAAGGCGGATAAGATGGGCCAGCTGCAGCGCCTGGACGCGGCGGCGGACCCGGACACCTACCAGCGGCTCAACCGTGAACTGATGATGCTGGAAATGGAACGCCGGGCCCTGCGGGCAGACGCCTAGGCAGGCGGGAGGAGCTAGGGGCTGGCCCCGATTTCGTTTCCGCGCCAGGTGTTTGCTAGGCTAATACCCGCTTCATTCCTCCTTAGCTCAATTGGCAGAGCATTCGACTGTTAATCGAAGGGTTGCTGGTTCAAGTCCAGCAGGAGGAGCTTCCAATCCCCGTTCCGGCCTCCGGAACGGGGATTTTTTCTTGCCTCCGCAGCGCGTTTCGCGGGCCGGCGGTCCCCGCTCCGCCCCGGAAATCCGCCGATTTCCCTTGGCCTGAATCGTTTGCTAATGTCATACCTGCTTCATTCCTCCTTAGCTCAATTGGCAGAGCATTCGACTGTTAATCGAAGGGTTGCTGGTTCAAGTCCAGCAGGAGGAGCGCAACGAAAAAACCCCGTTCCTCCAGTCTGGAGGAACGGGGTTTTTCTGGCTTCTAGACGAAATCCATCTCCACCTGCAGGAACCGTTCGGCCTCGGCCACTGCCGCCAGGAAGGCCTCCTGCTCGGTGGGGGACTTGCGCGGCTCCCGCGGGTTCCACTCATGCGCCGCCGAATGGATCCGGACGAAGCCGGACCCAGGCGGTGCGTAGAAAATGCCGAAGCGCTGCACCGGCCATTCCGGCGAGGTCTCCGGGGCCACCAGCAGGGCGGCGTCGTAGGCGGGATTGAACCATTGGGCGATGGGCCGGCGGCGGTCCTCCGTGAACAGCCCTGCCGCGTACAGCGCGGCGGACTGCTGCCCTGCCTGCGCGCACAGCCGGTCCCACCACAGTGGCAGGATCCGGGCGTCGCACCGTTGCCATGTGGCCGGAAGTGGCGGTCTATCCTGCCAGTTGGGCACGGACATATTTTATCGCGCGATGAAGCCGGACGGCAGGTAAAAGGGGCTCTGGCAGGGCCAAACAATCAGCGCCGTTTCCACGGCCCCGGATTGACCCGGTACAGCAGCGCGGCACCCGCCAGCAGGCCCAGCACCAAGCCGATGGCCGGGTTGCCGAGGGCGCGGCCGGCAAAATAGCCGACGACGGCGCCGAGCACGGCCCCGAGGAACAGTCCCCGTCCATTGCGGTGCGGTTTGCGGTTCATGGCAGGCACCGGCTAGTGGATGGAAGGGACGGTGCGGGGACGGACCACCAGCCACAACGCGGCGATCGCGAGCAGGATGCAGGCAGCCTGCACCGCTCCCATCGGCAGGGCGCTGGTGATCCCAAGCCAGCCCACGACGGGGGAGATCAGGCCCGCCATCAGGAAAGTTGCGGCGCCCAGCAGGGACGCAGCCGTTCCCGCCTGCGACGCATGGCTTGCCAGGGCCAGCACCTGGACGCAGGGGAACATGAAGCCGGTGCCCATGATGTAGAACCACAGGGGCACCATCACGCCCCAGAGCCCCAGGCCCAGGCGGTCGAACACCACGATCAGCACGGCCATCAGGAACAGCCAGGCCGTGGCGAACGCAAGGATCCATTGCGGCGGCACAACCCTGATCAGGCGGGAACTGGTCTGCACGCCTGCCACGATGCCCAGGGAATTGATCCCGAACAGCAGCCCGTACTGCTGGGCGGAAAACCCGAAGACGTCCTGGAACAGGAACGGGGAGGCGGAGAGGTAGGTGAAGAGGCCGCCGAAGTTGAACCCGGCAACCATCAGCAGTCCCACGAAGATCCGGTCACTGAAGAGGGCCTTGTAGCGCTGCCCCGCCGTCATGCCGTTGTGCCCCCGTTTTTCCGGCGGAAGCGTTTCACGCACCAGCAGCAGGGCCGCCACGATCACCAGGCTGCCGTAGGTGGCCAGGAACACGAAAATCCCGGGCCACGGCATCACCAGGAGCAGCTGCGATCCGATCACCGGGGCCAGGATGGGCGCCAGGCCGTTCACCAGGGACATCCGCGAGAACATCCGCACCATCGCATATCCGGAGAACAGGTCGCGCACCATGGCCATGGCCACCACGCCGCCGCCTGCAGCACCGACGCCCATGAGCACCCGGAAGATCCCCAGCGTGGTGATGTCCGTGGAGAGCGCCGCACCCAGGGAGGCCGCGATGTGCAGCGCCGTGGCGAGGATCAGCGGCGTCCTGCGGCCGAACTTGTCGCTGAACGGGCCCACCACCAGCTGGCCGAAGGCAAACCCCACGGTGGTGCCGGCCAGGGTGAGCTGGACCTGCGCCTCAGTCACCCCCAGGCTCGCCTCCAAGGCGGGGAAAGCCGGCAGGTAAAGGTCGATGGTGAAGGGGCCAAGGGCGGTAAGGGCGCCGAGAAGGAGGATGTACAGAAGCTTCCGGCGGCGGCTGAGGAGGTCGCCCGGATTGGCGGGAGTGGTCACGGACAACAATCCTAGGCCCGGGCCGGGCTGTTTTTTCATCGTTGTAGGCCGCGCCGTCCGGCAAGCCCGGAAGTCCGCCCTGAACCTGAATGGTAGTTTGGGTGGCGTGGACTGTGCGGCTGCACATTTCCGCGGCACAACGGAAGCAATATCGACCCATCAGACCAGTAAGGCGGCACCGATGAGCGGACGTCACAGCGGGCGTACCAGCCCGGGATTGCGCTTCACCGCGCTGCCCGGGACGCTAAAACTCCTTTTCCGGTTGGCGCCCCGCCAGCTCAATGACGAGATCGCCTTCGCCAAGTTCGAACTGAAGCGCAAGGGTGTCCAGGTCGGAGTTGCCGCCGCCTTCCTCGCTGTCGCCCTCGTCTTCCTCCTCTTCCTGGTAGTAGGGCTGATCGTTGCCGCCATCATGGGCCTGGCCACCATCATGCCCGCCTGGCTGGCAGCCCTCCTGGTCTCCGCGGCCTTCCTGCTGATCGCGCTCATCGGCGGCCTGGTGGGCGTCGGCAGGTTCAAGAAAGCCATGCCCCTGCTGCCGGAGGAAACCATCCGGGGGATCAAGTACGACATCGGCGTGGCCAAGGAAGGATCCGCGTTCAACCCCGCCGTGCTGGATCCGGAAAGCCCCGAAGGCAAGGCCGCGAAGGCCGCCAAGGCCGAAGCCGCTGCCAAAGCCAAGGCCGAGAAGGAAGCCAAGGCCGCCCAGCACGACCAGGAGTACCCGCACGCTTCCGAGCCCGAGCTGGCACGCCGCCTGAACCAGCGCCGGCACCACCTGACCGAAGTCCGGGATGAACTCGGTACGGAACTGGACCTGAAGACCCAGGGCCAGTACCTGCTGGCCGCCGCGCAGCAAAAGGCGCGCGAAGGCCAGGTGCTCGCCGCCCGCACCAAGGACGCCGCCGCGCAGAAGCTGGCAGGCCTGTCCGGTTCCGCCAGCCTCCGGGAGCGCTGGAAGCCGCTGGCAGCCCTCGCTGCTGCCGGGACCGTCCTGGTGGTCCTGCTCCGGCGGCTCCTGCGCACCTACTAGCCCCGGCCACCACCAGCGCCGGGGTACGCAGCACGCACCACAGACCACACAGCACGCCATCACGCAGCGCACCATCACACGGCGCGCACCATCAGACGAGGCGCACCATCACAGGGCGCGACCGGAAGCGGCAGGAAGGAAAGGGGGACGGGTGAAGTTCATCGGTGCAGGCGCGCGGCCTGGCCGTCCCCAGGTGGACCACGACGCCGTGTTCACCATTCCCAACCTGCTCACCGTCGTGCGGTTCATGGGCGTGCCGCTCTTCATCTGGCTTGTCCTTGCGCAACGGGAATACGGAGCCGGGGTCGTCGTCCTGGCAGTCATGGCCGGAACCGACTGGATTGACGGCTACGTTGCCCGCCGCTTCGACCAGGCTTCAAGGCTGGGCCGGGTACTGGATCCCATCGCCGACCGCCTGGCCATGATCGCCGTGGCCGTCACCCTGGTGATCGCCGGCGTCGTGCATTGGCTGTACCTGGCCGCACTGGTGGTCCCGGACGCCGTGCTGCTTGCCTTGACGCTCTTCTTCTTCCGCGGCCACCCCGACCTCCCGGTGAGCGTAGTGGGCAAGGTCAGGACCGGCCTGCTGCTGCTGGGGACACCGCTGCTTGTCCTTTCCCGGCTGGACACCGGGGCCTCTGCCCAACTCTTTGCCGCCGCCTGGGTGGTGCTTGGCCTGGGCCTGGTGGGCCACTGGATCGCCGCCTACAACTACTTCTGGGCCATCCTGCGCAAGGGCAGGGAACAGAAACGGCACGACGGCGGGACCGCCTGATGGTTTGGGTGGCCGTCGGCCTGGCGGTCCTGGGCGCGTTCTGCCTCGCCCTTGGCGCGCAGCGCCAGGGCAGTGCGGTGAAAGCGGACACGGGCGGGCTGGCGTTGAGCTCCAACGGTTTCCTCCGCCTGCTGCGCAACCCCCGCTGGATGTTCGGGCTCCTGCTGCTGTGCACCGGCATGGCCATGAATGCCGTGGCGCTGGTGTCAGCCCCGCTCACGGTGGTGCAGCCCATCGGCGCCATAGCCCTCGTCATCACCACCATCATTAACGCGCGGGACCAGGACCTCACCATCAACCGGGCCACCGCAGTGTCGATCGCCGCCTGCGTGACGGGATCCGCGCTCTTCGTGCTGCTCGCCGTCAACGTCACCCAGGAAAGCCACCATGTCAGCCCGGAGGACGAACTGACCATCGTGCTCCTGCTGGCCCTTGCGGTGGGACTGTTCGGGACCCTGGCGGTGATGTTCAGGCACCGTATGAACTCTTTCGTCTACATCCTCGGCGCCGGCGTCCTCTTCGGCTTCGTGGCGGTGCTGACCCGGATCATCGGCAAGCACCTCCTTGACCCCAACGGCCTCTTCCTGCTGAACGTGCAGTGGTACTCGGTGCTGGCCATCATCGCCGCCGGCGGCCTGGGATCATGGTTTGTCCAGAGTGCGTACTCCACCGGCCCGCCGGACCTGGTCATCGCCGGACTGACCGTGATCGATCCCATGGTGGGTATCGCCATCGGCATCATCATCCTCGGCGAACTGCGCCCCGATGTGCACGCGGTCATGGCGATTGCAATGGGAACGGCGGCCTGCCTTGCTATCGTTGGGGTTATCGCCCTTTCCCGGCACCACCCGGAGGTCACCAAGCGCAAGAAGGACGCGCGGAAGGCCGCCGGCAGGCCGTCCCACTAGCCCGAAACCGCTTAACACCCAGCAATCCCACGAGGCCGCATGCCAATGCAACGCAGCCAACCGTGCTGCCAGTTCCATGCTGTCCGCACCGTGACCATCAGGAGTACTCCATGACCACGCCAGCCGACCAGCGCCCCCTCACCATCCTGATCGCCGCTGACACCTACCCACCCCACGTCAATGGTGCTGCCCAGTTCGGGTACCGCCTGGCCAAGGGCATGACTGCGCGGGGGCACAACGTCCACGTCCTCGCCTGCCGCGACGGCAAGGGAAAGAGCTTCACCGAATTCCGCGACGAGGCAACTGTCCACCGGCTCCGCTCCCACAGCGTCCCCACCCACGACACCTTCCGCATCTGCTTCCCCTGGGAAATCAAGAAGGAAATCAGCCTTCTGTTCGACCGAGTGAAGCCTGACGTCGTGCACATCCAAAGCCACTACATGATTGGCGAGCACGTGCTCTACGAGGCCGTGAAGCGCGGCGTGCGGGTCGTTGCCACCAACCACTTCATGCCGGAAAACCTCAACCCGTTCCTGCCATTCCCCCAGTGGTTCAAGGACATCATTGGACGGATTTCCTGGAAGGACATGGGCAAGGTGATGGGGCAGGCGGACGTGATCACCACGCCCACCCCGCTGGCGGCCAAGGCCATGCATGAGCATGCCTTCCTGCGCAAGGTCCTGCCCCTGTCCAACGGCATCGACTCGACCGCCTACGAGCTCCTGCCCGGCGAGCACATCGAGCCGCACCCGCACCCCACCGTGCTGTTCGCCGGCCGGCTGGCGGAGGAAAAGCACGTGGACGTCCTGATCAGGGCCATCAGCAAGACTCCCCGGGAGCTGAACGTGCACCTGGAAATCGTCGGCGGCGGCGAAGTGCGTGAGTCCCTGGAGGACCTGGTGCAGCGGCTCGGCCTGGGGGACAGGGTCAAATTCCTGGGCCTCGCCAGCGATGCCGACCTGCGCCGTGCCTATATCCGGGCCGACCTGTTCTGCATGCCGGGAACGGCGGAGCTGCAGTCCCTGGTCACCCTGGAAGCCATGTCCGCCTCCACCCCGGTGGTGCTTGCGGACGCCATGGCACTGCCGCACCTGGTGCGCGACGGCCGGAACGGCTACCTCTTTACGCCGAACGACAGCGACGACCTGGCGAAGAAGATCACCCAGGTCCTGGAGCTTCCCAAGGACGAACAGCTCGCCATGGGCCGGGCCAGCCGCGAGATGGTGGAGCCGCACAGCATCCAGGGCACCCTCCAGACCTTCGAGGACCTGTACCGCGGCGCGTCCTTCGAGGACAAAGTGGTCTAAACCCTTTCCCGGGTTTGCTAGAGTGTTTTTGCCCTGCCGGACCGCGGCGTTTCCACGCCGGCCGTCCCCGGGCAGTGGGGCTATAGCTCAGCTGGTTAGAGCGCGGGACTCATAATCCTAAGGTCCTCGGTTCAAGTCCGAGTAGCCCTACGTGCACGCAATGAGTCGCAAAACCGCGGCCGACGTCTTACGTCGGCCGCGGTTTCCGCTTTAACGCCGTGAATTATTGGCGCCAGGCCCATCCTGCGGTATGTTACTGGTCAGTAACATACCGTCTGTCGCTCCTGATGCATGGTGAGCGCTGATCATCAAAGAAGGTACCCATGGCCACCTCTGCTGCCGACTTCCAAGAGCTTCCATACGCCGACGGGGACTTCTACGCCTTCGAGCAGCTCCTTTCCGGCAAGGAGCGGGACCGGCTCGCCGAAGTCCGGGACTTCCTGGCACGCGAAGTCCGCCCCATTGCGGTGGATTGCTGGAACCGTGCGGAATTCCCGATGGACCTGGTGCCGAAGCTTGCCGGCGTGGACCTGGTAAGCCCGGTCCGGCGCCAGGGCTACTCGAACCTCTTCGCCGGCATGCTGCACGCGGAAGTCACGCGGGCGGACGCCTCCATCGCCACCTTCCTGGGCGTGCATGACGGGCTGTTCACCGGCTCCATCGAGGCGCTGGCTTCCCAAGAGCAGAAGGACGAGTGGCTGCCGGAGATCTATTCCCTGAAGAAGATCGGTGCCTTCGGGCTGACGGAGCCGCTGGGCGGCAGCGACGTCGCCGGGGGAACCCGTACAACAGCCCGGAAGGACGGTGGCAACTGGGTCCTCAACGGAGCCAAGAGGTGGATTGGCAACGCCACCTTCTCCGACTGGGTGGTGGTCTATGCCCGCGACGTGGCGGACAACCAGGTCAAGGGGTTCCTCCTGGACACTTCCCTGGCGGGCATCCGCACGCAAAAAATCGAAAACAAGATCTCGCTCCGGACGGTCCAGAACGCCGACATCCTCCTGGAAGACGTGGTGGTCCCGGACTTCTTCAAGCTGGCGAACGCCAACAGCTTCCGCGACGTCAACAAGGTCCTGAAGGTGACGCGCCTGGCTGTTGCCTGGCAGGCTGTCGGCCTGCAGCTGGCGGCGTTCGACGTTGCCCGGCGGTACGCCGTGGAACGCCACCAGTTCGGCCGTCCCCTGGCTTCGTTCCAACTCATCCAGGACCAGCTGGTCCGGATCCTGGGCAACGCCGTCAGCTCCATGGGCATGATGGTGCGGCTCTCCCAGCTGGAGGACGAGGGGACGGCCAAGGATGAGCAATCCGCGCTGGGCAAGGCCTTCGCCACCGCCCGCATGCGGGAGAGCGTGGCCCTCGGCCGCAGCATCCTGGGTGGCAACGGCATTGTGACCGACTTCGAAATGGCCAAGATCTTCGCCGACGCGGAGGCTATCTACTCGTACGAAGGCACGGCCGAAATCAACACCCTGGTCACCGGACGGGCCATCACGGGCATCTCTGCCATCGTCTAGCCGGGATGCGGCCGCCCGGGTGCACTTGACAGCGGCAGCAAAACCGACGGGCGAAGGTCCATGACGAACTGCAGCGGATTGACGTACTCCGCGCCGTCGCGGACACCCCAGTGGACGCAGCTGGCGGCCGGGCAGTGCCCGGGCAGGGCGGTGCCGATCACCTGGCCCGCGGCCACCGCGCTGCCCACCGCCAACGCGCTGTCCACCGGCTCGAAGCTGCTCCGCAGGCCGCCGCCATGGTCGATGGTAATGACGGGCCGGTCCACCACCACGCCCACGAAACCCACCGTGCCGGCGGCGGGGGACGTAACCTGCGCTCCGGCGCCCGCGGCGCCCAGGTCCACGCCCCGGTGCCCGCTGAGCCAGGGTTTGGGCGGGGGATCGAAGCCGCGGAGCACGGGCGGCCGCGGAGCCAGCGGCCAGCGCCAGGAGGGCGCCGCAACCATCCCGCCGGCCGCCGTCGTTATGTCCGGACCCACGGACAGTGTCCGCACGTAAGCTGCACTGCCAGGCAGGCTGGCAGGTGCACTGACGGGAAAACCTGCGGACGGGTGGCCTGCGGAGGCCACGGACGCGGGCAGCAACAGGAGGGCCGCCAGGAGGATGGGGGGTTTCATTCCGCCAGCATGCCCCCGAATGGGGACCCACGGCAGGCCTTTTTCCTGCTATGTGGACAACGGTTGCGGGCCGTCCCGCCGGTCCGCCGGACGCGGGTGCCTGTAGTACACTTGATGGAGCAGTTTGCTGCGCCCTCTACGCTTCCCGAACCAGTGGTCAACGCCAATGGTGTTTACCCCTGTCCGGATCGCGTCGGCACATCTCATTCAGGAGTGTGGGGGAGCAGTGGCTGACTACGCGCATCCAGCCCTCCGGCGGCCAACGCACCAGCGTTTGTCCAACGGAGGATCACGCTTCCTGCGGTCCGTGCCACGCGGCGCGGATGGGAAGGGCGATGGATGCCAGGAGCACGGCCCGAACCCGGGCCACGCTAATCAACCGTCAACTATTTGGCAGGGTAAGAAGCCTCCGGGCTCTCTCATGAATGACCTGCCGGGAAAAGGAGCGTCGGCATGCCCGTCGTAACCATGCGCCAGCTGCTTGACAGCGGCGTCCACTTTGGACACCAGACCCGCCGTTGGAACCCGAAGATGAAGCGCTTCATCTTCACCGAGCGCAACGGCATCTACATCATCGACCTTCAGCAGTCGCTGTCCTACATCGACCGCGCCTACGAGTTCGTCAAGGCCACTGTTGCCCACGGCGGCACCGTGCTGTTCGTCGGCACCAAGAAGCAGGCCCAGGAAGCGATTGCCGAGCAGGCAACCCGCGTCGGCCAGCCGTACGTCAACCAGCGTTGGCTCGGCGGTATGCTGACCAACTTCCAGACGGTTGCCAAGCGTATCCAGCGCATGAAGGAACTCGAAGAGATCGACTTCGACGACGTCGCCGGTTCCGCTTACACCAAGAAGGAACTGCTGCTGCTCAAGCGCGAGCTCACCAAGCTGGAGTCCAACCTCGGCGGTATCCGCAACCTGACCAAGGCTCCCTCCCTGCTCTGGGTCGTGGACACCAAGAAGGAACACCTCGCCGTTGACGAGGCCAAGAAGCTGAACATCCCCGTGGTTGCCATCCTGGACACCAACTGCGACCCCGACGAAGTCGACTTCCCGATCCCGGGCAACGACGACGCCATCCGCTCCGTGAACCTCCTGACCCGCGTTGTTGCCGACGCCGTTGCCGAGGGCCTCATTGCCCGCAACAGCCGTGGCACGGGTGCAGCCGAAGCTCCGGAAGAGCCCCTGGCCGAATGGGAGCGCGAACTCCTCGAAGGCAGCAAGGCAGAAGCTGCAGCCGCTCCGGCAGCAGAGGCTGAAGCCCCGGCGGCTGCCGAGGCTCCCGCCGAAGACGCCAAGTAAGACAAGTAAATCCGGATTCTCCGCGCTGTCCGCAGCCGGAGCTGCTGACAGGATGGCAGCCCACCGTCGTGGGCTGCTGTCCTGTCGGTCCGTACACCACCACACATTTCTAGACAGAGGGGTTCACATGGCGAACTACACTGCCGCGGACATCAAGGCCCTGCGCGAGCGCACCGGCGCCGGCATGATGGACGTCAAGAAGGCTCTTGACGAAGCCAACGGTGACGCCGAAAAGGCCATCGAAATCATCCGCATCAAGGGCCTCAAGGGCGCTACCAAGCGTGAAGGCCGCTCCACCGCTGAAGGCCTCGTGGCCGCCAAGGTCAGCAACGGCGTCGGCGTCATGATCGAGGTCAACTGCGAGACCGACTTCGTCGCCAAGGCTGACAAGTTCATCCAGCTTGCGGACAAGGTCCTGGCCATCGCCGTCGAGTCCGGCGCTGCCGACCTTGAGACCCTGCTCGCCACCGACGTTGACGGCAAGCCGCTGTCCGAGGTTGTCGTCGAAGAGGGCGCGATCCTGGGCGAGAAGGTTGTTGTCCGCCGCATCTCCCGCATTGAGGGTGCAACGGTCGACGCTTACCTGCACAAGACCTCCAAGGACCTCCCGGCCCAGGTCGGCGTGCTGTTCGCTGTTGACGGTGAAGGCGAAGCCGCTGCCACCGCCGCCCACGACGTCGCTGTGCACATCGCCGCGATGGCTCCGAACTACCTCACCCGCGAGGACGTTCCGGCCGAGCTCGTCGAGTCCGAGCGCCGCATCGCCGAAGAGACCGCCAAGGCCGAGGGCAAGCCCGAAGCCGCCCTCACCAAGATTGTCGAAGGCCGCGTGACGGGCTTCTACAAGGGCGAGGTCCTGGTTGACCAGGCGTTCGCGAAGGACGCCAAGAAGTCCGTGGCACAGGTCCTCGAAGAGGCGGGTGTCAAGGGAACCGCGTTCACGCGTTTCCGCGTCGGCTCCTAGTCGAAACTGCGAGGGGGTGGCCACTTCGGTGGCCGCCCCTTTTGCATGCAACGGGAACGGTGCCACCACCGGCCCCGGCAGGATACCCTTTTTTCAGACTCATCAACGGGAAGGCATCATGGAAGCCGTCAACACTGTCATCCATTCAGACAAAAGCAGGCGCCGGGTCCTCCTGAAGCTCTCCGGCGAGGTCTTCGGCGGCGGGAAACTGGGTGTCGACCCCGAAACCGTCCGCGACGTCGCCAAGCAGATCGCTGCAGCCGTCCCCGAAGTCGAAGTGGCCATCGTGGTGGGCGGCGGGAACTTCTTCCGCGGCGCCGAGCTGTCCCAGAGCGGCATGGACCGCTCCCGCGCGGACTACATGGGCATGCTGGGCACCGTCATGAACTGCCTGGCGCTGCAGGACTTCCTGGAGCAGGCGGGCGTGGAAACCCGCGTCCAGAGCGCCATCACCATGGGCCAGGTTGCCGAGGCCTACATTCCGCGCCGGGCCATCCGGCACATGGAAAAAGGCCGCGTGGTCATTTTCGGCGCCGGCGCCGGCCTCCCGTACTTCTCCACGGACACCGTGGCCGCCCAGCGCGCCCTTGAGGTCCACGCCGACGTGGTCCTCATGGCCAAGAGCGGCGTGGACGCCGTGTACACCGCCGACCCCAAGAAGGACCCCACCGCCGAGCGGCTCGAAACCCTCAGCTATGACGACGCCCTGCGCCGCGACATCCGGGTGATGGACCAGACCGCCATGACCATGTGCAAGGACAACAACCTGTCCATGGTGGTCTTTGGCATGGAGGGTGAGGGGAACGTCACCCGCGCCATCCTCGGCGAGAAGCTGGGCACACTGGTCACCGCCTAGCTGCGGCTAGGATGATTCCAGGACAGTTCCGTCCCCGCCGGCCGGCGGGGACGGAACCAGCAACAGAGAACCGCGTGTGTGCATGGACCGGTGCCCGGGACCGCACCAGAACCGTCAGGAGAAACCGTGATCGAAGAAACCTTGCTCGAGGCCGAAGAAAAGATGGACAAGGCGGTTGAGGTAGCCAAGGAAGACTTCGCTTCCATCCGCACCGGCCGCGCCAACCCCGGCCTGTACAACAAGGTCCTGGTGGACTACTACGGCTCGCCCACCCCGCTGCAGCAGCTGGCCTCGTTCGCCATCCCCGACGCCCGCACCATCCTCATCACCCCGTTCGACAAAACCGCCATGCGGGACATCGAACGTGCCCTGAGCGACTCCGAGGTCGGCGCCAACCCCTCCAACGACGGCAACGTCATCAGGATCACCATTCCTGAACTGACCAAGGAACGCCGCAAGGAGTACGTCAAGATCGTCAAGACCAAGGGTGAGGAGGCCAAGATCTCCATCCGCAACATCCGCCGGAAGGCCAAGGAGACCCTGGACCGCCTGGTCAAGGACGGCGAAGCCGGGGAAGACGAGGGCAGCCGGGCCGAAAAGGAACTGGACAGCCTGACGAAGGCCCACGTGGACGGCATCGACGAGCTGCTCAAGCGCAAGGAAGCAGAGCTGCTCGAAGTCTGATGGGCCAGGCAGAACAGGCCCCGGCAGCACGGGCGCGCACACGGGGGAAGCAGCCCAGGAGCAATCCGACGCCGAAGGCCGGGCGGAACCTGCCCGCCGCGGTTGTGGTGGGCGTGGCCATGCTGCTCGCGGTGCTGGGGGGACTGCTGTTCCTGCCGCTCGGCTTTGTTGCGGTCACCACCGCGTTTGCCGTCTTTGGCGTGTGGGAGGTCTACCGGGCCTTGGAAGCCAACGGCACCAGGATGCCCATCATCCCGGTGATGACCGGCACGGTGGCCATGCCTTTCGCCGCGTACTTCGGCGGCATCGAAAGCCAGCTGTTCGCCATGCTGCTCAGCGCCGTGGCCGTGCTTCTGTGGCGTTCCATCGAAAGTGCGGCAGGGTCGGCCAACAGCATCTTCGCCGGGGTCTTCACCCTGGGGTGGGTACCCTTCTTCATCAGCTTTGCCGCGCTGCCGCTGCACGCAGGGGGCACCACCCCGCTGGGACTGTGGCCCGGTGGGACCGTGCCCGAGGGCGCCTGGCAGATCGCCGTGATGCTCCTGCTGGTGGTTTCGAACGACACCTTCGGCTACCTGGTGGGCGCATCCTTGGGGAAGCACCCGATGGCGCCGAAAATCAGCCCGAAGAAATCCTGGGAGGGCTTTGCCGGATCGGTGGCCGGTGCCACGGTGGTCGGGGTCCTGGCAGCGGTCTTTGTGCTGGACAAGCCGTGGTGGGTCGGTGTCGTGCTGGCGGTTGGCACTGTCGCCGCCTCCACCGCCGGTGACCTCGCGGAGTCGATGGTCAAGCGGGAACTCGGCGTGAAGGACATGAGCAGCATCCTGCCCGGGCACGGGGGAGTGATGGACCGGCTGGACTCGATAGTGTTCAGCTCGCCGGTGGCCTTCGTCCTCTACGGGCTGGTCGCCGGCGCGTAATCCAGCCGGACGTCCTGCAGGCCCCCTAGGCGGTGCCGCCGGAGGCCCGGGACACAAACAGGGACGGACGGCCGGCGCCGGCCCCGTCACCCTAAACTGGTGCGGAAGCACTACGGCTGAAGAGCATTGAAGGAATCGAAGTGGCATTGGACATTCATCGGCAGATCCCTGCGTCCTTTGAGCGCGTACACCGCGGCGAGTACGGCTACAACGCCAAGCAGGTGGATGAGTTCCTGCGGCGGGCCCGCATCTCACTCGAGACTCCCGAGGCAGCCACCGAACCGGTGGACAGCTCCGACGTCAGGGCCGTCTCTTTCGATCCCGTCAAGGGCGGCTATTCGGCGGCCGTGGTCGACGCCGCGCTGGACCGGCTGGAGGACGCCTTTGCCCGCCGGGAACGGGATGAGCTGATTGCGGCCCGCGGCGAGGACGCCTGGCTGCGGGAGATTGGAAACCTCTCAGGCATCCTGCGGGGCCGGCTGCACCGCCCGGACGGCGAACGCTTCCGCAGGCCGGCCAGGAAGAAGGCCCGCAGTTACAACACCGACGACGTGGACCGGCTGTGCCGGGAACTCGTGGCCTACCTCGAACAGGACAAGCCGCTGAGCGTGGACAGCGTGCGCCGTGCGGTCTTCCGCCCGGCCGTGGGCCGCGACGGCTACGAGGAGTCGCAGGTTGACGCGTTCCTGGACCGCGTTGTGGAGCTGATGGCGGCCATCGACTGACCGGCCACCAGCCGGACATTTGTCACTCCGCGCCCGGCGGGGTGGGGGAGAGCGGCGTAAAGCGCCGCCAGACGTCCCGGTAGCCCCGGTAGCCGCGTATGGCGGACGCGGCCAGGAATGCAGCCCCGCACACGGCGCCCGCGACAGTTGACACCGCCGTTCCACTGCCCGCCAGTGACAGCAACAGCCCTGCAAGGACGGCAAGCAGGGCAGCGTTCGCCGTCGTTATGAAGATCATGCTGCTACCCGCCACGTGGCTGAAAGTGCCCCGGTTGCCGAAGAAATAGTAGGTTTGCTTCGAGCCGGCCTCGTCGTCATGGTGGGCTGCCATCAGGTAGGGGGCAACGCCCGGGTCCAGCTCCACGTAGGCGGCCCGCAGCCTGTTCATCGCCGTCACGTACATCAGGTCCTCGTGCGCCACGTTTTCCACCCGCAGCTGGGTCAGGAGCCCCACCGCGGCATCGACGAACAGGACAGCCACAGCCAGCAGGACAAAATCATCCGAAAACCCGGTGGCCTGGCCCACCAGGGCAACGCTGACCACGCTTGCCGAGGTGAAGGTCAGGAACATGCTGATCCGGGTCAGCACCTCGCCCTGCGCCGTGCTCCGCGACGCCAGCAGGCCCCAGTGCTCCGTGGCCAGCAGCTGCGCGCGGACGGATGCCGGGATTTCGCCCTGCCGGTGTGACGTTCCGCCGTCGTCGATGGACATGGCGTCATTGTCCTCCCGGTTACCGTTCCGTTGCCAGGGGCCGTTCCGGGGTATGCAGCCGGGTCATGATCCGCGGCATCGATGCGGGTACGCGGTGGGCGGTGGCCCGGGAAACAACGACCATGACGGCGAAGGCCGCGGGCACGGTCCAGGCCGCGGGCTGCGCCAGCCACGGAGGTGTCTGGCCGGTGCCGGCGACGGCACCGACGACCATGGCCCCGCCGCACAGCACTCCGCCGGTCAGCATGCCGGCGATGGCACCGGCATCCGTCAGGCCCCGCCACCAGATGCCCAGGAGGAGCACCGGGCAGACAGTGGAAGCGGTGAAGGCAAACACCAGACCGACGCTTCCGGCCAGGGCCAGGGAGTCGGTCATGAAGGCAAAGCCCAGCGGAACGACGACGGCCATGACGGCGGCGAGCCGGAACCCCCGGACACTGCCGCCCAGCACGTCCTGGCTGATGACACCCGCCAGGGACACCACCAGTCCCGACGTGGTGGACAGGAACGCGGCGAAGGCCCCGGCCACGACGAGGGCGGAGAGCAGATCGCCGGCCACCCCGCCCAACAGTTGTCCCGGCAGGAGCAGCACCATGGCGTCGGGCTGTCCGGCGCGGGCCAGGCCGGGCGCGAACACGCGGGCCACCAGCCCGTAGGCGGTGGGAAACAGGTAGAAGACGGACAGCAGTCCCAGCACGATCAGGGTGGTACGGCGCGCTGAATGCCCATCCGGATTGGTATAGAAACGGACCAGCACGTGCGGCAGGCCGAGAGTGCCGAAGAGCAGGGCCACCAGCAGGGACACGTTCTGGTACAGCCCGGCGGGCGGGGCACCGGTGGGGTTGGCAGCGGGCGCGGCCAGCGGCTCCGTCTCGTTCCCGGCGAGCACGAAGATGATGAACAGGATGGGCACGGCCAGGGCCGTCAGCTTGAGCCAGTACTGGAACGCCTGGACGAAGGTGATGGACCGCATCCCGCCGGCCACCACCGTCAGGCAGACCACCACCACGACAGCCACCGAGCCGACCCATGAGGGCAGGCCGGTGGCGATGCGGATGGTGAGCGCCGCGCCGTGCAGCTGGGGAACGATGTACAGCCACCCCACAGTCACCACGGCCAGGCTGGTGACTCTTCGGACTGCGGGCGATGCCAGCCGGGCCTCGGTGAAGTCCGGGATGGTGTAGGCCCCGGAACGGCGCAGCGGAGCGGCGACGAAGAGCAGCAGCATCAGGTAGCCGGCGGTGTATCCCACGGGAAACCAGAGGGCGTCGGTACCCGAGAGCAGGATGAGTCCTGCCACGCCCAGGAAACTGGCGGCGGAGAGGTATTCACCTCCGATTGCGGAGGCGTTCCACCAGGGACGGACCGTCCGTGAGGCAACGTAGAAGTCGCTGGTAGTCCGCGAGATGCGCAGCCCGTAGAAGCCGATGACGGCGGTAGCTACGGTCACCACGGCAATGGCGGCGAGTGCGACGCCGGCGCTCACCCGGTCCCCGCCGCACGCCGGTAGATTGTTCCCCGAGTCATTGTTCGCCAGCCAGGTCGCGGTAGCGCGCCTCATTTCGCGCCGCCGTCCGGACGTACAGCCATGCACTAAGCCCGATCACGGGGTAGGTCCCGACGCCCAGCAGCAGCCACCCGAAGGGAATGCCGGCAATTCCCGACTCGGCAAGGCCCGGGACCAGGACCAGCACCAGCGGGAACGCGGCGAGGATCAGCAAGAAGCCGCCGGCCACCACCAGGGCCAGCCGCAGCTGGGACCTGATCAGGGACCGGACGAAAACCTGGCCCACCTCCGAGTCCTGCGCGGCTTCCCGGGATTCCAGCGGCCCTGCCGTGCGCTGGTTCGGGATGCGCTGGCCCGGTGTCCGCGCCGGAATACCCTGTGCCGTGTGCGGGGCGGTCACCCGGACCCGGGTCATGAGTGCGGCCTGATCCTGGTGGCTTCCAGCCTCTCCCGCACCGTGGGCAGGTGGCGACGGCTGATCGGCAGGCCCGCGCCGGCCACGGTCACGCGGGGCCCGTCGGCGGCCAGCTTCATCGAAGACACATGCTTGAGGGCCACCAGGTAGGAGCGGTGGGTACGGATGAAGCCCGCGTCGGCCCATTGCTGCTCCAGGTCTGCCAGCGGCACGCGGATAAGGTAGCTGGCGTCGGCGGTGTGGAGCCGCGCATAGTCCCCCTGCGCCTGGACGTACGTGACGTCGTCCCGCCGGATCATCCTGGTGGTCCCGCCCTGGTCCACGGTGATCATCTCCGGCGCGGCCCCGCCGTCGCGCAGTTCACAGATCCGGGCCACAGAACGGGCCAGGCGTTCGGCCCGGACCGGCTTGAGCAGGTAATCCACGGCAGCCAGCTCAAACGCCGCCAAGGCATGCTCCTCATCCGCGGTAACGAAAACCACCACCGGCGGATTGCTGCTCCTGGCGATGGCTGCCGCTATGTCCAGCCCGGACACCGCCGGCATGTGGATGTCCAGGAAGACGGCGTCGATGCCGCCCGCGGACAGCGCAAGGAGGGCCTCGCTGCCGGAGGTTGCCCGCTGGATCCTGCCAACGCGCTCATCCCTGCCCAGCAGGAATGCCAGTTCCTCCACGGCAGGCAGCTCATCGTCAACGACGAGGACGTTAATCATGCTCCTAGGGTACGTCCAGGGGCGGGCACTGCCTTTACGCGTCGTGCCCGGGCTGGGATTTCGGCACCCGCATGGTGATCAGCGTGCCTTCGCCGGGGGCGGTTTCAATCACCAGTCCGTGGTCATTGCCGTACACCTGGCGGAGCCGAGCATCCACGTTCCGCAGCCCCACGTGGTCCCCGTCGGTGTGGCCCGCCAGCATGGACCGCAGGTGCCCGGGGTCCATGCCCACGCCGTCGTCCTCGATGGTCACCTCGGCGAAGGCTCCGGCGTCCTCGGCCGTGATGCTGATGTGCCCCGGCCCCTCCTTGGCCTCGAGCCCGTGCCGGACAGCGTTCTCCACCAGCGGCTGGAGGCTGAGGAAGGGAATGACCGTGCCCAGCACTTCCGGGGCCACCCGAAGGCTGACCTGGACGCGCTCGCCGAACCTGGCGCGTTCGAGCAGCAGGTAGCGGTCGATGCAGCGGAGCTCCTCGGCAAGGGTGGTGAAGTCGCCGTGCCGGCGGAAGGAGTACCGGGTGAAATCCGCGAACTCCACCACCAGCTCCCGAGCCCGCGCCGGGTCTGTATTAATGAAGGATGCGATGGCGTTGAGTGAGTTGTAGATGAAGTGGGGGCTGATCTGGGCCCGGAGCGCGCGCACCTCGGCTTCCATCAGCAGGGTGCGGGACGCGTCCAGTTCCGCCAGTTCGACCTGGGCGGCTACCCAGTCGGCCACCTCTCCCGTGGCCCGGACCAGGCCCGCGCCGGCCGAGGGTGCGAACGCCGCGACGACGCCGGCCACGCGGCTGCCGGCCCGCACCGGGGAGATCACCGCGGCCAGCGCACCGCCCGTTCCTTCCGGGCCGGCGGGGAGCACGGCCGCCCTGCCCGAGGCCAGCACACTCGAGGCCAGCTCCATCAGGTCCGTCCCGGCGTCGTCCTGGGCCCCGTCCCACGCCAGGACTCCGTTGGTGTCCGTGATGGCCAGGGCCTCGCAGCCCAGCAGGGCCCGCAGTTGCCGGCTGGCCTTCGCGGCACCTGCGGGGTTGAGGCCGCGCCGCAGGTGCTGCCCCGCCTGCGACGCGGCGTGGAGCGTGTGGTAGGTGGCGCGTTCTGCGTCGGTGCCCAGCTCCCGGAAGGAGCGCAGCACCTTCAGGCCCACGGCGACGACGACGGCAATCGACATCGCGATCACCGCCACGGCCGCAGCGGTCAGGAGGGGGGAGTCCGGCATGGTGCCCAGCGTAGCCGCGGGAACCGTTTGCCGCAGCATCGCGACCGTTGAGCGACGGCCGCGGTGATGTGCTGGAACAGGATGGCAACCGGACGGCAAAGTGATTGGTGTCACATCTGCGGTGCCCCTGTGCGAATCAGGGCCTGCCGCCCGGTGTGTTCCGGCAACTCAATGAGGAGGAACGATGGGTCACGATGCCCATACTCCGGACGCAGCGGCGTCCGTGGACTTTGAACAAGTCCAGTCGACCGGGCAGTTCCAGGAATTGCGCAAGCGTCACCGCAGCTTTGTCTTCCCCATGGCAGTGGCCTTCCTGCTGTGGTACTTCGCCTACGTCCTGCTCGCCGACTACGCGGTGGGATTCATGTCCACCAAGGTCTGGGGCAACATCAACATCGGCCTGATCCTCGGCCTGCTCCAGTTCGTCTCCACGTTCGCCATCACCGGCTGGTACGTGCACTACTCCAACAAGAAGCTGGACCCCATCGCCTCGGAGATCCGGCACGAGATCGAGGGGCACGAATTCGATAAGAACGGAAACCGAGTGGGCGGAGCCAACAAATGATCGCAATTCCCGCAGCGGTGGACGTCGCCGCGCTCAAGGACACCACCCTGCTGAACATGGGCATCTTCGGCCTGTTCGTGGCCGTGACCATGGTGATTGTGTTCCGCGCGAGCCGCAACAACAAGACCGCCGCCGACTACTACGCCGCCGGCCGGTCGTTCACCGGCTCGCAGAACGGGACCGCCATCGCCGGCGACTACCTGTCGGCAGCATCCTTCCTGGGCATCACCGGTGCAATCGCCATCAACGGCTACGACGGATTCATGTACTCCATCGGCTTCCTGGTGGCCTGGCTGGTGGCACTGCTGCTCGTTGCCGAACTTCTGCGCAACACCGGCAAGTTCACCATGGCGGACGTGCTGTCCTTCCGGCTGAAGCAGCGCCCCGTCCGGATCGCGGCGGCCATTTCCACCCTCGCGGTCTGCTTCTTCTACCTCCTGGCGCAGATGGCCGGCGCAGGCAGCCTGATCTCCCTGCTGCTGGGCATCAGCGACTGGGGCGGACAGGCGCTGGTGATCATCGTCGTCGGCGCCCTCATGATCATGTACGTCCTGATCGGCGGCATGAAGGGCACCACCTGGGTCCAGATCATCAAGGCCATGCTCCTGATCGCCGGCGCAGCCGTCATGACCCTGTGGGTCCTGGCCATCTACGGCTTCAACCTCTCCAGCCTGCTGGGCGGCGCCGTAGAGACGGCCAACAACCCGGCTGTGCTCAACCCGGGCCTGCAGTACGGCAAGTCCGATACCTCCAAGCTCGACTTCATGTCCCTGGGCCTGGCGCTGGTGCTTGGCACCGCAGCACTGCCGCACGTCCTGATGCGCTTCTACACCGTCCCCACGGCCAAGGAAGCGCGCAAGTCCGTGGTCTGGTCCATCTGGCTCATCGGGCTCTTCTACCTCTTCACCCTGGTGCTGGGGTACGGCGCCGCGGCCCTGGTGGGGGCGGACACCATCAAGTCCGCACCCGGCGGCGTCAACGCAGCCGCCCCGCTGCTGGCGTTCCACCTGGGTGGGCCGCTGCTGCTCGGCTTCATCTCCGCGGTCGCCTTCGCCACCATCCTGGCGGTGGTTGCCGGCCTGACCATCACGGCGGCGGCATCCTTCGCCCACGATATCTACGCCAACGTCATCGCCAAGGGCAAGGCCGACGCCGCCACCGAGGTCCGCGTGGCGCGGCGCACCGTCGTGGTCATCGGCGTGCTGGCCATCCTGGGTGGCATCTTCGCCAACGGGCAGAACGTCGCCTTCCTGGTGGCGCTGGCCTTCGCCGTTGCCGCTTCGGCCAACCTGCCCACCATCATCTACTCGCTGTTCTGGCGGAAATTCACCACCCAGGGCGCCGTGTGGAGCATGTACGGCGGGCTGGCGGCCGCGATCCTGCTGATCGTCTTCTCGCCGGTGGTGTCCGGTGCGAAGACCTCGATGATCCCCGGCGCCAACTTTGCGCTCTTCCCGCTCAGCAACCCCGGCATCGTATCCATTCCGCTGGCCTTCTTCCTGGGCTGGTTGGGCACCACCCTGGACAAGAGGAGCGAGGACCCGGCAAAGCAGGCCGAAATGGAAGTCCGGTCCCTGACGGGAATCGGCGCCGAGAAGGCAGTGGACCACTAGGGACGCTGTCCTGCAGGGGCACCGCCCGGCAGGATAACAGGAAGAGCCTCCGTGCCGCGGGAAGCGGTACGGAGGCTCTTTCGCTGCGCCACCCGGAGCCTTTTCTAGCGCTGGTGGTGCCCGTTGCCTGGCAAGGTGGTCCCGTGGCCGCCGTGCGGCACGGCATGCTGGCCGGCCGCCGATGCGGCGAGTCCCGGCGTCGTAATTCCCGCCACCAGGACTGCCCCGGCGAAGGCGCCAAGGAGCAGGCGGCCCGGCCCTCGTGTGGCTGGTGGTACCGCGGTCCGCGATGTTCCCCGCCTTGCAGTGTCACGGCCCAGCCACGCCAGCGACGCGATCACCATGAGCGTCAGCAGCAGTGCCGAAAGCTGGGTCAGGACAAGCCCCGGAGCGCCGGGCGTTCCGAAGACGACGGCGGCAACGTGCAGGCCCGCTGCCGCACCGAGCGGAGGCCGGGCCCACCGGTTCCCCGCCAGGCTGCCCCTGGCGAGGAACGCCACGGTTGCTGCCAGCAGCACGGCACCCCAGATCCCGGCGAGGCCACCGGCCAGGAACGGCAGTGGTTCCCCGAATCCGGCGCCGCCGGCCAGGATGCTGGACGAAATGGCCAGGTTCACCGACCCCGCGCCGAAGCCCGCGAACCCGGCGACCAGGCGGACGCCGGCATCTGCCGGGGCCGGGGCTTCCGCCTGGGCCGGAGGTGCCGCCTTGGCTGTCGGAAATGCCGGGGCTGAAGGACGTGCCGGCCGGAGCATGGCCATGCTAGGCGCGTGCAGCGGCCGGAGACTTGTCCAGGGACAGGCCCACGCCCAGCAGGAGTACGGCGCTGGCGAGGTGGAGCACGTTGTCGGCACCGTTCAACGCGATGATGTTCAGCGGCGAGTTCAGCAGGAACAGCCCCAGGATGCCGACCAGCAGGTAGACGGCGCCGACGGAGGCGTTCACGGTGCGTGCCGTGTCCGTCCCGCGGAGGCCCGCGAAGAGCAGTGCGGCGCCGATGGCAAGGTGGATGACGTTATGCAGCGGGTTGACTTCGAAGATGATGAGGTTCGCGCCCTCCGTGGCCACAAATCCGACGCCGGACGTGACGGCGAAACCCAGGAGGCCCACCAGCAGGTAGACGGCTCCGAAGATGGTGGCGACAAGGCGGTTGGGTGAAGTGCGCATGGCCCGAATCCTTCCGGTTGGGCGGGTGTTTCCCGCCGGATTGCGGATCCCCGGTGGGACCCTCGGAAGCGATTCGGACCCAAGGCAAGGGGCGGATGGGTGAAAGATCAGCACCCTTGGTAATTGCGCGGGGCGGTCAGGACGCTGGCCGCAGCTTGATGCTGGTCATCAGGAGCTGGTCCTTGCCCTCAAACCGGTACGCGAGGTCCACTTTCTTGCCGGTGCAGGCTATCTGGCCGGCCACTTCCGCGGATTTCACGCCGTTGTTCGTGGCCACCTTGACGTCGTTGTAGGCGGGGCGGCAGGAACCATCCATCCCCAGGCTTCGGACCCCGGACATGAAGGCCTCCTTGGAGAGCTGCTCCTGCAGCGCGGGGTCCAGGTAGTCGTCGTAGGCGGCGGAGGTGTCGCCGGCGATCACCTTCTTGGTGAAGTCGTCGGCGAGTCCCTTGGCCTGGCTGGCGGCGCCGCCCACCACGTTGACCAGGATGACGACGCCGAGGACCACCAGCAGCAGCACCGCGCCGATGCTGCCCAGGATGATCCACAGCTTCCGCCGGCTTCGTGCGCGCGTGCGTTCCCCGGGCAGCTGCCCCTGGCCCGGCCATCCCCCTCCAGCGCCGACGGCTGGACCAAACGGTGCCGGCTGCTCCGGCACTGGGGGCAGCTGCCGAGGCAGGGAGCCCGCCGGGCCAGGCTGGTACGAATCCTGGGAACTGCTCAAGGGAAACCTTTCGGAAGGTGCGCGGCACCGGGGGACGGCCATGGGCTCTGCCGGCGCCGCACTTAACTGCACCAAGCCTATAACCCGGCCCGCCGACGTCGTACTTCTGCATGCTCCCGGCCGCGTGCTGGACGGTGCGCGTGGTGGACGGTGCACGTGCTGGACCGTGCGCATGCCGGACCGGGAGGGTGCAGTTGTCAGTTGCCCCCGGACCCGCGCTCCAGCAGGGGTTGCACCCGGAAGGGAATGAGCTCACCCATGGCCAGCGCCGTGTCGGCCCTTTCCACTCCGTCGCAGGCGAGGATCTTTCCGTTGATGCGGAACAGGTCCTCGGCGTCCCGGGCCACCACGCGCAGCAGCAGGTCGGCGGACCCGGTCAGGCCAAAGCCCTCGAGGATCTCTGGAATGGCGGCAAGTTCCCCGGCCAGCCGGGCAAGTTTCTGCTGCTGGACGTGCACGGAGATGAACGCCATCAGCGGGTAGCCCAGGGCCGCCGGGTTGATGCGGCGCTCAAAAGACAGGAAGACGTGCTTTTTCTCGAGTTGGGCCATGCGCGCCTGCACCGTGTTCCGGGACAACCCGAGCTTCTGCGCCAGCGCCACCACTGTCCGGCGCGGGTCCTCAGCCAGGGCCGAAAGCAGGCGGGTGTCAGTGCCATCCAAAGCTTGCATAATGCGCAACGCTAGCACGGTCCGCGAGCCGCCCGTAGGGCATTTTGCTCAGTAAGGGCGGCGGTGGTTGTACCCCCTGGACATTGTGAGTAGGGTCACAATTATCCGGGGCAATGGCGCCCGGAAGGCCTGCGGAAGCACGGACCAAAAGTCCTGAAACCGCTGGTCAACGACGTCAGAAGGTTGCGGCTATCGTGTCTACAGACCAAACAGGCCAGGGCGGCGCACAAGCCCCGGGCAGCTCCGGAAAATCCGCCGGACCGGACCATGAACTTCTTCAGCTGATCACTCCCGCCGGCGAACGGATCAGCCACCCCGAATTCGATGTCTGGGTCAAGGACATCACGGACGAACAGCTGTGTTCCCTGTTCGAGGACATGACCGTCATCCGCCGCATCGATGTCGAGGCCACGGCGCTGCAGCGCCAGGGCGAGCTGGGCCTGTGGCCCCCGCTGCTGGGGCAGGAGGCAGCCCAGATCGGCTCCGGCAGGGCGCTGCGCGCGGACGACTTTGTCTTCTCCAGCTACCGTGAGAACGGTGTGGCCTACTGCCGCGGCGTGGACCTGACGGACCTCCTGCGGGTATGGCGCGGCAACGCCTCCGGCGGCTGGGATCCGTACAGCGTCAACATGGCAACGCCGCAGATCATCATCGGCGCGCAGACCCTGCACGCCACGGGGTACGCCATGGGAATCCAGAACGACGGCGCCGACTCCGTGGCTGTCACCTACTTCGGCGACGGTGCCACCAGTGAAGGCGACGTCAACGAGGCCATGGTGTTCGCCGCGAGTTTCCAGGTCCCGGTGGTGTTCTTCTGCACGAACAACCATTGGGCCATCTCCGAACCCGTGCGGCTCCAGTCGCACATCCACCTCGCGGACCGGGCCGCCGGGTTTGGCATCCCCAGCCTGCGCGTGGACGGCAACGACGTCCTTGCCGTCATGGCGGCTACGCGGGTGGCGCTGGACAGGGCACGCCGCGGCGGCGGGCCCACCTTCATCGAGGCGGTCAGTTACCGGATGGGCCCCCACACCACCGCCGATGACCCCACCCGCTACCGTGACGCCAACGAGCTGGAGGACTGGGCCGCGAAGGACCCCATCACCCGTGTGGAGGCACTGCTGGACCGGAAGGGCCTCCTGACCGAAGCACTGCAGCAGCAGGTCGCGGACAAGGCCGATGCCGTGGCATCGGAACTGCGCCGCGGCTGCACCACCATGCCGGACCCGCAGCCGCTTGACATCTTCAAGCACGTCTACAGCACCCCGAATTCCTGGCTGGAACGCCAGCAGGACCACTACGCCCGTTACCTGGCCTCCTTCGGCGACCCCGCAGGAGCCGTTTCAGAAGAAGGTGCACGCTGATGACCCAGATGACCTTTGCCCGAGCCATCAATGCCGGGCTGCGGAAGTCCCTGGAAAATGACTCCAAGGTGGTCCTCCTGGGCGAGGATATCGGCACCCTCGGCGGCGTATTCCGGGTGACGGACGGGCTGCAGAAGGACTTCGGCAAACACCGGGTGGTGGATACCCCGCTGGCGGAGTCCGCCATCGTGGGCACCGCCGTCGGCCTGGCCTACCGGGGCTACCGCCCGGTGGTGGAAATCCAGTTCGACGGGTTCATCTACCCTGCGTTCGACCAGATTGTCAGCCAGGTGGCCAAGCTGCACTACCGCACCCGCGGGACAGTAAAGATGCCCATCACCATCCGGGTACCGTTTGGCGGCGGCATCGGCTCGCCCGAGCATCATTCCGAATCCCCGGAAGCGTACTTCACCCACACCTCCGGCCTGCGGGTGGTGACGGTGGCCAATCCGCAGGACGCCTATACGGTCATCCAGCAAGCCATCGCGTGCGACGACCCGGTCCTGTACTTCGAGCCGAAGCGCCGGTACCACGACAAGGGCGAGGTGGACGAGGCCGCAGACCCCGGGTCCGCCCTGCCCATGGACAAGGCCCGGGTGCTGGCGAGTGGCAGCGACGTCACCCTGGTGGCCTACGGACCCCTGGTCAGGACCGCCCTCGACGCCGCCACGGCCGCCGCTGATGAGGGCATCTCCATCGAGGTCATCGACCTGCGCTCGCTGGCCCCGGTGGACTACGAACCGGTTGTGGCTTCGGTCCGGAAGACCGGGCGCCTGGTAGTCACGCACGAGGCCGGGCAGTCCGGCGGGCTTGGCGCGGAGGTGGCGGCGAGCATCACCGAGAGGTGCTTCTACCACCTCGAGGCAGCGCCGGTCCGGGTCACGGGATTCGACATCCCGTACCCGTACTCCAAGCTGGAAATGCACCACCTTCCGGGTCTTGACCGGATCCTGGACGGCGTGGACCGGGCCCTGGGCCGCCCCAACTCCCTGAGCGGCCTGGAAGGATGAGCGGCACCATGATCAAGGAATTCCGGCTCCCGGACCTGGGTGAGGGCCTCACCGAATCCGAAATCCTCAGCTGGAAGGTAGGCGTGGGCGACACCGTCAGCCTGAACCAGGTGATCGCCGAAGTTGAAACCGCCAAGGCAGTGGTGGAGCTTCCGTCGCCGTTCGCCGGGGTCGTCAAGGAACTCCACGAACAGCCAGGTTCCGTCGTGGAGGTCGGCAAGCCGATCGTCTCGTTTGAAATACCCGACGACGGCGGCGCTGCACCTTCGGAGTCCGCTGGCCTTTCATCCGGCGCGGGGGAGCAGGCCGTGGAAACACCGAAGCGGGAGCCGAACCTGGTAGGTTACGGCGCCGTCGTCGAAAGTTCCGGACGGCCCACGCGCCGCCCGCGGACCTTTGCTGCGGCGGACTCTCTGGAAACCGTGACGGCCCCGGCGGCTGAGCCGAAACCTCTCGAGACCAGGCCCGCCGAACGGCCCCGGTCCACGCCGCCGGTCCGGAAGCTGGCCAAGGACCTCGGGCTGGACCTGGCACAGGTGACCGGCACGGGTCCCGGCGGACTGATCACGCGGGACGACGTTCATGAATTTGCCGGGCACGCGGGGGAAGCTGCCGCGCCAACGTCAGCACCCGGGGGAACCCGGGCGGGGGAGCGGGAAACCAGGACTCCCATCAAGGGCGTCCGGAAGCACACTGCGGCCGCCATGGTGCGCAGTGCCTTCACCGCACCCCACGCCACCGAATTCCTCACCATTGACGTCACGCCCGGCATCGAACTGTTGGACAAGCTACGCAGCAGCAGGGAATTCTCCGGCATCAAGCTGACGCCGCTCACACTGGCGGCAAAAGCGGTACTCATCGCCCTGCGCCGCAATCCAGCCCTGAATTCGCGGTGGGACGAGGAAAACCAGGAGATTGTCACGTACAACTACGTGAACCTGGGCATCGCCGCGGCTACACCCCGGGGGCTCACCGTCCCCAATATCAAGGATGCCGACGCCCTGTCCTTGCCGCAGCTGGCCCAGGCCCTGACGGCACTCGCCGAAACGGCGCGGGCCGGCAAGACCACCCCCGAGGACCTGTCTGGCGGCACCATTTCCATCACCAACATCGGCGTGTTTGGGATCGACGCCGGCACCCCGATCCTCAATCCGGGAGAGGCTGCCATCCTTGGACTGGGAGCTGTCCGGACCATGCCGTGGGAATACCGCGGTGAGGTGGCGCTCCGCCAGGTCCTCACGATGAGCCTGTCCTTCGACCACCGGCTGGTGGACGGGGAGCAGGGCTCGCGGTTCCTGGCGGACGTCGGCGCGGTCATGGCCGAGCCGGGGATGGTCCTGGCCATGGTCTAGCGGCCGCCACCCTCCCCAAGCCGGGTGTACCCGGCCAGGGGAGTGGGTGCGCTGTCCACCATCAGGGCGGCCAGCGCCATGCGCTCGAGCAGGGGGCGGGCAGCCCCTGCGGCGATCCGCCGGCCATGGCTGCGGACCGAATGCGGGGTGGAATTGATCAGGCCGAAGGTGGCGTGGGCCCGCATGCGGAGTTCCGCGGCGTCGGTGCCGGGATGGACCTTGGCCAGGACGTCCACCCACACCTCCACGTAGCTGCGCTGCAGGGTGCGCACTGCGGACTGGTCCTGTTCGGAGAGGTTGCTGAAGTCCCGGTCCTGCACCCGGATAACGTCCGGCTTGCCGAGGGCGAAGTCCACCTGGAACTCCACCAGGCGACGCAGCGCGGCAAGGGGATCGGCATTGCCTGCCACCACCTGGCGTCCGCCGTCCAGCAGTTCCTGGCTCACGGTCACCAGCAGGTCGGCCAGGACTGCCTGCTTGCCGGAAAAGTGGCGGTAGACGGCGGGCCCACTCACGCCGGCTGCCGCGCCCAGGTCCTCGAGGGACACGCGGTTGAAGCCGTTGAGCGCGAACAGGGAAGCCGCAGCAGACAGCAAAGCCTGCCGCCGGCTCTCCTTGGCCTTGCCGCGCTGCGTTGTGGGGGCGTGCGTGGCAGGGGCCGGCTCCACTGTATTGCTGGACACTTCTCCTCCTCGGACCCGCAGATTCTAGCAAGGCCGCCAGGTGTTGGACATCACAGTTAATCGAGACTAACCTGAATTTCAGTTATGAGTGACTAACCGAGTTGGTTTCAAGCCAGCCCGGTCCGGACAGGAACGGATCGTCAATGGAGACCCTGGTCAGCCGGCTCGACCCGGCAAGCGAGTCCTTCCGCGCCAACCGGGAGGCACAGCTGTCCCTGGCCGAAGACCTGCGGAAGAAACTGGCGGACGCCGCCCTGGGCGGGCCGCAAAAATCGCGGGACCGCCACGTCGCCCGCGGCAAGCTGCTCCCGCGGGAACGGATCGACCAGCTGCTGGATGACGGCAGCCCCTTCCTGGAAATTGCCCCCCTGGCCGCCAACGGTATGTACAACGATGACGCCCCGGGCGCCGGCGTCATCGCGGGGATAGGCCTGGTGCACGGCCGGCAGGTCCTGGTCATCTCCAACGACGCCACCGTCAAGGGCGGCACCTACTACCCGATGACCGTCAAGAAGCACCTCCGCGCCCAGGAGATCGCGCTGGAGAACCGGCTGCCCTGCATCTACCTGGTGGACTCGGGCGGTGCTTTCCTGCCCAAGCAGGATGAGGTGTTTCCGGACAAGGAGCACTTCGGCCGGATCTTCTACAACCAGGCGCGGCTGTCCGCGGCAAAGGTTCCGCAGGTCGCCGCCGTCATGGGCTCCTGCACCGCCGGCGGCGCCTACGTGCCCGCCATGAGCGACGAAACCGTGATCGTCCGCAACCAGGGCACCATTTTCCTAGGCGGTCCGCCCCTGGTGAAAGCAGCGATCGGGGAGATCGTCACGGCCGAGGAACTGGGCGGCGGTGAGGTCCACTCCAGGGTTTCAGGAGTAACGGACCACCTGGCCGAAAACGACGAACACGCCCTGCAGATCATCAGGGACATCGTCGCCACCCTGCCCCCACTTGCCGCCCCCGCATGGCAGGTGGATCCCGTCGTCGAACCCGCGGTGGACCCGGAAGGGCTGTATGGCGCCGTGCCCACGGACGTCAACGCCCCCTACGACGTGCACGAGGTCATCGCCCGGCTCGTGGACGGCAGCAGGTTCCACGAGTTCAAGAAGGACTACGGCAGCACCCTCGTCACCGGGTTCGCCCGCATCCACGGCCACCCTGTGGGGATCGTGGCCAACAACGGCGTGCTCTTCAGCGAGTCCTCGCTCAAGGGCGCCCACTTCATCGAATTGTGCGACCAGCGCGGCATCCCGCTGCTGTTCCTGCAGAACATCTCCGGATTCATGGTGGGCAGGGACGCCGAACAGGGCGGCATCGCCAAGAACGGGGCGAAGATGGTGACGGCCGTTGCCACCGCCCGCGTCCCCAAGCTGACGGTGGTGATCGGGGGTTCCTTCGGCGCCGGCAACTACTCCATGTGCGGGCGGGCCTACTCGCCACGGTTCCTGTGGATGTGGCCGGCGGCCCGGATCTCGGTGATGGGCGGGAACCAGGCGGCCAGCGTGCTGGCCACGGTGAAGCGGGACCAGTACGAAGCCGCGGGGGAGGAATGGGCGGCCGGGGATGAGGAAGCGTTCAAGGCCCCCATCCGGCAGCAGTACGAGGACCAGGGCAGCCCCTACTATTCCACTGCCCGGCTCTGGGACGACGCCGTGATCGACCCCGCGGACACCCGCACCGTCCTGGGCCTTGCCCTCGACGTGGTGTCCCGCACGCCCCTGCCCGAAACCTCTTTCGGCCTCTTCCGGATGTGAGCACGCCATGACCACGCAGACCCAAACGGACCCGTCCGCCAGCCAGGCCGGCGCCTCAGGCAAGCCGTTGTTCAGCACCGTCCTGGTGGCAAACCGCGGCGAAATTGCCTGCCGCGTCATCCGGACCCTGCGCCATCTGGGAATACGTTCGGTGGCCGTCTACAGCGATGCCGACGCTGGCGCGCGCCACGTGCGTGAAGCCGACACTGCCGTCCGGATCGGCCCCGCCGCCGCCGCCGACAGCTACCTCAGCATCGACGCGATCCTCGAGGCATGCCGGCGCACCGGGGCCGAAGCGGTGCACCCCGGGTACGGTTTCCTGAGCGAGAACGCCGACTTCGCCCGCGCCCTGGAAAAAGCCGGCATCACCTTCATAGGCCCGGGCGTGGAGGCCCTGAACGTCATGGGCGACAAGATCCGCGCCAAAAACCACGTAGCCGGCTACGGCGTCCCGGTGGTCCCGGGCATCGCCAGGCCCGGCATGACGGACAGCGAACTGGTTGAGGCGGGTGCCGCCGTCGGCTTTCCGCTCCTGATCAAGCCGTCCGCGGGTGGTGGCGGAAAGGGCATGCACGTGGTGGAAGGGCCGGGCGACCTGCCGGCGGCGCTGGTGACGGCCCGCAGGGTGGCGGCCGCCGCTTTCGGGGACGACACCCTCTTCCTGGAACGCCTGGTCACCACCCCGCGGCACATCGAAGTCCAGGTGCTTGCGGACGGCCACGGCAACGTCATCCACCTCGGCGAGCGCGAATGCTCCCTCCAGCGCCGGCACCAGAAGGTCATCGAGGAAGCTCCCTCGCCCCTGCTGGAAAGCCTGCCGAACGGTTCCGAGGTCCGTACGCGGATCGGCGAGGCGGCCTGCAATGCCGCGCGCAGCGTGAACTACACGGGGGCGGGAACCGTGGAGTTCCTGGTTTCCGATGACGCGCCGGACGAGTTCTTTTTCATGGAGATGAACACCCGGCTGCAGGTGGAACACCCGGTCACCGAGATGGTCACAGGGCTGGACCTCGTGGAATGGCAGGTCCGGATCGCCGCCGGTGCCGAGCTGTCGCTGCGGCAGGCCGACGTCGGACTTTCCGGCCACGCCGTGGAGGCACGGGTCTATGCCGAGGTCCCGGAGAAGAACTTCCTTCCGTCCACCGGAACGGTGCTCGTGCTGGACGAGCTGCCGCAGGGTACCGAGGGCCGCATCCGGGTGGACTCTTCCCTGGTGGAAGGCCTGGAACTTTCGGCGAACTATGACCCCATGATTTCCAAGGTGATCGCCTGGGGTGAAGACCGCCCGGCTGCACTCGCCGCCCTGGACAACGCCCTGGCCAGCTATACGGCACTCGGCATCGACACCAACGTCGAGTACCTGCGGCTGCTGCTCAACGACCCCGACGTCCGGGCCGGGCACCTCGACACAGGCCTGATCGAGCGGAAGCTGCCGGCACTGGAGTTCCGGCGCGCGGGCGAAGCGGAGCTGGTGGCCGCCGCCCTGTACGCCCTCAGCATGGAGGCGCAGAACAACCCGGCACCCGAAAGCGGACCCTGGCAGGGCAGGAACGGCTGGCGGCTCGGAGTCCCGGCGCCGCGCCGCATCAGCCTGGGAACGCCCGACGGCGGGGTGGCCACCGTGCAGGTCAGCGGCAGCTTCAACGGGGGAGGCGAGGCCGCGGTCGCCGTCGACGGCGGTGCCCGGCGGAGTGCGTCGCTGCACTGGTCCAGCCGGCAAAGCTTCGAACTGGACCTCGACGGCCGGCGGCGGACCTACAGGCTGGCGCCGGTCCTCCCGGGAGCGGCCACGCCACCGTGGGACAACGCCTGCCCCGGCATGCCCGCACAACTGTTCCTCGGCGGTGACGGCTGGTCCTGCCGGCTGGACATCCTCACCCGCGAGGCCAGGCTGGCACGCGTGCTCGCCGCCGTCCAGCGGGAAGAAGGCTCCGCCGACCCGGAGGTGCGCTCGCCGATGCCGGGAACAGTCGTGGCTGTCCCGGTCAGCGACGGGGACACAGTCGAACCCGGGGAGGTGCTGGTATCCGTGGAAGCCATGAAGATGGAGCACCACCTGGTGGCACCCCTGGCCGGGACAGTGCACCTCAATGCACGTACCGGGGACCTGGTGAAGGCCGACCAGGTGCTGGCCACGATCCATCCCACCCGCGCGGAAGCGCAACCAGACATACAGGAAGACGACGGCGAAGGAGCCTGACGATGACCGGATCCGAACTCAGCGGGGAATACCAGGACCTCAGCGACACCGTCCGCGACTTCGCGGACAACGTGGTGGCGCCGGTGTCCGCGAAGCACGACGAAGAGCACAGCTTCCCGTACGACGTCGTCAAGCAGATGGCGGAGATGGGCCTGTTCGGCCTGCCGTTCCCGGAGGAATACGGCGGCATGGGCGGGGATTACTTCGCCCTGGCGCTGGCGCTGGAGCAGCTTGGCCGCGTGGACCAGTCCGTGGCCATCACGCTGGAGGCCGGGGTTTCGCTGGGCGCCATGCCGGTGTACCGCTTCGGCACCGACGCTCAGAAACAGGAATGGCTGCCCATGCTCGCGTCCGGCCAGGCGCTCGCCGGCTTCGGCCTCACCGAACCGGAGGCAGGCTCGGATGCCGGCGGCACCAAGACCCATGCGCGCCTCGAAGGCGGCCAGTGGGTGATCAATGGCAACAAGGAGTTCATCACCAACTCGGGCACGGACATCACGAGGCTGGTCACCGTCACTGCCGTCACCGGGCAGAAGGACCGCGGGGACGGAACTGTCCAGAAGGAAATTTCCACCATCCTCGTGCCCACCGATACGCCCGGTTTCAAGGCGGAGAAGCCGTACAACAAGGTGGGCTGGAACGCCTCCGACACCCACCCGCTGACGCTGAAGGATGTCCGCGTTCCCGAGGCGAACCTGCTGGGCGGGCGGGGAAGGGGCTATGCCAACTTCCTGTCCATCCTGGACGAGGGCCGGATCGCCATTGCAGCCCTGGCCACCGGTGCTGCACAGGGCTGCGTGGACCTGTCCGTCAAATACGCCAGGGAGCGCCGGGCTTTCGGGCAGGAAATCGGCAAGTACCAGGCCGTGTCCTTCAAGATCGCGCGCATGGAAGCGAGGGCCCACACGGCCCGGCTGGCATACTACGACGCGGCGGCGCGCATGCTCGCCGGGAAGCCGTTCAAGACGCAGGCGGCCATCGCTAAGATGGTCGCAGGCGAGGCGGCCATGGACAACGCGCGGGATGCCACCCAGGTATTCGGCGGCTATGGCTTCATCAACGAGTTCACCGTGGCACGCCACTACCGCGACTCCAAGATCCTTGAAGTGGGGGAGGGCACCACGGAGGTCCAGCTGATGCTGATCGCCCGCGAACTGGGCTTGTAGCGGTTCGCAGCACGCAGGACTGTAGCCGGCCTGAAAGGATCAAGGATGATTGACAAGGTTGTTGCCAGCGCCGACGAGGCAGTCGCGGACATCCCGGACGGCGCCTCCCTGGCGGTGGGCGGATTTGGCCTCTGCGGAATCCCGGTGGCCCTCATCGACGCCCTGCACCGGGCCGGCACCTCCGGGCTGGAAACGGTCAGCAACAACTGCGGCGTTGATGACTGGGGCCTCGGCATCCTGCTCCGCGACGGGCGCATCCGCCGCACCATCAGCTCCTACGTGGGCGAAAACAAAGAGTTCGCCCGCCAGTACCTTGCCGGCGAGCTCGAGGTGGTGCTCACCCCTCAGGGCACCCTGGCGGAGAAACTGCGGGCCGGCGGCGCCGGCATTCCGGCGTTCTACACCAAGGCGGGGGTGGGCACCCAGGTGTCCGACGGCGGCCTGCCGCAGAAGTACGACGCGCACGGCGGCATCGCGGTTGCCTCCGCCCCGAAGGAGGTCCGGTCGTTCGGCGGCGTGGACTACGTGCTCGAAGAATCCCTTACTCCCGACTTTGGGCTGGTGCATGCCTGGAAAGGCGACCGGCACGGCAACCTCGTCTTCCACGCCACCGCCATGAACTTCAACCCGCTGTGCGCCATGGCGGGACGCATCACCATCGCGGAGGTGGAGGAACTCGTCGAACCCGGCGAACTGGACCCGGAACACATCCACACCCCCGGCATCTTCGTCCAGCGCGTGGTCCTGGCGCAGAACGGCGAGAAGCGGATTGAAAAGCGCACGGTCGCACTCACCCAGGCAGGAGCGTAACCATGGATCCGAACAGCCCTGAAGCACCCCGGCCGGAAGCAGTCCGCCCCGAATACCGGCGCGCCGCCTCCCAGCATGACGCCCCCGGGGACGGGCGGGACACGACGGAAACCAAAGGCTGGACCCGCAACGAGCTTGCGGCCCGGGTGGCCAAGGAACTCCACAACGGCCAGTACGTGAATCTTGGCATCGGGATGCCCACCCTGATCCCCAATTACATTCCCGCCGGCGTCGAAGTGGTGCTGCACTCCGAAAACGGGATCCTCGGGGTCGGGCCCTACCCTGCGGATGACGCCGTCGACCCCGACCTGATCAACGCGGGCAAGGAAACGGTGACGGTGAACAAGGGCGCAGCCTTCTTCGACTCGGCAGCCTCCTTCGGCATGATCCGCGGCGGGCATGTGGACGTCGCCGTCCTGGGCGCCATGGAGGTGGCCCAGAACGGTGACCTGGCCAACTGGATGATCCCCGGCAAGATGGTCAAGGGCATGGGCGGGGCCATGGACCTGGTGTTCGGTGCCAAGAAGGTGATCGTGATGATGGAGCACGTGGACCGGAACGGCAACCCCAAGATCGTTCGGGAATGCTCGCTGCCGCTGACGGGCAAGGGGTGCGTGGACCGGATCATCACGGACCTGGCCGTGATCGACGTCGTCCAGGACCAGTCCGGCCCGCGCCTGGTCCTGCGCGAACTGGCGCCCAATGTTTCGGCGCAGGACGTCGCCGCCGCCACCGGCGCGGATCTGTTCGAGGAAGACCAGGAACTGACCGTATGACGCACGGGGTTTCCGCTGGGCCGGCCGCCGGGAAGGATGACGCCGGCCCCCGGGTCATCGAGCAGCGCGGGCTGTACTTCGACGAGCTGGAGGAGGACGTCATCTATGCGCACCGCCCCGGCCGGACGGTGACCGAAACCGACAACGTTCTGTTCACCACCCTCACCATGAACACCCAGGCCCTGCACCTGGACGCAGCCTGGAGCGCCGGGCAGCCCTTCGGCCAGCGGCTGATGAACTCCATGTTCACCCTGGCCACGATGGTGGGCCAGTCCGTCACCCAGCTGACCCAGGGGACCATCATCGCCCAGCTCGGCCTGACCGACGTCTCCTTTCCGAACCCCCTCTTCCACGGCGACACGCTCTACACGGAAACGGTTGTCACCGGGAAGCGGCTATCGGCCTCCCGCCCCGGCCAGGGCATCGTGACCATGGAGCTCACCGGGCGCAACCAGGACGGCACGGTGGTGGCACGGGCCACGCGCAATTGCCTGATGTGGACCCGGGAGGCCCACAGGGAGGCACACACCGGCCAAAACACCGGAGAATAGCCTTATGACTTTTGTGATGGGACCTGCCCTGCTCTTCTGCCCCGCCGACCGTCCCGAGCGCTACCAGAAAGCCGCCGCCCGGGCGGACGCCGTGATCCTGGACCTTGAGGACGCGGTGGCGCCCGGAGACAAGCAGCGCGCCCGCGGCGCGATCCTCGCCCAGCTGGGGACTACAGGGGTCGAACCGGAGCTTGAGCCCAGCTGCACCATCGTCAGGGTGAATCCGGTCGGCACCGAGGACTTCGAGAAGGACCTGCACTGCCTGGCCCACACCCCGTACCGCACCGTGATGCTGGCCAAAGCCGAGAGTGCCGAACAACTCAAGGCACTGGAGGGGTACCAGGTGATCGCGCTGTGCGAAACGGCAATGGGGGTGCTGAACGCCCCGGCCATCGCCGCCGCCCCCAATGTGGTGGGCCTGATGTGGGGTGCCGAGGACCTGCTGGCAACCCTCGGCGGTACCTCCAGCAGGAAGGACGACGGCGGCTACCGGGCTGTGGCGCTGCACGCCCGTTCGTCCGTGCTGCTTGCCGCCCGGGCCTACGGCAAGGAGGCCGTGGACGCGGTCTACACCAACATCCCCGACCTCGACGGGCTGGCTGCGGAAGCTGCCGACGCTGTCGCCTCGGGGTTCAGCTCCAAGGCATGCATCCACCCCAGCCAGGCAGCCGTGGTCCGCAAGGCCTACGCGCCCTCCGAAGCCGAGGTTGCCGCTGCTGCCGCCCTCCTGGATGCTGCCGGGTCGGCCGGATCAGGGGTGTTCCGGTACGAGGGAAAGATGATCGACGGACCCATCCTCAAGCACGCCCAGGAGATCATCCGCCGGGCCCAGGGAATGGGCTAGGACGCTTCAGCCCAACCGCCCCTTCGACCGGCGCAGCGACGACGGCGGGATCGGCTCATGCAGCAGCGTGCGCACCCAGCGGTTGCCGGTTTCCCGGAATTCCTTGCGCGTGGCAAAGCGGTAATGGAAGCTGCGCACGCGCACCCAACGGGGCGCGGCGCCGTCGAACGGGTCATGACGGAGCAGCCGCAGCACCTGCCGGTCCGCTTCCAAAAGCTTGGCCAGGAAGGCGTAGAACCATTCCTCGTGCACGCTGCGCAGCGGCAGGAACCACATCAGCCAGTCCAGCCGCAGGTGGTACGGCGCCCACTGCCGTGGCAGCCGCCGCACGTCCCCGGGCTTTCCCTTGAAGCCGTACTCCCGCCAGTCCGAGGAGTCATCCGGATCCTCATCCAGCGTGCCTTCCACTACGATCTCGATGCGCTGCTTCGTCACAGTGCCGAAGGCGCCGTAGGTGTTGACCAGCTGCCAGCGGTTGAAGCTGGCGTTCATCAGCTGGCGGCGGGAGAACAGGTTCCGCAGCGGCCAGTAGCTCAGGACCAGCAGCAGCAGGGTGGCGGCCAACGTGATGGCCAGCCACCACAAGGGGGTGTCCCGGTCTGTTCCCGCGTGCCAGTCGCCGGGAACCGCCGGGATCACCGCGTGGGCCACCGGATCGCTCACCGCGGCGAACGCCAGCACGATCGCGATCCAGTTCAGCCAGGCGAAGTTGCCGCTGGCCACCAGCCACAACTGGGTGACGATGACCACCCCGGCGGCGACGCTGGCCACCGGCTGGGGCGCGAACAGGAAGAAGGGAACCACCAGCTGCGCGAAGTGGTTGCCCACTACTTCAATGCGGTGCAGCGGCTTGGGCAGCAGGTGCGCCTGGCGGCTGAGCGGCCCGGGCATGGGCTGGGTCTCGTGGTGGTAGTACAGGGCCGTCAGGTCCCGCCACTCCCGGCCGCCGCGGATCTTGATCATGCCCGCCCCGAACTCCAGCCGGAACACCAGCCACACAACCAGGATGAGGATGGTCCGCGGCGGGTCAGTCTGGTTCGAGCCCAGGAAACCCACGGTGAAGCCTGCTTCCAGGAGCAGCATTTCCCAGCCGAACCCGTAAAACGTCTGGCCCACGTTCACGATGGACATGTACAGCAGCCACAGGGCAAGGAACGCTGCCAAAGGGACCCAGGGCGGCCCCAGCTGCGGGATTCCGGCCACCAGCAGCGCCGAGACCACCAGGCCAACGGCGCAGACAGCGCGCAGCAATCCGTCCGAATACCGCCAGCGGAACAGGGTGGGACGGCGCAAGCGGCTGAAGCCGGCCAGGAATTCCGGGACGGGAAGAAGGCCGCGCTCGCCGAGCAGGGCGGGGAACTGGTTGAGCGTGGACAGGAACGCGACGAAGTACAGCGCAGCCACCCCGCGCTGCAGCACCTGCCGCGCCAGTTCATACTCCGGCGCGTCGAACCAGGAGAGCCAGTCCACGAAAACCACGTTACGCCGGGCCGCCCTGTGGTCAAGGAGCGGGGCCGGCGCAGCAGGCCGGGAACGGTGCGGGATACTTAATCAATGCAGCCACGCAGAATCGTCATCCTCGGATCCACCGGTTCCATCGGCACCCAGGCGATTGACGTCGTCGACGGCGCCCCGCACCTTTTCGAGGTGGTGGCACTCAGTTCCGGCGGCGGAAACCTGGAGCTGCTGGCCCGGCAGGCTGTCCACACCGGTGCCGCCGCCGTCGGCATTGCCGGTGGCGATCCAGCCCGGCTTGAATCGCTCATCGCTGAAGCGGCCACCAAAGCAGGCCGCCGGGGCTACCGGCCGGAGATCATTTCCGGCCCGGATGCTTCCACCCGGATCGCCGCGGTACCGGCGGACGTGGTGCTCAACGGCATCACCGGCTCCATCGGACTGGCACCCACGCTGGCAGCCCTGCAGGCCGGGGCCACCCTGGCCCTGGCCAACAAGGAGTCCCTGATCGTGGGCGGCAGCCTGGTCAAGGCCGCAGCCCGGGACGGCCAGATCGTTCCCGTGGACTCGGAGCATTCGGCGATTGCCCAGTGCCTGCGCTCCGGCACCGCCGCCGAAATGGACAGACTCGTCCTCACCGCGTCCGGCGGCCCCTTCCGCGGCCGCAGCCGGGACGAGCTCCACGAAGTGACCCCGCAGGAGGCACTGGCCCACCCCACCTGGGACATGGGCGTGATGGTCACCACCAACTCCGCCACCCTGGTGAACAAGGGCCTGGAAGTCATCGAGGCGCACCTGCTGTTCGATATTCCGCTGGACCGGATCGACGTGGTGGTCCATCCCCAGTCCGTGGTCCACTCCATGGTCCAGTTCATCGACGGCTCGACCATAGCCCAGGCTTCCCCGCCGGACATGCGCCTGCCCATCGCCCTCGGGCTCGGCTGGCCGCACCGGGTGGCAAAGGCCGCTCCCGCGTGCGACTGGACCCAGGCGGCCACCTGGACCTTCGAGCCCCTCGACGTGAAGGCTTTCCCCGCCGTGGACCTGGCAAAGGAAGCCGCCAGGCAGGGCAGCACCTTCCCCGCGGTCTTCAACGCGGCCAACGAGGAAGCGGTGACGGCGTTCCACGCCGGCCGCATCAGGTTCACCGACATCGTGGATACGGTGGCGGGCGTGCTCAGCGAACATTCAGGTTCCTCCGGGCTGACGGTGGAATCCGTATTGGATGCCGAAAGCTGGGCACGCGCCCGCGCCCATGAACGTTTAGCAGTCAGCAGTCTCTAGGAAGCAGCAGCACCTCCATGACCCCTGTCCTACTTTTCATCCTCGGTGTCGTCTTCGTGGCGATCGGCATCGCTGTGTCCATTGCGCTGCACGAGGTGGGCCACCTGTTGCCGGCCAAGCTCTTCAAGGTGCGCGTCACCAAATACATGATCGGCTTCGGGCCCACCCTCTGGTCCCGGCGGAAAGGCGAAACGGAGTACGGCGTCAAGGCCGTCCCGCTGGGGGGCTACGTCTCCATGATCGGCATGTACCCGCCGAACAAGGACGACGGAACCGTCCGGCCCTCCAGCACCGGCATGTTCCAGACCCTGGCCTCCGAAGCCCGCTCCATGGCGCACGAGGAGGTGGGGCCCGGCGACGAAAACCGCGTGTTCTACCGCCTGCCGGTCTGGAAGAAGATCATCGTGATGCTCGGCGGCCCGGCCATGAACATGGTCCTCGGCCTGCTCCTGACCGCCGTGCTGCTGATGGGCTTCGGCATTGCCACGGCCACCACCACCATCGCCGACGTCTCCAAGTGCCAGGTGGCGGCGGGCCAGACCGTCGACCCGGATTCGGCCGACTGCCAGCTGACGCCCGCGGCGGCCGCAGGGCTCAAGCCCGGCGACACCATCACCTCCTTCGATGACAAGGCTGTTACCAGCTGGGCGCAGCTGACCGAATGGATCCGCGCCTCCGCCGGCAAGGAAGTGGCCATCACGGTCCAGCGGGACGGCAACCCGGTGTCCACCACGGTGACCCCGGTGCTCTCGGCCCGGCCGGTGATGGGACCCGACGGACGGCAGGCCACCAACGCTGACGGCACCCTGCAGTACCAGGAGGTCGGCTTCCTTGGCATCGGCGCGCAGACCGCGCTGGTACCCCAGCCGGCGTCGTCCGTGCTGCCCATGGCGGGGGAGAACATCCGGCAAGTGGCCGGGGTTGTCTTCAACCTGCCGGCCCGCGTGGTGGGCGTGGCGAAGGCAGCCTTCAGCGAAGAACCGCGGGACCCCAACGGCCCCATCAGCGTGGTGGGCGTGGGCCGCGTGGCAGGGGAGGTGGCAGCCATGGAGGCCGTACCGATGCAGTCCCGGGTGGCAACCCTCGTTGGCCTGCTGGCGGGCCTGAACTTTGCGCTTGCCGTGTTCAACCTGATCCCGCTGCTGCCGCTGGACGGCGGCCACGTTGCCGGAGCACTCTACGAGGGCGCGCGGCGCCAGGTGGCAAAGCTGCGCGGCCGGCCGGACCCGGGGGCCTTCGACATCGCCAAGCTCCTGCCCGTCACCTATGTCGTGGCAGCCCTGCTGATGGGCATGAGCGTGCTGCTCATTTACGCGGACATCGTCAAGCCCGTCAATTTGTTTGGATAGTCACCCCGCAACGGTTGATTTACAGATATCAGTCAAATTTGATTGATTATTCGCAATCAGCCGGATACGGTTGATGGATGTTCGTCATGACCATCGACCAGCGGGGCAGCACCGGGGACGTGGACAGGGTTCCGCACCTCCTCTCCGAACTGGCCGCCCTCGACCTGCCGCGTCCGGAACAGTCCAGCTTCGAACAGTCCAGCTTCGAGCAGTCCAGCTTTGAACCGCCCCGCTTCGAACGGTCCGTGGGGGATGAGGTGCAGGGCGTGGTGCAGGATGCCGCCGCCGTCGTGGCCATCGCCCTGCACGCCCTCCGGCACGGGCGCTGGTATGTGGGAATCGGCGTCGGCACCGTGTCCCTGCCCGCTTCAGCCAGCCCCCGCGAGGGCACGGGAACGGCCTTCGTTGCTGCCCGGAAGGCCGTCGAACTGGCCAAGGCCGCCGGGTCCCAGGTTCCGTTGTCGGTGGTAGCCGGCACTATTGCCGGTGGAGCGGGCGGAGCCGCGGCGGAGGAGGTGGGGCAGGCATGCGCCAACGCGGAAGCGGTGCTGCGGCTGCTGGGCCGCCTCATCCAGGAACGCACCGACGCCCAGTGGCGGGTGGTCGATGCGCTGCGCCGCCAGGGCCCTGGCCGGCACGGAAGCCAGAAGCAGGTGGCACTGGAACTTGGAATCACCGAGCAATCGGTGAGCCGTACCGTGCTCCGCTCCGGATGGCAGGAAGAATGGGCGGCACGGCCTGCCGCCGCAATGCTGCTGGAACATGCCGATTCCCTCATCCCCGGCGCAGGGGCATGAGGGCCGCCGTTCCGTGGCGGAGCGGATGACAACCCTGGAGGAGGAGTCCAATGGACGCACTGTGGATTGCTGCCGCCCTGGTGGTTGCCGGCTTTGTCGGCTGGCCCGTCACCGCGCTGGTGTTCAAGCTGGCCAGGACCATAGATGACAAGGCGGACGCCGCCAAAGCTGCCGAGGAAGCCCGCCGGGCAGCGGAAGACCCCGCTGCGGACGTCACCGTCGGCCCCGCCTCCCGCGACCCCGCCGACACAGGCCACCAGGACCCCGGCGACCAGTCCGTGGACAGCGAGTTGACGGTGCAGGCCGGCCAGCCGGCGTCGGGCACTCCCGCCGGGGCAACCACTGCCCACGGCCAGCGCATCCTGCGCGGCGGAGCCATCATCGGGGTGCTGGAGCGGCTGGGAGTCTGCCTGGCCATCCTCACCGGCCAGCCCGTGGCCATCGCCTACATTGTGGCCATTAAAGGCCTGGGCCGGTTCGCCGAGCTCAAGGAAACGCCTGTGGCCGCTGAACGCTTCATTATCGGGACGCTGGCCTCGATGCTCTGGGCGGCCGGAACGGCTGCCGCGGTCAAGGTCCTGTTCCTGCACTGAGCCGCCGGGTGCCGGGCGCCTGCCGCCGGCTGCGTGCGAAGCCAGCCATGGCGATAGGGTAGCCGTATGACAGTTTTTGCCGTTGAGTATGTTTATGCCGCCAACTCCACCGAAACCCGCAACGAGATCCGCCCCGCGCACCGTGAGTGGAGCGGGAACCTGGCGCAGGACGGCGTCATCCTGGCCAGCGGCCCCTACGGTGACGGCGCCGGCGCCCTGCTGATCTTCAAGACGGCAGACGAGGCCACACTCAACTCGATCCTCAAGCAGGATCCCTACGCAGCAGCAGACGTCATCGCCGGAATCCGCATCACCGAGTGGTCGCCGGTGATCGGCATGTTCGCCGGGCTCGCCGCGTAGCCGCCGCCTCCTCCTCCATACCGCTTCAACTCAAGGAGTCCACGTGACCTCGGTCAGCCTGGGAATGCCGTCAGCACCGCCGCCCGTCCTTGCCCCGCGCCGCAAGACGCGCCAGATCAAGGTCGGCTCAGTGGGGGTAGGGTCCGATTACCCCATCAGCGTGCAGTCCATGACCACCACGCCCACCACGGACATCAACGCCACCCTGCAGCAGATCGCTGAGCTGACGGCTTCCGGCTGCGACATTGTCCGCGTGGCCTGCCCCTCTGCGGATGACGCGGAGGCGCTGCCCATCATTGCCCGGAAGTCCCAGATCCCGGTGATCGCTGACATCCACTTCCAGCCCAAGTACGTTTTCGCCGCCATTGAGGCCGGCTGTGCCGCCGTCCGTGTGAACCCGGGGAATATCCGGAAGTTCGACGACCAGGTGAAGGAGATCGCCGCCGCCGCAAAGGACCACGGCACCTCCATCCGCATCGGCGTTAACGCCGGATCCCTGGAACCGGGCATCCTCAAGAAATACGGCAAGGCCACACCCGAGGCGCTGGTCGAATCGGCCGTGTGGGAAGCCTCGCTCTTCGAGGAGCACGGCTTCCACGATTTCAAGATTTCGGTGAAGCACAACGATCCCGTAGTCATGGTGGCCGCGTACGAAATGCTGGCCGAAAAGGGTGACTGGCCGCTGCACCTGGGCGTCACCGAGGCCGGACCGGCGTTCCAGGGCACCATCAAGTCGGCCACTGCGTTCGGCGCCCTCCTCTCCCGCGGCATCGGCGACACCATCCGTGTCTCGCTGTCGGCGCCCCCGGTGGAAGAGATCAAGGTGGGAAACCAGATCCTCCAGTCCCTGAACCTGCGCCCGCGCAAGCTGGAAATCGTCTCCTGCCCGTCCTGCGGCCGCGCCCAGGTGGACGTGTACACCCTGGCAGAGCAGGTCACCGCCGGCCTGGAAGGCATGGAGATCCCGCTGCGCGTTGCGGTCATGGGCTGCGTCGTGAACGGGCCGGGCGAGGCCCGTGAGGCCGACCTCGGTGTTGCCTCCGGAAACGGCAAGGGGCAGATCTTTGTGAAGGGTGAAGTCATCAAGACTGTCCCTGAGAGCGCGATTGTTGAGACACTGATCGAAGAGGCCATGCGTATCGCGGAAGAGATGGGGGAGGCCGATGGCGAAGATGCTGTCAAGGGTAGCCCCGTGGTTAGCGTCTCGTAGGGACGTTCCGGACCCTGCGGGCCTTTCCGTCCGTACACTCGACGGCCACGATACCGGCGCGCTGAGGCTGCTGGCGCAGCAGGACCCAGTGGCCAACGTGTTCATCCTTGCCCACTTGCGGGCTACGGGCACCGCTGCACCAACCAGTGGCGGCGCTGGGATCATTGGCATTTTCGACGACGGCATCCTTTCGGGTGCCTGCTGGGCCGGGGCCAACCTGGTCCCGGTCCAGCTGGACCCGGCCCTCGCACCCCTCGTGGCGGAGGCGGCCAACAGTTCGGGCCGCCGCTACGCCTCAGCATTCGGCCCCGCGGAGGCCGTACTCGCCATCAACGCCGAACTGGCGGAACTGGGCCACCGGGCCCACGAGGTCCGCGACGACCAGCCGCTGATGATCATCGACGAACCTCCCCGGGTGCAGCCCAACCCGGGGCTGGGCCACGGAAACCTGGCCGACTTCGACCGCATCCTCCCGGCGTGCGCAGCCATGTTCGAGGAGGAAGTGGGCTATTCGCCGTACCTTGGCGGCAGGGAGTTCTACAGCCGCCGCGTGGAAGGCCTCATCCGGCAGGGCCACTCCCTCGTCCACCTCAACGACGCCCGCGAAGTGGTGTTCAAGGCCGAGCTGGGCGCTGTCACAGCGGACGTCACCCAGGTCCAGGGCGTGTGGATGAACCCGCTCTTCCGCGGCCAGGGGCTGAGCTCCGGCTACATGTCCGCCGTAGTGGAACAGGCGCAAAAGATCGCCCCCATTACGAGCCTGTACGTCAACGGCTTCAACACCAGGGCGCGGTCCACCTATGAGCGGGTGGGCTTCCGCCAGGTGGGCACGTTCGCTACGGTTCTGTTCTAGTTGCCCTGCCGCCGTCCCCGCCTGAAGGCCGGCTTGTGAAAAGTACTTGTCAAACGTGTGCGCGATCACATAAGTTCAATCTAGCTGCGCTGGAAGTGGGGTGGGCGGTCTCACCAGTCCTCACCAGTACTTAGGCGATAACGGCGTTGAGCCACGCCCGGATGCGATGACCAGCCTCATTGGGGGGCCAGGGGCTTTGTTATTCCGGGCGTGGCTCTACTGTGTCCGGGCTTCCTCCCGTGAGCGGCACCCGCGCAGTCCGTGCCGGAGCCCCGGTGCCGGTAGATTAGTACCCAGACGATTTTGTCCGGCCCTGCTGACCCAGCACTTCCCCAGAAACGGATACCACCCGTGGTCCTACGCCTGTCCAAGCTTTTCCTGCGCACGCTGCGCGAAGATCCCGTCGACGCCGAGGTCGCCAGCCACAAGCTCCTCGTCCGCGCCGGCTACATCCGCCGCGCGGCCCCCGGAATCTACACCTGGCTCCCGCTGGGTCTGAGCGTCCTGCGCAAGGTCGAGCAGGTGATCCGCGAGGAGATGGCGGCCATCGGTGCCCAGGAGGTGCACTTCCCGGCGCTGCTGCCCCGCGAACCCTACGAGGCCACCAACCGCTGGACCGAATACGGTGAGGGACTCTTCCGCCTCCAGGACCGCAAGGGCGCCGATTACCTGCTGGCCCCCACGCATGAGGAAATGTTCACCCTCCTGGTCAAGGACCTCTACTCGTCCTACAAGGACCTGCCGCTGAGCCTCTACCAGATCCAGAACAAGTACCGTGACGAGGCGCGCCCCCGGGCCGGCCTCCTCCGCGGGCGCGAGTTCATCATGAAGGATTCCTACTCCTTCGACGTCGACGACGCCGGCCTGGACGCCAGCTACGCCGCCCACCGCGCCGCGTACCTGAAGATTTTCGAACGGCTCGGACTCGAAGTGGTGCCCGTGGCAGCCACCGCCGGGGCCATGGGCGGTTCCAAGAGCGAAGAGTTCCTCTTCCCCACCGAGATCGGTGAGGACACCTTCGTCCGCTCCGCCGGCGGCTATGCAGCCAACGTCGAAGCGGTCACCACCGTTGTCCCTGCGGATATCGACTTCAGCAACGCCCCGGCCGCCGAGGTCCTGGACACTCCGGACACGCCGACCATCGAGACCCTTGTTGCCGCGGCCAACCAGATTGCCCCGCGGGCAGAGGCCGACGGCGGTGCATGGACTGCCGCGGACACGCTCAAGAACGTGGTCCTCGCCGTCACGCTGCCCACCGGTGAGCGCCAGCTGGTGGTCATCGGAGTGCCGGGCGACCGCGGGGTGGACCTCAAGCGCGTCGAGGCGAACATCGGCGCTTTCCTTCCGGTGGCCGGCGAAATCGGGCTGGAGCAGGCGGGCGAGGAAGACCTCAAGAAGCAGCCGCTGATCGTCAAGGGCTACCTCGGCCCCGGCCTGTCCCTGGACGAGCCGCTCCTCGGCGCCGAAAGCGCCACCAACCTGCTCTACCTGGTGGACCCCCGCGTAGTCCGCGGCACCGCATGGATCACCGGCGCCAACGAGGCCGGAAAGCACGTCTTCGGCCTGGTGGCCGGCCGCGACTTCGGCTGGGACGGCGTGATCGAATGCACCGAAGTCCGCGCCGGTGACCCCTCACCTGACGGCTCCGGCCCCCTGGAAACGGCGCGCGGCATCGAGATGGGCCACATCTTCCAGCTTGGCCGCAAGTACGCCGAAGCGCTGGACCTGAAGGTCCTGGACCAGAACGGCAAGCAGGTCGTTGTCACCATGGGCTCCTACGGCGTCGGCGTCACCAGGGCCGTCGCTGCCCTGGCCGAAGCCAACCACGACGACCGCGGCCTGGTCTGGCCGCGCGCCGTCGCCCCGGCCGATGTGCACGTCGTGGCGGTCGGGCGCGGCGAGGAGATCTTCGAAGCCGCAGAAAAGCTTTCCGCGGAACTCGAAGCGGCCGGCCTGGACGTCATCTATGACGACCGGCCCAAGGTTTCGCCCGGCGTGAAGTTCGGTGACGCGGAACTCGTCGGCGTGCCCACCATCCTGGCCGTCGGCCGCGGCCTGGTGGACGGCGTGGTGGAAATCAAGGACCGCCGCAGCGGACAAGCCGAGAACATCGAGGTGGACAAGGCAGTTGACTACGTGGTCAACGCCGTCCGCAACCAGTGACCTCCGGCTTCGAATCGATCCAGCTCACCACCATTATCCTGATCGTGGTGGCCGGATTCGCTGCAGGCTGGGTTGATGCCGTGGTGGGCGGCGGAGGATTGATCCAGCTGCCCGCCCTGCTGCTCGTACCGGGCATTGCGCCGGTCCAGGCCTTGGCAACCAACAAGATGGGCTCCATCTTCGGGACCGCCACCAGCGCCGCAACGTACTATCGGCGGGTGGGCCCCGACCTTCGCACGGCCGTTCCGATGGCGGTCATAGCGCTTGCGGGAAGTTTCGGCGGTGCCAGCCTGGCGGCCATCCTTCCCGCCGGGGTGTTCAAGCCCATCATCGTGGTGGCCCTGGTCGCCGTCGCGCTTTTCACCGCGCTCCGGCCGAGCGTCGGAGAGCTGACGGAGCTCCGGCACGACGGCCACAAGCACTACGTTGTTGCCTGCCTGATCGGTGCCGTGATCGGCTTCTACGACGGCCTGATCGGCCCCGGGACCGGTTCGTTCCTGGTCATCGCCCTGGTGTCCGCCATGGGCTATGCCTTCCTGGAGGCCAGCGCCAAAGCCAAGATCGTGAACATGGCAACCAACGCGGGGGCCCTGATGTTCTTCCTGCCGCACGGTTCCATCCTGTGGGGCATCGGGCTGCTGCTTGGCGGGGCAAATATGGCCGGCGGCTACCTCGGCGCCCGCACCGCCGTGAAGCAGGGCAGCAAGTTCGTCCGGGTGGTCTTCCTGGTGGTCGTTGCGGCCCTGATCGTCAAGCTCGGCTACGACGTCTGGCAGGAAAACTTCTCCTGACCCTCCCGGCCACCGTGGTCCGGGGAAGGTGGTCCTCGTGGCATGTGCCGGCCGGGCGTAGCATGCAGGTATGTCACACGGCGACGACGAGTACGCCCGGGCCCTGGCGGCCGCGGCACGCCATTCGGAAGCCTGGCTGCACAGCCTTCCGGACCGCCCAGTGGGACCCCGCAGCAACGCATCGGAACTCGCCGCGGTGTTCGGCGGCCCGCTTCCTGACTCGGGGATGCCGGCCGCGGACGTCATCGACTTCCTGGCCCGGGAAGCGGAACCGGGACTGATGGCCATGCCCTCCGGGCGCTTCTTCGGCTGGGTCATCGGGGGCACCCTGCCGGCGGCCCTCGCCTCGGACTGGCTGGTCAGCGCCTGGGACCAGAACGCGGCCATGCGCTATGCCACGCCCGCCACGGCCGCCATCGAGGACAGCGCCGGAAAGTGGCTGCTGGAACTGCTGGGGCTGCCCGGCGGGTCCGACGTCGGCTTCGTCACCGGGGCCACCATGGCCAACTTCACCGGGATGGCGGCCGCCCGCTGGCGGCTCCTGGCCGACGCCGGGTGGGACCTGGACCGGGACGGGCTGTCCGGCGCACCGCGAATCCGCTGCTTCGTGGGCCGGGAACGGCACGACACAGTCGACCTTGGCCTCCGGTACCTGGGACTCGGCAGGCCAACCCAGGTCGACGCCGACGCGCAGGGCCGCCTGCTTCCGGCCGCGCTGGACGCCGCCCTCGCTGCCGGCTCCGGCCCCGCCCTGGTGTGCCTCCAGGCCGGCAACCTGCACTCCGGCGCCTTCGACCCCTTTGCCGCGGCGATCGCCGTCGCACGCAAACACGGCGCGTGGGTCCATATCGACGGGGCGTTCGGGCTGTGGGCCGCCGCTGCACCCGAACTGCGCCGCCTCACGGAGGGGTATGAGGAGGCCGACTCGTGGGGGACCGACGCCCACAAGACCCTGAACGTGCCCTACGACTGCGGGATCGCCGTCGTCCGGGACCCGTCGGCCCTGCGCGCCGCCATGAGCCTGCACGCGAGCTACCTGGTGCACGAGGCGGAAGGCCCCGGCGACCCGTTCGAGAAGGTCCCCGAGCTGTCCCGCAGGGCGCGGGGCATACCCGTGTGGGCCGCCCTCAAGAGCCTCGGCAGGGACGGGGTGGCTGCCCAGGTGGCGGGACTGGCAGCCGCTGCCTCCGCGATCGCCGAAGGGCTGGCAGCCCTGGACGGTGTGGAGGTGCTCAACGACGTCGGCTACACCCAGGTGTGCGTCGCCTTCGGCGATGACGCAACCACCCGCGCGGTCACCGAGCGGATCATCGGGGAGGGGCGGGTCTGGATGTCGGGCTCGCGCTGGCGGGACCGCGACATCCTCCGCGTTTCGGTGAGCAACTGGCACACGGCAGGCGAGGAAGTCGGCGCCGCCGTGGACGCCGTCCGGTCGGCGCTGGCCGCGGTGCGGGGAACCTGATTACTCCCCGGGCTCCGGCAGCGCGTGGGCGTGCGGCAGGCCTTCCAACGTCCGGCCGGCGAGGGTGCTGGCCACCCAGAGCGAGCGGGCCAGGTCCCCGGATTTGCCGTGCGCGGCCGACCAGAGGGCGTTGTCCACCTCCCTGGCAATGGCCCACTGCCGGGACACCTCCGGATCGAGGCCCGCGGCGGTGCTGAAGCTGCGGCAGCGGCGCAGCAGGCCCTTGTCGGGCTGGTCCGCCGGCAGGTCCCGGAGGCGGTTCCACAGCAGCGGTGCCACGGCGAACTCGGGCTCGCCAATCATGGGTTGCGGGTCGATGGCGGCGTACCCGCCGGCCGTGCCGCCCCCAGCTTCGGCTGCCGCCGCACCCTCAACCGGCGCCGCGGGCCGCGCCAGGATATTCAGGAAATGCAGGTCGGTATGCACCAGGACATCATGGGCTGAGCGCCGTCCCACGGCACCGCGGGTCTGGCAGACCTCCAGCGCCGCTTCCAGCAGCCAGCGCGGGAAGGGCCGGCCCAGCTGTTCCCACTCGGCTGGAAAGTCATCACTCCACTGCTCGGCCCGGGCGGCGATGTGGCCAAACTTCCGCCACTCGGACCGGTGGTCCGGGACCAGTCCCAGTTGCCGTACCGTCCCGCCCCAGACGTGCGCAGCTTCGTCCAGGGGCAGCTCCGCCGCGGACCGGCCGGCGTCCAGGCGCTCCAGCAGCATGGAGCAGGCCTCGGCATCCGCTGCCAAGAGTGACACCGCACCCCGTCCGCCCCACAGTGCCAGCGCGTGGCGTTCCAGTTTGGCCTCGTCGTGGGGAAATGCAACCTTGAGCACCGCGGCGCTTCCGTTCTCCCGCCGGACCGGGATGACGATGGCGCCGTGGCCGTGCCACGGAACACTGCCGGGCGCGAGGTCAGGCGTGAGCCGCCACTGGTCCAGGCATCGCTCTACCAAGTCCGGAAGCAAGGAGAGCCAGGACCGTCCGGCGCTGCTGCCGGAGTACCGCGCCGCCAGGCCTGCGGGAATGGGGATCAGCGGGTGGGGCAACACGCCTTAGACCACGCCCGAGGCGCCCAGCAGGTTGCCGATGATGAACGTCGCCGCCAGCGCCAGGGCACCGCCCACCACCACCCGGACCGCAGCCTTGGTTCTTGAGCCGCCGCCGATCCAGGCGCCCAGCGCCCCGGTCAGCGCCAGCGCCACCAGGACGGCGGCGAATGTCAGTGGAACCCGGATCTCCGGCGGGGGAAGAAGGATCGCCAGCATCGGCAGGACCGCGCCGATGGTGAAGGCGATGGCGGAGGCGAAGGCAGCATGCCACGGGCTGACGATGTCTGTCTCATCGATATTGAGTTCGGCGGACAAATGCGCCGCCAGGGCGTCGTGCGCGGTCAGTTCTTCGGCAACCTTGGCTGCCGTCTCCGGGGTCAGCCCCTTCGCCTGGTAAATGGATGTGAGCTCGGCCAGTTCTTCTTCCGGTTCCTCCGCCAGCTCCCGGCGTTCCTTGTCGATCAGGGCGCGCTGGCTGTCGCTTTGGCTGCTGACCGAAACGTATTCGCCCAGGGCCATGGACACCGCGCCGCCCACTACGCCTGCCACGCCGGCGGCCAGGATGGGACCGGTGTCGGCCGTGGCGCCGGCCACGCCCACCACAATGGCCGCGACCGAGACGATGCCGTCATTTGCGCCCAGGACGCCCGCACGCAGCCAGTTCAACCGGTGCGCGATGTCGTTCCCGTGCGGTTCGGTGTCCAGATGGCGGTTCAGCCCGCTGCCGGCATCAGGGGTTCCGGCAGGCCCGGCCGGTTCGTATGGGTCCATGCCTCCAGCAAACCATCACAGCATGGCCGTCGCCACTCTCCCGGGCAGCGGGTTCCGAAAGATTATTCCGGTGTGGCCGCTGCTTACGTCGCCGTCGGGGAGGGAGCCTGGGCCGGTCCGGAGGGAAGGCCGGGCAACCGGTCAACATCCAGCGGAAGGCCGGGAACAGGGCCCGGATCGGCGCCCCAGCGGGCGGCGCGCCCGGCTGCCGACTGCAGTGCCGCCAGCGCCCATGCCCGGACTGTCCCTTGCGAAAGTGCCACCAGATCGCCGTAGGCCGCCATTGTTGCCGCCTCAAGCCTGCCCAGTCCGGCTGCCGGCGCGGCGAGGAACCGGGCGTCCAGGGCGTACCCGGGCTGCTGCGGCGCGGCTGTTGCACAGACCAGGGGGAGCCGGGCTTCCGCTGCCTGCAGGAGGTCATCGTGCTGCCCCAGATAGGTCAGGGCAGTCCCGGCATCGGCGGCACCGAGGCGGGGGAGGGCCGCCTGGTAGCCATAGACTGCCTGCTGCTCCGCGGCCAAGGCGGCAGCCAACGCCGCACCCGGCCCGGTGCCTCCCTGCCCGGTGCCTTCCGGCCCGGTGCCTCCCGGCCCGGTGCTTTCGGCTGCGGGAACGGCCGGGCAGGAAGGACCTGTTTCCGCCGGAACAGGAACTGCCGCCACTGGTCCCGGATCAGCCGGTGCCACCGGTGCTCCTGCCGCGGCGGCAAGCCGGGCTGCGGCCAGGAGTTGCGCGGTGCCCGTGCCGGCGAGGAGCCTGGCCATCCCGCCGTCGGCCTCCTGCGCGTCCTTGATGCGTTTGGTGCCGCTGGCCACGAGTGCGCTGGCAAGGCCCGACATCCCCTCCTGTGCGGATGTCGGTGTGGGTTTGGGCAGCCCGGACGCAGGGGTGGCGGCAGGAGATGCCGAAGCGGGGGCGGTTGTCCCTATGCCCGCCTGCCCTCCCGCGGCAGCAGGGGCCAGCAGGGCCCTGGCCTGGATGGTCAGCAAGGTCACAACAGGGTCCACCGATGCGGCATCCACGGTACCTGCGGCCGCAAGTTCCATCCCCGCTGCCCGCAGGTCCATGGCGTCCTCCAGGGCGGCCGCGCGGGCCACTTCGGTGAACGGCGGCTGCGCAGGGGCGGGATTTTCCGCGGGAACAAGGGCGAAACCGAGGCTCAGGACAACCAGGGCTGCCAGCGAAACAACGGCGTAGCGGACGCTGCGCATGCGGGGGCTGCTGGCCTGGCTGTCGTCTTTCACAACAGACCATGGTGCCACGGCGGCGGCAACCCGGTGCACCACGGGCCCGGTAAAATAGCTACGCTAGTAACACCACATCATCTATAGGGAGGCGGCCGGCATCGTGAGCAATGCAGAAGCCACGGCTTCACCAGACCACACCGGAACGGGGAGCGGAACCGCGCCGGCCCACAATCCCGAAGCCGCCCGGCTCCGGGCCCTCCTGGAACCAGCGGTCCAGGCCAACCGCCTGTACCTCGAAGACGTCGCCATCAACATTGCCGGCTCGCACCGCGTGGTCCACGTCGTGGTGGACCTGCCCCAGGAAGAGACCGGCGGCGTCAGCCTCGACGTCATCGCCGACATCTCAAAGGTGCTCTCCGACGTCCTGGACAGCGACCCGGGCACCGACAGCCGGCCATACGACCTCGAAGTGTCCTCGCCCGGCGTTGCCCGCCCGCTGACCGAGCCGCGCCACTGGCACCGGGCCAAGGGCCGGTTGGTCAAGGTCAACGTCGTCCAGGGCGAAAACGTCACCGGCCGCATCCAGTCGGTGGACGGCGACGGCGTGACCCTCGTCCCCGAGATTGCCGTCAAAAAGGGAATGAAGCCCAGGCAGGGCGATCCCATCAAGCTTCCTTTCGACAGGATCCGCAACGGAAAAGTCGAGATCGAATTCAGCCACCTCTCGGAGGACGGTCTGGAACCTGAACACAATGGACCTTCTGAGGAGGCCTGATGGATATTGACATGAGCGCACTGAGGCTTTTGGAGCGTGAGCGTGAAATCCCGCTGGACCTCCTGATCCCCACCATCGAGCAGGCGCTCCTGGTGGCCTACCACAAGTCGCCCGGCGCCTTCGAAAAAGCGCGCGCCGAGCTGGACCGCAAGAGCGGCCACGTCACCATTTGGGCTGTGGAGCTGGACGACGACGGGGCCCCGATCGGTGAATTCGAGCACACTCCTGAGGGGTTCGGCCGCATCGCCGCCAGCACCGCGCGCCAGATCATCCTGCAGCGCCTGCGCGACGTCGAGGACGACAACGTCCTGGGCGAGTTCAAGGGACGCGAAGGTGAACTGGTCTCCGGCACCATCCAGCAGGGCAACAATCCCCACATGGTCCAGGTCAACCTCGGCTCGGTGGAGGCGCTGCTGCCGCCGCCCGAGCAGGTCCCGGGTGAAAAGTACATCCACGGCAACCGTCTGCGCGCCCTGGTGATCGATGTCCACCGCGGCACCAAGGGCCCGTCAGTCACGCTGTCCAGGTCCCACCCCGGACTGGTCCGGAAGCTCTTCGAACTCGAAGTGCCGGAAATCGCCGACCGCTCCGTGGAGATCGTGGCGCTGGCGCGTGAAGCCGGCCACCGCACCAAGATCGCGGTCAAGGCCAAGGCTCCCGGCATCAATGCCAAGGGTGCCTGCATCGGCGAAATGGGCTCCCGGGTCCGCGCTGTCATGACCGAGCTCAACGACGAGAAGATCGACATCGTCGACTTCAACGAGGACCCGGCAACCTTCATCGCCAGCGCCCTCTCGCCGTCGCGCGTGAATTCCGTCACCATCACCGACGAAGCCACCCGGTCCGCCCGCGTGGTGGTCCCGGACTACCAGCTGTCGCTGGCCATCGGCAAGGAGGGCCAGAACGCCCGCCTGGCCGCCAAGCTGACCGGCTGGCGCATCGACATTGTGTCGGACGCCGCGGGCAGCCGGGACAAGTAACGGCCTGCGGCGCAGCGACAGCCGCGCCGTAGCCGCACGTTGGGGCAGAACGCCCCGGAGGGGCTAGAATAGATAAGACCGCGCCTAACGGCCGGCAGTCGTGTGCCTTGGGCATGCTCGTTTCCGTCACCGCGGAGCCGGGTTGCCCGTGGCCAGCAGAGTGAACGTCAGGACGATGACCGTGGCAGAAGTGCTTTCCCCCGGAAATCAGCCTGAACGCACCTGCATCGGATGCCGCAAGAAAGGCCCGCGGTCGCAGTTGCTCCGGCTCGTTGCCGCCGGCAGCGGTTCAACCGCTGTTGTGGTGGATGAACGACGCCGGATGGCTGGCCGGGGTGCCTGGCTGCACCCCACCGAATCGTGCCTGGCTCTGGCGACAAAGCGGCGGGCCTTCGGACGCGCCCTTCCGGGCACGACCGGGACAGCCGCCGTCGAACACTGGATCACGTCAGGTCCGAACGTTGCGGAGGCGCAAGCCGCCACAACACCAACCGTCCAACCTGAAAGCGGGTCAGAAATCTGATGGAAACCCGATGAGTTCCCAGCGATGAGTGCGTAACGATGACAACTTTGTTGCGCTCTGCAATGGGCCCCTTCGCATCAACAGCGGCCGGGGTCCGCAGTAAGAAGTAGACGGTTCGTGCCTGGCTCGGTGCGGACCGAGACAGGAGAAATGTGGCCAAGGTCCGCGTACATGAGCTCGCCAAAGAGCTCGGTATAACTTCCAAAGATGCAGTGACAAAACTGCAGGAACTGGGCGAATTCGTTCGCTCCGCCTCTTCCACCATTGAGGCCCCCGTCGTGCGGAAGCTGCGTAACGCCTTCCCCGACGCCGCTGCCAAGGCAGCAGCGCCCGCCACCGCACCCAAGGCGCCGGCACCCGCAGCAGAATCACGTCCGTCAGCGCCGGCCCCCGGCCCCGCTGCCCCCAAGGCTCCGGCCCCCAAGGCACAGGCACCGGCCCCGGCAGCCCCCGCCCAGGCAGCAGCCCCGGCAGCCCCCGCCGCGGCAGCGCCTGCCGCCCCCGCGGCTCCATCTGCAGGTGCTCCAACTTCGGGTGCTCCGTCCACCGGCGCCAAGCCCGGTGCCCGTCCGGCCCCCAAGGCTGAGACCCCGGCTCCTTCCGCCCGTCCTGGTGGTTCCACGCCGTCCGCCGGCCCCCGCCCCGGCGGTCCCCGTCCGGGCAACAACCCCTTCGCCACCTCACAGGGCATGCCCCGTGGCCGTGGCGGAGACGGCGAGCGCGCTCCGCGTCCGGGCAACAACCCGTTCGCCACGTCCCAGGGCATGCCCCGTCCCGGCGGCAGCCGCACCGACGGCGACCGTCCCGGCGGTCCCCGTCCGGCAGCAGGCGCAGGTGGACCCCGTCCCGGCGGTCCGCGTCCGGCAGCAGGCGCGGGCGGACCCCGTCCGGCAGCAGGCGCAGGTGGACCCCGTCCGGGTGCACCGCGTCCCGGCGGACCCCGTCCCACTCCCGGCATGATGCCCAACCGCACTGAGCGTCCCGCACCCGCAGGTGCAGGCCGTCCCGGCGGCGGCCGCGGTCCCGGACGCCCCGGTGGCGCTCCCGGAACCGGTGGTCCCGGTGGCGGCGGCGGTGCTCCCGCCGGCGGTGGCTTCGGCAAGGGCGGGCGCGGCCGCGGCGGCACCCAGGGTGCCTTCGGCAAGGGCGGCGCAGGCCGTGGCAAGCAGCGCAAGTCCAAGCGCGCGAAGCGCCAGGAACTTGAGCAGATGAGCGCCCCGTCGCTGGGTGGCGTGAGCGTACCCCGCGGCGACGGCAACACTGTTATCCGGCTTCGGCGCGGCTCGTCCATCACGGACTTTGCCGACAAGATCGAGGCAAACCCCGCCGCACTGGTCACCGTGCTGTTCCACCTTGGTGAAATGGCCACCGCCACCCAGTCGCTGGACGAGGACACCTTCGCCCTGCTCGGCGAGGAACTGGGCTACAAGCTCCAGGTCGTCTCGCCGGAAGACGAGGAGCGCGAGCTGCTCTCCAGCTTCGACATCGACTTTGACGCCGAACTCGAAGCCGAAGGCGACGAGGAACTCGAGGCACGTCCTCCGGTAGTCACCGTCATGGGCCACGTCGACCACGGTAAGACCCGCCTGCTCGATGCCATCCGCAAGTCCGACGTCATGGCGGGCGAACACGGCGGCATCACGCAGCACATCGGTGCCTACCAGGTCACGCACAACCACGAGGGCACCGATCGGAAGATCACCTTCATCGATACCCCGGGCCACGAGGCGTTCACCGCCATGCGTGCCCGTGGTGCGAAGGTCACCGACATCGCCATCCTGGTGGTTGCAGCGGACGACGGCGTCATGCCCCAGACCGTTGAAGCCCTCAACCACGCCCAGGCGGCCAACGTGCCGATCGTCGTGGCAGTGAACAAGATCGACAAGGAAGGCGCCAACCCGGACAAGGTCCGCGGCCAGCTGACCGAGTACGGCCTGGTTCCCGAGGAATACGGTGGCGACACCATGTTCGTGGAGGTCTCTGCCCGCCAGAACCTGCACATCGACGAACTGCTCGAGGCTGTCCTGCTTACCGCGGACGCAGCCCTGGACATGCGCGCCAACCCGAACAAGGACGCCCGCGGTATCGCCATCGAAGCGAACCTGGACAAGGGCCGCGGTGCGGTTGCCACCGTCCTGGTGCAGTCCGGCACGCTGCGCGTCGGCGACACCATCGTTGCAGGCACGGCCCACGGCCGCGTCCGTGCGATGTTCGACGACGACGGCAGCGCCCTGACCGAGGCCGGCCCGTCCCGCCCCGTCCAGGTGCTGGGCCTGTCCAACGTCCCGCGTGCAGGTGACACCTTCTTCGTGACCGCTGACGAGCGCACCGCCCGCCAGATCGCCGAGAAGCGCGAAGCCGCCGACCGCAACGCCGCCCTGGCCAAGCGCCGCAAGCGCATCAGCCTTGAAGACTTCGACCAGGCCGTCGCCGAAGGCAAGATCGACACCCTCAACCTCATCCTCAAGGGTGACGTGTCCGGTGCCGTCGAAGCCCTCGAGGACGCGCTGCTCAAGATCGACGTCGGCGAAGGCGTGCAGCTGCGCGTCATCCACCGCGGCGTGGGTGCCATCACGCAGAACGACGTCAACCTGGCAACGGTCGACTCCGCCGTCATCATCGGCTTCAACGTCAAGCCGGCCGAGCGGGTCGCCGAACTGGCCGACCGCGAAGGCGTGGACATGCGGTTCTACTCCGTCATCTACGCTGCGATCGACGACATCGAGATGGCGCTCAAGGGCATGCTCAAGCCGGAATACGAAGAGGTCCAGCTCGGTACCGCCGAAGTCCGCGAAGTCTTCCGCTCCTCCAAGTTCGGAAACATCGCTGGCTCGATCGTCCGCTCGGGCATCATCCGCCGCAACAGCAAGGCACGCGTCAGCCGCGACGGCAAGATCATCGGTGACAACCTCACCGTCGAGTCGCTCAAGCGCTTCAAGGACGACGCCACCGAGGTCCGCACGGACTTCGAGTGTGGTATCGGTCTTGGGTCGTACAACGACATCGTCGAAGGTGACATCATCGAGACCTTCGAGATGCGCGAAAAGCCGCGCGTCTAGCCTCGGTGCTTCACCTGGCTGGGCGCCTCCGAGTTTTGGGGGCGCCCCGCCCCTACGCTGGGCGGCAAAGGATCTAGCGATCCTTTGCCGCCCAGCTCCGGTAGGCCCGATGCCACTCCCGGGCGCCCCCAAAACTCTCCGGCATCGTCGTTGGCCCGCCTTTCTTGCGTGGCACATAACTGAAGCGTCCGTTGGCTGCCCTGTTGCCGCCGTCGTACGTCCCTAATTTTTTTCTTCTTATAGGAGTTTGTTCATGGCTGATCCGGCACGTGCTGCCAAGTTGGCGCAGCGGATTAAGGTTGTTGTTGCTGAGGCCTTGGGCCGGAGGATCAAGGATCCTCGGGTGGAAGGCGTTACTGTTACCGATGCCCGGGTGACCAATGACCTGCAGCACGCCACTGTTTACTACACCGTCTTCGGTGACCAGGCTGTCCAGGCTGATGCTGCCAAGGGGCTTGAGAAGGCCAAGGGTGTGCTCCGGCAGGAGGTTGGCCGGAACATCACCGCCCGCCTGACCCCCACCCTCGAATTTGTCGCGGACCAGATTCCAGTCAACGCCTCCAACCTGGAGGAACTGCTGCGGGAGGCCCGGAAGCGGGACGCCGAGGTGGCTGCCCTTGCCGCGAACGCCCGCCACGCAGGCGACGCCGACCCGTACAAGTCCGATGCGCCAGCCGATGTTGACATCGACGAGGACGACTTCGACGAAGAGGACCTGGACCTCAGCGGCGACGAAGACCTCGACGAGGATGGCAGCAAGTAGGACGCACGCCAGGGCCCGGGAGCTGATCCCGGGCCCTGGCCGTTTTTATGAAGGCTGCCGGCTTGATTGCTGGTTGCCTACCGGAGGTCGGCCTTGATGACCTTCCCCGCCGGTGGTTGTGACGGGTCGCCGAGGGCGTCGATCGTGGCGTAGAGGTTGTGGCCCTTGACCTCGACGTCGGCCGGCAGGTTGACCTTGAGGAACTGCGACCGGTGGCCCGAGCAGGTGAACTTCACGATCTCGCCGCCGAACAGCGAAGCAACGTAGATGTCGCCTTCATCGGTGACGGCAAGTCCGGTGGGGGTCAGGATGTGGTCCGCCCACAGGTCAACGTCGCCGTTGGAGGGATTGATCTTGAAGATCGCCCCGCGCTCACCCAGCTCCGGACCCTCCGTGCCGCCCGGCAATGACGTCACATACAGCATGCCGTCCGGACCCAGCGCGACGTCGGTGGGAACGGGCTCAAACGCGTACTTATGCCCTGCCACGCAGTCCGGCACCTTGAAGGTTCCACCGTGCATGTCGGTGGGAACCACGAATCCCTTGGGAATGACCGCCGGCCGTGGTGGCAGGACCGCAAGGGTGTCGATATCACCGTCCTTCAGGTTGACCTTGAGGACGGCGTTCATGCCGGCATCGGCAACATACGCGGTGTCGTCCTTCACTGCCAGGGCGTAGGGATGGGAGTCCACCAGGCCCTTGTACTTGGCGGGCGGGAAGGCCGGCCAGTCGGCGAGGCACTTGGCGCTCACGTCATCGCCAAACCCATAGCGCTGCTTTCCGTCGGGATTCTTGCGCCGTTCGTAGTCGGCGAAGTTGGCGATGGTGTCCACATCGCCCTTGGCGTCAATGGACTTCAGGTATCCGTGCAGTGCTGCCGGATCGCCCTGCCCTGCGCCCACGCTCTCCAGGAAGAAGGTGGTGCTGCCGCGCGTGTCCGAGCCCGCGACCTCCCAGCCTTTGGGCGTCTCCGTGGCCAGGTTATCCGTGGAGCCATCACGGTTGACGCGCGTCAATACGCCGAGGAAGTCCTGCGAGACGAGGACCGATTTGCCGGGCCCGGCGCTCAGGTGCAGCGGTGAAACGAATCCGCTGGCCAGCACGTCGTAGTCCTGTGTGGAGTCGCCGGCGACGGCAGGGCCCGCGGAGGCTATGAAAGCAGCAGTGGCCGCCATGGAGGCCAAAAGGGTGAGTCTCTTCTTCATTGGGTACCCCGGGCTGGAAGCCCTTGTTGATCCGGTTAAGGAGCCTCCGCAGAGGCGGAATATGGAACCCCCGGCGTAAGAGTAGGCCTCTACCAGCGGGTATGTACTGCTGGCATGCCCCCCAATTTCCCCCTTTTCCGTCCCCTAACGCTGCGCTGTGGCTAGGATCGTGCTATGACGTCCGAAGACCGGGGGAACGGCCCCTTCCAGTACCTTGAACAGGCCGTGCAATTGGCCACCTGGAACGTCAGCCAGGGCGGCGGCCCCTTCGGCGCGGTGGTGGTGACGCCGGACGGGACAGTCCATGAAGGCGTTAACCGGGTGACCCGGGACAACGACCCCACGGCCCATGCCGAAGTGGTCGCCATCCGGGCAGCGGCCGCGGCGACGGCGAACTTCGACCTCGGCGGCTCGGTCCTCTACGCCAGCTGCGAGCCGTGCCCGCTGTGCCTGGCTTCCGCATTGTGGGCAAGGATCGGCCACGTCTACTTCGCCGCCGACCGCCACGGGGCAGCGGCGGCGGGCTTCGACGACGCCCTCTTCTACGACTACTTCAGCGGCAGCAAGCCCGAACTGATGCCGGTCACCCGGGATGACATCCCGACGTCGGACATCCCTTTCCAGACCTGGCGCGCCTTCGAGGGCAGGACGGAATACTAGCAATGGAACCGGTGCTCATCAGCTGCCCCGCCTGCGGAAAAACCAACCGCGTGCCCGCCTCGGCAGCGGGCCATCCCCGGTGCGGCAACTGCAAGGCCGACCTGCCGTGGATCGTGTCCGCGGACGATACCGACTTCACCGCGGTCGCGGAAAACTCGCAGGTTCCCGTACTGGTGGACTTCTGGGCCGCGTGGTGCGGGCCCTGCCGCATGGTCAGCCCGGTGCTGGACAAGCTCGCCCGGGAACGCCCCGGAAGGATCAAGCTGGTGAAAGTGGACGTGGACAAATCGCCACGGCTGTCGCAGCGCTTCGAGGTGCAGGCCATCCCCACGCTGATGGTGATAGTCGACGGCAAAGTGGCTGCCCGCCAGGCAGGCGCCGCCCCGGCGAACGTCCTCCGCTCCTGGCTGGACAACGCCGTCGCCGGCGCGCGTAACTAGTCCGCGGAACGGCTGCCGTCCCTGGCAGGAAGCCGCGACAACCCCTCAAGCAGGTCCTGCTTCCGGCCGCACAGGGCGATGCGCACCCACCCCTCGCCAATGGACCCGAACGCCGTTCCCGGTGCCAGCGCCACCCCTGATTCGGCGAGGAAGCGCCGCACCCACGTGCGTACGTCACCGCCGGTGACGTGGGACATGTCCGCCCAGAGGTAGAAAGCGCCATCAGCCCTCAGGTAGGGGATGCCCTTGGCGTCGAGCACGGCGGATGCGGCGTCCCGGTTGGTCCGGTAATGCCCGTGCGCGTGCCGCACGTAGTCCTGGGGGCCGGTGAGGGCGGCAAGCGCCGCGTACTGCGGCGGTGACGCCACACAGGAGACGATCGACTCCATGACGTTGTCCATCTTTTGTTCAAGCCCGGGCGGGCAAATCAGGGCCCCGATCCGCAGCCCCGTCAGGCCATACGTCTTGGACAGCGTCAGGGACGTGAAGACGCGCGCGTCGCCGGCGGTGCCGCCGTCGAACCTCGCCGGACTGATGTGCGGCACGTCGTAGGTGAAAGCCTCGTAGCACTCGTCGGAGATGACCCACAGGTCATGGCGGCGGGCCAGGTCCATCAGTTCCCGGATCACGTCCTCTCCGAGCACCGCGCCGAGGGGGTTCGAGGGGGAATTCAGGACCAGCACCCGGGTGCGCGCGGTGATCAGGGCCGCCACGTCGTCCACCCGCGGCTGGAAGCCGTGGTCCGGGCGCAGCGGATACGCCACGGGCATGGCGTTGAGCAGCCGGGCGGTCATCGCGAAGGTGGGGTAGCCCGGGTTCGGAATCAGGATTTCGTCGCCGGGGGAGAGCAGCAGGCTCATGGCGAAGTGGAGTCCTTGCTGCGCCCCGGACACCACGTAGACCCGGTCCGCGCCGACCTCGACGCCTTGCTCAGCCCGGAACCTCGCGGCGAAGGCTTCACGCAGGGCGGGGATTCCCGCGTTCGGGGTGTAATTGGTTTCGTCCCGGTCAAGGCAGGCAATGCCGGCGTCGAGGACGTGGCGGGGGAGGGGGAAACCCGGCTCGCCGATGCTCAGCACCAGGGCATCCGGGGTACGCCAGGCGGCTTCCGTGATTTCGCGGATCTGGTTGACGGGCACGTCGCGGACATGGGCGGCAAGCTCAGGCATGCCAGCCATCCTAGCTGCGTCCCGCTGCGCCGGGGCGCCAACCAGCGCCGATATACTGGTAGGCGTGCTTTCTGGACTGGTGATAGTGGACAAGCCGCAGGGATGGACCAGCCATGACGTGGTTGGCCGGATGCGGCGCCTCGCGGGTACCCGGAAAGTGGGCCATGCAGGCACCCTGGATCCCATGGCAACAGGGGTGCTGGTTGTAGGAATCAACAAGGCCACCCGGCTGCTCACCTACATCGTGGGGACGTCCAAGACCTACACGGCCACCATCCGGCTGGGCCAGTCCACCGTGACGGACGACGCCGAAGGGGACGTGGTTGCCACGGCCGGCACCGCCGCCGTCCACGAGCAGGCAATCCACGACGGCGTCGCCGCCCTGACAGGCGACATCCAGCAGGTGCCCAGCAGCGTCAGCGCCATCAAGGTCAACGGCGAACGCGCCTACGCGCGTGTCCGCTCCGGCGAAGACGTCAAACTGGCCCCGCGCCCTGTCACCATCCACCGGTTCGAGATCCACGGCATCAGGCGCGACCCGGTGGCGGACGTCATCGACCTGGACGTCACCGTGGAATGCTCCTCGGGAACCTACATCCGGGCGCTGGCCCGGGACCTCGGCAACGCGCTGGGCGTCGGGGGCCACCTCACCGCCCTGCGCCGCACGCATGTGGGCCCGTATTCCCTGGACCAGGCCCGCACCCTGGAGCAGCTCGCCGAAGAGCTCAACGTGCTGGACATGTCCGACGCCGCCCGCGCACTCATGCCCAACCGGGAACTGAGCGCCGAGGAAACCACCGAGATCTCGTTCGGGCGGCGCATCGCCGCCGGCGCCGCACCGGGGAGCCCGTCAGCGGCCACCGCCGAGCATCCCGCGGCCGCGTTTGCCCCGGACGGCAGCCTGGTGGCGCTCCTCGCCGACGCCGGAAACTACGCCAAACCCGTGCTCGTGTTCGCCCCCGGCAGCGGCTCGCCCGTCGGCGCCCCCGCGGAGGCCTAGGCGTGGACGCTTTCTTTTACATCATCCTGGTCGTCGGCCTGGTGTCCACGGTGCTCTGCCTGGGCGCCGGAATCCTTCGGAAGGCACCGAACGACGTCACCATCCTGTCCGTCGTCGCGGTGGAAGTGGCCCTGGTCGTGTATCTTGTCGGCTCCATTGTGCGCGTGATCGCCGGGGAGGCAATCGCCGGCGAGGCCTGGGAGTTTTGGGGCTACATGGCCACCGCCATGCTCCTGCCTCCGGCCGCCGTCTACTGGTCCATCCTGGAACGCACGCGGTGGAGCAACTTTGTCCTGGCCGCCGTCGGCGTCACCGCGCTGGTGATGGCCGCCCGAATGAACCAGATCTGGTACTGAAGTGGAAGAAGCACGCAGCATGAAAGACCAGCAGCCCCGTACCGCCGCAGACGGCGCGCCCCTGCAGGACAGCCGCAACACCCGCAACACGGGCCCCGGACGGCTGCTGATCGCGGTGTACGGGGTGTTTGCCATTTCCGCCACGGCACGTGCCGGGTACCAGATCCTCACCAAGTTCTCCGAAGCCCCGGTAGCGTACCTGCTCTCCGCGTTCGCCGCCCTGGTGTACGTCGTTGCCACCGTATCCCTGGCCAAGTCCGGCACCACCTGGTTCAAGGTGTCCGTTGCCGCGGTGCTGGTTGAACTGGTGGGGGTCCTGGTGGTGGGGGCCCTGAGCGTGTTCGATTCCGTGCAGTTCCCGCACGAGACCGTGTGGTCCCTTTTTGGCCGCGGCTATGGTTTCATCCCCCTTCTGCTTCCGGTGCTCGGCCTCGTGTGGCTGTACCGGCGCCGCCCCTCCCGGGCCACAGCGCCGCAGGCCGGGGCACGGCAGTGAATCCGGGTACCCTTGAAGAGTTCCGCGGCCGGCAAGGTGCCGGAACATCGAATGTGTGCAGTCAGCTAAGGCGAGGGTGATGGTCTACATCTGGAACGATCCGTCCGAGGTCCCGGCGGACTTCGGCCCATCCGTCGTCACCTTCGGGAACTTCGACGGCGTTCACCGCGGGCACCAGCAGGTGCTCTCCCAGCTGATCCGCTCGGCACGCCGCAGCCAGGCAAAGGCCGTGGCAGTAACCTTCGACCCGCATCCCGCCCAGGTCCACCGGCCGGAAGCCGCGCCCGAACTGATCATGGGCCTGGACGACAAACTGGAAGCACTGGGCGAACTCGGCCTCGACGCCATCCTGGTGGTCAAGTATTCACTGGACCTTGCCAGCCTGACGGCCGAAGAGTTCGTGGAGCAGTACCTCGTGGACTGCCTGCACGCCAGCCAGGTGGTGATCGGCCACGACGCCCGCTTCGGCAGGGGCAACTCCGGCGACCTGGACACCATGAAAGCGCTGGGCGACAAGTTCGGTTTCGACGTCCAGGTCATCAGCGAGTTCGGCTCCGAGGGCTACCCGCTTCACGAGGACGACGGCAAGGACCGCCGCTGTTCGTCCACCTGGGTGCGTGAAGCCTTGCAGGAGGGTGACGTCGTCACCGCGGCCGCCGTGCTGGGGCGCCCGCACCGGATGCGCGGTGAAGTTGTCCACGGCGCAGCCAGGGGCAGGGCGCTCGGTTTCCCCACCGCGAACCTTTCATCCAGTGCCTCCGGGCTGATCCCTGCGGACGGGATTTACGCGGGATGGCTCGTGGACCAGGCCGGTAAGCGCTGGCCGGCCGCCATCTCCGTGGGTTCCAACCCCACGTTCGACGGCGTCAGCCGCCAAGTGGAGGCACACGTGATCGACCGGCCCAAGGAGGCCGTGGAGGACTTCGATCTGTACGGCCAGACAGTAATCGTGGAATTCGTCGAGCGGCTCCGAGGCATGGTGGCCTACCGTGGGCCTGAGGCCCTGGTGGAACAGATGCAGCTTGACGTGGTCCAGGCGCACCAGCTCCTGGCCGGCCACTGACGCATCCGCCGGGTGGACCATAACGAAAGGCAGCACGTGTCCGTCGAAAAGAACACCCGCAAGCTGGACAAGGGGATCGTCCGCGACTTCAGCTCGCGGATGAGCTACGCCTCCTACCTGCAGCTGCCCACCCTGCTGAGCGCCCAGCAGCCCGTCAGCCAGCCCGAGCACCACGACGAGATGCTGTTCATCATCCAGCACCAGACCACGGAGCTGTGGCTGAAGCTGGTCCTGCATGAACTGCGCAGCGCTGCCGCATGGCTGCGCTCCGACGACCTGGGCTCGGCGCTCAAGGGCATTGCCCGGGTCAAGCACATCCAGAAGACGCTCACGGAGCAGTGGTCCGTGCTGGCCACCCTGACGCCAACGGAGTACTCCCAGTTCCGTGGCTTCCTGGGGAACTCCTCGGGCTTCCAGTCCGCCCAGTACCGCGCCGTGGAATTCATCCTGGGAAACAAGAACCGCAAGATGCTGCCGGTCTTCGAATCCGATCCCCAGGCTTACGCCATGCTGGAGGAGCTCCTTACTGCCCCGAGCATCTACGACGAATTCCTGGCCTACCTTTCGCGGCAGGGGTTTGCGGTGCCGCGTGCGGTCCTGGACCGGGACGTCACCCGGGCACACGAGTTTGCCCCGGACCTGGTGCCGCTCTTCAAGCACATCTATGAACATGCCGCGGACAACTGGGCCGCCTACGAGGCATGCGAGGAACTGGTGGACCTGGAGGACAACTTCCAGCTCTGGCGCTTCCGGCACCTGCGCACCGTCCAACGGACCATCGGCATGAAGACGGGCACCGGCGGATCCAGCGGCGTGACCTTCCTGCAGAAGGCCCTGGAACTGACGTTCTTCCCGGAACTATTCGCTGTCAGGACGGAGATCGGACAATGAGCCAACACCTGCAAGACATTCCAGCAGCCGCCGGGGCATTGGAGCAGCGCGCCGCGGAGCTTGACCGCCAGGATCCGCTGGCCCAGTACCGCGGCCACTTCGTCGGTACCGACACCGCCCTGTCCTACCTGGACGGCAACTCTTTGGGCCGGCCCCTGAAGCGGACAGCGGAGGACATCGCCGCCTTCATCAATGAGGAATGGGGCGGCCGGCTCATCCGCGGCTGGGACGAACGCTGGCTCAACCTGCCCCACGCGATCGGGGACCAGCTGGGCCGGGCGGTACTTGGGGCCGCCCCGGGCCAGACCATCATCGCCGATTCCACCACCGTGGTGCTGTACAAGCTGATCCGGGCGGCCCTGGCCGCAGTGCAGGACCCGGACCGCAATGAGTTGGTGCTGGACACCGAAAACTTTCCCACCGACCGCTACCTCGTGGAAGGTATCGCCCTTGAGGAAGGCCTGACGCTGCGCTGGATCACTCCCGATCCCGCAGCCGGGGTGACCGTTGAACAGGTGCGCGAAGCAGCAGGGCCGCGCACCGCCGTCGTACTCCTCAGCCACATCGCCTACCGCTCCGGGCACCTGGCGGACCTCCCGGCAATCACCGCGGCGGTGCACGACGCCGGCGCCCTGGTGGTGTGGGACCTGTGCCATTCAGCGGGGTCGGTGGAGATCGACCTCGACGGCGCAGCCGTGGACTTCGCTGCGGGCTGCACCTACAAATACCTCAACGGCGGCCCGGGCTCCCCAGCGTTCGCGTATGTCAACGTCCGGCACCTGGACTCGCTGAACCAGCCCATCTGGGGATGGATGGGCCGCAAGGACGCCTTCGAAATGGGGGCCGGCTACCAACCCGCCGAGGGTATCCGCGGGTTCCTCAGCGGCACCCCCGCCATCTTCGGGATGCTGGCCATGCAGGGCAGCCTGGACCTCATCGAGGAAGCCTCCATGGCCGCTGTCCGGGCCAAATCCGAGAAGCTGACAGCCTTCGCCGTGGAGCTGTTCGACGCGTGGCTGGCACCGCTGGGCGCTGAACTGGCCTCGCCGCGCGACCCCGCCCTGCGCGGAAGCCACATCACGGTGGACCACCCGGACTTCACCAAGGCCACCGTGGAGGCGCTGTGGGACCAGGACGTGATCCCCGACTTCCGGGCACCGCGCGGCATCCGCGTGGGCCTGTCGCCGCTGAGCACCAGCTTCGGGGAAGTCCTGCAGGGCATGGCAGCCATCCGTGACAGGCTGGCCGGCTGATCGGCGCTGTTTCGACAAGGTTAGGGCGCGGCCGGTAAACTGGACGATGGATCCGGCTGCAGTCCGTGGCGGCTGGGTCCTGTTGCCCATGGCCAGATCCGGTGTACCGGTCCTGGACGCAGGCGGCAGACCCGGCGGTGAGTTTCCGACCGGGCCCGCACGGCACATTCCCAAGGAGTAATTGTGGCACTTGACGCCGCTGTAAAGCAGTCCATCATCAAGGAATACGCAACCGGGGAAGGCGACACCGGTTCGCCCGAGGTCCAGGTTGCCGTTCTGACCCAGCGGATCAAGGATCTGACTGAGCACATGAAGGAGCACAAGCACGACTTCCACACCCAGCGCGGTCTGCTGGCCATGGTTGGTCGTCGCAAGCGTATGCTGAGCTACCTCAAGAAGACCGACATCGCCCGCTACCGTTCGCTCATCGAGCGCCTCGGCCTGCGCCGCTAGTCTGGCTTTGGGGCGGCCCTTCCACCATGGAATGGGCCGCCCTTTCCAAAAGAAAAACTAAACAGGAGGATCAACCGCATCACGCATTCGCGGTCCTCGGTAGTGATCCCCGGGAACGGCTTCAGCGACTGAAGCCGGCGGCCCGTGGGTCTCGATCGATGACCGGGTGCAGGGCCAGTAGACAGATGCTGGGCTGGGTTGATGCGGCTGGACTTCCGTGAAACAGAAACGGAGGTGACTCTCTTGGAGGGTCCCGAAATCCAGTTCTCAGAGGCAGTCATTGACAATGGCCGTTTCGGCAAGCGGGTCATCCGCTTCGAAACCGGCCGCCTCGCCAAGCAGGCAGCAGGCGCTGCCATGGTGTACATCGACGATGACACCGCCCTGCTGTCCGCCACCACCGCCGGCAAGCACCCGCGTGAGGGCTTCGACTTCTTCCCGCTGACGGTCGACGTCGAAGAGCGCATGTACGCCGCCGGCCGCATCCCGGGCTCGTTCTTCCGCCGCGAAGGCCGCCCGTCCACCGAAGCCATCCTGGCCTGCCGCCTGATGGACCGTCCGCTGCGCCCCGCCTTCATCAAGGGCCTGCGCAACGAGGTCCAGATCGTGGTGACCGTCCTGGCCATCAACCCGGACGAGCTCTACGACGTGGTAGCCATCAACGCTTCCTCCATGTCCACCCAGCTCTCCGGGCTGCCGTTCTCCGGCCCCATCGGTGGCGTCCGCGTTGCCCTGGTCGCCGACGAAAACGGCTCCCAGTGGGTTGCGTTCCCCAAGCACTCCCAGCTGGAGAACTCGGTGTTCAACATGGTGGTGGCCGGCCGCGTGGCCGGTGACGACGTCGCCATCATGATGGTCGAAGCCGAAGCAACCGACAACTCCTGGAACCTCATCAAGGAACAGGGTGCCACGGCCCCCACCGAGGAAGTCGTTGCCGAAGGCCTCGAGGCTGCCAAACCGTTCATCAAGGCACTCTGCGACGCCCAGGCTGACCTGGCTGCCCGTGCGGCCAAGCCCACCGTCGAATTCCCGGTCTTCCTGGACTACGAGGACGACGCTTACGCCGCCGTCGAGTCCGCTGCCGCGGAGAAACTGGCTGCTGTCTTCCAAATCGCCGACAAGCAGGAACGCGACAACGCCTCTGACGCCCTGAAGGACGAGGTCCTCGCCGACCTTGCCGGCCAGTTCGAAGGCCGCGAGAAGGAGCTGTCCGCAGCGTTCCGCTCGGTCACCAAGCACGTGGTGCGCCAGCGCATCCTCAAGGACCAGGTCCGCATCGACGGCCGTGGCCTGACGGATATCCGCCAGCTCACCGCCGAGGTCGAGGTCCTTCCCCGCGTCCACGGCTCCGCCATCTTCGAGCGCGGCGAGACCCAGATCATGGGTGTCACCACGCTGAACATGCTGAAGATGGAACAGCAGATCGACTCGCTGTCGCCGGTGAAGACCAAGCGCTACATGCACAACTACAACTTCCCGCCGTACTCCACCGGTGAAACCGGCCGCGTGGGCTCGCCCAAGCGCCGCGAAATCGGCCACGGCGCCCTGGCCGAGCGCGCTCTGGTGCCGGTCCTGCCGTCCCGCGAGGAATTCCCCTACGCCATCCGCCAGGTATCCGAGGCCCTCGGTTCCAACGGTTCGACGTCGATGGGTTCCGTCTGCGCCTCCACCCTGTCCATGCTGAACGCCGGTGTGCCCCTGAAGGCCGCCGTCGCCGGCATCGCCATGGGCCTGGTCTCCGACCAGGTTGACGGCCAGACCCGCTACGCGGCACTGACCGACATCCTCGGCGCCGAAGATGCCTTCGGTGACATGGACTTCAAGGTTGCCGGTACCTCCGAGTTCGTCACCGCCATCCAGCTGGACACCAAGCTGGACGGCATCCCCGCCTCGGTCCTGGCGGCAGCCCTGAAGCAGGCCCGCGAAGCCCGCCTGCACATCCTCGAGGTCATCAACTCGGCCATCGACACCCCGGACGAGCTCTCCGAGTTCGCTCCGCGCGTCATCGCCGTGAAGATCCCCGTGGACAAGATCGGCGAGGTCATCGGCCCCAAGGGCAAGATGATCAACCAGATCCAGGAAGACACCGGCGCCGACATCTCCATCGAGGACGACGGCACGGTCTACATTGGCGCTACCAACGGTCCGTCTGCAGAAGCAGCACGCTCCGCCATCAACGCCATCGCGAACCCGCAGGTCCCGGAAATCGGCGAGCGCTACCTGGGTACGGTCGTCAAGACCACCACCTTCGGTGCCTTCGTGTCGCTGACCCCGGGCAAGGACGGCCTCCTGCACATCTCCGAACTGCGGAAGCTCGCCAACGGCAAGCGCGTGGACAACGTCGATGACGTCGTCTCGGTCGGCCAGAAGATCCAGGTGGAAATCACCAAGATCGATGACCGCGGCAAGCTCTCCCTCGCCCCGGTGGTAGCCGAGGACGAGGCCGCCGGCGACACCGAGCGTGCCCACGCTTCGGAGCCCGCTGAAGGCTCCGAGGCCTAGGCAGTTTCCGGACTTCCTGCATAGCACTGAATCGGCGGGGCCGGTGGATGATCCACCGGCCCCGCCGCTGTTACGATGGCAGCCAGATCCGGCTGCCCCCTTTGAAAGGCCTTCATGACTGTTGTACCCCTGCCGCTTGAGCAGAACCACGCCGGTGACACCCTGGTCCACGGCTCCGACGGAGGGTCCGAGGTGCGCCGGTCCGTGCTGCCCGGGGGAGTGCGGGTACTGACCGAGGCGATGCCGGGCCAGCGGTCGGCCACGATCGGGTTCTGGGTTGGCGTGGGGTCCCGCGACGAGGCCCCCGGCCAGCACGGTTCCACCCACTTCCTGGAGCACCTCCTGTTCAAGGGGACCAAGCGGCGTACGGCGCTGGAGATCGCCTCCGCATTTGACGAAGTGGGTGGAGAATCCAACGCCGCCACGGCCAAGGAAAGCACCTGCTACTTTGCCCGCGTCCTGGACACCGACCTGCCCATGGCCATCGATGTCATCGCGGACATGATCACCGGCGCCGTGCTGGATCCGGACGAGATGGAGCAGGAGCGCGACGTCATCCTCGAGGAAATCGCCATGGACAGCGATGACCCCACGGACGTCGCCCACGAGCATTTTGTTGCCGCTGTCCTGGGCAGCCACCCCCTGGGCCGGCCCATCGGCGGTACTCCCGCCGCGATCAAGGCCGTGGCCCGCGACTCGGTGTGGGAGCACTACCGCCGGTACTACAAACCGGAGGAACTGGTCATCACCGCGGCTGGCGGGCTGGACCACGACGTCGTCTGCGGGCTTGTGGTTGATGCCCTTGAGTCCGCCGGGTGGTCGCTTGAAGCCGACGCTGCCCCGGTGAAGCGCCGCTCCACCGAACGTGCGCTGATCACAGGAACGGCGGGCCTTCACGTGGTCAAGCGTGCCGTGGAGCAGGCGAACATCATCATGGGATGCCCCACCATCGTGGCCACGGACGAACGGCGCTACGTGATGAGTGTCCTGAATGCGGTCCTGGGCGGCGGCATGTCTTCCAGGCTGTTCCAGGAGATCCGCGAGAAGCGTGGCCTGGTGTACTCCACCTACTCCTTCGCATCCTCCTACGCCGACGCCGGCTACTTCGGCATGTACGCCGGCTGCACGCCGTCCAAGGTGCGGCAGGTGCTGGACCTGCTGGCGGTCGAGCTGGACAAACTGGCAGAGCACGGCATATCCGAGGACGAACTCCGCAAGGCGGTGGGCCAGCTCGGCGGCGGGATCGTACTGGCGCTTGAGGACACCGGGTCCCGGATGTCCCGGCTGGGCCGTGCCGAGCTCGTCTCAGGCGAGTACCAGGACATCGACGAGACCCTGCGCCTCATCAAGGCGGTCACCGCAGAGCAGGTGCAGGAGCTCGCGGCCGAGCTTGCCGCCGCGCCGCGCACCGTCACTGTCGTAGGCCCGTTCGAGGAGTCGGAAACCTTCGGGTTCCCAGCCCGGGTACCCGTGTAGCCGCAGCACTGTGGTTCCCCGGACACGGGCGGTACCGCGGGTTTAAGATAACCCCATCCGGCGCTGTTTCCAGCGTGCCGGGGTGAGGGGAGTACCGTGCAGGGATCCGCACCGGGAGGCGGCTGGGAGGTTCACGACGACGTTGGCGCGCCTGCCGCCGGCCATCCCGCCTTGACAGAATTGATCGGTCACTGGCGCGGGACCACCCTCCTGGCGGCCGGTCCGTGGGGGCCGGAGCGCAGCGTGGACGCTGAGGTGTCCTACAGCCCCCTGGCTGGCGGCTTCGGGGTGGTGCAGAGCTACCGGCACGTGGAGGCCGACGGCAGGCACTTTGAAGGACATGGCATCTTCAGCATCGACCCCGTCCGCAAGGACGTGCTCTGGTACTACGTCGACAGCACAGACGCATCTCCCGCTGCCGCCGCGCGGTGCACCTGGCACGGCGGCGTCATCCGGGTCGAGCGGCAAAGCGGCGCAGGCTGGACCCGCCATGCCATCAGCGTTGAGGGCGGCGTCCTGCAGCACGTGACTGAGCTGCGCTCAGCGGGCACGTCCGACGCCGATGCCGGGCCACGTGCGGATGCCGACGGAAAGTACCCGGCCTACAGGCCGTTCATGCGGTCAGTCTTCCGCCGCGCCTGACGGTTTGGGCTCACTGCGTTTCAATGATGCGGGTGGTCGGTGTGCCAGCGAGGGCGGGAGCATTCGCGGGGGAACGCCAAACCTTGGTCCGCAGGTTCATCAACAACCGCTCCGCCTGGGCGAGGTGTGCGAAGTCCAGTTCCACCACGATGTAGTGTGGCTCGCCCACCGGACGGCCAATCCGGTGCGTGAGCACGCCGGAAGCTGCCCTGCCAACCGGATCCCGGTCGAAGGCCGCCTTCCAGGTGTCGAAGTCCGTGATGCTGTGTTCTATCTGCAGGGTGTACATGCCCGCTCCTCCTCGCTTTCTCTTCCCGGGTTGCCCCAGCCCTGGGACTTCCCACGCTGCCAAGGTAGACCGCTGCGCCTGCGGCCGGTATCCCAGAAATCTGGGTTGCTTGCCTTTGCAGTGATGATCCTGCGGTTGGAGACCGGTGCGGGAGCATACTGGGGACATGACCAAGGGCTGGGCTGAAGATCGAAGCCTGGAGCGCATCCGGCTCCTTGCAGGCTCGGACCTGGACCACAAGGTTCTGCGCGGAGCAGTGCTCGCCGAACTTGGCAGGATGCTGGCCTTCGATGCCTTTGTGTGGCCCCTCTGCGATCCACGGACGGCTGTCGGGATGGCGCCGCGGGCCAGGATTCCCTGCCCGCAGGAGCTGCCGCGCCTTATCCGCCTCAAGTACCTTTCCGGACCGGGCCGGTGGACCTCCCTGATGCATGCTTCGCCTCCGGCAACCACCCTTATGCGGGCGGCACAAGGAGACCCTTCACAGAGCCCCGTCTGGAATGGATTACTGCAGCGCTACGGCGTCCGCGACGTGCTGTCAGCCGTGTTCGCGGACAAATACGGTTGCTGGGCATGGCTCGATCTGTGGCGGACAGGCGCCTCGGGCCGTGTCACCGGCGCTTTTTCCGACCACGAGATTGGCTATCTTGGCCGGGTCGCAGAGGCACTAACGCCCGCGCTGCGCGGCGCAGCTGCCAGGGAGTTCCGCAATTTGCCGGCACCCGGACCGAATTCGGAGCCTGCAGCCGTGCGGCCGGACCTTCCAGAGCAGGCCGTCCTGACCCTGGACGAAGAACTGGCGATAGCAGGCCAAACCGCATCCGTGGACGAATGGCTGCAGTTGCTGCAGCCCGGACCGTTCCCGCATCAGCATGTTCCTGCTGAAGTTCTGAACGTGGCTGCCCAACTGATGGCCAGGGAGGCCGGCGTTGATACCCACTTTGCGGAGTGCCGGGTCCATGTCGGGGCGGGGCACTGGGCGTCCCTCCGGGCGAGTCGCATGGCGTCCGGGATGCCTGGTTCGACCCCACCCCTGGCAGTGACCATCCAGGCCTGTTCCGCTCCTGAACGGCTCGACCTCTTTGCCCGGGCATATGGCCTCACGCCCCGGCAAGGGGAGCTTCTTCGGCTGGCCGCGGCAGGGGTGGACACGGCGGCCATGGCCGAGGCCCATAACGTGACGGTGTACACGGTGCAGGACCAGTTCAAGCAAATTTTCCAGACCTGCGGAGTCCACAGCCGCGCAGCCCTGCTTGCCATGGCCCTGGGGACTCGTCCCAGGACGCAATAGCCGGGTGCTTCTGCCAATGGCACCGGCCCTCCACGCACTGCAAGCCACCGCTGCGACTCCCCACGGACTCCGCGCGGCAACTCCGGTCTTAACCTGCTGCTGCCAAGGCCTTTACGTCAGCAGCAGGCGCCAGTCCGTCTGGGGGTCGGGCGGCAGGACAAAGGGCTTTGCATAAAAATCGTCCCAGAGCGGGTCTGCGGGGCAGAGGTCATCGGGGTCGAGCAAGTTGCCGCCGGGTGGTTCTTCGGGTGGCGGATTGATGTTAAGGGGCAGTGCACCATGAGGCCAGTGGGTTGGTTCGGGGTCGGGTTGTTCGGGGTTGTAGTGGCGGCTGGTGGGTGAGGTCCAGCCTGGTGGTTTGTTGTTGGTGGCGGGGGTGGGGGTCCAGCCGCTGTGGTGTTTGAGGCGGTGGTGTTTCGGGCAGAGTTGTCCCAGGTTGGAAGCGCCGGTTTCGCCGCCGTTGTGCCAGGCGGTGAGGTGGTCGGTGTCGTTGTCGGGGGTGCGGTTGGTGCAGCCGGGGAAGGTGCACTTGCCGTCCCGCATCCTGATCCAGCGTTTGATTGTCTCGGGGAGCCGGTAGCTTCTGCGCCCGATCTCCAGGGGTGCGCCGTCGCGGGGGTCGACCAGGACGCGGTAGAACGACTCCGCCCCGTCTGCGACCAGCCGCCGTGCCATCGAGGCGGGGATCGGTCCGTGGCCGTCGAGGATGGCGGGTTCGTCGGTGACGCCAAGGAGGGATAACACCGGAACCATCACCAGCACATCCGCCCGCGGGACGGGGACCTTGCCGGGGTCTGTGTTGCCCGAGTGGGGAGAGCTTCCGGCGCCGAGGAGCAGGCCGGCGGCGATGTCGGGGCGGAGCTGGGAGATAGTCCTCGGTTCGTCGGGGCCCTGCAGGCCGCGGGCGGTGGCCGTCGTGCGGTTCCAGATCGCGGAGGCGGTGTCGCCGGGGAGGTAGAGCGTCACCCGGGCCATGCCGTCCCGGTCGGGCCGGTATTCCATCCGCCGGTCGGCGGCTCCTTTGGTGTGGCGGGTCTCGATCGATTCGGGGTGGTGGCGTTCCCGCCAGGTACGGGCCTTGGCCCGGAACCGGGACGGGACGAGTTCGCCGGGTGCGGCGCCGCGGGCAGGGTTCGGGGCGTGGGGGTCGAAGAAGTGCGCCACCAACAAGGCTGCCCCGGCAGGGCTGAGGCCTTCGGTTTCATCCACGATCACCTTCGCGTGCTGCCACGAGATGGCCCCGGCGGCCAGTGCGTTCATGACGGGCGGCAGCGAGCAGACCTGCTGCGCCTGGTGGATGAAAGCGCCGGCCGAGGCGGAGCTGATGGTCAGGACCCCGGCGATCTCCTCCACCACGGACATCTCAGCGTAGGTGCGCTCCTGCATGGACGCCTCCGGCGGGGTCATGGCCTGCTGGATCGCGATGCAGTCGGCCGCGTCCTGCGCTTTAGCGGCGGCAATCATTGACTCCAGCTTCGAATACCCGGCCAGCCGCTCCAGCCGGATCCCGTACTGCCGCTGCAACACATCCACACCGGAGCCAGCACCGTGACCATCAGCAGCGCCAGCGGAAGCAAGCGCAGCCTCCTCCAGGAACAGCGCGTCAAGGGCAGCAACAGAGGCATGAACACCCTCCATTCCCGCCCCTGAACCGCTCACTGCGCCGCTGCTGATTCCCATACGAACATCATCCAACGAGGCACTGACATTCAAAGCGGGGCGGCTCCCCGAGGCGGGAAAGTCCTACCCGCCGGCGAACGGAGGCAGCACATCCACCACGTCGTCGGCACCCAGCACGGTCGCGTGATCGCGGACGGCCACTTCATTCAACAGGAAGCTGCTGCGGGCGAGGATCCTCGCCAGGGGCGGGGTGCCGGCCGGCGGCTCCGGCCGCTCCACGGCAAGTACTGCCTGCAGGAGGTCGGCCACGGTGGCCCCTTCGGGCAGGTCGAACTTCTCTTCCTCGAAACCGGCGGCGGCGCGTGCGGCAGCGAAGTAACGTACTTGCATTGTCTTGTCAGCCCCCGATGGCGCTCATGCTGCGGTCCGGCTGGACGAAGTCCGGAGCGTCAAGGCCCACGTGGTCCATGCCGTGGGCTTTTGGTTTGATCCACATGGCATCCTGCCACCGCCGGGCCAGTTCGTCGTCCCCGGCCCCTGAACGCAGCAGGCCCAGCAGGTCGAATTCCTCCCGGGAAAACAGGCAGCTCATGATCTTGCCCTCGGCAGTGATCCTGGTGCGGCGGCAGTCCGAGCAAAACGGCTCGGTGACTGAGGCAATAATCCCCACGGTTCCCAGCACGGGACCGTCCGGCTCCGCAGAACCCGCCGGCCGCCGTCGTACTTCAAAACGTTCCGCGGGTGCGCCGTCACGGGCCCGGCGGTCGGGACTCAGGACGAAGTCCCGGGAGAGCAGTTCGCGGATCTCGGCCGCGGTGATCATGTTCCGGCGGGTCCAGCCGTGGTCGGCATCCAGCGGCATCTGTTCGATGAAGCGGAGTTCGTAGCCGCGTTCCAGGGCCCATGCCAGCAGCTGCGGCGACTCGGCGTCGTTGATGCCGCGCATCAGCACCGCATTGAGCTTCACGGGGCCCAGCCCTGCTGCCCATGCGGCGTCCACGCCGGCCAGGACCTGGTCCAGGAAGGGCCGCCGGGTCAGTTTGGTGAACGTTTCCTCGTGCAGGGAGTCCAGCGACACGTTGATCCGGGTCAGGCCGGCCGCCTTGAGCGCCGCGGCCTTCTTGGCCAAACCAACCCCGTTGGTAGTCATCGAAATCGGCAGGTCCGGGTGGTTCCGGCGCAGGGCGGCGATGATATCCACCAGGTCGTGCCTGACCAGCGGCTCGCCGCCGGTGAGCCGGAGTTCACGGACCCCCAACTGCTCCACGCCCACACGGACAATCCGCATGATTTCTTCTGCCGACATGACGGCCTGCTTTGCGAGCCACTCAAGGCCCTCCGCGGGCATGCAGTACGTGCAGCGGAGATTGCATTTGTCCGTCAGCGACAGGCGCATGTCCGTGGCGCGGCGGCCGTACCGGTCCGTCAGTCCGGCAGGCGCGTCCGCAGGCCGGCTGGGGGGAACGGCGGGCAGCGTCGGCGCTGCCTCCTGCCTTGGCTGCGGCATGCCTAGCTGGACACTCATGAATTCAGGCTACGCCACGATGAGCCACGCATCACAGTCGTGACCCTTCCGAGTCGCCGGTGGACCGCTGGGAAAGGGACGGCGCATGGGACTGCCGGCCAAACTAAGCTGGAGGTGGAGTCCCCGGCCAGCGCAACGCACGACGGCGGAGCGGGCCTTGGGGAGCGAACGGACAGTCGCATGCGGCAAGAGGCAGCGCCAACGAGGCATGGAGGCCTGGCAGCCGCCGCCGGCATCGCAGCCATTGCCGGCGGCGTGGTGGCAGGGGAGCTGCTGGCCGGTTTTGCCAGCCCCTCACTGTCGCCACTGACAGCCGTTGGCGGTGCCGTCATCGACGCCGTCCCGCCGGGCCTCAAGGACTGGGCCATTTCGCTTTTCGGCACTGCTGACAAGGCAGCGCTCCTGGCCGGCATGGCGCTGGTCATCGCCGCGCTGGCCGGGCTGGCCGGCATGCTGGAGGATCGCCGCCGGTTTGCCGGCGTGGCACTGTCAGGGCTGTTCGGCCTCGCCGGTGCTGCCGCCGTTCTGACCCGCGCCCAGGCAACCCCGGCCGCCTTGACGCTCCCGGTGGTGGCCGCGCTCGTCGCCGCCTTCCTGCTGCGGTTCCTGATCCGTAGGCTGCAGGCGCGCGAGGCGGAGCCCGTCCCGGGGAGCCAGCCGCGCCGCAGCTTCCTGCAGGCCCTTGCCGTGACGTGTGCCGCATCCGCCCTGGGCGGGGCAGCCGCCCTGATATGGCGCGGTGCCGCGGTCGCCGTCAGCGAAGCCAGGGCCCGCCTCAGACTGCCCGCCGCCGCGTCACCGGCGCCGGACATCCCAACAGGTGCAGAAGCGGGCGTACCCGGAACGCAGCCACTGGTCACCCCGAACCGGGATTTCTACCGGATCGACACAGCCTTGTCCGTTCCCTCGGTCAACCCGGACCAATGGACACTGAAGGTGACCGGGATGGTGGACCGGGAGGTGGAACTGAACCTCGCCGAACTCCTGGCCAAACCACTGGTGGAGCGGCACATCACCATCGCCTGCGTCTCCAACGCCGTGGGCGGGGATCTGATCGGGAACGCCCGCTGGCTGGGCTGGCCGGTCCGCGGACTGCTCGCCCAGGCCCGTCCGCGTGAAGGGGCGGACATGGTGCTCTCCGGCAGCGCCGACGGCTGGACCGCCGGCACACCGCTGGACGTCCTGGCGGACGAAGGCCGGGACGCCCTGCTCGCCGTCGGCATGAACGGCGAACCGCTGCCGCTTGAGCACGGGTTCCCTGTCCGCTTGGTGGTCCCGGGCCTGTACGGGTACGTGTCGGCCACCAAATGGGTCACGGAGCTCAAGGTCACCAGGTTCGCCGACGACGCGGGCTACTGGACTCCCCGCGGCTGGTCCGAGCGCGGCCCCGTCAAGACCTCGTCGCGGATCGACGTGCCCCGCAGCGGACGCCCGGTCAGCGCCGGAACCGTTGTTTTCGCCGGCGTGGCCTGGGCACAGCACACGGGCATAGGGAAAGTGGAACTGCGGATCAACCGGGGACCGTGGCGCGCGGCGGAGCTGGCCCCCGGCATTTCACATGACACCTGGTACCAGTGGAAGCTGGGCGCAGACCTCACCCCGGGGCAGTACGAGGTCCAGGTCCGGGCCACCGACCTGCGGGGCATCGTCCAGGATGAAACGCAACGGCCGCCGGCCCCTGACGGGGCCACTGGATTCCACACGGTTAGAGTGGACGTGAAATCCTGAAGGCAGCGACCGAAGGCGTACCCATGACCAGCCATCCCCAGCACGGCCATGCCCAGCCCGCAGCAGGGCATGCACGCTCCGTTGCGGATCATGCCGCCGCCGTCGTGGACCTCCTCCACGCGGTCCGGGCTGCGGACCGCACCGAAACACTTCCGCTGAGCCAGGCACTGGGCCGGGGCCTGGTGCGGGACATAACCGCGCCGGTCAGCCTGCCGCCCTTCGCCAACTCCCAGATGGACGGCTATGCCGTCCGTTCCGGGGACATTCCCGACGGCGGCGCGGACCTTCGCATCATGCCCCCGGTTCCTGCAGGGTCGCGTCCGCAGCCCCTGGAGCCCGGGACGGCCGCTCCCATCATGACCGGTGCCATGATCCCGGCGGGGGCCGACGCCGTCGTACCCATTGAACGCGCCGCGCCGGACCACTTTGTGGACGCGGGGTACGGAGCCTCCGTGAAGCTGCCCGCCGTGCAGGCCGGAACCTACGTGCGCGCCGACGGCAGCGACATCCCCTTGGGGGAGCGGGCGCTGGCCGCCGGGACGTTCCTGGGCCCGGCGCAGCTGGGGCTGCTCGCCGCGCTCGGCATCCCGGACGTCGAGGTATACCGGGCCCCGGCCGTCCTGCTCGTGGCCACCGGGGACGAGGTGGTGGAACCTGGACATACGTTGGAGCCGGGCAGGATCTACGACGCCAACGGCACCCTGCTGGAAGCGGCCATGCGGCAGGCAGGCCTGGCTGTGAGGCGCGCCGGGATCTCCACGGACAACCCGGACGAACTGCGGAACCTGCTGCGTTCCAAAGGCCAGGGAGTCGACCTGATCGTCACCACGGGCGGAGTCAGCAAAGGCGCCTACGAGGTGGTGCGCCAGGCGATGGCGGACCAGGCCGTGGAATTCCTGCACGTGGCCATGCAGCCGGGCGGACCGCAGGGGATGGGAACGTTTGACGGCGTCCCTTTCCTGGGCTTTCCAGGCAACCCGGTCAGCTGCCTGGTGTCCTTCGAAATGTTCCTCCGGCCGGCCCTGGCAACACTGCTGGGGGCACCGGCGCCCAGGCTGCCGCTCCGCGCCCGCCTGGGCCAGGCACTCACCTCGCCAGGGCAGAAGCACCAGGTCCGCCGCGGCAGCCTGCGCGCGGACGGCACCGTGCACCTGGAAGGCGGCGAAAGCTCGCACCTGATGCACGCGCTCGCAGGCTCGAACGTCCTGGTCCACGTCCCCGAAGGCGTCTCTGCGCTCGCCGCAGGGGATGAGGTGGAAGTATGGATGCTGTGAATTCAGAACAGACACCGGCAGCCTTGACGCACCTGCGCCAGGACGGCAGCGCCCAGATGGTGGACGTCTCCGCCAAGGCAGAGACAACGCGGGAAGCCACAGCCACCGCCACCGTCCACACCACCGCCGAGGTGATGGAACTCCTTGGTACCGGCGGCCTTCCCAAGGGTGATGCCCTGGCAGTTGCCCGCGTGGCCGGCATCATGGCCGCCAAGAAGACTCCGGAACTGATCCCGCTCTGCCACCCGCTGCCCATCTCGAAAGTCACCGTCGACTTTGACCTCGGCCCGTCCGCGGTCACCATCAAGGCCAGCGTCAAGACACGGGGGGTCACAGGCGTTGAGATGGAAGCCCTGACCGCCGCCTCGGTGGCGGCTCTGAGCGTCTATGACATGATCAAGGCCGTGGACAAGCACGCGGTCGTAACGGACATCCTGGTGCTGGCCAAGAGCGGCGGCAAGAGCGGGGACTGGGCACTGTGACCAACCCTGGAATCCTGGATGTCCCGGAACCGCACCGGCACGGCGACGTGCAGGGGCGCAAGGCCGGCATCGTGATCGCCTCCACCCGCGCCGCGGCGGGGATCTACGACGACGAGACCGGCCCCGTCATCGCCGACTGGCTGACCGAGCACGGCTTCGACGTCTTCCCGCCGATGGTGGTTCCCGACGGGGAGCCCGTGGCAGGCGCCATCCGGGCGCTCCTGACCCAGCGTCCCGCCGTCGTCATCACCAGCGGAGGCACGGGCCTGAGCCCCGATGACCGGACCCCGGACGTCACCCTTCCCTTCCTCGACCGGGAAATCCCGGGGATCATGGAAGCCATCCGGCGCGCCGGCGCCGCCAAGACGCCCCTGGCAGCACTGAGCCGGGGCTTTGCAGGCGCAGCCGGACAAACCTTTATAGTGAATCTGCCCGGTTCACCGAAAGGGGTCATGGACGGACTGACTGTCCTGGACCCGGTGATCGGGCACCTCTGCGACCAGCTGGAAGGCGGACATGGGCACTGAAGCAGCATTCGAGGTGGTATCCGCCGTCCTGAGCGCGGAGCCCATCTCCGTTGACCAGGCGATCGCCGCCGTGGAGAGCGATACCGCCGGCGCGGTGGTCAGCTTCAGCGGCGTGGTCCGCAACCACGACGGCGGCAAGGCAGTTCAGCGGCTCAGTTACAGTGCGCACCCCACGGCGCACCAGGTGATGGCCGACGTCGTCGCGCGGCTTGTTGCCGAGCAGAACGCTGCCGGGGACAACGGCGGGGATGCCGTGCAGCAGCCGGTCCGGATCTGGGCGGCGCACAGGATCGGGGTGCTGGAAATCGGTGATCCCGCGCTTGTGTGCGCTGTTTCTGCCGCGCACCGGGGCCAGGCCTTCGCTGTCTGCTCCGAGCTGGTGGACCGGATCAAGGAGCAGGTCCCCATCTGGAAGGAACAGTTCTTCTCCGACGGGACCGTGGAATGGGTCGGCGCAGGCGGCTGAGGGCTCGCCGTAAAACGTACGGATATCCGTAGGTTATCCGGCTGCTTCCTGCGAGGTAACGCACGCGGCCCGGTTCCTGCACGGGGCGGCCTCGCCGGTAGGCTTAACGGCATGACCGAACAACACTCCGCACCCAAACTGGTGGCCGTCCTGGGCGCCAATGGACGCATGGGCGCCGAGGCCGTCAAGGCCGTCGACGCCGCGCCCGACATGAAGCTCGTCGCAGCCTTGGGGCGGGGTGACTCGCTGGACCAGGTGGCAGCCGCCGGCGCCCAGTACGTGGTGGACCTGACGGTGCCCGAAAGCACCGAAGAAAACGTCCGCTTCGCCGTCGAGCACGGGATTCACGCCGTGGTGGGCACCACCGGCTGGGACGCGGGCAGGCTGTCCGCGCTCGAATCCCTGCTCGCACAGCACCCGCAGACGGGGGTGCTGATTGCCCCCAACTTCGCTCTGGGCTCGGTGTTGGCCTCGGCCTTCGCTGCCAAGGCATCCAAGTACTTCGAATCGGTGGAAATCATCGAACTGCACCACCCGGACAAGGTGGACGCCCCCTCCGGCACCGCCGTGCGCACTGCCCAGCTCATTGCGGCGGAGCGGGCTGCGGCAGCGCTGCCGCCCAGCCCGGACGCCACCACCAGCGAAATCGCCGGAGCCCGCGGCTGCGAAGTGGACGGCGTGCGCGTCCACAGCGTGCGGCTCCGCGGCCTCGTGGCCCACCAGGAAGTCCTGCTGGGCGGTCCCGGGGAACAGCTGACCCTGCGCCACGATTCCTTTGACCGCGCTTCCTTCATGCCCGGCGTGCTCCTGGGGGTGCGCAACGTCGCGGCACATCCCGGGCTCACCGTCGGCCTCGACGGCTACCTGGACCTGGGGCTCTAGGCCGTGGACTCGCTCCTCTCCGGTTTCCGGAGGAACCGCACCAAGATCTGGGTGGGCGCAGTGACGCTGCTGCTGGTCTTCTACCTGGTGGTGTCCTTCCAGCGCTCGGTCCTGCTGCTGGGTGACAGCAACCTGACGGCCAAGGCCATCGGCGCCGCCTACCTGGTGCTGCCCGTCATCGGCGCGTGGGCCCTGATCCGCGAGCTCTTGTTCGGCGCCCGGACCGAACAGATGGCCAAGGTCCTCGAAGCCGAAGGCGGGCTGCCCGTGGACGAACTGCCGCGCACACCCGGTGGCCGTATCGTGCGGGCAGCCGCGGACGCGGAATTCGAAAAGTACCGTGCCGAAGCCGAGGCCGCTCCAGATGACTGGCGGTCCTGGTTCCGGTTGAGCTGCGCCTATGACGCCGCCGGTGACCGCAAGCGTGCCCGCGCGTCCATGCGCGACGCCGTCCGGCTCTTCACCACGGCCTCCCAGCTGTAACCTGGCCCGGCTGTCTGCCAGGCCGGCCGGGTTGCCGGCCGGGTCATCAACTGTCCAACTGCGATGGGTATTTCTGCCCATCGCAGTTCTGTATCCCGGATAGTAAGGTCGTTGGACAAATACTTTCCAGCTTTGGGGGCAAGCATGGGACTGGAAACTTCCACGCCACGGACGTGGCCCGGCTGTGTTGACTCTGCACCAGCCTCCGGTCAGCCACCCCTGCCTCCGCTCCACGCTTCCCACCTCCGGCGCGCCTTGTAGCGGGCCGCGGCCGCATGCCGCGTCCCGTTCCTTGAGTTGCCACCCTCACACATCCACAAAAGGAAGATCCATGAGCCACCCCAGTCCGCACCTGCCCCAGGACGGCCCGTCAGCTCCGCCGATTCCGCCTGCCCCGTTGGTTTATCCGGGACCGTCGGGCTCCGGTGCACCGTCCGGCTACCCTGCACCGTCTGGCTACCCAGCACCGTCCGGCTACCCTGCACCGTCCAGCTCTGGCGGGCAGTTCCCGGAAGGACAGCAGGGCGGATACCAGCCCGGTCCCTATGGGCACATGCCCTATGCTGACGGGCCGGGGAAGTCCTTCGTCACCACCTGGATCCTGTCCCTTCTGCTGGGTACGTTTGGGGCGGACCGGTTCTACCTCGGCAAGACCGGCTCCGCTGTCGCCAAGCTGCTGACGGCCGGCGGCGCAGGCATCTGGGCCATCGTGGATCTCATCATGACCTTGACCGGAAACACCCGGGACAAGGACGGCCGCCCGCTGGAGGGCTACCCGGAGAACAAGAAGAAGGCTTGGATCATCACCGGGGTGCTGTGGCTCCTCAGCATCATCGTGGGAATCCTGAGCATTGTCCTGACCCTTACCATCACTGCCAAGGCCCTCGAGGGACGGAATGTCCCCGGTCCTGCGTCTGTTCCATCTGCCTCACAGGCAGCCGCGCCGTCATCGGGAACCGCCACGGACGCCAATTCCTTGCTGGTCACGGTGTCCGAAGGCAACACGGTAAAGGTAGGGGTCCTGGACTCCATCTACACGGCCGAGATTCCTGAGATGTCCTACTTGGAGCCAAAGAACGGCGGCTTCCTGGCCATCAAGGTTTCGTGGGAGGCGGTGACCGGCACCAGCCTGTCCTCCCCGTCGAACTTCGTCGTCTACGATGCGGACGGCAAAGAGGGCGAACTTATCTACCTGGACGAAGGCATGGGGGCCCTGCCCACAGAAGAGGTCAATGCCGGCGACGCACGCCAGGGAATCATTGCGTTCGACGTCAAGAAGGGCCCTGTCAAGGTCGTCGTGAACGACGACTTTGGCGACGAAGCATCGGCCTTCACCCTGACTCCGCAGTAACCGGTCAGGACGGAACCCCGCGGCGCTGTCTGGTGGCCCGCGGGGTTCTGTCGTTACCTAACGCAGGGCCGTGACCCCGCCGCGGCCCAGCCGGTTCGCCGCATGGCCCACCCATTCCAGGGGGCCTCGCCACGACAGCCGGGTGAATACCACGCCGAGAAGGATCGCAGCGGCGGCCTGGGCGAAGTACATCCCATCCTCCGTCCAGCCGGCAGGCAGCGGCTTCAGGTAGAAGCCCGAGAGCACCCAGACGTGGACGGTGTACAGGGTCAGCGTCATTGCCCCGGCGCCCCTCAACGGCAGCAGCAGGTCCAGGTCCACCCAATCCGCAAGCCGCTCCAGGAGCAGGCAGGCACCAATGACGGCCGCTGCCACGGCCGAGGTATGCAGCAGGTCAAGGGAGGTGCCCGAATGCGGTGCCGCGGAAGCCAGCCACCACCACGACCCCTCCTGTGACAGTCCTGTCAGGTTCACCTGCAGCACGCTGTCCAGCGGGTAGCCCGGTGAGTTGAGGACCTTCTCCAGCGCCCCGCGGCCGCCCCAGCTTTCCATCGCGGCGACGCCCAGGGCCTTGGCCGCTATCGCCACCACTGTCCCGGCCACGAGAAGGAAGACCGGGACCAGTGCCTTGGTGAGCGCCAGGCGGCCGATCACCAGTCCCACCAGCAGATAGGACAGCCACTGGAGCACCGGGTAGTAGCCCGTGAGGAACAGGTCTGCCAGCAGCTGCGATGGGACGGACAAGTCTTCCCAGGAGGGATTATGGCCCAGCTTCAGCGGCGGTTCGGAAGCAAGGAGCCATGGCCGCAGCAGGTATGCCAGCACCGGCGACGCCAGGATCCAGCCGGCAGCCCAAAGACAGAGGCGCTTCACGCCCAGCCCCAGGAACGGAAGGATGCACAGGAACAGCACCGCATAGTGGACCAGGATGATGGCCACGTTGACTTCCAATGCCCCCAGGGAAAGTCCGACGGCGGCGATCACCAGGGCCCGCAGCGCCACGCCGCGTCGGGCGCCGGAGAGTTCCCGGCCCTCCACTGGCTCGTGCTTCCCCGTGGACAGCGCCAGTCCCACACCGGCCAGCACCGCGAACAGGGCGGCCGAGCGGCCGGAAAAGACGAGGCCCACCCACGTTGGGGTGAGGCTGGGGTTGGACTCGAACGTGGGCAGCAGGTGCGTGGCCATCATGCCCAGCAGGGCGAGGCCGCGGGCAGCGTCGATGCCTCGAAGGCGGCCCGGCTTCTGCCGGCCTGGGGTCTTCCGGGACCTGGTGGCCGGGATGCGGGACGTCATGAGCAGATCGTCTCACACCGTGCTTGCCGCCTGCTGTCAAGGGGAGTGTGCAGCAGCGCACGCAGCCGCCGGAACATTGGGCACATGAACTGCCGCGGTCACGGCCTCCGGCGCCAAGCCTTGTATTCGAATATATGTTCGAATAAGATGGCGTCATGCTCACGCCATCGCACGCAGCCCCGATGCAACCCGACAAGCGACGGCCGGGAGACCGGCAAGCAGGACACGCGGAAGCAGAGCACGCGGAAACAGAGCACGCGGAAGCAGGCCCCGCGCGCGGAGGAGCCGCGCAGTCGGGAGCCCAGCGAATGGAAGCCCAGCGAATGGAAGCGCGGCAAAGGGAAGCCCGGGCCTTAGACGCGGGGCAACCGGAAGCCTGGGGTGCAGGGGCCCGGCAGCCAGGGGCCCGGCAGGCGGGCGGCCGGCTGCCGGGAAGCCATCCCCCAGGAAGCACCCCAGGTGGCCAATCCTCCGCCGGCGCCGTGGGAGCAGCGGCCGGAAACCGGGGGAGCGGTGCCTGGCACGGTGCTCAGGACAGTGCACCGGACCGTGCTCCGGAGAGCGCCCGGGACAGTGGTCTGCTCAAGGCCATGAGCCCCGGAGTGGTGGACTACCTGTTCCGGCAGCTCGTGGCCGGGCGGGCAGCGGCGGACGTCCAGTGGGAAAACGAAGGCATTAGCCTCGATGCCCAGCCTGAGGGAGCCGAGCTGGCCCGCCGCCTGTCGGAGACGGACATCGAAGCTTTGACTCCCGTGGAGCTGTTCCACTACGTCAGGGCGGCCCAGCGCCTCGTTTCCTGGGCTGAGGACCTGCGGCAGGCTGCCGTCGGCCGTTACTGCCATTCGGGGGCCGAGCCGCGGACGGAAAGCCCTTAGCGCAGGCATCGCCTCCGGCGGTCCGGGTGTTCCACTACGAAGCCCTGCAAGGGCGGCAGGATCCCGGTGGCGGCGGCCCACAGGCAGGCGGGGCAAACGCGGCCATGCCTGTCGCGGCCCGTGGGAAAACCCGCGGCGGCCACGGCGGCGCCGGCGGCCGGAAGAGCAGGATTTGACGCTCGTCACGCCCGTGGCATTGTCCTAACCAGCGGGAGACAGGGTAACGTTTTTTCCATGGCTGACTCTTCCGCGCACATCCCTGCCCTCGGTACCCTCCTGACCGCCATGGTTACGCCGTTCACCAAGGACGGCGCGGTGGATTACGACCAGGCGGCGGCGCTGGCCACCAAGCTGGTCGACGACGGCTGCGACGGCCTGGTGGTCACCGGCACCACCGGCGAAACGTCCACCCTGACGGATGAAGAGAACCTCGGTATGTTCCGCGCGGTCAAGGACGCCGTCGGCGGACGCGCCGCCATCATCGCCGGCACCGGCACCAATGACACCGCGCACTCGGTCCACCTGTCCCGGCAGGCCGCAGCCCTCGGCGTCGACGGTCTCCTCCTGGTGACCCCTTACTACAACAAGCCCAGCCAGGCCGGCGTCCGCGCCCACTTCGAGACCATCGCCTCCGCCGTGGACGTCCCCGTCATGCTGTACGACATCCCCGGCCGGTCCTCCATTCCGATCGAACCCGACACCATGATCCGGCTGGCCCAGCACCCCAACATCGTTGCCGTCAAGGACGCCAAGGCCGACCTCACCGCCGCCACCCGCGTCATGGCCGAAACCGACCTCCTCTTCTACTCGGGAGACGACGGACTCACCCTGCCCTGGATGGCGCTGGGCGCCGTCGGCCTGGTGGGCGTCACCACGCACGTGGCCACCCGCCGCTTCCGCGAACTCATCGACGCCGTCAATGCCAACGACCTCGGTACCGCGCGCAAGATCAACTTCGAGCTCCAGCCGGTGGTCCGCGCGACCATGACCCGGGTCCAGGGTGCCGTGGCGGCAAAGCAGATACTTAAATGGCAGGGAGTCCTGCCCAACTCGATTGTCCGTTTGCCCCTCGTGGAGCCGGACGAAACCGAGATCGAAACCATCCGCGGGGATTTGGCGGAGGCGGGGCTGGTCTTCTCCTGAGGCTAAGACCGGCGCCCTTCCGCCTGGAAAGTAGTGCAATATGACCCAAACTGCCCTCACCGGCCTTGTCACCCCTCCACGCCTGCCGCAGGGCACGCTTCGGATTGTCCCGCTCGGCGGGCTGGGGGAGATCGGCCGGAACATGGCCGTGTTCGAAATCGACGGCAAACTGCTGATCGTGGACTGCGGCGTCCTCTTTCCCGAGGAAACCCAGCCCGGCGTTGACCTGATCCTTCCGGACTTCTCCTACATCGAGAACCGGCTGGACGACGTCGTGGCCGTGGTCCTGACCCACGGCCACGAGGACCACATCGGCGCTGTGCCGTACCTTTTGCGCCTGCGCAACGACATCCCGCTGGTGGGCTCGCAGCTGACCCTTGCCCTGATCGAGGCGAAGCTGCAGGAGCACCGCATCCGGCCCTACACGCTGACCGTGGAAGAGGGCCAGGTGGAGAAGTTCGGCCCCTTCGAATGCGAGTTCGTTGCCGTCAACCACTCCATTCCCGATGCCCTGGCCGTATTCATCCGCACCGCAGGCGGCACGGTCCTGCACACGGGCGACTTCAAGATGGACCAGCTCCCGCTGGATGGCCGGATCACCGACCTGCGGCACTTCGCGAAGCTGGGGGAAGAGGGCGTGGACCTGTTCATGTCCGACTCCACCAATGCGGACGTTCCCGGCTTCACCACGGCGGAAAAGGAAATCGGCCCCACCCTCGAGAGGCTGTTCGGGCAGGCCACCAAACGCATCATTGTGGCGTCCTTCTCCTCGCACGTGCACCGCGTCCAGCAGGTCCTGGATGCCGCCGCCAAGCACAACCGCAAGGTGGCCTTCGTGGGCCGGTCCATGGTCCGCAACATGGCGATCGCGGAAAAACTGGGCTACCTTGACGTCCCGGCCGGACTCATCGTCGACATCAAGAACATCGACAACCTCCCCGACAACCGCGTGGTGCTCATGTCCACCGGCTCCCAGGGTGAGCCGATGGCAGCCCTCTCCCGGATGGCGAACGGCGACCACCGTGTGGTGGTGGGCGACGGTGACACCGTCATCCTGGCCTCCAGCCTCATCCCGGGCAACGAGAACGCGGTGTTCCGGATCATTAACGGCCTCCTCAAGCTCGGTGCCGACGTCATCCACAAGGGCAACGCCAAGGTCCACGTTTCCGGCCACGCGGCCGCCGGGGAACTGCTCTACTGCTACAACATCCTCGAGCCCCTCAACGCCATGCCCGTGCACGGCGAAACCCGCCACCTGATTGCCAACGGCAAGATTGCCATCGAGTCCGGCGTGCCGGAAGCCAGTGTCATCCTCGCGGACAACGGCACCGTCATCGACCTTCGCGACCACCAGGCAGACATCGTGGGCCAGGTGGAGGTGGGCTTCGTCTACGTGGACGGCTCAAGCGTGGGCGAGATCACCGATGCCGACCTCAAGGACCGCCGCATCCTGGGCGACGAAGGCTTCATCTCCATCATCACGGTCATCCACCGCGCCACCGGCAAGGTGGTGTCCGGTCCGGAAATCCACGCCCGCGGCGTCGCCGAGGACGATTCGGTCTTCGATGACATCATCCCCAAGATCAACGCGGCCCTGGAGGAAGCAGTCCAGAACCACGCCGACCACACCAGCCACCAGCTCCAGCAGGTGGTCCGCCGGGTCGTAGGCACCTGGGTCAACCGGAAGCTCCGCCGCAAGCCCATGATCATCCCGGTGGTCCTCGAAGCCTGACGGGCATTCCCGCCACCGTTGGCATGCTGTCCTTCGAAGGGCCCGGTTCCCAGGAGCCGGGCCCTTCGCGCATCCCCGCGGGCTGGCCGGGGAACTCCGATATCCCGGGAATGGGAGCCTTGTTCCGGTAGCGTGGAACCATGGCCACACGCACTACTTCCGCGCCCAAAGGTACCGGCAGGGGCGGTTCGGGCACCAAGTCCGGCAGCTCCACAGGCCGCGGAACCGGCTCCACCTCCGGCAGGTCCGGACGAGGCAGCGGCTCGTCCAGCACCGCACGCACCCGCCAGCTCCCCGCCGTCGAACACCACCAGCCCTGGCTGCTCCGCGTGGTGGGCGGAGCGTGGCTGGGACTGGGACACCTGGTGGGCGGGGGAGTGCGCCGCATTGGCCATGACGTCAGCGACCTGCCCCCGGAAGAGCGCCGCGACGGTGCAGCCCTGTTCAACCTTGCGCTGGGGACCTTCATTGCCACCTTCGCCTGGTGGGGCCTGACCGGATGGTTCCCGGACGCCGTGTACGCGGTTGTGAACGGCACTTTCGGCTGGATCTCCCTCCTGCTTCCGCTCATGCTCTTCGTCTGCGCCTTCCGGCTCTTCCGCCGGCCCGAGGATGGCAGGGGCAACAACAGGGTGGGCATTGGCTTCCTGATCATGACCTTCGCCGGGTGCGGCCTGGCCCATGTCCTCGGCGGGCAGCCGACCGTTGCGCAGGGCTTCGACGGGCTCCGGCAGGCCGGCGGCATGCTCGGCTTCCTCGCCGCCACGCCGCTTGCCGCCATCCACCCGGCCGTGCCGGTGGTGCTGTACGCGCTGCTCGCCTTCGTGTCGCTGCTCATCATCACGGCAACCCCGTTTACCGCAATCCCGCGCCGGCTTCGCGGTGCGTACGAGCACCTTATGGGCATCGACCTGATGGAGCAGGACCAGCCCGGTGATGTCCATGACCGCAGCTACCTGGAGCGGACCCAGCCGGCCGCGCCGAAGAAGAAGAAGCGCAAGCTCTTCGGCAAGGACGAGGAGCCCGACGCCGGCCTGGACGGCTACGTGGGCGATGAAGCCTTTGAGCACGCCGTTATTGACGACGACGAGCGCGAGCCTGCCCGGCCAGCCCCCGGCGTCCGGCGTCCCACCCAGGCGGAGATCGCCGTCGAAAAGATCAAGGCCGCCCAGGGCCTGGGCAAGGCGGAGCCGTCTCCGGAGAACGCAACCGAGGCCATCCCTCTGGTCATTCCCGGCGCTGCAGCTCCTGCACGCCCCGCCGGCCCCGCTCCCACCGTTCCGTCCAACCCTGTGGCGCCTGCACCGCCGCCCGTCCCCATCCCGCAGCGCACCGAACAGTTGTCCCTCGCGGGGGATGTCACCTACACCCTCCCCGCCTCGGACTACCTGACCCCGGGGTCCATCCCGAAGGAGCGCACGGAAGCCAACGACGCAGTCGTCGCTGCCCTGACTGACACCCTCCAGCAGTTCAACGTCGACGCCACCGTCACCGGCTTCAGCCGCGGCCCCACGGTGACCCGGTACGAGATCGAGCTCTCGCCCGGCACCAAGGTGGAGCGCGTCACGGCGCTGTCCAAGAACATTTCCTACGCCGTGGCATCCAGTGACGTCCGGATCCTCAGCCCCATCCCCGGCAAATCTGCCATCGGCATCGAAATCCCCAACACGGACCGTGAGACCGTTTCCCTGGGCGATGTGCTTCGCAGCCAGAACGCACGCCGCACCGACCATCCGATGGTGATGGGCGTGGGCAAGGACGTTGAAGGCGGCTACGTGGTGGCCAACCTGGCCAAGATGCCCCACCTGCTGGTGGCCGGTGCCACCGGTGCCGGTAAGTCGTCCTTCGTGAACTCCATGATCACTTCCATCCTCATGCGCGCCACCCCGGACGAGGTGCGCATGGTCATGGTGGACCCCAAGCGGGTGGAGCTCACCGCCTACGAAGGCGTGCCGCACCTGATCACGCCGATCATCACCAACCCGAAGAAGGCTGCCGAGGCGCTGCAGTGGGTGGTCCGCGAGATGGACGCCCGCTATGACGACCTCGCCAACTACGGCTTCAAGCACATCGACGACTTCAACAAGGCAGTCCGCGCGGGCAAGGTCCAGCCGCCGCCGGACTCCAAGCGGGTGATCCGCCCCTACCCCTACCTGCTGGTGATCGTCGACGAACTCGCTGACCTCATGATGGTGGCCCCCCGCGACGTCGAAGATTCCATCGTCCGCATCACCCAGCTGGCCCGTGCTGCCGGCATCCACCTGGTCCTTGCCACCCAGCGACCGTCCGTGGACGTGGTCACCGGCCTCATCAAGGCCAACGTGCCGTCCCGCATGGCCTTCGCCACGTCCTCCGTCACGGACTCCCGTGTTGTCCTGGACCAGCCCGGCGCCGAAAAGCTCATCGGCCAGGGTGATGCGCTCTTCCTCCCAATGGGTGCGTCCAAGGCAATGCGCGTCCAGGGCGCCTGGGTCTCGGAGTCCGAGATCCACAAGGTGGTGGAGCACGTCAAGGGGCAGCTGCAGGCCGTCTATCGCGACGACGTCGCCCCCGAGGCGGAGAAGAAGCAGATCGACGACGACATCGGCGACGACCTCGAGGTGCTGCTGCAGGCTACGGAGCTGGTGGTGACCACCCAGTTCGGGTCAACTTCGATGCTGCAGCGCAAGCTCCGCGTCGGGTTCGCGAAGGCCGGCCGGCTCATGGACCTGCTCGAGTCGCGCGGCGTGGTGGGACCCTCCGAGGGCTCCAAGGCCCGCGACGTACTGGTCAAGCCGGACGACCTCGCCGCCGTCCTGGCCGCCATGAAGGGACAGGAGGCCCCCGCGGCGCCGGACTCCCAGACAGCGGCGCTCAGCGACAATGCCAACGCGAACATCGCCCAGGGCGGCTACGCCGAGGACCTCGTGGCGGCAGACCTCGACAAGCGGAAGCAGAACGTCGAATATTACGACGGCTCTGATTCCGCTCCGGGCGGGTATGGCGATGACGACGACGGCTCCGAGGACGCCTGGTCCCTCACCGGGCGCTAGCCCGGTAGCCTAGAACCGTGACTAGCACCGATGCAACCGCCGCCGGCCAGGGCCGTGCCGGGGTCTGGAACCTTCCCAATGTCCTGACCATGATCCGCATCGCGCTGGTTCCATTCTTCGTATGGTTCCTCGTGGCCGATGCCCCCGGGCTGCACAGCGTCTCGGGCCCGTGGCGTTGGGCAGCGGTGCTGGCGTTCGCCGTCGCCATCTACACGGACAAGCTCGACGGCGACATCGCCAGGAGCCGCAACCTCGTCACCGATTTCGGCAAGATCGCCGATCCCATCGCAGACAAGCTCCTCATCGGTTCCGCCCTGGTGATGCTCTCCCTGCTGGGGGAGCTGCCATGGTGGGCCACCCTGGTGATCCTGGTCCGCGAGTGGGGCATTACGGCCTTGCGGTTCTTCGTGATCCGTTACGGCGTCATCCCGGCTTCCCGGGGCGGCAAGCTCAAAACCGTTGTGCAGACTGCCGCGATCTTCCTGTACCTGCTGCCTTTGGGGGCGTTCGCGCCGTGGATGGCCTGGATCGCGTTCGCCGTGATGATGGCGGCGGTGGCAATTACGCTGTGGACCGGCGTCGAATACGTCATTGAGGCGCTCCGGCTGCGCGCCAGGGGGAAACGGCAGGCCGGACCGGCCGCGGGACGATCGGATAAAGGGCAGGAGCAGGCATGAGCAACCTCCACCATCTTGCAGCACAGGCTGTCCGGATGGCCCTGGAGTCGCGGCTGACAGTGGCCACCGCGGAATCCCTGACGGCGGGGATGGTCTCGGCCGTGCTGGCTGACACTCCCGGCGCATCCGGCATGCTGCAGGGCGGGGTAGTAGCCTACCAGAACTCCGTGAAGGAAAACGTCCTGCACGTCCCCGCCGAACTGCTGGCACGCGCAGGGTCGGTCGACCCGGACGTGGCCAGCGCCATGGCCGCGGGTGCGCGGACCGCCCTTGGTGCCGACGTCGGGGTGGCCACCACCGGGGTGGCCGGACCGGACGCGCATGACGGAAAGCCCGTGGGCCGCGTATACATCGGCATCGCAACAGCCGCAGGGGCCACAGGATTCGAGTACTCCTTTACCGGCAGCCGGCCCGACATCCGCGCCGGCGCCTGCGCGGCAGCCCTGGAGCGGCTCCTCGAAGCCTTGTCCTCCTGAGGTTTCCGCCGCCAAGTTACCGGGCGTAAAGTTGTGGGGAACAAAAGCCGGTACCGATTAGTTATTACATTGTGTCGCTTCCGGATAGCGGAGGCGCCTAGGATGAAATGACCATGACGGTCCGCTCCACGGCGGGCCTGACCAATGAGGGAGCAAGGCGATACAGATGGTAAAGCAGCCCGTATCCGTAAACGGCGTTGTCCGCTGGAAGGATGTGGGCCTCGCCGAACAGGCTAAGAGCGAACAGAAGGAGCGCAAGATGGTAGTACTTCGTCACGAAATCGGTGATGTCCTGCGCGATGTCCGCCAGCGGCAGGGACGTACGCTCCGTGAAGTTTCGCACAGTGCCCGTGTCTCCCTGGGATACCTCAGCGAAGTGGAGCGCGGCCAGAAGGAAGCATCATCTGAGCTTTTGTCCTCGATCTGCTCGGCACTGGATGTTCCGCTGTCCAGCATGCTCCGCGAGGTCAGTGACCGCGTGGCAGTGGCTGAGGGCGTAGCAGTTCCGGACACCGTCCCGCAGGAATTCTCTCAGCGTTACGGCCGCGACCTTGAGCGCGACCTCAACACTGAACTGAACGACGAGCTTTCCAATGGCCTTCTCTCCGGCGCCCGGTAAGGGCAGTCCGGACCAGGCCACCTAAAGCACGGCCTTATACAGAAGGAAGCCTCCGGCCATGCCGGAGGCTTCCTTCTGTTCTGCAACTCCTGTTCAGTCTTCCTGTGCCCGCGGCGCGGACGGGGTATCCCCGTCCTGGGGCTCCCTGGGGAACCCGTCCCGCTCGTAGGTGGAGTTGAGCTTGGCCATGTAGCGCGCCAGCTCCTGCAGGTCCTCCACCGGCCATTCACGCAGCCGCTCCTGGAACACCTGTCGCCGCGCGTCCTGTACCTGGTGCATCTTCTCCTCACCCTTGGGCGTGAGCCGGATGGACTGCGCGCGCCGGTCCAGCGGGTCCGCCTCCTTCGACACCAGCCCCAGGCTTTCCAGGAACGCGATCTGGCGGCTGACCGACGGCTTGCCCACCCCGATGTTCATGGCGAGTTCGGTAAGGCGGATGGGCCCCTCGCGGCGGATGACGGTCAGCAGCCCGTAGGCTGCGGGTTCCATGTCCGGGTGCACTTCCCGCGAGAGCTGGTTGGAGATGGCCCGGGCCCGCCGCCAAAAAAGACTGATCTGGTGTTCGACGTTTTGCAGGGCCTCATCGGCGGCAGCTTCGCCTGCGCCGGACTCGGACGGGGCATCGGGGGAGTTGCTCATGGCAACAATTCTAGGGTCCACACTCATGAGAGGATTTATCGATGCGAATCAGCGAGTACTGGCGGCTCATGGACGACGAGTTCGGCGCGGGCTACTCCCGCGTCCTGAGCAGCACCCTGGTCCTTTCCGGGGTGGGCGGCCGCACCGCGGACCAGGCCCTGGCAGCCGGGGTGGAGCCGCGCAGGGTGTGGCTGGCAGTCTGCGACGTCCAGGACGTGCCGGCCGAACGGCGGCTGGGACGGGACATCCCCCCGCGCAGGGACCACTGACCTGGCCACGGCTTTCCAGGACCAGCGGGGCAACGGCCTTCCGGGCACCAACTACTGCTGACACGCCGCACGGCGCCGGCTCTTCGAATACCTGTTCGGATAAAGCTATGCTTTTCCTATTGGGTTTATCCACATAGCCGTCGTCCTCAGGCCGGAATGTCAGTGGGTCCCCTTAGCGTCAGAGATGACCAAGAAAACGGCCGCGAAGGCCACCATCGAGAAAGCATTAGAGGTGTCAACCATGGCGGCAGCCCCGGATCGTGCCAAGGCGCTGGAAGCAGCGCTGGCCCAGATTGACAAGCAGTTCGGCAAGGGTTCGGTGATGCGCCTGGGCGACGAAGTCCGTGCCCCCATCGAAGTCATTCCCACCGGCTCCATCGCACTGGACGTGGCCCTCGGCATCGGCGGCCTTCCCCGCGGCCGCGTCATCGAAATCTACGGCCCGGAATCCTCGGGTAAGACCACCGTGGCCCTGCACGCCGTGGCGAATGCACAGCGCGCGGGCGGCATCGCCGCCTTCATCGACGCCGAGCACGCGCTGGACCCGGACTATGCCGCAAAGCTGGGCGTCGACACGGACGCCCTCCTGGTGTCCCAGCCGGATACCGGCGAGCAGGCCCTGGAGATCATGGACATGCTGGTGGGCTCCGGCTCGCTGGACGTCATCGTTATCGACTCCGTTGCCGCCCTGGTGCCCCGCGCTGAAATCGAAGGCGACATGGGCGACAGCCACGTGGGCCTGCAGGCCCGGCTCATGAGCCAGGCCCTCCGTAAGATCACCGGCCGCCTGAGCCAGACGAAGACCACGGCGATCTTCATCAACCAGCTCCGCGAAAAGATTGGCGTGTTCTTCGGTTCCCCCGAAACCACCACCGGTGGTAAGGCCCTGAAGTTCTACGCGTCGGTCCGCATCGACGTCCGCCGCATCCAGACGCTCAAGGAAGGCGCCGATTCTGTCGGCAACCGCACCAAGGCCAAGATCGTCAAAAACAAGATGGCCCCGCCCTTCAAGGTCGCCGAGTTCGATATCATCTACGGCCAGGGCATCTCCCGCGAGGGCGGCATCATCGACATGGGCGTGGAGCACGGCATCATCAAGAAGTCGGGCTCGTGGTTTACCTATGACGGGGACCAGCTGGGCCAGGGCATGGAGAACTCCCGCCGCTTCCTCCGCGACAATCCCGAGCTCGCCGCCGAACTGGAGCGCCTGATCAAGGAGAAGCTCGGCGTCGGGGTAAAGGCGGCCGAAGAGGAGCCCAAGGATTCGCCGAAGCTGAAAGCCGTCGACGGGTTCTAGCCGTTGAGCTGGTCGTCTGAAGCGCAGCGTCCTGAAGCGCCCGTTCAGGGAACGGGCGCTAGGGACAGCCGGTCCCCGAAGGGGCGGGCCCGGCGGAACCGTTCCGGAAGCCCTTCTGCAGGGCACCCGGGCGGGTTCGCCGTTCCGGACGATCCCCGGGCCGTGGATGCTGAGCCGGATCCGGTTTCCGTCGCCCAGGCCATTGTCTACCGGCAGCTGACGGCGTCCGCCAAGAGCAGGCTGCAGCTGGCACGGAAGCTCGCCGAACGGAACATCCCGGAGGACGTTGCGGAATCGGTGCTGGACAGGTTCGAGGAAGCGCGGCTGATCAACGACGCCGAATTCGCCGACATGTGGGTCAGGAGCCGTGCACAGTCGCGCAAGCTCGCGAAGGGTGCCCTCCGGCGTGAGCTGGCCGACAAGGGCATCGACCAGGAAACCGCCAGTGCAGCCCTGGAACAGCTGACGGACGCGGACGAAGAAGCTGCGGCGAGAACCCTGGTGCAGCGTAAGCTGCGTCCTGGAACAGACCTTTCCGGCCAGGCAGAGCGGGAGAAAGCTGTCCGGCGGCTGGCGTCGATGCTGGCGCGAAAGGGCTATCAGCCGTCGCAGGCGTTCCGGATCGTCAACGAGGTCCTCGATTCCCAGGATCCCGACAGCGATCCGCTGGGGAACCGGTACCCTTAACGGGTGAGTTTGACCATCCCTTCCTCCCCTTCCAGCGCCCCCACCCCTGCGGCAGAAGCCACCCCGCAGGATGCCGGCAGCCGCCCGCGTACGTACCAGGTGCGCACCTTCGGGTGCCAGATGAACGTTCACGACTCGGAGCGGATGGCCGGAATGCTTGAAGATGCCGGCTACGTGCCGGCGGAGGGCGAACAGGCCGACGTTGTGGTGTTCAACACCTGCGCGGTCCGTGAAAACGCCGACAACAAGCTCTACGGCAACCTCGGCATCCTGGCCCCGGTCAAAGCAGCCAACCCCGGAATGCAGATCGCCGTTGGCGGCTGCCTGGCGCAGAAGGACCGGGAAACCATCCTGAAGAAGGCTCCGTGGGTTGATGCGGTCTTCGGCACCCATAACGTGGGTGCGCTGCCCGCCCTCCTTGACCGGGCCCGGCACAACAACGAAGCACAGCTGGAGATCCTGGAATCCCTGGACGTCTTCCCGTCCACCCTTCCCACCAAGCGGGACTCTGTGTACTCCGGCTGGGTATCCATCTCCGTCGGCTGCAACAACACCTGCACCTTCTGCATCGTGCCCTCCCTCCGCGGGAAGGAAAAGGACCGCCGGCCGGGGGAAATCCTCGCCGAGATCCAGGCGCTTGTCGACGACGGCGCCATCGAGGTTACGCTGCTCGGCCAGAACGTGAACTCCTATGGCGTCGAATTCGGCGACCGCCAGGCCTTCTCCAAGCTGTTGCGGGCCTGCGGCGAAATCGAGGGACTGGAACGGGTTCGCTTCACCAGCCCCCACCCTGCCGCCTTCACCGATGACGTCATCGACGCCATGGCCGAAACGCCCAATGTCATGCCGCAGCTGCACATGCCGCTGCAGTCCGGCTCCGACAGCATCCTCCGGGCCATGAAGCGCTCGTACCGCTCCACGAAGTTCCTGGGCATCCTGGACAAGGTCCGGGAAAAGATCCCGAATGCCGCGATCTCCACCGACATCATCGTCGGTTTCCCCGGCGAAACAGAGGAAGACTTCCAGGCCACGCTGGACGTGGTGGAACAGTCGCGCTTCGCCACCGCCTTCACGTTCCAGTACTCCAAGCGCCCCGGGACGCCCGCCGCCGACCTGCCCGACCAGCTGCCCAAGGCGGTGGTCCAGGAACGCTTCGAGCGGCTCACCGCGCTGCAGGACCGGATCGCCGCAGAGGAGAACCGGAAGCAGCTCGGCCGCCGGGTGGAAGTCATGGTCACCGCCCAGTCCGGCCGCAAGGCCGAGGAAACGCACCGCCTCTCGGGACGTTCGCAGGACCAGCGGCTGGTCCACTTCTCCGTCCCGGACGGTGCGCCTGCGCCCAGGCCCGGGGACCTCGTGACCGTGACCGTCACCGAAGCCGCCGCGTTCCATCTCATCGCCGATCCCAAGCCTGAGGACTACCACCTGCGACGGTCACGGGCCGGCGACGCCTGGGACAGGTCCCAAGCAGACTCCTGCGGGGCTCCGGCCCCGGGTGCCGGTGCGGGCCAGAAGGGCGTCTCCCTCGGCATGCCCTCGCTGCCGCTGCGCACCCGCTGACAGGTGGACGCTCCGCCCGTCATCGCCGTCGTCGGCCCTACCGGCTCCGGTAAGTCCGACCTCGCCGTCAACCTTGCCCTCGAACTTGACGGCGAGGTCGTCAACGCCGACGCCATGCAGTTCTACCGCGGCATGGATATCGGCACGGCCAAGATGACCGTGGCCGAACGCAGGGGAGTGCCGCACCACCTGCTGGACATCCTCGACGTAACGCAGGAAGCGAGCGTCTCCGACTTCCAGCAGCAGGCGCGCGATGCCATTGCTGACATCCACGCACGCGGTAAACGCGCCATCCTGGCCGGGGGCTCCGGGCTCTACGTGCGGGCTGCCCTGGACGTGCTGGAGTTTCCCGGGACGGACCCACGGCTTCGGAAACGGCTCGAGGCGGAACTGGCGGACCAGGGGACGCCCGCAATGCTGGCCAGGCTGCATGCCGTGGACCCAGTCTCGGCGGAACGGCTGTCCGATGACCGGAGGATCATCCGCGCACTGGAAGTCCATGAGCTCACCGGCCGGCCCTTCAGCTCCTTCATGCCGCGCCGCGAGTACTACCAGCCGGCCATCCAGGTGGGGCTCAGCGTGGACCGCGAGGTCCTGCGGGAGCGACTGGCCGCCCGCGTGCACCGGATGGTGGATGCCGGGCTGCTCGCCGAGGTCCAACGCCTAGACGCCCAAGGCCTGCGCAGCGGCAAAACCGCCTCCCGCGCCCTCGGGTATTCGCAGTTCCTCCGGGTTCTCGACGGTCTTTCCACTGTCAGGGAGGCAGCGGAGGAAACTATTGTGGCCACCCGGCAGTTTGCCCGCCGGCAGCTCACGTGGTTCCGCGCCGACCCCCGCATCAGCTGGCTGGACTGGCAGGATCCTGACCTCAACAGCAAGGCCGCAGAGCTGTCCAGGTAGCCGCGTTTCAGCACCGGCAGCATCCGCCGCTACGCTTGACACCATGGATGCCACCTCCACAGAAACTTCCGACTCCGCCTTCCGCACCCTGGGCGGGCTCCGCTTTTCCAAGGGGCACGGGACCGGCAACGACTTCGTCCTGACAGCCGACCCTGACGGGACGCAGGCCATCGACGCCGGTCAGGCCGCGGCGCTCTGTGACCGGCACCGCGGCATCGGCGCCGACGGGCTGATCAGGGCCGTGCCGTCACGTTTCCTTCCCGAAGGCCGCGAACTGCTCTCCGAAAATCCCGACGCGGAATGGTTCATGGACTACCGCAACGCCGACGGCTCACTGTCCGAAATGTGCGGCAACGGGGTAAGGGTCTTCGTCCACTTCCTGCGCACCGAGGGCCTGGTCAATTTGCCCGACGGCGGATCGCTCGCCATCGGCACCCGGGGCGGGGTCAAGACCGTGGTCCGCGCCGGGGATGGCTACGCGGTGGACATGGGGCCCTGGGAGTTCATCTTCCCCGGCGAAGCCAGCGCCAAGGCCATGGATTCCCTGGTCACCGCTGACGGGCTGGAAGTTGCCAGGCCGGCACTCTCGGTGAGCATGGGCAACCCGCACACCGTGGTGGCCCTTGCCGAACTGTCCGAGCTGGCCGGCACCCGGCTCTTCACCGCGCCGAAGGTGGATCCGGTTCCCCCCAACGGAACCAACGTCGAGTTCGTGGTGCCCGCGGAACCGCTGGTGCACGACGGCGTCGGCTCAGTCACCATGCGCGTGCACGAACGCGGCGTGGGGGAGACCCAGTCCTGTGGCACCGGAGCGTGTGCGGCCGCCGTCGCCATCCGGCACTGGGCCGGCGCCGAGGCGCCTGACACCTGGCGTGTCCACGTTCCCGGAGGCGTGGTGGGCGTGAAGTTCTTTGCCGGCCCCGGCGGCCACGAGCACGTTGAGCTCAGCGGCCCCGCCGTCATTGTGGCGAGCGGGACTCTTTCCTGACCGTGAGGATGCGGAAGGACTTGGACGTCGATGCGCGCGACACCGTGAAGGATTCGTCCAATTCGGCTGCCAGCCAGCGCTGCAGCGAGTCCGAGCCCAGGTTCTTCTGCACCACCAGCCACGCGGTGCCGCCGTCGGCCAGCCGCGGAAGCCACAGCTTGAGCAGCGCATGCAGCTGATCCTTGCCGATGCGGATGGGCGGATTCGACCAGATCGTGTCGAAGCGCACTTCGGGGTCCACGGACTCAGGCGTTCCCGCGACCACATTGGACAGGCCCAGTGATGCCGCGTTCTCATTGGTCAACGCGATGCAGCGTTCGTTGACGTCCACCGCGTAGACCTTGGACTCCGGGGCGAGCAACGCCATGGTGAGGGCGACCGGACCCCAGCCGCACCCGATGTCCAGCAGATTCCCGGCGGGATGTGGTGGCGGGACTTCGGCCAGGAGGACGGCGGTTCCCTTGTCGATTCCGTCCGGGCTGAAGATGCCGGTGGACGTCTGCAGCTTTCGCGTCTGGCCTGCCAGTTCAACCGTGAGCGGTTTGCGGGTAAAGGGGCCGGCGGGGGTGGCGCTGAAATAGTGTGCGGACTCCATAACTGGCCAGAGTAGTTCCCCTTGCAGCGTAATGGGAAACCGCGGCCGCAGGCCTCTGCTACGGTTTAACGCATGTTCCTGATCTTCGAGTAGCCGGCCCGGGCTTAGCCCGCTCCGCAGCAACGTCCCACAGCGACGCAGGCGAACATCGCCTTCCGCTTGTGCACCGGACCAGTCGCCAAGCGTCTGCTCCGGCCGCCGGACAATACTCGAAGTCAGTCTTTTCGCTGCACTTCCCGCCATTTCTCCGGCCTTTCCTGCCGCCTTTGTGACGCGGCACCGTCCGCTGCCCGCCAAGAAGGCCGGCGGCGCCAGCAACCAGGAGAACATGTGACCGCAGGTCGTCAGCCCACCGCGAATTCTTCAGCACATTCCACCGATCGGCACTATTCTGGAACTGCCGAATCTTCAAAGGAGACCATGACCAGCCACCCCAACACCGGTTCCGATCCAGCCGCCCAGGACATGAGCCCTGAGGAGATCCAAGCTGTCATCGACCGGATCCTCGCCAAGGACGTACCGGCCAAGAACGTCAGCACGCCCGCCGGTGAAGGCAGCGGCAATGGAAAAAAGGTCCTCGGCACGGCGCAGGCGATTTCCCGCCTTGATGAGGAACACAGCGCGTTCGACGGCGACCAACAGGACCTCGAGGAACGCCGCGCCCTGCGCCGGACGGCAGGCCTGTCCACCGAACTCGAGGACGTCACCGAGGTCGAATACCGCCAGCTCCGCCTGGAGCGGGTGGTCCTGGCCGGCCTCTGGTCCGAGGGAACCCTCGCAGACGCCGAAAACTCGCTGCGCGAGTTGGCCGCCCTCGCCGAGACGGCCGGCTCGGAAGTACTCGACGGCCTCGTTCAGCGCAGGGACAAGCCGGATCCCGGCACGTTCCTTGGATCCGGTAAAGCCCAGGAACTCAAGGACATCGTCATGGCCACCGGCGCGGACACCGTGGTGGTCGACGCCGAACTGGCGCCATCCCAGCGGCGTGGCCTTGAGGACATCGTCAAGGTCAAGGTCATCGACCGCACGGCCCTGATCCTGGACATCTTCGCCCAGCATGCCAAGAGCCGCGAGGGCAAGGCCCAGGTTGAGCTGGCCCAGCTCGAATACCTGCTTCCACGCCTTCGAGGCTGGGGTGAATCGATGTCCCGCCAGGCTGGTGGCCAGGTGGGTGGCGCAGCTGCCGGCATGGGCTCCCGTGGCCCCGGTGAGACCAAGATCGAACTGGACCGCCGGCGGATCCGTACGCGCATGGCCAAGCTGCGGCGGGAAATCGCCGCGATGAAGCCTGCCCGCGAGACCAAGCGCGCCAATCGCCGTCGTAATGAAGTCCCCTCGGTGGCCATCGCCGGGTACACCAACGCCGGAAAATCTTCGCTGCTCAACCGCCTCACGGACGCCGGCGTCCTCGTGGAGAACGCACTGTTCGCCACGCTCGATCCCACCGTCCGCAAAGCTGAGACGGCTGACGGCCTGGGGTACACCCTGGCCGACACCGTCGGGTTCGTCCGATCCCTGCCCACCCAGCTCGTGGAAGCATTCCGCTCCACCCTTGAAGAGGTGGCGGACGCTGACCTGATCCTGCACGTCGTCGACGCCTCCCACCCGGACCCGGAAGGGCAGATCGCCGCCGTCCGCAAGGTCTTCAGTGAAGTCGATGCGCGCAAGGTGCCCGAGATCATCGTGCTGAACAAGGCCGACGCCGCGGATCCTTTCGTGGTGGAGCGGCTCAAGCAGCGCGAGCCGCGGCACGTGGTGGTGTCGGCCCGCACCGGCGAGGGTATTGCAGAGCTGCTGAAGGCCATCAGCGACTCCATTCCGCGGCCCAGCGTCAAGCTCGAACTGCTGATCCCGTATGACCGCGGTGACCTGGTCAGCAAGCTCCACGAGTCGGACGCGGAAATCATCAGCCTGGACCACGGGGAGACGGGCACCAAGGCCGTCGTGATGGTGCGGGAAGGCCTCGCGTCCGAACTGGAACCATTCGCCAGCAATGACTGACCCCGCGGCCGGAAAAGCCACGGAGACGGCCGGCGGGCAGTTCGTCCTCGAACTGCTCGACCGGGCCGTTGCGGGCATGGGCGGTCAAAGCCGCGCGGGCCAGCACGAAATGGCGCGGCAGGTGGCGCAGGCGATCGAAACGGGCAACCACCTGCTGGTCCAGGCCGGCACCGGCACCGGCAAATCGCTGGCCTACCTTGTGCCGCTCATTGCCCATGCGCTCGAAAGCGACAAACCCGCGCTGGTCTCGACAGCCACCCTGGCACTGCAGACGCAGATTGTGGGCAGGGACCTGCCCAGGCTCCTGAAGAACATCGGCCCGGCGCTGGAGCGCCCCGTCAAGGTGGCGCTGGTCAAGGGCAGGTCCAACTACGTCTGCCGGCATAAGCTCGAAGGCGGCTTCCCGTCGGAAGAACCTGCCGAAGGCCAGCTTTTCTCCCTCGGCGAGGACACGAGCGTCCCGCACTTCGCTGCCGCGGTGGGAGGCCCGGCCTCCCAGCTGGGCAAGGAAGTGGTGCGCCTGCGCGAATGGGCAGAGAAGACGGCTACAGGTGACCGGGACGAGTTGCTGCCCGGTGTTACCGACAGGGCCTGGCGGCAGGTCTCCGTGACTTCCATGGAATGCCTCGGGGCACAAAAGTGCCCCATGGCCGCCGAATGCTTCAGCGAACTCGCGCGGCAGGACGCTGCCGAGGCCGACGTCGTGGTCACCAACCACGCCATGCTCGCCGTCAGTGCCTTTGAGGGGCTGGCGGTCCTGCCTGAGTACGATGTCGTGGTGGTGGACGAAGCCCACGAACTGCAGGACCGGGTCACCGGGGCCGTCACCGGGCAGCTGTCCGTGGCCATGGTGCACGCGGCCGCCGCAGGCGCACGGAAGCACACCGCCATCACCGTCGACGCCCTCAATGCCGCCGCTGCCAACCTGGAGCTCGCCCTGGCGGGCGCCCCGGGCGGCCTGCTGCCCAACGGCCTGAACGACGAGCAGCTGGACTGCGTGGACCAGTTGCGGGAAGCCTGCCGTGCCGCGTTGTCAGATTCGAAGGGGGACAGCAACACCACGGCCGACGGCGGCAGGCAGCTTGCCAGGTCACGGCTCATGCTCATCCTGGAACTCTGCGAGCGGCTGATCGCCGCCCGGGAGAACCGCGAGGTGGTCTGGTTCTCCCGCGCCAGCACATTCGATCCCGGCCAGGGGTATTCCCAGCCGGACGAGAGCGCGCCGGTACTGATCAACATCGCCCCGCTCTCCGTCGCCGGAAGGCTGCGCGAAGGGCTCTTCGCCGGGCACACGGTCGTGCTGACGTCCGCTACGTTGGCCATCGGTTCCGCGTTTGAACCGGCCGCGGGCGGCCTGGGCCTGATTGGCGAGGGCGCACCCAGCTGGACCGGGGTGGATGTTGGCTCGCCCTTCGACTACCCGCGGCAGGGGATCCTCTATGTGGCCGGGCACCTGCCCAAACCCGGGCGCGGTGTTTCCGCCGAAGCGCTGGCCGAACTGGAAGCACTCATCAAGGCCTCCGGCGGGGGAGCGCTGTGCCTGTTTTCGTCCCGCCGCGCGGCGGAGGAGGCCGCCGATGCCCTCCGCGCCAAGGTCGGCGTGAAGATCCTCTGCCAGGGTGAGTCCACCATGACCGCGCTGGTCAAGCAGTTCGCGGACGAGCCTGACACCTGCCTGTTCGGAACCATGTCGCTGTGGCAGGGGGTGGATGTTCCCGGCGGGTCGTGCCGGCTGGTGGTGATCGACCGGATTCCGTTCCCGCGCCCGGATGACCCCCTGATGACGGCACGTTCACGGGCCGTGGCACAGGCCGGGGGCAACGGTTTCATGTCCGTTTCTGCAACCCATGCAGCGATCCGCCTCGCCCAGGGGGCCGGCCGGCTCATCAGGTCAACGGGGGACAAAGGCGTGGTGGCTGTCCTGGATTCCCGCCTCGCCACCGAGCGCTATGCCGGATTCCTGCGGGCTGCCCTGCCGCCGTTCTGGTCCACGACGGACCGCAGCAAGGCTTTGGCGGCCCTCAGCCGGCTGGGGGCCGAAGCCTCCGCCTAGGACGGGTACAGCGGATCAGCGGGTACGGCGGATCAGCGGGTACGGCGGATCAGCGGGTACGGCGGATCACAGTGAGCGCAGGACAGAGACCACTTTGCCCATGATGGTGGCGTGGTCGCCCAGGATGGGCTCGTACTGCGTGTTCTGCGGGAGCAGCCAGGTGTGGCCATCGCGCTGCCGGAACGTCTTGACCGTGGCCTCGTCGTCCAGCAGCGCAGCGACGATGTCACCGTTGGCGGCGTCAGCCTGGCGCCGGACCACCACCCAGTCGCCGTCGCAAATGGCCGCATCCACCATTGAATCACCGGCCACCTTGAGCATGAAGAGCTCACCCTGGCCGACGAGCTGGCGGGGGAGCGGCATGACATCTTCAATCACCTGGTCCGCCAGGATGGGACCGCCGGCCGCAATGCGGCCCACCAGCGGAACCATGGCAGTATCCAGCGCTGTGGGCAGCTCCGTTACGGTGGCTCCTGCACCGGGTGCGTGCGGCGACGGCGTACCCTCGGCCTTGGCTGCGCCACGGTCCAGGGTGAGGGGCATCAGCACTTCCATGGCGCGGGGCCGTTTCGGGTCCCTGCGGAGGTAGCCGAGCTTTTCCAGCTGTGAAAGCTGGTGGGTCACACTGGAAAGGCTTGCGAGGCCGACCGTATCCCCGATCTCGCGCATTGAGGGCGGATATCCGTTCTCATTGACTGAGCGCTGGATCGTTTCGAGGATCTTCTTCTGCCGTGGTGTCAGGCCCTTGGCGCTCCTCTTGTGCTGCGGGGCCGTCCTGCCTCCGGCGGCTGCTGCTGCCATAAACGCCAATGCCTTTCGGTTGCCACCGGACCTCCCGCACCGTGCTGTCCAACAGCGCCGCCGGAAGGATCCCCACCGTCATTGTCAGACCCTGCTGGTCAACTTTCCTGGTGGTTGTTCTTTGTTCTCAAAGCTAGGCCAGCCACATCGCTTTTTCAAACATTTGTTCTAGCGAGTCTCGACATTGTTCGTTGATAAGTGCTAAAACTGAACCAGCAAAGTTCGAACATGTGTTCTAGTCCGCGTCTTCCCGTTCGAAGATGGCACCGGAAAACCAGATCCGGGGTGATCTTCGGGAGGGATGGCCGCGGCGGGTGCGGAAGGCGGGTACCTCCGCCGGTGCCCGGCCGGTTTGGTTGCAGCACAGTATTGGTCCAGGAGGGCTAAGTTCATGTCAGCTTTATCTCTTCCCCAGGTTTCCCGTCCGCGGCAGTTCCCGGTGCAGCAACTGCTGTCCCGCCGCGAACCAGCACGCCGCGTCCGCCAGGCGGCGTCCGGCCGGATTCGACTGACCCGCCGCGGCAGGCTCGTCCTGATCGGCATCCCGGCCATGCTCCTGGCTGTGCTCCTGTTGTCCTTGTCCGGCCTCTTCAACTCCCCGGCCAAGGCCTCCGATTCCGCAGCTGACCTTGGGCTGACGCCCACCGTGACTGTGACGGTCCAGCCCGGCCAGTCCCTCTGGGCCATCGCAGGTGAAGTCGCACCAGGCCGCGACGCCCGCGACGTTGTTGCGGATATCGTGCAGCTCAACAATCTCGCGGCAGGTGCCGTCCTGCCCGGCCAACAGCTTTTCGTTCCCACCCGCTGACCGGGGCGGGCCCGGCCGTGCGGAGCCACGCCGAGGGCGAACGGAAGCTGTCACATTTTCCGGTCGTTGCCGAGGCAACTAAACTGTTCAGGTGAACGACCAGCTAGAACGTCTGAACCGGCTTCCCCTCCGCAGCAACCTTCGCGGGCTCACCCCCTACGGGGCACCCCAGCTGGATGTCCCCATCCTCCTTAACGTCAACGAGAACACCCACGGTGTCCCGGCCGATGTGCGCGCAGCCATCGCTGCCGCCGTGACCGAGGCCGCTGCGGGACTGAACCGCTACCCGGACCGGGAGTTCACAGATCTTCGGCGGGCACTGGCGGAATACCTTGGACACGGTTTGGACGCGTCCAACCTGTGGGCAGCCAACGGGTCCAACGAGGTCCTGCAGCAAATCCTCCAGGCCTTTGGCGGCCCCGGCCGCACCGCCCTTGGTTTCCCGCCCACGTACTCCATGTACCCTCTGCTCGCCAGCGGCACGGATACCCGCTACATCACCGGCGAACGCGCGGGGAACTACGACCTCAGCGCAGAATCGGCAGCCCGCCAGGTCAGGGAACTCCAGCCGAACATCGTGTTCCTCTGTTCCCCGAACAACCCCACCGGGACCGGACTCGGCCTGGATGTCGTGGAGGCCGTCTACGACGCAGGGGCGGAAAGCCAAACCATCGTGATCGTTGATGAGGCGTACCACGAGTTTGCCCACGAGGGTACGCCCAGCGCCCTGACCCTGCTGCCCGGCAGGGAGCGGCTGATCGTCTCCCGCACCATGAGCAAGGCCTTCGCGCTGGCCGGCGCCCGCCTCGGCTACATGGCTGCAGCCCCGGAAGTCACCGACGCCCTCCGCCTGGTGCGGCTGCCGTACCACCTCTCCGCCATCACGCAGGCAACAGCCCTCGCTGCCCTCGAACACCGGGAAGCGCTGATGGCGGAGGTCGAGGACATCAAGAAGCAACGGGACCGCATCGTCGAAGGCCTGACCCGGATGGGCCTGACCCCCGCCGCTTCGGATTCCAACTTCGTTTTCTTTGGCGGCCTCGAGAATCCCCACCAGGTCTGGCAGGAACTCCTGGACGCGGGCGTGCTGATCCGCGACGTCGGAATCCCCGGCCACCTCCGGGTCACGGCAGGCACTGAGGCGGAAACCACAGCGTTCCTCACGTCACTGGAACGCATTCTTGCCGGACAGGCCGCGCTTCCCGCCTAGACTTGATACAGCGGCTTCCGGGTGCAGCAGCGCTGGACGCCTTGAACCAACCACTCCCTAAAAGGATCCTTCACCATGACTTCCACCGGATCGAACGCCGCCGAGGCCAGGACAGCCCGCATGGAGCGAGCCACCAGCGAGTCGTCCGTGCTCGTGGAAATCAACCTTGACGGTACCGGCGTCTCGGACATCGACACCTCAGTGCCGTTCTACGACCACATGCTCACTGCCCTGTGCAAGCACTCGCTGATCGACATGACAGTGAAGGCCACCGGCGATATCCACATCGACGTCCACCACACAGTGGAGGACGTCGCCATCACCTTCGGCGAGGTCCTGCGCTCGGCGCTCGGCAACAAGGCAGGCATCCGCAGGTTCGGCGAAGCCACCGTCCCGCTGGACGAAGCACTGGCCCACGCCGTAGTCGACGTCTCGGGCCGGCCTTACCTCGTCCACGGCGGCGAGCCTGCAGGCCAGGAATACCACCTGATCGGCGGCCACTTCACCGGGTCCCTCACCCGGCACGTGTTTGAAGCCATCACGCTGCACGCCGGTATCTGCCTGCACATGAACGTGCTTGCCGGCCGCGACCCGCACCACATTGTCGAGGCGCAGTTCAAGGCCTTTGCCCGCGCCCTGCGCGCCGCCGTCGAACCCGACCCCCGCGTAGAGGGCATCCCTTCCACCAAGGGCGCGCTGTGAGCGGGCAGATCCTCAAGGACGGTGCCATCGTCGATCCCTCCGCCTCGCGGAAGCTGCCTTCGCCGGAGGGCAAGCCGACCGTCACGGTGCTCGATTACGGTTCGGGAAACGTCAGGTCCGCCGTGCGTGCCTTGGAGCGCGCCGGTGCGGAGGTGATCCTCAGCGCCAAGCCGGAGGATGTGCTCAATGCCGACGGTTTGGTGGTGCCCGGAGTGGGCGCTTTCGAGACCGTCATGCGCGAACTCAAGGCAGTGGACGGGATCCGGCTCATCGGCAGGCGCGTTGCAGGCGGGCGGCCAGTGCTGGGCATTTGCGTCGGCCTCCAGGTCCTGTTCGAAGCAGGCGTGGAACACGGCACCGAAGCCGAAGGCATCGGCGAATGGCCCGGCAAGGTGGAGGCGCTGCCGGCGGACGTCGTTCCGCACATGGGCTGGAACACCGTCAAGGTTCCGGAAGGCTCCAAACTCTTTGCCGGCGTCGAGAACGAACGGTTCTACTTCGTGCACTCCTACGGCGTGCAGGAATGGAACTTCGACGTCATTCAGCCCCGGATGGCACCGCCCCTGGTCACGTGGTCCGAGCACGGAGGCCCGTTCATCGCCGCCGTCGAAAACGGCCCGCTGTGTGCCACGCAGTTCCACCCGGAGAAGTCCGGCGATGCCGGCGCGCGGCTGCTGCGCAACTGGGTGGAAGGGCTGCGCAAGCCCGCCGCCAGCCACCCCGGGACCAGCGAAACCACCGGCACCGGCAGCGACGCCTGAATGTGGTCCGTCCTGCTGATGGGCCTCGCCGGACTCCTGATCGGCGGCGCCATCGCTTTCCGGCAGCAGCACAGGCCGTTGTGGACGCAGGTTGTGTTCTGCGTCCTGGCCGCGATGTCGCTGCTCGCTGCTTACCTGCTGACGCTCCCCGCCGGCTGACCGCCACCCGGCCTTCCGTTTGCCTCGACAGAAACAACACCAAGGATGAGTATGACCACCGCATATGACCTGCCGGTACTTGAACTGCTGCCCGCCGTCGACGTCGTCAATGGCCAGGCCGTCCGGCTCGTCCAGGGCGAGGCGGGCAGCGAGACGAGCTACGGCACCCCCCTCGAAGCGGCGCTGAACTGGCAGCAGCAGGGTGCTGAATGGGTGCACCTGGTGGACCTGGACGCAGCTTTCGGACGCGGCTCGAACGCCGACCTGCTCCGCGAGGTCGTGGGCCGGCTGGACATCAAGGTTGAACTCTCCGGTGGCCTCCGCGACGACGAAACGCTGGAAGCGGCCCTCAACCTGGGCGTGGCGCGCGTCAACCTTGGTACTGCTGCCTTGGAAAACCCGGAGTGGACGCGCCGGGCCATCGAGCGTTTCGGAGACAAAATCGCCGTCGGGCTGGATGTCCGCGGAACCACGCTGGCCGGCCGCGGCTGGACCAAGGAAGGCGGAGATCTCTGGGACGTCCTGGACCGCCTTGAGGAAGCCGGGTGTTCCCGGTATGTGGTCACAGATGTGACCAAGGACGGCACGCTCCAGGGCCCCAACGTTGAACTCCTGCGCCAGATGGTGGAGAAGACCGGCAAGCCCGTTGTCGCGTCCGGTGGCATATCGAGCCTTGACGACCTGAAGGTGCTGCGTTCGCTGGTGCCGCTGGGCGTGGAAGGCGCCATCGTGGGCAAGGCCCTCTATGCCGGGGCCTTCACGCTTCCCGAAGCACTCGACGTCGCCGGCCGCCGCTAGGCGCCGGGAGGGCCGCCGCGTCATGCCTGCTTCAGAAGGCCAGTCCAGCCCCAGCGACCTGCCCGGCTCCGACAGGCCGGGCACCCCGGCCGCGCGCCAGTTGCCGGGGCACATTGCCGCTGCCCTGGCGGGGGCGGGCGGGAGCGCGGATTCAGCGGGACAGCCCTGGGCCGGGCGCAGCCTGGCCGGGGAAGACGCCCGGATCCACAACTTCGAGGACGACGACGGAACGGCCGATGCCGGCTACCTCGCCGCCGTTGCCGCGCTCCGGAAGGGGGCGGGCGGCGAGGCGGACGTGGTCGCCGCACTGGCAACAGCAAGGGTCTTCATCCCCATCGTGGCCCAGCTTGCCGAGGAAGCGGAAACCGGGCACGGCCTGCACGCCGATAAGCAGGCGGACATGGCGCTGGTCACCCTCCGGGCGGCCGACGGGCGGACTGCCCTTCCCGCCTTCACCTCCGCAGCAGCCCTGGCCGCCTGGCATCCTGAGGCACGGCCGGTGGCGGTGTATGCCGCGCGGGCGGCGCTCTCCGCAGTGGCAGAAGGCGCCGAACTCGTGGTCCTGGACCCGGGAGCGGACCTGACGTTCGTGGTGCGCCGGCCCGCCGTCTGGGCGCTGGCCAAGCAGCAGGAGTGGATCCCGTCCTACCTCGACCCGGAACTGGCCGCCGGGATGGGCCGCGGAGCCCAGGCTTTTCCTGCAGTCCGCAGCATCGAGCTCAAGCCCGGCGGGGGAGTACAGGCCCTCGCGGCCGACGGCTCACTGGTTCCTGGCGGCGGCGCCGGGCCGGAGCTGCAGGTGGTGCTGTACCTCGAGGACGGCCTCGATGCCCCCGCAGTGCAGGCCCTGGTGGCCGGGCTCCAGGGGGAGTGGTCCCGGAATGTATTGTTTGGAGAGCGCGTGGACTCGCTGGAAATCAAGCTGAGGCGCGCTTCCCACTAGCTCCAGACTGCGGGTGATCCCCGGGCGGTCTGCGGCATACCTGGAGGATCGCTTCGTGAATTTCACTCTCTACCGGGAGTTGCTTGCCGTACGGCCCATCCGGCGTCTGCTGCTGGTGGGCATGGTTGCCCGCATTCCGCATTCCGCGGCCGGCGTGCTGCTCACCCTGCACATCGTCCTCACCCTGGGCGAAGGCTATGCGGCGGCCGGTGCAGCCGCAGCCGTGATGACCATCGGTATTGCCGTGGGCGCTCCCTGGCGCGGGCGCCGTGTTGACACTGCCGGCCTGCGTACTGCGCTGATTCCTTCCGTGGTCTCGGAAACCGTCATTTGGTCCGTAGTGCCGCATGTGTCCTACCAGTGGCTGCTTCCCCTTGTTTTCGTTGGCGGCCTGTTGACGCTGCCCATCTTCAGCGTGGTGCGCCAGTCGCTGGGGGTCCTGGCCGACGGCGGGCAGCGCCGCACCGCGTTTGCCCTGGATGCGATCAGTACCGAAGTCGTGTTCATGATCGGGCCTGCCGCCGGCGCCGTGGTGGCCACCAGCGGCTTTACCACTGCCGGCCTGACCGTGGTGGGCGTCTCCACGTCCCTCGCCGGGCTGTTCCTGATGTGGTTCAACCCGCCCACCCGCAGCCGGGAGGAAACGCTGGAGAGCGCGAAGGACCAGCGCCGTGCAGCGGAAGCCGCTGTCGTATCCGCCGCCCCGGCCCACGTGCAGGAAGCTGCCGCCGGGCTGGTGCCTGCCGGAACCGCGGATTCATCCGGCCTGCGGGCGAAGGTGGCCGGCAACTTCGCCTGGTTCACGTCCACGGTGGCCGCCGTGTTCGCCGTGGCAGCCGGCGCCGGGATGGTCCTCAGCGGGACGGACGTGGGAATTGTTGCGGCACTGGAGACCGGCGGGCACCAGCGCGAAATCGGCGTCGTGTTTCTGTTTTGGTGTGCGGCATCGGTGGCGGGCGGGCTCATTTATGGCGCCATGCACCGGCCCGTCCCGCCCATCATCCTGCTCCTGGGCATGTCCGCGCTGACGGTGCCCATGGCGTTCGCCCAGGACACGTGGAGCCTTGCCCTGGTCTCCCTGCTGCCCGGCATCCTGTGCGCCCCCGTGCTCTCCGCCGCGTCCGAAAAGGTCGCAGACCTGGTGCCTGAGGAACGCCGCGGGGAGGCAATGGGCTGGTACGGTTCGGCCCTGACTGCGGGGGTGGCACTCGGTTCGCCGCTGGCGGGCGTCTTCATCGACGTGATGGGACCGTCCGGCGGGTTTGTCTCCGTGGGTGCTGCCGGGGTGGCGCTGTGCCTCGTTGGGCTGGTTCTCCAGCAGCGCCGGCGCAGAGCCGCCGCCTGAGCCATTCCCCCGGTCATCGATTGCTCCGTAACTGCCCTTTTGGCCCCTGGAAAGTCAAGTGGTGGTTGCAACGGTTAGGCTGCTGCGGCGAGGAGGAGTTCGTTGAATTTCTGCTTGGGGGTTGCGAGGCCGAGGGTGGGGCGTGGCCGGTTGTTGAGGCTGTCC
>NZ_JAIFZQ010000003.1 GCF_019710585.1 Arthrobacter sp. MAHUQ-56 | reverse complement strand
TCCGTTCAGGAGCGAACGGGAATTCCGTGCCGGGGCCGAAGACGTGGCAGTGGGCGTCCACCGCGCCCGCCGGAAGTTTGAAGCGGGGCGTGGACGGGTTGCTGTACCAGTCGAGCCAGCCAGGTGTCTTGGTGAAGGCGGTTTCCATGGGGTTCCTTTGGGTGGCTTCAGTCGATGTAGCGTAGGCCTGCGGCTTCGAGGGAGCCGCGCATGTTGTAGATGTCGAGTCCGAGTTCTCCGTTGGCGAAGCGTTGGCGCTTGGTCTCTTCGTTGTCCTCGCGTTTGCGGGCTGCTTCGGCTACTTCGGCTGCGCGGGTGGCGGGGACGACGACGACGCCGTCGACGTCGGCGATCACCACGTCGCCGGGGTTGACGAGGGCGTTGGCGCAGACGACGGGGATGTTGACGGAGCCGAGGGTGGCTTTGACGGTGCCTTTGGAGTTGATGGCGCGGCTGAAGACGGGGAAGTTCATCTCCTGGAGGGTGGCGACGTCGCGGCAGCCGCCGTCGATGATCAAGCCTTTCGCGCCGCGGGCCTGCAGGGAGGTGGCCAGGAGGTCTCCGAAGAAGCCGTCTTCGCTTTCGGTGGTGCACGCTGCGACGACGACGTCGCCGGGCTTGACCTGTTCGGCGGCGACGTGCATCATCCAGTTGTCCCCGGGCTGGAGCAGCACGGTTACTGCTGTCCCGCACATGGTGGCTCCCGGGTAGACGGGGCGGATGTAGGGGCGCATGAGGCCCAGGCGGCCCATGGCTTCGTGGATGGTGCTGACGCCGAACGTGGAGAGCGCTTTGACGTCCTGTTCAGCTGCTCGGGTGATGGTGGTATGGACTACGCCGAGTTCCTGCATTGTTTTTGGCTCCTGGATGGCTAGCGGCCCTGCTGCTTAAGCAGGGCGTTGAGGCGGGGGTAGACGGTACGGGCGTTGTGTTCCTGGATGGCGGCCTGGTCCGCTGCGTCCAGGCCGGCCGCGTCGAGGTAGCGTGCCGTGTCGTCGAAGTTGTGTCCTGTGCAGGGGTCGATGTCGCGGACGGCGCCGATCATTTCGGACGCGAACAGGATGTTCCTGGTGGGCATGACGTCCAGGAGCAGGTCGATGCCGGGCTGGTGGTAGACGCAGGTGTCGAAGAAGACGTTGCGCAGCAGGTGCTCTTCCAGGGCGGGCTTTCCCAGCGCCATGGCCAGGCCGCGGAAGCGTCCCCAGTGGTAGGGGACGGCTCCGCCGCCGTGCGGGATGACCAGTTTCAGGGTGGGGAAGTCTTTGAAGAGGTCGCCTTGGATGAGTTGCATGACGGCGGTGGTGTCGGCGTTGAGGTAGTGGGCGCCGGTGGTGTGGAAGGCGGGGTTGATGCTGGTGCTGACGTGGACCATGGCGGGGATGTCGTACTCCACCATTTTCTCGTAGATCGGGTACCAGTGCCGGTCCGTGAGGGGCGGCGCGGTCCAGTGCCCGCCGGACGGGTCGGGGTTCAGGTTCAGGGCCACGGCACCGTATTCCTCCACGCAGCGGGTGAGCTCCGGGAGGCAGGTTGCCGGATCGACGCCGGGGGACTGGGGCAGCATGGCGGCCGGGACGAAGCGTTCGGGGTAGAGCTGGCTGACCCGGTAGCAGAGCTCGTTGCAGATCGCCGCCCACTCGGCAGAGGTCTCAAAGGAACCGATGTGGTGGGCCATGAAAGATGCCCGGGGTGAGAAGACGGTCAGGTCGATGCCGCGTTCGTCCATGAGCCGCAGCTGGTTCGCCTCGATGCTTTCGCGCAGGTCGTCGTCGGAAATCTTCAGTTCCGCCGGGGACGGCGCCGCGGACGGATCGTTCAGGGCTGCGATTTGCCGGTCACGCCATTGCCCGAGCGCCGTGGGTGCTGTGGTGTAGTGGCCGTGAATGTCGATGATCATCGGATGCTGTACTCCGGGTCAGAGGTGAGGTGGGTGGGGATCATGACGTTCCCGGCCATGATCAGCCGTGCGGTCCGGATGAGTGCGGACTTGAGTACTTTGGTAGGGTCTGCGGGGTCGAGGCCGAGCTGGACGGTGAATTCGCCGCTGGGGTGTTCGACCGACACGGTTACGTCGGCCCCCTGTTCAAGGACCGCGACGTCGTCTGCCACGGTCCCGTTCAGGGTGGCTGCGGTGGCGGCAGTGACCGCGGCGAGCACGCCGATGGATTCGTGGCAGACGTGCGGGATGAAGCTGCGCGTGTTGATCGCCCCGCCTTGCGCGGGCGGTGACACGAGGGTCATTTTCGGGTAGTTCCTGTCCGTCACGTCCCCGAGGCCCATGAGCTTCCCGCAAGCCAGCCGCAGGTCCTCCAGCCGGGCCTTCAGCTCGGCGTCCTTATTGAGCTCGACGACCGATTCATGGCCGGTGCGGCCCAGGTCGCGGGCATTGACGATTACCAAGGGCATTCCGTTGTCGATGCAGGTCACGTCCACCGGCCCCACGCCGGACACCTGGACGGTATCGCGGAGGTTCCCGGTTGGCAGCAGGGAGTCGCAGACAGATCCGGCGGTGTCCAGGAAGTTGATGGTCACCGGCGCGGCCGTGCCCGGAACGCCGTCGATCCTGGCGTCACCGACGTAGTCGACGTAGCGGCCGTCCTCGCCGAGCGGAGTCTGCACGGTGATCTCCGCGATCATGCCAGTGTTCAGGGTGAGGACCCGCGCGGTGGTGGTATCGCCGCCGGGCGCCAGGAGACCTGACTCGATCGCGAAGGGGACCACCGCTGCGAGCATGTTTCCACAGTTCGGGGTGGTGTCCACCAGGTCGCTGTCGGGCTGGAGCTGGGCGAACAGGAACTCCAGGTCCACCCCGTCCTGGCCGCTGACGGAGACGATCCCGGCTTTGCTGGTCAGTGGATGGGCCCCGCCGAGACCATCGATCTGCCGGGGGTCAGGGGATCCCATGGCCGCGAGCAGCACGGCATCACGGGCGGCCGTGTCCGTGGGCAGGTCGGCGCCCCGGAAGTAGGGGCCCTTGGAGGTCCCGCCCCGCATGAACCAGCATGGCACCGCCAGCTGTCCGCCGGCGCGGCGTGGTCCCGGAGCGAGGCTGCTGCTGGGGGATACGGGGTGGGACACGGGTTTCTCCTTGGGGCTCTTGTCTAGTGGGCGGGGACGGCCACGGGCGGGGTGCCGTGGGTGTGGAAGGTTTCGATGGTCTTCATGCCCCAGGCCTGGCCTTTGGCGCGGTCCGCTTCGGTCCATTCCACGGTCTTCCAGTCCGGGGCCAGGATCATTCGGGCACCGGAGTTGCAGAACTCGATCCGGTTTCCGCCAGGTTCGTAGACGTACAGGAAGAAGGTCTGCTGGATGGCGTGCTTGTGCGGGCCGGATTCGATGTGGATCCCGTTCTCGAGGAAGATGTCCGCAGCCTTCAGGATGTCCTCGCGGGTATCCGTAGCGAAAGCGATGTGGTGCAGCCGGCCGTTGCTGCCGGTCCAGTCCTCGCTGTAGACAAGGTCGTAGGACTTGTTGGTGAAGGTGAACCACTGGGCGCCCAGCTTGCCGCTGTTGAGCCGGATCTGTTCGGTGGCGCGGCCGCCCAGGTTCTCCGCCACGAAGTTGCCGTTGAGTGTGACGTCGGCGGCGAGGAAGTTCACGTGGTCCAGTCGCCGTGCGTTGACGCCGCGGCCCGGAAACCGGGATGCCTGGTTTCTCAGGGCGGGCCGGGTGTCCTCGCTGGGCACGTGCCATTCGGTGTCGAAATAGATGTCCATCGGGTGCCCGTCCGGGTCGGTAAGGGCGTAGGTCTTGCCGATGCCGGGCTCTCCGTCGTGCCATCCGATGCCGTGACCGCTGGCTTCGATAGCCGCGACGCGGCGCTGGAGTGCTTCCTCGCTGGAGGCGCGCAGGGCGACTTTGCCGACGCCGGACGTCGGAGCTGCCGTCAGCTTAATGGTGTGGTGCTCGTAGTCATCCCAGGCGTGGAGGTACGCGGAGTCTCCTTCACGTGCCACCTCCTGCATGGCCAGCAGTTCGGTGAAGAACCACAGGCTCTTGTCGAATTCGGGAGTCAGCAGTTCGACGTGGCCCAGGTGTGCCACGTCGTGAAAGGCGTCAGTCATCGTTGTCCTTGTCATCCGGGGGAGGGGGCGTCCGCCGAACGACGCCGTTGCTTTGAGTTTGGCAGGCGAGGAAAGTGATTGTCAACAATTTAGCCAACAAAATGTGGGCCACGAGCAGGTGTTATGAAGATCACCATTATCTATTACTAAATTGTTGACAATCAAGGGGGTGGCCCGTAGCTTGATGCTGTTCGCAGTGACGCGCACCACAACTACTTAGAGGAATGACATGAAGTCGTACACCGCCGTATTGGCCGCAGCCGCCCTCCTTCTGACCGCCGGCTGTTCATCGGCGCCGCTTTCCCAGAGCCAGGCGTCGGGAACTGCCGCCGCCGGCGGGGAGCAGAAGATCCAGGTGGGGGTCATTCCCATCGTGGACGTGGCTCCCATTTACCTCGGGCAGCAGCAGGGCTTCTTCAAGGATGAAGGCCTTGCCCTCGACCTGGTCCCTGCCCAGGGTGGCGCGGCGATTGTTCCGGCCGTGACCAGCGGAACCATGGATTTTGGGTTCAGTAATGTTTCGTCCCTGCTGCTGGCTAAGTCAAAGGGGCTGGACATTAAGGTCGTCTCAGCGGGCAACAGCTCAACCGGGCAGCAGGGCAAGGACTTCGGCGGCATCCTGGTGGGCAAGGACAGCACCATCAGCTCAGCTGCAGGCCTGGCGGGCAAGACTGTTGCCGTCAACACACTGAACAACATCAACGACACCACCGTCCGCGAATCGGTGCACAAAGCCGACGGTGACCCCTCCACCGTCAAGTTCGTGGAGCTGGCCTTCCCGGACATGCAGGCTGCCTTGGAGCGCGGACAGGTGGACGCCGTCCAGGTCGTGGAGCCGTTCCTGACAACGGGCACCGGTGCCGGTGACAAGCTGCTCTCCTCCAACTACGTCGACACCGCGAAGGACCTCACCGTCGGCACGTACTTCACCACCGGCAGCAACGTCTCCGGCAAGCCGGATGTCGTGAAGAAGTTCACCGCGGCGATGGAGAAATCGCTCAAGTATGCCCAGGACAACCCGGACGCGGTCCGCAAGGTCCTGCCCACCTACACCAAGATTGACGCCGCCACGGCAGACAAGCTGGTCCTCCCGTCCTTCTCCGCTGACGTGAACCGCGCGTCCGTTGAGCAATTGGTTACGCTGTCCAAGGGTGACGGGTTGCTGAAGGACGACGTGAAGCTGGACGAGCTCCTCCCGTGAGCAAAAAGGTTCTCGGCATCGCCGGCATCCTTGGCTTCCTCCTGACCTGGGAACTCATTCCCCGCTTGGGAATCATTGAAGCCCGGTTCCTGCCGCCGGCATCCGACGTCATCGCCGCCCTCGCCGGCTACGTTCCGCTGACCGCGTTTTGGGGCGCGGTCAGCGAGACGCTGCTGGCCTGGTTCCTGGGGCTGACGGCAGCGGTGGCCCTCGCCGTCGTCCTCGGTTTCGTTGTTGGTTCCTCCCCGTTCCTGCGGCGCTGCACCAACTCCACCGTGGAATTCCTCCGCCCCATCCCGTCCGTCGCGTTGATCCCGCTGGCAGTCCTGCTGTTCGGCGTCAAGATCCAGTCCTCACTGATGCTGATCATCTATGCCTCCTTCTGGCAGGTGTTCATCCAGGTGCTGTACGGGGTGGCTGATGTGGACAATGTGGCCATGCAGACGGCCAGAAGCTACGGGCTCAAGACTGCGGCACGGGTACGGCACGTGGTCTTTCCCACGGCACTGCCCTACCTCATGACCGGTGTCCGCCTGGCCGCCTCCGTCGCGTTGATCCTGGCCATCACCGCCGAACTGGTGATCGGTTCCCCAGGGCTGGGCCGGGAAATTGCCCTTGCCCAGTCAGGAGGGGCGATCTCCGGAATGTACGCGCTGATCCTGACCACCGGGCTGATCGGCGTCGTCATCAATCTGCTGATGAGGCTCGTTGAGCGCAGGACGCTCTCCTGGCACTCGTCCATCCGTTCCGAGGTGATCGTATGAGAATCGCAAAAGGCCTGCTCTACGCCCTGGGCCTGCCCGCCTTGCTGGTGCTGGCCTGGTGGGCGGGCACAACCGGCGCAAAGAACTTCTTCGTCCCCACGCCGGGAGCGTTGGTCTCCACGTTCACCGACACCTGGTTCGGAAACCGCATCCTCACGGATGTCCTGCCCAGCCTGGGCCGGCTGTTCGTAGGAGTGCTCTCAGCCATCATCCTGGGCATCCTGGCCGGCCTCCTGATCGGCTCCGTGCGTTGGCTCCGGGCTCTGACCGAACCGGTCCTGGAGTTCTTCCGAGCCGTTCCACCGCCGGTGCTGGTGCCGGTGCTGATGCTCCTGATGTGCATCACCGATGGCATGAAGGTGGCAGTCATCATTTCCGGCTGCATCTGGCCGGTACTGCTGAACACCATTGAGGGCGTCCGGGCCATCGACGGCGTCCTGTCCGATTCCGCCCGCACCTACGGCATCAGCGGCTGGGCGCGCGTACGCTACCTGGTCCTGCCGTCGGCCGGACCCCAGGTCATGGCGGGCGTGCGGCAGTGCCTTTCCATCGGACTCATCCTGATGGTCATCTCCGAAATGTTTGCCTCCTCCTCCGGGCTTGGCTTCACCATCGTGCAGTTCCAGCGTTCCTTTGCCGTGCCCGAAATGTGGTCCGGCATCGTCATCCTGGGCCTGATCGGCGTGGCCATGTCCCTCATCTTCCAATTCACCGAGCGCCACATCCTGCGCTGGTACCACGGCCTGCGAGAGGTAGAAAATGCAGCCTGACATCAACGAACACACCCGCAGCGCTGATGCGCCCGGCGCAGGCCGAGTCCTGGCCGAAGGAACCGCCATGCTGTCCGTCCGCAATCTCAAAAAGGTCTACCAGACCGACGGCAGGCCGGTGGAAGCGGTGCGGAACCTGACCTTCGACCTCCGGCCCGGAGAACTGGCCTGCCTCGTCGGCCCCTCCGGCTCCGGCAAGACCACCCTGCTCAAATGCATCTCGGGCCTTATGGCTCCAACTGAAGGAGAGGTCCTGCTGGACGGCGCCAAAGTCACCGGGCCGCCAAAGAAGATGGCTGTCGTATTCCAGGAATACGGCCGTTCACTCTTTCCGTGGATGCGCGTGCGTGAAAACGTGGAACTTCCGCTGAAAAACCAGGGGATGGCAAAACCGGAACGCGACCGGCTGGTAGATGAGGCGCTGGAGGCAGTGGGCCTGTCCCACGTCCCCAAGTCCTATCCCTGGCAGCTCTCCGGCGGGATGCAGCAGCGCGTGGCGATCGCCAGGGCGGTGGCCTACCAGCCCGAGGTGCTCCTCATGGATGAGCCCTTCGCCGCCGTCGACGCACAGACCCGCGCCGACCTCGAGGACCTGATCCGCGCCGTATGGAAGAAACTCGGCGTTACGGTCCTGTTCGTCACCCACGACATCGACGAATCCGTCTACCTGGGGGAGCGGGTCATCATCCTCTCCAGCTCCCCGACGGTGGTTCAGGAAGACCTGCTCATCGACCTTCCGGCCGAGCGGGACCAGCTCAACACCAGGGCCCTGCCCCGCTTCACCGAACTGCGCCATCATGTGTACGAACAGATACAGCTCGCCAAGACCGGGCAGCGTCCTGCCGCGGCATCACGCTGACAGATTCGCTGTGGGACGGAATGGAAGCGCGATGTGCAGTACCCTGAGTAATCAGATTGTTAGCAATGCCGGCCGGTCAAGGCCGCCGGCCGGGAGGCATGAGACGTGGAAACCCTGGACCAAGTGCCTGGCCGCCAGACGGCGGAACGGAGCATGACCGCCACGGAACTGGCGGAGCAGCTGCGCACGGCCATTGTCAGCGGCGAACTGGTACCCAACCAGCGGCTCGTGGAGGCCGATCTTGCAGCCGAATACGGTGCAAGCCGCGGCAACGTCCGGGTCGCCCTGTCTGAACTGAGCGTCGAAGGCCTCGTCGAACGGGTTCAAAACCGCGGTGCCCGGGTGCGGGCAGTGTCCGTGGACGAGGCAGTGGAAATCACCGAGGTCCGTGCCGCGCTCGAGGGACTCTGTGCCCGCAAGGCGGCCGAGCGCATCACAGAGCCGGAAATCGCCGAGCTGCAGGAACTGGCGGTACGCATGAAAGACGCTGTCGACCGCGGTGACCGCGAGTCCTACTCGGAAGCAAACCAGGCGTTGCACGCCAGGATCATCGCCATCAGCGCACAGCAGACCGCAGCCGCCACCATTCAGCGCCTCCGCGGCCAGGCCGTCCGGTTCCAGTTCCGGCTGGCCCGCCAGCCGGGACGCCCGGCCGTATCGCTGCCCCAGCACCTGGCAATCATCGATGCGGTGTGCGCCCACGACGCAGACGCGGCTGCCGAAGCCATGCGCGTGCACCTGGAAAGCGTGGCGGACGTGATCCGCGCCAGCAATACCTAGCCGCATCCAAGTGAGCAAAGCCGCTTCCCACACCTGGGGGAGGCGGCTTTGCTCATTCTTGCCACTAGCGACCAAGGATTGTTAGCAATCTAGTTGACGTGATTGTTCTCACTGACTAAGGTGATCTAAAGCCCAATCGGCTCCTCAACACCCCCTCCCGAAAGGACAGCAATGATGCTTCCTGCCACCCGCCCATTGGCGTCAGCCGCCCGTGTGGTAACCCTCGTCGTTGCCCTCTGCTGGCTGCTCGTATTCTTCGACGGACTGGACCTGTTCATCTACGGTGCCGCCCTGCCCGACATGCTCGCCGACAAGGGACTGGGCATAACGCCCTCCTCCGCCGGGGACATCGGCAGCGTGGCCACCTTCGGCATGCTGATCGGGGCGCTGTGCGCCGGCATCGTGACGGACCGGATCGGACGGAAAAAAGTCCTGGTGCTTTGCTGCGTCCTGTTCTCCGTCGCTTCCGGCGTGTGTGCCATTGCCCCGGACGTGACCACCTTCGGCTCCGCCCGGCTGGTCGCAGGCCTGGGCCTGGGAGGGCTGCTGCCCACGGCCATCGCCCTGGTCGCGGAATTCGCTCCCGCCGGCCGCCGGAACCTGCTGATCGGTGTCCTGATGACGGCCCACCAGGCCGGCGGGATTGCCGCCTCCACCCTGGGCATCTGGCTGCTGGAGGACTTCGGCTGGCGCATCGTGTTCCTGATCGGCGTCCTCCCGCTCGTGGTGGCCGTTCCGTTCGTTATGGCGTACATGCCTGAATCACTGGCCTTCCTGATCTCCAAGGGACGCAGCCAGGCTGCGGAAAAGGTCTCCCGGAAATTCGGCATCCCCGTCCCGGCTGTTGAGGAAAAGGTCGCCGGCGCTCCCCGCGGGGCGGCCCTGGCCCAGCTCTTCACGCGCGGCCGGCGCAGCGTCACCATCCTCTTCTGGCTCACGTCCTTTGCAGGGCTGCTGCTGGTCTACGGCGTCAGCACCTGGCTGCCCTCCCTGATGCGCTCCGAGGGATACAACCTGGGCTCCGCCCTCGCGTTCCTGCTGGTCATCAACGGCGGCGGCATCGTGGGCATGCTTGTCGCCGGCCGGATCGCCGACCGTTTCGGCCCTGTCCGGGTGGCTGCAATCTGGTTCGCCCTGACCGCGGCAAGTGTCTACTCCCTTGGCGTACACCTCCCCCTCGCGGCCACCTATGCACTGGTCTTTGCGGCCGGCGTCTTCCTCTTCAGCGCACAAACCATGGTCTACGCAGCCGCGGCCCACGTGTACCCCACCTCCAGCCGGGCCACCGCCATCGGATGGACCACCGGCATCGGCCGCTTCGGAGCGGTATTCGGCCCCTGGATGGGCGGCCAGCTGTTCGCGGCAGGCAACCAGGGCTGGGGCTTCAGCATTTTCGCCTTCGCCGCCCTGTTCGCCACCGCCACCCTGCTGCTCCTGGCGATGGTTGCCCGCAGCCAGCGGGGATCAGAAGACGGGGTCTTGGATTCGTCCAGGCAGCCCTCACTGTCCGCAAGCTGACGCCACACCAAAGCCCCGCTGCCCGGCCTTCACGGACGGGCGGCGGGGCTTTCCGCTTGCGAGGACGGGCACAAGATTAACAATTCCTCTTTACAGATTGTTAACAACATCGGTAGCGTCCTCTTAACGTCGTCGCATCCGCGACCCCGCGCCACTGACTCAAGGGAGAGCCAATGTATTTTTCCTGGCCAAGCGGCAGAAGCCGAAACAGGAGTCTGCAGAACCGGACACGATGGAGGACCGGCCTGCTGTCAGGGATGTCAGCCCTCGCCATCACGGGCGCCGCCCTGATACCGGCTGTGGGAGCCATGGCAGCACCAGCTGCCCCAGCACAGGCCCCGTCGGGACCGGCAGTAACAGCCCAGGGACTGCAGGACCTGCCCAAGCTCGCCCCGGTCATGGCGTGTTCAGACGTGACCGGCCTGGACCTCAGCGCCGCTGCAGGAGCACCGGTGAGCATTTCGTCCGCCACCGCCGTCACCAGCGGCACGACGGCCCCTTACTGTGAAGTCCAGGGCACCGTCGCTCCCGCCGATACCATCGTGGTCCGGCTGCCGCTCAACGGGTGGAGCCAAAGGTATGTCCAAACAGGCTGTGGCGGACTGTGCGGCCGCGCAGCAATCAACCCAGGGCAGGCCGCAGGATGTTCTGTCATCGAGGACGGCTCCGTCGCCACCGCCACCACCGATATGGGCCACCAGGGCCAAAATGACGGTTCGTGGGCTGCCAACAATCCACAGGCGCAGATTGACTTCGCATACCGCGGTGTCCACGTGACGGCCACGACCGCCAAGGCACTCATTGCGAAGTTCTACGGTCAGCAGGCGGCCTTTTCCTACTTCACCGGCTGCTCAGACGGCGGACGCGAGGCCCTCATGGAGGCCCAGCGCTACCCCGACGATTTCGACGGCATCGCCGCCGGCGCCCCTGCCAACAACATGGCGGTCCAGAACACCTACCACCACGCCTGGAACGTCCTCGCCAACAAGGACGCCAGCGGCAACTACATTCTGCTCGCCGACAAACTGCCGCTGATCCACAACGCTGTCCTAAGCGCATGTGATGCCCTCGACGGTGTCACCGACGGCGTCCTCACCGATCCGCGCCTGTGCAACTTTGACCCGGCGTCGCTGTTGTGCTCTTCCGGCCAGGACCCTGCATCCTGTCTCACGGCCGAGGAAGCCGCAGTGGTCAAGCGGCTGCATGAGGGCGCCGTCGACGAACAGGGGCAGAAGCTCGAACCGGAAATCGCCCACGAATGGGGCTCAGAACTGGCATGGACACTCTTCATCCCCACAGCCCAGGGACAGACGGTGCCGAGCGAAAACTTCGCCCTGTCCTACCTCCGCTACCTCGCTGATCCCAACAATCCCCGCCCGAACTTCCAGCTCACCGACCTCCAGTTCACCAAGAAAGCCTTCTGGGACACCATGCAGTCCTCAAGCTACATGTCCGCCCTGGACCCTGACCTCAGCGACTTCCAGAAGGACGGCGGAAAACTGCTGCTGTGGCACGGCTGGAACGACCAGCACATCTCCCCGCAGTCCACACTTGCCTACTACGACGCGGTCAAGCAGACCGTGGGAGCAAAGGCCACGGACAGTTTCGCCAAACTCTTCATGTTCCCCGGCGTTGAGCACTGCAGCGGCGGTGCCGGCCCCAACACCTTTGACGTGCTGACCCCTGTCATGGCCTGGGTGGAAAGCGGAAAGGCCCCCAGCGCGGTGATGGCATCGAAAGCCGCCACCACCCAGGACCCGGTAGTCACCACACGGCCCGTCTACCCTTACCCGGCAGTTGCGAAATACGACGGCAGCGGCAGCACCGACGACGCCGCCAACTACTCTTCGTTCACCCCTGCCAAAGACGCAGGCCCCGGGTACGACTGGGTGGGTAAGAAGCTGTACTCATCCGACTACCAGACCTGGTGCAGCGCCAACGGAACACAACTGGTCTGCACCGCGGAAAAACCTGGCCAAACGTGGCTTGAACGACTCGCCCAGCGAGCCCAGTCACGCCCAGCCTGAGTACTAAGAACGGGGGGCCGGCCGGCGTTGTGGCCGGCCCCCACTGTCTAAGGCGTCCGGATTTCTAATGCCGCGCACAGCTTCGCCATGGGACCGGGAAAGGAACGCCCCGTAGCTTGATGGCATGCCAACAGAAACCACTTCGCCCTCCGTCTCCCAGCCCATGTCCCGCCGCGCCCTGCTCGGCGGGATCCCGGTTGCAGCCCTTTTCGCCCTTGCAGCATGCTCATCGAATTCCACAACGTCCTCCGGTCAGGCATCGGCACCGACGACCGCCGCGACCTCGGCAACAGCCACGCCCACGGGATCGGCCGCTGCCTCGACCGCAGCGTCCGGCACCGTGGCCAAACTCGCCCAGGCCTTCCAAGCCACACTTGGCAGCGACCTGCAGGCACAGCTGCTGCAGGACTACACCCTTGCCAACGCCAAACTCTGGTCCAACCTGCCCCAAGGCCTACTGGGCGGAGGAATGGCCGGCGGCCCCATGGGCGGAAGTACGGGAGCCCGGATCGGCCTGTCCCTCGGTGACCTGAACGCCGCCCAATTGCAGGCCTTCAACGCACTCCTCAAAGCAGCAACCGGCAGCACCAGCGGTCTCGGATACGACGAGATCCAACAGCACCTGAACGCCGATGACTACCTGGCCGACAACGGGGGCGGCAACGAGTACGGCCGCGCCAACTACTACATCGCCTTCCTCGGAACCCCTGCTGACTCCGGCACCTGGGAGTTCCAGTTCGGCGGCCACCACCTCGCCGTGGCCAACACCTACGTGAACGGCACACTCGCAGGCGCCACACCGTCATTCCGCGGCATCGAACCCAACTCCTCGTTCCAGCTCAACGGAACCACCAACCAGCCCATGGCGGCCAAGGAAGCCGCGCTGGCAGCCCTCCTCGCAGGCCTCTCGGCCGAGCAACTGGCATCGGCCAAACTGAGCAAGACCTACAGCGACCTGCTCCTGGGACCGGGCAAGGACTGGGCCTTCCCGGCCACCCAGGAAGGCCTGAAACTGTCCACCCTGTCCGTGGACCAGAAGAAGCTGGCCCTCGCCGCCATGGCCGGCTACGTCAACGACATATCCGACGCTGAAGCTGCCGCCATCCTCAAACGGTACGAAAGCGAAATCGATGACACCTACCTCGCCTACTCCGGCACCGCAGCCTTAACGGCGCGCAACGATTACATCCGCGTCGACGGTCCCTCCGTCTGGATCGAGTTCTCCATGCAACGGGGGATCGTGCTCTCCGGCAACCATCCGCACTCCGTGTGGCGCGACCGCAAGACCGACTATGGCGGAACCAAGAGCTGATGCCCGCCTTTCGACCCGTGGCGGCCAGGAGAAACCTGGAGCCAAAAACGCGGCTCAGGGTCCTCCTGGCGGCCCTGGCCGTCATGATGTCGGCGATAGTCTTTGGAGCCGCGCCCGCATACGCACACGTCCTCCCCACGTCCAGCGTCCAGCTGGACGTGCGGGAGGACGTCATCGATGCCACCGCCAAAATTCCGATGGATGACCTTGAAGCCGCGCTCGGGCTGGATCTAGGGGACCAATCTGCCGCCACGGTAGCCGGTAACGCCGCAGCTATCTCCGCTTACCTCCTCCAGCATTTCGCTCCTACCAGTGACGACGGCCAGGCATGGACCGTTCAGCTCAACGGCCTGGGCGCAACCGAGGCGGGGGACACGTCAACAACCGGGCTGTACCAGGAACTGGATGCCACCTTCACGCTCACCCCGCCGGCAGGAAGCGACGCGCGCTCCTTCAACCTGGGTTACAGCGCCGTGGTGGATCAAGTCGTCACCCACGTCGTCCTGGTGAGCGTGGACTCCGGCTGGTCCGCGGGAGTGGTCGCACCCTACGCAGCGGGAACCATCCGGCTCGATACGGTCTCGGGGCAGGTGACCCCACTCCACATGAGCCTGGGCCAAGGAAACAACGTCAGCGGATTCCTCAGTATGTTCGTCCTGGGCGTCCAACACATCCAGGAGGGGACCGACCATCAATTGTTCCTGCTGACGCTCCTTGTCCCAGCACCCCTGATCGCAGGCGCCCGGCGCTGGGCCCGGCCTGCGCCGGTGAAGAAGGCGGTGCGCCGCATCGCCGCAATCACCTTGGCCTTCACCATCGGCCATTCCGCCACACTGGCTCTCGGCGCGCTTGGCATGCCCGTGCCCACTGGCGTCATCGAGGCATCGATTGCTGTAAGTATCCTCATCGCGGCCATCCACGCAATCAGGCCCGTCTTCGCGGGAAAGGAGATCTTTGTGGCGGGCTTTTTCGGATTGGTCCATGGTCTCGCGTTCTCCGAGACACTCCGCGGACTGGACCTCACAGGACCCCGGCTCGCCCTATCACTCCTCGGATTCAACCTCGGTATCGAAGCGATGCAACTGACGGTGGTGGCATTGGTCCTGCCACCCCTGCTTGTGCTCGCAAGCACTGGCCACTATCGCCGCCTGCGGATCCTCGCGGCCTCGGCCGCCGGTATCGCCGCCGTCGGATGGCTCGCAGCCCGTCTTGGCCTCCCGAACACCGTCGCGGACCTCGCCGATAATCTTGGTGTGATGTCACTGCCCGTGATTGCCCTGCTGTGGCTCGGGGCGGCAACCACTCTCGTACGAAGCTGCCGACGTAAACGCAGGTCACCTGCGTTCGTGCCGGATCCCGCCGGCTCCCCAGCTGCAGTCTCATCGACCTAGGGGCCATACGCTGGCACACCCATCGCATGTGCAGTGACGCGGGCAGTTCGAGGAGACACCCGGAAAGGGCTTGAAAGGGTTGAGGGCCCGGACGTCGTGTACTAAGGCGTCCAGGCCCTCTCGAGAACGAAATGAGTCAGCCCTGGATCGTGTTCTTTTTCAGTCGGGAGTACCCGTTCTTGCTGATCGGGGCTACATTAGCGCAGCAGTCGTTAGTGGCGTTGCCCGCCATCCTGGGTGATAACGGAGTTGGTTCCGTCAACAGGGCCGGCGGTAGGGTTGGCACCGGTCATGGCGGAGAGGCGTGCCTTCTGGGTGGCTGGGCCGAAGATGGCCAATGCGACTGCGCCGAACAGCCAGGTGCCGGCGATGAAGAGGAAGACGCTCTGGTAGCCGCTGCCGTTGTAAAGAGCCGCGATGATCAGGGGACCGGCTGCGTTGGAGAGGCGTCCCAGGCCGTAGGAGACGCCTGTGCCCATGGAGCGTCCGGTGGTGTCGAACAGTTCGGGGGAGTAGGCGTAGGCCAGTGCGGTGTAGCCGCGTTCGAACAGGTTGACCAGGAAGCCGAACATGACGATGAGGCCGGGGTTGAACGTGAGGCCGTAGAGAAGGCCGCAGACGGCGATGA
>NZ_JAIFZQ010000026.1:121931-268416 GCF_019710585.1 Arthrobacter sp. MAHUQ-56 | reverse complement strand
GGCCGTGAAGGCACGGATCGTCGAAGGCACCTACACCCCCGGCTACCGGCTGGTCCTGGGTTCGATCGCCAAGGACCTCGGCTTCAGCGTGGTCCCCGTCCGCGAGGCCATCCGGCGGCTCGAGGCCGAGGGCCTGGTGACCTTCGAACGCAACGTCGGCGCCACCGTCGCGGGCATCGACCCCACTGAATACCTCTACACGATGCAGACCCTGAGCATCGTGGAGGGTGCCGCCACAGCCCTCTCCGCACCGCTGATCGATCCTGCAGCCATCGCCCGGGCCCGGGCCGTGAACGAAGAAATGCGGAGGTGCCTGGACCACTTCGATCCCGTCCGCTTCACCCAGCTCAACCAAGACTTCCACAGCGTCCTGTTCGAGCACTGCCCCAACCCGCACATCCTGGACCTCGTCCACCGCGGCTGGAACCGCCTCGCGGCGCTGCGGTCCTCCACCTTCCGCTTCGTCCCCGGCCGCGCCCGCGACTCGGTAGAGGAACACGAAAACCTGCTGAAGCTCATCGAAGCCGGAGCTGACGCGGACGCCGTCGAAAAGGCAGCCCGGTTCCACCGCTCCGCAACTCTGGACGCCTACCTCGCCCAATCCAACTAGCACCCAGACCCAGATAGGACCTCAACGATGACGACCTCGGTAGAAACCAGCAAACACCCCATCCCGGCAAATCTGCCCACGCATCTGCAGCACTTCATCGATGGCGAGTTTGTCGATTCGGTGTCAGGTAAGACCTTCGACGTGCAGAAGCCTGTCTCCAACGAAAATTACGCAACGGTCGCTGCTGCCCAGCCAGAAGATGTTGACCGCGCCGTCGCCGCCGCCAAGCGTGCCTTTAAAGAGGGCCCGTGGTCGAAGATGCTGCCCCGGGAACGCTCGCGGGTGCTGCACAAGATTGCCGACATCGTCGAATCACGCGACGACGAACTTGCCCTCCTCGAAAGTTACGACTCCGGTCTGCCAATCACCCAGGCCAAGGGCCAGGCCCTCCGCGCCGCCGAAAATTTCCGGTTTTTCGCCGACCTCATCGTTAGCCAGGAAGACAATGCCTTCAAGGTGCCCGGCCGCCAGATCAACTACGTGAACCGCAAGCCGATCGGCGTGGCCGCCCTGATCACCCCGTGGAATGTCCCGTTCATGCAGGAGTCGTGGAAGCTCGCCCCGGCAATTGCCACCGGCAACACCGTGGTCATGAAGCCCGCCAGCTACACCCCGCTCTCCGCCGTGCTGTGGCCCGAAATCTTCCGCGAGGCCGGATTGCCCGTTGGCGTCTTTAACCTGATCTTCGGATCCGGAAGCGTCGCCGGCGACTATCTCGTCAAGCACCCCGAGGTCCCAATTGTCTCCTTTACCGGCGACAGCTCCACCGGCGCTACCATATCGACCGCAGCGGCCCCGCAGTTCAAGAGCCTCTCGCTCGAACTCGGTGGCAAGAGCCCGGCTGTAGTCTTCGCTGACGCGGACCTCGAGGCCGCCCTCGACGCCACCGTCTTCGGCGTGTTCAGTCTGAACGGTGAACGCTGCACCGCCGGCAGCCGCGTTCTCGTGCAGCGCGATATTTACGATGACTTCGTCGCCCGCTTCGCCGAACGCGCCAAGAACATCGTGGTTGGTCACCCAAGTGACCCCAAGACCGAGGTCGGCTCACTCGTGCACCCCAACCACTTCGACAAGGTCATGAGCTACATCGAGATCGGTAAGACCGAAGGCCGTCTCCTGGCCGGCGGTGGCCGCGCCGAAGGCTTCCCCACCGGCAACTACGTCGCGCCCACGGTGTTTGCCGACGTCGCCCCTGACGCCCGGATCTTCCAGGAGGAAATCTTCGGGCCCGTCGTGGCCATCACCCCCTTCGACACCGACGAAGAGGCCCTCGAACTGGCCAACAACACCAAGTACGGTCTCGCAGCGTACGTCTGGACCACGAACCTGAAGCGTGGCCACAACTTTGCACACGGTATCGAATCCGGCATGGTGTGGGTGAACTCGAACAACGTCCGCGACCTGCGCACCCCGTTTGGAGGGGTCAAGGCCTCCGGCCTGGGCCGGGAGGGCGGCTACCGCTCCATCGACTTCTACACCACCCAGCAGTCGGTACAGATCACCCTCAACGAGGCCCACTCCCCCAAGTTCGGCAATGTGCAGGACTCCGCTGAAACCAGCGACAGCTAAACCTCTAAGCCTTTCGAAGAAGAGAGACTCCAATGACCAATTTCGTTCCCACCCCCACCGTCCCTGCCCCGGATATTGTCCGCTGCGCCTACATGGAGATCGTGGTCACGGACCTCGCCAGGTCACGGGAGTTCTACGTGGACGTCCTGGGCCTGCACGTCACCGAAGAGGACGAGAACGCGATCTACCTGCGCTCCCTGGAGGAGTTCATCCACCACAACCTGGTGCTGCGCAAGGGACCCGTCGCCGCCGTCGCCGCGTTCGCCTACCGGGTGAAGTCCCCGGCCGAGGTGGACGCCGCCGAGGCCTACTACAAGGAGCTCGGCTGCCGGGTGGAGCGCCGCAAGGACGGCTTCACCAAGGGCATCGGCGACTCCGTCCGCGTGGAGGACCCCCTGGGCTTCCCTTACGAGTTCTTCTACGAGGTGGAGCACGTGGAGCGCCTCACCCAGCGCTACGACCTCTACTCCGCCGGTGAACTGGTCCGGCTGGACCACTTCAACCAGGTCACCCCGGATGTCCCCAAGGGCCGCAAGTACCTGGAAGACCTGGGCTTCCGTGTCTCCGAGGACATCAAGGATTCCGACGGCGTCACCTACGCCGCGTGGATGCACCGCAAGCAGACCGTGCACGACACCGCCCTGACCGGCGGCAACGGCCCGCGCATGCACCACGTCGCGTTCGCCACGCACGAGAAGCACAACATCATCCAGATCTGCGACAAGATGGGCGCCCTGCGCATCAGCGACCGGATCGAACGCGGCCCCGGCCGGCACGGCGTGTCCAACGCGTTCTACCTCTACATCCTGGACCCGGACGGTCACCGCATCGAGATCTACACCCAGGACTACTACACCGGCGATCCCGACAACCCCACCATCACCTGGGACGTCCACGACAACCAGCGCCGCGACTGGTGGGGCAACCCGGTGGTCCCGTCCTGGTACACCGAGGCCTCCCTGGTCCTGGACCTGGACGGCAACCCGCAGCCGGTCGTCGTCCGCGAGGAGAAGTCCGAGATGGCGGTGACGGTGGGCGCCGATGGCTTCTCCTACACCCGTAAGCCGGGCGAAGGGCCGGATGTTGCCGACCGGACCGGCTTCAAGCTGGGGGTCCAGGTCTAGGACATGCTGGAGCCGAAGACGATTGAGGCTATCGCGGATGAGCTGGTGGAAGCGGGCCGCACCCGCACCCCTGTGCCCCGCCTGACTGCCCGCTACCCGGACATGACCGTGGAGGACTCCTATGCCGTGCAGCAGCTGTGGCGGCGCCGCAACGAGGACGCCGGAAGGACCCTGGTGGGGCGCAAGATCGGCCTCACGTCCAAGGCCATGCAGGCTGCCACCGGCATCACCGAACCGGACTACGGCGCCATCTTCGACGACATGGTGCTGGAGACCGGCTGCTCCGTGCAGTGGGACCGGTACACGCATCCGCGGGTGGAGGTGGAGCTGGCGTTCGTGTTGAAGGATGGGCTCAAGGGCCCGGGCGTGACCATCTTCGATGTGCTGAAGGCCACCGATTACGTGGTTCCGGCCCTGGAGATCCTGGATTCCAGGATCGAGATGGAGGGCCGGACCATCGTGGACACCATCTCGGACAACGCCGCGATGGGCGCCATGGTGATCGGCGGCAACCCAGTGAAGCCAGACGCCGTGGACCTTCGCTGGGTTTCCGCCATCCTCTACAAGAACCAGACCGTGGAGGAAACCGGCGTGGCCGCGGGCGTGCTGGACCATCCCGCCAACGGCGTGCACTGGCTCGCGAACAAGATCGCCGCCCACGGTGACGCGCTGATGCCCGGGGACATCATCCTCGCCGGGTCCTTCACCCGGCCCCTGTGGGTCTACAAGGGAGACACTGTCCACGCCGACTACGGACCCCTGGGGAGTGTCACATGCCGTTTCGAATAGAAGATACCTTCCGCGACGCCCTCACCACGGCCGGCCGGCCGCTGGCCGGCATGTGGGTGTGCTCCGGCAGCCCGCTGGTCGCCGAGCTCTGTGCCGGGTCCGGCCTGGACTGGCTGCTGGTGGATGCCGAGCACTGCCCCAACGGGCTCGAATCCATCCTGGCCCAACTCCAGGCCATCCACGGCTACCCCGTGCACACCCTGGTCCGGCCGCCTGTGAACGACACCGTGGTGATCAAGCAGTACCTGGACCTTGGGGTGCAGAACCTGCTGATCCCCATGGTCAATTCTGTGGCTGAGGCCGAGGCCGCCGTGGCCGCCACCCGCTACCCGCCACAGGGCGTCCGGGGGGTGGGATCCGCTCTTGCCCGGGCGGCCCGCTGGAACCGGGTCCCGGACTACCTCGCCCGGGCCAGCGAAACCATCAGCGTCACCGTCCAGATCGAATCCACCTCCGCCGTCGAGGCCGTGGAGGACATCCTCAAGGTAGATGGCGTGGACGCCGTGTTCGTCGGACCGTCCGACCTCGCCGCCTCCATGGGCCTGCTGGGACAGCAGGAACACGCCGAGGTGCGTGCCGCCGTCGAACACTGCCTCGCCGCAGCCAAAACGGCCGGCAAGCGCGCCGGCGTGAACGCTTTCAACCCAAGCACAGCTGAGCACTATCTGGCCCACGGCGCCAACTTCATCCTGGTCGGAGCCGACGTCGCCCTCCTGGCCCGCGGCTCCGAAGCCCTCGCCGCGAAGTACATCAAACCTGCTGACGGCGACGCCCCCACCAGCTACTAACACCCAACCAGCTCGCAGTTGTTGTCGTCTTGACCCTGAAAACGACAACAACTGCCAGTCAGTTGCGCCCCAGAACCGTCACCTCCCAAGGAGCCCTGCATGACCATTTCCGAGATGTCCCCTGCCGCCCCGGCGGAGCGTGAGGCTTCGCTGCTCGCCTCGGTGCCCACCGGTCTTTTGATCGGGGGCGAGTGGCGGGAGGCGTCCGACCGCGGCACGTTCGATGTGCACGATCCCGCCACCGGGCAGGTGCTCGCCACCCTCGCCTCCGCTACAAGCGAGGACGCAGTTGCGGCGTTGGACGCGGCCGATGCTGCGCAAGCGTCCTGGGCACGGACCGCGCCACGGGTGCGGGCCGAGATCCTGCGCCGCGCTTTTGACCTGGTCACCGAACGTGCGGAGGACTTCGCCCTGCTGATGACCCTGGAAATGGGCAAGCCCCTCGCCGAAGCCCGCGGCGAAGTCACCTACGGCGCCGAGTTCCTGCGCTGGTTCTCCGAAGAAACCGTCCGCGACTACGGCCGCTACCTCACCACCCCCGAAGGCAAGAACAAGATCCTCGTCCAGCACAAACCCGTCGGACCCTGCCTGCTCATCACCCCCTGGAACTTCCCCCTCGCCATGGCCACCCGCAAGGTCGCACCAGCCATCGCCGCCGGCTGCACCATGGTCCTCAAACCCGCCAAACTCACCCCACTCACGGCCCAGTACTTCGCCCAGACCATGCTCGACGCCGGCCTCCCAGCCGGGGTCCTCAACGTCGTCGCGTCCTCATCGGCCTCGGGGATCTCCGGGCCGCTGCTTGCAGACCCGCGGCTGCGGAAGGTCAGCTTCACCGGCTCCACCCCGGTCGGCAAGCGGCTCATGGCCGACGCCGCGCAGAACGTCCTGCGCACCTCGATGGAACTCGGCGGCAACGCACCGTTCATCGTGTTCGAAGACGCCGACATCGACAAGGCCGTCGAAGGAGCCATGGCGGCGAAAATGCGGAACATGGGCGAAGCCTGCACGGCCGCCAACCGCTTCCTCGTCCACGAAACCGTCGCGACCCAGTTCACGGCCAAGTTCGCTGCAGCGATGGGGGCACTGACCACGGGCCGCGGCACCGACCCCGAGACGAAGGTGGGTCCGCTGATCGACGGCGGCGCCCGGGATGACGTGCACGCTTTGGTCAGCGCCGCTGTTGAGGCCGGAGCCACGGTGGTCACCGGCGGCGCCCCCGTGGACGGGGCGGGTTACTTCTACCAGCCCACCGTCCTCGCTGATGTGCCCAACGACGCTGCGATCCTCGGCCAGGAAGTCTTCGGACCCGTCGCCCCCATCACCACCTTCACCACCGAGCAAGAGGCCATCAAGCTCGCCAACAGCACCGAGTACGGCCTCGCGTCCTACCTCTACAGCCGCGACTTCAACAAGCTCCTACGGGTCGCGGAGCAGATCGAATTCGGCATGGTCGGCTTCAACGCAGGCGTCATCTCAAACGCCGCAGCACCCTTCGGCGGCGTCAAACAATCAGGACTCGGCCGCGAAGGCGGCACCGAAGGCATCGCCGAATACACCACCACCCAATACATCGGCATCAACGACCCCTACACCCAATAGCCGGACTCATCAGGGGCGGGCCGTAACGCTACCTGCGGATGCTGGCCGCGGCCTCGTAGCTGCGCGGCCGATTTGAAGAAAACGGCTGACGGATCAGAATGCGCCCGCCATCGAGATGTCCGGGCCCGTCCGAATTGGCAATCCTAAGCTTCTTAGACGCTAGGAAGACGAAACATGAAAGCTGTCCGCTTCAGAACACCCGGCGGCCCAGAAACCCTCGTCGTGGAGGAACTCCCCGACCCAAGACCACACAGCGGAGAGGTTCTCATCCGCGTAGCAGGAGCCGGTCTGAACCGGGCTGACTCACTGCAGCGGCTTGGACGCTCCAACCTTCCCCCAGGCGCCTCAAATATCTTCGGAATGGAAGTCTCCGGAACCATTGCAGAAGCGGGTTTTGGTGTGCACGGCTTCGTGCAGGGCGATCACGTCATGGCACTGCTGGCGTCCGGCGGATACGCGGAATACGTCGCCGTCAACGCGGACCATGTCGTGGCGATTCCGAAGGGAATCGGTTTGATCGAAGCCGCGGGGGTACCAGAGGTTGCGGCCACGCTGGTCTCGAATATTTGTGACACAGGCCAGTTCGCTCCCGGTGAGACGGTTCTGATCCACGGAGCCACGGGGGGTATTGGAGTCTTCGGGATCCAGCTCGTCAAGGCTCTTGGGGGGCGGGTAGCAGTCACGGCATCCAGCGATGCCAAGCTTGAGGTGGCCCATCGCCTCGGCGCTGACGTCTTGATTAACTACAAGGAAGAGGACTTCGCCAAAAGAATGCTTGCTGAAGGTGGCGCAGACATCGTCCTCGATACTGTGGGAGGAAAGTATCTGCCCAAAAATGTTGAAGCCCTGGCGCCATTCGGACGGATCGTGACCATCGGTATGCAAGGCGGCCCCGAAGGCATTTTGGACTTCGCGGCCCTAATGAAGAAAAAGGCATCCGTGTCAGGGACCCTGCTGCGGGACCGCTCCCCCCAACAGAAGACAGCCATCATGGCAAGCGTGAAACGTCTTGTCCTCCCGCTCCTCAAGGCCGGAGCCATCAAACCGGTGACAGAAAAGGTGTACCCACTTTCTGAAGTAAGTAGGGCTCACGTCCACTTCGACAGCAGGGCCCACATTGGCAAGATCTTGCTGGACTGCCGGGAAACTGATTAGAGCGGTAGAGGTGCCGTATGCATAGGATATTTGAAGATGGCATCCTCTGCTTACCTTTGCCGCCGGCTTCTCGGCGGCAAAGGTCGACGCGAAGATCCGGAGTTCGGCGAGATTGGGGCTGCTGAAGGTGCGTCCCTGTTGTGGTCTCCCTGCCAGGTCCGGGAGCGCGCGGAGGAAGCCTTTCGGCGATGCCGCCGCCGCTTGACCTTGGGGTTGGCGGCGGACCAGATGTTGCGCATGTTCGCCTCGCAACTAAAGATCGACGCCCTGGGGCAGGACTGTCCAAATCGCTGCCTGACAACGCCTCGACCCGTCCCGTTGCCTTCCTTCCCACCGGACACTGCTTGACAGCCATACGATTCATGCGAGATGCCAAAGCCTATTGCCCGTCCGCTGCGTAAAAGCTCAGGTAGTTATGGGCCCTCTCCTGAATTGGATGGGGATTGTGTAGCAAAAGTCCTTGCGTCTTACCAGTTTTGAAGCGCAGGCACGACTGCGCAGCTCTCTTTCAGCGACGAGCGACCAGCCCGAGCTCGGAGGGAACCTCGTAGTAGGGTTGGCCGCCGTCGAACTCCAGCCGGAGGGGGTCGGAGACGGTGAAAGGAGTCCCGTATTCGTTCGCCACACGGATGCGGCCGTCGTGAATGAACCCCGCGAACCAGCCCCTCAAGGCTTCCGAGGTGGTGGCGAATATCTTCGGTTCCAGGCCAGCCAGCATGGGTGCATCATTCCATTGCCGGAGAGAATCGAACAGGAACGGCATCGGCATGCAGTGGGGGCTGCCTGCGCCCGGCAGCGGGCTCTGCACGGAGAACCCGGCCAGATACACGGTGAGGCCGGCACCTGCAGCAGCCTTGGCCAGTTCCAGGTTCGCGAGCCGGAACTGGTGTAGGGTCATCAGTTCCACCATCCGGGCCTTGGCGGACCCCCCGGGGACTTTGCGGTCGACCCAGTCGCGCACCGCGTCCGGGTTCTCGAACCGGCTCTGGGTGAAGCCATCGGCGGCTTCTTCCGGGAAGGCCGTCTCTGGGACGGAGAGCAGGAAAGCTGCGCATTCTTCCGAGGTTGAGAGAATCGCCAGTGATTCGACGTGTAGCTTCGATGCAGTGGCAGAGTAGTTGTGGAGGTCGGCACCCAGATTATCGCCGACGGCTGGCATCAATGGCATCCCGCGGCCGGCGTAAGCCTTAGCGAGGCTGGCTTGGGCGCGGAGAAGCGATTCCCACGAGGCCTCAGCGAGTCCGCCGCAGCCCGACAGCGAGGTGGTGGCCAGCGACCACCTGTCCCGGTACTGTTCAACTGTCAACGCAGGCTCCCACGGGAGGCTGATCAGTGCGGTGCGGCGAAACAAGCCGCGGGTCTCCTCAAGAGTGGAAAGCGCGTAGGCGTACCATGCCCCCGCCGAGTCGCCGGCGAGAGTAATCTTTTCTGGATCCCCGCCGAACAGCAGGATGTTTTCTTTGACCCAGCGCAGAGCCACGGCCAGGTCGCGCAGCGGCCGCTGGGAGTCAAGTGGGTTTCCATCGATTCCCAGATGTCCGAGGATGCCGATCCGATAGTTGACGGTGACCAAAACGCACCGGTCGTCGTGAACCAGCGAAGGGGCACTGAACCACCGGGCATTGCCCGTCCCCGTGGTGAACCCGCCACCGGGTATAAATACCACCACAGGCAGCCCCTTAGACATCCTTGGAGCCTGCACGCGCAGCTGGAAGGCATCATGCGATTGTGCGAGCTCGCTGTTGGCTGCCCCCAGTAGCGCGTTCAATCCACCTGGCAGCTGCGGGAAGGCCAGAGGCCCGACCGGTGCAGGCAGTCCTTCCGCCGTCGCCGTGAGAGGCTCGGCCTCGGAGAACCTGTTATCGGGGTCGGACAGCCGGGCGTACCGGACTGTCACGTCAAGAGCAGTCACTTCAGAAACTCGTAGTCATTACTGTTCACTTGCTCCGTAATACGCCAGTATTCAGTGGTTTTAAAGGGCCACACTTGTGATACCCGATTGAATTTGTTCTTGTACCATGTCTTCACGTACGGCTGCCCCCAGGTCATCTTTTCGTTCTCTGCGTCGACCCAGGCTATGTGCTCGTCCAACGCATCCTGCTTCAAATCCAGGGCGCGCACGTCGAGATCCAGGATCTGGTGGATGGCCTCGACTGCGTACTCGGCCGCGCGTTCGATCATGAAGTGCAGCCCTCCGGCGACTACTCCGCCGGTGTTGGGGCCGAGCAGCATGAACAGGTTTGGGAAGTTGGGAACGGTGATTCCGGCGAAGCCTTTCGCGTCCCCGCCCCAGTAGTCATGGATCTCCAAGCCGTGGCGGCCCACGATCTTGATCGGGTCCAAGTAATCGGACGGACGGAACCCGGTAGCGTAGATGACGACATCGACATCGAGTTCTCGTCCGTTGTCGGTGACCAGGCCGGTCTTGGTGAAGGATGCCAAACCTTCTGTGATGACTTCCGTCTGTGGTTCGCGCAGGGCTGCGGCCCACACGCCGTTGTCGCGGAGCATGCGCTTGGCCGACGGCGGGTAATTCGGGATCGCCTTCTCCAGCAGGTCAGGGCGGCCTTCATACTGCTCGCGCATGCGTTCGATGATGGCCTGGCGAAATTCCTCGTTGGCCTTTGAGACGCTTAGGGGTGCACCATCCCAGCCCTCCTCAGCCTTTGCGAGTTCCATGCGCCCTTCGATGCCGCCGGCGGTGACGAAGAGACGGAACAGCTGTCCGTAAGCTGGGACCTTCTGGTGCAGCCACTGGGCAGCGTCCGACATCGCCTCGTGGTAGGTGGGTGCCGGCAGCATCCAGGGGGCACTGCGCTGGAACAGGTACATCTTGTCGACCTCGCCGATTATGGCTGGGACGATCTGGTAAGCGGAGGCGCCTGTGCCGATTACGGCCACCTTCTTGCCCTTCAGGTCCACCGAATGGTCCCACTCTTGGGAATGCATCTGGACTCCCTTGAAGTCGGCCTGCCCCGGCCAGGTCGGAATGAAGGGATGATCCAGCTGCCCCACACCAGTGATGATCGCGTTGTAGCTCTCGGTAGTCTCATGACCGTCCTTGCTGCGCGTGGTGGCCCTCCAAGTCGCCGAGTCCTCATCCCACACGGCGCACGTCAGGGAGGTGTTCAGCTCTATCGCTTCGGTGAAGTCGGCCTTCTCCGCCAGCGTCTCCAAGTAATCCAGAACCTCCGCCCCGGCGGCGAACTGGTTCGGCCAGTCGACCCGCTGTGCGAAGGAGAAGCTGTAGCCGTAGGTGGGGGTATCCAAACGCACACCCGGATAGTGATTCTTCCACCACGTGCCACCGATCCGGTGCGAAGCCTCAATCCAGCGGTATGGCAGTCCAGCTTCCTGTAGGCGATAGGCGGCGGCGATACCGGAGATGCCTGCCCCGACTATCAAGGTCGTGAATGGCGCGACGGCCCGGTGATCGGGGTAGTCGGCATAGTTCCATTCAGCCGAACCGTTCCGATCTGCCGCAGGGGCGAATTCATGCTTCAGTTGCCCCATCCAGGATCGGTCTCTGGCGGCGCGGCCGCCGGTGAACCAATCCAAAATCACGGAAGCATCTTCGGCGCTCAGTTGCTGCACGCTGCGGATTCGCTCGTCTCTCAGCCGCTTCATTCCGGTCAGCGCCAGATCCTGGGCACGCTGGACCTGTTCCGGAGACATCCCTCCATGGGGCAGCAGCGCCGTGCCCAGCGGGGGAAGCGGCGGGGATAGTTCGGCCGGCACATAGGACAGATCCTGCAAGGTGGTGGCCAACGCTGCCAGCAGAACAGGAGCTTCAGCCCCTGCGACGTACGCCTGCAGGGATTCATCTGACTCGGTGATCGTCGGGTACTCCTCTGTCCAGTACAGGTCACCGTTGGTGGGCTTGCTCGCCATAAGATCTCCTCGAGATGAAGCATGGTTAGGTGGAAATGCGGTCAGCCGGGCATACCCGGCAGCCGCTTGTCGAGGAAGATCTGCCGTCCCCGGACAGTCTCCTCCTATTACTTAAGACGGCAGGGACTAGCGATCCGGTTATAGATCCCGGGTCTGACCGCCGTGGGCGACAAGGGCTCCGTGAGGTCGTCAGGGTCCTTCTCGCGGCCCAACCTGAATGCTGCTCAAATCGTCCCCCTGCACAAAAATCCTCCGAGTGCCGTGCGGTGAGGCAAGGCACCCTTCGTGGCGACGCGTTAGTACTCTGCATCACATCCAAGGTAAACAATATCCCTGTCATCGTGCATTAAGCAAGTAGAAATATATTCTGCACCTGACGGCCCCCTCCACCATGTGGCCAGAAATTGGAGGTGGACTCATTGATGCCGACGGGGTTATGGTCGTACACATCAAATATATTCTCCGTCGGATATTGCAAACTGGCGGGAACCAATCACACAACCCTTCACCAGGAGGACACCATGAGCATTGCTGAGGTGGACCAGAGGCCGCACTTCGACCCCCGTGCATTCCGCGACGTCATGGGTCATTACCCAACCGGCGTCGTCGTGGTCTCCGCCATGGTCAACGAAACGCCAGTGGGTATGGTCGTAGGCACTTTCAGCTCGGTCTCCCTGGAGCCCCCGCTGGTTGCCTTCATGCCCATGACCACGTCATCGACCTACCCGAAGCTGCGTGTGGCAGACCACGTCTGCATTTCGGTCTTCGCCCACGACCAGATGCAGGCCTGCCGCACCCTGGCGTCCAAGGATCCGGCGAAGTTCGACAAGGTCGGATGGACTCTCTCACCCTGGGGCGCCCCCATGATCGACGGCGCCGTCGCGCACATCCATGGGCGGATCACCGAGGAAGTGGAGGCCGGTGACCACTACATCACCCTGGTCTCGGTCGACGACCTCGCCGTCGACCGAGGTGTGACGCCGCTACTGTTCTTTCAAGGCGGCTATGGTGGTTTCTCGACCACCGGCCTGTCGGCTCACGTGGACGAGTCGCTGATTTCTGCGGTCCGGTTGGCGGAAGCCGCTCGTCCACAGCTCGATGAGCTTGCCCAGAGGTTCAGCTGCTCGGCCGCAGCTCTGGTCCAGATCAGCTCCCTGGACCAAACGATCGGTGCCACGTCCTACGGCGGCAACACCGACGCGGACGAACGCATCGGCGTGCGGATCCCTTTGATCCCGCCGCTGGGCGAGGCCGCCGTGGCATGGAGCCCAGACCAGGTGGCTGCCTGGCTGGGCCGGATCTTCCCGCAGGACGAGGATGTCCTCACCTATTATCGCGAGGCTCTTACCCGCGTGCGCGAGCAGGGATACGCCGTCTCCCGTATCAACCAGGATCCGGCAGGCTATGGCGAACTCAACGAGGCCTTGGCCGAGTGGGCCGGCGCAGAGCTGACGCCCGCTCGTGATCGCGCAGTCCGCACCACCATCGCACAAAGCCGCCAGTACTTCGGATGCGCGCTGGACGTGGCAGACACCAATATCGACCTGGCATCTGTGGTCGTACCGGTCTTTGCCCCCGAGGCAGATGAGCCGACTAACTCCGGACTTGTAATTCGGCTCGGCAACCTGCCGTCGGGCGTGGATGCGGCCACGGTCCGGGAATGGGCCTCGGCCCTTCAGGAGGCAGCAGCAGAAGTCAGTCGCACCCTGGCGGGTCCGGCTGCCAAGGACTACCGCAGGTACACCGCAGCTGGCCTCCGTTCGGCCTGATCCATCCCAAAGGCGCAGGCGGACCGCCGGTTAGATAGCCGTCAGTAGCAAAACAACCAACATGAGAACAATCGGGCCGTCCGCTAGGCGTCCTGTTTCTCACCCGACGTTAGAGATGAAGGAGAGCTCAATGGGAGCACGACGTGGATATGAATACGTAGAGGGACTTAAGGACGGACGCACGGTCTGGTACGGAAACGAGCAGATCGATGTTACTGAACATCCGGATTTCGCCGGCTCCCTTGCAGGAATGGCCGAATACTTCGACTACCAATGGGAGCACTGGGACGACTGCCTGTTCGAAAGTCCCGACAGCGGCGACATGATCTCGGTATCCCACCTGCGTCCCGCCAACCAGGAGGACATCGAACGCCGGCACCGTGCCTTTGACCGGTTCGCCCGCTATTCCATGGGCATGCTGGGGCGCACTCCCGACTACGTGAACGTGGTCCTGGCTGGACACGTCTCCCGCACAGACCTCTGGGAAAAGGCTTCCTCCGATCCAATCTACTTCGAGCGGATCAAGGCCTACCAGAAGTACGTGGCCGAGAACGACTTGGCCCTCACCCACACCATCGTCCACGCCAACATCGACAAATCGATCGGTGAGCTGGACGGAGCCAACGCCGACCTCACACTTCAGGTGGTGGATCGCACTGACGAGGGTGTGATCGTTCGCGGCGCGAAGGTCCTGGCGACCCTCGGTCCGATCGCCGACGAGATCTACGTTTACCCGGCAACTCCCATCAAGCCCGGATACGAAAAGTACGCCCTGTCCTTCGCCATCCCCGTGGCGGCCGAAGGCGTCGCAATTATCTGCCGTGATCATTACGGTGTAGATGCCTCCCGCGAGGACCGGCCCTTCTCATCCCGGTTTGACGAGCAGGACGGGGTGGTCATATTTAATGACGTGCTCATCCCCCACGACCGTATCTTCATTGATGGGGAGCTGGATCTCTACAACTCGGTGAACCAAGGAACTGCTACCGGATGCACCCAGCAGCAGACGGCCATCCGGGCCGCTGTAAAGCTGGAGTTTGCCTACGATTTGCTCGCCGAGATGGCCCGGGTCACCGGGTCAGGTGCGCGGCCGGACGTCACCACCATGCTTGGTGAGGTTCACGGCTTCCTGGTGATGACCCGGGCGATCATCGACTCCGCTGAGCGCCGAGCCCATGACTGGGGCGGTGGTGCCTACTTCGTGCACGATGATATCGGTGTGCTGCGCACGATCATGCCGGAATGGATGATCCGGGTGAACGACATCATCAAAACGATGGGTTCGCACAATCTGCTGGCCACTCCCTCCCTGGCAGCGTTCGATAACCCGGAGCTGGCTCCCATGCTCGAGAAGTACCTTCCGGGAGCGGGGGGCATCAGCGCTCAAGAGCGTTCCCGGATCTTCCGAACCGCTTGGGATTTCGCTGGGTCGGCCCTGGGTTCGCGCATCGAGCTGTATGAGCGGTTTTACCTCGGTTCCGTAGGACGGGCACGCATGCTCGAGCACATCAAGGGCCAGCGCAATGGAGACAAGGGAACGGTATGGGAATTCCTGGATCGTCAAAAGGTTCCCACGGCCGGCCGGGCGTAACCCAAGGCGATGGACAAGACACTTACGGCGGTCCTGACCGACCATCTTGCGGCAGCGGACTTCAAGTCGCTGCCCTCGGAAGCAATCGATCGGGCCAAGACGCGTGTTTTGGACGCTCTGGGTCTGATCGCGGCCGGTACTCAGGCTGAAGGCAGCTCCTCGTTGATCGACCTGGTCACCGGTTGGGGTGGCCGCGCAGAGTCGACCGTTCTGACCACGGGCGTCAAGGTACCCGCGATGCATGCCGCTCTGGCTAACGCGGCCCTGATGAGGTCATATGATTTCGAGCCTGTCGGGGCTGATCACGCCGAGGGGGTGCAGATCCCCTCGCACATCACGGGCACTACTGTCTCCGTGGCACTCGCTGTGGCTGAGGCCCGACGACGCGGTGGTAGGGACCTGCTCACCGCACTGATCTATGGAGACGACCTGGCCGCGAGGCTCGGTCATGCCACCGGCTTCGATGTGTACGGCGGCGGAGACAACACTGGGACGATAAATGCTCTGGGCGGCGTGGCCACGGCCGGACTCCTGATGGGGCAGGACGCTGCCACCTTGCATCACGGGCTGGGGCTGGTCATAAACCAAGTATCCGGGACCATTGACAACATCAACGACAAGACACTGGCGTTCAAGCTGCCGATCTCCCTTTCCGCTCGCAACGCTGTCTTCTCCGCTGAGCTGGCCAGCACGGGATTCCGGGGACCTGACGACCCGATCGGGGGACGTTTCGGTTTCCTTGCCCAGTGGAGCGCCGCACCGCAACCTGAGAAGATCACCGAGGGCCTCGGTCAGGAGTTCTACGCCGATGCCGTCATTAAGCCGTGGCCGACGTGCCGGGCGAGCCAGGCGTCGCTGGATGCCACCGTGCAGCTGGTGGAGGCGCATCGGATCGCTCCCGACAATGTGGAGGGCATCCAGATATTTGTGAATCCGCAGACCAAGGCCGGCTTCGTCGGACAGGAGTTCACCGTTGGAAGCTGCCCGGAGGTCTCGGGCGCCTTTAGCATCAGGTTCGCTGTGGCCACGGCGCTGATGTACGGAACCGTTGGACTGCAGCACATGAACGAGGCTCACATGCGCGATCCAGGACTGCAGAGGATGTTGGAAAAGATAGAGATCCTCGGCTCGCTACCCCGCGAACAGGCCCAGACGGCTGAGGTCGAGGTGCGACTTACGTCCGGCGATCGCCACCGCATTCGTGTTGACCGGGTGCTTGGGGACATTCACTTCGCCCCATTGAACCGTGAGCGTATAGAGGCCAAGTTCCGCAGCAACATGGCGTGGAACGGAACTCTTGAGGACTCCGTTGCCGACCATGTGCTTGAGCTGGTCCACCATTTGGAACAGCTGGAGGACATGTCCGAGCTGGCGGCCCTGCTGGCGGAGCCGTCCGGGCAGCGCTGATCGGGCGGCATGGGTCAGAACGCGATCTGCTGACTCCGGAGCTGCTGGCGCAGGGCTACCGAGTACGAGAAAACTAACTTTCGTAGCCTCTCCGTCTGTCTCGGCCTGCGGCCTGATCTACTCTCGCCACCTACCCCCGCCCGCTTTCGTGTGAAGTCGGCCTCTGCTTGCACGACATGGCGTCGTTATGCAGCACCGTTAGTTGCTGATGTTGCTGCTTTCCGTCTGAGTGCCTTCCGGATTCGCCAACTGCAACCTGATCTTCCAGCGATTCCGGTGATCGTGGGTGCTTCACGAATCGGATGGCTTGCTTTGGCATCTGCCCTTTAGTGATGGTCCCTTCGCATTTGCGCCAGTGGCGCACTGCGACGAACGGGCTATATTGCCACGCTCATTTGGCAGGTGGGCACCCGCTCCAGCAGCAGCGCTGCACCGCCGTGGAAGCACGCCGCCACGGCTTTTCCCTCCACTTACAACGCAGTATGACGTGGCTCACGAAAAATAGTGTGCAATGGGCCACATTTACGTTATCCTCGCTTTATGCATTCTCAGCTGGAGAGTGTCATATAACCCTCAGATTGGAAAGTGAGAAGACGCATGAAGAAAATGACCCCGATGGTGCCCCGTAGGGCCGCCCTGGCCATGGCCTTGGCAGGCATCATGGCCGTTACGGCCTGCGGCGGCGGGGCTGAGTCCGCCGCCGCCAAGAAGATCACCGTCCTGCATGCACCCATAAATTACGAGCCCCTGTACATTGCGAAACAGAAGGGCTTCTTCGATGAGGCTGGTTTGGATGTAGATATCCGGCCGGGCGGCACCGCCCAGGACAACCTCAGCCAGCTTGTTGGAGGATCAGCTCAGATCAGCACGGTCTCCTGGGATGCAGCTGTAACCGCTACTGCTGAGGACCTGCCCATCAAGCTGATCTCTGGTGCGGGTCTCATTTCCAAGGTGGTAGACACCTCCGGTGTGGTTGTGCGCAAGGACAGCGGCATCACTGATCTGTCCGGCTTGAAAGGCAAAACGATCGCCTTCAACTCACTCGGCTCCGGAGGCAACGTGCCTGTCCTGCAGGCACTGACGGACGCTGGTGTGAATCTGGATACCGTCAAGCAGGTCGCACTGCCCTATGCGTCGATGCGTACCGCGCTGTCCAGCTCCCAGGTGGATGCGATCTTTCCGGCCGACAGCTTCTACAACCAAGTCATCTCTGATGCCTCCTTCCACGTGATCGCCAACCCTTCCCGTCAGTATCGCGCTGGGCTCGGCATCACTCTCTGGGCGGCCACCGACCCATGGCTCCAGGCGGATGGTGAGACCGCGAAAAAGTTCAATGAGGCCATGGCCAAGGCTGTCTCTTTCTACAACGACCCTGGCAACGCGGACGCCGTCTACAAGGTACGCAGCGAGGTGACTGGAAACTCCATCGAAAATTCCAAGGGGCCGCTGGTCGAGCAGCAAGTGGCTGTTGATCCCAAGGTGTCACAGGAAACAACTGACGCTTTGAAAAAGTTCGGCATGGTCTCCAAGCCCAAGAGCGTTGATGAGATCTTGTGGGAAGGAGCTCCGCGCGCCTGAGCGGAGATATGAGCCATGGCTACAACTACAACCACTCCAATGGCCTTCAGCGGCCGGCCCAGCGTTAACTGGACGCTTACCTTCCAGCGAGTGATTACCCTGGTAGTGATTCTGCTTCTTTGGCAGTTCGCACTGATGAGCGGGCTTCTGCCCAAAATCACCCCGGGCGTCCCCGATATTGTGACCTCCATCTTCACCGTGGTCACCATGGGCAACTTCTGGGTGGGCTTCGGTTACACGCTCTTCGCCGCATTGGCGGGCTGGTTGCTCTCCTGTGCAATCGGCGTCGTCCTGGGGCTGCTGATCGGCACGGTCCGTCCGCTGGACCGCTCAGCCGCTTTGATCGTTGAATTCGGCCGCGCCTTTCCGACCATCGCGCTAATGCCGGTGATGATGCTGGTGCTGGGTGCCACGACGAACATGAAAATCACCATGGTCGTGCTCGCCGCGGTCTGGCCCGTACTGGTGCAGTCAATCCTTGGATCTCGAAGACTGGATCCAGGCATCGTATCCACTGCGACGGTCTTTCAGATCCCGAAGGGCTTGTGGTTCCGAAAAGTCTTGTTGCCGTCAGCCCTGCCGTTCATCGCCACCGGCGTGCGCATCTCAGCGTCCATCGCGATACTTGCCGCGGTCGGAGTCGAGGTCCTGACCCAGGTGCCGGGGCTGGGACGACTGATCACGCTCGCCCAGGAGGCAGAGCGCTGGGACAACGCACTTGCCTACTTGTTCTTCGCGGGCATCTTCGGATGGCTCGTGGCCTCTTTACTGGGCCGGGCAGAGGGGCGTCTGCTCCGATGGAACAGACAGAGTGATGACTGAGCCCTCCACGACGAGCACACCCCCTCCGATAAACCTCCAGTGCATCGAGCTCAAACCGACCAGGAGCGTCATATGAGAACTTTGACAAACGTGTTGTGGCGGCTCTGGCTGCCCGTTTTACTAGTCGTCCTCTGGTGGTTCGCCTCGGCGAACAGCACCAACCTGTTTGTTCCCCCGCTCTCACGGATCCTCGGCGTGATGGGCCGGGACTTTACCAACGGCGTACTACTGCAGGCCATGAGCTCGAGTCTCTCTAACCTGGCGTTAGGGCTGCTGATCGCCAGCGTCGTGGGTGTGGCCTTGGGGCTCATCCTGGGCGAAACAAAACGGCTGCGGCTTATCCTCGACCCCTACATACACTTCGTACGTTCCGTGCCGCAGTCCGCCTTGGTTCCGCTAATTATCGGTATTTTCGGATTGGGTTCAGCTTCGAAGATCTACGCCGTAGCCCTCGCCTGCGTCTGGCCGATCCTGCTGAACACAATCGATGGAAGCCTGGGCGTGGAGGTCGGGGTGCGACGGGTGTCCCGCGTCTTCGGTATCCCGCGGATGCTCTACTACCGTCGGGTGGTGCTTCCGGGAGCCATGCCTCAGGTCATCGCCGGCATACGCGTCGCGCTGCCAATCGGCATCGTCGTCATGGTAGTCAGCGAGCTTTTCGCCTCCAATGTCGGGCTGGGCTTCTACATCCTTCACTCCTCCAGCACTTTCCGGATCCCCGAGACATGGAGTGGGGCGCTGCTCGTGGGTGTCATCGGCTACGTCCTGGTGATCGGCTTCAGCCTGATCGACAGGCAGATCTTGGCTTGGTATCACAAATCCGGCGCCCGCTGATGCGCCACGACACGTCTTTTATAAGGAGTCTGAATCATGTCTAACACCGAAAGCGTCCCCGGCGGTACGCTGACACGCGTCAGCGAAGATTCCCTGCTGCGCGTCACAGACCTCTCCCTGGGATACGGGGAGGGTGCTGATGAGAAGCGCATCATCGAGAATCTCAGCCTCACTGTCGGCAACGGGGAGTTTGTCTCGATTGTCGGCCCGTCCGGCGTCGGCAAAACCACTCTGCTCAAAGGCCTGTCCGGTCTGCTCAAACCGAAGGCCGGCCAAGTCGTGGTGGGCGGCGGTGCCCTTGAGGGACCGCACCGTGATGTGGCCGTGGTCTTTCAGGACTACTCGCGGTCCCTGATGCCGTGGATGACCACCCGCGAGAATATCGCCTTCCCGCTGCAAGGGCGCGGACAGAAGAAGCCTTTGCGCAACAAAGCCGCGGACGAGGCCTTGGATGCCGTGGGGCTGGGCGGCCAGGGGAACAAGTACCCATGGGAGATGTCCGGTGGTATGCAGCAGCGTGTGGCCATCGCCCGTGCACTGGCCTACAACGCCAAGGTGTTACTCATGGACGAGCCATTTGCCTCCGTCGATGCGCAAACACGCTTTGACCTCGAAGACCTGGTAATCGACCTCCGGGAGAAGCTCGGAGTGACCATTATGCTCGTGACGCACGACGTAGACGAGGCCATCTATCTGGCTGACAGGGTGATTGTCATCGCCGAGAAACCGGCCACCGTCGTGGACGTGATCGAGACCGGCTTCGGCACGCACCGCGATCAAGTTGCCACCAAAGCGGACCCGCGGTTCCAGGACGCCCGCGGCCGCATCCTGACTCGACTTCGGAAGTAAGCACCCGGCACCCTAACGTTTCCGTCCGGGGGGAGGTCGGCCGTCAGCAAAGGTGCGACGTGCGCGAGTGCGCAGGTTGCCATCAGTGATAATGGCTGTTCACCTGACCCTGGTGGCCGCCTCCACGGAGCCGAAAGCCATGCCAGCAAATCTCAGTGAAGGCACTGTCGAACCTCTCCTAGCTCAGGCACGGACGTCGCCACACCATTTAACTGGGAGACCACTCCTCGTCGTAGACCTGATCCGGGTCCGTGTGGTGCTCCACGAAAATGCTGGCGGCACCAACAGGCTGTCCGCGGCAATGTTGCCAGCGCATTGACCCACCGCACATCAGTAGGTGAGCTGCGCTTGTGCCGGCCACTTTCGAAGCCACGTCCCGGCAACCGGCAGGACTGCCAAGCGCGCCTTCCCCTGGATAATGCGACTCCCCCAATGCCTGCATGGGCACACGGACTCTGGGATCCACCTATCCACGAACGAAAGCATGACCTCTAAGCCCGCAGATGTGGCCTGAAATGGCCGGATCAGCCCATGGCATCGCTGCGAACAGGCGCCGTCGGTGCAGGCGGGAACGAGGCGGGCAAAGTTGAAGCGCCAGCCGTACCTGACGCCACACAAGTGGAGTTTCTCTGATCAGCAGATATGCGGCATCAACGGTGATGAAGAGCGTTATTCAAGGTCCGTTCCCTTCCACCGATCACGGGTTGGGGCACCAGTCCCTCTCGAGAATGATGATGAAAAGTAGCTTCATCAAGCTGACGTCTGCGTCACATCCGACAGACCTTCGGACTGGGCAACTCGCTGCGCCTCCGGAAGGAACCCCACTTCGAGAATGTTATTCATGGACCTGGTGTAGTGCTCTCTCAGCAACCGTCCTGCTAGCTCGGCGTCTCGGTCCACAACGGCCTGCAGGATTTCTCGGTGCTCCTGGTCCATGTCGCGGCTCACGGATTTCTTTGACGGCGCCGACCAGCGGCGGTGCAGCGAGTTCTCATCTGCCAGCACGGAGGTCAGGTCGATCAGTACTGGCAGTCCACACGCCGAGAGCATTTTCTTGTGGAAGTTGTCATGGGCCTCGACCCACTCAGGATTCAGCTCCAGGGTGTCGTCCAAGAACCGCGGAATGCGCTCCAGCATATGGTGGGCGGCGAAAACCTCGGACTCCCAATGCAGGTCGCCCCGTTCAATGGCGAGCTGAATGCCGTACTCCTCGGCGCGGCACCTCAACTCGTTGAAGTCCCGCAGCTCATCGAGCGAGATCTGGGGAACAAAGAAGCCGCGATTCGGCTTGAGCTCCACCAGCCGGTCACCAGAGAGTCGCGTGAGGGCCTCCCGCACCACGGTGCTGGAGGTTGCATAGTGCTTGGACAAGGGCATCAGCTGCAGATTCTGCCCCGGAAGCCAGCGCCCTGCCAGAATATCTTTGCGTATCCGGTCGCGTACGCCGGTGCTGAGGGTTTCAGAATTGCCGCTTCGTGCCATGACTGCAATATACTTCAAATTACGCAAACATGTCACCACCACCATCTAATGTATTATGACCATGTTTTGCATTCTGTTTACGACCCGTCCGAAGAACAACCTCCGGTTCGTGTTGGGCCCCTTCACCGATCACCTCTCCGCAGGATCGCTCCCGACCATAAAACAAAAGCAGACACAGTGTGGACATTGTCCACGCCTCCTTGGGCAGGACAAACGCCAGCGCATTGCCGCCTCGGCCGGCCAAACCCGCCTTGTTCGAAAGCCCTTGGTCGACTTTGAAGCAGTCATGCTGTCCCCGCTCCGGCGGAACATGAATAGAGGTAGGCCACGCCGGGCCCACCCGACAGAACCGGAATAAGGAACCGAATAACCCCCGTTCAGCAGGCGGAAGGCCTAACAGCCACGGACTCGAGCCCGCCACCCCACACACCTGAATAGGCCCTCGCGGCAGCCAGGCCACAACCCGCCAACCAAGAGTCAGAGGCACGCCACCACAAGCTATGTCAACACGTTAAAGCAAAAAGCCCCTCTGACGAGGCGATCTACTGTGCCCGAGGTGGGACTCGAACTACATTCTCGCCCTTGCAAACACTGCGAACCCGCGAATACATACGGAAACCGGAGTAATTCGAGGGCGGTACGAGGCACTCCGATACGAAAAGTGTGAACAATGTCCCCCCAATCGAGCTTTTCCTGAACATTCCAAGAGCTCTCCCGAATCCGGGCGACGTAGCTGTTCACTCTCCGCCATGAGACTTCTGGGCCCCAGAGTACGTCCGCCTCAACCGCTGCACCGTGCGTCCCCCCGAAGCGGATGGATTCACCGTTATCAGCATTCGACCTGCAGCCAGCATCGGTGAGGATTTCATCGCTTCGGGCAACACATGCTATGACAGAATCTGCCTGTCATTCAGGTTGTACCGGTGAAGAGACCGCCACCTAGCGCCGCCAATTAGAAGCCTGACGTCAATCAGCTTCGTCCAGAAACACCCCGACATCATCGTCCTCGTTGATGATGACTCATCCTTCGGCGTCGTCTAGCCAGGGCCAAAATACCGAAGCATCCGGGGCCACAACATCTATCAAACCACTCGTGGACCCATTCTCCCGCTCAATCCGAACGCGGTCGCCCGAGTCAAGCCACATCCAATCTTCAACCATAAGCCTTTCACCGGGGGCTGGCTTCGCTTGCATGGCTGAGCAAGTTTCGAAAAGGTGGCGTATTTCCATTCCACGGCCCTTTACCAGCCGCGCTCAGCGAGGCGGTGGGGCTGGGGGATCTCGTCGACGTTGATGCCCACCATCGCTTCGCCCAGGCCGCGGGAGGCCTTGGCGATGACGTCGGGATCGTCGTAGAAGGTGGTGGCCTTCACGACGGCGGCGGCGCGCTGGGCGGGGTTGCCGGACTTGAAGATGCCGGAGCCGACGAAGACGCCGTCGGCGCCGAGCTGCATCATCATCGCGGCGTCAGCGGGCGTGGCGATGCCGCCGGCGGTGAACAGGACCACGGGGAGCTTGCCGGCGGCGGCGACTTCCTTGACCAGTTCGTACGGGGCCTGCAGTTCCTTGGCCGCGACGTAGAGCTCGTCCTCGGGCAGGGCGGAGAGCTTGGCGATCTCGGCACGGATCTGGCGCATGTGGCCGGTGGCGTTGGAGACGTCGCCGGTGCCGGCCTCGCCCTTGGAACGGATCATGGCTGCGCCCTCGTTGATGCGGCGCAGGGCCTCACCGAGGTTGGTGGCACCGCAGACGAAGGGAACCTTGAAGTTCCACTTGTCGATGTGGTTGATGTAGTCGGCCGGGGTCAGGACCTCGGACTCGTCGATGTAGTCCACGCCGAGGGACTGCAGGACCTGGGCCTCGACGAAGTGGCCGATCCGGGCCTTGGCCATGACCGGGATGGACACGGCATCGATGATCTGGTCGATCATGTCCGGATCGGACATCCGGGATACGCCGCCCTGGGCGCGGATATCGGCAGGAACGCGCTCCAGCGCCATGACAGCCACGGCACCGGCGTCTTCGGCGATGCGGGCCTGCTCGACGTTGACGACGTCCATGATGACGCCGCCCTTGAGCATCTCAGCCATGCCACACTTCACGCGGCTGCTGCCCGTGACGCTGTTCGCGGAGTTCATTGTATCGGTCCTTCTGCAGAACGTTTTGTTTGGTTGTGGATGCGCGGGAGAGGGAGGACCTTTCGCTCTTCCCGGGGTGCCGGGAAGAGCGAAAGGCAGGTTCAGCTGTTTGCACTCCCCCGATGAGCTCAGCCTGATACGGTCTGCCCTCCGGCCCGGCGGGACTCGGCGTCCTTGCGGTTCTGCTCCACGTAGCCGCGCTTGGGGAAGCCGACGGACTCGGGGGCGCCTGGGAGGGTCTCGCCGCGGAGCGTGGCCTGGGCGGTTTCCCGCATGCAGAGGACACTCACCAGCCCGATTACGCCGGCGATCGCCATGTACCAGCCTGGCACCAGCTGGTTGCCGGTGGTCTCGATAAGCTGGTTCGCGATGGTTTGCGACGGTCCGGCAAAGAATGCGGTGGAAAAGTTGTAGGCGATGGCGAAGCCGGTGTACCGGACCGCCGTGGGAAACAGGGCCGGCAGCGTTGAGGACACCGAAGCCACCAGGATCACCAGGAGGAGTCCGAGCACCGCCAGGCCCAGGAATTGCAGCAGCACGTTGGGAACGCCGAGCAGCATGACCGCAGGGACGGACAACAAACTGTAACCGGCTGCGGCGACCAGCAGCAGCGGCTTGCGGCCGAACCGGTCCGACAGCGCACCCACGGGCGGGATGGCTACCAGCATCATGGCCATGATGGCCACCAGCATCCAGTTGCCCTGCGCGGTACTGTGTCCCAGTTGTGCGCTCAGGTAGGTGGGCATGTAGCCAAGGATGAGGTAGAACGCCACGTTCAGCAGGACTACGAATCCTGCCAGCACCAGCAGCTGGCGCCAGTTGTGCTTGAATGCGTGGCGCAACGGCGAATGCGTGATTTCTTTGTGCTGGGACGCCTCGGAGAACACCGGTGCTTCCACCAGACGGGTCCGGATCCACAGGGCCGTGAGTCCCAGCGGGACGGTCAGCAGGAACGGTACGCGCCACCAGCCATCCTGCATGCCCTGGTCCCCCACCACGGCAATCAGCGTGGTGCAGACGATGGCCGCCAGGATGAAGCCCACGGTGGTGCCGAATTCGAGGAACGAACCCAGGAAACCTCGGCGGCGGTCCGGGGCAGACTCGGCCATGTAAACGGCTGCGCCTCCGTACTCTCCGCCGGCAGAGAAGCCCTGCACCAGCCGGCAGACCAGCAGCAGCACCGGCGCCAGCAACCCTACGGTTCCCAGCGTGGGAAGCAGGCCGATGGCACCGGTAGCCAACGTCATTAGGGTCACGGTGAGGACCATGACTTTCTGCCGCCCCACCCTGTCTCCCAGCGGGCCGAGGATCAAGCCCCCAAGGGGGCGGACCAGGAAGGACAGTGCCAGGGTGGCAAGCGTCAGCGTGACGCCCAGGCCGCCGTCGCCCTCGGCGGAGCCGAAGAAGTTCGCGGCCATGTAGATGGTGAGGTAGCCGTAGACGCCGTAATCGAACCACTCCACGGCATTGCCCAGGGCCGACCCCAGGATGGAGCGGCGCAGTGAACGCTTGCCCTCGTCGGTACGGGGTTCGGCTCCCGGCGCCGTCACGGGTTCCGGTTGCTTGTTGGAAACGGGCTGGGGACTGGTCATCATTGGTTCGTCCTTGCTAGGGGGCTGTGGGGGGGCTTCTTCGCCTGCAGTGCGGGGGAATTCAGCCGCGTGGCACGGCCATGTATTTGGTTTCGAGGAATTCTTCGATGCCTATGCGCCCGCCCTCGCGCCCCAGGCCTGAAGCCTTGATTCCGCCGAACGGAGCAGCCGGATTGGAGACGATACCGGTGTTCAATCCAACCATGCCCACCTCCAGCGCGTCACCCATCCGGAATCCGCGGTCCACGTCCTGCGTGAACAGGTAGCCCACCAGGCCCCACGGGGTGTCGTTGGCCAGCCGGATGACTTCCTCTTCGGTGTCGAACGGCACAACGGGTGCCACGGGGCCGAAGATTTCCTGGCTCATCAGGTCGGCTTCTTCGCTGACGCCGGAGAGGACCGTGGGGGTGTAGAAGTAGCCGGGCCGCTGCGGGCGTGAGCCACCGCAAACAACGGTGGCACCCTTGGCCACGGCGTCGTCCACCAGTTCCTGTACCTTGGTCAGCGCCTTCTCCTCGACGAGGGGTCCGACGTCGGTCCCGGGCTCGGTACCGTCACCTACGGAGAGTGCGTCCAAGCGGGCGGCGAGCCGGCGGGCGAATTCGTCTGCGACGGGGCGCTGGACAAAGAGGCGATTGGCAGCCGTGCACGCCTCGCCCATGTTGCGCATCTTGGCTGCCACCGCTCCGTCAACGGCGCGGTCCAGGTCGGCGTCCTCGAACACGATGAACGGCGCGTTGCCGCCCAGCTCCATGGAGGAGCGCATGACGTGCTGGGCAGCCTGCTCCAGCAGCCGGACGCCCACTTCGGTGGAGCCGGTGAAACTGACCTTGCGGGCAATACCACTGGACATCCAAGGCGAAACAACAGCGGAAGCCTTGGTGGTGCACACCACGTTCAGGACGCCCTTAGGCAGGCCGGCCTCGATGAGGATGTCCACCAGCGCCAACGAGGACAGCGGGGTCAGGTTGGCTGGTTTGAACACCATAGTGCAGCCTGCGGCGATGGCAGGGCCAATCTTGCGCGTGCCCATTGCGAGCGGAAAGTTCCACGGTGTGACCAGTACGCAGGGTCCCACCGGCTGCTTGGAGACCAGGATGCGGTTCTTGCCGTCCCCGGTGGTGGTCAGGTCGCCTCCGATCCTGACGGCTTCCTCGGAGAACCAACGGAAGAACTCTGCGGCGTAGGCTACTTCTCCCTTGGCCTCGGCGAACGGCTTTCCCATTTCGGAGGTCATGATGAGGGCCAGTTCGTCCTGGCGGGCCATGATGAGATCGTAGGCGCGTCGGAGGATTTCGCTGCGCTCGCGCGGTGCGGTCTTGGCCCAGTCTTCCTGGACGCGGCCTGCTGTCTCGATGGCGCGACGGGCGTCCTCCGGGCCGCCGTCGGCCACGGTGGCGATGACTTCCTCGGTGGCGGGGTTGAGAACGTCGAACCGGGCGCCGGAGGCGGCTTCGGTCCATTCACCGTCGATAAAGAGGCCGGTGCTGACCTTGGCGATGGCGTCCCTGGCCTGCTGCGAGGTGCCGGCGGTCTGGGTGGTCTGGGTTGTCATATCGGAAATCCTTTTTCGTTGGCGATGGAGAGTCTGGTCAGGCTTGTTTTGGGACAGTTTGTCCCGGGTCCAGGAGCTGGGCGAGATGGTATCCCGGCCGTTCGGGATCGATCTGCTTGACCTGCATGGCACAGGAGAACCCGTCAGTGAGGACCACGGATCCGGTTCCGGTGGCTCGCAGCGCTGGCGCCAGGGCCTGCTCGGCAACCTTCATGCTCACCTCGAAGTGTTCCTTTTCGAAACCGAAGTTCCCTGCCACGCCGCAGCAACCGGTGGCGTCCACCACGTTGGCTACGCCCATGGCCGCAAGTGCGCTCCCCTGGGTCTTCGCGCCGAACACAGAGTACTCATGGCAATGCGTCTGCAGCACCACTTGGTCCGGAAGCGGCGCGGCCGGTGCGGGCGTCCAGCCTGAAGCGGCGAGTTCACCCACATGCTGGGCGAAGCTGCGGACCCTCGCGGCAACCCGCCGGGCCTGGTCAGTGTGGACCAGTTCGGGCAGGTCCTTCCGCAGCGCCGCGGCACAGCTGGGCTCCACCACCACGATGGGATGGTCCGTGCCATCGTCCAGGACCTCAGCGGCGTTGGCCATCAGCTTCTTCGCGGTACCCAGCTGCCCGGTGGAGATCCATGTCAGCCCGCAGCACGCGTCTGCCGAGCATTCCGTGGGTGCCCCCGTACTGGCCAGCACCCGGGCCGCGGCACCTGCCACCTCTGGCCGGAAGCCTTTGGTGAAGGTATCCACAAAGAGCACGACGCCGGTTGCCGCGGCACCCAGGGGACCACCGGCAGGGTGGCCGGCACCCAAGGTGGTGTCACCTTTCCGGCGCGTCCCGCCGTCGTGATCCTGCCGCAGCGCCTTCCGGTGCAGCGCCTTCCGGCCAGGCATGGCCACGCCCGCCGCGGCTACCTCTTTCCGCCATTCGCTGTCACCGGCGAACCGGGGCAGGTCACGGCGGGTGGTCAGGCCACCCAGCATGGCGGCGAATTTGCCCAGCGGCGTCGCCAGGACAGCGTTGACCAGCGGCGCAATGTGCCCGGTGACCTTGAGCCAGCGCGGCAGCCAGCCCAGCGAGAAATGCGAGAGCGGGCGCAGCCTGCCCTGGTAGTAGTGGCTGAAGAACTCGGATTTGTAGGTGGCCATGTCCACACCCGTGGGGCAGTCGCTGGAGCAGGCCTTGCATGAGAGGCACAGGTCCAGTGCTTCCCGTACCTCCTCGGACTTCCAGCCCTCGTCCACGGTGCGCGCGCCGCGGACCATGTCCTGCAGCACGCGGGACCGGCCGCGGGTGGAGTCTTTTTCGTCACCGGTGGCCCGGTAGCTGGGGCACATCACGCCGCCGGCGTCCGTGCGGCAGCGGCCTACGCCGATGCACGCCTGGACGGCATGCACCCACGGATCCATCCCGCTGCCGGTGGAATCGGCCGGGTTGTCCGTTTCGCTGGCCGAGCCGCCGCCGGAATGAAGCGGCCGGAGGTCAAAGCTGGTGCGCCATTCCCGCTGCGGCACGCCGTCCAGCGCCAGGTTCTCATCCAGCGGGTCAGGGTCCGTGAGGGACCCCGGATTGAGGATGGATACGGGATCCCACAGCCTGCGGAAGTCTGAAAACGCCGCCAGCATCCGCGCCGAGTACATCAGCGGAAGCAGCTGCGAACGGGCCCTGCCGTCCCCGTGCTCGCCGGAGAGCGAGCCACCGTGCCGGACCACCAGCTTCGCCGCCTCCGCGGAAAACCGGCGGAACACCTCGCGGCCTTCCTCCGTGCGGAGATCGTAAGTGATGCGGATGTGCATGCAGCCTGCGCCGAAGTGCCCGTACATGACCCCCTGCAGCCCGAAGCTGTCCAGCAGCCCCCGGAAATCGGCAAGGTAGCCGGCCAGGTTTTCCGGTGCGACGGCGGAGTCCTCCCATCCGGGCCATGATTCGCCACCGCTGGCGAGACGGGCGGAAAGCCCGGCGCCATCCTCGCGGACCCGCCACAGCGAAGCGCGCTCCACCGTGTCCGGAACCAGGCGGCCGGCCACCAGGCGGCCGTTTTCTAGGAGCCGGGCCAGCAGGCGGTCAGCCTCGGCGCGCACCTGGGCGGGATCGTCGCCGTCGAGGTCCACATACAGCCAGGCCTTGCCCTCCGGCAGTCCGAGCACCGATTCGGCGCCGCGCCGGAAACGCATGGTGTCCACGATAGCTTCGTCGATGCCTTCCACGGCGGCCGGCGAGAATTCCAAGATGGTGGTGATGTCCCGCGCTGCGTCCACCACGTCTGCGTAACCCAGGCAGACCAGCAGAGCACTGGCCGGTTTGGGGACCAGCTTCATCCTCGCACCGGTGATGATGGCGCAGGTTCCTTCCGAACCCACCAGGGCGCGCGCTACGTTGAAGCCCTTTTCCGGCAGCAGGTTATCCAGGTGGTATCCCGAAACCTGCCGCTGGATCCGGCCCAGCTCAACCCGGAACTCGGCCAGGTTGGCGTGCGCCAGTTCCTTCAGCGAATCCGTCAGTGCGGCTGCATGCGCTGACGCAGCGTTGTCGGCAGGGTCCGTGGCACGAAGTCCGTCCGCTGTGGCGGTGAGCCGGGCACCCCCGGAGGTGACGACGTCGATCTCCACAACGTGGTCCGACGTGCGGCCATAGCGCACGGAGTGGTTCCCGCATGCGTCATTCCCGAGCGAACCGCCAATGGTGGCCCGGTTTTTGGAGGACGGGTCCGGGGCGAACGTGTAGCGGTTGCCTGTGGCCCGCTCCACCTCGCGGGAGAGCACTGCCAGGACCACTCCCGGATCCACCGAGACTGTCCCGGCGGCCTCGTCGATGCCGTGGATGCGGTTCATGTGGCGCGAGAAGTCCAGCACCACGCCGGGTCCGATCGCGTTGCCGGCCATGGACGTGCCCCCGCCGCGGCTGATCAGCGGGGTGGCGGTCTCCCGGCACGCCGCCAGCGTTCCCACCACGTCCTCGGTGGACCGCGGGAACACCACGGCGAGCGGCGCCACGCGGTAATTGGAGGCGTCATAGGAATACTCAGCCAGCCGCCGCGGCGAAGCATCCGCGTCGATGCCGGCCGCGGACAACCGCTGCAGTATCCGCTGCTGCGCCGGGTCAGGGCCGGCTGCGGATACGACGGTGGCCCGTGTGTCGGGCAGGGAGCATACAGTCATCGCGCGACTCAGGCTCCAGCTGTGGCGGGAACAGCGCCGACCACGGCACCGACGGCCGCTTCGAAGCGCTCCAGGCCGGTGGCGATCTCTTCGGCGGTGACTACCAGCGCCGGGATGAGGCGGACCACGTTGCCTGCAGGGCCGCAGGTCAGGGTCAGCAGCCCCTGCTCCGTGGTGGCCTGCTGGATTGCCGCGGCCGTGGCTGCATCCGGCTTGCCGTCCTCGCCGGTGAACTCAATGCCCTGCATCAGGCCGCGGCCGCGGACATCGCCGATGACCGGGAACCGCTGCTGGATCTCCTTGAGGCCCGCCTGGAGCTGCTCGCCGCGGATGCGGGAGTTCTCCACGAGGCCTTCTTCCTTGACCACTTCGAGGGTGGCGACGCCGGCCGCAGCGGAAACTGCGTTTCCGCCGTAGGTACCGCCCTGGGAACCGGGCCAAGCCTTGGACATGGTTTCGGTGGAGGCGGCGATGGCGGAAATCGGGAAGCCGGAGGCGATGCCCTTTGCCGTGATGATGATGTCCGGGGTGGCGTTGGAGTACTGGTGGCCCCAGAACTTTCCGGTGCGGCCCACGCCGGCCTGGACCTCATCGAAGATCAGCTGGATGCCGTACTTGTCGGCACGCTCACGCAGGCCCTCCATGAAGGCGGGCGGGGTGGGCAGGTAGCCGCCGTCCCCCAGGGCCGGTTCGATGAGGAAAGCGGCGGTGTCGTTGGGGGCCGTGCGGGTCTGCAGCAGGTAGTCCAGTTCCTGCAGGGCAAACTCAACGGCGAGTGCCTCGTCCCAGCCGTAGCGGTAGGCGTAGGGGAACGCGGACATGTGGACGCCGGCCATCAGCGGGGAGAAGCCGGCGGAGAATTTGGTGCCGGCGGTGGTGAGGGATGCTGCGGCGACGGTGCGGCCGTGGAAGCCGCCCTGGAACACCACGATGTTGGGGCGGGCGGTGGCCATGCGGGCCAGCCGGATGGCAGCTTCCACAGCTTCGGAGCCGGAGTTGGCGTAGAAGACGGAGTCCAGGCCGGAGGGGAGGACCTCACCGAGTTTTTCGGTCAGTTCCAGCAGCGGCTTGTGCATCACGGTGGTGTATTGGGCGTGGATGATCTTGCCCACCTGTTCCTGTGCTGCGGCCACGACCTTCGGGTGGCAGTGGCCGGTGCTGGTCACTCCGATGCCAGTGGTGAAGTCCAGGTAGTCTTTGCCGTCCGTCCCGTGGATCCAGCTGCCAAGGGCGTGGTCCACGACGACGGGGGTTGCTTGCTTGAGTGCGGGGCTGAGGGAAGTCATGCCACCCATGATGCAGGTCACATCTGTTTATTGTCAACAATCCTAATATCGCGTAGGGTTGTGGCGTGAGTAACACTGATATCCAAGGGCAGCACCTACCGGCCCCGGCAGGAGCATCCGAGGCAATGAAGCCCCGGGTTGTGATCCTGGTCGCCGAAGGGCAGCCCCGCCCCTACAACCTGACCGATATTGAACAGATGGCCGACGTGGTCCTCACGGACGCAGCCGGACTCGCGGAAGCATCACGCGGCGCCGACGTTCTATTCCTCTGGGACTTCTTCTCATCGGCACTGAGCGAAGCCTGGCCGCACGCCGATACCCTCAAATGGGTTCACGTGGCGGCGGCCGGAGTGGACGCGATGATGTTCGAGGAACTGCGCTCCTCGGACGTGGTGGTGACCAACGCCCACGGCACCTTTGACCGGCCGATCGCAGAATTCGTCCTGGCGTCCATCCTGGCGCACGACAAGCAACTGCACCGCAGCAAGGCACTGCAGCAGCAGTCCACGTGGCAACACCGCGAGCTGACCCGCACCGAGGGTTCCCGCGCACTGGTTGTGGGCACCGGCGGCATCGGCCGGGCCACAGCCCGGCTCCTGCGCGCGGTGGGGATTGACGTCCGCGGCGTGGGCCGCACCGCCGGCGGCGGCGACCCGGACTTCGGCACTGTCCTGGCCAGCGGGGACCTGGCGGCGCATGCGGGCTGGGCGGACCACGTGGTGCTCATTGCACCCCTGACCGACCAGACCAGGAACATGGTGGACCGCAAGGTTCTCGCCGCCATGAAGCCGTCCGCGCACCTCATCAACGTGGGCCGCGGCGCACTGGTGGACGAGACGGCGCTGATCGAGGCCCTTCAGGAGGGGCTGATTGCTGCTGCGTCCCTGGACGTCTTCACCGAGGAGCCGGTTCCTGCCGCGCACCCCTTCTGGGCCATGGACAACGTCCACATGTCCGCCCACATGTGCGGCGACGTGGTCGGCTGGCGGGACGCATTGGCGCGCCAATTCCAGGAGAATCTCGAGCACTGGACCAGCGGCGGGCAGCTCAACAACGTGGTGGACAAGCAGCGCGGCTACGTCAGCCGCCGATAGTCCTGCACACACCCCTGCCCGCAGCGCTGCGCGCCGGCTTGTGTGAGCCATGACACATGACGTAAATTGTAAACAATCTACTAACTAAATCGGAGGTGTCTCTTTGCTGTTCAGCCAAGAGGAATATGATGCCAGGCTCGCCGGCGTCCGCTTGCGCATGGCCAGGCAGGGGCTGTCAGCCCTGCTGGTCACCGATCCTGCCAACATCTACTACCTGACCGGCTACAACGCCTGGTCCTTCTATACCCCGCAACTGGTCTTTGTGCCGGCTGACGGCCCCATGCTGTTGTTTAGCCGGGCCATGGATGCCGGCGGCGCCACCCGGACCACCTGGCTGCCCGAGGAATGCATCGTAGGATACCCCGAGCAGTACGTCCACCGCCCGCATGTCCACCCCTTCGATTGGGTGGCTTTTGCATTGCGCGAGCGCCACCTCATCGCCCCTGCCACCAAAGGCTGCGTGGGCCTGGAGATGGACTCGCACTTCTTCTCCCCCAAGGCGTACCGTTCGCTGGTCAACGCCATCCCCGAATGGACCCTTGTGGACAGTTTCGAGCTGGTCAACTGGGTGCGCTCCGTCAAGTCCCCCGCCGAGATCCAGCTGATGCGCGGCGCCGCCCAGGTCTGCATGGCGGCGATGCAGGCTGCTGTGGAAACGATCGACGTCGGCGTCCGCCAATGCGATGCGGCCGCGGCGATCAGCCAGGCCCAGATCCGGGGCGCCAACGGCATCGGCGGCGACTACCCAGCCATCGTGCCGATGCTGCCCACCGGCGAAGCTGCCGACACCCCACACCTGACCTGGAGCGAGGACCGCTTCGAGGCCGGCCAGGCCGTGGTGATCGAACTCGCCGGCGCCCACCAGCGGTACCACACGCCCCTGGCGCGCACCCTGACGCTCGGCAAGAAGCCGGAGCGGCTCGCCAAGCTGGCAGACGCCGTCGCGGACGGTCTGAATGCCGTGCTTACCGAGGTCCAGCCGGGCGTTCCCGTCCGGGAACTTGCCCGCGCCTGGAACTGGACACTGGCCAAGTACGGCCTGGAAAAACCGTCCCGCATCGGTTACTCGATCGGCGTCGGCTACCCGCCGGACTGGGGCGAGCGCACCATCTCCATCCGCTCCGAGGAGGAATCCATCCTCGAGGAGAACATGACCTTCCACGTCATCGGAGGCATGTGGATGGACAACTACGGCTACGAACTCTCTGAATCCATCCGCGTCACCGCCGACGGGGTGGAAACCTTCACCAGCTTCCCCCGCGAACTCATCCAGAAAGGCGGCTAAGCCGTGAACCACATCGCTACCCGCGCCCAGGCATTGCCGCTGGCAGACCGCGCCGCCAGCCTGGTGGGCTCGGTAATCGACTCCAGCACGTCCCTGCTGGCCGCCCAGACCCACGACATTGTCCGCTTCGCCATGGGCTCCCCCGCGGACGAAGCCGTGCCGCTGGACGAATTCCGCGACATCGCTGACAAGGTCATCGACCACAGCTCCATGACCTACGGCGCCACCGAGGGCGAGCCCGTGCTCCTGAAGGCGCTGGTGGACTACCTTGCCGGGACCACGGATCCCACCACGGAGGACCGCGTCACCATCACCGCCGGCGGCATGCAGGGCCTGGACCTGGCGTGCAAGATCTTCATCAACCCCGGCGACCTGGTCATTGTTGAAAGCCCCACGTACACGAACGGCAGCGCCACCGCCCTGAGCTACGGCGCCGAACTGCTCGAAGCGCCTATGGACGAAAACGGCCTCATCGTCGAGGCCCTCCCGGAGTTGGTGGCCGCCGCCGGGCGCACGCCCAAGGCCATCTACACCATCCCCAACTTCCAGAACCCTTCCGGCGTCACCCTGTCACTGGCCCGGCGCCATCAGCTGTTGGAACTGGCCCACGAGTGGAACGCCGTGATAATCGACGACGACCCCTACGGTCTCCTCCGGTTCCAGGGCGAGGACCTGCCGTCCTTCCAGGCTCTGAGCCCGGGCGATCCGCTGCTTTTCTCTGTCCGCACGTTCTCTAAGATCCTGGCTCCGGGCCTGCGCGTGGGCTGGGTTGACACCGATCCGGCGCTCCGCCAGCTGGTCATCAACGCCAAGCAGGCGATGGACACCTGCACCAACGTCCCCAACCAGCACATCGTGGCCGAATTCATCCGCCGCGGCGGCCTGGACAACCACCTGGCCGGCCTGCGCACGGAGTACAAGCGCCGCAAGGACGCGATGCAGGAAAGCCTCCGCCGGCACCTCGGCGACCGGATCACCACCACCGATCCTGAAGGGGGCTTCTTCCTCTGGCTCACCCTGCAGGGCGAGGATGCAGGGATCTCCACCCGGAAGCTCTTCGAAACGGCACTGGCAGAAGGGGTGGCGTTCATCCCCGGGCCAGCGCTGTCCGCCAGCGGGAAGTTCGACGACGCCGTCCGCCTCTGCTTCGCATCGACCACTCCGGAGCGGGCCGAGGAAGGCATCGTCCGGCTTGGCCGGGCCATGGACCGTGAGCTTTCAGCGCTTAAGGCCGGGGCAGGCGCGTGAGTGCCGCCGTCCAACAGGATCTGCAGCTCCTTGAGGACAGGGTCCTGGGCCTGATCAGCGAAGCTGACCTGGTGGCGCTCACCGCCGCACTGGTGGCGGCCGGCGGCGAGAACCCCGGCGGGACCGAGGAAGCCACCGTGCAGGTCCTGACGGAGTTCAGCCGGGCCGCTGGCCTGGACGTTGTCACCGAAACCGTCGCGGAGGGACGGCCGAACTTCACGGCCGTCCTGCCCGGCGGCAGCATGCCAGGCATGCTGTTCCTGGGCCATTCGGACGTTGTTCCGGCCGGGACCGGCTGGGAGCGTCCCCCGTTTGAACCCTACATACGGGACGGCCGGCTGTTCGGCCGCGGTTCCACGGACATGAAAGGCGGCCTTGCCGCCGTGCTCATCGCACTCAAGGCACTCAAGGCCGCCGGTGCCGAACTGCCGTTCAACGCGGCACTGGCCTGCACCGTGGATGAGGAGGACCTGGGCATCGGCATCCGCGCGTACACCGCCTCCGCCGCAGCCGATCCGGCCTTCAGCTATTCGGCCTGCGTGGTGGCGGAGCCCACCGACCTGGAGACCGTGATCGGCTGCCGGGGTGACAGCTACATCGAACTGAAAGTCACCGGCAAGTCAGCCCACTCCGGCCGGCCCGCCGACGGCCGGAACGCCATCGATGCCGCCGCCAGGATCCTGGAACTGGTCCGCAAGGACCACGCCGTGCTTCAGGAGGACCAGGACGCGCTACTGGGCGCGGGCACCTGGAACATCGGCCTCATCCAGGGCGGCACGGGCACCTCCATGGTGGCCGCGGAATGTACCGTTTCACTCGACCGCCGGCTCATGCCTGACGACGACGCGCAGCAAATCCTGGACCGCCTCCTGGCACAGGTCCGGGAGGCCGGCATCGACACGGACGGCATCTCGGTCTCGGCCGGGGTCACCATGGAGATGCCCGGTTTCCGCACCCCCGAGGACCACCCGCTGGTGTCTAACTCCGTGGCCGCGCTGGCGGACGCCGGCGTTGACAGCGCCATCCGCGGCTGGACGGCTGCCTGCGACGGCGGCTTCGTGGTCCGGGACCTCGGCGTGCCGGCGATTGTGATGGGCCCCGGCGGACTGAATGACCAGGCCCACCAAGTGAACGAATCCGTCAGCATTGCCGAGATTGTCGCCGCCGCCCGCGCTTACGCGCTGCTTTGCCTGCGGCACGGCGGGAGCAGACAGACCATCAATTAACGCGGAAGGGGGCCGGATGCACATTGTGCAGCCGGCCCCCTTCTTTTGAGCGGTAACATTTCAACGGTGGCGCGAAGGCGCGGGCCCCTGGTCAGGCGGTCGCAACCTCGGCATCGCCGCTGCCGCCGGTCAGGCGTTCCAACGCGTCTTCCATGTGGCTGATCAAAAGCTTGCCCACGCGCTCCTGGTCCCCGTCCCCCAAGGCCTCGGCGATGGCTTGGTGTTCGGCCACCCGGGCATGCGGGTCGGGGTACTTTTTCTCCAGGGCGGTAAGGCACATTCGGGTCTCGGTCAGCAGAGTGTTGTGCATGCGGGTCAGCCGGGTGCTTTCGGCCGCCGCCACCAGCGTGGCGTGGTATTCCATATCGGCTTCGGACATCGCGTCCAGGTCGCCTTTGTCGGCGGCTCTCTGCATGGCTTTGACGATCGATACCAGCTGCGCGGCGACACCCTTGCCGCCCTTCTGCAGGATCAGTTCGGAGGCGGCGCGTTCGACGGCGGTGCGCGCCGCATACATGTCGCGGACCTCTTCATCGGTCATGGTGATCACGAACAGGCCGCGGTTGCGGATGCTGATCAGCAGGCCTTCCTGCGTGAGCCGCTGCATGGCCTCACGGAGCGGTCCCCGGCTGACGCCGAGCTCCTTGGCCAGTTCCGCCTCCCCCAGCTGGGAGCCCGGCGGTATCTGGCCCAGCCCGATTGCCGTGCGCAGCTTACCGGCAATGATTGCTGGTGTGGACTCGCGCACCAGGGGCTCAAATCTCTGCATCGGTACCTACTATTCCGTCAGGGGCCCGGTCGCGGCCCTCGGGGACGCTCCGGACCCATATTCTTCTGCCGGCAGAAGAGCCGGACCCAAAAACTGTCTACAATCCTACTGCCAGCAGGCTGAGATTCCTTGGATTATGTAAAAGAAGCCGGGGCCGCACGCATGGCGGCCCCGGCAGATGCGGTTCAGTCCGTGGTATCAACTGCCCGTGAGTAGGTCAGCGTTTCGTCTCGGGCGCCGCCCATCCAGATGTCCTGGCAGGCGGCCGCCATTCCATCCAGGCCCTCCACGATGGTGGCGAACACGTTGCCGGGCACCCAGCCCGTGTCGCCGTTCAGCAGCAGGTTGTTGCGGCCATAGAAGACGGCAAGGTCGACGATGGTCTGTACCGAATCCGTGGAGTCGGCTTCATAGCCGTGTGACGGCGTCTTGAGGTCGTTGGACGTAAACGTGAAGTAGCAGACGTCGCCCGGAATGGGAGTCACGGTGGTGTTCTCTGCGCCGGGTTCAGCCGGAGCAAACGCCGGGACCAGGTTGTAGATCTCGTTACGGGCGTACTTTCCATGGAAGACCTGTCCGCTGAGGGGAAGCGCATCCCAGACGGCTTTGGCCGTACGGGGCGCTGCATCGTCGTGCAGGAGCGCCTTGCAGGTGACTCCGCGCTTTTCAAGGGTGATGTTGATGTACCTGGCCATTTTCTGCCTTACTTCGGGACGGGGGTGGACATTGCCGGGATGGAAATGGGGCGGGCGTGCTGCCAGTCGGCGGCGCCCTGGTATGCGGCAGCCGCCGAGAGCACCCCGGCGTCGCCATGCCGGGGACCTACTATCTGCAGCCCGACCGGAAGGCCTTCAACGGTGAAGCCGCACGGGACACTAATGCCCGGCTGCTGGGTCAGGTTAAAGGGGTATGTGTAGGGCGTCCACGAGGTCCAGTCCTGCGACGACGAGCCGGCCGGGACGTCCCGGCCGGCTTCGAAGGCCGGAATAGGAAGGGTGGGGGTCACCAGGAGGTCGAAGCGCTCGTGGAGAAGCCCCATCTCCCGGCCCAGTTTCATGCGGACCGCCGTGGCGTCCAGGAAGTCCCCGGCGCTGAAGCCGGAGTGCCGTTCCAGTGCCGCCGCCAGCAGCGGATCAAGCTGTTCCGCGGCACCGGGGCCGTAGCCTTCCACCACTTTGGCCGCACCGCTGAACCAGAGCACGTGGTAGGCGTCCACCGGGTCCTGCCAGCCAAGGTCGATTTCCTCCACCTCGGCCCCCAGGTCCTGCAGGACCTGGACTGCCCCGCGGACTGCCTCGTCGACGTCGGGATCATTTTTTCCGTAGCCAAGATCCGGGCTGAAAGCGATTTTCCGGCCCCGGACCCCTTCGTCGATGGTGGACAGGAAGGAGCGCGTCGGCGCGGGACCTGCAGACCAGTCGCGAGCATCCGGGCGGGAGAGGATATCCAGCATCAGCGCCGCATCCTCAACGGTGCGGGTGATGGGGCCGGCGTGGGCGAGGGTGCCGAAGGGGCTGGCCGGGTACAGCGGCACGGTCCCGTACGTCGGTTTGAAACCCACAACGCCGGTAAAGCCGGCGGGGATGCGGATGGAGCCGCCGCCGTCGGTCCCTACGGACCACGGGCCCATGCCCTGCGCCACGGCGGCCGCGCTGCCCCCGCTGGAACCGCCGGCGGTGCGCGAAACGTCCCACGGGTTGCGGGTGATCCCGCAGCGCGGGCTGTCGGTCACGCCCTTCCAGCCGAACTCGGGGCTGGTGACCTTGCCGATCAGCACAGCACCATTTTCGCGCAGCCTGGCCACGGCGGGTGCGTCCTCGTTCCAGTCCCCATCTGGGGAGGTCAGGCGGGACCCGCGCAGCGTGGGCCACCCTTTGGTAAGCATGAGGTCCTTGATGGAGGTAGGTACACCGTCGGCCAGGCCCAGCGGCTCGTTCCGGCGCCAGCGCTGCTCCGATTCACGCGCCGCCGCAAGGGCTGATTCCGCCTCCACCAGGCAGAAGGCGTTGATGCCGCCGTCGTGCTGCTCGATGGCGTCCAGGGCCGCCTGCGTGGCCTCCACCGGGGAGACCTCCCCGGCGCCGTACGCGTCAACCAGCTGCGTGGCAGTGGCCCATTCCAGTGAATCAATCACGCTGTGAAGCTCCTTGTCCGGTACAAGCTGCGGTCTCCGCCACCGGCTGTGACGCCGGTAACACTTCGGTCAGGTTATGGTGCGCGCATCACTATTGTCAACAATCCTACTTTCCTATCTTTTGAGGTCGTGGGATTGTACGATTGTGCACAATCCGCGGGAGCGATTCCCGCGGTTACTTCAAAGGAGAATCTATGGCCGTGACCATTGGCATGCTGTACCCGGGCTTCGGCGCCGAGGACGACTACCCCTTCATGGAGGAACTCCTGGGCGAGGGGGTCCACCTTCCCCTGGTCCACACGTCCGTGGGCGTCGACGCGCACGAAGTCCAGGCCCTGCTGGACCTCGGCAAGAGCGAGCGGCTCCTGGAAGGCGCGGACGCCTTGCGAGCAGCCCTGCCCGACGCCGTCATGTGGGCATGCACGTCAGGCAGCTTCGTCTTCGGCTGGGAGGGCGCACACCGGCAGGCTCAGGAGGTCCAGGAAGCCCTTGAGGTGCCCGCCTCCTCCACGTCCCTGGCATTCGTTGACGCCTGCAAGGCGCTGGACCTGACCAAGGTGGCCGTCGCTGCCACGTACCCGGAGGACGTCTCCCGGCACTTCGCGGCACTGTTGAACCGTGGCGGCATCAAGGTCACGCAGCTGGTCAGCCACGACATCCCCACGGCCGCCCTTGCCGGCGAGCTTGACCGCGAGGGCGTCCTTGCCCTCGCCCGGAGCAATGACAGTGACGAGGCGCAGGCGATCCTGATCCCGGACACGGCGCTGCACAGCGCCCGATGGATCAACGAACTCGAAGCGGAGCTCGGCAAGCCCGTCCTCACCGCGAACCAGGTAACCGTTTGGCAAGGCCTGCGGCTTGCCGGCGCCCTGCGCCCGTGCGACGCTCTGGGCACGCTGTTCAAGAAGACGGCACCGGTCGCCGTCGGAGCATAGCCCGCCGCGACACGAAATCCCGGCCCGGGCTGTCAGACGAACAGCCCGGGCCGGGATTTCTTTTGTCCCGGCTATGCCAGCAGGCGCTGCCCCGGACCCACCGCCGCCTTGCCCAGGCGACGCAGCGACGCCCACGCTGTCACCTGGTTGGCCGAGAGGACCGGCTTGTCCAGTTCCCGCTCCAGCGGCGCGATGATGTCGTACGTGGGCAAGTTGGTGCAGCTGATGAACACCACGTCCGCCTCCGGAACGTCGGCCCCGCGGATCAAGTCGCAAGTGGACTGGTAGGGAACCTGCCAGATACCCCCGTCCAGCCCCAGCCCGGCTTGCGCTGCCACCGAATGGCCGGCCTCCTCCAGGAAATCCCCCAGCCGCAAGGTCAGGTCCGCCACGTACGGCGTAATGACCACAACCTTAGAGACGCCCAGATACTCCAGCGCCTCCAGGAGCGCCTCGGAGGTGCTGACCCCATGCGCGTCGGCGGCGGTTGCCATCACCTTCGAAATATGGCGGGCTCCGGATAAACCGTTGACGAAGCTGCCGGACGTGCAGGCGTAGGCCATGACCGCGGGGCGCACGGCGCTAAGGTTCTTCACCGCAGCGAGGATGTCGGCGTCGTCGCTCACGTCCTCTGCCATCTCCAGGCTGACGGGCTCATCAAAGAACGGCGTCCGGGTGAAGAACAGCGAGACGTCCGACGGCATCCACCGCCACAGCTCTCGGTCCAGCGCCATGTCGAACGGGCATACCACGCCTATGCCGGCCTGCGCCTCCGGGCCGGCGAACGTGGGTTCAATGGGCTTCATTAGTTCTCCTAAAATTAGTAGATTGTTGACAATCCATTGCCGCTTGCCTAGGGTCCGTAGTGACCCGGCTAACCCGCGCTAAGGAGCATCCTGAACATGTCGAAAATTCCGGCCGACGGCGTCGACCTCGAATTGCCGTCCCCACCCGTTCCGGTGGCCAACTACGTTCCGGTCCGCCAAGTGGGAAACCTCGTCTTCACGGCGGGCCAGACGCCCACGCGCGATGGCGTTCTCACCATCAGCGGCAAGCTGGGCCGCGAGCTCACCGTCGAGCAGGGCCAGGAAGCGAGCGCCACGGCGGTGCTTAACTGCCTGGCAGCCCTGAAGCAGCACCTGGGCTCGCTGGACCGGATCGTGTCCGTGGTCAGCCTCACCGGTTACGTAGCTTCGGCCGAAGGCTTCGGTGACCAGCCGGCCGTGATCAACGGCGCCTCGCTGGTCCTGGAACAGGCCTTCGGCGACAGGGGGCGCCATGCCCGGGCAGCTGTCGGTGTTGCCGAACTGCCCGGGCTGGCGCCCGTTGAAATTGCGATGATTGTAGAGGTGTAGCGGACCGTCAGTGCTGCAGGACGGCCCGGAGGAAGGTCCGGGTCCGTTCCTGCTGCGGGTCCTTGAAGATCTGGGCGGGCGGCCCACTCTCCACCGCAGCCCCGTTGTCGAACATCACCACCCGGTCCGAGATCTCCTCCGCGAACCGCATCTCGTGCGTCACCATGAGCATGGTCATGTCCGTGGTGTGCGCGAGGTTCCGGATCACATTCAGCACCTCGCCGATCAACTCCGGGTCAAGCGCCGAGGTGGGCTCGTCGAACAACAGCACCCTGGGCCGCATAGCCAGCGCGCGGGCGATGGCCACACGCTGCTGCTGCCCGCCGGACATCTGCGGCGGCGTGTGGTTCATGTGCTTCCCGAGGCCCACCAGGTTCAGCAGCTCCGCGGCGCGTTCCTTCGCCTCCGCCTTGTTCATGCCCAGCACGTGGATGGGCGCCTCGATGACGTTCTCCATGGCGGTCATGTGCGGAAACAGGTTGAACTGCTGGAACACCATGCCGATCTTGCGCCGGGTTTCCCGCATCTGCTTGGTCTCGCGCACCTTCTGGCCGGCCGTGACATCCCACAACACGTCGCCGTCGACCTTCACGAGCCCTTCACTGGGCGTCTCCAGCGTCATGAGGATACGCAGGATGGTGGTCTTGCCCGATCCGGAAGGACCGATGATGGAGACCTTCTCCCCCGGCGCCACTTCGAAGTTCAGCGACTTCAGGACCTGGTTTGATCCCCAGTTCTTGCTGACGTTCTGGAACCTAACGATCGGATCGGGGGCAAGGCCCACCGGAGTGGACAGGGGTTGGGGTTCAGTGCTGGGGCGCATAGCGCCGCTCCAATCTGTTGACGAGCCGTGAGGCGGGGTAGCTGATGGCGAGGAACAACAGCGCTGCCAGGGTCAGCGGTTCCAGGTACCGGAAGCTGGAGCTTCCGATCGCCTGTGCCGTTGCCATGAGTTCCACCACCGTGATGGCTGAGAGAACTGCTGAGTCCTTGAACATCTGGATGAGGTAGTTCCCGAGCATCGGCACCACGGTGCGTATTGCCTGCGGGAGGATGATCCTGCTCCAGGTGCGGGACCCGGGGAGACTCAGCGCCGTTGCTGCCTCCCACTGGCCCTTGGGCACACCCTGGATGCCGCTGCGGTAAACCTCTGCCATATAAGCGCTGTAGTTCACGCCTATAACCACTACGCCCGTGGTGAAGGCGTCGAAGCTGAGGCCGTACGCCGGCAGGACAAAGAATGCGCAGTAGGCCTGGACCAGCAGCGGGGTTCCCCGCACGAACACCACGAAGAAGGACACGACGGGCGACAGCACCGGGATGGCGAGCCGCCGAAGAATCGCGAAGAACAGACCGAGAACGGCAGCCAGCAGGGTGCCCAGCAGGGTGATCTTGACCGTGACCCAGAGGCCCTCAAGGAGCAGCGGAATGACGGACACGGCAAAGTTGTTGTCCCAGATCATGCTGCACCTACCTTCATGAGTTGGCTTTCCTTGCGCTGGGCGGCGAGTGCCTTCCGGTCGAGCGCGTAGCGCCGTTCCAGCCAGCTGGTGAACAGTGTCAGCAGGTAAGAGAGGACAAAGTACATCACCAGGATGGTGATGAAGATCGCCGTCGTCTGCCCTGTGCTGCTGCGAATCATCTGTGCCCGGAAGGTCAGGTCCGCCACCGTGACGAGGGAGACGAGTGAGGTGTTCTTCAGCAGGTCCACCATGACGTTTCCGAAGGGCGGCAGCATGGCGGGGATCGACTGCGGGATGATGATGCGCCTGAGCCTCAGTGCGGGTTCCATGCCCAGTGCGATGCACGCTTCGGTCTGGCCTTTGGCCCGGCTGGCGATGGCACCCCGCACGACTTCTGCGGCGTACGCGCCCTCGTTCAGCCCAAGCGCCAAGACCGCCGCTGTCAGCGGGTGGAGCTGGATTCCGAAGAACGGCAGTGCGAAGAACAGCCAGAACATCTGGACCAGCAGCGATGTCCCGCGGAATACCTCGATGAAGACGCCCGCCGGCCAGCTGATGAAGCGGTGCCGGGACAGGCGCGCCAGCCCCGCGGCGAAGGCGACCACCAGGCAGAGGGCACCGCTGAGCACCGCCACGAGGATGGTGGTCAGCAGCCCCTGCCACAGCAGGGGTGCGTACTCGATTACTGCTGACATGCCCGCCCCCTCCGGAAGTGCCCGACCATCAGCCCGCGGTCTTGCATAGCTCCTCGGAGGTGACGCCATCGACTACGGAAGCGTCAAAGCCCCACTTCGTGAGGATTTCGGCGAACTCCGGCGTCTTCTTGAACGCTGCGAGCTCCTTGTTGTAGGCCTCATGGAAGGCAGCGTCGGACTGGCGGAAGGCAGCACCGGAACCGGTGCGCGGAGCATCGTCTACCGGCTTGCTGATGTCAAAGCTTCCATCGTCTTTGGCAAGGGCTTTCAGCGACAGGGTGGGCAACATGAAGGCGTCTGCCCGGTTGGCTTTGAGCGCCTCAATGCCGCTGCGCCCGTCATTGATCTTGACCTGCTGGGAGGCTGGAACGTTCGCAGATTTGAGTACACCCTCTTCGAAGCCCCCTGGGAGAACTGCAATCCGCAGTGCCGGGTCAGCGAGCACGGCGGCAACAGAGGTGATGGCTTTGGGGTTGCCCTTCGGCGTTGCAAAGGACTCCGTGGAAACGATGACCGGCTCGGAGTACAGCACTTGCGAGCACCGGGACTCCTTCATGAACAGGCCCGCGGCGATGACGTCCCAGCGGTTGGCATTCAGCCCGGGAATCATTGACTCGTACGGCGTAATAATGCCTTGAACCTCGTCGATGCCGAGCCGCTTGCAGACGGCGCGCAGCACGTCGGGCTCACAGCCGGTTACGGTTCCATCCGCGTCAACCTGTGTGTACGGCGGCTCATTGGCGATACCCACCCGGAGGAAACCCTGGGACTTCGCCCGCTCCAGAAGGTTGCTCGCACCACCGGACGCCGGGCCGCCTGCAGCGACGCTGGAACAACCCGTTGCCCAACCGGCCACAGCGGCGCCTAGTACAGCCACCCCCGCACTGCGCAGGACGTTCCTTCGTGAAAGTTTGCTCGTCATTATTACTCCTTCGCCCGGACATGCCGGAGATCACCAGGATGATCACGTTCTGTGACGTGTGTTACACAAACCTAGGAGCTGGATGTAGTATTGTCAACAATCCGAATGTAAAACGTGCGTAACCGAGCGATTCAAAGACGAACGCGGACAGAGTGCATTCGGTTGACCTAAGGCCCCGAGCCGCCTCAGACCCCAGAATGGAGCACACGATGATCATCGGCGTCCCCAAAGAAATCAAGAACAACGAATTCCGGGTGGCCATCACCGCCGCCGGCGTCCACGAGTTCCGCACCCACGGCCACACCGTCCTGGTGGAGCGCGGGGCCGGCCTCGGCTCAGGTGTCACGGATGAGGAATACGCCATCGCAGGCGCCGAGATCGTCAACGAGGCGGACGACGTCTGGGGCCGCGCAGACATGGTGATGAAGGTCAAGGAGCCCATCAAGGCCGAATACCACCGCTTCCGCAAGGGCCTGATCCTCTTCACCTACCTGCACCTGGCAGCCGAGCCCGAACTGACCCGCGAACTGATCAACTCCGGCGTCACCGCCATCGCCTACGAGACTGTGCAGGAAGGCCGCAGCCTGCCGCTGCTCGCACCGATGTCCGAGGTCGCCGGCCGGCTCTCCGTCCAGGTTGGCGCCACGTCCCTCATGGCACCTGCCGGCGGCAAGGGCGTCCTGCTGGGCGGCGTGCCCGGCGTCCGCCCCGCCAAGGTCGTCGTCCTGGGCGCCGGCGTGGCCGGCACCAACGCTGCAGCCATGGCCCTGGGCCTGGGTGCGGACGTAACCATCATGGACATCAACATCAACCGCCTCCGCGACCTCGACGCCCAATACCAGGGCCGCCTGAAGACCGTTGCGTCCAACAAGTACGAGATCGAGAAGTCAGTGGTTGACGCCGACCTCGTCATCGGATCCGTGCTCATCCCCGGCGCCAAGGCTCCCAAGCTGGTCACCAACGACCTCGTAGCCCGGATGAAGCCCGGCTCGGTCCTGGTGGACATCGCCGTGGACCAGGGCGGCTGCTTCGAGGACACCCACCCCACCACGCACCAGGAACCCACGTACAAGGTGCACAACACCATCTTCTACTGCGTCGCCAACATGCCCGGCGCCGTCCCCAACACCTCAACGTACGCGCTGACCAACGTCACCCTGCGCTACGCCGTTGCACTGGCAAACCTGGGCGTCAAGGCCGCCTTCGACCGCGACCCCGCACTCGCTGCCGGCCTCAACATCGCCGCCGGCCACGTGGCACACCACTCCGTGTCCGAAGCCCACAACCTGCCCCTCGTCGCCGACTGGCACGAACTGGTTTCCGCCACATCGTCGTCCGCTCCTTCCACCCAGGACACCCAAAAAGGACGCTCATGATCACCTCATCACAAGCCCCAGATTGGTCCCTGCCTGTCACGGGCAGCAGCCGCGTGAAGCGTGGCATGGCTGAGATGCTCAAGGGCGGCGTCATCATGGACGTCGTCAACGTCGAGCAGGCCCGCATCGCCGAAGACGCCGGTGCCGTGGCGGTCATGGCGCTCGAGCGTGTTCCGGCCGATATCCGTGCCCAGGGCGGCGTGTCCCGGATGTCCGATCCGGACATGATCGACCAGATCATCGACGCCGTGTCCATCCCGGTCATGGCCAAGGCCCGCATCGGCCACTTCGTCGAGGCCCAGGTCCTGCAGTCCCTCGGCGTTGACTACATCGACGAGTCCGAGGTCCTGACCCCGGCGGACTACGTCAACCACATCGACAAGTGGAACTTCAAGGTTCCCTTCGTCTGCGGTGCCACCAACCTCGGTGAGGCCCTGCGCCGCATCAACGAGGGCGCGGCGATGATCCGTTCCAAGGGCGAGGCCGGCACCGGCGACGTCTCCAACGCCACCGGCCACATGCGCCAGATCCGTGCCGAGATCGCCAAGCTCTCCGCCCTCCCCGAGGACGAACTGTACGTTGCGGCCAAGGAACTGCAGGCCCCGTACGAACTGGTCAAGGAAGTCGCCGCCGCCGGCAAGCTCCCCGTGGTCCTGTTCACCGCAGGCGGCATCGCCACGCCCGCTGACGCCGCGATGATGATGCAGCTCGGCGCCGACGGCGTCTTCGTCGGCTCCGGCATCTTCAAGTCCGGCAACCCCGCCCAGCGCGCCGCCGCCGTCGTCAAGGCCACCACCTTCTACGACGACCCCGACGTCATCGCCAAGGCCTCCCGCGGGCTCGGCGAAGCCATGGTGGGCATCAACGTCGACGAGATCCCCCAGCCGCACCGCCTCGCCGAGCGCGGCTGGTAACACGCCGTACCGCTCACTAGCAGGCCACACGACATTTCGAATAAAGCCACAACATGGAAAGTTCAGGATCAGGACCGTGAAGAAACGTACGCACCCGCAGAGTCCCCGGACCGGCGACCACTGCCCCGCCAATGGATGGTGGGCGCCATTCAATGACGAAAAGAACACTCACTTCATCACGGAGGGAAGCCTCATGCCGTCCATCAATGGCAGCGCCGTTGATTGGAAACTTATTGTTCGCCGGCTGCGCTGGGAGGACCAGGGGGCCGCCCACAACCTTCCGCCGCGGGGTTTTGCCCTGGACACGATCTAACGGCCGCGTCACCGGGACCGGATCCGGCCCCAAAACCACGATCACGCCAAGCCCCACCGCCTGAACGCTCCAAAGCGGCTAAGCACCGCCCTTACATGAAGAAAGTTGGAAATCTGTGACCTCGTCAACGATCCCGAAATGGCACCATGAAACGCATCGATTTCTTCCAGCCGCGGAGTTCGCTGCCGGCGCCGTGGTCACGGCTGCGGAGTATGAGGAGGCGGGCAACGACCATCCCGCTTTTTGGACCAAGAAGGCCCGCGAACTGCTGACGTGGAGCAAGGACTTCACGCAGGCGCTGGACTGGTCCAACCCTCCGTTCGCCAAATGGTTCGTCGGCGGTGAACTCAACGCCGCTTACAACGCGCTGGACCGGCACGTCGAGGCCGGCAATGGCGACCGCGTCGCCATCTACTTCGAGGGCGAGCCGGGCGACACCCGCACCTACACGTACGCGCAGCTGACCGAAGAGGTCAAGAAGGCAGCCAACGCGTTCGAGTCCCTGGGCGTCGCCAAGGGTGACCGGGTGGCCGTGTACCTGCCCATGATTCCCGAGGCCGTCATCACCATGCTGGCCTGCGCCCGGATCGGAGCCGTCCACTCCGTGGTCTTCGGCGGTTTCTCCGCCGAAGCCCTCCGCTCCCGGATCGACGATGCCGAAGCCAAGCTCGTGGTCACCGCCGACGGGACCTACCGGCGCGGCAAGCCCAGCCCGCTCAAGCCCGCTGTGGATGACGCCCTGGCGCACGACGGGCACACCGTGCAGAACGTGGTGGTGGTCAAGCGCAACGGCCAGAACGTGGACTGGACCGAAGGCCGGGACCACTGGTGGGACGACACCGTCGGCGCCGCGGCCGCCGAACACACCGCCGTGGGGCATGACTCCGAACACCCGCTCTACATCCTCTACACCTCCGGCACCACCGGAAAGCCCAAGGGCATCCTGCACACCACCGGCGGGTACCTCACCCAGACCGCCTACACCCACAAGGTTGTCTTCGACCTGCACCCGGAGACGGACGTGTACTGGTGCACGGCCGACGTCGGCTGGGTCACCGGACACTCCTACGTCGCCTATGCTCCGCTCATCAACGGCGCCACCCAGGTCATGTACGAAGGCACCCCGGACTCCCCGCACCAGGGCCGCTGGTGGGAGATCGTGGAAAAGTACAAGGTCTCCATCCTCTACACCGCCCCCACCGCCATCCGGACGTTCATGAAGTGGGGCGCGGAGATCCCTGCCAAGTACGACCTCTCCTCCCTGCGGGTGCTGGGCTCAGTGGGTGAGCCGATCAATCCCGAGGCCTGGATGTGGTACCGCAAGGTTATCGGCGGCGACAAGGCACCCATCGTTGACACCTGGTGGCAGACCGAAACGGGCGCCCAGATGATCGCGCCGCTGCCCGGTGTCACCGCCACCAAGCCCGGGTCCGCGCAGGTGCCGCTGCCCGGCATCGCCGTGGACGTCGTCGATGAAATGGGCGAATCCATGCCCAACGGGCACGGCGGCTTCCTGGTGATCCGCGAACCCTGGCCCTCCATGCTCCGCGGCATCTGGGGCGATCCCGAACGCTTCAAGGACACCTACTGGTCCCGGTTCGAGAACATGTACTTCGCCGGGGACGGCGCCAAGAAGGACGAGGACGGCGACATCTGGCTCCTGGGCCGTGTGGACGACGTCATGAACGTCTCCGGCCACCGGCTCTCCACCACGGAGATCGAATCCGCCCTCGTCAGCCACCCCGCCGTGGCGGAGGCCGCCGTCGTGGGTGCCACGGACGAAACCACCGGCCAGGCCGTCGTCGCGTTCGTCATCCTCCGCGGCGACGCCGCCAACAACGGCGATGCCACAGTCCAGGAACTGCGCAACCACGTGGGCAAGGAAATCGGCCCCATCGCCAAGCCCAAGAACATCCTGGTGGTGCCCGAGCTGCCCAAGACCCGGTCCGGCAAGATCATGCGCCGCCTGCTCAAGGATGTCGCCGAAGGCCGCGATCCCGGTGACGCCACCACCCTCTCCGACCCCACGATCATGCAGCAGATCGCCGCCTCCCTGAAGAAATAGGCGCCAAGCCCTGGATGACTAGCTCACACCCCGGGTCGAAATCCCACCCTTCTGATTACGCGCTAAATGGCAGCATACGGTCAACTTGGTCAGAGCACCGTGGGTAGCACCCCAAAACATCCAGGGTGTCAGGGGCGCATGCGCTTCTGTAGGTCCTGGTTCCGCGCTCCCCCGCGATTTTCGGACGACCAGAAGCCACGTGGTTCGCTGTTCGGCTTATGGTCTGGGTCATCGCTGGGCCATTCCCCACGGCGCAGCTAGAGCACTACTTGCCCCTCCTGAAACCTTCCCGCTCCTAGCCGCCACTGAACGCCCTTAAAGCAGACATAAGTGTTGACAGTGTCCACACCCCCTTTGGCAGGACAAACGGCGCACTCCAGGTCCGGTTTAGGCAGGGAGGCGGGGTCCAAGTACGGGTCGCACCCAGAATCGGAAAGTCATGTTGTAACGCCAGCCCGGAACCATGAACAGGTGTTGGCCACTCCAGACCAACCCGAGACAACCGTTACGAGGAACCGCATAAACCAAGCCCACCACAGGCGGAAGGCCCACCAGTCAGGGACTTGAGCCCGCCACCCCACACCCCTGAACAGGCCACCGCGGCGGCCAGGCTACAGCCCACGACCAACTCGTCAAATGACGCGACCGGAAGCCTTGTCAACACGTCAAAGCAAAATCGTCCCCTGACGAGGGGATACGCCGTGCCCGAGGTGGGACTCGAACCCACACACCTTTCGATACCGCATTTTGAGTGCGGCGCGTCTGCCAATTCCGCCACTCGGGCGCGGAATACATGGAGCAAAACGCTACGCCCACAGCTGACTGTGAGCAACGCGATCGCTTCACGTACGCGGAATTACTCTACATGCAGATAGGCTGAATTCCAGAATCGCGCCGCCGTCGCCGCAACCGAACCCCTGCAAGCCAAGTACAGCCGCGGTGGCACCTAAGATAGTGATGTCCCGCCGTACCTTTTCAAGGAGATCCCGTGACTGAACAGACGGAGTCAAAGCCCACGTCCCAGCCGGCGCGCCGCGTCATTGTGGCAGAGGATGAAACCCTCATCCGCCTCGACATCATCGAAATCCTGCGGGGCGAGGGTTATGAGGTTGTGGGCGAGGCGGACAACGGCGAGAAGGCCGTCCAGCTGGCTGAGGAATTGAAGCCGGACCTGGTCCTGATGGACGTCAAGATGCCCGTCATGGACGGCATTTCCGCCGCCGAGAAGATCGTCAAGGCCCGCATCGCCCCCGTGGTGCTGCTGACCGCCTTCAGCCAGAAGGAACTCGTGGAGCGCGCCCGCGATGCCGGCGCCATGGCCTATGTCGTCAAGCCGTTCACGCCCGCGGACCTGATCCCGGCACTGGAGATCGCGCTCTCCCGCCACGAGGAAATCAAGGCGCTGGAAAGCGAAGTCTCCGACCTCCAGGAGCAGTTCGCCACCCGCAAGCTGGTGGAACGCGCCAAGAGCCTGCTGACCACCAAGATGGGCCTGACGGAACCGGAAGCTTTCCGCTGGATCCAGAAGACCTCCATGGACCGCCGCCTCAGCATGCGCGAGGTCGCCGAGACCATCATCAACCAGGTCAACTAGCGCCGGCTGGCTGGGCCCGGGAAGATTACGACGACGGGCCCAGCCGCGCACGGTCAGGTCACCGGACAGAAAAGCACCACAGCGAAAAAGGACCCCTGCCGCCGGCAGGGGTCCTTTTCGTAGGTGAAAGCTAGGCTTTCTTCTTCTTTTCCGGCCAGGGGCCGAGCTTTTCGCGGTTGCTGCCGATTTCCCCGCCGCGCGTGGAGTCGGCGAGGTCGCCCACCTTGTGCACCTTCAGCGAGTTGGTGGAACCGGCCTTTCCGGGAGGGGAACCGGCGGCGATAACCACCAGGTCGCCATCCTCAACGAGTCCCATTTCCTCGAGGCTGCGGTCAACCTGCGCGGTCATGGCGTCGGTGTGGTCCACCATCTGCACCAGCACCGGCTGGATGCCCCAGGTCAGCGCCAGCTGGTTCCAGACCTGCTCCACCGGGGTGAAAGCGAAGACCGGCTTGATGGGCCGCAGGCGGGACAGGCGGCGTGCGGAGTCGCCGGACTGGGTGAACGCACAGATGTACTTGGCGTCCAGCTGGTCTGCGATTTCGACGGCGGCACGGGTAATGGCGCCACCACGGGTCTTGGGCTTCGTCCCGAGCGGGGGGACGCGCTCGAGGCCGTGGACCTCGGTGGACTCGATGATCCGGGCCATGGTCTTGACCGTGTCGATCGGGTACTTGCCCACGCTGGTCTCGCCGGACAGCATGACTGCGTCAGCACCATCGAGCACAGCGTTGGCGCAGTCCGAGGCCTCCGCGCGCGTCGGGCGCGGGTTGTCGATCATGGATTCAAGCACCTGGGTGGCGACGATCACCGGCTTGGCCCAGCGGCGGGCCAGTTCGATGGCGCGCTTCTGGACGATCGGCACTTCCTCCAGCGGCAGCTCCACGCCGAGGTCGCCACGGGCCACCATGATGGCATCGAACGCGTCGATGATCTCGGGGAGCTGGTCCACTGCCTGGGGCTTTTCGATCTTGGCGATGACCGGCACGCGGCGGCCTTCTTCATCCATGATCTCGTGCACGCGGGTGATGTCGGTGGCGTCGCGGACGAACGAGAGCGCCACCAGGTCCACGCCGCGGCGCATCGCCCAGCGGAGGTCGTCCTCATCCTTCTCGCTCAGCGCGGGAACGTTGACGGCCACTCCGGGAAGGTTGATGCCCTTGTTGTTGGACACCATGCCGCCCACGGTCACCTCGGCGACGACCTTGACGTCGTCGACCTCGATGGCGCGCAGTGCCACCTTGCCGTCGTCGATCAGCAGCGCGTCCCCCACTCTGACGTCCTCGGTGAGGCTCTTCAGGGTGGTGGAGCAGATCTCCTGGGTGCCGGGAACGTCCTCGGTGGTGATGGTGAAGATGTCACCCACGGCCAGGGCGTGCGGCCCGTCAACGAAGCGGCCCAGGCGGATCTTGGGACCCTGCAGGTCCGCCATGATGGCGACGGCCTTTCCAAGGTCGGACGCGGCCTTGCGGACGTTCTCGTAGGTGTTGTCATGCACGGTGTAGTCGCCGTGGCTCATGTTCATGCGGGCGACGTCGACGCCGGCTTCGAGCACCGCGAGGGTGTTTTCGTAGCTGGCAATAGCCGGGCCAAACGTAGCCACAATTTTTGCGCGTCTCATATACCTACCCTATTGGTCACTTGCATTGGTTAAGTTGTCGAAGAGGTGAACCCTCGGTGCATCCCTAGAGGACGGCGATGGCGCGGTCCGTCGGCGCCACCGGCGCGGGCAGGATGGTGCTCCCCATCAGGTACTTGTCGACGGCGGCCGCAGCGGCACGTCCCTCGGCGATGGCCCACACGATCAGGGACTGCCCACGGCCGGCGTCGCCGGCCACGAAGACACCTTCGGTGTTGGTCATGTAGTAGCCGTCGCGCGCAACGTTGCCGCGGCCATCGAATTCGGCGTGCACCTGCTCGGTGATGCCCGCGGGCTCGGCTCCGGTGAAGCCCAGCGACAGGAACACCAGGTCGGCGGGGATGATCCGCTCGGTGCCGGCCTTCGGGAGGCGCTTGCCGTCGACGAACTCGGTCTCAGCTACCTTTACGCCGGTCAGCTTGCCGTTTTCACCGACGAACTCCACGGTGGAGGCGAGGTAGGTGCGTTCGCCACCTTCCTCGTGGGCGCTGGCTACCTCGAAGAGGTTGGGGAACATCGGCCACGGCTGGTGGCTGGCGCGCTCCACGGGCGGCTGCTTTCCGATGGCCAGGGTGGTGACGGACGCTGCGCCGTGGCGGTGGGCGGTGCCGAGGCAGTCGGCCCCAGTGTCGCCGCCACCAAGGATCACCACGTGCTTGCCCTGGGCGTGGATCTGGTTCTCGATCGTTTCCCCCGCCACCGCGCGGTTGGCGGGCACGAGGTAGTCCATGGCGAAGTGGACGCCGTCCAGGTCACGTCCCGGGATGGGCAGGTCCCGCGGAACGGTGGCGCCGGTGCACACCACGACGGCGTCGTAGCGCCGGCGCAGCTGCTCCCAGGTGACGTCCGTGCCCACGGCAACGCCGGTCCGGAAGCGGGTGCCTTCCGCCTTCATCTGCTCGACACGGCGGTCAACCTGCTCTTTTTCCATCTTGAAGTCGGGGATGCCGTACCGCAGCAGGCCGCCGATCTTGTCGTCGCGCTCGTACACCGCGACGGTGTGGCCCACGCGGGTCAGCTGCTGGGCCACCGCCAGGCCGGCAGGCCCGGAACCAACCACGGCAACCGTCTTGCCCGTCAGGCGGGCAGGCGGCAGCGGGTTGACCCAGCCGTTGTCCCAAGCCTCATCGATGATGGAGACTTCCACCTGCTTGATCGTGACCGCAGGCTGGTTGATCCCCAGCACGCAGGAGGCCTCACACGGCGCGGGGCACAGCCGGCCGGTGAACTCCGGGAAGTTGTTGGTGGCGTGCAGGCGCTCGATCGCTTCGTCGCCCTTGTCCCGCCACATGAGGTCGTTCCACTCGGGAATGAGGTTGCCCAGCGGGCAGCCCTGGTGGCAGAACGGGATGCCGCAGTCCATGCAGCGCCCGGCCTGGGCCTTCAGCGTGCCCTTTTCCTGTGCCTCGTAGACCTCTTTCCAGTCCATGATGCGGACGGGAACAGGACGGCGCGGCTGGGTTTCACGCTGGCGTACTTTCAGAAATCCGCGTGGATCAGCCACCGGTAACCTCCAGGATTCGAGACCATACTTCTTCGCCGTCGGGGTCAAGGCCCTCTTCGATGGCGTCGAGACGGGTTTGCAGCACGGCCGCGTAATCGCGCGGCAGCACCTTGGTGATGCGGGCAGCGGTGTCATCGAAGTTCTCGAGGAGGCGGGCTGCCAGCTGGGAGTCAGTTTCTTCCACGTGCTTGACCAGCAGGCCGTGGACGATGTCGCGGTCCTCGGCGTCCAGCTCGCGGAGCTGCAGCTCGCCGGACTCAAGGGCCTGCTTGTTGACGCGGGTGGTCCGCAGGTCCAGGACGTAGGCGGTGCCGCCGGACATGCCGGCACCGAAGTTGCGCCCGGTGCGTCCGATGATCAGGGTTTGGCCCCCGGTCATGTACTCGCAGCCGTGATCGCCGATGCCTTCGACGACGGCCGTGGCACCGGAGTTCCGGACCAGGAACCGCTCCCCCACCTGGCCGCGCAGGAACAGCTCGCCGCTGGTGGCGCCGTAGCCGATCACGTTGCCGGCGATGACGTTGGTCTCCGCCTTGAAGACGTTGGTGCGGTCCGGGCGGACGATGATGCGGCCGCCGGAGAGGCCTTTGCCCACGTAGTCGTTCGAGTCGCCGAACAGCCGCAGCGTGATACCCGCGGGCAGGAAGGCGCCCAAGGACTGGCCGGCGGTGCCGTTCAGGGTGACGTCGATCGTGTCGGTGGCGAGCACGTCGGTACCAAAGGTCTTGGTCACCACGTGGCCCAGCATCGTCCCCACCGAACGGTCGGTGTTGATGACGTCCACGGTGATCTTCACCGGGCTGCGGTCCGTCAGCGCTTCGGTGGCCATGGTGATCAGCCGCTGGTCGAAGTGCTTGTCCAGCTCGTGGTTCTGGCCGGTCATGTTGCGCAGCGGCGCGTCGTCGTCGAACTCCAGGCCGTGCAGGATCGGGTCCAGGTCCAGGCCGTCGGCCTTCCAGTGGTCCACGGCGTCGCGGGTGTCCAGCACCTCGGCGTGGCCGATGGCCTCCTCAAGGCTGCGGAAGCCAAGCTCAGCAAGGATTTCGCGGACTTCCTCGGCCAGGAACTCGAAGAAGTTGACCACGAACTCCGGCTTGCCGCTGAACCGGGCGCGCAGCTCAGGGTTCTGGGTGGCGACACCCACAGGGCAGGTGTCCAGGTGGCAGACGCGCATCATGATGCAGCCTTCCACCACCAGCGGAGCGGTGGCGAAGCCGAATTCCTCGCCGCCCAGCAGCGCGGCGATGACCACGTCACGGCCGGTCTTGAGCTGGCCGTCCACCTGCACCACCACGCGGTCGCGCAGGCCGTTGAGCATCAGCGTCTGCTGCGTCTCGGCCAGGCCGAGCTCCCAGGGAACACCGGCGTGCTTGAGCGAGTTCAGCGGCGAGGCGCCGGTGCCGCCGTCGTGTCCGGAGACAAGTACGACGTCGGCCTTCGCCTTGGTCACGCCGGACGCCACGGTGCCGATCCCGACTTCCGAGACAAGCTTCACGTGCACCCGTGCCGAGGGGTTGGCGCGCTTGGCATCGTAGATGAGCTGCGCGAGGTCCTCGATGGAGTAGATGTCGTGGTGCGGGGGCGGGGAGATGAGTCCGACGCCGGGGGTCGAGTGCCGCGTGCGGGCAACCCACGGGTAGACCTTCTGCGCCATCAGCTGGCCGCCTTCGCCGGGCTTGGCACCCTGCGCCATCTTGATCTGGATGTCGTCGGCGTTGGTCAGGTACAGGCTGGTCACACCGAAGCGACCGGACGCGATCTGCTTCACGGCTGAGCGGCGCTTGGGGTCGAGCAGGCGCTCGACGTCCTCGCCGCCTTCGCCGGTGTTGGATTTGCCGCCCAACTGGTTCATGGCGATGGCCAGCGTCTCGTGGGCCTCCTGCGAAATGGAGCCGTAGCTCATCGCGCCGGTGGAGAACCGCTTGACGATGCTGGAGACGGGCTCCACTTCCTCAAGGGGCACGGAGGGGCGCTCGTTCTTGAACTTCAGCAGGCCGCGAAGGGTCATCAGGTTGGTGGACTGGTCGTCCACGCCCTTGGTGTAGGCCTTGAAGATGTCGTAGCGGCGCTCACGCGTGGCGTGCTGCAGCCGGAAGACGGTCTCCGGGTTGAACAGGTGCGGCTCGCCGTCGCGGCGCCACTGGTACTCGCCCCCGCCCAGCAGGGGGCGGTGCGGCTGCTCGATGCCGCCCTCGGGGTAGGCCATCTGGTGGCGTGCCGAGACCTCGGCCGCGATCACGTCAAGGCCCACGCCGCCCAGCTGGGAGTGGGTGCCGGCGAAGAATTCGTCCACCAGTTCCTGGCCCAGGCCCAGAGCTTCGAAGGTCTGCGCACCGGTGTAGGAGGCAACCGTGGAGATGCCCATCTTGGACATGATCTTCAGGACACCCTTGCCGAGGCCCTTGATCAGGTTGTAGACGCCATCCTGCGGGGTGACGCCCGTGACGTCGCCGGCAGCGATGAGCTGTTCCACGGACTCCATGGCCAGGTACGGGTTGACGGCGGACGCGCCGTAGCCGATCAGGACCGCCACGTGGTGTGTCTCGCGGACGTCGCCGGCCTCGACCACCAGGGCGGTCTTGGTGCGGTTGGCGCTGCGCAGCAGGTGGTGGTGCACGGCGCTGACCAGCAGCAGCGACGGGATGGGCGCCCACTGGGCGTTCGAGTCGCGGTCGGACAGCACGATGTACTGCACGCCGCGGTTGATGGCACCGGAAACCTGCTCGCAGATCTCCGTGAGCCGGGCGCGCAGGGCGTTCTCGCCGCCTTCGGGGCGGTACAGGCCGCGGACCTTCATGGCCACGCGGTTGCCGTCGGCGTCCTCGATGTTGGCGATCTTGGCGAGCTGGTCGTTGTTGATCACCGGGAACGGCAGCTGGACCTGGGGCTGGCGGACCTGCTTGGTGTCCAGCAGGTTGCCGTTGGGTCCGATGGCGCAGGTCAGCGACGTGACCAGCTCTTCGCGGATGGCGTCCAGCGGCGGGTTGGTGACCTGCGCGAAGGACTGCACGAAGTAGTCGAAGAGCAGGCGCGGGCGCTTGGACAGCACGGCCACCGGGGTATCGGAGCCCATGGCGCCGAGCGGCTCGGCACCGGTGCGGGCCATCGGGCCGAGCAGGATCTTCAGTTCCTCGGTGGTGTAGCCGAAGGTCCGCTGGCGGATGTTGACGGACGCGGCGGTGTGGACCACGTGCTCACGTTCGGGCAGGTCGTTGAGGTCGATCAGGTTGTCCTTGACCCACTCGGCCCACGGGTTGGCCGCGGCGACTTCGGCCTTGACCTCTTCGTCGTCGATGATGCGGCCGGCCTCGGTGTCCACCAGGAACATCTTGCCCGGGGACACGCGGCCCTTCTTGACCACCTTGGAGGGTTCGACGTCGATGACGCCCACCTCGGAGGCGAACACAATGAGGCCGTCCTCGGTGATCCAGAACCGGCCCGGGCGCAGGCCGTTGCGGTCAAGGGTGGCACCCACGAGGTTGCCGTCGGTGAACGATACGGCCGCAGGACCGTCCCAGGGTTCCATCAGCAGCGAGTGGTACTCGTAGAACGCACGCCGTGCAGGGTCCATCGTGGCGTGGTTTTCCCAGGCCTCGGGGATCATCATCATGATCGAGTGCGTGATGGGGCGGCCGGACAGCCAGAGGAGTTCGGCAACCTCGTCGAAGGACGCGGAGTCCGATGCACCGGGGGTGCAGATGGGGTACAGCTCTTCCGGCGAGTCACCCAGCAGCGGGTTCGCCAGCTGGGACTGGCGGGCACGCATCCAGTTCCGGTTGCCCTTGACGGTGTTGATCTCACCGTTGTGGGCGATGGTCCGGAACGGCTGCGCCAGCGGCCAGGACGGGAAGGTGTTGGTGGAGAAGCGCGAGTGGACGATCGCCAGCTTGGTCTTGAACCGCTTGTCCGAGAGGTCCGGGTAGAACGGCTCCAGCTGGGCGGTGGTGAGCATGCCCTTGTAGACGATGGTCCGGGAGGACAGCGACGGGAAGTAGACGCCGTACTTGTTCTGGGCGCGCTTCCGGATACGCCAGGCGCGGGAGTCCAGTTCGTTGCGGTCCAGTTCCTCGCCGTTGGCGGATGCCAGGAAGGGCTGGGAGAAGTACGGCATGCAGGCACGCGCCATGGCACCAACGAGGTCGGCAACGACGGGCACCTCACGCCAGCCGAGGACCTTCAGGCCCTCGTCTGCCGCCAGGCCCTCGATGCCGGCCTTCGCAGCGTCGGCTTCGCGCTGCTCGGCGGGGAGGAACGCGGTGCCGGCCACGTACTGGCCGGGAGCGGGCAGCTCGAATTCGGTGACAGCGCGGAAGAACTCGTCCGGGATCTGCATGAGGAGGCCGGCGCCGTCGCCCGTTCCCTCGTCGGCGCCCACGGCGCCGCGGTGCTCAAGGTTGCGCAGCGCGGTTAGTGCGGCGTCGACGATGTCGTACCCGGGTTCGCCGCGCAGGGTGGCGATGATCGCCAGGCCGCAGGCGTCCTTCTCCTGCTCCGGGTTGTACAGCCCGGCAGCCTCCGGCAAGGCCGCGAAGCGCTTGAACGGCGACAATGCAGTCTCAGGCTGATCCGGTTCGGACCAGCTGGGAGTGTGAAGAGTTTGGGTCATGGGAGACGTCCTTCCTCCTGATCGTGCGTATGGAAGGGACACCATTGGCCCCACTCGTCGGGCGCCGCTCACATTGGGCACAACAAAGTGTTACTTACTGGAAATTGTAGGTCAGCGCAGCCTGCCGAACTAACGGTTACGCAGGCTCCTGCCCTGGGCAACACCGGACAGCAGCTCTATGCCTTCCGGACGGTGCCCCATGCCACGACGTTGTGGTTTCGGGCCCTTCGAGCGGTGGCTCTGCTGCCCTGCGTGGCCGGCTCCCTACTTACCGGGGCCAGCCTCCGACGCGGATCCTGTGGCTGTGCTGCCGGAAGTTCCGGAAGCCGTTGCACCCGTTCCAGGCTTGGAGCCGGCCGGTGCCGCCTCGGCATTTTCCGTGGGGTCGGAAGCATGCCGGGAACCGCTTTGGTTATCAGGGAGATTATCACGCGAATCACTATCTGAGACAACGGGGTCCGGAGAACGGACGTCATCTTCCGTGCGGGCATCGGCACCGGCTGCCGCGGCCGTTTCCGGTCCGTGGCCGGCCAGGTACACCGTGTCCGGTTCCGGGCGGCCCTTCAGTCCCAGGAGGATGAACGCGGCGAGGGCGGCAAGGAAGACGAAGATGCTGGTCCAGACGTTGAGGCGGGTGGTGATGCCGAGCAGGTTGATCTGCTCGGCGTCGTCGATGCGCAGTGCTTCGATCCAGACCCGGCCCAGCGTGTAGTACATGGCGTAGAGCCAGAAGAGCCTGCTGCGGCGGAAATGGAACCGCCTGTCGAGCGCAAGCAGGATCAGCACGCCCGCCAGGTTCCACAGGGATTCGTAGAGGAAAGTGGGGTGGAACAGGGTGTCGGCGGGCATCCCTGCGGGAAAGTTCGCGTTGTTGGGGTCGATCTGCAGGCCCCAGGGAAGGGTTGTGGGCCCGCCGAAGAGCTCCTGGTTGAACCAGTTGCCCCAGCGGCCCACGGCCTGTGCCAGCAACAGCCCGGGCGCGGCGGCGTCGACGAACGCGCTGAGCTTGACGCCGCTGCGGCGGCAACCGATCCAGGCACCGACGGCACCGAGGACGACGGCGCCCCAGATGCCCAGTCCGCCGCGTTGGATCTGCGGGATCAGCGAGAGGTCGCCGGTGCCATCGAAACCAGGCCCGAAGTAGGCGTCCGGCGAGGACACCACGTGGTACAGCCGGCCCCCGATGATGCCGAAGGGGATGGCCCAAATGACGATGTCCCAGACGCTTCCCTCAGGCGCACCGCGCTTGGCCCAGCGGACGGAAGTCAGCCAGAGGCCCAGAACAATCCCGGCCAGGATGCACAGCGCGTACGCGTGGATGCGCAGGCTGCCCCACGGCAGGGGGATGTCGAAGCCGGACCAGTCCGGGCTGGGGATGCTCGCCGGCACCAAGACAGCTGCCTGAAGGAGGGTCTGCATGGGTTACGCCCCGTCCTTGGCCTGGGCCGATTCCCGGGCGAGGCCAGTGCTGAGGTCCTTGGTCAGTGCGGCGACGGCGTCCACTCCCCCGTCGCGCACGGCCGCCACCAGGGCAGTGCCCACAATGACGCCTTCCGCGTAGGCGGCGATCTCCCGGACCTGGTCGGCGTTGGAGACGCCGAGCCCGACGCAGACGCGTTCCGCGCCGGCGGCGTGGGCAGCGGCCACCACGTCCTTGGCGGCCGAGCTGACGCTCGTGCGGGCACCGGTGACGCCCATGATGGAAACCGCGTACACGAAGCCGCGGCTGGCGTCCACGGTCCGCTGCATGCGCTCCGTTGTGGAGGACGGCGCAACCAGGAACACCCGGTCAAGGCCGTACTTATCCGACGCTTCCATCCATTCGGCGGCCTCGTCCGGGATGAGGTCTGGGGTGATGAGCCCGGCTCCCCCGGCTTCGGCAAGCCTGCGGGAGAACTCATCCACGCCCATGCGGACCACCGGGTTCCAGTAGGTCATCACCAGGACGGCGGCGTCGGTCTTGCTGGTGATGCCGGCTACGACGTCGAAGACCTGCTTGACGTGGAAACCCTTGGCCAGCGCCTCGGTGGTGGCGGCCTGGATAACCTGGCCGTCCATGACGGGGTCCGAGTAGGGGATGCCGATTTCGATCAGGTCCGCACCGTTTTCGGCGAGGGCGATGCCGGCCGCGATGGTCTCCTCAACGCTCGGGTAACCAGCCGGAAGGTAGCCGATCAGGGCAGCGCGGCCCTGGGACCGGGCCTTGTCGATGGCTGCCGCCGACTTGCTGGTCATCTGGGCCTTGCCGGCCGTCTGTGCCATGTTGTCCATTCCTGCGGTGCTCACAGCTGCTCCCCCTCTTTGCCGATTTCCGATTCGGCGGAATCCTTGTCCAGCAGGTCGAACCATTCCGCAGCGGTGGCTACGTCCTTGTCGCCGCGGCCGGACAGGTTGACGATGACGATCTTTTCCGAAGCTGTCGCAGGGTCCTCGGCCGCAAGCCGCTGGCCCACCTTGATGGCCCCGGCAAGTGCGTGCGAGGACTCGATCGCGGGGATGATGCCCTCGGTGCGGCACAGCAGCCGGAAGGCGTCCATCGCCTCGCTGTCGGTGATCGGCTCGTAGCTGACCCGCCCGATGTCGGACAGGTAGGAGTGCTCGGGCCCAACGCCCGGATAGTCCAGGCCTGCGGAGATGGAGTGCGACTCGATGGTCTGCCCGTCGTCGTCCTGCATCAGGTAGGAACGTGCGCCGTGCAGCACACCGGGCTTGCCGAGGGTGATGGTGGCAGCGTGCCGGCCGGTCTCCACACCGTCGCCGCCGGCCTCGAAGCCGTAGATCCTGACGGAGGGGTCGTCCAGGAAGCCGTGGAAGATGCCGATGGCGTTGGAGCCGCCGCCGATGCAGGCGCAGACCGCGTCCGGGAGGCGTCCTTCCTGCTCCAGGATCTGGGCGCGGGCTTCCTCGCCGATGACCTCGTGGAAGTAGCGGACCATGGCCGGGAAGGGGTGCGCGCCGGCGGCGGTGCCCAGCAGGTAGTGGGTGTTGCCGACGTTGGCCACCCAGTCCCGCAGGGCCTCGTTAATGGCGTCCTTGAGGGTCTGGGACCCGCTGGTGACGGGGATGACCTTGGCGCCCAGCAGCTCCATCCGGGCGACGTTCAGCGCCTGCCGGCGGCAGTCCTCGGCACCCATGTAGACCACGCATTCGAGGCCCATCAGGGCGGCCGCGGTGGCACTGGCCACGCCGTGCTGGCCGGCGCCGGTCTCGGCAATGACCCGGGTCTTGCCCATGCGCTTGGCGAGCAGCGCCTGGCCCAGGACGTTGTTGATCTTGTGGGATCCCGTGTGGTTGAGGTCCTCGCGCTTGAGGAACACCCGCACGCCTCCGGCATGCTGGGAAAAGCGCTTGGCTTCGGTCAGCAGGGAGGGCCGGCCCGAGTAGTTCTTGTTCAGGTCATCGATCTGCGCACGGAACTCAGGATCGTCCTTGGCCTTGTTGAAGGTTTCCTCAAGCTCGTCCAGGGCGGCGATCAGGGATTCGGGCATCCAGCGTCCGCCGTAGTTGCCGAAGTACGGCCCCGGGGCGTGGCGGAGGGAACCGCCCTGCAGGAAGGCTTCCGCGGTGTTGTTGTCAGCGTTTCCTGAAGGTGCGTCAGCCATCAGTCCATCCTGTTCGAGAGTAAGTGGTCAAAAGTGTGCAGTCCGGCCGGGGCCGGACGGGTTTCCCGCGCCGCGAGCCTCAGCCGCGTGCGGCGATGGCGGCGGCGCCGGCGGCGGTGAACTCGGCGATCCGCTCCCGCGGCGTCGCGTGGCTCACCAGGGCTTCGCCCACCAGTATTGCGTTGGCGCCGCTGGCGGCGTAGTGCGTGACGTCGTCGGCGTCCCTGACGCCGGATTCGGCAACCACGAGCGACCCGGCCGGAATCAGACCCGCCAGCGAGGCAAAGACTGAACGGTCGACGTCGAGCGTCTTCAGGTTCCGCACGTTGACGCCGATGATGCGCGCCTGGGCGGCCACCGCCCGCTCGATTTCCTCTTCGGTGTGCGTCTCCACGAGCACGTTCATGCCGAGTTCCCGGCTCAGGGCGGAGAACTCGTTCAGCTGCCCGTCCGAGAGTGCCGCGACGATCAGCAGGACCAGGTCTGCGCCATGGGCGCGGGCTTCCCAGATCTGGTACTCGTCAAGGGTGAAGTCCTTGCGCAGCAGCGGGACGTCGACGGCGGCACGCACCGCGTCAAGGTCGGCCAGCGAGCCGTTGAAGCGGCGCTGTTCGGTGAGGACGCTGATGACGGCGGCACCGCCGTCGGCATACTGCCTGGCAAGCGAGGCGGGGTCGCCGATGCTGGCCAGATCCCCCTTGGAGGGGCTGCGGCGCTTGATCTCCGCGATGACTTTCAGCTGTTCCCGGGTTGGGGAGGTCCCGCCGAGGGCGGCCCAGGCGTCGCGCGCAGGGGCGGCGGCCTGTGCCCGGTCCTTCAGCTCAGCCAGCGAAACGTGCCGCTTCCTGGCCTCCATATCCTCCCGGACACCGGCGTTGATGTCGTCGAGAACAGTCGCCATCAGTGGCCGGAGTTCTTCAGCTTGCTGCCTTCGACGCCGTAGCCTGCCTTGCGCATGACGTATCCGAGGATCAGGCCCAGGACCATGACGGCGGCACCGGCGATGAAGATGGGGGTGCTGGCGATCACGAACGCGATGGCTGCGATGAGTGCGCCGATGAGCATGACGATGACGCAGGTCCAGGCTGCGGGGCTGTTGCCGTGGCCGAGTTCCTGGCTGTGGTCGATGGCGCCGGGGGCAACCGTGCGGGTGCCGGACTTGGAAACGGACGCAGGTGCTTTGCTCATGGAAAATCTCCTCAGGATGGATACTGCTTACATTCTGCCATTTTTTGGGCGCCGTCCGCGTACCGCGGGCATCTGCCCGGACCGCCGGAGGGTGCGCGGTTGGCTTAGGTCGGGTCGTCGCCCCGGGACAACCGGTCCCAGCTGTCGATTTCGTCCACCGGGCCGGTGGGTGCGGCGGCCCCTGCGGTTCCCGGAGCGTCATATTTGGTCCGCGTGCGCCAGTGCCGGGATGCCGGAATGACCAGCAGGGCGGCCAAGGCCAGCAGGCAGCCGGCGACGACGGCGAGCACCGGGAAGGCGGTCACGTCCACGTGCGCCGGGCTTCCCGAAATGCCCGTTGCGGCCGCGATGGATCCCTGCGCCGCCGTCAGCGGGTCGGCCAGGACCGTGGCGGCGGCAGCGGCCACGCCGGCTGCCGCGAGGACAATGATGGCTGTGATGATCCAGCGGGCGATCCTGCCGGCGATGGCTGCGGCGAGGCCGCCGGCGAGGGCCACCAGCGCGAGGGCCGTCACCGTGGTGGCGGCTTTGCTGCCCTGGACCTGCAGGGCGTTCTGCGAGGCTCCGGCCTGGCCCACCTGGTCCGGGTCCAGCGTGACGGTCAGCCAGGTTTGCGTGGTGGTGCCGAAGGCGGCCAGGGCCAGCAATGCGATCAGCAGCACCAGGGTGGACTTCCTCGCCCAGAACGGTGCGCTGCCGGCCTTACTGGCCTTCCCTGCCTGCCCGGCCCCGAGTCCGGCGTCGGGCATCAGGAGTCCGTCCCGCCAGGCAGCGACTCGGCGGAAATGTTATGCAGCGATCCCGCCGTGTGCACCGCGCGCAGGGGGGCTGCCGCCTTGTTGACCGTCTCCAGGGCCTCGGTGGGGTTGACGGAATCGGCCACGATGCCGCCGCCGGCCTGGACGTAGGCACGGCCCTCCCGGATCAGGGCGGAACGGATCGCGATGGCCATGTCCATGTCACCGGCGAAGTCGAGGTAGCCCACCACTCCGCCGTAGATGCCGCGGCGGTGTGGCTCCAGTTCGTCCAGGAGGCGCAGGGCGCGGGGCTTGGGTGCGCCGGACAGCGTGCCGGCCGGGAACGTTGCCTTCAGGACGTCGTACGCCTTGGCGCCAGGAGCCAGCTGCCCGACGACGGTGGACACCAGGTGCATGATGTGGCTGAAGCGCTCCACTTCCATGAACTGCGTGACGTCCACGGTTCCGGCCACGCAGACCTTGGAAAGATCGTTGCGGGACAGGTCCACCAGCATCAGGTGCTCGGCGCGTTCCTTCTGGTCGGCCAGGAGTTCCTCGGCCAGGGCCTTGTCAGCTTCCACGGTCTTGCCGCGCGGGCGTGAGCCGGCGATGGGATGGGTGATGACTTCCCCGCCGGTGACCGTCACCAGGGCTTCCGGCGAGGAGCCGACGATCGAGTACTCCCGGCCGTCGGCATCCGCCAGGCTGAAGATGTACATGTAGGGGCTGGGGTTGGTGTTCCGCAGGACGCGGTACACGTCCAGGGCGGGAGCCTGGCATTCCATCTCGAAGCGGCGCGAGATCACCACCTGGAAGACCTCGCCGTCCACGATGGCTTCCTTGCCGCGGTCCAGGGCGGCCAGGTACTCGGCCTCGTCCCAGCGTTCCTGGACGCTGGAGGCGAAGTCCAGCGCCGCCGGCGTCAGCACGGAGACGGGCTGCACCACGGGCGCGCTGATCTTCGCCAGGAGTTCCTTGACCCGGGCCACGGCGTCGTGCCAGGCCTCGTCGACCCGTTCGGAGCTGTTATCGAAGTTGATGGCGTTGGCGATCAGCAGGACCGTGCCGTCCACGTTGTCATGCACGGCCATGTCGGTGACCAGGTTGAGGGCCATCTCGGGCAGCTGCAGGTCATCCTCCGGCGGGCTCACCAGCCGCTCCCAGTGCCGGACCGTTTCCCAACCCAGGAAGCCCACCAGGCCCGAGGTGAAGGGCGGCAGGCCCTCGAACCGGTCGGTGCGCAGGGCCTCGATGGTGTCACGGACGGCGTCCACGGGGCTGCCGTCCACCGGCACCCCGGCAGGAGGTTCGCCCAGCCAGTGTGCCTGGCCGTCCTTGGTGGTCAGGGTTGCCCGTGACCGCGCGCCAATGAAGGAGTAGCGGGACCAGGCGCCCCCGACGGCCGCCGATTCCATCAGGAACGTACCGGGCTGCCCCTGGGCCAGTTTCCGGTAGAGGCCGATGGGGGTTTCGGCGTCGGCGAGGACCTTGAGCCTGACCGGGATGACGCGGCTGTGGCCGGCAAGTTCCCGGAACTCCTCAAGTGTCGGGCTGATGGTTCCAAGGTCCTGCATGGCTTTGCTTGTCCGCCTGTTCTTCGAAAGGGCCGGCCCCTGCCGGCTCCTTGATTCTGCTTCCTGGAATGGCCGTGGTCCCGGGTGGACCGGCGGCCGGGCATCCTGTCCGGCCTAGTCCGCCTGGCCCGTTGCAACGTCGAGCGCCCTGCCGTCGAAGCAGGTGCGGGTGCCGGTGTGGCAGGCGGCACCCACCTGGTCCACGCGCACCAGCAGCGCGTCGCCGTCGCAGTCCATCGCTACGGATTTGACCCACTGGACGTGCCCGGAGGTGTCGCCCTTGCGCCAGTACTCCTGGCGGGAACGGGAGTAGAAGGTGACGCGGCCGGTGGTCATGGTCCGGTGCAGCGCCTCGTCATCCATCCAGCCGAGCATCAGGACTTCGTTGGTGTCGTACTGCTGCACTACGGCGGCAACGAGGCCAGCGGCGTCGCGCTTGAGGGCTGCGGCCACGTCTTCGGGGAGCGGGCCGGCAGCCGTCACGGCGGACGGCGGCGGCACGGATTCCACGAACGGGGACGCGGCGGATCCTGCGGTTTGGGCGGGGGTTTGCTGCTCAGACATCGGGTCAAGTCTAGTGCCTTCACCAGCACCCTTTCCCGATGTGAACAACGGCACGCCAACGGCGGCTCCGGTGCTGCCCAAGTCCGCGGCTCTCGTGCTAGTTTTCCAAGTGATGCATTTCGTCGAACCGTCCCGAGAAGTCCTGGCCGAAACCTTGCTTGCGGCCGGTCCTGACGCGCCCACATTGTGCAAGGGCTGGCGCACCAGGGACCTCGCCGCGCACCTCTACCTGCGCGAACGGAAAGCAGCAGTCGGGCTGGGCCTGGTGATCAAGCGCCTCGCCAAGGCCTCGGACCAGGCCACCGCCAGGCTGGCGGCCAAGCTCACCAGCAACGAGGACTACGCCCGGCTGGTGAATACGTTCCGCGCGGGCCCGCCTGCCTTCTCGCCCATGAGCATCAAGGCGCTGGACGAAAGCGCCAACCTGATCGAGTACTTCGTGCACACCGAGGACGTCCGGCGCGCCGTGGACCGGTGGGCGCCCCGGGCCCTGGATGAGGCCTACTCGGACGCCCTCTGGGATGAACTGGTCAAGCGTGCCGCCATCTTGTACCGCGGCGTAGACCTGGGCATTGTCCTGGTCCGGCCGTCGGGCCCCCGCCACGTTGCCAAGCGCGCACCTGTCTCGGTGGCCATCGTCGGTGAGCCGGGCGAACTGCTGATGCACGCCCACGGGCGCACCCGCCACGCGCTGGTCACCTTCGAAGGCCAGCCCGACGCCGTCGCCCTCCTCCAGTCAGCCGAAGTAGGGCTCTAAAAAAACTAATGCCAGGTCACTTGCCGTGACCTGGCATTTGTTTCCTGCGGTAGGGATTACCTGACTTCGAAGCCTGCTTCGCGGATGGCGTCCTTGACCTGCGACATCATGTCGTCCGGTCCCCAGTGGAAGATGGACGCCGCCAGCACGGCATCCGCACCCGCAGCCACCGCCGGCGGGAAGTGCGCCGGCTCTCCCGCACCGCCGGAAGCGATGATGGGAACCCTGACGGCGGCCCGGACCAGCTTGATGAGTTCGAGGTCGAAGCCGTCCTTGGTGCCGTCGGCGTCGATGGAGTTGAGCAGGATCTCCCCTACGCCGCGGTCGGCTGCTTCCTTGGCCCATTCAATGGCGTCGATGCCGGTGCCGGTACGCCCGCCATGGGTGGTGACTTCAAACCCCGACGCCGTGGGCCGGGATCCCGGGCGGGTGCGGCGCGCATCGACGGACAGCACCAGGACCTGGGAGCCAAAGTGGCGGGTGATTTCGTCGATGACGTCCGGCCTCGCGACGGCTGCCGTGTTGATCGAGGCCTTGTCAGCGCCGTAGCGCAGGAGCTTGTCCACCTCCGCCACGCCACGGACACCACCGCCGACGGTGAGCGGAATGAAGACTTCCTCTGCGGTGCGGCGGACGACGTCGAACGTGGTTTCGCGGTTGCCCGAGGAGGCCGTCACATCAAGGAACGTGAGTTCGTCTGCGCCGGCGTTGTCATAGCGGTGCGCCAGTTCAACGGGGTCGCCGGCATCGCGGAGGCCCTCGAAGTTGACGCCCTTGACGACGCGTCCGGCGTCGACGTCGAGGCAGGGAATGACCCGTACTGCTACTGCCATGGGAGCTCCTGGATATTCTGCGGTGCTGGGATTGCCGGTGTCAGATGCGGCAGGCGTGGATGCTGCTGACCAGGATGGCGCGGGCGCCGAGGTCGTACAGCTCGTCCATGATCCGGTTGGTTTCCTTCTTGGGCACCATGGACCGGACGGCGACCCAGTCGGAGTCGCGCAGCGGGGAGACCGTGGGTGATTCAAGCCCGGGGGTCAGGCCGGCCGCCTTCTCCACGAGTTCCTTGCGGATGTCGTAGTCCATCAGGACGTACTGGCGGGCCACGAGGACGCCCTGCAGGCGGCGGATCAGGACGTCGATTTCCTTGGCCGTGCCGTTGGCGGCGCCGCCGTTTCCGGTGCGGCGGATCAGGACGGCCTCGGACTTGAGGATGGGATCGCCGAAGATTTCCATCCCGGCGGCCTTGAGCGTATTGCCGGTCTCCACGACGTCGGCGATGGCATCAGCGACGCCGAGGCGGACGGAGGATTCCACGGCGCCGTCCAGCCGGACCACCTTGGCGTTGATTCCGCGCTCCGCCAGGTAGTTGCGCAGCAGGCCGTCATAGCTGGTGGCAAGGCGCTTGCCTTCGAGCTCCGCGGCGGAGCTGAAGTTCCCTACGGGACCGGCGAAGCGGAAGGTGGACGCCGCGAACCCCAGCGGAAGCAGTTCTTCGGCTTCCACCTCGGCGTCCAACAGCAGGTCCCGGCCGGTGATGCCGACGTCGAGCGTTCCCTGGCCGACATAGACCGCGATGTCGCGGGGGCGGAGGAAGAAGAACTCGATGTCGTTGTCGGGGTCAACCATGACCAGCTCGCGGCTGTCGCGCCGTTGCCGGTATCCGGCTTCGGAGAGCATGGCAGAGGCGGCTTCGGACAGGGAGCCCTTGTTGGGGACGGCTACGCGCAGCATGGGGGTTTCTTTCTTGGTGGAAGGTCTATGTTTCAGGCAGTGCAGGCCACAGCGAAGCCCGGCGGCAGTGCGCCGGACCGGTGGCTACAGATGCTTGTAGACGTCTTCCAGGGTCAGGCCTTTGGCGAGCATCAGAACCTGCAGGTGGTACAGCAGCTGGGAGATTTCCTCGGCCGCCGCTTCATCGGATTCATATTCGGCAGCCATCCAGACTTCGGCTGCTTCCTCAACGACTTTCTTGCCGATGCCGTGAACACCGGACTCCAATTCAGCGACGGTGCGGGAGCCTTCCGGGCGGGTGGCTGCCTTCTCGCTGAGCTCAGCGAACAGCGTCTCGAAATTCTTCACACCCTCCAGCCTACTTGGTGCAGCCGCGGGGGCGCTTCCCGGCCCGTTGCATGACGGGCGCGATGTGAGCGAATACACACCGCACCCGCCATCCGGCGCCGGGGTCAGGCGTACTGCTTGAGGACGACGGCGGTGGCCAGCGCCGCGGTGACGGCCTCATGGCCCTTGTCTTCCTTGGAGCCGGGCAGGCCCGCGCGGTCCAGGCCCTGCTGCTCGTTGTCGCAGGTGAGGACGCCGAAGCCCACCGGGACACCGGTGCGGACGCTGACGTCGGTGAGTCCCGACGTCGCTGCCTCGCAGACGTAGTCAAAGTGCGGCGTGCCGCCGCGGATCACGACGCCGAGCGCCACCACGGCGTCAAAGTGCGGTGCCAGCCGGGCGGCGGCGACGGGAAGCTCGAAGCTGCCCGGGACCCGCACGACCGTGGGCTCGGCGATGCCGGCGTCCTTGGCGGCACGCAGTGCACCGTCCAGGAGGCCGTCCATGATCTGCGTATGCCAGCTTGCCGCGACGATCGCCAGTTTCAGCTGCGACGTTTCTGCGGGGTTGAGGGTGGTGAGGTCGATATCGGGGGCGCCGTGTCCGCTCATGTGTTCTTGTGGTCCTTCGTCTTCTGGGGGTCAGTCTTGTTCGTGGTCGTAAAGGGCGTCTGAGCCGGACACGGGCACGGGTGCCACCTGGGTGTCCAGCAGGAGCCGGTGCTCCATACGCTCCTTCTTCGTGCGCAGGTACCGGATGTTCTGTTCGCGGGACGGGACCTCCGTTGGAACCATCTCCACGACCCTGACGCCGGCCTTGGCCAGCCTGTTCTGCTTGTCCGGGTTGTTGCTTAGGAGCCGCACCTCGTGCAGTCCCATCTCGGCGAGGATCTGGGCGGCAGCCTTGTAGCACCGGGCATCCACGGGCAGGCCCAGCTGCTCGTTGGCCTCCACCGTGTCGAACCCGGCTTCCTGGAGCGCGTAGGCCTTCATCTTGTTCGCCAGACCGATGCCGCGGCCTTCCTGTCCGCGCAAGTAGAGCAGCGTTCCGCCGTTGTCACGGATCAGTTCCAGGGCAAAGGCCAGCTGTTCCCCGCAGTCGCAGCGGTAGGAACCAAAGACGTCGCCGGTCAGGCACTCCGAGTGCAGCCGGACCAGCGGCGCTTCGCCGTCCGCGGGCGGGTTGGGCGAACTGACGGCAAGGTGTTCCACGCCGGTCAGGACGTCGGTCCACGCCTGTGCCACAAAATCGCCGAAGGCAGTGGGCAGCTGCACAACGGGCCCTCCGCTGACGGGGTAGGGCGCCCCGCCGGACACTGCGTGGTGCTTCCGGTGGCCGTCCTGGTGGCTGTCGTCGCTGGCTGCCGATGCCGTCATCGTTCCTCCTTCTTTTCGCCCGGCGTCACCCGGGCATCTCCGTGGGCTCCCCCGGCCCCGGCTTCAAGATACGCCACCAGGTCCTCAATCGAGATCAGTGGGCATCCATGTTCCGCTGCAAACGAACGCAGGCCGTCCAGGCGCATCATTTCCCCGTCGTCGTAGACCACTTCCGCGATGACGCCGACCGGTTCCAGTCCCGCCAGGCGGCACAGGTCCACCGCGGCTTCGGTGTGGCCCTGGCGCTCCCGCACACCTCCGTCAACTGCACGCAGCGGGAAAATATGCCCCGGGCGGGTGATGGACGCCGGAACGGCCTGCGGGTCGGCGAGGATCCTGGCGGTCAGGGCGCGGTCCGTGGCGGAAATACCGGTGCTGACGCCGATGGCCGCATCACAGGACACCGTGTACGCGGTTCCTTTGGCGTCCTCGTTGACGGCAACCATCGGGGGCAGCGCCAATGCGTCGGCCCGTTCGCCGGGCAGCGGGACGCAAATGACGCCGGAGCTGTACCGGATGGTCCAGCCCATCAGCGCGGGCGTGGCGTGCTGGGCCGCGAAGATGATGTCGCCTTCGTTTTCCCGGTCCTCATTGTCCACGACGAGCACGGGCCGGCCGGCGGCCAGGGCACGGACGGCGTCTTCGATGGGGTCCAGCGTGCGGCCGGTCTTCACCTCCGGGTCGACCGTGACGGCTGGTTCGAGGCGTACGGCGGCGTTCACCGGGCACCTCCGGCAGTTGCGGCTTCGCCGGTGGCGGCAGCGCGGGGACCGGCGAACGCGAGCAGGCGTTCGGTGTACTTGGCGAGCACGTCGACTTCCAGGTTGACCCGGCTGCCGGTGGTCTTGGTACCGAGGCCGGTTTCGGCCAGCGTGGTGGGGATCAGGCCAACCTCGAACCAGGGTTCGGGTTCGTCTGCGGCGCTGACTGCCGTGACCGTGAGGGAGACGCCGTCGATGGCGATCGAGCCCTTTTCGGCGATGTAGCGGGCAAGGTTGGCAGGGACGCCGAAGCGGAGCCGCTCCCAGTTGCCCTGGGGCTCGCGCTCCAGCAGGACGCCGACGCCGTCCACGTGGCCCTGCACCACGTGCCCGTCCAGGCGGCCGCCGGCCGGAACGCACCGCTCCAGGTTCACGGCGTCGCCGGGGGCAAGCTCACCGATGGTGCTGCGGACCAGGGTCTCCCCCATGACGTCCACGCTGAACTCCTTGCCATCGATGGCGGTGGCGGTAAGGCATACCCCGTTGACGGCGATCGAGCCGCCCAGGGCCAGGCCCTCGGTGGTGCCGGGGGCGTGCAGCCGGACGGTGGCACTGCTGTCCCCGTCGCGCTCGACGGACAGCACGTGCCCTTGTTCGGCGATAATTCCGGTGAACATCAGTAGCCTCCCTGGGCTTGATCCGCGGGTCCGCGGGACGGTTGTGGGTTTGGAAGTTGTGGGTCAGAGCTTTGCGGGCCTGCTGGTTTGGGGTCCAGGGCGACTCGTCGTTGCGGCCTCAAATGCAGCCGAAGGTCCCGGCCCAGCGTTTGGACGGCGCCGCCGTCGGACGCATCCCATTCCCACAGCTGGGCGTCGGGAAGGCTGGTGATGCCCAGCCCGTTCAGGGCCGGAGTGCCGGAACCGAGCAGGGTGGGAGCCAGGTAGACGATCAGTTCGTCGACCAGCCCGGCTGCCAGGAATGAGCTGAGGATCCGGGAGCCGCCCTCCACCATGACGTGGCGGGTGCCCGAGGCGTACAGCATGGACAGGGCCTCGCGCGGATCCCGGGTGGGAAGGTGGACGGCGAGCCCGTCATCGCCAAGGATCGCGGCGTCCGCCGGGACATCGCGAAGCCCCATGACGGCCCGCACGGGCTGGCTGGCCGCAGGTTCGCCGGAAGGGGTCCGGGCGGTGAGGCGGGGATTGTCCACCAGGACGGTCTGGGTGCCGACCAGGATGGCGTCGATCCTGCTGCGGATGGCATGGTTGTCCGCGAGCGATTCCGGGCTGGAAATCCACTGGCTCGTACCGTCCTCGGCGGCGATCCGCGCGTCCAGCGTCTGGGCGATGTGCAGTGTGACGAAGGGCCGCCTGGCCGCCACTGCCTCAAACCATTGGCGGTTCAGGTCCAGGGCTTCGTCCGCGCCGAGGCCGCTGCGAACGCGCACCCCGGCAGCACGCAGGGTTGCCGCTCCCCCGGCGGCCGGATCATGCGGGTCGTCCACGGCATACACCACATCGGTAATCCCTGCGGCGATGATCGCTTCCGTGCAGGGCCCGGTGCGGCCCACGTGGTCGCAGGGCTCCAGGGTGACCATCATGGTGCAGCCGGTCAGGTCAAGGCCGACGGCGGCCGCCTGCGCGATTGCGTCGGCTTCGGCATGTGCGGTGCCGGCACCGCGGTGGTAGCCGGTGACCAGGTGCCGGCCGTCAGGACCGATGACGACGGCGCCGACCAGCGGGTTTGCCCCGCGCGGTCCGTTGAGGGCAGCTTTGAGGGCGGTCTCCATGGCCCGCGCTTCGGCCGGGCTGAAGGCAGTGACCACTCCGGCGGCGGGCTGCAGCCCGGTAGCGCCGGTCATGCGGCGGCCACCGCTGCGGGCCTGGTTCGGGGATGTGCGCCTGCCATCGAAGCAGCAGGACTTTCGGCGTTAAAGAGCCATCGCTGGGGGTTCATTCCTGTCGTTCCTTCCCTGTCGAACCGCGATGGCTCCGGGGATACGACAGCAGAACGCTGCGGGGCCCGAAGGCCCGCAGATACAGCTGTACGTGCTTCTCTCATCCAGACTTTAACTGTCGGTACCGGAATTCCACCGGTTCAACCGTCCGCCGGGATCCTCCATGGGAGAACCTCGGCTCGCGGGTCGCGGACTGTCACCGCCGGTTCGGACTTACACCGACCCCGGAGCACGTATGTGTGTTGTTATTGTGCCACAACCGGCAGGTGCCCCCGGTTATTCCACCGACGCCGCACGTAACGTCCGGCGTCCTTTTTCGCGCAGCAGGTCGATGGCGGCAGCGGGGTCCCCGGCCCCGTACACCGCGGAGCCTGCCACGAACACATTGGCACCCGCTTCGGCAGCGCGGGCAATGGTGTCTTCGGTGATGCCGCCGTCAACCTGGATGGCCACTCCGATGCCGGAGCCGTCCACCGCCGCCCGTGCCCGGCGGATCTTGGGCAGCGTGACATCCAGGAACGCCTGTCCGCCGAAACCCGGTTCAACCGTCATGATGAGCAGCATGTCCAGTTCCGCCAGCATGTCCAGGTATGGCTCCACGGGCGTGGCCGGGCGCAGGGCCATGCCTGCCTTCGATCCCCTGCTGCGCAGTTCCCGCGCCAGTTTGATGGGGGCGATGGATGCTTCGGCATGGAAAGTCACGGACGCCAGGCCGGCGTCTGCGAAGCCGGGCGCCCAGCGGTCGGCGTCGGCGATCATCAGGTGCGCGTCGAGCGGAACGGGGCTGACAGCCTGGATCCGCTGGACCACGGGCAGGCCGATGGTCAGGTTCGGGACGAAGTGGTTGTCCATGACGTCAACGTGCACGGCATCGGCGTTGCTGATGCGCTGCAGTTCGGCCTCGAGATTGACGAAGTCGGCAGAGAGGATGCTCGGGTTGATGCAGCATTGCGTCACTGGGGGTGCCTTTCACTGAAGGTGTTTGGATCAAATGGACAAAGTCCCGCGCGCCTCCGCAGGGACGGGCCGGACCCTGTGTCCGCAGCCCGGACCTGGGCCCTTGCGGATCAGGCTTTCTTCCTGATGAGGGCTAGGAACATGGCATCGGTGTGGTGGATGTGTGGCCACAGCTGGGCTGTCAGTTCGTGACCGGCGCCAAGGTCTCCAGGCAGGCTGACAGCGTCCAGTGCTGCTCCTGAGTCCAGGAGTTCAAGGTCGTTGCGCTTCCGGAGGACGTCAGCCACCACGGCGGTGGTTTCGGCAGGGTGCGGGGAACAGGTCACATATGCCACCACTCCGCCGGGCCGCACCGCCGCCAAGGCGGATGCAAGGAGATCGCGCTGCAGCGGGCCAAGGTCGGCAAGGTCTTTCGGAGTGCGGCGCCACCTGGATTCAGGCCGGCGCCGCAGTGCGCCCAGGCCGCTGCACGGGACGTCCACCAGGACCCGGTCGAACGCGGCGGGCTGTTCGGCGCCCACGTCGCGGCCGTCTCCGGTCCGTACCCGCCAGGTGTCGTGCGGGACCGCGGAGAGGGCCTGGCTGACCAGCTTGGCGCGGTGCGGAGCCGGTTCGTTGGCCAGGAGCGTCGCACCGCGTTCATGGGCCAAGGCGCCCAGGAGTGCTGCTTTCCCGCCCGGGCCGGCGCACAGGTCCAGCCACGCCTCTCCTCCTCCACCCGGTCCAGCCTGGGCCTTGACGTCCACGCCACGCCCGTCCGGGGCCGGGCGGAGATCAACCGCTGCCAATGCCCTGGCCACGAGCTGGGAGCCGACGTCCTGAACCCTGGTGGTTCCGGCACGCACCGACGGCAGGCGGCCCAGGTCCCCACCGCTGGAGAGCGCCGACCCTTCCACCAGTTCGCCGGGGGTGGCGCCGTTTTCCAAAGCCTCGTCAAGGCTTCCCAGGCCAGGAAGGGCCACAAGGTTGACCACGGGGGCCGCGTTGTCAGCTTCCAGCAGATCGTTGATCTCGCTGGCGGGGCGGCCGTGGGCCACGAGCGACTGGCGCATGGCGCGGACAATCCATTCCGGGTGCGCGTACCGGAGCGAGGCGATCTTCGTCTCGTCGGTTTCACCGGCCACCAGCAGGTCCAGCCATTCCTCAAGGGTCCGGGCGGTAACCTTCCGCAGCACGGCATTGATCAGGGCGGAGGGCCCCGCGCCGATCACTGCCCGGGCAAGTCCAACCGTCTGGTCCAGGGCGGCATGCGCGGGGACACGCATGGCCAGCAACTGGTGTGTTCCGATGCGCAGGGCGTCGAGGATGGCCGGGTCCAGCTGGGCCAGTGGCCGGTCGACGCATTTGGCCAGGATGGCGTCATAAGTGCCCTGGCTGCGGAGGGCACCGTAGCTCAGCTCGGTGGCAAAGCCGGCGTCGCGCTTGTCCAGGCCATGGTGGCGGATTCGGGCCGGGAGGACCAGGTTGGCGTAGGCGTCCTCCGCGGCGACGGCACGGAGGACCTCGAAGGCCACCAGCCGGGCGGGATCCGCGCGCCGGGTCCGCTGGGAGGGTGCGTTTTCGGTGAAGCTGCGCCGTGGGCCACGGTTGCGTTCGCGGCCCTGGGCGTTGCGGCGGCTGGAATCCCCCGGGGTACCCTTGCCCCGGCCGGTCCCCTGGCTGCCGGCGCGTCCGCCTTTGCCGGTGTTGCCGCGGCCGCCGCCGTTTCCCGGCCCTCCCGCGTTGCTGCCGGACCCGCTCATTCGAACACCACACTCTCTGCTGAAGCCATGCCGCGCGCCCAGTCGGCCGCGCCCATCATCTTTTTGCCGGCTGGCTGGATCCGGGTGAGTTCCACCGCGTGCGAGCCGGTGCCCACCAATACGCTCTTGCCCTGGACTGACACCGCGCCCGGCACCAGGCCGGAGACGTCGGGGCGGAGCCGGACCGGCTCGAGCTTGACCCGCTGCCCGTCCAACATGGTCCAGGCGCCCGGCTCCGGGGTGACACCGCGGGCCTGCCTGCTGATGGCCAGCGCCGGGTGTGTCCAGTTAAGCCGGCCGTCCTCAAGCGTGAGCTTTGGCGCGAGGGTGACATCGCCCGATTGCGGCTGGGGGGCCGCCTTTCCGGCTTCAATGGCAGACAACGTTTGGGCCAGGAGCACCGCGCCGCTGTGCGAGAGCCGGTCCAAAAGCTCCCCCGCAGTGTCGTCCGGCCCTACTCCTTCAGTGAGCGTTCCGAAGACGGGGCCCGTGTCCAGGCCTTCCTCCAACTGAAAGGTGACGGCACCGGTGACGTCGTCCCCTGCCATCACGGACCGCTGCACCGGCGCCGCACCGCGCCAGGCGGGCAGCAGCGAGAAGTGCAGGTTGACCCAGCCATGCCGGGGAATCCCGAGCGCGGCCGGAGGCACCAGGCCGCCGTAAGCCACGATGGCGGCAACGTCCGGATTCACGGCGGAAATCCTGGCTATGGCATCCGCATCCACTTTCGCGGCGTGGATCACCTCGATCCCCAGTTCCGCCGCGCGGGCGGCAACCGGCGAGGGCGTCAGCACGCGTTTCCGGCCCACCGGCGCGTCCGGCCGGGTCAGAACGGCCACGACGTCGAACCCGGCCTTAACCAGGGCGTCCAGTGACGGTACGGCGACGGCCGGGGTGCCGGCGAAGAGGACCCTCATTCAGCGGCGCCCTGGCCGGCTGTCCCGAAGCTGCCCCCGCCGAAGCTTGCACCGCCGAAACTGCTGCCTACTGTTTTGGCGCGCTTCGCCGTCGTCTTTCCGGCGATGGCGCCGTAATTGGAGTTGCGGATGGAGCGCAGGGCCGCCTTGCGGTCCTCCCCCTCAAGGCGGTCGGTGTAGAGGATGCCGTCCAAGTGGTCGTTCTCGTGCTGGAAGCAGCGCGCCAACATGCCCTCGGCTTCAATGGACACCGGATTGCCGTGGATGTCCACGCCGGTGAGCCGGGTGGCACGGAAGCGGCGGACCGGGAAGCCGAGGCCGGGGATGGAAAGGCAGCCTTCCACATGGTCGTCCTGGTAGTCCTCGCTGTTTTCCAGGACGGGGTTGATGACGTGCCCCTCCACGCCGCCGATGCGGTAGGTGAACACGCGCTGGCTGACGCCCACCTGGGGTGCGGCCAGGCCCGCGCCCTCCACGTCCTCCATGGTTTCCGTCATGTCTGCGACCAGTTTGGCCAGCTCCGGCCCGAACTCCGTCACGGGATCGGCGACTGTGCGAAGCACAGGATCCCCGATGATGCGGATATTCAGAATAGCCATGCGCTGTTTGTCCTCACGGTTGGCGGCAAAGGGAACCTATCCAGTTTAGGTGCAGTACTCCTGATGCACCGGCCCGCACCAGGCCGTGCGGGCTTGGGCCGTGCGGACCTAGGCGGTGCGGACCTAGGCCGTGCGGACCTGGGCCAGGGGCGGCGGGGCAATGGGCAGCAGGGCGCTCCCGGCGCTGATGGTGTCCGCGTTCAGCTCCCAAACGCGGCGCAGGGCACAAAACTTCCACCAGTGGTGTTTGAGGACTTCCGGGTTGGCGCGGACCGGCCGGACTTCGGTCTCGCCAATGGCGACGGCCAGCAGAACGGGGTTTTCACCGTATTTCCACGGCTCCCAGGTGCCCGCTTCCGCGTCCACCAGGCTTTCCTCGGCCTTCATGCCCGCCACCAGCTGCATGACCACTTTGTCGTCCAGCGGCTTGACCTGGCCGTCGCGGGTGGTGCCCTTGGTCTTGTAGTCAATCAGGCACACCCGGCCGTTGATCCTTGCCACCAGGTCCAGCGTGCCGGCATATCCCACCGCGTTGTTCCACACGGTGATTTCAGGAGCGATGGGTTCCACCCTGAACAGCTCCCACCATTCGTCGAAGCGGGCAGCGAAGGCTTCCTCGCCGTTGGCAGCCAGGGCCTGGCGCGCTTCCTGCATGGCATGCGGCCGGCCCAAAGCACGCAAAGCCACCTGCTCACAGTAGTTGTGGACCCGGTCGCCGCGCTGCGCAGCCTCATCGCGATAGGTTTCCGCCGCCTTGGCGGCACGGTTCACCGCCTGCTTGATTTTGGCCGGGCTGCCCAGGCAATCCGCGAGCAGTGGATCGTTGGCCAGGCTGCTGGCCCCCATGTAGCCGAACCAGCCGTCCAGTCCGTGGGGCTGCTGGCTGATCACCGTAGTAATGGAGGGAACCGAGAATTGCTCCGAGGTGGACCGGGCGTACATCCGGCCGTATTCGGTGGCATGGGCTAGAAGCGGATCAGTCATACAAAAACTCTTTCACAAGGGACTGACAAAGTCTCCGGCACGGCGGCAGGGCACAAAAAAGGTCCGTTCCCGCTGCAAGGAGCGGAAACGGACCTTTTGTACTGTGGGCGATACTGGGTTCGAACCAGTGACCTCTTCGGTGTGAACGAAGCGCGCTACCACTGCGCCAATCGCCCGGGTGCATTTGAATGCTAGCCCACCACCGGGACATTTCAAAAATCGGTGTTCCCGGGTTGCCGGCCGCCTCACCACATCGTGCATGTTCCGCCCGGCGGGCCTCCCTTCGAACAATGCCTTCTGATCGCCCGCGCCGGACCATGCGGGCCGCCCCTTTGCCACGGCCGGCTCAGAAGGGAGAGCGTGAATTACACATATGTAAGTAGCTGTCCGCCGCGCCAATACTGGGAAGTAGGGCCATGACGGCCCGGGCGGACAGGTGCGATTTGGAGATTCCGGGAACCTCCTATATTGTTTTTACTCGTTGGAACGCGAGGAAATGCCGGGAACGGCAAGGAATCAAGCCTCCAAAGTGCGGACGTAGCTCAGCTGGTAGAGCACCACCTTGCCAAGGTGGATGTCGCGAGTTCGAATCTCGTCGTCCGCTCGCAGGACACTGTCACGGCAAACATTCCCCGGAATGAACGCTTACACGGTGGGTTGGCCGAGAGGCGAGGCAGCGGCCTGCAAAGCCGTATACACGGGTTCGAATCCCGTACCCACCTCGGTGAAAACCATGGTTTCCGGATCATTTTTCGGATGCAATGGGCGATTGGCGCAGCGGTAGCGCGCTTCCCTGACACGGAAGAGGTCACTGGTTCGATCCCAGTATCGCCCACTCGGCAAGGAAACTTGCCCAGCAGGAACGCCGGATCAGTCCGGAAAGCCTGCACGCGGACGTAGCTCAGCTGGTAGAGCACCACCTTGCCAAGGTGGATGTCGCGAGTTCGAATCTCGTCGTCCGCTCCAGTATTCAAACCCATATGCCGGACTTCCGGTTCCGGGGCGATTGGCGCAGCGGTAGCGCGCTTCCCTGACACGGAAGAGGTCACTGGTTCGATCCCAGTATCGCCCACCACGAAAAGCAGCTCCGCGGAGCTGCTTTTGTCGTTTCCGCCCCATCCGCTGCGGGCGAACGCGATTCCCTTGGCACCCCTCCCCGGCCCCGATAGGATCGAAGGCGCGAGGAGCGACCTGGCTCCGCGATAGAAGGGAGGTGCCCGTGGGTTTGATTGACGATCTAAAGGGCAAGGCTCAGGGTCTCATCCGCGGTAACGAGCAGGCCATCAAGGACGGCATCACCAAGGCCGGCGATTTCGTCGACACCAGGACCGGCGGCAAGTACGCGGGCCACGTCGACAAGATCCAGGATGGCGCTTCCAAGCTCGTGGACAAGAACGGAACCCCGGGCCAGGCACCTGCCGACGGGCAGGTTCCCCCGGCAGCTCCTGGAAATCCGGTTCCGCCGGTTGACAGGGCTCCGTAAAAGGATTTGGCCAGGGCTTTGCCCCAGCACGTCAACGGGGCGCGGGTCCCGCCGGGAGGCGGCACCCGCGCCTTTGGCGTTTAATGCGGCTGCCCGATTGGGAAGCAGTCCCGGCGGGAAGGCGATTCCTTCTTCTCCCGGTCCCGCCGGTAACCTGCCGGTATGGCGAAGTCCCCTGCACCTCCCACGTCCGCGCCCGTCCGGACACAGCACGATTCCCGGCCCGTTGTGGCCGGCATCGTCACCGCGCTGGTGGGCTTCACGTCCTCCTTCGCCGTGGTGCTCGCCGGGCTCAGGGCAGTGGGAGCGGATCCTGCGCAGGCCGCATCCGGCCTGCTGGCACTGACGCTCGCCGTGGGCCTCGGCGTCCTGCTGCTGGCCTGGCATTCCAAGGTGCCGGTGACGTTGGCGTGGTCCACGCCCGGGGCTGCGCTGCTCGCCGCTTCAGGAGCGGCCGACGGCGGATGGCCGGCCGCCGTCGGCGCCTTCCTTGCCGCCGGGGTGCTGATAGCGCTGACCGGGCTGGTCCCCGCGTTGGGGCGGCTGATGGCACGCATCCCCACGTCGCTGGCGCAGGCGATGCTGGCCGGTGTGCTGCTGCAGCTGTGCCTGGCACCCTTCAAGGCCCTGGGCAGCGTTCCCCTGCTGGCCGCCCCCGTGATCATCTGCTGGCTGCTTCTGATGAAGTTTGCTCCACGGTGGGCCGTGCCTGCCGCCTTGCTGGTGGCCTTGGGTGTCATCGGCATCCCGCTGGCGTCCGCTGGGAGCGTTCCCGACACGGAAGGGTTGGTGCCTGCCCTGGTGTGGACCACCCCGTCGTTCAGCCTGCAGGCGATGGCGGGCATAGCGTTGCCGCTGTTCGTGGTGACCATGGCCTCGCAGAACGTTCCCGGGGTGGCGGTGCTGCACTCCTTCGGCTTCAAAACTCCGTGGCACTCTTCGATGCTGGTGACGGGGGCCGGGACGGTGCTGGCCGCTCCATTCGGGGGCCATGCCATCAACCTAGCGGCGCTCAGCGCTGCCCTCGCCGCAGGCGACGAGGCCGGGGATGCACGCGGCAGGCGCTGGATTGCCGGGTTCACGTCCGGACTGGGCTACCTGGTGCTGGCTGCTTTCTCGGCAGCACTGGTGTCAGTGGTCAATGCGGCCCCGGCGGGGATGCTGGAGGCGGTGGCCGGCCTGGCCCTGCTGGGCACCCTCGCTTCCGCCGCATCGGCTGCCCTGGCAGACCCGGAAGACAGGATTGCCCCGGCCGTGACCTTCCTGATGGCAGCCTCCGGCGTGGCCTTGGCGGGCATCGGTTCCGCGTTCTGGGCCCTCCTCGCGGGGCTCACGGTACGGGCGCTGCTGGTCCCGCGCCACCGGCGCCGGGCCATCGACCAGGCCGGGAACCAGGGAACCCGGAAAGGAGACTAGGACGGCTCGTGGTTCTGGCCCTCCCGGGCCAGGGCGGTCAGGCGGGACACGGCACGGAAGTACTTCTTCATGTAGCCGCCGGTCATCATTTCCTCGGTGAACAGCTTGTCGAAGGGGACGCCGCTGGCCAGGATGGGAACGTCCTTGTCGTAGAGCCGGTCTGCCAGGACCACGAACCGGAGCGCCACTGCCTGCTCCGTGATGGTTTCCACGTTGCGCCATACGACGCCGTCGATGCCGTCGATCAACTGCCGGTAGCGGCTCGGGTGGACGCCGGCGAGGTGGTGGATCAGCGTGGAGAACTCGTCCTGGGCCACGGTCTTGCCATCGAACTCCGCCTTCATGTGCGAGGACAGCTCACTGTTCCGCAACGGCGCGGGCGCTGCCGGCAGGCCACGGTGGCGGAAGTCCTCGCCGTCGATCCGGATGACGTCGAACTGGTCGGCCAGGACCTGGATTTCCCGCTGGAAGTCGACGGCGGCAAACCGGCCATCGCCCAGCGAACCAGGCAGGGTGTTGGACGTGGCGGCGAGCTTCACCCCGGCGTCGGCCAGTTCGCGCATCAGCCGGGACATCAGGACGGTGTCGCCCGGGTCGTCGAGTTCGAACTCGTCGATGCACACGAGCTTGTAGCTGCTCAGGGCCTCAACCGTCTTGCGGAACGAGAGTGCGCCCACGAGGTTGGTGTACTCCACGAACGTGCCGAACGCCTTCGGCCCTGGTGTTGCGTGCCACAGGGAGGCCAGCAGGTGGGTCTTGCCGACGCCGAAGCCGCCGTCGAGGTAGATGCCGGCCCGGGACGCGTCCTTCTTGCCGAACATCTTCTTGAAGAGCCCGCCCCCGTTACCCGACCCCACGCCCTCGGCAAATCCCTTGAGGGCATGCACGGCCGCGGCCTGGCTGGGCTGCTTGGGGTCCGGGCGGTAACTCGCGAAAGAGACCTCGCCGAACCGCGGCGACGGGTAGAAGCCCTTCAGGAGCTCATCCACCGAAACTGCCGGGGTGCGGGCGGCAAGCTGTTCGATCTGTACCAAGGTGGTCCGTTCTGCTGGTGGTTGGTCCCCAGAAAGGATACCGGCTGAGCGGACCGTACCCGGGCGGGAGCCCGTGCTGCCGCCCCGCAGCGTGACGAAGGCAACATTTCGCCCTATTAACGGAATAGGGACAACCTTCCGGGCGCTGGCTAGTGTGGGAACAGGTTCCATCTGCATGTTCCGCGGTTTCCCGTGCTCTTACTGAAAGGCCAAGTCATGCCCTACCCGGTTGAACAGAATGACAAGTTCGCAGCGTATGCCCACCCGGAGCGGCTCGTCTCCACGGAGTGGCTCGCGGCTGCGCTTGAAAGCGGCGCCGTGGCGAACGGTGAGCTGATCGTGGTGGAATCCGACGAGGACGTGCTCCTGTACGAAACCGGCCACATCCCGGGCGCCGTCAAGATCGACTGGCACACGGACCTGAACGACGAAGTCACCCGCGACTACGTCGACGGTGCCGCGTTCGCCGCGCTTGCGGCGTCGAGGGGCATTTCCCGCGACAGCACCGTGGTCATCTACGGCGACAAGTCCAACTGGTGGGCCGCCTACGCCCTCTGGGTCTTCACGCTCTTCGGCCACCAGGACGTCCGGCTGCTCGACGGCGGCCGCGACAAGTGGATTGCCGAAGGCCGGGAACTGACTAAGGACCGCCCCACCCCGGCCCCCGGAAACTACCCCGTGGTTGAGCGCGACGACGCGCCCATCCGCGCCTTCAAGGACGACGTCCTGGCACACCTCGGCAAGCCCCTCATCGATGTCCGTTCCCCGGAGGAATACACCGGCCAGCGCACCCACATGCCGGCCTATCCGGAAGAGGGCGCCCTGCGCGGCGGCCACATCCCCACCGCCGCATCGATTCCGTGGGCCCGTGCCGCCGCCGAGGACGGCACGTTCCGCAGCCGTGAAGAACTCGAAGGTATCTACCTGGGCGAGGCCGGCCTGTCCGAAGGCGATGACGTGGTGGCGTACTGCCGCATCGGCGAACGTTCCAGCCACACCTGGTTCGCGCTCAAGTACCTTCTGGGCTTCGATTCCGTCCGCAACTACGACGGATCCTGGACCGAGTGGGGCAACGCCGTGCGCGTGCCGATCGTCAAGGGCGCCGAGCGCGGTTCCGTTCCCGTCACCGTCGGCGCCTGACCAAGCTCCCCCGGTAGACTGGAACTGATGACTACTCAAGCTTTGCCTTCCGCCCTGGCGGCGATCGTGGATGATTTCCAGGCCCTGTCCGAACCCGAGAGGCTTCAGCTGCTGCTGGAATTCTCGGAGGGACTGCCCGAGCTTCCCGACCGGCTCAAGGACCACCCCGAGCTCCTGGAGCAGGTGGTGGAGTGCCAGTCCCCGCTGTTCCTCACCATTGAGACGGAGAACGGCGGCGGACCGGTGCGCCTGTTCTTCAAGGCCCCGGCCGAAGCCCCCACCACCCGCGGTTTCGCCGGCGTGCTGCACGAAGGCCTGGACGGCCTGTCCGCCGATGAAATCCTTTCCGTGCCGGACGACATGCCGGAGCTGCTGGGCCTCACACGGGCCATCACGCCCTTGCGAATGCGGGGCATGACCGCGATGCTCGGAAGGATCAAGCGCAAGGTGGCCGCGGCCTCCCGCGTCCAGGGCTGACCCGCGCCGCATGGCACGCAGGAACGGCTCCCAGGGAACCCCGGCAACAGCGGTGCTGACCGCCGCCGGGGTTCCCTTTCTGTTGCATCCCTACGCCCATGACCCCGCGGCCGCCAGTTACGGCACGGAAGCAGCCGACGCCCTGGGCATCGACCCGTCCCGCGTCTTCAAGACCCTGATGGTGGAGGTGGAAGGGCGGCTTGCCGTGGGCATCGTTCCGGTCAGCGGAACCCTTGACCTGAAAGCCATGGCCGCGGCCCTGGGAGCGAAGAAAGCCGCCATGGCCGATCCCGCGGCCGCCCAGCGGCGCACGGGATACGTCCTGGGCGGTATTTCCCCGCTGGGGCAGCGCCTCCCCTCCCCCACCGTTCTGGATTCCAGCGCCCTGGCCCTGGACTCGTTGCTTGTTTCCGGCGGCAGGCGCGGCCTGGACATCGAACTGGCGCCGGCAGACCTGATCCGCCTGACCAAGGCCGTCACGGCACCGGTCGGTTCCCCGCCGGGACGGACTTCTTCCGGGCCGTGATTCCGGGGTGTGATTCCGCTAGGCGATCACGTACCGCTGCATCATGTCGTTGTCCTCATGCTCGAGGATATGGCAGTGCCACACGTATTCGCCCTTGAAGGATGAGCCGATGGCCAGCGGGGCTCCGCCCGCCGCTGCCGCCCCGAACGGGACCCGGATCCTGGTCACCTCGCCCGGCATGGCCACAACGGTGTCCTTCCAGCCCTGTTCGTGGGGAGGGGCGCCCTTCTCCCGGCCAATGAGGAACGGCCCTGCCGGGACAGTCTTTCCTTGGCCGGGCACCAGCAGCCCTGTTGCGGCGTCCACAAAGCCGGTGGCGGCCAGGTAGGCGTCCACATCGAATTTCTGCCTGCCCACCACCTGGAACTGGGTGAAATGCAGGTGGATAGGGTGCGCGTCCCCCGTTGTGTTGATGAGCTCCCACTGTTCCAGCGTGTCGCTGCGCACGGTGGTGATGTCCGGGCTGGCGAAGGTCCGGTTGTTCAGGAGCGCCGCAACGGGAACGCCGTTCCCATTGGCCACTTCCACCAGGGCCATGGGCCTGGTGGCGACTATGTGCATGTCTGCGAGCCGGGTGATGGGCCGGGCCCGCAAATGGTCCGGCAGGGGCACGTCATAGCCGGACCGGGACTGCACCGTAAACTGCATGATCTGGCGAAGCGGAACCGCGCCGAGCTGTACGGACTTCGGGCCGTCCGGGAAGGGAACCCGCGCGCTGTTGGTGAGGACCACTGTGGTTCCGGCCTTGAACCCGGCGAAATCCACTATCAGGTCCGCCCGCTCGCCTGGCCCTAGGACCAGCCTGTTGAGCCTGACTGGCGCGTTGAGCAGGCCGCCGTCGGAACCTATCTGCCGGAACGGCATCGCCGTCCCTCCGGCTACGAACTTGACGTCGTAGAACCGCGCGTTGGAACCGTTGAATACCCGGAAGCGGTACATCCCCCGGGCAACGTCAAGGTTGGGCCAGCACTTCCCGTTGACCGTCGCCACGTCGCCGAAGAACTCGGGGGCCCACGGGCGGGGCGTCCCGTCCGCTCCGGCCAGATCGGGGTTTGGCGGGTAGGCAAACGAACCATCGGGGTTGAACATGCGGTCCTGGATGATGAGCGGCACCTCGTAGGGCGGCGGGGGCAGGTGCGTTCCGTCTCCGGTATCGATGCCTGTGCCGCCCGGTCCGGGTGTGTCGCGGAGGAGATATCCGCCCGCCAGCCCTGCGTAGACGTTCAGGCGGGTCAGGCCGAGCGCATGGTCGTGGTACCACAGGCCGGCGGCGTCCTGGTCGTTGCCGTAGCGGTAGGTGTATGAATCGCCGGGCAGCAGCGCCTGCGTTGGGCCGCCGTCGAACTCGGGCCTGGTGTTTCCGCCGTGAAGGTGGACCGCCGTCCTGGGGTAGCGGGAGTCATTGCTGCCGGCCGGCACCAGTTCGGGGTCGACGGCGAAGGCCAGGGGGTGCCGGCCGATTCGGTTGTGGACGGTGAGGCTGATGCCCGTCCCCTTCCGGGCGACGATCACGGGGCCCAGGTAGGTACGGGCCGCCCGGGCATCCTGGTAAGCCAGCGTATCGGTCAGGCCCATGCCCTCCTGGAAACGGTGCCGCGCGTTGCGCATCCACAGGGATGTACCGCCCCCGGCCGTCAGGTCGATCACCCCCAGCCCGGCCAAATCCGGAAGCTGCTCGGTGAAGGCCACGGCGGAACCAGGCGGGGCAGCAAGCGCCCGATTGGTGCCGGTTCCGTACCCCTGGGTCAGGATGCCCACGCCGGCTACCGTGCCGGCCTGCAGGAGTTGCCGCCTCGTGATGCGCATTTTTGGGCCCCATTTCAACACGTGCCTTGCCGGTTGCGCCCCCTGCCAGAGCAACGCTAGGCGTGGAGCGCCGGGCGCGGTAGGGCCAAGAGTCACCTCCGGGAAAGTGCGTGTTTCAGGGGCTGGTTCCGGTGTCAGTCTTGTACAGCCCGGTCCCCGGCCCGGCCGGTGAAGTGGTCCATGGTGCCGTTCACGCCGAACACATCCATCAGCCGGTCGAAGGCACCCACCGGCAGCACCCGGAGGGCCGGAAGCAGCTTCACCATCGGCGGGAGGACCAGTTGCCGCCTGCCGGACTCGATGGCGTCGAGGACCTTGGTTGCCACGTCTTCTTCGCGAAGGATGGGCAGGAGCAGGGGCCACCGGGTCCGGACGCCCTCGAACATGCCGGTGTCGATGTAGTACGGGCAAACCACCAGGGTGTTGACCTCGTGCCGGTTGGCCCGCAACTCGGCGCGGAGCGACTCGTTGAAACCGAAAGCGGCGAATTTGCTGGCGGAGTAGTCGGTCTGCCGCGCCACCCCCACCAGGCCCGCTGCGCTGGCGATGGTGACTATGGTTCCACGCCGGCGGCCGGCCATCCCGGCCAGGAAGGCGCGGGTGACCCAGTACAAGGCCAGGACGTTGACCTTCAGGGTCCGTTCAATGGCCTCATCGTCGGCGTCCAGGAGATGGTGGCCGCTGACGACGCCGGCGTTGTTGACCAGTACGTCAACGTGGCCGGTGCTGGCTGCCGCGGCGTTGACGGCGTCCCTGTCGGTGACGTCCACAGCCAAAGCTTCCGCATCACCGCCGGCAGCCCGGATTTCGTCCCGGACGCCTGCACCGCGGACGGCGTCCATGTCCCAGATGACCACCCGGCTTCCCCGCTGCGCGGCACCGAGGGCGAGGCGGCGGCCCAATCCGCTGCCTCCTCCCGTCACCAGGAGGGTTGCGCCGGACAGCCCGGTTCCTTTGGCCATGTCAGTCCTCCCCGTTCCCGGGCCGTGCGGACTTCCCGGGTCTTCCCCGGAGGCCGCTCATCAGCGTGATGGCCCGCCTCATGATTCCCGCATACGCCTTGTTCGTCATGCCGGGAGAGGGCGCCACCCGGAGCAGCCGCTGCAGGGCGATGGTCTGTGGCTCCGTGTACTTGAGGATCCCTTCCCGGCCGTGCCTGCGCCCGACGCCGGAATCCTTCATCCCGCCGATCGGTGCGTCATGTGAAGCCCAGGTGGCCGCATATCCCTCGTTGACGTTGACCGTGCCCGCATTCAGCCGGCGGCCCACGGATTCCCCACGCCGGGCGGACCAGACGCTGGCGTTCAGCCCAAAATCGGAGTCGTTGGCCATGGCTACGGCTTCGTCGTCGTCCGCTGCCTGGTAGACGGCAACGACGGGCCCGAACGTCTCCTCGCGCGCGAGCAGCATGTTGTCCGTCACCCCGGTCAGGACCGTGGGCTCATAGAACAGCGGTCCCAGGTCCGGCCTCCTGCGGCCCCCGGTGACGAGCCGGGCACCTTTGGCCAGCGCGTCCTGGACGTGGCGGTCCACCCGTTCGACGTGTTCGGCGCTGATGAGGGACGCCATACCGATGTCCCATTCCGTGCCTGGACCCAGCCGGATGGCTTCCACCTCTGCGGTGAATGCTGCCAGGAAACGGTCAAAGACAGCGGCGTGGACGTAGATCCGTTCGATGCTGACGCAGAGCTGGCCCGAGTTGGAGAAGCAGGCGTGCACCGCCCCGCTGGCGGCCTTGCCCAGGTCCGCGTCGGCGAGGACCAGCATGGGGTTCTTCCCGCCGAGTTCAGCGGAGAAGCCGATCAGCCGCGCACCGCACTGCTGCGCCACTTCCCTCCCGGTTTTCGAAGATCCCGTGAACATGACGAAGTCCGCACGTTCGATGATGGCGGGGCCGATGACCGGTCCGGGCCCGGTGACAATCTGGAACAGGTCCTTGGGGAGCCCGGCCTGCCGGAGCAACCGCAGCATCAGCAGGGCCGTGAACGGCGTCTGTGAATCCGGCTTCAGGACGATGCCGTTGCCCGCCAGGAGCGCCGGGAGCGCATCCGACACGGCGAGGGTCAGGGGGTAGTTCCACGGGCTGATCACGCCCACAACGCCCTTGGGAAGCCGGTACTCCACAGTCCGGGTCAGGACCGGCGCTGCGCCCTTCCGACGGGCGGGACGGAGGAACCGTCCCGCAGTGCGCGCGTAGTAGTTCGCGGTCAGGACGACGTCGGCCAGTTCCTCGAAGGCGCTCAGCCGCGATTTGCCGCTCTCGGCCTGGACGAGGTCCAGGATGTCCTTTTCGCGGACCAGCAGCAGGCTGCGGAACCGCTGCACCACGGCCCGGCGCTCCGTGACGGACTTAACGGCCCAGCCGCGCTGCGCCTGCCGTGCCCGGGCCACGGCGGCATCGACGTCCTGGGGCGTGCACTCTGGCACTTCGCCCACCACCGTTCCGTCAAACGGTGAAAAGGAGGCCTGCCGCGGCCTGTCCGGCGGAGCTGGAACCAAGTGCGCGAGGCCCTCCACCACCCGGGAGAGGCCAGCACCCAGTTCGTCAGCGCTGGCTACCGGCTGCGTTGTTCCGCTTTGTGCTCCCATTCCTGAAGCCTAGTACGGGCCGCCCGCCTATCCGGACAATGCCCCAACCGCGCTCCCGGGGTTGATGCGGGGCGCGAGCTGCTGCCGCAGCCAAGCCTTGACCAGCCGCTCCCACCGCTCCGGGTCAACGTTCCATTCCTTTGTGTGCCGGGCGTGGTGGAACGTCTCGAACGTCACCATCTCCGGATTGCGTTCGGCCAGCCGGGCGGAAGGACCGTAAGGCACGTATTCGTCGTCCACGCTGTGGATGATCAGCGTCGGTGTCCGCAGCTCCACGGCCCGCGAGACCCAGTCCATTTCCTTCAGGTCCACCGGGGCGGACAGGCCAGTGAGGCGGCGGCCGAGCGGATGTCCCAGCATCAGTTGGCCGTACCGGCCCACCAAGGACGGGATCCGGTTCAGCTGGGCGTGATGGGCCAGCACCGTGACCCAGTCGATGACGGGGGCGTCGAGCACCATCGCCCGGATCAGGTGGCGGTATCGGGACAGGTCAGCGGTCTGCAGGCAGATGGCTCCTCCCATGGACCAGCCAAACAGGACAACTTCTTCAGCGCCGTTGGCCAGGGCGTACTCGATGGCAGCTTCGATATCCCGCCACTCGGTGGACCCCAGCCCGTAGCGCCCATCGTCCGCGGAAGGGGCCAGCCCGTCGTTGCGGTAGGACACGAGGAGGCTTGTCAGCCCCAGCTCCAGAGCAGGTCCTGCGGCGCGCAGCGCTTCCTGGCGGGTTGCCCCCCGTCCGTGGACCATCACCGCCCACGTCCGCGCCTTTCCCCCCGCCCGGACCAGCCATGCAGGTGCCTCGCCCCGCTCCACCGGGATGGCCACGTCCTCGGCCGGAATTCCGACGGCGGCGGGGTCGGGATAGACCGCACCGCTCCACCATCCCCACCTCGCGGTGGAGAGATCCCCGCTGTAGACCGCCTCTACCTCGCGCAGGACGGTTCGTTCCGCGGGCGAATAGGAGACGATGCGGCCAATCCGCGCGTGGCCTTTGCCGCCGTCGAAAAAGAAACCATAGACTCCGTCCACGGTGGTGTCGTCGTCGGCTGCAAAGATCACCTGCTGCGCCTGTCCGTCCCGGATGACGGCGAGCACTTCCTTGTCCGCGACCCGTTGCCGGGCCGGGGTTATGACCCGGCGCGCAAAGTACACGGCCAGCGCCGAGGATCCTGCGCCCAGCAGGCCGGCAACCGAGCCGCCGGTGATGGCCCCGGCGACAGCCCACTTTGCGCGGTACGACATCACGCCTGGCTCTTGGGGTCCTGGTGGGATCGCAGTGCGGGTTCGGGGAAAAAGTGCCATGCGACTATTCTTACTGCCCGGTAGGCAGATGCCTGCATCCAGCGGGCAGATTGGACGGCAGGCCGGGGCCGGTTCCTGGAGTGCGGCGGCCCATCCGCAGGGCTAGGCTAAGGCCATGAGTGATCCCATCGTCATCCTGACCGAAGAACCCCTGGGAGCGGACGACCGCCTGAACATCGAGCGCCTGGTGAACGGGACGGACACGCAGCTGCTGGTCCTGGTGCCCGCCAACACCGAGCGGCACCTGCTGGTGGACTTCCTGGAGAACCTGTCCATGCTGGATATCGCCAAGGCGTTCCGGGAGCTGTCGGCCCGGAACCCGGATCCCGCCACCGAGCGTGCCCATGCGGCTCAAACACTTGCGACGTCGCTCGCGGCACTGGCAGGCCTTGGCGCAGGCGTCACAGGCGAGGTGGTGGACGGCGGCGCGGTGGAGGGCCTCGTGGCGAAGGTTAAGGAAACGGGAGCGGCGCAGGCCGTGGTGATCACCAGGCCGCACGCGGTCTCGGACACCTTCCACACCGACTGGGCCAACAAGGCGCAGGACCAGCTTGGCGTGCCCGTGCTGCACCTGTACGCCGGCTCGGGATTTATCGGCGACTCCTGAGCGTTGGTAGTGCTATGAGCATTTTTGGAAACGGCATCTTCGGCAACAAGGCAACAGGCATGGTCGCCGGGGACGGGCAAGGCAGCGCCCACACCGGCACGGTCGAAAAAAGCGACGCACAGTGGCGCGAGGAGCTCACGCCTGAGGAGTACCACGTGCTCCGGCAGGCCGGCACCGAGCGGCCGTACACCGGCGAGTACTGGGACACCCACACGGCGGGGGTTTACCAGTGCAGGGCGTGCGGGACGGAGCTGTTCACCAGCAACGAGAAGTTCGATTCCCATTGCGGCTGGCCCTCCTTCTGGGCACCCCTGGCCGAAGGAAAGGTCCGCTACATCCACGACAGGACCCTGGGCATGGACCGGATCGAGGTGCGCTGCGCATCCTGCGACTCCCATTTGGGCCATGTCTTCGAGGGCGAGGGCTACGGCACTCCCACCGACCAGCGCTACTGCATCAATTCAGTGTCCCTGCGCCTCGTGACCAGCGAAAACGCCACGCCAGGGAAGGCAGAGCCACAACCCTGATGCGCCAGCCGTGGGCTGATCTCGACAGCTCGCGCGCGCCTTTAGCCTAAGAGTTTCTTAGGCTAACGGTCTTTTGAGATAAGTCCTGCTTGTTGCTTGTTACGCTCGCCAGAGAAGCAAGCAACCAGAAAGGCAGCCGACGATGACAGAGACCCTGACCACCGCCGTGACGGGAATTTCAGCGGAGAATCCGGACTGGCTGCGCCTCAAAGGCGCCGCCACCGCGCTCCAGGCCGTGCAGGCCCAGGACGGTTCCATCCCGGCCGCCACCGCGCACGCGGAAGCTGCCCGGAACGTTGACAGCATCATCGGTTCCGTCCGTTCCCTCGCCCCGTCCTTCCCCCACGACGCCGCCTACCTGGACGCCCTCTGCCAGGACCTCTCCACCTGGGCTGCCGGCGGATTCGGCGTCCCGGACTTCCTGTCATCGCTCGTCGCCTTCCAGCCGCAGGAACAGCGCCGCGACGGCCTCCAGCACCTGGTGGTCTTCCCCATGTACACCCAGAACGGCAGCAGCAGCCGGCTGGTGGAGGCCGTGCTGGTCGAGGTCATCTGGCCGGAGTTCATCGCGGGACTGGAAGCTGGGGACTACTCCAACAGGCTGTTCGTCCCCATCCGCTTCGTTGACTTCACGCCCGGCTATGACACCAACTCCGCCGTCCTTTTCCCCGAGACGGTGGCGGTCAGCAGGACACCCACCTTCACCTGGGGCGCCATCTTCGCCGACCGCGAAGCCGCCAGGTTCCGCCGCGTCCTCAAAGCCGCCGCGGAGATCACCTCGCTTGAGCTGCCCGCAGGCGCCGCGGAACTGCTCGCGGACCAGGACCTCACCGAGGCCACCTTCGTGATGTGGGACCTGATCCACGACCGCACCCACATGCGCGGCGACTTGCCGTTCGATCCCTTCATGATCAAGCAGCGGATGCCCTACTTCCTGTACTCCCTCGAGGAATTGCGCTGCGATCTCACGGCGTTCCGCGAGTCGGTCCGGATCGAAAAGGACGAGGACGCCGACCCGGAAGCGCGCCGGCACGCCAAGCTGGTGCAGTACGCCATCATCTTCGACCGCATCTTCCGCTTCGCCATCACCGGCAGCCGGGTGCGCAACTACGACGGCCTGGGCGGCCAGCTCCTCTTCGCCTGGCTGCACCAGCAGCACGTGCTCCACTGGACCGACACCCGGCTCACCATCGATTGGGACGAAGTGCCGGACGCCGTGATCGCCCTGGGCGCCAGCATCGATGAACTGTACTGGCGCTCCATCGACCGGCCGAAGACAGCACACTGGCTGGCGGCCTACCGGCTGGTGTCGGCGACCGTTACACCCAACCCGGCGTCGGTCTGGGCCAAGGGGCCGGACGCACTGCCCCTGGCGGGCACGCCACGCGGGCTGACGGACCAAGTGCTTGACGACGAATTCCCGCTGTCCATGTTCTATGAAGCCCTGGAGAAGAAGATGCGGCCCGTAATCGAATCAACAGCCGGCATCACCGGCAGGTCAGCACTGTGAGCCAGACACCCGGCCTGGAGGGGCCTGCCCTGACCGTCCTGGTGACCGGTGGCAGCGGCGCCTCCGGAGTCGCGGTTGCCCGGGCGCTGGCTGCCGCCGGGCACCGCGTGGCAACGGTGGGCTCGGACCAGGCCAGGATCAAGGAAGCTGCGGAAAAGGCGGGCGACGGCGTCACGCCCTTCGCGTGCGACCTGGCAGTCCTGGACGACGTCCGGGAGCTTCGCGACGACGTCATCCGCACCTTCGGTGCGGTGGACGCCGTCATCCACCTGGTAGGTGGCTGGCGCGGCGGCCAGGGGATCGCGGACCAGTCCGACGAGGACTGGGACTTCCTGGCGCGCGGCGCGATCACCACCCTGCGGAACGTCAGCCGGGTCTTCTTCGACGACGTCGCAGCCTCACCGCACGGCCGGTTCGCCATGGTCTCCTCAACCACCGTCGAAAACCCGACGGCGTCGACCGCAAATTACGTCGCCGCCAAGGCTGCCGCGGAAGCATGGACCATGGCCATGGCGGACGGCTTCCGCCGGACACCGGAAGCCGGCAGTGGCGGACAGGCGGCGGCCGTCGTCCTGGTGGTCAAGGCACTGGTGGATGACGGCCTTCGCCGCGCGCACCCCGAGCGGAAGTTCGCGGGGGCGACGGACGTGGCCGACCTGGCCGCCGCCGTCGTCCGGCTTTTCACCGTCCCCGCGGAGGAACTGAACGGAACCCGGCTCCGGCTGGCGGACTGACCGCCGCAGGGACTGTACCTAGACTGAAAGCGTGAGCAACCCTATGACGACCCCAGCAGACACCGTTGCGGCACTTCGCCTGCACGATCCGAACGTGCGCGGTTTTGCCTCCGACAACTACTCCGGCGTCCATCCCGAAGTCCTCGCGGCCCTGGCCGCGGCCAATGACGGACACCAGGTCTCCTACGGCGAGGACGATTACACCGCCCGGTTGCAGGAACTGCTGGCTGGACACTTCGGCCCGGGCATCGAGTGCTTCCCTGTCTTCAACGGCACCGGGGCCAACGTCCTGTCCCTCCAGTCGCTCCTCCCCCGCTGGGGTGCCGTCGTGTGCGCTTCCACCGCACACATCAACATGGACGAGAACGGGGCACCGGAACGCGTCGGCGGACTGAAGCTGCTCCATGTCCCCACGCCCGACGGCAAGCTGACGCCGGAGCTGATCGACCGGGAAGCCTGGGGCTGGGGCGATGAACACCGCGCCCAGCCGCTGGCAGTCTCCATCACCCAGACCACGGAACTGGGAACCTGCTATACACCGGAGGAAGTGCGGGCCATCGCGGACCACGCGCACGCCAAGGGCATGAAGCTGCACATGGACGGGGCCCGGCTTGCCAACGCGGCGGCGCACCTCGAAATGCCGCTGCGGGCCTTCACCCGGGACGCGGGCGTGGACATCCTGTCCTTCGGGGGCACCAAGAACGGGTTGCTGTTCGGCGAAGTGGTGGTGGCCCTGAACCCGGACGCCGCCCACGGACTGGTGTACCTGCGGAAGATGGACATGCAGCTGGCATCCAAGATGCGCTTCCTGTCAGCGCAGTTCATCGCCCTGCTGGAAGGCGACCTGTGGCTTCGCTCAGCCCGGCATGCCAACGCCATGGCGTCCCGGCTGCGCGCCGCCGTCGACGCGATCGACGGCGTCCGCCCGACGCAGAAGACCGAAGCCAACGGAGTGTTTGCCGTGCTTCCCGCCGGCGTTGCGGACAGGCTGCGCAGCGCATTCCGCTTCTACGACTGGGACGAAGCGGCCGGGGAAGTCCGCTGGATGTGTTCCTTCGACACCACCGAGGAGGACGTCGATGCCTTTGCTGCCGCAATCCGGCATGAGCTCCGGGACCACGCCGGTGGCCGGGCCGGCTGAACGGCCGCCGACGGCGAGCCTTCCTGCCCCGCCCCACCCTGTTGCGTAATCTGCCATGGTGAACGCACTTGACCAGGTTCCCCCGGATTTCCTCCAAGCCCTGGGAGCCCTCCGGAAAGCCCGGTGCCGCAAGGAACTGCATCTCGCGGAGATTCCCGCACCCGCACGCCTTGCCCCCTTCGCCGTCGCGCTCGGCGCCGAGGTCCTTGCGCCCGGCGCCGGCACCCCCGCCACCCCTGTGCACGGGCCCGCGGCCATGGCCCTGGCGTCCGCCGCGGGCGTGCCGGACGAGGATGAAACGGAGCTGGCCACCGGCCGGTTCATCCTGCTCCACGATCCGGACGGCTCGGAGGTATGGGACGGGGAGTTCCGCATCGTCACCTATATCCGGGCCGAACTGGAGCCGGAAATGGGCAACGACCAAATGCTCGGAACGGTCGCCTGGACGTGGCTGGTGGAGGCACTGGAGAACCACAAGGCCCCCTACCGCGCTGCAGGCGGGACCGCCACCCGCGTCCTCTCCGAAAGCTTCGGCACCCTCGCCGGGCGGCCCGGCTCGATCGACATCGAACTCCGGGCCTCCTGGACTCCGGCCTCGGCGGACGTCACCGCCCACCTCGAAGCCTGGTCCGACATGGTCTGCACCTTCGCCGGCCTGCCGCCCCTTCCCGACGGCGTCACCGCGCTTCCGCACCGGCGCCGCAGCTAGGACATCCGGCGGCGACACGCCAAGCCGCGGCACCCTGGCCAGCCCGCGACAGGGACGGTGGCGGGCCAGGCCGGTAAACTGGGGACACCATGACCCCAAACATTCCGGACAACACCACAGCCGGCGTCCCGGCTGCTGCTGCCGCACCCCACATCACGGTGGAGGGCTTTGACAGTCCCATCCCCGAAATTATTGATCTCGATTCCCCCCGGGACGGCGTTCCCCTGGTCATCGAGACCCAGTCAGGGCTGGAGCGGTGCGCCGCTGCCATCGCCGCCGGCACCGGGCCAGCGGGTGTTGACGCCGAGCGGGCCTCCGGCTTCCGGTACGGGCAACGTGCGTTCCTGGTCCAAATCCGCCGCGAGGGCGCCGGAACCTGGTTGATCGACCCCGAACCATTCGAGAACCTGGACATCATCAACGATGCCCTCCGCGGGGTCGAATGGATCCTGCACGCCGCCAGCCAGGACCTCCCCTGCCTCTCGGAGCTGGGCATGTGGCCGGACAAACTCTTCGACACCGAACTCGCCGCCCGCCTGGCCGGGCTGCCACGCGTCGGCCTGGCGGCGGTGATCGAACAGCTGCTGGGCTTCGGCCTCGCCAAGGAGCACTCCGCAGCGGACTGGTCCACCCGCCCCCTGCCGGAGCCCTGGCTGCGGTACGCGGCGCTGGACGTGGAGGTCCTAAGCGAGCTGCGCGAAGAGCTCATCGAACTGCTGCAGGCCGACGGCAAACTGGAGTACGCCGAGCAGGAGTTCGCGGCCATCCTCCAGGCCGGCATCGCTCCGCCGCGCGTGGACCCCTGGCGGAAAACGTCCGGACTGCACCAGATCCGGGACCGGCGGCAGCTCGCCGCCGTCCGCGAACTGTGGCTGGAACGTGATTCGCTGGCACAGAAGAGGGATGTGGCCCCCGGCCGGCTCATCCCGGACTCCGCGCTGGTGGCAGCCGCCAAGGCCATGCCCGCCACCGTGCCCCAGCTGCTCACCACCAAGGGCTTCCATGGCCGCGCCGCCCAGCGCGAAGCTCCCCGCTGGCTTCGGTGCATCGCCGCGGCACGGGCCCTCGAGGAACTGCCCCCGCTGCACCTGCCCACCAACGCACCGCCGCCCCCGCGGGTCTGGGCGGACCGCGATCCCGAAGCAGCGGCCCGGCTGGCCACCGCCCGGCCGCTGCTGCAGGAGAAGGCCGATGAACTGAAACTGCCGCTGGAGAACCTGCTGACTCCGGACTACCTCCGGCGGGTCGCCTGGCGTCCCCCGGCAGAAGTCAGTACCGGCTCGGTCGCCGCCGAGCTGCGTGCGCTGGGTGCCCGCGAATGGCAGGTGGAGCTCACGGCGCCGCTGATCGCGGGCGCGTTCCTGAACCCGCAGCCGCTGCCTCCAAAGGAACCGAAACTCGTTCCCGCGGCCGGCGCCCAGTAACCTCCGCCCTCCAGCCCTTGCAGGCTAAGTTACTCACGAGTAACATCGGTGGGACCGACGCCCGGCTGTTGCCGCCTTGCGGCATGCATCCGGCGCGCACCGTCTCGATGAGGAGTTACACGTGAGCCAGCACGGAAGCGGCGCATCCCCGCGCACTGTCCGCGACGTCGTCTTTGTGGACGGCATCCGCACACCCTTTGGCCGGGCCGGCGAGAAAGGAATCTACGCCGGCACCCGGGCCGACGACCTGATCGTGAAATGCATCCGCGGCCTCCTGCGGCGGAACCCCACGCTGCCTTCGGAGCGGATCGACGAGGTGGCCATTGCCGCCACCACCCAGACCGGCGACCAGGGTCTGACGCTGGGCCGCACTGCCGCCTTGCTGGCCGGGCTGCCGCGCACGGTGCCGGGCTTTGCCATCGACCGGATGTGTGCGGGAGCCATGACCGCGGTGACCGCCACTGCCGGCGGCATCGGCTTTGGTGCCTATGACGTGGTCATCGCCGGCGGAGTGGAACACATGGGCCACCATCCCATGGGCTCGGGTGCCGATCCGAACCCGCGCTTCATGTCCGAGCGGCTGGTGGACCCGGCCGCCCTGAACATGGGGAACACTGCGGAGAACCTGCATGACCGGTTCCCATCCATCACCAAAGAACGCACCGACGCCTACGCCGTCGCATCGCAAAACAAGCTGGCTGCCGCCTACAAGGCCGGCAGGATCCAACCCGACCTGGTTCCCGTGGCCGCCCGCAAGCCGGGCGAGGGCTGGACCGTCCATGCAGCGGACGAACCCCCGCGCCCGGGCACCACGATGTCGGACCTGGCAGGGCTGCGCACACCGTTCCGCGCCCATGGCCGGGTGACCGCCGGAAACGCCGCAGGATTGAACGACGGCGCCACGGCCGCCGTCCTCTCCTCCTCAGAGGCCGCAGCGGAACTGGGCCTCCCGGTCAAGATGCGGCTGGTCGGCTACGCCTATGCCGGGGTTGAGCCGGAAGTCATGGGCATCGGTCCCGTACCGGCCACCGAGAAGGCGCTGCAGAACGCGGGGCTGACCATCGAGGACATCGGCCTCTTTGAGATCAACGAGGCGTTCGCGGTGCAGGTCCTGAGCTTCCTGGACCACTACGGCATTTCCGACGACGACCCCCGCGTCAACCGCTACGGCGGCGCCATCGCGGTGGGCCATCCGCTCGCCTCCTCCGGCGTCCGGCTGATGATCCAGCTCGCGCGCCAGTTCGAGGAAGACCCGTCGGTGCGGTACGGGATCACCACCATGTGCGTGGGCCTGGGGATGGGCGGCACCGTGATCTGGGAAAACCCGCACCACCCCGATTACAGTGGAACCCCCTCCGGCGAGACCGCCGCTACCGTTTCCGAAGGAGCCCTGGCATGAGCGCCGCAGACTTCCGCAAGTTGGCCGACCTGTTCCCCAACGAAACCGTCACCCATTCCTACGTGCAGGACATCCCTCTTCCCGGGCGGGACGGGAAGCCGGGTCCGGGCACCTTTGCCCTCATTACCCTCGACAACGACCTTGACCACACCAAGCCCACCACGCTTGGCCCCAACACGCTGGTGGAGCTCGGCACCGTGCTGGAGGGCCTGAGGGACCGGGCCGCCCGCGGTGAGATCGTGGGCGTCGGCGTCACCGGAAAGCCGCATTACCTGGTAGCCGGAGCGGATCTTTCCGCCGTGAAGTCGCTGGAAAAGCGCGAGCACGGTCTGTGGATGGCCCAGCTGGGCCACGACGTCTACGCCACCCTGGCGAACCTCGGCGTCCCCAGCTTCGCCTTCATCAACGGCGCGGCACTGGGAGGCGGCCTGGAGATTGCCCTGCAGTCCACCTACCGTACGGTGTCCACCGGAGCAGGCGCCCTCGCGCTTCCGGAAGCGTTCCTGGGCCTGGTGCCCGGCTGGGGCGGCGTCTACCTCCTCCCCCGCCTGGTGGGCCCGGAGAATGCCGTCAAGGTCATGATCGAAAACCCGCTCAGCAACAACCGGACCCTGTCCGGCAGCCAGGCGTTCGCTATGGGCATCGCCGATGCCGTCTTCGAACCGGCTGACTTCCTGGAACAGTCGCTGGCCTGGGCAGCCGGCGTCATCTCCGGCGGGGTATCGCCTGAGCGGGCCAACGCCGTCGACCCCTCCGCCTCGGACGCTGAGGCCCGCTGGAGTGCGGCAGTCGAAGCCGGCCGGAAGTTCGTCGAGGCGAAGACCTCCAATGCGTCACCCGCCCCTGCCAAGGTCCTCGAACTCCTTGAGGCCAACCGGACCATGACGGCCGCCGAATCCGCGGCGCTGGAATGCGAAACCCTCGCGGACCTGATGCAGACGGACGAGTTCCGCTCCACCGTCTACGCCTTCCTTGACCTGGTGCAGAAACGCGCCAAGCGCCCGGCCGGTGCTCCGGACCGGAAACTTGCCCGCCCCGTCACCAAGGTGGGAGTGGTGGGTGCCGGCCTCATGGCAGGCCAGCTGGCCTTGCTGTTTGCCCGCCAGCTGAAAGTTCCCGTGGTCCTGACGGACATCGACCAGGCCCGCGTGGACAAGGGCGTCGCCTACGTCCACGCCGAGGTGGACAAGCTGCTGGCGAAGAAGCGCATCAGCCAGGACGCCGCCAACCGGACCAAGGCCCTGGTGACGGGGTCGGTATCAAAGGAAGCCTTCGCCGACGCGGACTTTGTGATCGAGGCCGTCTTCGAGGAACTGGGCGTCAAGAAGCAGGTGTTCGCCGAACTCGAGCGGATTGTGTCCCCGGAGTGCATCCTGGCCACCAACACATCGTCCCTCTCGGTGACCGCCATGGCGGAGGACCTGCAGCACCCCGAACGCCTGGTGGGGTTCCACTTCTTCAATCCAGTGGCCGTCATGCCGCTGCTGGAGATTGTCCGCGCCCCGCGGACGGAGGACGCTGTGCTGGCCACCGCGTTCGAGCTGGCCAAGGCGCTGAAGAAGAACGCCGTTCTGGTGAAGGATGCGGCCGCGTTCGTGGTGAACCGCATCCTGCTCCGGCTGATGGGCGAGGTCACGGCGGTGTTCGACGAAGGCACCCCGGCGGACGTCGCGGACAATGCCCTGCGCCCCATGGGCCTGCCCATGACGCCCTTTACGCTGCTCGCGATGGTGGGCCTTCCGGTGGCCCAGCACGTCCAGGAGTCGCTGCACAACGCGTTCGGGGACCGGTTCCCGGTCTCCGCCAACCTTGGCAAACTCATCGATAACAACGTCAAGGCGCTGTGGGAGACGGCCCCGGACGGCTCCCGGACCATCCCCGCCTCCACCCTGGACCTGATGTCGTTCGGTTCGGATCCGTCCACGCAGGAACAGGTCCTGCGCCGGGTGCAGGATGCCCTGGCGGAGGAAATCGGACTGATGCTGGACGAGGGCGTGGTGGCCGGGCCGGAGGACATCGATCTCTGCATGATCCTCGGCGCGGGCTGGCCCCTGTTCCTTGGCGGCATTACGCCCTACCTGGACCGCACCGGCGCATCGGAGCGGGTCAACGGCAGGCGCTTCCTGGCCCCCGGTGTGGCGTCCCGCCCGGCCGAGGGCTAGGCAGGTACCAGCCGGCCGCCGTCGAGCGCCACAATGCGGTGCGCCGCCGAGCGTGCGTAGCCCAGGTCATGGGTGACCAGCACGACGGCGGCGCCTTCCGCGGCTGCCTGCCGCACGGCTGCGTCGAGGAGCCCCAGGCCGATGCCGTCCAGTGCGACGGTGGGTTCATCCAGCGCCAGCACCGCAGGTCTGCGGGCCAGGACGGTGGCGAGTGCCAGCAGCCGCTGCGCGGAGGCCGGCAGTTCCGCGGGGTGCTCCCCGGCGTGGCCGGACAGTCCTGTCGCTTCCAGTGCTGCCGCTGCGCGCTCCTCCGCCGTCGCGCCGAACAGGCGGTCCAGGCCGAACCGGACCTCGCGGCCGACGGTCCGTTCGAACAACTGGTCGCGGGGGTGCTGGAACAGCAGGCCTACCGAGGCGGCGGTCCTTCCTACCGGCACTCCCGAGATGTCGGCCCCGCCCACCAGCACACTGCCTGCGGTGGGGCGGAGCAGGCCGTTGAAGTGCCGCAGCAGGGTGGATTTGCCGGCCCCGTTCGGCCCGGTCACCGCGATGATCTCGCCGGGGTGGACCGCAAGGTGGACGTCCTCCAGCACCGCGGGGAGGGGGTTCAGGCCTGCGGCTCCCTGGGCCTGCCCGCGCCTCTTGCCGCGGGGGGCCCGGCTGCCCCGGATCCTGTCCCCGCCTGCTGCCGGATAGGCGAAGGAGACTCCGTTCAATTGCAACGCGGCGGGTGAGTTGGGCGGCGGTCCGGCCGGCCTGGCCGTGGACAGCACCGCCTCCTGTCCGGGACGCCGGATTGCAGCGGGCACAAGGCTGGAATCGGCGGTCATGCGGTGGGGGGCACCGCTGGCCGTGGCCGTGCCGTCTTCGAGCACCACCCAGTGGTGCGCCTCCAGCAGCGGCGCGTCCATGGCCTGGCTGAGGATCACGACGGCGGTCCCGTCCGCCAGGAGGCGGCGCACCAGGGCGGACAGTTCGTGGGATCCGGCGGCGTCCAGCGAGGCGAATGGCTCGTCCATGATCAGCACGGGTGGCCCGGAAATGATCGCGCAGCCGATGGCCAGCCGGCGCAGCTGGCCGCCTGACAGCCGTGCCGGATCCTGGCCCAGCTGGCCCCGGAGCCCGAGCAGCCCGGCGGTACGGTCCACCGCCGCGCGCATGGCGCTCCGCTCCATTCCGGCGTTTTCGAGGCCAAACGCCAGCTCCTCGGCCACGGTGGCCCGGACCGTGGAAAGGACCGTGCCGGGATCCTGGGGAACGAATCCTACGTGTCGGCCCCATGAGGCGGGATTGATCCGGGGATCCCCGGCGCCGCCGTCGAACTCCAACCTCGTGCCAGCCACCTCCAGGAACCCTGCGAGCCTTCCGTGCCCGCCCGGAGGCAGCCATCCGGCGAGGAGCTTTCCCAGCGTGGACTTTCCGCTGCCCGAGGCGCCGAGGATGGCCGTGAAGGAACCGGGCGCGAAGGACAGCGCGACATCGCGCAGGGCAGGCGCCGGGGCGCCGTGGAAAGTGAAGTCCCGGATGTCGGCAGCCAGGGCCGGATTCCGCGGCGTGCCGGTCCGGTCTGTACTGCCTCCGCTTCCCGGGCCGCCGCCGGCCATGCGCTCAGGCACCTGCACCCGCCGGCACCACCCGGACCACTATTGCGGCCACGGCCGCAAGCACGAGGACGATACGCAGGATCCGCTGCGTCCTGGAATCGGCCACTTCCCGGTAGCTGGTCCGCGGTCCCGCGGCGCTGAAGCCACGCGATTCCAGGGCCGTGGCCCGGGTGGCGGCATCCTCCACCAGTGACAGCACCAGCGGAACGGCCTGCAGCCGGAACGCGGCAGCCCGGGACAGCAACCTGCGGGATACCACCAGGCCCCGCGACTCCTGCGCCTGCCGGATCCGTTCGGCGCGCGCGGCGATAGCGGGCAGGAGCGTCAGCGTGGACGCCAGCACGAACGCGAACCGGCCCTGCACTCCCTTGGCGGACAAGGCCGCTACGAGGTCCGGGACGCTGACGCTGAAGGAGAAAACCAGGAGTGCCAGGACAACTGCCGCCAGCAGCAGGATCCGCTGGACGGCGAAGCCAAGCCCTTCGGCGGTGATGCGGGCAGGTCCCCACTCGGCCAGCACGGTCCGCCCCTCGGGGAAGAACAGCCCGTGGAGCACCAGCAGCGACAGTCCGAGCGGGACCAGGACTGCGGCAGCCGCCGGCAGCAGCCGCCGGGCCGTCCCGCCCGCCACGGACAGTCCGAGGCACGCCGCGGCAACGGCGAGGGAAAGCGCCCAACTGGCGGCCGCCGTCGTCATCACTGCCGTGCTGCCCGCCGCTGCCAGCAAGGTCAGCGGATTAAGCCGCTCCCGCCTGGCTGGTGCGACGATCCCGGCTGCGGAACGTACGGTCACAGGGTGCGGTCAGCCGTTCAGTCCGGTGCCCGGCGCTGTACCCGGGGCCGGGGTTTCCGTGTGGCCGGTGCCCGGTGCAGCCTGGTCTTTGCGGGCCTGGTCCTTGCCGGCGAGCACCCGGTGGCGCCGGATGAAGGGGAACTGCTGGCTGGTCCTGCGCGGCAGCGCGTACACCAGGAGGGCCACGATGGTGAACACGATGGCTTTGTCCATGGGGTCAGAGAGCAGCGCCTGCTTGGTGATGGCGGCCAGGAGGGTGTCACCCATCGCGCGGAAGGCGCTGACGATCGCGCCGGTGGCGACGCCGGATGTTCCGCCGAAGACGAAGGCGGCCACCGGAGCCGAAACCACGCCCGCGATGATGCCGGTGATGAATCCCGCCACCGGGGCCAGGTAGAAGCGGCGGAAGAGGCCATAACGGGCAGCGAGCCCGGCGAGGCACCCGATGAGCGCGGCGCCCGCGGCGAACGGAAGCACTGTCGGGTTGAAGAAGGACCAGACGATGCTGCTGAGGGCACCGGTGGCCGCACCCGCTGCCGGGCCTGCCAGGACGGCGATCAGGACGGTGCCGATCGCGTCGAGGTAGAAGGGCACCAGGGTGCTGCCGACGAACTGGCCCAGCACGATGTTCAGGACCAGGGCCACGGGGATCAGCACCAGGGTGGACGCGGGAAGGGTGGGCAGGACGGCGATGATCAGCAGGACCGCCCCGGCCAGGAACCCGGAGAGAGCGACCAGGGCGGAGGCGCTGCCTGGGCCGCCGGTGATGTCCGTGGGCTGGTTGAGGACCAGGTAGATGTAGGTGGCGGCGATGGCCAGGGCGCCGAGGATTTCCAGCAGCCGGCGGCGCACGGGGCGTTCCTGGGATGCAAGCGTCAGGGAGGGCGATGACATGGTGTTCCTTTGGGTGCGGGCAGGAGCCCGGCGGGTCCGGGCTGGGTTGTCGCTGCCTATGTCACCTCGGCAGCAGCCGGCGGCAACTGCGCCGGGCCGGTCCGGAGCCCATTCTACTGGCCCTTTGCCTCCGGCGTGCCGACTCCAAACGCGCTTTGTTCCGGGACTGCCGGCTTCCTAGCCCACGCGCCGCGCCAGGCTGCCGACGGCGGAAACGAGTTCCCGGAACGCCTGCTCCGGGTTGTTGCCTGAGACGATCCTGGCGTTGGGCGGCGCACCCCAGAGACCGCGGAAGTCGGCCACCGTGGTTCCGATCAGCAACGGGGATTCCGTTTCGACGTCGGCGGTGGCGGGCCGGGCACTGTACTCGAGCGTACCGGCGGCGACCCCGGCGGCGAAGAAGTCGTGGACGTGTGCCAGGTACCCCTGGTCGTAGAGCCGGTGGAACTCAAAGTAGAAGCGCAGGGCGTCGGACAGATGCCGGACCAGTGTGTTGTCCGAGGTGCTGCGTTGGCCTTCGGGCTGGCTGGGCAGCACCAGTTCGGGAACCGCGGCACCTGCGGCTTCGGCCAGTGCCGCGACGTGGGCCGGGCGCAGCTCCATCCGTTCCGTGGTGTCCAGCGAGCAGACGATCGGCAGCTTTTCGAACGGCCGGCCCCGGTAGGCATCGTAGACTTCCTTGGCCGCATGCGGGTCCACGTGCGTGTTCCACTCGGCGGTGGGTGTGGTGTTGCCCTGGTGGTAGAAGGCACCGCCCATGATGACCACCCTGGCCAGCAGGTCCGGGAGGGCCGGTTCCTTCCGCAGTGCCAGCGCGAAGTTGGTCAGCGGCGCCGTGATGAGGGCGGTCAGCTCCCCCGGCCTGGCCCGGGCGTGTTCAATCCAAAGGTCGACGGCGTTCCGGGGCGAGAGCCGTCCTTCCGGTTCGGGCAGGACCGCGTAGCCGATCCCCTGCGGCCCGTGGGTTTCCGGGGTGGTGAGCAGGGGGATGGACAGGGGTGCGCGGGCACCGACGGCCACTTCGACGCCGGACCGGCCGCACAGTTCCAGCAGGGCGAGGGTGTTGCGGGCCACCTGGTCGGCGTCCACGTTGCCGGGAGACGCCGTAACGGCCACGAACTCCGTGTCGGGCAGCGCCGCCAGGTAGGCAAGCGCCAGGGCATCGTCGATGCCGGTATCGACATCCAGCAGGTAGGCGGGCACAGCTGCCTAGAAGAGTGCGACCTTGGGAACGGCAGGGAAGATGTCATCGAGGGCGGCGAGGTCTTCCGGCGCCGGCCTCCAGTCCGCGGCCGTGGCGTTCTGCTGGACCTGCTCCGGCCTGGTGGCTCCGGCAATGACGCTGGCCACGGAGGGCTGCGCGGCGAGCCAGGAGAAGGCGACCTCGATCTCGGTGAGTCCGCGTTCCTTGGCGAAGGCGCTGAACCTTCCCAGCTGGTCCCAGTCGGCGTCGTCCACCAGGTGGGTCCGGGTGTGGCTCAGCCGGGAGCCTGCCGGAGCGTGCCCCGGCGAGTACTTGCCGGTCAGCAGCCCGTTGGCCAGCGGGAAGTATGGCAGGACGCCGAGGCCGAACTCCCCGGCGGCGGGCGTCACTTCAAGCTCGGCCCGCCGGTCCAGGAGGTTGTAGTGGTTCTGCGTGGAGATGAAGCGCGCGGTGCCCAGTTCGCGGGCGACGTACTCGGCCTGCGCGATCTGCCACCCGGCCCGGTTCGAGTGGCCGATGTAGCGCACCTTGCCGCTGGTGACCAGTGCATCCAGTGCAGAGAGGGTCTCGTCGATGGGGGTCTGCGGGTCCGGCGTGTGGAACTGGTAGAGGTCGATCCAGTCCGTTCCGAGCCGCCGCAGCGAGGCCTCGACGGCCGCGATGATGTAACGGCGTGACCCGCGGGCGCCGAAGTCCGGCCCGTTGGCGCCCTTCATGTCCATGCCGAACTTGGTGGCGACGACCACGCCGGCGCGGCGGTTTCCGAGCGCCCTCCCCAGCATGGTTTCGCTGAGCCCGGGTTCGCGTCCGTAGGTGTCGGCAACGTCGAACAGGGTGATGCCGGCGTCCACCGCTGCATGGACGACGGCGTCAGTGGCGTCCTGCGACTCGGTGGCGGTGTTTGCGCGGCCGAGGTTGTTGCAGCCCAGGCCAACAGTGGAGACGGTCAGTCCTGATTTTCCGACCCGGCGGTAACTGGTCACGAACGCCTCCTAAAGGCTGAAGCTGTTGGCGGGCTTGGCAGAATGCTTGAGCTTGAAATGTTCCGGTTCGGTGTAGGGCGCCGCGCCGATGCTGAGCTTCGTGAAATCCAGGTCCTCGCCGCGGATGCAGACCTTGATGGCGTTGACCGCTTTGTTCACGTCCGGGCAGAGGCAGAAGATGTTCAGCTTGAAGTCGGTGAATTCCGAGCGTTCCACCGTCCCGAGTCCACGCCAGGCGAGGTGGCTGATGAGCGCGTCCGTGGCCTTCTTCTGCAGGAAGCGGTCACGGTCGGTGCCCTCCCTGGTCTTGAGTGCGAACTGGGCCACCACCCAGGACTGCTGTTCGGCCGGGAGTTCGGCGTACCCGTCCTCCGCGCACTGCGCAGCGAAGGCGTCCAGCAGGCCGTCTGCCGCGGAGGCATCGGAAACGTCGGTCTCCTCGGTTTTGCTCTGGTGCCCCACGGCACCGAAGTTCATCACGAACTGCGAGTAGTCCTCGTCGAACCAGGCCTCCCGGAAGTGGAGGGTCCCTTCGTCGTCGCGCTTGTAAACCCTGACAATCCCGCTCATGTGCGTCCTTTGGCAAACCATTCAGTATCGGAACCGTCGAAGGGCGCCTGCTGCGCCTTGACGGCGTGGTAAAGCTCGTCCGCCGCCACCTGGATGTCCTCAATAAGCTGGGGCGGGTAGTTCATGGCCACGCTGTGGTCGGCGAACTCGTCCTGGTCGTCGATAAAGACCCCGCGCTGCTCGGTGCGGATGACATCCAGGTCCATGTCGATCACGTGGAACTCGGTGACGGCCGGCCGGATGTGGGTCCATTCATGGCCAACGGCCAGGTCCACGTAGACCCGGACGCCGTTGGGGTGGGCGGAGTCGTAAAACGTGGCCACCCAGTCGCCGTGGCGCGGCACCAGCAGGACGGCGTCCGAACGGGTGTAGAACGCTGCCCCCGGGCGGGAGCAGAATTCGTTGGTGCCCTGGAATATCCACCATCCGTGATGGTCTTCGCCGAGGTAGCGCCCGGGCACCACCCAGTGCGCCTTCCCGTTCCATTTCCTGTTGCGGGAGACCACCAGCTGGCCGGGCTCCAGTCCGTTGGGGACGCGCGTGGTGGTGGTGTGCAGGACAGGCCCCGCCTCCCCCGCGGCGCCCGGGTACTTCAGCGCATCCTCTTCCCTCACAGGATCGGGAGGCTGCCGGTAGTGGGGTGCTGCTGCCCCGGCAGGGGGCGCGCGAACGGAACCTTCGTGCCCAGGACCTGCGCCACGATGTCGTGCGTAATCTGCTGGGCCGTGAGGCCCACCCGCTCCAGGACCTGTCCGCGGGTGCCGTGGTCAAGGAACTCGACGGGCAGGCCCACCTCGTTCAGGGCGGTATCCACGCCCGCGGCGCGCATTTCCTGCCGGATGCGTGAGCCGACTCCACCGGCGCGGACGCCGTCCTCGATGCAGACCACCAGGCGGTGGTGCGAGGCCAGCGCGATGATGGAGCGGCGGACCGGCAGCACCCAGCGCGGGTCCACCACGGTGGTGCTGATGCCCTGTGCGCCGAGCCGGTTGGAGACGTCGAGGGCCAGCTCGGACATGGCGCCAACGCTGACGATCAGCACGTCGTTCTCCGTGGAGCCGGAGGGGCGGCGGGCAAGGACGTCCACGCCGTCGCTCAGACGTTCCAATGCCTCTACTGCCGGGCCCACAGATCCCTTGGAGAAACGGACCACGCTGGGCGCATCGCTGATGGCCACCGCCTCGCGGAGTTCCTCCCGGAGCCGGTCGGCGTCGCGGGGAGCCGCCAGGTGCAGCCCGGGGACGATCTGCACCATGGCCATGTCCCACATGCCGTGGTGGCTGGCGCCGTCGGGGCCGGTGACGCCGGCGCGGTCCAGGACGATGGTGACGCCGGCCTTGTGGAGGGCGACGTCCATGAGCAATTGGTCGAAGGCCCGGTTGAGGAAGGTGGCGTAGACCGCCACCACCGGATGGAGGCCGCCGAACGCCATGCCGGCAGCGGCGGTGAGGGCATGCTGCTCGGCAATGCCGACGTCGACGACGCGCTCAGGGTGCTTGGCGGCGAACTTGTGCAACCCCACGGGGATGAGCATCGCGCCGGTGATGCCGACGACGTCGTCGCGCTCGTCGGAGATTGCCGCAATTTCATCCGCGAACACCGAGGTCCAGGACTGCGCGCCGGCAGAGCCGGTGGGCTCGCCCGTTTCGGGGTCGATGATGCCGACGGCGTGGAACTGGTCCGCTTCATGGGCGCGGGCGGGCGCGTAGCCGTGCCCCTTTTCCGTCATGGCGTGCACGATGACCGGGCCGCCGTAGTGCTTGGCGGTGGACAGCGCGTTCTCCATGGCCTGGAGGTTGTGCCCGTCCACGGGCCCGATGTACTTCATGCCGAGGTCTTCGAACATGCCCTGCGGCGCCCACCAGTCCTTGATGCCCTTCTTCATGGCATGCAGGCTCTTGTAGGTGAACTGGCCCACCGGGCCGCCGTTCTGGAGCTTCTTCTTCCACCAGTCCAGGGCGCCCTCATACGCTGGGGCTGCCCGGAAGGAATCGATCGTGGGGCGCAGCGACGCGAGGTAGTCGGCGAAGCCGCCCACCGTGGGCGCGTAGGAGCGGCCGTTGTCATTGACGACGATGACGACGCGGCGCTTCTTGTCCGCGGCGATGTTGTTGATGGCTTCCCAGGCCATGCCGCCCGTGAGGGCGCCGTCACCCACAATGGCGACGACGTGCCGGTCGCCTTCGCCGGTGAGCTGGCGGGCGCGGGAAATGCCGTCCGCCCAGGAAAGCGAGGAGGACGCGTGTGAGCTTTCCACAATGTCATGCTCGGACTCGGCGCGGGACGGGTAGCCGGAGAGGCCGCCCTCCTGGCGGAGGGTGCTGAAGTCCTGGCGCCCGGTCAGCAGTTTGTGGACGTACGACTGGTGGCCCGTGTCAAAAACGATGCTGTCACGGGGAGATTCGAAAATGCGGTGCACGGCCAGCGTCAGTTCCACGACGCCGAGGTTTGGTCCGAGGTGGCCGCCCGTCTGGGAGACGTTCGTGATCAGGAAATCCCTGATCTCCGAAGCCAGCTGTTCCAGCTGTTCCTCGGTCAACTCGTTCAGGTCCTGCGGATTCCGGATGGTGTCCAAGATTCCCAATGACCCCTCCTTCGGGTGGTAGACGTGCCGTTTAACTCTAACGCCTCGCCTTGGCGGCGAAGCCCGCATGCAAAGCCGAAGCCCCGGCTGGTCGGTGACCGGCCGGGGCTTCGTCGATGATGCTGCCTGTGCAGCAGTTCCGCTAGTTCGCGGAGATCTGGCGCAGCACGTACTGCAGGATGCCGCCGTTGCGGTAGTAGTCCGCTTCACCGGGGGTATCGATGCGAAGGACGGCGTCGAACGACTTCGAGGAGCCGTCCTCTGCGGTCGCGGTGACCTTCAGGGTCTTGGGCGTGGTGCCCTCGTTCAGGGCGGTAACGCCCTCCACCGAGAAGGTTTCGGTGCCCGTCAGGCCCAGGCTGGCAGCGTTCTCGCCGGCCGGGAACTGCAGCGGCAGGACGCCCATGCCGATGAGGTTGGAGCGGTGGATGCGCTCGTAGCTCTCGGCGATGACGGCCTTGACGCCCAGCAGGGCGGTACCCTTGGCAGCCCAGTCACGGGAAGAGCCGGAACCGTATTCCTTGCCGGCCAGGACCACCAGCGGGGTGCCGGCTGCCTGGTAGTTCTGCGCAGCGTCGTAGACGTAGGCCTGCGGGCCGTCAGCCTGGGTGAAGTCGCGGGTGAAGCCACCCTCGACACCGTCCAGGAGCTGGTTCTTGATGCGGATGTTAGCGAACGTACCGCGGATCATGACCTCGTGGTTGCCACGGCGCGAGCCGTAGGAGTTGAAGTCCTTGCGCTCCACTCCGTTGGCCAGCAGGTACTGGCCGGCGGGGGTGTCGGACTTGAAAGAACCGGCCGGGGAGATGTGGTCGGTGGTCACGGAGTCGCCGAGCTTCAGCAGCACGCGCGCACCGGTGATGTCCTTGACCGGCTCCGGCTGCGCCTGCATGCCCTCGAAGTACGGGGGCTTGCGGACGTACGTGGAGTTCGGATCCCAGGCGAACGTGTCGCCTGCCGGGGTGTCCAGCGCCTTCCAGCGGTCGTCGCCGTCGAAGACTCCCTCGTAGCCCTTGGCGAACATGTCCTTGTCGATCGAGGAATCGATGACCTGCTGGACCTCAACCGGGTTGGGCCAGATGTCCTTCAGGAAGACGTCGTTGCCGGCTTCATCCTTGCCGAGCGGATCGGTCTCGAAGTCGAAGTCCATGGATCCGGCCAGGGCGTAGGCGATGACCAGCGGCGGGGAGGCCAGGTAGTTCATCTTGACGTCCGGGTTGATGCGGCCTTCGAAGTTGCGGTTGCCCGAGAGCACGGCGGTGACGGCGAGGTCGTTGGCCTGGACGGCTTCGGAGATCTCTGCTTCCAGGGGGCCGGAGTTGCCGATGCAGGTGGCGCAGCCGTAGCCGACGATGTAGAAGCCAAGCTTCTCCAGGTACGGGGTCAGGCCGGACTTCTCGTAGTAGTCCGTGACAACCTTCGAGCCGGGCGCGACGGAAGTCTTGACCCACGGCTTGGCGGTCAGGCCCTTTTCGACGGCGTTGCGTGCCAGGACCGCGGCGGCCAGCATGACCGACGGGTTGGACGTGTTGGTGCAGGAGGTGATGGAGGCGATGGTGACTGCACCGTGGTCCAGTTCGAATTCGCGTCCGTCAGCCATCTTCACCGGAACCGGGCTGGAAATGCGTCCGGCGCCGCCGTGCGCCGCCGAGTACTTCGGCGGTTCGCGGTCGGTGTCCGAAACGTGGGTTGCTCCGGAGGTGAAGGACGGGGCGTCGGAGGCCGGGAAGGTCTCTTCGAGCGACTCGTCCAGGGTGCCGGCGTTGGCGTCGTGGGAGACGTAGTTCTTCAGGTCGTGGCGGAACTCGTCCTTGGCCTCGGTCAGCTCGATGCGGTCCTGCGGGCGCTTGGGGCCGGCGATGGACGGAACAACGGTGGACAGGTCCAGTTCCAGGTACTCGGAGAACTTGATGTCGCGGGAAGGATCGTGCCACAGGCCCTGTTCCTTCGCGTAGGCGTCCACGAGGGCGACGTTCTGCTCGGACCGGCCGGTGAGGCGCAGGTAGTCGAGGGTGACGTCATCGATCGGGAACATGGCGGCCGTGGAACCGAATTCCGGGCTCATGTTGCCGATGGTGGCGCGGTTGGCCAGCGGCACCTCGGCGACGCCTTCGCCGTAGAATTCGACGAACTTGCCCACCACGCCGTGCTTGCGGAGCATCTCGGTGATGGTCAGCACCACGTCGGTAGCGGTGGCACCGGCGGGGATGCTGCCGCTGAGCTTGAAGCCGACAACGCGCGGGATGAGCATGGAGACGGGCTGGCCGAGCATGGCAGCCTCGGCTTCGATGCCGCCGACGCCCCAGCCGAGCACGCCCAGGCCGTTGACCATGGTGGTGTGCGAGTCGGTGCCCACGCAGGTGTCGGGGTAGGCGCGGAGCGCCCCGTCCACCTCGCGGGTCATGACGGTGCGTGCCAGGTACTCGATGTTGACCTGGTGCACGATGCCGGTTCCCGGGGGAACGACCTTGAAGTCATCGAACGCGGTCTGGCCCCAGCGCAGGAACTGGTAGCGCTCACCATTGCGCTGGTATTCGATCTCCATGTTGCGCTCCAGTGCGCCGGAGTTGCCGAAGGCATCGATCTGGACCGAGTGGTCGATGACCATTTCGGCCGGTGCCAGCGGGTTGACCCGCTTGGGGTCGCCGCCCAGAGCCTTGACTGCTTCACGCATCGTCGCCAGGTCAACCACGCAGGGGACGCCGGTGAAGTCCTGCATGATCACGCGGGCGGGCGTGAACTGGATTTCTGTATCGGGCTCCGCGTTGGGATCCCAGCCTGCCAGGGCGCGGACGTGATCGGCAGTGATGTTCGCGCCGTCCTCGGTCCTCAACAGGTTTTCAAGCAATACCTTGAGGCTGAACGGAAGGTTTTCTGCACCTTCAACGGAGTTCAACCGGAAAATTTCGTACTCGGTTCCGGCTACATTAAGTTTGCCTTTTGAACCGAAGCTGTCCACAGTGCTCATCGCAGGACTCCTCTCGCAACAGTTTCATCTTTGTCGCGCGGTTGACCGCCTGCTAGTTAGGAGGCCCTAACTATGTCCAGGGCCCGAAAATTGCACACGGCCGGCCCGGGAATCCGGGGCGCGACGTGGGACTACTACGGCCATCGTAGTCGAAAACACCGCCGGCATCACGGAGCCGGAACCAGCAGTGCCACGGTCTCCAGATGGTGGGTGTGGGGGTACAGGTCGAAGGCCCGCAGGCCGGCAAGCTCCCACCCGGAGCGCTGGAAGTAACCCAGGTCACGTGCGAACGACGCCGGATCGCAGGACACGTAGGCGATGGCGCGGGGCTGCGCCGCAACCAGCTGGCCCACCACGGATTTGCCAGCCCCTGCCCGGGGCGGGTCGAGGATGAGGGCGTCAAAGTTCCGCGGTTTTTGGCGCAGGACGCGTTCCACCCGGCCCTGCACGACTTCCACCTGGGGTGCCGCGTGCAGGTTCTTGCGGGCGTCGCGGCTGGTACCGGGCGCCCCTTCGACGGAGAGCACGGAACCGGTCTCACCCACGGCATCGGCAAGGACGGCCGTGAACAGTCCCGCCCCGGCGTAGAGGTCGGCCACCACCGCGCCGGGGTGCAGGAAACCGCCGCCCTGGAGGAATTTTGTGACGCTGCCCACAAGTGTCTCGGGCGCGTCGCGGTGGATCTGCCAGAACCCTTCCCCGGTGACCCGGTAGTCGTGGCCTGCGGCGGACTCCTGGACCCAGGTGCGGCCCTTCAGCTGGGTGGTGCTGCCCGTCAGGGGATCGAAGCCTGCCACCGAAACGTCAGCGGGAAGTTGCGCGGCGATGGACTTCAGCCGCTTGTCCTTGGTTCCGGGGGCCGGTGCCAGCAGCACCAGGGGGCGGGAGCCGTTGGCGGGGGCTGCCACCTCCACGCGCTCGACACCCTGCAGGTCCAGGTCCCACAGGCGGAGGGCGTTGATGGCCTCGGTCGCCAGGGGCATGTCCCGCACCGGAACGATGTAACTGGAGCGGTGGGCATGCATCCCGAGCTTGCCGCCGGGGGTGACGGAAAAGCTTGCGCGGGTCCGCCACCCAAGGCCTGCGCCGCCGTCGTCCGCTTTCCCCACGGCCACTTTCCCGGCATCCTTGCCCACCGCTTCAACCCCGGTGGTGAGCTCGACGCCGGCGAGGCGCCTTAGCTGTTCGGCCAGGACCTCCGCTTTCAGGCTCCGCTGCCTGGCCAGGGTTATGTGGCCGAATTCGGCCCCGCCCACCGGCGGATGGCCTTGGCTCCAGGCCCGCAGGGAATCCGCCGGACGCCAGAAATGCTCCACCCTGTCCGGGGAGGCATCAAGCACTTCGATGGTGTCAGCGCGCCAGAACTTGGCGTCCTCCCCTGCGTCGGTCAGCCGGGCGCGGACCTTTTCGCCGGGGATGGCATGGCGGACAAAGACGACGCGGCCCTCGTGGCGGGCCACGCAGTGCCCGCCGTGGGCCACCGGTCCGACGTCGAGGACCGCTTCTTCCCCTGCGTGGCCTGCGGAGGTGACTTCCGTTGTGGCCGCGGAGGATGCTCTGGTGGTCATTGGACGTCCTGCAGGTTCTTTGCTTCTTCGGAGGATTTGAGCTGCCAGGGCACGCTGGCCACCATGACGCCGGGTTCGAAGTGGAGGCGGGTCTTGATGCGCAGCGCGGTCTGGTTGTGCACCAGCTGCTCCCACCATTTTCCGACGACGTATTCGGGGATGTAGACCACCACGAGGTCGCGCGGGGAGTCCAGCCGCATCTGCTTGATGTACTCCATGATGGGGGTGACGGTTTCGCGGTACGGGCTGGCGAGCACGGTCAGCGGGACTGGTATTTCCAGCTTCTCCCAGTCGGCAACGGTGTGGGCCGTCTCCTCGTGGTCGATGTCCACGGTGATGGCGTCCAGCCGGGAGGGCCGCGATGCCCGGGCGTAGGCGAGGGCCCTCAGGACGGGTTTGCGCACGTGGGAGACCAGCAGGACGGCGTGGACCCGGGTGGGAAGGGCGCGCGGGGAGGAGTCCTCGTCCACGGCAAGTTCCTTCGCTACGTTGTCGTAGTGCGCCCGGATGCTCCACATGATCAGGAACAGGATGAACATGGCCAACAGGGCGATCCAGGCGCCCTGTTCGAACTTGGTGATCAGGACGATGACCAGCACCAGGCCCGTCATGCCGAACCCGATGCTGTTGATGGTCCGGGACTTGATCATCCGGCGCCGGACGGCCTTGTCTTTGGCGAGTTTCAGTTCCCGCCCCCAGTGCCGGACCATGCCGAGCTGGCTGAGGGTGAAGGAGATGAACACGCCCACGATGTAGAGCTGGATAAGCTTCGTGACATCGGCGTCGAAGGAAATGATGAGCACCAGCGCACCGGCAGCGAGGGCGAGGACGCCGTTGCTGAAGGCAAGCCGGTCGCCCCTGGTGCGCAGCTGGCGGGGAAGATAGCCGTCCTGGGCGAGGATGGATCCGAGGACGGGGAACCCGTTGAAGGCCGTGTTGGAGGCGAACACCAGGATGACGCCGGTGGCGGCCACCACGATGTAGAACGGGATGGAGCCGGCGCCGAAGATGGTCTGCGCAATCTGGCTGATGGCCGGATTCTGGATGTAGCCCTCCGGCAGCGGTTTGCCGTTGAGCAGGAACTCCGTGGCGGGGTCCAGCACGATGTGCACTTTGGTGGCGTTGGCAAGGTAGATGATGCCGGCCAGCATGGCGGCGCCGATCATGCCCAGGAGCAGCAGCGTGGTGGCGGCGTTCTTGCTCTTCGGTGGGCGGAAATTGGGAACGCCGTTGCTGATCGCTTCGACACCGGTCAATGCCGCGGCACCGGAGGAAAAGGCCCGCAGGAGCAGGAAAGCGCCGGTCAGGCCCACGAGGCCTTCATCGAAGCCCGGCGCCGGCACGATCGTGAAGTTGGCAGAGGGGGCTTCACCCAGCTGGCCGGTGGCCGCCTGGAAGATACCCACCGCCGTCATCCCGAGGATCGAGGCCATGAAGATGTAGGTGGGGACGGCGAACACGCTGCCCGCCTCCTTGATGCCGCGCAGGTTGACCAGGGCAAGGATGATGACACCGATGGTGGCGATGGCGGCCTGCTGGCCGTGGAGCGACGGGACAGCGGTGGTCAGGTACGTCGCCGCCGACGACATGGATACGGCCACAGTCAGCACGTAGTCCACCAGCAGGGCCGAGGCCACGGTGAGGCCGGCGTACTTGCCCAGGTTCTCGTTGGCGATCTCATAGTCGCCGCCGCCCGAGGGATAGGCGTGGACGTTCTGCCGGTAGGACGCGACCACTGTGAGCAGCACGACCATGACGGCAAGGCCCACCAACGGCGAAAACGCGACGGCGCTGACGCCGGCCAGCGCCAGGGTCAGCAGGATTTCGTCCGGCGCATAGGCCACGGATGAGAGGGCGTCGGACGCGAAAACCGGGAGTGCAATTTTCTTGGGCAGCAAGGTATGGGCGAGGCGGTCATTCCGGAACGGCCTGCCCACCAGCACGCGTTTGACGGCGTTCAGTATTGTCAACACCCCACAAAGCTAGTCTGAATCGCGGGCGATGTCATGACGGCGTCCGCCCAGCCCGAATAGCGGCGGTGACTGTAGAGTTCTAGCTGCACAATCGTGACAGGAATACATAAGGAGAAACGGTGGCGCATTTCGTGATCATGGGATGTGGCCGGGTGGGGGCAACGCTGGCGCACACGCTGGAGGATGCCGGGCATTCCGTGGCCATCATCGACCAGGACGACCGCGCGTTCCGCCGGCTCCGCCAAGGGTTCACGGGCCGGAAGGTCACCGGCGTGGGCTTCGACCGGGACACGCTCAAGCAGGCCGGCGTGGGTGAAGCGTACGCTTTCGCGGCCGTCTCAAGCGGCGATAACTCCAACATCCTGGCCACCCGCGTGGCCCGCGAAACCTTCCATGTCCCGCATGTGGTGGCGCGGATCTACGACCCCGGACGCGCCGAGATCTACCAGCGCCTGGGTATACCCACGGTGGCCGCGGTCCGCTGGAGCGCCGACCAGGTGCTCCGCCGGATCCTTCCCGAACAGCATCTTGCCGGCGATTTCCGCGAGCCTTCCGGGCGGCTGGTCCTCGCCGAACTGGACCTGGACGCAGGCTGGATAGGCCACCGGATCAGCAGCATCGAAAAGGCCGCCGACGTACGCGTGGCCTACCTCACCCGCTTCGGTGAAGGCCTGCTGCCCGGTGCGGGAACGGCATACCAGGACGGCGACACCGTGCACGCCATGCTGCAGGTGGACCGCAGCGCCCAGATCGCCCAGATCCTCGCCAAAGCCCCCGCCAAGGAGTATCAGTGAAAGTCGTTATCGTCGGCGCCGGCAGCGTCGGATCGTCAATCGCCAGGGAACTGCTGGCGCACAAGCATGAAATCCTCCTGATCGACCTCAAGCCGGAGGTCATCGGCCGCAGCGGACTGCGCGGTGCGCATTGGCTGGTGGGTGACGCGTGTGAGCTTTCGACCCTCCAGGGTGCCAAGGTTGAGGACGCCGACGTCGTGGTGTCCGCAACGGGCGACGACAAGGTCAATCTGGTGGTGTCCCTGCTGGCCAAGACTGAGTTTGGCGTGGGCCGCACAGTGGGGCGGGTCAACAACCCGAAGAACGACTGGATGTTCAACGACTCGTGGGGCGTCGATGTCGCCGTCAACACCCCGCAGCTGATGACCGCCCTCGTGGAGGAGGCGGTGGAGATCGGTGACCTGGTCCGGCTCCTCACCCTCCAGACCGGGGTGGCGTCGCTGGTGGAATTCACCGTTCCGCACGATTCGCATGTCATCGGCATGACTGTCGGGGATATCCACTGGCCCGAGGACGCCACGCTCGTGGCCATCCTGCGGGACCAGGCACCCATCACGCCCAGCCGCGACGACGTCATCGACGGCGGCGACGAGCTCTTCTTTGTCACCACAATCGCCGCGGAGGACGGGCTGCGCGCGCTGCTCTCCTCCGCGCCTGGCAGCATCGACGTGTCACAGCAGGTGGCCAGCGGGACGGCTTCCATTCCCGGGCACGGACCAGCGATGGACGACGACGGCTTCGACGGCTAGCAGCCGCGGTCACGGATCGCCCCGGACGGGTATCCCCCGGGTGCTGCGGCGTCAGGCGGCCTGGTCGGTGCCGGCTTCAGCTTCGGCCGGTGCCGGCCGGGTGACGAGCCATGCGATCCAGACACCCAGGATGTAGAGGGGTGCGCCCATGATGAGACGGGTGGTGGCGAGGGCCGCCAGGCCGTCTGTTCCCGCCAGGTAAAGGGGAACCTGGACGATGAGCCGGAGTGCCAGGACGGCCACGATGATCCAGGTGCCCAGGCGGTATGCCTTGACCCGCGCAGGGTCCTTGCGCCAGTCCACGCCTTCGTTGCGGATGAAACCGAAGAGCAGCCCTGCTACCGGCCACCTGACCGCGATCGAGAGGACCATCGCCAGGATGTACGCGGCGTTGGTCAGGAAACCTGGCAGGTAGAAGTCTTCCGCTTTGCCGGTGGTGTTGGCCAGCCACGCTGAGATGCCGACGCCGACAACGCCTGCCAGGGCCTGGGTCAGGGGCCGCCGCTGCACGAGCCGGACGACGGTGAACGCGGCTGCCGACACCAGCGCTGCCACCAGGGACAGGGGCAGTTCACGGGTGATGGTAAAGGCGACGAGGAACACCAGCCCGGGAACAATGCTCTCGGCGATGCCCTGCACGCCGCCGGCGCTGCGGAGCACGTCCACGCGGCCATCATGGGTGCGGTGCAGTCCGGCCTTGGCAGCGTATTCGGCGGCCAGCCCCGCCATCGGCGATCCTTCCCCGGGCTGTTCTTTCCGGGGCGTGGAGCCTGGGGTTTCGGAGGACGGGTCGGGCTGGTGCGCGGTCATTCGTTCTCCTCGCGGGACAGGATCTCGTAGCGGGGGTTGAAGATGGTGGGCACGTCCTTGCCGCGGGCCAGCATCCCTTCAACCCGGAGGACAGCGCCGGCTTCAATGCCGGGGACACGCCGTCGTCCGAGCCAAACGATCCGCAGCCGCGGCGGCCTGCGCCGTCCTGCAGCCGGTCCCGGACGTCCGGTATCGGCATCGGCGAGCAGGGCACTGAATTCAGCGGTCCGGTCGGCGGGCACGAAGGTTACCGATTCGACGTGCCCCTCGCACAGGACGCGGCCTTTGTCCGGAAGCTGGTCGATGGGGGTGATCCGGCCGGTGCCGCGAAAAGCTCCGGCGGCGGGGGTCTCAGCCGATTTGGGTGATTTCCGGACCACGTTCGGGCTCCTCCAGGGTGGTCGCGGCGGGCGGAGGAGCGGCGGAGGCATCTTTCGGCAGCCGCAGCTGCAGGAGGTCGCGGGGAGGCATTGGGCTGTCGCCCCGCACGACGACGACCTTCCGGAACAGGGCTTCCAGCGGTTCGGCGGCGGGCTTCTCCAGTGCTGCGGGACCGCCCAAAACTCCGCGGAGGAACCAGCGGGGCCCGTCGACGCCGATGAACCGGGCGACGCGGTACCCCTGGCTGCCGTCCGGCAGTCCCGCGGGGAGTTTGGCGACGAGCTCGGTTCCGAAGGCACCTTCGACCTCTTCGACCTGGCCGCCCTGGGCGCCCACCGACTGGCCGATTTGCTCGCGGATCTCATCCCAGAGCGTTTCAGTCTTGGGGGCGGCAAATGCCTGCAGCTGCAGGCTGGATCCGTTCAGGTCCAGCGTGACGGCCACGACCCGCTGTGTTGCTTCCTCCACTTCGAGGCGGAGCTGCAGGCCTTCGCTGGGCGTGATCAGCAGGGCGCCGAGGTCCACATAGCCGTCACGGCTGCTGATCTCGGTTTCGTCGAAGGGTCCGTCCTGGCGGAGGGCTGCGATACCGGGCTCCCCCGCGCCGGACTCTGCGGCGGTGAGGGATTCGTCCGGTTCAGCCGGCTCTGCGTTCTTGGCTTTCCTGCCGAGCCCGAAGACCATGGGTGACTCCTTTGTTATGAATGTGCCGGCGCGGACCGGGTCCGTGCAGCGGATACTGGCGTGGCAGCGGGGACAGCGGGGTGTCAGGCCCCGGGGACGGTAAAGCCGCCAGTGGAACCAAAGCCTCCAGTACCCCGGACGGACCCGCTCAATTCGCTGACAGGAATGAATTGGGCGTGCTCCACCCGCTGGATCACCATCTGGGCAATTCTATCGCCGCGGCGGAGCTCGATCTGCTGGGAGGAGTCGGTATTCAGCAGGGTGACTGAAATCTCGCCCCGGTAGCCGGCGTCTACGGTTCCGGGGGCGTTGACGATGGTCAGGCCGTGCTTGGTCGCCAGGCCGGACCGGGGGTGGATCAGTGCCACGAAGCCTTCGGGAAGGGCAATGGCGACGCCCGTCGGTACGAGCTTTCGCTCCCCTGGCAGCAGCACGACGTCCTCCCGCGCGCGAAGGTCCGCGCCGGCGTCGCCCGGATGCGCGTAGGACGGGGCTTCCAGTTCCGGATCCAGCATTTTCAGCTGTACCTGGAGGGTGGGTGCGCCGGTGGCCGGGGAGGCGGCCTCGGGGACAAGGTCTACTGTGGCGGGATGATCAGTCACAGTCACTCACTCTAACCCGCGCCCCCAAATCGCTCCTAGGTGTACTGCCTGCGGCGGCGATACCGGCCGGGCACCCTCCCCCAGTGCGGCGGCGCTGTCCCAAGGTGAAATAGCGGACCAAAGGTGGAAAGCTTGGCCTATGCCCGAATCAAGCCCGTCCGCATCAGTTCCCAGCACACCGTCCGCAGGGGCGCCTGCCGCCTACCGGGAAAAGCTGTGGCCCAATGCCTGGATCTGGATTATCGCAGCGGGTGTTTCCGCCGCCGGAATCCTGGTGTTCGCGCCCATCAGCATGGCCGCGGGCTACACCGCGGCAGCTGTGCTCTTCATCATCATTGCAGTCCTCCTGGTGCTTTCCACGCCCGCCATCACGGTTACGGAGGATTCCCTCACGGTCGGCCGGGCAACGATCGAGCGCAGGTTCATTGGTGAAGTCCAGCAGTTCCGTGCAGATGAGGCGACAGCGGAGCGCGGCACCAGGCTCAATGGCCTGGCGTACCTGTGCATCCGCGGATGGATCGACCCCGTGGTCAGGATCGAGATCACCGACCCCGCAGACCGCACCCCCTACTGGCTGGCCTCCACCCGCCATCCGGACCAGCTGACGGCAGCCCTCGCCCGGCGCTGACAGCCGCCGCTGGAGCCGGCCGAACCCCGGATCCGGCGGAAAATCACGGCGCGCCCTGCCCCTTGAGCCAAATCCGCCCGGCCGGGTGGCAGAGTTTCGGTTGATAGTAATGCCAGGGTGGAGGATTTGTATGCAGGATCTACGGCTTGTAGGCGTGCACGACGACGGGACGCATCTCCTGTTGAGCGGGGCCGGCGGCGAGATGTTCCAGCTGCCGATCGACGAGGCACTCAGGACGGCGAGCCGGGCCTCGGCCAAGCCGCGTAACGAGCGGCCCGCCATTCCCATGTCGCCCCGCGACATCCAGGCGCGGATCCGGGCCGGCGCCACAGCAGCCGACGTTGCGGAACTCTCCGGCCTGCCGTTGGCCAAGGTTGAACGGTATGAGGGCCCTGTCCTGGCCGAGCGCGAGTACGTGGCACAGCAGGCCCGCAAGGTGGAAGTGGCGGCGCCCTCGCCCGGCCACGACATTTACCGGTCGGCGTTTGGCGATAATCCAGCCACCCTCGAGGACATGGTGGCGCACCGGCTGTCCGCCCATGGCATCGACCCTTCGACGGTGGAATGGGACTCCTGGCGGCGCCAGGACGGCACCTGGACTGTTTCGGCCAGCTTCGAGGCAAAGTCCGGCGGAACGCCCGGCATCGGCGAGGAACCGCCAGCCCTGTGGACGTTTAATCCCGCCCGCAAGTCCCTGCAGAACACCAATCGCTGGGCGCAGCAGCTCAGTGAACTCGAGCCGCTGGACGGACCGGTGCCCGCCCGCCGCCTCACAGCAGTTTCCGATCGCCCCTTCGATTTTGAAACGGACGCGGATACAGGGAAAGCTTCCTCCCCGGGCCAGGCCGGCCCTGCGCAGGTTCCCGGCAAGGAAGCCGACGGCCTGCTGGATATGCTCCGCTCACGCCGTGGCCAGCGCCTTGGCGTGGACGAGGATTCGGATGACGCCCTGGCGCTGCTGCTGACCCATGGTGTGCCGGCCGCCCACCCGCGCCCGTCCGAGGTTGCCGCCGAGCCGGAGGAACACGATCCGGAACCGCAGGATGAGAAGGGCGACGTCCCCGCCGCACAGGGTGATTCGTTCATCCGGCGCCGCGATGCACGGCCTTCCATGCTGTCCAGGCTCAGCCTCCTTCCGCCGCACCGGGACGTTGAGGGTGACGCGCTGAGGCTGCACGACGGCGTCAGCACCGACACGAGGGAAATCACCATCGCAGCGTCCCCGCAGAAGCCATCCGGTTCCGCTCCGGCCGCGGGCAGCGGGGCTTCCAGTGGTGCCGGGCTGGACGAGCTGCTGGGCAGCAATCCGCGCCGTCCGGCAGCCAAGCAGGACGATTCCTCCCCCAGCACGGGCCAGCTGCCTGAGACCGAGGCGCCGGAAAGGCCTGTCCGGCCGAAGCGCTCCAGCGTGCCGTCCTGGGATGAGATCGTCTTCGGCACCCGAAGCGAGTAGAAGCCTCTCCCCTTGCGCGCTCTTCCTAACCACCCGGTGGAGTGCTAGGCTCCGCCGCAGTATCCCCTTGCGGCCGCCCTAGGGCCGCAATCAGCAAGGAGGTCCGCAGTGCCGCACACCACCTGCCATATGTCGGTCTCGCTGGACGGCTTCGTCGCCGGCCCGGACCAGAGCCGCGAGAACCCCTTGGGCCGGCGGGGACTGGAGCTGCACGGCTGGCACATCGGTGATCCCCGCGCCAACGATGCCGACAAGGCCGCGAACGAATGGCTCATGCGCCCGCGGGGCGCGTACGTGATGGGCCGGAACATGTTCGGCCCGGTCCGCGGCGACTGGGATGAGGAATGGAGCGGGTGGTGGGGAGCGGAACCGCCCTACCACGCACCGGTGTTCGTGCTGACCCATTTTCCGCACGACCCCATCCGGATGGAGGGCGGGACGACCTTCCATTTCGTCACGGGAGGCTTTGACGCGGCCTACGCCGCGGCATGCGAGGCGGCCGGGGATAAAGGCGTCGACATCGCCGGCGGGGCCTCCACTGTTCGGCAAGCCCTGGCAGCGGGCGTGATTGATGAGCTCACCCTCGACATCGCACCTGTACTACTCGGTTCGGGTGAGCGGATCTTTGATGGGGCTGAGTCCTTCGACTTCGAACCCGTCGAGGTGCTCCATTCGCCGCTGGCCACGCACATCCGCTACCGCCGGATCAGCTGACGGCAGCTTCGTGCCGAGGGCAGCGTCCAAGGGCGGGACGTCCACCGTGCCCGGCTGTCATAGGGCCAGCTGCTCCAGGAGGGCTTCCTCGAGCAGGCTTCGCTCCCCGGGTTGGACGCCGGGCGGCCACCACGGTGGTTCCCAGTCCTGGTGTTCGCTTTTGTAGTGGCGGCCGGTGGGTGAGGTCCAGCCTGGTGGTTCGTTCCTGGTGGCCGGGGTGGGTGCCCAGCCGGTGGTGTGCCGGAGCCGGTGGTGTTTTCGGCAGGGCTGTCCCAGGTTCGAGATCCCAGTAGTGCCGCCGTTGGCCCAGGCAAGGATATGGTCGGTGTCGTTGTCCAGGGAGTTGTTGCTGCACCCCGGGAAGGGGCATTTGCCGTCCCGCAACCGCAGCCAAGCCCGCATCGCGCCCGTGACCCTGTAGCTCGTCCGCCCAATCTCCAATGGCGCCCCATCCCGCGGATCCACCAACACCCGATAAAACGACCCCGCCCCGTTCGCCACCAGGTCCCGGGCCATCGACGCCGGAATGGGCCCGTACCCGTCCAACAAAGCCGGCTCGTCCGTCGAGCCCATCAGCGCGAACACCGGCACCGTGACCAGCACCTGCGCCCGGATCCGCGAGGACAGGCCAGCATCTCCACTGCCCTCCGCGCCGGCAACGCCGGCGGGGCCGCTGTTGCCAAGGACCGCCTCACCGAAGGTGTCAGCGCGCAGCTGGGGCATGCTGCGGGGCTCGTCGGGGCCCTGCATGCTCCGGGCGAGGGCGGTGAGCCGGTTCCAGCCGGCCAAGGCTTGGTGGGCGGGCAGGTGTGCGGAGAGCCAGGCCATGCCGTCCTGGTCCGGCCTGAACTCCACCCGCCGGTCCGCCAAGGACTTGGCGTGGCGTTTTTCGATGCTCTCGGCGTGGTGGCGTTCCCGCCAGGTGCGGGCCTTGGCCCTGAACCGGTGCGCGGGCATCTGCCCGGCCGGGCAGCCCCGTGCCGGGTCCGGGACGTCCGGGTCCAGGAAATGCGCTTCCAAGGCCGCAGCACCGGCGGCGTCAAGGCTGGCCGTCTCGTCGACCATGGCCAGGGCGTGCTGCCACGACAGGTCCCCGGCGTGCAGAGCTGACAGCGTTCTGGGCAGTGTTGTGGCAAGGGCGTGGGAGGCGGCCAGGAACGATCCCGCGGCCCGCGGCCCCAGGGCCAGCACACACCCGACCTCCGCGGCGATCGCCGTCTCCTGGGCCTGCACCGGCACATCCGGCCCGGCAACAGCGTGGGCGCTGTCCGAGTACGTCACTGCGGCCTTCGCCTTCAGCGCCGCGAAACCGGCCTCGGCTTCCCGGGCCCCGGCAAGAACATCCAGGCAACCATCGGCGAGCCCCGCCAAGGGATCAGCCGGCGAGAACGGCTCGGGACCGTGCCCCTCCACCTCAGCATCGAGCACAGCAAGGGCAGCACGGATATCCGCATACGCCTTGGCCACCGCTGCTTTCCCCATAAACCAATCATGGCAAGGGGGTACGACATTGTGACTGCCGTGAGGCTCTCACCACATTTGAGGGCAGGAACCTTTGCGAGGGCGTATCAGAACCGGTGGGCCGACTACATGCTCTCCCCTGCCCAAATTCCGGCTGCCCTATCGAAAGGGCAGTTCCTTCCCTTGGAAGGGCAAGACGCCCTGCGCGGGAGTTAGCGTGAACCAGTCAGTGCCCTGTTTGCTTGCAAAAATAATCACTCGCTGATCAGTGTCGAGTGGGTCACCGTCAGGGTAGGACTCGCCGTCGGCAGTACAGGTCATAGGAGTGGAAGAGATGCGGATTGTTCCATCCCCCGGTTCGCCCTTAAGTACCTGTTCAACCTTTATTACGTGGGTTGTGGCCTTGTAGCCGTAGATGCTGGTTTCGCCGTCTTTACCGGCGGGCTCGCCGATCAGCACCAACCCCGCGTGGTCGTATTGATCTTGTGGGGACTCAAACCGGACCCAGTCGACGCAGGCCACGGCGCCGCTGCCTGGCGCCGCGGCGCCTGTTGTTTCGATGCCGCTCCCAGGACCTGCGGGCCGGCTTTGTTGGGTGTCGCTGTTAGCAGCTGCGGGCCCGCTTGGTGGAGTGCCGCAAGCTGTCCCCAGCACAATGACCAGAAGCCCTGCCTGCGCCAGCGAAACGAATTTCCCCATGTCATGAAGGTACTCGCAGCCAAAAGGCCCCACTACCGGCTCCCCAAGATGGAACTGAAACGAGACCCAAACGAATACTTACAGTCCTGCTTCGGCGAGGGCGACTGCAGGCCACTTATACGCTGGCACGCCGGGGGTGCATTCCCCTGGAGGCAATGAGATCTGCAACAAGGGCACCTATAAGGGCCAGAACCAGGGGCGACTTCGCACCTTCCATCGCGATATAGGTCATCAATGGATAGTGCTCATCCGGATTGAGGCGCGGCCCGGATGCCATCGGGATGGCGAGCATGGCCACCAACGCGAAAACTCCAAGAGCCGTGAAGCGTGCGGCCGCGCTGCGGACCGCCGCACGATAGATCAGGACTGCTGCGACAACCAGGACTACAAGGACGGCAGGCCAGAGGTACCGCAGCCAATCACCTGCGACGCTGATGAACCGGTCGTTGAACCCTGTGAAGCCGTGGGCCCCTACCAACTGCAACTGCATGGTGATGTAGCCGGCCAGAAGTATGACCAGCAGAGGCCCTGCCACCGCAACGACCATCGGCGCGACGGCTTCCGTTATGAGCTTCGGGAACTTTCTGTCTTGGCTGGCCACTTTTTCCATGATGAATCCCCCAATTCTGTGTCTTCAGACTTTAGGCCTTTGGGCATCGACCAGACGGGGGAAAGCTAAACCGTTACCAGGATTCCCGTTCCTCCTAGGGGTTCCCAGGAGTTGCCGACCTTATCGCTGCCCGCCGAAGGACACGAGCGCACTAAGAGCCGCAGGGCTTCACTCCGCGATCGCGGCCAATGCTGCCTAAGCCCCGGTACCAGGCGCGCCCGGACCGCCGGTACCGCGCCACAGGCAGGCGTCGACCTCGAACGGCAGCAGCTGGTCCTGCTGGGCCATCAGCTTGGCACCGTGGGCGCTCACCCGGCGCATGAAATGCCGGCGGCACAGCGTCTCGTACCCCACCACGGGAACATGCTCCGCTTCCGGAGCCGCCGCGGCATCCACCACCATGTCCACGTCGCCCACCACCACCTGGGCGCCTTCGGTGACCATGACGCCGTCGACCGTCCTGGCGTTGTGCGTGGCGCGCCGGCCGCACCAGCACAGGGCCTCAACCTGCAGCACCTGGACACGGTCCGCCAGTTCGATGAGCCGCTGGGAACCCGGGAACAGCCGGGTACGGAAGTCGGCAGTGATGCCGAACGCAAAGACGTCGACGTCGATCTCGTCCACCACCTTGGCCAGCTGCTCCACCTGCTCCGGGGAGTAGAACTGGGCCTCGTCGCAGATCAGGTAGTCCACCCGCTGGCCCCGTGTGCGGCGGAGCATGACCTCCTCCCAGAAGTCCGTGCTGTCCACCACCTCCACGGCGTCCGTCTCCAGCCCAAGGCGGCTGGAGATCCGGGATTCGCCGGCACGGTCGTTCCGGCTGAAGCGCACTCCGCCGCGCCCCCGGGCCCGGTGGTTGTAGTCCATCTGCAGGGCCAGCGTCGACTTCCCGCAGTCCATGGTCCCCGAGAAAAAGATCAGTTCAGCCACGCCGGCGCCTTCCCTCGGCCTTGAAGCAAAGCAGCGGGACTTCCCGCTCGGCCTTGGTCAGGGAGCCGTGCTGGCCCACCACTTCCATGGCCGTGGGCCGCATCCGCCGGCCGTCGTACAAGGCAAGCGCGTCGCGGGCCGCGATCATCACGTCACCAATCCGGCGTTCGACGGCGGGACGGACCTCGCCGAACAATCCCCCGGCTATGGCTTCGTCACGTGTGAAGGCCCACACCCTGGAGCCGAAACGCGCCTTCCAGGCAGCCAGCAACCGCTCCCGGCTTCCTGCCGCGTCCGCAAGGTGGCCGTCCTCCAGGTACAGGTGCACCATGCGGGGTTCACCGGCAGTGTGGCGGACCCTTTCCACCAGCGCCGGGTCGGCGGAGAAGTCAATGCGCTGCGGTTCCGGCACGTCGAGCATTCCGTGGTCCGCGGTGAGCAGGATGGTGGTGCCGGCGGGGAGCGAAGCGTTGAGCCGCTTCACCGTTGCGTCGAGCTCCTCCAGCTGGTGCTCCCACTGCTCGGACTGGCAGCCGTACCGGTGGCCGGCCTTATCAAGCTCATTAACGTAGAAGTACATGAGGGACGGGCCGCCGGCTGCCATGGCCTCGGCCGCCGCCGCCGTCCGGGCATGCGCGGTCATGCCTGATATGAACCTGCCGCCCCGCAGGGCGGCCCGCGTCATGGGCGAGCCGTCGAACTGGGAAAGGCTGACTGTGCTGACATCCACCTGGCCGCCGACGCGCTCGAAGACAGTGGGGAACGGCTGCCAGGTGGCCGGGTCAACGCCGGCGTCCCAGTTCCCCAGGAGGTTCACCACCTTGTCCTGGTCAGGATCCAGGACATCGTAGCCCACCATGCCGTGCTGGCCTGCGGACAGGCCTGTACCAAAGCTGGCCAGCGCTGCCGCGGTGGTGGAGGGGAACGCTGAGTCCAGCCACACGGGAACCTCGCCCTGGCCCGCCTGGATGACCGAACGCAGGAACGGCGTATGCGCCGTCTTTTGCTTGACCAGGTTCCTGCCCAGGCCGTCCGCGAGCACCACGCAGACGCGGCTGGCCGCAGGGAGGCCAAGGGTGTTACTGAAGCCGTCCACGCCCAGGCTCGCGGCTGCGCTGGTCAGGACTTCGGCGACGGAACGGCGTCCGTAAGCGGGCGGCGGCGGGAGATCGGGAAGGCGTCCGGAGGCGGCGGGGGCTGGTACGGCTTGGTGGCTGTCTTCGGGCATCAGCGCTGCTGGTGCCCGCGGCTGAGCCGGTTGCCGAACACTCCTGAGCGCGGCCTCGGCGCCATGGACTGGACATGGGGTACGGGAGCGGGGGATCCGGTGTTGACGGCACGCAGGGCGCGGGCGAAGAGCTTGGCATCCTGCACGGCCTGCAGGCCGTCCGCCTCCGCGCTGATCCGCAGCACGATGTCTTCCTGGGCGATGGTGCCGGTGTAGCCGTGATCGGCTTCGCACTGCGGGTCGCCGCAGCTGGCGGGGCCCATGTCCAGCCGCTGGCCGCCGGACCAGGCGATGGACAGGGTGAGCTCACGGACGGGATCGGACGGCTTGTAGTTCTGCGGCTGGGCGTACATGTAGCTCAGCACCACCGAACGGATCTGTGCCACCGGAACCGATTCGGTGGAGATCTGGGCGACGATCTGCTCCCCCGCCTCGTCCAGTTGCTGGTCATCCACATGGGTGATGACCAGCATGTCGGCCGTCAGGACCAGCACCGTGATGTGGCGGCGCACCTCGGCGCGGTCAAAGTGGGTCTCCAGGTGCACCAGGTGGGCCACGCATTCCCGGCCGTCGAGGGCATCATCGACGACGTCGGAGACGAGGCGCGGGTAGAACCCGGCCTTCTGCAGTGCGTCTTCAAGGCTCCGGCCCTGCCCACCGTGGTTGTGTGAGCTGTGCTGGCGCACTGCCTGGTTTTCGTTGCCGGGCGTTTCGGGCGCGGACGCGGGAGGCGGAAAGCTCATGCCCCCTATTTTCACAGATCGCCGGGCCAACTTGCGAACCGCGTCAGCCCAGCATGGCCCGCCGCGCGCTGTCCGTGCGCTGGGCGGCGTTGCCTATGCGGACATCCGCGGCGAGGATCGTGGCGCCCGAGGTCCCGACAAGGACGGGGTTGAACTCCACCAGGGCGATTTCGGGATGGTTGTCCTTCATCCACGCCAGCCTGCCGGCGAGGTCCTCCAGGGCTGCAACGTCCACTGCCGGCAGGCCCTGGTAGCCGAACAGCTTCCGGGAGGCGCGCGGGGACCGGATGAAGTCGTGCACATCCGCTGCAGAGAGCGGCGGCACCCGGTGCGCCCAGTCGTCCAGGAGGTTGACGGCGTCCCCGGCCAGGCCGAATGAAATGACCGGACCGAGCAGGGGGTCCTCGATGGCGCGGAAGGTGCATGCCTGCCCCACCGGCGCCATGGCCTGGACCTCCAACGCCGGATCGCCGTAGGCGGCGAGCGCGCGGCGCATCTGCAGCACGTTCTGGCGCAGCGATTCCGCGTCCTCGATGCCAAGGCGCACGCCGCCCAGGTCCAGCCGGTGCCGCAAGGCCGGCTCGGTGGTCTTTAGGACGACGGGCCAGCCCAGGCCCTCGGCCGCCTCCACCGCCTCTTCCGGCGTTGTGAAGCCCACTGACGGCAGGACGGAAATGCCGTAGTGGCCCAGGAGCGTGGCCGCCGCGGCAGGGTCCAGCTGTTTGAGCTGTTCGCCCCTGACGTCCGCCAGGAGTGTTTCGAGCAGGGCGCCGGCCTGCCGGGGGTCGCAGCCGGCCGGTTCGACGAAGTGCCCCTGGTCGCGGGCCGCCCACTCGGCGTACCGGACCACTGCGGCGAGCGCGGCCACCGCGGCTCCGGGGTTGGAGTAACAGGGCAGGGTGCAGTCCCCGGTACCGACCATCCCCTCCACGTTGACGGCGGGGTCAAGAATGCCGGTAAAGACGGCTAGCACGGGTTTGCCCGCCGCTGCCGAGCATTCCGCAAGCACCGCGGCTATCGCTTCGGGGGCGAGCCCGCGCCCCGGCAGCAGGGCGGCAACGGCTGCGTGCACAGTGTCCGGGGCCAGGGCCTCCAACAGGGCGGTCCGCAGGGCGGGCAGCGCCACCGACTGGCCGGCGTCGAGGTCGAGGCCTGCGACCACCTGCGCCACGCCCAGCCCGTGCGCCGAGGCGCTGTCCGCGACGACGCTGCCCAGCGCCGGCGAGTTGCTGAGGATGGCCACGTCCGCTCCCCGGGGAAGCGGCTGGCCCGACACGACCTGCGCCACGTCCACGAGCTGTTCCACGGTTTCGACGCGGATCACCCCGGACTGGCGGAGCATCGCGTCCAGCGCTCCGGCAGGCGCCTGCGTGGTGCGCACGGCGTGCCCCGGCGGCAGGCGCAGGCCCATGGTGTCGGACTTGGCCACGATGACCGGCTTGGTGCGGGCCAGGCGCCGGGCGATGCGCGAAAATTTGCGCGGGTTGCCCACCGACTCCAGGTAAAGGCCCACCGCGGAGGTATCGGCGTCGTCCTCCCAGTACTGCATCATGTCGTTGCCCGAGACGTCCGCCCGGTTGCCTGCCGAGAGGAGGGTGGACAAGCCCAGCCGGCGCCGGCTGGAGGCGGCATAAAGTGCGACGCCGATCGCGGCGGACTGGCTGAACAGGCCCAGTCCCCCGCGCAGCGGGAGGGACGGGGCCATGGACGCGTTCAAGGACACGTCGGGGTGTGTGTTGACGATGCCCAGGGACGCCGGACCGATGACCCGCATCCCGTTCGCCCGGGCCTGGCGCACCAGGGCGCGCTGCCGCAGGAGGCCGCGTTCGCCGTCGTCCGCGAAGCCTGCCGAGGCGATCACCACGCCTTTGACGCCGGCGGCAGCACACTCGGCCACCACGCCGCTGACTTCCTCGTACGGCACCGCGATGATGGCCAGCTGGACGGGCTCGGGAACTTCGGACAGCTTGCCGTAGGACATCATGCCGGCCAGTTCCAGCGCTTCGGGGTTGATGGCGTAGACGGGCCCGTGGAAGCCGCCTTCAATGATGTGTTCCAGCAGCTGGTACCCCACGGTGCCCCACTTGCGGCTGGCTCCTATCACGGCAACGGACGACGGCGCCAGCAGGTCCCGGACGCTCCTCGCCTCCGCGCGGTGCTCGCGGGATTCCATCACCGCACGCGATTTCTCGGTGGGGTCGATGTTGAACTCCAGGCTGACGACGCCGTCGTCGAAGTGGCGTTTGACGTCGTAGCCGGCGTCCGAGAAGACCATCAGCATCTTGCGGTTCTCGGGCAGCACTTCGGCGGTGAACTTGCGGATGCCGTTTTCGTGGGCGGCGGCGGCAAGGTGCTCCAGCAGGATGGAACCGATGCCCCTCCCCTGGTGGGCGTCCGCGATGTTGAACGCCACCTCGGCCTGGGTGGGGTCGGCCAACCGGTCGTAGCGCCCGATCCCGATGATTTCGCCGTGGATGGTGATGACGAATGCCACCCTGTCCTTGTAGTCCACCTCGGTGAAGCGCTTGAGCTCCTTGGCGGACAGCCTGGCCTTGAACGCGAAGAAGCGCATGTAGATTGAGTCCTGCGACTGCCCGGTGTGGAAGGCCTGGACGGCGTCGGCGTCCGAGGGGTGGATGGGACGCAGGTGCGCTGTCCCGCCGTCCCGCAGGACGACATCGGCTTCCCAATGTTCCGGATATTCGCCGTCCCCGGGCTGATCCACCATAGGCTTAGCCTAGCCAAAAACTATCGCAGCACGCCCGCAGGCTGCGCAGTAACCCCAGAAGGATTTACCAGCCCCATGGCCCGCCGCCAAAGCCCAGCCCCGATCGCCGACGACAACTACACCGAAAACATCGTCGATATCGATGTCACGTCCGAAATGCAGGGCTCCTTCCTGGAGTACGCGTACTCGGTGATCTACTCCCGCGCCCTTCCGGACGCCCGGGACGGGTTGAAGCCGGTACAGCGCCGCATCCTCTACATGATGAGCGACATGGGCCTGCGCCCGGACCGCGGCCACGTCAAGAGCGCGCGCGTGGTGGGCGAGGTGATGGGCAAGCTGCACCCGCACGGTGACGCCGCCATCTACGACGCCATGGTGCGCATGGCGCAGGACTTCTCCCTGCGCCTGCCGCTGATTGACGGGCACGGCAACTTCGGCTCGCTCGACGACGGCCCCGCAGCACCGCGCTACACCGAGGCCCGGCTGGCGGCGGCCGCCCTCACGCTCACCAACCACCTCGACGAAGACGTGGTGGACTTCGTCCCCAACTACGACAACCAGCTCACCCAGCCGGACGTCCTTCCCGCCGCCTTCCCCAACCTGCTGGTCAACGGCGCCACCGGCATCGCCGTCGGCATGGCCACCAACATGGCCCCGCACAACCTGGTGGAGGTCATCTCGGCGGCGCGGCACCTGATCGCCAACCCCGATGCCTCGCTGGATGACCTGATGCGGTTCGTCCCCGGCCCGGACCTGCCCAGCGGCGGCCGGATCGTGGGCCTGGACGGCATCCGCGACGCCTACGCCACCGGCCGTGGATCCTTCAAGACCCGCGCCAAGGTGGAAATCGAACAGCTTTCCGCGCGCCGCACCGGCCTGGTGGTCACCGAGCTGCCGTACATGGTGGGCCCGGAAAAGGTGATCGAGAAGATCAAGGACGCCGTCAACGCCAAGAAACTGACCGGCATCAGCGACATCGTGGACCTGACGGACCGCAAGCACGGGCTGCGGCTGGTGATCGAGCTCAAGAACGGTTTCAACCCCAACGCGGTCCTGCAGCAGCTCTACCGGTACACGCCGATGGAGGACTCCTTCGGCATCAACAACGTCACCCTGGTGGACGGCCAGCCGCAGACGCTGGGCCTGGTGGACCTATTGCGCGTCTACGTCAACCACCGCATCAACGTGGTCCGCCGCCGGACCGTCTTCCGGCTCGGGAAGAAGAAGGACCGCCTGCACCTGGTGGAGGGTCTCCTCATCGCCATCGTGGACATCGACGAGGTCATCCAGATCATCCGGTCCTCGGACGAGGCCGCCGCGGCCCGCGAGCGGCTCATGTCCATCTACGACCTCACCGAAATCCAGGCCAACTACATCCTGGAACTGCGCCTGCGCCAGCTCACCAAATATTCCCGGATCGAGCTGGAGAAGGAGCAGGACGAGCTGCGCCGCGAGATCGCCGACCTCGAGGCGATCCTGAACTCCGAGGAGCTGCTCCGCACCGTGGTCTCCGATGAACTCGGCGCCATCGCCGAGGAACATGGCACCCCGCGCCGCACCGTCCTTTTGGAGTCCGAGGCCGTCTCCCCCACCGTGGCCGCCGAACTTTCCGGGGCCAACGGCAGGAAGGGCAAGGCTGCGCCGCTGTCGCTGGAGATTGCGGACGACCCCTGCTGGGCGATCCTCACCGCATCCGGGCAGGTGGCCCGCACCACCAACCAGGAACCCTTGACCGAGGCGGGGCCCCGGAGCAAGCACGACGTGTACACATCCGTGGTGAAGACCTCGGCCCGCGGCGAAATCGCTGCCGTCACTTCGCTGGGCCGCATGCTCCGGCTGCAGGTCATGGACATGCCGGTGCTTGAGCCCGTGGCCGGGCTGCCCAACCTGGCCGGCGGTGTTCCGGCCAAGGAATTCCTGACCCTGGTGAAGGGTGAGTCGCTGGTCGCGTTCGTGCGCCTGGACGAGGTCCTGGCCATCGGCACCGCGCAGGGCGTGGTGAAGCGCGTCCAGCCGGACTACCCGCTGAACCGCGAGGACTGGGAAGTGATCACGCTCAAGGACAAGGACTTCGTGGTGGGCGTGGCACCGGCAGCCGCGGACGACGCCGACCTGGTGTTCCTCACCCGGCAGGCGCAGCTGCTGAAGTTTCCCGCAGGCAACGTCCGGCCGCAGGGGCGGACGGCAGGGGGCATGGCCGGCATCAAACTGGCCGCCGGTGACCAGGTGATCTTCTTCGGCGCTGTCCAGCCCAAGGACGAGGCCGCCGTCGTCGTGACCATCGCCGGCAGCAACGGCGCCCTTCCCGGCACCGCCCCGGGCACGGCGAAGGTGACCGCCTTCGCGGAGTACCCGGTCAAGGGCCGCGCCACCGCCGGAGTGAGGTCGCACCGGTTCCTGAAAGGCGAGGACGTGCTGCTGCTGGCATGGGCCGGGCACGGGCCGGCAAAAGCCTCCTCAGCGGCCGGGGTGGCCCGGTCGCTGCCGCAGGAACACGGCCGGCGTGACGGCTCGGGCGTCCCGCTGTCCCAGGCCGTGGAGGCCGTGGGTCCGTCCATGGCATGGGCGGACGAAGCAGCTGCGGAAGGCTAATGCCGGGCGGACGGCGCTAGCCCGCCACGTCCCGCCGACGGAAACCCACGACGGCGAGCGCCAGCAGGACCGCGGCCGTACCGGCGGACACCAACACGCTGTCCCACGCCGTGCCCTGCCTCAGCGGGTCGTGGGCGATGTACTGGAAGAACGGGGACACCTTCTGGATCCGGTCAAAGACATCCACCAGCGGCGCCAGGGCGTTGACGATGTACGCGAGCACCGCCAGCACGGCAGGCACTCCCCGGCTGAGACCCGTGTGCCCGGTGCCCGCCGACAGTGCCAGGGCAAGGGAGCCGAACACGACGCCGAGCAGGGCAAGGTGCAACATGGCGGCCGCCACTTTGTCGGTGGGAAGGACCATGTCCACCATGCTGCCTTCAAGCACCAGGGACACCCCCATCACGGCGGCCAGCAGGAACGTGCCCAGGACCATTGCGGCGAACTTGTCCAGCACCACCCTGCCCCGGCTGACCGGGTTGGACAGCAGCAGGTCCATGGTGTGCCGGTCCTCCTCCCCTCCGATGGCACCCGCACCGGCACTGATTGAGTAGATCAGCACGGCAATCGGCCCCATGAAGGAGAGCAGTTCAACCTGGATGTATCCGGTGGGGGTGGACATGTCAGCGCTGGAGGTTGCGAACAGGGAGCGGAAGGCCTCCGGCATCTGGTCGATGAAGTCGCTCATCGACGGCTGGGACTGGACCGAGGGCCAGATCGCCGCATAGGTGGCCACGATGAGCGCCAGGGAGACGGACCAGGCCAGCAGCGTCCTGCCCTGGTCCCGGAGCGTCTTAAGCAGGACGTTAGCGAGCATGCCCAGCCTCCGCTTCCACCCCGCCGGGCCTGCCTGTCCCGGCCGTGTCCGTCCCGGGCCTGCCTGTCCCGGCCGTGTCCATCCCGTAGTACCCCAGGAACGTTTCCTCCAGCGGTGCTTCGGAGCACTCGAAATCCTCCACCTGACGGGCACTGACCCGCTTCAACAGCGCGTCAAGGGCTGCCTGCGGCGCGCTGCAGGCCAGCGACCGGCCGTCCACCCGCACGTCCCGCACGCCGGGCACCCCCGCGAACTCGGCCACGGACACCTCTTCGGCGAACCGGGCCCGCACCTGGTGAAGGGACCGGGCAGCCAGCTCCTGGAGCCGCTCCACCGCCACCAGTTTTCCCGCACGGACCACACCAATCCGGTCGGCCACGCGCTCCACCTCGCCAAGGACGTGGGAGGAAAACAGCGCTGAGCCGCCGGCCGCCGTGTGTTCGCGCAGGATGGCATGGAAGACCTGCTGAACCAGCGGGTCGATGCCGCTGGTTGGTTCGTCCAGCACCAGCAGCCGCGGCCGGGACATCACCGCAAGGACCACTGCAAGCTTTTGCCGGTTGCCCCGCGACAGCGTGCGGGCCGGCCGGTCCAGGTCCAGTTCGAGCCGCGCGGCGGTCCGGGCTGCCAATTCGCTGTCGTCCCGGTGCCGCAGGTGGGCGCAGTATGCAATGTGCTGGCGGCCGGTCAGCCGGTCATAGAGCGCTGGCTCCCCGGGCACGTACCCCACGACCCGGTGGACTTCGCGCGACTGCCGCCACGCGTCCAGCCCCAGCACGTACGCTGTGCCGGAGGTGGGCCGCAGCAGGCCCATCAGGAGCCGGATGGTGGTGGTCTTGCCTGCCCCGTTCGGTCCCAGGTATCCGAATACTTCGCCCGGCCCGATGGTGAGGCTGACGCCGTCGAGCGCTGTTGTCCGGCCAAAACGCTTCGTCAGTCCGGCGGTTTGCACTATGTCTTCCCCGCTCATGGAGCCAAGGCTATGCGCGGCCTGCACGCCGCTCCAGAGTCCTTTGGCCTGCGGCGGGAGGCGTTGGACTCTGGCGGGACCGCTGCGCACGGCGCCGGCGCATCCCGCCTAGACTGCTCTCATGCCTATCGTCCCCGATGAGAAGGACTGGACCTGGGTCCTGTCCCGCACCTGCCCGGAATGCTCCTTCGACGCCTCAACCGTGACGCCGTCGACGGTCCCCGGAACCATCCTGAGCCTGCTCCCCCGGTGGCGGGCAGTCCTGCGCCGGCCGGACGTGGCGGAGCGTCCCGACGACAGCACCTGGTCCGCACTGGAGTATGCCTGCCATGTCCGGGACGTCTTCACCCTGTTCGACCAGCGGCTGAACCTCATGCTGGCATCCGATGACGCGCGGTTCGAGGACTGGGACCAGGACCGGACGGCCGTGGAAAAGGACTACGCCAACGCCGACCCCGCCGTGGTGAGCGCCGAACTCACCGCCGAAGGACACCAGGCCGCCGAGTCCTTCGCCGCCGTCCGGGAAGAGGACTGGCCGCGGAAGGGACTGCGCAGCAACGGCTCCGAATTCACCGTCCTGACCCTGTCCCGCTACTTCCTGCACGACGTTGTCCACCACCTCCACGACGTCGACGGGTAGCGCCGCCGGACCGCCGGGTCCCTAGCGGGGCGGCGGGTTCCTAGCGGGACCCGGCCAGCGATCCGGCCGGCCGCCCTGAGGCTGCCAAGTCCAGCCGCGCGTCGTCGGGGTGGATGTCGGCGGGGTTGTGCGTAACCAGCACCACCGTGCGGTCCCGGAGTCCGGCGCGAAGGTCTGCGAGCATGGCCGCGGCGGACTCCGCATCCAAGTGCGCCGTGGGCTCATCCAGCAGAATGACCGGCGCCCCGGTCATCAGGGTCCGTGCCACGGCCAGCCGCGTGCGCTCCCCGCCGCTGAGGAAGGCGCCGCCGGGGCCGATCCGGGTATCCAGGCCGGCGGGCAGCCGGCGTACCAGCCCTGCCAGTCCGACGGCGGCGAGCACCGCTTCCAGTGCACTGTCCTGTCCGCCGGCAGCTTCGTTGGGCGCAGGTTCCGTGGGCACGGGTTCATTGGGAGCAGTGCCGTCCAGGCCGGGCCGTCCCAGCAGCAGGTTGCCCCGGATGGTCGAGTCGAAAAGGTGCGCCTCCTGCGGGCACCAGGCCGCCTTGCCGGTGACCCGTGCGGCACCGGCTGCGGCGGGGAGGAAGCCGAGCAGGACCGAGAGCAGAGTTGATTTTCCCGATCCCGACGGGCCGGTGACCGCCAGCCAGCGCCCCGGTTCCGCCACGGCATCCAGGCCCGAGAAGACCGGGGCGCCCCCGGGCCATGCCGCGGCGAGGCCTGCCAGCTCGACTCCGGGTTTCTGGCCGTTCCTGGCCGGAACCGGCTGCAGGCCCGTGGCGCTGCCACCACCCTGGGAGGGCAGGTGCGCCCCGCCGTCGAGCGCGCCGGATCCGCCCACCCGCCGCACCACGGTACGCAGGGCCGGGAACTGGCGTACCGCCGTCGTCATGGCCGCATACGGTTCCACCAGCGCAAGGAGCAGGAGGACCACCACGGCCGCCGTCGCAGGTGCAAGACGTGCTGCCAGGACGTCGGGGGCGGCCAGCCACGCGGCGGCCAGTGCCGCCGCCCCGCAGCCGGCGGTGGCAATGGCGTGGCCCAGGCCGTCAGCCCAGGCCGAACGCTGGGACGCGCGGGTGGCTCTCCGGTCTTCCGCCCTCAGGTCCTCGAGCACCCGGGCGGCCACCCCGTTGGCGTGCAGCTCAGCCCGCGCGTCGAGGGCCGCCGCGGCGCGCCGCAGGACGCCGGAGCGCAGGACCTGTTCGCGCGCTGCGGACCTGCGGTCCCCCCACAGGGCGGCCGCCGGCGCCAGCAGCAGTCCGCCGGCAGCTGCCGCGGCGACGGCGGGAAGCGCGGCCGGCACGAGGATGCCGGTGGCGGCCAGGGCAAGAAACGTCACCGCCAGCGCGGTGACTGGCGGAAGGATGACGCGCGGCAGGAGGTCGCGGATGGTGTCGACGTCGTCAATCACGGTGCCCAGGACGTTGCCGCCCTGCAGGAGCCGCCGCAGCGACAGCGCCCGCCGGCTCAGCGATTCCCAGAGCCGGCCCCGCAGCCTGGTGAGGGCGGCGAAGACGGCGTCGTGCAGCAGGAGCCGCTCCCAGTAGCGGAAGACGGCCCGTCCGATGCCGAAGAACCGGACCCCCACGATCGCCGTCAGGAGGTACAGGATGGGCGGCTGTTCGCTGGCCCGGATGATCAGCCAGCCGGACAGACCGGAAAGCGCGACAGCGAAGACGGCCGCCAGGATGCCGACGAGGGCAGCGGCAGCGAATTTGCCCCGCACCGGCGCCAGGATGGCAGCGAGAAGCCGGGCCGCACCGGACGAGGCGGCGGCCGGCTCCGGTGTCGGGCCGCCGGGGCCGGGGCCCGCGCCGGTTTCGCCCCTTTCGTCCGGGACTTCCTGGAGTGCCGCGGCAACCGGATGCTGCGCGGGCAGCGCCGCGCCGGGCCCGCCCGCGCGGTCTCCCGAGTCTGCGGGCAGCGGCTCCGGCGTTCCGGCCGGAATGACCGGCACCAGGTGGTCGGCAAGGTGCCGGGTGCGGTCGTTGTGTGCCACCAGGATGACGGTGGCCTGCCCGCGGAGCCTCCGGATTGCGTCCTCGACAGTGGCGGCGGAGGCATCGTCGAGGTGCGCGGTGGGTTCGTCGAGCAGCAGGAGGGTGGCACCTGTTTCGATCCTGGCCAGTCCTCGGGCCAGCGCCACGCGGCGCAGTTCGCCGGGGCTCAGTTCCGACTGGTGCTTCCCGGCCAGGGGGCCGGCTCCCGCGCGGGCCAGGCAGCGCTCCGCCGCTTCCACGGCTGACCTGCCGGTGACGCGTCCGGAGTCGGGTGTGAGGTACAGCAGGACTTCGTCCAGGACCGTGTCCGCCACCATGACGGGATGCTGCGGCACCCAGGCCACCGCGTGGCGGTCCAGGTTGCGGATGGATCCCGTCATGCTGGTCCCGCCGCCGGTGCCGACCGTTCCGGCGAGCACGCCCAGGACCGTGCTCTTGCCCGCGCCGCTGGGGCCGTCCAGTGCCGTGATCCTTCCCTGCGGCGCGGCGAAGGTGAGCGGTCCGACGGCGGCACCGGACCGTCCGCCGAAGCGCACCGTCAGCGCGTTGACCTCAAGCGGAGCCGCCGGCCTGCCCGCCTTGGCGGCAGGCAGCGGGGCCTGCGCGCCTCCCCCTGTCACCGCGGTGGTTTCCGCGAGCGCTGCACGGCCGTCATCGCTGGCATGGTGGGCTGTGCCCAGCTCCCGCAGCGGGAGGTAGCAGTCAGGTGCCAGGAGCAAGGCCAGCAGGCCTGCTTCCAGCGGCATGTCGCCGTGGACCAGGCGGACGCCGATGAACACCGCCACCACCGCCACGGAGATGGTGGCGATGAGTTCCAGGGCAAGGGCGGACAGGAAAGCCGTGCGGAGGGTGCCCATGGTGCGGGTGCGGTATTCCTCGGAGATCTCCTCCAGGGCCTTGCGCTGGGCTGTGGCGCGGCCCAGACCAACGAGGACCGGCAGGCCTTTGGCGAGTTCGAGCATGTGCGCGGAGAGCCTGGCCAGGGAGGCCTGCGCCTGGCGCACGCTGTCCTCCGTGTACCGGCCGATCAGCACCATGAACACGGGGATCAGCGGAACGGTCAGCACGATGACGACGGCGCTCACCCAGTCTGCGAAGAGAATCCGCGCGCCGAGGAGCAGCGGGACGGCGGCGCAGTTGACCAGGGCGGGCAGGAACTGCGTGTAGTAGCTGTCCAGGGCATCGAGCCCCCTGGTGGCCAGGACCGCCAGGCCGCCGTCGGCAGGACCGGCGGTGCGTACACCGGTCCGCAAGGCGTGTTCCAGCAGTCCGGCGCGGAGCTCCTCCTTGACGCCCAGGGCTGCCCGGCGCGCCGCCACGGCCTGTCCCCAGACGGTCAGCGAACGCAGGACGACGCCGGCGGATCCGGCCGCCAGCTGCCCTCCCCAGTCCGGGTTCCCGGCAACGAGCCCGGCCAGGATGGAGGCGACCGCCTGGCCGATGAGGACCAGGGACAGGGCCTTGAGCGCTGCCAGGAGCCCCAGCCAGTAGAGGGCCGAACGGGTTGCGGGACCGGAGGGGAAGGTGGGCCGCACGTCAGCCCTTGGTGGTGAAGGCCCTGGCGGCGATCGCCGGGAGGAAGCTGTGTGCCTCGGGAATGGAGGCGGCGCTGACCCGGCGGCGGAAGACCCAGTAGGTCCAGGCCTGGTAGGCGATCACCAGCGGCAGGCCGAAGGCCGCGACCACGCTCATCAGCCCCAGCGTGTAGTCCGAGGAGGACGCGTTGGAAACGGTGAGGTCGAAGGCGCTGTCCACGGTGGAGGGCAGCACCACCGGGAACACGGCGCCGAAGATTGAGGCGGTGCCCAGGACCAGGAACGCGCCCAGGGCCAGGAACGCGCGGCCTTCCGAACCGTTGCGGGCCAGCAGCCATGCGGTGGCAGCGGCCGCCACGGCCAGGACGACGGCGGCCCACGTCCAGGGCTTGCCGTCCATGAACTGGATGGCGAGGGCCCAGGCCGCGATGGGCAGGAGCAGGACCGGCAGGAGGCGGACGAACCACTGCCGGGCGCGGTGGCGGACTTCACCGTCGGTCTTGAGGGCAAGGAAGGCCAGGGCATGCAGCAGGGAGAAGCCCACCACCGCGAGCCCGCCCAGCACTGCATAGCCGCTGAACCAGGCCAGCGGACCGCCCTCACGGTCACCGTTCGCATTCAGGGGCAGCCCCGTGGTGGTCAGCGCCAGGGCGGCGCCCACGCCGAAGGCCGCAAAGAGCGAGCCCAGCGCGATGGCCCAGTCCCAGCGGTTGCGCCAGCTGTCGGTGTCCACCTTGCCCCGGTATTCGAACGCGACCGCGCGGAAGATCAGGGCGAGCAGCACCACCAGCAGCGGCAGGTACAGGGCCGAAAACAGCGAGGCGTACCAGAGCGGGAAGGCGGCGAAAGTGGCGCCGCCCGCGGTCAGGAGCCACACCTCGTTGCCGTCCCAGACCGGCCCAATGGTGTTCAGGAGCACCCGGCGTTCGGTGTTGTTGCGGGCGAAGGCCTTCATCAGCATCCCGACGCCCAGGTCGAAGCCCTCCAGGAAGAGGTAGCCGGTCCACAGCACTGCGATGGCGATGAACCATATGGTGGGAAGCAGTTCCATTGTTCGTTTCCTCTGCTAGTAGGCGAAGGCCAGGACGTCGTCGGCCGGTTTGGCTCCCCCGGTGCCGCCGGGCGTCTGGTCCTCGTTTTCGTCCGCGGGTGCGTGGCCGAGCTCGGGCATCGCGGAAACTACGCCGCCGCGGATGTACTTGACCAGCAGTTTCACTTCCACCACCAGGAGGACGGCGTAGACGGCGGTCAGGGCCACCAGGGAGGCAATCAGCTCCCCTGCGGAGACGCCGGGTGACACGGCAGCGGCGGTGAACATGAACACCTGGTCGATGCCGCTGGGATCGGGGTTGGGGGCCACCACGAAGGGCTGGCGGCCCATCTCGGTGAAGATCCACCCGGCGGCATTGGCGCCGAAGGGGGCCAGGATGCCAAAGACTGCAAGCCGCATCAGCCAGCGCGATTCCGGCACCGTCCCCTTGCGGGTGACCCAGAGGGCCACCAGTGCCGCGAGGGCGGCGAGGCCGCCGAAGCCGATCATCATCCGGAATCCCCAGTAGGTGACTTCCATGACGGGTACGTACTGGATTTCCTGGCCCGCGCGCTCGCCGTAGATCGGGTTGTCCGGCAGGTGCGTTCCGTAGTTCGCCTTGTACTCGGGCAGCAGGCTGTTGACGCCCTTGACCTCGGTGGTGAAATCGCCCTTGGCCAGGAAGGAGAGGATGCCGGGGACTTCGATCACTGCCACGACGTCGTCGCAGTTCTTCGAGCCCACGTTGCCCACGCTCAGGATGGAGAAGCCGGTGCCGTCATGGCAGGCGGCTTCCGCGGCGGCCATCTTCATGGGCTGTTGCTGGAACATCAGCTTGCCCTGGAGGTCGCCGGTGACGGCGGTGCCGGCGAACGAGATCATGGCCACCACTGCGCCGATCCGCAGGGAGCGGATCCACACATTGTGGTCGGCGCGGTCACGGCCCGGGATGCGGGCGTCTTCGCCGGGGACCACCCGGCCGTCGGCACCCACCGTGTCCACGCCGTCGTGCCGCCTCCGCCACAGGTGGTACCAGGCGATGCCCAGCAGGAAGCCGCCGGCCACGGCGAGGGCGCCGAACAGGGTGTGCGGGACGGCCACCAGGGCGGTGTTGTTGGTGAAGACGGCCCAGGCGTCGGTCATCACCGGCCGGCCGTTGATCATTTCCACCCCTACAGGGTGCTGCATCCAGCTGTTCGCCACGATGATGAAGTAGGCGGAGAGCGCCGACCCAATGACCGCCACCCACAGGCAGGCGAGGTGGATGGCGGGCTTGAGCTGCTTCCAGCCGAAGATCCACAGGCCCAGGAACGTGGATTCGACGAAGAACGCCAGCAGGGCCTCAAGTGCCAGCGGGGCGCCGAAGACGTCACCCACGAAGCGGCTGTACTCGCTCCACGCCATCCCGAACTGGAACTCCTGGACGATGCCGGTGGCCACGCCCATGATGAAGTTGATGAGGAACAGCTTTCCCCAGAACTTCGTCATGCGGAGGTACTCGGGCTTGCCGGTGCGGTACCAGGCGGTCTGGATGACGGCGACCACCAGGCCGAGTCCAATGGTCAGCGGCACCATCATGAAGTGGTAGACGGTGGTGATGCCGAATTGCCAGCGTGCGATTTCCAAGGCGTCCAAGGCAGTCCCTACTGTTAGGCAATGCAGTTCTTCTACGTTCCGTAGAACTCTAACTTCTACAAAGTGTAGAACATGTCTGGCGGCGGTAAAACCGGAAGTGCCCCCTTCCAAGGATGGCGCGGACGGGCGCGGCACGCCAGATGTTCTACCCGGTGTAGAAAGTGGGGCGGTTTCCGGGTAAATTTAGTTCTGTAGTTGAACAACCGCGTGAAGTCATCGGACGCTGAAGGGCGGCCGGTGCGGGGATACAAAGGAAAAGTGCTATGGCTAGTCTTGGTGAACTGGAACGGGCAGTGATGGACCTGCTCTGGGCGGGCCAGGAAGCGGCTACGGCCAATACCCTGAGGGACCAGCTGGCCCGGACGTCGGCGGCGCAGGGCGGCCCTGGCCATGAGGGCAAGGAACTGGCCGTCACCACCGTACTCACGGTGCTCTCACGGCTGGAAAAGAAGGGCCTGGTGGAACGCGAACGCGGCACCCGCCCGCACCGGTACCAGGCAGTGTCGAGCCGCGCGGACCACACTGCCGAACTGATGCACGAGGTCCTGGGTTCCGCACCGGACCGTGAAGCGGTGCTGGCGCGGTTTATTGGGTCCGTCTCCGAAGGTGAAGCTGAAACACTGCGCAAGCTGCTTGGCCACGCGTAGCGGACCATGTTCTGGGCCTCATACCTGCTGGCGGTCCTTGCAATAATCCTGGCCTGGCCGGTGCCGATCCTCCTGTCGAAGGCGCAATGGCCTGCGCGCTCGCCGTTCACGGCCATGCTCCTGTGGCAGGCGATCGCACTCGCCGGTGGGCTGTCCATGATCGGTGCCATGCTGGTCTATGGCCTGGAACCGGTCGGCGACAACCTGATCGCCGGACTCCGGGCGCTGGCGGGCATGGTTCTCTTCAATGCACCCACCACCGCCCTGGGGTTCTGGCACATCTTTGCGCTGTCCGCCGCGGCCCTGCTCACGGCGCACCTCGTTTTTACCCTGCTGCTGACCTACTACAAGATCCAGCGGCAGCGGCGGCGGCACCGCGAACTGCTGACCCTGCTGGCTTCGCCGTCGGGGCAGGACGCGGGAACACTGGTCATCAGCCACGACTCCCCTGTCGCCTATTGCCTCCCCGGCGGCGCCCGCTCCGTGACCGTCCTGTCCGACGGGCTGATGGCAGCCCTTGAGCCGGCCGAACTGCGCGCCGTCATCAGCCACGAAAATGCCCACCTCAGCCAGCGGCATCACCTGCTCCTCTGGGCCTTCGCGGCCTGGCGGCAGGCCCTCCCGTGGCTTCCCACCACCCGGCTGGCGCAGGAGTCCGTCAACTCGCTGATCGAAATGCTGGCCGACGACGTCGCTTTGAAGACCGAAAGCAAGGCCACACTCATCAAGGCCATCGCCATCGTCGCCAGCGGATCGGCCGGAAGCCCGGCAGCCGGTGAACTCCGGCCCGCCTCGCCTGGCCTCGCGTTGTCGAGCCTGGAAACCGGCCCAGGCGGCCCCGGTGCGGACGCGGTCCGTACCACCGCATCCCGGGTCAGCCGCCTGCTGTCACCCCAGCCGCAGCTCCCTGCCGCCGCCCGTGGCCTCGTGCTGGCATGCTCGGCCCTGCTGCTGGCGCTTCCCACTGCCCTGCTGGTGGTTCCCGGGCTGCTCGGCTGAACTGCCGTCGTCGTGCTTCAAGCCGGTGGCTGGGCTTGCCGGCATCCCGGCTCCGACAAACCCGCCGTCCTGGCCCCGACGCCCGTCAGGCGTCGATCCGCTCCCGATCCAGGCTGGATGCTCCGGCGATGATGAAGTCCTTGCGCGGCGACACGTCCGAACCCATCAGCAGATCGAAGATCTCCTCCGCCTGCTGGGCGTTTTCGATTCCCACCTTCCGCAGCGTGCGGTGCCGCGGGTCCATGGTGGTCTCGGCCAGCTGCTCTGCATCCATCTCGCCCAGGCCCTTGTAGCGCTGGATGGGTTCCTTGTACCGTTTGCCCTCCTTGGCCAGGCGGGCAAGGAGCACATGGAGTTCGGCCTCCGAGTAGGTGTAGATCATCTCATTGGCCTTTTGGCCCGCATTGATGACTTCCACGCGGTGCAGGGGCGGTACCGCGGCGAACACCCTGCCTTCGAGGATCATGGGCCGCATGTACCGGAAGAAAAGCGTCAGCAGCAGGGTACGGATGTGCGCTCCGTCCACGTCGGCGTCGGTCATGAGGATGACCTTGCCGTACCGCGCGGCACTGATGTCGAAGCTGCGGCCGGACCCGGCGCCCACCACCTGGATGAGGGCCGCGCACTCCGCGTTGGAGAGCATGTCCCCCACCGAAGCCTTCTGGACGTTGAGGATCTTGCCGCGGATGGGCAGCAGGGCCTGGAAGTCCGAGGACCGGGCGAGCTTCGCGGTTCCGAGCGCCGAGTCGCCTTCCACGATGAACAGTTCGGAACGTCCGACGTCGTCCGTGCGGCAGTCAGCCAGCTTGGTGGGCATCGAGGAAGTTTCCAGGGCGTTCTTTCGGCGCTGGGTTTCCTTGTGGACACGGGCCGAGATGCGCGACTTCATCTCGCTGACGATTTTTTCCAGGAGCAGCGCCGTCTGGGCCTTGTCGTTCTTGTTGGACGAACTGAGCTTGGCCGTTATTTCCCGCTCCACCACTTTGGCCACGATCGCGCGGACGGCGGAGGTGCCCAGGATCTCCTTGGTCTGGCCCTCGAACTGCGGCTCGGCGAGCCGGACGGTGAGGACCGCCGTGAGGCCGGCGAAGATGTCGTCCTTCTCGATTTTGTCGTTCCCGGCCTTGAGCTTGCGGGCGTTGTTTTCCACTGCCTTGCGGAACGTCTTGACCAGGGCCTGTTCGAAGCCGGACTGGTGCGTGCCGCCCTTGGGGGTGGAGATGATGTTGACGAAGCTGCGGACGGTGCTGTCGTAGCCGATCCCCCAGCGCAGGGCCACGTCCACTTCGCAGTCGCGCTCGACCTCCGCCAGCTGGCTGTGCCCGCGCTCGTCCAGGACGGGGACAGTCTCCTTGAACTTGCCCGAACCGTGCAGCCGCCAGACGTCCGTGACGGCAGGATCGGCCGCCAGGAAATCCACGAATTCGGAGATGCCGCCGTCGTGGTGGAAGACCTCCTCGTGCGGGCCGGCCTCACCGGGGGTCCCAGGGAACTTGCGCTCATCCCGCACGGTGAGTTTGAGGCCGGGCACCAGGAAGGAAGTCTGCCGGGCACGGGCCACGAGGTCGTCATAGGAGAACTTGGCGTCCGGGGTGAAGATCTGCCGGTCGGCCCAGTACCGGATGCGGGTGCCTGTGACGCCCCTCTTGGCTTTGCCCACGACATCCAGGACGGAGTCCTCGACGAACGGTGTGAAAGGTGCGGACGGGTCCAGGCGCGATACGGTGTCCTTGAACCTGCCGGGCTCGCCCCGGCGGAAGGACATCCGGTACGTCTTGCCGCCGCGGTCCACCTCGACGTCAAGACGGGAGGACAGGGCGTTCACCACGGAGGCTCCGACGCCGTGCAGGCCTCCGGAGGCAGTGTAGGAACCGCCGCCGAACTTTCCGCCTGCGTGCAGCTTGGTAAAGACCACCTCGACGCCGGTGAGCCCGGTCTTGGGTTCCTTGTCGATGGGAATGCCGCGGCCGTCGTCGTGGATTTCCACGGAGTTGTCCGCGTGAAGGATGATCCGGATGTCGTGGCCGAAGCCGGCCAGGGCCTCATCCACGGAGTTGTCGATGATTTCCCAGAGGCAGTGCATGAGGCCGCGCGAGTCGGTTGAGCCGATGTACATGCCCGGCCGCTTGCGGACGGCTTCGAGGCCCTCCAGCACGGAGAGGTGCCGGGCAGTGTACTCAGAGCTTGGTGCCACTGGTGATGAACTCCTTCGAGGACGTGGAAGCGGGAGCTAAAACCGCTCCTTCTAGGGTAGTCGGACGCGCACGGCACGCCCGTCTGCCACACCCGGAAGCGGGTGTGCAGCGCGCCACCAGCTTTCGTGGCGGTGCTGCGAAGGGCCATTCTTGACCGAACCTTGTGGATACGCGGACAGCGAACTTGCCCCATCCTTGCGCTGGTTTGGATACGAATGCTGGTTATATAGATGTACAGATCTACTAAGGAGGCCGATATGACAACAGCAGTGGCAGATCGCACACTCAACGCACTGGACCGGTGCGACCGTTGCGGAGCTCAGGCGTATGTCCGGGTTGTACTCGAGTCCTCCGGCGGTGAGCTGCTGTTCTGCGGCCACCACGCCCGTGCAGTCGAGGCAACGCTCAAGCCGTTGAGCTCGGACTGGCACGACGAAACGGGAAAGCTTCACGAGAAAGCTGCCGTTGAGATCGACTAGATGAGGCATCGGTAGCAACGAACCCGGTGGGACCCCTCCGTAACGGAGGGGTCCCACCGGCGTTTAAGCCGCTTTCCGTTGAGGCTGCTTGCGGTTCGGGCCGGCGTGTTAGCCAGACCCGCGTGTTAGCCGGACCCACCTGTTAACGGGAGAGGGCCGCG
>NZ_JAIFZQ010000026.1:0-121919 GCF_019710585.1 Arthrobacter sp. MAHUQ-56 | reverse complement strand
CCGCGCCCCTCTCCGGACCCGGGATTAGTCCAGGTAGTCCCGGAGCACCTGCGACCGCGAGGGGTGGCGGAGCTTGGACATGGTCTTCGATTCGATCTGGCGGATGCGTTCGCGCGTGACGCCGTAGACCTTGCCGATTTCGTCTAAAGTCTTCGGCTGTCCGTCGGTCAGGCCAAAGCGCATGGCAACTACCCCGGCCTCGCGTTCGGACAGGGTGTCCAGCACGGAGTGCAGCTGCTCCTGCAGCAGGGTGAAGCTCACGGCGTCGGCCGGTACCACCGCTTCGGAGTCCTCGATCAGGTCGCCGAATTCGGAATCGCCGTCCTCACCGAGCGGGGTGTGGAGCGAGATGGGTTCGCGGCCGTACTTCTGGACCTCGACGACCTTTTCCGGGGTCATGTCCAGTTCCAGCGCCAGCTCTTCGGGAGTGGGTTCGCGGCCCAGGTCCTGCAGCATCTGCCGCTGGACGCGTGCCAGCTTGTTGATGACCTCGACCATGTGCACCGGAATACGGATGGTGCGGGCCTGGTCGGCCATGGCGCGGGTAATGGCCTGCCGGATCCACCAGGTGGCGTAGGTGGAGAACTTGAAGCCCTTGGTGTAGTCGAACTTCTCCACGGCGCGGATGAGGCCAAGGTTGCCTTCTTGGATCAGGTCCAGGAACAGCATGCCGCGGCCGGTGTAGCGCTTGGCCAGCGAGACCACCAGGCGGAGGTTGGCCTCCAGGAGGTGGTTCTTGGCGCGCTTGCCGTCGTGGATGATGAATTCGAGTTCGCGCTTGTACTTCGGGTCCATGGAGCCGTCGTCAGCAGCGATCTTTTCCTCGGCGAACAGACCGGCCTCGATCCGGAGCGCAAGGTCCACCTCCTGCTCGGCGTTGAGCAGTGCAACCTTACCGATCTGCTTCAGGTAGTCCTTGACGGGGTCGGCCGTGGCACCGGCAGACATGACCTGCTGGACGGGGGCGTCGTCATCGTCGGCGTCCGAGTAGACGAAGCCCTTGCCGGAACCGGCAGCAGCCTTTGCGGGTTCCTCGTCGGCATCAGTGTCCTCGACCGCGTCCGGTCCTTCGAGGGCAGTCTCGTCAAATTCCTCTTCGACGTCGGTTGCGTCGTCCGCGTCAACGTCACCGGCAGCGGACTTTCCCGCAGCTTCTGCTGCAGCCTTGGCACCGGGCTTGGGCCCGCGCTTCTTGGGCTCGCGCTTGCCGTCCGCTGCAGCATCACCGGCCGAAGCCTTGTTGGCTGCCCGCGTAGCTGCCCGCTTGGCGTTGGTCGCGGCCTGCTTCTCCTCAGGGGACAAGACGTCCTGGGCGGCGGAATCCTTCTTCGTGGAAGACGGGGTCACAGAAAACCTTTCTAGCGGTGGTCTGTGGAATCACCATACGGGCAACACCACTATGACCCTGTCAAGTCCGTGGTGAAAACCAAGCGCCACCACGGCCGTCAGAGTCACTTAAGACAACTGCCGGCGCGGCTGTAATGTTCCCATCCGGGGCACATTACAAACACCCGATACACGGACCCAACCGGGTCTCGGCATCCATTGTCTCATGATTTGCCCGGATCCGGCCTCCCCTGCCGCCATGCGTTACTGCACCGCCGTCCGCGCCTGTGGAGATGCGCTGCTTAGCTTCGCCCCACGATTCCCTTCCCTCCAAGGTTCCCTTCCACGCTCCCGTCCCTCCACCCTCACCTTGGCGGCGCCGGCTCGTCCCCGAACTTCTGCCAGGCAGCGTCCTTCTTCCCCGCCCAGCCGCAGATGCCGCCGCGGCCCACCAGTTCCAGCAGCAGGCCTGCAAGCCGGTAGTCCGGATCGATGTCGAGGGCCTGGCCCAAATACGCGGCGGCGTACGAGCCCCGGCCGCGGCACCAGGCAATCCAGCCCCGGCCGGTGAAGGCGGCCGCTCCCGGCTGCCCGCCCAGTGCTGAGAGCTGTTCGAAGATCCGGTCCAGGCGGTCAAGGCCGGTCCAGTGTGGAGATTGCGGGGCCACGCCCATCAGGACCTCCCCGTAACCGGGGGTAGCGGCGCCGGCCGTGACCCCGAGACGGCTTTCCCCGCGCCGGCCCACTGTCCTGTTGGACGGGATGGTCCGCAGTGGCCCGCCGGCGGGACGTTCTGCCGCCAGTGCAGGCGGAAGCACGGGCGGCAGCTCACCTGGTCCGGTTCCGGCAGCGTCCGCGCCGCCGTTCAGCACGCCGAACTGTTCGGCACCGGCCTCGGCCGCGCGCCTGCCCGCTGCCGCCATGATCAGGACCGCGTCCCGCCACACAGTGAAGAGCAGCGTGGCCCGCAGGAACGCGTCGCGTTCCACCTCCGGCAACCAGGGTTCGGATCCCGGCATCCCCAGCAGGCTTTCCCAGCAGTCCAGCACGGCGGTGAACTGCGTCCTGTCAGCTGTGCGGCCGGCGAGCTCCTCCGCCCACGCCGTCTCGGCCTCAAGGACGGCTGCCCGGTGGAGGGCCGGAACGGCAGGGGCGGGGGCGGGGGCACGGCCGGGCCGCGGCGCCGGACCAACGCTGCTGCCCCGGTACACCATCTCTGTACTCAGCGTGCTGTCACGGATCTGCTGCACGGGCCGGCCGGGAAAAGGGCAGCAGGACGGGTCGGTGCAGAAGGCGTCGCGCCAATATTCGTCACCGACGCACCAGGCCTCCCGCACGGGCATCCCGGCCTGGTCCAGGACAGACCGCACCTGCGACAACAGCGGCTGGTATCCGGACGGCACGGCCGTGGCATCGCCGGCGAAGAGCACCAGCAGTGAACCGTCCGCGTCCTGGTCGGACTCAAGGTAGCGGCGGACGGCCCGGGCAAAGGCCCGGGGGTCGTCCCGAACCGCCGGCCCGGGAAGGTCAAGTCGGAGGGTTGCCCCGAGCCTGGTCCCATGCAGGGTCATGGCCACCAGGCTGGACTCCGGCCAGTAGCCCAGCGTGTGGGGAATAAAGCCGAGAATGTCCTCCGGCCCACGGACTGTCAATCGTTCAGGAGCTGTCATGGCTCCAGCTTCCGCGTCCGTGCCAGCCGACGGCAGCCGCGAATCCGGCTATGTGCAAAACGGCACCAGGACAGGACAAGTGGAGGACCAGTGGACCGCCCGGCGAACCCGACTTTCCCGGCGCTTCCGCACGGGAATGTCATCATGCCCGGCAGCGTCCTGCCGGACAGCGGCCTGTCAGTCGTCAGTCGGCGCCGGTTCGCGGCGGCGGGCGAGGTTTTCACGGCGCTGCCGGGCCAGCGCGGCCCGCAGCGGCGGCACCACGATCCCCTGGGCAGCCATCTGCCGGCGCACCTTCCGCCGGGCGGCGAGCATCGCTGCCGCACCGGCACCGAGGACCAGGAACTGGATGCTGAGGGCCATGCGGAAGGGCTCCAGGCCATACAGCGTTCCCTGCGAGAATCCGGTGGCGTAGAGCACGTCCAGGACCAGGCCAATCAGGAAGATCGATATGAGGGCAGCGATGAATCCGCCCACATTCACGATGCCCGTGGCCGTGCCGATCCGGTGCGCGGGGTTGAAGGTCCGGGCGAAGTCAAAGCCGATCATGGAGCCGGGGCCGCCGATGGCCAGCACCACCACCAGGCCGGCCAGCAGCCACAGCGGAGCGCGCCCGGGCAGCAGCAGGACCGCGGCCCACGCCCCGGCGGTGGCACCGGCGATCAGCAGCACCATGGTGGAGCGGCGCAAGGGGTGTCGGGAGACGAAGCGGCCGATAAAGGGCCCCACCGCCATGGCTGCGGCAACGTACAGCGCCATCAGCGCGGCCACCGTCCCGGTTTCAAGGCCCTGGCCGGAAATCAGGAAGGGGTAGCCCCAGGTCATCGCGAAGACGGTACCGCTGAACTGGATGGTGAAGTGGCTCCACATTCCCAGCCGGGTCCCTGGCTGCCGCCAGGCCCTGGCCAGGGAGGCCCCCGTGGCCCGAAGCCCCTGCCGGGCATGCGGGCGTTCGGTGCCCGGCGGGGCGTCCTGCAGGAGCAGCACCACCAGTACGACGGCGAGCGCGGACATTCCTGCCAGCATCAGGAACGCCGGGGTCCAGCCGGAGGCGTGCAGGACGAACGCGAACGGCAGGACACTGAACAGCTGGCCCAGCTGGCCGGACATGCCGGTCAGCTGGGTGACGAGGGGCACCCGGCCCGGGGCGAACCAGAGCGGAATGAGCCGGATCACCGAGATGAACGTCATGGCGTCGCCAGCGCCGACCAGCACCCTGCCGGCGACACCGCCGGGAACGCTGTCGGCGAACGCAAGCTGGAGCTGGCCCAGGCCCATGAGGATGGCGCCGCCGGCGATCATGGCGCGTGAACCGAACCTGTCCACCAGCACGCCGACGGGGATCTGGAGCCCTGCGTACACCAGCAACTGGAGGACTGTGAAGAAGGAGATGGCGGAGGCGGTGGCATGGAACCGCTCCGTGGCCTCCAGCCCCACCACGCCGAAGGACGTCCGCTGAGCCACGGCCACCAAATATCCGAAAATACCGATGGTCCAGATAAGCCAGGCGCGGGGTGCAGTCACAATGTCATTATGCCCGGCGGGCAGCCGCCTTCCCGGCAGCTGTGACGAGGACTACTGCCCGGGGTTCTCCCGGGCCAGGTAGGCCTCCACCGCGGCACCGAGCACGTCGGCATCGGGCAGCTCGTCATTTTCGTTGGCCAGCAGCGAGCGGCGGACCATGCCGTCGGCCTTCTCGTCGTACCGGGTCTCCAGCCGGGAAACCACCTGCTGGACCTCCTCGGACGCCTCGATCTGCTCGGCGATCTGGCGGCTGACTTCACGGCCGGATTCACGCAGCCTGTCGGTGGGCAGCATCAGCGATGCCGCAGCACCGAGGTATTCCAGCCCCGCCACGGCCGCCGTGGGGTATTCGGCTTCAGCCAGGTAATGCGGGACGTGGATGACGTAGCCGGCCACGTTGCGTCCGGCTTCGACCAGGCGCAGCTCCAGGATGTGGCCGACGGCGGCGGGAACTTCAACAGTGGGCTTCCACACGGAGATGCCCTCGATCAGCTCCGGCCGGTTGCCGTGCACGGTCACACCGACAGGCCGGGTGTGCGGCACAGGCATGGGAATGGAATGGATCCAGGTAACCAGGTTGACGTCGAGCGCCTCGACGATGTTCACCACGGCGCGGGCGAACCGCTCCCACTGCAGGTCCGGTTCAAAACCCGCCAGGAGCAGGAAGGGGTTGCCAAGTCCGTCCACGAGCCGGTACAGCGCCAGGCGGGGTTCCTGGTAGTCCTGCAGGTGGTCCTCGACGAACGTCAGGTGCGGGCGGCGGGAGCGGTAGTCGATCAGCTGGTCGGCGTCGAACACAGCGACGGGCTGGGCGTCCAGCGAATCCAGCAGCTCGGCGTTGATCTGCTTCACCACATGCCCGGCATCGGCAAAGCCCGTGAACCCCATGACCAGGTTCAGCCCGCGCAGCTCCGGGCTGTGGAACAGCTCGATGTTGCTCGCATAAAGCGCATCCGGGTCCAGCAGGGAGCCGGAAATCCGTTCAAGCACGGCATATTCCTTTCAAAGGTATGGGCGGACATCATGCATAACGCGGCCAGCGCTGCGGGCATTCCGGCGGCCGGTGTGGCGCACCTCTCAGGAAATTCCCCTGCCGCCCAAGCGAAGGGCTACGATCGGAACTGGCCTGCCAGGCGGGCCTGCACGTACCGGGCCGCGTCCAGAACGGCCGCATCCGGGCCACCATGGCAGAGCGCCCAACATGCATCCCTGCCCGAACGTTTTCGAGAATTGAGGACTCATCCCTGTGGTCAAGAATACTGAAATCAACCTTAGTACCGTCTCGCGGGGCCTGAAGGGCACCAGCGACGCCGTGGTCATCGGGGTGGGGCAGGGAACCGATGGGCCCGTCCTGCTGGACAACCCACTGACGGCCAAGTCCGCCGAGGCCCTTGCCGACTCCCTGAAGCCGCTCGGTGTGACGGGTGCCGCGGACCAGCTGGTCCGCCTCCCCGGCCTGCCCGAAACCGGGTCCGGCGTCCTGGTCCTCGCGGGAGTGGGGAAGGTCCAGGCCGGCAAGCCCCTCACGGGCGAATCGCTGCGCCGCGCCGCGGGATCGGCCGTGCGGCAGCTGGCCGGATTGGGCACAGTCACGCTCGCGTTTCCGACGGCGTCCGTAGAGGACGTCGCAGCGGTCGCCGAGGGTGCGGCGATGGGCGCCTACTCCTTCACCGAATTCCGCTCCTCGAGCGACGGCCTTAAGGACCCGGTCCGCAATGCGGTGATCTTCACCGAACTGGCTGACAGAAGCGATCTTGGCGCCGTCCTCAAGCGCGCAGGGCTGGTGGCCAAGGCCGTGAACTCCACCCGTTCCCTCGTCAACACTCCCCCCAGCCACCTCTACCCGGAGTCCTTCGCGGAGGCTGCCAAGGACCTCGCGAAGGGATTGCCCGTCAAGGTGACGGTCTGGGACGAAAAGCGCCTTGAGAAGGAAGGCTTTGGCGGCATCATGGGCGTCGGCAAGGGCTCCACGCGCCAGCCCCGCCTGGTTAAGGTCGAGTACTCCCCCGCGAAGGCCACAAGGAAGATTGCCCTCGTCGGCAAGGGCATCACCTTCGACACCGGCGGCATTTCCATCAAGCCGGCCCTGCACATGGGGGACATGAAGAGTGACATGGCCGGCGCCGCCGTCGTCCTTAACACTGTCCTGGCCCTTGCCGGCCTGGGCCTGCCCGTCAAGGCAACCGCCTGGCTCTGCATCGCCGAGAACATGCCTTCCGGCGCCGCGTCACGCCCGGCGGATGTCCTCACCATGCTTGGCGGCAAGACCGTGGAAGTGCTCAACACGGACGCCGAAGGCCGGCTGGTGATGGCGGACGGCATCGTTGCCGCCAGCCGCGAATACCCGGACGCCATCATCGACGTCGCCACCCTGACAGGGGCCCAGCTGATCGCCCTGGGCAACCGCACGGCAGGCGTCATGGGAACGGAGAGCGTCACGGGGGCCCTGAAGGCCGCCGCGGACCGCGCCGGGGAACTGGTGTGGCCCATGCCCCTGCCCGAGGAACTCCGCCCGAGCCTGGACTCGCAGGTGGCGGACATCGCCAACATCGGCGAACGCCACGGCGGCATGATGACCGCTGCCGTGTTCCTGCGCGAGTTCGTGGGTAAGGACAAGGCGGGCGAACAGATCCCCTGGGCGCACATCGACATCGCGGGACCGTCGTTCAACAACGGCAGCCCGTATGGCTACACGCACAAACAGGGCACGGGCTGCACCGTCCGGACCCTGGTTGCCTACGTGGAAGACATCCTGGCCGCGGCCTGAGGGACCGGCTGCAGCCGCGGTGCCGCGCGGCTTTGCGGCGCAGGAGATCCCTGCGCCACAAAGCCGCGTGACACTGGACACAAGCGCTCCACAAACGCAGTGCCAAGGTGGAGCATGGATAGGTGGTTCGCTAAGGTGAACCACGGTAGTCACAAATGCAAGAGAGTTGCCCTGCTGAAATAATCACGGCAGTGCAAGTTCCAAGACCAGATGATGCGCGCTGATCGCGTCATCGTTCACGCGAGGGAGCGTTTTAGTGGCCGATCAGGCAACTGCGCAAGAATTCGACATCCTGGTACTCGGTGGCGGCAGCGGCGGATACGCTGCGGCGCTGCGTGCGGTACAGCTCGGCTTTACCGTCGGCCTCGTGGAGAAGGGCAAGCTGGGCGGCACCTGCCTCCACAACGGCTGCATCCCCACCAAGGCTTTGCTGCACTCCGCAGAGCTGGCCGACCACGCCCGTGACTCCGCCAAGTACGGCGTGAACGTCACCCTGGACGGCATCGACATCAACGCCGTCAACGCGTACAAGGACGGCATCATCGCGGGCAAGTTCAAGGGCCTGCAGGGACTCATCAAGTCCAAGGGCATCACCGTCATCGAGGGTGAAGGCAAGCTGCAGGGCACCGACACCGTCGTGGTGAACGGCACCGCCTACAAGGGCAAGAACATCGTCCTGGCCACCGGCTCCTACTCGCGCACCCTCCCGGGCCTCGAAATCGGCGGCAAGGTCATCACCTCCGACCAGGCCCTGACCATGGACTTCATCCCCAAGAGCGCCATCATCCTGGGCGGCGGCGTCATCGGCGTCGAGTTCGCCTCGGTCTGGAAGTCGTTCGGCGTGGACGTCACCATCGTCGAAGGCCTCCCCTCACTCGTTCCCAACGAGGACGCCACCATCGTCAAGAACTTCGAGCGGGCCTTCAAGAAGCGCGGCATCAAGTTCTCCACCGGCGTCTTCTTCCAGGGCGTCGAGCAGAATGACGACGGCGTAAAGGTCACCCTGGTGGACGGCAAGACATTCGAGGCCGACCTGCTGCTGGTCGCCGTCGGCCGCGGCCCCGTCACGGCCAACCTCGGTTACGAGGAAGCCGGCCTCACCATCGACCGCGGCTTCGTCATCACGAACGAGCGCCTGCACACCGGCGTCGGCAACATCTACGCCGTGGGCGACATCGTCCCCGGCGTCCAGCTGGCCCACCGCGGCTACCAGCAGGGCATCTTCGTGGCCGAGGAAATCGCCGGCCTGAAGCCTGTGGTTGTCGAGGACATCAACATCCCCAAGGTCACCTACTCCGAACCTGAAATCGCCACCGTCGGCTACACCGAAAAGGCTGCCAAGGAAAAGTTCGGCGAGGACCAGGTCCAGACCCAGGAATACAACCTGGCCGGCAACGGCAAGAGCTCCATCCTGGGCACCTCCGGCCTGGTCAAGCTGGTCCGCCAGAAGGACGGCCCCGTGGTGGGCGTCCACATGATCGGCGCCCGCATGGGCGAGCAGGTCGGCGAGGCCCAGCTGATCGTGAACTGGGAAGCCTACCCGGAGGATGTGGCCCAGCTGGTGCACGCCCACCCCACCCAGAACGAAGCCCTCGGCGAAGCCCACCTGGCGCTGGCCGGCAAGCCGCTTCACGGCTGATTTTCGCCAGCATTACCAGGCCCGGTGCACCCGGTCGCGCAGACCGGGTGCACTAGGCTTCCAACAAGGCAGCAACCATTCGCACTAAAGATCAATAAGGAGAACGGGGACGACATGTCTGAATCCGTTAACTTGCCCGCCCTCGGTGAGAGTGTCACCGAAGGAACCGTCACCCGCTGGCTCAAGCAGGTAGGTGACCGGGTAGAGGTGGACGAGCCGCTGCTCGAAGTCTCCACCGACAAAGTAGACACTGAAATCCCCTCTCCTGTAGCTGGCGTGATTGAGGAAATCCTGGTCGCTGAAGACGAGACCGCCGAGGTCGGCGCACCCCTGGTGCGCATCGGCGACGGCTCCGGCGGCGGTTCCGCCCCTGCCGCGGAAGCTCCTGCGGAAGAGGCGCCCGCACAGGAAGCGCCCGCTGCACCGGCCGAAGAAGCTCCCGCCGAAGAGGCACCTGCGGCAGCCCCTGCCCAGGAAGCACCGGCCCAGGAAGCCCCCTCTGCCGGTGGCGGCGAAAGCCACGAGGTTACCCTCCCCGCACTGGGCGAGAGCGTCACCGAGGGAACGGTTACCCGCTGGCTGAAGGCAGTCGGCGACTCCGTCGAGGTTGACGAGCCGCTGTTGGAAGTTTCCACCGACAAGGTGGACACCGAAATCCCGTCCCCCGTTGCCGGCACCCTGCAGGAGATCCGGGTCAACGAGGACGAAACCGCCGAGGTGGGCTCCGTCCTGGCCGTCATCGGCTCCGGCGCTGCCGCCGCGCCGGCCGCAGCACCGCAGGCCGCCCCGGCTCCGGCAGCCGCACCCGAAGCCCCCAAGCAGGAAGCCCCGAAGCAGGAAGCGCCCGCTCCGGCAGCTGCCGCTACCCCGGCCCCGGCAGCAGCACCGGCCCCCGCACCCGCTGCGGCGCCCGCTGCTCCCGCAGCCCAGGAAGCAGCACCGGCTGGCGGCGGCGAATCCGGCTACGTGACGCCCCTGGTCCGCAAGCTGGCCAACCAGCACGGTGTGGACATCTCCTCCCTCTCCGGCACCGGCGTCGGCGGCCGCATCCGCAAGCAGGACGTCATCGCCGCGGCCGAGGCCAAGGCAGCTCCCGCAGCCACTCCGGCAACAGCACCGGCAGCCTCGGCACCGGCAGCGTCCGGCGCCGCAGCCTCCTCGCTGCGCGGCACCACGCAGAAGGCTCCCCGCATCCGCCAGGTCATCGCCCGCCGCATGCGCGAATCCCTCGAGATCTCCACGCAGCTGACCCAGGTCCACGAAGTGGACATGACCAAGGTCGCCAAGCTCCGCGCCCGTGCCAAGAACTCGTTCCAGGCGCAGAACGGCACCAAGCTGACCTTCCTGCCGTTCATCGCCAAGGCCGTGGCCGAGGCCCTCAAGCAGCACCCCAAGCTCAACGCTGCGTACGACGAGGACAAGCAGGAGATCACCTACCACAACGCCGAACACCTGGCGATCGCCGTCGACACTGACAAGGGCCTGCTGGTTCCGGTCATTGCCGACGCCGGAAACCTAAACCTGGCCGGCCTGGCCGGCAAGATCGCCGACGTCGCTTCCCGCACCCGCGACGGCAAGATCGGCCCGGACGAGCTGTCCGGCGGCACCTTCAGCATCACCAACATCGGTTCGGTGGGCGCCCTGTTCGACACCCCGATCATCAACCAGCCTCAGGTGGGCATCCTGGGCACGGGCGCGATCGTCAAGCGCGCCGTGGTGGTGGCCGATGAGAACGGTGACGACTCGATCGCCATCCGCTCGATGATGTACCTGTCCCTGACGTACGACCACCGCCTGGTGGACGGCGCGGACGCCGGCCGGTTCCTCCAGACCCTGAAGGCCCGCCTTGAAGAAGGCGCCTTCGAAGCGGACCTCGGTCTGTAAGCGAAGCACCAGCAACGACGGCGGCACGCGCCCGCGGTGGGAAACCCACCAACGGCGAGTGCCGCCGTCGTGGTTTAAGCGGCCACCCCGGCACGCCGTTGCCCGCGTGGTTGTGCTACGGGCTGTAGAACTGACTGGCTAAGCTGGTGCCATGACTATTCTGTTCAATTTCCTGGTGTTCCTGCACGTCGTCGGCGCCGCCATGATCGTGGGCTACTGGATTGCCACCATGCGCGAACCCACCGTGCACCCGCGCCAGCGGGACGGAGCCTTCCTGCAGCTCCTCACCGGCGTCGCCATGATGGGCCTCCTCCCGTTCCTGCCCGACGCCAACCCCAACTACGCCAAGCTGGGCATCAAGCTTGTCATTGCGGTTGTGGTGGCTGTCCTGGCCATCGTTGGAACCCGCAAGGCCAAGACCGGGCAGCCGGTCTCAACGGGCCTGGCCCATGGTGTCGGCGGCCTGGCGCTGATCAATATCGCCATCGCCACCCTCTGGCAGTAACCATCCGGGCCTGCGGTCATAATCCACTGACAGCGGACAACCCGTGCGCCGCCCGGTCATGATCCATAGGATGGAAAACGGTGGGCCTGGCAGAAAGATTAACGGCCAGGCCTAAGACAAAACGATGTGAGGAGTGAACATGGCAGCAACCCGCTCAGCAAACGCTGTATGGAACGGCAACCTGACGGAGGGCGCAGGAACCACCTCCCTGGCCACCTCGGGCCTGGGCACGTTCGATGTCACCTGGAAGGCGCGCACCGAAGCGGCCAACGGCAAGACCAGCCCGGAGGAACTCATCGCCGCTGCCCACGCGGCCTGCTTCTCCATGGCCTTCAGCAATGAACTGGCAAAGGCAGGCCACACGCCGGAGGAAGTCCGCGCCAAGGCTGATGTCACGTTCGTTCCCGGCACGGGCATCACGGGCAGCCACCTGACCGTTTCGGCGCGGGTCCCGGGGATCTCGGAAGACGAATTCCAGAAGATCGCCGGCGAAGCAAAGGTGGGCTGCCCGGTCTCCGGTGCACTCGCCAGCATCGACATCACGATGGATGCCACCCTGGAGTCCTGACCGGATACTGTCGCTTCTGCGAAAAGGCCCTGCCCGCCGGAACATTTCCGGCGGGCAGGGCCTTTTCGGTCCCCGGCGGCAGGCCTGGCGCGCCTGCTAGCTTCCCTGGCTGCGGGCGGGCAAGGGTGCCGGGCGCAGCCGGCGGTACCCCTCACGGGCCGGCGGACGGTCCGTGGGCAGTTCCTGGATCATTTCCTTCAGGGCGCTGATGCCGTATTCCAGCTGGGGATCGCGGCCCGCGGCGTAGGCGTGCGGTGGGAACGCCACTTCGATGTCCGGATCCACCCCGTAGTTCTCCACGCTCCAGCCGACACCGCCGCCAAACCAAGTGGCGTACCGGGGCTGGGTGACCCCGGTGCCGTCGGCCAGTGCGAAGCGGTTGTCGATGCCCACCACGCCGCCCCAGGTTCGGGTACCGATGACCGGTCCGATCCCCCGCAGCTTTGAGACCTGGGTGATGATGTCCCCGTCGGAACCGGCAAACTCATCGGCAAGGATGATGACCGGTCCGCGCGGTGCATGGTGCGGATAGGTCCGGGGTTTCTCGCCGCGCGGCATGCTCCAGCCCGTGACCTTTCTGCCGATCAGTTCGGCAACAAGCTGCGACGTGTGGCCCCCGCGGTTCCGGCGGACATCCACAATCAGGCCGTCCAATGCGGTTTCGGTGTCCAGGTCGCGGTGCAGCTGCGCCCAGCCGTTGGCCATCATGTCCGGGATGTGCAGGTAACCGAAGGTGCCGTTGGAGGCTTCCCGGACGGTCCGCCGATTGCCAGCAACCCATTCCTGGTAACGCAGGCGTTCCTCATCCTTGACGGGCACGACGGCGACCCTGCGCTGGGTGCCGGCGGCAGGGCCGTGTGCCGGGCCGTTGAGGAGGGTCAGCTCCACGGCGCGGCCGGCGGCGCCAACCAGCTGCATGGCGGGCGTGACGCTCCCGGACAGCGGGACGCCGTCGATGGCCAGCAGGACGTCCCCTGCCTTTGCCCCGACTCCCGGCCTCGTCAGGGGCGAGGTTGCCAGGGGGTCGGAGGACTCGCCGGCAAGGATTCGGGTGATTTCCCATCCGGCGGCGGTGTGGGCGAGATCTGCGCCCAGCCGCCCCTGGCCGCGGCTCCCGCGTTCGGTGACGGCGGCGGGCCGGACGTAGGCGTGCGAGGTTCCCAGCTCGCCGTGCAGTTCCCACAGCAGGTCCACGAGGTCGTCGTGGGACCCCAGCCGGTCAACCAGTGGGCGGTAGCGGGCACGGATGGATTCCCAGTCCTGCCCGGCCATGTCCTCGGTCCAGAAGAAGTCGCGCTGCAGGCGCCAGGCTTCATCGAACGCCTGGGCCCAGACGCTGACCGGGTCCAGCATGACGCGGATCCGGCCCAGGTCCACCTTGACCACTTTGCCTGATTCCTCATCCGCCTTGGCGTCCGCCGGGACGACGGTGACCTGCTTGTCGCAGACCAGCACCACTTTGCTGCGGTCCCCGGAGAGCCGGTAGCTGTCCAGCGAATCCACCAGGGTCGACTTCCTGCGCTGCACGATGTCGTACCGCACCAGGCTGGGCCGGGCGTCCTTGTCCTCCTGGCTGGCTTTGCCGTCACCGGTGACGCCGGCCAGGACGGAGTCGAGCCACAGCAGCGCACCATCAGCGGCCTTCAGCGAGCTGTAGTTGCCCTGGGGCACCGGAACGCCGATCACGCGGTGGGCGAGGCCCTCCGCATCGACGCGCACGGCGGGCACGGCGCCTTCCCCGCTGTTGGCTGCAGGGCTGCCGCCGGCCTCAGTTTCGGCTTCCGGTTCCGGGCCTGCGGGGTCAACCGAGGGACCAAAGGGCGACGGCGTATCGGCCGCGAGTGCCACCAGGTAGGGCTTGATGGGGCTGGGGAAGGAAAGGTCGAACGAGTGCCCGTCGTAGACGGGATCGAAGCTGCGGTTGGACAGGAAGGCCAGGAATTTGCCGTCCGGGGTGAAGGCCGGGGAGGCGTCACGGAAGCGGCCGTCGGTGACCTCCACCGGTTCGGCATCCAGGTTGTCCACCGTGGCAAGCCGCAGCCTGCTCCGGGATCCGAAGGACGTCACCGGCTCCGACCACGCGAGCCATCGCGAGTCCGCGGACCATGCCAGTTCGGAAATGCTTCCTTCGCCGATGCTGGCAACCTGCGCGAGGTCCCCGTTGCGCGTATCCAGCACGTGCACGTCGCCGAACGAGGTGCCGATGGCGAGCCACCGACCATCCGGGCTGGCTTCCAGCGAACTGGCGCGCGCGGGCGTGGGCACACTGATGCCCCCTCCCGCCGCGACGGACTGGGCCTCCGCCACGGACGCCGAGGCATCCGGAGCAACATCGGCCTGCTGTTCGTCGTCGGCCGGAGCGTGGCTGCTGCTGTGCCCCGCGAGGACCGCGGCCCCGGACGCGGGCACCGGCTGTGGCAGCTGCACCGAATCCTGCCCCTCCCCGGATCCCGGAGCGTGGCCTGGTTTCGCCGTCGAACCCGCAAGGCCGGCGTGCGCGGCAACAGCGTTCTTCGGCGCGCCTGCCGTGCCCTGCGGGACAGGAGCGGCGATGTCTTTGATGTGCAGCGCCTCAACGCCGTCGTGGTCTGCGACGTAGGCGATGCGGCCGTCCCCGAGGGGCCGCGGCAGCCGCCCCCGAACGCCGGGCGTGGCCTCGATGATGCGGGAGGGGCCGTCCTTGTGCCGCAGCCAGTGGACCGTCCCGTGTGACTCGACGGCGCTGGCGGCGCCGGTGCCGTCCGGAACCACCGCCCCGAGATGTTTCGCGGCATCGAGGAGCGCGGGCCGCCGGCTCTGCGAGGCCGAGCCGAGGGTGATGTCGAGCTTGACCGCGTCCGAGCCGGCATCGTGGAGGACCCAGAGTTCACCGGCGGACTCGAAGATGACCCGCTTGCCGTCCGTGGCGGCGTGCCGCACGTAGAAGTCCTGGTGGTCAGTGTGCCGGCGCAGGTCCTTGCCGCTGGGCAGGACCGAATACAGGTTGCCGTAGCCCTCGTGGTCGGACAGGAAGGCGATCCTGCCGTCCACCCACAGGGGGTCGGTGAGGTTGCCGTCAAGGTCCGGCAGCAGCCGCTCGAATTCGCCATTGCCGTCGGCGTCGATCCACAACTTGCCGGCGGTGCCGCCGCGGTACCGTTTCCACCACGCTGGCTCACGGGAGAGCACGCTTCCCAGCACAACCGGACGCTCATCGCCCACTTCCGGCCCGAAGGCTACCGATTCAACCGGCCCGTACGGCAGTTCCTGGGCCCAGCCGCCGTCGAGCGGCACGCTGTACGCGTAGGTGTGCCGGCTCTCCGCCTGGCGGAAAGCGCTGGTGACCACTACCTCCCCGCCTGCAGTGAAACCCTTCACCCTGGTGGTGCTGTGGCCGAAGTAGGTCAGCTGGCGATAGCCGCCGCCGTCCACCTGCGCCGAAACGACCTCCGGAGCCGTCCCCTGGACAACGCTCCACACCAGGCGTTGGCCATCCGGGGTGAAACGGGGGTTGCGGGCAGGGAGCTGGAGTGAGGAAACACGCCAGGCCCTGCCGCCGGCCAGGGGCGCAATCCACACGTCGTCCTCGGCCACGAAGGTGACCAGATCGCCGTGCAGGTGCGGAAAACGGAGGTAGCTCGAAGAGGTCATCGTTTGATCATAGTCAACCCCTTCCCCGCGTCGCGGGAGGTGCCGAGGGGCCGTTGCCGTGGTGAGATGGAGCATGCGCATCGTCATGTCCGGCGCCTCCGGGCTCATCGGCACGTCCCTGTCCAAGGCCTTCCACGACGCCGGCCACTCGGTCGTGACGCTGGTGCGGCGGCCGCCCGCCCATGCGGCGGAGATCCGCTGGGACCCTGCATCGGGACCCCTTGACCCGCACGCCCTTGCTGGCGCCGACGCCGTCGTGAATCTTTCCGGCGCCGGGATCGGGGACAGGCCCTGGACCCGGAGGCGGGTAGCGGAGCTGTTCAATTCCCGCCTGGGGCCAACCCGGACCCTCGTACGGGCCATGGCGCAGCTGGATTCGCCGCCGAAGACGTTCATCAGCCAGTCCGGCTCCGGCTACTACGGCGACGCCGGCAATACCCTTCTGCGGGAGGACGCACCGGCGGGTTCCGGCATCCTTGCCCGGATTTGTGTTGAGTGGGAGCAGGCTGCCTTGGCGGCGCCCTCCGGGGTGCGCGTCGTGACACCGCGTACCGGGGTAGTGTTCAGCCGTTCGGGCGGGGCCCTGGGACGGCTGCTCCCCCTGCTGCGGCTAGGCCTCGGCGGTCCGTTCGGCAGCGGCCGGCAGTTCTGGCCATGGATAACGCTTCCCGATGTTTCAGCCGCCTTCCTCTTCCTGCTCGACTCCGCGGTCACCGGCGCGGTCAACCTGTCCGCTCCCGAGCAATCGGACGTCAACACCACCGTGGCAGCGTTGGCGCGCGCACTTCACCGCCCGGCCGTGTTCCGCGTTCCTGCCCCTGTTCTGCGCACCGCAATGCCGGGCCTGGGCGAGGAGCTCCTGCTGTACAGCCAGCGCATGGAGCCCGCGGTCCTCTCTTCCGCCGGTTTCCAGTGGCAGCACAGGCGACTGGAATCAGGGGCCCGCTGGGTGGCCGGGAGCCACACCCGGGGGCCGGGGCTAGTCGTACGGGAGGGTTGATCGACGTCAAGCCCGGGCTTCAGCCCCCGGGCAGGATCTCACTGATCCTCCACTGGCCGTCCATCCGCACCAGGACCAGCCTGAGCCGTTGGGCCGGGCTGGGAGTACCTGCTGCCACCTCCGCGCCGCCGGCATCCACCGTCCGGTAAGCGGAGGTGGCGGAGGTCAGCCGGACAACCGCCCGCCCGCCGGCAGCCCCGTCGGCGACCGACAGGTCCGACACAGTGCTGGTGAATCCTTCCAGCCGAAGCCCCGCACCGTCCAGCTGGTCCGCAAGACGCTGGTCCGCCGCAGCTGCGGGTGACCCAGGCGCGTTGACCGCCTCCAGCAGTTCCAGGCTGCCACTGCTGAGGGCATGGTCCCGCAGGGCGGCCATCCCCGTCACGGCCAGCAGGGGGTCCTCCGAGCGCGCCTGCTGGCGGGCGGTATCGATCCCGGCAGTATCAACCCGCGCCGCATCTGTCCCGCTCCCCTTGCTGCCCGTTCCATCTTTGGCCCCCGTTCCATCTCCGGCGCCAGGGCCGGCAACCAGCGACGCAGCCGGCGCGGGCCAGAGACCGCTCACCTGCCCGCCGGGTGCGGTGCCGGTGACCGCCGAGAGCCACCAGATTCCCGCTCCGGCTGCCGCCAGGACCGGCACGGCGGCGCCGCGCAGGACCCGTGCGGCTGACCCCGCCCGGCCACGGGCGCGGGAGTCCGCGTGCTTTCCACGAAGGGGGGCCGTATGTGCCGCCTGCGGAAAGGGCATCCTCGGGGGCGACGGCGTCCGCCGGGTCAGGCGGCACGTTGCCGCCCGCCGGAACACGCCACGGAACATTCCACGGAGTTTGCCCGTGAGCCCGGCGCCGGAGTCCCGCACCGGGTCGTGCCGCCGGGTGAGCAGTTCGGGAATCACAGAGGGGTGGACGGCATCAGCGAGGTCCACGGGCAACGGTGCGGCGCTGCGGTACACGGCTGTCGCCAGGGCCATGGCCGTGGGCCGCTGCCGCCGGTCCTCATTGAGCCCGGCTTCCAGTGCCAGGGCCAGTTCCTTGGGGACGCCGGGAACCAGCAGGGAAAGCGGTGGCCGGTCGGCCGTGCGGCGCGGCGCCTCACCTGTGAGGCAGAACCAGCCCAGGGCTGCTGCCGCATAGACGTCCCGTTCGGGCTGGAGCCCGGCGCGTACTGCATCAACGGGCGCCGGGTCCAGGAAGCCAGAGGTGCCGGGAAGCTCCGTGCTGCCCGGATCCCCGATCATCCGGCCAACGCCCACATCGGAGAGCATCGGCTTGCCCTGCCCGGTGAACAGCACATTCCCGGGCGCCACATCCGAGTGCGTGAAGCCCTTCCCGTGCAGGTAGCCAAGCGCCTGGGCAATGGGGGTCAGGACCGTGACGGTCTCCCCCACGCTGATCCTGCCCCGGGCGCCTACCAGCTGTGCCAGGGAACCACCGGCGGCGTAATCCATGGTCAAGGCTGCAGCGTGGCCGGATCCCGCCAAAGGGACGGCTTGGTGCGACCTGATGAGGTGCGGGTGGTCCAGGACCGACAGGATGCGGATCTCCCTCCTCATCTCCTCTTGGCCGACGCCCGGATTGCCCAGGCTCCCTGGGCCGGGGCGGAAACACTTCACCGCAAACTGCCTGCCGGTCCTCTGCTCGGTGGCCAGCCACACGTCCGCACTGCCGCCCCGGCCCAGCAGCCGCCCGACGTCGTAACCGGCAATGTCCGGGGCCTCTGCATCGTCCATAGTCCATGTCTAGCCGAATCACGGCCGCGCTGCAGGAGTTATCCACAGGCATGGCGAGCTCACGACGTTCCAGGGCGGGCGGTGAGCTTGGACACTAAACCGGGAGCGCGCGGCTTCGGGGACTAAGCTGGATGCCATGACTCTTGAGTTTTCACAGCTGGGTCTTGCCCCTGACTTCGTCGATTACATGGACGGCTGGGATGCCCAGCGCGAACTCCACGACAAGGTTGTCGCCGGCGCTGCCCCCAGCACTGTCCTGCTTTTGGAGCACGCTGCCGTCTACACTGCGGGGAAGCTCACCGAGGACCACGAACGGCCGTTCGACGGCACACCCGTTGTTCCGGTGGACCGTGGCGGGAAACTGACGTGGCACGGGCCCGGACAGTTGATTGCCTACCCCATCCTGAAGCTGAAGAACCGCTCCGGCATCCGGGATTACGTTGAACGCCTCGAAGAGATCATGATCACCGTGCTGGCGGACTACGGCATCAATGCCGAGCGCATCAAGGGCCGCGCCGGCGTGTGGATCAAGGCCGATGCCAAGGGCCCGGACCGCAAGATCGCCGCCATCGGCATCCGCGTCCTGAACGGTGTCACCATGCACGGCGTTGCCATTAACTGCAGCAACGACCTGGCGCCGTATGGCCAGATCATCGCCTGCGGCATCACCGACGCGGGGGTGACCACGATGTCCCTGGAGACAGGACAGGACATCCAGCCGGCCCAGATCGTGGACCGGTTTGTGGAGGAATTCCGCAAGCACGAAGAAGCATTGGTTTCGAGCCCTGAAGGAGCTCTACTGTGACATTGGCACCTGAAGGCCGGAAGATGCTGCGGATCGAGCAGCGTAATGCTGCGGTTCCGGTCGAACGCAAGCCGGAGTGGATCAAGGCCAAGGTCCAGATGGGGCCCGAGTTCGTCGGGCTGAAGAACCTGGTCAAGAAGGAAGGCCTGCACACCGTCTGCGAAGAGGCCGGCTGCCCCAACATCTTCGAATGCTGGGAAGACAAGGAAGCGACCTTCCTGATCGGCGGCTCCGAATGCACCCGCCGCTGCGACTTCTGCCAGATCGACACCGGCAAACCCTCACCCCTGGACCGGTTCGAACCCACCAAGGTGGCCCGCTCCGTCCAATCCATGCAGCTGCGCTACGCCACCGTCACCGGCGTCGCCCGCGACGACCTCGACGACGAAGGCGTCTGGCTCTACGCCGAAACCGTCCGCAAGATCCACGAACTGAACCCCGGCACCGGCGTCGAACTGCTCATCCCCGACTTCTCCGGCAACCCCGACCACATCAAGGCGATCTGCGACTCCAAGCCCGAAGTCTTCGCCCACAACGTCGAAACCGTCCCCCGCATCTTCAAGCGCATCCGCCCCGCGTTCCGCTACGACCGCTCCCTGGACGTCATCACCCAGGGCCGCAACCACGGGATGGTCACCAAGTCCAACCTCATCCTGGGCATGGGCGAAACCCGCGAAGAAATCTCCGAAGCCCTCCGTGACCTCCACGACGCAGGCTGCGACCTGATCACCATCACCCAGTACCTGCGCCCGTCCGAACGGCACCTGCCCGTGGACCGCTGGGTCAAACCCCAGGAATTCCTGGACCTGCAGCACGAAGCCGAAGACATCGGCTTCCTCGGCGTCATGTCCGGACCCCTGGTCCGCTCCTCCTACCGCGCCGGCCGCCTCTGGGCCACCGCCATGCGCAAGAAAGGCCGCGACATCCCCGCCGAACTCGCCCACATCGCCGAAGGCATCCAGGACTCCGGCACCACCCGCCAGGAAGCCAGCAGCGTCCTCGCCGCCCATTCCTGAGGCCGGGGGAAGCAGCGGCCAAGGGCCGGACACCGGAAGATTCCGGCGTCCGGCCCTTGGCTTTAAGTCACGTAGAATTGAGGCACTATGGCGAAATCCCCTGACTCCAGCAACCCCACCCCGGCGGGCTCCAGCGCGGTGAAGCGCGGCCTGTTCACGCGCAAGCCGAAGGAAGCAAAGGCCAAAAAGCCCAGCAGGTTCAAGCAGATCGGCGAGGTCTTCACCATGACCCGCCGCCACGACCCCATGGTCCCGTGGCTCATGCTGCTGGTCTTCCTGGGTGTTGTGGCCGTCAGCTTCCTGGTTGGCTTCTGGCTGGACAACTGGATCACGGGCCTGATCATCGGTATTCCGCTGGGCCTGCTGGCCGCTACCTTCATCCTGTCGCGCCGCGCCGAACGTGCGGCGTTCGCCCAGATTGAAAACCAGCCCGGCGCCTCCGGCGCCGCCTTGGGCACGCTCCGCCGCGGCTGGATCACGGAAGAACAGCCGGTGGCTGTCAATCCCCGCACCCAGGATGCCGTATTCCGCGCCGTTGGCCGTCCCGGCGTCGTGCTGGTCAGCGAAGGGCCCGCCCACAGGGTGAAGCCGCTGCTTGATGCCGAGCGCAAGCGGCTGGCCCGGATCCTGCCCAACGTTCCGGTGCACACCATCCAGACCGGGCACGGCGAAGGCCAGGTTCCGCTGAGCCAGGTGGCGAAGCAGATGGGCAAGATGAAGAACGAACTGACCAAGCTGGAGGTCAGCACCGTGTCCAAGCGCATCGCATCCATGGGCACCCGGCTTCCCATCCCCAAGGGCATCGACCCGTACAAAGCCCGTCCCAACCGCGGACGCTAGGAACAAGCGCCCCGGCGCCGGCACCGCCGGCCACCGGGGCGTTTTTCTTGCCCCCGGACCGGCGGCCTTCTACGCCAAACCTCCCCTCATGACAGGACGTCTCACCATGCCCCTGCGGACAACCGCCCTCCGCGCCTTCCGGATCCTTGCCGTTGCAGAAGCATTCAGCTGGGCGGCGTTGCTCACCGGCATGTACTTCAAATGGATTGCCGGCACCACGGAGGTGGGCGTCCAGGTGGCCGGGCCGATCCACGGGGCCCTGTTCGTGGGCTACGGGCTTGCCGCGCTCATCCTGTGGCGCGTCCAGCGCTGGCCGTTCCTGGTTGCCGTGCTGGCCGGTATCTCCGCTGTCTTCCCCTTTGCCACCATCTGGTTCGAAAGGTGGGCGGGAAGGCGCGGGCACCTCAGTGGCGCACCCACTGGCAACGCCGCCGATGACCTTGAACCCAGCCGGGCGTAGGCGCGGACAGGGGCGGAGAGGTTGGAGTCCACCAATGCGGGACCAAGGGTCACGGACCCAGTGAAGGGAAGCCCGGGCCGCCGGCGGGCCGTAGCCGTTCTCTCCCTGCTGGGCGCAACCCTGTTCTGGGCAGGGAACTATGTGGTGGGTGCCGGCGCCGTCCAGAGCATCGACCCGCTGAGCCTTGTCTTCCTGCGGTGGTTGCTGGCGCTGGTACCGCTGGTCGTCATAGCGCAGCTCGTGGAACGGCCCTCCTGGCGGTCGGTCCTCGCCGCGTGGCCATGGCTGCTGTCGCTGGGCGTGCTCGGCCTGCTCGGGTACAACCTGCTCCTCTATTTCGCATTGGAGCACACTGATGCCTTCAATGCCTCGCTGATCAACGCTTTCAACCCGGCGCTCATCACCCTGGCTGCCGCAGTCTTCCTGCGCGAACGGCTCACACCGCTGGCGGTGGCAGGCGTCCTGTTGGCCCTGACGGGCGTCCTGATTGTCATCAGCGGAGGGAATATAGGGCGGTTGGTGGCCGCCGGTTTCGGCACCGGCGAGGTACTCATGGTGGGCGCCATCGTTGTCTGGACGGCGTACACCATCACAGGCCGGCTGGCACCGAAGATCCCGCCCATTACCGCAACAGCAGTGCAGGCGGCGGTGGTCGTGGCCATTCTGGGCCCGGTCCGCTTCGCCACGGGCGGCCTGGCACTTCCTCCAACAGGTGCCGCGCTGGCATCACTGCTGTTTATCGCTATCTTCCCGTCAGTGCTGTCGTACCTGCTGTGGAACCGGGCCCTGACGGTCCTGCCTGCGGCCGGCGCGGGAGTGTTCCTCAACCTCATCACCGTCTTCACCGCGATTCTGACCGTCCTTGCCGGGCAGGTCCACACGACCGCCCAGCTGGTGGGCGGCGCCGTCGTCATTGCGGGCGTGGTGGTGACCAACGCTCCGGCCTTCCGGCGGCAGAGACGGACCGGGGCACTGCCGGGGGCGTAAGCGGGACCGCTACCGGCGGATCAGGAGTGTGTTCATGGCTCTGTCATGCAGACCGCGCTGGTCGGGATCGAAAATCACTGCCGGTACCACCAGGCACAGCAGCAGCGTCCGCACCAATGCCGCGAGCGGACCCGGCGTCCCGCCGCCTGGCTTCACCACGGCGATGCCCATGGCGCGGTGGCCGATGCTGTAGCCGAGGGTCCCCACCAGGAGGATCTGCTCGATCGCAAAGACCGCAAGGGTGGCCCAGGAGTCCCCGGCAAAGGCAAAGTTGCTGATCAGCAGCGCGATGCCCCAGTCGATCATGATCGCCACGATCCTGCGGCCTGCCCTGGCAATGGAGCCGGGCCCGGACTCCGGCAGGCCCAGGCGTTCCCCGGGATACTTGGAGATGCCGGAGGTGTCCGGTCCGCTGAGCCAGGACCCAATGTCTTTGCGATCTACCACCGTCCAAGCCTACCGGCCCTGCCGGCAGCGGAGGCGCCCACACTGTGGATAGGACTCGACCATAGTCTGGACTGAAGATAGCGTGGTCATAGCAGGGCATTCTGTAACCTGCCCGAAACAATGCGGACACGGACGGGAAATGCCGCATCCATAGTCTGTTAGCAGTTTCAAGTAATCCCACGGCAGGTGCACGCAGCAGGGAAAACAGTGCGTTCTCCCTGCCTTTGGATTGCGCTGGATCACATGGCTTGCATGCCAGATATTTACATATGCGTTAGGAGCATAGATGTTCAAGACTGCGGACGAAGTCCTCAAGTTCATCAAGGACGAAGATGTAAAGTTCGTCGATATCCGCTTCACCGATCTTCCGGGCGTCCAGCAGCACTTCAACGTCCCCGCCAAGAGTGTTGACGCCGACTTCTTCGTCAACGGCCAGCTCTTCGACGGATCCTCCATCCGCGGCTTCCAGGGCATCGCCGAATCTGACATGCAGCTGATCCCGGACGTCACCACCGCGTTCCTGGACACGTTCCGCATGGAGAAGACGCTCGCGCTGAACTTCTCCATCGTGAACCCCCGCACCGGCGACCCCTACCACCGCGACCCCCGCGGCGTTGCCGAGAAGGCTGAAGCCTACCTGGCCTCCACCGGCATCGCGGACACCGCCTTCTTCGCACCCGAGGCCGAGTTCTTCGTCTTCGACAACGTCCAGTACAAGTCCTCCCCCGAGGGCAGCTTCTACAAGATCGACTCCGAGGAAGCCCACTGGAACACCGGCCGCGAGGAAGAGGGCGGCAACCTGGGCTACAAGACCCCCGTCAAGGGCGGTTACTTCCCGGTCTCCCCCACCGACAAGCAGGCCGACCTGCGCGACGCCATGTGTGTTGCCCTGGACGAGGCCGGCCTTGAGGTCGAGCGCAGCCACCACGAAGTTGGGTCCGCCGGCCAGGCAGAGATCAACTACAAGTTCACCACCCTGACCCACGCTGCCGATGACCTGCAGAAGTTCAAGTACGTCATCAAGAACACGGCTGACGCCTGGGGCAAGTCCGTGACCTTCATGCCCAAGCCGGTCTTCGGTGACAACGGCTCCGGCATGCACTGCCACCAGTCGCTGTGGAACGGTGGCGAACCGCTGTTCTACGACGAGAAGGGCTACGCCGGCCTGTCCGACACCGCCCGCTGGTACATCGGCGGCCTGCTGAAGCACGCCTCCGCCGTCCTGGCCTTCACCAACCCGACGGTGAACTCGTACCGCCGCCTGGTCAAGGGTTTCGAAGCTCCGGTCAACATGGTGTACTCGCAGGGCAACCGCTCCGCCGGTATCCGTATCCCGATCACCGGTTCCAACCCGAAGGCCAAGCGCATCGAGTTCCGCGCTCCGGACCCCTCCTCCAACCCGTACCTGGCGTTCGCTGCCCAGCTTATGGCCGGCATCGACGGCATCCGCAACCGGATTGAGCCGCCGGCTCCGATCGACAAGGACCTCTACGAGCTCCCCGCCGAGGAAGCCAAGGACATCCCCAAGGCTCCGGGCACCCTCGAGGAAGCGCTGGAGGCCCTGCGCGAGGACAACGAGTTCCTGCAGGCAGGCGGCGTCTTCACCCAGGACCTGATCGACACCTGGATCGAGTACAAGTACGAGAACGAGATCCGCCCGCTGTCCCTGCGCCCGAACCCCTACGAGTTCGAGCTCTACTACGGCGTCTAGGTAGATCCCGCGGCTGAACGGGGCATAGTCCGCCAGCAGTCCGCAAGAATCTTCAAAGAGAAAAGGCCGGCCATTGGGTTTACCCCCGAGGGCCGGCCTTTTTGCTGTCCGGATCCGCTACGCCTTTTCTTAGGTTGGCGAGTTCAATCTCTCATCCAGGACACTGGATACTGCCGCCCTCGCGGACTCCTCCTTGTCGGGCCACATGTGGCCGTACGTGTCGAGAGTCGTCTTCGCCGACGAATGCCTCAGACTCTTTTGCGCGACCTTCACATCGAGGCCTTAGCGATCAGGAGCGAAGCGAAGTAATGCCGAAGGTCATGGAATCTAAAACCCTCCGGCAATCCATTCACAGTGTCACGCGCCTCCCTGAAGTAGTGTTCTAACCTGTGGGGTGAGATGGCGCGTCCCCACTCGTTCGTGACCAGGGTTCACTCCCCACCGCGTGTGATTCGCAGACAGTTCAAGGCATAGGTTCTGCGGTATCGGAATCGGTGTCTTCGACTCTTCCGTCTTGAGTTCACGCCAGGGTAATGGATCGCCTGCTTGATGATCCCGCGCATAAAGTCCACGTCCGAGACGCTCAGCGCAACCGCTTCGGATACTCTCAGGCCTGCGAATGCAGCCAGAAGGATGGCAGGTTGCTGGCCGGCTAGCATGGCGTCACGGAGCGCCCAAACCTGTTCAGTCGTGGCTACATATGCCCGCTGATTTCCGGCATTGGGCGCTGTTCTTCGGCTTAGCAGCGACTTCGGAAGCAATCCATCGTGCGCAGCATGGGCAAATGGTTGCCCCATGCGCGAGTGGATTGCGTAGTGGGTTGCATCGGCTAGGCTATCCGCAACGACAAGCGCCTCACCCCGGATGCGAAGCGGCAGCATCGCCCGCGAATAACTCCAGACGAAGTCCAGGAACTCCGGGCAGCCGAAACCACCGCCAAAGCTGCAAGGAAAACGAAGTCGCCAAGAGCCTGTTCGGTCTTGATAGTTCACTTCGGCTCTAGATGCCATCTCCTTCCGGGACGCGCAGGACCGGGCGGAAAACATCCTCGTGAACGCTGCAGACCGGGCACCCAGCCTGCTGGAGCGGGCTGAACTGTCCGGCGCGGCACCAGCCTCAGCAAAGCCCTCATCAATCGGGCGCTCGAAGCCGGCTGGGTGAATGTCGCCAACGCCGGTATCGAAGCGAACCCGTACAAGGGGTGAACAGCTCGAAGAACTATGGGACCTCCAGGACGCGGACCCGGCAAGCCCAGCAGCACTCCAGGCTCGAACATCTAATCAGCCGTGTTCGATGTGCCGAAGCCGGATGAAATCAGCGGCTACCCCTCAGAAACGGTTAGCGAACAGATGGCCGCTTCCGACGCCTAGTGGCGGTTTAATCCTGAAGCCCCTGGCAAGTGTTTGATACAAGTCAGGGGGCTTTTCCAAAGCTGGGTATTCCAAGCTTCACTATTTGGTAACCAACCCTCGACTTTCCTTGTCCTCCTGGCCATCGCTGTCCCGGGCGTCACTGACGAAAAAGAGCAAGAACAGGATATGGGCCATGCTAAGCACCATAGGACTACGAGGACGCAAAGGACGACGCCGTGTGAGTTCTCGTCCACCTTGTCATTGGGCAGTAGACCCAGCGCGAAATGGGGGCACCCGTGCAATAAGTGCCAACCACGCCGCTATGTGTTGAAGCTTTCCCCTGCTTCTGCCCGCGGGACATGCGACGCCTGGACTTCCTCATCCCTTCTGCGCGAGAGACAAAGCGGAAATAGGATGCTAGTAGCGCACAAAGGCCAGCGCCCGCAGCGAAAAGAAAACTAATCACTTGTCCCCAAATCTGAATTACACAACCTCTGAAGGGTTGCCGATAAGCACGCCATCAGAGGTCAGTGATCCACGTGCCCGCTTCTGGCGGGTTTTCTCATACCCAAATCGATTTAGGAAGGCCATATCTTGGTCGCATGCACGTACTCGCGGATCGGCTCCGACTCATTCACTGGCGCAGCCATCAATGCAGGCCACGGCGCGCCTGCCAGCGGGCGATATGGTGGATGACCAGGAGTGGTCTCCATGCGAGGAAGGTGAACAGCGTCACCTACTATCGCAGTATGAATTCGGAAGCAAGGTCCACCCGTGGGGGGCGGATTCATTCACTGGACGGGGTCCGTGGAGTGGCAGCACTCGTTGTCCTCATCCATCACGCCGCCCTACTGTCGCCAGTCCTCGCGGCCACGTACTTCTCCAGCAGCACTACTACCTCTGACAATGCCCTCGCATGGTGGCTGACGTACACACCGTTGCACCTCCTATGGGAAGGCGACGGCGCCGTCTACATCTTCTTTGTGCTGAGCGGCGCCGTTCTGACCCTCCCATTCATCGGCAGGCCCTTCCGCGCCAAGTCGTTCTACGGTCAACGCATCCTGCGGCTGTACCTGCCCATCTGGGCCGCAGTCCTGCTAGCAGCGGTCACGGTCTACCTTGTCCCAAGGGTCGGCGGGACGGGCAACGACTGGCTCAACAATTGGCGAGCCGAGCACGTCACGGCAGCAGTCCTGGTCGGAGACCTGACGCTGGTGCGTGGCCCCGGAGGACTAGCAACCCCGTTGTGGTCCCTGCAATGGGAGATCCTGTTTTCACTGGCGCTGCCGGTTTATCTGTGGCTGGCCTTCAAAACGCGTGGGTACGTGGCCTGCGGAATAGCGGGTCTTGTCCTGCTCTCATCCGCCAGCACGTACCTAGACGGAACCGCCCAGTCCATCTTGAAGTATATGCCGATGTTCATGGTTGGCGTCGTGATGATCGTGGAGCGCCGCGCCCTTGAACGCTGGGGGGAGAAAATCACCTCCCGTCGAGGCTTGTGGCCCATCATATTCACGGCCGGGTGCCTGCTCGTTGGGGCTGGCTGGTACGTGATTCCGCTGACGCCAGGCCAGATAGTTCATGGCCTGACGGTAGGGCCGATGGTCCTCGGAGCTGCCATCATCATCTTCGCGGCAATTTACTGGCGCGGGTTGCGGGCAGCATTAGAAGCCGCGCCGGCTCAATGGCTGGGGAAGATATCATTCAGCCTGTACCTGATCCACGAACCCATTATCGTGAGCTTGGGCTACGTCATGGGGTCAGCCTTCGCACCGCTCGCAGCCATCCTCGGCATCGTCATCTCACTTCTACTGGCGCCTGCATTCTTCAGGCTGATCGAACTGCCGTCGCACCGACTGTCGAAGTTCGTTGGCTCGAAATTCCAATCAAAGATCAGCAGTGCCCCGCACATGGTCAAGACGGGCAGAAAATCCGGCTGAGTACCACCAATTGGGAAGAGGAAAGACCGCGCAGCACGAGTCAGGCATCCGGGGGTCTTTCGGGGACATCACGGAGCAGCATGACCCTGGTGCTACGGCCGCGGATGTGCAGCTGCGACTCAGGATGCTCAACACCTGAAACCCTCGCGAGTCATTCCGGCTGGCGACGGGTTCCCCATTTGTTACAACGCACGTAATTATCGAATCGGTGGAATATGATCCGATCATCATTTGACTTGCTGCTTCAATCGCAGCGTTATTAGAAGGAAATCCATGGGGGATCACCGCAGGCGGCTTACAGCCGCCTTCGCTTCGCTAGCCATCGCAGCTACCGCTCAAGGTTTCGTTGCACCCCTGGCCACCGCAGCCCCAACCACCGTCAGCAATGACCAGGTTACTAAACCAACAAACTCACCCACCGCATCGGCCGAGCCGTCCCCTGCCTCTACGCCAACCGTAACGCCCTCGGAGCCGACGAGCGCTCCCACTCCGACCGCAGGCCCTACGGTCCCTGCTTCTGAGGAGTCAACCAATGCGGCTCCGTCAGAAGCCCCCTTTACCGCGCCAGTGCAGAAGTTGCAGACCGAGGCGACGGCTGGCGGCGGATATACCGGGCAGTGGATCCTCTCGCAGCTTCCAAGGACCATGAACATCGCGGACCCGTACAGCCGTGATTACTTCCCGCACTGGATCGACACTGACGAGAACGGGTGCGACACACGCGCTGAAGTCCTCAAGGCAGAGTCCGCTGTGCCTGTTACGTATAGCTCCGACTGCACGGTCGCCACTGGGCAGTGGACTTCCCCCCTACGACGGGGCAGTGTGGACCAACACTTCAGACGTTAGTATCGACCATGTCGTGCCTTTGGCCGAAGCATGGCGATCCGTAGCATGGAGCTGGACCACCGCCCAGCGCACGGCCTTCGCCAATGACCTCGGCTACGAGCACAGCCTGGACGCGGTCACGGACAATGTCGACCAGTCCAAGGGCGACCAGGACCCAGCAACATGGATGCCCACGGTTGGTCAGTGCGACTACGCAATCCGCTGGGTGACTGTCAAATGGCGTTGGAACATCGGCGTTGACGACGCGGAACGCGCTGCACTCGGCAACTATCTCAACGGCACGCAGTGCGGAACCGCGCCGGTCAGCCTGCCGACGAAAATGATCATCGATGCGAGCCAGCAGAAGTGGCCGCTCCACAAGATTGTCTACGACTCGACCATCTGTGAACTGAAGCCCGACTCCGGGGGCAACCAAGTTCCCGTGCAGCTCAGTTACGAGCGGTGGCAGGATGTCTACAACTTCCAGACGCCCACCCCTGCATCGACTGACTTCGTAAAGTACCCGTGGTCCCCGACGGTGTATGCGGTGACTTTCTGGCCCGGTGGCGAGGATAACTGGATGTGGACGCCACTGTCCTTCGAGCAGTGGAACACGGCAGGTAAGCCGTTCCCTCGCATCGCAGGGTGGATCAAGGGCAGCTACTACTACCAGTGGCGTACAGGAGCCGAAATCTTTGTTGCCGGCGAGGATGGCATCAAGCACAAGCTCACTGGCGCTGAGTGGGCGGCCTCGGGTTACCGTTCGTTCGACTACAAGGTGGCTGAGGGCTTCCTGAAGCTTACTTGGGCTCCTGAGGTTGCGCGGATGACGGATGTTGTGAACGGCGCTGGTCGCCCTCTTGGGTATACGGAATGGGCCGCTGAGGGGTTCCCGACTCCTTCCACGGTTCAGAGGATCACGGGGGACCAGTTTTACCAGGACTACGGAAACCCCACCGTGTACTACGCCGGCCCGAACATGAACCGGCCGGTGACGTTCGCTGAGTGGCAGGCCGCGGGCTCGCCAATTCCAATCGTTCGAAACGCTCCGTCGGGTGGTGGGGGAACCACACCACCCCCGTCGTCCCAGCCGGCAAACCCGGGTGACTCGGTAAACTGCAACAGCTTCAATTACTGGTATGAAGCCCAAAACTGGTTCAACACCTACTACCCGTACTACGGCGACGTGGCCCAGTTGGACTCGAACAACAATGGCATCGCCCGCGAGACGCTTCCCGGCGCCCCATAGCGCATTCCGTCCTGAATAGAAGAGGCATCTTGGCTGACAGGGGCTCTCTTTTTGTAAGTCCCGCTAGCTATCCTCCAGCTCATGGTGAAGTCTGACCTGGAGGGGTTCGCAGCGATGATCGCCCGCATAGATAAGGAGCGCGAAGAGAAGCGGCAGGCTGACATGCTGGGTTCCCCGTTCGAGGACGTGGACGGCCAACCTTGGGCCTTCGTCATTCGGAAGGCCGTGGAGTGGCTTATGCGGAACAGCTCCGCTACCTCGTGGATCTTCCGGAACTCGGGCTCGTCACTCTTACTGTCAGTCGTTGTCATAGGTGCCACTCAACCACGGTCTCACCCACTCATAGTGACCGACAGAGGCTCCACTGCATGTTCTCGTGGCCCGGTCCGAGGCACAAGTTTAGAACTGAGTTCAGGTTCAGCCGTAAGGACGTAGAAGCATTGCACGCCATGAACCACACCTAGCTCCTCCTCCGCCGGAGACAGTCCCCCAAGTTCGGGAGCGGCAGCCAGAAAAAACAAGCGCGCTGAATAACCCCAGTCCCCGGAAAGTCCGCAAGGGGCTCGAAAGATGCCAAAATTTGCCGGTGTCGCTCAACGCAAGATCAGCGAAGAAATAAGGGTTTCAGCCTCTGCCAATACGTATCAAACAAGACTGATTAGTTCGAGCTCTACTACGGCGTCTAGCCTCCAGCCTGCACGGCAGGAACGCTGAAACGGCGAAGGCGGCCACCGTTACCACGGTGGCCGCCTTTTTCGTTCACCGAGGGTGCAGGGCAGGATCCCGGCTAAGGTGGAGGCCCGGCTCCAGACGTGCTGAGAGCGGGAGCCGGACCCCCTTGACGAATGCCCCCCGAGACGAAGACTCTGTCCAGCCTTCCCCCCAACAAGGTTGGAGAACACCGCCAATCCACATAATCGGGCAAACGGTTGCTGAGCGCAACGCCGGCACCGCCCGTTACGCCGCCGGAGCGCCGGCAAAGGCGCGGAACATGGTCCGCTGCGGCCCGGCAGACCCGCCCGTGTATTGGCCGCAATCAACATAGCCGGCGCGGCGGTAAGCGGACAGGCCGGCCGGGTTCGCCTCATTGACGGAGAGTACGACGCCGGACTGGCCACTTTGGTGCCTCATGGTGAGCTTCTGCGCGGCCTCCGCAGCGGCGGCAGCAGCGCGCGTCCCGAGGCCCGAGCCCTGGTGCCGCCGGTCGATCAGGAAGCCGCGCAGCAGCCAGGCGGAGTGGTCGTCGGGCCAGCCGGCAAGGCGCGCCGCCCCCGCCTGCAGGGTCAGCAGGCCGACGGCGGCGCCGGCCCACTCGATCACGTACGGCCGCCGCGCCGCTTCCGCCAGTCCGGCAAGGGCCATCCTCAGCGGATCACCGACGAAGCGTTCCTGCCCGGGAGCCAGCTCAAGCTCCGCAACGGCGCCCAGCTGGATTGCACGGGCGTCGGCGTCCAGGTCCCGCAGCGGAATGAGCCATACCGGCCCGCCCGTGCAGCTGTCACTGTCCATAGAAGACACGCTCGAAGACTGCCCGTGCACGGCGGCTCACCCGCAGGTAGTCCTCCTCCAGCGCGGTGGCATTGCCGGGCTCATAGCCACACCAGCGCGCCACGGCCTCAAGGTCCCGGCGTGAGGAGGGCAGGAGGTCGGAGGCCTTGCCGTTCCAGATGACGTTGGCGGACCGGATCCGGCTTGCCAGCCGCCAGGCCCGGACCAGCAGGGCGGCGTCCGGCCCGGCCAGCAGTTCCAGCTCCGCCGCGGCTTCCAGGGCTTCCACGGTGGAGGTGGTCCGCAGCTCCGGATGCTTGCCCGCGTGCTGGAGCTGGAGCAGCTGGACGAGCCACTCAACGTCACTGAGTCCCCCGCGGCCCAGTTTGAGGTGCCGGGCGGGGTCGGCGCCACGTGGCAGCCGTTCGGATTCGACGCGGGCCTTGATGCGCCTGATCTCCCGTACATCCTGCTCCGACACGGATTCGGGGTAGCGGATGGGATCGACGAGCTGGATGAAGTCTGCAGCGAGGCCGTCGTCGCCTGCCATGGGACGCGCCCGCAGCAGCGCCTGGGCCTCCCAGATCAGGGACCAGCGGCGGTAGTACTCGGCAAACGACTCAAGGGAACGGACCATGGCGCCGTTCTTTCCCTCCGGCCGGAGATCGGCATCCATCTGGAGGACGCGTTCGGCCATGATGGCGGGCTTCAGCGGCTGGGTCAGGAGGCTGGAGACCTTGCCGACGATGCGGGCGGCCTGCTCCTGCGCTTCGGCCTCGGAAAAGCCGGGCAGGGCCCGGTGGACGTACATGACGTCGGCGTCGGAGCCGTAGCCGATCTCCTGCCCGCCCTGGCGGCCCATCGCCACTACAAGCACTGCGGTCTTCAGGGGCCCGTTGGCGGACACTATGCCCTCCGCCACCCGCAGCGCACCCAGGACAGCGGCCCGGTCCGTGTCCGCCAGCGCCCTGCCCACCTGGTCCTGGTCCAGCAAGCCTGCGGAATCGGCGATCGCAATGCGCAGGATCTCGCGGCGGCGGATCAGACGGATCAGCCGCATGGCGCTCTCCGGGTCCTTGTGCCGGGACATCTTGGAGGTGATCTCCTGCCACTGCGCCTGGAAATCAACCGGGGCGAGGTCCTTGTCGTGCCCCAGCCAGGCCACCGATTCCGGCGACACCTCCAGCAGGTCGGCGATCAGCCGGGAATTGGACAGCATGTGGCAGAGCCGCTCGGCGGCGGCGTTGGAGTCGCGGAGCATGCCGAGGTACCAGTGGGTGGTGCCCAGCGCCTCGCTGATCCGGCGGAAGGCCAGCAGGCCAGCGTCGGGATCCACGCCCTCGGCCAGCCAGTCAAGCAGGATGGGCAGGAGCTGCCGCTGCAGGGCCGCGCGGCGGCTGACACCGGCGGTCAGGGCCTCGATGTGCCGCATGGCACCCTTGGGGTCCCGGTACCCGAGGGCGGCGAGCCGGCCCTCTGCCGCTTCGGGCGTGAGCCTCGCGTCCTCGCTGCTGAGTTTCGCCGCCGTATTCAGCAGGGGACGGTAGAAGATGCGCTCATGCAGTTCACGGACGGAGCGCTTGGTCTTCTGCCAGGCGGACAGGAGCGCATCGGGGTGCGGCCGTTCGTTGGAGAACGGACCCAGCACTGCCTTGGCCAGTGACCGCAACGCGGGCTCGGCAACCGGCATGAGATGCGTGCGGCGGAGCTGGAACAGCTGGATGCGGTGTTCCAGCAGGCGCAGGTAGCGGTAGGCGTTGTCCAGAGCGGCGGCGTCGGACCGCCCGATATAGCCCCCGGCCGAAAGCGCCGCGATCGCGGACGTGGTGTCCCGCCGTCGTAATGTCTCATCCGACTTGCCATGCACCAGCTGGAGCAACTGGACAGTGAACTCAACGTCCCGCAGGCCGCCACGGCCAAGCTTGATCTGCCGTTGCTCTTCCGCCGCCGGGATGTGCTCGGTGACCCTGCGGCGCATGGCCTGCACGGACTCGACAAAGCCTTCACGGCCCGCCGAATTCCAGATCAGCGGGGCCACGGCCTCCTCGTACTTGCGGCCCAGGTCCGCGTCGCCGGCGATGGTGCGGGCTTTAAGCAGGGCCTGAAACTCCCAGCTCTCGGCCCACCGCGCGTAATACGTTTCGTGCGACGCGAGGGTGCGGACCAGCGGGCCCGACTTGCCCTCGGGCCGCAGGTTGGCATCCACCTCCCACAAACCGGGTTCCCGGGCAACGGAGGAGATGGCCCGCGAGATGCCGCTCGCCAGGGCCGTGCCGATCGTGTTGGCCTGGGCGTCCTCAAGGCCGCCGGCGTCAACCACATAGATGACGTCGACGTCGGAAATATAGTTCAGTTCGCGGGCTCCGCATTTGCCCATGCCGATCACGGCGAGGCCGACGTCCGCCACGTCCGCGGCGCTGTACTGCTCCCCGGCCTCCGCACGGGAGACTGCGAGGGCGGCCTCGATGGCGGCACCGGCAAGGTCCGCCAGCTCCCCGCCGACAGCGGGCATGAAGTCCAGCGGGTCGGCCGCGCACAGGTCCTTGATGGCCAGGTCCACCACCCCGCGGCGGTAGGCCGTGCGCAGGGCAACGTAGGCGTCGGAACCGGTGGCTGCGGCGACAGGGCGGGCAGCCCGGGGGTCTGCGCCCACGGCTTGCAAGAGGGTTGCGCGCAGGCGCCCGGGGTCGGCAGGCAGGGGTTCCGGGCTGACTCGGACGTCGAACGCGTCGAGGTGCTCCGGGTGCCGGATGAGGAACTCCCCCAGCGCTTCGGAGGCGCCGAGCAGCCGGTACAGCGGCTCACTCTTTTCCGGGTCCGCAGCGGCCAGGTCCCGCAGCTGCGGGTGCTTTTCGATCAGCCGGACCAGGGACTGGAGGGCGGTGTCCGGGCTTGCAGCCAGGTGCAGGCCGGCGAAGAGCCTGTCCTGGTCCAGCCCTTCCAGCTCGCGCGCAGCCAGGAAGCGTTCGCCCTTTTCCAGGTCGCTAAATCCGGCCGCGATGAGGCGGCGTGCCAGGCTCACGCCGGCCGCCTAGAGGATGCCGAGGTTGCGCTGCAGCTCGTAGGGCGTCACCTGCAGCCGGTAGTCCTGCCATTCGGCGCGCTTGTTCCGCAGGAAGTGCTCATAGACCTGCTCGCCGAGGATCTGCGGCAACAGCTCCGAGTCCTCCATGGAGCGGATGGCGTCGTGCAGGCTGGCCGGCAGCGGGTCGTGCCCCATGGCCCGGCGCTCGGCCGAGCTGAGCGACCAGACGTCGTCCTCCGCCGCGGCCGGCAGGTCGTAGCCCTCCTCGATGCCCTTCAAACCGGCGCCGAGCAGGACGGCGTAGGCGAGGTACGGGTTGGCCGCCGAGTCGATGCCGCGGTACTCGATCCGCGCCGACTGCCCCTTGCTGGGCTTGTACAGGGGCACGCGGACCAGCGCCGAACGGTTGTTGTGTCCCCAGCTGAGGTAGCTGGGTGCCTCGCCGCCGCCCCAGAGCCGCTTGTAGGAGTTGACGAACTGGTTGGTCACCGCGGTGAACTCCGGCGCGTGCTTGAGGATGCCGGCGATGAACTGGCGGGCGGTCTTGGACAGCTGGTATTCCGCGCCGGCTTCAAAGAACGCGTTGCTGTCGCCTTCGAACAGCGAGAAGTGGGTGTGCATACCCGAGCCGGGGTGGGCCGTGAACGGCTTGGGCATGAACGTGGCGTAGGTCCCCTGCTGCAGGGCCACCTCCTTGATGACGGTGCGGAACGTCATGATGTTGTCCGCCGTCTGCAGGGCGTCGGCGTAGCGGAGGTCGATTTCGTTCTGGCCGGGGCCGCCCTCGTGGTGGCTGAATTCCACAGAGATTCCCACCGATTCCAGCATGGTGACGGCGGTACGGCGGAAGTCCTGGGCCACGCCGCCGGGCACGTGGTCAAAGTAGCCGCCCTCGTCAACCGGCACCGGAGCGCCGTCCGGGCCCAGTTCCTGGGACTTGAGAAGGTAGAACTCAATCTCGGGATGGGTGTAGCAGGTGAACCCCATGTCCGCGGCCTTGGCAAGGGTCCGCTTGAGGACGTTGCGCGGATCCGCGGTGGAGGGCTCGCCGTCGGGGGTCAGGATGTCGCAGAACATGCGCGACGTCTGCTCGGTCTCCCCGCGCCACGGCAGGATCTGGAAGGTGGCCGGGTCGGGCTGCAGTAGCATGTCGGACTCGAAGACGCGCGCCAGGCCCTCAATGGAGGAGCCGTCAAAGCCGAGGCCTTCCTCGAAGGCGCCCTCCACTTCCGCGGGGGCCAGGGCCACGGACTTCAGCGATCCCACGACGTCGGTGAACCACAGGCGCACGAAACGTACGTCGCGCTCTTCGATTGTGCGCAGGACAAACTCTTGCTGGCGGTCCATGATGGCCTCTTCTCCGGTCAACGTCCATGCTCCGGGGCCCCGCACAGGGGAAGCCGGCAGCAGTTCATCAACACTGTACTAAGCATTCGGCGCCGATGCTTGAGCCTGCGCGGCGCGTAACACAGCATTAACCTCCGCGGCCGGGGATGCAGGCGGGGCACCCCCGTTTGGCCGCCGATACAGGGCGCCCGGGTGCCCGCGATATGACGCTAATCACCCTTGGCCGCCTGCTGCCGCGGTAGCTAGGACGGCGGGTACCGCATTACGCTCATCCCATGGCTTCCAGCAACAGTTCCGACTCAAGCGTGTCCGCCGACGTACCCGCCCCCTACGGCAGCGGGCCCGGGCAACAGCCCGCTGCCGCTGCGGAACGGAAGCCGGCGAAGGTCCGCATCCACCACCTGCAGCAGGCCAAGAAGGACGGAACGCGGTTCGCCATGCTGACCGCCTACGAACAGTACACCGCCGAGATTTTCGACGCCGCCGGCATCGAAGTCCTTCTGGTCGGGGACTCGGCGTCCAACAACGTGTTCGGCAATGAGACCAGCCTGCCCGTCACCGTGGATGAGTTGCTGCCGCTGTGCCGGGCTGTTGCGCGGTCGGCCAAGCGCGCCCTGGTGGTGGCGGACCTTCCCTTCGGCAGTTACGAAGTCTCGGCCGAACAGGCGGTCGCCGCCGGCGTCCGGTTCCTGAAGGAAGGCCTGGCCCACGCCGTGAAGATCGAGGGCGGAGAGTATTACGCGCCAACGGTCCGGGCGATGGTTCAGGCGGGCATTCCGGTCATGGCGCACATCGGATTCACGCCGCAGAGCGAACACGCCCTGGGCGGCTACCGGGTCCAGGGCCGCGGCGACGACGCGCAGCGGCTGATTGACGACGCCCAGGCCCTGGCCGGGGCAGGCGCGTTCTGCGTGCTGATGGAGATGGTACCGGCCGAAACCGCCGCGGCGGTCGACGCTGCAGTCGACGTCCCCACCGTAGGCATCGGCGCGGGCAAGGCAACCACCGGCCAGGTGCTGGTGTGGCAGGACATGGCAGGGCTGCGCGGCGGCCGGATGGCGAAGTTCGTCAAGCAGTACGCAGACCTGCGCAGCACCCTCCTGGACGCCGCGACGGCCTACGGCGAGGACGTCCGGTCAGGCGCGTTCCCCGGCCCCGAGCACTCGTTTTAACTTTTTACAACGGCGCTGGAACAGGCGACCTGACCGCAACGGGCGGGTGACGTGTCGGCGTCTGGTGGTGCTCCGGAAGCGGACGTCAAGGTGAGGCCGCCCGCGGCCGAGGCAGTCCGCCGAGGAGCGCCGCCCAGGCGCCCCTGCGCCCGCCACCTGTTCAGTCGTCGTCGCCCTTTTCCCAGGCCTCGTTGCGCGCCTTCACCTTCTCCAAAGCATGCTCGGCTTCGGCCCTGGTCTTGTACGGGCCAATGAGCTGGCTCCAGTCCGACAGCCGGTCCTCTTCCACCTCGTGGGTGTTGATGTTGAACCAATACTCGGTCATCGTTGCTCCTCGTTCCGTCGGGGGCACCGCAGGGTGACCCACGTAACTTAAACCCCGCGGCGGGTCTTCGCCGCCTGTCGGTTATTGGGCGTTCAGCGGTGCCTTATATGATCAATCTATGCCTTCCCTTGCCTCGACTGCACCCATCGGCACCCTCACCCCTGGAGCCGTCAGCCCGCAGCGTCCCGTTCCGGCGTCCATCCCCCGCCCGGAGTATGTCGGCAAGCCTGCCCCGGCCAAGTTCACCGGATCCGAGGTCAAGTCCGCCGGGACGATCGAGAAGATCCGGGTCGCCGGAAAGATCGCAGCCCAGGCCATCGTGGAGGTCGGAAAGCACATCCAGCCAGGCGTCACCACGGACCAGCTGGACAAGGTGGGCCACGAATTCCTGCTCGACCACCACGCCTACCCCTCTACCCTGGGCTACCGCGGCTTCCCCAAGTCGCTGTGTTCGTCCCTGAACGAGGTTATTTGCCACGGCATTCCGGACAGCACGGTGGTCCAGGACGGCGACATCCTGAACATCGACATCACGGCGTACATCGACGGTGTCCACGGCGACACGAATTACACCTTCCTGGTGGGCGACGTCGACGAGGAGTCCCGGCTGCTGGTGGAACGGACCCGGGAGTCGCTGAACCGGGCCATCAAGGCGGTGGCCCCGGGCCGAGAGATCAACATCATCGGCCGTGCCATCGAGTCCTATGCCAAGCGCTTCGGCTACGGCGTGGTGCGCGACTTCACCGGCCACGGCGTCGGCGAGGCCTTCCACACCGGCCTGATCATTCCCCACTACGACGCCGCCCCTGCCTACAACACCGTCATCGAGGCCGGCATGGTGTTCACCATCGAGCCGATGCTCACGCTGGGCACGGTGGAATGGGACATGTGGAGCGACGACTGGACGGTGGTCACCAGGGACCGTAAGCGCACGGCGCAGTTCGAACACACGCTGCTGGTCACCGAGACCGGCGCAGAAATCCTGACCCTCCCCTGACCGGGCCCCACCGGCAAAAGCACGTAGAACCAAGCACGCAGAACCGGTCCACGCCGGAGAATCCAAACCAGGGGCGCCCCGATGCGCCCCTTACCTGCCCGCCCCTGTCACGAACGGAAAACCGCATTGGCCAAGAACGACGAGAAGCCGCACAAGAACGAACCGCTGATCGGCATCGATATCGGTGGAACGGGTATCAAGGGCGGCATTGTCGACCTGAAGAAGGGCAAGCTCCTGGGTGACCGGTTCCGCGTGCCCACCCCGCAGCCCGCCACCCCGGAGGCGGTGGCCGAAGCCGTGGCCCTGGTGGTGGCGGAACTCTCGGCCCGGCCCGAGGCGCCTGCCGCCGGTTCGCCCGTCGGCGTGACGTTCCCCGGCATCATCCAGCACGGTGTGGTCCATTCGGCCGCCAACGTGGACAAGAGCTGGCTGGAGACGGACATCGACGCGCTCCTCACCGCGCGGCTGGGCCGGCCGGTTGAGGTCATCAACGACGCCGATGCCGCAGGCCTGGCCGAAGCCCGCTACGGCGCCGGCGCGGGCGTGTCCGGCACCGTCCTGGTCATCACGCTGGGCACCGGCATCGGATCAGCCTTCATCTTCGACGGCAAGCTGGTGCCGAACGCTGAGCTGGGACACCTGGAAATCGACGGTTTCGACGCCGAGTCGAAGGCGTCCGCCGTGGCACGGGAACGGGACGGCCTGTCGTGGGACGAGTACAGCGTGCTGCTGCAGCGCTACTTCTCGCATGTCGAGTTCCTGTTCTCGCCGGAACTGTTCATCGTGGGCGGCGGTATTTCGAAGCGCGCGGATGAATACCTTCCCAACCTCAAGCTCCGCACGCCGATCGTGCCTGCCGTGCTGCGCAACGAGGCAGGAATTGTGGGCGCCGCCCTGGAAATCGCGCTCCAGCACAAACTGGCCAAGTAGCGCTGGTGCCGGTGGCGGCTGCGGCTTCCCCTCCGCTGCCGCCACCGGCGTCTAGAGGGGGCTCTTCTCGGAGCTCTTCGCGCCCGATGCGCCCTTGGCGTCATCCTCGGCCTCGTGGCGGAGCAGGGCAATGGCTGTTTCAAAATCCTCAAGGGATTCGAAAGCCTGGTAGACGCTGGCGAAGCGGAGGTAGGCCACCTTGTCGAGCTTCTGCAGGGGGCCAAGGATGGCGAGGCCAACCTCGTGGGCGTCGATCTCGGCAGCTCCGGAAGCCCTGATCTGCTCCTCCACCTCCTGGGCGAGCAGGGCGAGGTCGTCCTCGCTCACGGGCCGGCCCTGGCAGGCTTTCCGCACGCCGTTGATGACCTTGCTCCGGCTGAACGGCTCCCCCACGCCCGAGCGCTTGATGACGGACAGGCTGGTGGTTTCGACCGTGGTGAAGCGGCGGCCGCATTCGGGGCACTGGCGGCGCCGGCGGATTGCTGACCCGTCGTCAGCCATCCGGCTGTCCACTACGCGGGAATCGGGGTTGCGGCAGAACGGGCAATACATGGCGTTCCCCCTTCTCGCTTGTGGTGTGCAACGTGGTCAGGGCCATCATCGCCGCCGGGCGGCAATGCTGTGGCGCCTTTCAGTTTACGGCCATATCTGGGGGAATAACAATCCTGTAATTACTACATGTAGTAGCTACGGCGTCTCCGGGAACCGGGCCGTCACGGCGTCTCCGTGGGCCGGCAGGTCCTCCGCCCGGGACAGGTTGACGATGTGGCTGCTGACCTCGGCCAGGGCGGACTCACTGTAGTTGATGACCTGGATGGCCCGCAGGAAAGTGGTGACGTTCAGCCCCGAGGAGAAGGCAGCGGTGCCGCTGGTGGGCAGCACGTGGTTCGAGCCTGCGCAGTAGTCGCCCAGGCTGACCGGGCTGTAATCGCCCACGAAGATGGCGCCGGCGTTGCGGATACGTGCCGCCACCTTCGCAGCGTCCCGCGTCATGATCTCCAGGTGCTCTGCGGCGTAGGCGTCGCACGCCGCGATGCCCTGCTCCAGTCCGTCCACCAGCACAGCGCCGGACTGCGGGCCGGAGAGGGCCTCCCGGACGCGTGCGGAGTGCTTGGTGATGCCTGCCTGCCGCTCCAGTTCGGCCCGCACTGCCGTCACAAGTTCCTCGGAATCGGTGATCAGCACCGAAGCCGCTTTCGGGTCATGCTCGGCCTGGCTCACCAGGTCCGCCGCGACCAGCGCGGGCTGGGCGGAGTCATCGGCCAGGACGGCGATCTCGGTGGTTCCCGCCTCCGAATCGATCCCCACGACGCCCTTCACCAGCCGCTTGGCGGTGGCGACGAAGATATTCCCCGGGCCGGTCACCACGTCCACGGGCTCCAGCGCCGGGCCGTGGGCGTTGCTTTCCGCCCCGTAGGCGAAGGCGGCGATGGCCTGCGCGCCGCCGATGGCGTACACCTCGGTGATTCCCAGCAGGGCCGCCGCAGCCAGGATGGTGGGGTGCGGCAGTCCGCCGAACTCCTTCTGCGGGGGCGAAGCCAGGGCAATGGACTCGACGCCGGCGGCGAGTGCGGGAACGACGTTCATGATCACGGACGACGGGTAGACGGCAAGCCCGCCGGGAACATACAGGCCCACGCGCGCCACGGGAACCCAGTTCTGGCTCACCACCGCGCCGTCGCCGAGTTCGACGTCGACATTGCGGGGCCGCTGTCCGTCCGCGAACTTCCGGGCCCGGCTGATGGACTCCTCCAGCGCGGTCCGCACGGCGGGATCCAGCCCGGCCAGGGCGTCGGCAATTGCCTGTGCGGGGACCAGCGGGTGGTCCTGCTCCACGCCGTCGAACTTCCGGGCCAGCTCGGCCAGGGCAGCAAAACCGCGCCCGCGTACAGCGGAGATGATGTCCAGGACCTTTTCCTCGGCGTCCGCCATGGTCTGGCCCTGGGCCCGCGGGACGGCGGCGCGCAGCGCGGCGAGGCTCATGCTGCGCCCGCGAAGGTCAATGGTGCGGAAATCGACGGCGGCAGTCGCTGGGACAGGGAACTCCGGGGAAATGGTCACCCGCCTATTTTACGGCGCTGAAACTGCCCGGAGTTCCCTGCCCGCCATCCGCGGGCTTCCGGCCGAGCAGGGTCACCAGTTCCAGGACAAAGATCGAGACGGCCGTGGCGCCGGGCCACAGCAGCAGGACGGGCCAGGCACGCAGGGAGAAGGCGACGCTGGCGTTGGCCGAAGCGTCCGCCGCCGGACCCCAGAGCCGGGCAGCGAGGAGGCCTGTCTGCCACGCCAGAATGCTGCCGGCCAACGCCCCCGCCAGCCCCATCAGCAGCGCCGCCTGCGGGTCCCTGCGCTTCCCGTCGGACAGGAACACCGCCAGCAGGCAGCCGGCCAGCACCATGATGCCTGCGAGGGTCAGGTCCCGCGGAAGCCACACCACCGGGTTGCCGCCCGTTGCCAGGGCGGGGTCCCTGGTAAGGAGGTTCAGGCCGCCCGGTGCCAGGACCCACCAGAGAATGCCAGCGGGGATCCCCGCCGCCGCCGGGACCAGCAACATGCTCCAGGGCAGCCGGGCGGGCCGGACAGAATTCGTCATGCAACACACCTTAACAAAGGTTCCCCGTATCCCCCGGCGCCGGGTGGCGTGGGGTGTGCTGCTGCGGGTTTTCCACGGCGGCCCGAAAGCCCAATAGGCTTGGAGTAAGAGACACGCCACTTATCGCCAGGAGTTCCGGTGACCGACAACACCGCGCCGTTCGAGCAGACGTTCAGGGAGATGTTCCGGCGCCATGCCGCAGGCGTCGCCATCATCACGGTGAACTACCAGGACGAGCCCTACGGTTTCACCGCCACCTCCGTGGCCTCGCTGTCCGCGAAGCCCCCGCGCTTCACCTTCAACATGGCACGCAGTTCCAGGTCCTGGCCCGCCGTCGCCAACACGCAGTACCTGGGCGTCCACATGCTGGGCCTGGAGAACCAGGAGCTGGCCGCCCGGTTTGCGCGGCCAGGTAACAGGTTCGAAGGCAACCACTGGGAGATCGGCCCCCGGGGGGTGCCCATCCTGAAGGACGTCGCCGGGTGGCTGATCGGCGAGGTGCAGATGCGGCTGTCCTTCGAGAACAACGCCGTGGTGGTGGTCCAGGTGGTGGACGGCCAGGTGGGCGGCGACGGCTCGCCGCTGCTGTACCACGGCGGCGCCTACGGGCAGCCCGTTCCCCTCGACTACGAGATTTAGGCCAGCCCGGCACAAAGGCGCGGACGACGGCGGGAGGTACTTCCCGCCGTCGTCCGCGTCGCTGTCAGGCGTCCAGGCAGGCTGGGCCCAGCAGGACTTTCAGGTCACCGAAGAGCGAAGGGCTGGGGTTCACCCGCAGGTGGACTGGCAGGCCCATGATCTCCGTGCGGGTGTCCCCCTGCAGGTGCAGCCGGACCTCCGAGTTGCCCCGGTGCGTGCGCAGCACGTCGCCGAGTTCGGTGACCACGGCTTCGGTGGCCTTGTGCGTTGGCATGGTGATCACCAGCGGCCCGTGCAGCCCCTCGCTGAGGTCCGGAACGGACAGTTCCATGCAGTTCAGCGTGATGGCCCCGTCATCGCGCTTTTGCAGCCTGCCCTTGACCACCACGATCAGGTCCTCGGCGAGCACGGAGGCGATGGGCCCGTAGACCTGGCCGAAGAACATCACTTCAATCGAACCGCCCAGATCCTCCACTTCGGCGCGGGCATACGCGTTGCCGCTGGCCTTGGCGATCCGCCGGCTCAGGGAGGTGATCATGCCGGCGATGGTGATGATGGCACCGTCCTGCGGCCCGTCCTCGCCCAGGATGGACGTGATGCTCATCTCCGCGTGCTGGGCCAGGAGGCCTTCCAGGCCCTGCAGCGGGTGGTCCGAGACGTACAGGCCCAGCATGTCCCGCTCGAAGGAGAGCTTGTCCTTCTTTTCCCACTCGGGCAGGTCCGGAATCTCGATGCTGAGGGACGCTTCCGATTCGGCTTCGTCGAACCCGGCGAAGAGGTCGAACTGGCCGATCGCCTCGTTGCGCTTGAGGGTGATGACCGAATCGATGGCCTCTTCATGGACCATGGCCAGGGCGCGGCGGTGGTGGCCCAGTGAATCGAACGCGCCGGACTTGATCAGCGATTCGATGGTCCGCTTGTTGCAGACCACGGCCGGAACTTTCATCAGGTAGTCCTTGAAGGACGTGAAGGCGCCCTCGCTTTCACGGGCGGCCACCATGGCTTCCACAGCGTTGACGCCCACGTTGCGGATGGCGCCCATGCCGAAGCGGATGTCGTTGCCCACAGGGGTGAAGTTCAGTGCGGACTCGTTGACATCCGGCGGCAGCACCGTGATGCCCATGCGGCGGCACTCATTCAGGTAGATGGCGGACTTGTCCTTGTCGTCACCCACCGAGGTCAGCAGCGCGGCCATGTACTCAGGCGCGTAGTGCGCCTTGAGGTACGCGGTCCAGTAGGAGATGACGCCGTACGCCGCCGAGTGGGCCTTGTTGAAGGCGTAGTCGGAGAACGGCAGCAGGATGTCCCACAAAGTCTTGACGGCTTCCATGGAGTAGCCGTTGTCCTGCATGCCCTGGGAGAAGCCGGCGAACTGCTTATCCAGCTCGGACTTCTTCTTCTTGCCCATCGCGCGGCGCAAAATGTCTGCCTGGCCCAGCGAGTAGCCTGCCAGCTTCTGCGCGACGGCCATGACCTGCTCCTGGTACACGATCAGGCCGAAGGTGCCGCCCAGGATCTCGCGGAGGGGTTCCTCAAGTTCCGGGTGGATGGGGATGACTTCCTGAATCCCGTTCTTGCGCAGTGCATAGTCCGTGTGGGCGTTGGCGCCCATGGGGCCCGGCCGGTAGAGCGCCAGGACGGCGGAGATGTCTTCGAAGTTGTCAGGCTTCATGAGCTTGAGCAGCGACCGCATGGGACCGCCGTCGAGCTGGAAGACGCCCAGGGTGTCACCGCGTGCCAGGAGTTCGTAGGAGGCGGCGTCGTCCAGTTCGAGGTTTTCCAGGTCCAGGTCGATGCCCCGGTTCATCTTGATGTTCTCAAGGGCGTCGGAAATGATCGTGAGGTTCCGCAGGCCCAGGAAGTCCATCTTGATCAGGCCCAGGCCCTCGGACGTCGGGTAGTCGAACTGGGTGATGACTTGGCCGTCCTGGAAGCGGCGCATGATCGGGATGACGTCGATGATGGGGTCCGAGGACATGATGACGCCGGCGGCGTGCACGCCCCACTGGCGCTTCAGGCCCTCGATGCCCAGTGCCGTCTCGAAGACCTTGGCGGCCTCGGGATCGGTGGCGATCAGCTGCCGGAAGTCGCCGGCCTCGGAATACCGCTTGGCCTCGGGGTTCTGGATGTCCGCGAGCGGAATGTCCTTGGCCATGACGGCCGGCGGCAGCGCCTTGGTCAGCGTCTCGCCCATGCTGAACGGGTAGCCGAGGACGCGGGATGAGTCCTTGAGGGCCTGCTTGGTCTTGATCGTGCCGTAGGTGACGATCATGGCCACGCGCTCGTCGCCGTACTTGCGGGTCACATAGTCGATGACCTCGGAGCGGCGCCGGTCATCGAAGTCGACGTCGAAGTCGGGCATGGAGACGCGGTCCGGGTTCAGGAACCGTTCGAAGATCAGTCCGTGCCGCAGCGGGTCGAGGTCGGTGATGCGCATCGCGTAGGCCACCATGGAGCCTGCACCCGAGCCGCGGCCGGGGCCCACCCGGATGCCGTTGTTCTTGGCCCAGTTGATGAAGTCGGCAACCACCAGGAAGTAGCCCGGGAAGCCCATGGACGTGATGACGCCGAGCTCGTAGTCGGCCTGTTTCCTGACATCGTCCGGGACGCCGCCGGGATACCGGTACTTCAGTCCCTTGTCCACTTCCTTGACCAGCCACGAGGTCTCGTCCTCGCCCGGCGGGCAGGGGAACCGGGGCATGTAGTTGGCGTCGGTGTTGAAGGACACCTCGCAGCGCTCCGCGATGAGCAGGGTGTTGTCACAGGCGTCCGGGTGGTCGCGGAAGAGCTCCCGCATCTCCTGCGGGGATTTGAGGTAGTAGCCGCTGCCGGAGAAGGCGAAGCGCGAGCCGCCGTTGTCGTACGTCGGCTCCAGCAGGGTGGAACCGGACTGGATGGCCAGCAGGGCCTCGTGCGCCTTGGCGTCGTGCTCGTGCGTGTAATGGAGGTCGTTCGTGGCCACCAGCGGCAGGTTCAGGTCCTTGGCGAGCCGCAGCAGGTCCCCCGTGACACGGCGTTCGATATCAAGCCCGTGGTCCATCAGTTCGCAGAAGTAGTTCTCCGCGCCGAAGATGTCCCGGAATTCGGCCGCCGCTTCCAGGGCTTCGCGGTACTGGCCGAGGCGCAGCCGGGTCTGGACTTCGCCGGAGGGGCATCCCGTGGTGGCGATGAGGCCCTCGGAATAGGTGTTCAGCAGTTCGCGGTCCAGCCGGGGCCACTTGCCGAAGACGGAGTCCAGCGACGCGATGGAGGAGGCGCGGAACAGGTTCCGCATGCCCACGTTGTTGTAGCTCAGCAGCGTCATGTGCGTGTAGGAGCCACCACCGGAGACGTCGTCCTTGCGCTGGGATTCGTCGCCCCACCGCACGCGTTCCTTGTCCGTCCGCGCGGTGCCCGGAGTCACATAGGCTTCGACGCCGATGATCGGCTTGATGCCCTTGGCCTGGGCCTTCTGCCAGAAATCGAAAGCACCGAACAGGTAGCCGTGGTCCGTCGTGGCAAGGGCAGGCATGCCCAGGCGCTCGGTCTCGTCGAACAGCTCCCCCAGGCGGGCAGCTCCATCCAGCATGGAATATTCGGTGTGGGTGTGCAGGTGGACAAACGAATCATTGCTGGAACTCACCGCACTATTCTAAGCGCTGCCTCCCGGGCGTCCGGGCTGCGGCCGGCGTGTCAGGTTCACCGGCCCGTCAGGCCTGCCCGGATCCCAGAATGTCCAGGGCGTAGGCCAGGTCCTGCGGATAGTCGCTGGTGACCGTAACGCGCTCCCCCGTCACCGGATGGTCAAACGACAGCTCCCTTGCATGCAGCCACTGCCGCGTCAGGCCGAGGTTTGCAGCCAGCCGCGGGTCTGCGCCGTAGGTGAGGTCACCGGCGCAGGGGTGCCGGAGCGCGGAGAAGTGGACGCGGATCTGGTGCGTCCGGCCGGTTTCGAGGTGCACTTCCACCAGGCTGGCCCTGCCGAAGGCCTCAAGTACCTCGTAGTGGGTGACGGAGGGGCGGCCGTCCTCGATCACGGCGAAGCGCCAGTCGTGTCCGGGGTGGCGGCCGATTGGCGCGTCGATGGTTCCGGTCAAGGGGTCCGGGAGTCCCTGCACCACAGCGTGGTACACCTTGTCGACTGTGCGTTCCTTGAACGCCCGCTTGAGCGCGGTGTAGGCCCGCTCCGACTTTGCGACGACCATCACCCCGGAGGTGCCGACGTCGAGCCGGTGGACGATGCCGGCCCGTTCGGGGGCGCCGGAGGTGGAGATGCGGTAGCCGGCGGCGGCCAGGCCGCCCACGACGGTGGGCCCCACCCAACCGGGTGACGGGTGCGCCGCTACGCCCACGGGCTTGTCCACGACGACGAAATCGTCGTCGTCGAGCAGGATGTTCAGGCCTTCCACAGGTTCCTCCACGACTTCCAGCGGGTTGCGCCGTTCCGGCACCGTGATGTCCAGGACATCCCCGGCCACGAGTTTTGCCGACTTGCCCAGCGTCTTGCCACCGTGCAGCACATGGCCCTCCGCCAGCAGCGAGGCGGCAACGGACCGCGAGATTCCCAGGATTCCTGCCAGCCCGGCGTCCGCACGTGTTCCGCCGAATGCTTCTTCGATAACGATGCGCTCAGTCATGGCCGGGCCCGTCCTTGCGTCCGCCGCCCACGCGGGTGCCGTCGAGGGCTACGCCCCGGATGGTCAGGATGCAGATGATGCCGACGGCGGACACCACGGCGGAGTCGGCGATGTTGAAGATCGCGAAGTTGGGCAGCTGGATGAAGTCCACCACATGCCCCATCCCGAAGGACGGTTCACGGAAAAGCCGGTCGGTGAGGTTCCCGAGGGCACCGCCCAGCAGGAGGCCAAGCGCCAGGGCCCACCAGGCGGATCCCAGCCTGCGTACCTGGAAAAGGATCGCGATGGCGACTCCGGCCATAATGAGGGAAAACACCCAGGTGATGTTCTCACCGATGGAAAACGCAGCCCCGGAGTTCCGGATGAAGTACCAGTGCAGGAGGGGCGGCAGCACCGGGATCCGCTCGCCCTCGACCATGGTGGAGGTGACCCAGAGTTTGGTCAGCTGGTCCAGGACATAGGCAAACACCGCGAATCCGGCGAAGAGGGACAGCAGCACAGCCCGGCGCGGGCGCTGGGAGGGCGGGACAGGGCGTGCGGCGTCGGCGGCAAGTTCGTCAGTCATGGTGCTTTCATTCGTAATACCGGGTGATGCCAAAAGCCGGTGGCCGAGGAATCCTCAGCCACCGGCTTTCAGAATACGTGCTGCCAGCTTAGTTGGCTTCGCTGACTTCCGGCGTCGCAACCGAGCCACGGGCTTCGAGGTCGCGGAGCTGGCCCTCGATGTAGGCCTTCAGGCGTGAGCGGTAGTCGCGTTCGAAGCCGCGCAGCTGCTCCACCTTGCGCTCGAGGACCGAACGCTGCTGTTCCAGTGCACCGAGGATCTTCCGGGACTTCTCCTGGGCGTCGTTGACGAGGCTGCTGGCTTCGATCTGCGCTTCGGCGATGATCTTGTCCTTCTGGGCCTGTCCGTCGGCGACGTGGCGGTCGTGCATCTGCTGGGCCATGGCCAGCAGGCCGGCAGCGGACTCGGCGGATGCGGTGGCGGCAGGAGAACCGGCAGCGGGGGCGGCAGCAACCGGAGCCGGCTGGACGTCCTTCTTCTTGGCGGCTTCGGCAGCCTTGGCTTCAGCCTCTGCCTTCTCGCGGGCCTCGTCCTTGTCGGCCTTGACCGGCGCGGGGACCTTTTCCACCACGGGTGCGGTGGCTGAGCTTGCCGGAACGCTGGAACCCGCTTCGGCGAGCTTCTTGCGAAGTTCGTCGTTTTCCTGGTTCAGGCGGCGAAGCTCGACGACGATCTCGTCCAGGAAGTCGTCAACCTCGTCCTGGTCGTAGCCCTCACGGAACTTGGTGGGCTGAAAGCGCTTGTTGACAACGTCTTCTGGCGTCAAAGCCATCTGGTCACCTCACTGGTCTGGTTAGTCAGTAGGCCTTCCGGCCGTCAAAACTACGGTACCTAAATTTGGTCTGCTTACTCTAATTCAACACTGCGGTGTCAAACTCGAGCTTTCTTCGCTTTCACAGTAACTGTTCCCCGCCGGAGAGCACCGCTGCGCAGCTGGGCCGTGTCGGTAAATCAGGCAAGGCCCCTGGTGATGTTCATCGCAATGCTGACCCCGATGAAAAGGATCAGGAAGCCCAGGTCCAGCGAGATGCCCCCCAGCCGCAGGGGCGGGATCATCCGCCGCAGGCCCTTGAGGGGAGGATCGGTGATGGAGTACACGGTGTGCGCCACCACCAGGGCGGCACCCCTGGGGCGCCACTCCCTCGCGAACACCTGCACCCAGTCGAAGACCAGGCGGATGATGAGGGCGATAAAGAAGAGCAGCAGCGCGAGATAGACCAGTGCGAAAACAATTGCCATGGCTTAATTCATATCTCCGTATCCAGCGGTGGTGCCGCGGTGTTGCCGAGCGTCTTCTCTATTTCAGCACAGATGCCAGACAGGTGTCCCTGCCTGGCATCCGGCCGCATCCTGATGTTCAGCTTTGGTTGAAGAAACTGGCCTGCGTGTCGCTGGCCTTCTTGTCGTCGCCGATGACTTCCACGTACGACGGCGAGAGCAGGAATACCTTGTTGGTCACCCGTTCGATGCTGCCGCGCAGGCCGAATACCAGCCCGGCAGAAAAGTCCACCAGACGCTTGGCGTCGGCCTCGCCCATGTCGGTGACGTTCATGATCACCGGAATGCCGTCCCGGAAGCTCTCACCGATGAGTTTGGCGTCGTTGTAGGAGCGCGGGTGGATCGTGGTGATCTGGCGGAGGCCGGTGTTCTCTTCACGGCTCGATGCCGCACGCTTTATGGGAGTCACAGGGGCGCGGTATTCCTCTTCAGGGGTGTAGGACGCCTCACGGCTGACTTCGCGGACCGGTGCTGGCGCACGGCGTTCCTCGCGGTCAACTTCCATTGTTTCGTCCTCATCCTTACGTGTGGTCTGTTGCTCGGGCTCGTAATGCTCGTCGCCGTCGGCGAGCCCAAGATAGATCATTGTCTTGCGCAGAGCGCCGGCCATGGTCGACTCCTAATCGTGTCCCGTAAGCGGGCCGCCCAATGATTCGACAGCACTGGAGTCCCCCGCCCATCACTTCCAACAGGACCGACGCTACCCCACTGCGGGACGGGAACCGAGAATATCGGAACCGATTCGCAGGTGTGTCGCCCCGAACTTGATGGCGTCTTCCAGGTCCTGGCTCATGCCCGCCGAGATGGCTGTGGCGCCGGGATACTCCGCCACCAGGCGCGCGGAAATCGCGGCCAGCTTCTCGAAGGCGGGCCCCGGCGGCAGGCCCAGGGGGGCAACCGCCATGACCCCGGCAAGGTTCAGGCCGGGCTCCGCGGCGATCCTCTCGGCCAGCACCGGGACGTCGGCCGGGACAGCCCCTCCCCGGTGCGTGCCGGCGTCGTCTGCATGGTCTTCAAGGTTGACCTGGATATAGCAGTCCAGGGGCGGCCGTCCGCTGGCGTCAATTTCATTCCGGGCCGCCTTTGCCAGGGCCTCTACCAGCTGCTCGCGGTCCACCGAGTGCACTGCCGAGGCGTAGCGGACCACGGACTTGGCCTTCTTCGTCTGGAGCTGGCCAACGAAGTGCCAGGTGAGAGGGCAGTCGGCGAGTTCGGCCGCTTTCGCGGCTGCCTCCTGGTCCCGGTTCTCGCCCACGTCCGTAACGCCCAGGGCGGCGAGCCGCCTGATGTCCGCGGCCGGGTGGAATTTTGTGACCACGATGAGTGAGGGCGGCCGGTCGGCGCGCCCGGCGGCTTCGGCGGCGGCGGAGATGCGCCGGCGGACCGCTGCGAGGCGTTCCGCCAGTTCAGCAGTTCGGGGATCGGTCCCTGGTTCGCCGTGGGCAGAGGTGTCAGTCATGGCACCACACCACTCCGGCGAAGCGGCCGGTGTTCCGGTTCCGCCGGTACGAATACAGGCTCTCCGTCTCCAGCGTGCAGGTGCCCGAGTATTCCACCTGCACCCCTGCCGCCTCGAGCTGGCTGCGGGCTCCGGCCGGAAGGTCCAGCGCGGGCGTTCCCCACGAGGTGGCGCTCCAGCTCGCGGGTACCAGTTCAGCCACCTCGTCGCGAAGGGCAGCGGGAACCTCATAGCAGGCGCCACAGATCGATGGACCAAGCCACGCCCGGATGCCGGAGGCACCGAGGGAGGCCATCCTGTCCACTGCGGCAGGAAGCACGCCGCTGGCAACGCCCGGGCGTCCGGCATGGACGGCGGCGAGGACTGGACCGGTGGCCGCAGTACCGGCAAGCAGAACGGGAATGCAGTCGGCCACCATGACTGCCAGCGGCAGGCCCCGGGACACCATGCCGTCTGCTTCCGGCGACGGCGAACCGGCATCCATGACAGCAACGTTTGCGCCGTGGACCTGGTTCATGAAGCGGAGCGACTGGGGAGCCACGCCAATGGACTGCTCCACGCGGCGCCGGCGCTCCTGGACAGCTGCAGGGTCGTCGCCCACGTGCAGGGCCAGGTTGCCGGCTCCGGCGTCAGTGAATGCGGCCGACACCCCCGGGAGGATGCCGGCGCGCCAATGGAACAAGCCGGTGCCTACTTCAGGAAATCGGGGACATCCAGGTCGTCCGGGTGGGTGCCGGTCAGGTCCGGCTCCACGACGGACGGCAGGTCGACGTCGAAGCCGGAATCAGCAGGGACGGCCGACGGACGCTGCTGGCCCCAGTTGCTCAGTCCCGCCGCACCAACACCGGCGTGGATCGGCTGCACACTGGCCTGGTGCGTGCCGCCCGACTGCGGCTGGGCCGACGCGGGCGCGGCTGCCGGGGCGGCCGGGCGCTGCGGAGCGGCCTGGGGCTGGGACTGGTCCATGGACGGCGACGTCGCCTTGACGTCGTCGAACCCGGCGGCGATCACTGTGACGCGGGCTTCGTCACCCAGGGCGTCGTCAATGACGGCACCGAAGATGATGTTGGCCTCGGGGTGTGCTACCTCCTGGACCAGCCGGGCGGCCTCGTTGATCTCGAACAGGCCGAGGTCCGAGCCACCCTGGATGGAAAGCAGCACGCCGTGGGCGCCATCGATCGAAGCTTCCAGCAGCGGCGAGGCGATGGCCAGTTCGGCCGCCTTGACGGCGCGGTCCTCGCCCCGGGCCGAACCGATGCCCATCAGCGCGGAGCCGGCACCCTGCATGACCGACTTCACGTCGGCGAAGTCGAGGTTGATCAGGCCAGGGGTGGTGATGAGGTCGGTAATGCCCTGGACACCTGAGAGCAGCACCTGGTCCGCGGAGCGGAAGGCGTCCAGGACCGAGACGTTGCGGTCGCTGATGGACAGCAGGCGGTCGTTGGGGATCACGATCAGGGTGTCGACTTCGTCGCGCAGGGCGTCGATGCCGGCCTCTGCGGAGCCGGCGCGGCGGCGGCCCTCGAAGGTGAACGGACGGGTGACGACGCCGATGGTCAGGGCGCCGAGGGACCGGGCAATCCGGGCGACGACGGGCGCGCCGCCGGTGCCGGTTCCGCCGCCTTCGCCGGCCGTCACGAACACCATGTCGGCGCCGCGCAGGACTTCCTCGATTTCGTCCGCGTGGTCCTCGGCGGCCTGCTTGCCGACCTCCGGGTTGGCACCTGCTCCGAGGCCACGGGTCAGCTCGCGTCCGACGTCGAGCTTCACGTCGGCGTCGCTCATCAGCAGTGCCTGGGCGTCGGTATTGATCGCGATGAACTCAACACCCCGAAGCCCGACCTCGATCATGCGGTTGACTGCGTTCACGCCACCGCCGCCGATGCCGACGACTTTGATGACGGCCAAGTAATTCTGCGGAGCTGCCACGTTACGTGTCCCTTGTTCGTGTCTTATTGCGAAAAACTGATGGAGAGCTTGAAGGACGCAACCTTAACCTTCGACTTGAAGGTTATAGTTATGTCAAGTAACTCTTGTCTGTGACGGTATTTCCTCTGGTTCGGACATTCAATAACCGGGTCCGCGTGTCGGATTAATACCGGAAAAGAAAGTGCTCACCGTGTCACGGGCTGGCGCGGCACGCTGACATCGTAGACCCGGACCGGGTTCTTCGGGTCAACCGGAGCCTTGAGGAGCGCCGCCAGGACGCGGGCCTTGAGCTCCTTCTCCGAGGCGTTGCCCCAGACGATGGTCTGGCCGTCCACAAGCTTGAGTTCGACGGCATCCACCGACTGGGCGGAGGCGTTGGAAAGCTTCGCCAGGACATCTGCGGGCAAGGCGGCCAGGACCGCGGCGGTGGCCCGGAACAGGTCCTGGCCGATGGCGCCGGCACCACCGTCGATCACCGGCAGGGAAGCCGACGCCGGATCATCCGTGGTGGCCAGCTGGACGCCGTCGACGTCCACGAGCTGGTACTGCTCCCCCTGCTTGACCAGCGCCACTGGAATGCGTTCATGCACCGCGACAGCGAGGGTGGATGGCGGCCGCGCCTCCACCGTCACCGACTTGACCTGGACCAACGAACCGAGGAGGCCGCGCACTTCGTCGTCGGTGATCTGCGGCAGGGGCCTGCCCCGGAGAGGTTCCAGCGCGGCCTCCACCTGCCCGGGCGTGGTGAGCCGCGTCCCGGAGACGGAGATGCTCTGCAGTGCCAGCAGCGGCGAGTAGACCGCGGCCGCCAGCAACCCGGCAACGAGTGCCAGCACCGTTCCCGCCACCAGCAGCAGCCTCTTCCGGCGCCGTTTGCCCTTGGGCTCCGGAAACGCCAGGACCGTGGCACCCGCGGGTTTCTGATCCTTCGCCGGCTCCCGTGCAGCACCGTTTGCAGCGTCGTCCGGGATACTGCGGGACGCCGTAATCACGTCACCCGCGGCGCCACCGGAAGCCTCTTTCTTCGCACCGTTTCCGGGCCCTGTTTCGGGCCGCCTGTTCCGGTTGGCCGGCGAGTAGGTGGGGCGGCGGGTGCTAGCCACGCAGCGCCTCGACAATCCTGGGGCCGTACGCGGTGACATCCCCTGCACCCACGGTCAGGACGATGTCCCCGTCGGCCGCCTCGGCCGCGACCGCCGCAACGGCGTCGCCGGCAGCCACAACCCGGCCTCCTGCCTGCAGGTGGTCCGCGATGAGCTGGCTCGTGACCCCGGGAATGGGATCCTCCCGCGCGGGGTAGATGTCCAGGACCAGTGCGGTGTCGGCAAGGTTCAACGCGTCGGCAAACTCCTGCGCGAACTCACGGGTTCGGGAAAACAGGTGCGGCTGGAACAGCACGTGGACCTTGTGGTTCCCCGCGACGGAACGCGCCGCCGCAAGCGCAGCCCGTACTTCCGTGGGGTGGTGCGCATAGTCGTCGAAGACGCGCACCCCCCGTTCCGAGCCCTTCAGTTCAAAGCGGCGGGATGCCCCCGAGAACCTGGCCAGCCCGGCTGCTGCCGCGGCAGGTTCGACTCCCAGTTCCAGGGCCACGGCAAAGGCGGCTGCCGCGTTGAGCGCGTTGTGCCGGCCGGGTACCTGCAGGGCAAGGTCGAACTGCCCCTGGGCCGTGGATACGGACACGTGGCCGGGACCGCCGTCGAGCAGCTTGACATCCGCGTCGCCGCCGGTGCCGTACAGGATGACCCGGGTGTTGCCGCGGGCCTTGGTCCTGCCGGCCAGCGCCAGGGCGCCGGCGTCGTCAGCGCAGGCAACCAGCACGCCGTCGGCGGGCAGCAGCGCGGTGAAGCGGTCGAAGGACTCATACACCGCTTCAGCCGTGCCATAGAAGTCCAGGTGGTCGGGCTCCACATTGGTGACGACGGCGATGCGCGGCCGGTAGTTGAGGAAGGAACCGTCGGATTCGTCTGCCTCGGCCACGAAGATACCGGACTGCCCGGATGCGGCGTTGACGCCGAGGGCAGGAACGTTGGCCCCGATGGCGAAGGAGGGATCGAGTCCCGTGCCCTGCAGCAGGACGGTGATCATCGACGTCGTGGTGGACTTGCCGTGCGTTCCCGCGACGGTCACCACGGTGTCATTGCCCATGGTGGCGGCCAGGGCCTGGGAACGGTGCAGCACCGGCAGCCCGGCCTGCCGTGCGGCCGCAAGCTCGGGGTTGTCGTCCCGGATGGCCGAGCCGGCAACCACTGTCTGCGCGTCACCCAGGTGTGCAGCGTCGTAGCCGACGGCGATGCGGGCACCGGCGGCGGCAAGGTCAGCCATGACGGGCAGGTCCTTGGCGTCGGAGCCGCTGACGGGAACCCCGCGGGCCACCATGATCCGGGCCACGGCAGACATGCCTACTCCCCCGATGCCGATGAAGTGCACCCGGCCAAGGGTGTCCAGGCCTGCGCTGTTGGGGTTCATGCGGATACCGCTTCCAGGATGAGGCCAGCCATGCGCTGGTCGGCGTTTCGGATGCCCAGCCGGTAGGAATTGGTTTCCATGCCGGCGAGCCGTGCTTTGTCGGTGATCAGCGGGACCAGCTCCCGGGAGACCCACTCGGCAGTGAAGTCCCGGTCAGCGACCAGCACCGCACCGCCGGCGGCGACAAGGCCAGCGGCGTTGAGTGCCTGCTCCCCGTTGCCGATCGGCAGGGGCACCAGGATGGCGGGAACGCCGACGGCGGCGACCTCGCATACCGTGGCGGCGCCCGACCGGGCCAGCAGCAGGTCTGCTGCTGCGTAGGCAAGCTCCATGCCGTCGACGTACTCCACCTGGCGGTACCCGGGGGCGGCAAGCGGCCGACCGCCCTCATCCAGAACGGTCTTGCCGCGGCCGGTGATGTGCAGGGTCTGGATGCCCGCGGCGGACAGTTGCCCCACGGCCGAGGCAATGGTCCGGTTGATGCTTTGGGCGCCAGAGGATCCGCCGGTGACGATCAGGGTGGGCTGGTGGGGGTCGAGTCCGAGTGCTTCCCGGGCCGCGGCGCGGGCGGCTTTGCGGTCCAGTCCGGAGATTTCGGTCCGCATGGGCATCCCGACGTGCACGGCATTCCGCAGGGGTGTTCCCTCGAACGCCACGGCGACCCGGGCGTTCAGGAGGGCGCCCACGCGGTTAGCGAGCCCGGGCCGGGCATTCGCTTCATGGATCACGATGGGGATCCGCCGCTTCCGCGCCGCGAGGTACATAGGGGTGCAGACATAGCCGCCCACGCCCACCACGACGTCCGCCGCCGCGTCGTCCAGGATGCTTCCGGCCTGGCGGACGGCGCCGGCCAGCCGGGCGGGCAGGCGCAGCAGGTCGGCCGATGGCCTCCGCGGGAAGGGCACGCGGTCGATGGTGGCCAGTTTGACGCCTGCAGCTGGAACCAGCCGGGTTTCCATCCCCGACGGTGTTCCCACGGCAAGGATGGCGGCCTCCGGCGAGGCACTCCGCAGGGCGGCGGCAATGGCGAGCAGCGGGCTGATGTGGCCTGCCGTTCCGCCGCCGGCCAGGACGATGGAGGGTTGGGTCGAAGTCATCTCTGGTTAGGCACGCTTCCTTGCAGTCTTTTGTTGGGGCTTGCTGCCCCGCCCTTTCCGGGCCTTGAATTTGAGCATCCGCTTGGGCCGGATGGCGGGCGCCATCTGCTCCCGGGCCAGAGACAGGACCACGCCGATCGCACACAGCGACATCAGCAGCGCCGATCCGCCGTAGGAGATGAACGGCAGCGGAACGCCGATGACCGGCATCAGCCCCGTCACCACCGACATGTTCACGGTGGCCTGGCCGAGCAGCCAGACCATGATGGTGCCGGCCAGGACCCGGTGGAACATGTCTGCCTGGGCCACGACGACGCGGTAGATGGCGGCACCGAGGATGGCAAAGAGGATCAGGACGACGACGGTTCCCACCAGTCCGAGCTCCTCGCCAATGATGGCGAAGATGAAGTCGTTGTGCGCTTCGGGGATCCAGCTGTACTTCTGCCGGCTCTGCCCGAGGCCCACCCCGAGCCACCCGCCGGAGGCCAGGCCATAGAGGCCGTTTGTGGCCTGGTAGTTCGCGTCGATCCCGTCCGCGCACGACTGGCCCGTCCACCACGAGGTGATGCGGCACATGCGGTTCGAGCTGGTGACGGCCATGACGGCGGTGCCTGCGGCGGCGATGACGCCCGCGATGCCGAAAAGGTAGAGGGGGACGCCGGCGAAGAAGAGGGCGGCCGCGACGATCATCATGATGATCATCGCGGTGCCGAGGTCGTTGCCCACGAGGACCAGGCCCACGATGACCGCGGCCATGGGCACCGCCGGGACCAGCACGTGCTGCCAGCGGCTGATCAGCTGCCCCTTCCGGGCGAGGACGGTGGCCATCCAGAGGGCGAGGGCGAGTTTGGCTGCCTCGGACGGCTGGAAAGTCACGCCGCCGAGGTCGATCCAGTTCCGGTTGCCGTTGATCTCGTCGCCGATGACCTGCACCAGGACCAGGAGCACCACGGCTGCGCCGATGCCGGGCCAGGCGAGCCGCTTGAGCCAGACGACGTTGACGCGCGAGAGCACGAACATGGTGAAGATGCCGAGCGCCGCGAAAATGCCCTGTTTGAGGGCGTCCCCGTAGGGCGATTTGCCGGCGGCGATGGATTCGACGCTTGAGGCCGACAGGACCATCATGATCCCGATGGCCGTCAGGGCCAGGGTGGCCCCGAGGATGAGGTAGTAGGTGGAGCCGTTCCGGGACGTGCCCGTTCCCTCCAAAGCGGACCAGAACCTGCGGTAGATGGTCCGCAGCCGGTCGGCAGGGGCTGCCGGGCCCCGTGCTGCCGTGGCGGTGGACCCGGGGCGCGGCTTGCCAGCCTGCGGCCGGGTGGGCGTGCTGACCATTGTTACTCCTCGCCGGTCTGGGCCTGCCCTTCCACAAGCTCGCGGACAGCGTCGATGAAAGCACCACCACGGTGAGCATAGGAAGAGAACTGATCCATGGAAGCAGCTGCCGGAGCCATCAGCACGGTGTCACCGGACCCGGCCAGCCGCGCTGCTGACGCAACGGCCCTGGCCATCACCTGCTCCCCGTTGCCGGGGGATCCCGCCTGGGTGCCGCCAGGTGCCGCAGCAGTCTGCACCCCTTCAGTGTCACCCGGGTCCGGCTCGATCACCGGGACATCGGGCGCGTGTCGCTGGAGGGCCTCGCGGAGCGCGGATGTGTCTGTTCCGATCAGGACCACGGCTTTCAGCCGGTGGGCGTGTTCCCGGACGAGGTCGTCATACGTCACGCCCTTGGAGAGCCCGCCGGCGATCCAGACAACATTGCTGAACGCCGACAGGGAGGCAGAGGCGGCGTGCGGGTTGGTGGCCTTGGAGTCGTTGATCCAGAGGACGCCCTTCATGCGGGCCACGGGCTGGATGCGGTGGTCGCCGGGGATGTAGTCCTGGATGCCCTGGCGGACGGCCTTCGGCTCGACCCCGTAGGCCCGGACCAGGGCTGCGGCCGCAAGGGCGTTGGCCACCATGTGCCGGGGCGCCAGCGGACCGAGGTCTGTCATGGCCGCCAGTTCGGCTGCGCTGTCCTTGCGCTCCTCGATGAAGGCGCGGTCCACGAGCAGTCCCTCCACGACGCCCAGCATGCTCACCGCGGGAGTGAGGGTGGTGAAGGCGACGGCGCGGCAGCCTTCCACCACGTCGGCGTTCTCCACCATGCGTTCGGTTTCCACCTGCTCGGCGTTGTAGATGCAGGCCTTCTGGGTGCGTTCGTACACCTTGGCCTTGTCCGCCAGGTAGGAATCGTAGGAGCCATGCCAGTCGACGTGGTCCTCGGCGACGTTCAGGCAAACGCTGGCCACCGGCGAAACGGACTCGGCCCAGTGGAGCTGGAAGCTGGAAAGTTCGACCGCGAAGACGTCGTATTCCACGGGATCCCGGATGGCATCCAGGATGGGTGTTCCCACATTGCCCACCGCAATGGCCTTCAGCCCGCCGGCCCTCAGCATGGACTCGGTCAGGCCGACGGTGGTGGTCTTTCCGTTGGTACCCGTAATGGTCAGCCAGTCGGCCGTCTTCCTGCCCTCGCGGACCCGCACGCGCCAGGCGAGTTCCACGTCGCCCCACACCGGGATGTGGGCACGCGCCGCCGCGGCGAGCAGGGCCTGGTCCGGCCGCCAGCCGGGCGAGGTGACAATCAGTTCGGGGAGTTCGCCGTCAATCCTGGGGATCCGGGTGACAGCATCCGGGCCCAGCAGCACATCTGCGGCGCCGACGATCTTCAGGGTGTCCGCGTGCGCGCGGGCGGTCTCGCTGGTAGCGGCGTCCACCACCACCACGCGGGCCCCGAGTTCAATGAGCGTATCCGCGGCGGCGAAGCCGGAAACTCCGATCCCGGTGACGGCCACCCGCAGGCCGGCCCAGTCCGAGTCCCAGGAGACGAGGTTTTGCAGGCGGGGGGAAACGGTCACAGCAGTACAACCCATTCAGCGTAGAAGATGCCCAGTCCGACGGCGACGAACAGTCCGCCCAGGATCCAGAACCGGACGACAACAGTGACCTCGGCCCAGCCCTTCAGTTCGAAGTGGTGCTGGAGCGGCGCCATCTTGAACACGCGCTTACCCCCGGTGGCTTTGAAGTACCCCACCTGGATGATGACGGAGAGGGTGATCAGAACGAAGAGGCCGCCCACGATCCCGAGGAGGAGCTCGGTCCTGGAGAGGATGGCGAATCCGGCGACGGCTCCCCCGATGGCCAGTGAACCGGTGTCGCCCATGAAGATCTTGGCGGGCGAGGTGTTCCACCAGAGGAATCCCACCAGCGCCGCACTGAGGATCGCGGCCAGGAGCGCCAGGTCCAGCGGGTCCCGGACGAGGTAGCAGCCACTGCCCGCTTCCCGGGGAGAACCGCAGGCCTGGTTGCTCTGCCAGATGCCCATGAGCGTATATGCGCCGAACACCATGACGGATGCCCCGGCGGCCAGCCCGTCCAGGCCGTCCGTCAGGTTCACGCCGTTGGTGGCAGCGGTGACGATGATGTTGGACCAGATCACGAACAGGATGGCACCCAGGACGGTGCCTCCGAAGGCGAGGTCAAGCCATGGCAGGTCCCGGACGAGGGAAATCTTGGTCGACGCCGGGGTCAGGCCTGCGTCGTTGGGAAAGTTCAGCGCCAGCACCGCAAAGATGATGCCCACCAGTCCCTGCAGGATGAGCTTGGCCTTGGCGTTCAGCCCGAGGCTGCGCTGCCGGGAGATCTTGATGAAGTCGTCCAGGAAGCCCACCAGGCCCATGCCCACCATGAGGAAGAGCAGGATAAGGGCGGATGCGGACGGTCCGGGGGACTCGGGGTTCATCATCAGCATGATGAGGTGGGTAAGCCCGTAGCTGAGGAGCACCGCGGCCACCACCACTGTTCCGCCCATGGTCGGCGTGCCGCGCTTGGTGTGGTGCGACGTCGGTCCGTCGTCGCGGATGAACTGGCCATAGCCCCGTCGCACCAGGAGCCGGATGAAAAGCGGGGTGCCCACCAGGGCGCACAGCAGCGCCAGGCCCGCACCGATCAAAAGTGCAATCACAGCAGAGTGCTCCTTTCATCGGCAAGTCGCGGGGTTGGTGGCAATGCTATCCGATCGCCCAAATGGCGAAGTCCCACGCTGTTGGAGGACTTGAACAGCACCAGGTCGCCCGGTTGGAGTTCGGCCTCCAGAACCTCGTAAGCCTCGTCGACGGTTTCGGCGAAGAGGCATTCGTCACCCCAGGAGCCTTCCTGGACCGCCGAGACGTAGAGGGCACGGGCTTCGCGCCCCACCACCAGGAGCCTGGAGATGTTCAGGCGGACCACCTGGGTGCCGACGGCAGTGTGTTCGCGGATGGAGTCATCGCCGAGTTCCAGCATGGCCCCCAGGACCGCCCAGGTGCGGCGGCCCCGGCCGAGGTCGGCCAGGGTGCGCAGCGCGGCGCGCATCGACTCGGGGTTGGCGTTGTAGGCGTCGTTGATGACGGTGACGCCGTCTTCGCGTTCGGTGCGTTCCATACGCCAGCGGCTGGCGGCAGCCTGGTTGCTGAGGGATCGGGCGATGTGCTCACCCGGCACCCCTGCGGCCCAGGCTGCGGCGGCGGCGGCGAGGAGGTTTCCGGTGTGGTGGGCGCCGATGAGTCGGCTGCTGACGTGGCGCGGGTCCGCGCCGTCAGGCAGTTGAAGGTCGAATTCAGGGCTTCCCCCCGCGTTGGTGTCGGCGTTCAGCGCCTGCACCTGTGCGTCGGGCCGCCCTTCAGCGGAAAAACCAATGACTGTGGCTTCGGTGCGGCTGCGCATGGCAGCAACACGTTCGTCATCGAGGTTGATGATGGCGGTGCCGGCGGCGTTAAGGCCTTCGACCATCTCGCCCTTGGCCACCGCGATGTTCTCCACTCCCCCGAACTCGCCGGCGTGTGCCGTTCCCACCGCGAGGACAACGCCGATGTCCGGCTTGACCATCTCCGAGAGGTAGCGGATGTGGCCGATGCCGGTGGCGCCCATTTCGATGACCAGGTAGCGGGTATCGGTTCCGGCCCGGAAGACCGTCAGCGGCACGCCGACTTCACCGTTGTAGGAGCCCTGCGGCGCCACCGTGTTGCCCTGGGTGGCAAGGATTCCTGCCAGCAGGTCCTTGGTGGTGGTCTTCCCGGCAGAGCCGGTGATGCCGACGACGGTGAGCTGGTCGCCGGCTTCGGCGCGGGCCGCGCGGATGCGGCGGACAGCTTCGGCGGCAAGGGCGCCCATGGCGAGGACGGCGTCGGGTACCACGACGGACGGGTAGGCGGTTCCGTCCGGGGCCACAGCGGGTCGCTCGACGAGGGCCAGGGTGGCACCGGCTTCGAAGGCCGCCGCGATGAAGTCGTGGCCGTCGGCGTGCTCGCCCGGCTTTGCGACGTAGAGCGAGCCCTGGGTCGCTTCGCGCGAATCCGTCACCACCGACAGGGGCGTGATTCCGGGATCGGCGTCCAGGCGCCCGCTGGTGATTTCGGCAATTTCCGCCGCTGTAAATTCAATCATCTCGGTCTAGGACTCTATCCGGTCGTCATGGAGAACGTTGAATCCCCTGGCTGTCAAGGCACTGCGAAGCTCCACCCTGTCGTCCAGGGCAAGATTGACGCCTTTCACTTCCTGCCACACCTCGTGGCCGCGGCCGGCAACGAGGATGGTGTCCTGTGGGCGCGCCAGTTCGACGGCACGCCGGATGGCCTCATCGCGCGGGAAGACCTCCAGCAGTTCGCTGGACAGGGACTCACGTTCCCGCGCCTCCTGCGCCCCGGCCAGGACGTCTGCACGAATGGCTGCGGCGTCTTCGTCGTGGGGGTCGTCGTCGGTGACGATTACGGTGTCGGCGAGACGGGCGGCGATGGCGCCCATGGCCGGGCGCTTACCCTGGTCGCGCTGGCCGGTGGCGCCGAACACCACGATCAGCCGGGAGCCGGGTTCGGGTGGGCGGACCGCTTCCAGCGCCCTCGCCAGGGCGTCGGTGTTGTGGGCGAAATCAACTACGGCAGCCGGCTGTTCGGCAATCAGCTGCATGCGTCCGGGGACTGCCACGGTGAGGGGATCGTGCCTGTCCAGCACGTCCTGCAGTGAGGACACTTCCACCCCCGCCGTGAGCACCATGACCACCGCCAGGGCGGCGTTGGCAACGTTAAAGCCGCCCGGCAGCCCAGTGTGGATGTCCAGGGTGGCACCATCGGGTCCGGAGAGCGTGAAGTCAGTACCCAGCCCGCGGGCCGCTGCCCGGGTGACGGTCCAGTCGGCGGGCGTTCCCGGGGTGGTGCTGACGGTGGTGACCGGTACCTCTGCTGCGCCGGCGAGGCGGCGGCCCCACTCGTCGTCGACCATCACCACTGCTTTGCGGGCCCGCCGGGGAGTGAACAGTTCCGCCTTGGTGGCGAAGTAGCCCTCCATGCTGTGGTGCAGGTCCAGGTGGTCCTGGGTGAGGTTGGTGAAGCCGGCCACATCGAACACCAGTCCATCGACGCGCTGGTATGAGATGGCGTGTGACGAGACTTCCATGGCCGCGGCGTCGAGGCCCTGCTCGCGCATGAGTGCCAGCAGGCCATGGACCTCGGTGGACTCCGGCGTGGTGAGGAGGCTGGGGATCGGCTCTCCGCCGGCCAGGATTTCGATCGTGCCGATCAGGCCGCTGCGCTTCCCCAAGGCACGAAGAAGCGACGTAATGAAGTACGTGGTGGTGGTCTTCCCATTGGTGCCTGTCACCCCGAACAGCGGCAGCGGGTTGCCCGCCTGGCTCCGGTAGATCATGGCGGACAGCGGCCCGACGTCGTTGCGCGGGTTGTCCACGACGAGCACCGGGACTGCAGTGTCGGTGGACAGCGCGAGAAGGCGTGCGCCGGCGTCGTCAGTCAGCACCGCCGCCGCACCTGCCTTGATGGCGTCGGAGGCGAAATCCGCGCCATGCCTGCTGGCGCCGGGCAACGCCACGTACAGGTCCCCGGGCTCCACGGATCGCGAGTTGAGGGATATCCCGGAGATCTCCACGTCGGCGGCTGGTGCCGGCACGACCACGCCGAGGGCCTCCCCAAGCGCGGCCAGGCGGACTGCCTCTACGACTGCGGGCCGGAAACGGCCCTGGCTGGCGTCCCCGGCGGCTTCGCCGCCGGGCGTGGTGAACTCTGACAAGGGGATCTCCGATGGTGCTAGTGATCGCGCCCGGAGTCGATCGTCCGGGCACTGTGATGCGCTGGATGCTGCTGGTACTTCCGGCGTGGAGGACGGTTACTTGGCGTACTGGGGCATCCGGGCCGGCTCGCCGGTCGAAGGCTGGACGTTGTAGGTGCGCAGCGTCTGGCTCATGACGGACCGGAACACCGGCCCGTTGGTGATGCCATAGATGCTGCCCTTCGGCCGCTGGAGCACCACCTCCACAATAAACCGCGGATCATCCATCGGCGCCATTCCCACGATGGAAGCGGTGTAGCCGCAGTAGCCGGACTTGCCGTCGTCGCAGGGTGATTCCGACGTGCCCGTCTTGGCTCCCACCCGGTAGCCGTCGATCCCTGCGTCCTTGATCTCGCCCTCGGTCACGGCACTTTCCAAGATGTCCTGGACCTGCTGGGCCGTTTCGTTGGAGACTATCTCGCGGGAAGGCTGTGCCGGTACTTTTTCTTCGGTGCCATCCGGGGCAATGTACGAATCGATCAGCCGCGGCTGCAGCATGACGCCGTTGTTGGCGATGCTTTGGTAGGCACGGACGGTCTGCAGCGTGGACTGCGAGACGCCTTGCCCGAAGAGGACCGTGTACTGCTGGCGGCCGTCCCACTGGTCCGCGGGGGTGAGGATGCCGGAGGCTGTCGCCGGGAGGCCGATGTCCGGGGCCTCGCCGATGCCGAACTTCTTCAGCCAGTCGTAGCGCTGTTCCTTGCTCAGCCGCTGTCCGGCCATCACGGTGCCGGTGTTCATGGAGTAGCCGATGATGCCCGCGAGTGTGCGTTCCTCCGTGCCGTGGGTGAACGCGTCGCTGAAGGTCTGCCCGTCCACGGTATAGGTGGGGGGAATGGTGAACCTGTCCAGCGGGCTGGCGAGGCCCTCATCGATGACGGCCGCAGCCGTCATCATCTTCTCCACCGATCCGGGTTCGTAGGCCGCCGTGACGGACCGCACCCCGCGGTCCTTCGCGGCCACCAGGCCAGGGTTGTTCGGGTCGGGCGAGTTCGTGTCCGCCAGGGCAAGGAGGTTGCCCGTCTTGGCGTCCATCACGATGATGACGCCCCATTCTGCGCTGAGCTTGTCCGCCTGGCTCTGGATGGCCTGCTGCGCGAAGTACTGGAGGTCAGAGTTCAGGGTGAGCTTGACGTCCTTGCCGTTCTGCGGCGGCGTGAGCTCGTCGACTCCGACGGGGATGCGGAGGCCGTCGGCGCCGATTTCGAACAGGCGCTTGCCGTCCTTGCCCTTGAGCAGGTCGTCCTGGGTCTGTTCGATGCCGGCCTGTCCCGTGGTGCCGTCCTGCAGGAAGCCCACCACTCCCCCTGCCACCGCACCGTTGGGGTACACGCGCTTGCTGACGCCTTCGGCAACGATCCCTGGCACCTGCAGTTTGGAAATCCGGTCCTCGACGTCGGGCTTCACGTCCTTGGCCACAATGTAATACGGCTGTTGCCCGGTCACGGCATCACGGACGGCACTGGTCTCCATGCCGAGGGCCGCGGCAAGTTCGGAAATTGCCTGGTCGCGGCTGACGTCCACCAGTTTCTCGTGGCCGTCCGTCTGCTCCAGCCGCTTGTAGGAGTCGGTCTTGGTGTTGACCCGCTGGTCAACCACGATGTTGTACCGGATGACGCTGTTCGCCAGTACGGTGCCGCGGGAGTCCAGGATGCTTCCGCGCTCTGCCGGCAGCACTGCGGACGTCATGCGGCTGTTCAGTGCGGCCTCGGCCATGCCGCCCACGTCGAGGCCCTGGACCAGGAAGAGCTTTCCGCCCACCACCAGCAGGAGCGTGAGCATAATGCCGAGCCCCAGGCGCAAGCGCTTGGTGGCGTTGGGCACCTTGCTTGTTCCTGCCTTGCCGGACTTTTGCGCCACCGTGTAATCCCTTGCTGCTTGACCCTGCTGCCTGACCTGCCTGTTGACCTACTGTCCGGGGACCTTCTGCTGCGGAGCCGGAACCGAGCCGCCGTGAAGCTCGGGAGCCGGGGTGGCCGGTGCCGCCGAAGCCGCCGGCGTGGTTGCAGGAGCCGGGTTTGCTGCCGCGGAGGCGGCAGCCTTGTCCGCCGCAGCCTTGTCGGCGGCAGCCTTGTCCGCGGCAGCCTTATCCGCCGCAGCCTTGGCCGCCGACGGAACAATCTGCTGGCCAGCGACCGCCGGGGCAGGAATGACGGCTCCCGCGGCGGCGCCCTTGGCTGCCGGCGTCGCTTTTCCTGTAACGGACAGCGTGGACAGGTCGATCTGGCCCTTGACCGTGGATGCCACCATTCCCAGTTCCGTGGCCTTGGCAGCCAGGTTCTGGGGTGCCTCGTAGCCCTGCACCTGCTGGGTAAGGTCCTGGTTCTGCTTGGTCAGGGTGCTCTGCTTGGCGCGCAGCTCCACCAGCTGGTACTGGGCGGTGGATACCGAGATGTTCAGGACCAGCACCGCAAGCAGCGCCACCGCCAACATGGCGAAGCAGAGCACCACGAAGGGGGCCCGGCGCTTGCGGGGGGCGGTGCGCACCACGGAGAGCGGAGTGCGGCCCTTCCGTCCTGCGCCGGGCGCACCTGCCGGCCTGGCGTCAGCCGCCGAACTGCCGGAGACAACGGGAAAGTTCTTGACGGCGGCGGTGCTCATGCAGCTCTCCTGGCTCTGATTCGTTCGGCCGCGCGGAGCCTTGCGGAGGCAGCGCGCGGGTTTTCGGCGATTTCGACGGCGGTGGGCACCTCGGTGCCTTTGGTCAGGGTCTTCAGCTCGGGCTTGTGTTCCTCCAGCTCCACGGGGAAGCCAAGGGGGGCCGAAGACTTCGAGCGGGCCTGGAAGACGCTCTTGACGATCTTGTCTTCCAGCGAGTGGTAGGACATGACCACGATGCGGCCGCCCAGGGCGAGTGAGTCAACGGCAGCTGGTACGGCCCGTTCCAGGACGTCAAGCTCTTCGTTGACCTCGATCCGCAGGGCCTGGAAGGTGCGCTTTGCAGGGTGTCCGCCGGACTTTGCGGCCGCGGCCGGGACGACGGACCGGATTTGTTCGACCAGCTCGCCGGTGGTGGTGAACGGCTTGGCGGCACGCGCCGTGACGATCCGGTTGGCGATCCGGCCGGCGAACTTCTCTTCGCCCCACTTCCGGATGATCCTGACCAGGTCTTCCTCGCTGTAGGTGTTCACGACGTCGGCAGCAGTCTGGCCCCGGCTCGTGTCCATGCGCATGTCCAGGGGCGCATCAAAGGAGTAGGCGAACCCGCGGTCACGCTCGTCCAGCTGGAGCGAAGAGACGCCGAGGTCCATCAGGATGCCGTGGACTTCAGCAACGCCGAGGTCTTCCAGGACGTCCTGGATCTCGTCGTACACGGCGTGGACGAGATCTGTCCGTGCGGCGAAGGGGGCCAGCCTTTCGCCTGCCAGGGCCAAGGCTTCCTCGTCACGGTCGATGCCGATCAGGTGGAGGTCCGGGAAGCGCTGCAGCATGGCCTCGGAGTGGCCGCCCATGCCCAGCGTCGCGTCCACAGCAACCGGCGTTTCGCCGCGGAGCCTGGCCGCTTCAAATCCCGGCGCCAACAAATTGATGCACCGGTCCCGCAGGACCGGCACATGGCGTTCGGACGTGGGCTTGGGTTGATCGTTCATGCCTGGTCCTTTCCCGCCATCGTTGTCACCTGCTGCTTCTGAAACCAGATCCCCATCCGCGCCTATCGTCCCGCCCGCCTGGCTCCGGGGAAGGTGAGCCAGGTTGGCAGCCGATGGGCCGGCTGGAGATCTCATCCAAGAAGCCACCCGCTGCCCCGTTCCGGAATTCAGAGAATGCCCGGAATGGGATCGTCAGTTTCGGAGAAGGCCGTTTCCTTCTCCGCAAGGTATTCGTTCCAAGCCTGGGCGTCCCAGATCTCGGCACGGGAACCGGCGCCGATGACGGCCAGTTCCCTCCCGAGTCCTGCATACTCCCGGAGCGCCGGTGGAATGGTCACGCGCCCCTGCTTGTCAGGTACCTCATCAGAGGCTCCAGAGAGAAATACACGGATGTAGTCACGGGCCTGCTTTGAGGAGATTGGCGCCTCCCGCATCTGCTCGTGGACCCGTGCAAATTCCTTCTCGCTGAAGACGTAGATGCAACGTTCCTGGCCCCTCGTGAGCACCAGCCCGCTGGCAAGCTCCTCGCGGAACTTCGCGGGGAGGATGATCCGTCCCTTTTCATCCAGACGTGGCGAGTGAGTGCCCAGAAACACTGGCCCACCGCCTGTCCGCTGTCAGGAACTGCACATCCCCTGTGTTGCAACCACCCTCTTATGTCCTCCACATTACTCCACTTTCCACCACAGTCAACGCAAATCCGCTGTTGGCGCGGCGATTTCGTGGGAATTGGTCCGCGAAAAGACGCGGATTTCCGGCCGGGGTGAGAAGTGGAGGAATTTGGGCCTCGACGGGGCGGCGGAAACTGCCTTAAATGCGAAAAGACCCGCCTGAAGCGGGTCTTTTCGCATTTCCCCGGTGCCTGGGGAGCGAAATGGAGGATCGAAGAGGCGACGCCCCGGGAGGTTTAGGGCTCTCCCCTGCGCCTTTCATCCCAGCGCTCTTCAAGGCCGCTCATGAAAGAACTCCTCTGCTTTCCGGATTTCGGTGTGCGGCCCTTGGATCCCCGCGCTCCGCCCGAACTGCGCATGGTGGCGAAGTAGACGCCGCCGCCCATCACCACAAAACCCAGGACCCCGACAAAGATGTTCTGGAGGGTGACGCCTACAAGCAGCAGGAAGACTCCGGCAAGCGCACAAAGCACCCCAATAACCACATGCCTGGTTGACCATGAACGCCCCGGGTCCGAACCCATTGAGTTCGCGAACTTCGGGTCGTCCTCGTGAAGCTGCTTTTCAAGCTGCTCCAGCAGCTTCTGTTCGTGCTCCGACAGCGGCATCACGACCTCCTTTTGTAGGCCAACGTCCGGGCTGATCCCAGCCACTACTTCTACTCCGTAGAACGTCTGCTGTTGCTGGTAAGTTCCCGCTGCGCCGGCTGTGGCGGCAGCGCTAACCTTGCATGCAGTCGCTGGAGCGGGAGCATGTCCAAGAGGGTCCGGCAGTAAGTCCATTCACTCGAAACTATGTACCTCTAAGGATAGATTGTTGAGGGCCGATCTGAAAGACGGCAATGACTTTGCCGGAGCCCCTCCGAAGGCGCCCTAGGGGCCCTCCGGCCCCGGTTCCAGCCGCGCCTCCGGGTCCATCAGCCGGGCCGGGAGGATGGACTTGCTGCCGAACCTGCGCGTGACCTCATCCAGGGCCTGTTCCGCCGCGCGCCAGTTCTCATCCCTGCGGTCGAAGCTCAGTTGGCGCGCGGTCCGGGATGCCTCCTCGAGCTGTTCGGCCCTGACGCCCACGAGCCGCACAGCCATCGCCCTGGACCCGAGCGAGGCCAGCAACTGCTGCGCCACCGAGTAAATCAGTTGTGCGCTGTCCACCGGGGTCTGCATGGTCCTGCTGCGGGTGACGGTCGAAAAATCGGCAAACCGCAGCTTGAGTGCCACTGTCCGGGCCACCATCCCGGACGTGCGCAACCGGGCGGCCGTTCGATGGGACAGGCGGAGCAGCTCCCGGTGCAGGAGGGCATCGTCGGCCGTGTCCACCGCGAAGGTCTCCTCCGCGCCGATACTCTTCTCAAGCCGCACGGGCGTGACGGGACGGGGATCGATGCCCCAGGAAAGCCGGTGGACGTGCTCCCCAGTGGCGCCGAGTACCTTCTTCAGGGCTGACACCGGCGTTGCCGCCACATCAGCCACCGTCCTGATACCCATCTTCGCCAGGACCTCGCCGGTTTTCGCCCCCACTCCCCACAGGGCGCCCACCGGGAGGCTGTGGAGATACGGGACGGTTTCATCCGGCCCGATCAGCAAGAGTCCGTCGGGCTTGCACCGGGTGGAGGCGATCTTGGCCACGAACTTGGTCTCGGCGATCCCCACCGAAGCTGTAATACCCAGCTCTGATGCCACCCGGCGGCGGATGAGCTCCCCTATTCCGCGGGGCGGACCGAGCCTGCGGAGGGCGCCGGTGACGTCCAGGAATGCCTCGTCGACGCTGAGCGGCTCGACGAGCGCGGTGATGGACTCGAAGATCGCCATCAGTTCCGCTGACACCTCGTAGTAAAGCTTGTGCCGGGGTTGAATGATCACGGCCTGGGGGCACATGCGCATCGCCACGGCCATGGGCATGGCGGATTTGACCCCGAAAGCCCTGGCTTCGTAGGACCCGGAGAGGACCACCGAACGTTCACCGGGGAACCCGACTATCACGGGCTTCCCACGGAGTTCGGGACGTGTGCGCAGCTCGACTGAGACGAAGAAGGCATCCATGTCCACGTGCATGATGCACGTCCTGCGGCGCCCGGGATGGCGCGCTGCTGCTGGCTGGTTACTGGCTGCGGGCCCCACGGCTGCAATCCTATCCGTTGGTACTGGCTGATCTGGAGGCTGGCTAAACTGGAGGCTGGTCCCGGCAACAACACCAGGAGGAAAGTCTCTGTGACGGCCATTGGAAACTTCAAGCCAGCTGGCGTGGCGGCCCTCGCCGCCGCTGCGGCACTAGCCCTTGCAGCATGCAGCCAGAGCCCGTCGGGACAAGCAGAGACTTCCTCTTCCGCTGCAAGCGCCAGCACGCAGGCCGCGCTCACTGCGCCGCCAAGCCCTTCCGCCGCGCCCAACACTTCGGCGACCGTTGGCGCCGTCGTGGAGGGGTTCCCGAAGCAGCTCCTCCCCTTGATGAACGGGGCAACGGTGGTGTCCAGCAGCTTCGACAAGGCGTCCACCCCCGCAACCGCCGCCCTGGTCGCGAAAGTCCCGGCACCAACGGCTGCTGTTGTGGACTTTTACACGAAGGCGCTGGAGACACAGGGTTTTAAGGCAGTACCCGGCGACGCCGTCGGCGGCGTGGCCTCCAAGGACTTTGTCCGTGGCGAAAACGAGACCGTCAATCTTTCCGTGGTCGAAGCCGCGGGGGTTTCCACTTTCACTATCGGCGCAAACGTCGCAGCTGAGTCAGCCAAGTGACGGCCGCAGAGCAGCTGCGGAATGAGCAGGCGGATTTCGTGGCCGGCGTGGCCGGGGAACTGACCGGCTTCCTCACCTCGCGCCAGTCGGTAATGTCCGGCATCTCCCCGGACATCGAACCGATCATGGGGTCCATCTCCAACCTGGTCACCGGCGGCAAACGGCTCCGCGCCCTGATGTGTTACTGGGGATGGCGCGGTGCCGGCGGCGAGGCCGGAGCCAGCCAGATCGTCACGGCAGGAGCGGCGCTGGAACTGTTCCAGGCGGCGGCACTGATCCACGACGACATCATCGACCGCTCGGACACGCGGCGTGGCGGCCCAAGCGTCCACCGGCGCTTCAGCCAGCTCCACACCTCGCAGGGATGGGCTCTGGACAGCGAGCGGTTCGGACAGGCCGCCGCCATTCTTGCAGGCGACCTCTGCCTGTCCTTCAGCGAGGAGGCGTTCACGGACATCGGTGAACGCGCAGCGTCAGGAAGCCGGGCCCGGCTCATCTTCAACCTGATGCGGGCGGAAGTGATGGCCGGGCAGTACCTGGACATCCTGGAAGAGGTCGCCGGGCCGGTCCGGGACCGTGCCGGCGCCGTGGGCAGGGCACAGTCGATCATCCGGTTCAAGAGCGCGAAGTACTCCACGGAACACCCGCTGGCACTCGGCGGCGCCCTCGCCGGCGCCTCCAATGACCTGCTCCGCGGCTACTCCGCTTTTGCCCTTCCGCTCGGCGAAGCGTTCCAGCTTCGCGACGACGTGCTGGGCGTGTTCGGCGACCCGCTCACCACGGGCAAACCGGCCGGTGACGATCTCCGCGAGGGCAAGCGCACCGTCCTGGTGGCACTGGCGCTGGACCAGGCCTCTCCCAGGGAGTCGGCCTTTATCGACGCCAGCCTCGGCAGCCCCGACCTTTCGGAAGCGGACATTCTTGAGATCCGCCGGATTATCGAAGATTCAGGGGCACTGCAGGCCACCGAAGTTCTCATCAGCGAATTCGGCGCGGCGGCGTTTGCCGCCCTTGAGGAACTTGAGTTGGACGAACTGCCAAAAACAGCCCTGCGGAGGCTGGCTGAGGCGACTGTCAGCCGAGCCTCCTAGGGATTTCCCGGGTAAGGGTTACCAGGCGAGCGTCTGGGCCCGCCGCCGGATTTCCGTTTTGCGTCCTTCACGCAGGGCGTCGATCGGCCGGCCACGCAGTGATTCATCGGGCGTGAACAGCCACACGATAAGGTCCTCGTCGGAATATCCGGCGTCGGCCAGCACCACAATGGTGCCCTTTAAGCTATCCACCACCTGGCCGTCCTGGATGAATTCGGCAGGAACCGACCGGATTTTCCGTTCCCCCACCCGCAATGCCGCGAGTGCATGCTCATCCAGCAGGCTGTGCACCTTGGTGACGGAAACATCCAATAAACGGGCGACGTCGGGCAGCGGCAACCACTCGCCCACCAGGTTTTCTACATTACTCACGGATCAAGGTTGCCACGCTGGCCGCCGCGGCGCCTAGTCGGCGAATTCCTCTTCCCGCCCCGGTCTGCGGACACTCCCGAAAAGAACGCTTTACCCGGAAATGGCAAATTCTTGTGCTATTGCGATTTTCATGAGAGATTCACTTTCATCACAGCAGTAACAGAAATAACATAAGTCACAGTAGTATCAAGATTATCCGCGGATCCCCCGTCCGCGTCCGCGCCCGCAGTTGAGAAGAGGATTCCTTCCATGACGACGTCCCGCTCGCCCAAGCAGCCCCCCAAACCGAGTCTGCCGATGATTGCCGCCACCACAGCGGCGCTGCCAGCGGTCGTATTGTCATCCCTGGCCCTGGCCCAGCCGGCCGCGGCACAGCAGCCCGCCAGGTCCATCCCCAACAGCCTGGCCGCGGCAATGAAGGCCCAAGCTGCCGCCAAGGCGGCCGGCACGGTGATTCCGGCAGCTTCGGTGTCCACCACGATTCCTGCTGCTTTCCAGCCCGCACAGCCGGCAGCTCCGGCCGAGTACACGATCGCCCGCGGCGACACTGTCAGTGCCATCGCCGGGCGGTTCGGGCTGCAGACCGGGGAAATCCTGAAGCTGAACAACCTCCAGCCGAACACCCTCATCTACCCGGGACAGAAACTCAAGCTGTCAGGTTCGGCCGCGCCCGCGGCGCCCGCTCCTGCACCCGCCCCCGCAGCTCCCGCAGCCGCCAGCGGGGCAACCTATACGGTCAAGCCCGGCGACACCCTGGGTGCCATTGCCGCCCGGCACAACGTTGGCCTGTCGGATGTCTTTGCCTGGAACAACCTGTCCATGCGTTCCATCATTTACCCGGGCCAGAAGATCAAGGTCGCCGCCGGCGACTCCGCCCCGGCCCCGGCTCCCGCTGCACCTGCAGCCGCCCCTGTCCTGGCGAACACGTCGGCGCCCGCGGCTCCTGCCCCGGCGTCGGGCTCCTACACCATCAAGGCCGGCGATACGCTCTCTGCCATCGCATCCCGGCACGGGGTGAAGCTGTCCGACCTTCTCTCGGCGAACAAGCTCGGCATGACGACGGTCATCTACCCCGGCAGCAAGCTCGTGATTCCCGGCGCTCCAGGCCAGGCTGATCCGCAGCCGGCAGCCGCGCCCCAGCCTGCCGCCGCTCCCCTGGTACCCAGCTCCTTCCTCGGCTTCAGCTACCCCGCCGCCGTGGTGAGCTCGGCCAACGAGAACAAGGCCCTCCTGAATGCTTCGCCTGTTCCGTCCCGGGAAGAGATGAAGAACATCGTGGCAGACACCGCACGGCGGATGGGCGTGGACCCCTCCCTTGCCCTCGCCTTCGCGTTCCAGGAATCAGGATTCAACCAGCGGGCGGTGTCCCCGGCGAACGCGATCGGCACCATGCAGGTCATTCCCAGCTCGGGCCAGTGGGCGTCGGACCTGGTGGGGCGGAAACTGAACCTGCTGGACCCGTACGACAACGCCACCGCCGGCGTGGCCATCATCCGCCAGCTCCTCGCAACCAGCAAGGATCAGGACACTGCCATCGCGGGGTACTACCAGGGCCAGTATTCGGTCCGCAAGTACGGCATGTACGACGACACCAAGGCGTACCTGGCTGCGATCAAGGCACACCAGAAGAACTTCGGCTGAGGCGCCTGGGCAACACCTGCCCGGACGCAGCAGCGGGTCCGAACCGTTACCGGTTCGGACCCGTTCCGTTTCAGGCACGTTTGGCTGCGGGATTAGGATCGTAAGGTGCAGGAACACGTGTCAGACCCCTTGGTGGGTACGCTGGTGGACAACCGCTATGCCGTCACATCGAAACTGGCCCGGGGCGGCATGTCCACCGTCTACCTGGCTGTTGACCAGAGGCTGGACCGCGAGGTGGCGCTCAAAGTGCTGCACCCGCACCTGGCTGCCGATGAGAACTTCCTGGGCAGGCTTGGCCGTGAAGCCAAGGCTGCCGCCCGGCTCTCCCATCCGCACGTGGTGGGTGTCCTCGACCAGGGCAGCGACGGGCATGCGGCGTACCTGGTCATGGAGTACATCAAGGGACACACGCTCCGGGACGTCATCCGCGACAGGGGCGCACTGCCGCCCCGGCTGGCGCTGGCACTGATCGATCCCGTCGTCGAAGGGCTGGGGGCCGCACACGCCGCCGGGTTTATCCACCGCGACGTGAAGCCGGAAAACGTCCTGATTGCCGACGACGGCAGGATCAAGATTGGTGATTTTGGACTGGCCCGGGCCGTCACAAGCTCAACCAGCAGCGGTGCCCTGATCGGCACAGTCGCCTATATCTCTCCGGAACTCGTGCTGGGGAAACCAGCAGATGCGCGCAGCGACGTCTACGCGGTGGGCATCATGCTCTACGAAATGCTCACCGGGCGGCAGCCGTTTGACGGCGAAGTCCCCATCCAGGTCGCCTACCAGCACGTGAACGGCGTGGTAGGACCGCCGTCGGACCTTGTGCCGGGACTGGCAGCGGAAGTGGATGAACTGGTCCAGTGGTGCACGGCCAATGACCCGGAGAACCGCCCCGTTGACGGCAATGCACTCCTCCAGGAGCTCCGGCACATCCGTACCAACCTCACGGACGCGGAACTGGACCTGCTTCCGCCGGCAGCCGTTGCTGCTGCACCCGGGCAGCATCAAACCGAAGTCCTGGCCCGCTCCAGCAATCCAACCACCTTGATGCCTGCGGGCCGGCCGGCGGCCCCGGCGCACCCACCCGGACAGCGCCCGGGCCTTGCGCTCCCTGACGAGGAGGATGCCGGGGCTGCGTGGCCTCCCCCTCTGCCACGGACCGGCAAGCGGGCCGAACGCCGGGCCGAAAAAGAAGACGCCAGGGACCGCGCGCGGGCAGCGGTCACCCCGGCCAGGACGCTTCGGGAGGGTAACCCGCGGCGCCGGGGACTTCTGTGGGTGATCGTCCTGATTCTGGCTGCACTGCTGGCCACGGGCGCCGGATGGTTCTTCGGGATGGGGCCGGGCGCTCCCGCCGCCGTACCGGCCGTTGCCAACAAAACCGTGGCGCAGGCGCAGCAGCTGCTGGATGCGGCGGGCTTCCGCTCCACTACCAGCGAGGTCTTCGACGACCAGGTGCCGACCGGGCTGGTGGTGGGCAGCGAGCCCGGCGCCGGGACGGAGATCAGGAAATTCCAGCCTGTTTCCCTTCTCGTCTCGAAAGGTCCACAGCTGTTTCCCCTGCCGAAACTGAGCGGCGGCACCCTCGACCAGGCAAAGGATGCCCTGAATGCGGCCGGAATGGCGCTGGGCACGGTTACTGAGCAGTTCGATGAAAAGGCCGCTGCAGGAACGGTACTGTCCCAGGATCCCGCCGCCGGCACGCCGTCCCGCCACGGCACCCCCGTGGCCATGGCGGTTTCCAAGGGGCCGCAGCCCATCCCCGTTCCCTCCGTGGTGGGAAAAGCGAAGGGCGAGGCCGTGAACGCCATTGAAGCCGCCGGGCTGAAAGCCGATGTCGCCCGCGACGAAGTGTTTGACCGCAGCGTCCCGGAGGGCGCCGTGGTCAGCCAGGCGCCGGCGAACGGGACGCTGACCCGCGGGGGCACCGTGACATTGACCATCTCCAAAGGCCCGCGCATGGTGGACGTGCCAAGCTTCATCGGCAAGCAGGCTTCGGAGGCAAGGAAGTCGTTGGAGGCCCTCGGCTTCCAGGTCCGGGTGAACAACATCCTCGGCGGATTCTTCGGCACCGTCCGTGACCAGGACCCGGTGAACCGGAAGGTCCCGGAGGGCTCGGTCGTCACCATCACGGTGGTCTAGCCAAGCGCGGCCCCTGCGGCGGCCCGGGCCGGCCCGCCGCAGGGGAAAAAGGAGCTAGTGCTTCGCCAGCGCCCCGGCCACCAGGAACGCCATTTCCAGGGACTGCATGTGGTTCAGACGGGGATCGCACACCGACTCGTAGCGGTCCAGGAAAGCGTCCTGGTCGATTGGGTCCGCGCCGCCGAGGCATTCGGCGACGTCGTCGCCTGTCATTTCCACGTGCAGGCCGCCGGGAACCGTCCCCAGCCCGTGGTGCACTTCGAAGAACCCGCGCACTTCGTCGATCACGTCGTCGAAATTGCGGGTCTTGTAGCCGTTGGGCGAGGTCACGGTGTTGCCGTGCATGGGGTCGGTGACCCACAGCACCTGCGCGCCGGACGCGGTGACCTTTTCGACGACGGCGGGCAGCTTCGCGCGGATGTTGCCGGCACCCATGCGGGTAATGAAGGTCAGGCGGCCGGGTTCGCGTTCCGGGTCGAGCTTGTCGATCAGGCGCAGGGCGTCGTCACCGGTGGTGGACGGGCCGAGCTTGACGCCGATGGGATTGCGGACCCGCGAGAGGAAGTCCACGTGTGCGTGGTCGAGTTCACGGGTACGTTCGCCGATCCACAGGAAGTGGGCCGAGGTGTCGTACGGGAAGCCGGTGCGGGAGTCGATCCGGGTCAGGGCGCGCTCGTAGTCCAGCAGCAGGGCCTCGTGGCTGGCGAAGAACTCGACCCGTTTGAGGGCCTCGAAGTCGGCGCCGCAGGAGTCCATGAACTTGATGGCCCGGTCGATGTCCCGGGCCAGCGACTCGTAGCGGGCGTGGGCAGGGTTTTCGGTGAATCCCTTGTTCCACTGGTGGACCGAGCGGAGGTCCGCGAACCCGCCCTGGGTGAAGGCCCGGATGAGGTTCAGGGTGGAAGCGGAGGTGTGGTAGGCGCGCAACATCCGCGAGGCGTCGTGGCCACGGGACTCGGGCGTGAAATCGTAGCCGTTGACGATGTCGCCGCGGTAGGCGGGAAGCGTCACGCCGTTGCGGGTTTCGTCGTTGGAGGAACGGGGCTTGGCGAACTGGCCAGCCATCCGGCCCATCTTGATGACGGGCATGGCCGCACCGTAGGTGAGTACCACTGCCATCTGCAGGATGGTCTTGACGCGGGCGCTGATCTTGTCCGCGGTGGCGGCTTCGAACGTTTCGGCACAGTCGCCGCCCTGCAGCAGGAAGGCCTTGCCCTGGGCGGCAGCAGCGAGCCGCTCACGCAGGATGTCCACCTCGCCGGCAAAGACCAGCGGCGGAAGTACGGAGAGCTCCTTGACCGAGGCCTCAAAGACCTCCCGGTCCTGCCAGCTGGGCTGCTGCGAGATGGGAAGGTCCCGCCAGTTGTCGAGTCCGGGATAGTTGGCGGCTCCGCTCTGGGCGGTGCTGGACAGCGTAAAGGCGGGTTTTGCAGATAGCTCAGTCACCATCTAAGACTAACGGCAGGCCGCGGCCGGTGGACACCGCCCCGTCACGCTGTGCACCCGCTGCGTCACAACTGCGCCGAAGCCCGGCGTGAGGCGCCGTTAGCCCGCGGCGGAAGTGCCGTCGTCGTCGCCCTTGGGACCCTGGCCGCCGGCAGCGGGACCGGTCCCCTGGGCAAAGCCGCCCTCCACCGGTTCCGGTACGGCCAGCGGCTCGGCCGCCGCCTCCGGTTCCGCGGCCTTGCCCGCGAGCCGGAGCTTGACCACAGCCGCATATTCGTCCACGTACTCCTGCCCGGAGAGGCGCATCAACCGGGACATGATCTCGTCCGTGACCTTGCGCTGGACTGTCCTGTCCTCGGCGTGGTCCCGGTACTGGCTGAAGTCCAGCGGTTCACCGAAAACCATGCCGATCCGCCGGATGTTGGGCAGCCGCTTGCCGATGGGCTGGACTTTGTCGGTACCGATCATTGCCACGGGAATGACGGGAACACCGGCCTGCAGGGCGAGCCTGGCCACCCCCACCTTGCCGCGGTACAACCGCGCGTCCGGGCTCCGCGTCCCTTCGGGATAGATGCCCAGCAGGCCGCCGTGGTTGAGCACATCCATACCCGCGTTGAGGGACGCAGCGGAAGCGGCGCCCCCGGACCTGTCCATGGGCAGTTGGTTGGTAAGCCGGAAGAACGCCGCCGTGAGCCTGCCTTTGACGCCGGTGCCCGTGAAATATTCGGATTTGGCCAGGAACACCACCGGACGGTGGACCATGAGCGGCATGAAGATGGAATCTGAAAACGACAGATGGTTGGAGGCGATGATGGCGGGCCCCTGCGCCGGGATGTTGTCCAGGCCTTTGACCCAGGGGCGGAAAAGCAGCTTGATCACCGGACCGAGGAAGATCCTTTTCATGACCCAATAGAACACGTAGTGAACCTCTCCGGAAGGCGGCTCCCAGTCCCCGCATCGGGCCTGGCCAGCGATTCAATGCAACCCTACTCTAGTGAGATTTGGCTGGAACAGTGACACGATGGACTCATGACTGAAAGCAGCACCCCGTCCCGTCCGGCTGCTTTCAGCTACCCCGGCCACGGAGCCAACGCGCGCACCGGGATCGCCATTTGCCACGGGTTCACCGGCAGTCCCCTGAGTGTCATGCCGTGGGCGGAGTACCTGGCAGAGCAGGGCTACGCCGTCACCGTTCCGCTGCTGCCCGGTCATGGAACAGACTGGCGCCAACTGGCCCGTTCCGCCTGGCGCGACTGGTACCGCTGCTATGAGGCGGCCTTCCTGGACCTGTCGGCACGGACCGACGCCTGCTTCACGGCAGGGCTGTCCATGGGCGGGGCGATTGCCCTGCTCACCGCTTCCCGCCATTCGGTTGCCGGGGTCAGCGTGGTCAATCCCGGCCTGAGTTTCTATGACCGCAGGGTGCGGGTGATCGGGCTGCTGAAATATTTCCAGCGGACCACAGTCCCGATCCAGGAGGACCAGACCGGGGCGCCGGCGACCAACGACGGCGACTATTCCTTGACTCCGCTGGCTGCAGTACACGAATTGAAGAAGCTGTTCGCTGCCGCGGTGCGCAGCCTGCCCCGGGTGGACGCGCCGGTCCAGGTCTTCAGGTCGCGCACCGACGCCGTGGTCCCGCCCACCTCGTTGGGCCTGCTGAAGAAGGGCCTGGGTGCGCATTTGGCCCCGGTGGTTGACCTTGCCAGCAGCGGCCACGTGGCTACCCTTGACGTTGACGCGCCCTTGATCTTTACGGAGTCGGCAGCCTTTGTCGGAGCCCACGCCCGCCGCACCAGCACTTTGGAGGCCCCATGACCGCCGGCCCTGACCACAGCCCCTTCAGCAGCGCCTTCAGCGGCGACGGCTCCCGCACCGGAGTGGTCCTGTCCCACGGCTTCACCGGAAGTCCACATGGGCTCAGGGCCTGGGCCCAGGCCCTCGCTGCTGCCGGTTTCGCCGTCCGCATGCCGCTGCTGCCGGGCCATGGGACAAGCTGGCAGGACCTGAACCGGACGCGGTGGCAGCAGTGGCACGGCGCCCTCGATGAGGCCTACCTGGAACTCGACGCCCAGTGCGACCAGGTGTTCGCGGCAGGCCTGAGCATGGGCGGGGCCCTGGCGCTGAGGATCGCCGCAACCCGTCCGGTTGCCGGGGTTCTCCTGGTCAATCCGGGCCTGACGGTCGATGATCCGCGTGCCCCGCTGGCCGGGATCCTGAAGCTGGTGCTCAAGAGCACCCCCGCCATCGGCAATGACATCCTCAAAGCCGGCATGGACGAGGGGGCCTACACCCGCACGCCCGTGGCCGCGGCCCATGAGCTCAACAAGATGTTCAAGGACACCGTCCGGCTCCTGCCGCGGGTCACCGCGCCCGTCCAGGTGTACCGCTCCACCGTGGACCATGTGGTGTCCGACTCCAGCATGGCCCTGCTGCGGCGCGGGCTGACGCATGCGCCGCTCGAGGTGGTGCAGCTCGAGAACAGCTACCACGTTGCCACGCTGGACAACGACGCCGACCGTATCTTCGAAGGCTCCGTGGCTTTCATCCTGCGGGTCCTGCAACCCGGTCACGAGGTCCGCCATGGCAAGGCCTGACCCCGGCGCGCCGGACCCGGGCGCCAACCAGGACGACGCCGTCTGGCTTGACCTGGTGGCACGCCTGGAGTCGGACACTGTCGCCACGCGCCCTGACCCGCCCGGACCCGGGCGGCAGCCGGACAAGGCCGGCAGCCCCGGAAACCCGCCGCCGTCGTTTCGCGACTTCGACCCGTTGGGACTGGCCGGAACTCCGCCGGCCGGGTTGTCCGCCGCGGAGCGCGAAGCCGCCGCTGACGCTGCCGGCACGTCCGGCGGCGGGCGGACGTCGCAGCATGACCCGGCCGGCCCGCGCGACTATGACGTGGACGACGACGGCGGGGAGTTCGTGCCGGAGGAGCCTCCCAGCCTGGCCGGCACGGATCCGCTGACCATGCTTGCGTGGCTTGCCGCCGTGGGTGGACCGGTGGCCCTGCTGCTGTCGGCGATGTTCTGGCGCGCCGCTCCGCTGCTTGCCATTGTCGGCATTGTTGCCGTGTTCGTGCTCGGCACGGTGTACCTGATCATGAAACTGCCGCAGGAAAAGAACGAGGACGACGACGGCGCGAGGGTCTAGCGCGCTCCTTGGCTGCGCACGCGGCTGCTGACGCGTGAAAGGTCGGCGGCGCCGATCAGTCCGGCGTTCGGGCCCAGGGCGGCCAGCTCGATGCCTGCCGCCGGGCGGAAGCCGCGCCCGGTCAGGTTCCGGGAGAAGGCTTTCCGGGCCGGTTCCACCAGCAGGTCCCCTGCTGAACACAATCCGCCGCCGATGACGAAGAGCCCCGGGTCCAGCGCGGCGGCGAGGTTGGCCAGGCCCAGCCCGAGCCATTCGCCCACCTCCTCGATCAGTTCCCGCGACGCCCGGTCGCCGGCCAGGGCAAGTTCCGTGACGATGGCTCCGGTGATGTCTTCCGGATGCCCCCCGGCCGCAGCCAGCAGGTCCTGGGCAACGGGAGAGTTGGCACGGGCCAGCAGCCTCGCCTCCCGGCCCAGGGCGTTGCCGGAGGCGTACTGCTCCCAGCACCCCCGGTTGCCGCACTCGCACCGGTGTCCGCCGGGCATGATGACCTGGTGTCCGAACTCGCCGGCCACGCCGAAACGGCCGCGCTCCAGCCTGCCGTCCATCACCATGGCTCCGCCGATGCCGGTGCCCAGCGTGATGCAGACCAGCCGGTCTTCCCCCCGGCCCGCGCCGAAGCGCCACTCCGCCCAGGCCGCGGCGTCGGCGTCGTTGGTCAGGAGCACGGGACGGCGAAGGAGCCGCTCCAGGTTCTCGCGCAACGGTTCATTGCGCCATGCCAGGTGCGGGCTGAAGAGGACCGTTCCACCGGCGAGGTCCATCCAGCCGGCCGCACCGATTCCCACGGACCTGATCCGGTGCCCGCGGCTGAGCTCCTCCACCAGTTCCAGGATGACCCGCTCCACTGCCCGCGGATCAGTTCCCGGCGTGGACCTGCGCGCCTCGCTGAGGATCCGTCCTTCGGCGTCAACCACGCCCGCCGCCACCTTGGTTCCCCCGATATCGATCCCGATGGCCAGGCCTTTGCGGTTGAGGCGCAGGTGTCCGCGGGCGGCACCGACGGGCAGCCGGCCGGGGCGGTAGGCGGCGTAGCGGCGGGGTGCCGGTCTTTTGAGGGGGCCGGCCTGGTCGCCGGGCAGCGGTCCGTACATAGTGTTTCATTCTAGGCGGGGAGCAGGATTGTCTTGACATACGCAGGCGATGTGTCCCTGCATTGACGGCTAAGTTACTCGCCAGTAGGTTTAGGTACTGCACAGTCCGGCCGTGGGTATTAGTCTTTAGGCATGCCCCGGCGTGGGACCTCGGATATCAAAGGAGCTATAGTGCGCGAATTCAGTGTTCCGCCTCTTGTTGTTGTCCCACTGGAAACCAACATCACGGACCTGGTGCTGCGGCAGGCAGCCAAGCCCAGCAACCCCGCGCTCTTTTCGCGCCGGACCTCCGCAGGGTCATGGGAGGACGTCCGCGCCACCGATTTCCTGGCCGACGTCCGGGCACTGGCTAAGGGGCTCATCGCCAGCGGCGTGGGGGCCGGTGACCGGGTGGGCATCATGTCGCGTACCCGCTACGAGTGGGCCCTGGTGGATTTCGCCATTTGGTTCGCGGGCGCCGTTTCGGTTCCCATCTATGAAACCTCCTCCCCCTCCCAGGTCGCCTGGAACCTCGGGGATTCCGGTGCCGTGGCCGCCTTCGGCGAGTCCGCCCACCACGAAAACGTCATCCGGCAGGCAGTGAATGCCGAGGGCCTCACCGCCCTGCAGCACGTCTGGCAGCTTGAGGGGCAGGGCCTGGATGCGCTCCGTGAGGCGGGCCGCGGCGTCAGCGACGATGAACTCGAGGCGCGGCGCAGTGCGGCGGGCCTTCGGGACGTCGCCACCATCATCTACACGTCCGGTACCACGGGACGGCCCAAAGGGTGCGAACTGACCCACGGCAACTTCGTCGAACTCTCGGACAACGCCCTGGCCATCATCGGCGAGATCGTCCACGAGAACGCCAAGACCATCATGTTCCTTCCCCTGGCCCACGTGTTTGCACGCTTCATTTCCGTCCTGGCGATGGCAGCCGGAACCACGGTGGCGCACACCCCGGACATTAAGAACCTCCTGGCGGACCTGCAAAGCTACGAGCCCACGTTCATCCTGGCCGTGCCCCGGGTCTTCGAAAAGGTCTACAACTCCGCACTGACCAAGGCCGAGGACGGCGGCAAGGGCGCCATCTTCCACCGGGCCGCGGAAACGGCCATCGCCTTCTCGAAGGCCCGCCAGGAAGGCCGGGTGGGCCTTGGCCTGAAACTGCGGCATGCCCTGTTCGACAAGCTGGTCTACGGGAAGCTGCGTGCTGCCATGGGCGGACACGTGGCCCATGCGGTGTCCGGCGGAGGCCCGCTCGGCGAACGGCTCGGCCACTTCTTCCAGGGCATCGGCCTGCAGGTGCTCGAGGGCTACGGCCTCACGGAAACCACCGCTCCCATCACGGTCAACACCCCGTCACGGATCAAGATCGGATCCGTGGGCAAACCGTTGCCCGGCAACGCCGTGAAGATTGCCGAAGACGGCGAGATCCTTGCCAAGGGAGCCTGCGTCATGCGGGGGTACTACCAGCGCGAGGACCTGACGGCGGAAGCGTTTGCGGACGGATGGTTCCGCACGGGCGACATCGGCAGGCTGGACGAAGACGGCTTCGTCTGGATCACCGGCCGGAAGAAGGAGATCATCGTCACCGCGGGCGGCAAGAACGTCATCCCCGCCCTGCTCGAGGACCAGATCCGGGCCGATGCCCTGGTTTCGCAGGTGCTGGTGGTGGGCGACAACCGGCCCTTCATCGGGGCGTTGGTCACCCTGGACCAGGAGGCCTTGCCCGGCTGGCTCCAGCGGCACGGACTCCCGGCGGACAAGTCCCTGGAAGCCGCGGCAGACAACCCGGTGGTGAAGGCCGCTGTGCAGGACCTGATCACCGCCGCCAACAGCTCCGTGTCCCAGGCCGAGGCCATCAAGTCCTTCCGGATCGTGGCAGCCGACTTCACCGAAGCCTCGGGGCACCTGACCCCCTCCATGAAGGTCAAGCGCGCCCAGGTGATGAAGGACTTCGAAAACGTCATCGAGGACATGTACTCGGCGCCCCGCGCCTGACGCTCCCCGCTCCAGCAACGCCAAGGGGCCGCTCCGAACGGAGCGGCCCCTTGCTGTTGCCGTGGTTCGTCCCTGCCTACTGTTCGATGACCAGCAGCAGGTCTCCGCCCTGCACCTGCTCCACCGATAAAATGGCGAGGCGGCTGACCTTGCCGCCCACCGGCGTCGTAATGGATGCCTCCATCTTCATTGCCTCGATGGTGGCCACGGTGTCGCCGGCCTTGACCGTCTCCCCCGGCTTGACCGTCACGGTGACGGCGCCCGCGAAGGGTGCGGCCACGTGGCCCGGCTGCGACGGATCGGCCTTCTCGGCGGTCTTGACGTTGCTGACCACGGAACGGTCGCGGACCACCACCGGACGGGACTGCCCGTTGAGGGTGCACATGACCGTGCGCATGCCCTTCTCATCCGGCTCCGAGACGGCTTCCAGGGACGCAATCAGCCGGACGCCGCGCTCCAGCTGGATTTCGTGCTCGGTGCCGCGCTGCAGGCCGTACAGGTAGTCGCGGGTGTCGAGAACGGAGATGTTGCCGTAGGTCTCCACGCTCTTCAGGTAATCCTTGGTGGGCCCGTCGAAGAGGAGCCGGTTCAGCGTGTGCTGGCGGGTCTTCGAGTCGGACTTCAGCGCAGCGCTGTCCTCCGCGCTGAGCTCGACGTCGCGGACCTTCACGCTCCTGCCCTGCAGGGCCTTGGTGCGGAAGGGCTCGGGCCAGCCTCCCGGAGGGTCACCCAGCTCGCCGGACAGGAAGCCGATCACGGAGTCGGGGATGTCGTAGTTCTGCGGGTTCGCTTCGAAGTCGGCCGGGTCGGCGTTGAGGCCCACCAGGTGCAGGGCGAGGTCACCCACCACCTTGGAGGACGGCGTCACCTTCACCAGGTGGCCCAGGATCCGGTCGGCAGCCGTGTACATGTCCTCGATGGCCTCGAACCGCTCCCCCAGTCCCAGCGCCATGGCCTGCTGGCGGAGGTTTGAGAGCTGGCCGCCGGGGATTTCGTGCTTGTACACACGGCCGGTGGGTCCAGGCAGGCCCGACTCGAACGGCGCGTACACGCGGCGCACCGCTTCCCAGTACGGTTCGAGCGAACTGACGGCGTCCAGGCTCAGGCCCGTGTCACGGGGTGTGTGGGCCAGCGCTGCCACCAGGGCCGACGCCGACACCTGGCTGGTGGTGCCGGCAAGCGACGCGGAGGCGACGTCCACGGCGTCCACGCCGGCGTCGACGGCGGCCAGCAGGGTGGCCAGCTGGCCACCGGCGGTGTCGTGGGTGTGCAGGTGCACGGGCAGGTCGAAGCGTTCCCGCAGCGCGGTGACAAGCCTGGCCGCCGCGGCAGGCCGAAGCAGGCCGGCCATGTCCTTGATCGCCAGGATGTGGGCGCCGGCGTCAACGATCTTCTGCGCCAGGTCCAGGTAGTAGTCCAGGGTGTACAGCTTTTCGGCCGGATCCAGCAGGTCGCCGGTGTAGCAGAGGGCGACTTCGGCGACGGCGGTGCCGGTTGCGCGGACGGCGCGGATGGCCGGCGCCATTTGGCTGACGTCATTCAGGGCATCGAAGATGCGGAAGATATCGATACCGGTTGCCGCTGCCTCGTTGACGAAGGCTTCGGTGACTTCCTCGGGGTACGGCGTGTAACCCACGGTGTTGCGGCCGCGCAGCAGCATCTGGATGCAGACGTTCGGCATGGCCTGGCGCAGCGCGGCGAGCCGGTCCCAGGGGTCTTCGCCCAGGAAGCGCAGCGCGACGTCGTAGGTGGCACCGCCCCACGCTTCAACCGACAGCAGTTCAGGCAGCAGGTGCGTGACAGCGGGGCCGGCGGCCACGAGGTCGCGGGTGCGGACGCGGGTTGCCAGCAGCGACTGGTGCGCGTCGCGGAAGGTGGTGTCCGTAACGGCGACTGCATTCTGCTCCCGGAGCGCCTTGGCAAACCCTTCCGGGCCCAGCTCGAGGAGCTTCTGGCGCGATCCGGGCGCCGCCTGCAGGCCCTTGAACGAGGGAAGCTTGTCCGCGGGGTTCGAGTGGACCGTCAGCTCGCCGTTCGGCTTGTTGACGGTGACGTCGGCCAGCCAGGTGAGCAGCTTGGTGCCGCGGTCGGCGGAGACACGGGCCTTGAGCAGCTGCGGGCGCTGGTCGATGAAGTTGGTCGCGACGTCGCCGGCGATGAAGTCGGGGTCATCCAGCACGGCCTGCAGGAAGGGGATGTTCGTGGAGACACCACGGATGCGGAATTCGGCCAAGGCACGGCGGGCACGCGCGACGGCGGACGGGTAGTCCCTGCCACGGCAGGTCAGTTTGACCAGCATGGAGTCGAAGTGCGGGCTGATTTCGGCACCCGAGTAGACGGTGCCGCCGTCGAGCCTTACCCCGGCGCCACCGGCGGAGCGGTAGCCGGTGATCTTTCCGACGTCCGGGCGGAAGCCGTTGGCCGGGTCCTCGGTGGTGATGCGGCTCTGCAGGGCGGCACCGCGCAGCTTGACCGCGTCCTGGGAGAGGCCAAGGTCGGCGAGGGTCTCACCGGAGGCGATCCGCATCTGGGCCTGGACAAGGTCCACGTCCGTGACTTCCTCGGTCACCGTGTGTTCCACCTGGATGCGGGGGTTCATTTCGATGAAGACGTGCTGGCCGGCCCGCTCGCCTTCGGTGTCCACGAGGAACTCCACGGTGCCGGCGTTGACGTAGTTCAGGGCCTGGGCGAACTTGACGGCGTCCCGGTAGAGGGCCTGTCGGATGCCCTCGTCCAGGTTGGGCGCCGGGGCAATCTCGATGACCTTTTGGTGGCGGCGCTGGATGGAGCAGTCACGCTCGAAGAGGTGCATGACATTGCCCTCGGCGTCGGCCAGGATCTGTACTTCGATGTGCCGGGGACGCAGGACAGCCTGCTCCAGGAACATGGTGGGGTCACCGAATGCGGCGTCGGCTTCACGCATGGCCGACTTCAAGGCCTCGGGCAGGGCTTCCCGGGTGTCCACCCGGCGCATGCCGCGCCCGCCGCCGCCGGCGACGGCTTTGGCGAAGATGGGGAAGCCGATCTCATCCGCGGCAGCCAGCAGTTCGTCCAGGTCCTTGGACGGTTCGCTGGACTTCAGCACCGGTACGCCGGCTTCGCGGGCTGCCTTCAGCGCAGCCACCTTGTTGCCGGCAAGCTCCAGGACTTCGGCGGGCGGGCCGACGAAAGTGATGCCGGCTTCCTTCGCGGCACGTGCCAGCCCGGGGTTCTCTGAAAGGAAGCCGTAGCCCGGGTAGATGGCGTCGGCGCCGGACTCCTTGGCCACCCGGATCACTTCATCCACATCCAGGTAGGCCCGGACAGGATGCCCTTCCTCGCCGATCAGGTACGCTTCATCCGCTTTCTGGCGGTGGATCGAGTTCCTGTCCTCATTGGGGAAGACGGCAACAGTCTTGGCGCCCAGCTCGTAGCTGGCGCGGAAGGCCCTGATCGCGATTTCGCCGCGGTTGGCCACCAGAACTTTGGAAAACATACTTCTCCTGCATCATTGCTGGGTGGATCGGTGAGTGGTCACAGTGTCTAGGACCTACAAGGACAAACACAAATCTTTGTGTCAACCATCACAGATTTCCCCGTCATGTCACGAACGCTTACAGCCTGGCTGGCGGAATCCGCCCCGGCAGCACAGTCGGTGCCGTGCCGACGTCCGATTAAGCAGGATTCGCCGACGCATCAACATATGATGAGTAGGGCGGCAGGACCGTCCGGCTTCGGCTCTGCCGCAGCAAACATTACTCCCAACACTGCTTCCGGCGTTAGGTTTTGGTCTCTCAAGTGCAAGTAGTCAGCATCAGCAGCCTTAAGGGTGGAGTCGGCAAGACTTCCGTCACCACGGGATTGGCGTCTGCGGCGCTGGCCGCGGGAATCCACACGCTGGTGGTGGACCTTGATCCGCACGCCGACGCCACCACCGCCCTCGGCGTCCAGCCGGGCGACCAGCTGGATATCGGCCGGATGCTGAAGAACCCCCGCCGCGCGAAACTTGCCGAGAACGTCGTGCGCAGCTCCTGGACGGACCGGGCCCGCACCAACGGCTCGGGGCCTGCGGTGCTGGATGTCGCCGTCGGCTCCGCCTTCACGGGCATCTACGACCGGCCGGACCTGGGCCGCCGCGACCTCCGCAGGCTTTCCGCGGTCCTGGCTGGCACCGACGCCTACCAGCTGGTCCTGGTGGACTGCCCGCCGTCGCTGAACGGCCTGACACGCATGGCGTGGGCAGCCAGTGACAAGGTGGCACTGGTGGCCGAGCCCGGGCTGTTCTCCGTGGCCGGCACGGAGCGGACCATGCGGGCCATCCAGCTGTTCAAGCAGGAGTTCGCACCAAATCTCTCCCCCGCCGGGATCGTGGCCAACCGGGTCCGGTCCGGCTCGTCGGAGCACACGTACCGCCTGGCCGAGATGGAATCCATGTTCGGCGAACTCCTGCTCAGCCCGCGGATCCCGGAACAGGCCAACTGGCAGCAGATCCAGGGCGCAGCACACCCGGTCCACCACTGGCCCGGCGACTCCGCCAAATCCGCTGCCGGACTGTTCGACGACCTGCTGGCCAACCTGATGTCGGCAGGCAGCGGGCTGCGGAGTCGCACCCGGTAAGACGGCCACCCGCAAGTACCGGCACAGAAGGGGCCGCCCTCCATCCGGAGAGCGGCCCCTTCTGCTGTTCCTAAGGTCTTAGCTGATCTTGCGTGCGGCGCGGCGCTTGCTGAGTTCGTCGTCGGGGAAGGACTGCTCGGCGGCGTGCTCGCTGGGCAGGGAGGCGAGGCTGCCTTCCACTTCCCGCCACACGCGGCCCACCGCAATGCCGAAGACGCCCTGTCCGCCCTGCACGAGGTCGATAACCTCGTCGGCAGACGTGCATTCGTAGACGCTGGCGCCGTCGCTCATCAGGGTAATCTGGGCCAGGTCCTCCACCCCGCGTTCACGCAGGTGCTCTACGGCGGTGCGGATCTGCTGCAGGGAAACTCCGGTGTCCAGGAGCCGCTTGACCACTTTCAGGACAAGGATGTCGCGGAAGCCGTACAGTCGCTGCGACCCCGATCCTGCCGCGCCACGGACAGCCGGCTCCACCAGCCCGGTCCGCGCCCAGTAGTCGAGCTGGCGATAAGTAATGCCCGCGGCCTTGCAGGCCGTGGGCCCTCGGTAGCCGGCGTCCTCATCCAGCACCGGGAGGTCCTCGGTAAACAGGAGGCCCTGGGCACCGCTCACGGGCACAGCAACACCAGCCGTGGGCTGCTTCAGCCCGCCTGCTTCGCCTTTGGGACTCACGTGGATCCTCCTTGTCGTACGCTCCCGATAACCAGTGCAGCAGACTTGGCATGAAGACCATGCGTGTGATTCTCGCGGGGCGCACTTTCCAGTGTGACTTGCGCGGCTGCCGTAGGCAAGGGAACTTGATACTTCGACGTTAGGCCCGGCGGCCCCCGAGGTCAAAGATGTTGGGCCCTTCGAAGGGGCGTGTCGAAACTTTGAGCCTCGACTTTAACCTTAACGTGACCTAGCCGTCGAAATCCTCGGGCTCGACGTCGTCGAGGAACTCCCGGAAGCGGCGCAGTTCGCGCTCCTCGTCCACCGTGGGGCCGGGCTCGGCGTCTTCTCCCTCATCGTGTTCGGTGATGCGGACCCCGGCCTCATCCATCACGGCGTCGGCACACCAGATCCGGCATTTGGCGCGAAGCGCGATGGCTAGGGCATCGGAAGCGCGGGAGCTCACTGTGGTTCCGTTTTCGAACTGCAGCTGCCCGTAAAAGATGTTGTCCTCCACGGCAACGATGTTCACGCTGACAACGGAGTGGCCAAGGGACTCCACGACGTCGACGAGGAGGTCGTGGGTCATCGGCCGGGGCGGGACCACGCCCTGCTGGGCGAGGGCGATGGCGCTGGCCTCGGGGGTGCCGATCCAAATGGGGACGTGGCGTTCCCCATGCATCTCCTTGAGCAGGACCAGGGGCTGGTTGGAGGGCAGTTCGATGCGAACGCCTACGATCTCGACTTCAATCATCAGATGTCCATGCGTGAGATGTGGTCCTGCACCAGGGCCCTGTGCAGGGTGAGGCAGAGGTCGCTGATTTCACGGGCAGCCTCGGCTGCCCGTGCCTGCGATGCCGCGTCCTTGCGCGAGGCAAGCGGTGCCACGGCTCGTTCCACCAGGCCGAATTCCCGTTCGGCCGCCGCCTGGAAAGGGCGAAGGTGCCGCGGCTCCAGGCCGTGGCTTTCCAATTGGACGCACGCGCGCGCCACCTGCAGGGCGTGTTCATCGAACTGGCCGTTGCTGTGGCTGATGAGTCCGAAGCTCAGGAGCGACTGGAGCAGGGGCACGCTGGCACCGGATTCCGTCCGCAACTGTTCCTCGGTCAGCTTTCGCCCACGGTTCTGCAGCTCAGCGGCGAGCTCGTCCGAAACGATGCGCGGGGAAACCACGACGCCGGGCGGCAGGTTATCCGGCCGCTCTCCCCTGTCGATGGCATCAAGGTAGTCCTTGATGACCTTCAGGGGCAGGTATTGGTCGCGCTGCAGGGCAAGCACGAAGCGTAGCCGCTCGACGTCTCCGTCGGAATACTGCCGGTAACCCGCCGGCGTGCGCCGCGGATTGATCAGGCCCTTCTCTTCCAGGAACCGGATTTTCGACGCTGTCATGCCGGGGAAGTCCGCGCTGAGCTGGGCGAGGACTTCGCCGATGTTCAGGACCTGGGGGCCCCGGCGTTCCGGTTGTGCCATTGCCACAGGCAGCGGTCCCCGGATCAGCCGCGGCCTGCAGCTGTGGCAGGGCTCAGGTAGAAGGTGAGGCGGAACTTGCCGATCTGGACTTCGCTGCCGGACTTCAGCTCCACCCGGTCCACACGGTCGTGGTTGACGTAAGTGCCGTTGAGGCTGTTTTTGTCAACGACCTCGAAGCTGCGGGCGGTGCGGTGGAACTCGACGTGGCGGCGGGAAACCGTCACGTCATCCAGGAAGATGTCCGCGTCAGGGTGCCGGCCTGCCGTGGTCACGTCCGAGTCGAGCAGGAAGCGGGCGCCGGCGTTCGGGCCGCTGTGCGCCACGAGCAGCGCAGAACCGGCCGGCAGGGCCTCAACCGAGTTGCGCTCATCGAAGGACAGCTTCGGCGCGATAGTGGGTTCATCGGTGACCGGGGTGAGATGGATCGAGGTGGTCTCCGACGCCTTAGCCGCACCCGCGCCGTAATCCCCATCGGCAGGGTTGTGTGTGTGGCCAGCCATGGATTCCTCCTCTTCGACGCTGCAGGTTCCAGGCCTGCAGCCAACGTTTACGCTCCGGCCCTGGCAGGTCCGGCCCCGGCTCCCCCATCCGGCCGCTGACGTGCGAAGACGTCCTGCCTGCGACGCGGGGCCGGACCGGAAATACCGGTTAGCTTTAGCCTACCTGTTGTTCGTACTCCGATGCACTGAGCAACGACTCAACGGCGTCAGGTTCGGCCAGTTTGACCTCGATGAGCCAGCCGTCACCGTATGGATCGGTGTTGATCAGGGCCGAATCAGTGTCCAGGGAGTCGTTGCGGGCCACTACTTCGCCACTGACGGGTGCGTAGATGTCGCTGACGCTCTTGGTCGACTCCACCTCGCCCACGACTTCGTTTGCCGTAATCTTCGTGCCGGCCTCGGGCATCTGGGCGTAGACAACATCTCCAAGCGCATCCTGGGCGAAGTCGGTGATTCCCACCCGGACCACGCCGTCGGCATTGGGGGCCGACACCCACTCATGTTCGGCGGTGTAGGACAGGTCTTCGGGAATGTTGCTCATGGGGGGCCTTTCATCGGGGTACACCAACGTCACGGCGGCCCCCGGTGATCGGGCCGCCGCTGAAAGTATAGGCACAAGTGCCCCGGCCACCACCCGGGTTTCTGACAAGATGGGACCCATGAGTGCAAGCGCAGGTGCAGCATCTTTGGGACAGGGCAGGTAGGCCATGCCGGAACTGCCTGAAGTCGCCGGCCTGGCCGCGTTCCTTGACGCACAGCTGCGGGGCTGCACGGTGACGAAACTGCAGATCACCTCCTTCGCCGTGCTCAAGACGGCCGACCCGCCCTTCACCGCGGTTGAGGGCCGGACGGTGTCCGGTGTCCGGAGGTTCGGAAAGTTCATCAGCATCGACACCGACGGCGTTTCCCTGGTGTTCCACCTGGCGCGGGCGGGCTGGGTGCGGTTCACCGAGTCCCCTGCGGACAGCCAGCTCCGGATGGGCAAGGGCCTCATCGCGGTCCGCTGCGCGTTCTCCGGCCCGGAGGGGCCGCGGGGCCTTGACCTGACGGAAGCAGGCACCAAAAAGAGCCTGGCGGTCTACGTGGTGCGGGATCCGCAGGAGGTGCCGGGCATCGCCACGCTGGGCCCCGATCCTTTTACCGAGGCGTTCGACGCCGAGATGCTGGCTGAGATCCTGGCCGGCAGTTCACAACAGATCAAGGGCCTCCTGCGCAGCCAGAGTGTCATCGCCGGCATTGGGAATGCCTACAGTGACGAAATCCTGCACGCGGCCCGGATCTCCCCCTTCGCCACTGCAAAGTCCCTTGACCGGGAGACGGTCCAGGTGCTGTACGACGCGATCCACAGCGTGCTGGGCGAAGCCCTGGCAGAGGCGGCGGGCAAGCCGCCCAAGGACCTCAAGGATGTGAAACGCAGCCATATGCGGGTGCACGCCCGTACAGGCCAGCCCTGCCCCGTCTGCGGCGACACGGTACGGGAAGTCTCCTTCGCGGACACGGCCCTGCAGTACTGTCCCACCTGCCAGACCAAGGGCAAGATCCTGGCTGACCGCAGGACTTCGAAGTTCCTGAAGTAGGAAACCCGCGCAAACAGTAACGCAACCACAAAAGCGGAAGGCGCCGGAGATGTTCTCCGGCGCCTTCCGCTTTTGGTCGGGCTGACAGGATTTGAACCTGCGACCCCTTGACCCCCAGTCAAGTGCGCTACCAAGCTGCGCTACAGCCCGCTGGTTCCGCCGTTCTCCGCTGAACTTCCACCCAGGGATTCCTCCGAGGATTTCCATCAGCAGTCCGGCCGAACCACCTAGAAGAGCTTACACGATCCGGAGCGGTGCGAATGACACTTTCCGGATTTCAGTCCCAACGTGTCGAAGACAACACCGGGATCAGCGCTTCCGGCCGCGCTTTTCCCGCACGCGCATGCTGACCTCGATGGGCGTGCCTTCGAAGCCGAAGGTCTCACGCAGCCGGCGGGTGATGAACCGGCGGTACCCCGGGTCCAGGAACCCGGTGGTGAACAGCACGAACTTCGGCGGGCGGCTGGAGGCCTGCGTGCCGAAGAGGATGCGCGGCTGCTTGCCGCCGCGGACCGGGTGCGGGTGCGCGGCCACGAGCTCGCCCAGGAAGGCGTTGAGGCGTCCGGTGGCGATGCGCTTGTCCCAGTTCTCCAGGGCCAGGTCCAGGGCGGGAACCAGCCTGTCCTTGTGCCAGCCCGTCTTTGCCGAAATGTTCACGCGCGGAGCCCAGTCCACGTGGGCCAGGTCCTGCTCGATCTCACGTTCGAGGTAGCGGCGCCGTTCGTCGTCGAGCAGGTCCCATTTGTTGAAGGCCAGGACGAGCGCCCTGCCGGACTCGATGGCGAGCTGCAGGATACGGACGTCCTGCTCGCTCAGGACCTCGTCCACAGCGAGGAGCACGACGGCGACCTCCGCCTTTTCGAGGGCGGCCTGGGTCCGCAGCGAGGCGTAGTAGTCGGCGCCCTGCGCCATGTGTTGGCGGCGGCGGATGCCTGCCGTGTCAACGAAGCGCCAGGTACGGCCGCCGAGTTCGATGAACTCGTCCACCGGGTCACGGGTGGTGCCGGCGGTGTTGTCCACCACCACGCGCTCGGAGCCGGCCAGCTTGTTCAGCAGCGAGGACTTGCCCACGTTCGGGCGGCCGATCAGGGCGATGCGTCGCGGTCCGCCGGAACGGTCAGTGCCCTCGATGGTGGAAAATTCCGGCAGCACGTCCATGACCTTGTCCAGCAGGTCGGCCACGCCGCGGCCGTGCAGCGCCGAAACAGGGTACGGCTCGCCGAAGCCGAGGCCCCAGAGGACGGCCGAGTCCGCTTCCTGCGCGAAGTCGTCCACCTTGTTGGCGACCAGGATGACCGGCTTCTTGCTGCGGCGCAGCATCTTCATCACGGCTTCGTCCGTGGCGGTTGCCCCGACGGCCGAGTCCACCACAAAGAGCACGGCGTCAGCGAGCTCCACGGCCATCTCAGCCTGCTCGGCCACGCGGGCGTGGATGCCGCGGGCGTCGTGTTCCCAGCCGCCGGTGTCCACCAGCGTGAAGTTGCGGCCGTTCCAGTTGGCCGAGTACATGACGCGGTCACGGGTGACCCCGGGGGTGTCCTCCACCACGGCTTCGCGGCGGCCCAGGATGCGGTTCACCAGGGTCGACTTCCCCACGTTCGGCCGGCCGATGATGGCCAGCACGGGGTCCAGTTTGACGGGGCCTTCGAACTCCTCGTCGCCGTACTCTCCGCTCAGCAGGGCGGCGTCGTCCTCATCGAGGTCGTAGTCCTCCAGCCCGGCCCGGAGGGAGGCCGCGCGCAGCTCCGCTTCGTCGTCGTCGATGGCTGCCAGCCGTTCTGCAACCTGGTCGGCGCCGCTGGGAGTGTATTCGTCGTCGTCCGCGCCGGGATATCCCGAAGTCTGGGTGGTGTCGCTCATTGCACTGTCCTTAGTGGTCATCTGCCGGCGTCCCGGCTACTGCTGTCAAGTCTTGATGTTCAGCGAAGGGCAGGGGCTGCCCGCTGAGTTGTACGGTGTCCTGGACGTGCCCCGCGAGCGCTGCCCGGATCTCCTGCGCCGCCCTGTCCATTGAAGCACGGCCGCTTTCGCCGGCCCGGCGGGACAGGGTGAGGGCCCCACCGAAGCTGACGTAGAACCGCCGCCCCGGCCGCGGCACTGAGTCGAGGTGCTCATGGCCGGTCCGGGTGCCCAGGATGGCGACCGGCACCACCGGCGCCCCTGAGTTCAGCGCGAGCCAAGCCACGCCGCCGTTGATGTCCGCGGCCGCGCCGCTCCCCCGCGTTCCTTCAGGGAGAATCCCCACGCACCGGCCGGCGTCGAGCACTTCCCTGCAGCGCTGCAGCGCGGCACGGTCCCCGCTTCGGTCCACCGGAAGTTGGCCGGACGCTGTCAGCACGCGCCCCAGGAAGCCCTTGAACATTTCCTGTTTGACCAGGATGTGCATGGGCCGCGGCGCCGCCCCGAACATCACGGGGCCATCGAGGAAACTGATGTGGTTGGCCGCGAAGATCACCGGTCCCCCGGTGGGGACGTGGCTCTTGCCCGTCACCGAGGTCCGGTAGACCAGATGGTCCAGGATCCAGCCCACGGGCCTGCTCCATGCCAGGGTCAGGCCGGACGGCACGCCAGCCCTCCCGTCAGTCACGGTTGAGGACCTTGGTCACTATCACGAGGGCGGCGTCCACGGTCTGTTCGAAGTCGAGGTCGGAGGAGTCCAGCGTCACCACGCCGGACGCGGCCTGCGTGAAGTTGACCACGGTGGAATCCCTGGCATCCCGGCGGGTGACCTGCGCCGCGAGTTGCTCGGCATTCTGCGTTCCGCCCAGCTGGATGCCCCGGCGCCGCAGGCGCGCTTCCTCGCTGGCGGTCAGGAGCATCCGCACCTCGGCGCCGGGCGCGACGACGGTAGTGATGTCCCTGCCTTCCACCACCATGCGGCGGTGGTGCTTTTCGATCAGCTCGCGCTGGCGCCGGATGAGTTCGGTCCGGGCGCCGAGGGTGGTGGCGACGGAGCTGACGGCCGAGGAGATGGCGGGTTCGCGGATGGCGTCGGTGACGTCCACCCCGTCCACCCGAACGAATTCCTCATTGGGGCTGGTGCTCAGTTCCAGGACCAGGTCCCGGGAAGCCTGCTCCACCGCCGCGCCATCCTCGAGGTCGATGCCGTTGGTGACGCAGTGCCACGTGAGGGCGCGGTACATTGCACCCGTGTCCAGGTAGGCGAGCCGCAGCCTGCGGGCCACTTCCTTGCTGACGCTGGACTTGCCGGAGCCGGATGGCCCGTCGATGGCAACCACCAGTGGCCGTCCGACGCGGAGCGCGGGCAGTGTGTCGAGAAGTTCCTGTGTCATTACTGGAGTACCCGCCATCCGCGGTCGTTAAGTGCTTCGATCAGGTGGTCGTGCTTGTTGGGCAACACTGACAATTCCACCATGCCCACGTTCTGCCCGGACGAATGGTCCAGGCGGAGGTCTTCAACATTCACGCCGATTTCACCTATTTCGGTGAGCAGCTGAGCGATCTGCCCGGGCCTGTCGTCCACGAGCACGGTAAGCCATGAGTACGCCTGCGGCGGTCCGCCGTGCTTGCCCGGAATCCGCGCCTGGCCGGCGTTGCCCTCGCTGATCAGCTGGGCAAGGTCCAGCCGCGCTCCGGGCGCGGTGGGGTGTTCCAGTGTTCCGATCAGCCGGTTCAGGTCCTCGCGGACGCCGTAGAGGATTTCGACCACCTTGGCAGCGTTCCCGCCCAGGATCTGCACCCACAGGGTGGGATCGCTGGCGGCGATCCTGGTGGTGTCCCGCAGACCGTTGCCGGCGAGGGACAGCGCGTGCAGCGGCGTACCCTGCAACCGGCTTGCCAGCAGCGATGCCATCACCTGCGGCAGGTGCGAGACCAGGGCGACGGCTTCGTCATGTTCGTCGGCCGTGAACTGGGAAACAACGGCGCCCAGGTCGGAGGCCAGCGACCGTGCCACCTGCAGGGCATGCGCCGATGTCTCCTCCGAGGGGCAGACTACCCAGGGCATGGAGGTGAACAGTTCGCCGCGCGCTGCCACCGGGCCGGACTTTTCCCGCCCCGCCATGGGGTGGGTTCCGACGTAGCGGGACAGGTCGGCCCCCACGTTGCGGAGCCTGGACTGGATGCCGGCCTTGACGCTGGCGATGTCCACCACTACCGCTTCGGGGTATGTCTCCAGGGCCTGGTGCACCACGTGGGCGGTGACGTCCGGCGGCGCCGCGACGACCACCAGCTCAGGCGTGGCATCGCCCAGTTCGGCCAGGGGGCGCCCCGCCCCGATATCAACGGCCACTGCCTGGTTGGTCGGTGAGGGGTCGGAGAGGAACACCGGGACGCCGCGGCCGCGCAGGCCCAGCCCGATGCTGGTGCCCAGCAGTCCCGTTCCGATGACCACCACCGGTCCGCTCAGGTGTCCGCGGCCGTGGCTGTGGAATGCCGACATTGGTCAGAGTCCTACGGATGCCAGCAGATGCCCGACTTCCTGCTTGCCCAGGTTGCGGATGCTGCCCTGGCGCTGGTCTCCCAGGCCGATGGGACCGACCTTGACCCTGACCAGCCGCTGGACCGGGAAGCCGACGGCGTCGAAGAGGCGGCGGACGATGCGGTTCTTGCCAGAGTGGAGCACGACCTCGATCAGGACATGTCCGGGCGTGGAGTCCACCAGCCGGAAGGAGTCGACGGCAGCCATGCCATCCTCGAGTTCAACGCCTGCCTTCAACTGCGCACCGATGCCCTGCGGGAACGGCCCACGGACCTGGACCAGGTAGGTCTTGGGAACCTCGTAGGACGGGTGGGTGAGCCGGTTGGCCAGTTCGCCGTCATTGGTCAGCAGCAGCAGGCCTTCGGTGGCGACGTCCAGGCGGCCCACGTGGAAAAGCCGTTCGCCGGTGTTCTTGTTGCTCTTGAGGAAGTCGCTGATGCAGGGGCGGCCCTCGGGGTCCTCCATGGTGGAAACAACGCCCTTGGGCTTGTTGAACACCATGTAGACCAGGTTTTCGTCCAGCTGGATCCGCAGCCCGTCGACGTGGATCACCGCGGTCTTGGGGTCCACGCGGACGCCGAGTTCGGTGACCACCTGGCCGTCCACCTCCACGCGGCCTTCGGCAATCATTTCCTCGCAGACGCGCCGGGACGCGACTCCCGCCGAGGCCATCACCTTCTGGAGGCGAACGCCGTCGGCATCATGGAGTTCGGACTGGGGAACGTTGCCGCGCGGGCTCTTCTTCCGTCCGGGCTTGCGGACCGGGCCCAGGTTCTGGCCGAAGCGTTCACTGCCGAAGGCACGGGAGGCTGCCGCGCCGGGGGCACCGGTGCGCGGCTTGGGCTTGGGCGCGCCGGGGGTTCCGGGCGCCTTCTTGGCGCCGGGCTTGCGGGCTGCGGGCTTGCGCGACGACGGCTTGGCCGGCTTGGAGGCCTCCGTTCCGTGTGCGGGCTGGCCACCGAGATCGGGGTCAACGAAGCGTTCCTCGCGCGGCTTGGGCGCGCGGTGCGGCCGGTCGCCGCCGAATCCGGAGGCGCGCTTGCCCGCGCCGCTGCGGGATCCCCCGCTGAAATTTCCGCCCTGTGGGCTGCGCTGCTGGGAACCGCGTTCCTTGCCGCTGCGTCCCGAACCGTTACGTGGTGAACCCTGGCGTCCCGCCTGTGTCATGACCCGTCCTTCAAGGTATTGGCCGGCACGATGTCCAAAGACAACCCTAGCCAGCCGCGCAGATTTAGTCTGCCCTGATAAAAATATTCGCGCAGGCAGGAACTTCCTGCCTACATGGTGTCGGCGTCGTAGAACTCCGGGATCCCCTCGAGCCCCGGCAAATGCGGCGACAATTGAGGCAGGTCCTCCACCGAACCAATCCCCATCCGCTCGAGGAAGTACGAGGTGGTCCGGTACAGGAGCGCGCCAGACTCGGGATCCGGTCCCGCGTCCTCGATCAGCCCGCGCTGGGCCAGTGTCCGTACGACAGAATCGACATTGACTCCGCGAATTGCAGACACCCTGGCCCGGGAAACGGGCTGGCGGTATGCAATAACTGCCAGCGTTTCCAATGCCGCCTGGGTGAGCCTGGCGGTCTGCCCCTCGAGCACGTACTTGCCAACGACGTCGGCAAACTCTGCGCGTGAGTAGATCCGCCAGCCACCGGCGATGTTCCGCAATTCAAAACCCCGGGGGCTGGAACCGAAGCCAGCTGGGCTGTCGTCTTCCATATCCGGGGCACTAACAGTATAGCCGCTGTACTCACGCTGGAGTTCTGCCAGCAGCGACCGCACCTCCCCCACGGTCAGCCCCACCCCAGCGGCCAGTTCCTCCTCCGTGGCAGGTTCGTCCAGGACCATCAGGACTGCTTCGATCGCGGCCTTGGCGCCACCGGGACGCCGCAGGAAGTCCGGATCATTCTCTGCTTCCATTTCCGGTTCCGGATTCACGGTTGCTCCTCGTACTCTTCGCTCACGTTTTCTGCGGACCAGTCCCGGTCCCCGGCGGTCCAATGGATGGCCAGCTCCGCCAGCGGCGAGAGCTGGTCAAAGGACACCACCCGGTCGCGGAACAGCTCCAGCAGGGCCAGGAACCTCGCCACCACTACCAGGGGGGAACCGGCGTCGGCGATCAGCGACCGGAAGGAAAGCGGCGACTCCCGTTGGAGCCGCAGCCCCAGTATCTCTGCCTGCTCCTTGACGCTGACGTTGCTGCCGTGCAGGTGGCCGAGGGCCACCTGCGGAGGTTCTGCCGGCGCCTTGGGCCGAAGTGCCGCTTCGGCGAGGGCGGCGAACTGGTCCGGCGTGTGTTTCCAGACCAGCTCGGGCAGCATCGCGGCGAAATGCTCCTCCAGCCCCACCTGCCGCGGGAAACGCCGGCCTTCCTGCTGCAGGGTTTCGCCGAGGAGGGCGGCCACCTGCTTGAAGGCCTTGTATTGGAGCAGGCGGGCGAAGAGGAGGTCCCGGGCCTCCAGCAGGGCGATGTCCTCATCGTCCTCCACTTCACCGGCCGGAAGGAGCCGGGCCGCCTTGAGGTCGAGCAGTGTGGCTGCGATCACGAGGAACTCGCTTGCCTCGTCCAGTGCCCATTCCTCGCCGAGATCCTGCAGCTTGCGGATGTATTTGATGAATTCATCCGTCACGGTGGCAATGGCCACTTCCGTGATGTCCAGCTGGTGCTTGGCGATCAGTCCGAGGAGAAGGTCGAACGGGCCCGTGAAGTTGGCCAGCCGCACCTCGAAGCCGGGTTTGGGATCGGCCACGGCGTGGCTAGGGTGCGCCGCCGCGGGAAATCAGCTCCTTGGCCAGGCGGCGGTAGGCGTCCGCGCCCACGTGGTTGCCGGCATAGCTGGTGATGGGCTCCGCGGCGACGGTGGCATCGGCGAACTTGATGGAGCGCTTGATGACTGTCTCGAATACCTTCTCGCCGAAGGCCTCAACCAGGCGGGTGATGACCTCCCGGCTGTGCAGCGTCCGTGCGTCATACATGGTGGCCAGCACGCCGTCGACCTGCAGCCGCGGGTTGAGCCGGTCCTGGACTTTGTCGATGGTCTCCACCAGCAGTGCCACGGCGCGGAGGGCGAAGAACTCGCAGATCAACGGGATGATGACGCCATGGGCGGCCGTGAGGGCGTTGACCGTCAGCAGGCCCAGGGAGGGCTGGCAGTCGATCAGGACGACGTCGTAGTCGTCCTCGACCTTCTTGAGGGCACGGTCCAGGACCTGCTCCCGGGCCACCTCGTTGACCAGCTGCACTTCCGCCGCGGAGAGGTCGATGTTGGCCGGCAGCAGGTGGACGTTCTCCACGCCGGTCTGGTGGATCGCTTCCCGGATGTCCACCTTGCGGTCCATCAGGACGTTGTACACGGTGAGGTCCAGTTCGTGCGGGTTCACGCCCAGCCCTGCCGACAGCGCACCCTGGGGATCGAAATCCACCAGGAGGACGCGGCGGCCATACTCGGCGAGCGCCGCGGCAAGGTTGATGGTGGACGTGGTCTTGCCGACCCCGCCCTTCTGGTTGACCATGGCGATGACGCGGGCCGGGCCATGGGAGGACAGCGGCGCGGGTTCGGGGAACTCGCGCAGTGGCCGTCCCGTGGGGCCCATCACCGCGTTATCCAGGTCGAATTCCGTGCCTTCCAGAGTTGCCGAACCCTGTTCGCTGCTCACGTATCTGTCCACACTTTCGATGACGGTGATTTCCTGCCGCTGGCTCGCCAGCGCCGTTCGTTCTTGCTCCCAAGGTTACAGCGCCCGACACGGTATTCGAGGGAACTTGACTTTCCGCGGATGTTGAGCCTTGACCCTCTAGTTGAGGTCGAAGGTTGTCCCTTGGCATGCAGAAAACCGCCCCCGCAGCACGGCTGCGGGGGCGGTTTTTCGCGATGGTACTGCCGAAGGCTAGGCCTTGGCTGCCTCGCGGGCGCCTTCTTCCTTCGGTGCCATCTCGCCGTGGTGGTGGGCCAGCATGGTGGCTTCGTCGAACGGCTCCTGGCCGGACAGTACGCGGCCCACCTGGCCGCCGTCGATTTCCTTGACCCAGGTGCCGATCAGGACCGTGGCAACGGCGTTGCCGGTGAAGTTGGTCAGGGCGCGGGCTTCGGACATGAAGCGGTCGATGCCGACGATCATGCCCACGCCGCCCAGCAGCTCCGGCTTGTGGGCCTGCAGGCCTGCCGCGAGGGTGGCCAGGCCGGCGCCGGTGACACCGGCGGCGCCCTTGGAGGCGATGATCATGAAGACCAGCAGGGAGATCTGGGCACCAAGGTCCAGCGGGGTTCCCATGGCGTTGGCCACGAAGAGGGAGGCCATGGTCAGGTAGATGGCCGTGCCGTCCAGGTTGAACGAGTAGCCGGTGGGAACGGTGACGCCGACGACGGGCTTGGAGACACCAAGGTGTTCCATCTTGGCGATGAGGCGCGGCAGGGCGGCCTCGGAGGACGAGGTGGAGAAGATGAGGAGGTACTCGCGGGCCAGGTACTTCATCAGCTTGAAGATGTTCACGCCTGCCACCACCTGCAGGAGGCCGCCGAGGATGACCACGATGAACAGGGCGCAGGTGATGTAGAAGGCAATCATCAGGGTGAACATGCTCACGATCGCCTGGACGCCGGTTGCCCCGACGACAGCGGCGATGGCGCCAAAGGCGCCCACCGGAGCGAGCCACATGATCATGATGAGGATGCGGAACACCAGCGCCTGGCCGTGGCCGATGGCCTTCAGGATCGGCGCGCCCTGGGCGCCCATCTTCTGGAGCGCGAAGCCAACCAGGATGGCGGCAAGCAGGGTGGGCAGTACGGGGACGTCACCCGGGATGATGCCCAGCAGGAAGTCGACGGTGCTGTCCGTGGCTGCCTTCTTGTTGGGGTCGTAGGGTGTCAGCTTCAATCCTTCACCGGGGTGGATGAGGTTGCCCACCACCAGGCCGATGGCCAGCGCGAAGGTGGACATGATGATGAAGTAGCCCAGCGCCAGTCCACCCACCTTGCCGACGGTGGCGGCCTTGGCGATGGAGCCGATGCCCAGGACGATGGTGCAGAAGATGACTGGCGCGATCATCATCTTGATGAGCTTGATGAAGCCGTCTCCGAGGGGCTTCAGGGACTTGCCCACCTCGGGGAAGAGCAGGCCCACCACTGCGCCGAGGATGACGGCGGCGATAACGGCAATGTAGAGGTAATGCGACTTGTCCAGTCCCTTGCGCCGCGGCGTCGCGGTCTCGGGCGACTCTCCTCGTTGAGAAGCCATGATGTGTCTCCTTGTGGATATTCTGATAGACGCTGCGGCGCAGTCTCTGGGCTCAACACGTCCTTGCGATGTGATATCCATCATTGGGCACCCCGTGATCCAGCTCACCGTTGCGTTCATATTGGTCGCGGCGCACAGGCCGGGAAGAGGCTGGAGGTACGCATGATCCACCGCTGGAGTATCGCGCGCCGGCTCTTCCTGGCAAACCTGCTGATCGTCATTTCCTTCATCGCCATCGTGGGTACCGCCGCCTACGTGGATGCGAAGGACCGCACCTACGATGAGGAAGGCCGCCGCATGGAAGGGGTGGCAGCGTCCATCGCGGCCAATCCCCTGGTGCTCCAGGCGGCAGCGACACAGGATCCGTCCGCCCTCCTGCAGCCCTATGCCAGGGACGTGACAGCTGCCGCGCATGTTGACTTCATCACCATCATGGCTCCGGACCGGACCCGCTGGACGCATCCCAAGGACGAGGAGCTTGGCCGGCCGTACATCGGCTCCATCGACGCCGCCCTGCAGGGACGGTCCTTCACGGAAGTCACGGCCGGCACGCTCGGCCCTTCAGTGCGGACCATCGTCCCCGTCAAGGATTCCGCGGGAACGGTGAAGGCGCTGGTGGCTGCGGGTGTTACCGTCCGAAACGTCGACGTCGCCCTCGCCGGACGCCTGCCCGCCCTGCTTGCCCTCGGCGTCGCGCTGCTGGTTGGCGGATCCCTGGCGTCCTGGCTGCTGGGCCGGTACCTGAGCGGAGTCACCCGGGGCTGGGGGCCGGAACAGTTGGCGCAGCTGTTCGCCTACTACGAATCCGTCCTGCACTCGGTCCGCGAGGGCCTGATCCTGATCGATGCCAGGAAGCGCGTGGTGATGTACAACGACCAGGCCGCCGAGCTGCTGGGCTTGCCCGAAACCGGCAGCAACGATCCTACGCGGCCTCCATCGCTGGCAGACCTTCCCCTGGACAGCGAACTGCGCAGCCTGTTCGATTCGGGACGAAGCACCAAGGATGAGATAGTCCTGACCGGCTCCCGGGTCCTGGTGGTGAACCAAGGGCCAGCCAGGGGTCCGAAGTCCCCTGGCGCACGCGGGAAGATCCCTGTCTACGGAACCGTGGCAACGCTGCGTGACAGGACGGAAATTGAGGCCCTCGGCAACGAGCTGCAGACCATGCGGACCCTTTCCGACGCGCTGCGGGCCCAGACCCATGAACATGCCAACCGGCTGCACACCATGGTTTCGCTCCTGGAACTCGGCCGGACGGCGGAAGCCCTGGACTTCGCCACCCAGGACCTGGCCCTGAGCCAGCGGCTGACCGATGACATGGTGAGCTCCATCGACGAACCCGTGCTGGGTGCGCTGGTCATGGGCAAGGTGGCCGAGGCGCACGAGCGTGGCGTACAGCTGGAGGTGTCCACCCTGGGTTCGGGCGCGGCTCCCGGTGTTGCCGTGCAGGACCTGGTGACCATCCTGGGCAACCTGCTGGACAACGCCATCGACGCTGCCGCCGATGGGGCACCGCCGCGGCGGGTGGACCTGACCGTCGAATCCGACGAAGAGGGGCTGGACATCGCTGTCAACGACTCCGGCCCGGCAATCGACGCCGCGGCTGTGGACCAAATGTTCCGGCACGGCTACAGCACGAAGCCCGCAGGTATGGGCGGCCGGGGCATCGGCCTCGCCCTGGTCCGGCAGGCTGTCAGCCGGCTGGGCGGTACGCTGGCCATCAACGGGCAGCGCGGCGCCAAGTTCGAAGTCTTCCTGCCGGCAGCGGCGCCCCCGGCAAAGGAGCAGAGACAGTGAGCAACATCAGGGTCCTCGTCGTCGAGGACGAGGCCATCGCCTCGGCAGCCCATGCAGCCTATGTGGAGCGGCTGGAAGGGTTCGAGCTCGCCGGAACAGCACCGGACGGGCAGTCAGCGCTGCGGTTGCTGAACGAATTCGTGGCCGCCGGCCAACCGGTGGACCTGGTCCTGCTGGACATGAACCTTCCCGACCTCCACGGCCTGGACATCGCCCGACGGATGCGTTCCGCGGGGATCCTGGCCGACATCATCGCCATCACGGCCGTCCGCGAACTGGCCATTGTCCGCAGCGCGGTGGCGATCGGCGTGGTCCAGTACCTGATCAAACCGTTCACCTTCGCTACCTTCTCGGACAAGCTGGAGAGCTACCGGCAGTTCCGCCGGCAGCTGGCCGGTTCGGGGGGAGGCGCCGGCAAGGGCGGCGCCTCCCAGAGCGAGGTGGACCAGGCGTTCGCAAGCCTTCGGGCGCCGTCCGAGCTGCCCCTGCCCAAGGGGCTGTCAACGTCCACCCTGGGTTCCGTCCAGGATTTCCTCCGCCGTCAGCCGGAAGCCGTATCGGCCACCGAAGTCATGGACGCCCTGGGGATGTCCCGCGTCACGGCACGGCGCTACCTTGAGTACCTCGCCGACGCCGGGACGGTATCCAGGACGGCGCGTTACGGCACCCCCGGCCGGCCCGAGAACGAATACCGTTGGAGCGGCCGCTGAGGAACTGGGTGTCCCAACGCGCCGGCAGCGCCCTCAGCCGGTTTGTTCCCTGCCCACCCGCAGGGTGCCGATCAGCTGGTCGATGACCCCCGGGTCTTCGATGGTGGAGGGCACCGTGTACTCCTCGCCGTCCGCTATCTGGCGCATGGTCTTTCGCAGGATCTTCCCGGAGCGGGTCTTGGGCAGGGCATCCACCACCGTCACGTGCTTGAAGTCCGCCACGGCACCGATGTCGCGCCGAACCAGGGCCACCAGGTCCTTGGCCAGGACATCCTCCGGAACGTCCACCCCAGACTTAAGCACCACGTAGCCACTGGGGCGCTGGCCCTTGAGCGGGTCCGCGAGGCCGATGACGGCGCATTCCGCCACCGCAGGGTGCTGGCCGATGACCTGTTCCATGGCGCCGGTGGAGAGCCGGTGGCCGGCGACGTTGATGATGTCATCGGTGCGGCCCATGACGAACACGTAGCCGTCCCCGTCGCGGTAACCGGAATCTCCCGTGGCGTAGCAGCCATCGAAAGCCTGCAGGTAGGACGAAACATAGCGCTCGTCGTTCCGCCACAGGGTGGCCAGTGTTCCCGGCGGCAACGGGAGCCCCAGGACGATGTTGCCCTCCGTCCCGGGTTCGACTTCCTCCCCCGCGCCGTCAAGGATCTGGAGCTTGAAGCCGGGCATCGGAACACTCGGCGACCCCGCCTTGATCGGCAGCTGCTCCAGGCCGCGCGGATTGGCACAGATCGCCCAGCCGGTTTCGGTCTGCCACCAATGGTCCACGACGGGCACGTCCAGGATCCGGGAGGCCCACTGGAAGGTATCGCTGTCCAGCCGCTCGCCTGCGGCGAAAAGCGTACGAAGGCTGCTGACGTCGTACCCTTTCAGAAGTTCCGCTTCCGGATCCGCCTTGCGGATGGCCCGCAGCGCCGTCGGGGCCGTGAACAGCACGTTGACCCGGTGGTCCTGGATGACGCGCCAGAACGCACCGGCGTCCGGTGTCCCCACCGGCTTGCCCTCGTACAGCACGGTGGTGGCGCCCGCAAGCAGCGGACCGTAGACGATGTACGAGTGCCCCACCACCCAGCCGACGTCGGAGGCCGTCCACATCACGTCGCCGGGGCCGACGTCGTAGATATTCTCCAGCGTCCAACGGAGGGCGACGGCGTGTCCCCCATTGTCCCGCACCACGCCCTTGGGTGAACCGGTGGTTCCGGAGGTGTAAAGGATGTAGAGAGGGTCGGTGGCCTCGACGTCGACCGGAGCCACAGGCTCCGCCCGGCCCATCTGGATATCCCAGTCCAGCCAGCCCGGGTAGTCGGCTGTCGTGGCCGCAAAACCCTCGCGTGCCTTGACCAGAACCGGGGTCTCCGGCACATCGGCCAGTTCGAGGGCTTCAGCGACGGATGGCAGGTACTCGATCCGGCGGCTGGGTTCGATGCCGCCGGACGCGGTGACTACCACCGCCGGACCCGCGTCCCGGATCCGGGCAGCGAGCTCCTTTGGCGCGAAACCTCCGAACACGACCGAATGGACCGCTCCCAGCCGGGCGGTCGCCAGCATGGCGATGGCGGCCTCGGGAATCATGGGCATGTAGATCACCACACGGTCGCCCTTGCCCACACCGTTGCTGCGCAGCACCCCGGCGAAGCGGGCGGCGAGGTCGGTGAGCTCGGCGTAGCTGAAGCGTTGCTGGACGCCCAGCATGGCAGAGTCGTAGATCAAGGCGTCCTGCTGGCCACGGCCTTCCGCCACGTGCCGGTCGAGGGCGTTGTGGCAGGTATTCAGCACGCCGCCGGGAAACCAGCGGAACAGCGGGGCCCGGCTGGCGTCCAGCGCCTTCACCGGCGGTGTGCTCCAGTCGATCTGTCCGGCGGCCTCGAGCCAGAACTCCTCCGGCTGCTCCACACTGCGCTGGTAGGTGTCCCGGTAGCTGCTGGTGACCATCAAGTTATCCCATCCACGGCGTTGTGATGCAGCTCATGGTAGCGCCGGGGATCCACGCCGCACAAGGCCTTTGTATACATAGATGCGCTTCGTGATGGAAGAAGGCGCGAAACCTCTGGCTTTTCGCTCCTGCTTGTATACACTGATGGAGTCAATGAGGAAGGAGCCAGTGATGCGGGCCAGCGACAGAGCCTACGTTGCCCTGCGGGACGACATCATCGAGTGGCGCCTGGCGCCGGGGACCGTCCTGGCCGAGGTGGAACAGTCCGCACGCCTGGGTGTCTCGCGCACTCCGCTCCGGGAGGCGCTGAGCCGGCTCACGGCGGAAGGCCTGACGGCGGCGGCGGGAGGTCGCGGCGTCGTCGTCACCGATATTTCCCTTGAGGACATCGACGAACTGTTCGAACTGCGCGGAACCCTGGAAGGCAAGGCCGCAGCGCTTGCTGCCGAACGGGGTGACCGCGCGACGTTCGAGCAGCTGCAGCGCGAGCTGCTCGAGGCTCCGGAGCTGGTCCGGGGGCCGAACCCGGCGCTGCATGACTATTACGAACTGGTGGGCCGGCTGGATACGGCCATCGACGCCGCCATCTCCAACTCCTACCTGGCCCAGGCCATGCGCAGCCTGCGCGTGCACCTGGTCCGGGTCCGCCGGCTGGCAGCCGACGACGCCGGCCGCCTGACCGCCGCGGCCGCCGAGCACGCTGCCATCGCCGAGGCGATCGCGGCCGGCAACCCGAAGCTCGCCGAGGCCGCGACCACCATCCACCTGCACCGCAGCCTTTCCCACGTCAAAGCAACCCACGTACCGCACCAGAAGGAGCACCATGGTTAAGGAACACCACGTCCGCGTCTACAAGAGCGAGGAAAACCTGGCCCGCGAGGACCAGCTTGCCTACAAGATCGCCCAGGTCGCCGCCGACCCCGTGGAGGTGTCCAATGAGGTCACCGACATGGTGATCAACCGCGTGATCGACAATGCTTCGGTGGCCATCGCTTCCCTGAACCGCGCACCGATCGTCGCGGCCCGGGCACAGGCGCTTACCCATGGCCCCAGCACCGGCGGTAAGGGCTCCAAGGTGTTCGGCATCGAGGAGCGCGTGGCACCGGAATGGGCGGCCTGGGCCAACGGCGTGGCGGTCCGGGAACTCGATTACCACGACACCTTCCTCGCGGCCGACTACTCCCACCCTGGGGACAACATCCCGCCGATCCTCGCGGTCGCCCAGCACGTGGGCTCCAGCGGCAGGGACCTGGTCCGCGGCATCGCCACCGGCTACGAGATCCAGGTGAACCTGGTCAAGGCCATCTGCCTGCACAAGCACAAGATCGACCACGTGGCACACCTGGGCCCCTCCGCGGCCGCCGGCATCGGCACCCTGCTGGGCCTGGACGTCGAAACCATCTTCCAGTCCGTGGGGCAGGCACTGCACACCACCACGGCCACCCGGCAGTCCCGCAAGGGCGAGATCTCCACCTGGAAGGCTCATGCCCCGGCCTTCGCCGGCAAGATGGCCGTCGAATCCGCCGACCGGGCCATGCGCGGCCAGACCTCGCCGGTGCCGATCTATGAGGGCGAGGACGGCGTCATCGCGTGGATGCTGGACGGCCCGGACGCGTCCTACGTGGTCCCGCTGCCGACGCCCGGGGAAGCCAAGCGGGCCATCCTGGACACCTACACCAAGGAGCACTCCGCCGAGTACCAGGCGCAGGCCTGGATCGACCTGGCCCGCAAGTTGCACCGCGAGCACCCGGAGGTCACGGACCCGGCCAACGTGGAATCCGTGCTGATCAGGACCAGCCACCACACGCACTACGTGATCGGCTCCGGCGCCAACGATCCCCAGAAGTACAGCCCCACCGCGTCCCGGGAAACGCTGGACCACTCCATCCCCTACATCTTCACCGTCGCCCTGCAGGACGGCGCCTGGCACCACGTGGACTCCTACGCCCCGCAACGCGCTGCCCGCCCGGACACCGTGGAGCTGTGGCACAAGGTGAGTACCGTGGAAGACCCCGAGTGGACGCGCCGCTACCACTCGCTCGATATCGCCGAGAAGGCCTTCGGCGGCTCCGTCGAGATCACGCTCAAGGACGGCACCGTCATCACCGACCAGATCGCCGTCGCCGACGCCCACCCGCTCGGCGCCCGGCCCTTCGCCCGCGAGCAGTATGTGAACAAGTTCCGCACCCTCGCCGCGGGCCTCGTTGAGGAGGCGGAAATCGAACGGTTCCTCGCCGCCGTCGAACGCCTCCCACAGCTCGCCGCCGGGGAGCTGGACCAGCTGAACATCACCGCGGCCCCGGGTGTCATCGACCTGGCCGCGGCACCGAAGGGACTCTTCTGATGCTGTACTCGAAGACCACGCCGGAGCAGAAGCGGATCCGGTTCCGGGAACTGTTGTCCTCCGGGACCATCCAGCAGTTCCCGGGCGCGTTCAACCCGCTCTCTGCCCGGCTGATCGAGGAAAAGGGCTTCGCCGGGGTCTACATTTCCGGCGCCGTCCTCGCCAACGACCTCGGCCTGCCGGACATCGGCCTGACCACGCTCACCGAGGTCGCCACCCGCGCCGGGCAGATCGCCCGCATGACGGACCTGCCCGCCATCGTCGACGCCGACACCGGCTTCGGCGAGCCGATGAACGTGGCCCGCACCGTCCAGGAGCTTGAAAACGCCGGCCTGGCCGGCTGCCACATCGAGGACCAGTTCAACCCCAAGCGCTGCGGCCACCTGGACGGGAAGAACGTGGTGGACCTGGACACCGCCACCAAGCGGATCCGCGCCGCCGCCGACGCCCGGAGGGACCCCAACTTCCTGATCATGGCCCGGACCGACATCCGTGCCACCGACGGGCTCGAGGCGGCCCAGCAGCGTGCAAAGGCCCTCGTCGAAGCCGGCGCGGACGCGATCTTCCCTGAAGCCATGAAGGACCTCAGCGAGTTCAAGGCGATCCGCGACGCCGTCGACGTGCCGGTCCTGGCCAACATGACCGAGTTCGGCAAGAGCGCGCTGTTCACCGTGGACGAGCTGGCGGGCGTCGGCGTCAACATGGTCATCTACCCGGTCACCCTGCTCCGTAGTGCCATGGGTGCCGCTGAGCGTACTCTGGAATCGATCAAATCCGACGGCACTCAGGAGGCACAGGTTCCAAGCATGCTGACCCGTGCCCGGCTCTACGACCTCGTTGACTATGAGGCCTACAACCGCTTTGACACCGGGGTCTTCAATTTCCAGATCCCCGGCACCTAAACCAACCACCGGAATGCCGGCAGCTGCCGGACAACTGGCTTGAGGAACAAAGGAGTTTCAGCGTGGCTGAAAATGAGATCAAAAAGGGCCTTGCCGGCGTCGTGGTGGACTACACCGCGGTTTCCAAGGTCAACCCGGACACGAACTCGCTGCTCTACCGTGGCTACCCCGTCCAGGAACTGGCCGCCCGCTGCAGTTTCGAGGAAGTGGCGTACCTGCTCTGGAACGGCGAACTGCCCACCCAGGAGCAGCTGGCCGAATTCACCGCGCGGGAACGGGCCGGGCGTGCCCTGGACCCGGTGGTCAAACAGGTCATCGACGCCCTGCCCACAACGTCGCACCCGATGGACGTGTGCCGGACCGCGGCTTCCGTGATGGGGGCGCGGCACCCGTTGGCCGAGGACTCCTCGCGGGAAGCGAACATGGCGAAGGCCGTGGACCTGTTCGCGGCGATGCCTGCCGTCGTTTCCTATGACCAGCGCCGCCGCCACGGGCAGGACGTCGTGGAACCCCGGGATGACCTGGGCTACTCGGCAAACTTCCTGTGGATGACCTTCGGCGAGGAGCAGGTGCCGGAGGTGGTGGAGGCCTTCAACGTCTCCATGATCCTGTACGCAGAGCACTCCTTCAACGCCTCCACCTTCACGGCCCGGGTCATCACGTCCACTCTCTCGGACCTGCACTCCGCAGTCACCGGAGCGATCGGAGCACTTAAAGGCCCGCTGCACGGCGGCGCCAACGAGGCCGTCATGCACACCTTCGACGAGATCGGCATCCGGCAGGAGGAGTCCCTCGAAGAGGCCGCGGCCCGGGCGAAGGCCTGGATGGAAAACGCCCTGGCGCAGAAGAAGAAGGTCATGGGCTTCGGCCACCGCGTCTACAAGCACGGCGACTCCCGCGTGCCCACCATGAAGGCCGCCCTGGACAAGATGATCGCGCACTACGGCCGGCCGGAAATCCTGGGCCTCTACCAAGGGCTGGAGACGGCCATGGATGAGGCGAAGGCGATCAAGCCGAACCTCGACTATCCCGCCGGGCCGACGTACCACCTGATGGGCTTCGACACGCAGACCTTCACTCCCCTGTTCGTGGCCAGCCGCATCACCGGCTGGACCGCGCACATCATGGAGCAGCTGGACTCCAACTCGCTGATCAGGCCCCTGAGCGAATACAACGGGCACGAGGAGCGCCACCTGGCTTAGCGTCCCTGCCGGGAAGCAACCAAGGGACGTACGACGGCGGTCCGGCACTTTGGTGCCCGGCCGCCGTCGGCCTTTTAACCGTCAGCCCGGGAGGCTTGCCCAGCCCCCAGGAGGCATGGGTTAGTCCAGGAGGCTTTGCTCAGTCCAGGAGGCTTTCCGAGGATGCCACGGATTCGTTGTCCGTGTGCATCGTGACCACGACGTTGACCCTGCCCCCTTCAAGCACCACGGGAAGCCAATGGTCGGCGTCCTGCCACATCCGGTCCACCGGCAGTGAACTGACGCTGAACCATTCGGGCAGGATCTCATCGCTTGCCGTTGGTTCGCCGTTCCAGGTCCGGGCCGTGAAGAGCCGGGTGGCCATGTTCCATTCCGGCCTGGCGGGAAAAACGAAGCGAACAGTGCCGGCGTCGGCCAGGTCCTCCTGGCGGAGCACCACCGCGGTCTCTTCCAGCACTTCCCGGATGACGGCCTCGGCGTCGCTCTCCCCCGGCTCCACGTGGCCACCGATGCCCACGATCTTGCCCTTGCCGAAGCCTGTCTGCTTCAGTCCCAGCAGCACTTCGGCCCCGTTCTCCCCCTCCCGCAGAAGGAAGCACAGGGTCACGGCAGCGGCGCTCATTCCAGAACCCCCAACCGGCCGGTCATCCCAGCGCCCGGGGATGCGCCGCGGCATAGATCTCGCGGAGGGTGTCGGCAGTGACCAGCGTGTACACCTGGGTGGTGGTCACGGACGCATGGCCCAGCAGTTCCTGTACCACCCGGACGTCCGCACCGCCTTCGAGCAGGTGCGTGGCGAACGAATGCCGAAGAGTGTGGGGTGAAACATCGCGGGTGATGTTGGCCTTCTCAGCGGCCGCCTTCAGGATGGTCCAGGCACTCTGCCGGCTGATCCTGCCACCCCGGGCGTTGAGGAACAGTGCCGGCGTCCCCTTGCCCTTGGCGGCGAGCAGGGGCCGGCCGCGCACCAGGTAGGCGTCCAGCGCACGTGCGCCGTAGGAGCCCAGCGGCACCAGCCGTTCCTTGGATCCTTTGCCGAACAGCCGGACAATCGCGGGCCCGGCGTCCGGCTCTGCCAGGGAGATGTCGTCAACGTCCAGCCCCACGGCCTCGCTGATCCTGGCACCGGTGGAGTAAAGGAATTCGAGCAGGGCGCGGTCCCGCAGCCCCGTGGCTGTATCCGTTCCCGCGGCCTCGAGGATCCGGGTGACCTCGTCGACGGTGATGGCCTTCGGCAGCCGCTTGCCGGCCATCGGGGGATGCACGTCGCTTGCCGGATCGGCCGGCGTGTACGCTTCCAGCGCCCAGAACTTGTGCAGCCCGCGGACCGCCACCACCGTCCTTGCTGCCGACCGCACCCCGAGCGCCGAGCCGCCGTCGGATCCATCCGCAAGGGCCCGTACGTACCCGGTGACGTGGTGGCGGGTGACATCCTCCGGACGCTGGCACCCGGCCCGGGCCAGGTAGCGTGCATAGCGTGCCAGGTCCCGCCGGTAGGCCGCCAGGGTGTTGGCTGCCAATCCGCGTTCCACACCCATGTGCTGCAGGTAGTCCGTGATGCCGCGGTCGATGGCGGCAGGAATGTCCGGCGGGGCGGCTCCGGCAGCTACCGCGTTCGGAACAGGTTCGACCGCAGGTACCGCTTCAGCCGAGGGACCGGCGCTCACCGAAGCACTGACCATCAGCGCTGGCTGGGGCGTGCGGGCCAGGGGGCGTCCGCGGGGCGGAGGCCTTCATAGTTGCCTGCGCGGGCGGCGGCGGCGGCGAGGATTCCGACGACGGCGGACGGGTTGTGCAGGCGGCCGGCCAGGACCGAGGCCACGGCGTCGTCCAGGCTGATCCAGTGGAACTCGATTTCGGCTTCTTCGTCCGTACGTTCGTGCCGTTCGTGGTGCGGTACTTCGGTAAGGTCGCGGGCAAGGTAGATCCGGATGGCTTCGCTGGAGGAGCCCGGGGAGTTGAAGACGTCGGCCAGCACGTTCCACGTACCTGCCGCAAGGTCTGCTTCCTCAGCCAGCTCTCGGGCAGCCCCCACCACGAAATCTTCGCCTTCGACGTCGAGCAGGCCTGCCGGGACCTCCCAAAGGTCCATGCCCACCGGATGCCGGTACTGCTTCAGGAGGAGGATCTGGTCCTCGTCGTTCATGGGCAGCACTGCCACCGCCCCGGGATGGTCGATGTAGTCCCGGGTCAGGGCGTCGCCCGAGTCGGAGAGCTGGAACGTATCGCTCACCACGTCCCAGATCCGGCCCTGGTACACCTTCTCGGTAGACAAAAGACGGCGCGGGCTTGGTGCATCCGAAACCTGTTTGGCAGGGGTGGCTTCGTGTGTACCAGGCATAGCGCCGTCCTTTTTGTTCTATTGACTACTTAGCGGCAACGCTACCCGATGCTGCGGGCTCGCCAGCCGCGGGCACTGCCGTGTCGGCAACGCCCTGGGCTGCGGTCCGCTGAGCGGCTTCCTGGTGGTCCAGCGCCGCCTTGACCAGGCCCGCGAACAGCGGGTGCGGACGCGTGGGCCGGGAGCTCAGCTCGGGGTGGGCCTGGGTGGCAACGTAGTACGGGTGGACGTCGGCAGGCAGCTCCACGAACTCCACCAGCTTGCCGTCCGGGGAGGTGCCGGAGAAGACCAGGCCCTTGTCCGTGATCTGCTGGCGGTACTTGTTGTTGACCTCGTAGCGGTGCCGGTGGCGTTCGCTGACGGTGGTCTTGCCGTAGGTACCGGCGATGACGGAGCCCTCATCGAGCTTGGCTTCGTAGAGGCCCAGGCGCATGGTGCCGCCCAGGTCCCCGCGGCCTTCAACGAACTCCAGCTGCTCCTCCATGGTGGCGATCACGGGGTACTTGGAGTCGGGCTCGAACTCGCTGGAGGAGGCGCCCTCCAGGCCCACCACGTTGCGGGCGTATTCGATCACCATGCACTGCAGGCCAAGGCAGAGTCCCAGGACAGGCAGCTTGGTTTCGCGGGCGAATTTCAGGGCGCCCAGCTTGCCTTCAAGCCCGCGGATGCCGAAGCCGCCCGGCACGCAGATGGCGTCCACGCCGTCGAGCGCCTTGATGGCACCTTCCCGGGTCTCGCATTCATCGGACGGGACCCAGCGGATCTTGACCTTTGCCTCGTTGGCGAAGCCGCCGGCGCGCAGCGCTTCGGTGACCGAAAGGTAGGCGTCCGGCAGGTCGATGTACTTGCCCACCAGGGCAATCTCGACGTGGTGCTTGGGGTTGTGGACCGCTTCCAGAAGCCGGTCCCAGCTGGTCCAGTCGACATCCTTGAAGGGCAGGTCGAGTGCACGGACGATGTAGGAGTCCAGGCCCTGGCTGTGCAGCGTCTTGGGGATGTCGTAAATGCTCGGGGCGTCCGCGGCGTTAACGACGGCGTCGATGTCGACGTCGCACATGCGGCCGATCTTCTCGCGCATGGCATCGGGCACTTCGCGGTCCGAGCGGATCACGATCGCCTCGGGCTGGATGCCGATGGAGCGCAGCGCAGCCACGGAGTGCTGCGTGGGCTTGGTCTTCAGTTCCTGGGACGGGCCGATGTACGGAACGAGCGAGACGTGCAGGAAGAAGACGTTGTTCCGGCCGATGTCCTGGCGGACCTGGCGCGCGGATTCGAGGAACGGCTGGGACTCGATGTCGCCCACGGTGCCGCCGATTTCGGTGATGATGACATCCGGGGCGTTCTTGCCCTCGGCAGGCAGGCGCATGCGGCGCTTGATCTCGTCGGTGATGTGCGGGATGACCTGCACAGTGTCGCCGAGGTACTCGCCGCGGCGTTCCTTGGCAATGACCGTGGAGTACACCTGGCCGGTGGTCACGTTCGCGGAGCCCTCGAGGTTCTCGTCGAGGAAGCGCTCGTAGTGCCCGATGTCCAGGTCCGTCTCGGCGCCGTCGTCGGTGACGAAGACCTCGCCGTGCTGGAAGGGGTTCATCGTGCCCGGATCCACGTTCAGGTAGGGATCGAGCTTCTGCATGGTTACTGACAGGCCGCGTGCCCGCAGCAGGTGGCCGAGGCTGGAAGCCGTCAGCCCCTTTCCGAGCGAGGACGCCACACCGCCGGTGACGAAGATGTGCTTGGTCGTCTTGGAGGAACCCGGGAACCGGGAATTTACACGGGAATTTGATCGCTGCACCACGGAATTCGAGCCTATCATCAATTGAGCCTTCCACGGATCGGGAGGGACGGGTTCCCAAGCGTTCCAGTCTGCTGGTCCACGGCCTGTTTATTCAAGGGGTATTCCCCGCCTTGGGCCTTCCGGCTTTCGCCCTTCAGGCCCGCTGTGGCAGGAGTTTCGCGTCATCCAGCAGTTCCTGGGCGTGCGCCTGCGCCGACTCCGAGTCCTCCTGCCCGGCCAGCATGCGGGCCAGTTCGCGGACGCGTTCCGCCCCGTCCAGGAGGCGAACATCACTGGACGTAAACCCGGTGGCGGTGCCGCCGTCGGCTCCCCGGACGGATGTCTTGGTGACGGTGATGTGCTGGTCCGCAAAGGCAGCCACCTGCGGCAGGTGCGTGACCACCAGGACCTGGACGTGGCGGGCCAGCATGGCCAGGCGGCGGCCGATCTCGACGGCGGCGCGGCCGCCAACGCCCGCGTCCACCTCATCGAAGACGAAGGTGGGGACGGGATCCACGGCTGCCAGCACCACCTCGATGGCGAGCATGACGCGGGAGAGTTCACCGCCGGACGCGCCCTTGCCCAGGGGCCGGGCCGGCGCGCCGGAGTGCGGCTGCAGCAGGAAGGAGATCTCGTCGGCACCGTGCGGTCCCAGCTGGCCGGCCGGCTCGATGTTGATGACCAGCGTGGCGTCCGACATCGCCAGGGCCTTCAGTTCGGCACTCACGCGGGCGGACAGGTCCTTCGCTGCCTTGGCCCGGATCTTACTGATGGCGGCCGCCTGCTTGGTCAGTTCGGCCGCGGCGCGCTCCACCTCGGCGTCCAGCGCCTCGATCCGCGAGGAATCGTCCTGCAGTTCGTCGTAGCGGACCCGGGCGGTTTCCGCCCACACCAGCACTTCGTCGATGGTGGGAGCGTACTTGCGTACAAGTTTGGCCAGGGCCGCCCGGCGGTCCTCGATTTCGGCGAGGCGTTCCGGGCCTTCGGTGTCCAGCCCCGCCTGGTAGCTCGCCAGGTCGGTGGCGATGTCATTGAGCAGGAAGCCGACTTCTGCCAGCCGCGCAGCGGCGGAACCCAGCTCGGCATCGTGTTCGGCCACATGCTCCAGAGTGCGCTTCGCGGTGTCCACCATGGTGGTGGCGTCGCCCGCTTCGCCGAAGTCCTCCGCGATCAGCGCCTGGTGCGCCGTGCTGGCGGCGATCCTCAGTTCCTCGACGTTGGCGAGCTTCACGGCTTCGGCCTTCAGCAGCTCGTCCTCCCCCGGCTGCGGGTCCACCGCGTCGATCTCGGCGAGGGCTGCTTCGAGGGATTCGGCTTCGCGGAGCCTGTCCCGTGCCGCGCTGCGCAGGGTGTCCAGTTCCGCCTGGCTGGACTTCCAGTGGCTGAAGAGGTCCTGGTAGGCGGCCAGCGGGCCGGCCAGGGTTTCGCCGGCGAACTTGTCCAGGGCTCCGCGCTGGGCGGCCGCCCCCTTGAGCCGGATCTGGTCCGACTGGCCGTGGACCACCACCAGGGATTCGCCGATCTCGGCGAGGACGCCCACGGGGGCGGCGCGCCCGCCCAGGAAGGCACGGCTCCGGCCGTCGGCGCCCAGGCGCCGGGCGAGGATCAGCTCCGCGCCGCCGTCGAACTCCTCTGCCTCGGCGCCGGCGTCCAGGGCACGGGCGACGGCGGGATGTCCGGCGTCGAGCTTGAGCACGGCCTCCGCGGTGGCACTCTTCGCCCCGCTCCGCACCGCGCCGGCGTCAGAGCGGGCACCGAGCAGCAGGCCGACGGCGGTAACCACCATGGTCTTGCCGGCACCGGTTTCACCGGTCACCACGCTCAGGCCCGGCCCCAGCGGGAGCGTCGCGTCGGTAATGACGCCAAGATCGCGGATTCTCAGTTCTTCAAGCATGACTTCACTTTGCAGTCGAGGGATCGGGATCGGGATCGGGGTTTCCCGGCTGCGGAACCTGCAGCGGGGGCATGGGCCGGGGTGTCCGCACGATGGGGATGGGACCGGTGTGGATGGCATCGGACTTGGGCACCGGCCCGCGCCAGCCATGGATGGGGAGCTGGAACTTGCGGACCAGGCGGGCGGAGAACGGGGTCTGGTGGGTCCTCGCGAGGCGCACGGGGTTGGCCGATTTAGTGACTTCGACGCGCGCGCCGGGCGGCAGGTCCACGGAGCGCCTGCCGTCGCACCAGAGCACCCCCTGGGCATCGGTCCGGCCCAGGACCTCCACGGCCAGCTTTGAGCGGGGTGAGACGACCAGCGGTTTGGCAAAGAGCGCGTGGGCGCTGATCGGCACGATCACCAGGGCTTCCACCTCGGGCCACACCACGGGGCCGCCGGCGGAGAAGGCGTAGGCGGTTGACCCTGTGGGGGTGGCCAGCACGATGCCGTCAGAGCCGAAGGAGGTCAGTGGGCGTTCGTCCACTTCGGTGACCACTTCGAGCATCCGCTCCCGGTTGGCCTTCTCGATGGCGGCCTCGTTCAGTGCCCAGGTGTGCCAGATTTTCTGGCCGCGGACCCATACCTGGACGTCGATGGTCATGCGTTCTTCCACCGTGTACTCGCGGCTCGCCACCCATTCGACGGTCTGGGCGAGGTCGGCCCGCTCGCTTTCGGCAAGGAATCCGACGTGGCCGAGGTTGACGCCCAGCAGCGGGACGTCCACCTCGCGGACCAGCTCTGCGGCCCGGAGAATGGTGCCGTCACCGCCGAGGACCATGACGAGTTCGACGTCGGGAAGCTGGACATGGTCGTGCAGCACCTCCACCGGCTGGGCGAGGTGCCCGAAGAACCGTTCCATGTCCGCCAGCTCGGATTCCTGCATCACAGGGACCATTCCTGATCCATGCAGCAGGGCGCAGGCTTCCCAGGCGGCCTTCAAGGACTCCTCGCGGCCAGTGTGGGCGAGGACCAGTACACGCCTGCTCATCAGGTTCCGCTCTCTAGTGTTTCGGCAAGATTTGTCCGAGCAAGGCAGCCACTGCTGCCTCCCGCTCTTCGATCTTAGGCAAGTCTTTGCTGATCCTGCGTCTTATCCACAGGAAGTATTCGACGTTTCCGTCCTGGCCCGGCAGCGGACTCACCGCCAGTCCGCACAGGTCCAGCCCGGCGTTGAGCGCTGCCGCGGCGACTTTCTCCACGGCCATCCGGCGTTCCCGTTCCGAGGTGACCACGCCGGTGCGGCCCAGGCGGTCCTTGCCGATTTCGAACTGCGGCTTGACCATCAGGACCAGGTCGCCGCCGGGTTCGGTGCAGTGCGCCAGCGGCTGCACCACCAGGGTGAGGGAGATGAAGGACAGGTCGGCGACGGTCAGGGCGGCCGGGCCGCCGATGTCCTCCGGAGCCATGTACCGGACGTTCATGCCCTCGTGGACCTCCACGCGGGCATCCTCGCGCAGGTGCGGCACCAGCTGGCCGTGCCCGACGTCGACCGCCACCACGTGTGCCGCGCCGCGGCGCAGGAGGACGTCGGTGAAACCCCCGGTGGAGGCACCTGCGTCGAGGCACCTTTTGCCGTGGGCCGAGACCTCGGGGAAGGCGTCGAGGGCACCGGCCAGCTTGTGCCCTGCACGGCTGGCGTAGGTGTCCCGGTCATCATGTTCCACGGCGAGATCCCTCGAGTCATCAACCTGAAGGGACGCCTTGGCGAGGACCTGGCCGCCGGAGCTGACCTTGCCGTCGGCGATCAGCGAGGCCGCGTGCGTGCGTGACCGCGCCAGCCCGCGGGCAACCAGTGCCTGGTCGAGGCGCACTGCCATCAGCCTGCACCGCCCGTGGGGTGATCTGCTTCGGGACCGCTGCCGGCGGGGTCCTCGTTGAGGGCTGCCAGCAGTTCGTCGTGGAGCATGTTGTACACCGCTTCGTGCTCCGACGCCGGGGCCTGCGGCAGTGTCTCCAGGTGGTCCAGCGCGCGCTGCACCAAGGGGTCCGCTACTTCCTTTTGGCTGGCAGGCCAGTCCGGGGAGGGCTGGACAGCCGCAGGTCCGTCGTCGGTGCTCAGCTCAGTCATCCGACCAGTCTAGTGATCCAGCCAGGCCAGTTTGGGCGCTTTTGCCGTTGCGGCGCCGGGGGTGGCTGCCCACCACGCAGCGCAGGCCGCCCGCCAGGAATCCAAGTCGTCCCTGCTGCCAATGACGCCCACAGCTCCGTTGGCCACCCGTGCCGTCGCGTTGCCGCAGGTGTACGTGCCGTCGTCGTGCGTCACGTCCGGGTAGGGGCGGTGCAGGTCGGTCAGCGAGCCGATGATGTAGTCCGGACGTTCTGCAGCCCGGGCCGCCAGGATGGTCTCGCGCGTGTCGACGCCGGTCAGGACGGCGACGGTGGCAAAGCCGGCGTTGTTGCCGCCCAGGATGTCAGTGTCCAGGCGGTCGCCAACCACCAAGGGCCGCTCGGCGCCGAGACGCTTGGCGGCTGAGTGGAAGAGCGGGGCCTCGGGCTTGCCTGCCACCCTGGGCTGCTGGCCGGTGGCCGCAGCCACGGCGGCCACAAGGGTGCCGTTGCCCGGGGCGATCCCGCGTGCCTGCGGGATGGACATGTCCGTGTTGGTGGCTACCCAGAGCGCACCGGCGTTGACCACGTAGGTGGCTTCGGCAAGGTCCTTCCAGCCGATGGCCGGGTTGAACCCCTGGACCACGGCCACGGGCTCCTCGTCCTGGCTGCCCACCGGCACCAGGCCCACCAACTCGATTTCCCGGGCAAGAGCCGGGCTGCCGGTGATGAGGATCCTGGAGCCGGGAGCCAACAGCGAGGCCAGCAGGTCCGCCGCTGCCTGCGAGGAGCTCACCACCTGGTTGTCCTCTGCCGGCGCGCCCAGCTCGCGGAGATGGGCAGCAACTTCTGCCGGCGACCGGGAGGCGTTGTTCGTTACATAACCCAGCCCGATGCCCAACCCTGAAAGCTGCGTGAGCGACTCAATTGCTCCGGGGATGGCGTGCGGGCCGGCGTAAACCACGCCGTCCAGGTCCGCGAGGAGCGCGTCGAAGCGCGATACCAGGGAAACTTCACTCATCCGTTGTCAGTCTTCCCTGGTGTCCTGGCCGTTGCCCGTAGTGGACTCTTCATCCAGCTGGGATTCAAGCTCGTCGTCTCCCACCGAGTCCTCGTCCGATTCTGCATCATCGGAGACGAAGTAGTCGGCGTCCTGGTCATCGAGGTTGCTGTCCTGGGCAGCCTTCGCTTCGGTGGCACGGGTTGCTTCGGCGGCAGGCGCTTCGGCGGCAGGTGCTTCGGAAGCCCCTGCCGCGGAGGCCTTGGACGCGCGCTCCAGCATCCTGCGGCGTTCGGCCTCTTCGCGGGCCTCTTCTTCCTCGTCCCAGCCAAGGTCGATGATTTCAGGTTCCTCGTCCACACCCTGTCCCAGGGCGTTCTCGGCTACCACTGCCTGCCGGCTCCACTTCTCAGCCTCGGCTTCACGGCCTGCGGCCTTGAGCGCGTCGGCGTAGGCACGGAACAGGCGCGGGCTGTATGAGAACGCGCGGTTGATGTCCAGCTGCGGGATTTCGAGTTCCGCCACGGCGGCGTCCAGCTGGCCGAGGTCCGTGCGGGCCCCCGCGGCCACCATGGCAAGCTCCACCTTGCCGGGTGCATCGAGGTCCTGGGCCTCTTCCGAGCGGGCAACATCGAGTGCACGGTCGGGCCGTCCGAGGCCACGCTCGCAGTCCGCCATGACAGGGAGGTGCACGTTGGAACCGCTGATACGGCGGAAGGTGCGGAACTCACGGAGCGCTTCGCCGTAGTGGCCAGCCGCGTAGGCAGTCAGTCCGACGGCCTCGCGGACGGCGGCAAGCCGGCCGCCACGGCGGCTGGCAGCCAGCGCGTGCTGGAAGGCGAGCTCGGGTTCGTCGTCGATGAGCCGTCCGGCCATCACCAGGTGGCGGGCCACCCACTCTGCGCTCTTGGCCTCGAGGGTCTTGATCTGGTGCTGGGTGGCGCGGTCAAGCTCCTTGCCTGTGACGTCCTCGTCGATTTCCGGCGAGCGTTCGCGGTCCGGGCGGTTGGCGCTGCGCAGGTCGGCAGCATTGGGTACACGGGCCGGACGTTCCTCCTGGCCGCGGCCAAAGCTGCGCGGACCGGACTCGCCGCGGGGAGATCCACCGCGGGACGGGCCTCCCTCGAAACTGCGGGGTCCACGGTCCTGGCGGTCGCCGAAGGGCTTGCGGTTCCCGCCGGCAAAACCGCGGCGCTCACCTTCCCCTTCACGGCGGGGACGGTCGCCAAACGGCTTGCGGTCACGATCACCGAAACTGCGGCGCTCATCCCCCTCGCGGCGCGGACGATCACCAAAGGGCTTTTTGTCGCGATCACCAAAGGGCTTGCGGTCGCGGTCACCATAGGGCGCACGGTCGCGGTCACCAAAGGGCTTGCGGTCGCGGTCACCGAACTGCTTACGCTCACCACCGCCAAAACCGCGGCGCTCACCTTCACCATCACGGCGCGGACGGTCACCAAAGGGCTTTTTGTCACGGTCACCGAACGGCTTGCGGTCGCGGTCGCCATAGGGCGCGCGGTCGCGGTCACCGAACTGCTTACGCTCACCACCGCCAAAACCGCGGCGGTCACCTTCACCATCACGGCGCGGACGGTCGCCATAGGGCTTGCGGTCCCGATCGCCATAGGGCGCGCGGTCGCGGTCACCGAACTGCTTACGCTCACCTTCGCCATCACGGCGCGGACGGTCACCAAACGGCTTCCGATCACGATCACCGAACGGCTTACGCTCACCGCCGCTGCCAGAGCCTCGGGAGGAGTAGTTGCCGTCCCGGTCCCCGCGTGAACGGAAACCGCGTGGGTCCCCGCCGGAGTTGTTGTTGCCCCGGAAGGCGCCACGGTCGTTGCCGCGGTTGCCGCCGTTGTGCTCGGCCATATGGATTCCTCCTGTTGTGAGCCGACCACTGGCGCAAAGGCAGCCGCTCGTTTCGTTTGCTACGCGACCCCACATCAAGCGCTGGGAAGCCCGTACATCTTCATCAATTCTAGTGGAGCCGCAAAATCCGCCGGGACACCGCGGGCCCGGACGACGGCATCGTGGCCATCTTCACAAAACGTCCCCCAGGCCAGGTTCCCCCAACGCGCCATCACGTCCTGCCGCTTCCCCGGGGACGCGTTATCAGGCCGCCTGCCAGCGGGTTGCCGGGAAGGGTGTCGGGAAGTGGTGGTGTTTGGTGGGGTGGGTGGTGGGTGGTGTTTTAAATGTGGGAGGCCCCAACCGTGTGGTTGGGGCCTCGACCATGTGGTGTGTGTCCGGCGGTGTCCTACTCTCCCACACCCTCCCGGGTGCAGTACCATCGGCGCTGTGGGTCTTAGCTTCCGGGTTCGGAATGGGACCGGGCGTTTCCCCCACGCTATGACCGCCGTAACCCTTGTACCCGTCCCCCCTTGCAGGGGGGTGGGAAGACTGTGTGGTTACAACATCCCTGCCCGATTGGGGGCAGGTAGTGGTGTTATTCAATTGTTGGTTCCTGGCTGTGCAACCCGGTGTTGGGGTTGTTGGTTGGGAACCACATAGTGGACGCAAGCAGAGTTTGTATGTTTCTGTGTGGTGTAAGTTGTTGGCCTATTAGTACCGGTCAGCTTCACGAGTCGTTAGTCCTCGCTTCCA
>NZ_JAIFZQ010000025.1 GCF_019710585.1 Arthrobacter sp. MAHUQ-56 | reverse complement strand
GGCCGTGAAGGCACGGATCGTCGAAGGCACCTACACCCCCGGCTACCGGCTGGTCCTGGGTTCGATCGCCAAGGACCTCGGCTTCAGCGTGGTCCCCGTCCGCGAGGCCATCCGGCGGTTGGAGGCCGAGGGCCTGGTGACCTTCGAACGGAATGTCGGCGCCACGGTAGCCGGGATCGATCCCACCGAATACCTCTACACCATGCAGACCCTGAGCATCGTGGAGGGCGCCGCCACCGCGTTGTCGGCGCCGCTGATCGATCCTGCGGCCATCGCCCGGGCCCGGGCCGTGAATGAAGAAATGCGGAAGTGCCTGGACCACTTCGATCCCGTCCGCTTCACGCAGCTCAACCAGGACTTCCACAGCGTCCTGTTCGAGCACTGCCCCAACCCGCACATCCTGGACCTGGTGCACCGCGGCTGGAACCGGTTGGCGGCACTGCGGTCCTCCACGTTCCGGTTCGTCCCCGGCCGCGCCCGGGACTCGGTGGAGGAACACGAGAACCTGCTGAAGCTCATCGAAACCGGAGCCGACGCCGACACGATCGAAAAAGCAGCCCGCCAGCACCGAACGGCCACCCTGGACGCGTATCTGGCCCAAACCACCTAAAACGCAACGCCAAGACCACTTGTACGAATAGAACGCAGTAAGGACTTCAACGATGACGACCTCAGTAGAAACCAGCAAGCACTACGTTCCCGAGGACTTGCCCTCCCACATCCAGCACTACATCAACGGCCGGTTCGTTGACTCGGTCTCCGGGAAGACGTTCGACGTCCTGGACCCGGTGTCCAACCGGAACTACGCCACCGCCGCGGCCGGGCAAAAGGAGGACATCGACCTCGCCGTCGCCGCCGCCCGCGAAGCGTTCACCAACGGCCCGTGGCCCAGGATGAAGCCGCGTGAACGTGCCCGCGTCCTTAACCGGATCGCTGACGCCGTCGAGGCCCAGGAAGCCCGGCTCGCCGAACTGGAAACCTTCGACACCGGCCTGCCGATCACCCAGGCCAAGGGCCAGGCACTGCGTGCGGCGGAGAATTTCCGGTTCTTCGCCGACCTGATCGTGGCCCAGTTCGACGATGCCATGAAGGTCCCCGGCTCGCAGATCAACTACGTGAACCGCAAGCCGATCGGCGTGGCCGGCCTGATCACCCCGTGGAACACACCCTTCATGCTCGAGTCCTGGAAATTGGCCCCGGCCCTGGCTACCGGCAACACCGTGGTCCTCAAGCCCGCCGAGTTCACCCCGCTCTCCGCCTCCCTGTGGGCCACCATCTTCAAGGAAGCCGGGCTGCCCGACGGCGTCTTCAACCTGGTCAACGGCCTCGGCGAGGAAGCAGGCGACGCGCTGGTCAAGCACCCGGACGTGCCGCTGATCTCCTTCACCGGGGAGACCACCACGGGCCAGACGATCTTCCGGAATGCCGCAGCGAACCTGAAGGGCCTGTCCATGGAACTGGGCGGCAAGTCCCCCTGCGTCGTCTTTGCCGACGCCGACCTGGACGCCGCCATCGATTCCGCCCTGTTCGGCGTCTTCTCCCTCAACGGCGAGCGCTGCACGGCAGGCTCGCGGATCCTCGTGGAACGCGCCATCTACGACGAGTTCTGCGAGAAGTACGCTGCCCGGGCGAAGAACATCGTGGTCGGCGATCCCCACGACCCCAAAACGCAGGTGGGTGCCCTGGTCCACCCGGAGCACTACGAGAAAGTGGCCTCCTACGTGGAGATCGGCAAGTCCGAGGGCCGGCTCCTGGCCGGCGGCGGCCGCCCGGAGCACCTGCCCGAAGGCAACTACATCGCACCCACGGTGTTTGCCGACGTCGCCCCCGAGGCCCGGATCTTCCAGGAGGAAATCTTCGGACCCGTCGTGGCCATCACCCCGTTCGAGAACGACGACGAGGCCCTCGCCCTGGCCAACAACACCAAGTACGGCCTCGCCGCCTACATCTGGACGCAGAACCTGACCCGGGCGCACAACTTCTCGCAGAACGTCGAAGCCGGCATGGTGTGGCTGAACAGCCACAACGTCCGCGACCTGCGCACCCCGTTCGGTGGCGTCAAGGCCTCCGGCCTGGGCCACGAGGGCGGCTACCGCTCCATCGATTTCTACACCGACCAGCAGGCCGTGCACATCACGCTCGGCAGCGTCCACACCCCCAAGTTCGGCAGCATCGAAGACTCTGCCGCCAACGAGGGCTAATTTCCTTCCCCTTACCTGCTCAAAGAAGAGAGACTCCAATGACCAACTTCGTCCCCACCCCCACCGTCCCTGCTCCGGACATCGTCCGCTGCGCCTACATGGAGATCATCGTCACCGACCTCGCCAGGTCCCGCGAGTTCTACGTGGACGTCCTCGGCCTGCACGTCACCGAAGAGGACGATAACGCGATCTACCTGCGCTCCCTGGAGGAGTTCATCCACCACAACCTGGTGCTGCGCAAGGGACCCGTCGCCGCCGTCGCCGCCTTCGCCTACCGGGTGAAGTCCCCGGCCGAGGTGGACGCCGCCGAGGCCTACTACAAGGAGCTCGGCTGCCGGGTGGAGCGCCGCAAGGACGGCTTCACCAAGGGCATCGGCGACTCCGTCCGCGTCGAGGACCCCCTGGGCTTCCCTTACGAGTTCTTCTACGAGGTGGAGCACGTGGAGCGCCTCACCCAGCGCTACGACCTCTACTCCGCCGGTGAACTGGTCCGGCTGGACCACTTCAACCAGGTCACCCCGGATGTCCCCAAGGGCCGCAAGTACCTGGAAGACCTGGGCTTCCGCGTCTCCGAGGACATCAAGGACTCCGACGGCGTCACCTACGCCGCGTGGATGCACCGCAAGCAGACCGTGCACGACACCGCCCTCACCGGCGGCAACGGCCCGCGCATGCACCACGTGGCCTTCGCCACCCACGAGAAGCACAACATCATCCAGATCTGCGACAAGATGGGCGCCCTGCGCATCAGCGACAGGATCGAACGCGGCCCCGGCCGGCACGGCGTGTCCAACGCGTTCTACCTGTACATCCTTGACCCGGACGGGCACCGCATCGAGATCTACACCCAGGACTACTACACCGGCGACCCCGACAACCCCACCATTACCTGGGACGTCCACGACAACCAGCGCCGCGACTGGTGGGGCAACCCCGTGGTCCCGTCCTGGTACACCGAAGCCTCCCTGGTCCTGGACCTGGACGGCAACCCGCAGCCGGTCGTCGTCCGCGAGGAAAAGTCCGAGATGGCAGTGACCGTAGGCGCCGATGGCTTCTCCTACACCCGGAAGCCGGGCGAAGGGCCGGATGTCGCCGACCGGACCGGCTTCAAGCTGGGGGTCCAGGTCTAGCCATGCTGGAGCCGAAGACGATTGAGGCCATCGCGGACGAGCTGGTGGAAGCGGGCCGCACCCGCACCCCTGTTCCCCGCCTGACTGCCCGCTACCCGGACATGACCGTGGAGGACTCCTACGCCGTGCAGCAGCTCTGGCGGCGCCGCAACGAGGAAGCCGGCCGGACACTGGTGGGGCGCAAGATCGGCCTCACGTCCAAGGCCATGCAGGCTGCCACCGGCATCACCGAACCCGACTACGGCGCCATCTTCGACGACATGGTGCTGGAAACCGGCTGCTCCCTGCAGTGGGACCGGTACACCCACCCGCGGGTGGAGGTGGAACTGGCGTTCGTGCTGAAGGACGGGCTCAAGGGCCCCGGCGTCACCATCTTCGATGTCCTGAAGGCCACCGACTACGTGGTTCCGGCCCTGGAGATCCTCGATTCCAGGATCGAGATGGAGGGCCGGACCATCGTGGACACCATCTCGGACAACGCCGCGATGGGCGCCATGGTGATCGGCGGCAACCCAGTGAAGCCAGACGCCGTGGACCTGCGCTGGGTTGCCGCCATCCTCTACAAGAACCAGACCGTGGAGGAAACCGGCGTGGCCGCAGGCGTGCTGGACCACCCCGCCAACGGCGTGCACTGGCTCGCGAACAAGATCGCCGCCCACGGCGACGCGCTGATGCCCGGGGACATCATCCTCGCCGGATCCTTCACCCGGCCCCTGTGGGTCTACAAGAGCGACACCGTCCATGCCGATTACGGACCTCTGGGGAGCGTGACATGCCGTTTCGAATAGAAGACACCTTCCGGTCCGCCCTGGCCGCGGAAAAGCACAAGGGGAAGGCGGGCCGGCCGCTGGCCGGCATGTGGGTGTGCTCCGGCAGCCCGCTGGTCGCCGAACTCTGTGCCGGGTCCGGGCTGGACTGGCTCCTGGTGGATGCCGAGCACAGCCCCAACGGACTCGAATCCATCCTCGCCCAGCTCCAGGCCGTCCACGGCTACCCCGTGCACACCCTGGTCCGGCCGCCTGTGAACGACACCGTGGTGATCAAGCAGTACCTGGACCTGGGCGTGCAGAACCTGCTGATCCCCATGGTCAATTCTGTGGCTGAGGCCGAGGCCGCCGTGGCTGCCACCCGCTACCCGCCACAGGGCGTGCGCGGAGTCGGATCCGCGCTGGCCCGGGCCGCCCGCTGGAACCGGGTCCCGGACTACCTCGCCCGGGCCAGCGAAACCATCAGCGTCACCGTCCAGATCGAATCCACCTCCGCCGTCGAGGCCGTGGAGGACATCCTCAAGGTCGACGGCGTGGACGCCGTGTTCGTCGGCCCGTCCGACCTCGCCGCTTCCATGGGCCTGCTGGGACAGCAGGAACACGCCGAGGTGCGTGCCGCCGTCGAACACTGCCTCGCCGCTGCCAAAACGGCCGGGAAACCTGCCGGCGTGAACGCTTTCAACCCGGACACCGCAGCGCATTACCTCGCGAAGGGCGCCGGCTTCATCCTGGTCGGAGCCGACGTCGCTCTCCTGGCCCGCGGCTCCGAAGCCCTCGCCGCGAAGTACATCAAACCTGCTGACGGCGACGCCCCCACCAGCTACTGACCAACTTTTAGGACTTATGCAATGACAGTCACTTCTACGGTTTCCCCTGCCCTCGCACCGGAGCGTGAGGCTTCCCTGCTCGCGTCCGTGCCCACCGGCCTGCTGATCAATGGTGAGTGGCGGGAGGCGTCCGACGGCGGCACGTTCGACGTCCACGATCCCGCCACCGGGCAGGTGCTCGCCACCCTCGCGTCCGCCACGAGCCAGGACGCGGTCGCCGCGCTGGACGCCGCCGACGGCGCGCAGGCCTCCTGGGCCCGCACCGCGCCCCGGGTCCGGTCCGAGATCCTGCGCCGCGCCTTCGACCTCGTCACCGAGCGCGCCGAAGACTTCGCCCTGCTGATGACTCTGGAAATGGGCAAACCCCTGGCCGAAGCCCGCGGCGAAGTCACCTACGGGGCCGAATTCCTGCGCTGGTTCGCCGAGGAAACCGTCCGCGACTACGGCCGCTACCTCACCACCCCCGAAGGCAGGAACAAGATCCTCGTCCAGCACAAACCCGTCGGGCCCTGCCTGCTCATCACCCCCTGGAACTTCCCCCTCGCCATGGCCACCCGCAAGGTCGCCCCCGCCGTCGCCGCCGGCTGCACCATGGTCCTCAAACCCGCCAAACTCACACCCCTGACCGGGCAGTACTTCGCCCAGACCATGCTCGACGCCGGCCTACCGCCCGGGGTCCTGAACGTCGTCGCCTCCTCCTCCGCCTCCGGGATCTCCGGGCCCCTGCTGAAGGACTCCCGGCTCCGGAAAATCTCCTTCACCGGCTCCACGCCGGTCGGCAAACGCCTGATGGCCGACGCCGCGCAGAACGTCCTCCGCACCTCCATGGAACTCGGCGGGAACGCCCCCTTCATCGTGTTCGAAGACGCCGACCTCGACGCCGCCGTCGAAGGAGCCATGGCCGCGAAGATGCGGAACATGGGCGAAGCCTGCACCGCAGCCAACCGCTTCCTCGTCCACGAAACCGTCGCCCAGGAATTCACCCGCAAGTTCGCCGCCGCCATGGGCGCACTCACGACAGGCCGCGGCACCGAACCGGCCACCAAGGTCGGACCCTTGATCGACGCCGCCGCCCGCGACGACGTGCACGCCCTGGTCTCTGCGGCCGTCGAGGCCGGGGCTATTGCCGTCACCGGCGGCGCCCCCGTGGACGGACCCGGCTACTTCTACCAGCCCACCGTCCTCGCCAACGTCCCCAACAACGCCGCAATCCTCGGCCAGGAAATCTTCGGACCCGTCGCCCCGGTCACCACCTTCAGCACCGAAGAAGAAGCCGTCCGGCTGGCGAACAGCACCGAATACGGGCTCGCGTCCTACCTCTACAGCCGCGACTTCAACAGACTCCTGCGGGTCGCGGAGCAGATCGAATTCGGCATGGTCGGCTTCAACGCCGGCGTCATCTCCAACGCCGCGGCACCCTTCGGCGGCGTCAAACAATCAGGGCTCGGCCGCGAAGGCGGCACCGAAGGCATCGCCGAATACACCACCACCCAGTACATCGGCATCAACGACCCCTACGCAGGCTGACCGCCGGAATATCGCCTCCACCTGCGGCCCGCACTGCTGGAGTCAGCCGACGCGGGTGTAGCTGACCTCCGTCGTCCCCGCCGGGGCGGTGGAAAGTGTCACGTACGTCCCCTGGGCCTTGCTGGCGCCTTCGGGAAGGGCTCCGGGCAGCGAGACGTAGCTGCCCTCAAGCCGGGTTGGAACCTCCGGGCCGGCAGGCAAGGTGACGTAGCTGCCTCCCCGGGGGGTGTCGGTGGCTGCTGTTGGGCGGGCTTCAGTGAGCTCGGACTGCGAGGTCATGGTGTTCTCCTGCTTGTCTGGGGTGGCGACGGCGCCAAATATCCAACTTCTGCGATACCGCGGCGCAGTAGGTGCCGCGGTATCGCTGCTGGGTGCTTGACGGGGTCGTTTGCCTGGATCCGGGGAGGAGTTACCCGGCGGTTCTCTTGAGGGCTGCGCCGGCCTGACGTCGATTCTAGGGCGTAATCTGACAAGTTCACAATAAGATGCGGGATTTTTACGCCGTTCCCTCTCCGCCAACAGTCCTGCGCACAAAGACAAGAGCCGGGCCAAGCCGTAAACCACACTGGGAGCAACCCGCTACGCCGACCGGCTGGCGTCCTTGCTACTCGAAGTGGAGTATCCCTTGGAAACCTACGATGCGCTTCTCGCGTCCATTGCCCCCGCACCCGGCACCGGCCGGACCATCCTTGACCCGGCAACCGGCGAAGCCGTCGGTGAGGCCCCCATCCACAGCCTCGACTTCCTTGAGGAGGCGGTCACGGCAGCCGTCGCCGCCCAGCCCGCCTGGGCTGCCCTGGGCCACGACGCCCGTTCCGCCGCGCTCCTCAAAGCAGCCGACGCCGTCGAACGCTCCGCCGAGGAACTCGCCCGGCTGCTCTCCCGCGAGCAGGGCAAACCCCTGAACGGCCCCAACGCCCGCTTCGAAGTGGGCGCCTGCGTCGCGTGGCTCCGCGCCACCGCCAGCCTGCCGCTGGAGCCGGAAACCATTGTGGACGACGGCGAAACCCGCGCCGAACTGCACTACCGGCCCATCGGGGTGGTGGGCGCGATTGGTCCGTGGAACTGGCCCATGATGATCGCCGTCTGGCAGCTCGCCCCCGCCCTGCGGATGGGCAACGCCGTAGTGGTCAAGCCCTCCGGGAACACTCCGCTGTCCGTCCTGGCGCTGGTCAAGGTCCTCAACGAGGAGCTCCCCGAGGGCATCCTCTCGGTGGTCTCCTGCGGCCGCGAGGTGGGCGCCCGGCTCACGGACCACCCCGCGATCGGCAAGATCATGTTCACCGGTTCCACCGCCGGCGGCCGCGCCATCATCAAGTCCTCCGCAGACACCGTCAAGCGGCTCACGCTGGAACTCGGCGGGAACGACGCCGGCATCGTCCTGCCCGACGCCGACCCCAAGGCCATCGCGCAGGACATCTTCTGGGGCGCCTTCCTGAACACCGGCCAGACCTGCGCCGCCCTCAAGCGCCTCTACGTCCACGACAGCATCTACGACGCCGTCTGCGAGGAACTCACCGCCGTGGCCAAAGCGATGCCGATGGGCAACGGCCTGGACGAGAACAACGTCCTGGGCCCGCTGCAGAACAAGGCACAGTACGACGTCGTGGCGAACCTCGTGGAGGCAGCGAAGGCTTCCGGAGCCCGCGTCCTCCTCGGTGGAAACCCCGACACCAGCCAGCCCGGCTACTTCTACCCCACCACGCTGGTGGCCGACATCGACAACGACAACCCGCTGGTGGCCGAGGAACAGTTCGGTCCGGCCCTGCCAATCATCCGGTACAGCACCGTCGACGAGGCCGTGGAGAAGGCGAACGGGCTGGACGTCGGCCTCGGCGCCTCGGTCTGGTCCCCCGACCTGGCGGCCGCCCGTGAGGTTGCCGCCCGGATCCAGGCCGGCACAGTGTGGATCAACCGGCACGGCGCGGTCGATCCCCGCATCCCCTTCGGCGGAGCCAAGCAGTCCGGCTACGGCGTCGAGTTCGGCGTCGAGGGCCTGAAGGCGCTCGGCGTCCCGCAGGTCATCAACGGCTGACGTGCCGCCGGCAGGCGGCTTCTGCCGTCCGGGCCGCCGCTACCCCATCGCCGGGGCGGCGGCGGTCCGGCCGGAGAACTGCCGGCGGGCCCAGCGCGCGAGCTTCTTGCCCTTGCCCTTCCACCAGTTGTCCTCGTCCTGGTCGTGGTGGAACCGGAAGACGATGGCCACGAGCACGAACATGCCCATCACCACGTCAATCCAGGAAGCCAGAACCAGGGCGATGAAGACGGTCAGGGCGTTGGCCATAATGGACGGGATGGCCAGTGTGCGGAACACGGTGCTGGCCACATAACGCCGGTGCGACCGCGGGACGGACAGCTCCCGCACCATGTCGAAGCAGACGCATACCACCACGACGGTCTGCCCAATGGCCAGGAGGACCTGGCCTGGAATTGAGCCGCTGAACGCGGCCACCGCTTCCATCCCGGGGCTCATGGCCGGTCCTTGGGATGGAGACTTTTGCTGAGATCCTTAAACACGGAAAACCCCCAGAACTTGTGGAACCACCGCCGCTGATCCGGCGATGGTTCCATTCAAGTTTTGGGGGCCTTTTGGGTCACGAGTAGTGGGTACTCAGTTTTTTCCGGGTTGGCGGGGGCAGGTACTTGCTGGCCTGCGCCTGCTCGTTGGTGCCTATTGACCGATCGCCCGCGGCCGCCACAGCACCACGGCCTGCGACCGGGGCCGTGGCCGCTGGCCCCGGGCCAGGCTCACCACGTCGCCGGCGGCGCCCGCGGCGAAGATGCGGGAATCGAACGCCTGCGGCCGGCGGCCCAGTTCCTCGGTCAGCTCGGCCACCCGGCTTTGGAGCGCGGCCACTTGGTTCTCGAGTTCCAGGATGCGCTTGATTCCCTCCAGCGACACGCCCTCCTGGGACAGCCGCTGCACTTCACGCAGCATGTTCACGTCGCGCTGCGAGTAGCGCCGGGACTTCCCGGGGGCGCGGCTGGGCTTGACGATGCCCAGCCGGTCGTACTGCCGCAGCGTCTGCGGGTGCATGTCCGCCAGCTCAGCCGCCACGGAGATCACGAAGATGGGCTGGTCAGCATTGATGTCCACGGCTCACCTCCGCTCCTAGAGCCGGGCCTTGGCTGCCAAGCCCTCACGGACATCGGCCGACGACGTGGCCTCGGCAAAGGCCTTCACCGCGGCTTCGGCGTCCTTGTTGAGGTTCTTGGGAACCGCGACATCGATGGTGACCAGAAGGTCGCCGGTGGCCTTGGACGTCTTCACACCCTTGCCCTTGACCCGCAGCGTACGGCCCGACGGCGTCCCCGCCGGAACACGCACCTTCACCTTGTCGCCGTCGATCGTGGGCACCTCGATGTCGGCGCCCAAAGCAGCCTCCGGGAAGGTGACGGGAACATGGATGCGCAGGTTGTCGCCGTCGCGCGTGTAAAAAGCGTGGGGCTGGACGGAGACGGACACCACCAGGTCGCCATTGCCGGCAGCACCGGGCTGCCCCTTGCCGCGGACGCGGACCTTCTGGCCGTCCTTGATGCCGGCCGGCACCCGGACGTCGATGACCTCGCCGCTCGGTTCCCGCAGGCCGATGGTGGTCCCGCGGATGGAGCCGGCGAAGGAAATGGTCGTAGAGGCGGTCCGGTCGGCTCCCTTCTGCGGCGTGCGCTGGAATCCGGCGCTTCCGCCGAACCCACCGAAGAGGTCGGCGAACTCGGGCGGGATGCCGCCGCCCGCGGGGTTGAAGCCGCCGGCATGGCGTCCGGTGTTGCCCGTGAACAGGCCGCCGAACATGTCCTCGAACCCGGCGTTGCCGCCGCCGGCACCGCCGGGGGCGAACCGGGCACCGCTGCCCATGGCCCGGATGGCGTCGTACTGCTGGCGCTCGTCGGGATCGGAAAGTACAGAATAAGCCTCGGAGATGTCCTTGAACTTCTTCTCGGAAGCAGCGTTTCCCGCGTTGGTGTCAGGGTGGTGCTGCCGCGCAAGCTTCCGGTAGGCCTTCTTGATGTCGGCGTCGGAAGCGTCCTTGGCAACACCAAGGATCTTGTAAAAGTCCTTGTCCACCCAATCCTGGCTAGCCAATGGCGTTTCCTTTCAAAGTCTCTATCTAACAGCTCTCCGCGGTACAGGGGCCCCCGCCCCTACGCTGGGTGGCTGAGGATCTGCGATCCCCAGCCACCCAGCTTCGGCAGGCCCGATGCCACTCCCGGGGCCCCTGTACCGCTGCGAGCTTCGTGGTTACCTCACCTTAGGCGAGATGACCGCTGGCGCGGAGGCCGGATATGGGGCGGCGGTGTGGAGGGCACCGCGGAGCGGGCACCGCCCCATATCCGGCCGTAGCGCCTGGTGACCCGGACTACGCAGGTACAGCGACGATGACCTGGGCTGCGCGGAGGACGCGTTCGCCTGACTTGTAGCCGGAGCGGAGCACCTGGCTGACGGTGTCAACCTCGATGTCCTCGCCGGGCTGCTGGATCAGGGCCTCGTGGATCGTGGGATCGAACTCCACTCCGGTCTCGTTGATGCGGACCAGGCCGTAGGTCTTCAGCGCGTTCTCCAGTTTGGTGGCGATCGCGGCGAAGGGACCGTCGGTCAGGTCGCCGTGCTGCCGGGCGGCGTCGACGTCGTCCAGGACCGGAAGCAGGGAGTTCAGGACGCCGATGACGGCCATTTCCCCTGCCACGGCGCGGTCGCGTTCCACGCGCTTGCGGTAGTTGACGTACTCGGCCTGGAGGCGGAGCAGGTCGTTGCGCAGTTCGGCTGCTTCGGCGTTGCCGGCAGCTCCCGCCGGAGCCCCCTGGGCCACGGATTCCTCGGCCGGCACTTCCATGCCGTTGAGGATCTCCTCGGCCTGGGCAAGCGCGTCGCCGTCGGAATCCGCCGCTCCGGCCTGGGCGCCGGCCCCGGCGCCGGGGGCAGTGTTTCCGCCTTCAGCGTGACTGCCCTCCGGGTGCCGGGCCTGCCCGGTCACCGGGTCAACCTTGCGGTGGTCCCGGATGACCGGCTCCTGGCCGTTGCCCTGCTCGTTCTGCCGGTTCGCGGATGTGTTGTGCTCTTCCTCGTTACCGTGGTGCGGCATGGCTACTTCTTCGCTTCGTCTTCGTCGATGATCTCGGCGTCGACGATGTCTTCGTCAGCCTTGCCGCCTGCGGGAGCGCCTGCGGCACCTTCGGCACCGGCAGCGCCTGCGCCGTCCGGCGAACCGGCCTGGGCGTAGATGGCTTCGCCGAGCTTGGTCTGGGAAGCCTGCAGCTTCTCGAATGCGGACTTCACAGCGGCGTCGTCGGTGCCTTCGAGGGCCTTCTTGAGGCTGTCGACGTCGGCCTGGACCTCGGTCTTGACCTCTTCGGGCAGCTTGTCCGCGTTGTCGGCGATCAGCTTGTCTACGGAGTAGGCCAGCTGCTCCGCCGTGTTGCGTGTGTCGGTCGCCTCGCGGCGGGCCTTGTCCTCGGCTGCGTGCTCCTCGGCGTCACGGACCATGCGGTCGATGTCTTCCTTGGAGAGGCTGGAGCCGCCCGTGATGGTCATGGACTGTTCCTTGCCGGTGCCCTTGTCCTTCGCGGAGACGTGGACGATGCCGTTGGCGTCGATGTCGAAGGTGACCTCGACCTGGGGGACGCCGCGCGGGGCCGGGGCGATGCCCGTCAGCTCGAACGTGCCCAGCGGTTTGTTGTCGCGGGTGAACTCACGCTCGCCCTGGAAGACCTGGATGGCCACGGACGGCTGGTTGTCGTCAGCGGTGGTGAAGGTCTCGGACCGCTTGGTGGGGATGGCGGTGTTGCGCTCGATCAGGTGCGTCATCACGCCACCCTTGGTTTCGATGCCGAGGGACAGCGGGGTGACGTCGATCAGCAGGACGTCCTTGCGCTCGCCCTTCAGCACGCCGGCCTGCAGGGCTGCGCCCACGGCAACGACCTCATCGGGGTTGACACCCTTGTTGGGCTCCTTGCCGCCAGCCAGTTCCTTCACCAGCTCGGAGACGGCGGGCATACGGGTGGAGCCACCCACCAGCACGATGTGGTTGATGTCGGAGAGCTTGATGCCGGCTTCCTTGATGACGTCGTGGAACGGCTTCTTGGTGCGCTCGAGCAGGTCCTTGGTGAGGTCCTGGAACTTGGCGCGGGTCAGCTGCTCATCCAGGTGGACCGGGCCGTCGGGGGTGACGGAGAGGTACTGGAGCGAAACGTTGGTGCTGGAGGAGGAGGAGAGTTCCTTCTTGGCCTGCTCGGCAGCTTCACGGAGGCGCTGCAGGGCGATCTTGTCCTTGGAGAGGTCGATGCCCTTGACCTTGAGCTGGTTCAGCAGGTAGTCAACAACGCGCTGGTCCCAGTCGTCACCGCCCAGGCGGTTGTCACCGGCGGTGGCGCGGACCTGGATGGTGGAGAAGTTGTCTTCGTCCTTGCCGACTTCCAGCAGGGAGACGTCGAAGGTGCCGCCACCGAGGTCGAAGACCAGGATGAGTTCGTCTTCCTTGCCCTTGTCCAGGCCGTAGGCGAGTGCTGCGGCGGTGGGCTCGTTGACGATGCGCAGGACGTTCAGGCCCGCGATTTCACCGGCTTCCTTGGTGGCCTGGCGCTCGGCGTCGTTGAAGTAGGCCGGGACGGTGATGACAGCGTCGGTGACCTTTTCACCCAGGTAGCTCTCGGCGTCGTTCTTCAGCTTCATGAGGATACGCGCGGAGATTTCCTGCGGGGTGTACTTCTTGCCGTCGATGTCCACCTTCCAGTCGGTGCCCATGTGGCGCTTGACCGAAGCGATGGTGCGCTCGATGTTGTTGACGGCCTGGCGCTTGGCGATTTCGCCAACCAGGACCTCGCCGGACTTGGAGAATGCAACCACCGACGGCGTGGTGCGGCCACCCTCGGCGTTGGCAATAACGGTGGGCTCGCCACCTTCGAGAACGGAGACGACGGAGTTGGTGGTTCCGAGGTCGATACCTACTGCACGTGACATGTGTTGCTTCCTTCTTTCCTTGGAAACTGGTTGGCGCCCAGAGTGATTGAGCGTTCTGCACTCAACTTTACTCAGGGCGCCAACGATGTCAACCCAAACTTGAGCGAAGGTGACTCAACTTTCCGGGTGGCGTTTGGCCAACAGAGATGGTTTTCCCTGCCATCACAGGGATTGGGGGAGCCTGGGGCACGACGGCGGCTGGCCAGTTCGCTGCTGGAGAACCTGCCGCCGGGCTTCTTACCTGCCGGTATCCGGATCCCCGTGGAGGGGGCCGCGCTCTTCGGGAGTTGCCTGCACCTGCCCGTCGGTGAGCCCCTCCCGGACAGCGCCCTCCGTCCGCTCGGCGTCCGTGGCACCCGCGTCGCCGTAATCGCCCTCCGGATATTCGCCGTCGGCCAGGTTGTCCGCGGGGACATTGACGCGGCCGGCGTCCCCGTAGTCGCCGTCCACGTACTGCCCGCCCTCACCCTCCATACCAGGAGCGGCATCGTCCCTGCGGGGTTCTTCGGCTGCGGATTCAGGATATTCAGTCATGGTGATCTCTCCTTCGAGGCTCCGCGTCCATGCGGGCGCACTGGCAGTCTACCGAGCGGGGATTTCGGCCAACAGTGGTTCTGCAGGCGCCGTTTCCGGGGTCCTGCCCAGCTTGCCGGGCCACCAGATCCTGGGCCCAATGTCGTACGCCAGGGCCGGCACCAGCAGCGAGCGCACCAGCACGGTGTCCAGCAGCACGCCGAACGCCACAATGAATGCGAGCTGCACCAGGAACATGATGGGGATGACGCCCAGGGCGGCGAAGGTTGCGGCCAGCACCACGCCCGCGGAGGTGATGACGCCGCCGGTGACGCTGAGGCCGCGGAGGATGCCGGGCCGGGTGCCGTGCTTGAGGGACTCCTCGCGGACCCGGCTCATCAGGAAGATGTTGTAGTCCACGCCCAGCGCCACCAGGAAGACAAAGCCGAACAGCGGAACGGTGGCGTCGGCGCCGGGGAAACCGAACAGGTTATTGAACACGAGGGCCGAAACACCGAGCGCGGCGGCGTAGGACAACACCACGGAGAGCACCAGCAGGACCGGGGCCACGATGGAGCGCAGCAGCAGCATCAGGATGAACAGGATCACCACGAGGACCACCGGGATGATGACCACCAGGTCGTGCTGGGCCGTCGTATTGGTGTCCAGCGCCGTGGCGGTCACGCCGCCCACCAGGGCACCGGGATCAACGGCTTTCACCTCCGTGCGCAGGGCCCTGATGGTCTCCTCCGCCTCCAGCGAGTCGGCCGCATCGTTCAAGGTGGCATTGATGAGCACCTTCCCGTCCCTGACGTCCGGAGCGCTGGGGGCGCCGGGGGCTCCGGTGATGGGCACGCTGCCCTGGCCGAGCAGGTAAGCCTCGCCCACGCCGTCGTCCGCTTTCACCCGGTCCAGCACCTGCGCTGCCTTGCCCTGGTCTGCAACCACGACGGCGGGGCTGCCGCTGCCGGCGTCGAAGTGGCGGGCCAGTGCGTCCTGGCCGTCCACGGCGTTGGAGGCGGTGAGGATGACGTCGGTTTGCGGCACGCCGTTGGCCTTGAGTTGGAGCAGGCCGCCGGCGGCTGCCACCAGGAGCAGGACCGAGGCAACCCATACCGTCCGGGGCCGCCGGGCAACCAGGGAACCGGTGGCGCGCCACAAGCCCTTTTGGCCTTCCAGGCCTGTGACCAGCTCCGGCTCGCGCTGGTCGGCCGGGACCAGCTTGGGACGGAACGGCCAGAAGGCTGCGCGGCCGAGCAGGGCCATCAGTGCGGGCAGCAGGGTGAGTGCGGCGAAAAGTGCGCACAGGATGCCGGCGGCCGCGACGGGGCCCAGGGCCTTGTTGGAATTGAGGTCTGAGAAGAGCAGGCACAGGAGCGCGATGATCACCGTTGCGCCGGACGCCAGGATGGGCTCGAAGGATGCTTTCCACGCAGTCAGGACGGCGGCCGTGCGGTTGGTCGTGTGGGTGAGGGCTTCACGGAAGCGCGCCACGAACAGCAGCGCGTAGTCGGTTGCCGCACCGATCACGAGGATTGAGAGGATGCCCTGGCTTTGGCCGTTCAGCTGGATCCAGCCGGCCTTGGCCATGCCGAAGACCAGCAGGATGGCCGCGCAGAGGGCGAAGACGGACGTCAGCAGCACCATGATGGGCAGCAGCAGGGACCGGTAGACGACCAGGAGGATCACAAACACCGCGGACAGGGCCACGAGCAGGAGGATGCCGTCGATGCCGCCGAAAGCGGACGTGAGGTCGGCGGCCAGACCAGCCGGGCCGGTGACGAAGGTCTGGGTCCCTTCCGGGGCTGCCTCGTTGACCGCATCTCGGAGTTCCTTGACCGCTTCCTTGATCTCATCGGAGGAGCCGATGGGGACCACGAACTGCACAGCCTTGGCGTCCTTCGACGGTATCGGCCCGATCACCGCGCTGCCCAGCTTGAGGTCCTCAAGGCTCGTTTTCAGCGCTGCCAGCTCCCCCAGTTGCGCCGGAGTGAAGGCTTGGCTGTTCTCGATGACGATGATGCCCGGAACCTCGTCGGAGTCGCGGAACTTCGCCTGCCAGTCCTGCGCTTCGGTGGCCTCGGCGCTGGCGGGCAGGAAGGACGCCTGGTCGTTGGACGAGACTTCCTCCAACCGGCCGAAGGTGGGGCCTCCGACGCCGGCCAGCCCCAGCCAGGTCAGCACTAGGATGGCGGGGACCAGCCAGCGCAGCCAGAAGGGAGCACGCTCTTTGCCAGCTTTTGTGCGATTCATGATGCCTTCCATGCGGGAGAACGCGGAGTAATATTTGTTCCATCATAGATTATCTCCAAGATAGAGATAAGTGCCTGGCAAGCTTTTTTGGATGTCCTCCTGTCCGAGGGCAGGGCTGCAGTAATATCCCTCAGGACGCCCGAAGCAATCCACGGGCCGCAAACCAGGAATCGTCGGGGAGGTGGGCATGGCACGCGAAAAGTCACCGGACTCATCAACGGCCGCGGCATCGGCCGCCCCCGGGGGGCCGTCCCATCCGTTGCTCCGCCTCCTCCAGGAGTTCACCATGGAGGCCAACCGCTACGTTGATGCCGCCGGCGGCCGGAAGGACATGCACCGCACGGACATGAACGCCCTGGCCGTCATCATGCGCCACACTGCCGCGGGCAGCGTGGTGACTCCCGGCGTCCTGCGCAGGGAACTGAACCTGAGCTCCCCGGCCACCACCGCCTTGATCGACCGCCTGGACAGCTCCGGGCACATCGTGCGGGAACGGAACAGCACCGACCGGCGCCAGGTCCAGCTGAAGATGACCCCCAAGGCGTTCCAGGAGGGCGGCGCGATATTCGCCCCCTTGGCGCAGCACATGGGAAGCGCCATGGCCGCCTTCTCCGATGAGGAACTGGAAACCGTCACCCGGTTCATCACGGCCATGGTGGAGGCTACGGTGGCGGCAAGGGCGGAATCCACTGACGGCTGACTGCAGTTTCCATGCAGCGCGGAAGGGGTCGCTGTGGAGGTCCACAACGGCCCCTTCCGATGGTCCCCGACCGGGGCCCAGGGAGTTATGGCGCCTTGGGCCGAAGCGCCGCCAGCCAGCCGGCCCAATCACGGGCGGCGCTGAACTTCCACGTCTTCGCTCCGCTTGGTCCTGCCACAGCCTGGATGCCATCGGCAATCTCGAAGCGGCGGGCGCCCGCTTCCACGGCCTGGGCCATCCCGTCCGGAGAGGTAAGGGTCACCGAACTGGAATTGACGCTCATGCATCCGACCAGCATCACGTTGGCCGTTGTGCTGGTCAGGCCCGGGACCGTGCCCGAGGATGCTGCCGCACCGGCCGCTGAGGTGGCCGTGCCGTCCAGGCCCGAGGCCCCCGTGTACCTGGCAATCCCCCCTCCGCTCGTCGTCAACGTCGTCGTCCAGGAATAGCCCGCCGGCTCGGACGCCGTGGCCACCTTGTAGTAGCCGTAGACTTTCGGATTCGAAATGGACGTTACCGCTGCCAGCCGCGTCCAGCCCGCCGGCGCACCCGTCGTGGCGATGCTGCCGCCGTTGAGGGAGATGCAGCTGACAAGCACGTCGCCCTGGGCGATGTTGGCCGGCGCAGGAATCGTCAGGGTGGTACCTGCCGTGGTGTTCGTGGTCTGGCTGACCGAGCCGCGGACGATGGTGCTGCCGCCCGTGTCGCCGGAGCTGACGGTCCAGGTTTGCGTCGCCGCTGTCGCGTCCGTGTTGCCCGCAGGATCGGTGGCCCAGACTGAAAAGGTGTGGGATCCGGCTGACAGGCCGGTGTAGGACTGCGGCGAGGTGCACGTGGTGCGCGGTGCGCCGTCCAGGCTGCACTGGAACGTCGAATTGGCTTCGCTCGAGGTGAATGCGAAGGAGGCGGTAGTGGATGTCGTTGTTGCCGGCGGTCCCGACGTTATGGTCGTCTCCGGCGGCGTGGTGTCCTGCGGCGGCGTGGTGTCCACCGTCCACGTGTAGCTGGCGGGGGTGGGGTCGACGCCGTTCTGGTCAGAAGCGCGGACCTGGAACGTATGCGTGCCCTCAGCCAGTCCGGTGTACGACGCCGGGCTGGTGCAGCTGGTGAAGGCGGCTGAGTCGAGCGAACAGGCAAACGTTGCGCTGGCCGACGTCGAGGTGAAGCTGAACTGGGCCGACGTGGAGGTTGTCGGGTCGCTCGGCTTGCTGGTGATGGTGGTGTCAGGCGCCGTGGGTGTCGGGGTGCCCGCCCCGATCTTGCGCGGGTCGTAGACCGCGTCCACGAGCAGGGCCGGCGAGTAAGCCGCAGCGATGGACTGCCATGGCACCGCCTTGAAGCTTTGATGCAGGCCGTTGTCGTTGGTGTGGTCCTGGGTCACGAAGAAGCCCTGCGGGAAGGGCCCGCCGACGCCGAAGTTGGTGACGTCGATGCCATCCATGCCGGTGACCGCATCAATTCCGTTCCCGGTGGGGATGGCGAACGCGCCCAGCGGCCGGTTCTCGTCCCGTGTATAGATATGGAATTGGTCTGATCCCTGGCTTGCGGCGAGCAGGTAGCCGGCACCGTTACTGCCGTAATAGATGCTGATGCCCTTGATGTCCTGGACGATGTCGCCGCCGTTCTGGGTGGTACTGACAACCCTCGTCCCGGTTGTCGGGTTGCCGGGCTCGGCGCCGAAACGCCAAATCCCGCCGATGTCCTCCTGCGCGACGTAGATCCGCTTCATCTCGTCGTCGGCCACGAGCCCCTCGGTAACACCGCTCACTGTCCAGCTGCGGACGAGCTTGCCGGTGACTGATCCGGTGGAGCCGTCAAGTTCCCACTGCTCCACCTTGCCGCTGTCGGTGACGTATGCGTAGTACTTTCCGGTGTCCGGGGAATGGTAAAGGGAGAAGCCGCGGGGCGTGGAGATGTTGGTGGTGGGCGCGAAGCTGCCCACCTTCGTCAGGGAGCGGTCGGACTCGTTGACCTTGTAGAAGTCGAGGCTACGCACCCGGTTGGAGACACCGACCAGGCCCACGCGGCTGTTGCCCAGGGGGAAGTTGTAGCGGACATCAACATTGTTCATCCGCCCGTCGGGGTAGTAGAACAGCTCCCGCCCGGACAGGTCATAGACCACCAGGCCATGCCCGTCGGTGCTCTTGTCCGTGCCGATGATGGTGCTCTTCGACGGGTCGGTGGGATGGATCCAGATGGCGGGGTCGTCCGCCGCATCCCCCGAGCCGTGCATCGGAGCGGTTTCCACGGTTGCCGGCACCTGCGCCACGGCCGCGTTCGCGGCCTGGGCGCCGATCCCCACAAGCAGCCCGGAAATCAGCCCAGACACCGTCAGCACGGCGGCGAACCTCGATTTCAGTGTCACCTTTGGCCTCCCAAAGTTTGATGCCGCACACATCCGGCGGCGGTGACGGAGCGATAGGAACATCCGGCGAGGCCAGCTTTCCCCCGCCGGATGGAGGCCCATCGTATTCTCGGCCCGCGATGGGGGGATACGGGGATGGCACCCCTACCTGCCGGCGGTCGCCCCGGGGTCCACCGCCGCAGGCGGGCTGCACCGCGCCGGGGACCCGCCACGGGGCCCTCCTCCCCTGCGGCCCGGGTGGGGAGTAGCGTTTGGCTATGAGCGCCGAGCAGCCTGAAGATGACGTCTATACGCATGGCCACCACGAGTCCGTGGTCCGCGCCCATGCCGCGAGGACGGCCGAGAATTCCGCAGCGTTCGTCCTCCCCTACCTCACGCCCGGGTCCAGCCTGCTCGACGTCGGGTGCGGGCCAGGCAGCATTACCTGCGACTTCGCCGCCTTGGTCAGCCCCGGCAAAGTCACCGGGTTGGACCGCTCACCCGACATCATCGTCCAGGCGCAGGCGCTCGCCGTCGAGCGCGAGGTGGGCAACGTGGAATTCGTGGCCGGAAACATCTACGACCTCGACTTCGCGGACGAAACGTTCGACGTCGTCCATGCGCATCAGGTGCTCCAGCACCTGACCGACCCGGTCGAGGCCCTGCGGGAGATGCGGCGCGTAGCCAAGCCCGGCGGCATCGTCGCCGTCCGCGACGCCGATTTCCATGGCATGAGCTGGTACCCCGCCATCCCCGAGCTGGACGAGTGGATGGACCTGTACCAGCGGATCGCGCGGCGCAACGGAGCGGAGCCCGACGCCGGTCGGCGCCTGGTCAGCTGGGCCCAGGCCGCGGGTTTCAACGATGTTGCCCCCACCAGCAGCAACTGGCTTTACGCCACCGCCCAGCAGCGCCGCTGGCAGGCGCGGGTATGGGGTGAACGGGTCCTGCATTCGGCGTTCGCCGAGCAGGCGCTGGAGTACGGTTTTGCCAGCCCGGCCGACCTCGCCCGGATCTCCGCCGGCTGGCACCGCTGGGGATCCACCGACGACGGCTGGTTCCTGATCCCGAACGGCGAGGTCATCGCCAGGGCTTAACCGTTGTCCACATAGGCGCGTGCGACTGTACCGATATTTCGCCCCGCTCCTTAGCCTCGGAACATGATCATCCAAGCAGGCTTTGACCTCGAATTCCTTGCCCGTCTGCTGATAGCCCCCGAGGGGGAAATCCTGCCCAGGCTCGTCTTGATCGAGCTCGACGCTGAGATGCAGTTTGCGGACATCGGGGTTGCCAGCTGCCAATTCGACGGAAGCCTCGAGCCCCATTTCGACACGATCCTGGAGCATTTGGACCCGGACACCACCCGGTACTTCGCCATCGCCCACGCCGGAGGGTGGGAGTGCACCGACTCCGTCCATGCGCGGGTGCTCGCGGAAGCTGATGCGTTGCGGGACATGGCCCTTGCGCGTGGATTCCTCATGATCGGCCATTTTGGCCTCGACGAGGACGGGTACCTTTCCAACGGGCCCCACTATTACTTTGACCGCTACCACCTGGGCCTGCCGTGCACCATGGATCACTGGGTGCATTCCAAGCATGGAAAATGTGGCTGAGGGACGGACACAGGCAGCCCGGTAAGATTGTCCAGTGCAATTTTCCCTGTGGCTGGCGTTGGCCGGCGCCGGCGCCCTGATCAGCTTCACCCCCGGAGCCGGGGCCATCAACACCATGAGCAACTCGCTCAACGCCGGGTTCCGCCGGTCCATCTGGGGGATCCTGGGGCAACAGGCAGCACTGGTTGTGCACGTGCTGATTGTGGCACTGGGCGTCGGAGTCCTTGTGGCGAGCTCCCCTGTTGCATTCAACGTGATCCGGTATGCGGGAGCGGCCTACCTGGTGTACCTGGGCATCCGGCAGTTCCTCAGCAAACCCGCCGTGGAGCAGGAGCAGGCCGCAGCCCTCCGGAACGAGCCCGCCTGGTCCATCTTCCGCCGCGGTTTTTGGGTGAACCTGCTGAACCCCAAGGCGATCGTCTTCTTCCTCGCCTTCACTCCCCAGTTCATCCGGCCGGAACAATCCCTGGTCACGCAGTACGCCGTCCTCACGGCAACCATTGTGGTCATCGACATCCTGGTGATGTGGTTCTTCTTCGCGGCGGCAGCCAGGTCCTTCCACCGCTTCACCAGCACAGAACGGGGCCAGCGTGTCCTCAGCAGGGTCTTCGGGGCGCTGTTTGTCGCCGTTGGGGTCCTGTTGGCCCTGATCCACTAGAACCACCGTAAAGGCCTGCCCGGCGAAGGCCACACCAAATTGGCAAGTACCCTTGTTATTCCAAGTCATGCATCTTTACAAAGATGTAAATCTTTGTGAACCTCCCGCTAGCCAAGGGACATTCCAGCGCGCATGCTTAGTTCCATGAACTCAACGTCGAGCCCATACCGCGTCATCACCGTCTGCACGGGCAACATCTGCCGGTCCCCCATGGCCGAGCTGATGCTCGCCGCGGCGCTGGAACGCGAAGGGCTGGACGGACTGGTGACAGTCGATTCGGCCGGCACCACCGGGTACGAGGCCGGGCGCCCCATCGACCCACGGGCGGCCCGCAGGCTCGCCGCCACCCAGCTGACGTCCGGGCACCACATTGCGCGTGAGTGGGAGCACGAATGGTTCCGGGAGCGCGACCTGATTCTGGCGCTGGACATCGACCACTTCGCCTGGCTCAGTGAAGCCGCTCCTGACCAGGAGTCCCTGGACAAGATCCGCATGCTGCGCAGTTTCGACCCCGCCATGGCAGACAAGGACCGGCTGGACCAGGGCATCGAAGACCCCTGGTACGGCGGCCACTCGGACTTCGACGCCGTCTGGCACCAGATCCACGCCGCGCTGCCGGGGCTGGTCCGCCACATCAAGGCGGCAGTCCTGGAGAAATCGCAGCTCCAGCCCCAGGCGCTCTAGAACAATGGCACCTGCGGATGAAAGCGTGCGGGGGAAACCGGTACGCTCTAGTCCATGAATCCAGCGCCCGTCATTATCGCCATCGACGGGCGCTCCGGCGCAGGTAAGACCACCCTCGCCATCGAACTCGCAGCCCGCCTCCGCGCGCACCACAAGGTCTCCCTGTTCCACCTTGAGGACATCTACCCGGGCTGGAACGGGTTGGCGGCCGGCGTCGAACGGTATGTCTCCACCGTCCTGGCGCCGCTAAGCCGGGGCGGGGCGGCCAGTTGGACCAGCTGGGACTGGGAGAACCATTACGACGGCGATACGCGCGTGACGCTGCCCGCCGAGATCGTGATCGTGGAGGGCGTGGGGGCCGCAGCGGAGGCGGCCCGGCCGCTGCTGAGCGCCGTCGTCTGGGCTGAATCTCCCGACGAGGTCCGGCGCGTCCGCGCGCTGGCCCGCGACGGCGAAACCTACGAGCCGTACTGGGACCAGTGGGCCGCGCAGGAGGAAGAGTGGCTGGGCCAGGACGACGTCCCCGGCCACGCCGACCTGCGGGTCCAGAACCTTGCTGACGGGTCCGCACCGGCCGACCTCCTGCGGCTCCTCCCCTACCTGCCCGCGCTGGCGCCCATCCTCGCCCCCGAACTGTCCGCCCGCCGTGGCCTCTGCCTCCGCGCGGAGCGCCTGGACGCCGCACCTGACGCCCCGGCACTGTTCCAGTCCCTGTATGGCCGCTCGGGCAACGCGGTCTGGCTGGATTCCTCCAACGCCGGCGCAGCCAACCAGCAGGTCGAGGCGGACGGGGACGCCGCTGCCGCCGGGCGCAGCCGCTTCAGCATCATGGCGGACGATGGCGGCGTGTTCGGGCAGTTCGTAACGCACCGCGCCGGCGAAAGCCTGGTCAGCGCAGGCTCGGCGACGGCGAAAGTGACCGGGCCTTTCTTCCGCTGGCTGGACACGGTGTGGGGCCGCCGGGCGGTCCGGACCCCCGAGGGCTACCCCGGCCAGTTCACCCTTGGCTGGCTCGGCTGCCTGGGCTACGAACTCAAACGCGAAAGCGGCGGCAGCGACCTTTCCGCCGCCACCCCGGACGCCGCGCTGATCTTCGCCGGCCGGGCCGTCGTCCTGGACCACGCTGCAGGCGACACCTGGCTCCTGGCATTGGAGGCCCCGGATGCCGGGGAGTGGCTCGGCGAAGCCAAAGCGGCGGTGGAAGCGGCAACCGGCCCCAAGGCTGGCGCCGAAGCCGGCGGCAGCACCGGCGTCGTGCATACCCCAGTGCCGACGTTCCGCAGCCGGGACACGGGCGCCGGCTACCGGCAGAAGATCGCCGAAGCCCAGCACGAGATTTCCGAGGGCAACACCTACGAGGTCTGCCTGACCACCACGCTCGAAGCCCGCATTCGGGCGGACTCGCTGGACCCTTGGGACACGTACCTGGCCCTGCGGCGCAGGAACCCGGCCCCGTTTGCCAGCTACCTGCGCCTGGGAAGCCTCACCGTGGCCAGCACGTCGCCGGAGCGGTTTTTGAAGATAGCGTCCGACGGCGGCATGCGCGCCGAACCGATCAAGGGCACCCGCCGCCGGGCTGCAGACCCCGGCGAGGACGAACAGCTGCGCACGGACCTGGCAACGTCCCTGAAGGACAGGGCCGAGAACATCATGATCGTGGACCTGTTGCGCAACGACCTCAGCCACTTCGCGGTCCCGGGATCGGTGACGGTGAGCCGGCTGTGCGCCATCGAGAGCTACGCCACCGTCCACCAGATGGTCAGCACCATCGATGCCCGCCTGCTGCCCGGTTCCCCGCGCGCCGAAGCGGTGGCAGCGTGTTTCCCGGCCGGTTCGATGACCGGGGCGCCGAAGATCAGCACCATGGCCATCCTGGACCGCCTGGAAGCCGGACCCCGGGGAATCTACTCGGGCGCCATCGGCTACTTTTCGCTCAACGCGGCCACGGACCTCGCCGTCGCCATCCGGACTCTGGTGATCAACGACGGCGGCGACGGAACCGTGGAACTCTCGCTCGGCGTCGGCGGTGCCATCACCGCCGATTCGGTCCCGGACGACGAGTACGAGGAAATCCGCACCAAAGCGTTCGGCGTGCTCTCCACCCTGGGCGCAACGTTCCCGGACGAATGACCCGGCGCTGGTTTAGAAAGACCCCGCCCGGGGTACTCTTCTGACTTCGACCCGCTCAAGCCATGCGGCGGCCCCCTGAGTGTTCCCGCCAGAGTGAGGTTTGCCGCGTGACGGATCCCTGCCCGCCCCATGACACCGTCCAGCGGCCGCACCGCAGCTTCAAGTACGTCCTGATGCTTGGCGCCCTGGCCGCCCTTCCTGCGGTCACCACCGACATGTACCTGCCTTCCCTCCCCGCCGTGGTGGATGACCTTGAAACCAGCCAGGCCGCCGCCCAGCTCACGTTGTCCGGGACCCTCCTCGGCGGCGGGATCGGCCAACTCGTGATCGGCCCGTTTTCGGACAGGTTCGGACGGCGGCTGCCCCTGTTCATCGGCATCGCACTGCACGTGGCCATCTCGCTGTTGTGTTCCGTGACGCCGAACATTGAAACACTGACAGTGCTGCGCGTACTGCAGGGATTCTTCAACGCGGCCGCGGCGGTAGTGGCACTTGCCGTCATCCGGGACCGTTTCACCGGTTCCGCTGCCGCCCGGCTGCTGTCCCGGCTGATGCTCGTGGTCGGCGTTGCACCGCTCTTCGCCCCCACCGTGGGCCAGGCCGTCGCCGGGTTCTGGAACTGGCGTGCCGTCTTCTATGCGCTGGCGCTCATCGGGCTGGTCCTGGTGGCGATCGTCTGGAAGTTCATGCCAGAGACACTCCCGGCCGACAGGCGCTCCCCGGGCCGCCCCCGGCACGTGGGCGGCGCGTACTGGTCCCTGCTGCGGGACAGGCACTTCATGGCCCTGGCCATCATCCCCGGGCTCGGGCTGGCCCTGATCATGAGCTACGTTGTGGGGTCGCCGTTCGTCTTCCAAAACGAGTACGGCTTCAGCGGGCAGCAGTTTGCCCTCGCCTTCGCCCTGAACGGTGCGGCGCTCGTACTCTCGGCGCAGCTCAACGCCGCGTTGGTGCGGAAATTCCCCCCGGTGCGCCTCCTGCGGACCGCCCTCCTGGTCCAGCTGGGCTTTGCCCTGCTGCTGCTGGCCGTGGTGGCCACGGGTGCCGGCGGTGCGTTCGGCCTGATGGCAGGCCTGTGGCTTGTCCTGGCCGCCCAGGGCATGATCCCGGCAAACGCCTCCGTGTTGGCCCTGCACAACTACGGCCACATGGCAGGGACGGCGGCGGCGGTTATCGGAGCTTTGCAGTCCGGTGTGGCGGGGCTGGTGAGCCCATTGGTGGGGCTGCTGGGCGGGCATGCCCTGTCCATGGCCGGGGCCATGATCGGCAGCTGCGCCCTGGCAGTGACTGCCCTCGCCGCCGGAACTCCTGCCTACCGGAAAGGCGGGTGGACGGAATACGCGGGGCGCGACGACGACCGGAGGGTAGGTGCCGACGGCTAGGGCCGCGTGGGCGGCCCTTGCCGTTCCCGGACGGTGCTACCGGACGGTTGCCACTACTGGACGGTTGCCGCTACTGGACGGTTGCCGTCAGCCGGGCCACGTTGTCCACGTAGCGCGCGGCGAGGGGACGCTTCCGCCAGTCGGCCAGCTTGAGCTCGTGCGAGATGTCACGGTATGTGTCCTCCACGGCCCGCATCTTGTTCACGATGTCCTCGCCCAGGAGCATCACGGACACCTCCAGGTTCAGGGAGAACGAGCGCATATCCATGTTGCTGGAGCCAAGGACCGCCACCTCGTCATCAATGGTGAAGTGCTTGGCGTGCAGCACGAACGGGGCCTTGTACAGGTAGATCCGGACGCCGGCTTCGAGGAGGGCCTCGTAGTAGGACTGCTGGGCATGGTGCACCAGGAACTGGTCACCCTTTTCGGACACGAAGAGTTCCACGTCCACGCCGCGCTGCGCCGCCGTGGTGATCGCGTACAGCAGGGAGTCATCCGGGACGAAGTAGGGGCTGCAGATCGAGATCCGGTGCTGGGCGGAGTAGATCAGGGTGTTGAAGAGCCGCAAATTGTTCTCGGTGATGAACCCGGGACCGCTGGGGACCACCTGGGCAGTGACTGTGCCGGGATGCGGGTCGGACGGCAGCTGCAGCTGGTGTTCCAGCGACTCATCGGTTTCACCCAGCCAGTCGGTGGCGAACACGACGTTCAGGGTGGTGACGATGGGTCCGCGCAGGCAGGCCATCAGCTCCACCCATTCGCGCCCGGCCTTGCGGTGCCGGGGGTTGTTGTACGAGGGCTCGATCAGGTTCTGGGAGCCGGTGAAGGCCACCTCGCCGTCCACCACCATGATCTTGCGGTGGTTCCGGAGGTCGGGCCGGCGCCACTGGCCGTGGATGGGCAGCAGGGGCAGCATGCGCTTCCACTGGATCTTTCCGGCCCTCAGGCGCTTGAGCAGGTTCTTGTAGCCCTTGATGCGGAGCGTGCCGATGTGGTCGAACAGGAGGCGCACTTCCACACCCCGCTCGGCCGCTTCCTCCATGGCCGTGATCAGGTCGTCGGTGACGTGGTCCGTGCTCATGATGTAGAACTCGGCGTTGACGTACTTCTTCGCCTTCCGGACAGCCTGCGTCATGGCCAGGATGGAGTCAGGATAGCCGGGGATGAGGTCTACCGAGTTTCCGTCCACCATGGGCAGCGAGCCCAGCCTGCGGTTCAGTTCCGCCGCGGACTTCACCCATTCGGGGCCGGGATAGTCGCTTTCGACATCCGAGAGCGCGGTGATCCCGGCCCGCACCCGGTTGTTGACCAGCTGCTGCTGCGCCCGGCGGCGGCTGGAGAGCCGGAAGTTGCCGAACAGCAGGAACAGGACGATGCCCACGAAGGGCACGAAGAAGATCCCCAGCAGCCATGCCATCGCCGTGGTGGGGCGCCTGTTGCCGGGAATGATGCCCAACGCCAGGACCCTGATGGCGAGGTCGGCGATGCCCAGCAGCACCACCACCCACATCGGGGCAGTACCGGCTAGCGAAAACGGCCACAACACGTCAAGAACCCCCGGGAAGATCGGGTTCCGGCGGGCGGATCCGGCCGGCACACTGTGCCCAGCTTATCCGCGGCGCCCCACTAAGCTGGTGCCATGAGCTCAGCAGCCCCCGTGGCCCTCGTCTTCCTTGACCCCGCCTTCCCGGATGGCCGCGTCGCTGACGCATCCAAACCCCAGCTGCTGGTCACGGATCTGGGCGTCACGCGCGGTGACGGCGTCTTCGAAACCATGCTGGCCGTGGGCGGAACGGTACGGAAGATGCCGGCCCACCTGGACAGGCTTGCGGGGTCCGCAGAGGCCCTGGACCTGGTGGTCCCCGGGCGGGACGCGTGGCAGCGGGCCATTGCCACCGCTGTTAACGGCCACCGGTCCGAGCACCCGCCAACCGATCCCGCCACTGACGAGCTGGTGGTCAAGCTCGTGGTGACCCGCGGCGCCGAGGGCGCGGCCGCCCCCACTTCCTGGGTGCAGGTCTCCCCTGCCGGGGAGGCCGGGCGCCGCCAGCGCGAGACGGGCATTGACGTCATCCTCCTGGACCGGGGCTACGACAGTGACGTGGCAGAACGGGCGCCCTGGCTGCTCCTGGGCGCCAAGACGCTTTCCTACGCAGTGAACATGGCGGCGCTGCGCCACGCCCACAAGCAGGGCGCCGACGACGTCATCTTCCTGTCCTCCGATGGCCGCGTCCTGGAGGGCCCCACCTCCACGGTGCTGCTCGCGCATGTGGAAAAATCCGACGACGGCACGTCCGTGAAGCGCCTCATCACGCCCCGGCTGGACAGCGGCATCCTGCCGGGCACCTCCCAGGGCGCCCTGTTCACCGCCGCCAAAGCGGCCGGCTGGGAGCTGGGGTACGGCCCCCTGGAACCCCAGGACCTTTTCGATGCTGACGCGGTGTGGCTGATCTCCAGCGTCCGCCTGCTGGCGCCCGTCAACCGGATCGATGGCAAGGAGATCGGCACCCCCTCAGTCCAGAAAGAGCTGACTGCCGAATTGAGCGGGCTGTTCGCCGGCATCCACTAGGCGCAGGCGGGCCCGCCACGGGTCTTTTCCCTGTTCGGCATCACCCGTAAGGTGTGGACCATGGACTCGCAAAACCTGCCCATCGAAAAACTCTCCTTCGACGACTGCTGGGAACTTCTCGACGGCGACACCGTGGGCCGGCTGGCCATCGTGGTTGACGGCCACCCCGAAATCTTCCCGGTGAACTACGTTGTCCATCGGCGGAGCATCGTCTTCCGCACGGCCGCGGGGACGAAGCTCTGGGGCGCAAAGATGGAGCGGCCGGCAGCGCTGGAAATCGACGGCTACGATTCCGCCACGGAGCTCGCGTGGAGCGTGGTGGTGCGGGGTGAGACGGAGATCCTCGAGGAGCAGGCGGACCGGGATGCCGTGGACAGTCTTGGACTGGAGCCTTGGCAGCCGGGCGAAAAGGCCAATTACGTCAGGTTGAACGCGAAGGCCATGACCGGGAGGCGGTTCAAGGTCAACCGGCCGGATGTCTGGAACACCCGCCTGCAGGACAGGCGCCGCGCGTCGTTCGAGTAGCCGTGCCTCAGGCGCCGGAACCCGCTGTCTGCCGGGTGAGCTGCGCTTCCAGTCCGGACAGCAGGATCGCGAGCCCCTGCTCCAGCTCTGCCTCGCCGTCGTATTCCGCGAGGGCAGGGGCCAGGGCGCGGAGCCACGGAAAGTCCTTTGCGGGCAGGCGGTGGAGGCCCAGGCGCAGGAGCGCTTCGTTCTCCTCCGGATCCACCACGAACTCCTGAAGTTCGTTGAGGATGTGCCCGTAGAGGAAGCCGTAGTAGGCGCGGTAGACGTGGAGTGCGTCGGCAGGCTCGAATCCCGCCGCCACCAGCAGGGACAGGATCTGTTCCAGTGGCCTCAGGGTGCCCAGCGGCCGGAGGCCCAGCGGAGTGGAAAGGGGCCGCGTCACCAGCAAGGGCACTGCGTTGGGGTGCCGGAGCGCTTGCCGGCGCAGGCCGTGGGCAATCTTCCGAAGCTGCGCCTTCCAGTCCGGGTCCGAGGGCTCGATGGACAGGTCATCGAGAACAAGCTCCGCCACACCGTCGAGCAAGGCGGCGCGGTTTTGGGCGTAGCGGTAGAGGCTCATGGGATCCCGGCCGAGTTCCAGCCCCAGCCGGCGCATGCTCAGCGCTTCCAGCCCTTCGGCATCCACCAGTTCGAGGGCTTTGGCCAGGACAATGTCCCTGCTCAGCCTGCTTTTCGGTTGGCCGCTCCTGGGAGTATCGGCGGAAGTCATCGCGTGGTCCTCATTGCCGGGCCGCCGTCCCACGGTAACTGGGAGGGTTGCCTCATATCTGGTCTACGGGTAAAGTCTACAGTGTAGACATCGTGGTGACAGCACTCTGTGCTCCCCTGAATTTTCCGGGGAATGCAACTACACAATCCTTGCCCGCAGTGCAGGGCATCGAGGCTCGCCGCTGTAGCCTACCGGCGGCACAGTGCACCGAGCGAAGGGAGCCGTCATGGCACATTCGCAGTTCGATCAGTTCCTCCAGGAAGCCACCTACGTCGACCAGGCTTCAGAATCCGCCCTCGACCGGGACCGGTTGTTTGGCCTGTACATGAGCTGGTGCTTCATCAACCAGCAGGTACCCGGGGCCGAATCCAGCTTCTGGTCAGCCATGAAGAACAAGATGCCGGCAGGCCGCAAGGGCGTGCGGATGACGGGGCCGGCCGCTGCCGACTACATCGTCACCACGTATCCCGAACTCGTGTAGGCCTTACGGGGACTACATCCGGCCGCCTGATGACCGGGAAATGGACATGAATGCTGTGGTGCCGCAGGCGCCGCAGCATTTTCATGCCCGGCCGAAAGATGCGCATGCGCGTCCCCGGCCCGGGGTGCCGCTCAATTACGGAACATGACGACGGCGGCGATGCGGCTGCGCGCGTCAGATGTTACGTTTTTGGGGAGTAATGAGTACCGGCGTTAAGCCCTGACTGGCCGGTCGGCAACCCTCCCTTTCGCGGCGGGGTGCCTCAGGTGAATACTCGGCATATCGACCGATTCGAGCTGCAAGCGTGAGAGAAGGAGATCCGTCGTGCCTGACGCACCCGCCCCTGAAGAAAAGCTGTCCTACCGCCTGATTACAGGCCCGGACGACCGATCATTCTGTGAACGGATCTCCGCTGCCCTGGACGAGGGGTATGTGCTGCACGGCAGCCCGGCGGCCACCTTCAACGGCAGCAGCGTCATCGTCGCCCAGGCAGTGGTCCTGCCGGCCGCGATCGCTTCCGCAGACGCCGCCGTCGCCACCGCCGTGGATGAACTTGACGGCGAATTTGAGGGCGAGTTCGACGGCGAGGGCCACGCATGAGCTACGCAGGAGACCTGACACCGCAGGAAGCCTGGGCCAAGCTCGAGCAGGGCGCCATCCTGGTGGATGTCCGCACCGAGGGCGAATGGGCCCACATCGGCATCCCGGATACCAAGGCCACGGACAACGACCCGCTCTTCATCCAGTGGACCTTCCGCGGCGGCATCCCCAACCCCGACTTCGTGAAGGACCTCAAGGAGCAGGCACCCGAGGACCCGTCCGCGGAACTGGTGTTCCTGTGCCGCTCCGGCCAGCGGTCCGTCGCCGCTGCCATTGCCGCCACCCAGGCCGGCTTCACCTCGTACAACGTGCTGGAAGGCTTCGAGGGGGAGCCTGACCGCTACGGCGAACGGACCGTCAACGGCTGGAAGAACCGCGGCCTGCCCACCAACCTCGGAAAGAACTAAGTGACCTTCAACCCAGATGCCTCCGGCTGGAGCGCCGACACCCAGGCCGTCCGCGGCGGACTCGACCGCACCAACTTCCAGGAAACGTCCGAGGCCATCTTCCTGAACTCCGGGTTCGTCTACGAATCAGCGGCGGCGGCAGAACGCGCCTTCACGGGCGAGGATGAACGGTTCGTCTACTCCCGCTACGGCAACCCCTCCGTGGCAACCTTCCAGGAACGGCTCCGCCTGCTGGAAGGCACCGAGGCATGCTTTGCGACGGCGTCGGGCATGTCCGCGGTCTTCACCGCACTGGGTGCCCTGCTGGCCGCCGGTGACCGGGTTGTTGCCGCCCGCTCGCTGTTCGGCTCCTGCTTCGTCATCCTGAATGAGATCCTCCCCAGATGGGGCGTGGAAACCGTCTTCGTTGACGGCCCCGACCTGGACCAGTGGCGCGAAGCCCTGTCCAAGCCCACCACCGCCGTGTTCTTCGAATCACCATCCAACCCGATGCAGGAAATCGTGGACATCGCGGCCGTGAGCGAACTGGCGCACGCCGCGGGCGCCAAGGTGGTGGCCGACAACGTCTTCGCCACTCCCCTGCTGCAGCGCTGCGGGGACCTCGGCGCGGACGTCATCGTCTACTCCGGCACCAAACACATCGACGGCCAGGGCCGCGTGATGGGTGGTGCCATCCTGGGCACCAAGGAATTCATCGACGGCCCCGTGAAGCAGCTGATGCGCCACACCGGTCCCGCACTTTCCCCGTTCAACGCCTGGGTGCTGACCAAGGGGCTGGAAACCATGGGCCTGCGCGTCAACCACTCGTCCGCCACCGCACTCCGGCTCGCCGAGTGGCTGGAGCAACAGCCGGCCGTGAGCTGGGTGAAGTACCCGCTGCTGAAGTCCCACCCACAGTACGACCTGGCGGCGAAGCAGATGAGCGCCGGCGGCACCGTCCTCACGCTGGAACTGGCGCCCTCTGCGGGCCGGTCCGGCAAGGAGGCCGCGTTCGCGCTGCTGGACGGGCTGCGGATCATCGACATCTCCAACAACCTTGGCGACTCCAAGTCCCTCATCACGCACCCGGCCACCACCACGCACCGGGCCATGGGGCCGGAGGGGCGCGCTGCCATCGGACTAAGCGACGGCGTGGTCCGCCTCTCCGTGGGGCTTGAGGATGCGGATGACCTTATCCGCGACCTGGAACAGGCGCTGAAGCAGATCTAGTTTCCGGCGCTCTTCCGCATTTTAATAAGCAGCGGAGGCGAAGGAGGCAAGCCGTGGACCAGTCACAGCCGTATGCCAGGGCGGGAGCGGTGAGCACCGCGGCGGGCGTGTGCTGGCTGCTGGGGATCGCGATGGTGGGCAATGTCCACGCCACCAAGAGTGCGGAGCAGCGGCTGGCTATGCTGGAACGCCACCGCGGCCTCTGGACGCTGGGGCAGTTCCTTGCGGCGGCAGGAACTGCGGCGGCCCCCATGGGCTTCCTGCGGCTTGCAGCGCAGCTTCGGCAGTCCCCCCAAACCGCGGGAGCGGCATCGGAGCCTGCCCGGGGCGAAAACCTGGCGGCGGCGGGGGCCGCGGCCCTGCTCGCCGGCAGCCCCTTGTTTGTGTGGGACCTGGCCGTACGCGCGGCCGACATTGAAAAGTTCGCCTACCGGAGGGGTGCGGCGTGGCCCTTCCTGGCGTACGCCGGCCTCCAGACCTGCGGCATCGGCCTGCTGGGCGTGGCACTGCAGTCCTCATCCCTCAAAGGCAGGACCGCCCTGGGTGCCGCCGCCAGCACGCCGCTCTTCGCCGGCATCCTCCTGCGCTACAAGGACATTCCGCCGTTCGTGTTCTACCTCGTGGAGACCGCCCTCGGCGTCAAGCTCCTGCGCTTCAAAAAGGAGCCGCCACTTTGAGGGATCCTGGCGGGACGCCTAGGACTGCCGCACCCGCAGCAGTTCCGGCGCCGCTTCGACCTCCGCGAGATCCAGCGCGTCCCGCATCGTGACGCTGACGGCCTGCCGCACCACGGCACCGAACCCCATGTCCTCCGGGGGCTGCCCCGCCAATGCCTTGTCGCGGGCGCGGCGCTGTTCAGCCGCTCCTGTCCCCCGGGCAATGATGTCCTCCACGCCTTGCCGGGCCAGCGCCAGCTCGCCCTGTTCGTCCAGGACCGGTGCCAGGTACTCCACCAGGGACCGGACCACATCCTTGGCAGGCGCCGGACGGAAGTTGCCGAACTCCAGGAGCTCGCCGCTGAGTCCTGCGCTGCTGGCCTGCCACGAAGCCATCCTCAAGAGCACGGTGGGAACCGGCGCCGGGTCAACCTCCTGCCGCCATTCCCTGCTGGCGGATTCCACCAGCGCCCGGACCAGCACGGCAATGAGGCCCGCGTCCTCGGCACGAAGGCACACGTCAGCCACCCGCACTTCCACGGTGGGATGGTTTCGGGAAAGCCGCGCGTCAAAGTACAGCATGCCTTCGTCGAGCATGACGCCCGTATCCAGCAGGCGGGTCACCACCCGGCGGTAGGCCTGGTAGGTCCCGTAGATACCGGCGGGCCCGGCCGTGGGCCACCGGTTCCAGGCCTGTGTGCGGTAGCTCTCGAATCCGGTGGGAACGCCGTTCCAGAAGGGCGAGTTGGCGCTTAGCGCGGTCAGCACCGCCAGCTTGTCGCGTATGCGGTCCAGAACCGCCACGCCCTCTTCCGGGGACTCGACGTACGTGTGCACGTGGAAGCCGCAGGTCAGCTGTTCCTGCGCAGTGAGGCCAAACCGCTCCAGCATCCTGGCGTAGCGGGGGTCGGGGGTGGTGTGGCTGGTGGACGCGACGGGCGACGTGGCCAGCGCGGCTACCCGGGCACCGTGCTTTTGGGCTGCCTGGTCGGCAAGCGTCCGGCCAGCGCGGATCTGTAGGAGCAGCGTCTCATAATCCAGGCACGGCCGGGTCTGCGTCTCTATCTGCTCAAGCTTGAGCTCGGCACTCAAGCCCATCTCGTCGTCGTAATCCGCCTTGTTCCCGGCATGGTGCACGTCCGGGTCCACGGGGAAATCGTCCGCCGCAACCCCCTTGCCGGCCAGGAGTGCGTCAGCCAGGGCAAGCGGTTCTCCGGACTCCGGGTCAACAATCAGGAGTTCTTCCTCTACGCCGAATGTACGCATACGAACATTCTGCGGCAGTGACGGCGGAAGTGAAGCAGCCCCGCCCATCATGACGAACCGTTAATGGTCAGTCCTGGAAGTACTCCACCTTGGCTCCGATGGTGTTCAGCCGCTCGGCCAGGTCCTCGTAGCCACGCTCGATCACGTAGATGTTCCGCAGTTCGGACACGCCCCTCGCCGCGAGCATGGCCAGCAGCAGGCAGGCGGCCGGTCGCAGCGCCGGCGGGCAGCCCACCTCTGCCGCACGCCAGCGGGTGGGGCCGTTGACGTAGATGCGGTGCGGATCCAGCAACTGCACCTGCGCGCCCAGCCTGTTCAGCTCGGTCAGGTAGATCGCCCGGTTCTCGTACACCCAGTCGTGGATCATCGTCTGGCCGGTGGCGTTCGCGGCGATCACCGCGAAGAACGGCAGGTTGTCGATGTTCAGCCCGGGGAACGGCATGGGGTGGATCTTGTCCTCGGGCGCCTTCAGCTCAGAGGGCTTGGTGGTCACATCGACCAGCCGGGTGCGGCCGTTGCGCGCCATGTACTCCTCGGAGACCTCCAGCTGCTGGCCCATCTGGCCCAACGTGGCGAGCTCGATCTCCATGAACTCGATGGGTACGCGGCGGACCGTCACCTCCGAGTTGGTAACGATGCCCGCGGTGATGAGGCTCATGGCCTCGATGGGGTCCTCGGAGGGGAAATACTCGATCTCGGCGTCGATCAGCGGACGCCCCGTGATCTTCAGGGTGGTGGTGCCCACGCCCTCGATGCTGACTCCGAGCATCTGGAGGTAGAAGCACAGGTCCTGCACCATGTAGTTGGGGCTGGCGTTGCGGATCACGGTGGTTCCCGGGCGGTGGGCGGCCGCCATAATCGCATTCTCGGTGACCGTGTCGCCGCGTTCGGTGAGGACGAAGGAGCGGTCCCGGGTATCGGCGGGCGGCGCCTGGACCGTGTAGAAACCCGCGCTGGCCTCCACCGAGAGCCCAAACTGGCGAAGCGCCTGCATGTGGGGCTCCACGGTCCGGGTGCCAAGGTCGCAGCCACCGGCGTAGGGCAGCCGGTATTGCCTGGACTCATCCAACAGCGGCCCGAGCAGCATGATGACGCTGCGGGTGCGGCGCGCTGCGTCAACGTCCATGGCGTCCAGGTCAAGGACTGCCGGGCGGCGCAGGCGGAGGTCGGTATCGTTGAGCCACGTGCATTCGACGCCGATGCTGGTCAGCACCTCGACGATGCGGTTGACCTCCTCGATGCGGGCGAGGCGGCGGAGCACCGTGGTGCCGCGGTTGATCAGGCTGGCGCACAGCAGCGCCACACCTGCGTTCTTGCTGCTGTTCACGTCCACGGCGCCGGACAGGGTGCGTCCGCCCTCCACGCGCAGGTGGGTCATCTGCGGCTTGCCCACATTGACGATGCTCCGCTCGAAGATGTTCTCCAGCCGCTGGATCATCTTCAGGCTCAGGTTCTGCTTGCCCTGCTCCATCCTGGCGACAGCACTTTGGCTGGTGCCGAGTTCGGCGGCGAGCTGACCTTGGGTCCAGCCCTTCTCGCTCCGGGCGTCCCTGAGCATGGCGGCAACGTGTTCGGCGGTTTCCTGCGTCATGACACAAATATATCATTTATGAGTTATCCCGGCGCCCCGACGCGCCCTGAGAGCAACGAGCAGCCAGGTACTACCCGGTAGATGCGATAGGCTGCCGGCGCTAGCTGCCGAGCCAGACCATGTTCCACGTCCCCGCGGATACGGCGGCCACCAGGGCAAGCCCGGCCACCAGGACACCGCCGGCGAGCACCCACACGTCCAGTACGCTGTAGGTGGATTCGCGGGCCCAGGTCCGCGGCCCGCCCCCGAATCCCCTGGCCTCCATGGTCACCGCCAGCCGGGACGCACGGCGGATCGCCTGCACCAACAGGCCGAAGCTTTGCCCCAGCGTTGCCTTTACGCGCTGGGCCACGTTGCCGCGGGAGCCAACGCCGCGGGCCCGGCGGGCCATGCCGATGGTCTGCCATTCCTCAGCCATCAGGCCCACCAGGCGCATCGCGGCCAGGGTTCCCAGGACGAAGCGGTGCGGCAGCCGCGCCTTTTGCGCCAGCGCGTCGGCGAGGTCCGTGGGATCGGTGCAGCTCATGAGCAGCACCGCGGGAAGCGCGATGGCGAACCCGCGGAGTAAAAACCCGATCCCCAGTTGCAGGGACCCCTCGCTCATGCTCCAGATGCCGACGTCGAGCAGGATCCGCCCGCTGTCCGGAGCCAGGATGGAGGTGCTCCAGCCCCCGACGGCGGCGGCGAGGATGAGCGGCCAGCCGCGCTGCCACAACAGGGACGGCGTCAGGCCGGCAAGCGGGAACAGGAGCACTTCGAACACCAGGGCCACCGAGGCGGAGACCCAGTCGATGGACAGCGCCAGGACCGCCGTAATGAGCACGACGGCGGCGAACTTGCTCAGCGGGTTGGCCCGGGTCAGGAGCGCGTGGTTGCCGCGCAGGGTGAGTTGCTGCCTCATGGCGCCACCGCTTCCGCCGCGGCCATCCGCAGTTCGGCCCCGCCCAGGGCGGCGGTGAACTCGGCATCGTGCGTCACGGAGACCACCGCGGTGCCGGCGTCCAGTAGTTCGGACAGGAACGATGCCAGCTCCGCCCAGGTGTTGGCGTCCTGGCCGAAGGTGGGCTCGTCCAGCACCAGGACCTGCGGGCTGGCGGCCAGGACGGTGGCTACGGACAGCCGCCGCTTCTCGCCGCCGGACAGGGTGTACGGGTTGGCATCCACCAGGGCGGTCAGCCGGAGCCGCTCCAGCAGTTCGTCTACCCGTTCCCCGCCGTGGCCCAGGTGGCGTGGGCCGAAGCGCAGTTCATCGAGCACCTTGCCCGTCACGAACTGGTGCTCCGGCTCCTGGAACACGGTGCCAACCCGCGAAATCAGCTGTTCGGCCTTCCACTTGTACGGATCGATGCCCGCGCCGCGGCTGAGGTCCAGCGTGGCGGACACCGTCCCTGCCACCGGTTCCAGCAGGCCGGCGAGCGTCAGGGCGAAGGTCGATTTTCCGGCACCGTTGGGCCCGGTGATGGCCAGCGCCTGCCCCGCCCGGACCTGGGCCGTGAGGCCTTCCTGGACCGGGACCGGCGGCACCTTCCGGAAGCCGCTGCGGCGCGGACGCTCGCGGGAAACGGCAAGCTGCTCGGCGGCCAGCAGAAGGTTGCCCGCCCCCGCGGCCGGAACTGCCGCACGGCTTCGGGTTGCCGGTACGTAACCGGGCACCCAGACTCCCGCGGCAGCGAGCATGGTCCGGGCCTCTGCAAGGACGCGGTCCGGCGGCCCGTCCAGGAGTACGGCATCCTCAGCGGCGGAGCCGGGCTGCAGGACCACGATCCGGTCCACGACGTCCTTCCACACGGATACCCGGTGTTCCACCACCACCAGCGTGGCCCCGGTCTTGTCGAGGCAGCGGGCGACGGCGTCGCGGACTTCCAGCACTCCGTCCGGGTCCAGGTTGGCGGTGGGTTCGTCCAGCAGGATCAGTCCGGGGCGCATGGCAAGGATGCCGGCCAGCGCGAGGCGCTGCTTCTGCCCGCCGGACAAGGCCGACGTCGGGTGGTCCAGCGGAAGGTGGGCAAGCCCGACGTCGTCCAGCGCCTCGTGTACGCGCGCCCAGATGGCGTCGCGGGGCACCGCGAGGTTCTCGGCGCCGAAGGCGGCGTCGTCACCCAGCCGCGACAAGACCACCTGGGTCTCCGGGTCCTGCTGCATCAGCCCGGCATGGCCGCGCCGGGCGCGCGGGGACTCCCCGTCGACCAGCAGCGAACCCGCCTCGTCGGCATCCCCGGCCTCGCCGTCGTCATTCACATCCCCCAGCACCCCGGCAAGGGCATGCAGGAGCGTGGACTTTCCGGCGCCGGAGGGACCCAGCAGGAGCACGCGCTCCCCCGGGCTGATGTCAAGGTTGAGGGCGTTGACGGCCGGCTTGGACCTGCCGGCATGCCGCCAGCCCCAGCCTCGGGCGGTGATGGCGGCAGGCCTGGCGGGAGCCCCGGCGCCCTGGGAAGCGGCGGGCATCAGGAGAAGACGGGCTCCGTTGCGGCCTTGCGCGAGGCGAAGGAGCTCAGGACCCCGGTGCGGGCCAAGCCGCGGGTCGCGATCCAGGACAGCGCGCCGGCGATGATGGCTCCGGAGACCATGCAGAAGACGATGTAGGCCAGCTTGTCCGCGCCGGAGTAGGCGATGTTCCAGCCCCAGGGTGCGAAGGAGTCGTTCAGGCCGCAGAAGAGGCCGGATGCCGCACCGGCCAGCAGGGACACGGGCAGGTTGAACTTGCGGTAGACGAAGATCGCGAAGACGATCTCCGCGCCCAGGCCCTGGACGAAGCCGGAGAACAGGACGGACGTGCCGTACTGCGAACCCATGAGGAGTTCACCGGTGGCTGCCACGGTTTCGCAGAACAGCGCGGCTCCGGGCTTGCGGATGATCAGCATCCCCAGGACACCCGGGATCATCCAGCCGCCGGCGATGAGGCCGGTCAGGGGCGGGTAGGCCGCGTTCATCGGCACGGATACTGCGGCCGCGCCCTGGGACCAGGCCCAGAAAATGACGCCGCCGGCGATGGCGACGAGAGCCGCCACCACGATGTCCACGACGCGCCAGGACTTGCTGGTGGTCTTCTTGATTGCTGCTGTGCTCATGTGATCCTCCTGGGTAACAGGAGGGGAAAGCGCGGCAATCCGGCGTTGAGTGCCGTTGCCAGTCACTTCGAGAACTCGACTCCCTTGCGCCGGTACTAACCGGATCAGGTTCGAGGGTCTGCGGCGGTCCGCACTCTCAGCGCCCACCTGCGGTTCCCCGGCCTGGCCGGGATGCCGACGGCGGCGCTCCCCTGTCGTTGTAAATGGTGGTTTTGGTTCAATTCAGGCGTGTATTTCAGCCCTTGCGGGCGTGGTCAAGTTTACACCTGGCGAGGGGTAGATTGTGGGGCATGAGTGCCAATCCGCCGCATGTGACCGAGTTCGATCCGGATTCCCTCGACACGCAGCCCGAAGGGTCCCTGGAGGCGTTGATCGCCCGCGTCGAAGCGGAGGTCCGGGAGCTGCAGTTCCCCGGGTTTTCCCCGGATGACGCCCTGAACCTTGGCCTCCTCCTCGTGGAACTGGGCAAGGAGCGGGACCTTCCCATCGCCATCGACATCACCAAGGGCGAGCAAGTCCTCTTCCATGTCGCACTGCCGGGCGCCACGCCTGACAACGGCCACTGGATCCGGGCCAAGCAGCGCACCGCCGCACGGTACGAGGCGCCGTCGCTCCTGGTGGGCCTGCGGGGCCGGCTGGGCGGCGGCCGGATAGAAGACAACGCCTGGTTCGACCAGTCCCGCTACGCCGCGCACGGGGGTGCCTTCCCCATCTTCGTCACGGGAGTGGGAGCGGTGGCAACCGTCGCCGTTTCCGGGCTGCCCCAGGTGCAGGACCACGACCTGGTGGTGGAAGCCCTCCGGGACGTCCTTGGCTCGGCGCTGGAGGTGTAGCTGCCGCTCATTCGTCGAAGTGCGTGGTGACCCCGGCACCCGCGGCCACCGACTCGACGATGGACTGGGCCAGCTCCCGCAGCTTGATGTTCCGGGCGTTGGAGGCAGCCTTGATGATTTCCATGGCCGCCGACTGGCTGCACCGGTTCTGGGCCATGACGATGCCCGCGGCGAGGTCGATGGCGGTCCTGGATTGCATGGCCAGTGCCATGTCGTTGCGGGCGTCATTGAGCTGGGCAATCTTCAGCGCGAGCCGAAGCGACTTCGATGCCTGGGCGGCGAACGCCTCCGCCCGGCTGACGTGCGGGCCGCTGAAGGCATCGCTGCGTGACGCATACAGGTTCAGGGCGGCCCGGGTTGCGTCATCCACCAGCAACGGCACCGACAGGATGGAGCGGATGCCCTGTTCCGCAGCAGCGGCAACGTAACCGGGCCAACGGTGCTCCTGTGCGGTGTCCGGCACCAGGACACTCCGCATCTCCCCCATGGCCGTCAGGCACGGTCCCTCCCGGAAAGTGTTCTGCAGTTCATCCATTCCCTTGGCGGTGGGGTCGCTGCTGGCCACGGTGGTGGCCTTCTTCCGCCGGAGCAGGGTCACCCCGCAGACCACCGGCACGAACGGGGCGGCTGAAAGGCCCTCCGCTGCAACGGTGGCCAGTTCGTTGAGGAAGACTTCCACGTCCGGGCTGTCCAGCACCAGGTCCTGCAGGTCCTGGAAATACTCGGAAAGTTGCAGGGGGTGTTCAGGGGCGAGGGGTTCTTGAACCATGGCAGTGCTCCGGGTGGACTGGTCGCCACCGGAAGCATACGGAGGGACGGGGATGCCGCTTCCTGCCAAACGGTTCTGCGTTCCACCCTAACCCGTTGCCGACCCACATTCTGCTGCCCGGTTCCCGCATAGCTTTAATTACTAAGCCATGCTTACTATGTTCCTCCCGGGTTTCGAGGAGGACACGGCCTGGCAGCGCCAGGCACAGGCTCCCCCGCGTTCGTTCCCGGCATCGGCGCGGCAGACCAAGGAGCACCATGAGAATCCCGGAAACCAGAGGACCCGTCAGCAGCGCCCTGTTCAAAGTCCTGGTGCAGGCGCCGGCTTCCTCCGCGGCTGACCTGGACGCACTGCACGCCATGGTGGCGGGACAGCTGGCCCTGGCCGCGGACATCATTGGCCACGAGGACATCCAGCTCTCCCTCTTCAGCCTTTACGAACTCCACTACTCAGGCCTCGACGGCGTCGCCGACGACTGGGAGTGGGAGCCTGGACTGATCCGGATCCGGCGGATGATCGAGGAGCCATTCGAAAAGGCGCTCCGTGAGGCCGCGCGGAAGGTCGGCCGGGAACACGGCGTTCCGGCCACCGGCGCCTTCACCGGGAGCCAGCTGCCCGGTGGCAATCCAACAAGCGACGACGTCGCCCGGATCCTCTTCGATCTTGCTGCCAGCGACACCGGCCCGAGTGTCTCGCGCTACGTGGCCAGGAAGGCGTCGCTGGAGCAGTTGAAGGAGTTCCTGGTGCACAAATCGGTGTACCAGCTGAAGGAAGCCGATCCGCATACCTGGGCCATTCCCCGCCTCACTGGCCGCGCCAAGGCCGCGCTCGTGGAAATCCAGGCGGACGAGTACGGGGGCGGCCGGCCAGAACGGATGCACAGTGCCCTGTTTGCCCGCACCATGCGCGGCATCGGACTGGATGACTCCTACGGCGCGTACGTTGACTCCGTCCCAGCGGTCTCCCTCGCTTCGGTCAACCTGATGTCGCTGTGCGGATTGAACCGGCGGCTCCGCGGCGCCATCACCGGCCACCTGGCCATCTACGAGATGACGTCCTCCCAGCCCAACCGCTTTTATGGCAACGGCTTCCGCCGCCACGGTTTCGATGCCGGCGTCACGCACTACTTCGATGAACATGTGGAAGCCGACGCCGTGCACGAACAGATCGCCGGCCGGGACCTGGCAGGTGGGCTGGTGGAGGCCGAGCCGGAACTACTGGGGGATGTCTTGTTCGGTGCCACGGCCGTCATGGCCATCGACAGCCGGCTGTCAGCCCACCTGCTGGGCTCCTGGGAGTCCGGGAAATCATCGCTGCGGGCGGCAGTGCCCGTGGCGGCATAACGCCGCGGCCGCGGCAGGACGTCGAGTACATCCTTCCCCTGCGCTGGACCGATGAACCCGAGGCCTTGGAATCTGGGAGGCCGAACTCCGGCTGCGCCACCGAGGCAAAGCCCACGCCCGAACCACAGAGGAGCAAATGTGAACCAGGAGCAGCCGGAAACCACGGAAAACGGCGCCGGGGAACCGGCCGCCAGTTCCATTGTGGTGTGCCCCGACGGGCCACTGATTGTCAGGGGCGAGTTTGAGATCGTCACACCCTCCGGCGGCCCGGTGCCCCGCGACCGCAAAACCGTGGCGTTGTGCCGGTGCGGGGCCTCGGCCATCAAGCCCTACTGCGACGGAACCCACAAGATGATCAAGTTCCGCACGGAGCGCCCTGCGGGATAGGGCACGGCGGGCGGGCCTACCCGGGCGCACCGGGGTGTGCGGCTAGGCTGGAGGCAGTCCGCTTTCCGCTGTCAAGGAGTACTGGGAATGAACCTTTTCATCAAGCTGCTCGGGACCGGGGTGAGCCTCCTCGCAGGCCTGGCCGGAACCAAGCTGGTCAACGGCATCTGGGAAAAGACCACCGGGCAGAAGGCGCCCACCGGCAAGAACGAGGATGTCCCAACGAGCCTGCGTTCGGCCCTGACCTTCGCGTTGATCTCGGCATCGGTCAGCGCCATCATCCAGGTCCTGGCCAACCGCGGCACCCAGCGCGCCATCGCCCGCTTCGCCAAGAGCCAGGACATCGTCTAGGAACTAGCGCGTCCCGCCGTCGTCGGAGCTGTCCTTCCGGGCAGCCTCGGCGGCGGCTTTCTGCACTACGGCTTCAAGCTCGTCCGCGCTGAGCAGCTCCCGGTGCAGGTGCTTGGTGCGGTACCCCGCCCGGCCCACCATGTGTGCGGACACGGGGACGGTGAGGAGCTGGAAGATCCAGGCCACCAGCAGCACCGGCCACACCCACCAGGTCCACAGCTGCAGGCCGATGGCTGCCAGGAGCAGGAACAGGCCCAGGACCTGGGGCTTGGTGGCTGCGTGCATCCGGGACATCAGGTCGGGGAAGCGCAGCAGGCCGATGGCGGCCGCCAGGGACATCAGTGCACCGACCACCATGAAGACGGCCGAGGCCAGGTCAACCCAGCCGTCCGGACCGGAAAAGTCAGGATTCATTGGGGTCCACCCTCCGGTCGGCAACGAAACGGGCCACCGTGACGGACCCGATGAAACCGATGATGGAAATGGCCACCACCAGCATGAGGTTGTTCAGGTGCCGGTTCACCGCCATATCGATGCACAGGGCGCCGCCCAGGATGGCCAGCAGCACGTCGGCGGCGAGCACCCGGTCCAGCAGCGAGGGGCCGCGGGCGATCCTGATGATCGCTCCGGCGGCAGCCAGGGAGAAGATGACGGCGGTCACCGCCAGGACTGCGTCCATCACGCGGCTGCCTCCTTTCGGACGGCTTCGAGTTCCTCCCGCGTGCCCATGATCCGGATCAGGCCGGCCTCGATGGACCGCACCTCGTTCCGCAGGCCTTCCACGTCCTCGCGGGAGGTGATGTTGATGGCGTGCAGGTACAGGGTGGACGTTGACCTGTCCACCTCCACCACGAGGGATCCGGGAATCAGGGAGATCACGTGCCCCGTGGCGGTGACCAGCAGGTCCTGGTGGCTGCGCAGCCGCACAGCGACGATGGCATTGGTCACCTTTGGCCCTCGGACCACGGCAAGGTAGAACACCTGCGCGCTGGCCACCGCCACCTTGCCGAGGAACACCACGGCGAAGGGCACTGCATACAGGATGTTGAACCGGCCGCTGAGCTCCACCGGCGGAAGGTAGAACAGCCGCGCGACGCCCACTGCCAGCAGCGCGCCGAACAGGAGGTTGCCAGGGCTGAAGTCCTGCCACAGGGCCCCCCATACAACCACCAGCCACACCAGCAGCGGCAGCTCCTGGCGCAGGGAAATCCTTTGCCGGCTCATCGTCCTCCTCCCACCACAGGGGCGGCCGGGACGGGGGATCCGTCGCCGAGGACCGCGTGGATGTACGGGGTCCGGTCCAGCATGTCCCGTGCGGCGTGGCCGGACAGCTCGAACAGCGGCCCGGCGAAAAGGGTCAGGGCAACCCCGATGACCACCAGGCCCATGGTCGAGCCCACCATGGTGCGCGGCAGCAGCGTCACCGTGTCGTTGGGCTTGGCGCCGGGACCGGAAACCCTCGCCGCCGGTGCGGCAAGGAGCACCGGATCCGGATGCTCGGCGTCGGTGGGCCGGCGCCAGAACGCACGGTTCCAGACCCGGGCGACGGCCAGCAGGGTCAGGAGGCTGGTGACCACGCCGCCGACCACCAGGGCATAGGCAAGCGGCGTCCCCAGTTCCACGCCGGCCTGCAGCAGGCCCACCTTGCCCAGGAACCCGGAAAAGGGCGGAATCCCGGCGAGGTTCATGGCGGGGACGAAGAACAGCAGGGCCAGCAGGGGCGAGAGCTTGGCCAGTCCGCCCAGCCGGTCCACGGAGGAGCTGCCTCCCCGCCGCTCGATCAGGCCGGTCACCAGGAAGAGGCTGGTCTGGATGGTGATGTGGTGGGCCACGTAGAAGACGGCCGCTGCCAGTCCGGCGGCGGAAGACATGGCCAGCCCGAACACCATGTAGCCGATATGGCTGACCAGGGTGAACGAGAGGAGACGTTTGACGTCGCTTTGCGCCAGCGCACCCAGAATGCCCACCACCATGGTGAGCAGTGCCGCCACCATCAGGGGCGTGTTCAGGGCATCGCCCGGGAACAGCAGCGTCTCGGTCCGGACCATCGCATATACGCCCACCTTGGTGAGCAGGCCCGCGAACACGGCGGTGACCGGGGCAGGGGCCGTGGGGTACGAGTCCGGGAGCCAGAAGGACAGCGGGAACACCGCGGCCTTGATGCCGAACGCCACCAGCAGCATGACGTGCAGCAGGGTCCTGGTGCCCTGGTCCAGTTCGCCCAGCTTCATGGCGAGGTCGGCCATGTTCACCGTCCCCGTGGCGCCGTAGACCATGGCGATGGCGATCAGGAACAGCACCGAGGACACCACGGACACCACCACGTAGGTCACGCCGGCCCGGATGCGCGGCCCGGTGCCGCCCAGCGTCATCAGCACGTAGCTTGCCGTCAGCAGGATCTCGAAGCCCACGTAGAGGTTGAAGAGGTCGCCGGACAGGAAGGCGTTGGACACCCCCGCCACCAGGATCAGGTAGGTGGGGTGGAAGATCGAGACCGGGGCGTCCTGGTCGCCGTCGGCCATGCCCTGCCCGGTGGCGTACACCAGCACGGCCAGGCTCACCGCGGAGGAAACCACCAGCATCAGCGAGGAGAACTGGTCCACCACCATCACGATGCCCCAGGGCGGCAGCCAGCCGCCGATGGTCACGGCGGCGGTGCCGCTCTCCCACGCCGAGGCCAGCAGCAGGCATTCAAGCGCCAGGGTCAGGGACAGCAGCGCGATGCTGACCGCGCGCTGGGCGCGGGAGTGCCGGATCAGCAGGAAGGTCAGGGCGGCGCCCAGGATGGGAAGTACGACGGCGAGCGGAGCCAGGGCTGCGATGTTCACTGTCCGCCTCCTTCCGGGCTGGCTTCCATCGGGCGGGGATCGACGTTGAGTGACCCGGGCTGCTCCTCCGCCGCAGCGTCCTCGGCGGGCATTTCGCGGGCGCCCGCCGTGACTGTTGCCAGCGGAAACTCGGACGTCTCGGCCGGGACCTCGGCGTCGTCCTCGGCGTCGAAGCTGGGGGTTTCGGCCACCCGGAGGTCTTCCACGTCGTCCTGGATGTCGTCCTGGCGCGCCAGCACCCAGGTGCGGTAGATGATGCCGAGCATGAACGCCGTAACGGCGAAGGAGATCACGATCGACGTCAGGATCAAGGCCTGCGGCAGCGGGTCGTTGTAGTCCTGGGCCGCGATGTCCTTGGAGAACAGCGGGGCCAGGCCCGCGTAGCCGCCGGTTGCCAGGATCAGCAGGTTGGTGGCGTTGGCCAGTAGCATCAGCCCCAGCAGCACACGGGTCAGGCTGCGCTCGAGGATCAGGTAGATTCCGCACGCGTACAGGGCACCCATGACGATCAGGAGGGTCAGGTTGATGCTCATGCTTTGCCCTTTGCGGTGGTCTCGGCAGGCATCCCGCCCGGTTCCTCTTCCTGTTGCAATACTGGTGCGGCTTCGCCCTGGTGCCCCGAGCCTGCTGAGCGTTCCTCGAAATGCTCGTCGATTTCGGCGCCGAGGCTCCGCAGGACGTCCAGCACCAGGCCGACCACCACGATGTACACGCCGATGTCGAAGATGGTGGAAGTGACGAACTTGATGTCCCCGAACAACGGAAGCCAGATCTCGATGATGGCGGACTGGAACACCTGGCCGCCCAGCAGCAAGGGCATTACGCCGGACACGGCTGCCAGTGCCAGGCCGGAACCCAGCAGGGCGCCGGCGCTCAGGGGCGCGGCCTCCCGGAGTTCGAACCTACCGCCTGCCAGGTAACGCATAGTGAGGGCCAGGCCCGCGGTGAGCCCGCCCGCGAAGCCGCCGCCGGGCAGGTTGTGGCCGGCCAGCAGCAGGTAAAGCGAGAAGATGATCATCGAGTGGAAGATCAGCCGGGTGACCACTTCGAAGATGATGGACCGCCGTTCCGGGGCCAGCGTGCGTCCGGCCACGATCCAGGGGTCGCGCGCCGCGGCCGCGAACTTCCGGCTGACGGCCAGCGCTGCGCCATCGCGGGAGCCGGGATCCACCCCGTGGAAGCGGCCCACGGTGCCCTCGGCAACAGACGCGGAGGACTGCAGCCGCTTACCGCGGCCGCGCACGAAAATCAGGCTTGCCACGCCGGTGGCGGCGAGCGCCAGGACGCTGATTTCCCCGAAGGTGTCCCAGGCGCGGATGTCCACCAGGGTCACGTTGACCACGTTCAGCCCGCCGCCGCCCTCGTAGGCCAGCTGCGGAAACTGCAGTGACACGGGAATGGCGGTGCGGGCGCCCATGGCGAAGATCGCGGCGAACACCATGGTCACGCCGAACCCCAGCCCGATGATCACGCGCAGCACCCGGTACTTGCCGCCGGTACGGTCGCGGAGTTCAGCGGGAAGGCTGCGCATGGCCAGCACGAACGCCACCAGGATGATGGTCTCCACGAGCATCTGGGTCAGGGCCAGGTCCGGGGCGCCCTGGAGGGCGAACAGCAGCGCGATGCCGTAGCCGGTGACGGACACCATCAGCACGGCAAGGAAGCGTTTGTTGGCCCGGACGGCGGCAAGGGCTCCGATGACGATTCCCACGCCGGCCACCAGCTGCAGCGGGGAGTTGGGATCCACCAGGTAGATGTCCGCAGGCAGGTCCTTGCCGGCCAGCAGGATCACGGAGAGCGGCAGCACGAACGCCACGCTGAGGATCACGGCAAGGTAGTAGTACAGCGAACCGCGCTGGGTGCGGCCGGTGATCCAGACGGCGGCGTCGTCCAGCGCGCCGATGGTGAGCTGGTAGGCGCGGTCGCCGTCCACCCACGCGGGGACCAGGGACTGCGCGCGGGCCACCGCGCTGCGCCCAAAGTACATGGCGGCGCCCAGGACGAAGGTGACGGCCGTCAGCCCAAGCGCGGGGGTGAAGCCGTGCCACAGCGCAAGGTGGCCGGCCTGCTCACCGGGAGTGCCGGCGTCGGGCGCTGTGGAGGCGAACAGCGCCGCGTACGGCTGGATCCACGCATCAGCGGGCACCGGCCAGAGCCCGTACACGATGGTGAGCAGGCTGAGGATGGCGGGAGCGGCGAGGAAGGAGGGCCTGATGGCCTTGAACGGAGTGGGCTCCACTCCCGGCTTGAGGGCGAACGCCCCCCACATGAAGCGGGCGCTGTAGGCGAAGGTGAGGACGGAGCCCAGCACCAGGCCAACCAGGACCACCATGCCCCAGGGGCCGGACTGCGCGTCCTTGGCGTGGTGCACGAACGCTTCCAGCACCGATTCCTTGGCCACGAAACCGCCCATCAGGGGAACGCCCGCCATGGACGCGGCACCGATGGCAGCCACGATGCCCAGCGCGCGCGAGGAGCGGAAGACGCCGGAGAGCTTCCGGACGTCCCGGGTGCCGGACTGGTGGTCAATGATGCCCACTACCAGGAAGAGCGTCGCCTTGAACAGGCCGTGGGCCAGCAGCATGGCCAGGCCGGCCAGCGCGGCGTCCGGCGTTCCCAGGCCCACCGCCATAGTGAGGAAGCCCAGCTGGCTGACGGTGCCGTAGGCGAGGATGAGCTTGATGTCGGTCTGCCGCAGCGCCCGGTAGCCGCCTACCAGCATGGTGGCCAGGCCCAGCCCCAGGACCACGGGCTGCCAGTACAGCGTCTCCGAGAACCCCGGGGCCAGGCGCGCCACCAGGTAGATGCCGGCCTTGACCATTGCGGCGGCGTGCAGGTAGGCGCTGACAGGGGTGGGCGCGGCCATGGCGCCTGGCAGCCAGAAGTGGAACGGGACCAGTGCGGACTTGGTGATGGCGCCGACCAGGATGAGTACGACGGCGGCGCCTGCCACCGCGCCGTCCGTCCCGGCAGCCAGCGTGGAGGCTTGGTCCAGGATGCTGGAGATGCGGTAGGTTCCGGCGGCATGGCCGAGCACGATGAGGCCCACCAGCATCGCCAGGCCGCCCGCCGTGGTGACCATCAGGGCCTGCAATGCGGACCGCCGGGCGGCCAGCCGGGTCCGGGCAAAGCCGATCAGGAGGTAGGACAGGATGGTGGTCAGTTCCCAGAAGATGAACAGCAGCAGGAGGTCATCCGCCACCACCAGGCCGAACATGGCACCGGCGAAGGCCAGCAGCTGGGCGCCGAACGCGCCAAGATCCTGGTCCTTCTTTTTGAAGTAGCGTGCGCAGTACACCAGCACCAGGGAACCGACGCCGAGGACCAGCAGGGACATGACCCAGGCCAGCGCGTCCATCCGGAAAGCGAGCTCGAGACGCAGCCCGGGAATCCACTCAAAGACCTCTGCCACCGCCCCGGATCCGGAATAGACGGGGCCGTGCTGGAAGAGGAGCCACCCGAAGGACGCCGCGGGAACGGCGGCCAGTGCGTAGAAGGCGTTCCGCCCCCAGGCCCGGAAGAGGAAGGGCGCCAGGACAGCCACCGAAAAGTGCACGGCAAGGACTGTTATCACTGGTGTCTCCGCAACGTCAGGGATTCGATTGTCAAAAGTTGGAGCAGGCGGCAAAGAAGTTGGATCCGGGAGAGGCCAGTTTATCAAGGCTCCTGCGCTGCCTGCCGCGCCGGGGCCCCGGCAAGCCGGTGAATTCCCCGGCGTCAGGGGCCCGGCGTCCGCCGGGTGTTCGCCACGGGCGGATACTATGCAGCCTATGAACAGCGCCAGCGCCCCCGGGGCGATGCGGCCCGCCTCGGAACTCGAAGCCGGAACCCCCTCCAGCAGGGGGCAGGTCCTGGCCTGGGCCTCCTGGGACTGGGGATCCGCCGCCTTCAACGCCGTGATGACCACCTTTGTCTTCACCGTGTACCTGACGTCCAGCGCCTTCGGCGGCGAGGACAGCGCCTCGGCGGTCCTGGGTGCGGCCCTGGCGGTGGCCGGCTTCGCCATCGCACTGCTGGCACCGGTCACCGGCCAGCGTTCGGATGCCGGGGGGCGGCGCAAGCTGTGGCTGGGGGTCAACTCCGCCGCCGTCGCCGTCCTCACGGGACTGTGCTTCTTCGTGTTCCCGCGGCCGGAATTCCTGCTCCTTGGCGTATCCCTGATCGCGTTAGGCAACGTCTTCTTCGAATTCGCCGGGGTCAACTACAACGCCATGCTCGCCCAGGTCTCCACGCCGCGGAACATCGGAAAGGTCAGTGGCCTTGGCTGGGGCGCCGGCTACCTGGGCGGCATCGTGGCCCTCCTGGCCGTCCTGCAGCTCTTCGTCCAGCCGGCTTTCCAGTGGTTCGGCGCGTCCACCCAGGACAGCCTCAACATCCGGCTGGTGGCTGTCTTCTCCGCCCTGTGGTTCTTTGTCTTCGCGCTCCCGGTCCTCTTCGCGGTCCCCGAACTGCCGCGGACCCCGCAGGCCCGGCGCCTCGGATTCCTGGCCAGCTACGGCCTCCTGTTCCGGCGGATCAAGGCGATCTACGCCACCAGCCCGCACACGATCTACTTCCTGCTGGCCAGCGCCGTGTTCCGTGACGGCCTGGCTGCTGTCTTCACCTTCGGCGGAATCATCGCGGCCGGGACCTTCGGCTTCACGCTGTCGCAGGTCATTTTCTTCGCCATCTTCGGGAACGTCGTGGCGGCCGTCGGCGCCGTGGCCGGCGGCTTCCTGGACGACAAGGTGGGCCCGAAGGCCGTGATCGCCGGCTCCCTGGTGGGACTGCTCGTGGCCGGCACCGCGATCCTGCTCCTGGGCAACGGCACCTACACCTTCTTCGGCATGGACTGGGCCGGCAGCACCACGTTCTGGGTGTTCGGGCTGTTCCTCTGCCTGTTCGTGGGCCCCGCCCAGTCATCCTCCCGCGCCTACCTCGCCCGGCTCGCCCCGCACGGTGAGTCAGGCGAACTCTTCGGGCTGTACGCGACCACCGGCCGCGCGGTCAGTTTCCTGGCACCGGCCCTGTTTACCTTGTGCATCACCGTGGCCACACCGCTGGTGCCGGCAGGAGAGGCGCAGCGCTGGGGCATCCTGGGGATCATGGTGGTGCTCCTGGCCGGGCTCCTGGTCCTGCTGCCGGTGAAATCGCCGGACAAAGCCCCGATTGCGGTGGTTCCCGTCAGCTGACGGCGCGGCTGTTCGCCCTTGGAACACACCCCCGCCAGGTCTTGCCCGGCAGACTAGGCTGGAACCATGAACGTGGAAGAAACCAACCTTCCGGGCCTCGGCCGGCGCAAGGACTTCATGACAGCCTCCGGCCGCCGGATCGGCGTCGTGGAGCGGTGGGAAGGCCAGACGGAACTCATCGTTTCCACCTGGGACGACCCCGATACCTGCCAGGCTTCGATCCCGCTGACCAGCGACGAAGCCGCCACCCTCGGGAACCTCCTGGGCGGCCAGCACCTGGCCATGAAACTCACGGAAGAGCACAAGGACGTGCCCGGCATCGTCACCCGGCAGTTCTCCATCGCCGCGGATTCCCCGTTCCAGAACCAGCCCATGGGCAAGGCCTGCATCCGTACCCGGTGCGGCGTCTCAATCGTGGCAATCATGCGCGAAGGTGAGGTCCTGCCCTCGCCGGGGCCCGACGTCGTGCTCCACCCCGGCGACCTCTTGGTGGCGGTGGGTACCCAGGAAGGCCTCGACTCGGCTGCCAATATCCTGCGCCACGGCTAAATCCCATGGACCCGTTGGCCCTGACCCTCATCGAACTGGGGGCCGTTGTGTTCTGCCTCGGCCTCCTGGCCCGGCTGGCCGGACGGATCGGAATGTCCCCCATCCCGCTCTACCTCCTGGGCGGCCTGGCGTTTGGCGCCGGCGGCATCGTCAAGCTCGAAGGCATGCACGAGTTCGCACATCTCTCCGGCGAAATCGGCGTCATCCTCCTGCTGCTCATGCTCGGACTGGAATATACGGCCGCTGAGCTGTTCACGGGGCTGCGCCGCTCGTGGCAGGCCGGCGTCCTTGACCTGGTCCTGAACTTCGTCCCGGGCGCAGCACTTGCCCTGACCCTGCACTGGGGTTTCGTCGGCGCCATGGTGATGGGCGGGGTCACGTACATTTCCTCGTCCGGCATCGCCGCGAAGGTCATCACGGACCTGGGCCGGCTGGGCAACCGCGAAACGCCCGTGGTGCTGTCCATCCTGGTGTTCGAGGACCTGGCCATGGCCGTTTACCTGCCCATCCTCACGGCCACCCTCGCAGGCGTAAGTTTCTTGGGCGGCCTGACCACCGTGGGAATCGCCCTGGCCGTGGTGAGCCTGGTCCTGATGGTGGCGCTGCGGCACGGGCACCACGTCTCCAAGGCCGTCCACAGCGAAAACTCCGAGGTCTTCCTGCTCAACGTCCTCGGGGCGGCCCTGCTGGTGGCGGGCGCGGCGTCCGCGATGCAGGTGTCCGCCGCGGTGGGCGCCTTCATGCTGGGCATCGCCATTTCCGGGTCCACGGCGCACAGCGCCACGCGCATCCTTGAACCCCTGCGGGACCTGTTCGCGGCCATCTTCTTCGTGGCCTTCGGGCTCAACACCGATCCCGCCACCATCCCGCCGGTACTCGGCTGGGCGCTGGTCCTGGCGGTAGCCACGGCGGCCACCAAGATGGCCACCGGCATCTGGGCGGCAAAGCGCGCCGGGATTGCCCGGCCGGGCCGCTTCCGTGCCGGCGCCGCACTCGTGGCCCGCGGCGAATTCTCGATAGTCATCGCCGGCCTGGCCGTGGCCTCGGGAGCGGTCCCGCGCGAACTCGCGGCACTGGCCACCACCTATGTGCTGATCATGGCCGTGATGGGCCCGCTGGCCGCCCGCTACGTGGAACCGCTGACCAAGGCATTCGCCAGGAAGCCGGCGGTCGCCGCGCAGGCGTAATGCCCGGCTAGATGCTGGTGCGGTGGAAGTTCAGGTGGCTGCGGCTGGCGGTGGGACCGCGCTGGCCCTGGTAGCGGTTGCCGTACTCGCCCTGGCCGTAGGGGAACTCCGCGGCGGAACTCAGCCGGAAGAAGCACAGCTGGCCAATCTTCATGCCCGGCCACAGCTTGATGGGCAGGGTGGCCATGTTGGAGAGCTCAAGGGTCACGTGGCCGGAGAAACCGGGGTCGATGAACCCGGCCGTGGAGTGCGTCAGCAGTCCCAGGCGGCCCAGGGAGGACTTGCCTTCCAGGCGGGCGGCGATGTCATCGGGCAGGGTGACCGTCTCGTAGGTTGAACCCAGGACAAATTCCCCGGGGTGCAGGATGAAGGCCTCGTCCTGCTCCACTTCCACCAGGCGCGTCAGCTCGGGCTGCTCCTGGGCGGGGTCGATGTGCGCGTACTTGTGGTTGTCGAACAGCCGGAAGAATTTGTCGATCCGGACATCCACCGACGACGGCTGCACCATCGCGGGTTCGAAGGGTTCCAGCACGATCCGCTGGGAGTCAATTTCGGCACGAATGTCGCGGTCAGAGATCAGCACCGTCCCAAATTACCGTATCGGTTATCCCCAACCCCATTTTCCCGTTGTTGCAGTAGCCCACTGGGGCTAATGTTGCCAGTGATAGCCGCCGGATGGTCTCCCGGATGGCATGACAGAGCTGGGGATGTTGTGAATAGATTGGTTACACCCTCTTTTATTGGCGTGCTCTGTGCGTTGGCGCTGGTCTCGCCGTCCGCCTCCGCACCGCTGCAGCCGCTTCATGGCCAGGCGGCCGGAGCGCAGGGCATCTCCCTGGCGGCACCGATAGTGAACGGCGACGGCACGGCCGCGGTCAGTACAGGGTCAGCGATGGCGCCGCTCACCCCGGCCGTGGACCCTGACATCCTGGCCGCCCAGCCGGGCGCTCACGTTCCTGCCGGCCCGGGCACGGCCACGACGGAAGCCGCAGCCCCGGCCACCGGGCCATTCGCCCCCGTGCCGGCACCGACGTCGCCGGTTGCCACCACGACGGAGGCCGCACCCCCGCCCCCCGAAACAGTGTCCATTCCTCCGCTGTGGGCACCGGACAACGAACTGGCATCACCTCCCACCTCCCGCCTGGCCGCCCCGGAGTCCGCCACGGGAGTTCCCACCACGGAAGCCCTCGTCCCCGACAGCAATGCGGCAGCCATCCTCACCGTGTTCACCAAGATCAACGAGTACCGGGTAGCCAACGGGCTGAACAAGGTGAAGTACCACCCCACCGTTGCCGGCATGTCGCAGGAGTGGTCGGACAGCATTGCCACCCGTGAGGTGATCGAGCACCGGGCCAGCTTCTGGACCGACCCGCGCGCGCTGAACCCCACCAACGGCGCCGGCGAGGTGATCGCCATCCGCACTGACCGCGATGCCGCCCAGCTGGTGGAGTGGTGGAAGGGTTCCCCGGGCCACAACGCGATGCTGCTGGACCCTCGCTTCAATGTGATGGGCGCCGGCATTTCCTACACCAACTCCACGTACCAAATCTGGGGCGTGGTGAACTTCTTCGGCTACACCACGCTGCCGGCCGGCACCCTCGACTCCCCTGGGGCCGGCACCGGCAACGCTTTCCCGCCCCCGGCCCCGAGCGTGTGCGATGCCCCAGTCAAGCACATGCCGCCCACCCTGAACCTCACAGCCGCCGCGATCACCGGCCCCGCCGACCTCGTCTCGGTGGACTCCGCCGGGCAGCTGCTGAACCGGGCTTCCACGGGCGCACGCACCTACGCCGCCGCGAAGGTGATCGGATCGGGCTTCACCGGCGCCAAGGAAGTCTTCGTGACCGACTGGGACCGCGACGGCACCTACGACCTCCTGACGCAATGGACCAACGGCAACCTGACGCTGCACAGGGGCCTCGCCACCGGAGGGTTCCAGGCACCCCTCACGCTCGGCGCAGGCGGATGGAACACACTGACCCTGGCCGTGGGGGGCTGGTGCGCGAACAACAGGATGCCCCAGATTCTGGCGTTGGACGGCTACGGAAACCTGTTCCTCTATCCGAACAAGGGGACCGGGGACCTCGCCGAGCGGGCAACAGTGGCCACGGGCATTTCCGCTTCCCGCTTGTCCATGGTGGATTACGACGCCGACGGGTTCCAGGACCTCCTGGCACTCAGGTCGGACGGCTCCGTGCAGCTGTACCGCGGCTGGGGCACCACCGCGCTGCGGGCAGAAGCCCGCCCCACCGTGGCCAGCGGCTGGACGGACGTTACCGGCATCAGGCCCCTGCGCAGTGCCACCGGCCTGAACTCCACGGGCGTTGCCCTGCGCCGGGCAAACGACGTAGTGCAGTACTGGGACCTGACGGGCGGAAGCCTCGCATCGCCGTCGAACATTCCCGGTCCCTGGACCGGGCAGCGGCTGGCGCAATAGTTGTCCCGGGGGCGGCTCCGGATCAGATGGCCGGTTCCAGTTCCAGCACGTCCTTGAGCCGGGCCAGCTGGGCGACATCGGAGCTGACCCGGCGCTGGAGCATCCCGTTGAGGAAACTGAAGCGGTCGAAGAAACCGAACCGGCCCTCGCGCCTGGCCTCCAGGGCGAACCGGACCCGGGTTCCCGCGTCTTCCGTGCTGAGGTAGTAACCGCCCCAGCGGGTGGCCGGCCCGGAAACAATGTGGAACCGGATTTCGGCGCCCGGGCGGGCATTGGTGATCTCCAGCTCCGCGGGGATACTCAGCCCGGAGCGTCCTGCCACCATCTTCCGGTACACGGCGCCCACGGTTTCAGCCTGGCCCCGGGCCAGCTTCACGCTGCGGACGTCGTCGCGCCAGAGGGGGAGGTTGGTGGCGTCCAGGAGGAATTGGTACACAGCCATGGCGTCGCGCTCTATGAGGACCTCGTGCTCTGCGATTGCCATGAAGATAGTTCCTGTTGTTGACGTCGGCGGCCGCAATAGCCTCCTCCCCCAATGCGGTGGCTACCCGGGGATCAGGTTAGCCAGCGCCCAACCTCCGCACCTAGCCGGCACCGCTGACGTTACTGAAGAGTTACTGGATGACGCCGCGGATGACAGGACACGCGGCATACGCCAGCGGGATGGGCGGGGCAGCCGCCATATCTGCGCTAAGCTAAGTTCTGCCCCGCGCGAGCGGCGGCAGCGCGGCTGTAGCTCAATGGTAGAGCGCTAGCTTCCCAAGCTTGATACGCGGGTTCGATTCCCGTCAGCCGCTCCATCCATGGCCTGCCAGTGACTTCCGGGCAAACAGCCTTAGGCAGCGGCCCGCCGCGCAATCTGCAGCGGATGGCGCCGGTCCCGCCAATCCACCCGCAGCTGCAGCGAGCCCTTCCGTGCAAGTATGCCGGCGACCGTAAGGGCCGCCAGTGCGGGCACGCCGCCGGAGACCAGCAGCGCCGCGTGCGGATCCGCATGCTCGGCGATCCAGCCCAGCATCGGCCCGCCCAGCGCCTGCCCGCCGATCAGCACCATGATGTACAGGCTCATCACCCGTCCGCGGATCGCCATGTTGGAGCTGACCTGCACCAGCTGGTTGGACCCGGTGAGGAACATCAGGCACCAGAAGCCGGACAGCACCATCATGGCCCCAAACCACGCCATCGAGGGCGCCAGCACCGCAAGGCAGAGCATGAGTCCGTACATCCCGGCGCAGAACACCACGGACCGCAGCCGGAGCTGCCGACGGCGGGTGGACGCCACGGCACCGCACAGCGCACCGAGCGCCACCAGGGCATTGAGGAGGCCATAGCCCCCGGCGCCGGCCTGGAAGATGTGGTCCGCGAAGGCCGCAAGCACTACGGGCAGGCTCATGGCGAACACGGAAATGAACCCTGCCATCAGCCACGGCCAGTAGATGGTGGGCTTACCCAAGGCGTAGCGGAGCCCCTCGCGGAGCATGCCCTTGCTCTTGGGCGCCGGGGCACTGACGTGGAGCTGGTCCTTGCGCAGGACCAGCAGCATGGTCACCGTGGAGCAGCAGGCCACGGCGTTGGCGGCAAAGGCCCACCCCGCTCCCACCGCGGTCAGGAGCACACCGGCGAGCGCCGGGCCGAGCAGGCCCCCTAGCTGGAACGTGGTGGAGTTGACGCTGATGGCGTTGCGCAGGTACTTCGGCCCCACGAGTTCGTTGACGAAGACCTGCCGGGCCGGCTGGTCAAGGACCGTGACCAGCCCGAGCACCAGGGCGATGGCGTAGACGTGCCATACCTGGATGGCGCCCGTGAGGGCCAGGGCCGCCAGCGCGGCGGCAAGGATGGCGGCCATCGCCTGGCACAGGATGAGGATCTTCCGCTTGGCGAACCGGTCAGCGATCATGCCGCCCCACGGGCCCAGCACCAGGGACGGCAGGAACTGCAGCGCCACGGTGAAGCCCACCGCCGTCACGGATCCCGAAAGCTGGAGCACCAGCCAGTCCTGGGCAATGCGCTGCATCCAGACGGCAATGACTGCGATGAAATGGCCGACGACGAAGATCCGGAAGTTGGGCACCTTCAGCGAGATGAAGGTATGCCGCCACGGAAGGCGCTCCGCCACGACCGGCAGCGGCTGGGTCTGCTGGTCCGGCGGCGCGGAGCCCGCCGCGTCGATGACTGGTTGGGAGACGGAGGCCGACGAAGGCGGTGGGGGTGCCACAGGGATGTCCTCAAGATTGCGGGCGGTCTGGGATGTCCTTAACGCTAGGGTGGCGGAAGGAGATTATGGAGAGGTATGGTCCCTATAACTAGTATTGCGAACCGCAATATGCCTTTGGACAACGGAGGCCATATGTTTGAGCCCGCGCAGCTGCGGTCCTTCCTCGCCGTCGCCGACACCCTGAGCTTCACCAAGGCGGCGGAGCGGCTGGGTCTGGCCCAGCCCACCATCAGCCAGCACATCCGCAAGCTCGAAGCAGCGGCGAAGCGCACCCTGATCAGCCGGGACACGCGGGACGTGCGGCTCACGGACAACGGCGATGCGATGGCCGGGTTCGCCCGGACCATCCTGTCGGCACACGACGCCGCCGCCCGCTACTTCTCCGGCTCGGCCATGCGCGGGCGCCTCCGGTTCGGCACGGCTGACGACCTCGCCATCACCGGGCTGCCGCGGATCCTGCGGGAATTCCGGCAAATCTACCCACAGATCAACCTTGAACTCACCGTGGGGCAGAGCGACCAGCTTTACCGCAAGCTCAACGCCGGGCAGCTGGACCTGGTGTTCGTCAAGTGGGTGGCGGGCGCCAAGGACGGCACCGTGGTCCAGCACGATTCCTTCTCCTGGGTGGGGCTGGAGCAGACCACGCTCGATCCCGGCACACCGGTGCCGCTGATCGCCTACCCCTCCCCCAGCCTCAGCCGGAAGCTTGCCATCGATGCGCTCGAAGCCCATGGCAGGACGTGGCGGATCACCTGCACCACACGGCAGATCAGCGGGGTGCTCGCCGCCGTCCGCGCAGGCATTGGCGTCGCCGTCATGCCGACATCGCTGGTGCCCGAGGACCTGAAGATTATCACCCGCCGCTTTGACCTTCCGGCGGTGGGGGACGTGGACTTTACGCTGATCCGCAACCCACTGGCCAACACCGAGGTGATCGACGCACTGACCCAGTCAATCGTGGGAAGGACAATTAACCGCCAAACTTAACCCTCCAACACCGAAATATCCAGCATTTCGACATGTTAGGGGGTCCGTGTCCATTGATAGGGGAAACGGTATCCCCTATGCTGGGTTTTCCAAGGGTCAAGCAGCAGGCCGGTTCTACAAACAGGCGCGCCCCGTAGGGGGCTCCGGCGCCTGGGACAGGCAGCCAATGACGACAGCCAGGAACACCCATCTCAGCACTGCGCACGCGCGCCCGCTTTCTTCAGCACGGCCGTCCACCCGCCAGGCAAACCTCGGCGCCGGACATGCCACCGCGGACTCCGGCTACGTAGGTAAGCCAACCTGCGACAAGTGCCGCACCGACGAATTCGTCTACCTCGAGACTTACATTCCACCCACCTACCGACGGGACGGAAGCGTAGCAACGCTGGGTGAAGTCGCCTACACCTGCACCCGCTGCGAGGATTTCTCCGCCCACAGCGTCCCCGTTACGTGGACGCCGCCGGGCTGGTACCTGGGCTAGGGCTCAATCAGGAAAGCCGGGCAGCCACCATGTGGTGGCTGCCCGGCTTTCCCTGTTCCCGGAGCTAGATCAGTGCATCCGAGAGGTGGTTCGGGGTGCCGAACCGGTGGGCGGTGATGCTGACGGCCTGCTCGTGCAGGAACGGCAGCAGTTCCACGCGGCCGGCCTCCGTGACCGGGTGGGCGTAGACGGCGAGGTCCGGGCGGCCACCGGTGGCCTCGGCAAGCGCGGAAGCGTCGCCGCCGATGAGGCGGATGCGCGCACCGGACAGCTTCCCCGCGGCGGCAAGGCGTCCCGCCGAAGCCAGCCAGCCGGCGTCGGACTCCACCGTCACGTCGATGTCCAGCCCGGTCAGCACGGAGCGGAACTGCGCGGGAAGTTCGACGGCGATGGACACGGTCAGAGCCGAGCCCGCCAGCACGCCGGCGGCCACGGTCCGGACGAGGTGCGCCAGCGGCGCGCCTTCGGAGAGGCGGATGGTGACGGGCAGGTTCCGGTAGCGGAAGATGTTGCGTTCCGCGCCCAGGCCGGAGACGTCCTTGGCGGTGCCGAACTCCGCCGCCCAGGCCTCGGCGTCGGATGCCAGGGCCCGCTGGACGGACTCAAGTTCGGCCGGCTGCAGGGCGGAGCCGGCCGCGTTCAGGATGCGCCGCACACCGGCGTGAGTCACGGATGCCGTGGCCGTGCCCGTGGCAGGAGCCCAGTCACCGAGACCCGCGAGGTAGTTCGGGCCGCCCGCTTTGGTCCCGGCGCCGACTGCGGACTTCTTCCAGCCGCCGAACGGCTGGCGTTGCACGATTGCACCGGTGATGCCGCGGTTGACGTAAAGGTTGCCGGCCTGGATGGAGTCCAGCCAGATGCCCAGTTCCTCGGAGTTGAGCGAGTGCAGGCCTGCTGTAAGGCCGTACTCGATCTGGTTCTGGATGTCGATGGCCTCTTCCAGGGTGTCGGCGGTCATCACGCCCAGGACGGGGCCGAAGAACTCGGTGAGGTGGAAGTAGGAACCGCGCTTGACGCCGTAGCGCACGCCCGGGCTCCAGAGCCGGCCGGTGCCATCGAGCTGCTTCGGTTCGACGGCCCAGTCCTCGCCCTCGCCCAGGGTGGTCAGGGCATTGAGGAGCTTGCCGCCGGCCGGTTCGATGATCGGGCCCATCTGGCTGGTGGGATCCTGCGGGTAGCCCACCTTCAGCGAGGTGACGGCGTCGATCAGCTGGTTGTGGAACCGCTTGGACTTGGCCACCGAGCCCACCAGGATCACCAGCGAGGCGGCGGAGCACTTCTGGCCGGCGTGGCCGAACGCGGAGTAGGCCACGTCCTTCGCCGCAAGGTCCAGGTCGGCGCTGGGGGTGACGATGATGGCGTTCTTGCCGCTGGTTTCGGCGAGGAGCGGCAGGTCCTTGCGGAAGGAACGGAACAGTTCGGCGGTTTCGTAACCGCCGGTGAGGATCACGCGGTCCACGGCAGGGTGGCTGATCAGCTGCTTGCCGAGCTCCCGCTCGCCCAGCTGCACCATGGTGAGGACATCCTTGGGCACACCGGCCTCCCACAGCGCCTCGACCATCACGGCGCCGCTGCGGGCGGCCTGCTTCGCGGGCTTGATGACGACGGCGGAGCCGGCGGCGAGTGCCGCAAGGGTGGACCCTGCCGGGATGGCGACCGGGAAGTTCCATGGCGGGGTGACAACGGTGAGCTTGGCTGGGACGAACGTGGCGCCGTCGACCGTGTCCAGCTTGCGCGCGGACTCGGCGTAGTAATGGGCGAAGTCGACGGCCTCGCTGACTTCGGGGTCGCCCTGGTCGATGGTCTTGCCGGTCTCGCTGGCCATCACCTCGAGGAGGTCGGCGCGGCGGGCCTCCAGGATGTCGCCGGCGCGGTGCAGGATCTCTGCGCGCTCGTTGCCGGAGAGCTTGCCCCAGGCCTTGCCCTTTTCCACAGCGGTTGCGATGGCGGTGTTCAGCGCTGCTTCGTCCTTGATGAAGGCGGCCTTGACCGAGGCGTTGCCCAGCGTGGAGGACGGCACACGCTCCAGGATGGCCCGGCCCCAGTCACGGTTGGCGGGAAGCGCGGGATCCGTGTCCGGGGTGTTCCGGAAGCCGGTGTGCGGCATGGGCTCCGGCGGAAGGCTGCGGTCCTGCCGGCGGTTGGGCAGCGGCACGCTGTTGTCCAGGGCCTCCAGCGAGGAGAGGAACCGCTGCTTTTCGCGCTCGAACAGGCCTTCGTTCTCGCTGAGTTCGAACACCGCGGACATGAAGTTGTCCTGGCTGGCGCCCTCTTCCAGGCGGCGGATCAGGTAGGCGATGGCGACATCGAACTCGGAGGGGTGCACCACCGGCGTGTAGAGCAGCAGGGAACCGACGTCCTTCTTCACGGCTTCGGCCTGTCCCTGCGCCATGCCCAGCAGCATCTCGAACTCAATACTCTGCTGTACGGAATCCGCAATGCCGCGCTGCTTTGCCAGCAGCCAGGCGAAGGCGATGTCGAACAGGTTGTGGCCGGCCACGCCGATCCGGATGTTTTTGATCCGCTCGGGGTGCAGGGCGTAGTTGATGACGCTCTTGTAGCTGGTGTCCGAGTCCTGCTTGGTGCCCCAGGTGGCCAGCGGCCACTCGTGGAGCGAGGCTTCCACCTGTTCCATGGGCAGGTTGGCGCCCTTGACCACGCGGACCTTGATGCCGGCGCCGCCGTTGGCGCGGCGCCGCGCGGCCCAGTCCTGCAGCCGGATCATGGCGGACAGCGCGTCCGGGAGGTAGGCCTGGAGCACGATGCCGGCCTCGAGGTTCTTGAACTCGGGCTTGTCCAGGATCCTGGTGAAGACCGCGATGGTCATGTCCAGGTCCTTGTACTCCTCCATGTCCAGGTTGATGAACTTGGGCTGGGGGAACGAGTTGGCGCGCTGGAACAGCGGGGTGAGCTTTTCGACGACGTGTTCCACGGCCTCATCGAAGGCCCAGGCGGAGTGCGGGGCAACGGTGGAGGAGACCTTGATGGAGACGTAGTCGACGTCGGGGCGGGCCAGCAGGGTGTGGGTGCCTTCGAGCCGGCGGGAGGCTTCGTGCTCGCCGAGGACCGCCTCGCCCAGGAGGTTGACGTTGAGCTTGATGCCGTCCTTCTTGATCCTGGCGATGGCCGGGCCCAGCTTGGCGTCCGTAGCGTCAACGATCAGGTGGCCCACCATTTCGCGGAGCACCTTGCGCGCGATGGGGATGACCACCTGCGGCATGACCGGGGCCATGGTGCCGCCGAGAGCCACGGCGCTGCGCATGTACCAGGGCAGGAAGGCGGGAACTTTGGGGGCAAGCTTTGCCAGGTTGCGGGCGGCGACGTTCAGGTCCTCGGGGCGGACCACGCCGTCCACGAATCCCACCGTGAACTCCAGGCCGTTGGGGTCCTTCAGCACGCCGGCCAGCTGCTGGGCGGACGCGTCCACGGGGACCTTGGCGGCCTCGGTGAGCCAGTGCCGGACAAGGGTGACTGCTTCGTCGGCGAGGGCCTTTGCCTGGGGGACGTCGACGTCGACCGTCTGCGGGGTGGCCGCCTTGGCGACTGCCGGTTCCATTGCAACGTGGGTCATGGTTTTCCCGATTCTTTCTCGCTGTGGGAGGGGTCTTTCCACCAGTATGAGCTTCCGCTCACATAAGATAAAGCGATCTTTTCCAACCAATACAGGTTAGGAAAACCGATGTTTTGGGCCTCCCCTTTAACGACCGACGGCAGGCCCTCCGCCTCCCCCGGATGCCCTATCACTTTTGGTTCCCAAGACGGCCGTTTAGGGGCCAAAAGTGATAGAGCAACGGGTTAGGGGCGGAGGACCTGCCGTGAGGGAGGTTATCCAGGTGTTGCGGGAGTCGCCGTCAGGTGAGCGGGCGGTGCAGCTCCGCGAGTTCCTGGTGGCGGGGGCTGTCGGGGTTCATCAGGGAGTGCTTGCGCCCATACCCGAAGTAGATGGCCAAACCGATGATCAGCCACACCACGAACCGCAGCCAGGTCTCCCAGTGCAACTGGAGCATCAGGAAGCCAGAGGCCAGGACGCCGAATGCAGGGACCAGCGGCATCAGGGGCAGGCGGAACGTGCGCGGCGTGTCCGGGCGCTTGTACCGGAAGATGATCACGGACAGGCAGACGACGACGAACGCGGCCAGGATGCCGATGTTGGTCAGGTCCGCGACCTCCTTGATGGGGAAGACCCCGGCGAGGAACGCGGAGGCGACGCCTGCGATCCAGGTGACCCGCTGCGGTGTGCCGTGGCGGTCGGTCTTGGCGAACCAGCCGGGGAGCAGGCCATCGCGGCTCATCGAGAACCAGACGCGGGTGACGCCCAGGAGGAAGGTCAACATCACGGTGAGGATGGACAGCACGGCGAACACGGAGATGATGGTGGCGATGACGGGAAGCCCCACGGAGGTGAAGGCAGAGGCGAAGCCGGCCTTGGGATCAATGTCCTTGTAGTTCTGCATGCCTGTGAGCACCAGGGTGGCGGCCACGTAGAGCAGCATGGCGATGATGAGCGAGAGCACGATGGCCTTGGGCATGTGCTTCTTGCCCTCCTTGGCCTCCTCGGCCGCGGTGCTCATGGCGTCGTACCCGAACACGGCAAAGAAGACGGTGGCGGAACCTGCAACCACGGGGCCGAAGCCGCTGGGCATGAACGGGTTGTAGTTGTTGGTGTCGATGTAGAAGACGCCGAGCCCGATGATGAAGAGGATCAGGACCACCTTGATGGCGACGGCCACGAGTTCGAAGCGGCCGAAGGCCTTGGTGCCGCGGGACAGGATCCAGGTCACCAGGAGGCAGACCAGGATGGCGGGGATGTTGACGATCCCGCCCTTGCCCTCGTCCACGGTGGAGGTCATCCAGGCAGGCATGTGGATGCCGATGCCGGCAAGGAAGGCGTCAAGGTAGCCGGAGATGCCGATGGCCACTACCGCAACGATGGCGATGTATTCGAGCAGCAGGTCCCAGCCGATGAACCAGCCGATCACCTCGCCCAGCGCCACATAACCGTAGGTGTAGGCAGAGCCGGCGCGCGGAATCATGCCCGCGAACTCCGCGTAGGACAGTGCCGCCGCCGCGGAGGCGAGGCCTGCGATCAGGAAGGAAATCAGCACCGCGGGCCCCACTCCCGGGTTGCCTTCACTGCCCGCGGCCACCAGCCCCGCGAGGGAGAAGATGCCGACGCCGATGATGCCGCCGACGCCGATGGCGGTGAGCTGCCACAGCCCGAGGGACTTGAAAAGACCGCTGTGTTTGTTCTCTTCCTCGATGTCATCAATAGGCTTGCGCCGCATGATCGATTGGCTTAGATCTTTACTGCTCATCAGGAACTCCTGCTTTGGGGTGCGACCCCGCCGCGGCACGCCAAGAAACTGGCTGTGACGGGGGTAACTCGGTTCCAACAGTATGCGTGGGCGGTTGCGTTAGATAAAGTGACTACTTCTAACCTATATTCGTTAGTTTCAGTTAGGAATTCGCCATGCTCGACGTGCGCCGGCTCCGCCTGCTTCGGGAACTCAGCATCCGGGGGACGCTCGCGGAAGTGGCGGAGGCACTGCAGTACAGCCCGTCGTCGGTATCGCAGCAGCTCGCCCTGCTGGAGAAGGAAGTGGGCGTGGAACTGCTCCGGAAGACCGGCCGCCGGGTGCAGCTGACGCCGCAGGCCGAGGTGCTGGTGACGCACACGGCGCAGCTTCTGGAAACCATGGAGCAGGCGGAGGCGGACCTCGCGGCATCGCTCACCACTGTCACCGGAACCGTGAAGATCGCCGTGTTCCAGTCCGCCGCGCTGGCCCTGATGCCCGACACCCTGACCCGCATGGCAACGGCTTATCCCGAGGTCCGGATTGAGATGATCCAGCGCGAGCCCGAAACGGCGCTGCACGAGACCTGGGCCCGGGATTTCGACCTGGTGATCGCCGAACAGTACCCGGGGCACGCCGCCCCCCGGTACCCGGAACTGGACCGGATCAAGCTCACCACCGACGCGATCAGGCTGGCCGTTCCCCCGGCGGCCGCCGGCGGTGCCGGGATCCGTTCGCTGGCGGACACCGCCGACCTCGCCTGGGTCATGGAACCCCGCGGCGCAGCCTCGCGCCACTGGGCAGAGCAGGCATGCCGCAGTGCCGGGTTCGAACCGGATGTCCGTTTCGAAACCGCGGACCTGCAGGCCCAGGCCCGCCTGATTGAGTCAGGCAATGCCGTGGCCCTGATGCCGGACCTGGTGTGGACCGGGCGCGGCACCACCGCCCAGTTGCTGGAGCTTCCGGGCAAGCCGCACCGGACCATCTTCACGTCGGTACGCCGCTCCGGCGCGCAGCGCCCGGCCATCCTGGCGGCGCGGGAAACCCTCGCAGCAGCCGCGGCGGCAGTGGCGGGGAACGACGCCGGGTGACCGGCCGCCGTCGTACGTGTCCTTCCGTGCGCCACGGGACCGCCCGGTCACAGCGCAGGCGCGTCACGGGAAGCCCAAGTGTTTCCTGCGTCACTGCGGTCCTGGGGACCCGGGGCTAGACTGGTGCCGTTATGAATCGAACAATGTTCAAGTCCAAAATCCACCGGGCCACGGTCACGCACGCCGACCTGCACTATGTAGGTTCGGTCACCGTTGACCTGGACCTGCTGGAGGCCGCGGATATCCTGCCCGGCGAGCTGGTCTCCATTGTCGACATCACCAACGGCGCCCGCCTGGAAACGTACACCATCGCCGGTGAGCGCGGTTCCGGCGTCATCGGCATCAACGGTGCCGCAGCGCACCTGATGCACGAGAATGACCTCGTCATCCTGATTACCTATGCGCAGATGACCACCGAGGAAGCAAAGGCCTACCAGCCCAAAGTGGTCCACGTGGACGAAAACAACAAGGTGATCCAGCTGGGCAACGACCCCGCCGAGGGCTTTACGCCCGGCATGATGCGCCCGCCTTTCGCGCTCAACAACGCCGCACTCTGAACCCGGAGCGTGAACCCCGGTAGACACTTCCTCCATGCCCGGGGAGGAATACCTTGCTAGGAGTGCTGGCCGGTTTCTTCGTGGTGTGGTGCATCATCCTGGTGGGATGGTTCGTGGGCCGGCGCAGGATCCTTGGAGACCATGCCCGGCCCGTGCTCAGCGGCCTTACCTTCTTCGTGGCCAGCCCGGCGCTGCTTTTCGAAACCCTCAGCAAGGCCCGTCTGCAGGAAGTGTTCGCCGAACCCCTGCTGGTGACCGCGGTGGCTGCCAGCGCCACGGCCTTGATCTTCTTCGTCCTGGCCAGGTTCTGGCTGAAGCGCGCCTTGCCCGAATCGCTGATGTCCGCCATGTCCGCGTCGCTGGCAAACTCGGCCAACCTTGGTATTCCCATTGCGGTATATGTCCTGGGCGATGCCAGCTATGTGGCGCCGCTGCTGATCTTCCAGCTGGCCTTCTTCACACCCATGTTCCTGATGATCCTGGATTCCAGCACCAGTGCCCACCGGACTACTCCCCTGGGCTTCCTCCTGATGATCCTGCGCAACCCCATGATCGTCGGCTCGGGCCTGGGGCTGCTGGTGGCCGGCACGGGCTTCCAGGTCCCGGCTCTGGTGATGGAGCCGATCCACCTGATTGGCGGCGCGGCCATTCCGGCGATGCTGATCGCGTTCGGCATGAGCCTGAACGGTACCCGTCCGCTGCAGGCCTCGGCCGGGCGGCGGCTGGACACCCTGCTGGCCAGTGGATTCAAGCTCGCTGTCCAGCCCGCCCTCGCCTACCTTTTCGCACGCTTCGCCCTGGGGATGGACGGCCACGCGCTGTTCGCGGTGGTGGTTACCTCCTCCCTGCCCACGGCCCAGAACGTTTTCGTGGCGGCCAGCCGGTACCAGACCGGCCTGACCGTCGCCAAGGACACCGTGCTGATCACCACCGTGGTGGCAGTGCCGGCGATGATCGGCGTCGCGCTTTTGCTGGCATAACTGTTTGCGTAACCGCAGCTTGGAGGGCTGATGACAACTGTTCTGGACACCGTGGTGATCGGCGGCGGGGCCATGGGCTCGGCCGCCGCCTGGGCGCTGTCCCGCCGCGGACGCGAGGTGACGCTCGTGGAGCAGTTCGGCCCCGCGCACAAGATCGGCGCTTCGCACGGCGCCACCCGGAACCTGAACCCCGGGTACCACCAGCCTGAGTACGTGGCCATGCTGGCCGAGGGCCTGGCGCTGTGGGAGGAGCTGGAGCAGGAAAGCGGCGAGCAGTTGCTGGCGCGCACCGGCATCGTCAACCACGGCGTCAACCCGCACTTTGCAGAGGTTGCCGCCGCCCTCACCTCCGCCGGTATCCGGGCGGAATTCCTGGACCCCGCCGAGGCCGGCGAGCGCTGGCGCGGCATCCGCTTCGACCAGCAGGTCCTCCACATGCCCGACGGCGGCCAGCTCAACCCCGAAGCAGCATTGCCCGCCTTCCAGCGGCTGGCCGCTGCCCGCGGCGCCGGGATCAGGCACCACACCAAGGTGGTGGGCTTCGAGATGCACGACGACGGCGTGCGGCTGACGCTCGAATCCGCTGCAGGCACCGAAGTGGTCACCGCAGCGCAGGCCGTGGTGACTGCCGGCGGCTGGACGGAGAAACTGCTGGGCAGGGCCCGCGGCAAGGACGCAGGCGAAATCCGGATCCCGCAGCTGACGGTCACGCAGGAGCAGCCCGCGCACTTCCGGATCACGGACACCGGCGCGGTGTGGCCCGGGTTCAACCACTACCCCGGGCCGGACTACCAGGGCTGGTACTCCCCCGTGTACGGCATGCAGACACCCGGCGAGGGCGTCAAGGCGGGCTGGCACGGAGTAGGACCCGTGGTGGACCCGGACCACCGCGATTTCCTGCCGGAACCCGCGCAGCTCGCGGCCCTGCAGGACTACGCCCGGCAGTGGCTGCCGGGCGTGGACGCCGACTCGTTCGAGGCCATCAGCTGCACGTACACCACCACCCCGGACGAGGACTTCATCCTGGACCGGGTGGGGCCCGTGGTCATCGGGGCAGGGTTCTCCGGGCACGGCTTCAAGTTCACACCGGTGATCGGGCGGATCCTGGCGGACCTGGCCACCGGGACCCGGCCCGCGCCGGAGATTTTCCGGGCGTCCCGCTAGCTCTGCAGCTAGCGGGAGCTCCGCGGCTTCGGGGCTGCGGCCGCAGGTTTGTCCCCGGCTGCCTCGCCAATCTGGCCAGCCTGTTCCAGCGTCCCGGCTTTCACGGCGGGCATGGCCAGCACCGCCGCCACCGTGAGCAGGCCGGCCACCAGGGCGGCCAGGAACACGGCACTGGAGGCGGCAACAACCGCTGAGGGGTTCCCGTTGCCGCCGGCGCCGCCGTAGATCGAGTTGGCCACGGCACCGAACACGGCGACGCCCAGGGCGCTGCCGATGGAACGGGCGAACATGTTGGTGCTGGTCACCACGCCACGTTCATGCCACGGAACGCTGGACTGGGCGGAAATGAGGGTGGGGGTGGCCAGCAGGCCCAGGCCGAGCCCGACGACGAAGCAGCTGAGCGCGATCAGCACCACGTTGGGTGCGCCCGCCGTCAGCGACAGGATCAGCAGGCCCGCAACCGCGATGGCGACGCCGATCAGGGCGGTGGCCTTGAACCCGATCCGGAGGTAGAACTTTCCGGCCTGGGAGGCGCTGAGTGGCCAGCCGAGGGTCAGGGCCGCGAGGGCCAGCCCGGCGACCAGCGGGGAGGAGGACAGCGCGCCCTCAAGGAACGTGGGCACGTACGAGGTCAGCCCGATCATGACCGCGCCAACGCCGAAGGACACGAGCGCAGTGGTGGCCAGCAAGCGCCGGGAGACCACCCAGGAGGGCAGGACGGGCTCCGCTGCGCGCCGCTCCACAAGCAGGAACGCGGCCAGCAGCAGGGCGCCGACGATGAAGATGCCATAGCTGACGGGAGAATCCCATGCCCAGGCTTGGCCGCCCTGGAGGGCGCCGAGGATCAGCAGGCCCAGCGAGCCGGCCAGCAGGGCAGCACCCGCGTAATCCACCTTGTGCCGGGCCCGTTCCACGTTCTCGTGGAGGGTCCGGACCAGCATCCATCCCGCCAGCAGGCAAAGCGGCACGTTGACCAGGAAGATGCCGCGCCAGATGCCCAGGGCCGAGAAGACACCGCCCAGGCTGGGGCCCACCACGGAGGAGATGGCCCACACGCTGGCCAGGTAGCCCTGGACCTTGGCGCGTTCCTCCAGCGAGTAGATGTCGCCGGCGATGGTGATGGAGACCGGGAGGACTGCCCCGGCACCCAGTCCCTGCAGGGCCCGGAAGGCGATCAGGGAGGGCATGCTCCAGGCAACGCCGCACAGCACCGAGCCGAGCAGGAACAGCCCGATGCCGGTGAGGATGATCGGCTTGCGGCCGGCCATGTCGGAGAGCTTGCCGTAGATGGGCACGGACACCGCCTGCGCCAGCAGGTAGGCGGAAAAGAGCCAGGGGAAGCTTGAGAAGCCGCCGATGTCATGGACGATGGACGGAACGGCAGTGGCCACGATGGTGGAATCGATGGCCACGAGCCCGGTGGACAGCATGAGGGCGATGAGGATGGGCCCGCGTTCGGACCGGAATCCCACGCCTTGTTTAGCGTCAGCCATGTCAGACAGCCACCAGCCCTGCGGCCTGGGCCAGCAGTTCCACGGAGCGCAGCCGGCCCTCGGTGCCGGTGCTCTGGTGCGCCACGATGAGTTCGTCGGTGTCGGCGTGCTTGCCGAATTCCGTCAGGTATTCCATGACGACGTCGGGCGTCCCCACTGCCGAGTAGCGCATCATTTGTGACACGTGCTGCCCCTGCGGCGAGTCGAGGACCGTGTCCGCCTCGTCGTCCGTGAATTCCCGGCCGCCGCCGAAGAAGAGGGAGACACGGGCACGCTTGGTGGCCAGCATCATGTCCTGCGCCTCGGATGCGGAGTCGGCGGCGATGACGTTGACGCCGGCGATGACGTACGGCGCGTCGAGCTGGGCGGACGGCTTGAACTCGCGGCGGTAGATGGCCACGGCGTCCTGCAGCGCCGCCGGGGCAAAGTGCGAGGCGAAGGCGTAGGGCAGGCCCAGCTGGGCGGCCAGGCGGGCACCGAAGAGGGACGAGCCAAGGATGTAGAGCGGAACGTTGGTTCCCTTGCCGGGGGTGGCTTCAACTCCCTGAATGCGGGTGGGACCGGTGAGGTAGCCCTGCAGTTCCAGGACGTCCTGCGGGAAGCTGTCGGCGGACATCGGGTCGCGGCGGAGCGCCCGCATGGTGTTCTGGTCGCTGCCGGGAGCACGTCCCAGGCCCAGGTCGATCCGGCCGGGGTGCAGGGTTTCCAGGGTGCCGAACTGTTCGGCGATGGTCAGCGGCGAATGGTTGGGGAGCATGATCCCGCCGGCGCCCAGTCGGATGGATTCGGTGTGTGCCGCAACATGGGCGATCAGGACGCTGGTGGCCGAGGAAGCGATGGAGGACATGTTGTGGTGTTCGGCGTACCAGACCCGCCGGTAGCCCAGCTTTTCGGCCTTTTGCGCCATGGCCACGCTGCCCGCGAAGCTCTCCGCCGCCGTCTGGCCTTTGCCGATGGTTGCCAGGTCAAGGATGGAGAGGGGAAGAGTCACGTCAGGTGCCGGCCTTTCAGGAATGTTGCGTAGTGTGTTGCCGGCCGGATTAAGGCGGGCACTTGGTGCATAACGACGGCGGCCCCCGGCTTATTTCTGTGATCTGCGGAATACTCAGCCTACTGATGATGTTGCCGCCCCTATGAGCCCAGAGACAACGAACCAGCTGGAACTGTCCACAACTATCGACCTGAAGGACCTCGGAACCGTGCACCGGCTCGGTTTTGGCGCCATGCGCATCGTCGGCGACGGGGTGTGGGGCGAGCCCGCGGACCGCCAGGCCGCCGTGGCCGTGGTGCGCCGCGCCGTCGAACTCGGCGTCGACTTCATCGACACCGCCGACTCCTACGGCCCCAACATCAGCGAGGAAATCATCGCCGAGGCCCTGCACCCCTACAAGGAAGGGTTGAAGATCGCCACGAAGGTGGGCTTCACCCGCACCGGTCCGAACAAGTGGGTTCCCGTGGGCCGGCCTGAATACCTCCGCCAGCAGACCGAGCTGAGCCTGCGCAAGCTCAAGGTGGACACCCTGGACCTGCTGCAGTTGCACCGGATCGACCCCAAGGTGGACCGCGAGGAGCAGTTCGGCGTGCTGCGCGAACTCCAGGACGAAGGCAAGGTCCGTGCCTTGGGCCTGTCGCAGGTGGGCGTTGAGGAACTCGAAGCGGCCGGGAAGCATTTCACCGTGTCCACCGTCCAGAACCGCTACAACCTCACCGACCGAAGTTCCGAGGACGTGCTGCGCTACTGCGAGGAGAACGGCATCGGGTTCATCCCGTGGGCGCCCATTTCCGCCGGTGAACTCGCGCAGCCCGGCGGTCCGCTGGATGCCGCTGCCAAGCGGCTGGGCGCCACTGCCTCGCAGGTTGCCCTCGCCTGGCTGCTGCGCCGCTCGCCGGTGATGATGCCGATTCCGGGTACCGGTTCCGTGCACCACCTTGAAGAGAACATGGCCGCCGCCGGCATCACGCTCGACGACGACACGTATGCCGGGCTTGAAGCCGCCGGCAAGTAGACAACGAGCAAGACAGAGAAACAACAGTCAGGAGAAACAGTTATGGCAAACATCCTTATGGTCGTCTCGGCCGCGGATTCCCTCACCATGAAGGACGGCAGCGAACACCCCACCGGCTACTGGGCCGAAGAGCTGGTGGTGGCCCACCAGACCCTGACCAGGGCCGGCAACACCGTCCACATCGCAACTCCCGGGGGCAGGAAGCCCACCGTCGACCAGGTGAGCCTGGCCGCCGAGTCGGCAGGTGGCGAGGAGCGGGCGCAAGGCTTCAAGGACTACCTGGCCAAAATCGATAACGAGCTGGCGCACCCGCTGGTCCTGGCCGACGTCGACGTTGCCGGCTACGACGCCGTGGTGATGCCCGGCGGCCACGGCCCCATGGCCGATCTCTACAAGGACGCCGACCTGGGCCGGTTGCTGGTGGCCGCTGACGGCGCCGGCAAGGTTATCGCGCCGTTCTGCCACGGCCCTGCCGGGCTGCTGAGCGCAACGGCCGACGACGGCGGGTTCCCTTTCAGGGGCCGCCGCCTCACGGTCTTCAGCAACGAAGAGGAACTGGGCGGCGGGACCGGCGAGAACACGCCGTGGATGGTGGAGGACGCGCTGAAGGAAAAGGGCGCCGTCGTCGAAAACGCCGCTGCCTGGTCCTCCAACGTGGTGCGGGACGGCAACCTCATTACCGGCCAGAACCCCCAGTCCAGCGAGGACGTGGCCAAGGAAGTCCTCAAGGCACTGTCCTGAGTTTGACGTCAACGCAGTAGAAGAGGGGACCAGCCACGGGCTGGTCCCCTCCCTTGTGGCGCACGACGTTGGGCGCCGCGCTGCCTGCTACTTCAGTTTGAAGTTGGCACTGATGGAGCTTCCGTCGTTCGCCGTCATGGTCAGCGTGTAGCAGCTGCCGGCCACGGTGGGCGTCTTCCAGTTGTAGATGAACTGGCCGGAGGTGGCGTCGTACCGCAGCGATGTGTTGCCCGTGGCGGTGGTTTCAATGTCGTCCACCGGGCTCAGGAGCGAGCACGTCACCTGCTTCGTAGTGAACTTGGCCAGGGCCGGATCGGTCAGTTCGGTGTCGCCTGCGAAGATCTCGAACTTGGCCGGAACGGTGCTGCCGTTCTTGACCGTGTTCAGCACACCGTTCATGTCGACCGGCTGGTAGAAGCCCTTCAACGTCCAGGCCTTGACCGTGTAGGACTGCGTCACCGTGGTGGTGTTGCCAGCCAGGTCTTTAGCCGTTGCCGTGAGGGTGTGCGGGCCAACTGCAGAACTGTAGCCATCGACCACGCAGCTCCCCGCGAGGCCCGAAACGCTGTCCGACGCCGTGCAGGTGGGTTTCGCGGCGGTGGCGCCGAAGTAGCTGTCGGCGACGACGGAGTCGAAGGAAACGGTCGGAGCAGTCTTGTCGATCTTGAAGGTATGCGACGCCGCACCCGCGGCAGTGGTGTTGCCGGCGATGTCGCTGAACGCGGGGCTCAGGACCTCAACCTCGCCTTCACCGTCGGTGGTTGCCGTCCGGGTAGCCGTGGCCAGCCCCGATGTTGCGTCGGTGCCGGTGAAAGTGGCAACCACGTCACTGCGGTACCAGCCGTTCGTGCCGTCAAGTCCCGCTGCACTGGTGTAGCCGACGGACGGCGCAGTCTTGTCGATCTTGAAGGTCTGCGACGCCGCACCTGCGGCTGTGGTGTTGCCGGCGATGTCGGTGAATGCCGGGCTGTCCACCTTAACCGCGGCACCCTCGCCGGAGGAGGTCACGGCCTGCGTTGCCGCCAGCAGCCCGGAGGTGGCGTCGGTTCCGGTGAAGGTGGCCTCGACGTCGGAGAGGTACCATCCGTCGTTGCCCTGGGTGCCGGTCCCGCCGCTTGCAGCGACAGTGGGTGCTGTTGCATCCTTCCCCAGGTTCACGGTCTGGGTGGCAGCAGTTCCGCCCGAGCTGCTCGCGGAGCAGCTGAAGTCGGTTGCCACGAGATCGGCGGTGATGTCCTGGTCCTGGCACCCGGTCAGCTGCAGGGTGCTGGGAGAATCCTCTTCGGTGACGATCCAATGCAGGGCCACCGGGCTCTTGTACCAGCCGTTGGAACCGTCCGGGATGGCGGGCGACAGCGTGTAGGAGATCTCCGGGGCCGACCCGTCAGTGATGTTGTACGTGACGGAACTGCTGGCGGTGAGGCCGCCCTGGTCCGTGTAGGTGCAGGAAGCCGTCTGGGAACCGACACCGCCTGCTGCGTCGGTTCCCGAAATGGCGCTCAGCGTTGCCCCGAAAGTGCTGGCGCCGTCTTCAGTGTCCGAAACGCTGCAGAGAGCCGCTGGGACTGATCCCTTGACGTAGGAAGCCCCCGCCGTCACCCCCGTGATGTTCAGGACCGGCGCGGTGTTGGAAGGTGCCGCGGCTGCCACGTTGACGGTGAACGTGGCGGGCGCGAGGTTGAAGGTGCCGCCGGTGTTGTTGCTGACCTGGCTGGCACTCACGGTGGCAGTACCGGCCCCCACCGGTGTGATGGTCAGGGTCTTCGTGTCCCCACAGGATGTGAACGTGACGCTCGAAGGTGACACGGTAGCGACGGCTGTGTTGCTGGAGGCGAGGTTCAGCGAAAGCGTTGTGGAACCTGTCAGGTTGCAACCGTTCTTGATGTCGTTCGTCGGGGCGACCGCGAGCGTCGTGGTCCCGTTCGCGCCGCCCGCGTTCAGCGGTAGCACCTCCGCGGTTGAGTCGATGCTGCCGTCAAGGTTGTTGAAGATGTCGTCCGCGAACGCCACTCCGCCGCCCGTCAGCAGCAGGCTTCCCGCCGCCACCGCCGCGGCTGTTTTGGTGCTGGTTCGCCTGAGCAGGCCCGTCCCCCCAGCAGTCGTTTTCCCACCTGGCGAATGATTCATGTGTATGCCTCCCTCATGGCTTACGGCCCACCCGGACCGCAACGTACTTCACCGTAAGTTGGGGCATGGGCGGAGAACACGCGTAATGACCACCTGTCTTTCCTCCGTGAGTACTCGTTTTCTGCTGGACCCGTGGCGGTGGCGTGGGCGGACTGGCCGCGGGTCGGCGGGTCGGCGGGTCGGCAAAGTATGAGGCCGTGCTGTCCGACGCAACCGTCACCGGCACACGGAAGGAAAAGTCCGAACTGAACCCGGCGGGGAACGTCGTCAGTTCACCAGGCCGGCAGTGCGGGCACCGGGCCCGTCGCCTCAAGACCCCCGGCATCGCCGCGCGCCAGCCACTTCAGAAGCCCCTCCCGGTCAGACTCGACCCGCAGGCCGCCGTCACCGATGACCCATTCATCGCGTTCCTCGGTCACCAGCGTCATCCCCGGCGCTCCCTTGGCACGCAGCGCGCGCACCACGGCCTCGATGGCATTCAAAAGCGAATCCGGGTCAGCCTCTTCGATGGTCCAGGCAGTGTCCAGGTCGTTGTGGTGCACCACCACCTCCGCAATCCGGAGCGCAACGATGGACGTGGCCGGCAGTTCCCGGCCGGCCACCCGCACTTCCGGTGCCGCAAGGTCCCCGGTCAGCCGCGGGGCTTCAACCGCGAACTGAACGGCCGATTCCCGGACTTCAGCCAGGAGTTCCTCCCGCGGCAGGGCAGCAAGGGCGGCGATAGCCTCCGACCGTGCTTCACGGGAAGCGTAGAGCTGTCGTTCCTCCCCGGAGACGGCCCAGTCGATCAGCCCCACCAGGGCACGTCCACTGGATGAGACGTGGGCGATGACGTGGGCACGGGTCCACCCTTCACAGAGCGAAGGAGCAGCCAACTCATCATCGGACAAGGAGGAGACGGTGGCCAGGAACATTTCCGTCTCCCGGCCCAGGCGGGACAGGTCTGCGTGCAGGCGCGCTGGATTGATCATCACGCCAGCCTAACCGCGGCGCCACGGCGCCGGCCATCGTTATCGCACCCCTGTTTCATACCGGCAGCATATGGACTAAGACCCCGCCCCAACCACCGCCGGAATGGGGTTCCGTTGGCGTGGTTGAGGCCTGTCCCCGCCGGATTCATTGAGCCGGCCGTCACCTTTGATATGTGGATGCCGCCCAATGCACCCCCGGCAGGAAACCCGGCATTTGCCTCATATGTTCCACGTCACATTCCCTGTCAGGCTGGGTTGCCGAGGCCGCAGACCGGATTCCTCCGGAGCCGCAACGCCTTCACATCCACCCCCGAAAGGACATGGGACCATGACGCTGCCCTACCCGCATTCCACGATCTCCGGAGATCCGGGGAAGGAAGCCCGCACAGCCAACTGGGTGGCTTTCATAATTTGCGCGGCCCTCCTGTTCGATGGCTATGACCTGGTGGTCTACGGCACGGTCCTTCCCGGCCTGCTGGCGGACGCCGGCCAAATAGGGCACTTCGATGCGGCCACTGCCGGACTCCTCGGGTCCTGGGCGCTGATCGGCGTGCTGGTGGGGGGTCGCTGGCATGCGGGGCCATCGGGGACTTCTTCGGCCGCCGCCGACTGATGCTCGCGGGCATCGCCTGGTTCTCCCTGGGCATGTTTGCTACCGCACTGGCCACAAACGTGGCCGCCTTCGGCGCCCTGCGGTTTGCCACCGGACTGGGCCTGGGCATCGTGATCGCCAGCGCCGGGGCCACGATGGCCGAGTTCGCCCCTGCGGGACGGCGGCAGTTCTACAACGCGATCGTGTATTCCGGCGTCCCCGCGGGCGGCGTGCTGGCGTCTGTCCTGGGCATCGCCTTCCTGGACAGCATCGGCTGGCGCGGGCTCTTCATCATTGGATCCCTGCCCCTCCTGGTCATCCTGCCAATCGCGTGGCGAAAGCTGCCGGAATCCCCGCGGTGGCTGATGGCCTGTGGCCGGGAAGAGGAAGCCCTGGCGGCTGCATGGCGCACCGGGGTACCGCTCGCCGAGGAAAAGGTGATCCGCCAGGTTGGTGCCGCGCCGCGGAAGTCCGGCTTCGCCGCCGTCTTCTCCCGCCAGTTCGCCGTCGCATCCATCCTGCTGGGCCTGATGTCATTCTGCGGACTCCTGCTGACGTACGGCCTCAACACCTGGTTGCCCAAGATCATGGAAGGCTACGGATATGGCAGGACCTATGCCCTGTTCTTCCCGCTGGCCCTGAACCTTGGCGCCGTGGTGGGCGGACTGGCCGCGTCCCGGATGGCGGACCGGAACGGACCGCAGCGGGTCATCGCTGCCACGTTTGCCCTCGCCACCATTTCCCTGGGATTGATGACGTTTAGCTTCCCGCTGCCGCTGCTCTTCGCCTTCATCGCCACCGCCGGCGTGGGAACGCTGGGAACCCAGGTGCTGGTCTACGGCTTCCAGTCCAACTACTTCACCACCAATGCCCGGGCCGCCGGCGTCGCCTGGTGCGCCAGCGTGGGCCGCCTCGGCGGCGTGCTGGGTCCGATCATCGGCGGCTGGCTGGCAGCCGCCGGCATCGGCGGGGCCACAGCCTTCTACCTCTACGGGGCGGTGGCCCTGCTCGGCGCCGCCGTGACCATCCTGGTGCCGCGCCAGCACCGTCTGGAGAAGGCGGCGGACGCCGGCCTGGAACAACCCGATTACGTCGGAAAAGTATCTTAGTGCAGCCCTTTAGGGTTACTCTATGAATCAATGAGGCCGCGCTGCGCCTCATCCCTATCGGTTGGAGAGGCGGCATCGCAATGGAGATCCGGCAGCTGAACTACTTCATTGCGGTGGCGGAAGAGCGCCATTTCGGCAGGGCAGCCAAGCGCCTGCACATGGCGCAGCCGCCCCTCTCGCAGCAGATCCGCCAGCTGGAGGACCAGCTCGGCGTCCAGCTTCTCAACCGCACCACCCGCCGGGTGGATCTGACGGCGGCGGGGCAGCTCCTGCTGGACCGCGGCCGCCAGATCGTCAACGACGTCGAAACGCTCCGGGCAGATGTCTACCAGGTGGGCAAGGGCGCCACCGGCGTCCTCCGGGTGGGGTTCTCGGGGTCCGCGACCTACGGCGTCATGCCCCGGATTGCGCGCCTCAGCAAACAGCTCCTGCCGGGCTTGTCGCTGGCGCTGAACGGGGAAATGCTGACGCCATCCATGGAAGCGGGCCTTCGGAACGGGACCCTGGACGCGGCACTGCTGCGTCCCCCCGTTGCGTCCGAGGAGATCGACTACCGCGTCGTCACCCAGGAACCGCTCGTCGTCGCGCTTCCCTCCTTCAGTGCCCTTGCGGTGGACCGGCCCGTGGCCATGCACGAACTGCAGGACCAGGACTTCATCGCCTACTCGCCTGAGTCCGTGCTGAACCGTATTACCTCGGACCTCTGCCGCCAGGCGGGCTTCCAGCCGCGGATCACGCAGGTGGTGGGCGAGACCTCCACGATGCTGGCGTTCGTGGCCGCGGGCGGCGGCATCGCCGTCATGCCGTCCAGCGTGCGCGCTTTCCAGCTTGAAGGGGTCGCGTACCGGGAGATCGACAATGTTCCTCCGGTGGAACTCGCCGTCGCCTGGCTGCGCGGCCACCGCTCGGCCCTCCTCCAAAACTTCCTGGACATCGTGGCCACGGCAACGTCTGACGCGTCGGCTCCTGGCGCTACTCATACTCCTGTTGATGAAAGGCTTCTCCCATCATGAAGATCGCAGCCATCGAGGCGATCCCGTACTCGATCCCGTACCGCCACCCGCTCCATTTCGCTTCCGGGTCCGTTCACGAGGCCGACCATGTCCTGGTACGCGTCCATACCGATGACGGCCTGGCAGGCACTGCAGACACTCCACCCCGCCCCTACACCTACGGCGAAACGCAGAAGTCCATCGTCGCGGTGGTTGAGGACGTCTTCGCCCCGCAACTGGTAGGCACTGACATCTTTGACCGGGAGAAGATCCAGGCGGTCGTGGCCCGGACGGTACACAACCAGACTGCCAAGGGCGCGGTGGACATCGCCGTGTGGGACGTCATCGGCAAAACCCTGGGGCAGCCCGTCACCAAACTGCTGGGTGGCTACACAGACTCCCTGCGGGTATCCCACATGCTCGGATTCAAGCCCGCCCAGGAACTCCTTGAACTGGCCCTGGAGTTCCGGGAGACCTACGGCATCAACACCTTCAAGCTCAAGACCGGTCGCCGTCCGCTGCATCTCGACATCGAGGCCGCCAGGGTGCTGCGGCAGGGCCTGGGCGAAGACGCCGAGCTGTACATGGACGCCAACCGCGGCTGGACAGCCAACGAGGCCGCCGAGGTGCTGCGGCGCACCGCCGATCTTGGCCTGCAGTTCCTCGAAGAGCCCGACGACGCCCGTGAGGTCCTGGGCCGCCGCCGCCTGGTCACCAACTCCCCCATCCCCATTGCCGCGGACGAATCCGCCGCCAACCTCGGCGAGGCCGCCCGGGAAATCCTCACCGGCGGGGCGAACCTCCTGGCCGTCAAGACCGCCCGGTCCGGCTTCACCGAAGGCGCCAAGATCGTGGGGATGGCCGAGGGCATGGGCATCGATGTCTACATCGGCAACCAGATCGATACCCAGGTGGGCACCGTGGCCTCCGTGGTGTTCGGCGCAGCCTTCGCCCACACGGCCAAACGGGCTGCAGAGCTGTCCAACTTCCTGGACATGTCCGATGACCTGCTCGCCCAGCCGCTGGCCATCACGGGCGGCCGGATCCACGTCCCTGAAGGTCCCGGCGTGGGCACGGACGTGGACGACGACAAGCTCGCCCGCTACCGCACCAACTGACAACATCCCTTCCACCGAGAGGCCATCGATGAAGTACCTGGTTCACATGGACGTCAAACTGCCCGCCGGCATGCCTGCCGAAGAAGCCGCCGGAATCAAGGCCCGGGAGAAGGCCTACTCCCAGGAGCTGCAGCGTGCCGGCAAATGGCCCGAGATCTGGCGCGTGGTGGGCGAATACGCCAACTACTCCATTTTCGATGTCGAGTCGAATGACGAACTGCACGGGATCCTGCAGGACCTTCCGCTGTTCCCGTACATGGACATCACGGTGGTTCCGCTGGCCAAGCACCCTTCTGACGTCAAGTAGGCAGCAGTCCCTGCGGCGTTCCGGGTCACTCCTTGGCCCGGAACGCAGCAGCGAGTTCGCTGCGGGACCGGATTCCCATCTTCCGGTATAGCCGCGTTAGGTGGTACTGGACGGTCTTTTCGGCCAGGAACAGTGCCCGGGCGGCTTCCTTGTTCGTGGCGCCCGCAGCCACCAGTTCGGCGACAGCCTGTTCCTGCGCGGTGAGCTGGAGATGGTGGCTGCCCACCGAGGAGAGCACCGGATCGGCCGGGTCCGGCAGGTTCCCCACGTCCAGGCCCGTTGCCTTCAGCTCGCGGTCACACCGTTCCACGTACGTGGCCGCGCCGAGGGTGTCATACAGGTCGCGGGCCGCGCGCAGCACCGATGAGGCCACGCGCCGCTTGCCCGCCCGGCGCATGCTTTGCCCGAACGCGAAACTTATCCGTGCCCGCAGATAGGGGCGGTTGAGTCCCCGGAGGTGTCCCAGCGCCGCCTCGAAGTGTTCCCGTGCCGTGTCCGGATCCCCCTGCGCGGCCAACAGCCGGCCCTTCGCCCACGCCATGCGGGCCAGGTCGGAAGGGACTTCGCGTTCGCGGTGCACTCCTTCGAAAGCGGTGAGGAACGATTCGGCCTCATCGAGCTTGTCGGTCATGACCAGCGCATTGACGTAGGTGTCCTGCCACGGCCAGAAGGACACCCGCTGATCAGTCCAGGGATCCAGGTCCGCAAGGGGCTGCAGGGCGGCCAGCGCACTTTCGTAGTCCGCCCGGGCCTCGTGGAAACGGGCGCGGGCCAGGCTGGCCGGGACCTGCATGGCCCGGTAGGTGCCCGGCTGCACCGCGGCCTGGGAGACGTAGTACCGCGCACGGTCCCAGTCGCCCCGCATGGACCACAGCTCGGCCGCCGTCCAATACAGCAGCGGCCGGATCAGCGGCATCCGCGAGGTCTCCAGCCGCACGCTTGCCCGCGCGATAGTTGCGGCGGCGGCATCCCAGTTGCCCAGCACAAGGTGGGTGCGGGCCAGCCAGGCTTCGGCCCACAGGGAGATCCGCAGAGATCCGCCGCGGTACTCCGTAGGGGCCGCCGACTCAAAATTCACCAGCGCCGACTCCGCATTATCCAAGCGGAGGGCCAACCAACCGGCACCCATCTGCACCCGCTGCTTCTGGGCATTCTCGGCCGCCTGGGCGGAGGCCCGCTGGTAGGAGGCCTCGGCGTCCGCTATCCGTCCCTGGGCATAGAGGCCCAACCCGTAGATGGCCTCCGACTCGATGTGGGCCGGGGTTCCGGGCTCCGTGAGCGCCATGGCCCGCTCAGCCCAGCCGGTAATCATCGGGCCGTCCCAGCAGGCCACCCCGTGCAGCACGAACCGCTGCGCCACCTGTGCCGCCGCGGCGGGTTCGTGCTGTGGATTGCTGGTGCGCCAGGCCATCTCCAGCTGGCTTTGGGCGCTGTCATGTTGGCCGGACACGGTGGACAGGTACCCCAGGACCGAGGAGCGCAGGGGCGACGGCGGCAGGGCATCCACGGCCCCGGCCCACGCCTGCGCCTGCGCCACATTGCCGGAGCCAACCAGGGCGTCGACGGCCCTGAGGAGCCGGAGGTTGCGGTCGCGGATGTCGGGGGACAGCCCAGAGGCGGAGAACAGCGCAGTGGAGGCATCCTGCCACGCCCCAACCGTGGCCTGCCGCCGCGCGAACTCTTCCAACTCGGCGGCCAGGGTTTCGTCTGCGGCCGGGGTGGCGGCTACACGGTGGCCCAACTGTTCGCCCTCGGACTGGACGGCTTCGGCGGCTACCCGGTGCAGGGCAATGCGCCGGCTGGGGACGATCTGTTCGTAGACAGCCTCTGCCGCGCCGGGTTCCAGAAACACGACGGCGGAGCGGGACTGGTCCACGGACAGTCCCAGCAGCCCGGCCCGGTGCCCCTCGTCGAGTGCCGGCATGAGGGATTCCAGGCCAGCCACCCGGGCCACCTCGGCCAGGCCCGCGCCGGGGCCAAGCACCGATGCGGCCTCCGCAGCGGCCACCAAGGCAGGGGACGCGGCAGCCAGGACGCTGCGCACCCTGGCGCGCACCCTGGAGGTGGGCGGCAGGGAAGGGAACCACGACTGCCAGGTCTCCGGGGGAAGCTCACGAAGCAGCTCCACGATGGACTGCGCAATCCCGCCGGTGTGCGCCACCAGGCCGTGGGCCGCCGTCGCGCTGAGGTCCAGGCCGAACAGGCTCCGCGCCACGTCCTGGACCTGCTGAGGCGAGAGGGGCTCCAACGAAATGCGGGCCACCTGGTGGCCGGTGAGGAAGTCGAGCACCCCGGCGGGGACACGTGGGGCGTCCATGGGGTTGAGGGTCAGCAGGAACAGGACCCGTTTGTCGTGCAGCCTGCGCATGACGAAAGTGAGGATGCGCAGGCTTTCCACGTCGAGTTTGTGGACGTCGTCGACGGCCACCACCACGCTGCCGTGCGTCTGCAGTCCTTCGAGATGGGTGCTGAGGGTTGCGGCGTAGTTGATCACCTGGGCGGGTGTCAGGGAGGCGACCGGCCCCGCCTCCCTGGCCGGGCCGCCGTCGTAATCCTTCGCTGTGCGCAGCGGCAGGGTCCGCATGAGCTGGGAATAGCCCGCGAGGGCGAACTGTGCCTCCCAGTCGTCCCCCATGGCGGACAGCACGCGGACGCCGCGGGCTGACGTCCGGCAGTGGTCCAGGAAGAGCTCCAGGAGGGCGGTCTTGCCGGACCCGGAGGGCCCGGTGAGGACCACCGTTTCCACCGTGCCCTTGCGAACGGTCCGGAGGGTTTCCAGCAGCTGCTCGAAGACGCCGGCGCGGCCCGCCAGCGGGAAATCCTCAGCCGTGTCGCCCTGGGTGGAGCCCGCCGTCATGGCTGCAATCCTACCGGAGCGGCCTGGGCGCCCCCCATGGCGTGCATCCATCAGATGCACTAGCCCAGGTCGCCGCCGGCCACCGGAAGGATGCTCCCGGTCAGGTAGGACGCCTCGTCCGACGCCAGGAACACGATGGGCGCCGCCTGCTCATCCAGGGTGCCGTAGCGCTTCATGAACGAGGAGTCCACCGTCTGGTCGACAATGGCCTGATACCAGTCCTTCTCGATGGCGGATTCGGCTTCCGGCCCGCGCTTGACCTTGCGCGGCGGGGCCTCGGTGCCACCCGGGGCGGTGGCCACCACGCGGATGCCGTTCCCGGCAACCTCCATGGCCAGCGACTGGGTCAGCGCATTGACGCCGCCTTTCGCCGCTGCGTAGGGCACCCGGTGCATCCCCCGGGTGGCCACAGACGAGACGTTCACGATCGTGCCGGAGCCCTGCTCCATCATGACCGGCAGTACTGCCCGGCAGGTCCAGAGCGTGGGAAAGAGCGAGCGGCGGATTTCCTTCTCGATCTTGTCCTCGTCGTACTCATGGTAGGGGCGGGCCCAGATGGTGCCGCCCACGTTGTTGACCAGCACGTCCACGCGCCCGTGGGCCGTGAGCGCTGCCTTGACGGCCTGGGTGGCGCCGGCGAAGGTCTCCAGGTCCGCGGTGACGGACGTGGCCGCCCCGCCCGAACCCGACGCCTTGGCGGCCTCGTCGATACCGCGGGCAACATCGTGGACCAGGTCCGCGCGGTCCACCAGGACCACTGCGCCGCCTTCGGCGCCGATGCGCTGGGCCACCTTCTGCCCGATCCCCTGGGCAGCACCGGTAACGACGGCGACCTTGCCGCCAAACCTGCCGGGGGTCACGTATTGTCCGGCGTACGGTACAGCCATCAGAGGGCAGCCTTGGCGTCGATGGCACCTGCCATAGTTTCCTTTGCATCGTGGGCGTGCGCTGTGATGACGGCGCGAAGGTGGTCCTTGTCGCCGCGTTCGAAGGCGTTCACTATCTCAAGGTGGTCCTGGGTGACCCTGTCAAAGATCGGCGTGCCGGCTTCGAAGGCCGCGGCCATCTGGGCGTGGACGTCCAGTCGGCGGTAGGACTCCAGGAGCATCGGGTTGTCACAGACCATGAAGAGGTACTCGTGGAATTCCTCGTTGGTGCGCGCGAACTCGTCGGGGTCAGTGATATTCCCGTCCTGCACCGAGCCGGTGGTGGCTTCGGCCAGGCGGCGGAACTGGCGCAGCTGCTCCTCGCTGAGCCTTCCCAGCAGCAGTTCGCTGACGGCAAGCTCCAGTCCCATGCGGGCATCCAGCTGGGCGAAGCTGTCCTCCTTGCGGAAATCCAGCCGGCCGGTCTCCAGCGAGGACACCGCTTCCCCGCGGGTCATGGTGTCGCCGTCGGCCTGGATCTTTTCCACCGGAGCCGGGGCACCCGTTTCGGCGTCGCCTCCGGTGGTTTCCTTCGGTGCGAAGCGCTCGAAGTAGAAATTGGCGGGCTGGATGCCCTCGGTATCCAGCCACTTGGAGACGGCGTTGACCATGGGCGGCGGGCCGCAGAGATAGATGTCCACGTCTCCGTCGTTGAGGTGCTTCGGTTCGATGATCTGGGTGACGTAGCCGGTGTGTGGGGCGGAGGTGCCGGGCTCGGAGGCGATGTAGTCCCAGGTGAAGCCGGGCAGCTTCGCCTCGTACGCCCGGAGCCAGTCAAGGCCCACGATGTCCGCTTCCCGGGTGAGCCCATAGATCAGGTGGACCGGGCCGGCGGGCGGCTTTTCGGAGAGCTTCTCCAGGATCGACAGGAGTGGGGCCAGCCCGGTGCCGCCTGCCAGGAGCAGCAGGGGCCGCTTGGGCTCGCGGAGGAAGAATGATCCGTAGGGGCCGGTGAATTCGATGGAGTCGCCCACGGCGGCGCGGTCGCGCAAGTATTCGGACATGGCGCCCTGCGGGGTGACACGCACCATGAAAGACGCGTCCTGGACCTCGGGGCCGCTGCTGAAGGAGTAGGACCGCTCGGCGTCGGTGCCGGGGACCTTGAGGTTGACGTACTGTCCGGGGAGGAAGGCCAGCCCATCCCGGTTGTCCACCTCCAGGGTGAAGGACACGGTGGTGTCGGTGTGCCGGTTGAGTTCCTTGATGGTGGAGGTGAAGCTGGCCGCTGCCGTCTTCGCTGACTCCGACGTGGCCGGGATCTGGATGGCCAGGTCGGACTCCGGAACGGCCTGGCACGTCAGCAGGTAGCCCTTGTCCAGCTCCTCCTCCGTCATGGCGTCGTCGATGAAGTCACCGGGGTCGAAGGAACCGGAATCGCAGAACGCCTTACACGTGCCGCAGGCGCCGTCGCGGCAGTCCGACGGGATGTTGATGCGCGCCTTGTAGGCGGCGTCCATGACGGTCTCATAGTCACCGACCTTGATGACTTTGGTGACGCCGTCTTCGAAGCTGAGGGCTACGTTATGGCCCATGGGGATCCTCCTGGCTGGGTGGGCGCGTCGTCGCGTCCCGGGATAAGTTCTGGCGTGCCCGCGGGCACGGGAGTGGAACCTGCCGTGCGGCGCCCGAAACCCCGGGCACCGGTCCGGGCAGGTCAGATCATGTAGACGTCCACCACGTGGTGGATGTAGTCGTTCTTCAGGACCACCTTCTTCTTCAGGATCACCGGCTGCGCGCCGGAAAGGTCCACCGTGTAGTAGCTGGTGCCGAAGTAGGTGTCGGTCGTGTTGTAGCGGAAGTACAGGGTGAACCAGTTGAACCGCACGTCCACCTTGCCGCCGTCGTTCGCCAACACCTCGACGTCGGTGATGTTGTGGCCCGTGCGTGGCTCGGGGAGGGAGGTTGCCGAAGACCTGTCGGTCTTGATCCGGAACACCCGGTCCTCGATGCCGCCGCGGTTGTCGTAGTAGATCAGGGATATTTCGTTCTGGGGATCCTGCGTCAGCTGGTCGTCCACGTCCCAGGCCGGCATCCAGAATTCGGAGTCCGGGTGGTAGCACTCAAGCCATTCATCGAACTGGCGGTCGTCCAGGAGGCGGGCTTCCCGGTAGAGGAACGCCCTCACGGTTTCGAGGGTGGCAATCTCGTCGGCGGACTTCAGGACCGGGGCGGTGTGGGTCAGGTTGGTCATGGGTATGCGCTCTCTGTGGTTCGGGTGGGCTTTGTCAGGCGGTAACGGGAACGGCGTCCAGCGCGGACCGCTCCTCTTCCTCCGCCAGGGCCCGGTCCATGACTTCCTTCCAGTACCCGTGCTGGATGGGGTAGAGCCCTTCATCTTCCGTGCGCACGCCGGAGGCGATCACCCGGGTCATGCCCAGGGCCTGGGCCTGCTCGTCCGGGCCGGTGATCTCGTGGGCGGAGCCGCGGGTCATGTCGTTCCACGGGGCGCTGGTGGCCCAGTAGGTCTTGTTGCAGGAGCGGAATTCCTCCAGGTCGTCCGGCGTGGCCATGCCGGTGGCGTTGAAGAAGTCCTCGTACTGGCGGATCCGCTTGGACCGGTTCTCCTGCGATTCGCCCTTGGGCGCGATGCAGTAGATGGTCACCTCGGTCTGGTCAGCGGAAATCGGCCGGAAGTGGCGAATCTGCGAGGAGAACTGGTCCATGATGTAGACGTTCGGGTACAGGCACAGGTTGCGCGAGATGTTGATCATGAAGTTGGCCATCTCCTCGCCGTACTTGGCCACGAGCTCGTCGCGGCGGTCCCACAGGGGGCGGTCCTGGGGGTTGGTCCACTCCTGCCACAGCAGCAGGTGCCCGTGGTCGTAGGAGTAGAAGCCGCCCTTGACCTTGCCCCACTTGCCGGCGTCCATGGCCTTGGTCGTGTTGGCGGAGTCCCCGGCGCTGCGGCGGGCCGTGGTGGCAGCGTAGTTCCAGTGCACGGCGGTGACGTGGTAGCCGTCGGCGCCGTTCTCGGCCTGGACCTTCCAGTTGCCGTCATAGGTGTACGTAGAGGAACCGCGCAGCACTTCAAGGCCTTCGGGTGACTGGTCGACGATCGAGTCAATGACCTTGGTGGCATCACCCAGGTGCTCCTCAAGAGGGAGCACCTCAGCCTTCAGCGAACCGAACAGGAAGCCGCGGTAGGACTCGAAACGGGCCACCTTGGTGAGGTCGTGCGAGCCCTCCTTGTTGAAGGTCTCGGGGTAGCCGGCGTTGCGGGAGTCCTTGACCTTCAGCAGCTCGCCGGAGTTCTTGAAGGTCCAGCCGTGGAACGGGCAGGTGAAGGTGGTGCGGTTGTCCGTCTTGCGGCGGCACAGCATGGCGCCGCGGTGCGAACAGGCGTTGACGAGGCAGTTCAGCTTCCCGTCCTTGTCCCGGGTGATCATCACGGGGGTGCGTCCGATGTACGTGGTGAAGTAATCGCCCACGTGGGGAATCTGCGACTCGTGGGCGAGGTACACCCAGTTGCCCTCGAAGATGTGCTTCATCTCAAGCTCGAAGATCTCCTGGTCGGTGAAGATCTCGCGCTTGGCCCGGATAATGCCGTTTTCACGGTCGTCGATCACGGCGTCGGCAAGGACCTCGCGGGCATGGATCAGGTTCTCGGTCATGGCGTGCTCCCTCATTGGAGATTGCTGGACGGATGGTCGGGAGGTCCAGCCGGGGACGAAAACTCCCAACAGCGGACGTTGTCAAGCAATTCTTCACGCTCGTGATTGGTCTCACATCAGGTAAATACCTAGGTTCCACCAAGGGTGTCTTTATGTACAGATAAAGACAAAAAATACGCCTAGTTGATATTTGTAGCGTCCTTATCATCGTGTCTACGATTGAGACCGAAATCACGCGGTGCGGCGCCGGCAGAACACCAGCCCCCGCAGCCCGCGTCGGGTGCAGGAGCCCTTCCTGTCCCCATTCAATGAGGAAGGTGGACATCGTCATGACCCAAGCCCCAACGGACAGCCGCACGGAAAACGAGGGCACCGCCGTCGAAGCAGGCACCAAGGCAACCGAGCGGTTCGCAGCGTCCGGCAAGCTCGCCAGGGTGGATGTGCCCAAGGAACGAGTCAGCCTGCTGGCCGGCGCGCTGATCAAAGCCGCCAACGACATCGTCGTCGAACACCAGGTCACCTACGAGGAGTACAACGCACTCAAGGCCTGGCTCATCAAGGTGGGCACGGACGGGGAATGGCCGCTGTTCCTCGACGTGTGGCTTGAGCACACCGTGGAGGACGTCAACTCCCAGGACCGCCCCGGCACCGTAGGCACCATCGAGGGCCCGTACTACGTTCCCGGCTCCCCGGAGCTTCAGACCCCCGCCACGGTTGAAATGCGCGACGGCGAAGAGGGCACCCCGCTGCGCTTCAGCGGCCAGTTCACCGACACGGAGGGCAACCCCATCCAGGGCGCCCAGGTGGAGATCTGGCACGCCGACGCCGCAGGCTTCTACTCCCAATACGCCCCCGGCCTGCCCGAGTGGCTTTTCCGCGCCACCGTCAAAGCGTCCGATGACGGACGGTTTGAGATCAACACCATGCGGCCGGCGCCCTACCAGATCCCCACGGACGGCGCGTGCGGGCAGCTGATCAGCGCCGCGGGATGGCACGCCTGGCGTCCGGCGCACATCCACATCAAGGTGTCCGCGCCGGGCTACGAGCCGGTCACCCAGCAGCTGTACTTTCCCGGCGACCCCCACAACGCGGACGACATCGCTTCGGCGGTCAAGCCTGAACTGATGCTTGACCCCCGCCCCCGTACCGATGGAAAGGGCGAGGAAGTAGTTTATGACTACGTCCTCGCCAAGCAGGGCCAGAAGAAGTAGCACGCAAACTGGGAGACACCCCGCACGGAGGCGCCCCGGAGCTGATGCTTCGGAGCGCCTCCGGTTTCCCGTCCAGCCAGGAGCCCCGATGAGCCATCCCCGCCGCCACCCGACCGCCCCACTCGGCGGGGCAGCCGAGCCGACGCCGGAACCCTTGCTGGAACGCCCCGGCGTCCGCCCCGCCGGCCCGCGCCGGATTCTTCGCGACCTGGGACTGCCCTATGTCTCCAACGGGGCGATTGGACTCATCTTCGCGGCATCAGGACCCATCGCCGTCACCCTGGCCGTGGGGACGGCCGGCGGCCTGACCCAGGACCAGCTGTCGTCCTGGGTTTTTGGCATTCTTTTCTCGGGCGGCGCGGCGACCCTCCTGATGTCGCTCATTTACCGGCAGCCCCTGGGCTTCGCCTGGTCCATTCCCGGCACGGTGCTCCTGGGACCTTCCCTTCAGCACCTGGCTTTCGCGGAAGTTGTAGGGGCGTTCTTTACGTCCGGGGTACTGATCCTCGCCCTGGGTGCTACCGGGGTGGTGCGCAGGGCCATGTCGCTGGTGCCCATGCCGATTGTGATGGCCATGGTTGCTGCGGTGTTCCTGAAGTTCGGCACCGACATCGTCGCCGCCACCCAGGACAACCCGGCCGTAGCTGTACCGATGGTGGCCGCATTCCTGGTCCTCACCGCGGTCCCTGCAGCTGGAAGGTTCCTGCCGCCGGTCCTGGGCACCCTGGTGGCAGGCTGCGTTGCCGTGGCGGCCAGCGGCCAGTTCAACCTTTCGCACGGCGGAGCACTCATGGCCACCCCGGTTTTCACGATTCCCGAGTTCACCTGGGCCGCCCAGCTCGAGCTGGTGGTTCCCCTGGCCCTGACCGTACTGTTTGTTCAAAACGGCCAGGGCATTGCTGTCCTTCGTGCTGCCGGCCATCAGCCGCCGGTCAATGCCTTCGCCATTGCTTCCGGCGCGTTTTCGGTGCTGAACGCCGGATTCGGCGCCGTTTCGGCGTGCGTTACCGGCCCCACCAACGCCCTTTTGACATCGTCAGGGAGCCGGCAGCGCCAATACACGGCTGCCGTAGCGTACGGCCTCCTGGCCCTGGTGTTCGCAGCGTTTGCCCCCACGTTGACCCGGCTGATGCTGGCCGCGCCGAAGGAGTTTGTGCTGGCACTGGGCGGTATCGCGATGCTGCGGGCCCTCCAGCAAGCCTTCGTCACCGCCTTCGCAACCAACTTCACCCTGGGCTCGCTGGTGACCTTCGTGGTGACCATCTCCGGCATGAACCTCTTCAACATCCATGCGGCCTTCTGGGGCCTGGTCATCGGTTACGCCGTGTCCCGCCTGCTGGAGCCCACACACCACACCGGGCTGTAAGGCCGCCGGGCGTGTGCGCAATTACGTCCCCCCGGCGGGGATTCTTCTGCGTCAGCGCGGGTCCGGCTCAACCGCCCACGCCAGCCGGTGCAGGAACGTGGCGGTCCTGCTCCTGAAAGCCCGCCATGCAAGGCACGTCCGAGCCGGCTGTGTGACGATTTGCGGCGCGTCGGGCTGCGCGCTTCTGCTTCTGCCGATAGCGCCGGCAAATAAAAGGGCCATGAGGCTCGCGCTTTCCATCGTGCTCCAAGCTGTACAGACATCAGGGTGTGTGCACAGAACGTGCCCTGCGGAAGAACGCTTCAAACACTGCCGGCAGGCAGGGGTTCCGATTCCGAAAATGGGTTCCTGGCCGGTTAGGCAATAGTCTGGCCAGATGGGGACCAATACCGTGAACTCCGGCGAACAGCTCGACAGGCAGTCGCGCATTCTTGACGCAGCGATGGATCTGCTGTCCCGCCACGGTATTGCCGGCGTCAGCATGCGGGCCGTGGCGCGCGAGGCGGGCGTGGCACTGGGCCTGGTCAACTACTACTACGACGACAAAACCACGCTGATCCGGGCAGCCCTGGGCCGCGTGGACGAACACGACCTCCTGCTCGTCGCCCCCGACCCGTCATTGTCCCCCGAGGAGCAACTCCGCAAGGCGCTCCGGCGGGTGGCAGGCGCGGACCTGCTCACCACGCGCTACCTGTCCCTGCGCCTGCATCTTTGGGCGTTGGCCCAGGCCGATGAAGATTATGCGCAGATCAACGCTGCCGCCTTTGACCGGTACATCGACGGGCTCGCGGCCCTGGTCTCAAGCGCCAATCCGGATCTGCCCTGGAACGCCTGCAGGGAGCGGGCCTCGGACATCGTGGTCATCCAGAATGGCATGTGGCTGACGGCGCTGCTCGGGGTGGACAAGGCCTCCATTCAACGAAGTATTGCGCGGACGGAAGAGATTGCCTTCGCGCCGGCCGGGGATCCCCTCCCGGACAAAAGCGCCACGGACGGCGAACCGCACCAGCCCTGAACGCACGCCGGCAAGGCAACCTTAACGCCATAAAGATCTTTGAACAAGTGTTCAAGAAATCTATTGAACACTTGTTCAAAGTGCATTACTGTCCTCGGTATGACTTACGCCACACCAGCGCAGGACGTCACCCGAGGCGCTGAAACCAAAGCAGCAACCACCCTGTTCATCAACGGCTCGTGGGAACCCGCCGCATCCGGAGCCGTCCGCGAAATCCGGAACCCTGCCGATGGCGAACTGGTCGCCACAGTCTCCGAGGCCGGCCGGGAAGACGCAGAGCGCGCGATTGCCGCGGCGCGGAAAGCGTTCGACTCGGGCGCCTGGTCCAGCGTCCCGGCACCGGAGCGCGGCGCGTTCCTCCTGAAGGTCGCCGCCGGGCTGCGGGAACGCCGGGAGAAGTTCGCCCGCGCCGAATCGCTGGATACCGGCAAGCGGATGGTCGAAAGCCGGATCGACATGGACGACATCGCGGCCTGCTTCGAATACTTCGGCAGGCTTGCGGGCCAGCAGGCGGGCCGGATCGTCGACGCCGGGAACGCCGACGTCGTCAGCAGGGTCGTGTACGAGTCCGTCGGCGTCTGCGGCCTGATCACGCCCTGGAACTACCCCCTGCTCCAGGCTGCGTGGAAGATCGCCCCCGCGCTGGCCGCCGGCTGCACGTTCGTCCTCAAGCCCTCAGAACTGACCCCGTCCACCAGCATCCTGGCCATGCAGCTGCTGCAGGACCTCGGCCTGCCGGACGGCGTCGCCAACCTCGTCACCGGCGCCGGGGCCCAGGCGGGCGCACCGCTCTCGGAACACCCCGACGTCGACCTTGTCTCCTTCACCGGTGGGCTGGAAACCGGCAAGCGCATCGCCGCGGCGGCCGCCGGCACCGTCAAGAAGGTGGCGCTGGAGCTCGGTGGCAAGAACCCCAACGTGGTATTCGCCGACGCGGACTTCGACGCCGCCGTCGACAATGCCCTCAACGGCGCGTTCGTCCACTCCGGCCAGGTGTGCTCGGCCGGGGCACGGCTGGTGGTGGAGGAATCCATCGCCGATCGCTTCGTCGACGAGCTGGTCCGCCGGGCCAAAAACATCCGGCTGGGCGGCCCGTTCGACGACGCCGCCGAAACCGGTCCGCTGATCTCCGCGGCGCACCGCGACAAGGTGCACGCCTACGTGCAGCGCGGCATCCAGGAGGGCGCGCGGCTGCGTACCGGCGGCGCGGCACCTGAAGGAGAGAAGTACGACGCCGGCTTCTACTACCAGCCGACCGTCCTGGACCAGGTGCAGCGGGGGATGTCCGTGGTCACCGACGAGGCGTTCGGCCCGGTGGTCACCGTGGAGACCTTCCGCACGGAGGACGAGGCCGTGGCCACCGCCAACGACACCATCTACGGCCTGGCCGGCGCCGTCTGGACGCAGGACGCCGGCCGGGCGCAGCGCGTGGCCGGCCGGCTGCGGCACGGCACCATCTGGATCAATGACTACCATCCCTACCTCCCCCAGGCCGAGTGGGGCGGCTTCGGCCAGTCCGGCGTCGGCCGCGAGCTGGGCCCCACGGGCCTGGCCGAATACCAGGAAGCCAAGCACATCTACCAGAACACCAGCCCGCAGGTCACCGGCTGGTTCGCTGACAACGGCAAGGAGAGCTAGATGCACTACGACAACATTGACGACGTCACCGACCGCGGGTTCGACTACGTCGTCATCGGCGGCGGGTCCGCGGGGGCGGCAGTTGCAGCGCGGTTGAGCGAGGACCCGGAGGTGACCGTGGCCCTCGTCGAGGCGGGCCCGGACGACCGGAACCTGCCCGAGATCCTGCAGCTGGACCGCTGGATGGAGCTGCTGGAATCCGGCTACGACTGGGACTACCCGGTGGAGCCGCAGGAGAACGGCAACTCCTTCATGCGCCACGCCCGCGCCAAGGTCATGGGCGGCTGCTCCAGCCACAACTCCTGCATCGCCTTCTGGGCTCCCCGGGAGGACCTGGACGAATGGGAGGCCAAATACGGCGCCACCGGCTGGAACGCCGACGCCGCATGGCCCCTATACAAGAGGCTGGAAACCAACGAGGACGCCGGACCGGACGCACCCCACCATGGGGACTCAGGCCCCGTGCACCTGATGAACGTGCCCCCGGCGGACCCAGCCGGCGTCGCGCTTTTGGACGCCTGCGAACAGTCAGGCATCCCCCGCGCGAAGTTCAACTCCGGCACCACCGTCATCAACGGCGCCAACTTCTTCCAGATCAACCGCCGCGCGGACGGCACCCGCGCCTCCAGCTCGGTCTCCTACATCCACCCGATCATCGGCCGCCCCAACTTCACGCTGCTCACCGGCCTTCGCGCCCGGCAGCTGGTCTTTGATGCGGACAAGCGCTGCACCGGCGTGGACGTGGTGGACGGGGCGTTCGGCCGCACCCACCGTCTCACCGCATACCAGGAAGTCATCCTCTCCACCGGCGCCATCGACTCCCCCAAGCTGCTCATGCTCTCCGGCATCGGCCCGGCAGCGCACCTCGCCGCGCACGGCATCGAGGTGCTGGCGGACTCCCCCGGCGTGGGCGAGAACCTGCAGGACCATCCCGAAGGCGTGGTCCAGTTCGAGGCCAAGCAGCCCATGGTGCAGACGTCCACCCAGTGGTGGGAAATCGGCATCTTCACCCCCACCGAGGACGGCCTGGACCGCCCCGACCTGATGATGCACTACGGCTCGGTCCCCTTCGACATGAACACGCTGCGGCACGGCTACCCCACCACGGAGAACGGCTTCAGCCTTACCCCGAACGTGACGCACGCCCGCTCGCGCGGCACGGTCCGGCTGCGCAGCCGCGATTTCCGCGACAAGCCCATGGTTGACCCGCGCTACTTCACGGACCCCGAAGGCCACGACATGCGCGTCATGGTGGCCGGCATCCGCAAGGCCCGCGAAATCGCCGCCCAGCCCGCCATGGCCGAATGGACCGGCCGCGAACTCTCGCCCGGCGTCGGGGCGCAGACCGACGAGGAACTGCAGGACTACATCCGCAAGACCCACAACACCGTCTACCACCCCGTCGGCACCGTCCGGATGGGCGCGTACGACGACGACATGTCGCCGCTTGACCCCGAGCTGCGCGTGAAGGGAGTCACCGGACTCCGCGTCGCCGATGCGTCCGTCATGCCCGAACACGTCACCGTCAACCCCAACATCACCGTCATGATGATCGGCGAGCGCTGCGCCGATTTGATCCGCGCCGGCAGGACAGGAGAAACCACGACGGCGGAGCTCGAGCTCAGCGCATCGCCCGCCTAGGCACCAAACAGCAAGCCCCTTTCCGCAAGACGCCCGGCGTTCACCAGGCAACGCCGGGCCACCACCCCCTTTTTGACCTTCTCCGCACCCCAGGGCGGCCGGTCCCATCGTGCTTTTCTGATCTAGGAGTCCATATTGGAACCCAGCAAGAGTATTGATTCAAGCGGCATGGACGAATTTGGCTACACCCAGACGCTGGACCGAAGCATCGGCAAGTTTGCCAGCTTCGCCGCAGGCGTCAGCTACATCTCCATCCTCACCGGTGTTTTCCAGCTGTTCTACTTTGGCTTTTCCATGGCCGGCCCGGCGTACGCCTGGTCCTGGCCCATCGTGTTCGTCGGCCAGCTGATGGTGGCCCTCTGCTTTGCCGAACTTGCCGGCCGCTATCCCGTGGCCGGTTCCGTCTACAACTGGGCCAAACGCCTGGCATCCGGGACGTCGTCCTGGCTGGCCGGATGGCTGCTGCTGTTGTCCTCCATCATGGCCTTGGGCTCGGTGGCCCTGGCCCTGCAGATCACCCTCCCGCAGCTCTGGTCCGGCTTCCAGTTCATCGGTGACGGCACCGGCCCCTACGACTTCGCCATGAACGGCGTGGTCCTGGCAACGATCATGATCACCATCTCCACGCTCATCAACGCGTTCGGCGTGAAGCTGATGACCCGGATTAACAGCATCGGCGTCTTCGTGGAACTGATCGCGGCCGTGCTGCTGATCCTGGCCCTGGGCTGGCACGTGGTCCGCGGACCGGAGGTCTTCTTCGACACCGCCGGCTTCGGCGAGGGCCACGACCTCGGCTTCTTCGGCGTCTTCCTGATCGGCGCCATGGCCTCCGGCTATGTGATGTACGGCTTCGATACGGCCAGCTCCCTGGGCGAGGAAACCAAGGACCCCAAGCGCACCGCGCCCAAGGCCATCCTCCGCGCCGTCACGGCCTCGTTCATCCTGGGCGGCCTGATCCTGCTCTTCGGCATCCTGGCCGCACCGGACCTCACGGACCCGGCAGTGGGGGCTGCCGACGGCGGCCTGCAGCACATCGTGCTCTCCGTCCTGGGCGGTCCTTTCGGCAAGGCTTTCCTGGCCTGCATCGTCGTCGCCGTGGTGGTCTGCACCCTGGCCGTCCACGCCGCCGCCATCCGCATGATGTTCGCCATGGCCCGCGACAACAACCTGCCGTTCAGCCGCCAGCTCAGCAAGGTGGACCCTGTCCGCAGGACCCCCACCGTTGCCGCGATCGTCATTGGCGTCATGGCCGTCATCCCGCTGCTGGTCAACGTCATGCAGCCCGCCATCTTCACCATCCTGTCCAGCATCAGCATCGTCCTGATCTACCTGTCCTACCTGCTGGTCACGGTCCCCCTGCTGCGCAAGCGGCTCCAGAAGAAGTGGCCCCTGCTGGACCAGAATTCCGAGGCGGGATTCAGCACCGGTAAGTGGGGGCTGCCGGTGAACATCCTCGCCGTCCTCTGGGGCGGTGCCATGACGGTGAACCTGGTCTGGCCCCGGCCCGAGATCTACAACTCGGTGCCGCCGTTCGAGTGGTACCTGCAGTGGGGCGGCGTGATCTTCGTGGCCGCCGTGGTGATTGGCGGCGCGCTGCTCTACCGGCTGAAGATCCGGCACCAGACCGGCGTGCTCGCCGAGCACGCCGCCGCCGTTGCCGCCCACCCGTCGTCACGTTCTGCCAGGCCGGACGCTGCGGCTGGACCTGACGCTCCGGCGGAGCACCACATGGCGGACGTGAAGGTCCCATAAGGCTGCTGCTGCAGCAGGGTCCGCTGCAGCAGCTCATTTCAAGGGAAGGGTCGACGACGGCAGCCGCGCCGTCGCCGGCCCTTTCCCCTGCACACACGACTCCTTGGCGTCACACAAGGCGGCGGCATCCGGCCGTGGGGGCGCAACGGCCTACCCTTGACAAGTGACATTGACTAAGACCCGGACCGCCGCCGCGAGCACCTTCGCCGCCGCAGGTCTCCTGCTGACCCTCGCCGCCTGCTCCACGCCGGCCGCCACCCAGTCCACTTCCTCTGCAGCCGCCTCCACGGCGGCGGCTTCAACCAGCGCCGCCTCGTCCAGCACCTCCTCCGGCCCCTGCGCCGGCGTGAAGGTCATCGTCGATTCGGCTTCACTGAAGCAGTCAGCCGCCGACACGTCCGTCTGCGTGCCCGTGGACGCCACCACCCCGGCAGCCAAGGTCCTCGAAGAGGCGAAGGTGAAGATCGAGGGCACCGCTAAGTACCCCACGAGCTTTGCGTGCCGTGTCAACGGTGTGCCCGCTGCGGACTTCGACATCAAGCACAAGGGTGGCACTATCCGCGAAGCGTGCGATGACAAAAACACTGTTTCTTATTGGGCCCTCTGGGTGAAGCCCGCCGCCGGCACGTGGGCTTACGCCCAAGAAGGCCTGGACAGCCTCAAGCTCAACCCCGGCGAGAGCCTTGAACTGCTCTACACGGTGGACAACGAACCGGCCGCGCCCACGGCATGACCTTCCGACCCGCGCCGCTGCGCGCCGGCGCCGTTCTCGCCGTCGTGTTCATCGCGGCGCGGGTCGTCTACCGCGTCCTCTTCAACGGGGCAGGCATCGGCGCGCCGGTCCTGCTCAACCTGGCGCCAATCCGCCTGCCGGCCCCGTACGCCCATGTGGTCCTCCTCGGTCCGGTCACGGCACCGGGCCTGTGGGCTGCGGTCCTGTCCGCCCTGCCGATTGCGGCGACCATCCTCGCGTTCGGCCTGCTCAACGCCTGGGTGGACGTGGCCCGCGGCTTCACCCGCCTGGCCCGGGGCGGCCCCCTGCAGGGCATTGCGCGCATGCTCGTGGTGGCATGGGCGGCGCTCCCTGCACTGTCCGACGCCGTCACGTCCGTCCGCCTGGCCTTCCGGCTGCGGGGTGAGCACTTCGGGCCCCGGGCCCTTGTTCCCGTGCTCGAACGCACGCTTGAACACGCCAGCCGCGTTGCCGCCGCCCTGGAGCTGCGCGGATTCGGCAGCCGGGGTTCGGCGGTCCCCGACGGCAACGCGCCGCTCCTGGTCCGCGACGCCCAGTTCAGGATTGGGGACGCCTGGCTGCGCGTCGATGCCTTCAGCCCGCCGGCCGGGTCGGTTTCGGTCATCACCGGCGCCACCGGCTCCGGGAAGTCCACCATCCTGCGTGGCATCGCGGGGCTGCTTTCGCATGTGGATGGTGGCCAGATCGCGGGAACCGTCCGCGTCGGCGGCATGGACCGCGCCGGTGTGCCGCCGCGCGATACGGCAGGCCTGGTCGGCGTCGTCCTGCAGAATCCGCGCGCCGCGTTCGCCACCACCCGCGTCCGGGACGAGATCGCGCTGGCACTCGACTTGCGCGGGGTGCCATCCGTTGACTCCAGGGCCCGCGTTCAGGAAGTGGCGGAGAACATCGGGGTGTGCGCCCTGCTGGACCGGAACCTCAGCACCCTCTCGGCTGGTGAAGCAACCCTCGTGGCCATCGCAGCCGCCGTCGTGGACCAGCCGGCCTTGCTCCTGGTGGACGAACCCCTGGCCGACCTCGACACCGCAGCCCGAGGCCGCGTCACCGCGGTACTTGACGCCTTGGCCCGGGACGCCGGAGTGTGCGTCATCGTGGCCGAGCACCGGGCGCACGCCTTGGCGCCCGTGGCTGATTCCTGGTGGACCATCGAAGCGCACTCTTTGGTGCCGGGGGTTGCGCCCTCCGCCCCAGCCGCCGAGGTTGTGCGTGCCACGCCAGTTCCCGGCCCCGAACGGCCGGCCGTCCTGACGGCAACGAACCTTTCTGTCCACCGCGAGGGCAGTCCGCTCGTGCGGGACGCCTCCGTGACCCTGCACCGCGGTGAGGTGGTGGCCCTGGTGGGTCCGAACGGTGCCGGGAAGTCGTCCCTCCTGGTGGCGCTCGCCCTGGGCAAAGGGACGCGCAGGAACGGCAGGCGCAGAACAAGGGACGACGGCGGAACGATCGACGGCGGCCGGGTCGCCCTGGTGCCCGACGCCTCGGACGACCTCTTCACCCGCGACACGGTGGCAGGAGAACTGAAGGCGGCGGAACGGCGGCTGCAGCGCAGCAAAAACGGCGCTGCGATTGCGGCCGGTTCCGCAACTGCCCGCCTTGCCCGGTTGCGCGGAGCGTCGGGAATGCCCATCGGCCACGAGCACCCCCGGGACCTGTCCGCCGGGGAACGCAGGATCCTTGCCATCACGCTGCAGACCATGGAAGCTCCGGACGTTCTCCTGATCGATGAGCCCACCAGGGGACTGGATCCTGCGGCCCGGGACGCCGTCTCCTCGGCGCTGCGGACCGCAGCGGAGGACGGTGCGGCTGTCCTGATCGCCACGCACGACCTCGATTTCGCTCACAGCCTGGGCGCCCGGATCCTCCCGATGCGTGGCGGCGTAGCCCCTTCATCCGAGACGCCTCCTGCCCCGGAGCCGTTCGTCCCGTCTGCCCGGCCCGCGCCTGGGGACCCCACACCAATGGGCGAGCGCGAACCGGCAGAGGCTGCGGGTGCGCAGACCCAGCCCCGGCCCCGGATGCCCCGTTCCGTGGAGCTCACCCTGCTTGCCGCGGCCAACCTCGTGGCCCTCGCAGCATTCTGCTGGCCGCTGCTGGCCGCGGCACTCCCCCAGGACGCAGCCGCCGCAACCCCGTACGCAGCCCTCGCCATCGCACCCGTGGCAGCTGTCGCCGTCGTGCTTTCCCTGGACGGATCCGTCCGCTCGGCACACATGGTGGCGTTGCTCGGCGTGCTGGCTGCCGTCGGTTCCGCCGTTCGGGTGGCGAGCACCGGCGTCGGCGGCGTGGAGGCAGTCTTCATCCTGCTGATCCTGGCCGGCCGGGCGTTCGGTGCCCGGTTCGGCCTGCTGCTCGGCGCCGCCACCATCGCCGTGTCCAGCGCGCTGTGGGGCGGCATCGGGCCGTGGACGCCGTTCCAGATCTTCGCCTGCGCGTGGGTGGGCGCCGGAGCCGGACTGCTGCCCCGCCGGGTGCGCGGCAAAGCGGAGCTGTGGATGCTGGCGGGCTACGGCATCGTTGCGTCTTACGTGTTCGGGCTGCTGCTGAACCTCTGGTTCTGGCCCTTCGCGGTGGGCGCCGGCACAGGGATCTCCTATGTGCCGGGCGCGCCGCTCGGCACCAACCTCAGCAGCTTCGTGCTGTACTCGCTGCTGACGTCGACGGCGGGCTGGGACACACTGCGCGCCGTCACCACGGTGATCGGCATCGCCGTGGTGGGCCGGGCAATCCTTGCCGCGCTGCGGCGGGTGAAGCCGGTGTCCGCGGGGACGTTCAGTATCGGCGGGCGATCCCAGCACACCGCGCACGGCGAATCGGTGCCGGGAAAACCGGCCGATGCCCATCGGTGATGACGGGTTGCCATTAAGTACTGAATTTGTGACACTGATGTCCTCTGTTCCCCAGTGTTAGGCAATCTTGTGACGGGCATTTCAGGTTTCGCGACGCAGTCCGCGCGCTGACACTTTCCTGATGCCCTAAGGGCCCGGCAAGTCTCAGCGCTTCTTCCGCTGAAACCACCCGGAGCCTCATGCCTTTCCATGGCTTTCCTTTTCCTGCACTGAATTTCGGCCACCCTGCACAGCTTGGGGTTGCTGCCCGCGCGCCCTGGCACGCTTCCGCGGCAGCCCGTCCCCCGTAGGACTTCCCGCGCGTTCCACACCTGACCGTTTTGGCGAACCGCGGCCCGGCCGCAAGGCATTTTCCTTTGGGAGCACCATGCTTACATCACATACTCCATCCGTCGTCCTCACGAACCTCCATTTCCAGTGGCCGGACGGATCCCCGGCTCTGTCTGGGATCTCCGGCAGTCTCGGGCCGGGAAAGACCGGGGTGGTGGGAACCAACGGATCCGGCAAGTCCACCCTGCTGCGCCTGATAGCAGGGACGTTGATGCCCACCGCCGGCACCATCACCACGGGCGGAGAGGTTGGCTACCTGCCCCAGACGCTCACGCTGCGCCGCGATGCCACGCTGATGGAACTGCTGGGAATCAAGGCCAAGGTCTCGGCCCTGCGCGCCATCGAATCCGGCGACGCGGCGGTGGAGCACTTCGATGTCTTGGGTGACGACTGGGACATCGAAGCCCGCGCGGATGAATCGCTACGGGCGATAGGGCTGTCCGGCGCCGGCCTGGACCGGAGCGTGGGTGAGCTGTCCGGCGGGGAGGCGATGTTGGCAGCCATCAGCGGGCTGAGGATCCGGCGGACGCCCATCACGCTGTTGGATGAACCGACCAACAACTTGGACCGGGATGCCCGTTGGGCACTGGGCCGGATGCTGGGTGACTGGCCGGGAAGCGTGCTGGTGGTCAGCCATGACCTGGCACTGCTGGAGCTTATGGACGAAACGGCAGAGCTGTATGAGGGAGGGCTCACGGTGTTCGGCGGGCCCAACAGCGAGTGGCGGGCCTACATGGACGACCAGCAGGCCGCTGCGGCGCAGGCCACCCGGGCAGCCGAACAGCAGGTGAAAAAGGAAAAGCGCCAGAAGCAGGAGGCGGAGACCAAGCTGGCCAGCCGCGCCAGGGCAGGCCAGAAGAGCTATGAGAACAAGAAGGGGTCCAAGATACTGATGAACCAACGGGCCTCCGATGCCCAGGTGGCGGCAGGAAAAATGCGCTCCGGAATGGATTCCAGGGTCCAGGTGGCCCAGGATGCCCTGGAGGCCGCCGCTTCCCGGGTGCGCGAGGAGGAACGGATATCGGTGGATCTTCCCGACCCGCAGGTCCCGCGCAGCCGACGGATCGCGGAACTGTGGGGCACCAACCGGTCCTACGTTGTTCAGGGCCCCGAACGGGTGGCGATTATCGGCCCGAACGGAGTCGGCAAGACCACGCTCCTGGAGAAGCTGGTGGGTTGCCTGCCGTGCACCGACGGTGAAGCCGGCGGAAGCCTCCTGACGGACCGGGCCGGATACCTGCGCCAGCGGCTCGATGGGCTCAGGGAAGAGGCAACCACGCTCGAAAACGTCCAGGACGCCGCTCCGGCGGTGCCTCCCGGTGAAATCCGGAACCGGTTGGCGCGGTTCCTTCTGCGCGGGGACAACGTGAACCGGCCGGTGCGGACGCTCTCCGGCGGTGAGCGGTTCCGGGTCTCCCTGGCGCGGCTGCTGTTCTCGGACCCGCCGGCACAGGTGCTGATCCTGGATGAGCCAACCAACAACCTGGACCTTCGGAGCGTTGACCAGTTGGTGGAGTCACTCGCAGCGTATCGGGGCGCAGTAATTGTGGTCAGTCACGATGATGCGTTCCTGGACCGGCTGGACCTGGACCTCATCCTCAGCCTGGACCGCGATGGTTCGTTAACCCAGCTGGCCTCGCTGCCGGGCGGGGAATGACAGGGAGGCGGCCCCGGAGTGCAAGTTTGTGCCGCTCCGGGGCTTGCCCGAGTCACACCTTGAAGTACTTCGCCTCCGGGTGGTGGAACACGAACGCGTCGGTGGACTGTTCGGGGTGCAGCATCAGCTCGTCGCTGAGGATCACGCCCATGCGCTCGGGCTTCAGCAGCTCCGTTACCTTGCGGCGGTCCTCCATGTCCGGGCACGCGGGGTAGCCGAGCGAGAAGCGCGCACCGCGGTAGTCGAGCTTGAAGTACCCTGCCGTGTCCTTCGGCTCCTCGGCCCCGAAACCCAGCTCCTTGCGGATGCGGGCGTGCCAGAACTCTGCGAGCGCCTCAGTGAGCTGCATGACCAGGCCGTTGAGCTCGTAGTAATCGCGGTACTGGTTCGCGGCGAACATCTTGGACGTGAACTCTTCGATCTTCGAGCCGGCGGTGACCAGCTGGACCGGGAGCACGTCGATCTGGCCGGACTCGCGGGACTTCACGAAGTCGGCCAAGCACAGGTGCCGGTCGCGGCGCTGCCGCGGGAAATCGAAGCGCAACCGGTCGGTGCCGATCGGGCCGCCTGAACCACCGTCCGGGGCGAGCAGGCCGGGGACGCCCAGGACGCCGTCGGAATCCTCGCCGTGGTGCAGCACCACCACCTGTTCGCCTTCGGAGACCACCGGGAAGTAGCCGTAGGCGACGGACGCGTCGAGCATGCCCTCGCCCAGGATGCGGTCCAACCAGTAGCGCAGGCGCGGCCGGCCCTCGCGTTCCACCAGCTCCTCGTAGGAGGCGCCGTCCTCGCCGCGGCCGGGTTTGAGGCCCCACTGACCCATGAAGGTGGCGCGTTCGTCGAGGAACGCGGAGTAGTCGTGGAGCGAGACGCCCCGGACGATGCGCGTGCCCCAGAACGGCGGCACGGGTACGGGATTGTCGGTGGCGACGTCGGAGCGGCCGGGCATGGCCTCGGGCTCGGTCACCGTGAACTTGGCGCCGCCCTTATGGATGCGCTTCTTCAATGGCGGCAGGCCGACGTCGTCCGGGGACTCCCCTCGGGCCACGCGGACCAGCGGCTCCATGAGGGAGAGGCCCTCGAAGGCGTCCTTGGCATAGCGGACCACGCCGTCGAACTGCTCCGCCAGGTCCTGCTCCACGTAGGCGCGGGTCAGGGCTGCGCCGCCCAGGATGACCGGCCACTTCTTGGCCAGGCCGCGGGACTGCAGCTCGGCGAGGTTCTCCTTCATCACCACGGTGGACTTGACCAGCAGGCCGGACATGCCGATCACGTCGGCGTCGTGCTCCTCCGCCGCGGCGATGATCTCGGCAATGCCCTGCTTGATGCCGATGTTGACCACTTTGTAGCCGTTGTTGGTGAGGATGATGTCCACCAAGTTCTTGCCGATGTCATGAACGTCGCCGCGGACGGTGGCGATCACCATCGTGCCCTTGCCGGACGAATCCGACTTCTCCATGTGCGGCTCCAGCAGGGCGACGGCGTTCTTCATCACCTCGGCGGACTGCAGCACGAACGGCAGCTGCATCTCGCCCGCGCCGAAGCGTTCGCCCACCACCTTCATGCCCTCGAGCAGGTGGTCATTGATGATGCCGAGCGGGGTCATCCCCTCGCTGCGGGCCAGGTCCAGGTCCTCTTCCAGGCCCTTGCCTTCGCCGTCGATGATGCGCCGTTCCAGGCGGGCGCCCGTGGGCAGCGCAGCGAGCTCAGCGGCGCGCTGGTCCTTGAGGGCAGCCGTGTCGACGCCGGCAAAGAGGTCCAGCATGCTGGCGAGCGGATCGTAGGTGGTGTTGCTGTCCGCGTCGTATTCGCGGCGGTCCCAGACCAGGTCAAGGGCCACCTTGCGCTGCTCCTCCGGGATCGAGGCGAGCGGGACGATCTTGGCGGCGTCGATGATGCCGCTGGTCAGGCCCGCCTGCACGGCCTCGTGCAGGAACACGGAGTTCAGGACGATGCGCGCGGCCGGATTCAGGCCGAAGGACACGTTGGAGACGCCGAGCGTGGTGTTGATGCCGGGGTATTTCGCGGTGATCTGGCGGATGGCCTCGATGGTTTCAATGCCGTCCCGGCGGGTTTCCTCCTGGCCGGTGGCGACCGGGAAGGTGAGGCAGTCGACGATGATGTCCTCGACGCGCATTCCCCACTCGCCCACCAGGGAGTCGACGAGGCGGGAGGCGATGGCCACCTTGCCCTCGGTGGTGCGGGCCTGGCCCTCTTCGTTGATGGTCAGGGCGATGACGGCGGTGCCGTGTTCCTTCACGAGCGGCATGATGCGGGCGAAGCGGCTGTTGGGGCCGTCGCCGTCCTCGTAGTTGACGGAGTTGACCACGGGGCGGCCGCCGATGAGTTCCAGGCCGGCCTGGAGCACGGGCGGTTCGGTGGAGTCGATGACGAGCGGGAGGGTGGAGGCGGACGCGAACCGGGAGACAATCTCCTTGATGTCTGCCACGCCGTCGCGGCCCACGTAGTCCACGCAGACGTCCAGCAGGTGGGCGCCGACCCGGATCTGTTCGCGGGCGATGTCCACGCAGTCATCCCAGCGCTCTTCCAGCATCGCCTGGCGGAAGGCCTTGGAACCGTTGGCGTTGGTGCGCTCACCGATGGCGAGGTAGGCGGACTCCTGGTCGAAGTTCACGTGCTGGTAGAGGGAGGCGACGCCGGCTTCGCGTTCGGTAGGGACGCGGGCGGGGCCGCTGCTCGCTTTCGTCTCGCGGCTGCGGAAGGGCGCAAGGCGTTCGACGACGGCGGCCATGTGTTCCGGCGTCGTACCGCAGCAGCCGCCCACCAGGCCCAGGCCGAATTCGCGCACGAACTGCTCGTGTGCGGTGGCGAGTTCGGTGGGGGTGAGCGGGTAGTGCGCGCCGTTGGCGCCGAGGATGGGCAGGCCGGCGTTGGGCATGCAGGCGATGGCCACGGAGGACTGCTTGGAGAGGTGGCGGAGGTGCTCGCTCATCTCGTCCGGGCCGGTGGCGCAGTTCAGGCCGATGGCGTCGACGCCGAGCGGTTCCAGGGCGGTAAGGGCGGCGCCGATTTCGGAGCCCATGAGCATGGTTCCGGTGGTCTCGACCGTCACCTCCACGAAGATGGGGAGGCGGATGCCGCGGGAGACGATGGCCTGCTTGCAGCCGTTGACGGCGGCCTTGGTCTGCAGGAGGTCCTGGCTGGTTTCGATGAGGAAGGCGTCCGCGCCGCCGTCGATGAGGCCCTCGGCCTGCAGGGCGAAGGTCTGCTTGAGGTAGTCGTAGCTGGTGTGGCCGAGGCTGGGGAGCTTGGTGCCGGGGCCCATGGAGCCGAGGACCCAGCGCATGCGGCCGTCTGTTTCTTCCGCAGCCTCTGCCCGCTCGCGGGCGATCTTCGCGCCTTTCAGGGCGAGCTCGGCGATGCGATCGTCGATGCCGTAGTCGGAGAGGTTGGACCAGTTGGCGCCGAAGGTGTTGGTTTCGACGGCGTCGATGCCGGTGGCGAAGTAGGCGTCGTGGATGTCCGCGATGACGTCCGGGCGGGTGTCGTTGAGGATCTCGTTGCAGCCTTCCAGGTTCTGGAAGTCTGTTTCGAGCGAGAGTTCCCGGCCCTGCAGCATGGTGCCCATCGCTCCGTCGGCAATGACAACCCGGTGGTTTACTGCGTCCAGGAGCTCCTGGGAACGGGCGGGACGGGGGACGGACTCAATGTCCAGTGCGAAACGAGGCATTTAAACAGGTTACGGGCGGGACCCTGAAACATTGCTTCGTATTTCCATGTACTACGCCTTTTGGGATAGTACGACGGCGGGTGGTGGCGTTGGGTGCGCGGCCTATGCCGGTGCCCAGCCCAGGGCCGGGCCCAACTTACCGGCCATGTCGGTGAGGATCTGCACGTAGTCTTCGTGGGCGAAGCTGAAAGGCAGGGCGAAGGCCACCTCCTCCACCTCCCGGAATCCCGCGTGGGCATAGAGCTGCTCTGCGATCTCCTCGCTGCTGCCGATGATGTCCGGGGCGAACAGCATGCCCTTGGGGCCCTGGGGCGCCTTGGTTCGTGGCGTGCGTTCGTCGACGTAGCGCTGGTACTTCTCCCGCTGGCTTTGTGACGCGGAATCGGTGGGGATCACCACCAAGCCCTGCGATACCCGGGCCTGGGCATGTCCTGACGCTGCCGCCGCGGCTTTGAAGGCGTGGATCTGCGACTGCTGGATGGCGGCGAAGTCAGATTCCTCATCTTTTTCGGGGAAGACCACGCTGCTGGAGAGCAGGTTGAAGCCGTTGGCCCCGGCCCATTCGGCGGACTTCCTACTGGCCGCTCCGTACCAGAGACGGCCGCGCAGCCCGCTCGAGTGCGGCTCGACGCGGTTGGAGAATTCCTCCACCACGCCCTGCCTGCCCGAGAATTCCCTGACGGGTTCCCCGGCGATCATACGGGCCAGCCGTTCCACGCGGGCGTAGCTGAAGTCCTCCAGGTCGGCGGAATCCGGGTACAGCTCATGTTTCACCGTGTCATAGTGCATGGGTTCACCCACGCTCACCCCAGGGTTGATGCGCCCGCCGGACAGCACATCCACGGTGGCCAGGTCCTCAGCCAGGCGCAGCGGGTTTTCCCAGCCGAGCGGGGTGACGGCGGTCCCCAGCTCGATCCGGGAGGTCCGCTGGCTCGCGGCAGCCATCACGGCAACCGGAGACGAGATGCCGAACTGCAGGTGGCGGTGGCGCAGCCAGGCGCTGTCGAAGCCAAGCTGCTCGCCCAGTTCGATGATCCGCAGGGTCGATTCGTGGCCTTCGGCCGGGTTGGCGGGATCGAACAGGCCGATGGTGAGGAAGCCGAGCTTGCGCAGGCGGCGTACGGTCTCAGGCATCTGGGATTCCTCCGGATCTTGGAGTTCGGCTGGTACCCAGAATATGTGCACCGATGGTCAGTGCGTGGAGCGTGTGTCGAACGTAGCGGCCGATTCCCGCAGGAGGCGCGCGACGGTGTCGACGGGAAGGCTGGTGGGCCGCCGTCGGTCATACCGGCGCAGGACGATGCGCCGTGTTCCCAGGCCGGGAACGTCGAGGACTTCCACCCCGTCCTGGACGACGCCGGCAAGGGCGAGGGTGGGGACGATGGCCACACCCTCCCCGGCGGCGACGAGCGCCAGCGCGGTCAGGGTGTCCGCGTACTGGTGCACGGTCTCCACCTGACTGCCCGTGGACCTGCTCAGCCGTCCAAGCACTGCAACGTTGGCGGCGGAGGGCTCGACGCCCAGCCACGGGAGCGGCAGGCGGCCAAGGTCGATGTTTTCGGTGGAGAGCAGGGCGCCGGAGGGGACCACCAGTTTCCAGGGCTCGTCCAGGAGCGGCTCCTCAATCAGGCCCGGGGCGAGCGCACGCTGCTCGGCCGTCGTCGAATCCAGCTCGACCACGACGGCGTCGAGCTGGCGCTGGCGCAGGAGCCGCATCAGGACGGGGAAATCGTCTTCGACGACATGGATCCGCAACTGCGGGTACTGCTTGCGCCACCCGGGAAGGCGCGGAATCACCACCGTGCGCACGAAGCTGGTGAACCCGCCGATGCGCACGACGCCCTCAACCTGGGCCCCACTTTCCATCCGGGCCAGGGCGACGCTGAGGGCGCGTTCGATCTCTTCACCGGCTTCCGCCATGGCGAGTCCGGCAGGCGTCAGGAGCGAGCCCTTGGGGGTGCGGACCACCAGGGCGTGGCCCGTTTCGTCTTCCAGCTTGTTGAGCTGCTGGGACACCGCCGAAGCCGTAACGCCCAATTCATCGGCAGCCGCGAGAACCCCGCCTGCACGGGCAACTGCAAGGAGAACATTCAGTCGACGGGGATCGATGCTCATGTTAAGCAGTTCTAAACCACACCTGCAGCAAAATTCAATTGAACTTAAGCAGGGCCCGGCCTCACCATGGCACTTGGGACGCGGGAATCGATATTGGAAGGACGGACATGGAACTGCTGTGGGAAGTTGCCGGCTGGGGCGGTGCGGTTGCTATTTTGAGCGCCTTCCTGGCTGTCTCCATGGGGTGGATCAAGGCCGGCAAGGGCTTCCAGGCCGCGAACCTCGTGGGCGCCTGCGCCTTCATCGTCAATGGCGCCTTTCACGGGGCATGGCCGTCCGTGGTCACGAATGTCGCATGGTTCCTCATCTCCGCTGTTGCGCTCTTCCGTATGCGCGCAGGCAGGAAATCGACGGTTGGCGAGGCCGCCCCGGCGCAGCTTCCCGGCGTTCCGGACACTACGGGCCAGTTGGCCGTCGTCGAACGGACCCCAGCAGCTGGCTGCGCCTAGATACTCCCTCGGGATCTGCGCTAGTCTTCCTTGGCTTCTTCCAGGACCGCCCGCGCGGCTGCCACGTCGCGAAGGTCGGGCAGGTACTTCTCCTTCTCTTCGATCCTGCGGCGGTAGAAGTCATGGGCAGCTTGTTTCGTAGTGCCCAGCGCTTCGCCGATCTGGGCCCACGTGGCTCCGGCCTCACGCGCGGACTTGATGACGTACCAGCGCCTGGCCGTCAGCAGTTCGACGGCCTGTGCGTTCGCGCGCAGCGCCTCCAGCGCCGCGACTTCCCGCACTTCCGTCAGGAACTGCGCCGCCGAGACCCGGGCCTGGTCACTGCCGATCGCAGACGTTTCCCGCCAGGTCTCGCCGCGGTTGAAGTCCTCCCACACCCTGAGCAACTCGTGGATGTCACCGCTGTTCAACGCCTGTTCCACCGACCCTGCATCATCAGTCATGAGGTCAAGCTAGATTGACCTCCGCGCCGGGTCAAGGACAGGCGTGCGGGTCAGGCGGGCGTCAGGTTGGTGGATCCACGGAAAGGGCGCAGGCCGCAAGGAGGAGCACCGAGCTTCGGTGCCGGGGTAAGCGGCTGCCGGAAGTTTCGCCCGTGGGGCTGCAAACGCCGCCGGCGCCAGGCACATGTCGGCTATGTGGCCCATTCCGGCGTATTCACGGACGTCCCGGATCCCCGCAACGGCCGACTGCTTATCAGGGAACGGGCGTGACGTTGCCATCACCGTCCCGTCCGGAGCCGTAATTCTGAACCTGAAGTTCGAGTCTTCGTCGTTGAAGAGTTCGAACATTCCTGCCATGAGGTCCCCTCCCGCTGGGCCGCCGTCGGCCTTGTACTTGCCGCCGGAACAGGAGCACTGCGTCGGGCTGCCATCCGGACGGTCTGGTGAAAAGCGCGTTCGCTAAACCTACGCCGCGGCCGGGTTACCTGTCAGTAGAACTTTTCGCCGGCATACGCAAACAGACAGGTTGGCGGGCGGCGTCACTATGGACCAAGGAACACTGTGACTGGTCAACCCGAATGGTGGGGTTCGCCCCATCTGCGGGACCCCTGGCTGATGCAGATCCAGAGTTCACTTCCCATGCGTAATCCTTCAAAGTCTTCTGAGGCGGTCCCGCAGACCGCGTGAGTGCGGCTCCACGCTGTTAGGCGGCGGGCCAACGGTTGAACCAACGTTTCTCCGGCCGGGGACCCCGCGCCCGAAACGCATGAGACAAAAACCTTGACGGCGTTGTCCGCACTCGGGTTAGGCTCACCAAGAGCCAGCGACGGCGCCGGCACGGGAGGAAGATATGTCACTGCAGGAAATCGAGTTCACCTCCGCCAACGGCCGCGACACCATCCAGGCGTGGGTCTACGAACCCATCGGACAGCCCAAGGCCATCGTGCAGCTGATCCACGGGCTCGGCGAACACTCCCGCCGCTACCTCCACCTCATCTCCACCCTGGTGGACGCCGGCGTCATCGTGGTGGCGGGCGACCACTCCGGTCACGGGCGCACGGCGATGCAGCAGGGCACCTGGGGCGACGCCGGCGAGGACGCGGCCAGCGTGGTGGTCGCCGACGAGGTCACCCTTCAAGCCAAGGCAAGAGAAGCACTCCCCCACCTTCCGTACATCGTGTTCGGGCACAGCTGGGGATCCATGATCGCGCGCGGCCTGGCCACGGACCCCCTGGCGCAGCTGTCCGGCCTGATCCTTTGCGGAATCGCTGCCCAGATGCGGGGCATCGAAAAGATGGTCGACCGCCCGGAACTGGCCCGGCTTGCCTCCGGCGAGCGCGGCGCGGAGCCGGCGCCCCAGGAGCTGGTGGCCCAGCTGTTCGACGGCTTCCTGGGACGCTTCGGGGAAGACGCCGGTCCCACCGCCTGGGTGGCACTCGACGCGGACGTCGTCACCGACCACGGGAGGGACCCCTTCAACAACTTCGGCGCGCCGCTCAGCGCCCGCTTCCTGCAGGGCTTCGTGGACCTCTACGACCAGGTCAACTCCGACGACTGGTACAAACTGCTCCCCGCGGAACTCCCCGTCCTGATCCTCGCCGGCGACCAGGACCCCGTCACCAACTACGGCGAAGGGGCCTACCACGTGGCCAACCGCCTGGCAGATTCGGGCCACGCGGACGTCCGCACCCGCGTCTTCCCCGGCGTCCGCCACGAGGTGCACAACGAACCCACCACCCGCGCCGAAACCGAACGCGAGACGGTCGAGTTCATCCAGCGCGTAGCCGGCAGCTGACGGTCCCCGAAGCACCTTCCAGCAAAAGGTACGACGGCGGCACTCACCGCGCCGCCGTCGTCGTACCTTCCAGCAAAGCTGGTCCCGACCTGGTCGCCGGCGCGTGGTAACTTCTTGCCCCATGGAATGTGTCGTGCTGTACACCGTGCGTGAGGGCGTCGATCGCTCCCGGATCATGGAGGCCTACCCGCGCCACAAGGCCTATTTCGAGGCATTCCACGCCGACGGCGGCGGCCTCTTGGCTCTCGGCCCATTCCAGGATCCCGACCCTGCCGCCAGCTCCATGGGGATTTTCACGTCCCGGCAGGAAGCGGAACGGTTCGTCGCCGCAGACCCCTTCGTGACCGAAGGGCTGGCCGAGCCGCGGCTCCTGGAGTGGAACGCCGTGCACCTCGGGTAGCAAAAGCTACCTGCGGTCCGCTGTCTCCCCCGGCCGGCGGCGGGAGCGCCGTGCAAACGTGGGCCCAGCGGGCGGCGGGATTCTGGCAAGGTCGGCGCCCGGCCGCCGCCGGCGCAATTCCAGCGCCAGCGCCTCCTGCCCGCGCGCCATCGCCCACCGGTGGTTCGCGGCAAAGGCCGGCCTGAGCAGCCAACCCAGCCGCCGCAGCAGCGGTTTCGCGGCGCTGACCCGCCAGTCATAGGTGACCACTGTTTCGGGCCCGTGCTGTTCGAACGTCCAGCGCCCGGTGCCGTTGAGGTCGCCGCGGGCCGAGAGCGCAAAACCCTGCTCGGTGACGGGCTCGGTGAGGGTGAGCTGCCACTTGAGCGTGTAGGGAAGCCAGCCTTTGGTGTGGAGGAAGAACGCCGTTCCGGTGCCGTCCGGATTTCCTGGTTTCCGGGGCTCGACAGCCAGGTACACGGATGGCCACCAGCGGGGAAGCGCGCCGGCGTCGCCCAGGACGTCCACCACCTCGCGCGGCGTCCCGGCCACGCGCCACACGGTCAGGAATTCGTACTCGGTGCCGCCTTTCGAGTCGCCGCCCATGGCTGCCTCCGGGGCAGGGTTGAATCAGTGGACCCACAGTACTCACGCCGGTTCCCCTGGTCAACGGCAGAATTGCGCCGGCGGCACCCCCGCGCAGCGCCGCATCAGATGGTCACATTGAGCCCCGCCGTGTAGCCGGCAGCAGCGGAACCGGTCATCGTTGCCAGCTGGTAGATGCCGCCGTCGTTCCCGAACACGTTGTCCGACTTGAGCGTGGTGCGGGTCATGTTCGTGACACTGCGTTCGTACCCGGGGGTGGCGTAGACGTCGTCGCAGGCCGCCTGCGGCAGGGCGATCTGGGAGACGGCCAATACCTGCCCTGCAGCAGTTGCATTGTTCATCGACTCGAACACCTCGAAGTGGATGTGCGGCCAGCGCCCGGAGTAGGCGGCCGGGAAGATCGACATGAAGGTGACCTGCCCGTTGGCATCCGCCTCCTGCACGCCGCGGAGGTAGTTTTCGTTCTTCAGGCTCGAGTCGTACATCGAGTACTTCCCGTCCCGGTCGCAGTGCCACGCGTAGACAGCCGCTCCGGCCATCGGGGTGCAGCCGTTGGCATTATCCAGGAGGGTCAGCGTGAACGTCAGCGGAACACCCTCCGCCTTGGCGGACGCGGCCCCGAAGCTCGAGGTGATGTCCCGGCGCACCACTCCGGACGCTTCCAGGACGTTAGGGCCGTTGGAGCCGTCGCCGGGGTAGGGGCCCGCGGTTTCCTGCGGGATTTCCACGCCGCACTCGGCGATGGCCCGGGTCAGGGTCGGAGCGGCTGTGGCGGCGGCCGTGGCAGAGACAGCCGACGACGACGCTGCGGCTGTTGTCGAGGTTGTTGCCGGCGAGGTGGAGCCCGAATTTCCGGCTGGCGTGCAGGCGGCGAGCGCGGCAACAGCGCCGCCAGCGCCAAGGAACAGTCCTAGGGACCTGCGGCTTAGCAGGGTGTTCAGGTCGAACTCCAGCCCCCGGTCGTGGTTGGGATGCGGCTGGTCGGCGTCGGGCTGGCGGGGTGTGCGTGAAGTAGTCATGGACCCATGAGACCGCATGGCCCTATGCCTGCGGTTGGTGCGCTCTGTGCGGCGGCTGTGGAAGAGCAAGGTGGGGCAGACTCATTGGAACCTGCCCCACCTCTTGCGCCAGCTAATGTCCCTGCGCCCGACTTTCGGGTTTCCTGTTGCGATGGAGTATGCAGGAACATCGGCCGGCGGGCTTGGTGAGGGATGCTGCCAGGCCGCTCGTGCGGCCTAGAGCGTCCTGGGGTCTTCGGCGTACATCTTCAACCTGATGGCCAAGGCCTCCGACATGTGGCGGGCGGCGATGTCCCCCGCGCGCCCGGGATCGGCGCCCTCGATGGCGGCAAGCAGTTCGGCGTAGTCCGCCAGCACCACCGGCCACCTGCCGGGGTAGGTCAGCGTGGTGAGGGTGTACCGGCGCACCTGCTGGTCCAGGCGTTCCAGCAGTCCAATGAGCGACGGACTGTGCGTGGCGCGCCACAGCTGCGCGTGGAAGGCGCGGTTGGTTTCGGCGAGCGCCCGGCCGTCGCTGGGGTCCAACTGCTGCATCTGCGCCAGCAGCCCCGTGAGCAATTGGCGGTCCAGGGCGGTCGCCTTGACGGCGGCCTTGGCAGCTGCGGCCTGCTCCAGGATGATCCTCGACTCATAGATGTCGATGATCTCCTCAGCCGAATGCGTACGGACAACCACCGCTTTTCCGCGCCTTTCGACCAGCCCGTCCTGTTCCAGCCGCTGCAGCGCCTCCCGTACGGGCGTCCTCGAGGCACCATAGCGTTCGGTGAGCTTGGCCTCCGTGAGCGGCTCGTCAGGAGCAAAGACACTGGCGAGAACATCCTCGCGAAGCCGCTGGTGGATGGGACTGGCCACTTTTTCCTCTTTTCCGTTACTGGTTGGGACTACTGTCCGGGTGGGTGCCTTACGCGATGGAGCCGGCCCGGCGCCCGAAGACTGCCCCTGCCGCAAGACCGGAGCCGCCGGGGTAGTTGCCGCTGAACAGTCCGCCCAGCGCTTCCCCACAGGCATAGAGCCCTTCAAGCGGCTGCGCCTCTGCGGTCAGTACTCGGCCCCAGGTATCAGTTTTGAGGCCTCCGAAGGTGAAGGTGATGCCGCAGGTAACGGGGAAGGCGTAGAACGGTCCAGTGGAGATGCTGCGGGCCCAGTTGCTTTTCGGCGGCTGGGTATCGGCCCGGCGCCCGTCCTTGACGTTGGGGTCGAACGGTGCGCTCTCAGCGATCGAATTGTTGAAGCTCCGCACCGTCTCCTCCAGGCCCCCGGGGTTGATCCCGGCTTTCTGGGCCAGCTCTGCCAGGGTCGGTGCGGTGACCACCGAAACCCCCGGCATGTCGTACTCCTCGGCCCGCAGCATAGGGCGGGAAGAAGCGTCAAAGATCTGGAAAGCGGCCGATCCCGGCTGAGCCAGGATGTCGCGGCCGTACTTCGCGTAGGTGTAGTTGCGGTAGTCGGCGCCTTCGTCCACGAACCGCTTGCCCTCGCTGTTCACCACGATGCCCAGCGGGTACCCGCCGCGGGTGAGCTGGTTGGTGAGCTCCAGGTTGCTCTGGTTGTCCGGGTGCCAGGCATCCCAGGCCACGCTGTGGCAGGTGGACCAGTCGCCACCCCTGGCCGCGCCGGCGTCCAATGCGGCGAGGATCATCTCCCCCGTGTTGCCCGGCGTGCCGCGGACTTTCGCGTTCTGCCAGCCCTCCCCCAGATGCCGGCGGCGCAGTTCCGGGGAGGCTTCAAAACCTCCCGAGGCAAGGATGACCGACTCGGCCCGGAACTCGCCCTCTCCCGATGACGTCCGGCAGCTGACCCCGCACACCCGGCCGTCTTCCCGGATGAGCCCCGTGGCCGCGCAGTCATAGACCACCTCAACACCCATGCGCTCCGCCGCTGCCCGGTGGTCGGCCATGAGCCCCTTTCCGCCGCCCACGTTGCCCACGTGCAGTCCGCCCCAGAACAGGTAGCCGCCGTCCTCGGTCCGGTAGGCCTGCCGTTCGTACATCAGGCGGTACTTGAGTCCCATGCCCTGGAGCCAGCGCAGCGTCGGGTTGCTTTCGGTGACCAGGACCTCGGAGAGCTCGGGGTCGTTGCGCCCTTCAGAAACCTTGGACAGATCGGCAAGGTATTCAGCTGCGGTATAGGCGGGGACCTCGCTGGCGGCGTGCCGCTCATCAGGTTCCACAAATTCGATGAGTTCCTGAAGCCCGTCATGGGAGATGCGCGTGGCCCCGGCGGTGTAGAAGCTGTTGCCTCCCGAGGCGGCCTCCTGCGCCTTCTCCAGCAGGACAACTTTGCGGCCGCGCTCAGCGGCTGCAAGTGCTGCCGCAAATCCGGCGTTGCCGCCGCCCACTACCAAAACGTCGCTCTTGATCATCATCAATCTCCTCAGCTCCATCGCTGTACACGATTGTATACATAAGTATGCCGTCGCATGCAATAGCGTGTTTTGGGGGCGTTGAGCCGGGGTGGTACCGGAATCCGGCCGCTACCCCAGGCGGGGGCTGCTGATTTCCTGGGCGTCGATGTACATCTGGATGCGGATGTTCTTTGCCTCGTCCATATGGGCGCTGGCGATGCGGCCGGCCTCCTCGGCGTTCCGTGCGCGGATGGCCACCAGCAACTCCTCGTGCTCCTTCAGCACGCGGTCCCAGCGCTCCTTGGTGGAGAGCGTGGTGCCGGGGTAGCGGATGAAGTGGACCAGGATCCGGTCCAGCAGGTCAAGGAGGGCGGCACTGTGGCTGGCCGCCCAGATGCGCTCATGGAACGTGCGGTTGGCGGCGGCCAGTTCAGCCGGAGTGGCAGCATCAAAATCAAGGGTGACCATGGCCTGGTGCGCGCGGTCGATCAGCATCAGGTCCATGTCCGTGTGCCGGAGAGCCGCAGTTTTTGCGGCCGCCTCCTCCAGGAAGGTCCGCACCTCATAGAGGTCCAGCATCTCCTCCGGACGGTACTCCCGCACCTGCATGCGTGAACCGTAGCGCTCCACGAGCCCCTCGGTTTCAAGGCGCCGCAAGGCTTCCCTGATGGGCGTCCGGGAGACGTTGTACTTCTTGGCCAGGGCGCTTTCGACGAGCTGGGCACGGGGAGGCAGCTCCTGCGAGATGATGGCGTTCCTGATCATCAGGTAGGGGCTTGTCTCTGGTTGCGACGCCACGGGCGGCCTCCGGTCTTCATGGAAACAAGCGGCAGGACGCGCCGGCGCCATACCTTTAGCCGCAATTCTAACGCACTGCATACCGTTTGGGCGCGCTGTGAACACCGTGTCCGATTTTCCGCACACCGTCTCATTCAGCAAGGCACCCAGACCGCCGCGTCGGTATTCATATTCAAATGACTGTTGCTTAACTCACATCAACGGTATACCGTTTGTGACCAACGCCATACAGCAGAGCAATTACCGGATTCCGGTTTGCTCAGCTTTGAACATTTACCCGGTAGCTGCACACGCCGGCTGGGGTACTTCAGGAGAACCAATGACGCTTCTACTCAGGGAAGAGCCGCAGGCCGGCACCCTCCCGGTCACCCCGGTCCCGGCCACCCTGGTCCGTGGCGGAACCAGCAAGTGCTGGATCTTCCGGGACGAGGACCTTCCGGCTGATGCCCTGGAGACGGACCGTCTCCTCATCCGCACCTTCGGGTCGCCGGACCTCCGCCAGATCGATGGCGTAGGCGGCGCCTCGTCAACCACCAGCAAGGCGATCACCGTGGCCGGTACCGGCCCGGACGGAACGGTGCGCTACCGGTTCGCGCAGGTGGCCATCGATAAGCCGGCGGTTGAATGGGCCAGCAACTGCGGCAACTGCGCGACCGCACTCGGCCTGTACGCATTGCATGCCGGGCTCGTCGCTCCCACCGGAGAGGTCACCCGGGTCCCCATTCTGAACACGATGACCGGTCTGCGCCTCGTTTGCGAGATCCCCACACCGGGGGCACAGGTACCGGCCTACGGCGGGCGGCGCCTGGATGGCCAGCACTACCCAGGGGTCCCCATCGACGTCATCTTCCAGAAGGCCTCCTGGTCCAGCTACGGAGCACAGTTCCCTACAGGCAACACCGTCGATGACATCGAGGTCGACGGGAAGCGGTACCGGGCGACACTGATCGACGCCGGCGCCCCGGCTGCGCTCTTCGACGCACAGGACCTGGGACTGGACGCAACCGGCAGCGAGGAAGCCCTGGAGGCACTGGTCCGGATCGCCCCGCAGCTGCGCGCAGCGGCCGCCCGCAGGATGGGCCTGCCGGAGAATCTCACATCCATTCCGAAGGTGGGCATCGTGGGGCCTCCGCCCGTAGGCGCAACCGGCGTCTCGGCCCGGATGATCTCGATGACCGCGCTGCACCCCGCCATCGGCCTCACCAGCGCCGTCGCGGTCGCTGCCGCTTCGGGCACAACGGGCAGCGTGGTGCAGCGCAGCGTAGTTCCGGCGGCGGAGCCCGGACTCCTTATCCACTTACTGAAAGGCAAGACGGCGCTGGCATTGGATGCAGCCGATCCCGCTGAAGTCTCCTTTCAACGCTCGGCCCGCGTGATCAGCGAAAGCACCATCCTGGTGCCCAGTGACTGAAGAAACCCCTACCGGAAAAACCCAGCCAAGGAATCAGCCATGAAAATCAGCATTCAGAACCTGCAGCTGAAGTACGGAAGCTTCACTGCCATCGAAAACCTCAACCTCGACATTGAAGACGGGGAGGCCCTGGTCCTCCTGGGCCAGTCCGGCTGCGGCAAGACCAGCACGATGCGGTGCATCGCCGGCCTGGAGGAGCCCACCTCGGGGCGGATCATCATCGACGACGTTGTGGTCTTCGACTCCGAAAAGGGCATCAACCTGCCCCCGAACAAGCGCAACGTCGGCATGGTCTTCCAGTCCTATGCGGTGTGGCCGCACATGACGGTGGCCCAGAACGTTGCCTATTCGCTGAAACAGAAAAAGCTCTCCAAGAGCGAAATCGATGAGCGCGTCATGGAAGCCCTTACGCTGGTGGGTCTGGAGCCGTACGCCGACCGCGGTGCCAGCCTGCTCAGCGGCGGCCAGATGCAGCGCGTCGCCCTGGCGCGCAGCCTGGTCATGCGGCCCAGCGTGCTCATGCTCGACGAACCGCTCTCCAACCTCGACGCCCGCCTGCGCGACCGGCTCCGGGTTGAGCTGCGTGAGATCCAGCTCCAGCTGGGGCTCACCTGCGTGTACGTCACCCACGACCAGCACGAAGCCTTTGCCTTGGCAGACCGCATCGCCCTGCTCCAGGGTGGCCGGATCGTGCAGATGGGCGCCCCGCAGCACATGTACGAAGCACCCGCCAGCGCCTCGATCGCCCACTTCCTGGGCGTCTCCAACATCATGGACTGCACGCCGGAGAGCACCGCGGCGGGAACCACCACCGCACGCCTTGCCGACAGCGGGCTCACTGTCCAGTCGGCGCAGCAGACCGGCGAGACAGGGACATCCCCCAAGGTCTGCATCCGGGCCGAGGACCTGCAGATCACCGCAGCACCGGCAGAGCACCCCAACTCGTGGCCGGGAACGGTCCGGGTAGCGGGATTCCAGGGCAACGACATCCGGTACGCAATCCAACTGGAATCCGGGCCCGAGCTGGACGCGCTGGGCGGACTCAAGCGCGGCGAACAGCACAAGGTCGGGGACCGCGTGTGGGTGACCGTCAACCCCCGTGAGGTCCAGATCCTGCCGGCCGAGGTCCTCGCATGAGCCTCAAGACCGTAGCGACCAGCCGTGCCGAGACGCGCCCGGCACCGAAGCCCACGCCCAAAGACTACCGCTCTGCCCGTACCGTTGCGGGCCTGCGCAAGAACACGCCCGGCCTGATCGTCCTGCTCATCCTCGGCATCCTCATCGTCCTTCCGCTTGCGCTGGTCCTGCTGGCTGCCTTCTCCGACAGCGTTCCGCGGCCGGGCAGCATCTCCCTGGGCGGCCTGACGCTGTCCAACCTGGCCCTGCTGGCCACCCCGGAAGCACTTGGCGCCCTGGCCAACTCGCTCATGGTGGGAGCAGGCTCAGCCATCATCGCCCTGCTGATCGGGGCGTTCCTGGCCTTTGTCTGCGCCCGCTCCGACGCGCCGTGGCGGAAGTTCATCTTCTTCATCGGCATGGCGCCGATGTTCATCCCGGCCCTGGTGGGTGCACTGGCCTGGTCCCTGCTGTGCTCGCCCAGCGCCGGCTACATCAACATCTTCCTCCGGGACCTGGGCATTGATGCCGCAATCAATATTTACAGCCTTCCGGGCCTGGTGTTCGTGCTGGGGATTTTCTACGCCCCGTACGCCTTCCTGCTGCTGCACAGCTCGCTGTCGATGATGAACGCCGACCTCGAAGAAGCAGCAACCGTCCACGGCGCTCCGCTGCGCACCATGCTGCGGACCGTCACCCTCCCCCTGGCCCTGCCGGCCATCCTGGGTTCCGCGGTGCTGGTCTTCGCGCTGACCATGGAAAACTTCCCGGTGGCCCAGGTCATCGGCAATCCCGCCGGCGTGGACACGCTGCCCACCTATATCTACCGCCTCATGAGCGCCACACCGGCCAAGAGCAACCAGGCTGCCAGTGTTGCGGTCATCCTGACCGTTGCGCTGATGGCCGTGACCCTCATCCAGCAGCGCATCATCAACAAGCGCAAATTCACCACCATGACCGGCAAGGGCAACCGTCCCCGCCAGGTCCCGCTGCGCAAGATGCGCTGGCCCTTCACCATCCTGGCCCTGGCCTACTTCGCGGTCTCGGTGGTGCTGCCCATGCTCGCGCTGCTGGCCGCGTCGATGCAGGCCACCCCGTTCGTGTCCTCGATGTCGCAGCTGCTTGAAGCGAATGCCCTCAGCTTCGCCAAGCTGGGCGAGGTCCTGGGATCCAACGACTTCCAGCTCGCCCTGAAGAACAGCGTCCTGGTGGCCCTGATCGCAGCCTTCGCCGGCACCACCCTCAGCTTCATCGCCTCCTACATCCGCTACCGCACCAAGTCCAAGGTGGGACGCCTGATCGAACTGGTGGCCATGACCCCCCTCGCCGTCCCCGCCATCGTCATGGGCATCGGACTGCTCTGGACCTGGCTGCTGCTGCCGCTGCCCATCTATGGCACCCTGGCGATCCTCGCCGTCGCCTGCGTTGCAGTGTTCATGCCCCAGGGCTACCGCGGCGTCTCCGCGTCCATGCTCCAGATGGACCAGGACCTCGAGGACAGCGCGGTCATGCTCGGCGCCGGACGGACCAGGTCCGTCCTGGACGTCACCCTGCCCCTGATGCGCGTGGGCATCATGTCCTCGTTCCTGCTGTTCCTCATGCTGTCCATGCGTGAGCTCAGCGCCTCCATCTTCCTCTTCACCTCCAACACCCGGATCCTGTCCATCCTCGTCTTCGACAACTTCGACAACGGCCAGAGCCAGGCAGCTGCCGCCGTCAGCGTCCTGTACTGCCTCGTCATCGGAATCCTCGCCGTCATCGCCCAAAAAGTCGGCGGCGAACGCAAGACCAAGCACTGAACCTCACACCACCTTTGAAAGGGACACCCACAATGAAGTTAGCGTCCAAGCTCCCCGCCCTCACCGCCGCCGGAGTGCTGCTCGCCCTCAGCCTGACCGGCTGTGGAAGCGCCGCCCAGAGCGCCGGCGTGGTCACAGCCAGCGCGGCCGTGAACACCGACAACGGATTGGTGATCAACGGCGAGTCCATCGCTGACAAGGCCACCTATGAGAAGGCCAAGACCCAGACCCTGTCCCTCTACTCCGGCTACACCGACTCGTCCGAAAGCGCCCTGGTGGATGCCTTCACCAAGGACACCGGCGTCAAGGTCAACGTCGTCCGCCTCACCCCGAACAAGCTCTCCGAACGCGTGTTGTCCGAACAGGGCGCCGGCAAGCTCAGCGCCGACGTCATCCGCACGTCCGACTACCGGATTGCCAAGTCCATGGAGGATGCCAAGGTCTGGAAGGCCTATGACGTCCCCGGCGCCTCGGCACTCAAGGACGTTTCCGTGGACGGCGGCCAGTTCACCCGCATGTTCAACTCCGTCTACACCCTGGGCTACAACACCCAGCTGGTAAAGGAAGCCGATGCCCCCAAGTCCTGGGCGGATGCCGTCGGCGGCAAGTGGCAGGGCAAGCTGGGCATCGTCCAAGGCGGTTCGGGCGGCAGCACCGCTGCGCTGAACCGGTTCATGGAAACCAAGATGGGCGGCGACTACTTCGCCAAGTACGCGGCACAGAAGCCCAAGATCTACGACTCCCTGGGCGCTGAAGCCACCGCCCTGGCCCGCGGCGAAGTAGCCGTCGGCACGGTCACCATCAGCGGCACCAACATCTCGGCCGTCCAGGACAAGGCCCCGGTCAAGTTCATCGTCCCGGAGGAAGGACTGGTTTCCTACGACTACTACCTGGGCATGACCGGCACCGCCACGAACGTGGAAGCCGCGAAGGTCTTCATGAACTACAACCTGTCCAAGCAGGGCCAGCAGGTCTTCGCGCAGATCGGTGAATACCCGGTCCGCACCGACGTGGCACCGCCCACCATCATGGGAGTGACCCTCCCCGCCGTCGATTCCGGGAAGGTCTACCGGATGCAGAACACCGATGCCGTGACCTACGGCAAGGACGACCTGGCCAAATGGAACCAGGTGTTCGGCTACACCAAGTAAATCCACCTTCCCGTGTCCGGGGACCCGGCCGCCGCCGGGTCCCCAGACACGGTTTTTTCATCCCCAAGGAGCCCCGTGACCGCCTCGCACGCACCCGCACTTCCGGTGCCCCGGAACACCTCCTCCCTGCTGGTCCTCCGGAACGGGGCAACCGTCGTCGAACTCGGCGACACCACCCGTGCCAGCTACGTCGCGTCAATGCGCAAGAGCCTGCTCTCGATCCTGTTCGGGATCCAGGTGGCGGCGGGCCGGGGCAGCCTTGACGCCACGCTCGGCGACCTTGCCATAGATGATGTTGGGGGCCTGCTGCCGATCGAACGGACGGCGCGGCTCCGTGACCTCCTGACGTCGCGTTCGGGCGTCTACCATCCGCCCTCCAGCCCGGGGAGCGATGAGCATGCGTTCCCCGCCCGCGGAACGCGGACGCCGGGGCAGTACTTCCTGTATAACAACTGGGATTTCAACGCCGCGGGCGGCATCTTCGAGAAGATCAGCGGCCTGACCGTCTTCGAAGCGTTCGAAAAGCACCTGGCCGGCCCGCTGGGGTTTGAAGACTTCGAGTCCACACGCCAACTCATGCTCGGCGACGCCGCCAAGTCCGCTTTTCCGGCCTACCACCTGTTTCTCTCCGCCCGGGACCTGGCCAGAATAGGGCTGCTGATGGCTGCTGAAGGATGGTGGGAGGGCCGGCAGCTCGTCCCCCGGGAGTGGATCAGGAAGAGCGTGTCCACCCATGTCAGGCGCGCGGACATGGCACCAGCCACCGGTTTTGGCAACTGCGATTACGGCTATCTATGGTGGCTGCCCCGGGAAGCGGACCCGAAGTGGGACGGGGCGTTCCTGGCGGCGGGCAATTACGGCCAGTTCCTGCTGGTGCTGCCGGCAATCCGCGGCGTCATTGTCCACCGGCGCTTTGTCAGCGACAGCTTTGCCATCGCCCGGAACACCCGCATGCCCGCGGCCGCAACCACTTGCCCGGGCCCGGTGACCCATACCGAGTTCATGGACCTTGCCCGCGCGCTGGTTGACGGACCCCTGGCCGGGTAGGCGGCGGGAAGGACAGAGCACGACGGCGGCACTTCCTTTGTCAGGACGGGGCGCCTTTGGCAATGGACCGGAACACCTTCGTTGCCTGCTGCGCGGCGGGGCTCAGCCTCCGGTTTTCCAGGTGGGCAAGGAGGATGCGCCGCTTCGGGGCCCCGGCGAGCGGGACCGCCACCACGTCAGGGCGGAGGGCGGTCAGCGCGAGCCTGGGTGCCAGGGCGATGCCGATACCAGCAGCCACCATGCCTTGGGTCTCCTGGTAATCGTTGGCTGCGAAGGCGATCCGCGGCTCGAACCCGGCGTCACGGCAAACCCGGCGGAGGACGTCGGCCACGGGGTGTTCGTCCCGCACCACCCATTCCTGGTCGCTCAACGAACCGATGCGGACAGAACCCAGTTTCGCAAGGGGATGGTTCCGCTGTACCAGCAAAACTGTGGGGTCGTTCGTCAGCCTGACCAGGGTCAGGTCAGGGTCCTCGATCTGCTGCCAGGGATAGTCCCACAGAAGTGTCAGTTCGATTTCCCGCCGCCGCAACCGTTCCAGCAGGCCGTCGCGGCGGGCGCTGACCACGGTCACTGCCACCTCCGGGTAGCGGGCGCGGAACGCCAGCACCACGTCCGGCATCAAAGAGGCTCCGCCAGTGGGGAAGGTTCCCAGCCGCAGCTGGCCGCGCCGGAGACCCGCGAACTCCCCCATCTCGGCACGGGCAGCCTCAACGGTCCTGTCGATGTCATCGGCGTAGTGCAGAAGGGCGTGTCCCGCTTCGGTGAGGACCACGCCGCGGGGGTGGCGCTCGATGAGGACCACCCCCATCTCCTGCTCAAGCTTGGCTATCTGCTGTGAGACCGCTGATGTGGTGAACGAAAGGACCGCAGCAGCCGATGTAAGGGAACCTGACCGGCCCACCTCGCGGAGCACGTGGAGCCGGTGGAGATCGAGGAGTGCCATGGCCTGAGTTTAGCAAAAGTAGATAGTTGTCCATTTATTTGTGATTGTGCTGAAGCCTCACATCCCGGATCGTAGAAGTACAAGGTGCTGTGAAGTAGGGCACCTGCGAGTTATGAGGGAGAAATACAGTGGGACTCCGAGGACATTGGTACCGGGGCGGCACGAGCAAGTGCTGGCTCTTCGATGCCAAAGACGTGGCCCTCCACGCACCCACCCGCGAGGAGATCCCCGCACTGCTGTCAGCCGCCTTCGGCGCAGCGGACGCGCGGCAGCTGGACGGCGTCGGAGGCGGAACCTCCACCACCTCAAAGGCTGCCGTCATTTGGGCCACCCCTGGTGCCGAGGCAGACCTTGACTACCTTTTCGCCCAGGTGGGTATCGGTGACCCTACCGTTGAGCTGGGTTCCAACTGCGGCAACTGCGCCACCGCCATTGCCTTGTTCGCAGTACAGTCCGGCATCGTTGCGGCCCGGGACGGAATGACCAAGGTCCGCATGCGCCACGTGAGTTCCGGCGCGGTCCTCAGCGGAACTGTTCCCACCCCCGGCGGCCACGTTCCCAGGTCAGGCCTGGCCAGGGTCCCGGGCAGCAGCGCTGCCGGTGTTCCCGTCAGCCTCTCTTTCCACGGCCCCTGGGGCCAGAACACGGGCGCTCTCCTCCCTACCGGCAACACCGTGGACCAGCTCCAGGTGGACGGCAGGACGCTCACCGCCACAATGGTGGACGCCGGCGCCCCCGCCGTGCTCCTCCCGGCCGACCAGGCCGGCGTCGATCTCTCCTCCATGGCGGACGGCCTCACCGGGCAGCTGCCCGTCCTTATCGCGGCCCGGGCGTCGGCAGGCCTGGTCATGGGGCTGCGGAAGCCTGAAGATCCGCCGCAGAACGCCGTCCCGAAAGTCGGCGTCGTGGCTCCTGCCGGTGACTACATCGCGGCGGACGGAACAACCGTCACCGCCGACAGCCACGACGTGCGGGTGCGGATGCTGTCCATGCTCGCGCCCCACCCTGCAATCGGCCTCACCTCCGCCGTGGCAGTTGCCCTCGCAGCCTCGCTGCCATCATCGGTGGTGGCCAACGCTGCAGGCCAACCCTCCACCGGCGCCGGAAGCCCCCGGGTACTTCGGATAGGAACGCCCGCGGGCGTGATCACCGCCGACATCATCTCCGACGACACCGGCGCCGTCAGCGAAGTGGCCCTCCACCGGGCGGCCCGCCACATCGCCACTGCGGACATCGACGTGGCCCCGGCCGCAGAGCTGTCCGCCTAAACCCCCCTATCTCTTTGCCCCATCATTAAGGGGCCGCACCAACCAGGAAGTTGTTCAATGAAGATCAAATCCATCCTCGGACACCTGTATGTCCAGGTACTCATCGGAGTCGCCCTCGGCGTCGTTGTGGGCGCACTGTGGCCGGACCTCGGCTCGTCCCTCAAGCCCATCGGCGACGGCTTCGTGAAGCTCGTGAAGTTCATGATCGCTCCGATCGTGTTCTGCACCATCGTCGGCGGGATCACGTCCCTGCGCGACACCAAGAAGGTCGGCCCCACCCTGGTCCGTTCACTCGGCTTGTTCTACACCCTGACGGCACTGGCCCTGGCCCTGGGCCTGGCCGCGGTGATGCTGTTCCAGCCCGGGGCCGGGATGCACATCGACCCTGCCCACCTCGACTCCTCGGTCGCCGAGAAGTACACCACGAAGCTGCCCAGCAGCAACCCTGTGGACTTCATCCTGAGCATCATCCCCACCACGTTCGTCGGCGCCTTCGCCGACGGTGAAGTCCTGCCCGTGCTGGTCATTGCAATGCTGTGCGGATTCGCCTTCAGCAGGCTCGGCGCGCCGGGCCAGCACGCACTGAACGTCGTCAACAGCTTCAACAAGCTGCTCTTCATCATGTTCGGCTACATCATGAAGGTTGCCCCGCTGGGAGCCTTCGGGGCCATGGCATTCACCGTTGGCAAGTACGGCGCCCACTCCATCGGAAACCTCGGAATGCTGATCCTTTCCTTCTACGCCGCATGCATCGTCTTCGTGGTGGTCGGCCTCGGCATCCTGGCGAAGGTGACAGGGTTCAGCCTCTGGCAGATCCTCCGTTACTTCAAGGACGAATTCCTCATTGTCCTCGCCACATCCTCCAGCGAACCTGTGCTGCCGCGCCTGCTGGCCAAGCTCGAACGCGTCGGCTGCGCCCGCAGCGTCGTGGGCCTCGTGGTCCCCACCGGCTACTCCTTCAACCTCACCGGCACGGCCATCTACCTCACGCTCGCCTCCATGTTCATCGCGCAGGCCTGCGACATCCACCTCAGCTGGGGCCAGATCCTGCTGATGCTGGGCATGATGCTGCTGACTTCCAAGGGCGCGGCCGGCGTCACCGGCAGCGGTTTCGTGGCCCTGGTGGCCACCCTGACGGTCATGCCCACCCTTCCCGTCGCCGGCGTCGCCCTCATCGTTGGCATCGACCGCTTCATGAGCGAGGCCCGCGCCCTCACCAGCACGGTCTGCAACATCGTCTCCTGCGTGGCCATCGCCAAATGGCAGGGTGAGCTGGACATGGGCAAGCTCCGCTCCGAGCTCCAGGCGGGCTTCGTGCCCACCGAAGCGGAAAAGGTGCAGCTCGCCGAACCGGCCCTGGCCCACTAGCCGGCCGCCAGGCCACCAACCCCAGTGTTTGCCCGGGAACCCGCAGGGTCCCGGGCAAACACTTGCAAGGGGCACGACTCACCACCCCCACCGAAAGGACCCGAAAAATGAGTAACCGTCAAACGGAGCAGGAAACAGAAGACTGCGAAGCGGGCACCTGCTTCTACTGCCAAGGTCCTGAAACCGACTAGTGGCAACCTGACGGCGAACTAACCGGCCCGGGTCCGGCGCAGACCGGGGTGCCGCCGCTAAGCTGGCGCCATGGCCACCAAAACCACAGCAGAGAAGCTTGCCACCATCCAGAAGGGCTATGCGCTGGAAGGCGCCACCATCGAGCTGGGAGCCGCCATCATCGACGGCGAGCTCCACAAGGACGCGCCGGTGCGGCTGCCGCTGGCCATGATGAACCGGCACGGACTGGTGGCTGGTGCGACCGGTACCGGCAAGACCGTAACGCTGCACATGATGGCCGAACAGCTGTCCACCGCCGGCGTCCCCGTATTCCTGGCCGACATCAAGGGTGACCTCTCCGGCCTGGCGACGGCCGCCGTCGGAAGTGAGAAGCTCAAGGCCCGCACGGACAGCATCGGCCAGCCGTGGGAAGGCAAGGCGTTTCCGGTGGAGTTCCTGGCGCTGGGCGGTGATGGCAACGGAGTCCCGGTCCGCGCCACGGTGACCTCGTTCGGTCCCATCCTGCTCTCGCGCATCATGGAACTGAACGACACGCAGGAATCCAGCCTGCAGCTGGTGTTCTACTTCGCGGACAAGAACGGCCTGGAGCTGATCGACCTCAAGGACCTCCGCGCCGTCATCCAGTTCCTCACGTCGGACGAAGGCAAGGACCAGCTCGAGGAACTCGGCGGCCTGTCCAAGGCAACCGCGGGCGTGATCCTCCGGGAGCTCGTGAACCTGGAAGCGCAGGGACTGGAGAAGTTTTTCGGGGAACCGGAGTTCGATACCGCCGAGCTGCTGCGCACCGCCCCGGATGGCCGCGGCGTGGTCACCTGCCTGGAACTGCCCACCCTGCAGACCAAGCCGATGCTGTTCTCCACCTTCCTGATGTGGCTGCTGGCCGACCTGTTCGAGGACCTCCCCGAGGCCGGCGACCTGGACAAGCCCAAGCTGGTGTTCTTCCTGGACGAGGCGCACCTGCTGTTCAACGGCGCTACCGAGGCCTTCCTGGATGCGATCACCACCACCGTCCGGCTGATCCGGTCCAAGGGCGTGGGCATCTTCTTTGTCACCCAGACACCCAAGGATGTTCCCGCCGACGTGCTGGGCCAGCTGGCCAACCGGGTACAGCACGCCCTGCGCGCCTTCACCCCGGAGGACGCCAAGGCGCTCAAGGCCACGGTGTCCACGTTCCCGCTCAGCGACTACGACCTTGAGGAAACACTGACGTCCGCGGGCATCGGCGAAGCCGTCATCACCGTCATGAACGAGAAGGGTGCACCCACTCCCGTGGCCCTCACCCGGCTCCGCGCGCCGGAATCGGTGATGGGCCCGAGTGAGGGGGGACTGGTCCGCAGCACCGTTGCCGGCTCTGCGCTGCTCGGGAAGTACGGGACCTCCGTGGACAACGTCTCGGCGTACGAGAAGCTCACCGGCAAGGCCGCGGCACCCACCGGTCCGGCAGCACCTGAACCCGCGGATGCCGGCGCGCCGGCCACTCCGGGCACGTACGACGTCGACGCCGAAGCCCGGCGGATCGAAGAGGAGATCCTGGGCCGGCCCAGCAGCAGGCCGGCAAGCGTTCCTGTACCCATGCCCCAGGAACCCGAACCGCAATACACCGAACCGCGTGGCCCGGCTGCCCGGGACTCCGCTCCCCGGGCCAAGGCGCCGAAGGCTCCCCGGGCGCCGCGCACCCGGCAGCCGCAGTCGGCACCGGACGGGATGATGGGCGATCTCGGGGCTGTGCTTGGCGGTGCACTCGGCGGCGGGCTGAAGAGCATGGCGCGTTCCATGGGCACCCAGCTCGGACGGGAACTGCTCCGCGGAGTGTTCGGAACGTCATCCCGGCGCCGCCGCCGCTGACCTGAAGCAGTACTTGGCGGCGCCCGCGAAAGGGGACGCTGAAGGCCCTTCCTGCTCCCGCCGTCGTGCATTAGGGGCGTGGTAACCGCGGAACCAGGGGAGACGCCAACTTCAGTGTGCCGTCGCAGTGACGTTACTGTAAGAAACGTGCAGATGAGTCAAGCGTTGGTGAGGATTGCAGCCGGATGGCTGCTGGGCCTCATGCTTGCCATCGCCGGAGCCGTCGTAGCCATCAACGTGGTGAACCGGACAGTGGCCAGTCCCCAGCAGCCGGTGCGGGAGTACCTGGACGCCTTGCGGGCCGGCGACGGCGGGCGTGCACTGGGGCTGCTGCGGGCCGCCGTGCCGCCCAGCAACGCCGCCATGCTCGACGGCCCAGGGTTGCAGACTGCCGCTTCCCGCCTCTCGAACGTGAACGTCGGAGACCCGGAGGAACGCCCCGGCAACCAGGTGATGGTGCCGCTGGAGTACACGATCGACGGCAGCCGGCTCCGCACCGAGTTCCTGCTGCAGAAGACCGGCACCGAATGGATCTTCTTCAACACCTGGGCATTCGTCCCGTCCAGGCTGCCCACAGTGGACATGACCGTGGTCAACGGAAACGAAGCCACCGTCAACGGCGTTCCGGTGAACATGCCCAGCGGCCGCAACTCCTTTGCCGTGTTCTACCCGGGCGAATACGAAGCAGCCCTTGACGGCGAGTACTTTTCCGCTGCCGCCACCCGGGCAACGGTGACCTCGAAGGACACCCCGGTGGCCCCGCTCAACCTGCTGACCCAGGCCACGGACCGGCTGAAGAACGACGTGTCGGCCAAGGTACGGGAATTCCTGGACGGCTGCGCGGCCGAGGCCGTCAAGGAACAGAAGCTCCAGCCCGACTGCCCCTTCTATTACGCCAGCAACAACAGGGTCCAGGACGGCACCATCAAATGGACCGTGACCGAGTATCCGGGCGTCTCGGTGGAGCCGTTCGACGGCCGCTGGGTGGTGGCGCCGCTGGACGGGAAGGCCAGGGTGGAAGCGCTCCAGCAGAACGCGTTCACCGGGGCGTGGTACCCGCTGGACGAAGAGGTGGATTTCAGCTTCACCACGCGCCTCGACGTCTCGGGGGACACCATCAAGGTCACGCCGGTCCTGAGCTTCTAGGGCTGGCCTTCCGGACTGGCCCCAGCGCGGCGTCACGCGCAGCACGTTTTCAACCGTGGCGATGGCCGGGGCCCTTGATTTCGCAGGGTTAACCCGGCGCGGGGGATCCAAAAGCCTGCTCCGCGTGACGCGTCCGCCGGCTACCGCCTTCGTCGCAAAACGGCAAGCACCTGTTCCATCATTTTCTGCGGCTGGTACACCACGTCAGCGTAGTAGTACCGGAGGGCCGTGTAGCCCTGAAGAACGGACTCATTGTTCCGCCGATGATCCTTTTGAACCTGCTTCCACTCTGCATGGTGCCGTCCATCAAGTTCCACCACAAGCCAGCCGTCCAGGAGCAGGTCAACGTACCCCACCCGTTCCAGGTAAACCTGTGACTGCACCGTAATTCCGGCCTGGCGGAAGTACGTTCGCGCAAGCGTCTCAAGAAGGGAGTCTGAACCTCCCTCCACCCAATCCAGGACCGCCCGGGCCTTCCCGTTGCGATTCCCAGGGAACCGCTGGCGCAGGAAATCGACAGTCATGTCGCCCCTGCCCACCGCACACTCAACCATCACCAGCGACTCCGCGAAGGACAAGCAACGCACTGCGTGGATCAGCACATCTGCCAGTGCCGCCACCGGCTGAAGCCGTGAGCGCGGCAGGACAAGTCCGGCGTGATGAACCGCCTCGCCGTGGACAGCTTCGCGGCGACGGTGGTACACGTGGCGCGGCCCGACGTAGGGTAGGGACCAAAGGCTGTAGGCGGACGCGGCGCTTGTACAGGTCAGCAACTCCCGGTTCCGCAGCACGGCAACCAGCCCCGGAGCCGCCGTCGGAAGCGCGTAGAGCCCGCGGTCCGGTTGCAGTATTCCTGCCCGTACCGCCCGGCGAAGCGCGGCATCATCCACGCCCAGGGCGGCCAGTGCAGGCCGGCGTGCAGCACCGCCGCACAGTTCAAGAGCTTTGAGGACATCCATGCCGCCATGGTGGGCCGGACCTGGACCGCCCCGACAGCCCGCTCCGGCGCTATGTGGACAGAGGGGACGGTCCCGGCGTCACGCAGGGCACGCTTTCCGGGCGCTGCGTGCCGGATAAGGCCAGGATTGCGCGGCCGATGACCACCAGGAGACGCGAAAGGCTGCTGCCCGTGACGCGGGGGTCACCAGCAGCAGCCTCTCAGGGACACTAAGCCGCTCAGTCCATCCCGCGGAGGTCCAGGACCAGTTCGGTGTCACCGTCGGCCTGCAGGACCACGGGGATGCCCCAGTCCTGCTGGTAGAGGTGGCAGGCGGCGTGGTCCGGGATCTCGCCGTCCTCGGTTTCGGGTCCGTCGCAGGCGGCAGCGCGGGCGGTGATGTGCAGGACGCCCTCGGGAACGTCCGGGGACAGCTCCAGGGTGCGCAGCAGCCCCACCGAGGTTCCGCCGCCGGCCGCCAGGAGCTCAGGCGGGGTGGACGAGATCTTCAACTGGGTGGGATCGCCCCACCGGTCATCGAGCTTCTGGCCGGTGGGTGCCGTGAAGCGCACCGTCAGTTCCAACGCGCCGGGTGCCACGGGGCTCTTGGGCCGGTGGGTCTGGGATGCGCCTTCGTCCACCTGCTGCGCTTCCTTGGGGATGGGCACGTACACCAGCTGGTGCTGGTTCGCCTCCACCACCACCAGCAGCGGCTCCGACCCGGCGGAGTGGGTGTGGTCCACGATCACGTCGGACGGCTCGGCGAGCCCGCGGGCGAGCGTGGACACGGTCCGGGACGTGGGGTCGTAGCGTCGCACGGCGCCGTTGTAGGTGTCGGCGATCGCCACGGACCCATCGGGGAGCACGGTCACCCCGAGCGGGTGCTGCAGCCGGGCCTCGGCGGCCGGTCCGTCCCGGAAACCGAAGTCGAACAGCCCCTTGCCCACGGCCGACTCGACCGTGACAGTGCCGTCGTCGCCAACGGCCAGCTTGCGAAGCGCGGACGTCTCGGAGTCCGCCACCCAGATGTTGCCGTCGGCGTCCTCGGCCAGGCCGGAGGGCTGGGCGAACCAGGACTCATGGGCCGCACCGTCGAGCAGGCCCTCGAGGCCGTTGCCTGCCACGATGGCCACGTCACCGGAGACGGGGTCGAAGCTGAAGATCTGGTGCGTGCCGGCCATGGCCACCACCACGGCACCCAGCTTGCGGGACCACACCAGGTCCCACGGCGAGCTGAGGGAAACCTCAAGGGGGTGTCCGCCCAGGCGGCCGGTGAAGCCCGCCGCGTCCTCGTCCACGCGTGCCGGGCCGGTCTCGAGCAGGCGCTGGATCCCGTTGCCTGCCAGGGTGGAGGCCTTGCCGTCGCTGAGGGACAGCCCGCGGAGGCGGTGGTTCACGGAGTCGGCTATGACGACGTCGTAGCCCACCTTCGCTGCCACTTCTTCCGGCAGCAGCACCAGGCCTTGGGGCTCGTTGAACTGTGCGGTGGCGGCGTCGCCGGCGGCCGGGCCATCGGCGTAGCCTTTGGTACCCGAGCCGAAGGTTCCCAGGACAGTGTGGAAGTCCGTACCGAGCTCCACGAGGCGGTGGTGGCCGGTGTCGGTGACCAGCCAGGAACCCTTGTCCGCAGGGTCCGCCACCGCGGCACCTGCCGCTGGGCCGCCGTCGGACGCTCCCTCTGTTGCGGTGGAGCCGCGTCCCGGGGGCAGGAAGAGCGCCTTGCCGGGGAAGCGCAGGGTGCCGGACGTGGCCTCCGGCGCCACGTAGGGCCCGGTTCCGCGGTGAAGCGTGCCCTTGGCCTCGTGTTCGGCGATGAGTTCGGGGATCAGCACCGCCAGGCCGTCAGCGTGGCCTTCACCGGACAGGTGCGCAACGATGTAGCCCTCAGGGTCGATGACCACCAGTGTGGGCCACGCACGGGCGGTGTACGCCTTCCAGGTGTCCAGCTCGGGGTCGTCCAGCACCGGGTGGTGGATTTCGTAGCGTTCAACCGCAGCCGCCAGGGCCACCGGGTCCGCCTCATGCTCGAACTTGGGTGAGTGGACGCCAACGGTCACCAGGACGTCCGAGTACTGCTCCTCCAGCGGCCGCAGCTCATCCAGGACATGGAGGCAGTTGATGCAGCAGAAGGTCCAGAAGTCCAGCAGCACGATCTTGCCGCGCAGGGCTTCCAGGTCCAGCGACTTGCCGCCGGTGTTCAACCAGTTGCGGCCCACCAGTTCGGAGGCCCGGACCCGGGCATGGTTGCGTACGGTTTCGCTCATTAGCGTCCTTCCAGCTTGTTGCGTTCAGCCAGCCTGGCGTCGCGTTCGGCCAATTTGGCAAACATATCGTTGTAAGCGGCAAGATCGGCGTCGTTATTCCTGTCCGCCGCCCGGTCCACGCGTTTGGTTTCCCGCTGGTCCGACCTCGACCACATGATGGCGACGCCGATCGCCACCAGCAGCGTGGGCACTTCACCGATGCCCCAGGCCACCGCGCCGCCCATTTGCTGGTCGACGAGGGCGGACGGCCCCCACGCCCGGCCGAGGTTGCCGAAGTAGTCCGCGGCCAGCAGCCCGGTCCCGCCCATGATGGAGACGCCGAAGAAGGCGTGGAAGCCCATGGTGGCAAGGAGCAGGAGCAGCCGCATGGGGTAGGGCGCCCGGCGCGGCAGCGGGTCGGTGCCGATCATGCTGAGCACGAAGATGTACCCGGTGAGCAGGAAGTGCAGGTTCATCAGTTCGTGGCCCACGTGCTCGCGCATCGCAAAGCCGAACAGGTCCGAGTAGTAGAACAGGACAATCGAGCCGGCAAAGTTGGCGGCCGCAAACAGCGGATGGGTGACCAGCTGGGAGAACTTCGAGTGCACGAACACAAGCAGCCATTCCCGCGCTCCCCGCGATCCGTCGCGGCGGGCCGGCAGGGCGCGCAGGGCAAGGGTCACCGGAGCACCCAGCACCAGGAAGATCGGGGCCACCATGGTCAGCGCCATGTGGTCCACCATGTGCGCGGAAAACAGGATGCGGCCATAGACCGACGGCGGACCGGACGTGATGTAGGTCAGCACCACCAGGCCAATGACCCAGTTAAGGGACCGGAACCACTGCCAGGTATCGCCGCGGCGGCGGACCTTGGCCACGCCCAGGAAGTAGGCAACCAGGCCGAAGAGCGCCACCGCCACCCAGAGCCAGTCCAGCCGCCACTCGGTGAGCCAGCGCTGTGGAGTAAGTTCCGGCGGAAGGTCGTAGCCGCTGAGGATGAAGGCGGGCGATGCGTCCGGCGCCGGTTCCGTTGGCTGCGGCGGGGCCGAGCGGCCCAGCGCGACGGCGATGCCGGAGGTGGCGCCCATGATGAGGAGCTCGGCCGCGATCAGCTGCCACAGGACCCGCCGGGCCGACATGGTGGAGCCCTTGAGTCCCAGCTGCGGGATGACCCACTGCCGGTGCATGAACCCGATGCCGCCCAGGACTACGGCGGCCGCGGTCTTGGCCAGGATCAGCTGGCCGTAGGCCGAGCCGAAAAGGTCCGACCAGCTGGTGACGCGGATGCTGGCGTTGATGATGCCGGACGCAAAGACCAGCACGAACGCGAAGCCCGCCAAGGTGGAGAAGCGCCGCAGGGTGGGTTCGGTGATGTCCGTTGCCGCGCCTGCCTTCGGGCCGGCCAGGATCCCGGACAGCAGGGCCAGGATGACGATGCCGCCCACCCAGGTGCTGACGCCCACCAGGTGCAAGCCCAGGGAGTTGATGGCGCCTTCGTGGTCCGAGGAGCTTGAGGAGTGGCCTATGAGCGCTGTGGGGACCAGGCCGATGAGTGCCAGGACCAGTGTCAGGGCGAGGCCGCCGAGTGATCTGACGCCGAACAGCGCGGTGGTGACGACGGCGGCGACGATGGTGACGGTGAGCCAGGCCCGGCCCGTCTCGATGTCCGTCATGAAGTACACCAGGGCCTGGGTAAACGCGGGGTCCCCGGAGAGGCTCTGCCCCGCCACGTCCGCGTAGGTGAAGACCAGGACGGCGATCGCGGACAGGGTCCAGACTGCGCCGGCGGCTGCCGCCACGGCCAGCACCCGGGTGAAGGCAGGATGCTCCGGGGCTTCACTGCCGTCCGCTGCTGCCCTGTCCCGGCTGCGGGCAGCCAGGTTCTTAGGGAGGATTCCGACGGCGAAGATCAGTCCGCCAATGACCGTGGCCAGGGAAACGTTATGGATGGCCTTGCTGATGGGCAGGCCCCAGCGGACCAGCGCTCCCGGATCAGAGACACCGCGGGCCGCCGCGGCACCGGAGAAGAGCAGCGCAGCAGCGAGGGCCACGAAGACTGCTGCCAGGCCGGCAACCTGCCAGGGGGTCCGGATTCCGAGGGGGCCGCCGTCCCGGGCCGTAGATCCCTTGCCCGGACCGGACTGGGGCTGGGGGGAACGTGGTTTTGCGGCAGAAGACACCATTCCATTGTCCGCCACCGCCGCCCGGGCGGCGAATCGGGCTTAAAGACAAAAGGAGCGGCAACCCGTGGGTTGCCGCTCCTTGTTCCGCCTGCTGTCTGCGGGCGGAAGGAAGTCCTACTTCTTGGAAACTGCAGCCTTCAGCTTGGAACCGGCGGTCAGCTTGACGCTGTGGCCCGCTGCGATCTGGATGGTTTCGCCGGTCTGCGGGTTGCGGCCGGTGCGGGCAGCGCGGTCGGTGCGCTCGACGGCGAGCCAGCCCGGGATGGTGATCTTTTCGCCGGCGGCGACAGAAGTCTCGAAAACCTCGAACAGTGCGTCGAGGACGGAGTTGACGGCTGCCTGGCTGGTGCCGGCCTTGCCAGCTACCTCTGCAACAAGTTCACTACGGTTCTTAGCCATTGATGTCCTCCTGGACGGTTATGTTTCTGGAGCCTGCACGCGGCATGCGCGCAAGCCACTGTTCGAAAACTTACCAGCTTGGACCCTTCCGGTCCGCAAATTCCGCGTGTTTCCGCGACTTTTTGAGGTTAATCACGAGATTTTGGGAGATATCTCCCTCCCGGAGGACAGCCGGATGCGTGATCGCTTCCTACGGGTTGCCGGGCTTGTTTTAAATGTGGGAGGCCCCAACCGTGTGGTTGGGGCCTCGACCATTGGTGTGTGTCCGGCGGTGTCCTACTCTCCCACACCCTCCCGGGTGCAGTACCATCGGCGCTGTGGGTCTTAGCTTCCGGGTTCGGAATGGGACCGGGCGTTTCCCCCACGCTATGACCGCCGTAACCCTTGTACCCGTCCCCCCTTGTTGGGGGGGTGGGAAGACTGTGGTTACAACATCCCTGCCCGTTGAGGGGGCAGGTAGTGGTGTTATTCAATTGTTTAGTTCCGCCAACGGGTTGTTGGTTGGGAACCACATAGTGGACGCAAGCAGAATGTGTTTCTGTGTGGTGTAAGTTGTTGGCCTATTAGTACCGGTCAGCTTCACGAGTCGTTAGTCCTCGCTTCCACATCCGGCCTATCAACCCAGTGGTCTGGCTGGGGGCCTCTCACACA
>NZ_JAIFZQ010000024.1 GCF_019710585.1 Arthrobacter sp. MAHUQ-56 | reverse complement strand
AGCGGAGCGGTGGTGCGCGCCGAACTCATAGCCCGCGGCTACAAGGTCAGGACAGGGGCGGACATCGTTGAGCTCGCCAACAACGGGGATCACCGGACACTGACCCTCCTTGAAGAAACCGGAACAACCCTTGGACAGACACTGGCCGACATCGTCGGACTGATCAACCCCGAGGCAGTCATCATCGGCGGAAGCCTTGCCGCCGCGGGCGAACCCTTCCTCCGGCCCATCCGGGAAGCCATCTACGCAGGGGCGCGCGAGTTCGCCACCCGGGACCTCGTCGTCGAGCGGTCCGGCCTTGGAGCCGTTGCGGGCCTGACAGGAGCATCCCTGCTGGCCCAGGACGCGCTCTTCGCGCCCGACAGGATCAGCCGGCTGACCCACAGCGGAGCAAACTCCCTCGCGCTGGCAACCGTCTGATGGACCACTGAACGAATAACACTTTGGTCTACTTGTAGACTTAAGCCACAAATCCTTGTTACGGTGATCTAACTCACATCGTCGTGATGTGATCCGCTGACTAAAGGATCCCCACGTGGCTATCAACCTCGCTGAAGAACTTTCCTCCATCACCACCAACGTGGCCGCCTCCGACTGGAGGGAGGCTATCCGCCGCGCCGGTGACGGACTCGTGGCAGGCGGAGTCACCACGGAGGACTACACCGAACAGATGATTGCGGCCGTGGAAGAGCACGGCCCCTACATCGTCATCGCCCCCGGCGTCGCGCTCGCCCACGCCCGCCCCTCCGAATCCGTCAAAAAGGGAGGGCTCAGCTGGGTCAGCCTGGCTTCCCCCGTCACGTTCGGGCACACCTCGAACGACCCCGTTTCCCTGGTCATAGGCCTTGCAGCACTTGACCACACTGCCCACATCGAAGTCCTCAGGGCAGTCGCCGGGATCCTTTCTGATCCCACCACCCGCAAGGGCCTTGACGCCGCAGAGAGCGCGGAAGAAGTCCGCTCCCTCCTGGCGGGCACGGCCTCGCCGAACAAGTAGCAACACCACCATCCCCTCTGAAGTGAAAGGCAACGAACCATGAAGATCGTCGCTGTATGTGGAATGGGCATTGGGACATCAGTGCTCCTGAAAATGAACGCGGAAAAGGTCCTCCAGGATCTCGGCGTCGATGCCGATATCGAGGCTGCTGACATCGGCGTGGCCCGCGGTGCGGCGCAGACGGCGGAAATCGTCCTTACGTCCGAGGAGCTCGCACCCGAAATTGGTGATGTCCCCGCAGAGGTCATTGTCATCGAGAACTTCTTTGATCTTGAAGAGATCCACAAGAAACTGTCTGCCGCTGTTCTCTAGCCACCGCGGAGGTTCCTCCACCTGCGCCATCACAACATCAACCAACATTTTCAGCATTAAGGGAGTGCCTACGGCATGGACTGGCTCGTAGTAGTACTGAATTTCATAGGGCAGCAGATTCTCAATGTGCCCGCTTACCTGATCGGCATCATCACCGCAGCAGGCCTTATCGCATTGCGCCGCAACTCGGGCCAAGTCATCGGAGGCGCACTCAAGGCGGCCTTGGGTTTCTTCATCCTCGGCGTGGGAGCCACCGTGGTCACCGGATCGCTTGATCCCCTTGGCCAACTCATCCTCACCGTGACCGGGGCCCAAGGTGTGATCCCCACCAACGAGGTCATCACGGCAATGGCCCAGGAACAGTTCGGCGCCCAAAGCGCATACGTCCTGACCTTTGGCTTCCTCACCATGCTGGTGCTGGCGCGCTTCACGCCGTTGAAGTACGTGTTCCTGACCGGCCACCACATGGTGTTCATGGCCACCATGCTCACCGTTATCCTGTCCGTCGGCCTGGGGGAAGGCTCTGACTGGCTGGTCGTACTCCTCGGGGCCGTCCTGCTGGGCGTCATCATGGTGGTCATGCCGGCGTTCCTTCACCCCTGGACGAAGAAAATCACCGGTAACGACACCATCGCCATCGGCCACTTCGGTTCGTTGGGCTACATCGCCGCGGGTGCAGTGGGGCAGGCCGCAGGCAAGCGCAGCAAGTCAGCCGAGGAGATTCAGTTCCCGCAAGGGCTGAAGTTCCTCCGCGATTCCATGGTCGCCACCTCGCTGTCCATGGTCCTGATCTACATGGTCTTCACCATCTGGGGACTCATCGCCCTTCCTTCTGCCGAGGCGCTGGCAATCTTTGACGTCCCTGACGCGGGGGCATTCATCATGGCCGGCTTCAAGCAAGCGCTGATGTTCGGCGTCGGCGTGGCCGTCATCCTCTACGGTGTCCGCACGGTACTGGGCGAACTCGTCCCGGCCTTCCAGGGCATCGCAGCCAAGGTGGTCCCGGGCGCCAAGGCCGCCCTCGACATCCCCATCGTCTTCCCCTTTGGAGCCAACGCCGTGCTTATCGGCTTCCTGAGCTCCTTCACCGGCGGCCTGCTCGCCCTCGGCGTCCTCGCCCTCTGGCTGAACCCTGCTTTCGGCCTGGCCCTGATCCTGCCCGGAATGGTCCCGCACTTCTTCACCGGCGGCGGCGCCGGTGTGTACGGCAACGCAACCGGCGGACGCAGAGGAGCGATGCTGGGCGGCTTCGTCAACGGCATCATCATTACCATCCTGCCCGCCGTCCTGCTGCTCGTCCTGGGCCAGTTCGGGCTCGCCAACAGCACCTTCGGTGACGCCGACTTCGGCTGGTTCGGCACCCTCATCGGCGTCAGCCTCAGCGGCGGCCCTGCCATCGGCGCCGTTCTGACTGTCCTTATCGCCACCGCCCTTGTGACAGCCGCGATCATCTTCCAACGGAGGGTGGTGGACGCTGGGTGGGTCCCCGGGGCCAAGCGCGACGCATGGCTCGCCGAAGCCCAGGAAAGCGAGAAAACCCAAGCCAAGCAAGAAACTCCCACGGCCTAACCGATTCCCCAACACAGCAAAACACGCAGACAAAGGAACCACATGCCCGAACGTACAGCCACTAT
>NZ_JAIFZQ010000023.1 GCF_019710585.1 Arthrobacter sp. MAHUQ-56 | reverse complement strand
AAGCGTTTTTGTCGGAGCATCGAGCTAAGCGTTGTAGGTGGGACGATCACGACGCGGCCACGTGGATCGTGGGCCTTCGAGGGTGACGGAAGAGCGTCGAAGTTTTGTGCCGGATCTTGGAGTTCACTGGAACACGTAGTCCCATTGGGGAAGGGTGTGTGAAACGACTGAGGGCGGCTGCTACTTTCAGCGGACGGTATCGGTTTTCAAAGCGAGCCCTAGCGAGCCGCAGACCTTTTCGTCTCCGGGAATCACTGCGGCACGTCCGTCATCGAGTACGCATACGGTCAATGGATCGGGCACCGGGTAAGAGAAGTTGCTGTCAAACAGTTTCGGATCCGCGCCACCGCTCGGAGCATTGGGGTCCAGAACGTGTTGTGCCCAGATGTCCCTGCAGGCGGCCAGCGCGTCCTCAATGGGAACAGGGTTGTCGGGTTTTGGCTCACCGGACCTTGCACCTGCCAACAATGTGACGGTGGTACCAGGAAACTGGTGGCCGTTCAGCTCGGCCCTGGCGAAACAAAGTATCGAGCTCTTGTCCGTGACGGGCAGTTGCGTCAGCGCCGCTCCGCCGGTTGCCACGAGGGCGACTGCGACGCCGGCAAGCAGAATTTTTTTGCCTTTGGTGTTCTGGAAGTGCTGGTTTTCCGGGGTCCCGTCTTGGGCGACGCTGACCAGGAGCGCCTCGATGGCGGCACTGCGTTCAGGATTGAAGTGCTGTGAACCAGGATTCTTGTTCATGGCATTTCCTCTTCGGGACTGAGGGGGACCGGTTCCGGTTGGAACCGGTCCTGGGGGTTCATCAGCTGCGCAAGCCTCTGTTTGGCACGGGAGAGCCGTGATTTCACTGTGCCCGCTGGAATGCCCAGCAGTGCGCTCACTTCTGCCGTGCTCATATCTTCCAAAACGCACAGCGCAATAATTTCCTGGTCACGCCGTCCCAGCGAACGGTAAGCCTGCTGCAAGCACTGAGACCGCCGGTCTTCGTCAACCGTCTCAACCACCCAGTCGCTGTGATCCGGCACCTCCTGGGGCTGCGGAAGCTTTCTAATCAGCCGCTCATATCGCAGTGTGGACCTGACCTTGTTCCTTGCCACATTGGTGGCAGTGATCAGCAGCCAGCCCAGCATCGAATCATTGACCAGCCTGATCCTGGATCTACAGCGCCAAGCCTCCAAAAACACCATTGCGGTGGCGTCCTCAGCCTCAAAGGAAGTTTTCACCAACCGGAGGCAGTGAACGAAGACGCGGTCCCGGTGACGCAGGAAGAGGGAAGCGAACGCGGAACCGTCACCATCCATGACGCGCAGCCAAAGCTCTCCGTCTGTGGATACCTTCCCTGAGTCCCCCATACCTATTAGTGTCCGGCAAGCCCACGGCGGTTCCATCCCGAATCGTGCCAAAACATCACGGTCCGGGAAAAGTCACAGAATCTTATTGTCGGGTCAACTCGCGACAGCCTGAGCACGGTACTGCACGGGACTCAGACCTTCGAGCTTCGTGGAGATCCTGTCAGTGTTGTACCAGCGGATGTATTCGTGAAGGGCTACTGCCAAGGCATCAGTGTTGAGGAACCGGACGCGGTGGAAGAACTCTTCCTTGAGGTGGCCAAAGAAGTTTTCCATGACGGCGTTGTCGTAGCAGTTGGCTTTGCGTGACATCGATTGGACAGCGCCGGCATTCTGCAGGAGTAGGCGCCAGGAGATGTGCTGGTACTGGAATCCCTGGTCGGAGTGCACGAGTGGTTTCTGCCCGTCCTCCAGGGTGGCCAAGGCGCCGCGCAATGAGGAGTTGGTCAGTTCCAGGTTGGGAGAGATTCCAATGGCGTAGGAGATGACTTGCCGGTCGAAGAGGTCCATCACCGGTGAGAGGTACAGTTTCCTGTCGCCGACGCTGAATTCGGTCACGTCGGTAACCCATTTTTCGTTCGGTGCATCCGCTTCGAACTGGCGCTTCAACAGGTTCGGGGCAACAACGCCCTGTTCTCCCTGATAAGAGTTGTAGCGCTTCTTCAGCCGGACCTTGCAGACCAGCCGCAGCAAGCGCATGAGCTTCAGCACGGTCTTTTTCGCGACCGTCCAGCCTTGTTTGACCAGCTCGATATGGACACGGCGGTGCCCGTACCGGGCGTGGCTCTTCTCGAAGATGCCCGTGACCGCTGCTTTGAGCTCTGCTTGCGGGTCAGGAGCCAGCAGCCGAGCTTGGTGATAGAAGAACGTGGACCGGGGCAGGCCGGCAACGTCCAACAGAACTTCCAACCGGTGTTGGGCCTTGAGAGCGATGACAGCGCGGACTTTTAGCGCTGTTCCTCGTCCCTCAAGGCGTTTACTTTTCCCAGGAAGGCCACCTCTGCGCGCAACCGCTCGTTCTCGCGGCGCAGCCGCTGCAGCTCCGACTCAGGCTCTGCCGGCGCCTTGAAAGATGAGAGTGGTCGTCCGCGTGGTTTCGGGCGCAAGCCGTCTTCGCCTTCGTTGCGGTATATCCGCGCCCACTTCTTGATCAGATCCGGCGAGGAGAGCTGGAGCTCCTTGGCCAGGACGACCTGGCTCTCCCCGGCCAGGAACCGACGGACCGCATCCAGTTTGAACTCAAACGTGAACTTCCGATGGGTTGATTTGGTCACTATCGCCGTACCTCCGCGAACTCTCCACAGGGCATGAATGCGGATGACAGGCTTTGAACGTACCCCTAACCTCGTCGCCGCTGCCTTCGCGCCCCAACCCATCT
>NZ_JAIFZQ010000022.1 GCF_019710585.1 Arthrobacter sp. MAHUQ-56 | reverse complement strand
CGAACAACGCTACCGCGGTCTCGCGCTGTTCATCAGATAACGAACTACTCTCCTGCATAAAACTGCTCCCCGATAGAAGGACCGATTTCTCAGTCCAACTTTCGGGGAGCAGTTCACTTTCAGGTGCCGGCCCTCGTCGTTTTTTCCTCGGCAAAAGGAAACTTATGGGGCAGCGTCAGTGCTGCTTGGGTTTAGAGCTCGTAGTGTCGGTGGTCTTTCCTGGGCCGGTCTACGGGGCCGGTGGCGGGGCCTGCTGTGAGCAGGCTCAGTTCCAGGATGTCTTCAAGGGGGCTCGCGTCCGGGGAAACGGTATCGTCCTCGGTCATGCGGAAGTGATCGGCCACGCTCGGGACTCCTTGGCTGTACGGGCTGCGGTGTCCTTTCACAGTATCGGCAGTTCCTGCGCGCGGGCTGGAAGTCGCGCCGCCCGCGCAGCGTTTACGCGGCCGGCGGAGCGAAGCGGGGGAGGCCGCCGCGCACCTGGGGAAGATCCAGAGGAGGGCCGGACCCCTTTTGTCGTGGAGTCCGGCCCTCGTTGAAGCTAGCGCTTCAGTCGGCGGTCATAGGCCTTTTTCGGGTCCCGGGTACAGTCCGCGATCAGTCCACGGTTGACCAGTTCGCCCAGCAGCTCGGCCAGCCGGAATCCGGCGACGTCATCCAGTGCGAGCTTGAAGTACCGGGCCGCGAAGCTGGACCGTCCTTTGAGCCATTCCAGCCAGCCGATCAGGCACAGCATCGGGGCGCGCTGCCCTTCCGGTGTGGCTTTCATCAGCTCGAAGGCGACTTCCTGGGCCGTGTCCACGCGGGCCCAGTCCGGTCGGCTCAGGAAGACACCGAGCATCACGGAGGTGAACTGTTCCGGGGCGTGCGGGACGATGTCGCTCATCATGAAGTCCCGGGTGGTGGGGTGCTGCAACGCTCCCGCCAGCTGGTGCGCGGTGTCGGTGGTCAGGCTCTTGGGGTCATCGAGCACCTTGGCCCACGCGGCGCGGCTTGCTTCGAGGTCTTCGGGCCAGCCGTTCGGCTTGTGCGCGGCGATCGCTTCCCGGGCCGTCTCGTCACCGGTGAACGGTGCGGGCGCGGTGAATCCGGTAACGGCGCTCCCCCGATAGATCAGGGCGGCGTTGCCGTTGCTGGTGGTGATGGTGTCCAACGACTGGGCGGGGCAGCAGCTGCTGTCGGTGCAGTGGTAGTTCCGCCACAGTTCGGAGGTCACCAGCCATGCGTCCTGCAGCGGCATTTCTGCGGTTTCCAGTTCCGTGCGCAGTGCCTGCACGTGCCCGGCGTAGGGGCTGCTGCCGTTGCGGGTGGTCTCGTCGGTGTAGATGACCAGCAGGGTGCCGGTGGCGGCTTCGTCAGCGGTCAGGTAGCTGACGATGGTTTGGGCGTAACCAACCGGGTCCTGCCCGAACGGGGCATCCACGCGCAGGGTCGCGCCGAGCTTGTTGCCCTGCACCGTCATCGCGACGAAGGACTCTGTCGGGGTCTCGCCCAGCGTGTGCGGGATGAAGGCCAGGATGTCGGCCGGGCCGGTGAATTTGATGAAGTCGTTCATGGTGTTGCTCCTTCTTGCCGAGAAGTTGGGTGGGTGGGGCGGCTCAGGTGACCGGCCAGCTCCCCTCTCCCCCCGTTGTTTTTGGCTGCTGGCGAAGCTTGCGGAGCTGTGCCCGTGCAGGCCCGTCTACCCGCAGGGCAAGACCCGGGAAATCTTCGAAAGGAAATAAGCGACGAAGGAGCGCCGGAGAAGACTTTCCCGGGCCGCAGGCCCCGGAGGAACGGAGGGGCTAGAGGGGCCGGAACGGGCACGTACAATCCGAAGGACAGCAGCCAAAAACGTCGTAGACACACAAGGTTCAGGGGGTCCGGAGCTCTGCGACGGCGCGCCCTGGACCCAACAGCCGGCCGCGCCAGCGGACGCCCAACAACTGGTTGAAGCGCAGCGGAAACCAGGGCGACCCCAGCGAGCCTGCCCTTCCACCCCCCTGCCTAGGGACAACCCAACGGCACCACAAGCCCTCGGCTTGCCGCCGGCGGCCGCCAACCGTGCACCTGGTCACTGCGGGATTTGCGGTCCGCCGCCGGCGACCACCAACAAAGGCCGGCCACGACGGCGGACCGCCCGCGGTGGCCGGCCCCGAAAGACCGGCCACCCCCGGGCCTATTCGCGGCGGTCGTGCAGCGGGACGGCTCCGTAGTGTCCGGCTGCGCGGCGGAACCGTGAGTCACTGCTGAATATGAACGTGCCGCCGAACATGTACCACGGGGCGGGTTCACCTTCCGGGGTGACCGGCTCGGCGTGGATCACGGTTTCGCGGTGGAAGTGCTCATTCTTCACGAGTCGGACGGCGGGCCGTTCCTCGGTGGCCTCGAAAACCGGGTCGATGCCTTCGCCGATGACGGTTACTTCCATGACGCGGGCGGAGATGCCCCGGTTCGAGAAGTCCGTGCCCAGGGCGTCGCGGTAGACCAGTGCGGTGATGCCTTTGGGGGCGGTGGTGTCGTTGCTCATGTGCTGGCTCCTTCGAAGATGGTGGGGGCTGTACTGCCCGGCTCGCGGCCGGGCAGTACAGCCGTTGTCAGCGCTGGTTAGGCGGCGTCCCGCACGGCGAAGGGCATCCGGTAGCGGCTGGGCAGTTCTGCGGCGGCCTCGGGCAGGTCTGCCGGGCCTTGGGCCTGCCCGTTCTTCCAGTGGTAGAACGCCTGTTCAGTGATCGCGTCCCACAGCCGGGCTTTCGTCCGGTAGTAGGTGCAGGTCACGTCACCCTCGCAATAGGTGGCGATGCCGAACAGGTTGCCGACGCTGTCGGCGGTGCGGGTGACGGCGACCATGACATAGGGCCACTGCCCCAGGTCCCAGCCGTCACAACCCCAGCTGGAGAGCACGGCCCAGCCGTGCTCTTCGATCAATTCCATCCAGTCGCAGCCACCGTTCATGTGGTAATCACCCAGCACGGTCACGCCGTCGATGGTTTCCTCCGTGTCCGCGAGGGTCACGGTCTTTTTGCTTACTGCACTCATGTGGTGTTGCTCCTTCTTGCCGAGAAGTTGGGTGGGTGGGGCGGCTCAGGTGACCGGCCAGCTCCCCTCTCCCCCCGTTGTTTTTGGCTGCTGGCGAAGCTTGCGGAGCTGTGCACGTGCAGGCCCGTCTACCCGCAGGGCAAGACCCGGGAAATCTTCGAAAGGAAATAAGCGACGAAGGAGCGCCGGAGAAGACTTTCCCGGGCCGCAGGCCCCGGAGGAACGGAGGGGCTAGAGGGGCCGGAACGGGCACGTACAATCCGAAGGACAGCAGCCAAAAACGTCGTAGACGCACAGGGCCAGGGGGTCCGGAGCCCTGCGACGGCACGCCCTGGACCCAACAGCCGGCCGCGCCAGCGGACGCCCAACAACTGGTTGAAGCGCAGCGGAAACCAGGGTGCTTCGCATCCCCACGCTTGGCTTCAGGCGGGCAGTGCCGAGAGGCGGACCCACGGACTGCGGCCCGCCTCTCGCCCGTTTTACGTTTCCTGGTCCTTCCGGGTCTTGGCCGTGGCGCGGTAGGCGGTGATGGAAGCGCCGAGTGCCGCCAGGGAGAGCACGAAGTTGATGATGGTCAGAGGCTCCATGATGGTTTCCTTATCGTTGAACAGGACTTAGTCTGGGAAGGAGCCGGTGGGCGCAGCCTTGCGGTTACGACCACCGGGTTCGTGGCTACACCTACTTCCTTGCTTTACGCTTACGCTTCCGAGTTGCCGCTCGGGAGCGTTTGCTCGTTAAGAGCGCGTTCCGCGCGGAGAGCAGAGCGATGACAGCTGTCACCAGGCTCACGACCGCTGTCGCGAGCTTGATGGCTTCGTCGATGCTCATGTAGCCACCTCCTTCCTGCCCCGCCGTGCGAGGCCCCCGCCGTCGCAGCCGGTCGAGGGTGGACCGTCAACCCCGAAGAGTGCGCGGGGAATTCCGCGAAATAAGGGAGCCCTGGCGACCGCGTGGGATTTTCCGTGTGCGTGGGTTGATGGGTCGGGCCCCCGGACGGCTACGATGAGCGGCCTTGTACGGAGAACCACCCAGCCACATGTAAGGAAAAACAAGCACTTACAGGCCGGAGCGCAGCGAAGGACCGGTTCCCTGGGTGCAGCGCAGCGAAGACCAGGGCTTTTGGCCCCGGGTTATGCCCATTGGCGGGCAGGTGGAGCCCTCCGCACAGCTCAAAGCTGTCCCCACTGGGTAAAACCCGGGGCCTCGTTGTCGTACCCGTCGCCCATGATGGGAGCGGCGGCCGGCACCATGGCCGCCATTCTTCGGCGTGTCTATTCGAATATATGTTCTAAGGTTGTGGTATGTCCTCCGAGAATTTTGCGGCCGCGCTGCAGGCGCAGTACGCACGACGGCCGGCCCAATCGGGTTGACCGTGGAAGAGCTCGATTTCGAGCACTTCCCGGTCAAGAACGGATATCCGGGCATCCCGGTGAAGGCGTGGATCCGGTTCCCGAACTGCGCGGAGCTGGTGGACGGTGAAGTCTTTGCCTGGACAGCGAAGGCAGCCGAAGTGACGTGGAAGGACGGGCCGGTCACGTACCGGACCTGGGTGTGGAGTTCGGCGGTCACCCGCCGGGAGGAAATGATGAACAGGAATTTGGGAGAGCGGACCCGTGGCAAGAACAACAACTGACAACCCCCTGGATGTGCCGGTGCAGGTCCGGTTTACCGCCAAAGGCATCCCCCTGGCAGTCAGATACGACGACCGGATCTGGGCCGTAGCCGCCGAACCAGTGCGCTGGTTCACCCGCTCCGACTGGTGGAACACCGCCAAGCGGGCGCCGGTTGGCTGCGGTGACCTGGTGAGCATTGAGCACTGGCAGGTCCAGGTCCGGCTGACCTCTACCTCGGCGCTGCGGACGTTCGAGCTGCGCCGCGACCCGTTGTCGGAGCAGTGGCTGCTGGCTGCCATCACGGACGCAGGGGCTGCCGCCGCCTGATCCAGGCAGGGCTGGCGGCGGTAGCGTGACCCTATGACAGAGGATGTGCCCCCGGCCCTGCATCCGCCCGTGTCCTTGGCCCTGGCTAAGGCCGTTGATTCGATCCCGGCCGAGGCCGCTTTGCCGGGCGGCAGCCGATACGAACCCAAGTGGGACGGTTACAGGGCGTGCGCCCTGGTAGGGGCCAGCGGCGTCTCCTTGTACTCCAGACAGGGCAAGGAATTGTCGAGGTACTTCCCGGAGCTCCTGGAGGCCTTGGTAGGGCAGGTCCCGCCCGGTTGTGTCCTCGATGGTGAGGCCGTGGTTTGGTCCGGTGACCGGCTCGATTTTGACGCCCTGCAGCGGCGTCTGGTCGCGTCAAAGGCCGGCCTGCCGGCCCTGGTCCGGGAACAGCCGGCATCGTTCGTTGCCTTCGACCTCTTGGCTGTCGCCGGGCATGACATCAGGGACACTGCGCTGGAGCAGCGCCGGGAGCTGCTGGAACAACTTGCCGCAGGCTGGGAGCCTCCACTGAACCTCTCCCCCATCACGCAGGACCGCGCCCAGGCGCTCACGTGGTTTGAGGAACTGCACCACGCGGGCCTGGAAGGTCTCGTGGTCAAAGGTGCCGGGCAGAGCTACCAGGGAGGCGTGAGGCAGTGGATCAAAGTGAAGCGCCGCGAATCCCTGGATGTGGTGTGCGCAGCCGTTATCGGCCCGACGGACCGGCCCCAGTACGTCGTGGTCGGCCTGCCCATGGAAGGCCAGCTATGCATTGTTGGACGCTCCACTCCGCTTACGGCCAAGGCTGCACGGAACCTGGCAGCATACCTACACCCGCCGCAAGGCCCCCACCCGTGGCCGGAAGTCATCACCGAAACCATGCTGAACAGGTTCAGCAAGGACAAAGGCCCGGTGACCTTGACGCTAGTGGCGCCCTTGGTGGTGGAGGTTTCCGCCGACGTCGCTTGGACGGGCAACGCCTTCCGCCACCCCCTCAAATTCCTGCGTGCCAGACCAGAACTTGCCCCAACCAGTCTGGAACTCCCACCACACATTAAAAGCCGCTAGGTACCTAAACCCAGGTCGAACGTACGTGCCGGTCGACGAAAAGACATCGATCTGTACGGAGCTGCTTCCGGCAGGACAGGTGAGTTTAATCTGATGGCCTGGCCCATCCTGGTGCCGGATACGGAGGGCCTGGGCGCGTGCATTCGTGGCTTACCTTCTTGATCGCCCGGCCTAGCTTTAGGATTGGCGAAAGTCTCGATAATGGGGGAAAGAATTGTCTTCAACTGAAACCGCCATGCACGGAATCGCAGTCCTCGATATTCATGAGGAAAGGTGGGCAATGTGGCAAGTCTCTGTAAACGCCATGCGTGGACCGCTACGTGCTACTTCTACTAATGCAGTAGTCACAGATGGGTTTGATGAGCGGGTGTTCCGCAGTCTCGCCTATAAGCGGCCCGTGTATCTGACGGCCCGAGCCCGAAAGCACTGCACCGAAACAATCGTCCTGGAGGCCCCACAGTTTGACCCCGAAACGTTCATAGCTGACTGCAGGTCTTGGATAGACCTATTGCAGGACATGTTCTGGGCGGAAAACGACCGCCGCGCCGCATATAACAGCGAAAGAGTAAAAGCCCGTAAGGAAGCCCGCGCCGCCGGCGCTCCCCTCCCTGACTATCGTCGGCAGGCTCCACTCCTAGACATTGATTGGCCCGCGCCGCCACTGCCGCACGCCTGGGAAAGTGCCGTTGAGTGCATGGACCCCGTGAACCAGGAAGCCTTGCGGGTGGCTAATGGCTGCGTGAGGTTGTTGAACTACTGGATAGACATTGAGAACGACCGCCTACGCAAGTCCCGAACCTACTTCAACGGAGTTGGAGGACACTTGGTCAGGTCCTGGCCTGTTCCAGCGTCGGCGGTAGGAGAAGCTAGTGCCTGAATCAATGTTCGCAGTCGTCGATGTTGAGACTACGGGCCTTTTCACCGCAATGAACCACCGGGTCGCGGAAATCGGTGTAGTTCGAGTTGATGCAACCGGCAAAGTGATCGACCGCTGGGAAACTTTGGTGAACCCCGGGAGAGATCTGGGACCTCAGCGGATCCATGGAATTCGAGCAGCAGACATCATTGATGCCCCGACTTTCAAACAGGTTGCCCCAGCCTTGTTGGATGTCCTGGAAGGATCCATCATGGTGGCGCACAACCTGAGGTTTGACGCTGAATTTTTGGCCAATGAATTCTCTCGAGCAGATATCTCGCTTCCGAAAGAATTCCTCGGTGGGCTCTGTACGATGCGCCTTGCTCATGACTATGTTCAAGGAAACGCAAGATCCCTCGAGCACTGCTGCGAGTTTCTGAGCGTGGAAAACTATAACGCCCACTGTGCCGGGGATGACGCTTTAGCTGCGGCCACATTGCTAGGCCGGTACATTGATATGGACCCCACGCGCCCAGACTGGGAGTATGCGCTGACGTCTGCCCGTCGTATCACTTGGCCCTCATACACTTCATCTCGGCAGACGTTCAAGCCGGCACTTCGTCCCGCAGGGGAACGTGTGGAGAGGCATTTCCTTTCTCGGATCACTTCCCACATGCCAGAATTCACTGGACCCGAGGAACATGAGCAATACCTCGAACTGCTATCAAAAGCCATGTTGGACCTACACCTTTCTGTACATGAGACGCGTGAACTGTTGAAGCTGGCAGATGAGCTCGGGATAAGCCGGGAAAGGTGCCTGAATTTACACCATTACTACCTCGAGCAACTCATACGGGCGGCATGGGCCGATGGCGTCGTTACTAACCAGGAGCGCGATAGTCTCTATCTGGCAGCAGACCTCCTCGCCATCAGCCGGGAGGTCGTCGACCAAAAGCTAGCTTCGCCTCCTGCGCCATGCCCGCCAGTCGCTTCCCCCACTCACAGCGTCCGACCGGGCGCCGTAATTGTCCTTACCGGAGCGATGTCGAGAGAACGAGCCGAGCTCGCAGGCTTTCTCACCGAAATGCAGTACACGGTCGCGGATGGAGTTACCAAGAAAACTGATCTAGTCGTGGCAGCCGACCCGGATAGCCTCTCCGGCAAGGCGGCGAAGGCACGGAAATACGGCATACCTGTTGTTAAGGAGCAGTACCTCTACGACGTCATTGGCGTGCCCAGCCTAAGCCTCTAACCTGCGCTTGGGCTGCGCTACTAAGCCGGCGGTGTCGCCGGGTGACGCCCTGGTGGTGCGGCAAGGCAGAGCCTTCCTGTACCCGTGCGGACGCTTAGGGCCCGGTCGGAGCGCGATCGCCGCACTTTGGGTGGTCGCCACGTTCGAGCTTATGGGGGGTGGCCTTGCCTCGATGGCCTCACAGTGGCTCAGAAGGTCTCCCGTCGCTTCGGACATCACATGTCTTCCGCACACGAAGCCCTTCCGCCTGAGCGGCCCGGTCCGAAAACCGGTGGTGCCCACCTCCTAGCTCATGGACGTGTCCATTTGAGGAAGCTAAGCAGGCTGCGCACAACAAGATCGAGCATGGACGGGACTGACCAAGATTTGGTGGCCGGTGGTGTGACCGCCGCCGCCTGGGCCAAAGGGACACGTCGGTCCCCCTCGGCTACGAGGTTCTCGTAGACACAGGCAGCGTTTGTCTTGGCTGGGACGTGCTCGAGTCGGTGACTGGTGAGACTGAAACGAAGTGGCCCGGGTTCGCCAAACCGCGACGGAGCTGCGACAAGCGACACGAACAGGGCCAACTGCGACGCCATAACCGAGGCTGACAGCATCGTGACGTTTTGCTTGCCGGCTTCAGGCTGACAGTCCTTTTCTATGTATGTGGGGTTATCGAAGAGGCCCAGCCGGTCGCGTGACACCTGAGCGGGATCGAGCTGTCCGTTGCACTGTAGGCAGGGGCGGCCGGGCCGAATAACGTGCGTGCGGTAGGTCGCGTTGCGCATCTCCCCGGTGCTGAAGGTGTCAATTCCGATCCCGCCGTCGATGACGGGGATGAGGTCGGTGTAGGCAATCTGATTTAGGACGGCCCGTGGCCAGGGCCGATCGACGCAGGAGAAGATTACGTCGTAGTCGAGAGCCGTGCTTTGTCCTTCGATGGTCGTGACATTGAGGTGGTGGCCCCTGAACCGGAAGTCGGCTGCGGTTGCCGTGTTGGTGCATGCTCGTTGTGCGACGTCTATTTTGGGGATTTTGAGCCTAGCGTCGCGGCGGGTGGCGGCGACCAGTCGGTCTCGGTTTACCTCCTCCACTACATCGAAGTCCATAACTCCAATTTCTTGGATCCCCGTGGCCGCGAGCCGGATTGCGAGGTCCATGCCAACGCTGCCGGAACCGACTACCAAGACGCGTAGACGGGCGATGCTGGATTGCGTGCGCTCTCCCCATGCCGACACTGTGCGCAGTTGGCTGGGCATCGCGGAAGGTGCCGGCACGAGCCGCCCGTTCCAGCTGACCTGTAATCGGGCGCCCACGACGCGCACGCTCTCCGCCGCAAAGTAGTTCCCTTCGGCACTCCACCGGCGTGCCGACCATCTCTCATCGAGGCCCGCAAGCGTCATGCCGATCAGCGGCAGTCCGGTGACCTGGGCGACCATGTGTGCATAGGAGCTTTCCGCGTCCGCATCGAGTTCGCTGAGGTCTTGCCACCCGCGCCCACCTGGGTGTGAATGGAGGATAACCACTCCAAGACCACGATTGCGGGCTTCCCGTGCCACTCGCAAGACGTACCCGCCTGTGACGGTTGCGTTGCCGTGAACCTCGCGGTCATCATCGAGAGGAAGACAGACTTCGCGGATAAGCACGGTGTCGCGACGAGCACCTGTCGACGGTGCGTACATCGCCAGGCAGAGGTCCTCGTCGCCGTCCTCGCGGATAAGGTGTTTTGTAAGGGCCTCGTGGATGGCAGCGGTCATCGCGACAGACAGTCGTCTGGCGCTCACGACGTTGCTCCGGCCAAAACGCTACGTACGTGGGAGAGCCACGCCAGACCGTGGTTGACCTCTTGGGCCCAGCTTTGGATGTCGCGGGAGTGCCCGAGCCAACGGGGATGCGTGGAGGGCTGTGTATTTGACCCGGGGATCACGACTTCTTCTGGGATATGCACCCAGTGTGGCGGAGTTGCAGGCCATAGCTGTGCTTCAGCCTCGGCGACCCCGGTCTGGACCTGCTGGTCGGCCCAGGCTCCGTGGTTGGGTTTTACGGTGTATGTGAGTAGCCCGTGACGGAGCACGGGCATGGCGCCGAGCGCTTCGAGAGACTTCATCATGGCGTTGATCCCGTGCTCCATCGCTTCCTCCTCAGGCAACCGGAGCGCTGGTGCGCACGGTAATGAAGGCATCGCCCTCATGGACGATTACCTGCTGCTCCGCTTTGTAGGCCGCGCCGTCGCCGTGCAGCTTGGCCAGCTCGTACATCGTCGCGTCCAACCCAGCGAGGGCGAGGATGGAACCAGCGGTCTGGTGCTTGGCATCTACCCTGAATTCGACATTGTCCACACTGAAGGTGACGGTTCCGTTCGGCTTCTTTTCAGTGGTCATGACTTTTCTCCTTGCTGTTTTCGAGCCGCCGAAGCCTCTCTCCGGCGTCCTCTCAGCAAGTAGACGAGACAGTCCCCTAGGGTGTTAGCGACACTCCTCGCATAGGCCCTTGACGAGTAGGCTTGGCCTGAACTTCAAGAAGCAGCCGCCCCCACACATAACCAGCTCGTCATCCTGCCGGTCGCAGCGGCACTTTCTGCAAGCGCGGCAGGACACCTGGTGACACTTCGAGCAGGGGAACCCGCGAACCCGCTGTGTCAGCCCGCAGCAGTTCACTTCTCGTTCAGGCCGTTGGTCGAACTCGCGTGGTGCCACTGGGTGAAACCTTTCGGCACCCCAGAGATCGGTGTCCGCCATCACTACCACCCAACGGCCGCGCACCTCGACAGCGTCCAGGTAAAAGTCGGCTGATAGGCCCCACGGCATCGCCCAGAAGCTGCGCCGACGTATAAATCCTCCGGCGCGAATGCTTCGGAGTGGGTGGCCAGGCGGGACAGACTGGCCCGGCCAGGGGTAAACCTTCGGCCAGCCCCGTTCAGGATCGGGATGGACGCTCGCATAGCCTACGACCGCCGAGCCGAGATCTGGGTCGGCTTCGATGATTAGGACGGCGCCGACTCCGGAAAGCCTCGAGGCAAGAGCGATGGCACATGCCGGCAGGCTGGCGTTGCTCCGTTCATAGAGCTCGAGGACGTGCCGGGCCTGTACGGCGGAGCCTCCCAGGACCTGGTCGATGTCGGATTCGCCAAGAAGCAGCCGTTGGGCAATGCGGTCGCAGATCGTCTCGAGTTCCTGGTTAGGATCAGCCTGCTCAAAAAGCCAGTCGTAAATAGCCGGGGTCTGATCAATTAGCCAGTGACCTAGTTCGTGCGCCAAGGTGAAGTTCTCCCGGCGGCTCTGGGGAGTCGGGGCATAAAGGATCACTCCGTCCCTTAAAAAGGAGACGCCGTCGCATGCTCCGCCATCGCCGCGCTGATCGCTGAGGTGTTCTGCGTGCCGAACCTTTAGCCCTAGTCCGTCCCGGAGGACCGTTTTGGGATCTGCAGCGAACTCCACGCGGATCTTCTGTGTGAGTATCGACAGTGCTGCTTCAACGCACTCCTCCAGTGTTCTCATCTGTCCTGTTCTGTCTCCAACGCATGAACGAGTGACTCCAGCGAGGCCAGCATCTGCTCCTGATCGGGCATGTCCCCGCGGTGAACTGTGGCCAGCATGCGTGACTTCATGGCCGATTCCGCCATCTCCACGGAGATCTGCCGTATGGTGGCAAATCGTTGAACGAGGTCACGGAATCGTGGAGAAGCGGCGATGTTCTCGGCTACCTCCACGAGCGCGGTTCGCTGTGGCTGAGAGCGAGCCACAAGGCGTTCGGGCTCACTGTGCACTTCCTCCGCTATCGCCTTGATCAGAGCCGGCGGGACGTCCGGTGCGGGACGTGTTTGCCACCGGAAGACATCGGAGGCATCAATCTTCCAACCGCGCGCATTAAGGCGGCTCGCCAACGCAGTGGGCTTAACGCGGCTTGTCTTGCAGGCTCGCGCAAGTGCCTTTGCGTCGAGCTGAAAGTTCGGATCTGGAACCACGCCCAGCATCGCCGCCACTGGGTCCTTTTCTAAGGGAGGCGCGCTGTGTGCGGCTTCCCAGACCAAATCTCCAGCATCAAGCAGCTTCAGAGCTTCTTCGCGGCGATTAGCGTCAATCCGGGCAAGTATCTGCTCACGCTGCGGGCCAGGTGGCGCCTCCAGCAATCGCTCCAAGAGTCGATCTGTCTCTTCGTTCATAAGTGCAGCTCCTTGGCCTCCAGGAGGCTTATCAATTTCTTTCTCGCCTTCGATGCAATCTGCCTAACCCTCGAACCCGATATGCCGAGTTCGTCGGCTACTTGCTGGGAGGACCGCTCCAGCCCCGCGCATTGCCACAACACATAGGCTGCCTGCGGATCCCAAGCTTCCATCTCAGCCATAGCCGCCCGCACTGTCTGCACGGTCTGCTGTCGACTGAGTAGTTCCACGACTTCGGAGGCCGGGTCGTCCTCGACTTCGTCACCGCCAAGTCGGTCACCCTCCGTCGGCGTGGCTTCGGCGAGCAAGAGCTGCTCGTGACGGTGGGCGGCTGACTTCCACAGGTCCCGGATCTTGTTCTGAACAGCCCGGACCAGGTACGCCTCCCAATTCCCAACGGAGTCGGGCGGATTTTTGAGAATCGCAACCATCACCTCTCCAATCACGTCCACGGCTTGGTTGTGGTGGTCGGTGCGGAGCATGGCGTAGGCAACTCTGTACATCGCTTCACGGTGCTTCAGGAAGACGGCGGCGACGTCAAGGGAAACCGTTGATACGTCTGCTTCTGAAACCACATCTTGTCGTGGATCCATTTTCTCCCTTGCCGATCAGGACTTCACGAAACGAGGCTAACCCTCCGAAGACTAGTTGTGCGAGGTAGACGAGAACGGCACGTTACGCGTTAGCGGCTGAGTGGTCGAAACATAATTACGACTAGGGCGGCGAAGTGGCGTCGCACTTCTGCCTGTGCTGAGCGCCGACGGCGCGTTGAAGCATCTGCAAGCACCCGGTACGAGAGCATCGAGCAATGGAACTGCTCGCCTCACTCGTCGACATTCTTAAAACAGTCGCGATGCCCCTAGGAATAGCACTCGTTACTGCTCAAGTGACGCTCAAAGCTGGGCGTCAACAAATTCGTGCTCACGCAGCTGAGCGCCATGAGAGCCGCCAGTATGAACACGAAAAACGCCTCGAGGATAACGGAGCGTCAGCGCGTGCTGTCCGAGGCGAGACCATCGAAGACATCAGTGACGCCATCGACCAATACATGGAGGATGTCCGGAGCGAGAAGAACCCCACCACTGCTGCTGTAACACGCTCACTATTCCGACTCTCTACCCGGTGCTCTGCAGACCACTTGGCCGATACATGTCGAAGTTACGTTGAAGACGCTGCTCATGCCCCGGACCGGGGGCATGCAGTAGATGCGATGCTCGATATCCGCCGGCGCCTACTTGGATGGCATATCGACCATCTCACCCTCGAAGACACAGAGCGCCTTATACAGGAGGGCCACAGGGAACTAGTGGAGCACCTCGACGATATCCGAGCGGCTGAGGGCGCGAGTTAATGAAGAGACGCTGACGCTGAGTATCTGCGCGGTCTCATTGAGAGTCTTTCCCTGGCTGCGCAGCTGCCGGGCGGCCTCCGTTTTCGAAGGAGTCATCGTTCGAGGGCGGCCGCCAAGTCGCCCTCGTGCTTTGGCCGCCGCTAGACCGTCCTTCGTCCGTTCGGAAAGCCGGGACCGCTCGTACTCAGCCAGGGAGGCGAACATGTCAAAAATGAGCTTGCCGTGTGCGCTCGTTGTATCGAGCCAGGGTTCAGCGAGAGAGCGGAAACCTATCCCCCGCTGTCCTAGCACCGTTACGATATCGGCCAAATCCGCAGTGCTACGGCCCAGCCTCGTTAGATCAGTGACTGCCAGGACGTTCCCGGGCTGTAGGTAATCAAGGCATTCCTTCCAGCGCGTCCTTGCCTGGGTGGCGCCGGAGGCGTACTCCTGAAACACGCGCACTGCCCCTGCGGCGACGAGTGCATCCACCTGGGAATCCAGCGATTGCCCGCGGGTACTTACCCGCGCATACCCAAACCAGTTTTGACCAAGGATATGAGTGCATTTTCTTCATTTCGCGAAGGCATGCCGTGGAGAGGTCAGAAACGGTCGTTATTGACCCAACCATTGTCACCGGGGGTTCCTGAACACCTTCGCTTAGTGGCGACTGCATTACACGCAACCTGTCTAGACTTGTTTGAGAGATTGAGTCTGGAAAGGATGGATTGCCGTGGCGGCCAGGTACGTAACGATCGCTGAGGATCTGCAGGCCCGGATCGCCGAAGGGCAGTGGGAGGTGGGCGCCTTCCTTGCGTCCGAGCCGGAACTCGCATCCAAGTATGGGGTGTCTCGGGAAACGCTCCGTGCGGCGCTCAGGCAACTTGAGGATGCCGGCCTGATTGCCAGGCGCAAGGGCCAGGGTACGCGGGTTGTCAGGCTCCAGCCGGTGCAGGAATTCCACACAAAGCTCTCCTCGATCGAGGAATTGGCGCAGTATGGGCGGACGGCTGAGCGCACCATCCTCTCCGTCGAAGAGGTGGCTGTTGACGGCCCTTTGGCTGATGAGCTGGGACTGCCCGAAGGTACGGTGCGCACAGTCATCACATCAACCCGACGGGATCCTGCGGAGGGCGGCCGGCCGGCGTCCTGGGCAAAGGTCTATATTTCTCCCGCGGATGCACCCCTCATTCAGGGGGAACTCAAGGACAGTGACCGGCTCGTCGCTGATCTAATCGCCGAGCGCACCGGCCGCCAAGTCATCCGGGTTCTGCAGCAGATCAAAGCAACCGTACTGGACGAGGAAGCTGCCAAGGCGTTGGGGGAAATACCCGGCTCCGTGGCCCTGCGGCTGACGAGGCGTTATATCGATGCCGACGGCGGGATCCTTGCTGTCGCGATCAGCACACACCCGGCCACCCGCTTCGTCTACGAATCAGTCCTCGAGCGCGGCTAGAACCGCCTCTCGGTCGGCTGCTGCAAAACCGGCCTTGACATAACGCCATGACATGCCTCACATTTGTCTAGACAGAAAATGTGTCTAGACAAGTGAGGCGTCAATGAAGTCGCAAGAACAGCTCCTGGAATCAGCAGTTCCCCGGCCAAAGAAAGCCTGGTACCGGGGCCTGGGCGCGCAGGTCATGATTGCCATGGCCCTGGGTATCATCGTGGGCTTTGCCTTCCCCGGCTTCTCGGCCCAGCTCAAGATTGTCGGGGATCTCTTCCTGGCTCTGATCAAGGCAGGTATCGCCCCGCTGGTCTTCCTGACCGTGGTGCTGGGCATCCTCTCGGCCGGCAACCTCAAGCAGGCAAGCAGGATCGGGTTCTCCGCCCTGATCTACTTCGAAGTGGTCTCGACCATCGCACTCGCCCTTGGACTTCTTGCCGCTAACCTGCTCCATGTCGGCGAAGGTGCCGGCGCACTCACCGCTAATAGCGGCAAGCCTCCGGCCACGGACGGCGACCACTCCTTTGCCGGGTTCCTGAAGGGCATCTTCCCGGAGAACTTCTTCGGTGCCTTCACGTCCGGACAGCTGCTGCAGGTCGTCATCCTCGCCGTGATCTTCGGCGCCGGCCTCCTGACCCTCAAGCCCGCAGTCCTGGGCAAGATCCAGGGCGGCCTCGACACCGTCTCCGAGGCCTTCTTCGGCTTCATCAACGTGATCATGAAGCTCGCACCCATCGGCGCCTTCGGTGCCATCGCCTACTCTGTCGGCACCAACGGCAGCGCCATGCTGATTGCGCTCGCCCAGCTGGTCCTCGAATACTGGGCCGTCGTCGCCCTGTTCATCACCGTGGTCCTCGGCCTGGTCTGCCTGATCGCAGGGTTCAACGTCTTCCGCATCCTGCGCTTCGTGAAGGTCGAAATGTCCCTCGTGCTCGGCACCGCGTCCTCCGAATCGGCTCTGCCCGGACTGCTGAAGAAACTCACCGCCATGGGCTGCTCCAAGCAGAGCGTCGGACTCGTGGTTCCCACCGGCTACGCCTTCAACCTTGACGGCACCTCGCTTTACATGTCGATCTGCACCATCTTCCTGGCCAACGCCTTCGGCGTTCACATGGGACTGGGCGAGCAGCTGGGCCTGATGGCCATCATGCTGCTGACCTCCAAGGGTGCAGCCACTGTCTCCGGCGGCACCTATGTCGTCTTTGCTTCCACTGTGGCCGCCACCGGATACCTCCCGCTGGAAGGCGTCGCGATCCTCTTCGGCGTCTACCGGTTCATGTCCATGGCAACCGCCTTCTGCAACACCTTCGGCAATGTCGTGGCCACCATCGTTGTCTCCAAGATGACCAAGGAAATGGACGTCCAGAAGGTCCGCCGTGCCCTGGCCGACCCAGCAGCGTTCTTCGCCGAAATGGACCGCCAGGAAACCTTGGAAGCAGCTTCCCCTACCGGGCACGGCATCGCCGCTGAAACCCCAGCCTTAGCCACCAGCGGCACCCCCGAAATCGTCTCGACCGCCTCCACGAAATAAAGGACCACCCATGAGCTCCACCGTTTACGACTCCCTGCTCTTCCGCGACATGTTCGGCACCGCCCGCATGCGCGCCATTTTCAGCGATGACGCCTACGTCAGCCGCATCATCGACACCGAAACTGCCCTCGCCCGCGCCGAAGCCCACGTTGGACTCATCCCGGCCGACGCCGCAGCCCGCATCACCGAAACTGCCAACTTCGCCGGACTCGACCAGGAACGCCTCCGCCACGAAACCGAAATCGTCGGCTACCCCATCCTGCCCATCGTCCAGCAACTCTCCGAACAGTGCGGTGACGACGGCCGCTACATCCACTGGGGTGCGACCACCCAGGACATCATGGACACCGCCACCATGCTCCAGTGCAAGGAAGGCATCACCCTCCTCACCGAACAGCTCAACGGTGTCCGGACCGCGTTGGCCAGGCTCGCAGAAACCCACGTGAATACTCTCGCCGCCGGCCGCACCCACCTGCAGCACGCCCTGCCCGTGACCTTCGGCTACCGCTGCGCCGTCTGGCTTTCCTCCCTTGACCGGCAGGCCGACCGGCTGGCCCAAGCGGCGGAACGCGACCTCATGGTCCAGTTCGGCGGAGCCGCCGGCACCCTCGCCTCCCTAGGCGAAGGACCAGAAGGCCTCGAAACCCGAGCTGCCTTGGCCGCGGAACTCGGTCTGACCGACCCAGACATCACCTGGCACGTCGCCCGCGACGGCCTCGCAGAACTGGTTTCCCTGCTGGCCAACATCGGCGGTTCCCTGGGCAAGATCGCCCTGGACGTCATGCTGATGTGCTCCTCCGAATACGGTGAAACAGCCGAACCGTTCGTCATAGGCCGCGGCGCGAGCTCCACCATGCCGCAAAAACGCAACCCGATCTCCTGCGAACTCATGCTCGCCGCAGCCAAAATGCTTCGCGACAAATCCTCCACCATGTTCGACGCCATGGTGCAGGACTTCGAACGCGCCACCGGCCCCTGGCACCTGGAATGGGCGACCATTCCCGAGTCCTTCCTGCTACTCTCGAGCTCCCTCGCGCAGGCTGAATTCATGCTCTCCGGCCTGGAAGTGAACGTAGAGCGGATGCGCGAAAACACCGCCATCACCGGCGGACTCATCGTCGCCGAAGCCGTCATGATGGCCGTCGCCCCGGTCCTGGGCCGCCAGGAAGCACACCACGTCATCTACGACGCGTGCAAAACCGCCATCGAAACCCACACCACACTCGAATCCGAACTCCTTGCACACCCCGAACTCGTCCAGCACCTCGGCGCAGAACGCATTGCCCAACTCTGCGACCCCGCCGGCTACCTCGGCAGCGCAGGCGCCATGACCAAACAAGTCATCTCCGCCCGCAGTCGATAACCGAGACAACTGGCCGGGCCAGCCCACCGTGTACGCAAGTGCACCGGTGGGCTTGGCCATTTAACGCGGTAACAGCATGCGCCGCCGCCCCTCCCCTGGCTTCTGTGACGTCTGACCGCGCTCCTATAAAAGACGAGAACGGGAGACGCGAGGCGTGGGTTAGTTTCATTCAGGAGCCCGCTAAAAGCATCCCCTACAGACAGCTTCGTCCGGCAGATATGATCCCGTCGCTAGACGAGCTCGTGATCAGAACCGGCCGTTATTGACCTGCTACGCTCCGCCCCAAAGCGGCTGGGAATCCGCGGTCCTGCTGGCCTCTCCCCCATTACTGCCACAAGCCCGTCCCACAAACGGTCGTCATTGACAACTCGACCCCAAATCGCACGGAGCGTATTCCCGGCCCGGGCTTCGGCGAAACGCATCGGCGAGTGGCTGGACTACGAAAGCTTCCTCCGCGGAGTATTGGATAGCCACGGTCAGCACCGTTGATCAGAACGCGGAACTGCAGCATGCAGCGTGGAAGGTCGCGGGCTGTCACAGGATCTTCGCCGACCGTGACGTGAGTGGCTCGAGGGCCAGGCGGCCAGCGCTGAACAAGATGCTCGATCACCTGAGGGACGGTGACGAGGATGTTGTAGGACGTCAACTGAACGATATTGTTTCCCGCTGCCACACCCAGACGGGCTGATCCATGGTCCGGATGGCAGGCCGGGCCTCCAGCCCGCGGTCAGCCTCCCCGCCCTCTCCCCTATCGCCATCCGAAATCCCGGCCGTCAGATAATAGCGCGGCTGTGTTAATTTTCTCCCTGCCATGGCTGCGGGCTCCAGTAGGGGCCTCGATTAAGATTGATTTCAAAGCCGTAGGCCGCTAGCCATGGTCCTCGTTTCCCTGCAGGTTCGGCAGTCCACCCCAGCACCAACAGCGCCTGATGCCATAAGGCTTGCCATAACTCCTGTTGGACGACCAGCCAAATGGCGCGCCGGATAAACGCTTAGGCCTATGGCAGCCCGATCCATACGAGGACGCGCCTATGGCCAAGCCTTGCGGCAAATGAGATGCCCAATAGCCGACCCGGCCTGAAGACAAGGGTGACGACCAGCATTACGACAGGGGTGGTCGCATACGCGTAACACCATTTGCCAGCCAATGGACGCTCCTACAGGGGTAAACGCATGGGATGAGGTGCGGCGACTAATAGAGCAACCAATGAAGCGCCAGGCCTGAGGACAAGAGGGAACATATACGTTAAGCCCAGCCATTTCTACGACATGGCGTACCGTGTTCAGCCATGCTCTACGGCCTGTTACCACTCTTACGCGTGTCAATACCGGCATTCTCAAGGGAGCCCACATAGCGTTGACAGCAGGACAACATGGCATCCGATCAAGTAGGAGAATCGTCGGCCGATGGCACGATCGCTGGAAATCCCCGTACCCCCCAAACCCCAAGCAACACGGGCCCTAGACCGTGTCATATCTCTGGCTAACGGCAAAGGCGGAGTCGGTAAGACGACAACTGCGGCAAACGTAGGTGGGTACGTGGCGCTGGCCGGCTCACGTGTGCTGCTGATCGACCTTGACCCCCAGGGTGATCTGGCCCGCGACCTCGGATACGAACGGCAGACAGGGAGGGAATTCTTTCAGGCCCTGATCGCCGGCACACCGCCGATGATCCTTCGCGACGTTCGCGAAAACCTTGACGTAATCCCGGGCGGCCAGGACCTTGAAGACATCCAGGGCCTTATGGTGTCCCGCTCCAGCCGCTCCGGCGCTGCCGACTTCGGCGACATGCTCTACGCCGTCTTGGCCCCGTTGGCAGACGAGTACGACTTGATCCTGATCGATACCCCGCCGGGGGAGCGGATCCTCGTAGAAGGTGCCTTCGCAATCTCCAGTGCAGTCGTCATTCCTACCCGGTCTGATGATGCGAGCATCGACGGTGTCGAGCGCATTGCACGCCGCTTCATGGCTGTACGTGACCGCAACCCGTCGCTGCAGCTGGCAGGTATCGTCCTATTCGGTGTCGGCCCGCGCTCCATGCGCCTCGAGCGCAGCGTTCGAGAGACCCTGGAAGAAATGCTCGGCACCGTCGCCCCAGTATTCGCAACCCGCATCAGGAACCTAGAGAGCGCAAGCGCCGACGCGCGCCGCAAGGGTCTGCTCTTCCACGAACTTGAAGGTGCCGTTACCGACGCCCAGAAAAACCGCCTGAAGGCGCTCCGAGCGGGGGAGAAGCCAGCGGACGGGTTCTTCTCGCGAAACGCCGGGGGACTTGCTGAAGAGTACGAACAATTAACCGGCGAGATCCTCGCCCGACTGAACGAAATCGAAAGTGGGAGCCAAGCATGAGCGGGCGACAGAGCCTTGCTGGCGCATTCGCACCTGCAGCGACTACCCGCGGTGCAGCACTACAAGGGTTGCTGGCTCCGAAGCGGGGGAGGGGCACCCCTGAACCGGAACCCCAAAGCGGAGAGTCGGTTGAGGTACCGACCGACGAACTTGTTCAACTGTCTCCAATTACATCACCCGACTCCGCTGACACGCAGGTGCCTGCTGAACAGCCTCAAGCAGATTTGCATCTCGCTGAGCAAGCACCCGCCACGGAAACGCTGCCTGAGGCGGCAGGAGAGCGGGCAAGGCCAAACACTCCCATGAAGGCCACTGATGCCCCCTCCCGACAGCAGCCTGCTGCCAAGAAAGCTGCTAACGCGACCAAAGCCTCCGAGCTGGTTCCCGGGGCGCTGCGCAACGTTGGAGTGTACCTGCCACCGGCGCTCCTGGCAGAGGTCAAGAACGCTGTCTACCAGGAGCGGACCACATATGCGGACTTGCTGATTGATGCCTTTGAAGCAGTCGACGACGAGGACATCGCTAAGCAGTTCACCCCCGAGACCATACTGACGAGCTCCGGCATGCCCCGCCGTGCACCGCGAAAACGCGGAGAGGCGGGCATCCAGATCCAGCTCCGACTCGACGGACTCCAGGTTGCCTGGCTGGATGAGAAGGTTACTGAGCTGGATGCACCGTCACGCAGCGCGCTGGTCTCGGCCGTCTTCCAGCTTTATATCCAAGCGAAATAAACCTTATCGGCGTAATGCTCGGATGACGGTTCCATATGGCTTCATTCCTACGGTACTTATGGTTGGTACTATGGCACTAGTTATGGCGCGAAAAACGTCCTCAGGAAATAATCAGCCCGGGGGAGGGCGGGCAGCGTCACAGCTAGATCTTTGCGCTGCCCCTCACCCAATTCTCCTGAAAGCCATATCAGACAATGACCACTCGTCGGGTGGCCCCTCGAACATCTCCCACGGATAGTCGTCTTCGGGGGAGAGGAGTTCGGCTACCGTGTTCACGTTCTTCGCCAGCCATTCCCGCCAAATGATCCGATCGTTGCGGTAACGCTGTATCTGTGCGGCGACAGCTTCCAGGACTCCGAAGTGTTCGGCGAGATGCTTCAGTGACGTGGCGGCGACGGTGGACCAGGCGCGAGCAGCACCGCGGGTGATGAGGTTCCAGGCTGCCAGGACGTCCAGGGCCTCATTGACCGCGGACCGGGACAGCCTGGTGACGCGCACGATCTCGGTGGTGGACATAGCGGGGGAGTGTTCCAGGGCCTCATAGACGAACGCGGCCGGCAGCCCCAGTTCCCGGAAGACCGGGCGAAGGGCGTGAATCTTTCCTTTCTGCCAGGATGCGTCTTCTGCTGCCGCCTTCAGCTCTTCGGGGACGGTCAACATGTACAGGTCGCCCTTAGTACCACGGCCTTCCTCCACCAACGTGACCAGGGGATCCTTCTCGGCACGCAGTTCCCGCAGATGCGTGGCCACCGTGGTGTGGTCCAGTCCGGTAGCGACGGCAATCGAACGGACGCCGAATTCGATAAAGCGCGATGCCGTCATGTGGGCTGCTTCCCCAAGAGACCTCAGGACCATCCGGCGTGCCATTCCTGTCCTGGATTCCTGGTAGCGCACCTCCCTGATTCGTAGAGCATTGCGCCATGTCCGGATGAACCGATGCTCTGCATCGGGATCTGAAATTGGGTTGGTGCCCAGTAGTGCTGGGGGCTGTGTATTCTGCTGGCTTGTGGGGGATCTACGGACATTGATATTTCCGTCGCTCGTGGCCGTGGTTTTAGTGAGGTATCTGACGGCGTTCTGCCAGTCCCGTCGCAGTGCCGACAGCCGGTGCCGGGCTGCATAACGTGCGTAGAAGGAGGCCAGTCCGGGCCAAGTTCCCTGGAGCATCCGGCGTTCAACATCGACCAAGTGCAGGCCAGCGACTGCGGCCGACACCAGGACTGCCTGGCGTGCCTCCGAGTCCGAAACGTACCGGTTCGTGTCGTACATTCCGGTCTGTGCCAGTACTTGCATGGAGCGGGACATCCGCCCCGCGGGGTGGTCGATAACGGGTGCCTCGGCCGTGGCGCTGAACGACTCCTCCTGTCGGAGTGCGCGGACAGCTTTTATCTCGGCGGCTAGATCCTTTGTCATGGCGGCCCAGATGCTGGGGCTGTTGGGGCGGCGGGCGACGTCGTAGGCCATGGAGAGGCTCATCGCCAGCTCTTGGTGGCCGCCGCGCTTGTGCGGTGACCCGGGGGTGCGCATGCAGCCATGGAGCACGTTCTGGTGCGGGGTCTTGTCCAGGCTCCGGTATCGCGTACCCAGCGCTTCGACAAGATCACGCGCTTCGGAGAAGGTAACCCTTTGTGCCAGCGGGATGTAGAGATGACGGCCGCCGTTGGGGGAGTAGTCCTCGATCCAGCGGGCCCCGTTCGAGTGCAGCCATGTCTGAACGGCTCGGACGTCGGCTTGGACCCGCTCCAGCCCCGCTATTGAGGAGTCAAAGTCCAAAAATATCGCGGCGCAGGTACCGTCTTTCCCGAAGATTCGCACCGCCGCCGGCAGCGAGGGGAGGGCTTCAGATAGGTTCCGTTCGTGTTTTTGCGGATAGGTTTTGCCCCCATCACGCGACAACCGAACGCGCGGCTGGCCTGCCAGAAATGGTGAGAGCGCTGCCCAAACGGAGGCGGGATCATCTCGCTGCTCGGACACGCCAGTAGTCGGGCATGCTGGCAGCACGGAGACGTGCTGATGTACGATGTGAGTAATCCTTTCGGGGATTGAGGTACGAAAAAGGACCGATCCTGCCAGATCGGTTTCATAGCAACACAAAGGATGGCCTTGCTAGGCCCTCCACGACTTACAATCTGATCCGCCGGCAAGCAATCCAGAGGGTAAGTCTCAAGCTTCGAAGGCCCGCCTAGTGCGGGCCTTCTTTTGTTCTATGAGGCCATGCGGATGGGCAGCTCCTGCTGGTAGTCGTCCTGGTCAAGTGCGGCAAGGTCCTCTTTGAGCCTCGGCTCTACGACGGAGAGGAGGTATTCGGTGACGGTGAGGCCTTTATGGGCGGCCACCTTCGCGATACCGTCAGCAGTGGGTTCCGGTGAGCGAAAACCAATGAACTTACGCAGGCCTTTGCTGGGGCGGCCGCCGCCTCGATTTACTGCTACTGCTGTCATGTGCTGCTTCCTTTGATTTTGTATCCGCCCGGAGCGGTTACAGCTTCATCGTTGCCTTGCTGCGCCGTCCCGACTGACTGCAGTCGTTGCGACTGCTCTGAAGCTATCACCGAGCGATTCGCACCTCTGGGATTGTTTTCAGAAAACGGCGGCGTGTCGTGTTTGTGACGTCTCACCTCTGCAGTCAATCCTTTGAGTTCTTCCTTGCGGCTAACTATGCCTCATCTTAGACATGTCTAACGAAATGTTTAAAGCTAAGGTACGAAGGGGCGACAATGGAGGTATGGAAAAGTTTGATCGACCACCCCTTGCCCATGCGTCTGCGACCTACAGGCGTGCGGTCATGTTCGATCTCGCCGAAGAATTTGAAGTGGGCTTTTTTCTCTCGTACTACCGAAACTTCTCAATCCCGCACATTGCTCAAGCACTTGCTCTAACCGGGGAAGTCCACGCCAGGCCTTCCAAGCGCTCTATGGACACGGCGATAGTCATGTACGAGCTAATCGAAGATGGGTTTGATGGAGCACGAGGACAGGCGATGGTGGATCTACTCAATAGAGTCCACAAGGGAGTCAAAGGGACAAACGAAGACTTCCTGTACGTTCTCACGACTCTGTTGGTCGTTCCAATAAGGTTCTGCGACGCACATGGAAGACGACGAACGACTGCCGATGAGCGCCAGGCGGCAACAGATTTCTACGCGGAGCTAGCCCGTCGCATGCGCATCGATCATGCATTCACGTCCTACGAGTCGGCAGAGCGGTTCCTCGACGACTATGAAGAGCAATTCTCCGCGCCGAGCGATGCCGGCGCGGAGCTCATGTCCTCCACCATGAGTCTGTTCAGCGACCGTCTACCGGGCCCCCTTGCTCCGCTAGCGGCGCCCGTCCTGTCCGTACTATTCGATGACAGCCGACTGAGCCATTCGTTGGGTCTCTCAGTACCCAATCACGTGATGAGGACGGTAGTCAGACTCGGTCTCCGAGCCCGGGCCGCCCAGCTTCGCCGCCGCCCTCCTCGAGCGCAATCTCGGTTTAATCCTGGTAAGGCGGGCAGTGGCGTGTACCCGGATGGCTACTCCCTGGATGAACTAGGACCGCGCAGCCGTGCCAACTAAGAGCCCAGACTTCCGTCGCGCCAAACGAGCTGCGAAGCATCGACTCCAGCAGCTGTCGCTGCCGCAAGAGCTGTCACTGGAAACGCTCCAATCGGTGGTGGAACGAGAGCGGAACATCAGCATCACACTAAGGGCGGCTCATCCCCAGGATGACCCCCTTGTAACTGGAAGTGTCCTTTTCACCGACAGTCACGCAGTGATTACTCATCCTCGAAATGCAAGTCCTCATCGAAAGAACAAGATCCTTTGCCACGAGTTCGCACACCTCCTGTTCGCACACGAACAAGCGGGTCCAGCGGAACAAGTGTCTGAAGATTTCGGGAGGATGCTCGAACTGCTGGACCCGGAGATGGTGAAGGCTCAGCTGTTGCGACGCCGCTGCTTCGATAGTCCGGATGAACTGGAAGCAGAAGTTTTGGCTGACCTGTTATCAGTCCGTCTTACCTGGTCTTCAGCTTTGAGAGCAGCTACTCCCGATTCTTTTGGCCGAGTCTTCGGATGAATGACTGGATCCCCGCAGCCATACTTTGGGGTCTTGCCCTTATTCGGCTTCCGACCATTCGAAGTAGTGCGGCACTTCCTGCCTTCCTCGGAGCAGTCTTTGCCTCAGTCGCTTTTACACTCTACGTCCCCGTTGTCTATATCGCAGCAGACCAAGTGCTCGGCGGTGGGAACGCCGTGGCGCTCGTTCTGTCTGAACTTGTAGTTGCCGCCCTGTGGCAGGTCCAGAGGTCTCTTCAGGTGGCTACCTCCCCCTCCGCAGTCGTCTGCGGTAAGGCATGGCGTAGGTGGTGGGCAATTTGCTCACTGGTGATGTTTCTGACGTTTCCTTGGTGGAATGCTCCGCTCTCCACAAGATGGGTCGTGAGTGTGTACGGTGCACAGCCGGCACTTCTTGCGTTCCAAACGTTCGCTGTAGCCTTCATCATTACGGTGAGCGTCAGCGCGCTCAGGATTTGTTTGCCCCGTCTGAAGCAGATGAGAGGTCTCTTTCGTTCTGGATTCCGAATGGTACTTGCAGGCTTTGGTCTTGCTTTCGCACTTGTGGGACTGCGCTTGGTTGGGAACTTTCTCCAGCCGGGGTCAGAGCTAAAGGCTCAGATCGAATGGATCTATGAAACAGCCCAGCAAGTGATTGTCATTCTGGTTTCGTTAGGTCTCTCCTTGCCTCGCCTTGCTGCGGTGGCACAGCGACTAATCGTCACTGTTAAAGCGGCCAAGATGCTCCGCCGGATCCGCCCCATCTGGTGGGACGTCGCATCTTCAGAGATGGATTTGGTGATTGATTCCCGACTCTATTCAAGAGTTGAATTCTTGACTGTCAAGAGCGTGGCACGTTTGCAGCGGCGCGTATCAGAAATCCGCGATAGCGAGATCCGTGCCCAGACGCGCGGGTACGTAATGGATACTCGAAATGCAGAGATCGTTAGAGAAGTTGAGACACTTTTGTACGACTACGCCGAAGGCGCCATGAATAGCAAGAAAGCAGCGATGCGGTGATATCCAGGAACAGCCCCTATGCTGAGCAGCGTCGGGCCGAGCTTGCGCGGCGTCTGCGAGTACTCTTGGACGTTGTTGTTGCTGAGGGTGGCCGTCCCTACGAATTCGCAGACATTCAATCAGCCTTGGCGGCCAGGGGAGTGAAGCTGTCTCGTGCGCGGTGGTACTACATGCGTGACGGCGACGGTCCGTTGGTTACAGACGCAGTGCTGCTTGAGGCGTTGGCAGAGTTCTTTGGTGTCCCTGCGGCATATCTCACCGATCCGGGATCAGAAATGCCGGCACGCGTGGAAGCTCAATTGGAGCTTCTTAGAGTCATGCGGAAGAACCAGGTGAAATCCTTCGCTCTCCGAGCCCTCGGTGAGGTTTACGACGCAGAGAGCGTAAGGTCTCTCGCCAGGCTCATAGACACCGCATTAGACGACGAGAAGTAGCTAGCCTCCATAAAAGCCGCGGGTTTCTGCCCGTGCTACTGTTAGACATGTCTATAGACATGTCTAATCTGATTCTGATGGCACCTGATATCGATGACCTGATCCCGTCCGACTTGAACAAAAGGCATGCGGGAAACCAGAGCGTCAAAGCTGATGAAGACGCCAGACGAAACCACCGCAATGCGGCATGAGTAGGGGGTCGAAGCCGTGAAGAACAAAGGGTTGTCTATAAGCCTTACGGCCGTTGTCCCCAGCATCTTATTTGGGTCCGTCCTGTCCATTCCATTGTTGCTTCAACCGGTCAACCCCCCGGCCAGCAATTGCGACCCTAGTGTCTCTGTCACGGTCGATGCCGATAAAAAGGTCGAGGGGTACTCCGAGGAGCAGTTGAAGAACGCCGCGGCGATCATGGGTGCCGGCAAGGCGCTGAACCTTCCCCTGAAGGGCCAGATGATCAGCGTCATGGTTGCTTTGGGGGAGTCAGGGCTGCGTGTCCTGGACCGTGGCGACGCCTCCGGGTCGGATTCCCGTGGGTTGTTCCAGCAGCGCGGGAACGGCGCGTGGGGCTCGTACTCGGACCGTATGGACCCGACCATCAGTGCCGCGAATTTCATCAAGGCGCTGCAGACGGTGCCGGGCTGGGAGCTGCTTGAGCCCACCATCGCCGGCAACAAGGTCCAGCGCAATGCCGACCCTTATCACTACCAGAAGCACTGGCCCGAGGCCGTGAAAATCGTCCAGGCACTCTCTACCGGCAAGTTCTCGCTGGAAGGCAGCGGCTGCGCCATTCCAGGGCAGGCCGGCGCCGGAGATGACTACCCGTGGAAGAACTCACCCACCTGGATGCAGGCCGGACCCGGAGCCGCGGCGGCCTCGCCGCTTGGCATGTTCTACCGCGAATGCGTGGATTTTGCCCTGTGGCGGGTGAATCAGCAGATGGGGTCCACCATCGCACCGTTCAAGTTCCTCAACGGCACCTTCCGCCCGGACGGACAGGGCCTCGGTTCCGCTCTGACCTGGAAGGCCGGCTGGGACGCCAAGGGCTGGGCCACCGGCAGGACGCCCAGAGTGGGCGCGGTGGTTTGGTACGCGCCCGGCGCCGGGGGAGCGGACCCGACCTATGGGCACGTCGCCGTGGTCAAGGAAGTCAAGGACAACGGAACCTACGTCGAAGAGGGCTACAACGGCAACCCTCCACCGGATGACCACAACTACTACACCCGCACCGTGAGCAACACGGTCCCGTCAGCCTTCCTGTACCTGCCCATCCAAGAGGAGAAGAAGTGAAAAAATCCCTGGTACTGACCGCGCTGGTGCTCCTGTGCACGGCCTGCGCACCGGCAGCGAGCACCACACCGGTCCCGGCGACCAGCACGGCCTCAGCACCGGTCTCCCTGAGCGCGGGCAGCGGCCCGCAGACCCCCAACGGCACCGTGCCGGCGACCATCGGCATCAGCTGGGACCAGCCCAGCAAAGACGCGGCCGTAGACACCGCCCAGAAGGCTATGGCCGACTTCGCCCGCCCGGGCCTGGAGGACAAGCAGTGGGCCAACGACCTCGCCCGCTGGCTCACACCACAGGCCACCGCCGACTACTCCGCCGTGGACCCCGCGAACGTCCCCGCCACCAGGGTCACCGGACCCGCGACCCTGACAGTCGATGAGGCCAACGGCTACGGCATTCTTGCAGCCGTTCCGACCGATGCCGGGACTTACAGCCTGCAGCTGCTCCGCACCGGCCCGGGGGCCCCGTGGAAGGTCAACCGACTCACTCCGCCCACCTCTTAAGCGCCCGCACGTCACCGAACCCGTCAACGTAAAGGAATCAGGTTTCATGAGCACCACACCAACAGAGGTCCTGGCCTTCCCGAACACCAAGGCCATCATCAGCGACAACGGCACCGCCGAGGTCGTCGTCGCAGGGAACTCCCGCGTCGTCCCGGCAGGGGAGACGCTGCAGGAACTGCGAGACAACGCCCTGGCACTTGTCGTGGCCGAAGCCAGGACGTTGCAGCGTCCCGTCCGGGTCCGTATCGAGGATCCCGAGGGCCACGGCGAGCTGATCGTCCACCCGGGCGGCAACGTCGAATCCGTCTCCTACGAGCCCCGGTCCGCCCGCCGCCGAACTGCCGCAGCGTCCAGTACTCCGGCTGCGGCGGCCGTCGACGCCACCTACACCACTCCAGCGGCAACGCCTGCCGTGAAGCCTGAACCCGCCCAGCCAACCGTGGAACGCCAGCCTTGGCCACCCCTTGCGGCGGAGACCGCCTTGGTTGAGGACGTTGCTCCGACCTCCGGGGCACCCGAGCAGGCTGCTGCAGCTGACGCTCCGGCCACCCGACGTAGTTTGAAGGAGACCTCCTTCCTGGTCAGCGCCCCGGTGCTGGAGCGCGCCACGCAGGGCTGGCGCGGAACCTTGACCCGGCTGGGCTTTCGAATGGACCCCTCAGCAGAGGAACTGGCCGAACGCGAGGACATCCGCACCGTCAGCCAGCACTGGCCCGGCCCACGGACCATCGCCGTGGTCAACCGCAAGGGCGGGGCCAACAAGACCCCCACGGTTGTGATGCTCTCGGCGATCCTCGCCCGCTACAGTGGCGCGGCAACAGTGGCGTGGGACAACAACGAATCCCAGGGCACCCTGGGATGGCGGACCGAGAAAGGCGCCCACGACCGCAGCGTCCTGGACCTGATCGATTCCTCCAGGGAGCTGCTGTCCCCGTCCACGAACGCGGCCGAAATCGCCAAATTCGTCCACCACCAGACCGCCGACAAGTTCGACGTTTTGCGCTCGGACGAAAATGAAGAAGGCGACCACGAAGTCACTGCCGAGGAAGTGGACATCGCCCACCAGGTCCTCACCCGGTACTACCGACTGGTCATCATGGACTCCGGCAACACCGCCCGCGCGGCCAACTGGCGTCGGATGATCGACCACACCAACCAGCTCGTCGTCCCGGTCACCGCCATCGAGGACCGTGCAGAAGCAGCCCGGCTGACGCTGCAGACCCTCGAATCCCGTGGTGACCACGACGCCGAGCTGGCACGCAACGCCGTCGTGATCGTCTCCGAGTCGTCAGACGCCAAGCGCAGCATGACCGGGGATGCCCTTAAGCGCGCCAAGGCCGAGGCTCAGCGGATCGCGGACGGCTTCGAGCCGTTCGTGCGCGCCGTCGTCCGCATCCCGTACGACCCCGCCCTGGTGAACGGGCCTATCCGCTATGAAGCGCTCCAGCCTGCAACCCAGCGGGCCTGGCTCGCGGCGGCGGCCGCCGTCGCCAAAGGCTTCTAGAACGATGCCCACGGAACTTGAGAGTTGAGAGGAGGAATCATGCAGCAGACCCTGAACCCCTGGGTCACCCGCCCCACGGCGGATGAACCGGCAGAGGAAACACTGGACGCGGCTGTTCCGCCCGCGGCGGTCATCAGCACCCCGCTGCGGGGCATGATCGAGCCAGACGCGGCAGACCGGCTGGCGTCCCGCAACATGGCCGGCACAGCAAGGCTCTGGGTTGTTGGTACCCATGGGGGAGCGGGTGAAAGCCGGATCGCTGACCTTATCGAGTCTGCCCGTTCGACGGATCATTGCTGGCCTGTTCACACCAGCGGCGGCAAGCCGCGGGTGCTGCTGGTCTGCCGGGCAGACATGCGCGGCCTGACAACTGCTAGGAACGCGCTCACCCAGTGGGCGTCAGGCGCAGCCCCGCAGATCAACCTCCTCGGCCTCGCCGTCCTGGCAGACGCCCCAGGAAAGACACCCAGAGCACTCCGGGACTTCGCCGCCCTCGTAGGCGGCGGGGCACCGAGGCTCTGGACCTTGCCCTGGGTGGACGCTTGGCGGCACACCGACACCACCGCGCTGCCAGCCATCCGCGAATACCAGCGCTTCATTACCGACGTGGCCGCCCTAGCTACGGCAACCAACCACTGAAAGGTCTCACCATGAACACGTTCACCCCACTCTCCACCAGCGTCATTCCTAACCCCACCCCCGTCGTCCCCGAGCAGGCCGGCGGCCTGCTGACCATCCTCAACTGGGCCTCCGGCATCGGCCTGGTCCTCGGCGTCCTGGGCGTCATCATCGTCGGCATCGGCATGGTCATCCAGCTCCAGCGCGGTGAAGGCGCACAGGCCATCGGCAAGCTCGGCTGGGTCCTCATGGGCTGCATCATCATCACCGGCGCCGCAGGCATCGTCCGCGCCTTCGTCTAAGCCACCACCATCTACGGGAGGTTCCGTATGAGCCAGTCAACAGAGAGCACCACCGAAAGCGATCCGTTCACCAGACCCGGCTTCATCATCGCGGCCGCGCTGGTGGTCGCACTGGTTGCGGCAGGGATCGTCATCTTCCTGCTCCCCAAAGGACAGAGCAACGCGGAGCCTGCACCGGCTACAAGCAGCACAGCCACCGCCAGACCCAGCGCTTCGAGCGACGGAGGAAAGAGCATCTGCGGGCTGCCGTCTTCCTCAGAGACCTCACTGGGTACGGCGCCCACCTCAAAATGGGAGTTGGTGGGCAAAATGGCGACCCCCGCAGATCCTGAAGTTGGTCCGGGCAAAACCGATACGAGCGGCTTCCGCTCATGCTTCGCACATTCACCCACGGGGTCCCTCTACGCGGCTATGAACGTCGCTGCCCTTGGATCCTCGGGGAATCCCGACATTCTCAAGCAGGTAGCGGACAAGCTTCTCGTCCCGGGATCCGGTAGAGACGCCGCGTTGAAGGAGACGGCCAGCGGCACCTCATCCAGTGGCAGCAGCACAACGATTCAGGTGAAGGGCTTCCTGCTCAAGTCCTACACGCCGTCGGAAGCCTCCGTCGACCTCGCCTTCGCCACGGAAACTGGAGCCTTGGGCCGCACAACTTTCTCCATGCGCTGGATGGACGGAGATTGGAAGGTCAAACCCTCCGACGACGGAGCCACCTTCGGCCATATCTCCCAGGTCAGGGACCTGAGCGGCTTCATCCTCTGGTCGGGAATCTGACATGGCTGAATGCAGCTGGGGAGACCTGGGTTGTGGCTTTGGCAACGCACTCGAAGACATAGCCAACGATGCAATCGGGAACTTAGCGAAGTCCATCATGGAGGGAATGAGCCAGATGGTGACGACTCTGTCTACCTTCTGGGTGTCCATGCCGACTGTGAATCTCACCAGCGAGGATGGGGCAACGGCCAGTCCGGTGGTATCCGCTGTAAACAGCGAGTTAATGCCTTGGACGTTGGCCCTGGCAGTCCTCGCCGTGATCCTTGGAGGCATTCGAATGATCTGGGAGCAGCGCGGGGCGCCCCTGAAAGATCTGCTTCGTTCGCTGCTCACCCTTACTTTGGTATCGGCCATAGGCCTTGGCACCATCTCGATTCTGGTCATTGCCGCCGATGCCTTCGCCAGCGCCATCATCACAAGATCCACGGACGGCAAAGGGTTCGCCGCCGCATTCCAGAAAATCGCGGCTATCCACACAAGTGATGCGGTCTTCATCCTCATCATCCTTGGCTTGATCGGATTGATTGCATCCCTGGTCCAGATCGTTCTTATGGTCGTCCGCAGCGGCATGCTGGTGATCCTGGCCGGAATCCTACCTACGACTGCCGCATTCACGAATACGGAGATGGGCAGGCAGTGGTTCCAGAAGGCAGTTGGCTGGACCATCGCCTTCATCCTCTATAAGCCGGCTGCCGCCATCGTGTATTCGGTCGCATTCCTGTTGATGAGCAAGACCAGCGGGAAGGATGCCCTGATCGGCTCCATCACGGGGTTCACGTTGATGATCGTCGCCCTGTTCGCCCTTCCAGCCCTGATGCGGTTCGTCACGCCAATGGTGGGAGCCGTTGCCGCTGGCAGTGGGGCAGCAGCAGGAGCCGCCGTAGGTGCCCTTGCCACCGGGGCTGTGTCAATGGGCCGAGTTGGCAGTGGACGGGGCAATGCCGCACCCACACCAGCAAGCAGCAGCACAACCAGCACGAACGCAGGGAACTCTCCCAAGGGCAGTTCCGGATCTTCAGGCCCCCGCGGCGGGGGAGGGCAGCCAACGCCTGGCTCTTCGGGCCCGGGCGGCGCCGCTGGCACCGCAGGCAAAGCGGGAGCGGCAGCACCGGCCGGGGGTGCTGGGGCCGCGACCGGAGCGGCAGCTACGGGCCCGGCTGGCATGGCCGTAGCCACAGGCGTACAGGTGGCATCCAGGACATCAGAGGCAATCAAGACGACCGCGCAGGATTCAACCGGGGAGGGCCCCAGTGGCAGCAGTTAACACCGAATACAAGGAACCGTCCTACGGCAACTGGCGCGTTCCGCGCTCAGCCGGACTGGGCAATCTCGGTGCTATCGGCACCGGCATCGTCATGGTCGGCCTGCTCCTGGGCATTGTCAGCTTCGCGATTTGGGGCCTGTTCGTCGGCCTGGGGGTCCTTGGCGTTGCCGGCGCTTGCGCCTTATTGCTGACAGTGAAGGACAAACACGGCCAGTCCGTCGTGGACCGTGTGGGTATTCGCGTAGCGTTCAAGGTCTCGAAGTCGTCTGGGACCAATCTGTACCGATCGGGGCCGCTGGGCGTGACTGAATGGGGCATGTACCAGCTCCCCGGGCTGGCAGCGAAGTCCACCCTATATGAGTTCACCGACTCCTACAAGCGCCCTTTCGCCATGCTGCACGTACCGGCCACCAGCCACTTCACCGTGATCTTCTCCACCGAACCGGACGGGGCCTCCCTCGTGGACCCGGAGCAGGTCGATGCTTGGGTGGCAAACTGGGGCGGCTGGCTCGCCAGTCTGGCCGACGAGGCCGGCCTGGACGCCGCAGCCGTTACCGTCGAGACCGCTCCGGACTCGGGGTACCGGCTGCGGAACGAAGTCATGATGAACATCGACCCGAACGCCCCGCAGTTCGCCAGGGACATGCTCCACGAGGTCGTCGAGACCTACCCGGAAGGATCGGCCACGGTCCGCGCCTGGGTATCCCTGACCTTCAACGCATCGCTGCGTGCAGGGTCGAAAAAGCGCACCCCTGAAGACGTCGCCCGTGACCTGGCCTCCCGGATCCCCGGCCTGTCGGCCCGGCTCCAGTCCACCGGTGCCGGGATCGCCCGTCCCATGTCGGCGCAGGAACTCTGCGAGGTCGTCCGGATTGCCTACGACCCGCCTGCCGCGCTGATCATTGACGAGGCCCACGCCGCCGGCACCCCGGTATCGCTGACCTGGGACGAGGTCGGCCCCACCGCGACGCAGGCCAGCTGGGACGACTACCGTCACGACTCCGCGTTCTCGGCCTCCTGGACCATGTCCGGCGCCCCGCGCGGGTCGGTGAACTCCTCCGTCCTGTCCCGGCTGCTGGCACCGCACGGGGACATCGACCGCAAACGCGTCTCCCTGCTCTACCGCCCAATGGATTCCGCCCGCGCCGCAGCGGTAGTCGAGCGGGACCAGAACAACGCCAACGTCCGCATCACCTCCGGTACCCGCCCTTCCGCCCGTGCTCTGGTCGATGCTCGCTCCGCCGTGCAAACCGCGCAGGAAGAAGCCCAAGGCGCCGGACTGGTGAACTTCGGCATGGTCGTCACTGCCACCGTCACGGACAAGGAACGGCTGCCCGGCGCCGTAGCAGCCATTGAACAAACCTCGGGCACCGCCCGGGTCCTGCTGCGCCGCGCTTACGGCTCCCAGGACACTGCCTTCGCCGCCTCCTTGCCCTTGGGGCTGGTCCTGCCCAAGCACAGCTTGGTGCCCTCCGAGATTAAGGACGCGCTGTAATGGCACGCACGAGGCTTTTGACAGCAAAGAAGTCAAAGACGGTAAAGACAGCAAAAGCAACGGACGACACCCCGAAGCGTCCTGCACGGGAAGCCGGTCCGGGATCAAGGGGTTGGACCGGGCGGGGCGGCGGTATGGCCCAACTCCTGCCCTCCGTGCGGGAGTACCGGGGAACAACCGTTCAGGTCTGCGGTCTGTGGCCGTTCTCATCCGGCGCATCGTCTCCCATGATTGGGGTACCGCTGGGCCGCCACGAGGAAACCCAGGCCACAGTCTGTTGCGACCCGATCAGCTGGTTCCAGCGCGCACGCCTGCTTTCCAACCCCTCGGCGTTCATCCTCGGCAAGCCTGGCCTCGGGAAATCCACGGTAGTGCGGCGGATGTTCATCGGCCTCTCCGCACAAGGCGTGCACCCCCTGATTCTGGGCGACCTCAAAGGCGAACACGTCAAAGCCGTGAAAGCCCTGGGCGGCCAGGTCATCAAGCTCGGCCGCGGCGTCGGCTATATGAACATCCTCGACCCCGGCCAGGCCGTGGAAGCGGCCCAGCTGCTCGAAGACAGCGGCCACCACGAGGACGCTGCCAGGGTCCGCGCCGACGCTCACGGCCGGCGCCTGACCATGGTCGTATCCCTAATCACCATCAGCCGGAACAACCCTCCCACGGACCAGGAACAAACGATCCTTGATCGGGCGCTGCGCGTCCTCGATGAACGCTTTGACGGCGTCCCGGTTCTGAAGGACCTGCTCGACGTGATCGTCTCCGCGCCGAACGAGCTACGTCAGGTCGCACTGGACCGCGGCGACATGAACGTCTACCTGCAGGAGACCCGGGCGCTGGAAGCAACCCTGCTCGGTCTGACCGGCGGCGGGAAGCTCGGCGAAATCTTCTCCCGGCAAACCACCAACCCGATGAAGCGTGACCGGGCCGTGGTCTTCGATGTCTCCAGCATCGATGAGACCGAAACCGATCTGCAGGCCGCCGTGCTGTTGGCTTGCTGGTCCTACGGCTTCGGCACCGTGAATGTCGCCAACGCCCTCGCCGACGCAGGGCTGGAGCCGCGCAGGAACTACTTCGTGGTGCTGGATGAGCTGTGGCGGGCCCTGCGTGCCGGCAAGGGCATGGTTGACCGGGTGGATGCCCTGACCCGGCTCAACCGCTCCGTCGGCGTCGGGCAGATCATGATCTCCCACACCATGTCCGACCTGCTGGCACTGCCGGCCGAGGAGGACCGGATGAAAGCCCGTGGCTTCGTCGAGCGCTCCGGTATGGTCATCTGCGGCGGGCTGCCCGCTTCCGAGATGCCGCTGCTGACCTCCGCGATACCGCTGTCCCGGCAGGAACAGCAAAAGCTCATCTCTTGGCAGGACCCGCCAGCGTGGGACTCCCGTGGTGAAGACGTCGAGCCGCCAGGGCGTGGGAAGTTCCTTATCAAGGTCGGCGGGCGCCCCGGAATCCCGGTGCAGGTCAGCCTGACCTCCGTTGAGCATGGCCCTGACGGGGTCAACGACACCGACGGGAAATGGCACGGATCCCCGGAACTGATCATGGATCCAGCCGCACCCATCGTGCCAACTGAAGGAGGTTCATTGTGAGCGCGCCGAACCGCAAAGGGATGGGCCTCGGTGACGCCCTCCTCGTGTGGCTGGCCATCGGCTTTATCGTCGTCTTTGGCGGCGGCACATATGCGTCCGCACACATTGGCTCGTGGATGGCCGGCATCGACGCGCCGCCGGCACATCCCGTTGACCTGATCGCTGGGCTTATCAAGGGCAAGGTGCCGTGGCCGGCCCAGGCCACCATCGTTGTTTGCGTCCTGGCGGGGCTGGTCCTGGCCCTTGCCGTCGTCGTACTGGCTGCTTGGCGGCAGGGTGCGTCCAAGCGTGCACGCGTGGACAAGGCCGCCCGCTACCTTGGCCGGGGAAAGTCGTTGGCCGCGTTCTCCGAGAAGGGAGCGCAGGCCAAGGCCGAACGGCTGGGGATCAAGGACAACCCCGGCATTGTCGTGGGCAAGGTGGTCTCCACCGGTCAGAAATTCGTTCAGTCCTGGGAAGACCTCAGCCTCGACATCTGGGGACCGCGGACCGGTAAATCGACCTCCCGAGTGATGCCCGCGATCCTGGACGCTCCCGGCGCTGTCGTCTCAACCTCCAACAAGCGCGACGTCGTGGACGGCACCCGTGGCGTCCGCGAGGCCACAGCCCCAGTGTGGGTCTTCGATCCGCAGAAGATCGCCCAGGAAGAACCGGACTGGTGGTGGAACCCCCTCTTCTACGTCACCGACGAAGAGAAGGCGTACAAGCTCACCCAGCACTTCGCGGTCGGTTCCCGGGTTCCCGGGTCGAAGCCGGATGCCTACTTCGACCCCAAAGCCGAAGACATTCTTTCCTCCTACTTCCTCGCTGCAGCCCTGGGCGATCTGCCGATCACGCAGGTGTATCTGTGGGTGACCGAGCAGGTCAGCCAGGAACCCATCGAAATCCTCCGGGAGCATGACTACGAGCTGCAGTACAAGGGTCTGGAGTCCACGCTGAAGCTGGCCGACAAGCAGCGTGACGGCATCTTCGGCACCGCCGAGAAGATGATTCAGTGCCTCAAGAGCCGCAACACCCTTCGCTGGGTCGCCCCAAGCGGTGGCGCGGGCGTGAGAGGAGATGCCCGTCGCCAATTCGATCCGCACGCATTTGCGGCGTCCCAGGAGACGATCTACATCCTCTCCAAGGAAGGGGCAGGCTCAGCCGCCCCACTGACCACGGCACTGACCGTGGCGATCGCTGAGGCTATGGAGGAACGGGCGGAGCGTAGCGGTGGCCGCCTTCCCAGGCCGGCGCTGTTCGCCTTGGACGAGCTGGCGAACGTAGTTCGCTGGGCCGGACTGCCCGATCAGTTCAGCCACTACGGCTCTAAAGGACTGATTGTTATGGGCATCCTGCAGTCGTGGTCCCAGGGCGTCGAGCTCTGGGGTGAGGCGAACATGCGGAAGATTTGGTCGGCCGCGAACGTCAAGGTCTATGGCGGCGGCGTTGCGGAAGAAGGCTTCCTCCGTGCACTCTCGGACCTGATCGGCGACTACAGCTACATCAACGTCTCCGTCTCATCAGGGAAATCTGGGTCCAGCCGTTCCCGCCAGGAGAGCAAGGAGCGCATCTTCGATGTCTCTAACCTTGCTGAACTCGATCGCGGCCGGGCCGTCGTCCTCGCCTCCGGTGCGCCCGCCACGCTGGTCCGCACCATGCCCTGGTACACAGGCCCCCACAAGGAAGCCGTAGAAGCATCCATCAAAAAGTACAGCCCGCAGCAGGAGGAGGAGCCGGTACCGGTTGCAGCGGCGGCCGCAAATCCATGGGTGACCCGGGTAGGGGAGTAGGGCATGACCATAGACATCGGACGCTTCAGTGAAGCTCCCAGTTCGGACACACAGGGAGCTGGCGCTGATGATGGCGAGCAGCAGAAGCCCCCGGAGCTGGTCTACGGCTCAGCCGAAGAATTCCTGCACGAGCAGCTGTTGCCTACGTACGTCCGTGACGTGGACGGCCGGGCAGCGAAGTGGTGCACCGAGTGGTATTTCCACCCCGAAGCTGTCTGCCGTGTAGAGGCGCTCTGGCGGGCCTGGGAACACCTCAGGCTCGACGGGGCCACCGGCATGAGCGTCTGGTTCAAAGACCACGCAGACCACCACATGAGCATCCTCCTGGACCCGCGCGGACCGTTCTACAAATGCGACATGCAAAAGCACCGGGACCCCGAACACCTCGAACCAAAGAAGGCCCCGGCCGGCTGGTTTCCGGACGTGCGGACTATTCCCTCCTAGAAACAGGAAGCTGCGGGATGAGGTCAGTCCAATAAAATAAGTCAGGGCTGGAATCTGTTATAGATCCCAGCCCCGACTTTCCTTCGTTTCGGCCCTAGTGAGCGGCTTCGTACTTCTCCACGACTTCCGCTTGAATACGACCACGAGTATTTACCTGGATGCCGTTCTCAACTGCCCACATCCGTACCGCTTTTGCATCCGGCCCGCCCTGCGAGGACTTCGTGCGGGCCGCCGCCGAGCGACCACGGCCGCTAGATACCCTGCGTCCAGCCTCAGTAAAACGACTGAGGGCCCCGCGCAGTTCATTTGCGTGCCCCTCGTTCAGATCAATCACGTATTCACTGCCGTCGAGGGCGAAAGATATCGTTTCGCTAGCTTCCGAGCCATCAATGTCATCTTCCAGAACCACGACCGTCTTTTTTGCCATAAAACGATTTTAACAGCCTGCTGAACGAAAGGATGTGCCAGTCGCAGGTGATTAATAGAACCGCTGAGGAGACCAAGAAGGACGAGGCTAACTTTCGAAACAGCTGGGCAATAAGAAGTGCGCAGCGAAAGGCGCTGACGAAGCGAGCAGTCCACAGTTGGGGTCAACCCGGGTTATCCACGGCTGAAACCGGGAGCTATCGGGAAGGCTCCCTCAGCAGCAGTAGCGGTGGATAACCCATCAGGGTTCTCCCCGGCTGTGGGCAGCGGAACCAGCTGTGCCGGCGCCTCCAAAACTTGCGCAACAGCTTGTTGCGCAAGTTGAAATGGACTCACAAGGAGTTGGCTTTCGACCGCGCGTCCATGAGCTTGTACACCAAGTCTGACTTTCGTTGCTCGAGAGAAGCAATCTTCGACCTCGCGTTGGACTGCCGTTCCTGTTGATTTCGCACAATGGTCATCCAGTTCGGATTATTCATGGACGGGGACCTTGCTGATAGGGCTCGCGAGTATGAATCTTGGGCACGGTAAAGCGCCGCCTCTGTGTTCCTCAACTGCTCTTCCAAGCGAGAGACCCGTTCCCACGCGCGTTGCCTGCGCTCGGCAGCGCGTTGTTCCCCGTCTCGTTTCGCCGCTTCAAATAGGCGGTCTTTTGCTGACTTAAAGTCATTCCAAAGACGCTCCTGATCGGATTTTTCACATGGTCCGACAGCCCGCCACTGGTCCGTCAAGGAGCGAGCTTCATCCTTCGCTGCCCGATAGTCTGACGATGAGGAAAGGGAAGACATCCGGCCCACTAGGCGTTCTTTTGCGCTTCTGTTTGCTGCCCACTCCGCTTTGCGCTTGTTGAACTCCTGGTCCTTGCGTTCACGAAGACGCGTGCGCGCAGCGTTGAATCGTCCCCACAGCCGCTCATTATCAGACTTTTCGCACGGGCCTATGCGCTTCCACTCATCGCCGAGGGACTTCATCCGATCGGAAGCCGCTCGGAGATCCGAACTGGACGCGAGAGACTCAGCCTGCGAAACCAGGCGTTCCTTCGCGCTCTTATTCGCTGCCCACTCCGCTTTGCGCTTGTTGAACTCTTGGTCCTTGCGTTCACGAAGACGCGTGCGCGCAGCATTGAATCGTCCCCACAGCCGCTCATTATCAGACTTTTCGCACGGGCCTATGCGCTTCCACTCATCGCCGAGGGACTTCATCCGATCGGAAGCCGCTCGGAGATCCGAACTGGACGCGAGAGACTCAGCCTGCGAAACCAGGCGTTCCTTCGCGCTCTTATTCGCCGCCCAGTCGGCTTTCATTTGGTCAATTCGCTGCTTGTTTGCGGCAAAGATTTCATCCATGGCAGACCGGAATGCATGATAGTTGGCCGGAGAGGCCTTGCCTGCAGATTTCCATTCACGATCGAGTTCTCGAGCCGCGGATATAGTCCTAGCGTCCGGCGTCCCAGAACGCGCAAGGCTTTGGGCCCTGCTGACCAAATCAGCATGTCTCGCTTCGTCCCGTGGTGTCGGCCGATTTCGCTCGTCGTCTCGAATGTTGGGTAGCAAGCTGCGTGAGAGACGCATGTCATGGAGTCGAAAGTCACCGGTAGCTAAGTCCCAGACATGAACGTGGTCGTTACCTGGCTGGACATCTGCCAGGTGTCCCCTTGCAACAAGCGCGTCCTGTCCGTCAGTGGCAATTTTGATCGTTACCTGTTCGCCGTTAAACGTCCTGTGCAGGACCCGGGCGCCAGTCCACTTACTGCCAGCGCTCATTGTTCCCCTCTTCAATGTCGATAATCTACAGACGGAATGCACTGGGGCATTTCGGTTGAGACAAATCTTAGGGTTTGCGTGAGTGATTTCCGGGTTTTCTTCGGCTAGCGGCGAGGGTTTGGCAGGCCAAAAGTTCCTTAGCTTGACGCAAGGTCCAAAAGCTCGGACCAAAGCATGTTTATTGGTGAAGCCAGAGCGCAGCGTGGAGCGTCAGATCAGGTTCTATGACCCACGCGTCGTGATGTCAGGATCGGAGTGTAAGCAACCATCTCTGACGCACGTTTGGGGAGTACCTGACGTCAAATTAGGGTGTACTTCATCTGGAAGATCGCTAGTTAAAGTAGGGATTACCAGGCTTGTCGTTCACGCGTGGTTCCAAAGGGAACGCCGGGGTGGAGCTCCAAAGTGAAGTCCACTGCGGAGTGTCGGGTAGCCATAATCCCGTGGATTCCGCCTTGCCGTTCTGCGAGTCTGCGGAGGAGATCCGCACCTTCTTCTAGCTGCCTGTCCATGTCAGCTCTGCTGAGGACTGTTATTGTCAGCGAGTTGTTCTTTAGTGCTGAGTTGGGGTTCAGGTTCGTGCTTATGGCTGCGCCCATGTCTCTCCTTATGCGGGTCGCGTCGTGGTGGTATGGTTTGGCAACTCGGCAGCCGCGCCGAGTATTTGAAGTCGGGCCAGGAAGGTCTCGGGTCATCTGGCGGCATCGAGCGCGAAACCCGGCTCTGGTTGGCCCCAGCTGGAGGCGATACTCGGCCGCGCACTAATTCCCAAAGTCGGGAGTCAACGAATGGACACGCTACCCGCGTGGGCTTCTAATTCAAGGAGTCCCAAAAGGTAGCTTCCATAGCCGCTCTTGACCAGACCTTCGGCCCTCGCTCGAAGTTCATCGTGGGAGATATAGCCGGCCCGCCAGGCAGCCTCCTCCGGCGAACCTACTTTGAGGCCCTGCCGGCTTTCCAGGGTTCGAACGAAGTTGCTTGCTTCGATGAGGCCATCAAACGTTCCAGTATCCAGCCAGGCCGTGCCTCGAGGCAGGATCTCTACTTGAAGCTTCCCTTTTTCGAGATAGGCCTGGTTGATGTCACTGATTTCAAGTTCTCCGCGGGCGGAGGGCCGAAGCTGTTTCGCCATCTCGATGACGTCATTGTCGTAGAAGTAGAGGCCAGGGACGGCGTAATGGCTTCGCGGATGTTCCGGCTTTTCCTGGAAGGACAAAGCACGACCTTCTCTGTCGAATTCCACGACGCCGAAGGCCTTTGGGTCATTGACCCAGTAGCCGAAAACGGCTCCGCCGTCGATGTCCGCGTGCCGTTGCAGTTGGGTGCCCAGTCCTGCGCCATAAAAGATGTTGTCGCCAAGTACAAGGGCAACGGTCTCGTTGCCGATGTGGCCGGCGCCGAGGATGAATGCTTGGGCCAGGCCATCAGGGGACGGTTGCTGGACGTAGGTGAGATTCACACCAAACTGTGAACCGTCGCCGAGCAGGTGTTGGAATTGCTCTGCGTCATGAGGCGTGGTGATGATCAGGATGTCGCGGATTCCGGCCAGGATCAGCGTGGACAGCGGGTAGTAGATCATCGGCTTGTCGTAGACGGGCACGAGCTGTTTGCTGATTCCGAGGGTGATTGGGTGAAGCCGGGATCCGGTTCCACCGGCCAGGATTATTCCGCGCATGTGCTTTAGTCTACCCGAACATCGAAAAAATTATCGTTAATCTTGGTTGGTTGGGTACCGCCGCTTAATGTTCCTGGCTGCCGAGCGAAGGTGTTCCCGGAAGGCCTTTTCGGCAAGTTCGGCGTCCCCGGTCTCCAGCGCGTCCACGAGTGAACCATGGGTTTCGATGACAGTGCTGAGATCGTCGGGGTTCGCTCTTTCCAGCAGGAGTCGTACGCCGCGGAATCGTTTGACGATCATGGTCCAGACTTCGAGGGTCAGGCTGCTTCCGGCCTCAACACATACGGATTGATGGAACGCGACGTCAGCGTCGATGACGGCGACGGGGTCTCCGGCGCGCACTGCCCGCTGGAGGTCTCGGAATGCCCGTTTGATGCCTTGTAGCTTGGTGGGAGAGTGGGTCAGGATCCTGCGTACGGCGAAGGCTTCCAGTTCCTCGCGCAGCAGGTAGATGTCCTCGATTTCTTCCCATGTGGGTTCTTTCACGACAGTCCCGGCGTACGGCACCGTGACCGCGACGCCTTCTTCAGTGAGGCGGCGCAGGGCTTCACGGACGGGGGCTTGGGACGTGCCGAAGCGTTCGGCCAGGTGCGCAACGAGTAGCTTTGAACCGGGGGCGAGCTCACCATTTGCGATTTCGTTTTGCAACCGCGTGTACACCCTGTCCTGCAGCGTAGACCGCGGTCCCACTGTTTCAGCCATCGTTCCGTCCATTTCCTTCGTCGGTGCTTTAACGATAGTCCTTCGGAGATGTGGAGGCTTCCAACAGGGTGCCAAGTTTTCTAGAGCCGTTGCTCCACACTATGGGCAGCGGGGGTATCGGGCTGTCGTGACGGGGAGAACTTATGACTGGACGTTCTGATGCCTGAGACGCCGCACGCCGCCATAATGATGAGGGCACCAACGATGAGAAGGAGCGGTGGCGTCCACCCTCCGGCGACATCGCGAATGAGTCCCATCAAAACGGGACCCGACGCCGCAATGCCATAGCCAATGGACTGGATGAATGCTGTCATACGGCGGTTTTCGGCAAGGCTTGGAGCCCGCTCGATCACGACAGTGAAGATGACGGTGAAGGTTCCGCCTTGGGCAATGCCTCCGAGTGCAGCCCATAGGGGCCATAGCTGGGGTGCTGCCAGCAGACCAGAAGGCAGAATGATCCAACAGCTGGCTACCGTGATGAACAAACCTTGGGCTCCCCACCCCAGTACCCGGGTCAAGAGAGGAATGAGCAGCGGCCCGATGATGGCCAGGAGCTGAAATAGGCTGGCCGCCACTCCGGCCTCGGATGATGCCATTGCCCGGGTTTCCATCAGAAAACTTGGGAGCCACAACGTGATGGCGTAGTAGGCCATGTTATGAAAGGCGAAGGCGGCAGTGAAGTAGAGCATCATGCGCCGATTTGCCGAGCTGAGTTTTGTCCCATTGCTGCGCTTGCTAACCGGAGCCTTACGGTAAGTGGTGGCGGCCGGCTGCTTGTTTACGGACTGTGCTTGGCGTCTTGTGCTCCAGCGGGGATGGTCAAGGAAGGGCGGAAAAACAAGCAGCCAAGCACCAGCGGCGATGGCGGTGATACCTGCCCAAGCGAACAATGCCCACCGCCAGCCCACTACTCCTGCCAACGGAGCCGTGAACGCAGCCGCGAGGGTGGTACCGACATTGGCAGCCGCGGTCGTCAATCCGGTAAGGAGCGCAGCGCGCATTGGAAAATCCCTGCCAATGAACAGAGGGGTCGCCACGTTCATGATCGTCATGCCGATACCGATCATGACAGTGCCGAAGATTGCGCCGGGTGTCCCTGCAAAAGACCGCAGGAAGATTCCGACGCCCAAGGCAGCAAAGAAGTACAGCATGGCGTGGTTGAGGCCGATCCGTCCGATGAGCCACCCCGTCGCCGGAGTCACCAGCCCAAAGCACAGGACCGGGATAGCGGTCAGCAGACCGGCCGCCGCGGTGCTAAGGCCGGACTCCTGTTGAATGGACCCCAGGACCGGTCCGAGCCCGACGAGCGGAGCACGGGTGTTTAGTGCTGCGAGTCCGACTGTAATCAGGGTCAGTGCGCCGGCGCGGACGTAGCGGCGCCTCAGGTCCCTGTCAGTCCGGAAGGGTTGCTGTCGCCATTCGTGCGGCATTAGGTGTCCTCGCGGTGAATGGGCGGCTGGACTCAGCCTTCTTTGTTCCGGATTGCCTCGGCAAGGACTTGCACGAGATGCCGGCTGTCGAGGCCGGCGAGGTCTTTGACCTGGGTTCGGCAGGAAAATCCGTCGGCGAGGATAGAGCGGTCAGGGTGGGCTGCTGCTTTGGCCAGGACACCGTCTCGGGCGATCTTCTCCGAAGTCTCGTAGTGACCCTTTTCCATGCCGAAGTTTCCTGCGAGTCCGCAACACCCTGCCGAGGTTTCAACGTCGCATCCCATGGACTCCAAAAGTGCTACGTCGGCGTTGTATCCCATGACGGAGTACTGATGGCAGTGGGGCTGGGCGAGCAGTTTCTCTTCAAGCTTTGGCGGGGTCCAGTGGATCGAGGCGAGGAACTCGGCGATTGTTTTCACCGAGCGCGCCAGTTCCGCTGAGCGCGGATCATCGGGGAGCAGTTCCAACAGGTCGGAGCGGAGCGTGGCGGTGCAACTTGGTTCGAGTCCGACGACGGTCCGGCCTGCCCGTACGTGAGGGATGAGGATATCGAGGGTTTTCCGGAGTTTGGCCTTGGCGGCGGTGAGTTGGCCCGTGGAAATGAGTGTGAGTCCGCAGCAGGCGCCCTGACCTGCTACTTCGACGTCTGCGCCTACGGCGTGGAGGACTTCCAAGGCATCTTTGGGAATGCCGGGGGCCATGGCGTCGGAGAAGGAATCGACCCACAGCAGCACCTGTGGTGCCCTGGGATCGGTGGACGGCGTTGTTCGCTTTGCTTGTTTGGTCCACCGGAACGGTGCCAATGGCAGGTCGGGGAGGGAACGGCGGGTGTCCGCCCCCATCGCTGTCATCATGAGTTTGCGCAGTGCCGGGATCCGCCCAGCGATATTGACCACGAGGGCGACGGGGGCTGCGAGTTTCAGCCACTGCGGGAGTCGGCCGAGTGTGTAGTGGCTGAGCGGGCGGAGGCGTCCCTTGTACGACTGGTGAAGGGCTTCGGATTTGAACATTGCCATGTCGATGCCGGTGGGGCAGTCATTGGCGCACGCTTTGCAGCTGAGGCACAGGTCGAGGGCATCGTGGACCTCGGGTGAATTCCAGCCAAGGGTGACTACGCCGCCGTTGAGCATCTCCTGCAGTGTACGGGCCCGGCCTCGGGTTGAGTCTTTCTCGTCGCTGGTCGCCGTGTAGGAGGGGCACATGAAGCCGCCCTGTTCACGCAGGTCGGCCCGGCATTTTCCGACGCCGACGCACCGGTGTACGGCTTTGGTGATGTCGCCGCCGTCGTGGGCGAACGCAAATCCGTCGGTTGCTGTCAGCGGCAGAGCCTGGGGGCGGCGGAGGTCGGCATCGAGCGGGGCGGGCCGGACGACGACACCGGGGTTCATCAGGTCTTCGGGATCAAACAGGGCCTTGAATTTCTCCATCGCCTGCAGCGCCTCGGGGCTGTACATGGTGGACAGCAGCTCCGACCGTGCCCGGCCGTCGCCGTGTTCGCCGGAGAGGGACCCTCCGTAGTGGGCGGCGAGGGCGGCGGCGCGTTCGAGGAACCTTCGCATCAGGGCGGCGTTGTTCTCCAGGGGGAAGTCAACCCGAACGTGGACACACCCGTCTCCAAAGTGTCCGTAGGCAAGCCCGGAGACGCCTTCGTCGGCCATCAGAGCTTCCATGCCCCGCAGGTAGTCTCCAAGGTGTTCCGGTGGCACGGCGGAGTCTTCCCAGCCGGGCCAGGCCTGCTGCCCTTGGGCTGTGCGGCCAGCCAGTCCGGCGCCGTCGGCACGGATTTGCCACAGCCGTGTTGCTTCCGGCCCGGCCGGCAGGATAACGGCATCTGTGGAGTTGGAGGCTGCGACGAGCTTACCGGCCGCTTCAAGAGCCTCTTCCGATGTTGCTCCGCCGATTTCGGCCATGAGCCAGCCGCCGCCTGCCGGCAACGCGGGGACACTGGCGGCTCCGTGTGCCCGGCGGACGACGTCGACGAGCTGGGCGTCGAGTCCTTCCAGCGCCAGCGGGCGGGAGGGCAGCAGATTGGGAACATCGTCGGCAGCGGAGGGCATGTCCGCGTATCCGAGAACGGCCAGGGCTGGTGCCGCGGCGCGCGGCACCAGCCTGACCGTGGCTTCGAGGAGGATTCCGCAGGTCCCCTCGGTGCCGGTCAGGGCGGCGGCGAGGTTGCGTCCGTTTTCGGGCAGCAGGTGTTCGAGGGAGTAGCCGGAAATTTGCCGCCCGAACCGGCCGAATTCGGTGCGGAGCACGGCGAGGTGGTCGTTGACGAATTCGGCCAGGCCCGGGACCACGTCCAGTGCGTTGGTTCCGGAACCGACGGTGATGATGTCGCCGTCGCCGGTGAGCCAGGTCATGGCGATGACGTTGTCGGCAGTCCGCCCGTACGAGAGTCCGTGCGGGCCGCAGGCGTTGTTGCCGATCATTCCGCCGATGGTGCAGCGGGTCGCGGTGGATGGGTCGGGCCCGAACCGCAGGCCGAACGGTGCGGCTTCCCGCTGTAGGGTGCTGAGCACCGTCCCAGGTTCCACTACCGCTGTGCCGGATTCAGGGTTGAGAGCCAGGACGCGGTTCATGTGCCGTGAGAAATCCAGCACCATGCCCGGCCCCACCGCGTTGCCGGCGCAGGAGGTACCGCCGCCGCGGACTGTGACAGGGATGCCATGCGTCCGGGCGGCGGCCACGGCGGCCACGACATCCTCTTTGGATTCGGGCATCACTACCACCTCGGGGACGACCCGGTAGTTCGAGGCGTCCGTGGAGTAGAGTGCCCGGGTCAAGGACGTGTCGTCGACCGTTCCGTGGATCCGGGCACGCAGGTCGGCGACGAGTGCCTGGGCTGGTGCGCGGTAGGGTTCGGTCGTGGTGGTGGCCATCGGTAGCTTCTCCTGTGAGCGGTAGTGCAGTGCTGGTGCGTAGCGGGCTTTAGCTGGCCGCGTGGGACGGTTCCGGCATGACCAGCGAGCCGTCGATCCTGCGGATCAGGTGCCAGGGGTTGTTCTCCTGCAGCGCCGGCGGCAGCAGTTCATCGGGCAGGTTCTGGTAGGCAACCGGCCGCAGGAAGCGGTTGATGGCCAGCGTCCCGACGGATGTCGTCCGGGAATCCGAGGTCGCCGGGTAGGGGCCGCCGTGGATGACGGCGTGTCCGACCTCCACCCCAGTGGGCCAGCCGTTGACGATGATCCTGCCGACCTTGCGTTCAAGGGTAGGTAACAGCCGGGCTGCTTCGTCATGGTCCGATTCCGTGAGTTGCAGCGTCGCTGTCAGTTGCCCTTCGAGCTGGGCCGCAGCCCTGATGAGGTCTTCGATGGTTTCGTAGCGGATGACCAGGCTCGCCGCCCCGAAGATTTCATCATGCAGGACCGGGTTTGCCAGGAACTCCGGCAGTGGGGCTTCGAACACGGCCGGGGCCGGGGCGTTCTGGGTTTCTCCTTCAATGCCGTGGCCCAACGGGGTTACGGCCGGGGTTCCCGACAGCGCGTCGACGCCCTGGTGCCAGGCGCTGGCGATGCCTTGGGTAAGCATCGTCTGCCCGCTGCAGCCAGCAACAGCGCGTCCGACGGCGGCAGCGAGTTTGTCGCCAGCCTCCCCTGCGGGGGCGAACAACAGGCCGGGGGAGGTGCAGAGCTGGCCGGAGCTGCCGGTGACGGCGGTGATGTATTGGCTGGCCAGGGCGTCCACGTCGCCATCCAGAGCGCCGGGAAGGACGAAGACCGGGTTAAGGGAGGACATCTCCGCGTACACGGGGATGGGTTCCGGGCGTGCGGCAGCGGTGCGCATGAGGGCGGTGCCTGCGGCCCGGGAACCGGTGAAGCCGACAGCTTTGATGGCAGGGTCGGCAACCAGGGCCTGGCCAATGCTGGAGCCGGGACCGTAAATGAGGGAGAACACACCAGGGTGAAGTCCGTGGTCCTTTACGGCCTGGGTGATGGCGTGCCCGACGATTTCGCTGGTCCCCGGGTGGGCGTTGTGCGCTTTGAATACGACAGGGCAGCCGGCGGCCAGGGCCGATGCCGTATCGCCACCGGCCGTGGAGAAGGCGAATGGGAAGTTGCTGGCACCGAACACGGCCACGGGTCCCAGCGGGATTTGGCGTTGGCGAATGTCGGGCCGGGGCAGGGGTGTCCTGTCCGGCTGTGCGGGGTCGATGCGGACGCCGCGGAAGTCTCCCTGCCGCACGACGTCTGCAAAGAGGCGCAGCTGCTTGGTGGTGCGTGAGCGTTCGGTTTCCAGCCGGGCCCAGGGGAGCCCGGTTTCGAGGGCCGCGCGTGCCAGCAAGTCATCGCCAGCGGCTTCGATATTTTCGGCGATCGAATCCAGGAAGGCAGCGTGGGTGTGCGGGTCGAGTGCGCGGAAGGACTCGAATGCCTCGGCTGCGGCGGATGTGGCTTCTTGGAGCTGATTCGGGCTGATGAGGGTATACGCCGGGTTCAGGGGCTGGTTGGTGGCTGGGTTGAAGCCCGTGGTCTTTCCGCCGGTTCCGGCGGCGGAGCGGCCTGCGATGAGTGAGTGTCCGGTCAGAATCACAATTGTTTCCTTGGCTGGGATGTACTGGTTTTCGGTTATTGCCATGATCCTGCGCTGATGAGGACTTTGCCGCGGGCGGGGTCTTCCAGCAGGAACGCGGTTTCAAACGCGGACTGGGCCTCGGCAACGTCGAAGACGTGGGTGACCAGTTTGCCCAGGTCGGGGTGGGCTGCGATGAACTCTTCCGCCAGGGGCAGGTAGGTCTGCCAGTCCGGCTGGACGTTGGCGATCATGGCCAGGCACTTGCGGAAGAACGCTTTGTAGTTCAGGGCGTAGATGTCGTCGTCGGGGACGCCGAAGGCGAGCATGGTCCCGCTGTGCGTGGTCTTGCTGATCGCAAAGTTGACCAGGTCCTGGTCGTGCCCTACGGCATCGACGACGATGTCGAAGGCGGCGTCGGACTCAATCTCCGTCGTGGTGCGGTCGAAGGAAGAACTGAAGGGGGCGCCGGATCGGTCCTGCCGGTCGTAACCGACCAATGAGCCGACGCCCCGTTCCCGCAGGACGTAGCCGAACATGAGGCCGATGGGGCCCAGGCCCAGGACGCAGGCACTGGCGCGGCGGATGTCGCCGAGTCGGTCAATGGCTGCCAGAACGGTGGCCAGGGGCTGGGCGAGGATGGCGGTTGTATCCGGCAGCTGGTACCGGAGGATGTAGGTCTTACTGACCGCGGCGCAGAATTCCTCGCGGAGCCCGGCGTCGTGGTTGGGGATGGCGATGACGCGCTGGCCCACCAGGTCGGGGTGGCCGGGTGCTTCCAGCACGGTGCCGATGCATTCGTGGGTGGGAAACCCTGCGGGGCTGTTCCCGTCTTTGTCCTTGCCCCAGACGAATCCGGGTTTGTCGCTTCCGCAGATCCCGGCAAGTTCCAGTCTGACCCGTACTTCAGCGTGGCCGGGGACGACCGTGTCGGTAGTGGATGCTGGTTTCAGGTGTGCCGGGCCCGCCATTTGGACTGAGCGCAGTTGCTTGGTCTGGGTGGTCATTTCGTGTCCTTCCGCTTCCTTCCGAGAAGCCATCAGTGGGCTGCTGCCTGAGGGGCGGCAGCGTGGATTCGTTCCATGAGCTCGACGTGGCGCAGCGCCGCGCCGGTGCCGGTCATGCGGGTGATGGAGTCGTTGGTCTCGGCGTGCCGGATCTGTGCCAGGAGGTGGTCGATCATGGCGGAGAACGCGAGCCCGTGGTTGATGGGGCTGTGGGGTGAAAGGGCCGATTCTCCCGGTCCGGTGAGGACAAGGCCCTCGCGTGTCTGGTCGACGGCGGTGTGCACGTTGATCAGTACGTCGCTGGTGGCACCGGATTCATGGTGGAACGCGAGGGCAAGGTCGCCTTCGGCGTCCCAGTTACTGATGGTGAAGTCTGTGACCGGACCGAGCAGGAAATCCAGTTGGGAAAGGATGTGCGGGCCGACGTCGTACAGCGCACCCGCTTGGTCCCGCCATGGTCCGGCGAAGGCGTTTCCAGCCAGGAAGCTCGATGCGATCCATTCGGCACGTGCATGTTCCCAGGGACGGATTGCGTGGGCTTCGAGCCACGGGAGCCGTTCGGAATCGAAGAACCTGCCAAGGAACACGGTTGCGGCCAGGTCATGGCTGGTGATCGCCTGGTGCAGTGCTTTCACGGAGGCTGCGTCGGTACCGGCTGGTTTTTCCAGCATGAGGTGGCATCCGGCCTCAGCGGCCTGGAGGCCGTATTCAGGTTGCAGCCCGGGGACAATTGCGAGGTCAATGATGTCTACGGCTTCCAGGAGCTGGTCGTACCGGTCGAACACCCTAATGCCAAGTTGGTCACCGATGGCCCGGGTTTTGGCCTGGTCACGGCCCCAGATCCCGGCCAAGGTGACGTCGGGGTGGGCAGCGAGGGCGGGGAGGTGCACGCGTTGGGCCCAGACGCCGGTTCCGGCGATTCCCACGGTTGATTTCATGCTGCTTTCGTTCCGTCCTGGAAGTGGATGGTGCGGGGAAGTCAGCCTTTGCTGCTTCCCCGCACCGGGCTTTCGGTGTTACGGCCCGAAGCCGCTACTTGGTGACCGGGGTGACGGTCCAGGCGAGGTCAACGACAGGGTTCTGCGTTGAGATGTCCACGCCGGTGATCTTCTTGTCGTTGTAGACGGTTGGCTGGAAGCGGGTGTAGACGTTGGTCAGCCACGCCTGGTCGATCACGGCTGTGTGCCATGCCTTGCGGTAGGCGGCGTCGCGGGCGTCTTCGGTGGTTGCCTGCGATGCCTCAACGAGTGCCTGGGTGATCTGGTCGTTGCTGGTGTTGAACGCGTTGAACTGCGTTGCGCCGCCTGTGAAGAAGCTCTTGGACTGCACATACGTCGGCAGGGCACCGTAGTTGAAGGCTGATACCGGGTACTTCTTGGCCAGGATGTCGGTGGTGAGCTGGCCCAGATCCGTGTAGGTGGTCAGGTTCGCATTCACGCCCAGCTTGGCCCAGGACTGGATGACGGCCTGCGCCATGAGGTTGGTGTTGTTGGCCGTCGGGGATGACATGTTGAAGCTGAATCCATTGGCATAGCCGGCCTCGGCGAGCAGCTGCTTGGCCTTGTCCATGTCATAGGCGTAGGCGGAGTTGTCCTCCTCGTTGTACCCGGGGAAGCCTTTCTGGACCGGTGTGGTGCCGGGGATGGAAAGGTCTTTGTAGACGGCATCGGCGATGGACTTGCGGTCAATGGCGTAGTTCAGCGCCTGCCGGACCCGGGGGTCTTTCAGTGCCGGGACGAGGACACCGTCGCGGTCGTTGTATTCGATGCCGGTCAGCCCGAACGGGGCCGTGGCCACTGCCAGGCCGGCTGCCTTGGCAGCGGTGGCCGTCGGCGCGTCGGCGCTGAAGAGATCGGCTGAACCGCTCTGGACGGCCTGGAGGGCGGCTGCGGCGTTGCCTACGACCTTAATGACGATCTTGTCCCACTTGATCTTTCCCTGGTCCCAGTAGTTCTTGTTCGGGACGAAGGTGTAGGTGTCGTTGGCCACAGTCGAAGCGGTGTCCAGCATGTAGGCGCCGGCGCCGTAGCTGCCGCTCTTGAGTGCCTGCGGGTCTGCCAGTCCCTTGTCGCTGATGACAGATCCGAGCAGCATGCGCTGGGACAGCAGCGAGGGCAGGGCGTCGTTCGGTTCCTTGGTTTTGATCAGGACCGTTTTGTCATCTGCAGCGGTGACGGATGCGATCGAACCGAGCCAGTTCGGGCCGTTGACGCCCTTGGTGCGGCCGTAGTCCAAGGATTTCGCGACGGTCTGGGCGGTCAGCGGGCTGCCGTCGGAGAACTTCACGCCGTCACGGAGGGTCACCGTGAGGGTGGTGGGGTCGGTGTACTCCCACTTGGTGGCGAGGTCGGGGACGACGTTTCCCTTTCCGTCAATGCGGGTCAGGGAGTCGTAGGTGAGGTTAATGTACATGTTGTTGATCTGGTCAACCGACTGAAGCATGGGGTCCAGGCTGGTCGGGCCCGCGCTGGCGGCGACCGTGAGGACCTTCGAGGCCGACGTGCTGGCCCCGTTGCTGCCGCCCGCGCAGCCGGAAAGGCCCATGGCGAGTGCGGCACCTGCGGCGACGGCGGCAGTGGCGAACTGCCGCCGCGTAGTGAGAAACGACATTGTCTACTCCTGTTTTCTATGGCTGGTCAATGCGCGCCGTGTGGCCCGCACTGGGTAATGGTGGTGTGCGGCCGGCGCCTAGGCGCCGGCCATGATCGCGCCGGACTGGGTAAGGGTGTTCCAGGCTTTGCGGCGTTCGCGCTGGATTGCCGGGTCCGGATGCGGCTCGGCGGCCAGGAGCCGTTTGGTGTAGTCCTCTTTGGGGGAGTTGTAGACCTCATCGGTAGTCCCGGATTCCACGGCCCGTCCCGCGCTCATGACCAGTACGCGGGGGCAGAGGACTCTCACGACGGCGAGGTCATGGGCGATGAAGACGTAGGAGACGCCGGTTTCCCGCTGTTCTCTGCGAAACAGGTTCATGATCTGCGCCTGGACCGACAGGTCCAGGGCGGAGACCGGCTCATCGCAGATAATCAGCCGCGGCGAGGGCATTAGCGCCCGGGCGATGGCGATGCGCTGGCGCTGGCCGCCGGAGAAACTCCCCGGGAGTTTATCCATGGCCTGTGCGCCGAGACCGACATGCTCGAGGAGTTCCTCGGCCCGGTCCAGGGATGCCTTTTTGCTCATCTGCCGGTTAGCGATCAGCGGCTCGGTAAGGATGTCGCGGATCTTTTTCGCCTCGTTCAGGGAGCTCCGAGGATCCTGGAAGACCACCTGCACGTCCGATGAGAGGTGCTGGCGCTCCTTGCGGTTCAGCCGGGTGATGTCCTTGCCGTCGAACAGGATCCGTCCCGCCGTCGGCTCGGCCAGGCCGAGGATCGCCCGGCCGATGGTGGACTTTCCCGAGCCGGACTCACCTACGATGCCCAGGGCTTCGCCCGGGTCGACGGAGAAGCTGATGTTTTCCACGGCCTTATAGGTTCCGCGGGTGAGTTTGTAGGTGACGTCGAGGTTTTCGACGCGGAGCAGGGCTTTGTCGCTCATGGTGCTCACCTTTCTGCCAGGGCGTCGGGGGAGGTTTCCTCAGCTGCTTCAGCGATGCCTTCCACGGAGAATTCACCGGTGAGGACGGGCAGGTCTTCGCCGGCCTTGGCGCCGTGGGGGTTGGAGCGCAGCAGGGCCTGAGTGTAGGGGTGCTGGGGGCGGCGGTAGATGTTTTCCGCGGTGTTCTGCTCCACGATCTGGCCCTTGTACATGACCACCACGCGGTCGCAGACATCGGCGACGACGCCCCAGTCGTGGGTGATGATGATGACCGACATTCCTGTCTGGTCCCTAAGCTTCATCAGCAGCCCCAGGATCCCGGCCTGCACCGTCACATCGAGGGCGGTGGTGGGTTCGTCGGCGACCAGCAGTTCGGGTTCCCCAGCAAGTGCGATGGCGATCGAGACGCGTTGCGCCATGCCGCCGGAGAGCTGGTGGGGGAAGCGCTTCACGGCCTCTTCGGGGTTGCGGATTTCCACCAGGCGCAGCAGCTCGACGGCCTTGGCCTTGGCAGGCTCGCCCTTCAGCCCGGTGTTGGCGGTGATGATTTCAACGAGCTGCTTGCCAATCTGGAAGTTGGGGTCCAGGGCAACCATGGGCTCCTGGGCAACGTAGGCGATGCGCTTGCCGCGGTAGGCGTCAAGCTGCCTCGGGGCGAGTCCGAGGAGGTCCTGGCCGTCGAAGACCACGGATCCGGCGGTGACGACTGCCGAATCACCTACGACGCCGAGGACTCCGAAAGCGACGGTGGACTTGCCGGACCCGGATTCACCGACGAGGCCGATGGTTTCGCCGCGGCCAACGTGGAACGTGACGTCCTTGACTACGGGTTTGATGTCGCCGCCGACCCGGTAGCCGACGTTGAGGCCTGTGACCGACAGCAGGCTGCCATCGGTAGGCGCCGGGGTGCTGCCGGCGCTGCCGGTGCGCAGTTTCCGGGAGCGGAGCGTGAGTTTGGGTTCGGTCCATCCGCCGGTGACGCTATTGCGGACCGAGTCACCGATCAGGCCGAGGGCTAGTGCGGAGAGGGCGATCACGCCACCTGTCGGGTAGAGCATCCAGGAGTTCAGGGAGATGTTCGCTGCTGCCTCGGCCACCATGTTGCCCCAGCTGGGTGCCGGCGGCTGGGTGCCGAAACCCAGGAAGCTCAGGGCGCTTTCGACGACAATGGCGGTGGCACCGAAGACGGCGCCCTGGACCACGATCAGGCCCATGGTTCGTGGCAGGATGTGCCGGGTGATGATGTAGAACGGTGAGAGCCCGGAGACCCTGGCCGCGTCGACGAACAGTTCGTTTCGTGCCGCCATCGCAGCTGAGCGGACCATGATGGCCATCACCGGGCACGACAGGAGGCCGAGCACGAGCATGGCGAGGAAGACGTTGCCGCGGTAAATCGAGAGCACCACGAAAAGGATGATGATGTGCGGTGTGGCCATCACGATGGCGTTCGCCCCGGAGATGATCCGGTCGGTGGTTCCGCTGAGGTAGCCGGACACCAGGCCGAGGGTGCTGCCGAGGATAACGTAAACGCCGATGGCCAGGGCAACGGCGGCCAGCGTTGACTGCCCGCCGTGCATCAGGCGGGACAGCAGGTCACGGCCGAGGCTGTCCGTGCCGAGCCAGTGTGCGCTGCTGGGGCCGGCGAAGACCTGTGTGAGGTCTTGGTCCAGCGGGCCGTACGGTGCGATCAGGGATGCGAAGGCGCAGGCGATCACCACAACGGCCAGCCAGACACCGGCAATGACGGTGAAGACCGAGGCCCGCTTGCGGCGGCCTGGTTTGACTGCGACGGCAGTGGCCGTGGCGTCAGGGGCGATGATGGCGGTCATCGGGTCCTCACTTTCGGGTTCAGCAGGGCGTAGGCGATGTCACCGATCAGGGTGGCCAGCAGGACGACGACGGTGTAGCCCAGGACGGCGCCCTGGATGGTGACGAGGTCGTGCTGGGTGGTGGCGGTGACCACGAGGGAGCCCAGGCCTGGAAGAGCGAAGATGTGTTCCAGGGCGACGGTGCCGCCGAAGAGGTTGACGAAGCACGCGACGGTTGCGGCGACGACAGGCAGCGCGGCGTAGCGCAGTCCGTGCTTGAAGATCAGTGATGCTTTGGAGATTCCGTTGGCTTGCATGAAGCGCATGAAGTCACGGCTTAGCGCCTCCGACATCGAATCGCGGGTTTGCTTGGCGATGATGGCGATGCCGGCCAGGCCCAGTGCTGCCACCGGGAGTATGAGGTGCCTGACCCATTCCCCGAAATCGTTCTGCGGTGTCTCGTATCCCAGTGCCGGGAGCAGCTTAAGCTGTCCGGAGACGAACACGACCAGCAGCAGCGCGATCCAGAAGTTCGGCAGTGAGATGCCAAGCATGGACACCATGTCCAGGACCTTGGCGACGACACCGCGCTTTACTGCCGCCCAGGTCCCCAGGGAGATGCCAACAACAGCGGCGGCCAGCGTCGCGAATCCGGCGACGAAGAATGTGGGCCAGACCCGTTGGGACAGGACGTCCGAGACGTTCAGGCCGGTGTAAAGGGACACGCCGAGGTCGCCCTTGAATGCGTCCATCAGCCAGTACCACCACTGGACGTAGAACGGTTGGTCAAGTTTGAGTTGGGCGCTCAGGGCCGCCACCCGCTCGGGGGTGGCGTCCTGACCCAGGATCACCAGGGCCGCGTTTCCCGGAATCAGCGAAACCAGGAAATACGTGATGATCGACATGAGGAAAAGCACCGGTATGGCGAAAGCGACCCGGTTAAGGATGAGCCGTGTCATTGCGATTGCCCCCGCCACACCGGTACGGATGAAGGAGAATGCCGGTGCAACAGGCGCCCGGCGACGGAACGGTAGTTAGTCATTTCTTGCCTGTACTTCCTTGTACGTCCCGCAGAAACCGGGACCTGGCTTGCCGGCATTCTCTATGCCTCGAGTACTCCCGAGGCGGCTTGGAATGCCGCGGTGAGGGCGATTGATACAAGCACTGCGCCCGCATCGGGGTTGCCCAGGGCACGCTCGGGCTGGGACCGTGCCCGGCCGATCTTGGGTGTCATGGACTGGGTCGCCAGCATTCCCTGTCGGGCGGCGTCGGATATGCGCTGCAGGTAGTCATCCTGTGTTCCCGACGAGATGCCTGCCGCGGCGGCCTCGGCTGCTGGTGCCAGGGCATCGATCATGGTCCTGTCGCCTGGGCCTGCCTTGCCGCGCTTTTGGATTCCCGCGACGGCCGCCTGCAACGCTGCGGCGAGCTGACTGCGGCCTTCAGTGTCTCCGACGGCTTTGGCCGCCGAAAGGAAGGCGGTGGCGATCAACGTCCCGCAACTTGAAGCGGCTGTTCCCGCGATGCGTTTACCGCAGAGGATGAGCAGCGCCTGGGTGTCGTTCTCGCCGCTTTCGAGTGCTTCACGGATAGCGATGGCGACCTTCCCGGCCGTGGTGCCCAGGTCGCCATCGCCCGTGATCGAATCGAGGCGGGTCAGTTCGTCGGCGTTGTTGGTAAGTGCCGCTGCAACGGCTTCAAGTTCAGCTGTGATAGTCATGATTGCTCGAAAAATGGTGTTCGGACAGGGGCGTCGACCAGCTGGGTGAGTTCGTCATCGAGCACCAGGATGCTCAGCGATGCGCCGGCCATTTCAAGGGATGTGACGTATTCGCCGACCCACCTGCGGTGGATGGTGATGTCCCGGGCGGCCAGTGAGCGGTGGACCCTGCGGTAGAGCACATACAGCTCTTCGGCGGGAGTTGCGCCCAGACCGTTGACCAGGACCGCGACGCGGCTGCCCTGGCGGATATCGATGTCGGCGAGGATGCCGTCCAGGAGGGTGTCGGCGACGTCATCCGCGGTTCCGAGCGCTTCACGGCCGATTCCCTGCTCGCCGTGGATGCCCATGCCGATCTCCATCTGGCCTGCAGGCATCTCGAAGGTTGGACGGCCAACGGCGGGCAGGATCATCGGCGACAGCCCAACGCCGTAGGAGCGCAGGGCGGCAGCGGCCCGTTCGGTCGTTGCGACGACCTCATCGAGGTTGGCGCCGGTAGCAGCCTTGGCCCCTGCCACCTTGTAGAGCAGGAACAAACCGGCGATGCCACGGCGGTACTCTTCCTCGCCCTTGGGTGCGGAGGCCACGTCGTCGCGTCCGACAACGGTCTTGACGACGTGGCCTTCGAGCTCGGCGAGCTCTCCACCCAGGTCGAAGTTCATCAGGTCTCCGCCGTAGTTCCCGTAGAGGTACAGCACGCCGGCACCGGAATCGACTTCCCGGGTCACCTCCAGGATCTGCTCCGAAGTGGGGGATGCAAAAACGTCCCCGACTGCCACACCGTCCAGCAGGCCATCGCCCACGTATCCGAGGAAGAGGGGGAGGTGGCCGGAGCCACCGCCGGTAACGATGCCCACCTTTCCTGGAACGGGGGCGTCGGCCCTGACGATGGAGTGGACGTCACCGAGACTGCGTAGCTGGTCCGGGTGCGCGAGCAGGATCCCGTCGAGCATCTCAGCTACGAGATGCTGCGGATCATTGATGAGCTTCTGCATGGTGTGGGTCCTTAGACAGCTGCGGGGGACAGAGCGGTCTTGGCAACTTCCAGCCCGGACTTGACCAGCGCCAGCTCTTCGTCGTTGAGCGGGACGAACGGCAGGCGGGCGGGGCCGACGCGACGGCCCTGTTCGGTGGCAACGGCCTTGATCCATGCCGGCCAGTTTTTGCCATTCATCACCGCGCGGGTCAGCGGGGCCAGGGCGAAGTGGATGCGCTTGGCTTCGTCGTAGTCGTTGCGCTTGATGGCCTCGAGCATGGCGATGCTTTCGGCAGGGAACATCGCGCCGGTGCCGGAGATGGAGCCAGTGGCGCCCATGGCCAGGCCGGGGTACAGCAGGTGGTCCTGTGCCCAGGTGACGGAGATCTTGTCAGCCACGGTGTCCAGCAGTTCGGACAGGGTCGCGAAGGAGCCGCCAACGGATTCCTTCGTTGCGATGATGGCTCCGATTTCGGCCAGCTTCTGGGTAATCGCCGGAGTCATGGGTGCGTGGCTCATGACGTTGTAGATGATGACCGGCAGTTCGGTCTGCTTGTGGATCCGGTCGTAGAAGTCCACCATGCCGTCGAAGCTGGGGGACTGGTAGATCGGCGGGGTGACCATGACACCGCGTGCGCCGGCTTCCCGGGCGGCGCGGCCACGGGCGACTGCTTCCCGCGTAGTGGTGGTGATGATGCCGGTCACGATCGGAACGCGGCCCTTGACGTGGTCAACAGCGATCTTGGTCAGCTCCGCGAGTTCCTCTCCGGAGAGGGCGTGGCCTTCGCCGGTGCTGCCACCAACGACGAGGCCGGTAACAGGGTGCTGCAGCTGGTACTCGATGTCCTCGATGAAGCCATCGCGGTCCAGCTCCCCGTCGGCGGTGAAGGGGGTGAAGAGGGGAGGGAAGATTCCGACTACTTCGTCTTTTGTGAGCGTCACGTCAGTTCCTTTTCTGTGATGTGACTTACAGGTACGATGGAAGACATTATCGATAAAAAGTGACTAGCGCAAGACGTGAGAGCTACCGAATCTGCCCTGGCGGGTTCGGGCCGGTCGGATTCAGCGGTCCGCACACGGAGAGGAAGGTCCGCCATGGCATCCCCCATTCATAAGAACGGTCCAGGACGCGCCACCCTTCAAGACAGGGTCTACGCGCAGCTGCAGGAGGACATCCTCAAGGGTCGCCTGGGCCCTGGATCGCGGCTTCTCGTGGCACATTTGGCGGAGCGTTTCGGCACATCCCAGGCCCCCGTCCGCGAGGCGCTGCGGCGCCTCACCGAGGAGGGCCTTGCTGTCACCGTGCCCTACTCGGGCACTGTGCTGAAAGAACCAACCTGGGATGAGATCGAAGACATCTACTTGATGCGCGAGGAGCTCGAAGCCTTCGCTGTCAGGCGGATTCTTGAACATCCGCCGGTCAAACTACAGCCCATCCGCCGCGCGCTCCGCGAGCTCCAGAGGGCAGTCAAAGCCGGCGACGCAATGGGGATCATCGACGCGGACATGGAGTTCCACCGTTCCATCTGCGCGGCCGCAGGGTCTGCGCTGACCCTGGAAGTATGGACGATGATCGTCAAGCGGCACCGGGGGGCAAGGCTGTCCCTCGAACGCAGGCATCCCGATGACCAAACCACGGTGGTCGAAACCCACGGCGCCCTGCTTCACTTCCTCGAGGTGGGGGACGCGCAGCGGGCCGAGGCGGCCTTCCGCCAACATCTGCGGTCCTCGGTGCTGGGATTAAAGGATCGCTACTACGCGGATAGAATTAATGATAATTTAACTCCGGTGTTGGGATAGAAGTCTGCACGCCAGCCCGGTGTCCCCCCGCGGCGCGATCAAAGCAATGAAGCATTGGAGGATCCCTTGGTCGGGACCGAGATCGATCTACCGGCTCACATCCAAAAGGTGGCGCGTCCTGCCACCGGGGATGGCCTTAAGCGCCAGTTGCCCCGCCTTTCAGAACTGCGCGAACTGTTGCAGTTCCGGTCGCCGGAATTGGACCCCGTCAAGCGTCGGCTCCTCGCCGCCCAGACCATTGATGAGCTTCGTCGCGTCGGGCAGCGGACAACCCCGCGGTCTGTTTTCGATTATGTCGATGGTGCTGCCGATGAGGAGGTCACGGCCAACGAAAACGTCGAGGCATTCCGGAAAGCGCGCTTCGTTCCGGAAATACTGCACTCTGTAGCGACCCCGGACCTCACCACCGAGCTGCTCGGAAAGCGGATCGCGTTCCCCCTGGTTTTCGCACCGACGGGCTTCACCCGGATGATGCACCATGAAGGCGAGGTCGCTGTCGCCAAGGTCGCCGCGCGCGGCAATCTGCCGTACGCCTTGTCGACGCTGGGCACCACCGACATCGAAGGTATCCGTGAAGCGGCTCCCGGCGGGGACAACTGGTTCCAGTTGTACCTGACCAACAGTGAGTCGCTGAACAATGAACTGATCGACAGGGCTCTGGGCGCCGGCTGCACGACGGTGGTTCTGACCACCGACTGCGCCGTTGGAGGACGACGCCTCAAAGACGTCCACAACGGCTTGAGCATCCCCCCGTCGCTCACTTTTAGGACTTTCTCCAACATGTCCCGCTTCCCTTACTGGTGGATCAACAAACTGACTACTCCCGCGATCGAATTCGCTTCGGTCAGGGACTTTCCCTGGACCAACGCCGAAGTCGCGGCACTTCTCTTCGATCCAGGCCTGGACTACGAAGACCTGGCTTGGTTGCGGGCCAAGTGGCCGCACAAGCTCCTGGTCAAGGGCGTGCTCAGTGCGCGCGATGCTGTACGTGTCATGGACGCAGGAGCCGACGGAGTCATCGTTTCGAACCACGGCGGCCGGCAGCTGGACCGGACACCGGCAACACTCGACGTCCTCCCATCTGTGAGGGAAGCTGTTGGCCCTGAAGCGACCGTCATTCTCGACGGCGGTATCCGGCACGGCCAAGACATCATCGCCGCCATTGCCTCCGGCGCCGATGCGGCGATGGCTGGACGCGCCTATCTTTACGGGCTCATGGCCGGTGGGGAACGAGGTGTGGAGCGGGCCGTTGAAATCCTTCGCACCGAGTACCAGCGGGGACTTCAGCTGCTCGGCCTGGACGCCACAGCCAAGATCACCACACACCATGTCCGAACGCCGCCAGCAGGTTTCGAGTCAACCAATAACCCAGGCGTCGCGGCGTCCGTACTCTGACCGCGGGCAGTTTGCCTGCCCGGAACAGTGATCATTACAACGGAGTAAACAAGGAGCATTCCATGCTGCAAAATATCGCGGACAAACGCGATGCCCTGATCGAAAGCCCAGCCGACCGGGCAATCCGGTTGACCGGTCAAAAGATCGGCGGCTGGTTCATCGTCCGCTACATCGCAGCGTTGATCGGCATCTGGGTCGCATTGCTGACACCGGCATCTGTCACGCTGGCGCTGCGCGTGGGACAGATAGACCCCGACGGAAAAGCAACCTCCTTGGCCCTCGTGGTCAGCGCGGGCGCAGCCGCGGCACTGTTCGCCAACCCGATCTTCGGTGCGTTGAGCGACAGGTCCACATCGCGATTTGGGCAGCGCCGACCCTTCATCGTGGCTGGTGTCCTCGTTGGATCCTTGGCAGTGTTTGCCCTCGGGTTCGCCTCGAACATAGCTCTCGTAACCGTGGCGTGGGGCGCAGCGCAGCTGGCCTTCAATGCCGCCGTCGCAGCCACGATTGCGATTCTTCCCGAGAGGGTGCCGACGGCCCTACGCGGCCGCGTTTCCGGGTTCATGGGAATGACGACTCAGGCCGGTGTCGTGGGCGGCGTGTTCCTGATTCAACTCGTTGGAACGGACGGTGCCGGCATGTTCGTCTGGCCCGCTGTCCTGGGTGTGGCCCTCATGCTGCCTCTGATCCTGACACTGAAGGAGGTCCCCAAAAGCCGCAGCGAGGTCGACACCATTTCAGCCCGTGCGCTCATCGGAGCCTTGTGGGTTAATCCGTTCAAGCACCGGGATTTCGGTCTAGCGTGGATCGGTCGCTGTTTTGTTTGGACCTCCCTGTACCTGTTGACGACGTATAAGACGTATTTCCTCATCGACCACCTCGGCTACACCACGAAAACCGTCGCACCCATCCTCACCGCGGCGATGTTCATCCTGGCCATCTGCATCGCCGTCTCCAGCATCCCCGGCGGCTGGCTGTCCGACCGGATCGGCAGGCGCAAAATATTCGTCGTCGCTGCATCGCTGCTATTCGTCATAGCCATGCTCGTCGTCGCGTTCGCCACCATCGTCGAGCACTTCCTGATCGGCATCGGAATCGCCGGCATCGCCAACGGACTTTACCTGGGCGTCGATTACGCTTTGGTCGCCCAGGTACTGCCTGACTCAAGCTCAGAAGCCGCAAAAGGCATGGGAGTCTTCAATCTTTCAGCCACCATCCCACAAACCCTCGCTCCGTTGCTGGCGCCCGTCATTCTCACCGTAGGGGCTGCACCCGGCAGCGCCGGCAACTACACATCTCTCTATCTGTCCGCTGCGGTACTTGCACTCATCGGCGCAGGAATCACTCAGCTTATCCGGGGCGTTCGCTGACCTGAGGACGACCTGATCGGCCTGGGATGCCGTGTCGTCTCCGGAGCTTACAAGGGCCTGACACAGTACCGGCCACCGGGGCAGACCCGCACGGCAAAAAACCACAATGCGGTTAGTACCAGCCCATGGTTGCGTCCCTAACCGACGAAAGCGCAGGAGTTAATCATGCTGGCAGCCATGCTCAAATCCCTTGGACCCATCGAAACCAACGCCCTCGACATCGCCGACGTTGAGACACCATCCCCGGGCCCCGGCCAGCTCCTTATCAGAGTGACCGCCTGCGGAGTGTGCCGTTCCAACCTGCATATGATCGAAGGCGACTGGGCTCCCTCAACTCCGGCCCAGTTGCCCATCATCCCCGGACATGAGGTCGTAGGAGCAATCGAGGAGGTTGGGGCCGGGATTACCGACTTCAAGGCCGGCGACCGGGTAGGCGTCCAACCGATCTTCTCCACCTGCCGCGGCTGCGAGTTCTGCATCAGCGGGCGTGAACAGCTGTGCCGCAGCAAAAAAATTACGGGCGAGAACGTAAACGGCGGCTACGCCGAGTACATGATTGCAGAAGCGGACTTCGCCTACCGGCTGCCGGAAGGCGTCTCTGATCTCGACGCGGCTCCGCTGCTTTGCCCTGGAATCACCGCCTACGGAAGTGTCAGCAAAGCCCGGCTGTCGCCGGGTAAAAAGGTCGCAGTCTACGGCGTCGGCGGGGTGGGACACCTCGTAATTCAAATGGCCGCCTTGCATGGCGCTGACGTCTACGCCGTAACGCGTGGCAAGGAACACCAGGACCTGGCCGACGAGCTCGGTGCCACAGTCATCGATTCTTCCCGAGAACATGGTGCCGGGTCGCTCATCCGCCGCCATGGCGGAATGGACTCCACCATCGTGTTCGCACCATCGAGCGTCGTGCTCTCCCACGCCATCCAGGCCACCAAACCCGGCGGGATCATAGTCGTCGGGGCGGACGGGGAAGTCGGTCCGTTGCCCTTCGCCCAGGAGAAAACAGTCGTAGGGTCAATCCTGGGCACGCGCCAACAGATGCGAGAAGTCCTGACACTAGCCGCTGAGGGAAAGATCCGCGCCCACTGTGAAGCCTTTCCTCTAAACGATGCCAACGAGGCCCTCAAAAGGCTCAAGAACGGACACATCCGCGGTCGCGCAGTTTTGATGCCCAACAGCTAACCGAGGCACCTTTTCCTTTGATCTTCTTCTCAAGCGGAATATTCGGACGCAGTGGTCGTCTCGATGACATCACCGACACGGAACGTGCAGCCACCCCACAGAAAGGAATTTGCGTTGCGGAAATTCAAACTGGTTTGCGCTCCAGTAACCCCCTTCACACCCAATGGAGACCTTGACCTGACCGGCGTGCCAGTCCTGTACCAAAGCCTAAAAGACGCGGGCATCGAACACCTCTTCACGCCCGGCACAACGGCAGAGTTCACTGCGCTCGGCGATGAGGAGCGGCTGACGGTCATCAGCACCGCCCTTAACGTCTTTGGCCCAGACGGCGTCTTTGCGCATATTGGGGCCGCGACCTCACGCCATGCTGTGGATCTGGCCAGAAGGGCCACCGCGCTCGGGGCGATACGCCTTGCGGCCATCACGCCTTACTTCATCACAGCCGGACCTTCTTCGGTCGTCGATTACTACCGTGCCATTGCTCAAGCGGTCCCAGCTGCCAACGTTTACGCATACATTTTCCCGGACCGGGCAACGACCCAGGTGACACCGGAAACTCTCGCCAGCATCGCACAAATCCCCGGCGTCACTGGAGCAAAGCTGTCTGGGATGACCACCGAGACGGTGGCGAGCTACAAGAAAGCCGTGCCGCCGTGGTTCGAGATCTACTCAGGCAACGACGCGGAAATCCTAGATGTGGCTGCCGCCGGCTGTGACGGGACAGTTTCGGGCGTCTCCAACGTGTACCCACGCCTTTTTGTCGCGGCTGCAACGGCCATCAACAGCGGCCACGACGCGAGTCACCTAAAACCCCGAATCCGCGACGCCCTCGATTCCGTCTCTGGCGGGGACATCGCCCTGTTGAAAACAGGCGTCGCCCTGAGAGGACTCCCCTCCGGGCCGCTGAGGATCTCACTCGAGGCACCATCCACCACGGAGACTGAGCTCCTCAGGAACATGCTCAGTTAACGAACTCGAATCTCGGCTCGCTGGCTCGGCCCTAGGACCATTCTGTCCATCCGTGGAAGCGTCGTAAAACTTCCGTTCACAATCAGCAGAACGTGCTCCTGATTCGCTCCGGGCATGACCCCATGGGGGCTAGGCCGAACAACAACACCGAATTTGACGGAGCTGGCAGAGCCAACAAAAGAATAGGAAGAGAGAACCATGACCGGAATCATTGTCGTCGGGGTTGACGGCAGCCAAACAGCCCAACACGCAGCAAACGCAGCACGAGACCTCGCCATCGCATTAGGAACCAGACTTCACGTTCTCACGGCGTATACGACCGACCAGACAGAGTCTCTAAGCAGCGGTAGCGACAGCTGGTTACTGACCAATGCAGGCGCTGCCGAAAGGCTTGCCAGAAAAGTCGCTGACCGCCTCCGCACCGGCGACCTCGTAATAGAGCACTTTGCCGCACGAGAAACGCCCGCCACCGCACTGATCAAGCACGCTGAAACCCACGGCGCGTCCATGATCGTGGTTGGAAATCGACGAATGCAAGGCATAGGGCGCCTCCTGGGCAGCGTGGCAAACCACGTGGCCCACCACGCACCTTGCGATGTCTACGTGGCTAAAACCGACGAACCCAATTAGCGTCAAATCAAGAACCACACGCAAGCGCCAGTCAAGGTTTCTCGGAGTTCGCCTCGACTACAGGGACCGGGACGACCGGCAGCGCGCAGCAAGCCGGCATGCGGGGGTCGGCGGTCCTCACCAGGTGCACGTTATCCGGGGCGATGATCTGGGTTGGCGTCAGGATGACTCGAAATTCGAAATTACTGACAGCCGCTCATGATGTTCTCAGATCTCTCCCTGAGAGACGAAGGGCAGGAAAGCGGAGTGCAGTAGCCCGGGATCATTGAAATAGTCCCAAAAATCTTCGACTTGATAAGCATCACCCGCAGCATAGCTGGCCATGTCACCCGTAACGACTCGATGAGGGTGGAACGACAAGGCTAAGCACCGCCGACCGGCCGCATCCGCGCTGTTCAAATAGGCCCCACGTCAGGTTGGGGTGTGGATCAAACGGATGGCGCATTTTGTAGATCCCTCATGATCCTGTTTCGTCAGTGGCCAGGAGGGATAGCCGTGTACCTTCTACATCGTTCCGTGCTGCTGCGCGGTGGCGAGTTCTTTGATAACTGTGTAGTCGCTCGGTGATAGGGTCAGCTGCGCGGAGGCGACGTTTTCTTCGAGGTGATCTTGGGAGGTCGTGCCGGGGATAGGCAGGATGACTGGTGATCGGTGCAGTAGCCACGCTAGGGCGAGTTGGCTGGGTGTGTGCCCGAGGGTCCTGGCCAGAGTGTCTAGTGGGCCTCCGTGGACGGCCAGTTTACCTGTTGCGAGGGGGTACCAGGGGATGAAGGTTATGCCGTGCCGTTCGGCGTAGTTGAGGACGCTTTCGCTGCTTTGGTCGCTGAGGTTGTACAGGTTTTGGACCGTGGCGATGGGTGCCACCTGTCTGGCGGATTCAATTTGCTCAACGGTGACCTTGCACAGGCCGATGTGGCGGATCTTTCCTTCCTGTTGGAGGTCGGCTAGCACCCCGATTTGGTCGTCGAGCGGTACTTTGGGATCGATCCGGTGGAGTTGAAGCAGATCAATGGTGTCCAGGCCCAGAAATCGGAGGCTTAGCTCAACTTGTTGGCGGAGGTATTCAGGCCGGCCCAGCGCTGTCCATTGTCCTGGCCCCTGTCTGGATTGCCCGACTTTTGTCGCAATGATGAGATCCTCCGGATACGGGAAGAGTGCTTCACGGATCAGCTGATCGGTGACGAAGGGGCCGTAGGAGTCGGCGGTGTCGATGAACCTGACGCCAAGGTCGACGGCGCGCCGCAGTAGCCTAACCGCACCGCGGGGATCGGAGGGCGGGCCCCATTCGCCTGGACCTGTGAGTTGAAGTGTGCCGAATCCTATGCGGCCCGTGGTGAGTTCGCCGCCGATGGAGACTGTAGGGGCGGAAGTAACGGGTTGCATGGGATGTCCTTTGATCGAGAGGGTTCCTGTCGGAGCGGAGTACCCGCGCGGGCACCTCACATGGGAGCCTGACGTAGTCGGTGGGTGCGGTGTTCTATTGGAGGTAGCGGAAGGCGCTCCACGTGGGTGTGACGACTTTGCAGCCTGCGATATGGCGGGCCCAAAAACTGGGCCGCGTGTTGCGGCCGGATCTGCGGAAGTATGCTTTGCCGCCGCAGGCGATACAGACGAGGCGGGAGCGCCGGAGATTGATTTCCTGGCGTGCGAGTGAGTTGAAGTCGTCGACTTTCCACTCTTTTTTGTCGGCCAGGCAAAGGACCAATCTCACGGTCGTCTCCTTTCCTTCGTGTGGGGCATGTCAGGCGCCTCCTTGCAGCCTGCGGAGCTGTCCCAACGGTTTTCGCTTAGGGGTTAGCGTGCGGTTGCGCCGGCGGTGGCGTTGAGTAATTTTCGGGCGGCAATGGCCGCGCCATACAGGCCGGCATCGTCGCTGAGCTCGGCATGCACGACGCGGGGGATGGGGTAGCCGTCCCGGGAAAGAGTGTTGGAAAGGGCTTCCATGAGCGGGTTCCAAAGGGTGTCGCCGGCACGGGCGACGCCGCCGCCGATGGCTATCAATTCGGGGTCGAGCACCCTGACCAGGTTGCCGATGGCTACGCCGACTCTGGTGCCTGCTTCACGCATTAGGGTGATGCAGGCGGGGTCCCCCTGGGCGGCGAGTTCGCCGACGAGCTTGGCGGTGATCTTGTGGGTCTGCGCCGCTTCCTTCAGGCGGGGGGCGGCTGTGGTTTCCAGCAGCTCTGCGGCGTGGCCGGCTATTGCTGTCCCTGAGGCGTAGTCCTCGAGGGTTCTTGCTTCCAATTCACCGGGTGCACGGACGATGATTCTGCCGAATTCTCCCGCAGCCCCGTGGTGCCCGGTAATGAGCTGGCCTCCGGCGATGATCCCGCAGCCGATTCCGGTGCTGATGGTCACGTAGCAGAAGTCTCTGGTTCCGCGCCCGGATCCCAGTTGCCATTCGCTGATGGTGGCGGCGTTGGCATCGTTGATGATTTCGATTGGCAGTGCCACGCGTTCCTGCAGCATCTGGCGGAGGGGGAACGTGTCGTAGACGCCGATGTTGGGCGCGTCCCGGATCGCCCCGGTCACCGGGTCCACGGGTCCCAGGGCACTGATTCCGACAGCGCGCAGGTGCCCGGAGGTGAGTTTCCGGGCACGTTCGATGTGCAGGACCATTTCATCAACGACCGCGGCGGCACCCTTGGGGGTCGGGACGCTCCAACGTTCCAGCTGGGCTGTTTCACTGAAGATGGCCGTGCGTAGCTGCGTGCCGCCCAGGTCCATGGCCAGGACCTCCGGCACGTCCACATCGATCGTCATCTCACGCGGACTTCCACTCGGTGGAGTCCACGAATCCGGAGATCGCCGCGTCGACCTCGGCGGTGAAGGAGACAGGATCGCGGTCCTTGCTGGTCACCTCCACCAGGTCAGCGGCGGGGATCGCCTCGGAGTAGGCTTTGGCGATCTCCCAGGGGTGGAAGGGATCATCCAAATGTCCGACGACAAGGCTGGGCACTGTGATCGCGGCCCACTGCTCCCGGCTTGAGGTCGGGGCGGTGGTGGGGAACCGGCGCAGGATTGATGCGTTGACCGCGGCCTTGGGGCGGGTGATTTGATGGCGGAGGGACTGCGCGGCTGCTGCCGATTCGGCGGCCACGCCGCGGTAGATCTCGCTGGCGGTAAGTCGGTCGAGGGCTTCTTCCGTTTCGTATTCATCGAGGAGATTGGCGATCAGCTCGTAGGAGGCCGTGTTGCGTTCGGCCTGCCGGTGCTCCAGCCACGCGGGACGGCACAGGACGAGCCCTGCAACCCGTTCGGGATACCGCACGGCAAGGTTGAGTGCGGTACCGGCACCGAGGGAGATTCCGCCGGCCACGAAGGTGTCAAAGCCCAGGTCGTCGGCGAGGGCAATGATGTCGTCTGCGAAGGCGTCGAAGGAACAGTGGTCGTCGGTGACGTCGCTACTGCCCCCGTGCCCGCGGGCGTCCATGCACACCAGTGTTGTCTTCGCGATCTGCTTGACGTAGCCAAGGGGCTGGTTCCGGTTACCGCCCATCCCGTGCTGGAAGATGAACGGGCGGCGGTCGGAGCCGGGTGCGGCCGGTTCAACGACCTGGTATTCGAGGCTGGCGCCGTCGTCCCGGATCAAGGAGGGCATCAGACGGTAACCTCCAGCTGTTGGCGCAGGAACGCGACCCCGGAACCGACCTCGGACTCGGGCAGGCCATGCATCACCAGCGCGCCGCTGTATCCGGCAGCTGACAGCCCGCTGAGGATGTACTGCCAAGGCAGTGCCCCCTGGCCCGGAGCAAGTGCCCGGCGGCCGGGGACGAGCTCTTTGGCATGGGCCAGCGCAATGTCCGGCCCGAGTGTCTTTAACGCGTGGTCGATGATCCCGGCCGTCGTGGCGTCCGACAGGTCATCTGTATCGAGGATGTTGGCTGCGTCGAAGACGATTTTCAGGGCCGGGGATCCGATTTCGTCCAGCATTGTGTGGGCGAGGTCGGCAGTGGAGACGACGTTCGTGTGCTCAGGTTCGACGGCGACGGTGATGCCGGCTTCCTCTGCGAGGCGGGCGAGCCGGGTCAGGGACTGGCGGGAGTCGGCCCAGGCTTCAGGGGTGGCGTTGTCCGGGTGGAAACGCCACATGTCCTCCGGGTCACGGCTTCCGCTGCAGAGCGTGATGACGGGAATGCCGAGTTCGACGGATACCCGGACGAGTTCAGCGAACCGGGTTAGCCCGGTTTCGCGCACCGCCGGATCGGGGTGTGCGGTGTTGAAGGTCCCCGAGATTGCCGCCAGCCGCACGTTGTGGGTGGCCGCTGCTGATTTGATCTTCTCGATCGTATCCGCGTCCACTTTCTCGGGGACAGTGTCGATTCCTGCGATGGAGAGGTTGTATTGGACGGCGGTAATGCCGGCCGCAGCGACGGCGGCCATGTTTTCTTCGATGCCGGCGGCTTCGAAGGTTTTGGCGAAGATTGCGATCTCCATCAGACCGCTCCCTCGACGTCGGCCAGGCGTACCCAGTCTCCGGATTCGACCGAGCGGGCGAGGGCGACCATGCCGCGCACGCTGGCAAGGCCGTCCTGGGCGGTGGCGCCGCGGGGAGTGGAACCGGTGCGGGCGGCCTGGGCGAGGTCTTCGAGCTGGAGGCGGAAGACGTTTGCGTCCGCGCCGATGGGCTGGTGGAACATGCCGTCCTTGACGGAGAAGGCCTGGACTTCGGCGGCCTTGAGGTACCAGGGGTTGTGGATTTTGCCGATGACGCTGCCCTCGCTGCCGTAGATCTGGAAGCCTTCCCACCAGTCCATGCGCACGGCGAGGGTGAGGTCGAGCTGGCCGAGGCAGCCGTTTTCGAATTCGACGTCGAGGAACCAGCAGTAGGTGCCTGCCTTGGTGGACAGGCGGGTGCGGATGGCGTTGATGGGGCCGCCGAGGTAGCGGGCGGTGTCGAGCAGGTGGCTTCCGTGGCCGAGGACGTAGTAGCGCTGGCGGTTGGCCTTGGGGTCGCCGGCGGGGCGGCGGGGGGCCTTGCTGTGCTCGATCAGGGGGCGGATGGTATCGGTGACCTGGTAGCGGTAGGTGGAGTCGCAGTACCAGTGCTTGAGACCGATGAGTTCGCCGATTTCGTCGCGGATGAAGTCGTGGGCGTAGGCGATGCCTGGGTCGTAGCGTTTTTCGTGTCCCACGAGGACCACCTTGCCGCTGCGCTTCTGCGCGGCTGCAAGTTCTTCGGCTTCTTCGACGGCGACGCCCATGGGCTTTTCGACGAGGACGTGCTTGCCTGCTTCGAGGGCCCGGATGGCCAGCGGTACGTGGAACTGGTCGGCAACAGCTACGACGACGGCGTCGACGTTTTCGTCGTTGAGCATCTTGTCGTAATCGTCGAAGGTGGTGGTGGGCTGGTGGATCAGGGACATGCGTTCGCGCAGGTCATCGGCGGCGTCGCAGATAGCGTAGAGCTCAATCTCTTTGGACTTGCGGGCGGCGGGGAAGTGGGCGGCCTGGGCGATGTCGCCGGCGCCTAGGACGCCGACCCGGAAGAGGTTCTCAGTCATTGGTTTTCCTGTCTGGAGGGGATGGGTGGATGGAGGCCGGGGGACCGGCGCACCTCGCGTTGCCCGCGTGGGCGCCGGTCCCCGGGTAATCAGACAGCCACGGCGGCTGCGAGGTTGTAGCGTCCGGCGACGGTGGTTCCCGCGTCGGCCGGCCCGGCGCTGACGGAGAGGCCTTCGACGGCCTTCTTGGTTGTGATGACGACCGGGGTCACCGTGGAGTAGCCTGCCGCAGCTACGGTTTCAAGGTTCACATCGCACAGCGGGTCACCGGCAGAGACCTGGTCGCCCTTGGACACATGGGTGGTGAAGCCTTCCCCATTGAGTTTCACAGTATCCATGCCGATATGGATCAGGACGTCCACGCCCGCGTCGGTCCGGATGCCGTAGGCGTGGCCGGTGGGGAAGACGGTGACGACTTTGCCGGACACGGGGGCTACGAAGCGGCCGTCCCGAGGCTCGATTGCAAAGCCGTCGCCCAGGGTCCCGCCGGCGAAGACGGGGTCGGGGACCTCGGAGAGTGCAATGACGGTGCCGTTGACGGGGGCCACGAGTTCGTTCAGCGGCGCGCCGGCGGAGTGCCGTGCCTCTGAGCGAGGGACATCCTGATTGTCGATCTGGTTGTCGACGCGGGTTCCGCGGGACTTGCGGCCAAAGATCCCGGTATTGGGGCCTTCGTAGCCGAGGGTTGCGATGGTCAGCATGGAGACGAGGAACGCGACGCTGATGCCGATGGCGTACAGCGGGATGTTGTTGAAGGCGGGGATGGTCAGCAGGGACGTGAACAGGAATGCGTTGGTGGTGACGCCGCCGCCGAGGCCCATGATGAACGCGCCGGTGATGCTGCCGGCCAGGATCGCGGGGATGGTCCGCTTGGCGAAACGCAGGTGCACGCCGTAGAGGGAGGGCTCGGAGATGCCGCCGAGCAGGCCTGCGGTCAGGGCACCGCCGGCGACCTGTTCCATCTGGGCGTTCTTGCGGCGGATCGAGATCAGGAGCACGCCGGCGGTGACGCCGAAGCAGCCGAAGTTCCATGCACCCATGGGGCCCTGGATGAAGTCGTACCCGAGGGTTGAGATGTTCAGGAACATGATCGGCACCACGGACCAGGCCGTGCCGGTGATCACGAGGAACGGGTACAGGGCGCCGACCAGCACGGCGAAGATCAGCGGAGAGAAGCCGTTGACGGTGACGAAGAGGTTGCCGATGCCGCTGCCGGCGTAGACACCCAGCGGGGCAAGGATGAAGGCGGTGACCGGAATCATGACCAGCATCGACAGGAACGGCACGAAGATGACCTGCAGGTTGCTCGGGATGACTTTGCGCAGGAAGGCGTACAGCGGTCCAAGCAGCAGAGCCATGAGCAGCGGCGGGAAGACCTGGGAGCTGTAGTTGAAGATCGTCAGCGGCAGGCCGAAGACGTCCACCACTGCGGGGAGCTTCGCGTCCGCTCCTGCCAGCTGGGTGAAGGCGGGAAGCATCATGACGGCCATGATCGAGAATCCAACCCAGGGATCTGCGCCGACCTTCTTGGTCGCGTTGTAGGCCACCATGAGCGGCAGGAACACGAAGACAGCCTGCCAGGCGAGGTTGACGAAGCTCAGCGAAGAATCCAGCGTGACACCCGGGGCGTTCCACGCCGGGATGACCTTCAGCGTGGCCAGGAGCGCCATGACGGTGATGAAGATCGAGGCTCCCAGCATCGCACCCAGGACCGGGCGGAACGAGTCCGCGAGGAACTCGAAGAACCAGTTGAGCCACGCGAACTTGCCCCGGGGACCGCGGCCTTGAAGTTCGGCCTTGAGCTCGCGCATCGCATCCGGGTCGGTATCAGCCCCGCCCTTGCCCAGCTCGGGGAATTCCCTGGTCATCTCGACGTAGAGGTGGTTGACGGCCCCGCCGACAATCACCTGATAGCGGTGGGCATCCTGCCGTACGACGCCCATGACTTCGGGAATTGCGTCGACTGCTGCGTCGCTGACCACGGAGGCATCGCGGAGTTCGAAGCGCAGGCGTGTGGCGCAGTGGGTCAGATGGGTGATGTTCTCAACACCGCCGACCTGTTCGATGATGCGGGATCCAACGGATACTTTTGCCGACATGGCGTCAGCCTCCTTGCCGTGCGCCGCGCGCCGTCGCGCGGAAAGTCGGAGCGGTGGTGGTCATCATGGTCTCCTTTGAAACATAATGTTCGTTCGATGAATGAATTAATTAATGGACCGTTGATCCCGGCCCGAAGCAGTGAAGGCTGGGGTTTGTTCGCGAGTCGAATTAATACAACAATAGGACTCCTCCCACCCGGTGTCAACGCCTCTGTTTCGATGGCTGGGGAGGGTGGCCGGACTGGCCCGGGCTAATTGTTCGCGAGGCGAATTAATGCTAGGGTGTGCGTTCTATGGATGAACCCCACAAGCATGCCTCGCCCTTGCGCGTCCTGATTGCCCCGGACTCTTTCAAGGGAACCCTCACAGCGCGGGAGGCCGCAACGGCCATCGCTGAGGGCTGGAAATCCGTCAGACCCCATGACGAGCTTGACCTGGCGCCTCTCGCTGATGGGGGAGAAGGCACCCTCGATGCCGTCGCCGGCGCCATGCCGGATTCAGTGCGGTCAAGCATCGAAGGCGCTACCGGGCCCGACGGCAAGGCGCGGCGCGGCGAATGGCTTAAGCTGCCCGGCAGCGTTGCCGTGGTCGAGCTGGCACAGATCGCGGGCCTGCCTTTCATGGACCAACTGGCACCGCTGACAGCCACAACCCGGGGGGTAGGTGACATCATCAGGGCTGCCGTGGAGGACGGAGCCCGTGAAGTATGGCTGGCCCTTGGCGGTAGCGCGTCCACCGACGCAGGCTTGGGTGCGCTGCGCGCCCTGGGAGCAGTGGCTCTGGATGCAACCGGCAAAGACATCCCGGAAGGGGGCGCCGGCCTGCTGGAGGTTGCGGCCCTTGACTTCGCGCGCCTGCTGCCAATCCCTGGCGGTATCACGCTGCTCTCCGACGTCACAGCGCCCCTGACTGGACCGCATGGCGCCGCCGCCGTTTTCGGACCGCAGAAAGGGGCTACCCCGGAGCAGGTTGAGGCACTGGATCAGGGGCTGCAGGCGTTCGCCCTGCTTGCCGGGCTCAGCCCCGACATCGCGGGCGCGGGCGCTGCAGGCGGCGCCGGTTACGGATTCATGGCCGCCTACGGTGCCGGCGTGGAGTCAGGAGCTGACCGGATCGGCGAACTCGTCCAGCTCGACCGGAGAATCCGTCAGGCCGACATCGTCATCACCGGCGAAGGATCATTCGATGGTCAAAGCCGCATCGGAAAGCTTGTAGGCAATGTCCTGCAGCGGGCAGCGGAGGCAGGGGTCCAATCCGGTGTCATCGCAGGTCGGATCGCCGCGGACCCCGGCACCTGGGCTGCCGGACTCGACGAACTGGCCGGTGACGGCCCGACCGCAATGAAGGATGCTGCGCGCTGGGCCGCAGCGGCCGCCAAGCGCGCCGCAGAAGAGCTCGGAACGCGCAAACGGACGCCCGTTGGCCCGGCCGCATAGCTCAAACACCAGACCTGCCGGCACAGCCCACCGCCCTTCCAGCTATTTCCCACACCGGGCACCCCTCTGCCCGGACCAGCCAGCACACCATAAACCAAGGAGAAAAACCATGCCGGAAAGAACATCCGTTATCGCAAGCAGTTCCGGACTGCACGCACGACCCGCAGCGATCTTCGCCGACGCAGCCGCCGGACTGGACGTCGAGGTCACGATCGCCCTAGCCGGAACCCCGGAGGATGAAGCACTCGACGCCTCGAGCATCCTCTCCCTCATGACGCTCGGTGCAGGAAACGGGGACACCGTCGTACTCCGCGCCGAAGGCCCCGGGGCCGAGGCCGCCCTGGAGAAGCTGGCCGTCCTCTTGGAAACCGACCTGGACGCACAGTAACCACCTCCGAAGCAGTCCCCTGCGATGCCACCGCATTGCAGGGGACTTGTGCATTTAACTACGTCGCTTCGCTTGCCGCCGGCGACCGTCCAGTTATGCCGAAGGGCTGTTTCCACCGTAGGTAATGAACCGGCAGCGGAAACAGCCCTTCTGGGTGCCAGGGAGCGAAGACCTAGCCCTTCACGGCTCCGGAGGTCAGGCCGGAGACGATATTGCGCTGGAAGATCATGACGACGAGCACCAGAGGAATGGTGACCGCCAGCGCGCCTGCCGCCTGCGCCCCGTAATCGATGGAGTACTGGGTGGCGAACTGCGGTATTTGAACCGTCGCCGTCCAAGTCTTCGCGTCGAACAGGAACGTGTTGGCGAAGAGGTAGTCGTTCCAGGAGTTGACGAAGGTCAGGATCGCTGCCGTGAGCAGGCCCGGCACGGCCAGCGGGAGCATGACCCTGGTGAACGTTTGCAGCTGGGTTGCCCCGTCGATTTTTGCTGCCTCCTCCAGGCTGTGCGGTATTTCGCGGAAGAAGACGGTCAGGACAAAGATGGTGGTGGGCAGGGAAAAGACGATGTTCGGGATGATCGCTGCGGGGTAGTTGTTGATGATTCCCCAGGCAACGAACTGTTTGAACAGCGGGATGATGACAGCAACCTGGGGGAAGAAGCTCACCATCAGCATCAGGACCAAGGCCACGTTGGAGCCGCGGAATTTGAACCGGGCAAAGGCGTAGGCGGCCAGGGAGCCGATGACCATGCACACCAGGGTGGTCGTCGTTGCGATGATGACGCTGTTGAGCAGCGTTGCCAGGAACGTCTTGTCGCTGAGCACCCGGCCCCAGGCCTCTACCGTGACCGGGGCGAACAACAGCTCCAGCGGAGCCCGCCCGATATCTCCTGCGCTGGCCAGGCTCATGCGCATGACCCAGAGCAACGGTGCGATGCTGACGACGAACAGCCAAAGGATCAACAGCCGGAAGGCCCAGAGACCTTTCTCCTGGCTGCGGCGTGGCTCCGCGGGGGCAGGGGCCACGGCAGTGGCGCGGGAAGTGCGTTGTGTTGATGTACTCATGGTGTTTCAGGCCTTATTGCGCCGTGCGCCGAGTGCGATAACGAAGAACAGCGCGATGATGAACGCTGTGATGAAGACAAAGACCGAGGCGGCCGACCCGGTGGGGAACTGGAGTTGGCTTACGCGCACGCCTTCATAGACGTAGGTGGAGAGGGAATCGACCTGCCGGTTTCCCATGACCCAGAACAGTTCGTAGACACGATACGCGTCGAGGGTCCGGAACAAGGCCGCAATCAGGATTGAGGGCACCAGCAGGGGAAGGACAATGCGGAAAAAGCGTTGGACTGCTCCTGCGCCGTCCATGGCAGCGGCCTCCAGCGTGTCCCCCGGGATGGTCTGCAGGCCGGCAAGGATCAGCAGTGCCACGAATGGGGTGGTCTTCCAGATGTCAACGATGACGGCCGCCACGACCATCAGGTCCTGGCTGCCCAGAATCGGCTGGCTGATCAGGTTGAGCTTGTAGGCCACCCAACTCAGCAGGCCGTTGGGGTCGCTAAACATCAGCCGGAACATGATCGCGGAAATGGCCGTTGGAAAGGCCCACGGCACCAGCGTGACAGCGCGCACCAGGCCCCTGCCCCGGAAACCGCGGTTGATGATCAGGGCGACCGCGACGCCAAGGACGAGTTCGACGGCGACACTGCAGACGGTGAACACTCCCGTGTTCGACAGGGCCCGGAGGAAATCCGGATCCGCGAACAGGGTCTGGTAGTTCTCCACCCCGACAAAATCCCCCGTGTTGCGGATGGTCCCGGAATACAGGCTCAGCCACACAGTCTGCACCACGGGCCAGATCACCACAGCAGCCACAATCGCCACCGCCGGAGCAATCAGCAGGTAGGGCAGTGCCCGGGACTCCTTGATCCGGCGCGGCCGGTGCAGTGTCGCCGTCGAGGTCACTTCGCCTGCACCACCTTGTTCAGTGAGGTTTGCAGTTCGCTGGCTCCCTGGGCAGCGGGCTGGGCACCGCTGATGATCTTGTAGAACGAATCCTGCATCGCCAGGGAAGCGTCGGAGTAGTACGGCGTAACCGGACGTGAACGGGCGTTGAAGGCAGCGTCCTTGCCAATGACGGTGAGCGGGTTGGCCTTGTTCACATCGGCATCGTCGTAGAGAGAAGCGCGGGTCGGCAGGTACCCACCGTCGACAGCGCGGATCTTCTGGGCTTGCTCACTGGTGAAGTACTGGATGACGTCCCAGGCAGCATCCTTGTTCTTGCCCGAGGCGTTCATGAAGAGGTTCCAGCCGCCCAAAGTCGAGGAGCTCTTCGTTCCGGCCTTGGTAACAGGCAGGGAAGCAACGCCCACCTGGTCCGCGGTCAGCTTGGAGACCGAGGGGTCCTTCACCAACCGGTAAAAGTCGGACCAGTTGCGCATGAACAACGCATCGCCCTGGAAGAACTGCGTATAGTTCTCCTGTTCCTTGAACGTCGTGGAGGCGGCAGGTGCGATGCCGGAGTCGACCAGTTTGCGCATTTCGGCCAGGCCGGCGGTCGCATCCAGGCTGTTCACCACCGCCTTGGTGGAGTCCGCAGGATCAAGAATGTCACCGCCGGCGTTCCAGACGAACTCGGCCGCGTTGCACACCAGCCCTTCGTACTTGGCGCCCTGCATCAGGTAGCCGGCAGTGACATCGCCACTGGCCAGGACAGCCTTGGCCTGCGTCTCCAGTTCGTCCCACGTTGCCGGAGGAGCGGTGAAGCCATGCTTGGCGAGCAGGTCCTTCCGGTAGAACAGGTATGCGGTGGCGTTGAACCAAGGGACGCCGTACACCTTGCCCTTCCAGGAGTCCGCGGTCATGCCGCCCTTGAGGAACTTATCCTGTTCCGCCTTGGGGAACCGGTCAGACAGATCCTCGACCCAGCCCGAGTCGGCCAGCTGCGCCGCCCAAGTGACATCGCCGATCACCACATCGGCGTCGACGCTGTTCGCGAGGAACTGCGTGCGCAGCTGGTCGAAATAGGCGCTCATGTCGGTCTGCGATGTTTGCCATTCGATCTGCGTTCCGCCCGAATGGTCCTTGTTGTACTGGTCAATCAGCTTCTGCATGGTCCCCGACGTGTCCGGCGGGGCCAGCACCTTGATGGTTTTGGACGCGCTGGCACTTTCCGAAGACGGCGAGCAACCGGTCAGGGCTGCGGTGGCCGCCATCGCGGCAATACCAACCGCTGCGACAAAACGCCGCGTCCGACCTGGCCTGCGCCGTGCAGACCTGTCGATGAGTGCTTCCATTCGAATATCTCCTTTGATGTTCATTCGGCGAACGAATTAATAGGGATAAGGTGAGCTGCAGCAGTCGCAGCGGTGCCTCGATCGGGCTTAGCCGGCAGAGGGTTTTTTGCGTCCCGGGACGGTGGCCTGCTCGGGACGGAGAACGGGGAGGGCGAAAAACTCGCTCATGGGCAGCGCGGCCGCGCCCATGGCAATGGCATCAGCACCGAAGGCGGAAACCGCAAAACGTGTCCGGCCAGGATCAACGTCCGCACCGCGCGCTACGGCAGCCAGGGCGTCCTCAGTGCCCAAAATGGCGGACGAACGTCCGCCAAAGACAACGAGTTGGGGCGAGAGCATCCAGACAAGTGTTGAGGTAAACCAGGCCAGGTACTTCTGCCAGTCGTCCGCGGCCCGGACAGCCGGCTCACTGCGGCTGTGAAGTTCATCGAGGAACCCGTCAAAATCGGCTGCGCTTCCGCCGTTGGCAGCGTAGCTCTCCCTAAGTCCGGAGATCCCGATAACGTCTTCCACTGTCGGCCAGTCCTGAACTTGAGAACCTGGGTGGGGAATGCGAATGTGACCCGCCTCGCCAACCTGGCCAAGGCTTCCCCGATAAATGCGTCGGTCAAGGACCAATCCGGAGCCCACACCGGTATCAAGCAGGATGTACAGCAGGTCACTGCTGTCGCGGCCGACGCCGAATTGAGATTCGCTGATCGCGGCAGCGTTTGCGTCATTATCGATGAAAACCGGGAGGCCGGTTTCGCGGGCCACGTGGTCGCCAAATGTAACGTGCCGCCACCCAAGTATGGGGGCGCGATCGATCTTTCCCTCAACGACCGTACCGGGAACCGTGATGCCGATGCCCTGCAACCTGGGCCGGACGAATGGATGCTCCGAAAGAACGGATTCCAGCAGTTCGAGCAGCGTCCGCTCAGCAGCGGCGGGATCACTGCGATCCGTTGGAGCCGAAGCGCGGCCTACCTCAGAGCCACTGAGATCGACGACAATAGCGGTGGACATCTCGTTGCCAAGATCCAGCCCGGCGAAATAAGCCCCATCGGCACAAAGCTGCAAGGTGACCCGCGGCCGCCCCGCACCCTTTTGCGAAGATCCGCCTGAGTCCACCTCCCGAACAAGCCCCTCCTCGATGAGGGCACCGGTAATGACAGTGATCGTGGACCGCTGAAGGCCCAGAAGTTCCGTCAAGCCGACACGGGAGCGCGGTCCATGCTTCCAAAGAGCGTCAAGCACGCGCGCCTGGTTGATGTGGCGCAGCGTTGAACTGGAAGCCAAAAGGTCTCCTTCCGGGGTTTGAATCAGGCTAGACGAATTAGTTTGTTCGCGACGCGAATTAATTTAAATTTACCCGGGCCACCCTGGGGTGTCAATAGCGGCAAGTGATGAGCGTCACGAACGCGACGCCCCCTGCTGGACATCACGCTCAAAACTAAGCTTACTTACTGTTATTCGCACCGTAAACGAACGCCGGGTATTTGTCGCTGGTTGCACTCACCCTACGAGCGCTCTGTCAGACCGCCCGCCAAGTCAAGTCCCCTTCGGCGTTGTATGCGTGATTCGCTCACTAAACGAAAGCACGGACCAAACGCCGATAATGAAGATTATGTAAAGCGGAGGGCTGCGTAATGCATCAAATGCATCATTTTCGGCCTCTTCGCTCCTTACTAAACCTGGTGCGGGCGCTGCAGTCCGTCAGCCTTCGCACTCGATGCAGTAGGAGCGGCCCTCGTCTTCGCGGGCGAGCTGGGACCGGTGCCGGACCAGGAAGCAGGATGAGCAGGTGAACTCGTCCTTGCCCTGCGGGATGACCTGGACGATGAGTTCCTCGGAGACGATTTCCCCGCCCGGGGTCAGCCCTTCGTCCAGGGCGTCGGCTTCGTCCAGTTCGGTGACGACGCTGCGGGCATCCGGGGCGTTGGCGGACTTCAGCGCCTCCAGCGAGTTGTCCTGGGATTCCTTGACGTCGGAACGGACTTCGTCGTAATCGGTAGCCACGTTTGGCGGTTCTCTCTTCTTCTCTGGTGCCGGTTCTTTTCCTGACCAGAGAGCAACGTACACGATGGTGTGCTTGTTCCCGCGGGAGCGCGGCCACCCCGGCAGACCGGGTCGTGCTTGTTTTCGAGCAGTGCTCCGGGCACGGAGTGGCTTGACGTGTTAGGCGAGGACGCTGACACTCGTTTTCACAGGTCGAGCATTGGAGGTCGCCGTGGATGGTCAGCGCATCGGCTACGTGCGGGTGAGTACCGTGGATCAGAATGGGCTCCGCCAGCTCGACGGCCAGGTCCTGGACCGGGTTTTCACCGACAAGGCTTCCGGCCGGGACACCGCTCGGCCGCAGCTAACGGAGCTGTTGCGGTTCGTCCGCGACGGGGACGCGGTGGTCGTGCACAGCATGGACCGGCTCGCCCGAAACCTCGATGACCTGCGTGCCCTGGTGCAGAGACTCACCAAGCGAGGGGTGCGGGTGGAGTTCGTCAAAGAACAGCTCGTCTTCATCGGCGAGGACTCCCCCATGGCCAACCTCATGCTCTCAGTCATGGGCGCCTTCGCCGAATTTGAGCGGTCCCTCATCAGAGAACGCCAGCGCGAGGGCATCGCGCTGGCCAAGCAACGCGGCGCGTACAAAGGGCGGAAAAAGACCTTGACGCCGGAACGGGCGGCAGAGCTGGTTCAGCGCGCCGACAGCGGCATTCCGAAGGTCGTCCTCGCCCGTGACTACGGAATCAGCAGGGAAACGGTCTACCAGTACCTCCGCCAAGCGGCGTTGAAGTAACCCCCTTACCCTCGCCCCTCGCCCAGCATTCCCAGCCAACCTCAAGGTTTACCCTGCAGGGTTATGTATGGAACTTCGGCCAACCGCTATTTGGCCGAAGTTTCGCCACTTCCAGGGCCTGCAAGGGGCCATCATCTGCGCCCGACCCACCGTGCGTGACGGCTTCAGCGTGCGAAGGGCGGGACGGAGGCGTCGTTGAATGGCTCGAACCAGTCCTGAACGTTCATGGGTGCAAAGCCCAGCTGCATGTTTAGCTCGACGTCGTTCTCGAAACCGTCCATGGCGTTCTGGTAAAGCAGTTCACTGTCCATATCCTCGAACAATCGCTCTTCGAGCATGCCCCGCCAGTCGTCAGCCAAGTCCAGATCGTAGGAATCCTGAATGACTTCGACTTGGTCAAGAAGGCAGCGCAGCGCCAGCTCCTGCGCCACGCAGGATGGGCGGCCCCATCCCCGCACCAACGCCCCGGTCATGTCCGCGGCAACCACGATGAACCTCTGAACAAAGCCAACATCGTATTTATGAGCGAGCCTGGGCGGCAGCCAGGCCAGGACCGAAGTATTAGCGATGTCCTCGCGGTCAATTGAGTGAAGCTTTCTCAGGCCGGCCAGATCCTCAAAAAGCTGATCGATCAGGACGACAGAGGCCTCCCATAAAGCACCGGCCAGCAGTCTTGCCTGAAACAGGCTTCTGCCCCGAACCTCGGGGGTGATCAAGTCCATCCACTCGATGTCGTCGGGGCAAAGCAGGCTGCGCTGCTCCGCCGTCAGATCCTCCAACCGCGGTTCAAACCCCAGCTGCTCCAAGCTCAAACCTGTCAGCCTCTCCCCTACCTCCAGGGCGCGCTGGACGTAGTTGTCTTCATGGCTCATGCCACGATGCTACCGGCATTCGACCCTCCTCCCTGCTTAGGACCGGCTGGAGCAAAAATGCGTGCTGAACGCTTGACCGAATCGCGGTTAGCTGCGTTTAGGAGCCTTGAACCTGTGCGGCCAGCGCTTGATTCAAGGCCGGGATGTCCAGGAAGGCGGGATCATAAGGTTCTGTTGAGCCGGTGGTCTCTGCGACCCATTCTGCGTGCCCTGCGTGGTCTGGATGGGTCGGGTCGGTCAGGGCTTCCAGGATCACTTCATACCCTGGGAATCCTCCAGAGTCTTCCAGCGGTCCGCGGCGGGCACCGTCGAGAACTCGGGCCGGCGGCGTGGCTTCGCTCGTCGAGTGTTGCGAAACCAGCTCAAGCCTGTGCAGCCAGCTGTCGCCGAAATCGTACTCATAAAAGGCCGAGCCATCGCCCAGCGCCAGCAATTGAGTAAGGGTTAGATCTTCCTCTGGCCTGTCGTCCGGTTCGTCGCACTCCTGCCGGGGAAGCCATTGCGGCGTCTCTGGAATGTGCCCATCCACCGGCCGCAACGGCGCGAAGGGGTCATCGGCTGTAAACCTGTGCAGGTGGATATCCTCCCAGCCAAAGGCAATTTGCAGGATCTGGTGCAGCCGGTCGAGAGTAAAGGAGCCCCGGACATCAAGCTGGCGCCAGATTCGTGGCTCGATGTCGACTAGCTCCACGCGGACCTCCAGCATCAACTCTGGTTTCGCGCTCATCACGGCAGCAGCGTTCATACAGGCCATTCTTTCAGCCTCCGCAAGCATGCTTCGGGAACGAGGCGTCTCACATGCTGTGGAACTCCAGCCGTACAGAACGTCGGCTATCGGCGTCGCATTCGATCCGGTAGAAGTTGGTGCCTTTGGACTGCTCCCGAGAGGAGGATCACTTCGGCTGGATAACAGGCGAAACCTTGCGCCGACAGGCGTCCCTACGAAAGACTCGGGGAACGCATGCTGAATTGATGAAAATTTGGAGCGGGATACACCTCGAAAAGCGCAGGCAAAGATGCCTTGCGCCTACTGGCAGCAAGGACGCAGCCCTCGGGATCCCGCAAACCGAAAGGATCGCAATGGCAGGAATGTTCGAATTATTTATCGATGCAGAATCAGCCTTCAGGTTCCGACTCACAGCCCCGGACGGCACCATCATGGCCGTCTCCAAGCCCTTCGACACTAAGACCGACGCGGTCGCAGGCATCGCCGCCATCCGCGAGTACGCCGGAATGGGACTAATTACCGACCACTCGACAACGACCACCAATTCCGCACCGCCCCAGATCCACGATGACCCCGCCGCGACGCCCGACTCCCTACGGGTCCCAAAGATCGACTTCCACGCGCGCGCCAGGGCGGTTCGCAGGGCCGTCTCGGGCCCCCGCTGGGCCGGGGCGATACACAACCTCTCCTGAGCGCCGGAGAAGGCTCGCACTGCCCCTTTTTTGCCAGCTTTACAGAATCATTATCGGCGTTTGGAAATGACCGGGGGAGAAGCCCCGGAAGGGGCTCCCCGGGTACTCTTCGCCGCTGTCCGGTTAGGCCCATTCCAGGAACCGCGACACAGTGTCCCCCGGCTGGAAGGGCCTGCTGTTCCGGCGGCAGGGTGTTTGCCGTAGGTGCAGCCGGTGACCGTTCCGGCAGAGGCGGAGTGGCCCGGACCAGACCTGACGCTGCAGCCGCCAAGTGTTGCTTCGATAACATGCGGCCACGAAGCCCGGAACCTCTCGAGCGCCTACCAGTGTCCGCCCCTGTCCTGGCATGCATCGTCCAGGGCAAAGGCGAGCACGTCCAGATCAAGTGGCGGGAGGACTTCGATGTCGTTGATGAATGCTTCAAGTTCCATCTCTCCGGCATCCCCGCCGTTGCGCCAGTAATGCAGCCAGAGCTCCGTGAGCGAAAGGACGTCTTGCTCCAGAAGTACCGTTGCCAAACGTCTCGGGTCCATATTTAGATGCTGGAATCGACGGTGAATGACCACAAGAGGCCTTGGCCCGAATATGCCCGCCCACGAAGGTTCACTAAAGGTCAAATGTCGGCTCTCTGAAGCAGCCCGGAGAGTATCCGGCCTCAAGCCAGTTCGATGCATCGACGAACCGCCGGCTCCCAGGATTAGTGGGTGAACCTTTCGCGTTTAGACGCGCCGATCAGGCCGATGATTCGCGTCGATGGCGGGTTCGCCAACCGGGTGTACCGCGGCGTTTGCGTTCTCATTTCGAGTCAGAATCGTGCATCTATTAACTCCCCCAGTCCGGCGCCGGCGACTAAGGACGCGGCCAAGTCCCTGCATCCGGCGGCCACATGGCGCACTATCGGGAAAGATCGAGAATCCACTGGCCGTGCGGTTGGTGTTCCTCTCTTTGCTGCACGGGTTTCCTCGATCCTTCTTGGGTCCGGTCCAACGAAGACTCAAGTCGCGGAAGGGGGGTCAGTCGGCGTAGTAGGTGTTAGCAATATAGACGTCACACGGGGCGTTATGCGCCACGCTGTTGGCGACGCTGCCCAGGACGCGTCCGATGCCCTGCATCCTGCGGTTTCCCACCACGATGATGCTCGCCTCCGTTCTGGCTGCTTCCGCAATGAGGGCGTCGGCGGGCTTGCCGGGGACAGCGGAGGACGTGACCGTGATGCCCCGCCCCAATGACTCGGCAACCGTCCGGGCGAGGTGCTCGGCAGAGTCCGCATCGGACACAACCAACTGGTCACTGCCGCTGCCAACAACTTCGACGCGGTCGCTGCCGAAGGCTGACACCACGTGGAGTGAGGTCCCAAGGGCAACTGCTAGGTCCCATGCAGATTCTGCGGCCTTCTTTGCGGTCTTGCTGCCGTCGACTCCTACAACGATGATTCCGCTCATGTATACGCTCCTATGCTTTGGTGAGAACGGTCCGGGTGGCCGTCACTTGGTCGGGATTTTGAGGTACCGGTACTCTGCCGGGTTACGGAAGCGGGTCCGGGTTCCATCACGGTCCCGAAAACACTCCCTCGCTTAGATTCTGTCAAGTTCCCTGATGGTGCCTGGGGAAATTTCCTTGTTGATTCCTACGGTGAATGTCCAAGGGTCATTTCTCGTCACGAGGATTCCTGCGCCCGCTTCAACCGCTTGTTCCAGGAGCCGAGCGACTGCGAAGTCGAGTTGTTGGTCCCGCTGCGTCCGGCTCTGAACTTTTAGCGTAATTAGGACATCCTTGAGTACGCATTTGGATGCCTCAATGTGGGGTTTCACTTGGATGGTCATGGTTTTCCTTGAGGCCTGCCTGCCGGCAGACATATCGATTCCGGTCGCGCCATTCCACTGGAAAGGGCGCGGGTTGCAGCCGTCCCCTGTCGTATCTAACGACGTCATTTTGGCGACCCTGTGAGGGAACCGCCCGGAACCGCGGCGACGAGGGTTGAGCCCGTGGTCGTCGGGTGAGGGAAGTCAAAGTCCGAGAACCTCCTGCACCATTTGGCTGCCACTAAATGACCAGCGCTGAGAAGAGTTATGAGCGAGTAATTGGCTAAGGCGATCCCCTTTGGGTGGACGGCGTTCATCAGACACCGCGGATGAGTCTGGCGATGACGATGGTGCCGATGAAGGCGAGGTCCGGAGATTGGGCGGAACGGTGGAGCACTCCCTTGCCCTGGCAGCGGCTCCTCACATTCCCTGCTCGATGTCGCCTCTTGTAAGTGAAGTATTCCGCTAGCTACTCCAATAGATGTACGGACAAACAGTCGCGAAAATGAAAAAGCTTCCTTTCGTTTAATTCGTTCCTTGCCCAAATAATGAGCCCGTCGCTAGTCCTAGACTCCACGGTTCCAACATAAGCCGGAACCCCGACTACTCGAAGTGCTATGACATCTCCGGGGGAGAGATTCATCCAAGCCAGTAGTGGGTGCTTCTCCACCGACCCATGTTCTTGGTCTTCTGCCCACGGCGGGTCGAGATCTTGTTCTGGCATGGTGTGACCTACGGCAGCTTAGGCGGAGGGCCAGCCAGTGTAGGCCTCGGCGAGGTAAGCCATTCCGTGCCTGGAGGAGACCACGGAGTGCAGTTCGCCGAGCTGGCGGGCACGGGAGAAGTCGTCCGCGTCCGCCGGGGTGTGGAGCATCGTGGTCATCCAGTAGGAGAACTGCTGTGCCTTCCACACCCGCTCCAGCGCACGGTCGCTGTACGTCTCCAGCAGGCGATCAGAGCCGGAGTTGTAGTGGCTGTCCAGCCCTTCGAAGAGGACCTTGACGTCGTTGATGGCCAGGTTGAGGCCCTTGGCGCCGGTGGGCGGGACCGTGTGCGCGGCGTCGCCGGCCAGGAAGAGGTTGCCGTGGCGCATGGGAGTGTGGACGAAGCTGCGGAAAGGCAGCACCATCTTCTCAATGACCGGCCCCTCCTTGAGTTCGAAGCCATTGCCGTTGACGCGGCGACGGAACTCGGCCCAGATCCGGTCATCATCCCAGTCCTTTACGTCCTCCTTGGGGTCGCACTGGAAGTACATCCGCTGCACCGTCTCCGTGCGCTGGCTGATCAGGGCGAAGCCGTTGGCGGAGTTGGCGTAGATCAGTTCGTCGGAGCTGCGCGGGGCCTCGGCCAGGATGCCGAACCAGGCGAAGGGGTACTCGTGGAAGTACCACTTGCGGTGGGCCTCGGGGATCTGGAACCGGCAGTGGCTGCGGGAACCGTCCGCGCCCACCAGGAAGTCGGCCTGGATCTCGAATTCGGTTCCGTCCGCGTCCGTGAACCAGACCTTCGGCTTGCCCTCGAGGTCGTGGACGGAGGTTTCCGTGACGCTGTAGCGGACGTCGCCGCCGTCGTCCTTCCTGCGTGCGGCAAGGTCCAGGAACACGTCCGTCTGCGGGTACAGCCATACGGACTCGCCTACGAGGTCCTTGAAGTCGATGCGGTGGCTCTCGTTGTTGAAGCGCAGCTCGATGCCGTCGTGCCGGTCGCCGTCGCGCAGCACCCGGTCGGAGACGCCGCTGTCCACCAGGAGGTTGACGGTCCCGTGTTCCAGGATGCCTGCGCGCACGGTGTGGGCAATCTCTTCATGGCTGCGGATTTCAATGACCGTGGAGTCGATGCCGGCCTTGGCCAGCAGGTGGGAGAGCATCAGGCCCGCCGGACCGCCTCCCATGATGGCTACCTGGGTGGTGATGATCTTGCGTGGAGCCATGTCTGCGTCTCGCTTCATTGCGGGGCCCTTGCTTCGAAGGACCCGATTGGTAGTTCGGCGTTCAGTGTGCGGTAAAAAAGTGACAACCGTTACGCGTCTTCCGTTCAACGGAAATTTTTCCCGGTTGGCTGGTGCGTCTGACCTAACCTCGCTGTTGTTAGGGAGGCTTTAAACCGCAACGCACTACCGGTAGCTAGGCGTTACCTGACCATCGCAGGTAGGTCCCGGTGACCCGATCGCGGGAGCGAGCAGGCTGTGGTGGCCGGTGGGACTTTTGGTTGGATTATTTTCGCAGTGACCCAGCCGGTGTGGAGGCCCAAGGGGTGGACGTCAGCAAGGACCGCAAGGCGATCTCTTCGTCGGAGCCAGCCGGATACGCACGTCTGAACTCCCACATCTGATCCGTCGGGGTGCTATCGGTGCTTGCTTCAACAACGACCGGGGGCGCGCGAAATGCTCTCGGCACCATTTGTTGACAGCCGTACGTTTTTTGTTGATTACCAACTTATGTCTTGCGCCTGTGAACAAAATGGCCTAATGTTGATGAACGGCTAATATCGGCCGATGCGCGACAAAACTCGTCTCGCGTCCCACCCTTGCATCCAGATGGAGTCTCAAAGATGAGCATTCCCCTGTCCAAACGGCAGAGAGAGACCTCGCCCGAGCACTTGCTGGCCGCGGAAGCGAGGCCAGGAGTCGTCGAGCGACTCGGCTTCTCGCTCGGCGATCTCGCCTCCAACCTCACATGGTCCACCATTACGTCCTACCTCCTGTTCTTCTACACGGACGTCGCCTTTATCGCGGCGGCAGCAGCAGGCACACTTCTCCTTCTAGCGCGGGTGCTCGACGCCGCGATCGATCCTCTGATCGGTGTGATTCTCGACCGCACTCACACGCGCTTCGGGCGGGCTAGGCCCTATCTGATCTTTGGTGCGCCAGTCCTCGCGATCCTGACAGTCCTGACCTTTTGGACGCCGGGCACGGGTGGGCCGTTCGACCTCGTCTGGGCCTATATCACCTTCATCTTGGTCGGTATCGCCTACTCCGTGGTGAACGTCCCCTACGGCTCGCTCATGACGATGGTTACCCGCGATTCGGCCTCTCGGATGTCCATCGCAGGTTTCCGTAACGCCGGCGCGACGATCGGCCTGCTAGTAATCTCCGTGGGAACGGCGCCTCTCGTCGGTCTCTTGGGGCAGGGGAACATGCGCCTTGGATACATCCTCACGGTGTCCATTTACGCCGTGGTCGGAATGCTGTTGTTCTGGGTAGTCTGCTTCCTCGTCAAGGAGCGCATTCCTTTCGAGTCGAATGCCCGCACCCAGGGATCGCTCAAGCGCTCCCTGCGGGCCCTCCTTAAGAACAAGTACTGGGTGTCGATCTTCTTCGCCGCACTCTTCCAGTTCGCCCGTCTGGGCGCCATCACCGGCGGCGCCATCTACTACGCGAGCAACGTCTTGCACAATACGCAAGCGGTGGGCCTAGTTTTGCTCGCCTTCGCGATCTCGGGACTCCTGTCCTCGTTTGTGGCGCCGCCCTTCGTAAAGTGGCTCGGTCACCGGCGCGGCATCATCATCTCACTAGTGGCCAACGTCATGTTTTCGCTGGCGATGATTCTCTTCGCGAGCAACCTCTGGGGATTTATCGCCGTTTTCTTCGTCGCGAGCCTTGCTGGCGGCATCGGGTTCGTGGCGCTGCCGGCGCTGGTTTCGGACAGCGTCGAGTTTCAGGACCTCATCACAGGTCAGCGAAGCGAGGGACTCCTCTACTCCGGCTACAGCTTCGCGACCAAGGTCGGCACGGCAATCGGAGGGGCAATGCTGGCCTGGGGACTCAGCACCATCGGCTACTCGCCAGGAGAAACCAGCACGTCAGTGAGCACCGGCGTCGCGACGATCTTCATTGGCCTACCAATCGTGCTCTCACTTCTGCAGATCATCTGTCTGGCGTTCTACAGCCTGCAACAGAAGCTGCCCGAAATCACCGGTGCGCTCAACGCCCGTGGTGTCGCCCCGGTATCCGAGGCTGGAAACTGAAGAAGGGAAACACCTTGCCTAGTACATATCCGTCCCGCGTGGATGTCGCCATCGTCGGCAGCGGGCCAACCGGAGCCGCATACGCTCGCATACTCAGCGAGCGGGCGCCCGCGCTCACCATAGCCATGTTCGAAGTGGGCCCGCAGATCACCCAGCCCGCCGGCGACCACGTGAAGAACATACTCTCACCCGAGAAGAAGGCAGCTGCGCAGGCTGCCTCAGAAGGGCCGGAGCGAGGAACTGGTGGGGCGCAGCAGCAGGGCATCGTCGACAACCGAGTAGCTCGCCCCGGAACGTTTCTTCTCAAAGAGGGGTTCCGGGTCGATGGAGAGACAGGTCTCCCGGCGGCTGCCTTCTCCAGCAATGTGGGCGGCATGGGCGCCCACTGGACATGCGCATGCCCCCGGCCAGGCGACAGCGAACGGATCCCGTTCCTGAACGACCTCGACGACCTGCTGACCGACGCAGAGCGCCTCCTGTCCGTTACGGCGCACGCGATGGACGACTTCCCCTTTGCCGACGTGGTCCGGGAGCGGCTGGGCGAACTTTACAGCGGGCGCGCTACCGATCGTGCCGTCGGCGGTATGCCCCTCGCGGTCACGAGGCATGACGACGGCCGACTAACCTGGTCAGGCTCACACGTCATTTTCGATGATGTAACAACAGAGAACCCGAACTTCGCACTGTACCCCGATTCCCTGGTCACCCGCGTCGTGACCGATGAGTCGGGTGCTCCGCAAGGTGTTGAGGTCCGCAACCAGAAGACCCAAGCGATCACGTTCGTAGCGGCTGAATATGTCGTCGTCGCAGCCGACGCGATTCGTACACCTCAGGTGCTCTTTGCATCAGGGATTCGCCCCGCCGCACTTGGTCGCTGGTTTAATGACCAACCCCAGGTCGTCTACGCGACCCGTCTGCCCGTTGATGCGTCCACTCCGACGGATTCTGACCCGTCTCGTCCCTCGATCGCCCGGGAGAGCGGCGTCAGCTGGGTCCCGTTCACCGATGAGAAACCGTTCCACGGGCAAGTCATGCAGATGGACGCCTCACCGGTGAAACTTGCAGAGGACGACGTCCCCGAGCCCGGATCAATCGTCGCCCTCGGCTGGTTCTGCGCTAAGGACCTTCAGGAGACCGACAGGCTGGAGTTCAGCGAAGATAGTGCCGACGGCTACGGGATGCCGGCAGTCACTATCCGCTACACCCTCACTGAGCGCGACCATGAGAACGTGGAGCGGGCTAAGCGTGAACTAAAGGCAGCGGCCGTTGCGCTCGGCGATCCGATCGGGCCGGAGCCGTTCATGCTTCCGCCGGGAAGCTCCCTGCATTATCAGGGATCCGTTCGAATGGGGAAACAGGATGATGGTACGTCCGTATGCGACCTGCACAGCGAAGTGTGGGGTCATCCCGGACTCTTCGTCGCCGGAAACGGTGTTATCCCGACCGCAACCGCGTGCAACCCGACACTGACCTCGGTGGCTCTGGCGATCGGGGGCGCCCGTGAAATCGCACGCCGCGTGGCATCGCGTCGTTCGATCCAAAGCAACCCGATTACACTCGCCGCAGTAACAGGAGAATCATGAGCCACGCTGAGCTTGTCCTCCGACCCGACAGCGCCCACGCGGGTGCCGACGGTGTCGATCTCGCAATCCGACTCCCCCACTACCGTAGCCTGCCCTTGAGTTGCCTGATGGGGCTGCGCGTGAGCATCGATGGCAACGACGTCGATGCTGAGCACCTCCCCTTGACAATCTGCGGGAAGGAGTACAGGGTGGCTGAGCTTGGTTCAAAGTTCGACACCGAATGGTATCTGCAGGACCCCGCGGTGCTCCATACCGATATCCCCAAGACCGCCGGCGAGATGATCGATGTGTCCGTGGCGATTAAGATCCGCATCCCATACGTGATCATCGAACCTTTCGGCCCGCTCGAGCGGGTCATTGAGTCATCGCGTTCCCTGACCATCGAATAAGGACATCCTCATGAGCCTCCCAGCACAACCGACGCTAGGCGTCACTCTTTACTCGTTCAACCACGAATGGGTCACTGCCCGGTTCACCCTGGAAGGGCTGCTCAAGGCCGTAGCCGAGGCGGGCATCGGACCAGGGATTGAAATCGTCGGATTTCAGAGCATCCGCAACTTCCCGCATCTCGAGCCGGGCTTCGCCGCCCACTTCCGGGCGACGCTGGAGGAAAACGGGCTCGTCCAAACCTCGATGGGGTCGGTGATCGACACGGCCATGCGCCGCGACCGATATCTGACGCTCGAAGAGCGCGCGGAATACCTCGCGCCCCAGATCCAAGCAGCCCACGATTTGGGGTTCCCGCTTGTCCGCATCCAACTCGGAGCCGAGCCCGAGGTCCTGGAGCGGGTTGTCCCGCTGGCTGAACGACTGGGCATCAGGCTAGGCATGGAGATCCATGCGCCCGAGGGGCCAAACACCGAGGCTGTTCTGAAAGTCCGCGAGGCCTACGACCGAATCGGCTCCGAGATGCTCGGATTCGTTCCCGACTTCAGCTCCAGCATGAAGCGGATCACGCCGGGACTGCTGGACAGCTTTGTGCGCGACGGGCTTAACCCCCAACTGGTCACTCCGCTTGAGGAGATTTGGGCGGAGAAAGGAGACCCGGGCGAACGTCTCGGAAGATTCCGTGAGCTCGCCAAGGAGCGTGGCGCCACCGATGCCGAGATTGAGATGGTCACCCCCGCCTTTACCATCAACGGACATATCAATCCTGCCGAATGGGGTGACATCGTCGACCAGATCTTCCACGTGCACGCAAAGTTCTACTCGATCGACGAGCACGGCAAGGAACCTTCGATCGACTACCTGGCCAACCTCGCGCCCCTGCGCGACGCTGGCTACTCGGGCACAATCTCCAGCGAGTGGGAAGCCCATCCGTGGACTCCGGAGGCGGAGATGGACACTTTCGGACTGATCCAAAGTCAGCAGGCCCTAATCAGGTCGGTCTTCCAGCGCTAACCGGCATGGAATGAGCCGTCCCGGGTGCGGGCCGCGACTTCGCCCATGCGGATTGTTAGAGGCCGGGGCGTAGTTCCGGCCTCTCTCCTCTTTCAGGGCCAGTAACGAAGGCTCCGATGAGCTCACTCCCCTTTGTTGGCCGATGTCATCGGCCAACTGTCCCTGTGCCCCTGAAGACCGGGATGCTCGACAAACCTCGTTGCAGCAGCATCACGGAATGGGCGCCCTGATTGCCCATGGTGCCCATGTTCTCGTGCGCTGAGAATGCTTCCAGCCTTGGGACTGGAGGAATTGAGGTCGCTCGTGTGGAGCGCGTCATCGGATCCGACCTCGGTGTTGTTGACGACTAACTGTTGTCGTCATTGACCCGGATCCTCACTGTTGGCTGTGTTCTTGAACTCATGGATCACCCAAACGTGTCATTGCAGGTCTTTCGATACGTCGAACCACTCGCTAGCCTGGTAATGTGGGGCCGCTGGTCCGGTCCCTCGGGGTGCGTGTTGGGTGGCGCGCCGACGCCGGGAGTTATGGGATATGTTTGGGACCCCTCTGATGCAGTCCTAGCAGGATCTATCAGGGTTTGGTACCCATCGACGCGATGGAATAGTCTCCGTCCGCCTCCGCTTTCGAGAATTAGCCAAATTATGGTGCCGTCCGCCAGCATGGCGTCAACAGTCCCCTTGTAACCGTGCTGATCCGTGGGGCCGAGCAGCAGGACGACATCACCTGGTATGAGTTCGCACCAGTCCGTCACGTCAGATCTCCTATCGCCATATCGAATTGGCCAGTCCAATAGCCCAGATAAGAGCCTATTGTTCGTAATCATCGAGTCAGATCATCCCTAGGGGCCTCCGGCGCCCGGGCAGACGTCTGAGTTTTGCAGGTGACAAGGGGATAGCCTGAAGCTCGTGAGGCTGGGTGATCGTCACGGCGTACGTTCTGTTCAAGGTTCCAGTTTCCTGGAGGGGCTCCGGCGAAGCCGGAGGTGGACGGGTTGATGCGCTGTGTCCGTCCGAAGTCGAGCCTAGAAGCCCTTGAAACCCTCCGGATGTTTGTTCGGCCCGTGGCGGCCCGCGAAACAGCGTGTTGCCAGGCCGTTTGACGAAAGCATGGGTACGCATGCGGCGAAGCGGGGAGGCGGCAACTGGATTTCTCCCGGGCGCCCGCCTCCCCATGCATGCCTGTCGGACGGCTTGGGCCAGCCCCTGCCCGACGAAGAATCCGCGTTTAGCCACTCACCGGTCACCCCCCCAAGCGCTGCCGACGAATGCTGACTAGCCTCTTACTCGACGACTTGCACGACGGCCAGCGTCTGAACTGTTGGCACCGGCGCGTACGAGATCCGAAAGCGCTGTGAGAAAGTCAGTGCGTGAGCGCCCTTAGGAAGGCCGCCCGGCCGCTGCACGGTGATGGTTGCCACGTCACCGAATTCCCAGGCCTCGTCGTGCAGATCCTTGAGCTCGCAAATCGAGCGCAAGTCCCCTCCCGGCAGTGAGAAGCGGATTTGCTCGCGAGGCATCTCCTCTCCGTCGACCACGACTTGCAAGTCCTCGATCATCGAAAGTCGAAGGCGACGGTAATAGCCACAGCGGATACCAAATGCAAACCCGGCGGTCCCGTCATCGACATTCCGGAGACTGTCTTCGGTGACGATATAGCGATCGAACATCAGGCCACCACCTGTACATCAGCGAGGGTGTACTCGGCGGGGAGGGGGAAATACGAGACTCTGATCCGCTCGTAAGCAATCACGGAGTGTGCTCCGGGCTCAAGCCCACCGGGTTTGCGGACGTGGAGGGTCGCGGGGGCGCCGAAATCCCAGGTTTGCTCGTATTCGGTCTCAAGATCATCCAGAGGGCGCGCTGGTTTGCCTCCAACCTCGAGCGCGAGGTCCTTGCGTTCGAAAGTGAGGCCGTCTACGGTCAGCTGCAGGTCTTCGAGTAGCGCGAGCCGAAATCCGCGGTAGTAGCCGGCACGAACCTTCACGCTGAATCCGACTACTTGGCCGTCAATTATCTCATTATGGAGAGAGTTGGGGACGAGCACATAACGGTCAAACATCAGGCTGCGTCCTTCTCGCCGAGGAGCTTTGCCATCATGGCGTGATGACGGCGCACCTGTTCAAAAGAGTCGACCCCATAGGCGTCCTGAATGTGGCGGTTGCCTTCGTACTCGCTCGACAGGTACCCGTCGTATCCGCCCTCGATCAGAGTCGAGACGATCTTGTCATAGGGGATCGAATACTCGTGATCGTCATCCACCATCTCGTAGAACTTGGCTTGGATGTGGTGAATGTACGGCATGTACTCGAGCATGCTGCGCGGATCTTCATTGATGTACCGAGTCGCGGCCCAGGCGATGCCGACTGTTGCGGGTGACAGCCCGAGGTCCTGAGCTTTCTGAGGCAGGCCGCTTGTGTCTTCTCCGCTGTCGTAGACGTTGACAACGTGTGCGGTGAACTTCGGATCGGCGCCATCGCGCAACGCGCGCTCCCACACGACGCGAGGCAGCCTCTCGACAAACACTCCCAAGTCGGGCATCAGTCCGACGACCTCGCCGCCCCACTTCTCGGCCACCATCATCACCTCCTCCATCCACTGCGAGTCGAAGCGGTGCGGTGCGTGAATCTCGGTGAGCAGCTTGATCCCTCGATCACCGGCGTAGCCAGCCGCCTTGTCGACAACCTCGGGAGGGGTGAGCGCAAGGATGCGGATGATGTTGGCGCCCAGCTTTGCCGTGTGGTCGATGTCGAGGCGGAGTTCGTTAACCATCTCGTCGACCGGACGAGGCCGATCCTTGTAGAGCTTGAGTTCAGCGAACATGTCGTGGGCAGTCGGCACGAAGCCGTACTGGTCAACCCAGCCATGCCACTTCGCGTAGAAATCGTCGCTGAGGCGGGGGAAGCCCGGCATCATCTGCTCGGCGATCGTCTCTATGCCGAGAGCACCGACAGAGACCGACTTCTCGATGCATTGTTCGAGCGTCAGCCGACGCAGGAAATACTCCTCCTGGAAGGAGTAAAGGCTTACTCCTCGCTTGATGGAATGCTTTGTCATGGGGTCGGGCTCCTGTCTGTGGGAATCAGGTTGTCGGGGATGCTGCGGGTCCTGATAGGCGGCGAGGCATAATCGCCGAACAGGGCTATGGAGGTTCAGGGCTCAGCTCTTGATGCCGCCTGCGAAGCCCTGCATGAACCTCTTCTGGGCGAGCAGGTAGAAGACCAGCGCGGGCGCCATCGCAAGGACGACTGAGGCGAAGACGACGTTCCAGTTCGTCAGTGAGGTGCTGACGAAACCGTAGACCACGACGGGAAGCGTTGCCGTTGGAGTCCCGCTGAGGAAGATCAAGGCGTTGAAGAAGTCATTCCAGCAAATCAGGCCACACATAATCGCGACCGTTCCCGTCGCAGGAGCGAGGAGGGGGAATATGACGCGAGAAAAGGTCTTGAACTTCCCCGCCCCGTCAATCTGGGCGGCCTGTTCATACTCGCGGGGCACCGCACGGACGAACCCCGAGTACAGGAAGACGGCAAGCGGCATCAGCTGTGCAGAGTAGAGAACGATCATCCCTAGATGTGTTCCAGTCAGCCCGACTGAACGCATGGCAACGTACAGGGGGACGACGCCCAATTGGGTGGGGAGCAGCACAGCGAGGAAGAAGATTCCATACATGAGCCCGCGAAGGCGGCCGGTGAGCCTGTCGAGTGCATATGCGGTGATGGAGCCGAGCGAGATGAGAACGAGAAGGGTTCCAGAGGTGATGATCGCGCTGTTGAGCGCTCCCAGGGGGATGCTGCGAGTGTCCTGGCCTGCAAATGCGGTCGCGAATGACTCCCCGGTGATTGGGTTTGGGGGTGCGATTGCCGGCGACACAAGCGCGTCTGCGTTGGACTTGAAAGCTATGTTGACCAGGAAGAAGAAAGGAATCATCAACACGATGCCGATGGCGAAGATTAGGATTTCGCGGGTGAGGGTCTTGCCGGTGTACTTGAACATCAGGGCTGCCGCTTTCTTCCGTTGAGGAGCACGTACTGAACCACGGCGAAAACGGCAACCAGAATGGTCAGCAGGAGGGAAATCGACGCGCCGTAACCGAACTCGCCGTTGGTGAAGGTCGTCGTGTAGACGAGTGTCGCGAGGGTTTCCGTGGCCCCGAAGGGTCCGCCGCCTGTGAGTGCGAGTACTTGGTCGAAGATGCTCAGTCCGCGCACCAGGAGCAGGGTCGACGCCACGACAATAGTTGGCTGAAGGAGCGGGAGGGTCACGTGGGCAAGCCTGTTCCAGATGCCGGCACCGTCGATGGCTGCCGCTTCCTCGATCTCGGGCGGGATCCCTGCGAGGCCGGCGAGATAGATCGCCATGGTGAGGCCTATGTGTTGCCAGACAAGGACGATGACAACGCACCACAGTGCCCACGTCGGGTCTCCGAGCCAGGCCTTTGCCCACGACCCTAGGCCGACGAACTTTAGGAGTCCGTTCACGGGGCCCTTTTGGTCGAAGATGAAGAGCCACACGTAGGAGACTGCGAGTGGGCTCAGGACGACCGGAAGGAAGACGATGGTTCGGAGGAAGTGGCGGGTCTTCAAGGTGCGGTTGAGCCCGAGCGCGAATCCCAGGCCTAGCAGGTTGTTTGCGACGAGGAACTCTGCGGCGACGAGAAGCGTGCGGCCGAGCGTCGCAATGGCCTGTGGGTCGTGGAAGAACCGCAGGAAGTTGTCGAGTCCGACCATGTTGAAGGAGCCGAGACCCTGCCAGTCGGTGAAGGAGAGGAAGGCCCCTGACGCAAACGCCACGTACACGAACGCGAGTACAAGGACCAGCGAGGGGATGGGCCACCACCAGCTCGCTGCTTGAAATCGGTAGGGCCGGCGGCGGGCGGGGTCCCCGCCCCGGAGACTCGTTATGGTCTCGGGGGCGAGGTTCCCTTCGTCAACGGAGGAATGCGTTGTCATGATGTCTTCCGTGCTTGGGTTTGAGCGGGGGCTACTTGCCGGCCCAGGCTGCGTCGAGCTGCTTGGCGAGGTCCTCCGGTGTGACTTGGCCCGTCAAAAGCCCCTGCACGCCGGACCCCAGCTTTGAGTAGACGTTGCCGTTCGGCCAGCTGAAGCTCGGCAGGGGGCCTGACTTCTTCGGGTCCGTGATCAGCGAGGAGATCTCCTTGAATGTGTCCGTCGTGGCGGCGCCGTTGAGGGTACTCTCAAGTGAGACGTTCCCGGCGTTCTGAGCGAAGCTGTCTCGCACCTCTTTCGTCGTCATGGCCTCCAGCACCTGGAGAGCGGCGTCCTTATGCTTCGTCTTGGCATTGATCGCGAAAGCATCGGATGGAGAGGCGAAGACATAGGTCTGACTTTCGCTGTCGCCCGGGAAAGCGGTGAACGTGTAGCTGTTCTTCGCGTCGGCCGCCATCAGGCCCGAGGAGACAGCTGAGGGACCGAACATGCCGAGAGTCTGGCCCGAGGCGACGCTCTGGAAAATCTGAGGTCCGCCGGCGCCCTCCGCACCGTCCTGCATGCAGCCCTTCTTATACATCTCCTGGATCACCCTAAATGTGTCGATCCAGCCCTTCGTGCCCTCGAAAGTGGTCTTTCCACTGGCACGGTCCTGGTCCCAATTCGGATTCTCTGAGTACACCCGACTGGCAGCGATCTCCAGCGCTGAGAAGGCAGCGTTCGCTGGGAAGGCGCCGGGGATATTGATGAGGGCAGTGCCTGCATCGCGCGCCTTCGTGCAGTTGGCGAGCAGATCGCTGTAGGTCTTCGGTATCGTCAGACCCAGTTTGTCGTATGCCGTCTTGTTGACTGTCAAAGGCACCGCGACGGTGTCGACCGGCAAGCCGAACAGCGCATCGCCGCTGTAGAAGAGCGGCTTACTGGATTCGGGGATCGACGCCGTCGCCCATGGCTGACTGGCGAGATCGAGCAGGTACCCCTTTTTCGCGTAGAGACCGAGCGCGTTCGTGTTTCCAGTGCCCGGAGAGCCGTAAATGATGTCAGGACCGTTTCCCGCAGCGAGCTGTGTGGTGGTCACGGTTCCGAGCTGGTCCGAGGGGTATTCGACGATCTGGATCGTGATATTCGGATGCATCTGATGGATCTGGTCGAACAGCTCTGAGTAATACTTCTTGCCGCTGTCCTGGGATTGGATGGCGGCTGTAAGCGTCACGGGCGCGTTGGGATCGCTGCTGCTCGGGCTGGCCGGCGCGGAGCAGCCTGACAGCGCTGAACAAGCCGCGGCCGCCACCCCGATTCCAGCAACAAGTGCTCTGAGCCCTGCGGTTTTTTGCTGCGTCATTGGATATCAACACCTCTTTGGGAGACCTCGTTGTCACCGGCCGGTTGGCCGAATCGATGTGTCGACGTTTCGATGCACCGCATCGAACATCTGGGTTCAGTAGAGCATGGCTTAAGTTTGGACGCAACTTAAGTTTATAGTTAGGAGCCAAAACTACGACTGTATAGGCCATAATAGAGTTTGCATGCATTATTAGGACCCACGGGACACGCATGGACATCTCAGCCTCACAACTCCTACACGGTCCCGAACAGGGTTCGCCCAGAGGACGACACGGCGCCTCACGGCGCCTGAGAAACATGGAAGGAAGTAAGTGAGCCGATTCAGTCGACGTTCCGACCATGATGTCCCGCTCCCCTCTATGCCTGCGCTGGTGATGTGCGCCGTGGTCGCCCCACTCGCCACCGACCTCTACCTGCCGGGCCTCACATCGATGTCGGCCGACCTCGGAGGGGGATCCGTAACCGCGCAGGCAAGCTTGACGACGTTCCTGATCTCCTTCTCGGTAGGGTTCCTCATCTGGGGCCCGCTAAGCGATCGGGTGGGCCGTCGCCGACTGATCATTGTGGGCGGTCTCATATTCGTAGCGGCCACGGCCGTGTGCGCGCTCTCGACGAACCTCACGGTCTTCCTCATCGCGAGATCGATAGAGGGGCTGTTCGGCGCAGCGCCCACGGCACTGTCCCGGGCCGTGGTGTCGGATGTACACCGCGGACAGCTTGCAGCGAAGAAGTTCGCGTCCCTGGGCATTTTTAACAGTGCCGCACCGGTAGTTGCGCCGGCCATCGGCACGCTCGTTCTCCTCCTCGGTGCGGACTGGCGGTCGATGTTCTGGTGCGTCGTCGTGTTCGGGGCGGTGATGGTCGGAATGAGCACCACCGGAATCCCGGAGACCCGACGCCTTGTTCAAGGCGAACCCCATCAGCTCGCCTTCCGCAAAGCCGCGATCGAGCTCTTGCGGATGCCGGTCTTCCGGATCGCCTGCATCGTCACCGTGACGGTCTCAGCGGTGTTCTTCTCGTATTTGGGCGCATCCGAGAGCATTACCGTCACATACTTTGGGCTGCCGCCGGCGGTTTACGGCACCCTAGTGACCGCGAACGCGCTTTCGGGCAGCCTTATCGCGGTCATCTATCGCACACGCTTGATCCACCGTCTCAGCACGGCTCTGGTGCTTCGAATCGGCGTATCTATCATTTTCATCGGCGTCGCGATTGCCGTGATCGGCACAGGTGTCGGAGTTGCCTGGCTGGCCTGGGCCGGCTTCTTCGGCCTCATCGCTGGGAACACATTGGTCTTCCCCACGCTGGTTTACCTAACGCAACTATCCGGAGCCTCACTGGGCGCCGGAGGGTTGGCGTCCGCCGGCAGCGGGGTGGCCCAGTTCCTGCTCGGGGCTGCCATTGGTCAAATAGCGGTGTCCGTTTCGGGAGGGTCCGCGTTCCTTCTCTGCTTGATTCTGGCTGCGGTAGCGTCCGTGGGCCTGACATGCGTTCTCGGCACACGGACGTTGAGCGAGCACAGACTCAAGGCGCTCGGGACGGTCGCCACCGCACCCCGGTTGGCGACCGGGGACGAGAGTTCGTTCGTCCCCGACTCGTCCACTTGACTCGAAGCAGCTGCACCGCCAACCCCGTGGTGCCTCGCCGCAGCAAAAACGTTGCCCGCGAACGGACGACCAAGATCGACGCGCACCGTGTTGGACTAGGCAGAAAGTCCGACAAGACTAATGACAAGACAAGGAAGTGACCATGGACGAGAAACCGTTCATTCCGCCACGATTCGACCTTCTGGCGGACCTCAGGCCTGCCCATCGAGGCGGCGACGGTGTGCTCACGTACTTCGGCATCGAATACGCGAAGATCGATCGATTCAGGCCGCTAGAGCTCGACCTCATGATTCCCACATCTGGCCAAAGGGCGCTTGTGGTCTACATTCATGGCGGCGCATGGCGAAACGGCTCGCGTCATGAGAACTGGGTGAGCGGTCCGATCTGGCGAGATCTGCTGAACGCAGGCCTCGCCGTTGCGAGCATCGACTACCGGCTCAGCGGCGAGGCGCCTTTCCCCGCCTGCGTCAACGATGCCAAGGCGGCCGTGCGGTGGCTGCGGCGGTTTGGCTCCGAACTGGGTGTGAGCACCGATGCGATCGGCGTGCTGGGTGAGTCGGCCGGGGGTCACATCGCAGCCTTCCTCGGGCTCAACACGACCGTCACGGAACTGGAGGGCGGGGACGGCGTTCTGGGTGAGTCGACCGAGGTCCAGGCAGCTGTTGTCTGGTACGCGCCGACGGATCTGAGCCGCATGGACGAGCAGGCCAAGCTCAATGGTGGCATTCCCCACAACAGCGCGGACTCGCCCGAATCGCTGCTCGTTGGAGGAGCGCTGCAGCAGAAGCCCGATCGAACAGCTTGGGCGGGACCGACCAACCACGTCTCTGGGGCCGCCGCGCCGTTTATGCTGATCCACGGGCGAGACGACCGCGTGGTTCCCTACCAGCAGAGCACAGAGTTTGCGGAGGCGCTCCGGGGGGCGGGCGTTTCTGCTGATCTGCAGATCATCGAGGGAGCCGACCATGTATTCAAAGGGGTGGATCGAGAGCCGATCATCGAGCGGTCGGCGAGGTTCCTCGCAAGCCAGTTGTCAGATGCGGTGCCGTCATGGGCGCGACCGACTGTCAGCTGAAGAGGTAATGGATTCTTCGATCGGGCGATTTAGTTCGCAACAGCCTTCATCAGCTTGTCCAACTGAGCTCTGCGGGTGCGCCTGGGAAAGCGATTGAGCGAGCGTTGGACCTCCACCCTCAGCGGGTCGCCAAGGGCGCTGGCTGCGACGCTGAGCTCGCGCCGGCCCGCTGGATCCTTTCGACACCGCGTTCAGTTCGGTTGTAGTGGATTGTGACGCCGGGCATCCCGTACCAGTCCACCTCGGTATTGCCGAACTTGAGGCGGTCGGACTCCTGACGGTCATTGGCGCGAAACTATCCGAGTGCCACGATATCGGACCGGGCCCCGGGACATCGTCCTCGGCGAGCTTCAGCGGCGTGCGTCCATCCGCGGAGGGGGTTCTCCAAGGGAATGCGTGCCCGCTGCAACGGGTCGGGGGTTCTGACCTCGACCGGGGGAACCAAGATCCCCAGCGACCCCGTCTACCTTCCGGACCATCGCCTTTTGAATGAACAACCGGCCCCGCATGGTATTAGGGTTCAAGACAACGCGAGATGTCTTCCTCGAAGTCATCGACTTGTCTTGTATCTACCCAGACTAATGCCGGAGATCAGATGCGGGGAGTCCTCGGATCCTGGCCGGTAATTCCATCGCTCAGCCCGCCAGTTCGACCGCATTGTTGTTGATTGGAGACCCTGCGAGTACCCAAGCAGGGAAGGTCTGCTCGAAGAGCTGATCGACCAGCAGACTGGCGGCGCCGGAGATCGGATCGCCGGCGCCCACGGCAATGGTCAGGTCGCGCGTCGCCAGCGGGAGCCCGCTTCGGTAGACGGCTTCGCGAATCGCGGCCAAGTAGAATTCGTTGCTTGCGGCGATGCTGCCCCCGAGCACGATCAGCGAGGGATTGAGGTGATTGACGAGCAAGGCAACGGTGTCACCGACCGCCCGTGCGGAAACGCCGAGCAGTTCAATAGCTGCTGAGTCGCCTTCCTTGGCCGCTTGGATGATGTCTTCGCTCCGCAGACGTCCCGCTGCCTCCAGCCTCTCTGCGAACCATTGGCTTCTCCCGCTCACCGCGAGGTCGGTGGCATCGCGAACCAGCGCCCAGCCTCCGGCGACCGCCTCGAGGCACCCGAACTTTCCGCAGCGGCAAGGGACTCTCGAACCGGGGACCGGAGTATGCGCGATGTTCCCTGCAGCACCGTTCCCTCCTCGGATCATCTGGCCCCCGAATATGAGACCTTCACCAATTCCAGTTCCGACTCGCACGTAGAGCATATTCTCGCCTTGGACGGCGGGGTGCCGCTTCAGCTCGCCAATGGCCAACACGTTCACATAATTGTCGACCCAAACAGGGGCATGGAAGCGCGTCTGGAGCCAACCGCGAATATCGTACTCGTTCCAGCTTGGGAGGTTTGGGGGCGCCACCAGGCGACCGCGGAGGAAGTCAGTCGGGCCGGGTGCGCCCATTGCAACGCCCCAGACACGCTGGGCGTCGAATCCTTTCATTGACTCGAGGGCCGATGCGACATGTTCGAGCGTGGCGTCTGGACCTGAGGCGATGTCCCATTCTTCGTGATGCGATGAGATGACGTTACCGGCGAGGTCGGCGATCGCCACGGTGGCATTGCTGAGACCGAACGCGATCAGCAGCAGTTGGCCGCGGTCCGCCACGAACGCGAGATTGCGCGGCGCACGTCCGCCGGCGGAGGGGCCCAAGTCAGCGTCAGCCAAGTATCCGAGAGTGATGGCATGCTCGACGCGCTGGCGCACTGCCGCCCGACCTAGTCCGGTGAGCTGCTCGAGCGCTAGACGGGTTGTCGCGCGCCCAGTCCTGACGAGGTTGATGACCTTGCAGAGGGAGTCGTTCGCGTTTGTCTCGGCGAACGAGGCCTCGCTCTGCCATGAAACGTCTAACTGGGACACTTTCAGCCTGCTCTCTTTTGGTGTCTCGGGTACAAGGAAACCCACTCCAACTTAACAGCTCACTGGTGGGGACATTTCAACCGCTGGCAGGGCGTCCTGCTCAAGATCGAGAAGGACCTTGCCCGGCGTGCCGCCACGCTCCACGGCTTCATGTGCGCGTTGTACCTCTTCGAGCGAAAAGTGCCTCGGCGCGGCAAGCACGATGGCTGTGTCTTGCACAATCCGAACGATTCTCCGAAGGGCTTCTCGAGTATTCCGTTGGGGACCGCCGGAGGAGTATCGCACGCCGTGCTGTCCGGCCGAAGTGTCGGCAATGGTGATCACTCTGTGGGACCGCCCGCTGAGCAGCTCAACGGAGCCACCAAGCACCCCGGCGCCCGACGCATCGAAGACCGCATCCACACCCTGCGGCGCGGCCGCCCGAACACGGTCAAACACACCCTCACCGTAGAGCACGGGCAGGGCACCCAATTTGCGCACCAGGTCGCCGTTGTTTGCAGAAGCTGTCCCGATCACGGCAATTCCGTTGGCGACAGCGATCTGAGTTGCCAACGATCCGACTGCCCCTGAGGCGCCGTGGATCAGGAGCGTTTCGCCCTCTTTAAGATCCAGGGCGTCGAGCGCCCTGAGCGCGGTGCTCCCCGACGTCGAGAGAGAGGCAGCCGTCTCCCAGTCCAGGCCGTCCGGCTTGATCTCCACGACGCGCGCGGTGGCATACTCGGCATGGGCGCCACTCGTGGCCCAGCCAAATACGCCGTCACCTACGGCGAGGCCGCTTACACCTGATCCGACGCTGACCACATGCCCAGCTAGCTCGAGCCCAGGGACCATGGGTGAACTAAAGTCCACTGCCTCCTTCCGCATGCCCGAGCGGATCTTTATATCATAAGGATTCACCGCAGCGTGGCGCACCCTCACTAGGACCTCGTCGGCGGTGACCTGAGGGACGTCGATCTCTCGAACCACGAGCACGTCCGGACCTCCGAACTCGGCATAAGTAACGGCCCTCATTGAACCGCCGGCGCGGTCGGCCGTTCCCTTCGAAAAGTTTTGCCCTCTCACGTGGGGGTCCCGTCCTCTCAGCCTTCATGCGCCCGCCTGATTCGCTATCTTCTATAATAAGTTGCCCATAGCCAGAATAACGTTCCTGGTAGCCAAAACTTCGGGAACCGGGCCGTCTCGACGAAAGCAGGACTTGTTGCGCCTAGCGGCCGCCGTCCACGAGGAGAGCCTCGCCCGCTCCGCAGAGATCCTGCTCGATGGCCCCCGGTCGCACCGGCATTCGAATCGAATCGAAGCCGTGCCCGAAAATTTTCTCGGTGAGCGGGCGAGGGTTGTGGCCTAGCGCCGGACCACAGGGATGATCAGCCGGCTGCCGTGCTCGCCTCCACTGAGCACACGGTGACGGCCCTTGTTGATTGTTTCGGTGTGTGCCATCACGTGCGCCCCTGGCGGGTAGCTGAAAGTGTCGCGCCCGGCGATGGTGAGCCGCAGACGATCGCCCGGCTCGAAAGAGGTCGACGACGGCCAGATTTCGATCTGTACTTCCACCGGGTTCCCGACGCCCGGCAGATCGCGGAACGTGTGCTTGTGCACCGGGCGGTATGGTTTGGACTCGGTCTCATCCAGCGCTCGATGCGAGGCGCGGAGCCAGCCGAGCGCCACCGGGCCGTCATCGAAGATCGAGAAGAAGCCAAACTTGGCGACTGTGCCGTTCGGTGAGATCTTGTCGAGAGCGACAAACAGATCGAGATCGTCCGAGTCGAGCGCCTCGACCCAGAGGTGCGCTGCGGCATGGCCGGTCATCTCCGTGGGGCGGTCGAACTCGTACTCGAAGCAGGCGCGGTCGTGTTCGCCGCCCACTTCGTAGACAACGTCGGACTCGGCACTTACCGGAACGGTTCGTAGCGAGGCCGTCGCCGCGTCCAGATGCAGTTCTGCATAATCAGTGTTCGGCAGCGGCCACGTGTCCGCTGCCTTCCACTCCGAGGTGCCGAACTCGTCTCTAACCTCATATCTCACCCGCGGCCAACCCAGGTCGCCTGAACCGTCCCCCTTGAGGAAATGATCGAAGAACTCACGGAGCCGATCGACGTTCTCAGGCCGGAACTGGTACTCCCACTTCTTCTGACCATGTACCTCGAGCCATTTCTCCTGGGAGCCGATCCGATTGAAGGCGTCGATCGTGCCGCGCGTGTGCAGGCCCTGGTCCGACCAGCTCGCCACTACATAGGCAGGAACGTCAACGCGTTCGAGTTCCGCCCGGTTCTCGTCCCAATAGTCGTCGAAGAGGGGATGCTCGTCGATCATGGCCAAACCATCCTCGGTGGGGCTCGTTGAGTACTTCGTGTTCCCGGTCCACCACTTCGAGTTCAGGCCGTTCTCGAAGATGCCGCCATGGTAAACGGCCTCCCGGTATCGGTCCGCGAAGCCCTCCCACGGACTGATCGCTGCGAGGTGAGGCGGCCTGGTCGCTGCGGCGAACCACTGCACTATCGCGAAGTACGAGACACCAGACATGCCGACGCGACCGTTGGACCAAGGCTGGGTACCGAGCCACTCGATGGTGTCGTGGATGTCCTGTGCCTCATGCTTGTTCAGATGCCCCCGCATCTGACCGCCCGAATACCATGTACCACGCGGATTCGGGTACGCGATCGCATAGCCATGGGACGTCCAGTAAACCGGGTCTGGCGCTTCGAAGACGCAGTAGTCCGAGATCCAGGCCGGGTCGACATCCGAGCCCGGGAAGAACTGGGCAGGGACGCGGTCCTTGCCGTATGCGCTCCACCCGACGATCACCGGGACATCAGTCGCGCTCTCGGGCAAGAAGATATCCGCTCGGAGTGTGACGCCGTCCCGCATGGGGATTTCGGCATCGTAGAGGATGCGCATTCCAGATTCGAAAACCTCGCGGGATGAAGTACGCTCGAGCCCCAGTTCGGACGGGCTGACGCCGTCCTTCCAGATCCGATCTACCGGGTTCACACCTGACGTCATCGTCGGGTCCTTTCTGTGTAGCGCAGCAAACCCTGCGGTAGCAGTAGCTTATGTTGGTGAACACCGAAAGACAATCCTCTATCAACGTCGATAAGCATGTCAAAGACAAATCTGGGTTGAGGTTACCTGATCTTGAGGTCCATCTAGAGTTATAACAAGTTGGAATGGCCGTACTAAGGTTTCATATTGACAAACATATGTTGGCTAAGACCAGAATCTGCTAGACTTTACCGGGCCGACGATGGCGTCTGCGGAAAGGAAATCCAGATGTTCGACTTCGATCGTGTTCTCGACCCCAAACCCATGAACCGGGAGACCGGATGGGAGCGGCTCGCCGATGGCTCGCTGCTTGTGAGTGTCAGGACTGACATGCACGGGATCACCGGGGAGATGTTCCACTGGTGGTTCACCTCGCGGCCCCTCTCGCGTGAATACCGATGGTGGCACCCGTTCGACCACCACCACAGCGAGTGGGTTGGAGGAACCGAGGGCGCCGTTCCGGGTTCGATGCACGTCATCGTCGAGGACATGAATGAACTCAAGAGGCTGCCACTGCGTGTACAGTTCATTGAGCCGACCGACCTGGTGTCGGCCGAAAAGCTTGCCGCGGCGCGCAAGGCACGCCACGTCTCGGTGATTATTGCAGGACGCACCGCCGACGGGCACGACGGTTCGCGGGATGCGGAAGGCAACCTTCTGGGCGGACGCCTACTGCATACTGGACGGGACACCAGCTGGGGAATGGTGCTCCGGAGCAGGTTCCTCATCGGCTCGGACCTCACCAAAGAATTATCGCCGGAGCAGATCGCGCAGTCCGTGGGAGACGAGATCGGCCCCAACCTCGTGCAGCACTGCTACGAGGAGTTCACCTATCTCTCGCGTATTCTCCCCTCTCTGTACCTCGCCGAGGGTTCGGCTGACGCTTCGCGGGTTGAGATCTGGTAGGCGCCGCAGAGGGGGGCGGACCTCATCTCAGTCAAACGCGATTTCGTCTCGCGCCGCCCGGTGCGAAGGCGCTCCAGGAGGATTCGCACGGGCAGGAAATCGCACGATGACGACTCTGGTGGAATCGAGCCGGGCGCCGCAGCCAGAGGGTGCCGCCCGGCCCGGCACGGCGAGCACGCGACGAGGCCGGACCATGCTGCAGCGCCCTGGTCGCCGGCCTCGGCGCGACCGTCGGCGTAGTGTAGTGGGGCCTTGGGAGAGGCTTCGTCAGGATGGGCAAATGGATCGGCAAGTTCCTCGCTTCGAGAGCCCGGGTGCGGCCGGACGCACGACGGTCTTCGGCCGGCCCAACTGACGAGCTTGCACTTATCAAGAGTCTAAGGAGACTCCGGGGAAAGCGCCTATTCCGCCCACGGCACGGATGGATTCAGAGCATCTATTTCTGCGTACTCGGCCTCGGTCGGATGCCATTTGCCGGCTTCAATGTTCGCGATGACCTGCTGTGGGTTGCTGGCACCTGCAATAACGGATGCCACAGCGGGGTTATGTTTCAGCCCGCCGAAAGCCACATTTAGGACAGAGAGGCCCCGGGACTTGGCCCATGCAGCAAAGCCCCCCGACAACCTTCAGCGTTTCAGCGGTGACCATCTCTGTTGTCGTTCCCAGTCGCGACCCTTTGGGTATCGTCTGGCGAGATTTTTTTCCGGTCAGCAGACCCTGCGCGAGCGGGAAGTAAGGAAATATGCCAAGACCATAATGGGCCGCTGTTGGAACAATGTCGGTTTCGGCCCAGCGTTCGATCGCTGTTCCAGCGATAAGAACCTGACACAAATCCATTGCCCCCATGCAGCCGTGCCAGGTTTTGTGCTTCTGCGATCTGCCAGCCATGGAAGGCCGTGTGTCCGAAATAGGGGATTTTCCCTTCGCGTACGAGTTCAGCCAATGTTGAAACAGTTTCTTCAAGGGGAGTTTCCGGGTCGAACCGGTGGTACTGGTAGAGGTCGATGTAGTCAGTTTGAGTCTTCTCAGGCTTCCTTCGAGAGCTAGTCGAATTGCCGAACGACCCCCACGTGATCCGGAGTGCGGGCCGCCGGTGGCACGTATTTTGTGGTGCCCGAACTTTGTGACGATTATCACCTGGTCGCGCTTGGATTCCAGTACCTCTCCGAGTAGTGCTTCCGACGCACTCGGGATTGCCCCGGTAGGATTCTGCGGTATCGATGAAGGTCACTCCGTGCTCAAGGGCAGTCTCCACCACCTCCCGCGTCTACCCCCAAGTCCGACCTCCGAGACGACCAGTCCTGATTTCCCCACCCTCCTGTAACGCATGCGATGTTGGCCCGAGACGTGCGCTAACAAGTCGAGCTGGAGGTGACATGAAGCAAGGTGCGACCTGATTGACTTTTGTGTATTTTGATCGTTACCTTGGGTTTCTGAATCAAAATTCTGGGTGACCTGCTGGCCTCGACGTGGTCACCGGCCCTGTGGATCAGCTCTAAGCCGCTTCACCAGGCTATCTTTTGCTTGAAGAATCAAAAGATGCTTCAGAGAGTGAAACGGTCTTCAGTGTCTCTCGGCTCTAGCGTTGAGAGTCGCGCAGGGCGAGCCTCTGCCCTTGCTTTACATCGACCCACCGCGCGAAAAGGAATCTCATGGCCGAAACAAATCCAAAAGTTCTCGGGGTAGCCATGATCGGCTACGCCTTCATGGGTAAAGCCCACTCGAACGCGTGGCGTAATGTGGCCAGCTTCTTCGATGTCCCTGCCTTCGAGCAGAGGGTGCTCGTGGGGCGGGACGCCACCGAGGTAGCCTTTGCCGCCGGAAGATACGGTTGGGCAGAATGGGCCACGGACTGGCGCACGGTGATCACCAGGGACGACATCGACATCGTGGACATCTGCGCCCCGGGCTGGATGCACGCCGAGATTGCCGTCGCAGCGCTGGAGGCCGGCAAGCATGTCTTGGTGGAGAAGCCCCTGGCCAACACTCTTGCCGAAGCAGAACTCATGACCGCCGCGGCCGCCAAGGCCCGAGCCCGGGACGTGCAGTCGATGATCGGCTTCAATTACCGTCGCGTCCCCGCCCTGGCCCTCGCCAGGGAACTCATTTCCGAAGGCCGCCTCGGCACCGTCCGGCACATCCGTGCCGCCTACCTGCAGGACTGGCTCGCCGACGACCAGTCCCCCATGACCTGGCGCCTGAGGAAGGAAACCGCAGGCTCCGGCGCCCTCGGGGACATCGCCTCCCACGCCATCGACCAGATCCAGTTCCTCACCGGCCAAAGCATTTTGGAGGCGTCCGGCGTATTGAAAACGTTCGTCGCCGAACGCCCAGGGCGCAGCGGCCCCGAGAATGTGACCGTTGACGACATGGCGTGGGGAACTTTCTGGCTCACCGGCGATATGGGGGCCTCGGTCGAAGCATCCCGTGTGGCGACAGGTCAGAAGAACAGCCTTCGCATCGAGATCTACGGCACAAATGGGGCACTGACTTTCAACTTGGAGGACCTCAACGAGCTGCAATTCCTGGATGCCACCGTTCCGGTGCGCGAGCAGGGTTTCCGCCGCATCCTGGTCAACGAACCGGAACACCCCTACCTGGATGCCTGGTGGCCGCAGGGCCACATCATCGGCTGGGAACACACATTCACCCACCAGATCCGGGACTTCCTGACCGCCATCGGCTCAGGCAAGGCACCGTCGCCCTCGTTCGAAGACGGTCTCCAAATCCAACGTGTCCTGGCCGCCGTGGAGGAATCGGCTAACAATAAGAGCACTATCACTGCGGTGAGCAGCGAGTCCCTCGCAACCGAAGGAGCCTGACCATGTCCCGCCCGTTTACCCTGTTCACCGGCCAGTGGGCCGACCTGCCCTTCGAGGAAGTCGCCAGGCTCGCGTCCGGCTGGGGCTACGACGGCCTCGAAATCGCCGTCTCCGGCGACCACCTGGACGCCTGGCGCTGGGACGAACCCGGCTACGTCGAGTCCAAACTCGAGCTCCTGGACAAGTACAACCTCAAAGTCTGGGCCATCTCCAACCACCTCACCGGCCAGGCCGTCTGCGATGACCCCATCGACTTCCGCCACCAGGCCATCGTCCGCTCCAAGGTCTGGGGCGACGGCGACCCCGAAGGCGTCCGCCAACGCGCCGCCGAGGAAATGAAGCACACCGCCCGGCTCGCCAAAGCCCTCGGCGTTGACACCGTCGTCGGGTTCACCGGCTCCTCCATCTGGCAGTACGTCGCCATGTTCCCGCCCGTCCCCGAAAAGGTCATCGACGCCGGCTACCAGGACTTCGCGGACCGCTGGAACCCCATCCTGGACGTCTTCGACGAAAACGGCGTCCGCTTCGCCCACGAAGTCCACCCCTCCGAAATCGCCTACGACTACTGGACCACCGTCCGCACCCTTGAGGCCATCGGCCACCGCGAAGCGTTCGGCCTGAACTGGGATCCCTCGCACATGATGTGGCAGGGCATCGACCCCGTCTCCTTCATCTGGGACTTCAAGGACCGGATCTACCACGTGGACTGCAAGGACACCAAGATCCGCCAGACCGGACGCAACACCGTCCTCGGCTCCCACCTGCCCTGGGGCGACCCCCGCCGCGGCTGGGACTTCGTCTCCGCAGGCCGCGGCGACGTCCCCTGGGAAGCCTCCTTCCGTGCTCTGGCCGCCATCGGCTACAACGGACCCATCAGCATCGAATGGGAAGACGCCGGCATGGACCGCCTCCACGGCGCCCCTGAAGCCCTCGCAGCCCTCAAAAAATACGACTTCCCCGCCTCCCAAACCAGCTTCGACGCCGCCTTCAGCCAAGACTGACGGCTTCTTTCAGCAACTCTGGACCGACCGTGTGTGCGCAGTCGGCAGAAAGGCAGCCATGACTTACTCGGCCTCGGAGAAGCGCTACGAGACCATGCCCTACCGCCGGGTAGGACGCAGCGGACTCAAGCTTCCCGCCATCTCGCTGGGCCTCTGGCACAATTTCGGCGACGATAAGCGGTTCGACGAGCAGCGCGCAATCCTGCGTCGGGCATTCGACCTTGGCGTCAACCACTTCGACCTCGCCAACAACTACGGACCGCCGGATGGCTCCGCCGAGACGAACTTCGGCCGGCACCTGAAGGACGACTTCAAACCCTACCGCGACGAACTCATCATCTCTACCAAGGCCGGCCACTACATGTGGCCCGGTCCGTACGGCGAATGGGGCTCCCGCAAGTACCTCATTTCCAGCCTCGACCAGTCCCTGCAGCGCATGGGCTTGGATTACGTGGACATCTTCTACAGCCATCGCCCGGACCCCGAGACGCCGCTTGAGGAAACCATGAGCGCCTTGGACTATGCGGTGCGTTCCGGCAAGGCACTGTATGCGGGCATCTCCTCCTACACACCGGAGCAGACTCTTGAGGCCGCTGGCATCCTGAAGGAACTCGGGACTCCGCTGCTGATCCACCAGCCCAGGTATTCGATGCTGAACCGATGGACCGAGGATCGTTCGCCGAACCTCTACGAAATCCTGGACCAGGTGGGCGCCGGTTCCATAGCTTATTCACCGCTCGCCCAAGGCATGCTGACCAACCGGTACCTCAATGGTGTCCCGGCAGACTCGCGCGCGGCCAAGGAACGCTTTCTGTCGCAGGCGTCCCTGACGGAAGAAAAGCTGGATCGTATTCGCGGGCTGAATGCCATCGCCGAAGGTCGCGGGCAGTCTCTGGCGCAAATGGCGATCGCCTGGATCCTGCGCGAGCAGCCCAAGGGATCGCCGGTCACTTCCGCACTGGTGGGAGCATCCAGCGTCGCACAGCTAGAGGACACCCTGAGTGCCATCAACAACCTCGAATTCACCCCGGAAGAGCTTGCCTCCATTGACGAGTTTGCAGTCGAATCCGATATCAGCGTTAGAAGGGTTCCGCCGGAGCCGCGCTAAAGAGCTGCTGTTTATGCTCAAAACAAGCAAAAGTGCGAGCTGTTGTTGAGGGTTTTGGGTTCCGACTGACGGGGCCCAGGGGCCGCCCCAGTGGCAGTCTTTTTCAAGGGTCTTAGGGCTCAGCCAGCCAGTCGTGGCTCGCGCGCCTTCGTGACTGCAGCGCTCAGGCCCTGCGGAGTCTTTTGGTGAAGCCATCTGCCCAGCATGTCTGGCTGGAACAGCTCGCCTAGCGCGAGCTCGGCAGCTCCAAAGACGCCCTCGTTGTGCTGAAGAGCCACCTCCGCTAACACAAGGTCGTCGACAGCCAAGGGCAGAGAGCGCCGTATGACCGCATCCCTGACGATGTCCCGATAGATCGAGCCCGTCAGTGCCAGCGACCCGCCCAAGTATACCGTGGACGGGTTAAATACGTTAACCAGACCCGCTACTTGGGCACCAATGAGGTGGCCAGCTCGGAGAATTAATTCTCTGCAGGCAGCATCGTCTTCATTGCTCCCGTAGATTACGTCCATCACTGAGAGAGATTTTCCGTTTTCGAGCGCCTTAGCCAGATATGGGCTTCTGCCTGCAATCGCGGCGGAATATCCATCCCGCGCCAGCGCCCACCCGCTGGCGAAGGATTCAAGGCAGCCGAACTTTCCGCATCGGCACTGCACTCGAGATTCCTCGGCAATAATCAGGTGACCTATGTCACCGGCAGCACCTTTAGCCCCCCGATGCAGCTGTCGCCGGCTAATCAGACCCGCTCCTATGCCTGTTCCGGCCTTGATGAAAAGAACGTTGTCCCCTGCTGTTTGGTGAGTCCTTGTCCACGTTCCCAATGCCATCAGATTACAATCGTTGTCCACCCAAACCGGAACGCCGAATGCTGCCTCCAGTCTTTCCCGAACAGGAAACCCGCCCCAACCAGGCATTATGGGTGGCGAGACCGGAATTCCCGAAGCGAAGTTGACTGGCCCCGGGAGGCCGATCCCAACGGCCCACAGGTTTTCACGGATGCCTGGACTCATCAGTTCGTCTACAAGACCGGAGAACTTATGCAACGACTCCTCCGGTCCCGCAGCGATGTCCCAGTTGATGGCGCGGTCGTGGACGATGCCGCCCGCGAGATCGGTTATGGCGATATGAGCCCGCGATGCTCCGAAGACAGCGGCCAAAAGATATCCCCGGTCCTGGGCGATCCGAAGGACTTTAGATGGTCGGCCCCCAGTGGAAACACCGTCCTCCTCTTCCCGGATAATTCCCGCCCGCAGTGCATCATCTACTCGTTGCGAAATGACGGTTCGTCCGAGGCCGGTTTGACGCATGAGCTCTGGGCGGGTGACTGACGTCCCTGAGCGTACGAGACCGATAACTGCGGAGAGCGTTTGGGTGTGGTTCGCCATGATCTATCGCTCCAACCCTCGGTTCTTTCTGTGTTGGCCAAAAGACTTCGTAGCACCAAACCCTAGTAGCCATTTTAGCTGGGAAGTGCCAATAATCCTGCGGTTTTCGACATCTATTGCCGCAAATATGCAAAAGACGCCCTGCGGAGCTAGGCTGAGTCGTATGGACGACAGTTCATCCGAAGCGATTATCCATCGAACCCCAACCCCCCTGTGCTCACTGGAAGCTCTTGTTATTCACGAAGTTGCCAGACCAGCGTCCTATTCGCATGGCCAAAAGCGGGGACCCGTGTCAGGTCCGGGTTACAAGCAAAAGCCGGCGAGCACGTGAAAACTACTTTTCGGTCTTTAGCCATCCGCGATTTTCGGCTATGGATCCTCGGACTGTTTGTCTCATCGGTGGGCTCGTGGATGCAGATGACCGGCCAGGACTGGGTTGTCTTGACCGAGTTGACCGATCATGACGCGACCGCCCTGGGCGTAGTCGTCGCACTTCAATTCATTCCGCAGCTGATCCTGTCGCCCATCGCAGGCGTCCTAGTGGACCGCTTTGACCGCAGGAGGTTGCTCCTGGGGGCCCAAACAGTCCAACTCGTGCTCGCTCTAATTCTCGGAATGCTTATTTTGATGCATATTGCCAAGTTGTGGCACGTCTTCGTTTTGGCTTTCCTGCTCGGGTGCGTTGGCGCCGTAGACGGACCGGCGCGGCAGACCTTCGTTCATGAACTGGTTCCGGGAGCAAGCCTCGCCAACGGGATTGCCTTGAGCTCTGCGGCTTTCAACTTTGGCAGATTGGTCGGACCAGCCATTGCTGGCGTCGCCATCGCCTCCGTAGGCTCCGGCTCGGTATTTCTTCTAAACGCTGGCAGCTTCTTAGGAGTCATTGTCGCGATACTCGCGATCAAGCGACGGAACCTTACCAACGCCCACCCCATCCGCCACGAGGGCAGAGGGCTCACAACAGGCTTCGCGTATCTGTGGAGAAAAAAGCCGACGCTGATTGTCATGGCTGCGGTCTTTCTCGTCAACTGCTTTGGCCTGAACTCGGCCATCTTCGCAGCGACCATGGCCAGTTCGGAACTGCATGCGGGCCCCGACGGCTTTGGGATTCTCACATCGTCGATTGGTTTCGGCGCCATGATTGGCTCTTTGGCAACCGCGGCACTCCCCCGGCCATCCTACGGAGTGATGATCGCAGGGACTGCAGGTGTTGCTGCGACATGTATCGGTGCTGCCTGGATGCCCACTCTGTGGTTGTTTGCAGCCCTGTGCAGCCTCATTGGCGCGGGCCTCATGATAGTGGTGACCACTGTCAACACATTTGTTCAGCTCAACACGGCGCCAAAATATCGTGGCCGCGTCACGGGGACATACATGGCCATCTTCATGGCCGGCGGACCCGTCGGCGGCCCCGTGTTTGGCTTCTTGACCCACACCGTGGGCCCACGTGGATCTCTGGTCCTTGCGGGCGCTGCTATGGCTGTTGCGACAGTCCTCTTCGTCGTCGCATGCTTTATGCATCGGCGCCTTTCTGATTCGGCCCTACCCGCGGTTGAAGCGTTCGTTCTAGAATCGGAACACCACTGACTGGCAGCTGGTCTCCGGACCAGCGACAAAAGATCACCCCACCTGCACCGTAGTGCAAAGGCTTGGCAAACGTCGACGTTCTGGAAGTAGCCTGGCGGACGTGAAAGCGGGAGCGTTAGGCACCCTTGATGAGGTGGACCGCACAGCCATTCTTCAATACCCAAAGTCACCGAGAAGATGACCCGGCTCGACGAGGCCGACCTTTCGGTCCAGTTCGACGATCCGAAGACGCTGTCACAGCCGAACTGTTAGGGGCGCACAGTCCAAGGGTTGGGTCTCTGCGGCGGTCAGGGGACGAACGGGAGACTGACATGACGTAGCCCGGCACGCCAGTTGGAGAAGTAGTTGGCGGCCGCGTGATCCATCTCGGCAGAGACACCCATGGGGTGGTGCTTCGAAGCCATTTTCTCGTGGGCTACGACCTGCCTGAGGCTGTGCCTTCGGCGCAGAAGTGCAACACGCAATTCCGGACGTCCTTGGACTAAAGCTTCTTCAGCATTGCTACGACGGATTTAGGTTCCCCTCGGGATACTCCCGATTCTCTACGAAGCTGAGAACGGGGGCAGATTGGATATCACCAGACCGTGGAAACATCCCACTGCAAAAAGAAGCGGCTGGGGTAGTTGTCATTGCGGTTCGTAGGCGGACCGGGTGGCCGCCATACTGACCCGCCCCCTCAGTGAGCTGGCGGACAGGTTCCCATCGAGATGGCTATGCAGCTGGCTGCCGTCCGGTAGAGGAACCCTGCCCGCGTTCCCCGGGTCCGCGCCTAGTAACGTGATGACGTGTCGTAGAGCCGGCTGCTACCGCCGTGTTGCCGGACCCACAGAATGTTTCCATTCGGAATAGCGGCATCGACCGTCCCGCTGGATACGTGCACCCGTTGTAGCGGACATGAACTGTGCTCCTGGCAACGCGTTGCAGTCCCGTACGGGGCGCATCATGCCTCCTGGGATGCGGCCGCGAGGTGGCAGGTGTGAAGTCCTGCGAGGAAGCCCCTGGCGAGATCCTTGGCGTCATTGCCGGCGGCGGTGCCGTAGAGGTGGAAGTCCGGCCTGATGAGGACGGCGTCGACCGGGGCATGCGGGGTTCCCAGCGAATCCAGCCAGCGGCGATAGGTTCCGTCAGTGTCGTGAACAATTTCAACGCCGGCGGGTACGTCGCCGTTGTCTTCGAGGCTGGCCATCCGGATCTCCAGGAGCCCGAGGCGCTTCTGGTCTTCCCCGGAGATGTCGGTGAGCATGGAGCTGCGCCGGGTAAGGAGGACACCGGGTCCGCCCAACAGGTCATCCAGCAGGACCGCTGTTTTCCCGGAGCTGGTGACTCGCCCTTGGATGGCAAGTTCCCCGCCGTGCGGGCCGGTGTGAAGTCCGTGACCCAGGCCGGGGCGGGGCGGGGCCGGTGCTGTGCGGGTGCTTGCCCATTCGGCGATCATCCGTTCGTCACGTTCGGCTGCTTCCTCGTGGTCGGTGAGGCAAATGACCTGGCCGAGGTTCACGGAGAATTTCACGAAGGCGATGGCATGCTGGGAACGCTCCGGACCATAGGTGTCCAGGAGTGAGTCGTCGGCGAGGCCGTCGAGGACTGCTCCGAGTTTCCACGCTAGGTTCATGGCGTCGCGGACGCCGGCTCCCAGTCCTTGTCCGGCGAAGGGAGGCATCAGATGCGCCGCGTCACCGGCGAGCAGAATCCGTCCGTGGCGCCACTCGGTCGCCCAGCAGGCCTGGAAGGTGTACACCGAGTGCCGTTCCAGTTCCGCGTTGTCGGCGGTGACCCCGTAGGGGGCCAGTAGTTCCCAGGCTTTCTCCGTGCGGTTCAGCTCTTCCTTGGTTTCTCCGGGCAGTCGCATGAATTCCCACCGGCGTCGTCCTGGTCCGCCGGGAACCATCGTGGCCGGACGGGAGGTGTCGCACAGCTGGGAGGCGACATGGGGGAAATCGAGGCCGGGACCGGGTTTGACGTCCACGACAAGCCAGTCGTAGAAGAAGCCCTCGTCATGCCATTCGATGCCGGCCAGCTGGCGCACTGCACTGTTCGCCCCGTCAGCTCCGATGAGCCAGCTGGAGACGGCCGTGATCTGTTCGCCGCTGCTGGTCCTGTTTAGGTTGACGCGGATGCTGTCCTTGTCCTGGGACACGTCGCCGGCTTCCCAGCCGCGAAGAACGGTGACGGTGGGCAGATCCTCAACCAAAGCGTCCAGGCGGTCCTCCAGAGCAGGCTGGTTGAAGAAGTAGGTGTTGTACCACCCCGATTCCCCACGTCCGCTCCAGTCGACCTCGACGAGTGTCTGACCTTGCCCGTTCCGCCACACGTACATGTCGTCGTAAGGCTCGGTCACCTCCGGAATCCTGTCCGGCGACAATCCGACGGATTGCAGGATGCGGGCGAAATCAGAGCAATGGGTCACTGCACGGGGCAGCGGGTAGCCGGTCTCCTTGCGGTCGACAACGAGCACTCTGTGCCCGCGGCGCCCGAGCTGGAGGGCCAGCAGCTTTCCCACGGGCCCGAACCCGACGATGGTCACGTCTGCGCTGTGTAGGCCTGGTCCGCCGGTGGTCTTCATTGACATGCCTTTCAATCTCACGCCTCTACTTGAGGCATCACTGCATCCCACCGTACGGATCTTGACGTGACTCGTCTCACACACTGTCCCGATCCACGGGACAGCGGTTGTTCCACGGAATCATCCGTCCCGAATCCCGGGACAGGATTGTTGTTTGGATCACACAATGTCTCGACCATGGCAATGGAGAGCCGCCCGAGGAGGTGCGGCCCAATTAGAGGAGCACGAATGTTTTCACCATCTGCTGCCGCTGCCGACGCTCCAAAGACGGGGAAGTCGAATTCGGCGATCATCGCGCTGTGCATGATTATTACCGTGATCGAAGGCTACAACCTGATCGTGTTCGGTCAGGTTGTCCCACTCATTCTGAGAGATCAGTCCATGGGCATCACAGACCAGGCAATCGGCCTTATCGGCGGCGTTGTGTATATCGGGGCCATCCTGGGTTCGCTCGTGGCACCGCTGTTGGGCCAACGGTTCGGCCGCAAAGCCGTCCTTGCCGGAGCGATTACAGTGTTCGCGGCAGCATCCGCTCTCACCGGGCTCTCCCCCGACGGCGTTGTCATGGGACTGGCCCGTTTTCTGGCGGGCTGCGGCCTCGGTGCGGCGCTGACCACCGCCATGACAGTGGCCCGGAACAATGCTCCTGCCCGGCGCGGGTCCCTGGTCGTTACCATCACCATGGCGGGAATTCCGCTCGGCGGCGTCGTCGCCGCCCTGATCGCCGTTCCGGTACTGCCGGCGGTCGGTTGGCGCCCGATGTTCTTCATCGGCACGGCTGTTACCTTGGCGATTCTGCTTGCCGTCCTTCTGACGAAATTCCCGGTCAGCACCGAGCCTGAGGTGGCCGGCGGTGCCTGGACGACACGGCATAAGCTGGCGGCCCTCTTCTCAGGCCGGGGTGCGATGGTCGCGCTGATCATCGCAGTATGCGCGGTGGCCAACATGGTCGCCTGGCAGGGCCTGAATGTTTGGGTTGTTGAAGCCATGATCGGGCTCGGACTAAACCTGCAGGTGGCACTGTTGTTCAGCTTCGTCCTCACCGGCGCAGCAGTGATCGGTTCCTTCGCCACCGCATGGATCGCAGACCGCTGGGGAGCAGCTCTCGCGGCAGTTATCACCGGAGGGTGCACGCTCCTGGGGCTCGTCGGCATCCTGGCCGTGCCGTTCTCGGCGCCACTAGCCGTAGCCTGCATTTCGCTCATGGGCATCGGCGGGCACTCCACAATGAATCTCGTCCACACCGCCACGTCCGACATTTATCCGCTTCCGGCCCGTGCAACCGCGCTCGGCTGGTCGAACGGCACGTCCTTCATCGGGGCGTTCCTCGGTCCTACCCTCGGCGGGGCTGCCATCGCCGCCGGCGAATTCCACGATGCCTTCGGTACCTTCGCGGCTGCTGCGGCGGTGTGCCTTGCTGCTGTGACGGGGCTGTACATCGCCGACCGGAAGACCACTCACGCTTCGTTCCGTCATCCTCACGGCCGCAAGGGCGAGCCGCTTGTCGCCTCGGAGGTACCCGCATGACACTGATTCAGCAAAACCCCACTTTTTCCTTCACCACCTTGGAGGACCGCTTGTTCAACTTCGACCGGCTTCTTGACCCGTCCCCGATGCCCATCGAAACCGGCTACCAACGCTTGGACTCCGGCGTTCTGCACGTCGCCGCACGCACGGACATGCACGGATGCACGGGAGAGATGTTCACCTGGTGGTTCGGCAGCCGCCCCGGGCCGCGCGAGTACGGCTGGTGGCACCCCATCGATCACGGCGCCAGTGCCTGGAACGGCGGAATCCCCGGCGAAGCCGCGGGCTCAACCCACATCGTCACCGAAAAACTCACTGGCCTGCCCGACCAGGACCTCCTGATCGAATTCCACGACCCCACAGAGTTCTTCACCGCCTCCGCCTACTCCAACGCCCTCAGCAGCGGCGCAGTGACCACAGCGATCACCGGCCACGTGGGATTCGGCCACGCCGCCCCACGCCGGGCAGACGGTTCAGTCCTGGGCGGTCGGCTGCTGCACATCGGACGGGACACCGAATGGGGCCTGGTAATGCGCAGCCACTTCCTGCTCGGCTACGACCTTCCCGACGCCGGCCTGACTCCCGAACAGGTCAGCGCCGAAGTCGACCAGGCCCTGGCCCCCAACCTCCTCCAGCACGCGTACGACGAATTCACGTTCCTCTCCCGCATCCTGCCGCCCCTCCATGTGGCCGAAAACCGCGGCAAACTCACCATCCCCCGCCCCTGGTAGCACCCCCCCAAAGAAGCGGGCCGGACTCAGCCGAGTCCGGCCCGCTTCTTTTGCTCTAAATGCTCCCTCGCACCCACCACATCAATGGCAGGATTCAGCACTGTCAAACCATCCAGTGCTGCCGTGCTTTTGGCCGCGAACCGCGCCGTCGGCATGACGATGGCGATCGCCTGCAGCGCACCGGTCGGGCCGGTCATCGCTGTGGCAAGGGCGCAGATGCCGCGGTCGTGTTCTTCGATATCGACGGCGACCTGAACCCTACGAATGACGTCCAGTTCGGCCTGCAGCTCCGGCCTTTCGGTGATGGTGGTGTCCGTGAACCTTTCAAGTTCGGGGGAAAGGAGCTCATCGGCGCGGGCCGGCGGAAGTGCCGCGAGCAGGGCCTTGCCGATGCAGCTGGCATGAAGGGAAAAGCTCTTGCCGACCTTCGTGACGCCCCTGAGCCTTGCCGGAGAGGCGACCTGGTCCACGATGACGACTTCGCGGCCGTTGAAAATGGCCAGTTCGGCGTTTTCATTCGTGGCCCGCGCCAAGGAGACAAGCCTGCCTCGGTTGGCGCTGAGCAGATGAAGGTGACCGGCCATCCCGAATTTCAGTATCCCTGGGCCCAAAGCATAGCCTGGCCTTCCCGGGGTCCTGACGACGTAAAGCTCTTCCTCCAGATCCTGGATGGTCCGGTGCACGGAGGAACGTGGAAGACCTGTGCGGACGGCAAGTTCAGACAGGCTAAGACGCCCCCGACTTTCGGCGAGGGCGTCCAGGACCAGGCTGACGCGGGAAAGGGTCGTCACGGGTTCATCACCGGATCATCTTTACCCCTCAGCTTCCAGCCGTCCAGACACGGTTGACCTTCAGCAGCTGAATAGACCAGTCTCCGTCGTTGACCAGGAGCTGATACGCGCCCAGCGTATGCAGCAGCGGGGCGTCACCGGCCAGCAGCCAGCGGGTGTAATGGGCGGTGGCCAGCCACTGCCCATCCTCCGGGCCCGGGTGCACGATCAGGTTGCTGACGTCGTGCCGGTGCCCTTCGGGCGCGCTCCATAGTCTGGTGAACAGTTCCCTTGCGGCGACTGGATTAGAGGACTCTGCCGTCGGAAACTGCACATTGGCTCTGCCAAGCAGGTCCACGACGGCGTTGACATCTTTTCGGTCCGCGATGGCGACGTAGGTGTGCAGCAGATTCGCGATCCGGTGTCTGGCCTCGGCCGCGGGACTGCTCATCGGGCCAGTTCCGAATGTGCCGCCTGCCACTGACGTACCCAGGACCGGCCGTAGTCGTTGCCGTGCGGGGTTCGCAGGACGGTGTGGACATGGAACTGTTTGGGTGTTCTGTAATTAAGGAAGACGCCGCAGTGGTGGTCCAGTTCGACGATGATCACCGGTGACTGGATGCGGTAATAGAAGACATCGCCCGGTTCGTGGCCGCCGATCCAGGAGAACCAGGTCTCGTCCAAGTGCTCGCGGACTTCCCGCATCCGTGCCGCGCGGGGTCCGGCTGGCAGCGGAAGCACGAACTGTTTGACGATCGAGAGTGCGATCTCCTGAGCTGGGGCGGGGAGGTCTGCTACCTTGATGCCTTCGAAGGGGATGACCCGGTTGTCCTGGAAGGCACCGGCGAGGTGCCTCTCGTCTCCGGGGTGCACCCGTCCTTCCGGCATGGCGGGATCGACCATCTGTTCGTAAGTTATTGCGGCGGCTCGCTGGTCGGCCGAGAGGGCTGCCATGAGGTCCGTGCCGAGCTTGATGCGCTCTTCGAAGGCGGAGACGCCCGTGTGCGGGCCGGCGTCGATCTCATTGGGTTCGGCTCCAAAGAAGACCGGGCTTAGGGACATGCGGCCGTCGACCACGAGGCAGTTGACCGCGCAGTGGTGTCCGTAGAGCTGCCATCCCCAGGGTGCGGTCAGGTCCGGCGTCCCGTACATGGCGAAGTTGTAGCTGAACTCGTTCAGGACGCTTTCGAGGCCGACGACCTCGCCCAGGAACCCGTTGATCAGCATCATGCCGCGCGCCAGTTGGTAGCCTTCGGGGCTCAGCGACGCCTCCACCAGGGCCAGCGCCTTTTCCCGGACCCGTCTGGGCTGGAATTCAAGCCTGAGTCCGGTGTCGAACTGCATGAATTCAGGATTGGCCCAGGTCTGCCATTCGGTGGCGTCTACCGGGTAGGTGAGCTTTTCGCGGTCTTCAGCGGTGACTGTGGCCAGCAGCGCCTCGGCCGCCGCGACCATGGCTGTGACGGGAGCATGCTCACCGGGCAGTGCTGGTTCGAAGGGGAACAGCCCTTGCCGCAGGGTGCCGTTTTCTGTGACGCCACGGAATTCGTTCAGGTACAGCGGGGTCCAGCCTTTAATGAGTTCGCCGGTGAAGGTTCCCTCTTTCCGGGCCGCCTGGCGGTAGGCGTAGGCGTCGAGACCTTTGACTTCCTCGATGCGGCGATGGCCTTCGGGGAAGAGGTACTGGCGGAATTCTGCGGTGCTCATGGTGCACTCCTTCGTGCTCGGATTAGTTGTTGTGTTTGGTGACGGCGTGCCAGACCGCGGCCAGGTCCCCCTTGGCGATCGCCTCGACGAGTTCGGCGTGAACGCGCAGACGGTCCGCCCGGTACGCGGCGGCTGCTGCTTCGTCCTCGTCGAAGCGTGACGAAGCAGTTGACGACAGGTGTCCGAGAGTTCCGATGTATACGGCCCGCGCCATGGCGTTGGGACAGATCGCGGCGATCCGCTCATGCAGGGCCCAGTTGGCCCGCATGAAGCCGTCCCAGTCCGTGGAGTTTTCCATCCTGCGCACCAGTTCGCGCAGCTCAGCGACGTCATCGGGGGTGCGGCACCGCGCGGCGCCGATGTCGATCAGCCCCTCAAGGTGATCCCGCAGTTCAATGGCGTCCATGACCGCCGAGGGCTGTTCCCCTACTGTCAGCAGCGTATGGCGCAGGCGCACAACAGGACTGGGTTCGGTAACGAACAGGCCTCCGGTCCGGCCGGGGCGGATCTCCAGAACTCCCCGCTCGCGCAGCAGCCGGACGGCTTCGCTGACCGTGGCCCGGGCATATCCGGTCTCTTCCCGCAGCGAGGGGAGGGTTCCCACCAGGGCTCCCGGTTCAAGTGCGCGGTTACGAATGCGCTCTTCCAGCGCGGCGGCGAGGTGCTCGGCCCGCGAACGCGGCGCGGCCAGCTTCAGGCCCGAATCCATGGGGGCGGGAGCTGTCCCGGAATCCTGAACAGGAGGCTGTACGTCGCCAGGGAACTGTGTCATGCTCCTATTGAAGCATAAAAGGTGCGAATGTTTTAGCTCTTTTCGACAGGATAGTCGAAGGATGAAGGGAAACTCATGAAAATTGTTGGTATTCGCCGCAGCGCCGGTGACGTCGAGGTCGCAGCGCTTTCCGAGGACGGGCAGACAGTGTCCGTCCTGGCAGGACTTGAGCAGTTCTGGGCCGAACCGGCCCGGCATCTGGCATCGGCCGCCTCAGAGGAATCGCTGCCCGTGGGCAGTGTTGAGTTCGTCCCGCCCGTACTACCTGGTGCGAGGGTGATCTGCATCGGGCTGAACTACCTCAAGCATGTGGCCGAGGGTTCGTTCAAGGATCAGGAACTTCCCGAGTATCCGACCCTCTTCGCCCGGTGGTCGCAGTCATTGACCGTTGACGGGGCGGCCGTGCCGGTCCCGACCGGAGAAGATGGCCTGGATTGGGAGGGGGAAATTGTGGCCTGGGTCGGTGAGACACTCGTGGACGCTACCTCCGATGAGGCTCTTGCCTCGGTCGTCGGATACTCGGTCTTTAACGACCTCACTGCCCGCCGGGCACAGAAGCTTACATCCCAGTGGATTCTGGGTAAGAACGCTGATCTGTCCGGCCCTGTCGGGCCGATGGTCCCGGCCGCGGAAGTCGGCGATCTCCGCGATGGCCTTCAGGTGCAGACTCGCGTGAACGGTGAGATCGTGCAGGACGGGAACACCGCCGAGATGGTTTACACCGTTGGCGAGACGCTGGCGCACATCTCCAAGACCTTCACGCTTCGCCCCGGTGACCTGCTCGCCACGGGCACCCCGTCGGGGGTCGGCTACGCCCGCACACCCCAATGGCTCCTCCAACCCGGAGATGTAGTCGAGGTTGTAGTCGAAAAAATCGGAACGCTGCGCAACTCCATTGTTAGCAATGAAGCCCGGCATGCCCGTGCCCGAGAAGTGCAAGCCCTGCCCCTCCCAGCATCTCGCTAGAAGTTAAGGAACCAGCACATTGAGCAGAGCCGACCATCCCCAAGGCCCGCTTGCCGGGCACACGGTCATCGACCTGAGCCGTGCCCTGGCCGGCCCGCACGCCGGCATGATGCTGGCAGACCTCGGCGCCCGCGTTATCAAGGTGGAAAACCCCGGAACGGGTGACGACACCCGCGGCTGGGGCCCGCCCTTCGTCGGCCCCGAGGACGACCTGCAGTCCACCTATTTCATGTCCTGCAACCGCAACAAGGAATCCATCAGCCTGGACCTGAAGAGCGGCGACGGGCAGGCCGTGCTCCGTGGTCTGCTGGAGCGCGCGGATGTGGTGATCGAGAACTTCCGGCCCGGCGTCATGGACCGGTTGGGCTTCTCCACTGCAGCCATGCACGAACTCAACCAGCGCCTGGTCATCCTCTCCATCACCGGCTTCGGCCACGACGGGCCCGAGTCCCAGCGCAGCGGCTACGACCAGATCCTCCAGGGCGAGGCGGGCCTGATGTCCCTCACCGGCTCCGGCCCCGACGATCCCCAGCGGGTGGGCGTCCCTATCGCCGATCTGCTGGCCGGCATGAACGGGGCCACTGGTGTACTCGCGGCGCTGATTGAACGTGTCCGTTCGGGCCGCGGCAAGGTGGTCCGCACGTCCCTGTTGGCGTCGCTGATCGGTGTCCACGCATTCCAAGGCACCCGCACTACCATTGCCGGCGAAGTCCCGCAGGCCCAAGGCAACCACCACCCCTCCATCGCCCCCTACGGACTGTTCAACTGCAAGGACGGTAGCGTCCAGATCAGCGTCGGCAGCGAAAAACTGTGGGCCTCCTTCGCCGACGCCTTCCGCCTGGACCCAGCCGCCCCGGGCTTCGCCAGCAACGCCGAACGGGTGCGGAACCGCGCGGAGGTGATCGCCGCCGTCGAACGCGCCTTCGCGGACTACGGCGCGGAGGAACTGCTGGAAAAGCTGAACGACGCCGGGATCCCGGCCGGGAAGGTCCGCTCGCTTGACGAGGTCTACGCCTGGGAACAGGTCGCCTCCCAGGGCCTCGTCGTCGACGTGGACCACCCGCTGCTCGGCACGGTCAGTCTGCCCGGCCCGCCGCTGCGGTTCTTTGCGCCCGGCGACACAGCGGAAACCACGGTCAGAGATCACACTGCGCCGCCGCTGCTCAATGCCGACGGCGGATCCATCCGGGAGTGGCTCGGCCCCGCGGCCGCCCGTACTGCCGCCGCCGCGGGGGCGAAATAGCATGCCGGCGACGGAAAAGGTGCGGCACCTCAGCGCCGCAGAACTTCTGGACACCGTGGTGGACGAAGGCTCGTTCGTCTCCTGGGACGCCGAGCCGAAGCAGCCCGACCTGACCGAAGAGTACACCGGGGACCTTGCCAAGGCGCGGGGTCGCAGCGGCACCGACGAGTCCGTGCTAAGCGGCGCCGGCCTGATCCGCGGCCGCCGCGTGGCGCTAATCGTCAGCGAATTCTCCTTCCTGGCCGGATCCATCGGCCACGCAGCTGCGGAACGCATCGTGGCCGCGGTGGAGCGCGCCACGGCCGAAGGCCTGCCCCTTTTGGCTGGCACTGCCTCCGGCGGAACCCGCATGCAGGAAGGCACCTTGGCCTTCCTTTCGATGGTCAAGATCACCGCAGCCGTCCGGGCGCACCGGCAGGCCGGCCTGCCCTACCTGGTCTACTTGCGCCATCCCACCACTGGCGGCGTGATGGCCTCCTGGGGTTCCCTCGGCCACATCAACGTGGCCGAACCGGGCTCGCTGCTGGGCTTCCTAGGCCCGCGGGTCTACGAGGCACTGCAAGGCGAAGCGTTCCCGGACAACGTCCAGGTAGCCGAAAACTTGTTTAACAAAGGTCTGATCGACGGCGTGGTGGGACACGGCGACCTGGCCGCGCTGGTGGGCAGGGCACTGGACATCCTCATGCCCCGCCGGGCTTCCGGGGCAGCTGCATGGCCGGAAGCGCCAGCGACGCTGGCAGTCCGGCCCGCTGACGTCGATGCCTGGACCTCCATCGAAATCTCCCGCCAGCCAAAGCGTCCCGACCTCCGTCAGCTCCTCAAGTACGGTGCCACGGACGCCCTTCCGCTGAACGGGACGGGGCAGGGCGAGAAGGATCCCGGGCTGCTGCTGGCCCTGGCGCGTTTCGGAACCCAGTCCTGCATAGTCCTGGGCCACGCTCGGCCGCTGCGAAAGGGCGCGATCGGCATGGGGCCCGGTTCCTTGCGGGAGGCCAGACGCGGCGCCAAGCTCGCGGAGGAACTGCGCCTGCCGCTGCTCACTATCATCGACACCGCCGGGGCGGCGCTTTCCCAGGAAGCGGAAGAAGGCGGCCTAGCCGGCGAAATCGCCCGCTCACTGCACGAACTGATCGGGCTGGAATCGCCGTCTGTTTCAGTCCTGCTGGGTCAGGGCGCTGGAGGAGCGGCGCTGGCGCTCCTGCCAGCGGACCGGACCATCGCCGCTCAGCACAGCTGGCTGTCCCCCCTGCCGCCCGAAGGCGCCAGCGCCATCGTCCACCGCACCACCGACTTCGCCCCGGCGATGGCCCAGGCGCAGGGCGTGAACGTGGCGTCACTGTACGCCAATGGGCTCGTGGACCACATCGTCGATGAACGTGACGACGCCTCCCTGGAACCGCGGGAATTCTGCGCCCGAATGGCGCACGCCATCGAGTACGAACTCGCGTCAGTTGCCGTCGTGCCGGTTCCCCAGCTCGTGGCCTCGCGGGCACGCAAGTACCGGAACCTCGGCAGCTAGCTGCTTGATGGACCTGCCACATAGGGCAAAGGCACACCTCCACGTGGCACGCAGGACCTGACCCGGCGTCCGTCAGGGAAGGGACTTGGCGCCTTGAGAGCCTGATCTTGGCGGCAGCGCCCAAGCAATTTCTTCCTCCTGGGCTGGGGCGATCACGGGCAGCCCACGTGGCGGTTACACCATCTGGATCGGCTTCTGCTCTTGCCGCCAGCGGCGTAACCGCGCACGATGAGTGCATGCGTACATGGGCCAGTCGCAGCAGGTTTTGTGAGTGCTATGGGGCACGGATACTGACGCCCAGACAGGTGACCTCAGCGGAGACCGTCGATTTTTGCCGCTGCCGGTGCATCAGCCATGGGCTGATGTGATATTCCTTCACTGGAGCATTTCCCTGGCAGTAGCGCGTCCCTGCATGCCGCGGGGCGTGGAGCCACGTGTATGCCGGGTCGGCCTGATCGGTTTCCGTGTTCCGGGCACCTATCCGGGGCCTGGACTGGGTGTTCCGTATGCCGGAACGTTCACCAAGGTCAATGTTCGGCTGTATTCCCGTGACGCTGCGGGGCGCCACGGGGTGGTGTTCCGGTCTTTGGACGCCGACACGCTCGCGTTCGTGCTGGCCGCCCGCGCCGCGGAGGGCCGTACTTGCGGTCCCATTGCCGCCCCACGACGATGCGCGGCGCCTCCCGCGATCATGTCCCGTTTGGAATGGCGGGTCTTTTACCTGCCCATCGCCCACCGGGCCCTGGCCACCGTATTACGCTGCGGATGCCCCCTTGGAAGACGCACTGGTCAGCGCCGCCGGATCACAATCCACCGCCCACCGACTCAGTGTTGTATTCCCCCGGTGTCCGCACACAGTTCGGGCTGCCCCGCCAGGTTCTGGACTGACCCTGGCGATCCCAATTACCGGCGAACGAAAATGGCGGGGGACCTACTGCGTGGGGCGGGAGTTTGTGCGTCTGTCAGTATGCAGGTTGGCACCGAACATGCTGGGGCCAGCACTTAGGCCACCGAAGCGTTGTTTCGGGATTCTTCCACTGAGAGGCCGACAGAAACTCGTCCCCTCCGCGAGGTATCAGCCCTCCGAGGCGGGCGCTACGTTCGCCTGCGTTCGGCGCTGTGCGACCATGACGAGTGCGCATGACGCTAAAACGCCCGTTAGGGCGAAGGCGAGCATGCCGGTGAATGAACCCGCGCCCGACTGGAGCATCGCCCCGCTGGCGATGGGACCGATGGAGAAGCCGCTACCGATCATCAGATTAGTGGTGTTCATGAGGTGTCCGCCGTTTGAGAGGTCGGACAGTGTGGACAGCAGGTAGGGCAGGATGAAAGTCCAAGCGAACTTGAAGATCACCGCAGCGATGGCAAAGCGAATAAGGGCCGGTGAGCCAAAAAGCAATGCGATGCTGAGTGCCATGCCTACGTAGCCAGCGATCAGGTAGATCCTCCGTCGCGGAGTGTCTCCGAGGGCCGTCGCCGTGACGGCTGACAGAATCCCGGCTACGGTGGCCAGGGAAAGGATGAGGCTACTGGCGGAAAGGTCAATTCCGGAGCCGGCGGAGATCTGGGCCATGAATGACCAGACGCCGCTTAGTGCTACATAGAAGAGCAGGACGGCGGCCATTCCGGCGGCTGCCTTGGAGATCGGCACCCGCGAAGGAGTTGACGCTGCGACGGGGGAGGATGATCGCAGTACTTCCCCGTCGATCCGGTTGACCACGAGGAGGCACAACACAGCCAGACCGGCGAGGGTCCAGTAGATCGCTGCCACACCTGCACCGGCGAACAATGATGGGAAGACAGCCAAGATCAGGGCGCCCATGGCCAACTGGAATACGACGAAAATTCCGAACGCGCGGCTGGGGTTCGATGTCTTTCCGCTGAGGGTCAGGATGATCACGGTGATAGAGCCGGCCGCGAGGCTGGTCACTCCCCGGGCCACGATCAGGAGGCCGAAATCGTCCAAAAATCCTGAAACGACGTTCCCTGCGATGACGACGGCAGTGAAAATGTAGCTTGCTGTTCTCAGGTTGATCCGGCGGAGCCACAGATATGCCGGCACTGTTGCCAGGCTGAAGGCGCCAAGTTCCAGCGAAAAGAGCGTCCCGACCTGGACCGGGCTTAGGCCGAACTGTTGGATCAGTTTGCCCGCGATCACCGGGGCGATTAGCAGCACGGTATAAAGGACAGCGCTGAAAACGGCGATATACGTGTACGTTCCCCTGTCGGAGGCGTTGATCCCCGGAGAGGCTTTTATGGCAGTGGTCATGGTCATGTTCTTTCGGGCAGGACGAAGCGGCGCGGTGCCGCCGTCAGAGGGGAGGGGGTAATGGTGCCTGCGGTCCGGAAGCTTCAGAGCTGGGGTAGATGAAGCGGTCAGACTCGCTGCGGGGCAAGTCGTTCGGGCGCGCCCCCGGTGCGTTCCGAGAGCTTTGCATCGAAGACTTTGCGGCCGGCGAACCAGGTCTGCTGCGTGGTTATGCGCGGAACGTCCTCGATGTTAATTTCGTGCGGATTGTCGCTGAGGACAATGAAGTCTGCTGATTTTCCTGGCGACAGGGATCCTGTGACGTCGTCCACGCCCATAGCTTCGGCGCAATTGGTGGTGTAGATCCTGATGGCTTCTGGGAGGGTGATGGCCTGCTCAGGCCACAGCGTACCGGGGAATTGTCCGGTCGGGTCCTTGCGGGTCACGAGCCCGTAAATGCCTTCCCAAGCGTTGGGGGACACGCTGACAGGCCAGTCCGAGCCCCCGGCAATGCGGGCGCCGGTGTCGAGCAGGGATCGGTTGGGCTGCATCTTTGAGGCCCTGTCGGCGGGAAGTACTGTGGCGATGGCTTCAGCAATGACCCCGGGAAACCACAGGGAAGGGGAAATGTCAGCGGTGACGTCCAACTCGGCGAAACGATCGATGTCCTGCTCATGGATGAACTGGCCATGGGCGATGTGGTATTTCGGTTCCGTGTGTCCGGCACGGCGGACTTTAGCGACGGTATCCAGCACGAGCCGGACCGATGCGTCTCCGGTGCAGTGGATTTTGGCGGAGATGCCGCGTTCAGCCGTGCTCATCAGCCACCGCTCAAGCTCCTCCGGGGGCATGGTGGTGCCGCCGCAGTGACACTCGGGGAAGCCGACGCCTGAAAGGTATGGCTCGATGAAGGCGGCGGTTCCTGCCGGGGGGACGCCGTCCAGGAAGATCTTGATGAAATCCGGGCGGTGATGTTCGGACCGCAATTCGTCCCGGTGGGCGATGATGCCCTCACCAAGGGGGGTGGTGCCGAAGATGAAGTCGTTGGCCTGCATGGAGGTAACCACCCAGGCGTGCAGATTGCCCGCGTCGTCGAGTTCCTTCAGCGCCTGCATTAGCTGGAGGGAGGCTGCGGCATCCTGGAATCCTGTCACCCCGTAGGAGTGGAGGATCTCAATTCCGCGCGCGGCCGCTCGCGCGAGATCCTTCGTGGATGTTGGCCGTAGCCGGGCCAAGGCTCGTTCCACCAAGACGCCTCCGGCCTCGATCAGAACACCCGTAACGCGACCCGAACCATCCCGCATGATTTGACCGCCTTCGGGATCGGGTGTTCCATCGCTGATACCGGCCAGTTCCAGCGCACGGGAGTTAGCCCACCGGTTGTGCTTGCTGTCATCCTTCAACAGAGCTGGCCGTCCACCGGTGGCGGCGTCAAAGCGGGCAAGTGCGTCCGCAGAATTCAGTTCGGCCAACAGCCCCGAACCCCAGCTTCCGCCGACCACCCACTCGTCCTGCGCCAGACGTTTCGCCTGTTCTGCGACAGCGCTAAGCAGCTCCGTGAGTGTCTTGGTAGGGGGCTCGTTCAGTTCAAACAAGTCCATTTGGCCAGCAATCATGTGGTGGTTGTGCACATCCAGCAGGCTCGGCATCACATAGCGGCGGCCAAGGTCGATAATGGTAGTCTCCGGACCGGCGGCGGCCTCAGCAGCCACACCTACAGAGTGCACCTTTCCGCCTTCGACAGCCAATGTCGCCACCCGGGCATGCGCAGAGTCCAAGGTGTCGATAACGCCGTTGATCAAAAGAAGATCAGCCTGATTGTTCATAGCACCAGTCCCTTGCGGTGAGTTGATGGGACAACACTAGAGTGTGCGGTTTCCTGGGATTTTGACTATCCGTGCACAGCTCTTGCAGATTCCTGCATGCCGCTCGCACAAGATGGCCACGCGAGACAGAAGGCATCCCCGATGCCATCATTGAAAACGCCAAACGACCAACAAGCACAGCTGGTGCCAGTGGGGCATCACGCTCGTGGCCAAACTGACCAGGTCAGGTACACCCCAACCTGACGTCAGGGCCGCCTGACCAGGAAGGAATCGTTTACCGGCGGGCTTTGGTCTTGTTCTCAAATACCTCCCGAGCCGCTCGAGGCGACACCGCCGGCCCTTCGCCATGCGATTTCCATTAAGCCGCGAATTTTCGGGACTTCTTAGATAATTCGCGGTCTGCCCGTCTTCGGTTTCCTGCCCCTTCACTGTCAGGGTGGGATCTAAGAGGAGCATTGAGTCGCCGTCAAGAAAACGCAATTTCGCGCAATTCTGACGCCGATTCAAGCCGTCGCGTCGATTGTCCTGTGCCAGAGGAGGACGGCAGACCGGCACCCGCAAGTTGGGCAGGCCGGGCCCCCACCGGTCCACGGAAGCTCGGCGGTGAGTAAATCTCGAGAAACCTTGTTGGGCGCGGCTGTGTAGCGGCCCCCCGAATCACCGCGTTCAGACCGGGGCAGTCGCCGCCGCTGGTAAGAAGTCCGATTCTCATGGTTATCTGAGAGCCGCCTTTCTGACCGGGGTTTCCATGGATCGCGGACGGTGATAGCCGGCCGTGTTGTGCATTTGGCTCATGTGCAGCGCTGCGCCCACTATGCCTGCTTCGTTACGGAAGACCGCGGGAACGATAGGTGTGCGGAGCTTCAGGCTGGGGAGGTATTCGTCGGTTCTTATCGAGATGCCGCCGCCAACAATGAAGAGCTCCGGGGAGAACAGGAACTCCAGGTGGGAGAAGTATCTTTGCAGCTTCACGCCGTAGTCCGCCCACGACAGGCGGTCCCGCTCACGGGCCACAGCGGAAGCTTTCGTCTCGGCGTCGAATCCGTCAATTTCCAGGTGGCCCAGTTCCGCATTCGGGACGAGTTTGCCATCGAAGATGAAGGCCGAGCCAATTCCGGTCCCCAGGGTGATCACCAGCACGCTGCCTGACACGCCTTCACCGGCGCCGTAACGTGCTTCTGCAAGACCGGCGGCATCAGCATCGTTCATGACCTTTACGGGCCGGTCCAGCCGGGCGGTTAGGAGCGCATCGATATGCGTCTCGAGCCAAGTCTTGTCGACGTTGGCAGCCGAGCGCACAATACCGTGTTGAATGATGCCGGGAAATGTCACACCTAGAGGGGACCCGGCTTTCGGGCAACCGGGGAATGTCGAAAGTTCCTCCTCGATCAGTGCCACCGCCGCGGCGACGGCGTCGGGCGTGGCGGGGCGCGGTGTCGGTATGCGGATGGGTTCACAGAGAAGTGCCCCGGTGGCTGGATTGACGATGGCTCCTTTAATCCCGGTGCCACCGATATCAATGCCGATCAGCGCAGAATTCCGTTCCAGGTTTCCGTCCAATGCGATTTCCGTTCGTGTCAATGGTCGACAGGCGGGGGGAAGGGAGCCCGCGGACAGGTTCCCTGGGGTGGTGGCTTATGTTCGGAACCGCATTCAGCATCGCTTTTCGTGGATGTTGCCGCAGGGCACGCCGGGATCAACTTGGATGGTGTACCTGTCCCAGCTTCGTTGCGTTACGAGTATTCCGTGCCGGCGCTCCAGCGCGGCAGGTATTAGCTGGTCGACGGCTTTACTGAGCTGGTTGTCCCGTGTGACGGGATCGTCCGTCGTAAAATCCAGGGATACCAACAGCGTGGTGTGGCCCTGGGGCGGATCTTGCACGAGTATGGTGCCGTCTGGATTGACTTGTGGATGGACATGCTCAGACATGAGTCCTCCTTGGGTGTTGAAACAAGCCCTGATGAATGGGTGAAGCCGATAGATCTCAAGGGGTACACCCGTTCTCCGGGTCTTCGGTCCTGTACGGCAGGGCCGGACTGCTGAGGCATTCCCGTGCGAATATGTGCCTGGCGGCCACTGGTGATTCATGCTCAGGGGGCGCGCCCGGGCGTTTGATTGGCCTCGTTCTTCTTAGGGTGAATGTGGGCAGCGTCAAGGAAAGCCGCTGCCCACTTTCACCCATTTGGGGTCTGCCAGACCCCCTAAGGCGCTGACTTCCAGGCGTTCCAGCTGTCCCAGTTTTCTCCGTCAAAGCCAAGTCGGCCGAGCTGATAGTCCGACCAGTTTCCGCCGCTCTTCTCGATGACCTGGCTGCCGACCGAGTAGTTTTCAAGGGCGAGCCCATTGCCGTCGGGAAGCTCGTTACCGATGGTGACCTTCTCGCCGGCGGAGTTGGTGTAGCGCTTGAGATGGCTGACCTGGGAAGTCCAATCCAGTCCGTTCCAGCTGCCGATGTTGAAGTTCTTGATGTGGATGTTTTCGGTGTCAGACAGGGCGTAGACACGGATGGCGCAGTTGGTCATCCCTTCGACTGTCGTGTTTTCGAACCGCATGTTCTTCACCGTGGTGTTCGGGTCCGCTTTTGTGGTGGAACCCATGTCCTCCCAGTGCGAGGAAGAGTTGAAGATGCAGGTGTTGTACTTGACGTCCTTCCAGTACATCCGGTTGTGGATGACGGCGGTGTTGGTGACGTTCACGTTGTCGATGTTCCGCGGGGTCCAGCCCCACTGGATGACGGGTCCGTTCTCGTTCTTCCAGATCACGGTGTTATCGATGGTGACGTCGCTGTGGTACATCTTCAGCACGTCGTCGTTAGCGTTGAAGAACGTGTTCTTCATGGTGCTGCCCTTGTACAGCTCGATGCCGTCGGTCTGCCAGTACCAGCTGCCCACCTGCTTGTAGTTCTCCACGTTCATATGGAACGTTTGCTCGTTCCCGTAAACCACGAAGGAGTGGTAGGGCGGCTCGGCGACAGTAACGCCTTGCAAGTCCAGCTTCTGCTCCGCGTCAGCGGAAGCGAACTGCAGCATCTTCACACAGGACGAGTGACAGTTGGACGCCCCGCTGAGGTGGTTGTAGTTGTTGTTCGTGTCCGCCTCGTAGACGTACTGCTCGCCGGAGAGGACGCCGTAACCGGTGACCTTGTACTGGCTTTGCGTGTCGTGGAGGAACCGGAAGGCCCCCTTTACGTAGGCTCCTGGTGCCAGATAGACCCATTTCACGTTGGACGGCAGGACTGCATGGTAGTCCGAGCCCATGCTGTAGGTGCCGGGCCGGAAGTAGATGATTTCCTCGGTCACCGAGTTCAGGTCCCGCACCTCGCCGGGCTCCGGATAATGGATGCTGCCTGATTCCTGGGTGGGAACAAGGCGCTCCTTCTGCTCGCCCCGAAGCTTCGGTTCGGCGAAGACCATCATTGAATTGCGCGGCTCCGTGTGGATGGGCCGGTTGCCCTCGGCTTCGGTGGTCAGCTTGCCGCTGTCGCCGCTCATGTCGTTGTAGGCGGTGTACAGCTGTGGCTCAAATTCGACCGAAAACCTGTAGCCCGCGTCAGAGTATGGCACCTTGATCTTGACAGTGTCTGCATCCACGAGCTGCTTTTCGAAGTTGTAGCTGCTCGGCCTGATGTGGACCTGGTCGGTTGAAGAGATGGTCTGGCCAGTGCGCAGGCTCACTTCCACCCAGACGTCCTTGGCATACTCGAAGCTGGACCAGCTCATTGTAAGGCCGGCCTCTGAGGAGAATTCAGCGCCGTCTTCCTTTGTGTAGCCGATCTTCCCCTTTCCACTACGGGGAATGCTCATGTGGGTGAAAGCGTCATACGCCTTCTGTGGCTGATTGGCCTGGGCCACCTGCACATCGTAGAAGGACGACCGGCGAACCTGGTCGCTTTGCGTTGGGGCGGCTGGGCTGAAAACGCCGTTGTCGTGCCACCAAGTGTGGAGGTTTCCATTGTCGACGGTAGTTATGGGCCGTTCGGCGTTGGGAGTGGCAGGTAACCCGGATGGGGCGGCCGCCGGTGCCGTGGCGGCCTGTGCCGGAAGCACGGCGCCAGTGCTGATAAGGAAAACTGCAGCTGCCGCTGTTACGTGTTTGGCCAGTCGGCCTAGCCCTGTTCCGGGCATGATGGTTCCTCTCGTCGATGGACTGGTGCTTGCGGAGTCGCTATGCGGAACGGCGGAGAACCACCACTTCCCACGGCCGTAGCTCCTGTCGGTCCCAGGACTTTTCGGGGTGGTTATGGAGAAGAACTTCCGCCGACACCCATCTCATGGCCAACTCGCGGGCAAGCTGCAGGTTAAGCGCCCTGGGTGTCGTTGAGCAGTTCGCCAGAACCATCAGGCTGGTCGTTTCGCTTGTACGTGTGTATACGAACAGCTGGGGGTCCTCGGGGCACAAGAGGGTAAACCGCCCGTCGATGACGACCGGTTCTTCGTGCCGGAGGCGGACCAGGGAGCGGTACCAGCTGAAGACGGAACCCGGGTCCGTTCTCTGGGCTGCTGCGTTGAGCCAAAGGTGGTTTGGGTTGACCGGTATCCAGGGATCTCCGGTGGTGAACCCCGCATTGGGTGTGGCGTCCCACTGGACCGGGGTACGGGCGTTGTCCCGGCCGCCGGTGGCTATCCCCGCCAACAGTTCGGCTGCTGCCTCGCTTCCGTCGTTCCCGGTGAGGGCTTCGTAGTAATAGTTGAGGCTTTCCAGGTCCCGGAAGTCTTCAATGCCTTCGAACGGCATGTTGGTCATGCCCAGTTCTTCGCCCTGATAGATGTAGGGGGTGCCGCGCATGAGGTGCAGCACCGTGGCCAGCGCGGTGGCTGACTCGTACCAGTACCCGGTGTCGTTGCCGAAGCGGGAGACTACACGGGGCTGGTCGTGGTTGTTCCAGTAGAGGCTGTTCCATCCGACATCGGCCAGTGCTTCCTGCCAACGGGCGAAGGATCGCTTGACTTCCACCAGGTCCAGAGCCTTGCGGGTGAATTTCCCACCGGGCCCGTGGTCCAGGCCGACATGTTCGAAGTGGAACACCATGTCCAGTTCCTTGCGGTCCGGGTCGGTGTACAGGCGGGCCAGTTCCGGCGTCGCATCGACCATTTCGCCCACGGTCATCAGCTCCGTCTCCCTGCCTCTGAAGACCTCGCGGTGCATCTCCTGCAGGTATTCGTGAACATGGGGGCCGGATCCGTAGAAAGGAATGCCGTTGCCCCAGGTTGTGCCGTTCTCCACGGGTCCGTCGGGGAGGCCGGGGTGCTTGGAGATGAAGCTGATGACATCCATCCGGAAGCCGTCGATGCCCCGGTCAAGCCACCAGTTCATCATCTTGTAGATGGCGGCGCGGACTTCCGGGTTGTCCCAGTTGAGGTCTGGCTGTTTCCTCGAGAACAAGTGGAGGAAGTACTGCCCCGTTCCCTCGTCCAGTTCCCAGGCGGAGCCGGAGAAGAAGGAGCCCCAATTGTTCGGCTCATTGCCGGCCTCGTGCTCCTGGCTGGTGCGGGGGTCGCGCCAGATGTACCAGTCCCGTTTGGCGCTGGTTCTGCTGGCACGGGATTCCTGGAACCAGGCGTGTTCGTCGGAGGTATGGTTGACGACCAGGTCCATGACCAGCTTCATCCCGCGGGCATGCATTGCCGCAATGAGCTCGTCAAGGTCCTCCAGGGTCCCGAAGGTGGGATCCACGGCGTAGTAGTCGCTGATGTCGTAGCCATTGTCATCCTGGGGTGAGGTGTACACGGGCGAGAGCCAGACGACGTCGATGCCCAGGTTCTCGAGGTGGTCGAGCCGGTTGATGATGCCGCGGATGTCGCCGATGCCGTCGCCGTTGGAGTCCGCGAAACTGCGCGGGTACACCTGATAGACGACGGCCGCCTTCCACCATTCGTCGGTGGGCCGGAGGCTGGGGTGCCGTAGAAGCGGCTGGAGGGTCACTTGATGGCTCCGATGTTTACGCCGCGCATGAGGGTGCGCTGGAAGAGAAGGAAGAAGATCAGGGCGGGAAGGATACCGGCCATGGAAGCCGCAGCCAGCGCCGTGGGGTCACTGGTGTATTGGCCGCTGAGCGCGCCCAGCGAGACGGACACGGTCTGGTTGGCTGCGGACGGCAGCAGGACAAGGGGAAGGAAAAAGTCGTTCCAGGTCCAGATGAAGAAGAACGTCACCAGCACCGCCAGTGTCGACCGGGTGAGGGGCAGGACAATCATTCGAAGGATTTGGAATCTGCTGGCACCGTCCAGGCGCGCCGCTTCCAGGACTTCCATCGGGAAGGATCCCAGTACGGAGGCGAGCATGTAGGTGCCGAACGCGCTTTGCAGGACGGCGAGGATGATTGTTACACCGGCTAGGGTGTCGTAGAGGTCCAGTTCCCGGGCGAGGACGAAGAGCGGGTAGACCAGGGCCTCCTGCGGGATGGTGAACGCGAGCATGAAGACGGCGAGGATCCACACCCTGCCCTTGATGCGGCCGATGCCGATGGCGAAGGCGCTGAGCAGGCCCAAGGTGGCGGCGATCAGGGCAACGCTGCCGGAGAGAATGACGCTGTTCAGCAGCTTCTGGTTGAAGTTCACGCCGATCCAGAAATCTATGATCGCGGTGAAGTCGAGCTGGGTCGGTACGCCGATGGGTCCATCAGAGATGTATTCCGCGGACGGTTTGAAGGCGTTGATCAGGGCCAGCCAAAACGGAAAGACCATCAGGACGGCGGCTGCGGCCAGCAGGACCAGCACGGTCCAGCCGGTGACGCCGCGCCGGGATCGGGCACTCCGGGTGCCGGAAGCAGTTTTCTGCGGTGGTGCCGGGGCAACCTGCGTCGGATCTGTGGCAGGGGCGGTGGTGGTCACTTTTCGAATCCCTCGGCGTTGCGGGTCTGGTAGCGCAGCAGCACTATCGCGATGATGGTGACGAGCAGCGCCAGGAATGAGGCGACGGCGGCGCCGTAGCCTACCTGTGTGGTGGTGAAGAAGTTTGAGTACGAGAAGTAGGCGGGGACGATGGTGCTGGTGCCCGGACCGCCCTTCGTGAGGACGTAGATGGGGGCAAAGACCTTTAGCGCGGCCACGGATGTGGTGATGAGCACGACGGCGATCTCCGGGCGAAGCTGTGGAATCGTAATGCTCCAGAAGCGCTGGAACCAGCCGGCCCCGTCGATCTCTGCGGCTTCATAGAGGGCAGGGTCCACGCGGGAGAGTCCTGCCATGAACACCACGACGGTGTAGCCGATCTGCAGCCAGATCAGGACGTTCATGACGGCGAGCATGGCGGTGTCCGCATCACCCAGCCAGTTCTGCTGCAGCCAGCCCAGGCCCAGCCCGTCCAGAACGGTGTTGATGATTCCGTACTGGGGTTGGTAGAGCCATTTCCACAGGACGCCGGCCACGGCGATGGGGAGGATTTGTGGGAGGTAGAAGGTGGCGCGGAGGATGCTCGCAGCGCGAGAACCGAACTTAGGCGCGATGTAGTCGAAGAGGACAGCCGCCACGAAGACGCCCAGTGCGGTGGGAACGACGGCCATGGCCAGGATGAAAGCGGTGCTGTGCAGGAAGGACGCCCAGAATGCAGGGTCTGCCACCAGCCGTACGTAATTGTCCAGGCCCACGAACTTGGGGGTGCCCACACCGCGCCAGCTGGTGAGGCTGTAGTAGAGATTCATTCCGAAAGGGATGGCGACGATGGCGATGAATCCGAGGGCTCCGGGGAGGAGGTAAATCCAGTATCCGCGGGAGCTCTCCTGCGCATTTCGCCGCGCGGTTCCTGATCTACGTTGCAGCTTTCGGGCGGCGGTGCCTGGTGGGGACGGGGTGACTGCGGTCATGATGTGTGTCCTTAAGGGCTGGCGGCACATCTCCTGGATGCGCCGCCAGCGGTGTTTGGTGCGGGGCCTACTTGCTGGGTTTGCCCTGTTCGTAGGCGGCCTTGATGTTCGCTACGGCCTTCTCAGGGGTGACGTTGCCCTGGACGAGGTCGCTGCTCTGGGCTACCAGGACGTCATTGAGTCCGGCAACGGGCCAGTCGGGGTACCAGCCCAGGCCACCGCCGTTGTTGCTGTTGAGCAGTTCGTTGAACCGCGGCGTGGTGAGTTTTCCGATAGGGGTGGTGATGGCGCCCTCGTCGGCAGCCACCGGCACGGCACCCTTGTTGCCGAGCAGGTTCTGGATTTCCGGGCTCATGGTGATTTCCATGAAGTCGTAAGCAAGTTCCTTGTTATGTGCCTTCTCGGGCACTACCCAGAGGTTTCCGCCGGAACCGGGGTGCAGGTCATTGCCCGGGAAGAGGATCTGGTCGAACTTGAAGTTCTTGATCTTGTCGGCGAAGCTGCCTGCCCACCAAGTACCAGAAACGAAAATGGGGTATTTCCCGGCGATGAAGGCATTTCCGGCGTCCTGTGCTGCTATACCGGTGGAGTCCTTGGCGATGTAGCCCTTCTTCGTCCATTCCTGCACTGTCTGCGCAGCCTTTTCCCACGCACTCCAGTCCACATCGCCGTCGAACTTCTGGTAGGCCGACCAGGCATTCTTATCCATATTGGCCAGCGCGAGTTCGTACAGGAGGTGGGTGCCCGGGTAATCCTGCGAACCCAGGGCCAGCGGGGTGACTCCAGCGCCCGCGAACTTATCCATGGCCTGTTCCAGTTCCTGCAGAGTAGTAGGCACCTCCACGTTCTGCTTGGCAAAGAGGTCCTTGTTGTACCAGACCGAAACGTATTCGCCGTAGTTGGTGAGGCCGTACCGCCGACCGGAGCCCATCACCCCGTCCTTGTACAGGCCCACGTCCTGCGCGGTGCTGTCCAGCTTCCAGCCGCGGTCCTTGGCCACGTCGGTTAGATCCGTCAGGAGGCCGGCCTGCGAGACGGCGCCGGCGGTGGCGTTGCCTTTGAGGTACTCCAGCACGTCCGGTGCGTCGTTGGAGTCGAGCAGGAGCTGGCCTGACTGCTGCATCTGCTCATAGGTCTTCAGTTCGAATTGGACGGTGACGTCCGGGTGCTTTTCCTTGAAGATCTCAATCGCCCGGTTCCAACCAGTGGCCAGTGCGCTGTCGTCGTTTTCCCACCACCAGACCTTGAGGGTTTTTGCCTCGGGCGCGGCTTGCGGGGCAGAACATGCGGACAGGGCCAGTGCGGCGGCCGCAGTTGTTGCCAGGGCCGTGAAGGCCCGCCGCGAGAGTTTGTCGTGGTTGAACATCGGTGAGCTCCGTTGATCTTAGAAAGCCCCGTCTAGGGGCTGCAATTTATTCTGATGCGGAACTATTGAAAGTGCTGAACGTCACTTTAAGCAAGCGCGAGACAAAAAATATCTTTTGTGACAAAAATATCTATGCATGCCATGATGGAGCGGTGAAGAGCCCCTCAACGTGGTCGGTTGCTCCGACAAATGCTTCCCTGCCGGTGGCTATCGAAGTTCTCCGGAGGGGTCCTATTTCCCGGGCGGCGATAGCCCGTCGGCTTCAGCTTTCGGCCGGCTCGTTGACCCGGCTCAGTGCCCCACTGTTGGAGGGTGGCCTGCTCCGGGAGGTTGGCGAGCACAACGACGGCCGCGTCGGCCGGCCTACACGGCTGCTGGACGTAGACATCGATTCGAAGCACTTTGTAGGCATGAAACTCCGCGAGCACGAGATCATCGCGGCCCGAACGAATCTGCGCGGGGAGATCCAGCGACACAAGTCCGTGAGTATTGGTGATCAGAAACCGGCGGAAGTGGTCCGGCAAATTGCCGAACTGGCGGAGGAACTGGGTGCAGGCGCGTCGATCAACGGTATTGGTATCGGTATCGGCGGACTGATTCGGGACCGTGAGTACGTGGTGGATGCGACGTTCCTGGGCTGGAGCGAAGTTCCTCTTGCCAAGCTGGTGGGTGAGGCCACCGGCATCCCGACGCTGGTGGACAATGATCTTGTTGCTTTCACGGAGTATGAGCATTGGTTCGGCGAGGGGCGTGATGACGACCGGTTCGCTGTCATTACGCTGGGAGCCGGTACGGGATTCGGCCTGGTGGCCAACGGCGCAATCGTTACCGGCGAGGACTATGGCATCGGGTTAGTGGGGCATTGGCCGCTGGATCCGGCAGGGCCTCTGTGTTTCGCTGGTCACCGCGGTTGCGCTACCAGCGTCCTGAATTCAGATTCCATCGCCCGCCACGTCTCAGATGCACTCGGACACCGGGTGGATTACGAGCAGGCACTGGACCTCGCGGAAGCCGGTGACGCCGCGGCCAGACGTGTGACGGAGGACGCAGGTCGGGGACTTGGCCGGCTCATCGCCGCCGTGTGTAACCTGACGCTTCCACAGCGGATCATCATCGCCGGTGAAGGCGTGCGGCTCGCGTACATTGTCGCCGACGCCATGCGGGAAGGTATTGCCAAGGACCGCGACCCGCGCGCCTCGACGCCTCCTATCGTCCTCGGAACCAAGAACAACGTTGATTGGTGCCGTGGCGCCGCTGTCCTGGCCATCCAGGCGTTTGTGCACGGCACACTGCCCGGGGTGTAAGCCCTTGGAGCGTCAGCTCCCCGGCCCGTTATGGAGGCGCTTCGGTCACGAAGACCCCAGAGTCACCATGCGTTCCAGTTATCCCAGTTTTCCGGGTCGAACCCCAGACGGCCCAACTGCGTGTCATTCCAGTTAGTTGTGGTCTTGTCGATCTTGACCCCGCCGACGGTGTAGTTCTCGAGCTTGATGCCCCTGCTGTCAATCGTTTCGTTGCCCAGCCAGACCTTGTTGTTGGCGGTGTCCGAATAACGCTTCAGGTGGCTCACTTGGGAGCCGTAGTCCAGCCCGTTCCAGCCGCCAATGTTCAGGTTCTTGATGTGGATGTTCTCGGTGTTGGAGAGCGCATAGATCCTGACGGCGCAGTTGGTCATGCCCTCCACGGTGATGTTCTCCAGCCGGAAGTTGCTGATGGTTTTGGCGGTGTCTGCTGTGGTGCTGGATCCCATGTCCGCGTAGTGGGAGGAGGAGTTGATAATGCAGGTGTTGTATTTGACGTCCTTCCAATACATGCGGTTGTGGATGACGTCAGTGTTGGTTACGACCACATTGTCGATGTTGTGCGGCGCCCAGCCCCACTGGATGACCGGGCCGTTCTCGTTCTTCCAGATCACCGTGTTATCCACCGTCACGTTGCTGTGGTAGAGCTTCAGGACGTCGTCATTGGAGTGGAAAAAGGTATTGTTCATCCGCCCGCCCTTGTAGAGTTCCATGCCGTCGGTCTGCCAGTACCAGCTGCCCACCTGCTTGTAGTTGTCCACCCGCATTTCCATGTCATAGGCGTTCTGGGGCCCATAGATGACGAAGGAGTGGTAGGGCGGCTCGCTGATGGTGATTCCCTCGACGTCCAAGTACTGCTGCATGGTGGACGACGAACTGAATTCGAGCATCTTCACGCAGGTATTGTGGCAGTTGGCACCGGTTGAGTGCGGATACCCGCTGATGGTGGTGTCGGCCTCATAGACATATTGTTCGCCGGAGAGCACCCCGCGCCCGGTGACTTTGTAGACGCCCTGTGTCGAGCTGGGGAAATAGAAGGCACCTTTGACATATGCCCCGGGGGCCAGGTAGATCCACTTGACGTTGGGCGGCATGGAGGCACGGTGGCCCGATCCCATGTAGTAGGTCCCGGGCCTGAAGTAGATGATTTCCTCGGTGACCGAGCCCAGGTTGTCGACCAGGCCTTCCTGCGGGTAGTTGATGGTTCCGGACGCGGCGGTGGGAATCAATCGGTCCGCCTCGCCGCCGCCCAGGGTTGGCTCGGCGAAGATCATCATGGAGTTCCGGGGCTCGGTATGGATGGCACGGTGGTCCCCGCCTCCGCTTTCAGTTAACACCCCCGCAGTTCCTGACATGTCGTTGTAGGCGGTGAAATTTTGCGGCTCGAATTCGACTGAGAAGCGGTAGCCCGATAGCGAATAGGGAACCTTGATCCGGACCGTGTTCGCGTCGACAAGGTGTTTCTCGAAGGTGTATTTGCTGGGACGGATCGAAACCTGGTCCACCGATGTAATTGTCTGGCCGGTTGTCAGCTTCACGTCCACCCAAACGGCAGTGGAGTACTCGAAGCTGGACCAGCTCATGGAGAGGTTCGCTGAGGAAGAAAATTTTGCGCCGTCCGGTTCTGTGTAGCCAATCTTCCCCTTCCCGCTGCGGGGAATGCTCATATACGCGAAGGAGTCGTAGCGTGTTTCAGGCGCCGCAGCTGTGGCAACCTGCACCTCGTAGAAAGATGACCGGCGCACGTTGCCGTTCTGGGTGGGTGAGGTGGGGTTGTACTCATAGTTGTTGTGCCACCAGGTCCGCAGCTCGGGTCCTGAGGCGGTGAAGCCGGTCTGTTCTGTTGCGGCTGCTGGCTCCTGGCCGGCGGCCGGCAGCAGGAGCAGCAGCGCAAACGCTGAGGCCAATAAACGGAGGTAATGCTTCATTGCTTTCCCCTGTTCTGAAATCATTGCGGTTGTAACTGTTTGGGTCTTTTTTCTGGTTCCAATGCGGGCATAGATGGGAAAGGCGGGGCCGGAGGTTCCGGCCCCGCCTTGGGGTTGAGGGTTAGGGTTTCAGTCCAACCATCGGAATCACCGCGGGCGAGGCTGTGTGCCAGTCAAGAACCGTTGCCTGGCTTTGGCCGTCACGGACAATCACGTCGAGTGCGTTCGGATCGCTGGTGTCCGTGTCCCGGGAGGCGATACCACCGTCGAAGACACCGGCACCGCCGCCGAAGCGCCACTCTTTGATCCACGACGGGTCGCCGGCAGCCCAGTAGGCGCCGTCATAGACGGGCCGGACGTTGCCGACGCCTTCACCTGACTCGGCGTTACCGAACATGGCCACAGCGAGCTTGGCCGAGGCAGGGTCAAGGTTACCGAGTGCGGTCTTGGGCACCATGGTGACGATCTGGTGGGCTTCGGGCACCGTCAACAGTGTTACCGGTGAGGTGCGGGTACCGTCTGGGCTGTAGACGCCTGCACCGTCAAAGCGTCCATCGGTGACAATGACGGAGTCCCAGGCATTCTCAACGTTTACGTTTGTGCCTGGCAGCGCAGGTGTGGGGGTTGCCTTTCCATTGCTGAGGTAGACATTGATCCGCTGGTGGGAGATTCCCTGCCCGCCCCAGGGGTTGGTGACGTCACCGGCGATAGTGGTCACGAAGGCATAGTTATCGCCGGCGTCGTAGAGGTCGACTCCCGTGAGGTCGAAGGCTCCGGGCACATAGACCGGGTTGGTCGGATAGGTGTAGGTGCCAGGCCCGTTGTCGTCTCCCGAGGGGTCCTGCAGCCCGCCGATCCGGCTGCCGTAGTGCAGGACCGTCCGGCTCTCGACGGCCGTGCCCCCGTCGGAACCGACGGCAGCTACGGTCACTGTGTTCTTGGTTGCCGGAAGGGCGAGGTCCACTGAGAAGGTTGAAGTGCCGTCACCGGCAGGGGTAAGCGGCGCCTCGACAATATTGCCGTTGACGGAAACGTAGACCTTGGCTGCCGCCGTGGTGCCCGAGACCGTGGTGTTTGCGGAGTCTGCGGTGGTGAGCTGGGCGGGCGAATTGATTGTCAGGGCCGGTTTTCCGACGGCGCCTGAGGCGTAGCGCTGGGCAACGTTCTTCGGTGTCTCAACGGGCGAGCCATTCTTTATGCCCGCAGCGAGCCGGACATACTGCGCCATCGCCCAGGAGAGAGGGGAAGCGGAACCGGTGCTGCGGCCCAATTCGTGACCGTAAGATGTGGGTTCATCCTGGTCCCAGACCTGTTCGGGGATCATGAAACCCTGGTTCGCCGCGGAATGCATCGTTGCCAGGTAAGGCAGTGCGTCCTGGCCGTTGGCCAGCGCATATTCACCCCGTTCGCCTGAGAGCAGCGGCCAAAGTCGTCCGACGCCGGTGCCGTCCCAGGGCGAACCGTCGGCCTTCTCGCCGTATCCGTCGTAGGTGTAACGGTGCCACATGCGGCCGCCTGGAGTTTCCTGCGAGATGGAAGCGTCTGTTTCGGCAATGGAATCCGCAACGTGGGCGTCTGCCGGGGGTTTCACGCCGAGCCGGACAAACTCAAGGAAGCCGCCGTCCAACACAGCGTTTTCCGGATGAACGCCTGCGCCGTTGCCCCAGTCACGGGCAGCACCGTCGTTCGGGTTGCCACTTCCGCTGATCCGCAAGTAGTAGTTGCCGTCACCGACCGGTCCGTTGGTCGTGAACATCCACTTTTCCGTGTTGCGCTGCCACTCGTCCGCGGTGGCCCGATAAATTGCTGCGGAACCGGCGTCACCGTTCTTCTCAGCAATGTCTCCGGCAGCTGCCAATGCGGCAATCTGTGAAGCGAGGGTCGATGTTGAGTATCCCCCGGTTTCTTCCCAGCGTTCCTGCGGGGTCTTGGGCCCGGCGGCTACCAGGTAGTCCGCGGCGGGCTTGAGTTCGTTCGCGTAGAAGTCAGCGTCCGTCCGGCCGATTTGGTTCGCGAGCAGGATGGGGAAGGCTGTTTCGTCCAGCTGGATGCCGTTTTGGCCTACGGTGCCGTCCACCTTGGAAGTCTGGGGGAAGTGCCCGTCCGGCTGCTGCTGGTACTTGAAAAGCCACTCCACGCCGCGGCGGGCGGCGTCAGTATCCCCAGCGGCGAGCAGGGCAGTGACCGACTGGTACATGTCACGCGCCCACACCGCGTGGTAACCCTCGCGATGCTGCTCAGCGTTCGCCACCTGGCCCCACGGCGTCGTCAGTGAGGCGATCCAGGCACCCGGAAAGGTCTTGTCCTCATGGGCTTTGACCGTCATGAGGGATACGTCATACTGCGTCCGGAGTTCACCATCCAAGGCCTTGGCCGGCTTGTCCAGGGACTGCAGGTACTTCTTCCACTCCTTGGTGTAGTCCTTGGAAACCTTGGGGAAACCACGGCTCACGCTTGCATTTGCGGTGTTGACCGCTTCCTCCGCGTTGGCACCGAAGCCCAGGGCAAGGGAGAATTCCGTCTTCGCCCCCGTCAGGGGGATCCTTCCTGTCTGGGCAATATTTCCAGGCCCCGCCTCGGGGTATGCGCCGTCTAGTTTCCCGTCGGCGGCAAGGTCCGCTCCGCCATCGCTGGTACCAACGTACCCGGTGCTGGTAGCGCTGAACCCTGAGCTCGACACCAGGGCGGAGGCGACCGGTGTATCCGGAATGGAGAGGTCCTCTGCCACCAGGGCATCACCCACCGTCCGGCCGGAGTCTCCGCCAGAAGTTCCGGCCAGGGAAGGATCGAACAGAGCAAAGAGCTGGTAGTCGCCGCCGTCTAGTACCTCAAAAGTGACGCCGAGCATCACCGCAGACCGCTGAGGGTCCGTTACATAAGTCTTTGTCAGCCGCCAGCGGCCGGCGCTGTCTTCAGTGATTTGCCGGTAGCTCAGCGCCTGTGGGTCGGCGAGCTCCACCCGTCGGGTCGTATCCTCATTTTCACGCTGGGAACGGGAACCGTCGCTGACGGCGAACTGAAGTTCGCGGGTGTTGGGCGTATCTGCTCTCGGGTAGTAAACCTCGCTCAGAGTGCCCTCTGTCAGGGTGTACCAGACTTTCGACACCGTACTGACGGACGTTCCAACGCCTTCTTTATCGCCTTTCGTCCATGTTGCAGAAGCTCCCGGCGAGCCCGGCGCCGGTTCTGCCTGGGCACTGGCGGGGCTAAAGGCGGCCGCCGACGCTGCGACCGCGAGGGCTGCCGCAGCACAGGTCGTTCTAAGGTGATGCTTCATTGCTCTCCTGGGATTTAGGCACTCTGATCCTCCCCGGAAACACGGGTGAGAAATATATAAAGGCCGTTAATAAATGCTCAACTAGTATGTTGAGCAGAGGTTGCATCGGTCAAGGGGTTGGCGTTGAAAAACAGTTCGGGGAAAACAGAGGCAACACTCCCGGTTCTCCGCAGGATCTCGGCCTCTGCGGTTATGGGGGCTCTTGTTTCCGGTGCAAAGCTTGACGCTACGGGCCTCATGGAAGCGACCGGCCTTTCAAGACCAACAGTCCTGACAGTCTGTGATGAACTGCTCAGGCTTGGCTGGGTGAGTGAAATGGAGTCACCTTCCGGACTGGCCCTGAGAAGCGGACGGCCATCCCGACGCTTCGCGCTGAACTCCGCTGCCGGATATGTGCTGGGCATCGATCTCGGAGCCACCAAACTGCAGCTCTGCCTGTCTGACCTTGCGGGCACCATCGTCGCCGAACGGGCCGAACAATGGCGCGATGAGCATCTCGGAGCACCCGAACGCCTGCTGATTGCCCGGCAGGCCACTCTTGAGGTCCTGACCCAGGCGGGGGTGGAAGCGTCCTCGGTCATGGCAGCGGGGATGGCGGTACCTGCACCAGTACGGCCGGACGGCCACGCGGTCGCCCTGGAGTCATACCTGCCCGGGCTGGCCGCCTTGGATCTGCGTCTGGCCCTCCGCCCGGACTTCGACTGGCCGCTGATCGTCGACAACGACGCCAACCTCGCCGTCATCGCAGAGCGCTGGCGTGGTGTCGCCCAGGACGTTGACGACGTCGTCGTACTCCTCTCCGGAGAACGGCTCGGTGCCGGAATCTGCCTCGGCGGTCAGCTCATCCGCGGTGGCGGATCAGCCGGCGAGATGAGATTCCTGGAATTGGTGGAGGGCGTAGGAAACACAGATGCCATCGGCGGTATGTGCCGCGAACTGGGCGCCGTAGCCGCAGCCGAAACACTTGCCGGGGAACGACCGTGGTCTGCACATGACAGCGAGCTTCTGCGCCTCTGCGGCGGGATTCCGGCCGCGGTGGATGCCGAGATGGTGATCAACGCAGCCCGGAAGGGTGACCCGGCAGCCTACGAAGTTCTGGAGGTGGTGACCGAGCGCACGGCCCGGGTTATTGCCGTTGTCGCCACCCTCTTGGATCCACAGATGATCGTGCTTTCCGGTGGTCCCGCCGGGGCGGGGGACGTCCTCATTCCGTCACTTGACGAAGAATTGGACGGACTTAATTCCGCTCATCCACGTCTCGCTGCCTCAATTCTCGTTGGCCATGCCCCTCTGCTCGGGGCGGTTCGGGTCGCACTGGACCAGGCCTTTGCTTCCCTGCTCGACCTAAACCCCGCATGATGGAAAGTTGTACCCGACGTATTCATCACTTGACGGGCCGCCGAGTACCAACACCGGCAGGTTGCCGGGATCGCGCTGATCCGGAGGTGTAACCTCGACTGCATGCCACCACCAGCCGACTGCATATTTTGCGAGATAGCCATGGGTACGGCGCCTGCTCAAATCGTCGCCGACGCCGGCGCAGCGCTGGCCTTTACCGTGCTCGAATCCGCCGCTCTTGCTCCAGGTCACGTCGTTGTCATACCCAGGCGGCACTGCCTTGGGGTCCACGACGCTGACTCAACCTCGCTGGATGCTGTTGGAGCGCTTTGCCAGCAGGTGACCCAGGGGATCCTTCGCGCGCTGCCGGCAACGGGCGTCAACCTTCTCAGCGCCTGTGGGCCCGGTAGCGGTCAGTCCGTCGATCATTGGCACATGCACGTCGTCCCCCGTATGACGGGAGACGGAGTAGAAACATGGCCCGAAAGTGACTCAAAGGTTGTCGGGCATCATGCGGCCGGAGAGCGTCTCGAGGCCGAACTAAACAAGATCAGCGCGAGTAACTAGCGGCGCAGGATTGTGTAGTGATTGTCGCGGTTCAAAGCTAGATCCATGGCTGCGCCCCAAGGCCGGTTTAGCAGCGTGGGGTGCCGCTCCCTGTTCGGGATACTTCGACCCGGAACCCATCCCCGCAAATCATCCACTATGGGCATCACCAAACGCACTGATTACGCCCCACCTTGGTGGAAGGACCACAGCCTTCGACTCACATATCCGAGCCCGCTCCGGCGCCAGCTCAATGCCATCGCAACCGGTATATTGCCTGAAAACCTGGTACATGCGGGCCCGTTCAAGAAGTAGTGGACATTGCCGCTGCGCCCTGCCACGGACCCGCTAGCCAGAGTTGGCTACACCTCAACCTGACGTCATCAACGTCTGGCCAGGGAGGATGCGCCTGTCGGCGGCGTTCAGGACCGTTCTCAGATGCCTAATGAGCTGAAAGAGGTAACATAGCCAGCTCTGTCCCAAGAGGTTTTCCATCAGGGCCCCCGATTTTGCGGAATATTTCTATGGTTCTCGGTTCGCTACGCCCGGGTGTCCCGCCCTCCCCTACTGTCAGGGTGGAATCTGAGAGCACTATGGAGTGACTGTCAGTGAAACGGGATTTCGCCCTACTTTGACGCTGACGTTAAGGTGCCCAACGCGTATCGGACCCTCCTAGGCCTTCTGTTCCTTCGGGCATGCCTCAAAGGGCCGTTGACCGAATATCCGTTATCGGCGTTTGAACGGGACGAGTAGACGTATCGGAAATCTTCATACCAGTGCAGATGACCTGATGGCTTTGGCAGACCAACTACTTAAAGAAGCTAGCCGAACAGGATTGCTGCTTCGTAGGGCCGGCGCTGAGGGTCGGTTTGAGCTGGCCCAGGGCTTCCGCGAAGGCGACGTGCTGGATGCCCGTGCCCTTGAGGGCCACCCTGGTTCCCCAGAAGCCTTCCACCCCCGAGTCAATGGCTGCCATGCCCAGGCGCGTGGCCAGGACCTGGTCGAATGCGGACGGGACGCCGCCGCGCTGGATGTGGCCCAGGATCGTCGCGCGGGTTTCGATGCCGGTGCGGGCTTCCAGCTCGGGGGCGAGCTGACTGCGATGCCGCCCAGCCGGGGCTGGCCGAAGGTGTCCAGCCCGCGTTCTGAGTGCGGGGACTCCATGTGCTCGGGCACGAAGCCTTCAGCCACCACCACCAGGGGTGCGCGGCGTGGGCGTGGGCTTCCTTCACCCATTCGGTGATCTGCTCGATGCTGACCTTCTGCTTCGGGATCAGGATGGCGTGGGCGCCGGCCGACCCTTGCTGAGGTATCTCCAGTGCATTATGTGGGGCAGTCATAACGCAAACAGAAATGTGCGATAAATTGTTGACAATATTGAATGTAACTTGGTTCACTTAAACGGCTTCGTTGTGCAGCGCACGAATGGCTAAGGAACCAATGGAAACGACCATTACCAAGACGCCGGGTTGGCTCGACTGGTACAGCAACCCGTCCACGCCCCGCTTCAAACTTCCGGCGGGCGCGGTGGACGCCCACTGCCACGTCTTCGGCCCCGGCACGGAATTCCCGTTCGCTCCTGAACGGA
>NZ_JAIFZQ010000021.1 GCF_019710585.1 Arthrobacter sp. MAHUQ-56 | reverse complement strand
GAAGCGAGGACTAACGACTCGTGAAGCTGACCGGTACTAATAGGCCAACAACTTACACCACACAGATACATACAAACTCTGCTAGCGTCCACTATGTGGTTCCCAACCAACAACCCCCCAACACCGGGTTGCACAGCCAGGAACCAACAATTGAATAACACCACTACCTGCCCCCAAACGGGCAGGGATGTTGTAACCACAGTCTTCCCACCCCCCCTGCAAGGGGGGACGGGTACAAGGGTTACGGCGGTCATAGCGTGGGGGAAACGCCCGGTCCCATTCCGAACCCGGAAGCTAAGACCCACAGCGCCGATGGTACTGCACCCGGGAGGGTGTGGGAGAGTAGGACACCGCCGGACACACACCAATGGTCGAGGCCCCAACCACACGGTTGGGGCCTCCCACATTTAAAACACCACCCACCAACACCCCACCCCGCTTCCCGGCAACCCCCCGCTGGCAGAAGGCCTGATAACGCGTCTGCCGGCGGACGCGCAGGAAGTGACAGGGCGTCGGAGGGCCAGGTAGGTGGACTAACATTGAGCATCATGGACAGCCTCTTCAGCCATGCACAGGAACCGGCGGCGAACGGAAATGACGGTGCCGCCGATCTCGAGCCATTGGTGAACTCGGTTGTGGTCCCCGGGGGAGTGGCACATGCTTTCGCCGGCTTCACCGACCACACGCATCTTTGGTGGCCGCTTGAGGACCACGGCGTGTACGGTGCCGGCTCCTACGTGGAGTTTGAGGAGAACCTCATCCTGGAGACTGCTGACGACGGCAGGACCAGCATTTGGGGCACGCTGGATGACTGGCAGCCCCCATTTTCCTTCCACGCCACGTGGCACCCCGGTTCAACCGCACTCTATTCCACCGAATTGCTGGTGGTTTTCCATCCTGAGGGCGAAGGCACGGAAGTGCGTATCTTCCACGAGGGCTGGGAAGGCGCGGAAGATCCCCGGGCGGCTCGTGCGCGCTACGCCGCGGCGTGGCCCGATATCCTGGCCCGGTATGCCCGCTTCATGGGCGCTTAGGCCTGCTGGCCGGCCGGCGGCACGGCCGTACTGCTGCGGATGATGAAGTCCGTGGGGAATTCCTGGTCGCTTCCCCCGGAAGCCGCCGTCCCGCCGTCGCCCGCCTCCCGCACGCGTGCCGGCCCGACGTTGTCCAGCAGGGCCAGCGCCGTGGCCGCGGCAAGCTTCCCCTGGCCGTGCGGGTCCTGGTCGATGGTGGTCAGGCCGAACGTCTCACCCAGCTCATGTCCGTCCATGCCCACAACGGACAGCTCCTCCGGTACCCGGAGCCCGTAGTCGCGGGCGGCCAGTATCGTACCGACCGCCATCTCGTCGGAGGCGGCAAATATGGCAGTGGGCCGCTCCGCGGCGGTTCCGAGCAGCTGCCTCGCCGCCGCGTATGCGCCGTGGATCGTGAAGTCTGCGGGCACCAGCCAGCCAGGATGCACAGGCAGGCCAGCCCCCTCCATGGCGGCCAGGAAACCGCGCTGCCGGATCCCGGGGAGCTTGAAGTCGCGGTTCAGTTCCTTGTTTCCCGTCAGGTGCGCTATCCGGGTGTGGCCCAAGCGGATCAGGTGATCGGTCAGCTGCGACGCAAGACCGGCATCGTCGATCCTGATGCTCGCAGCACCCGGCAGCGTCCCGCCGATTCCCACGATCGGCCGGTGGACCGCCAGGAGCTGCTGGATTTCGTCCTCGCCAAGCACCAAGGCAACCGCAATGACGGCGTCCAGCCGTTTACGCAGCAGGAAGTCGTTCAGGACGCTGTCGCGCCGCTCCGGAAGCTCCCCTACGTTGTAGAGCGTGAGGTCGTAGCCGGCATCCAGCAGGGTCTCTGAGACGCCTTCGAGCACGGAGGAGAAATACCAGCGGTGGACGGAGGGGACCACCAGTCCGATGTTGTGGTTGCGGCCCGACGCCAGGCTGGAGGCGTGGTACGAGGGAACGAATCCCAGTTCACGCGCAGCCTCCTCGGCACGCTGCCGGCTTTTGGCGGACACGTTCGCCTTGCCGCCCAGCGCCCGTGAAACAGTCGCGACGGACAGTCCGGCCCTGTCCGCAACCTCCTTGATTCCCCCCATGTCAGTCTGTGGGCGCCCCGGATTCAAGGCGGATCCAGGCAGTCTCACCTGAAGCCAGGTACCGTGCATCGTCAGGGGAAGCGCTGCGCAGCAGGACCTGGCCCGCGGGCAGCTCCAAGGGGTCGTGGTTGAGGTTCATGAGGACAAGGGTAGTGCCGTTGACATACGCCAGCGAGGAACTGGTGCACCAGTTCTCGGCCCAGGCCAGGGAGCCGCGTCCCAGGTCCAGGGCCCGGCGCTGGCGCAGGATCTCCCGGTACAGGGAAAGATGGGACGACGGCGAGCCCGCCTGCAGGTCACGGGCGAGCTCCGCGAAGGATGCCGGGAACGGCAACCAGGGGCTCTCCCCGGCGCCGAAACCAAGGTGGGGTTCGGCTGCCCGCCAGGGGAGTGGGACACGGCAGCCGTCCCGCCCCAGCCGTTCCCCACCGGTACGGGCGAAGGTGGGGTCCTGGCGGAGGTGCTCCGGGATGTCGGTGCCGTCGGGCAGCCCCAGTTCCTCCCCCTGGTAGAGGTACGCGGCGCCGGGAAGTCCCAGCATGAAAAGCGATGCGGCGGCCGCGCGGTGGCGGCCCAATGAGACGTCCGGCTGGGGATCGAAGGGGCCGATGCCGTCGCCGTCGCGGGGCCCATGCCCGTTGTAGCCGAACCTGCTGGCGTGCCGGACGACGTCGTGGTTGGAAAGGACCCAGGTGCTTGGCGCTCCCACCGCGTCCAAGGCCATCAGGGAATCCGTCACCACGGTGCGCAGCCGGTGGATGTCCAGACCTGCGTGGAGGTACGGGAAGTTGAAGGCCTGGTGCATCTGGTCAGGACGGACCCAGTTTGCCAGCCGCGGCAGCGGATCGACGTTGGCCTCGGCGCACAGGATGCGGTCCGGGCCGTACTCATCAAGGACCTCCCGCCACCTCCGGTAGATGTCGTGCAACGCCGGCTGCCCGAACATCGGTGCCTCGTGGCCGGGGAAGCCGTCAGTGCTGGAACCGTCGGCCCGGCCGCCCCAGGCAGGCAGGCCGGGAGCCTTGACCAGGGCGTGCGCCACGTCCACCCGGAAGCCGGAAACGCCGCGGTCCAGCCAGAAGCGGAGCACGCGTTCAAACTCCGCATGCACGGCGGGGTTGTCCCAGTTGAAGTCGGGCTGCGAGGAATCGAAGAGGTGCAGGTACCACTGGTCGGGTTGGCCGTCCGGCCCGGCAACCCGGGTCCAGGCGGGGCCGCCGAAGTGCGACTGCCAGTTATTCGGCGGCTCGTGTCCGCCCTCGCCCGCGCCGTCGCGGAAGATGAACATGTCGCGCTCCGGGCTTCCGGCCGGCGCCGCCAGGGCAGCCTGGAAGGCGGCGTGCTGATCTGAGCAATGGTTGGGAACCAGATCGACGATCACCCGCAGGCCCAGCCGGTGGGACTCGGCCATCATGACGTCGAAGTCCCCGAGGGTTCCGAAGATCGGGTCGACGTCGCAGTAGTCGCTGACGTCGTACCCGGCGTCGCGCTGGGGGGAGCGGTAGAAGGGCGACAGCCACACCGCGTCGACGCCGAGCTCTGCGAGTTGGGGCAGTTCTTCGGTGATGCCGGCGAGGTCGCCCACCCCGTCCCCGTTGAGGTCGCGGAAGGAGCGCGGGTAGACCTGGTAGATCACCGCGGAGCGCCACCAGCCAGGCGCAGTGTCGGCGGTGTGGATGGGCGTGAGGGGCCCCGTCGCCGGGGAAGTGGCCTCGGTCACAGTATCGACTGACATGTCTGCCAGCATAAGCTCCCGCGCTCAAAAATGAAAACGCTTACACGCCCCAAGTGCGGCAGGTTTTGCGTCCGTGAGCGTATTAGCAGGTCAGCCGTTGGAAACGCTTCCAGCCGAGGCCGCGCAACAGAGGACTCCGTCCGTCATAAACTGGGCCAGATCGCGACGACGGGTGGAGGCTTTGTGGGAAGCATTGGTGACGAGCTGGGCAGCATCCTCGGGCCCGGGCGGGTGGACACCACCGAGGCCGCGCTCCGGCGCTACGCAGTGGACCAGGCGCCGGTCATAGATTTCCAGCTGCCGCTTGCCGTCGTCTTTCCCGAATCCGTCCCCGAGGTGCAGGCGGCGGTGAAGGCCTGCGCGGACCTCGGCGTGGCCGTTGTGGCCCGGGGCGCCGGTACCGGAGTGTCAGGCGGCGCCCACGCCACCCGCGACTGCATCATCCTGTCGCTGGAGCGGATGGACCGCATCCTGTCCCTGAACCCCGACGATGAAACCGCGGTAGTGGAACCCGGCGTGGTCAACGCCGTACTCAATGAGGCCGCCGCACAGCATGGCTTGATGTACGCCCCCGATCCCGCCAGCTTCCGCAGCTCCACCATTGGCGGCAATGTTGCCACCAACGCCGGTGGCCTGCGCTGCGCCAAGTACGGCGTCACCCGGGATTCGGTCCTGGCTCTGGATGTCGTCCTGGCTGACGGTTCCCTCATCCATACCGGGCACCAAACCTTCAAGGGAGTCGCCGGCTACGATCTGACGGGCCTCTTCGTGGGTTCGGAAGGGACCCTGGGCATCGTCGTCGGAATCACCGTGCGGCTGAAGTACCTGCCCCGGGAAGTCCACACCATCGCGGCGTTCTACCCTGACTTCCGGCTCGCCGCTGCCGGGGTCCTGGCGGTGGGCAAGGCACGCGTCCAGCCGGCCATCATGGAACTGCTCGACGGCGGCACGCTGGCCCAGCTGGACGGGATCCACGGTTCGGACCTGAGTGCCCGGGGCACCGCCCTGCTCCTGGTCCAGACCGACGGGTTCGGTGCCGCCGCGGAAGCGGACGTGGTGCGCGAGGTTTTGCGGGCAGGCGGAGCAACTGTCACCAGCGAGGCCAACGCGGAGGCGGAGCGGCTGGTGGAACTGCGCCGTCACAGCCGGGGCACCGAGGTGGACGACGAATACCGCGTGGGGGAGGACGTCGCCGTCCCCCGCTCACGCCTGGTGGACTACGTTGCTGCCCTCGAAGCAATGGCCGCGGCCCAGCAGGTGCACCTGAAGGTGGTGGCGCACGCAGGGGACGGCAACCTGCACCCCACCTTTTGGATCGACCGTCAGGGGCCGGACATCGATGCCGCCGCGATGGACCGGCTGCAGGCTGCGCTCGACGAATCCATCACCGCCGCGCTGGAGATGGGTGGCACCATTACGGGCGAGCACGGCGTGGGGCAATACAAGCTGCGGTGGCTGGGCCAGGAGCAACCCGAGCCGGTCCGTGAGCTGCAGCGCAGGATCAAGGACTTGTTTGATCCCGCCGGGATCCTCAATCCCGGAAAGGCGATCTAAGGGTCAGTCGTCGGAGTCGGGATACTCGTCTTCGGATTCATCAGGGCCGTAGCGGGATTCCTCGTTCTCCACCTCGAGGATCTTCAGCAGCTCCGTGTCCGGGTTCAGCATGATGGCGGCCTCATCCCGGCGGTGACGCAGGATCGAGTCGATGTAGGACTGCACGGCCTCGGCCAGCGGGATGTGCCGCTCCTGCTTTTCCGACATGTACCAGCGGTGTTCCAGGACCTCATGGACCACCTCGGCGTGCTCCAGCTTGCCGGAAAGATCCCTCGGGATGGAGCGGACGATCGGCTCGAAGATCTGGCTCACCCAGAGGTGCGCACTGTATTCCTCGTCCATTTCCGGGTTGTTGTCCGCCCGGAAGGAGTCCATGTCGTTAAGGAGCCGGCGGGCCTGGTTCTCCTGGGCGTCCAGGCCCGTGAGCCGCAGCAGCCGCCGTTGGTGGTGCCCGGCGTCCACCACCTTGGGCTGCAGCTGGATGGTGGAACCGTTCTGCGTGGTCTTGATGGCGTATTCCTCGACGTCGAAGCCGAGTTCGTTCAGGCGGCGGATGCGTGCCCCCACCCGCCAGCGTTCGCCGAGCTCGAAGGACTCCTTCTCCGTCAGTTCCGCCCACAGGCGCCGGTAGCTGTCCATGATGAGTTCGCTCGTGGCCACGGGATCCACTTTTTCCTCGATCAGCCCGCCGTCCAGCAGGTCCATGAGCTCACCGGCTATGTTGACGCGGGCGATTTCCAGGTCGTACTCGCGCTGGCCTGTCGAAAGGTCCGGGTACAGTTCGCCGGTTTCGGCGTCCACCAGGTAGGCGGCGAAGGCGCCGGCATCGCGGCGGAACAGGGTGTTGGACAGTGACACGTCGCCCCAGTAGAAGCCGATCAGGTGCAGCCGCACCATGAGGAGGGCCTGCGCGTCAATGAGGCGGGTGAGGGTGTCCTTGCGCAGCATCTGGGAGAAGAGGGCGCGGTAGGGCATGGAGAATTTCAGGTGCCGGGTCACCAGGACAGGGTTGAGCGGGCGCCCGTCCGGGGTGGTGCGGCCGGTGATGACCGCGACCGGCTCCACGCAGGGGACATCCAGCCGCGCGAGCTTGCGGAGCATGTGGTATTCGTGCCGTGCCACGTGCTCGGAGGTTTCCTTGATGGCAATGACCGAGCCGCCCAGATGGGCGAAGCGCACGATGTGGCGGGAGATGCCCCGCGGCAGCGCTGCGAGGTACTGCGCCGGCCAGTCCTCCAAGGCTATGTGCCAGGGCAGGTCCAGCAGCTCAGGATCCGCCGCGGCGGCCGTGATGTTCAGGGACGAGGAAACTGCGGCCTTGTTGTCGTCGGCGCTGGCGGCGACGAACCGTGGCAGCTTGCCGATCTGCTCGTAGTCGGTGGGCTCATCGTGCCACTGGGCGCTGTATTCCTCGGTCATGGCTCAATTCTTCCGTACTCGGGGCAGGGCGGCTAAATTCTGCGAAGGCGTCGTTAACGGCCGACGGCGGCCCGCACCATTGCAAAAGGGTGCGGGCCGCCGTCGGTTGCGTTAGTGCCGGTTGGCGATCAGTCGCCCAGGCGCAGGCCGGTCTTGGTGTCGAACAGGTGCACGTGGCCCGACTGCGGACGGACGTAGATGGCCTCGCCCTTCATCGGAGGACGGCGGCCGTCGACGCGTGCCACGATGTCGTGGTCCTTGCCGTCGAGCGTGGTGTGACCGTAAACGTAGGCGTCAGCACCGAGCTCTTCGACGACGTCGACCTCAACCTTCAGGCCTTCACCGTGCGGAGCGGTTTCGAGGTCTTCGGGGCGGGTGCCGAGCGTGACGGTGGAGCCGTGGGCTTCTTCGAGGACGTCCCGCGGCACAGGGTAGACGGTGCCGCCGAACTGGACGCCGCCGTCGACCACGGGCAGTTCCAGCAGGTTCATGGCCGGCGAGCCGATGAAGCCTGCAACGAAAACGTTCTTCGGGCGGTCGTAGAGGTTGCGCGGGGTGTCGACCTGCTGCAGGAGGCCGTCCTTGAGCACGGCGACGCGGTCACCCATGGTCATTGCCTCAACCTGGTCGTGCGTCACGTAAACGGTGGTGACGCCCAGGCGGCGGGTCAGGGATGCGATCTGGGTGCGGGTCTGGACACGGAGCTTGGCGTCCAGGTTGGACAGCGGCTCATCCATGAGGAAGACCTGCGGGTTACGGACGATGGCGCGGCCCATGGCGACACGCTGGCGCTGGCCGCCGGAGAGTGCCTTCGGCTTGCGGTCCAGGTACTGCTCCAGGTCAAGGAGCTTGGCGGCCTCACGGACGCGCTCGGCGCGCTCTTCCTTGGAAACACCGGCGATCTTGAGGGCGAAGCCCATGTTGTCGGCCACAGTCATGTGCGGGTACAGCGCGTAGTTCTGGAAGACCATCGCGATGTCGCGGTCCTTCGGCGGAACGTCCGTGACGTCACGGTCACCGATCAGGATGCGGCCCGCGTTGACGTCCTCAAGGCCTGCAAGCATGCGCAGGGAGGTGGACTTACCGCAACCGGAGGGTCCAACGAGGACCAGGAATTCGCCATCGGCGATGTCGATGTTGAGCTTATCGACGGCGGGCTTATCTGTGCCCGGGTACAGACGGGTAGCGTTGTCAAAAGTAACTGTAGCCACAGTTATCAATCCCTTCACCGGCAGGTACGTGCCGGACGATCCGTTGTGAATGGTTCATGTTTATTCAGTTGGGTTAAAGCAAGTGCTCCGCGGCCTGGCCGCGGGGCACCGAGTGACGCCGCACGCTTGTTTGTGCGCCACATCACACAACAGAGTATGTCAGACAAAAGTCTTTCCGGCGCAAATGTTACGAACGTCACACGGGATTGGGGGCTTACTGGCCGGAGGCGGCCTGGGAGTCCTCTTCGGCGACGGCGATGCTCCGCTCCTGCAGCAGGGCTTCGAGTAGTTCCGCTACGTGAACGGGAGCTTCCACCCGGTACTGCGCCTGGGTGAAGTCCAGCCCCACCTTGACGCCGACGTCGCCGGGTTCCAACCGGGCGAAGGCGTCTTCGTCAGTGGTGTCGTCGCCGGCGAACAGGACGGCAGTGGCACCGCTGATCTGCCGGAGGAAGGTGACGCCTTCCCCCTTGGAGGCGTGGACCACGGACGTCTCAAGGACACGCTTGCCGTCCTTGAGGTAAACGCCCTTCCGGTCCTGGAGGACCGCGCGGGCGGCCGCGACGGCATCTTCCGCAACGTCGTCGTCGGCCAGCCGGGTGTGCAGGACAACCCCCGCGGGTTTGTCTTCAAGCGTGGTTCCGGGCGCCTCCGCCACTATGTCCGCCAGCACGGCCCGCACCTCAGCGAGGAGCAGCTTCTGGTCCTCCTCGAGGGCCAGCTCCGCGGATCCCGGACCCAGCCACGCTTCTGCCCCGTGGCTGCCGATCAGCAGGGTGTCCACCGGCGGCGAAGCCACCGCCCGCAGGCTGGCGAGGGCGCGGCCCGAGATGAGCGCCGTCGTCGTGCGTGGAAGCACAGCAAGCCCGGCAAATGCCGAAGAAGACCTGGGCAGCGGCCGCGCGTCCTCGGCGCGGCCCACGATGGGAGCCATGGTTCCGTCGAAGTCCATGGCCACCAGCAGGTGCCCGGTCCCGGCGATCCGGCGCACGGCTTCCCGGAGCTCGGGGGACAGCGCGAGCGGCGTTTTGGCGTGGCGGCCCTCAGGAGTCATCGCGGACCACCTTTTCGTTCAGCGCCCGCAGGAAGTCTGCGGACCAATGGTCCACGTCGTGGTCAAGGATCTGTTTGCGCATGGCCCTCATGCGGCGCGACGCCTCCCGAGGCGTCAGCTCGACGGCGTTCATGATGGTGTTCTTCAGTCCTGCGATGTCGTGCGGGTTGACCAGCAAGGCCTGCTTGAGCTGGTCCGCGGCGCCGGCGAATTCGCTGAGGACCAGGGCGCCGTCATTGTTGTTGCGGGCGGTCACGTACTCCTTGGCCACCAGGTTCATCCCGTCCCGCAATGCGGTGACCAGCATGACGTCGGCAGCCAGATACAGCGCCACCATCTCCTCCACCGGGTAGCTGTGGTGCAGGTAGCGGACGGCGGTGTTCTCGAGCGTGTCGTAGGTGCCGTTGATGTGGCCCACGGTGCCCTCCACCTCCTCGCGCAGGAGCCGGTACTGTTCCACCCGTTCCCGGCTGGGGGAGGCTACCTGGATCAGCGTCGCGTCACCGACCGTCAGCCGGCCGTCCGCGAGAAGCTCTTCGTAGGCCTTCAGGCGGTGGCGGATGCCCTTGGTGTAATCCAGCCGGTCGACCCCCAGCAGGATGGTCTTGGGGTTGCCCAGGTCCTGCCGGATCTGGCGGGCGCGTTCGATGATTTCCGGTTTCGCGGCCAGCTCGGTGATCTGCTTGACGTCGATGGAGATGGGGAAGGCCTGGGCGCGGGCGATGTGCGTGATTTCGCCATCGTGGCCTTTGACGTGCACCTGCTGCTGCTTAACGCTGGCGCCCAGGAACCGGCGCGCGGACCGCATGAAGTTTCCTGCGTCGCTGACCCGCTGGAAGCCCACCAGGTCGGCGCCGAGGAGGCCGTCGATGATGGCATGGCGCCAGGGGAGCTGGGCGAAGATTTCCGGCGGCGGGAACGGGATGTGGTTGAAGAACCCGATCCGGAGGTCGGGACGTGCCTCGCGCAGCATCCGCGGCACCAGCTGCAGCTGGTAGTCCTGGACCCAGACGGTGGCGCCCTGGTCCGCGTGGCGGATGACGGCGTCGGCGAACCTGCGGTTGACCCTGCGGTAGGCGTCCCACCAGGTCCTGTGGAATTCCGGCGGCGCAATGACGTCGTGGTACAGCGGCCAAAGGGTTGCGTTGGAAAAGCCCTCGTAATACAGCTCCACGTCATCGGTGCTGAGGTGGACCGGAACCAGGTCCATGCCGCCGTGGCTGAAGGGCTTCACGGTTTCATCGGGTGCCCCGTGCCAGCCAACCCAGGCACCGTCCGTCTTGGTCATCATCGGCGCCAGTGCGGTCACCAGGCCGCCGGGGGAGCGGCGCCAGCCGGACCCGTCGTCGCCGTTCTCACCCGGTGCCACACGGTCCACGGGCAGCCTGTTGGAGACCACCATGAAGTCGTATTTAGTATGGCCGGCATGGCCGGAACTGGTTCCGCTGGCCGTTTCCGTGCCGGCGGGTTTTTCGTGGACGGGTGTTTGCATTGCGGCCCCCTGGGGTTGCTTGTGCCTCTAAGCCACCCTAGCCGGACGGAATCATCGGGGCTATTCGTCCGTTGGTCAACCCGTAGGAATGGTTGAAAGCGCAAGCGCCCAGCTTTCTCCCCTAAAATGTGGGAGTGCCACGAAGTGGTCCCCGTACGTCGACCGACCCAAGGAACTCATGAGCCCCGCAAACGAAGTACGTAAGTCCAAGGCTGAGCGAACCGCGGATGCGCGCGAAAAGGCGCGCCTGATCCGGGAAGAACAGGTCAAAAAGGACAAGCGCAACAAGCTGCTGATTGGGTGGGGCATCGTAGCGGCGGTCGTGGCCATCCTCGTGGTGGTGGCGCTGGTGGTCACCAGCAGCCTCAAGCAGAACGCACCCATCGCCGACCAGGGCCCTACGCCGGCCAACGCCAACGTCCACGGCGGCGTGACCCTGCTTGCCAACACGGATGTGGCGAAGTTGGAGCCGGCCACGGTGGACGCCGCCTCCCTGGGTGAGGCACCGAAGACCCCGCCGGCCGAGGTGGTGGCGCCGGGCGCCGAGGCGGAGGCCGGCAAGCCGGTGAAGGTGGTGCTGTACATCGACTTCATTTGCCCCGTCTGCAAGAACTTCGAAGCTCAGTACAACGAACAGCTCACCAAGCTGCGCAATGACGGCAAGATCACGGTGGAGTACCGCGCCCTGGGCTTCCTGGACAGCCGGTCCACCACCAACTACTCATCCCGTGCAGCCAACGCGGCCGCGTGCGTGGTCAACGAGTCCCCGGAAAAGTACTCCGCTTTCGTGGACGAACTGTTCGCCAAGCAGCCCGCTGAGGGCGGCGCCGGCCTTTCCGACAACGACCTGAAGAAGATGGCCTCGGACATGGGCGTCAACATCGACTCCTGTGTGGACGACAAGACGTACCGCCCCTTCGTGAAGTTCACGACGAAGGAAGCTTCCGCGATCGGCGTCACCGGCACGCCCACCGTCTTCGTGGACGGCAAGCAGTGGGGCAAGGGTGACAGCGCACAGACACCGTTCCCCGAATTCCTGCAGAATGCAATCACCGCAAAGGGCTGATCTCAGTTTGCCCCGGCAAAAGGGCCCGTTCCGGAACCTCCCGGAGCGGGCCCTTTGCGCTTCTACGGCCCGGCCGCGGCGTTTTTACCCATGACCTGAGTTGGGCTAACCTTATCTAGCGCCTTCCCGGCGCCCGCCCGCGAGGGCACGCCTCCTTAGCTCAGTTGGCCAGAGCACCGCTCTTGTAAAGCGGGGGTCGTCGGTTCGAATCCGACAGGGGGCTCCAAACAACCTCCAGGTCTATGCTGGTTGCATCCGAATGATCAGCGTGCTGACTAAAGGAGGCTGGGTGCCATGCCCAAGACCGGCAAGAACGACCACGCCCGCAAGGAAGAGCTGCCCTCGACCCTGCAACGCTCCGACCAGAAGGCCCAGGACACGTTCGCCAAGACATACGACTCGGCCCTGGAGTCCTACGACCACGACGAACAGCGGGCCGCCCGGGCCGCCTACGCCTCGCTGAAACACAGCTACGAAAAGGTGGGCGACCACTGGGAGGCGAAGGAAAAACGCGGTCCCTCCGACAAGCGGGCAGAGCAGGGGATCCGGTCCTCCGCCCCTACCGCCGGCGGCGTGGACGCCAATGCCTCCAAGGCGCACCTCTACAAGCTGGCCCGCGAACTGGACGTTAAGGGCCGTTCGAAGATGGACAAGGACGAGTTGGTCAAGGCTCTGCAGAAGGCCAACGACGCGGCCACCCGCAAAGCCCGCAGCAAATAGCCTCCGCTCTTGCCGTCCTGACCGCCAGGGTGTCGAATCAGAGGACACGTTCGGTCCGTACGGCAACGATGCCAGGAGGTTCCAATGTCGGTGAAAAGCGCCAAGGAGTCAGCGCGGGCGGCAGGCGGCAGGAACGGGCCGGAATCCCGCCGCGCCGACCAGTCCGCGGGCATTGCCGCGCAGGACCCGGCCCGCATCCGGAACGTGGCACTGGTGGGTCACTCCGGCGCCGGGAAGACGATGCTGATCGAGGCCCTGCTCGCGGCCAACGGCGTGCTCACCCGCAAGGGCTCCATCGCCGACGGGACAACGGTCAGTGACTCCGATCCGGCGGCCGTGCACCAGCAGCGCTCCGTCACCTTGTCCCTGGTGCCGCTGCTCGTGGACGACATCAAGGTCAACCTCCTGGACACACCCGGCTACCCCGACTTCATCGGCGAGCTCCGCGCAGGGCTGCGTGCCTCGGACGCGGCCCTCTTCGTGGTCTCGGCCGTCGACGGAATCGACGCCACCACCACCGCGCTGTGGGGCGAGTGCGAGCATATGAGGCTGCCGCGCGCCGTCGTGATCACGCGGTTGGACCACCCGCGGGCAGATTACGACGGCGCCCTTGCCGCCTGCCAGAGGGCGTTCGGCGACGGCGTGCTGCCGCTGTGTGTTCCGGTGCGGACAGGCGGGGAAGCCACCGGCCTGCATGCCCTGCTGTCCGGGGAGGTGACCGACTACGCCCAGGGGGACGCGACGCCCGGCGTCCGCCCAGCCGGTTCTGCCGAACTGGCGGACGCCGCGGCTTCCCGGGGCGCGCTCATCGAGGGAATCATCGCCGAAAGCGAAGACGAAACACTGATGGACCGCTATCTCGAAGGCGAGGACCTCGACACCGGCGCCCTGGGCACTGACCTGGAGACCGCCGTCGCCCGCGGTTCCTTCTTCCCCGTGCTACCGACCTCTGCGGTGACCGGCCTGGGAACGGCCGAACTGCTGGACCTGCTGGTGCGGGCGTTCCCTCCGCCCGGGGAACGGAACCTACCCGACACCACGGACCTTTCCGGGGCCCCCGCTGGAGCCCTGGCCGGAGACCCGGCAGGCCCGCTCGCAGCCGAGGTGGTGCGAACCTCCAACGATCCCTTCCTGGGCCGCATTTGCCTGGTGCGGGTCTTCTCCGGAACCCTCCGCGAGGATACGCCGGTCCACGTAGGCGGCCATGGACTTGCCGACCGCGGGCACCAGGACCACGACACCGACGAACGGGTGACCCATATCTATTCCCCGCTGGGCGCCAACCTGCGCCCGGTGCCCTACTGCGTGGCGGGAGACATGTGCGCGCTCGCGAAGCTCGGCAGCGCCGAGACCGGGGACACCATCTCGGACCGGGACCGGCCGCTGCTGCTGGCCACCTGGGAGATGCCCGAGCCGCTGCTTCCGGTTGCTGTCGAGGCGGACTCACGCACCGACGAGGACGCCCTGGCCCGCAGCCTGGGCAGGATCGCGGCCGGGGACCCCACCCTGCGCGTGGAGCGGAACGCCGAAACGCACCAGCTGGTGCTGTGGTGCATGGGGGAAGCGCATGCGGAAGTGGTGCTGGACCGGCTGCGCGAACAGGGCGTGAAACTGCACACGGTGGATGTGGTGACGCCGCTGCGGGAAACCTTCGCCGCCCCCGCCACCGGCCACGGCCGCCACATCAAGCAGTCCGGTGGCCACGGTCAGTACGCCGTGTGCGACATCGAAGTGGAGCCGCTGGAACGCGGCGGCGGCTTCGAGTTCGTGGACAAGACCGTTGGCGGCGTCATTCCCGGTACCTACATCCCGTCCATCGAGAAGGGCGTCCGGGCGCAGATGGAAAAGGGGGTCGCCGCGGGCTTCCCCGTGGTTGACCTGCGGGTGACGGTGGTGGGCGGCAAGGCCCACAGCGTGGATTCCTCGGACGCGGCCTTCCAGGCGGCCGGGGCGCTGGCCCTCCGCGAGGCGGCGGCCGCCGGCCGGATCCAGCTCCTGGAACCGGTATCCACCGTCAGCATCACCGTCGCCGACGAGCACGTGGGTCCCGTGATGAGTGACTTGTCCGGTCGCCGCGGCCGCCTCACCGGCACCACGTCCTCAGGTGAAGGCCTCACCGAGATCAGCGCGGAGGTCCCGGACCAGGAGCTCCTGCGGTACCCCGTGGAGCTGCGTGCGATCACCGCCGGAACGGGCAGGTTCCGCCGGCGGTACCTGCGCCACGACCCGGTTCCGCCGAACTTCAGCCCCTCCTGACCGGCCAGTGCCGGAAGGGAACAACTGAACGCCTGCTTCCATGAACGCCGCAGCACGCAAGATCCAGAACATCTACCTGACGCTGACGCTGGGAAACACCCTGGCAACGTCCTTCATTTGGGGCATCAACACGCTTTTCCTGCTGGACGCCGGGCTCAGCAACCTCGAAGCCTTCGCGGCCAACGCCTTCTTCACGGCCGGGATGGTGCTTTTCGAGGTGCCCACCGGCGTGGTGGCGGACGGATGGGGGCGCCGGGTTTCCTTCCTGCTGGGAACCGTGACACTGGCCGTTTCCACGTACCTCTATTACCTGCTCTGGCAGTTGTCCGCGCCGTTCTGGTGGTGGGCCGTTGTATCGGTATTGCTGGGCCTTGGCTTCACGTTCTTCTCGGGGGCGGTGGAAGCCTGGCTCGTGGACGCCCTGCACTTCTCCGGTTACGAGGGGGCGCTCGAGGCGGTGCTGGGCCGCGGCCAGATGGTCTCCGGCATCGCCATGCTGGCCGGCTCGGTGGCGGGCGGGGTGATTGCCCAGGCCACCAACCTGGGGGTGCCGTTCCTCGTGCGGGTGGGTGTGCTGGTGGCCATGTTCGCCGTCGCCTTCCTGCTCATGCACGACGTCGGCTTCACGCCTGAGCGGTCGGCACACCCCCTGCAGGCCACCCGGGAAGTCCTGCGGGCGTCCATGGAGGGCGGGCTGAAGAACCCGCCGGTGAGGTTCATGATGCTGGCCGCCCCGTTCACCGAAGGCGTGGGTTTCTATGTCTTTTACGCCCTGCAGCCCTACCTGCTGCAGCTTTTCGGCGATCCGAGGGCTTACGCCATCGCCGGCCTGGCAGCTGCGATCGTCGCGGGTGCCGACATCCTGGGTGGCCTGCTGGCGCCGGTGGTGCGGAACCTGGTCCGGCGGCGGACCACAGTGCTGATCGCCTCCAACGTAATCAGTTCACTGGTGCTGGTGGGCCTCCTGGTCACCAATGTCTTCTGGCTGGCACTGGTGCTGCTGGTGGTGTGGGCAGTGGTGGCCTCCGCCGGGACACCCGTGCGCCAGGCCTACCTGAACGACATGATCGCGTCCAAGCAGCGGGCAACCGTCCTCAGCTTTGCCTCGCTCATGGGCTCCAGCGGGGGAGTGGTGGTCCAGCCCCTTCTTGGCCGCGCAGCGGATCTTTACGGGTACCCGGCCTCGCTGGCCATGAGCGGAGTGGTGCAACTGCTGGCCGCCCCCTTCATCCTGCTCAGCCGGCGGCGGCGCTCGCCGGCGGATGCCGCAAGCGGCGTGGCTGCCGCGCCCTGACAAGCGCGAAAGACCCCGGAACCTGGCTGTGTGTCCAGGGTCCGGGGCCTTTCGTGGAGCCGTGCTTCATGGAGCCGGTACTACTTAACGCCTGCGTCCACCTTTTCGCTCGTTGCCGGCGCCGGCTTCTCCTGGGCGGGCGGAGGGGAGGTTTTCAGTTTGAAGCGCTTCCCAATATCGCCGCCACCACCGCTGCGGTTCTTGTTGAAGATATCGAAGCCGACGGCTACCAGGAGCACCAGGCCCTTGATGAGCTGCTGGTAGTCGGTGCCGAGGCCCAGGATCGACATGCCGTTGTTGAGCACACCCATGATGAGGCCGCCGATCATCGCGCCGGCGACAGTCCCGATGCCGCCGGTCACCGCGGCGCCGCCAATGAACGCCGCGGCGATGGAGTCGAGTTCGAATCCGGTACCGCCGGCGGGCTGCGCGGAGTTGAGCCGGGCGGTGAAGACGAGGCCCGCCAGGGCGGCAAGCACGCCCATGTTCACGAAGAGCCGGAACGTGACGGCCTTGGTCTTGATGCCTGACAGTTCGGCTGCATGCAGGTTGCCGCCGATGGCATAGGTGTGCCGCCCGAAGACGCTGTTGTTCATGAGTGCGGTGTACGCGATCACCAGTGCGGCCAGGACCACCAGGACGATCGGGGTTCCCCGGTAGGACGCCAGAAGGAACGTGATGACGAGCATGAGCAGCGCCGTGAAGGTGGTCTTGATGACGAACCAGACCAGGGGTTCGCTTTCGAGGTCAAACTTCCGCCGGATCCTGCGTTCCTTGAGCGCTTGGATCAGCAGGGCAACCGTTGCCCCGACACCGAGGATGACCGTGAGCCATTCCAGCACGGAGGTGCCGCCGGTGAGGTCGGGGAGGAATCCGCCGCCGAGGGCCCGCAGTTCGGCGGGGAAGGGGGTGATCTGCTGGTTCTTCAGGGTAATGAGCGTCAGCCCGCGGAAGATCAGCATGCCTGCCAGCGTGACGATGAAGGCCGGGATCCCCACGTAGGCGATCCAGTAGCCCTGCCATGCCCCTACCAGGGCCCCGACCAGCAGGCAGGCAGGGATGGCAGCCCACCACGGCCAGCCCCAGTGCACGATCATGACGCCGGCCACGGCGCCGATGAACCCGGCCACCGAACCGACGGAAAGGTCGATGTGCCCTGCAATGATCACCATCACCATGCCGATGGCCAGGATGAGGATGTAGCTGTTCTGGACCACCAGGTTGGTGACGTTCTGGGGTTCCAGCAGGATCCCGCCCGTGAGTCCCTGGAACAGCAGGACGATCAGGATAAGGGCGACGAAGATGCCAACCTGGCGGAGGCGGCTTGTGAGGAATCCGAGCGATTCTCGTAAGGCGGACATTTCGCTATTCCTTCTCTTTGGTCATGTAGTGCATCAGTGTTTCCTGGGTGGCCTCGGCGATGGGAACTTCGCCTGTGATGTGGCCGGCGGCGAGCGTGTAGATGCGGTCGCAGATTCCGAGCAGTTCCGGCAGCTCAGAGGAAATCACAATGACTGCTTTTCCTTCGGCCGCAAGTTTGGCGATGATCGTATAGATCTCGAATTTGGCGCCGACATCGATCCCGCGGGTGGGTTCATCGAGGATAAGCACGTCAGGGTCGGAGAACATCCATTTGCTGAGTACCACTTTTTGCTGGTTGCCGCCGGAGAGCTTTCCGGTGATGGCAGCCACCGACGGCGCTTTGATGTTCATGCTCCTGCGGTAGCCGTTGGCCACCACGGTCTCCTGGTTCTTGTCGACGAAGCCGCGCTTGGCGAGCTTGCGCAGCGCTGCCAGGGAGATGTTCCGCTTGATGTCCTCAATGAGGTTCAGGCCGTAGTGCTTGCGGTCCTCGGTGGCGTAGGCAATGCCGTGCCTGATCGCGTCCGACACCGTGGCGGTGTTGATTTCCTTGCCGTACTTATAGACCTTTCCTGACGTGGCGGTGCCGTAGGTGCGGCCGAAAACGCTCATGGCCAGTTCGGTGCGGCCGGCGCCCATCAGTCCGGCGAGTCCCACGACTTCGCCCTTCCGGACATGCAGGTTGGCGTTGTTGACCACCATGCGGGTGTGGTCCTGGGGGTGGCGCACGGACCAGTCTTCGATCCGCAGGACTTCCTCGCCGATGTTCGGTTCGCGGTCCGGATACAGGCTCTCCAGGTCCCGGCCCACCATGCCGCGGATGATCCGTTCCTGCGTGATCTGGCCTTCGTCAAGGCGCAGGGTCTCGATGGTCTTGCCGTCCCGGATGATGGTGACGGCATCGGCCACCTTGCGGATTTCGTTGAGTTTATGGCTGATGATGATGCTGGTAACCCCTTGGCCCTTCAAGTGGAGGATCAGGTCCAGCAGGTGGCCGGAATCCTCGTCGTTGAGGGCGGCCGTCGGCTCGTCCAGGATGAGCAGCTTCACTTCCTTGGAAAGCGCCTTAGCGATCTCCACCAGTTGCTGCTTGCCCACGCTGATGTGCTGCACGGGGGTGACCGGGTTTTCGTCCAGGCCGACTCGGGCCAGCAGCCTGGCGGCCTCCAGGTTTGTCTTGCGCCAGTCCACCCAGCCGTTGGTGGCCTGTTCGTTGCCCAGGTAAATGTTCTCGGCAATTGACAGGTACGGGCTCAGAGCAAGTTCCTGGTGGATGATGACAATTCCCCGCTTCTCGCTGTCCGAAATGCTGGAGAAGTTGCAGGGTTCGTTCTCGAAGAGGATTTCCCCGTCGAAGCTGTTGTGTGGATAGACGCCGGACAACACTTTCATGAGCGTTGATTTGCCGGCTCCGTTTTCACCACAGATGGCGTGGACCTCTCCACGGTTCACATCCAGGGTGACGTCCTGCAGCGCTTTCACGCCGGGGAACGTTTTGGTAATTCCTCGCATTTGAAGAATGGGTGTGTTCATCGTCAATTCCCACTGACTGGTCGAAGCTTGGCCTTCCTGCTGCTGCAGGAGGTTGCGGGAGGGGCTGTGGCCCGGCGACGAGCCGGGCCACAGCCCCGGACGCTGACTACTTCACGTCGGCATCGGTGTAGTAACCCGAGTCGATCAGTTCCTTCTTATAGTTGTCCTTGGTGATGATCACGGACTTCAGCAGGAAGGCCGGGACAACCTTGACCTTGTTGTTGTAGGTCTTGGTGTCATTGGTTTCCGGTTCCTGGCCCTTGAGGACAGAATCAACCATCTTGACGGCCTGGGCGCCCAGCTGGCGGGTGTCCTTGAAGATGGTGGAGTACTGCTCGCCGGCGATGATGGACTTCACGGAGCCCTTTTCGGCGTCCTGGCCGGTGACCACCGGCAGGCTTCCCTTGGCGTAGCCGCCGGTGCTGGTGAGGGCCGAGATGATGCCGATGGACAGGCCGTCATACGGAGACAGGACGCCGTTCAGCTTGGTTCCGGAGCTGTAGGCGGAGGTGATGATGTCCTCCATGCGCTTCTGTGCCACGGGTGCCTGCCAGCGAAGGATCGCGGCCTGCTCGAACTTGGTCTGGCCGCTGGGGACCTTCAGGGTGCCGGCGTCCATGTACGGCTTGAGGGTGTCCATGGCACCGGTCCAGAAGAAGTTGGCGTTGTTGTCGTCGGGGCTTCCGGCGAAAAGCTCGATGTTGAAGGGGCCCTTGCCATCCACCTTCTTGCCGCTGGAGTCGATAAGGCCCAAGCCGGTCAGAAGCGAGGTAGCCTGCTGGACGCCGACGGTGTAGTTGTCGAACGTGGTGTAGTAATCCACGTTGGGGGTGCCGTTGATCAGGCGGTCGTAGGCAATGACCTTGACGTTCTGCTCTTTGGCCTTGGCCAGGACGTCGGTCAGGGTGGTGCCGTCAATGGCAGCGATGATCAAAGCCTTGGCGCCCTTGGTCAGCATGTTTTCGATCTGCGAGACCTGGGTGGGGATGTCGTCATTGGCGAACTGCAGGTCAGTCTTGTACCCGAGGTCCTTCAGCGACTTTTCCACGTTTGCGCCATCGGCAATCCACCGTTCGGACGTCTGCGTGGGCATCGAGATTCCCACGAGCGAATCGCTGGGCTTGGCCGCGCTGCCGGATTCAGTGCTGGCCCCGCCCCGGGTGCCGCAACCGGTGGCGCCCACCGTCAGGGCGAGGACAAGAGCCACCGCGCCCATGAGTTTTTTGATTCTCACCATTTTCTCCTTCCGCGGCAGCACTGCCACGAAGTGTTGGTGGACCGGGCAGCGCCGACGCTCCCTGGCCCTGGCCACATTGTTGATGTGTCGGTTCAATATAGACCGACTTGTGAACGCTAACAAGACCGGCCTCGCAGAATCTCGAAAGTTTTTCGCTCTCGTTGACATCTTTCCTTGTTAGCGTTCACACTTGCTCCAGAACTTACCTCGACCCAGACCCTACAACCCCCGGTAATGAGGCCGCTGCCTCCCGGATGGAGGCACCATGCCAGAGACGTTGAACAGATCCAGCTCCGAGCCCTGCGTCATCGGAGTGGACTACGGGACCCTTTCGGGGCGCGCCGTCGTAGTGCGGGTGCGCGACGGCCAGGAGCTCGGCAGCGCCGTCCACGAATACCCGCACGCCGTGGTCACGGACCGGCTTCCGGAGGACACTGCAGGCGCGGGATCCAACGGACAAGCCGTGCGGCTTCCCGGTGAGTGGGCGCTTCAGGTGCCCAACGACTACCGTGAAGTGCTGCGCAATGCCGTACCTGCCGCGGTGGCGGCCGCCGGGATCGACCCGGCCGCCGTCGTCGGGATTGCCACGGACTTCACCGCCTGCACTATGGTGCCGGTCAAGGCCGATGGCACGCCACTGAACGAACTGCCCGGCTACGGGAACCGGCCGCACGCCTATGTGAAACTCTGGCGGCACCACGCGGCGCAGGGGCAGGCCGACCGGATTAACCGGCTGGCCGCCGAGCGCGGCGAGGACTGGCTTCCGCGCTACGGGGGCCTGATCTCCTCGGAATGGGAATTCGCCAAAGGGCTGCAGCTGCTGGAAGAGGATCCGGAGGCCTACGCCGCGATGGACCACTGGGTGGAGGCGGCGGACTGGATCGTCTGGCAGCTGTGCGGCCGCTATGTCCGCAATGCCTGCACTGCCGGCTACAAAGGCATTTACCAGGACGGCCGGTATCCGTCGGAGGATTTCCTGGCCGCCCTGAACCCGGATTTCAAGGACTTTGTCAGCAGCAAGCTGGAGCACACCATCGGGCGGCTCGGCGATGCCGCGGGCACCCTGACGGCCGAGGCGGCGGCCTGGACGGGGCTGCCGGAGGGCATTGCCGTGGCCGTGGGAAACGTTGACGCGCATGTCACGGCCCCGGCTGCCAAGGCTGTGGACCCCGGCCAGCTCGTGGCGATCATGGGAACCTCCACCTGCCACGTGATGAACGGCACGGATCTGCGTGAGGTACCGGGGATGTGCGGGGTGGTGGATGGCGGGATCGTGCCCGGGCTGTGGGGCTACGAGGCCGGGCAGTCCGGCGTGGGTGACATTTTCGGCTGGTTCACCAAGTACGGCGTCCCGCCCGAGTACCACCAGGCTGCCAAGGGTGCAGGCCTGGGGATCCATGAATACCTCACCGATCTGGCGTCGCGGCAGGCCATCGGAGAGCACGGCCTGATCGCGCTGGACTGGCACTCGGGCAACCGTTCGGTCCTGGTGGACCACGAGCTGTCCGGGATCGTAGTGGGCCAGACCCTGGCCACACGGCCGGAGGACACGTACCGGGCGCTGTTGGAAGCCACCGCATTCGGGACCCGCACCATCGTGGAGGCCTTCCGGGCCGCGGGGGTGCCGGTCAAGGAATTCATCGTTGCCGGCGGCCTGCTGAAGAACAGGCTGCTGATGCAGATTTATGCGGATGCCACGGGCCTGCAGTTGTCCACCATCGGTTCAGAGCAGGGCCCGGCGCTGGGATCGGCCATCCACGCCGCGGTGGCTGCGGGTGAGTATGCTGACATCCGCGAGGCCGCCGCCGCGATGGGCGCCGAACCCGGCGAGGTGTACACGCCGATCCCGGAAAACGTGGCCGCATACGACGAGTTGTTCCAGGAGTACACGGCGCTGCACGACTACTTCGGCCGGGGCGGCAACGACGTGATGCACCGGCTCAAGGCCATCCAGCGCAACGCCGCCAGAACAACCGTGGAGGTGTCCGCATGAGCGCAATCCTCGAAACCATCGCCCGCGTCCGGGAGGAAGTGTGCGCGCTGCACGCAGAACTGACCCGGTACGAACTGGTGGTGTGGACAGCCGGCAACGTCTCCTCACGGGTTCCCGGCACGGACCTCATGGTCATCAAGCCCTCCGGCGTGTCCTACCAGGACCTGACGCCGGAGCAGATGATCGTCACCGATCTGTACGGCGTTCCGGTGCCGGGCAATGGGGACGGCGAGTGGGGCAACCCTGCGCTGTCGCCGTCCTCGGACACCGCAGCCCACGCCTACGTCTACCGGCACATGCCGGAGGTCGGCGGCGTGGTGCATACACACTCCACCTATGCCACCGCGTGGGCGGCCCGCGGGGAGGCGATTCCGTGCGTGCTCACCATGATGGGGGATGAATTCGGCGGGGAGATACCGGTGGGCCCGTTCGCGCTGATCGGCGACGATTCGATCGGCCACGGCATCGTGGAGACCCTGAAGAACTCGAACTCACCGGCGGTCCTGATGCAGAACCACGGTCCTTTCACCATCGGCAAGGATGCCCGGGCCGCCGTGAAGGCCGCCGTCATGTGCGAGGAAGTGGCCCGAACCGTCCACATCGCCCGGCAGCTCGGTGACCCGCTGCCCATCGACCAGGGCCACATCGATTCCCTTTACGCCCGCTACCAGAACGTCTACGGCCAGTAGTTCAACGCCGTCACCTTACGACTTCCCAGGAGAACCCATGAGCACTGCAGCAAACACTTCCCTTGACGGCTACGAGGTCTGGTTCCTCACCGGCAGCCAGCACCTCTACGGGGAAGACGTCCTCAAGCAGGTGGCCGCCCAGTCCCGGGAGATCGCCAACCAGCTCAACGCGTCCTCGGCCGTGCCGGTCCGGATCGTCTGGAAACCCGTCCTGACAGATTCCGATGCGATCCGCCGGACCGCGCTGGAGGCCAACGCGGACGATTCCGTCATCGGCGTGACGGCCTGGATGCACACCTTCAGCCCGGCCAAGATGTGGATCTCCGGCCTGGACCTGCTCCGCAAGCCGCTGCTGCACCTGCACACGCAGGCCAACCGCGACCTGCCCTGGGCGGACATCGACTTCGACTTCATGAACCTGAACCAGGCCGCGCACGGCGACCGCGAATTCGGGTACATCCAGTCCCGCCTGGGCATCGCCCGCAAGACCGTCGTCGGCCACGTTTCCAACCCCGAGGTGGCGCGCCAGGTGGGTTCCTGGCAGCGCGCCGCCGCCGGCTGGGCCGCCGTCCGGACGCTGAAGCTGACCCGTTTCGGCGACAACATGCGCAACGTCGCTGTCACTGAAGGCGACAAGACCGAGGCGGAGCTGCGCTTCGGCGTCGCCGTCAACACCTGGTCCGTCAACGAGCTCGCCGACGCCGTGCACGGCGCTGCGGAGTCCGATGTCGACGCCCTGGTTGCCGAGTACGAGGACCTGTACGACGTGGTGCCGGAACTCCGCGCAGGCGCGGCCCGGCACGAATCGCTGCGGTACGGCGCCCGGATCGAACTGGGGCTGCGCAGCTTCCTCGAAGGCAACGGCTCCGCAGCCTTCACCACCTCCTTCGAGGACCTGGGCGCGCTCCGCCAGCTGCCCGGCCTGGCCGTGCAGCGGCTCATGGCCGCCGGCTACGGCTTTGGCGCCGAGGGCGACTGGAAGACCGCCATCCTGGTCCGCGCCGCGAAAGTGATGGGCGCCGGCCTGCCCGGCGGCGCATCCCTGATGGAGGACTACACCTACCACCTGGAACCGGGCTCCGAAAAGATCCTGGGCGCCCACATGCTGGAGGTCTGCCCCTCCCTTACGGCGGGCAAGCCGCGGCTGGAAATCCACCCGCTGGGCATCGGCGGCAAGGAAGACCCCGTCCGGCTGGTGTTCGACGCCGATGCCTCCCCGGGGGTCGTCGTCGCCCTCTCCGACATGCGGGACCGGTTCCGCCTGGTGGCCAACGCCGTCGACGTGGTCCCGCTGGACCAGCCCCTGCCCAACCTGCCGGTGGCACGCGCACTCTGGCAGCCCAAGCCGGACTTCGCCACGTCCGCCGCCGCCTGGCTCACCGCCGGCGCAGCACACCACACCGTGCTCTCCACCCAGGTGGGCATGGACGTGTTCGAGGACTTCGCGGAAATCGCCAAGACCGAGCTGCTCACCATCGACGAGGGCACCACCATCCGCCAGTTCAAGAAGGACCTGAACTGGAACGCCGCGTACTACCGGCTAGCCGGCGGACTGTGAATCCGCCGCCCGGCCGCCGTCGTTGCCCCGGCGGCGGCCGCTCTCACGGACAATAGCCTCATGACACAAAGTAAGCCGCCCCGCCTGCCACGGCTCGAGGACGTGGCGGAGCTGGCGGGAGTCTCACACCAGACCGTCTCACGGGTGGTCAACAACCACCCCAACGTGAGCAAGGCGACGCGGGAGAAGGTTGAGGCGGCCATTGCCCAGCTCGGGTACCGCCGCAACACCGCAGCCCGGAGCCTGGTGACCCGGCGCTCGCAGACCATCGGCGTGCTGGGCAACGAGCTCTCCCAGTACGGCCCGGCCAACACGTTGCTCGGAGTGGAACAGGCGGCGCGCGACGCCGGATACTTCGTGAGCATTGCCGCGCTGCGGGAGGTCAGCCGGGAAGCCATCCTGGACGCCGTCCGGCACTTCCTGGACCAGTCGGTGGACGGGATCGTGGTGATCGTTCCGCACGTGGGAACACTGGCCGCCCTGGCGGAGCTGCCCATCGGGGTGCCGGTGGTGGCCGTGGGCTCGGACGGGAACGAGGCCGTGGGCGGTGTGCGCGTGGACCAGCGCCGCGGAGCCGAACTGGCCGTCCGGCACCTGATCGAGCAGGGGCACCGCAGGATAGGTCATGTTGCCGGGCCGCAGGACTGGATCGACGCCGTGGCCCGTGCCGACGGCTGGAAGGCCACGCTTGACGCCGCAGGACTCGACTCCGACCTCATGGTCGAAGGGGACTGGAGCGCCGGCAGCGGCTATGAGATCGGCCGGCAGTTGGCGGCCGGCCACCGCGCCACGGCCCTCTTCGTGGCCAACGACCAGATGGCCATGGGCGTGCTGCGCGCCTTCAACGAGGCGGGCATCAAGGTGCCGCAGGAGGTGTCGGTGGTGGGCTTCGACGACCAGGCCGAGGCCGCCTATTTCAGCCCGCCGCTGACCACCGTCCGGCAGGACTTCGAAGAGCTCGGCCGGCGGTGCATGGACATCATGCTGACGGCGCTCAACGGCACGGAAGGACCGCGGACGCTGGTGGTGGAGCCCGAACTCGTCCTGCGCAGCAGCACCGCCGCACCCGCCTGACAGGTGCACAGTGTTAATGGCCGCGAGACCGGCATGAAACGAAGCCACAACAATAGCTGCGTAGGTTTCAGGCATGACGGCAACCCTTCGCGCGCGGCTCCGCGCCTGGCTCATGCAGACCTTCACTTTCGATTCCGAGGCCCTGGCGGCCGACCCCATGGCGGACGCTGCACGCTGGGCCTGGCTGCCGGCCCTGAGCGGCGTCGCCGTGGGGGCCGATCTGGCCCGCGCCAAGTACGCCGAAACCCTTCCCGACGGCAGCGGGTTGTCTGGTTGAGCACACTATTGCCTTAGTACCGGGATGATGCCCTAGACTTCCTGAAGCGCCTGAAATGGCGCTGTGCGGCAACGAAAGTGAACAGGCTATGGCTACCGATTACGATGCTCCACGCAAGCAGGAAGAAGAGTCTCCCGCGGACTCCCTCGAAGCCCTCCAAGCGTCCAGGAGCGGTAACGCACAGACCGCGGTCATCGACCTCGACGAGAACGACACCGCGGAAGGTATCGACCTGCCCGGCGCCGATCTTTCCAACGAGGAACTGACGGTCATCGTGGTCCCCGAACAGTCGGATGAGTTCACCTGTTCCTCGTGTTTCCTGGTCCGCCACCGTTCCCAGGTTGCCCGCGAAAAGGACGGCTTGAAGTACTGCCGCGAGTGCGAAGGCTAAAGATCCTTTCGCTTCGCCCGGCGCCGCCCACCCCCGAGGTGGGCGGCGCTTTTTGGTTCCCGCCGCCGTCGTTATCGGGCACAGGCCGCCCGTTACCAAAACAGGCCTCGTTTCAGGCTGTGCAGGCTCCTACGCTTAATCCATCCAATTGCCTCATTCCTGGATGGCACCACCATGAAGAAATTCCTTACCTGGCTTACCGCCATCATGTTGGCCGCGGGGCTGGGACTGCTGCTGCCGGGGCCAGCCTCGGCAAGCACATCGTATTGCGGGCTCACGTGGGGATCGCTGGTTAAGAGCGGCGAGGGCATGAGTTCGGCATCCGTCACCGGCGTCCGGGCCGGGCAGCACTACTGCTTTGACCGTATGGTGGTGGACCTCAACGGGCCGGCCGCCGGATACACCGTGAAGTATGTGCCCCAGGTGGTCCAGGACGGGTCCGGGCTTCCTGTCCCGCTCCGGGGCGGAGCGCGCCTGCAGGTCACGGTCAACGCCCCTGCCTACGACGCCGGCGGCAACCCTACCTACAGCCCGGCTGACAAGTCTGAGCTCTCCAACGTGGCCGGTTACCAGACGTTCCGACAGGTTGCCTACGCCGGAAGCTTCGAGGGGTATACAAGCCTGGGCCTGGGAGTGCGCGCCCGCCTGCCGTTCCGCGTCTTCACCCTGGCCGGGCCGGACGACGGCTCCCGCCTGGTGATCGACGTCGCCCACTATTGGTGACCGCTCCGCCGTCGTCAACCAAAAGGTGCCGTGCCCCGGAAACGGGACACGGCACCTTTTCAGTGTGGGGCCTATTCGGGAACCACCAGTGCGGGGGTGTCCCGCTTGAGGGTTTGGCCGCGGAAGAAGCCGGGATGGGTCCGGGCCATGACCAGCATGACGACGGCGCCCAGTGCCAGGATGCCGACGCCCAGGATGAACACCAGGCCCACTCCGAATACCTCCGAACCGCTGCCGAATTCCGGTGCCAGGCTATCCACCGCGGTCTGGACGAACACCACGAACAGGCCCACGCCGCCCACCACCGGGCAGACCAGCCGGAACAGGAAGTGGCGTGCGCTGTTGAAGAGGCTGTGGCGGAAGTACCATGTGCACGCCAGTGCGGTCAGCCCGTAGTAGAAGCAGATCATCAGGCCCAGGGCCAGGATGGTGTCGTTCAGGACGTTCTCGCTGACCACATGCATGATCGCGTAGAACCCTGCGGACAGCACGCCGGCGGCGATGGTGGCGAAGCCCGGTGTCGCGAACTTCCGGCTGATCCGGCTGAACGGTTCGGGCAGGGCGCCGTAGTGGGCCATGGCCAGTAGGCTGCGCGACGGCGACATGAAGGTCGACTGCAGGGAGGCGGCGGAGCTGGAGAGCACGGCGAGGGACATCAGGATGGCGAACGGGCCCATGATGGGGGAGGCCAAGGCCGTGAAGATGTTCTCGTGGTTGTCGGCGTTGTTCAGGCCGTTGCCGGTATCGCCCACGCCGGCGAACATCATGGTGGCGATGCTGACCAGGAGGTAGATGGCCAGGACGATGACGGCGGTCAGGGTGCCTGCGAACCCCGCGGTCTTCTTGCCGTTGGCGGTTTCCTCATTCACCGTCAGGCACACGTCCCAGCCCCAGTAGACGAAGATCGACAGGGAGATGCCCGCGGCCACCTGGCCGAACGTCTCGATCCTGGTCACATCGAACCAGTCCCAGCTGAACGGGATCGCCGTTTCAGAGGTGGACCAGTTGGCGAAGGCCATGCCCACGAACAGGCCCAGCACCAGCAGCTGGAATCCCACCAGGCTGTACTGCACCAGCTTGGTGGTGTGCAGGCCCCGGTAGCTGACCCAGACGGCGAGTGCCACGAAGACAAAGCACGTGAGCACGTTCAGCGCCTTGTTGTCCGCCAGGTCCGCCAGTTCGGGGGAGCCGGTGAGCTGGGACAGGAAGAGGTAGAAGAAGTCGACGGCGACACCGGCCAGGTTGGAGAGCACGATGATGTTGGCGGCCAGCAGGCCCCAGCCGCCCATCCAGCCGACCCAGGGGCCGAAGGCCTTGGTGACCCAGGTGAAGGTGGTGCCGCTGTCCGGGGAATCGGCGTTGAGCTCCCGGTAGGCAAGCGAGACCAGGATCATGGGGATGAACCCGATCAGGAAGATGACCGGCAGCTGGAGTCCGGCCTCGTTGACGGTGGGTCCAAGTGCGCTGGTGAGGGTGTAGGCGGGAGCAATGGTGGAGATGCCCAGGACGACGACGGCGAGGAGGCCGAGCTGCCCGCCCTTGAGTCCCTTGTCGCTGACGCCGCCCGCGGAGGGCGCGTGGGCATGGGGGCCTGATTTGGATGTACTGGTGCGGATTGTCTCTGTCATGGCACCACTTTCTGGAAGGCTGTGAGACGGAAGTCACTATATGAATGGCGTTCATTTAGTATGGGGGCGCCGGCTCTGTGATGCAAGACGCAATATGAACAACATTCTTTTATGACCGCCGCGCATTAGTAAGCTCACTGAGAAACTGCCTCCCGCGGCCCCTGCCCGGCTGGTAGCCTCGGCAGCACTGGACCAATCGAGGAGGATGCATGAAAGCTTCACCGACACTGACCAACAACCTGCAGGCCGTGCTCGCGGACCTGATCGAACTCCACGTTCAGGGCAAGCAGGCGCACTGGAACATCGTGGGCACGAATTTCCGCGACCTCCACCTGCAGCTGGATGAAATCGTTGATGCCGCCCGCCAGTTCGCCGATGACACCGCCGAGCGCATGCGCGCCCTGCACGCCCTTCCGGACGGCCGCAGCTCCACCGTTGCCGATACCACCAGCCTGGCCCAGTTCCCCGAAGGGCTGATCAGCACCAAGGACGCGATCGAGCGGATCGTCGCCGCCCTTGAGGCCGCAGTCGGCACCATGCGGAAGGTCCATGACGAAGTGGATGAGGAGGACCCCACCTCCGCCGATCTCCTGCACGAGTTCATCGCCCGGCTCGAGCAGTTCGCTTGGATGGTGCAGGCCGAAAACCTCAAGCCCACTGCGAGCGTCACCACCGCCGACTCCAAGTAGTCCGGCAGGGGCGTCCGGCTCCGGGGCAATCCTCCGAAGCCGGGCGCCCTTTTTGCTGCCCGCACGTCCCGTCAGCCGGCTTTCGGGACTTTTCGAAGCACGACGGCGGCAAGGACCGCCGCAGCGGTCATCAGTACCAGCCCGATGGCCGCGGTGATGTGGACACCCGAGTCAAAAGCGGCCGCTGACGCCTCCCGCAGTGCTGCTGCCAGGGGAGCGGGCAGGGCTGCTGCAGCGTCCATGGCGCCCGCCAGCGTTTCGCCCGCGTTATGGAGGGTGTGCCCGGGCAGCGCGCCCTCCACACCTGCCGGCAGCCGCAGGTTTTGCTGGTAGGAGGCGGTCAGGATCGACCCCAGCACCGCCGTGCCCAACAGTGCGCCCACCTCATAGCCTGTTTCCGAAATGGCGGCCGCCGCCCCCGATTTTTCCTGCGGCGCAGAGCCCAGGATGAGGTCGTTCGAGATGGTTTCCGCCGTCCCCACGCCGAGCGCCAGGATGAGCAGCGCCGCCAGCAGGACGGAAGGTCCGCCGTCGTGGTTTCCGAATGCCACCAGGCTGTATCCGGCCGCGCTGAAGGCCAGGCCCGCAGCCACCACGAAGCCCGGCCGGACCTTCCGGACCAGCGGCACCACCACCAGTCCCGCCACCACGGTGGCGGCCAGGGCAGGGATCATCGCGATGCCTGCGGCGGACGGGGTCATTCCTTCGAGCAGCTGGAGGTGCTGGGCCAGGAACAGGATGAATCCGTTGAAGGAAAACAGCGCCAGGATGTTGGCGCCGATCGCCATGCTGAAGACCCTGTTCCGGAACAGGGACATATCCAGCAGCGGGTGCTTGAGGCTGTGCTGCCGGCGCACGAACACCGCGCCCATCGCCACGCCGAAGGCAATGCCGGCAAAACCCGCCGGGCCGGAGGCTTGGGTGGCAACCTCCTTGATCCCGTATACCGCGGGAACCATGGCAAGCATCGAGAGCAGGACGCTGGGGATGTCCACCGCCCCGGGTGCCGGATCCCTTGATTCCGGAATGAACGCGGGCGCGAACACCAGCAGGGGAAGCATGAGGGGCAGTGCGACCAGGAAAACCGCTCCCCACCAGAACTGCTCCACCAGCCAGCCGCCGAAAATCGGCCCCAGGGCCGCGCCGCCGGAGAAGCCTGCTGCCCAGATGGCGACGGCGAGCCTCCGGCGGCCGGGCTCGGGGAAGATGTTGCGGATCAGCGACAGGGTGGACGGCATCAGCATGGCGCCGAAAAATCCCAGGGCTCCCCGGCCGGCAATCAGCCATTCCGGGCTGGGGGCAAAGGCCGTGGCGGCAGAGATCGCTGCGAATCCGGTACTGCCGATGGTCAGCAGCCGCCGCCGCCCAATCCGGTCACCCAGGCTCCCCATCGATACGAGCAGCCCGGCCAGCACCAGGGGGTAGGCGTCCACGATCCACAGCAGCTGCACGCCGGAAGGCTCGAGGGCATGCGTTATGGCTGGGAGGGCGAACGTCAGGGCCGTGTTGTCCACGGCCACGAGCAGTACCGGGAACATCAGCAGCGCCAAGGCCAGCCAGTCGCGCCTCGGTGAAGGCGTCCCGGGGCTTCCCGTCTGGCCTGGTGCAAAGGAGCTGGTCGAGGTAGTGAAATAACTATACCGTCCAGACGGTATAGTTTCGAAATTTCCGGGTTTCACCATGCTCGGGGGCATGATGGGAGGCATGCCCCGGAAGCCTGTAGCCCGCGACGCCGTCCTCGACGCCTTTGAATCCCTCCTCATTGAGGTGGGGGAGAGGGCGGCCACCCTCGACGCCGTCGCCCGGAAGGCAGGCGTCTCCAAGGGCGGCCTGCTCTATCACTTCCCCAACAAGGAAGCGCTCATTGAGGTGCTGCTGGAACGGCTGGATGTGCTGGCCGGCGCCGATGCCGACGCCATGGCCGAAGCTCCGGAAGGAGCCGCGGCCTACTTCATCCGGTCCTCGGTCTGGGCGGACACGCCCCTGGACCGGGCCGTCGTCGCGGCCACCCGGCTTGCCGAGGTGGCGCACGAAGAAACGAGGCGGCGGTTTGCCGCGATCCAGCGGCGCTGGCTCGACGAGATCGCCGCGGATGTGGGACCCGCCCTGGCCAAGGCCGTGCTGTACATGGGCGACGGCCTGTACTTCAACGCCATGCTCTCCGTGGGCCCGGTTCCCGAAGGTGGAGCGGCGGCGGACGTGGACGAGTTGCTGGCCGCGCTGGAGCGGCTCCGGCGGTAGGAACCATTTGCCCCGCGGGCTCCGGCGTAGGAGAATTAAGCGCTGTGGGAGCCGTCGTGGGCTGCTCCCCGGCAAATCCAAATGAATAGCCTTTGATCTGCGGCGGGAGAGTCCTGCCGGAAGTACAAGCAGGCGCCGTAGGAGCAAATCCTCCCCAGGAATCTCGCAGGCCCATGTACCGCCGCGGCGAGGCACCTCTGGAAAGTAGCAGGCAGCGTTCCCTGTCTCCCTGTGGGGAGTGCAAAGCTGCTGTGCTCACCGACGGTGCAAGCGGGTCCTGTCCAGGCAGGCAACGCGGAAACTCTCAGGTCCAATACAGAGCGGGGAGGAACCCGAATCGCTGTGGCGTACCCTGCGCCGCCTGAGTAAATGGAGTTCCTTCGTGTCTGTTAATTCAGCCTCCACCACCTTCGTAGACCGCCATATCGGCGCGCGCCGCCAGGCCGACGTCGAGACCATGCTCAAGGCCGTCGGGTATGACAGCGTCGACTCCCTGGTGGACACGGCCGTTCCCAAGGTCATTCGCCAGGAAACCGCCCTTCGACTCCAGGACGCCCTCAGCGAGGTTGAGGTCCTGGCCGAACTGCGGAAGCTCGCCGGGAAGAACAAGACCGCCGTTCAGCTGATCGGCCAGGGCTACTACGACACCATCACCCCGGCCGTCATCCGCCGGAATGTCCTTGAGGCGCCGGCCTGGTACACCGCCTATACGCCCTACCAGCCCGAAATCTCCCAGGGCCGGCTCGAGGCGCTGCTGAACTTCCAGACCATGGTGCAGGACCTGGTGGGCCTGCCTATCGCCAACGCGTCGCTGCTCGATGAAGCCACGGCAGTGGCAGAGGCCGTGCTGCTGATGCGCCGGTCCAACAAGACCAAGCCCGCCGCCGACGGCAAGACCGTCCTGGACATCGACGTGCTGCCGCAGACCATTGCGATCGTCAAGGGCCGGGCCGAGGCGCTCGGCTTTGAGGTGGAGGTCGCGGACCTGTCCCAGGGCCTGCCCGACGGCGACATCAACGGCATCGTGCTGCAGCAGCCGGGCGCCTCCGGCCGGGTGTGGGACCAGTCCGCCGTGATCGCCGCCGCCAAGGAACGGGGCGCGCTGGTGACGGTGGCCGCCGACTTGCTGGCCCTGACCCTGATCACCCCTCCCGGCGAGCAGGGGGCCGACATCGCCGTCGGCTCGGCCCAGCGCTTCGGCGTCCCGCTGTTCTTCGGTGGCCCGCATGCTGCCTACATGGCTGTCCGCAAGGGCCTGGAACGCTCACTGCCAGGCCGCCTGGTGGGTGTGTCCAAGGACGACGCCGGTGTCCCGGCCTACCGGCTGGCGCTGCAGACCCGTGAGCAGCACATCCGCCGCGAGAAGGCCACGTCCAACATCTGCACCGCCCAGGCGCTCCTGGCCATCGTTGCCTCCATGTACGCCGTCTACCACGGCCCGGACGGGCTGAAGGCGATCGCCGAGACCGCCCACAGCCACGCGCGCACCCTCGCGGCCTCCCTCGCAGCTGCCGGAATCGACGTGGCCCACCGGAGCTTCTTCGATACCCTGACCGTCCGGGTCCCGGGCCGTGCGGCTGCGGTTGTTGCCGATGCCGAGGCGCGTGGCATCAACCTGCGCCGTGTCGACGCCGACACCGTGGGCATCTCCCTGGACGAAACGACGACGGCGGCCATCGTCGCCGAGGTCGCGGACGTCTTTGGCGCCACGGTGGCCGCGAGCGAAGGTTTTGCACTGGATGCCGGCGTCGAGCGTTCCTCCGACTACCTGCAGCACCCGGTCTTCAGCACCCACCGGTCCGAAACCCAGCTCCTGCGCTACATCCGCAAGCTGTCGGACCGGGACCTGGCGCTGGACCGCACCATGATCCCGCTGGGCTCGTGCACCATGAAGCTGAACGCCACCGCCGAGATGGAGGCCATCTCCTGGCCGGAGTTCGCCTCAATCCACCCGTTCGCCCCGGACTCGCAGACCGAAGGCTGGCGCGAACTCATCGCCGGCCTGGAGGCGGACCTGACTGCGATCACCGGCTACGACCAGGTCTCGATCCAGCCCAACGCCGGATCCCAGGGCGAGCTGGCCGGCCTGCTCGCGATCCGCGGCTACCACCACTCCCGCGGTGAGTCGCAGCGCAATGTCTGCCTGATCCCCGCGTCGGCCCATGGCACCAACGCGGCCTCCGCTGTCCTCGCGGGCATGAAGGTCGTCGTCGTCGCCACCGCAGCGGACGGCACCATCGACCACGCCGACCTCGAGGCCAAAATCGAGGCCAACCGGGACGTGCTGTCCTGCATCATGATCACCTACCCCTCCACCCATGGCGTGTACGACGGGGACGTCCGCGAGGTCTGCGACGCCATCCACGCGGCAGGCGGCCAGGTCTACATCGATGGTGCCAACCTCAACGCGCTGGTGGGCCTGGCCCAGCCGGGCCAGTTCGGCGGAGATGTGTCGCACCTGAACCTGCACAAGACCTTCTGCATCCCGCACGGCGGCGGCGGACCCGGCGTCGGACCGGTCGCTGCGAAGGCGCACCTGGCACCGTTCATGCCCGGCGACGCGAATACCTGGAACGCCGGTTCCGGTGCCACCGACGTGCCGATCTCCGCCTCCCGCTTCGGGTCCGCCGGCGTGCTGCCCATCTCCTGGGCCTACGTGAAGCTCATGGGCGGTGAGGGCCTGACCGAGGCCACCAAATCCGCGCTGCTCGCCGCCAACTATGTCGCCTCGCGCCTCAACGAGTACTTCCCCGTCCTCTACACCGGTGAAGGCGGCTTGGTGGCGCACGAGTGCATCCTGGACCTGCGCGCCCTGACCGCCAAGACCGGGGTCACCGCCGAAGACGTTGCCAAGCGCCTCATCGACTTCGGCTTCCACGCCCCCACGCTCGCGTTCCCCGTCGCCGGAACCCTGATGGTGGAGCCCACCGAATCCGAGGACCTCGCCGAGATCGACCGCTTCATCGAGGCCATGATCACCATCCGCAAGGAAATCGACCAGGTGGCCAACGGTGACTTTGCCGTGGCGGACTCGCCGCTGCGCCGCGCACCCCACACGGCAGCCGCCGTCGTCAGCTCCGACTGGGACCGCGCCTACCCGCGTGAACAGGCCGCTTTCCCCGCCCACCACAAGCAGGACAAGTACTTCCCGCCCGTGGGACGCATCGACGGTGCAGCAGGGGACCGCAACCTGATCTGCTCCTGCCCGCCCCTCGAAGAGTTCGAAAACTAAGGACCGGCACCATGACCGAGAAGTACACCGCGCTGTACGACGAACACAAGAAGCTGGGCGCCTCCTTCACCGACTTCGGTGGCTGGCAGATGCCCCTGAAATACAGCTCCGAACTGGCCGAACACCATGCCGTCCGCAAGACGGCCGGCCTGTTCGACCTCTCCCACATGGGGGAGGTCTGGGTGACCGGACCCCAGGCTGCCGCCTTCCTCGACTACGCCCTGGTGGGAAAGATGTCCGCCATGGCCGTGGGCAAGGCCAAGTACTCGCTGATCTGCAACGCCGATGGCGGCATCATCGATGACCTGATCACGTACCGCCGCCCGGCCGCGCAGGACGGTACCGACGTGTTCCTGGTGGTTCCCAACGCCGGGAACGCCGCCGTCGTCGCCGCTGCCCTGCAGGAACGGGCCGCCGGGTTCGATGTCACGGTGGACGATGCCTCCGCCGCCACGTCCCTGATCGCCGTCCAGGGCCCCAAAGCCCAGGAACTGCTGCTCCGGCTGGTCCCTGCAGCCCGGCACGCAGACGTTACCGGCCTTAAGTACTACGCCGCAGTGGAGGTTCCCTTCCTGGTTAACGGCGCCGGCCTCGAACTCCTGCTGGCGCGCACGGGCTACACGGGCGAGGACGGGTTCGAAATCTTCGTGGCCAACCAGGATGCCGCGGCGCTGTGGCAGGCGTTCATCGCAATTGCCGACGAGGGGGAGTTGACCCCCGCAGGCCTGGCGGCGCGCGACTCTTTGCGCCTTGAGGCCGGCATGCCGCTGTACGGCAACGAACTGTCACTGCAGGGCGACCCGTTCGCCGCCGGACTGGGGCCCGTCGTCGCGCTTTCCAAGGAAGGCGACTTCGTGGGGAAGGCCGCGCTGGCCGCCAAAAAGGAAGCCGGCGCCGGAAGCACGTCCGGCCGCCGCCTCGTAGGGCTCAAAGGCCAGGGCCGACGCGCGGGCCGGGCCCACTACCCGGTCCTCAAGGACGGCGTGACGGTCGGTGAAGTCACCTCCGGCCAGCCCTCGCCCACCCTCGGGTATCCCATCGCCATGGCCTACGTCGACGTCGAACACGCAGCCCCGGGCACCGCCCTGGACATCGACCTGCGCGGCAAGGCCGAACCGTTCGAAGTCGTCGAACTCCCGTTCTACAAGCGCCTCAAGTAGTCCTTCGTGCCCCGTGGCTGGCTTCGCCGGCCCCTCGTGCGCCCGTCGCCTGGGTGATCGCTCCCTCTGAACCTGTAGTTAGGAAACCCCGTCATGGCCGTTGGCGTCTTCGACCTGTTTTCGATCGGGATTGGCCCGTCGTCTTCCCATACTGTGGGGCCGATGCGGGCTGCTGCCGTGTTCGCGGAGGAGCTGAAGGCTTCCGGGTTGCTGGCGCAGGTGGCGTCGCTGCGGGTGGATCTTTATGGGTCCCTCGCTGCGACTGGTCACGGGCATGGGACGATGACCGCAATCCTGTTGGGGTTGGAGGGGTTCCATCCTGAGCTGATCCTGCCCGAGGAGGTGGAGGAGCGGCTGGCCGCGATTGCGGAGACGGGGACCCTGAACCTGGCGGGCGCGGTGCCGCTGCCGTACGGCGTGCAGGACATGGTGCTGCGGCCGCTGACGGTACTGCCGCGGCACACGAACGGCATGACGTTTACGGTTTCCGACGCCGAAGGGAACGTGCTGCACACGGCCACGTTCTTTTCGGTGGGCGGCGGGTTCATCGTCCGTGAAGGCGAAGAGGACGCAGCGCAGCAGGAACTCGAGGAGTCGAAGAAGGAGCTGCCGCTGCCGTTCCGGACCGCCGCCGAACTGCTGGAGCACTGCCGGGACACCGGACTGGGGATCAGCGACATCATGCTCCTCAACGAGAAGTCCTCGCGGGATGAGGAGGAGATCCGCGCTGGCCTGCTGCACATCTGGTCCGTCATGGAGGCCTGCGTGCAGACCAGCCTGCAGCGCGAGGGCGTACTGCCCGGTGGGTTGAAGGTCCGCCGCCGCGCCCCCGACTGGTTCGACCGGATCCAGAAGGAAAGCGCCAACGGCGAGGACCCGGACCAGGACGGGGACCAGGGAAGGGAGCTGGGCCGCGCTTCCTATGATCCGCGATACTGGCAGGAGTGGGTGAACCTGGTGGCCCTGGCGGTGAACGAGGAGAACGCCTCAGGCGGGCGGGTGGTCACCGCCCCGACGAACGGCGCCGCCGGCATCATCCCCGCCGTGCTGTTCTACGCCCTGCATTTCGCGCCCGGGATGGAGTCCGCCACGCAGGAGGACCGCGACGGTGTGGTGGTGAAGTTCCTGCTCGCCGCCGGCGCCGTCGGGGTGCTCTACAAGGAGCAGGCCTCGATCTCCGGGGCCGAGGTGGGTTGCCAGGGCGAGGTGGGGTCCGCGTCGTCGATGGCCGCCGCGGGCCTGGCCGAGGTGATGGGCGGGACCCCTGCCCAGGTGGAGAACGCCGCGGAGATCGCGATGGAGCACAACCTGGGCCTGACCTGCGACCCGATCGGCGGGCTGGTCCAGGTTCCGTGCATCGAGCGGAACGCGATCGCCGCGGCCAAGGCGATCAACGCCGCCAAGATGGCGCTCTGGGGCGACGGCACCCACCGCGTCTCGCTGGACGAGGTCATCATCACGATGCGCGAAACCGGCAAGGACATGAGCGACAAATACAAGGAAACAGCGATGGGCGGCCTCGCCGTCAACGTCGTGGAATGCTGAAAGCCCTGGGCGGGGCCGGTCCCCGGGGGCCGGTGCAGGCCACTTAGTTGTGGGCGGCTGCCCACCAGTTCAGGGAGGCGGCGAACACCAGCCACGAGATATACGGCAGGAGGAGCAGCCCGGCGGTGCGGCTGATGGGGCCGAAGTAAAGGACAGTCACGGCGACTGCTGCAATGAGGGCAATGATGACGGCAAGGCCCAGCCACAGTGCAGCGGTTCCCAACGCGGGGTAGAGGGCGAAGAACACCGGGGTCCAGGCGAGGTTGAGGACCAGTTGGATCCCGTAAACAGCCAGCGCCGGCCGGGTCTTCTCCGACCGCTTGCGCCACACGAGCCACGCGGCAACGGCCATTGCCGCATAGAGGATTGTCCAGACCGGACCGAACACGGTGTTGGGCGGGGACCAGGGCGCCTTGTCCGCCGTCGCGTACCAGCCATTGACGTTGCTGGCCGATGCCAGCCCGCCCAGCCCTGCCACCAGCAGGGACGCCACCAGGAACGCGGCAAGCGCGGCAGCCTGGGCCCCGGCACTGTACGGCCGCCCGCTCTTCACGGAAGTAGTGCTCTGTTCCCCGTCCGGCCTCATGCTCCAACCCTTGCCGAACCCCGTCAGCCCCGTCAAGGTGCAGCTCCGCGGACAGCCGGCGCCATGCCAAGGACGCCCGGGGGAGAAGGCTGGAGTGGCTGAGGCTTTAGACTTGAGGCTGCATGTCCGCACGCATCCAGAACCACCGAAACCGCGCACAAACCCGATTGGACACGGCCCCCTTGCGAGAATTCACCGCACGTTTTGCCACAGCCGAGGAAATTGAGAACTGGGACAAGCACGTCACGGCCAACCCGAACGGCGGCAACATGCTGCAGTCCGCGGCCTACGCATCGGTCAAGAACGGCAGCGGCTGGAAAGTCCGCTTCCTGGTGCTGGAGAGCGAGGGAAGCACCAGCTACAACCTGGTGCTGGAGAAGAAGTTCCCGGTCCTCGGCCGCCTTTGGTACCTCATCAAGGGCCCGGACCTGCAGTCCGCGGCGGACCTGAAACGCGCCCTTGAAGCCTGCGCGGCCTTCGTCCGCAGCCAGAAGCTGAACGTCTTCACCATCAAGATCGAGCCCGACGTCGTGGACTCCGAGGACGCGCGGGCCCGGCTGGCGGCCGCCCACCTGGTGAAGGCCCCCAACATCCAGTCCAACGATTCCACCGCGCTGCTGGACATCTCCGGCACCGGGGAGGAAGTCTTCAAAGCGATTTCCTCGCGGGCCCGCAACGCCATCCGCCGCGCCGAGCGCGAGGGCTGCCAGGTGGTCCGGCAGGAACAGGGACCGGAAACGTACCGCGCCCTGTACGACCTCATGGCTGACACAGTCAAGGCCAAAGGCTCCATGCCCCTGCGCAGCTACGACTACTACGCCCGCTTCTGGGACGAATTCTGCAACCGCGGCCAGGGAAACTTCTTCTTCGCCTACGAGGACGGTAAGCCCAGCGTAGGAGCCTTCGTGATCAACTACGGCGCGAAAGCAACCTACAAGGACGGCGGCTCCACCCAGAACCGCAAGCAGTACGGCGATTCCCACTTGGTGCAGTGGGCGGCCATCAGCCGGATGCAGGAGCTCGGCTGCACCGAGTACGACTTCTGCGGCACCCCGCCCTCCTCCCGCATCAAGGACAAGAGCCACAACCTGTACGGCATGGGCATGTTCAAAACCAGTTTCACCAAGACTGTGACCGACTTCGTGGGCTGCTACGACTACGTCCTTGCCCCGCTCAAGCACCGGCTCTGGGTCAACGGCGGAGAGAAGGTCTTCCGCCGGATTGAAACCGCCCGCACGGGCCAGCAGTTCTACTGACCGGTCCGGCCCGGCGTCCGGCGCTGCCGCGCCACCGCCGTCTGCCGCCAGCCCGGCTCCCGCCACCGCACAACGTCCCGCCCAGCGCGTGCCCCGCCAGGCCGCGAAGAGTTCAGAAGAAGGTCATTCCTTGAATACAGTTTCCGCCGCTACCGAACTCGAGTACGCCATCCTCAGCGACGCCGACTTCGAGGCCTTCGTCCTGAAGCACCCGCAGAACAGCTTCCTGCAGTCCATCGACTTCGCCCGCTTCCAGCGCGCACGGGGGCAACAGGTGGAACTGTTCGGAGTCCGGCGCGACGGCGAGCTTGTGGCTGCCGGAAAGCTGAACTACACCACCACCCGGCTTGGCTACACCGTCTGCGAATGCGCCAAGGGCCCCCTGATGGACTACACGGACCGCGAACTGGTGGGCGCCGTCGTCGAACTTCTCCGCAAGCACGCTGCCGGGCGCAAGGCTGCCGAGCTGCGCATCTCGCCGAATCTGCACTACATTGCCCGTGATGCCGAGGGAGCCGAGCACCCCGAAATCGAGGACAACCGGCCGCTGGTGGCGGAACTGGAACGCCTCGGGTTCCGGCACCAGGGACTGGACATGAACTTCGTCAACGTGAACTGGATGTTCATCAAGGACCTCACAGGCATCCAGGATGCCGAGGAACTGATCATGAGCACCAGCTACCGGACCCGCAAAGCGATCCGCAAAGCGGAGAAGAACGGCGTCTTCCTGGAACAGGCCACCCTGGAAACCCTGGACGACTTCTACGGGGCACTGAGCCGGGCCGGTGACGAAAAGGGGTTCGTCTACCGCGAACGCGCCTACTACGAGCACCTGCTCCGCACCACCTCGCCCGAGTTCACCAAGCTCATGATGGCCAAGATCGACATCCCGGCCTACCGCAAATCCATCACCGAACGCCTGGCCGCGGAGTCGGCCACCGCCGCCGACCTCCGCCGTGAGGTGGAGGAAACCGGCAGCAAGAAGAAAGCCAACCGGCTTAAGGTGGTCCAGGACCTCGTAGACAGCTACGAGCGCAGCCTGAAGGACATCGAACGGTTCCCCGACTCAGTAGGCACGGCCACCGTCGCAGCCATCCACTTCGTCTGCTACGGCGACGAGGTGGTGTGCGTCATCGGCGGCACCGTCCAGGACTACATCTACTTCAACGGCGCCACCTCCCTCTACTGGGGGATGATGCTGCACGCGCTGGAGAAGGGGTACCCGCGGTATAACTTCTACGGCACGTTCGGCATCTCCGGACAGGATGAGGAAGGCCACGGCGGGTACGAATTCAAGAAGGGCTTCGGCGGGGAAGTGGTCCAGCTGGTGGGCGACTTCGTCCTGCCCGTCCGGCCTGCCGCCTTCCACGCCAACCGGATCGCCAGGAACGCCGCAGCGGCAGCCCGCACCATCCTGGGCAAGCTGCCACTGAAGCGGAAAGCCTGACCGAACGTAGATCGCGCACTGGGAGGAGGCGACCTTGACTGACCGGCCAGAACGCCCCGGCCGCCGGCCGAAGACTGACGGCCTGCCCAAAACCGAGCCGCTGACCCCCGCGCAACTTCGCCAGGATGCTGCGGCCAAGAGGATGCTGCGCCGCCTGGTGCAGGGTGAAAACCCGCCCACAGCACCGTTGAGCATCGTGGACAGGCTGGCCGGCAGCCCCTATGCGAATCCCACCATCCAGGTGGGCGGGGTGGACACGTCCGCCCGGAAGACCCTTGACTTCGCCCTGCACCTGGCCGAAACCATGTTCCGCTACGGTGCAGGCGCCCTGGAGGTGGAGACCAGCATTATTGCCGTCACCGCGGCCCTGGGGCTGAAGAACATCGAAGTGGACATCACCAACCAGTCCGTCGGCATCAACTATGCGCCCAAGGACCAGACACCCATCGCCCTGCTGCGCGTGGTGCGCTCCTGGACGAACAACTACGCGGGCCTGGCCAAGGTGCACCAGCTAGTCACAGACATCGTGGCCGGGGGAGTGGGCCGTGAGGAGGCCATCCGCCGGCTCAACGAGGCCATCACCAGCCCCAAACCGTTCCCGCGCTGGATGGTCACGGTGGCCTTTGGCATCTTCGCCGCCGTGTTCGTCGGCGTCCTGGGTGGGGGACCGGTCTCCTCCGCCATAGCCTTCGTGGCCAACATTGCTGTCAGCCTGCTCGCCCGCCGACTGGGGCGCTGGCGGGTGCCCGACTTCTTCATCACGGCCAGCTGTTCGTTCGTGGTCACCATGCTCGCCCTGCTGCTGTGGCAGTTCGGCCTCACCAACTCCCCCTCCATCGTGGTGGTGGGCGGCATCCTGCTGCTCCTGCCGACGGGGAGGCTGGTTTCCTCGGTGCAGGACGCCATTAACGGCTTCCCGGTGACGGCAGCCGGCCGGTTCCTCTCGACCCTGCTGACCTTCGGCGCCATTGTGGCAGGCATCGCGGTGGCCTTCGTGGTGGGGGAGTTGACCGGCCTGCAGCGCATCGACGTCACGCAGACCTTCCCGCCCGCCTACGACCTGTGGGTCCTCATCCTCTTCGTTGCCGCGGCCGTGATGGCCATCGGCATTACCGAACAAACCACATGGAAGCTCCTGCTGCCCACGGCAGCCGTAGGCGTCGCGGGATACCTGGTGCTGCTCGGCGCCGGACTGCTGGGGATCGGGGACCGCTTCTCACCCGCCCTGGCCGCCGTTGTCATCGGCCTGCTGGCGCGGGTGGTGGCCCTGCGGATGGGTGCCCCGCAGCTGGTGGTGGCCGTCCCGGCGGCTTTGATCCTCCTGCCGGGCCTCACGATCTTCCGTTCCATGTACGTACTGACCGTTGAGGAGGCTGAGATCCTCGCCGGTGCCGGGGGTATGCTCAGCGCCGGCGCCATTGTGCTGGGCACGGCCGGCGGCATCGTCCTGGGCGACGTCCTGGCCCGCCCACTGACACGGAGCCTGGCCAGCAATGAGCGGCGCCGCGCCCGGCGCCGCTAGGCAGCACAGGGGCAGCGGCCGCTAGATCTGGCCTACCGGCAGTTTCTTCTCCGCCTGGAAGACGTCCTCCACGCGGCCCTGTGCCCAGTATCCGGAGAGCGACACCTGCCGCCGGTCCAGGCCTCGCTGCTTGAAGAAGACCTCCCGCAGCGCCTTCATGTAGCCGCGTTCACCGTGCGCAAAGACGTCCACCGTGCCCTCCGGCCACACGGCGTCGGCCACGGCATTGACCAGGACGTCGCTGGCGCCGGCAGGGGCTCCATTGCGGGCAAGCCAGGTGACGGCCACGCCGGCGGGGGCGGAAATTGGCTGGATGTCCGCGTCGGATGCGACCTCCAGGAAGGCCAGCCCCTTGGCCTCGGGGGGCAACGATTCAATGCACGCTGCGATGGCCGGCAAAGCGGCCTCGTCCCCTGCGAACAGATACCAGTCCGCCTCAGGATTGGGGTTGTAGGCGCCGCCGGGGCCGGTGAACGTCAGCGCGTCACCCGGCTGCGCCCTTGCCGCCCACGGCCCCGCCAGGCCGTCGTCTCCATGGACCACGAAGTCGATGGCCAGCTCCCTGGCCTCGGGATCCACCCACCGCAGGGTGTAGGTGCGGGTGAACGGCCACTGCTCACGCGGCATCGTCTCCCGGATGGCCCAAAGATCCAGCGGAGAGGGGTACTCGACGCCGGGCTGCGGAAAGACGATCTTCACGTACCGGTCCACGAAGCCGTTGTTGACGAAGTCGGCGAAGCCGTCCCCGCCGGCCACGATACGGACCATATGGGGCGAGAGCTGCTCCGTGCGCAGTACCGACAGGTTGACCTGGGGCCGGTTCTTCTTGGTGGCGCTGGTGGCGGTGGGAACAATGCTCATAAGGCCAGCCTAAGCTAGGCCACCGCCGGGAGCTCCCAGGTTACGTCCAGCGCACCCTGCTCCCGGAGCAGCTGGTTCACGCGGCTGAAGGGCTTGGAGCCGAAGAATCCGCGGGAGGCGGACAACGGGCTCGGATGGGCGCTCGCCACCACCGGGGTGCCGGCCAGGTATTGCCGGACGCCCTCCGCCTCCTTCCCCCACAGGACGGCCACTAGCGGCACCCTGGACCCGTCCGCCGCCCGCCGGTTGGCGACGGCGGTGACGGCCGCCGTCGTGATCTCCTCCCAGCCTTTGCCGCGGTGCGAGCCCGCCGCCCCCGCCCGCACGGTGAGCACGCGGTTCAGAAGCAGAACCCCTTGGTCGGCCCACGCCGAAAGGTCCCCGTGGACGCGCGGCGGGAAGCCGAGATCCGATTCGAGTTCCCGGTAGATGTTGACCAGGCTGCGGGGAAGGGGCCGCGTGCGAGGGTCCACGGAGAAGGACAGCCCCACTGCGTGGCCGGGCGTGGGGTAGGGGTCCTGCCCCACGATGAGGACCTTCACGCCGTTGAGCGGCTGGCGGAAGGCGCGCAGGACGTTCGACGGCGGCGGCAGCAGTGCGTGCCCCGCGGCCTCTTCCGCGGCGAGGAAGTCCAGGACCGCGCGCAGCTTTCCCTCAACGCCCGCCAGCGCAGCGGCCCAGTCAGGGGCCATGAGCTCAACCAGCGGCAGCTGAGCCAGGTCCGCGAAGGCCAGGGCATCGGTGGGGTCCTGCCGCAGTTCGAACAGCGCGTCGGATTCAAACATCGTTCCATTCTGGCAGGAGCCGTGGCAGTGCTGGAGCGATGCCGGGTTTTGGCCTCCAAATGACATGGCTGTTATTCGCCCGTAGCATAGGGGTGAGACATTGACCGTAACCAGCGAAGGAGTGTGCCGTGGCGGAACCGGCCCGGGAACACCTGCCGGAGCAGGAACCGCGGAAGTCCCTCCTGGCAGACTTTTCCCTCCGTGAGTCTTCCCTCAGCGAGCGTGAGCAGCAGATGCTGGCTCTGGAACGGCAGTGGTGGAAGTACGCCGGAGCCAAGGAACAGGCCATCCGCGAGCTGTTCGACCTCTCCGCAACCCACTATTACCAGCTGCTCAACGCCCTGATAGACCGCGAGGATGCGCTGGCCCACGATCCCATGCTGGTCAAGAGATTGCGTAGACTACGTACGTCGCGCCACCGTGCACGTACCGCGCGGCGCCTGGGGTCCCACGCCTAGGACCCCCGCCAAGGCCTCCCGCAGCAATTCCCAAGGATGCATCCATGACCAAATACGCCCGCGATGAATTCGACAAGGTTCCGGAAACCGGGTCTCGACAAGGTGTCCACCGGACGGCGTCAGCCCCGGCACGGGTACGGCTGTGGCCCATCCTGGCGGTTGGCGTGGCCGCGCTGGCCATCGGGCTGGTGTCCTTCCTCATCCTCCCGAAGCTTGGCTTCGGCGGAATCGGGAGCCAGGCATCGGCAAGCATGGAAGCCAGCCCCCTCGCGGTGACCGGAGCAACCCCTTCGGCCCAGGCCATCGGCTCCGCGCCCCCTGCCACGGCAGCGCCGTCGGTATCCCCGGAGTCCTCCGCCGCCAGCGGGCCGGAGCCCACAGCTTCGGCCACCCGGCAGGCCGTCGTCAACAAGGCGCAGGCAGTCGCGGTCTACAACGCCACGGGCGTTGGCGGCCTGGCGAGCCGGGTGGGCGGAACGGTCCAGGCCGACGGCTGGAAGCTGGGGCCGGTAGGCAACTGGGCGGGTGCCCCGCAGAAGACCTCCGTGGTGTTCTACGCCGGCGAAGCGCAACTGGCAAGCGCACAGGAGCTGGCCGCATTGCTGAACGTTTCCACGGTGGTGAACAGCTCGGAATTCCAGTCACCCCTGGTGGTGGTGCTCGGCCCCGGATACCGGTAGCCGCAGCTCCAGTCACGCCTGGATAACGTTCGCGGACCGATGACGCTGCCGGCCCGTGGCGGCCACCGGTATTGGCTAGAGTGGCTTTCAACCGGCCCGGCCGGACTGCACCCAACAGCACGGACCCGCCCGGTCCCAACGGAAAGAGTTGTTCACTATGGCACTGGGAACCGTCAAATGGTTCAACGCCGAAAAGGGCTACGGCTTCATCACCGTTGACGGCTCGGGGGATGACATTTTTGTCCATTGGTCAGCCATCCTGGGCGAGGGCTACCGGGCACTCGACGAGGGCCAGCGCGTGGAACTGGAAGTGGGCGAAGGCGAAAAGGGCCCGCAGGCGGAAAACGTCCGGCCGGCAGAGTGAAGCAGGCCGTCCGCTCCGCTGCCTTTTCCCGGGCGGCCGCCACCCTGTCGTTGGCCGCTCTGCTCGCAGTCACAGGCTGCGCCGGCACCACCGGCAATGCCCGGGTGGAACCGGTGGAGGCCTCCGGCGACGGAGTCCTCCGCGTGGGCCTGATCCTGGACAACACCGGGGGCAACGCCTTCCTCAACGCGCCCCAGCTTGCCGCCGCCAAACTGGCCGTCCAGGAAATCAATGCGGCAGGCGGCCACAAAGGCCGGCCGGTGGAACTGCTGCCCGTCCACCAGGACCAGGACACCTCCGGGCAGGCCCACGCCCTGGTGGCGGCCAAGGCGGATGTGGTCATCGGACCCACCGACTCCAGCCATGCCGCCGCCGCCGTCGAGGTCCTTTCCCGGGCCCGAACTCCGCTGATCTCGCCCGCCAACACTGCCGCCGCCCTGACGGGAATCGACAGCGGAGGGTTCTACTTCCGCACCGTGGCGGCCGACGTCGCCCAGGGGCCGGTCCTGGCCAAACTGGCCAAGGACGCCGGCGCCGCCTCCATCAGCGTGGTGTCCCAGGACGGTGCCTACGGAAAGGACGTCGCGGCCGCGGTGACCGACGCGGCCCGGCAAGCCGGGCTCACTGTCCTGCCGGGCGGCGTCTTTAAGCCAGGCAACGCCGCACCTGCCGCAACGGCAGCGGGCAAGGCCAATCCCGACGCCGTCGTCCTGGTGGCGCGGGAGGGGGCGCAGGGTGCCCTGGCGGAACTGAACAACGCCGGCCTGAGCGGGTCCAGGATCCTCCTCAGCGACGGCGCCTTCGGGCGTTACGGGTCCCGGCTCGGCTCCCGCGCACTCGACGGGGCGCGGGCCGTAGTCCCGGGCCAGCTTCCCACTGCCGCTTTCCAAGGGAGGCTGCTCGGCGTCGACAGTGCCCTGAAGGACGTGTCCTACGCCGCGGAAACGTATGACGCCGTAACCCTCGCGGCCCTGGCCGCGGCCCGCGCCCAGGACGACGCCGGGCGGTCCATCGCCGCCAACCTGGTCGCGGTCTCGGGCGGCGCTGCTTCAGGTGCAGCCGCCACCCCGGGCGGGCCTGCAGCGGCAGGCGCGGCGCAGCCATCTGCCCCGTGCCGCACCTACAAAGAGTGTCTCTCCGGCCTTGCCGGCGGCGGGCCGGTAAATTACGACGGCGAATCCGGCCCGGTTGCCTTCGACGCCCACGGGGACATCACCACGGCCACCTTCACCGTGTTCACCTACGGCGAGGACAACAACCCCGCTCCCACCGGCCACGAGACGGCAGGACATACGGGCTGATCGCCGATAGCGAAGTGTCCCGTCCAGAGGCCGCAGCGGCGCCTTATCGCTTGCACTCTCACCTGGGGAGTGCTAATTATTGACTTAGCACTCTGACGCACCGACTGCTAAGCAAAGCCTGGTTCCGGCCGGCGGAGCGGGCACCGGTCAAGGAGCGAAGGAAACACCTCACTTCAGTGAGATCCCTGCCCGGAGGCATACAGAGGCCGCCGTCAAAGGATCGTCCGTCGCGGGCACTGCAGCGAAGGTTCATTCTTAACGACTGTCCCGAAAGGACTACTGCCGTTATGGCCAAGATCATTGCATTTGATGAAGAGGCACGCCGCGGCCTTGAGCGTGGCCTGAACACCCTCGCCGACGCCGTTAAGGTCACCCTCGGCCCGCGTGGACGCAATGTCGTCCTCGAAAAGAAGTGGGGCGCCCCCACGATCACCAACGATGGTGTGTCCATCGCCAAGGAGATCGAGCTGGACGATCCTTACGAGAAGATCGGCGCTGAGCTGGTCAAGGAAGTTGCCAAGAAGACCGACGACGTCGCAGGCGACGGCACCACCACGGCAACCGTGCTGGCCCAGGCCCTGGTCAAGGAAGGCCTGCGCAACGTTGCCGCCGGCGCCGACCCGCTGTCCCTCAAGCGCGGCATCGAGAAGGCTGTTGAGGCCGTCACCGCCGAACTGCTGAACTCCGCCAAGGAAATCGAAACCAAGGAAGAGATCGCCGCAACGGCATCCATCTCCGCCGGTGACGACGAAATCGGTGCCCTCATCGCCGAAGCCCTCGACAAGGTGGGCAAGGAAGGCGTCATCACGGTCGAGGAGTCCAACACCTTCGGCCTGGAGCTCGAGCTCACCGAAGGCATGCGCTTTGACAAGGGCTACATCTCCGCTTACTTCGTCACGGACGCAGAGCGCCAGGAAACGGTCCTCGAGGACCCGTACATCCTGATCGTCAACTCCAAGATCTCCAACGTCAAGGAACTGGTTGCTGTCCTGGAAAAGGTCATGCAGTCCAACAAGCCGCTGCTGATCATCGCCGAGGACATCGAGGGCGAGGCCCTGGCCACCCTGATCGTCAACAAGATCCGCGGCACCTTCAAGTCCGTCGCCGTCAAGGCTCCGGGCTTCGGTGACCGCCGCAAGGCCCAGCTGGCCGACATCGCCGTGCTCACCGGCGGCCAGGTCATCTCCGAAGAGGTTGGCCTCAAGCTGGAGAACGCCGGCCTGGAACTCCTGGGCCAGGCACGCAAGGTGGTTGTCACCAAGGACGAGACCACCATCGTCGAGGGTGCAGGCGACGCCGACCAGATCGCCGGCCGCGTGTCCCAGATCCGCGCCGAGATCGAGAACTCGGACTCCGACTACGACCGCGAGAAGCTGCAGGAGCGCCTGGCCAAGCTGGCCGGCGGCGTTGCAGTCATCAAGGCCGGTGCCGCCACCGAGGTTGAGCTCAAGGAGCGCAAGCACCGCATCGAGGACGCAGTCCGCAACGCCAAGGCTGCTGTGGAAGAAGGCATCGTCGCTGGTGGCGGCGTGGCACTGATCCAGGCCGGCGCCAAGGCGTTCGCCAACCTGCAGCTGTCCGGTGACGAAGCAACCGGCGCGAACATTGTCCGCGTTGCCATCGACGCTCCGCTGAAGCAGATTGCCTTCAACGCAGGCATGGAGCCGGGCGTAGTCGTCGACAAGGTCCGCGGCCTGCCCGCAGGCCACGGCCTGAACGCCGCGACCGGTGAATACACCGACCTGCTGGCCGCCGGCGTCAACGACCCCGTCAAGGTGACCCGCTCTGCCCTGCAGAACGCGGCCTCCATCGCCGGCCTGTTCCTCACCACCGAAGCAGTGGTGGCAGACAAGCCCGAGAAGGCTTCTGCCCCCGCCGGTGGAGACGACATGGGCGGCATGGGCGGCATGGGCGGCTTCTAAGCCTTCCTGCCGGGACCTGTCCCGCTGACATGAAATGCGGCCCCCTCGTGGAGGGGGCCGCATTTTTGTTCCAGGATGCATTTTGTTCCAGGGCGGGAGGCTACTTCCGTGCCGAATCCAGCATTCCCTGGACTTCCTTCTTGAACGCTTCGGCGGCTGCCTGCGGCGTCAGCCGGTCGTACAGAACCTCGTCGGTGTATCGCTTGATCACGTTCTGGACGCTGCCGGCGCCAACCGGGGGCACCGGCGGCGCATCCTTGATGTCAGGGGCAATGTCCTTGAGGAAGCCAACCACGGTGGTGTCGGCCGGCTTCAACGAGGCGGTGATGCTGCTGACGATGTCGGCATTCGTGGGAACGCCCCTGTCCGTCATCAGGATGTTGCCCGCTTCCGGGCTGTTGGTGAGGTAGTTGATGAACTCAGCGGCCTGTGCAGGGTGCTTGGAACGTGAGGACGCGGACCAGAACATGGTGGGTTTGTAGTACATTCCGTTGCTGGCCGATGCGCCTTCGGTGCTTGGAGCCCGCAGCATTTTGATGCTGCTTCCCGTGGTGGACTGGAGCGAGCCGAGCTGGTTGGTCCACCACCAGGCCATGCCGACGCGGTTGGTGCCGAACAGGCTCTGTTCGAGGCTCGCCCCCGAGTCTTCCGTGGCCACGTTCGCCGGCGGGCTGGCCTTGGAGTCACGCTGCTCCTTGAGCCGTTCCCAGAACGACGCGGCCGTTGCGGTGTCAAAGTCGAGCTTGCCGTCCTGGGAGTAGAGATTCTCGCCGTGCTGGCGCAGCCAGATGATGAGGTCTGCCTCGTTGCTGCCATAGGCGGCTCCGTAGTTCTTCCCGTCGCCGGCGGCGCTGATCTTCGCCGCCGTGTCGACGAAGTCCTTCCAGGTCCAGGTCTTGTCGTTTGGCAGTGGAACGCCTGCTGCCTCGAAAACCTTGGTGTTGGCCATGATCACGTAGGCGTTCTGGCCGGTGCTGAGGCCATACTGGGCGCCGTCGTACTGGCCTGAGGCCAGGGCTTCCTTGTCCAGCTTGGCGGTATCGATGCCGCTTTGCTTGGAGAGGTCCATCAGGGCTCCGCGGCCGCCGTATTCGGCGATGTACTTCTGGTCCATCTGGATGACGTCCGGAGCATCGTTGGCCGCAGTCTTGGTGGCCAGCTTGTCCCAGTAGCTGGACCACTCGCCCGGCTCCGTCTTGATCTTGATGTTGGGGTGGGATGCCTCGAACGCGGCGATGACCTTTTCGGTCTGCGCGTTCAGGTATTCGTTGCCCCACCATGCGAACCGCAGGGTGACCTGGCCGTTATCGCCCGAGCCGCCGGGCGCGCCGCAGCCCGTGGCCAGGATGGAGAGGGCCAGGGCGGCCGCGCCCAGCTGGAATTTCCGCCGGCTTACGACTGGAATCGTCATTGATGTTCCTTCCGGGAGGGTTGCCCTCGTCCTGGGAGTGGTGAGCTTCCGCGACGAGAAAGCGTTTTCTGGCTTGTTCAGCGATTGTTTCGCGAACCGCCCGGCGGCGTCAAGAGATTTCGGTAAACGTTTTCCCGCGAAGGCGCAGCGGTGCCATTTCGTCCTTCCCGGTGGAGCCCGGGGCGCTGCAACCTTCCATTGCCGTCCCGGTCTGGCAGGATGGACCGGTGACGATTACTGCAGCGGCTGACGGCTCGGCCTTGGGCAATCCCGGTCCTGCCGGATGGGCCTGGTATGTGAATGACGACTGCTGGCGGGCCGGCGGCTGGCCGCACGGCACCAACAACCAGGGCGAGCTAATGGCGGTCCTGGATCTTCTGCGCGCCACCGCGCACCTCCCCGGTGAGGACTTGCGGATCCTTTGCGACAGCCAGTACGTGATCAACTCCATCACTAAGTGGATGCCGGGCTGGAAACGCAAGGGCTGGCGCAAGGCCGACGGCAAGCCCGTCCTCAACGTGGAACTCCTGAAGGAACTCGACCGGGCACTGGCAGGCCGGAGCTATACGTTCGAATGGGTCAAGGGCCATGCCGGGCACGACCTGAACGAGGCCGCAGACGAGCGCGCCAGGGCCGCGGCCACGGCATACCAGCAGGGCGTAGCGGCCCGGTCCGGTCCGGGGTTCCCCGGCGCCCACCACGCTCCCGCCACCGGAGCCGGCGCGGGGGAGCACGCCCCCTCAGGCGTCGGGCTGCCCCCGGCAACCGGCAGCACACCACGTGCCGTTCCGGCACAGGTCTCCGCCTTCGATGAGCTTGACCTGTTCAGCGAATTGAACGATGAAGCACTTGAGGTCGCTGAAGCCACCCGGCAGGGCAGCGCCGTGCCGCCGGAGGCCCTCGTGGAGGAACTCGAACGCGAGCTGCTGGGCCCGCTGGTGCGCGGGGACATCGGCCGGACGGCCGTCCTGCTGCACCCGGATTTCATGGAAATCGGCAGCTCCGGGCGGATGTGGACCCGCGATGCGATGATGATGGCCCTCGAAGAGGACCCGGGGGAACGCACGGAGATCGAGATCCTGGGCGCCGACCCTGTAGGCACCGACGCTGTCCTGCTGACCTACCGCAGCTTCGCACGGTCCGGCACCACGCTGAGAAGTTCCCTGTGGGTGCTGGACGGCGGCCGCTGGCGCCTGCGGTTCCACCAGGGCACCCCCGAGGCCTAGTTGTACTGCCCAGGGACGTTGGTTCGGTGAATGTGATGACTCGCTGGAGTCGTTGAGCCAAAGGTGAGGACCTCCGGTTGCACAGTGGAGTTGCTTAGACAACCGCTGCAGCGACCAGGAGGTCCTCATGTCCCACGCTAATGCCGCTTTGACTCCACGCCAACGTTTACGCGTCGCGCGTCTGGTCGTGGACCACGGCTGGCCGGTATCCCGGGCTGCCGAGCAGTTCAACTGCTCCTGGCCGACCGCGAAACGATGGGCGGCCCGTTACGCCGCGATGGGTGAGGCGGGTATGGCTGATAGGTCCTCGTGCCCGCACAGGGTGGCCAACCGAACGCCGCAGCAGCTGGTGCGCAAGGTTGTGCACCTGCGCTGGAAGCAGCGGCTGGGTCCGGTCGCGATCGGAGCCAAGCTGGCCATGCCGGCCTCGACCGTGCACGCGGTCCTGGTCCGGTGCCGTCTGAACCGCCTTCATCACGTGGACAAGCGCACCGGAGAAGTCATCCGCCGCTACGAGCACGAGACTCCCGGAGCGATGATCCACGTCGATGTAAAGAAACTCGGCAACATCCCCGACGGCGGCGGCTGGCGCTACGTCGGCCGGCAGCAAGGCAAACAGAACCGGGCAGGAACCCTGCCAAAGTCGCGCAGCAGGCACCATAACCCGCTGATCGGGACCGCCTATGTCCACACCGTCATTGACGACCACTCACGGGTCGCCTATGCAGAGATCCACGGCGACGAAACGGCCGTCACCGCAGTTGGCGTGCTCAGGCGTGCAGTGTCCTGGTTCGCCGCCCGAGGCGTCACCGTCGAGCGGGTTCTCTCCGACAACGGATCGGCCTACAAATCCCACCTCTGGCGAGACACCTGCCGCGAGCTGGACATAAAGGCAAAGAAGACCCGGCCCTACCGCCCGCAAACCAACGGAAAGATCGAACGCTTCCACCGGACCCTCGCCGATGGGTGGGCATTCAAGCGCTTCTACGCTACCGAATCAGCCCGCAGAAACGCCCTCCCGGCATGGCTGCACCACTACAATCACCACAGGCCCCACACCGCAATCGGAGGCCACGCGCCCATCAGCCGCTTAACCAACCTGCCTGGGCAGTACACCTAGTCTGGCTATCAGCTGAAGCGCTGCGTGTTGCCCTGCTCGGCCTGGGCATACGTGGCGGCCGCAGAGGCAAGGGCCGCGTTGATCGATGCCAGGGACGCCTCCACCCGGCCCTGCGTGATGGTCCACTCGGTCATGAGCGCCTGGAAGTTAGTGGCGGCAGATCCCCGCCAGGAACCCTGCAGCTCATCCAGGCCGTACTTCATGGCCTGCACGTCTGCGCTGATCCTGTCCACGGTCGCCTGGACATTGGCGGACTTGAGCTGCAGCAGTTCGGTGTCGACGGAAATGATGCTCATGGCGTGCCTTTCGATTCGCGGCGGAGCCGCTTCCCTGCCCGGCGGTTCCGGGCTGCTGCCACGAGCCTAGGGAGCCGCAGGGCAGCGTGCCATGGCGGGCTGCTATATGTGGAAAACCCTGCCGCCGCCTTCGGCGTCCTGCCCGTCGTCCACGGCCGCCGCAGCAGCGGAATCCCCGCCGGGCGCCGGCAGTGCCTCCTCCCGCCGGGGAAGGCTTACCACCAAAGTCGCGCCGCCGCCGTCGGTCTTCTCCACCCGCACCGATCCGCCGTGGGATCCCACGATCGCCGCGACGATGGCGAGCCCGAGGCCGCTGCCGCCCGTCTCGCGCGTGCGGGAGGTGTCGGCCCGATAGAAACGTTCGAAGACCTTGGACGCGTCCTCCTGCGAAATTCCGGGCCCGTGGTCCCGGACCTCGATCACGGAGCGCGCCGCACCGTCAGCCTGCCGGACGCCGACCGCCAACTCGATAGGACTGCCTTCGGGGGTGTAACGCAAGGCATTGCCGACGAGGTTGCCCACCACTTGGCGCAGTTTGGCTTCGTCACCCAGCACCGGGGCGGGCGCGGCCGGTCCGCCGTCGAGCCCGGTCAGCGAGATCACCCGGGAACGGTCGCTGGCCTGGGTGTCCACCACCGCGTCATGGGCAATCAGCTGGAGGTCCACGGGTTTTTGCTGCAGCGGCCGCTGTTCATCGAGCCGGGCGAGCAGGAGCAGGTCCTCAACCATCGAACCCATGCGCTTGGCTTCGCTTTCGATCCGGCCCATGGCAGTGGCCACGTCCTCGTCCGTGGTCAGCGCGCCGTGGCGGTAGAGTTCCGAGAATCCGCGGATGGTCACCAAGGGAGTCCGCAGCTCGTGGGACGCGTCGGCGGCGAAGCGCCGCATCCTCGATTCCGAAGCGGTGCGGGCGGCGAAGGCCGTCTCGATGTGGGCCAGCATGGCATTCAGCGAGCTGCTGAGCCGGCCGAGTTCGGTCGCCGGGTTCTCCAATTCCACGCGGCGTGACAGGTCCCCGGCGGCGATGGCGGCGGCAGTCTTTTCCACCCGGGCCAACGGTCGGAAGGCGCGGGAAACGGTCCAGCTCGCAATGAGCGACGCCAGCAACAGCGTCAGCAGCCCCACCCCGGTGACCACCAGGGTGGCGTGCTGGAGGACGTCGTCAACGCTCTCCAGGGACAAGCCGATGACCACGACGGCGGTACTCTGGCCGTTCTGGACCGTTACCGCCACCACCCGCCAGTTTTCGCCGTCAGTTCCGCGGACCTGGTAGGGGACCGCGCCGCGTGCCTGGGCCTGGTCCACGCTGATGGAGCTGATATCGGGATGGATGTCCGGGTCCCCGCCGAACGGATACGGTTCCTCGCCGGGGGCGAAGAGGATCAGGGAATAGTCGGTGGGTACGGTCGGGTTGGGTGCCTGCAGCTGCGTGAATGAGCGCTGCTTCTTGGCCGATTCCACCGCGGCATTGAGCTTGTCATCCACCTGGGCCTGCAGGTAGCTGTGGAGCAGCGTCAGCGTCCCGGCACCGGTGACCGTCAGGGCCACAATCAGCAGCGCCATAATCATGGCCACCAGCTGCGACCGGAGCGAGGCCGCCTTCCACCGCTTGAGCAAGGTCAGCGCTTTTCTGCCGTCCGGAGCACGTAGCCGACGCCCCGCTTGGTCTGGATCAGGGCAGGGGCGGCCGGATCGATGTCCACCTTCCGCCGCAGGTAGGAAATGTAGGACTCCACGATGGAAGCGTCGCCGTTGAAGTTGTACTCCCAGACGTGGTCCAGGATCTGGGACTTGGACAGGACGCGGTTGGGGTTGAGCATGAGGTAGCGCAGGAGCTTGAACTCAGTGGGGGACAGCTCGATGACGGTGCCGCCGCGGCGCACCTCGTGGGCGTCGTCGTCGAGCTCCAGGTCATCCACCCGGATGATGGCGTCATCGTCATCCAGCAGGGGCTGCGTCCTCCGCAGCACGGCGCGGATCCGCGCCACCACTTCATCGAGGCTGAACGGCTTGGTGACGTAGTCGTCGCCGCCAACGGTGAGGCCGGTGACCTTGTCCTCGGTGTCGTCCTTGGCAGTCAGGAAGAGGACGGGGAAGTGCTTGCCGGCGGCCCGGAGCCGCCGCGTGACCGTAAAGCCGTCCATGTCAGGAAGCATGACGTCCAGCACGGCCAGGTCCGGAGTATGCGTATCGGCGGCAGCCAGGGCGTCGCGGCCGTTGGCGGCGGAGACGACTTCAAAGCCGGCGAACCGCAGGGAGGTGGAGAGCAGCTCACGGATATTGGGTTCGTCGTCCACGACGAGGAGCTTTGCTTCTGGGCCGTTCTTCTTCATGTTCCCATCATGCTCCCAGACACTGGGAGTTGTCTGGATGTCCGTTGGGAGCTTGGTGGGGGTTACCAGCCGGTGGTGCCCGCTTCACCCTTGAAGGGTCCCGTAATCCTGTCGGTGATCCAGCCGCCGTAGAATCCCCCGGCCTGGGCCCGGACCCGTTCGCCGTCCACCTCGCAGTAGTCCATCCTGCCGGGGTAGACAGCCACCCGGTCCGCCAGGGCTTCGAACCCGGCTGCCGGCTCGGGGTAGCGCCAGGCGGCCCCCTCCGCAGCCACGCCACCGCCCCGGACCGTCAGGTACCGTGCAGCACCCTTGTACTCGCAGAAGCTGCTGCCTGGTGCCGGTTCCAGGGCACCGGGGCTGAATGCCTCCAGGGGAAGGTAGTACACCGGGGGATGGCTGGTCTCCAGCACGCGCACGGAGTCGGTGGTGTCCACGATGACTTCGCCGCCCAGGACAATGCGGATCCGCTCGGTGGAGGGTTCCACCCGCGGTGGGCGGGGGTAGTCCCACACCGATTCCTGGCCGGGACCTGGGGTGACGGGGATGATTCGTGCCCTCATGGCGTACGCGTGCCGGCGGCCCTACGCCGCCGGCACGTCCTTGGCGTCCATGATCCGGTAGGCGTAGCCCTGCTCGGCCAGGAAGCGCTGGCGCTTGGCCGCGAAGTCCTGGTCCAGCGTGTCGCGCGCCACCAGCGAGTAGAAGCGGGCCGCCCTGCCGTCCTTCTTGGGGCGCAGCAAGCGGCCCAGCCGCTGCGCCTCCTCCTGCCGCGACCCGAAGGATCCGGACACCTGGATGGCCACCGATGCCTCGGGCAGGTCGATGGAGAAGTTTGCCACCTTGGACACCACCAGGGTCTGGATGTCGCCGGCCCGGAAGGCGTCGAAGAGCTTTTGGCGCTCCTTGACGGATGTCTCGCCCTTGATCACCGGCGCCTGCAGGCGTTCGCCGAGCTCGTCCAGCTGGTCGATGTACTGGCCAATCACCAGCAGCTGTTCGCCGGCATGCTGGGCCACGAGCTGTTCGACCACCAGTGTCTTGGACTCGGAGGAGGCACACAGCCGGTATTTGTCCGCATCCTCGGCCATGGCATAGGCCACCCGTTCGTCCTTGGGGAGGTCCACGCGCACTTCGACGCAGTCGGCCGGGGCAATGTAGCCCTGGGCTTCGATGTCCTTCCACGGGGCGTCGTAGCGCTTGGGCCCGATCAGGCTGAACACTTCGCCTTCCCGGCCGTCCTCCCGGACCAGGGTGGCGGTCAGGCCGAGCCGGCGGCGGGCCTGCAGGTCCGCGGTCATGCGGAAGATCGGAGCGGGAAGCAGGTGGACCTCGTCGTAGATGATCAGCCCCCAGTCGTGGCCGTCCACCAGTTCCAGGTGCGGGTAGATGCCGCCGCGCCTGGTGGTGAGGACCTGGTAGGTGGCGATGGTGACGGGGCGGACCTCCTTGAGCGCACCGGAGTACTCACCCACCTCGTCCTCGGTGAGGGAGGTCCGCCGGAGCAGTTCGTCCTTCCACTGCCGGGCGGCCACGGTGTTGGTGACCAGGATCAGCGTGGTGGTGGAACCGGTGGCCATGGCCGCGGCCCCCACGAGGGTCTTGCCGGCCCCGCAGGGCAGCACCACCACTCCGCTGCCGCCCGCCCAGAAGTTTTCGCTGGCCAGGCGCTGGTAGGGGCGCAGTTCCCAGCCGTCCTCGTTGAGGGAGATCAGGTGCGGGGTGCCGTCCACATAGCCCGCCAGGTCCTCCGCCGGCCAGCCGAGCTTGAGCAGCAACTGCTTGAGCTGGCCGCGTTGGGACGCGTGCACCACCACGGTCTCGCCGTCGATCCGTGGCCCGAGCAGCGGGGCGATCTTCTTGGCGCGGATGACTTCCTCCAGCACGGGATAGTCGTCCGTCCGCATGACCAGGCCGTGGCGCGGGTCCTTTTCAAGGCGCAGCCGGCCGTAGCGGGACATGGTCTCCTCGACGTCGATCAGCAGGGAGTGCGGAACGGGGAAGCGGGAGTACTTCAGCAGGGCGTCCAGGACCTTCTCGGCGTCCAGGCCGGCGGCGCGTGCGTTCCACAGGCCCAGCGGGGTCAGCCGGTAACTGTGCACATGTTCGGGCGCCCGTTCGAGCTCGGCAAACGGCGCGATGGCGTGCCGCGCCTCCGTGGCCAGTTCATGGTCCACTTCGAGGAGGATCGTTTTATCGCTTTGGACGATCAGGGGTCCGTCGTTCACGCGGGGGAATCCTTTACTGGCGCAGTTCCTCTGCGGCCTCGATATCGATGATGCGGTGGACGGACAGGACGCGCTCGGTCTCCCTGGCGGGGTCGAACACGCGGACCCGGCCACCGCTGACAGATAGCGGAACAACGACTTCCAGGGTGGCATTCCCCTGGCTGTCCACCACGTTCATGCTGATGCGCTGTTTCAGCCGGATCGCGCGCTGCAGCGCTTCCAGTCCCAGCTGGGTGGCCGCCTCACCACCGGATGCTGCTGCCGGGTGGTGTCCGACGGCGTCGGCTGCCCTGCGCAGGACGTCCAGCTGGGCGTCCACCTCCTCAGCTCCGGGCGCCATCCGCGGCGCCGTATAGACCGGGCGGAGCGTGTCCTGGGGAGCGGAAGGCCGCCGGCCGTGGACGGCCGGTTCCGCGCCGTCCACGGCCGGCGAGAGTCCCAGCCTCCGCAGGGCAGCGGCAGTTTCCCGCGGCGCCGCCGACGACGCCAACACCGTGGGCGCAAGCCGGACCAGGCCGAGTTCTGCGGCCTTCGGGCCGCTCAGCAACTCCTGCAGCGCCGCCTCATCCTCACTCTGGATAAAGCTGGCCATCTGCCCCACACGCAGCCTGCCGTGCCGGGAGGCGGTGTCCTCCACGAGGTATTCGAGCGGCTGGGGCACGGCCGTGGCTGAGTGCCCGCGCAGGAACTCCAGCAGGGCTGCGGCATCGTAGCCGGCGTCAAGCGCCCGCTTGATCGATGCGCTGGAGAACCGGTAGATGGTGGCCGGGCCCTGCCCCTCGGCGTCCGCCATCGCCAGGAGCTTCCCGGTCAGCTCCGGCGCCAGGTAGCCGGGGGCCACGGCGGTGAGGTCCGCCTGCAGCAGCACATGGTTCAAGGCAGCTGGCAGGTGCTCGCCAAGGATGGCCAGCGCGTCGTCCGGACGGTCCTCGGCGAGGGCGGTGCCCAGCTGGCTCAGTGCCCCCGAGCCCACAAGCCCCAGCATCCCGGCCTCGACGAGGACGCCGCGGATCAGGGAGCTGAACCGCCTGGCCATGCGCGGCTGGGACCACTCGGCACGCTGCAGGACCGCTGCGGCATCGAGCACCGGCGCTGCGCCGTCGGCGGCGGAGGCCTCGGTGGTGAGCTCATGCAGGATCTCAAGGATGCGCTTGCGGACCACAGGGGCGTCAGGACGTTGCGCGCCCGCTGACAAGGCCGGAATGGTGCTGCCGGAAGCGGAACGTGCGGCCTGGGCGCCGGGGGAGGCATTCAGCGGCTGCCCCACCAGCGACGGGACGCGCTCGCTGGCCAGCCAGGCGTTGACCAGCCACAGCCATTGTTCCTGGCGAGGGAGGTTGAGCCACTCCAGCTCCGGAGGCTGGACCCAGGATGAGGAATCGACGTCCAGCCGGATCAGCCCGGCGAGGCCAGCGAGTTCCAGCAGCAGCCCGGCCATTCCCTGGTCGATCCGGAGCAGCTCCGAGAGGCGGCGCAGCTCCCGTACTCCCACCCCGCCGCTGCGCAACGTTGCCAGCGGCTGCTCCCGGACGGCATGCAGCAGTTCGGCTACGAGCCGGAGGGTTTCGGAGATCGCGCTCAGGGCAGCGTTCCTGCGCAGCGCCGCCGTGGTCCAGCCGAGCTCCGGGACCGGGGGAGCGAGGGTGAAATCGTTGATGATGGCACCGCCGCGCAGGGCAAGCCCCACGCTGTGCGGAAGTTCAACATGGGCGGCGTCCAGCGGGACGAGCAGTCCGCGGGCAAGGAGCCAGTCAATGGGCCCGACGTCGGACCCCTCCGCGGTGACGGACGCCTTGCGTTGCGCCTGGGGGACGGCACCCATGGCCCAGTTCCGGAACCGGGCGAGCAACGCCGTCGTCCGTTCCGGGGCGTTGGCGAGGATGGACTGCAGGGCCTCCGGCGAGGAAGTCCAGTGCTGCAGAGCCAGGGCTGCCTCCATGGGCGTGGTGGCGTCATGAATGGACATGCCGCCCGCGTGCAGCTCCGAGACGATCTGCACGGCCCGCTGGGCGAACGCCGGCTGCAGGCGGACCAGCTCCGTGTAGCTGCGGCCGAGGCCGGCAGGGTAGATCCCCACAACGTCCTTCAGGCACCCAACCGGCAGGTAATAGCTGCCTTCTCCCGCCGAAGGCGTGCCATTCGGGGGAGCGGCGGGGTGTACCAGCGCCAGCTCCTGCAGGGACCCGAGGAGCTGTTCAATGGTGGCCAGGGACGAGCCTTTGATCAGCCTGCACAGCCCTTCCGCTGACGCGCTGTGCCCGGTGTCCGTGTTCGTGCACAGGTGGAGGGTTTCCAGGACCTGCATCTGTGGCCGGTTGAGCCGCTCCAGCGCCCGTTGCACGCTGACCCGGGAACTGGCCCGGGCAGCCAGTGCCGGGAAGTCCGGGACGGCGGGGGAGATCAGGTCCGGCCGCGCGTCGAAGAGCGCCCGCAACGAATCGTCGCTGCGTGCCTCCAGGTCCTTGCCAAGCGCGCGTATAAGGGACATCAGTCCAACGTTACCGCCGCTGTGGCTTTCCCGCCCGGCGCCGGGCGGCAACGCCGTCCAGTACCAACAGGAGCATCAGGACGAAGGCCGCGGGCAGGCCATAAAGCGCGCCGTAGGTGACCCAGGTGGGGGCCACTGCCCCGGCGAAGGCATAAGCCATGACCGCTCCCACGGCTGCCAGGGAAAGCACGGCAATAACGGCGGCGAGGATAGTCAGGGGCCGCCGGTATCGTGAGAGAGTCATGGACGTAACGGTACCGCGCAAGGCGGTCGAGGGCTGAACTGCCGGGTTGACGTTGAGCTGTGCAGACAACACTGTGCAGATAACGCTGAACGGGGCGGCTGGAAGCGTGATTGGCCCGCCCGGCAGGTAACCTTGAAAGATACAGACCAACACGGTTTGAAGTTGCCATACCTTGAACCCGCACAACAGGGCGGACGCGGTGGCAGCCGGCCGTGTCTCATGACAGCAGAACGAAGAAGGTTGATTACGTGCCTACCGGCAAGGTCAAGTGGTATGACAAGGACAAGGGCTTTGGGTTCCTCGCGGGCGAGGACGGCCAGGAGGTATTCCTGCCCAAGTCGTCGCTGCCCGAGGGCGTAACGGAGCTCAAGGCTGGCACCCGCGTCGAGTTCGGCGTGGCCGACGGCCGCAAGGGCGCCCAGGCCCTGGGGCTGCGGGTCCTGGACAAGACGCCGTCCATCGCCAAGGCCAAGCGTCCCAGCGCCAAGGACCTCGCACCGCTGGTGCAGGACCTGGTGACCGTCCTGGACAACCTGTCCGGGACCCTGTCCAAGGGCAAGTACCCGGACGGGAACAAAGGCAAGGCAATCGCGGCCGCCCTTCGCAAGGTTGCCGACGAGCTGGACGTCTAGCCGCCCATGGACCCCGAAGCTGAACAGCCGGGCACACCCGTGCAGGAGCAGGCTGCCAAGACTCCTGCAAACACTCCTGCCAAGGCTCCTGCCAAGCGCAAGGCCGGCGTGCCCGTGTGGCGCACCGGAAAGCCTGATGCCTTCCTGGCCGCCGCCGTCGACGCCGCCCGCAGCGCGATCGAAGGCATCACGGCGCCGGCCACGATCGGTCCGCACCTCGCCGCCAAAAGCGAAGGCGACCGCTTGGTGACGCACTTGTTCGAGTCGCGGCTGCCGGGATACGTGGGCTGGCAGTGGTATGCGGTGCTGACCCGCAACTCCCGCTCCAAGGCGGTGACGGTGAGCGAGCTGGGGCTGCTGCCGTCCGAGGATTCGATCCTGGCCCCGGAATGGGTGCCGTGGGCGGAACGTGTCCGGCCCGAGGATGCGCAGGAACCGGAGCAGGAACAGGAATCAGACGTCCGCGGCGCAGGGGAAGCGGCATCACCACCTGCGGGCGAGGCTGCCCCCGCTGCGGAAGATGCCCCGGCTGTTGACGGCAGCGGTGAGCTGACGGGCGACGACGGCCCGCAGCCGGAAGCCTAGGCGCCCCTGACCCAGGGCGATACAAAACGGCGCCGTCCGGGAGGACCCGGGCGGCGCCGTCGTGCGTCAATGCTGGACTACTTGCGCAGTTCGCCCACCACGAAGTCGATGCTGGACAGCAGCGCTGAAACGTCGTCGGGGTCGATGGCAACGAAGGTGGCAATGCGCAGCTGGTTGCGGCCCAGCTTGCGGTAGGGCTCCGTATCCACGATGCCGTTGGCGCGCAGTACCTTGGCCACCGCGGCGGCGTCCACGGACTCGTCGAAGTCGATGGTGGCGATGACGTTGGAGCGCTCGTCCGGGTTGGAGACGAACGGCGTCGCGAACTCCGAGGCCTCTGCCCAGGTGTAGATCCGGCCCGCGGAATCGGCCGTGCGGGCAGCAGCGAAGTCCAGGCCGCCATTGGAGTTCAGCCACTGCACCTGGGCGTCCAAAGTGACCAGGGTGGACAGCGACGGGGTGTTGTAGGTCTGGTTCAGCCGGGAATTGTCGATGGCGGTCTGCAGGTCCAGGAAATCCGGGATCCAGCGGCCACTCTCCTTGATCCGCGCGGCACGCTCAATGGCGGCGGGGGAGAAGAGTCCCAGCCAGAGGCCGCCGTCGGACGCGAAGTTCTTCTGCGGAGCGAAGTAATAGACATCACTCTCGCTGACGTCCACATCCAGGCCGCCGGCTGCCGACGTGGCGTCGACGAGAACCAGCGAGCCTTCGTCCGCACCGGCAACGCGTTTGACCGGGGCGGAAACACCGGTGGACGTTTCGTTCTGCGGCCAGGCGTAGACGTCCACGCCGGCTTCGGCCTGCACTGCGGGCCGGGTGCCGGGATCCGACGTGATGATGGAGGACGCATCCAGGAACGGCGCCTTGTTCGTGGCAGAGGCGAACTTCGATCCGAACTCGCCAAAGGACAGGTGCTGGGCCTTCTTCTCTACTAGGCCAAAGCTTGCGACATCCCAGAACGCGGTGGACCCGCCGACGCCGAGGACCACTTCATACCCCTCGGGCGCGCGGAAGAACTGGCTCAGGCCCTCGCGGACGGAGCCGACCAGGTTCTTGACCGGGGCCTGCCGGTGCGAGGTGCCGAGGATGGTCTTGGATACTGCGGCCAGGGCATCGATCTGTTCCTGCCGGACCTTTGACGGGCCGGCCCCGAAACGCCCATCCTTGGGCAGGAGGTCGGCGGGAATCGTGATGCTGGTTTCGCTCACAGGTGCTCCAATTCGGCGGTGACATAGCTTCAGTCCGGATATCGGACCGGACAGGTGGTGGCAGCCGGCCACCGGGTGGCAGCACAGGCCCTTCCCATTCTGCCTGAACAGCCGTAGGGGCGGGAGCCGGGGCTGTCATAGTCCAGCCAATGAGACGTACCGGAACGGCTATTCGGACAAAGTCAAAATAGGCTAAGCTTTCCTCCGGACCACGCCGCGGGAAGAGGCGATACGGTGGGACAACGCAAGGTACTGTGCTCGAGGAGCTGAACTGGATGACGGATCTGATTGACACTACGGAGATGTACCTCCGGACCATCCTGGAACTCGAGGAAGAAAACATCGTCGCCCTCCGGGCCCGCATTGCCGAGCGGCTGCGCCACTCCGGGCCCACCGTCTCCCAGACCATTGGCCGGATGGAACGCGACGGCCTCGTGGTGGTATCCGGCGACCGGCACCTGGAACTCACCGAGACGGGGCGCAAGCGCGCCACCGAGGTCATGCGCAAGCACCGGCTGGCTGAGCGGTTGCTGGCCGACGTCATCGGCCTGGACTGGGCCTACGTCCACGATGAAGCGTGCCGGTGGGAGCACGTGATGAGCGAGCGGGTGGAGCGCCGCATCTACGAAATGCTGGACCACCCCACGGAATCGCCCTATGGGAATCCCATCCCCGGACTTGCTGAACTGGGCGGACCGCCGGCTCCCGGTTTTGCGGACGGAGCCATCAGCCTGCTCGAGGCAATGAAGAGCTACGGCCCCTCCTCCGGAGTGACCATCAGCCGGCTGGCAGAACCCATCCAGGTGGAACCGGAACTGCTGGCGCAGCTCGACGAAGGCGGAATCCGGCCCGGCGCCGTTGTGGCCCTGGAGCGCGTGGGCGACTACATCTCTGTGCGTGTGCCGGGGATCGACGGTGCACTGGAACTGCCGCCGGAAGTGGCAGCACACGTCTTTGTTGCCCTCCAGTAGGGGTGCTGCGGGAAGGCTGCGCGTACCCCACCGGGCTGCGTCCATGCAAAGATAACAGAATTGTTACTTAGGGACTTAAGGCCCTATAGTTGAACCGAGCGTTGATACTTAAGCGTTACCTGATCCGGAGCCGAGCTCTGCCAGCGGATCAGGAGCACGAGTCGTAACTGGCAGAGGCGGGGGAACCACAACCGGCAGCGGGGGACTGCCTTGGGGTGAAGTCCGTCAGCAGCAAGCCTCTCCAGTGAAGGATCCTCCGGGGATACCTCTGTGCGGAAGCTTGCTTAGGCGGACCGGGTCTTTGAACTCTCTGACCCGAATCCGACAGCTAACTCCGCAGGCTTACCCAGAGAGGAACCCCACTTGACCATGCAGACCTCCCGGGGCCGCCGCCGTGCGTCCGGCCCCGCTTCGACACCCCGAGTCGTCGAGGTTGCCGCCGCGGAGCGCCCCCGCGATCCGCACCGCGACGCGCGCCGCCGCCGTGGACCCTTCCGGCAGGTTACGGAGTTTGCGGCCGCCAGTGGAATAGGCCAGAAGGCGGGCATCGCCCTTGCCGCCAGCGGTATCGCGCTGACAGTCGCCATGCCTGCCACCAGTCCCGTCATGGCCACCGACGGCGCGGGGGGCAAGCCTGTGGCAGCTTCCGCCGTCAGCCCGCAGCCCCAGATTTCCGCCGATATCGGCGCCCAGGTCGACTTCAGCCGTTCCGCCGTCGTCACCCAGGCCGATCCCGACGGGAAGCTCAAGCAGCTGCTCAGTGCCCAATCCGCCGGCTCGGTCAGCCGCGCCGCCTCGGCGGGCACACTTGCCGCCCCCCTGGCCTCCCTGGCCACCGCCTCGCCGTTTGGATACCGGGTGAGCCCCATCACGGGTGGCTCCGGGGATTTCCACCGTGGACAGGACTTCGTGGCGCAGTGCGGGACCTCCGTCCTTGCGGCTGCCACGGGCACCGTAACCTTCGCCGGCTGGCACGAGTTCGGGGGTGGGAACCGGGTGGTCATTGACCATGGCAACGGCCTGGAGACCACCTACAACCACCTCTCGTCCTTCAACGTGAAGGTGGGGCAGACCGTCTCCCGCGGCGAGGTTGTCGCCTTGAGCGGAACCACGGGCGCTTCGACTGGTTGCCATCTGCATTTTGAGGTGCAGGTCAACGGCGAAGTGGTCGATCCGATGGGCTGGCTCTAGGAAAATGACCGTCTGCTCTCAGTTTCAGGTAACGGGTCGTGACCTGAATGTGACATTCAGTCAAAACTGCTGTACCGTCTAACTCGCGTCAACTTTTCCGAAGTTGACGCTCTTGAGTGGATTGCCTAACTCTGCCACCGCTCAAGGTCCGTTCGCATTTCATCGTCTGGCAGGGGCGGGGGAACCAATTTTGGCCTTCATTTTCGAAGGCCTTGGGGTTAAGTCACGAGCTTCGCAGGAAGCACTGTGACCGGGTGACTCCCATCCGAATCCGACAGCTCACCTCGCAGGCATTGGGAGAGGCTACCTTCGTGTCTTCACGCCACACTTCTGCGCGCCACCGTGCGCAAACGGTTCGCAACAACCCCTTGGACGCCGTGTCCAAGGCCGTTAGTGCCAACGCCGGGACCGTAGGCCGCCAGGCTGCCGTTGTGGCAGCTGCTTCCGGCCTCATCCTGAGCATGGGACTGCCGGCCACCGCAGCGGACACCACCGCTGGTGTCTCCGCCTCCACTGAGTCCGGCTCTGCGCAGACCGCCCTGGCTGTCACCGCTGCGCCCACTGCCACGGTTTCCTTCGAGCGTCCCGTGGTCAAGACCACCGCCGCTCCCAAGGTGGAAACCATCCGGACCCAGTCCACCGCGGCAGACCGCACCGCCGGCCAGGATGGCTCCGTAGCCGGGAAGGCAGCGGAGGCCGTTTCGTCGGCAGCCACCTCCGGCATCGCAGCGATTGCCTACACCGGCATCGGCCACTCGTACGTCTGGGGCGGCACCAGCCCCGTGACCGGTTGGGACTGCTCCGGCTTCACCCAGTGGGTCTATGCACAGGCCGGCATCAGCATCCCCCGCACGAACGCGTGGACCGCGATGAAGCCGACGTCCACCCCGAAGCCTGGTGACCTTGTCATGCAGAACGGTGGTGCGCACGTAGGCATCTACGTCGGCAACGGCATGATGATCAGCGCCCTGAACCCCTCGCAGGGAACTTTGCTGCACGCCGTAGCGGCTACCGGCTCCTCTTCCTTCTTCACCCTGAACTAGTTCTTCGACCCCCGGGTCCTAGGGCTTTTTCTTTGCCCCCAAGCTTTTCGCTCAACACCATATCCCCGTTCGGGATGCGCCGGCGTACCCCCAAGATGCCGGCGCGTCCACACCCCTCGGACAAGCCACCGCGGTCCTGAGGAAAAACGAAAGAGAGAACTGATGACGACTCGTGCTACCGCACGGCACCGCGCCGAGGTCACCAAAACCAATTCGATCGCTGTCATTGCCAAGGCTGTCAGCGACAACGCCGGCGGCATGGGCCGCCAGGCCGCGGTCATCGCCGCCGCATCCGGCCTGGTCCTGACCAGCGGCATCGCGGCAAACGCTGCCGACGCCAACGTCAAGCGCGATTCGGCCCCCGCATCTGCACTGGAAGTCGAATCCGTCGTCGACGCGCCGATCTCCGCCGCCTCCACGATCGCCATCAGCTACGAAAAGCCTGCCGTGACCACCACGCCTGCTCCCGTGGCCGAACCCGAACCCGAGCCCCAGGTGAAGGTCCAGGAAGCAGCGCCTGCCCCGGCCACCCCGAAGGTCACTGCCAAGACGGCTTTCACTGCTGCTGCACCCGCTTCCCAGGCGTCCGCCAGCGGCAAGGGCGCGGCCATCCTGTCCGCCGCCTACGCCCAGCTCGGCGTCACGCAGGACTGCACCATGCTGGTCACCAACTCCCTGGCCGCCGTCGGCATCCACTTCCACGACTGGCCTGCCGGTTACCTGTCCCTGGGCCGCACCGTGAGTGCATCCGAAGCCCAGCCCGGTGACCTCATCTACTATGCCGACGGCGGCGCGGGCATGGCGCACATCGCCGTGTACGCCGGCAACGGCATGGCAGTCCACGGCGGCTACAACGGCAACCAGACCGTCGTCTTCAGCGCGAACGTTGGATCCGGCCCGGTCTTCATCCGCGTCAGCTAGGCATTCCGTTCGTCCGGCCACCACCGGACGCCGCGTACCCAAGGACCTCCGCCGCAAGGCGGGGGTCCTTGGAGTTTAAGTGGAGTTTAAGTACTGCCGTCCCGCCGGGCACCGGTGCAGGACGCAGCCCCTTCCCGCGCCTGGATGTGGCGCCGATTACCTGATATTGCATTTCTCTGTTTACTCTTGTGGTGTCGATCCATAGCCCGGACATGCCGAGGGCAGCCGGCCCTCGTGCCCCTGACGGGTGCGGCCGTGAAGAGGTACGTGCATGCGCACTCTCGTTCTGAATGCTGGATATGAACCGCTGGCGGTTGTTACGTTCCGCCGGGCGCTGGTGCTTGTGCTTACGGGCAAGGCGAGCGTGGTAGCCGAAGGGGACGACCCCGTCGTGGGCCCCACAGACGTCCTGGGCCGCCCGTCCGTGATCCTCCTCAACCGCTACATCCGGCCCCGGTACAACCACTCCACGGCCGTGAGCCGCCGGGGGGTGCTGCGCCGGGACGGACACAAATGCGCCTACTGCGGAAAAGCGGCGCACACCATCGACCATGTCCACCCAAAGTCCCGCGGCGGCGCAGATTCCTGGGAAAACCTGGTGGCGGCGTGCCTGCGCTGCAACAACGTCAAGGGCGACCACACCCCCTCCGAGATGGGCTGGACGCTCCGGTTTGTCCCGGAACCGCCGCATGGAACCATCTGGCAGATCAAGGAGCTGGAGAAGCCGACGCCGGCCTGGGATCCCTTCCTGCTGCCTGAACGTGCTGCCTGATCGCGCTGCTTGAACGCCCCGCCTGAACGCGCTGCCTCCTTCTCCCTTCTGCCGAGTCCGTGGCGGTGGCTACAGTGGGGGAGTGGAAGAAAGCCGCTGTGACTTTGATGCCGTAATCCTGGCCGGCGGCCGGTCCTCGCGCTTGGGCGGAGTGCCCAAGCAGGCGCTCGTCTTCCAGGGCTCGTCCCTCCTGGAGCGGTCCCTCGCCGCGGCGGCCGGCGCGGGCCGCATCGTCGTGGTGGGTGACACTGCGGCCGTTCCGGCCGGAACCTTGCCGGCCGGCCTGCTGAGGTGCCGTGAAGAACCCGCCTTTGCCGGCCCTGCCGCTGCGATTGCCGCCGGCCTGGACGCCTTGTCTGAAGCCGGAGCCACTGCCCCCTACACCTTGGTCCTCGCCTGCGACATGCCGCTGGTGTCCGAAGCCGTCACAGTGCTGCACGCCGCCCTGCTGGCAGCCCCCGGCACGCCAGGAGTCATGGCGTCCGGCCCGGATGGAAGGGCCCAGCCACTTGCGGGTTTTTATAGTACGCATGGGTTAAGAAAGGCCGCCGAAGAGATGGGCGCCCGCGGCAGGCTGGTCAACGGTTCCGTGCGGGCGCTTCTTGCTAGTCTGGACGTGCAGCTTGTCACAGTCCCCGCCGGTGCCACCGCCGACGTCGATACCTGGCAAGATGCTGCCGCACTGGGGATCGCTGCCGGGACCGGGGCGGAGGCCACATCCGGCGCGGGCGGAGCTAACGTGGGAGGCAATTCGTGAAAAGCCAGGACGAAACACTGGAAGAGTGGTGCAGGGCCCTGCTCCAGGCGTACAAGCTGGAGGACGTCCAAGTGGATATCAACGCCGTCCTTGCCCTCGCCGGCGTCGCCGCCCATTCCGTGGTCCGGCCCGCCGCGCCCCTCACCACTTATATCGCCGGTTTTGCCGCCGGGCAGGCGGCGGCCTCCAAGGGCGAAGCGGACACCGCCTCCACGGAGGCGATCCTGGCCGTGGCCCGTTCCCTCGCCGCCGACTATGATGCTGAATCCGCCGGGACTCCCGGCGGATGACGGAGGTACCCCACAGCGAAGCGGGGACGACGCAGGGCACAACCGAACCACAGCACGCCCCCCACCATCTTGCCCACACCTGGGCAGAGGCCCGGCAGGCAGCCTTTGATGCAGCCACGCCCATTTCACCCGGGCCGGTTCCCCTGCGGCTTGCCCTCGGACGAAGGCTGGCACGCGACATCGTGGCCCTGCAGGATATGCCGCACTACGCCTCCTCCGCCATGGACGGCTGGGCCGTCAACGGAAGCGGCCCCTGGATTCCCGTGGATCCCGGAACGCGCCTTGCGCCGCACCAGGCAAGTCCCATCGCGACCGGGGGGCTTATTCCTCTCGGGGCCAAAGCTGTGCTCCGCACGGAGAGTGCCCTGATGGGTGAGGACGATGAAGGACTGCCCCTTTTGATGACCGGAGGCAGCGCCCGGCCCGGGGAGCCGCGCGCGGGGGAGCACATCCGCAAGGCAGGGGAGGAAGCCCTGGAGGGCGACGTCCTGGTCAAGGCTGGTGTTGACCTCAACCCTGCCCACCTGGCACTGGCAGCCGTGGCGGGATACGACGACCTGTACGTCGAGGGAAAGCCGGTGGTGCGCCTGGTGTTCACAGGCTCGGAAGTCGTGGAACAGGGGACCCCGGCGCCCGGACAGGTCCGGGACACGTTCGGCCCGCAGCTTCCGGACGTCGTGGGGATGCTGGGCGGAATCCCCGGTGGCATGCAGAGGATCGGCGATTCCTACCCCGAGTGGCTCGCCGCCCTCGAAGACGTGGTGCCCGAGGATCCGGATGCACCCGGCCAGCCAGCCGACGTCGTCATCACTACGGGCGGAACCGGGCGCTCCGGAACGGACCATCTCAGGCGCGCCGTGGCTGAGTTGGGCGGGCGGCTGCTCATCGACGGCGTGGCAATGCGGCCCGGCCACCCGGCGGTTCTGGCCGAGCTGCCGGATGGCCGCTTCGTGCTGGGCCTGCCCGGCAATCCGCTGGCTGCCATGATGGCACTGTCCACGGTCGGGGCTCCGCTGCTCGCCGCGCTGGGACACGCCGCCATGCCGGCGGTGCAGGAGGTGCCCTGCGGAACGATGATCGAGCCCGACCCCGGACGCACGCGGCTGATGCCGTTCCGGCTGCTGTTCGGGATGGCATCCCCGGCCCAGCACACCGGACCCGGCATGATGCGCGGACTGGCGTCTGCCGACGGTGTCCTGGTGGTGCCTCCGCACGGAGTGCAGCTGGGTGAGCCCGTCCCGGCCTTCGCGCTCCCGTGGGGGCCGCCAATTCCGCCGCCGGAGGCTCCAGGCAAGCAGAAACCCCGAAGCGGGGGCAGGGCCGCCCAGCCCAAGACCAAGCCGGCGCCAGCCGGGCCCGTGGACTGGAGCGCGCTCCTCGGATGAGGTGCCCCTGTTGGTGCCATGATGGAGTTATGAACAGGCAGGGTGGAACATGGGACGCGTAACCCAGCGCCGGAAGGTGCACAAGTATGTCCTGGACGGTTCGCCCAGCGCCCTGGAGTACCCGGTCCGGCACCGGGAGGACGTCCTGGCGGTCGAGGAGCCGCTCGAAATCCGGCTGGGCAGGCTCTCCTATTCAGTGACCATGCGGACCCCTGGGGACGACTTCGACCTGGTGGCGGGGTTCCTGGTGTCCGAGGGCGTCATCTGGGCGCCCGAACAGCTGGTGTCACTGCGGTTCTGCGCGGGCGAGGATGAGAACGGCGTCCAGACGTTCAACGTGGTGGAGGCCCAACTGCGGCCGGACGTCCCACTCCCCGACACCGGGCGCAACGTCTACACGTCCAGTTCCTGCGGAATCTGCGGAACCGACTCCATTGAAGCGGTCCGGAAGTCCTCCCACTACAGTCCACGGGCGGACCCCCTGGCGGTCGACGCCGAGGTCCTTGCATCCCTGCCGGAACTGCTGCGCGCATCCCAGCGGCTCTTTGACGACACGGGAGGAGTGCACGCGGCCGGCCTGTTCAGGATCGAGGACGACGGCGGCGCGAGCCTCCTGTGCCTGCGCGAGGACGTGGGGCGCCACAACGCCGTGGACAAGGTAGTGGGGTGGGCCTTGCGCGAGGGGCTGCTCCCGCTGGCCGGGACTGTCCTCCAGGTTTCCGGCAGGGCGTCCTTCGAACTGGTCCAGAAAGCCTCCCTGGCGGGAATCCCCCTGCTGTCGGCCGTCAGCGCCCCATCCAGCCTTGCCGTGGAACTTGCCGAGGCGAACGGGCTGACCCTGGCAGGCTTCAGCCGGGGAACCAGCTTCAATGTCTATGCAGGCGTGGACCGGGTGCTCCGGCCTGTGGCAACTGCCCGCGCCTGAAAACGGCTGCGGCCTCTTTCGGCTGCGGGGGTGGTTTATCAAACTACTAACGGGTAGATTTTTGTCCATCGAATGGACACGATGATCCAGTCTCAAGCGTTGAAGAGGACCCACATTGCACGACGACCGCCGGATCACGGAAGTCCGCCTGCAGAGGTTTGTGCGCGAGCGCCTTACCCCTGCCATCTACAGCAGGACCATGCCCCTTGCCCTGAGCAGCTGGGATGCGCCGGACGAACCCGTCCCCGCGCTGGAAGCGATGAGGCAGGAATTCCAGCCGCAGGAGCACGGGGCTGCCTGGGGAAAGCCATGGGGCACCAAGTGGCTGCACCTGCAAGGGGAAGTACCTGAGTCCTGGGGCGCCGAGCCGGACACCACCCTTGAGGTGGTGGTGGACCTGGGCTTCACCATTGAAGCCCCCGGCTTCCAGTGCGAGGGCATTGCCTGGCGGCCGGACGGAACCATCATCAAGGCCATCTCGCCCAGGAACCAGTACATCCCCGTGAAGCTGCTCGGCGGCGGCATGGCCGTGGACTTCTACGTCGAGGCGGCTGCCAACCCTGACATGGCGCAGGGCTGGACCTTCGCTGCCACCCCGCTCGGAGACAAATCCACGGCGGGGGATGCGCCGCAGTACCGGCTGGGAACCATCGCCATCGCCGAGCTGAACCAGACCGTCTGGGACCTCCAGCAGGACGTCTGGACGCTGGCGGGACTCATGGAACAGCTTCCCGTGGAGCTTCCCCGCCGCCACGAAATCCTCCGGTCCCTCGAACGCATGATGGACGTGATGGACCCCGACGACGTCGCGGGCACCGCAGCGGCAGGCCGGGAAGCGCTCGCCGAAGTCCTGTCCCGGCCGGCATATGCCTCTGCGCACCAGCTGGTGGCCACGGGGCACGCGCACATCGACTCCGCCTGGCTCTGGCCGGTCCGGGAGACGATCCGCAAGTGCGCCAGGACATTCTCGAATGTCGTGTCACTGATGGATGAAAACCCCGGCTTCATCTTCTCCTGCTCCTCTGCGCAGCAGTTCGCCTGGATCAAGGAGTTCTACCCGGAGCTTTTCAGCCGGATCCGGGAAAAGGTCCGGGCCGGCCAGTTCGTTCCCGTGGGCGGCATGTGGGTCGAATCCGATACCAACATGCCCGGTGGCGAGGCCATGGCCCGGCAGTTCGTGGAGGGCAAGGGATTCTTCCTGTCCGAGTTCGGTGTCGAATGCCGGGAGGCATGGCTGCCGGACTCGTTCGGTTACTCCGCCGCCCTGCCGCAGATCGTCAAGGCCGCGGGCAGCCGCTGGTTCCTGACACAGAAGATCTCCTGGAACCAGACCAACCGGATGCCGCACCACACCTTCAACTGGGAGGGCATCGACGGCACCCGCCTGTTCACGCACTTCCCCCCGGTGGACACCTACAATTCCGACCTCAGCGCCCGGGACCTGGCCCACGCCGAACGGAATTACCGCGACCACGGACGCGGCAGCGTGTCGCTGGTGCCCTTTGGCTACGGCGACGGCGGCGGCGGTCCCACCCGCGAGATGCTGGCTGCCGCTGCCCGCGCCGCGGACCTGGAAGGATCACCCAAGGTCCGGATCGGCTCCCCGGAGAGCTTCTTCCGCCAGGCCGAGGAAGACTATCGTGCGCTTCCGGTCTGGGTGGGTGAGATGTACCTGGAGCTGCACCGTGGCACCTACACCAGCCAGGCGCGGACCAAGAAGGGCAACCGGCGCAGCGAACACCTGCTGCGCGAAGCGGAGCTGTGGTGCACCACGGCCGCTGTCCGGTGCGGCGAGGCCTATCACTATCCTGCCGCGGAATTGAAGCGGCTCTGGCAGCTGGTGCTGCTGCAGCAGTTCCACGACATCCTTCCAGGCAGTGCCATTGCGTGGGTCCACCAGGACGCCGAACGCAACTACCAGGCCATCGAAACCGCACTCGAAGCCATCATCGGCCAGGCTGCGGCAGCACTGCTTGGCCCTGGTGACAGGCAATTCCTGCTCAACGCCGCGCCGCACGCACGCAACGGGGTTCCAGCCCTGGCGGCGGGGAAGCCCGGGGAACCGGCGGAGCCGGCATCGGGTACAGCGTCCGGCGGCGGCTATATCCTGGACAACGGCATCATCCGCGCCGTCCTGGATGCCGACGGCCTCCTCACCTCCCTGCGCGACCATGCCACCGGCCGGGAAGCCATCGCCCCGGGTCAGCGGGGCAACCTGCTGGAGCTGCACCGCGACACCCCCAACGAATGGGACGCCTGGGACATTGACGAGTTCTACCGGCGCAATGTCACGCCCCTGGACCGGGCACAAGCGGTCCGGTTGGAGTGCGAGGGCGGCAGCGCCGTCGTCGTGGTGGAACGACTGGCCGGGACATCGCCCCTGACCCAGCGCATCACGCTGGCGCCGGGAAGCCCTTCCCTGCACATCACCACGTCGGTGGACTGGCAGGAGCGCGAGAAGCTGCTCAAGCTCGGCTTCCCGCTGGACGTCAGGGCTGACCGGTCGGCGGCGGAAACCCAGTTCGGGCACGTCTTCCGCCCCACGCACACCAACACCTCCTGGGAGGCGGCGAAGTTCGAAATCTGCGCCCACCGGTGGATCCATGTGGGCGAACCAGGCTACGGCGTTGCCGTGTCCAACGCGTCCACGTACGGGCATGATGTTGCCAGGAGCATCAGGGATTCCGACGGCGGGACCACCACCACGGTGCGCCTCTCGCTGCTGCGGGCCCCCAAGTTCCCCGACCCGGAAGCGGACCGTGGACGCCATGAGCTTGCGGTGACCATCCGCCCGGGGGCGGACATCATGGACGCGGTGCAGGAGGGTTACCGGACCAACCTGGCGCCGCGGCTGGTCCGGGGTGGCTCGCCGGTGGAGGCACTGTTCTCGGTCTCCAGTCCTGCCGTGGTGGTTGAGGCCGTCAAGCTTGCCGAGGATGGTTCCGGTGACGTTGTGGTCCGGCTGTACGAGTCGCTGGGGCAGCGCTCCACAGCGAGGGTCTCGGCCCACTTCCCGGTACGGGGTGTCCTGGCGACGGACCTCCTGGAACGCCCGGTCGAGGCGCCCGGAGTGGCGGCGACGGAAACAGGGGCGGAGCTGAACCTGCGGCCGTTCCAGCTGGTGACGCTGCGGTTTGCCCGCGGCTAGGCTGCCGTAAAGGGCCTTAAACAGGCTGAGTGGGGGCGGTCCCCAACGGCCGCCACCACTCATCCCCCCAATGAGTGCGAAGGCCCCCGGGGCGGCCAGCGTCCAAGAATTTATCCCCGTTCGAGAACCCTTGGCGGCCCCACCTTCACACTTTTATGATTGTTTCACATTCTAATGATTTTGTGAAAGCCGAAAAGGTTACATTTCGGTAGATGTCTTTCGTGCGGTGGAGGCTCGCCGGCTCTGCACCCTGGCGGCCCAGATCAGGGCCAGGCCCACCACGTAGCAAAGCACCGCCGTGTAGTTGATGACGAACTCAGCTGCTCCCAACTCGGAGGGAATCACAGGGAAGAGCAGCGAAAGGGTGACCGCCACGCCGCCCAGCGCGAGGAGCCCGGCGGCGATCCGCACCAAAACCGGCAGCCGGTCCTGTACGGCGCGCACCATGGCGGGCAGCAGTGCCAGGGCCACGAAGGCGGGGTAGGCCCGGCCGGCGGCGCCATAGTATTCGACGAGGGCGTAGTGTCGGTCATCCTTTCCGGAGACCGCAGACAGTCCCGCTGAAGAGCCCGTGGTGTCCATGGCGAGGAACACGGCGACCAGTACCACGGAGACGGCCAGCAGGACGGCCATCCCCGTCCGTCCCGTGATCAGCCGGTAGGCGGCATCCGCGCCGAACCCTTTGGACACCCTGACGCCCAGGAAAAAGATCGCCCCGAAAATGACGAAGCGCAGCAACAGGTTGGCGATGTTGGTGCCGCCGAGGGCCCGGTCGATGATGAGGTAGGGCTCCTGGATGCTGAGCAGGATGGCCAGGGTCATCAAGGCAAAGATTCCAAAGAGGGAGCGGTTTTCGCCGCGCAGCGCGCTGGGGATGCGGGCAGCCGCGATCAGGCCGCAGACCGCGAGCGTTGTCCATTGCAGGGTCTCGATCATCCCAGGTTCTCCCAAATCTTTTCCGTTTGCGCCTGGTCCTGCTCCTGCCGGCGCAGCGTCTTGCCCAGTGCTTGAAGCCGGTCCCCGGCCAGGGTGGTCAGCTCTCCGTCGGACATGCTGTCCAACGCTGCCTGCCGGGCGTCCGGGGGCCAGCCGGCTTCCTCTTCCGTGATGACCCCGGTCGCCACCAGTCCGCTGGCCGGCGCCACCCCGGCAGCCAACGCGGTGGCTACCGCCAGTTCCGGAGAGAGCCGGTTGGCAGTCAATTGCGCGGAGTAGTTCTGCGGTGCAACACCGGTCGCTGCCGAGACACGGTGGCGGACCTCGCCGTCGTCAATCGCATCCACCCAGTTCTTGACCGAGGTGGCGTGCGGGGCCGGGCTGAGGACGAAGGGCGGGGCGCCCTTCCTTCCCGAGGGGTCCATCGCGGGACGAGCCAATACGGCGCGCAGGAGGTCGGCAGTGGAGATCTGGCTCACCAGTTCGGAGCTGGTGGGGGCCTGCGGGGGTCCGGCGAGGACGCTGTAGGCGTCGAAACCGGCCAGCGCCGTGACGGGATTGAGGTTGTAGGCCCGGCTGATGCTGACCACGGTGCCTACGGAGATTTTTCCCCGCACCAGCTGCTGGGCGAGCGTGGTGCGCTTGATGCCGGAGACCCTGCAGATGTCTGCAGTGCTGGCATCCGGGGCAATGCCTTGCAGCCAGCGCTGGAACGCCTTGGCGGTGAGGGTCATGAAATGCTCTCTGCATAAAGGGTGGTCGGAATCGATTTTACCGTGTTGTTGTACACGTCGTTTTGCCCATGCCCGGCGGTTCGTCTATAGTTGTTGGTCGAGCCCGTTGGTCCGTACACCCCCCAAGTCCGGACCAGCGGGTTCTTTCATGCCTGCAGGCCTGGGCGGTTCGCGAAAGGACCACATCGATGACTGCGACCCTTGTTGCCAAGGACGTTGCCGGCGGCCACGGCCACCGGGTACTTTTTTCCGCGCTTTCGTTGACTGTCGCCCCGGGTGACGTCGTGGGCGTCGTCGGTGCCAACGGCGCCGGGAAATCCACCCTGCTGCGGCTGCTGGCAGGCGTGGACCAGCCGCAGGAGGGCACTGTCAGCCTGGCACCTGCCGACGCCTTCGTCGGGTGGCTGCCGCAGGAGCATGACCGCATTCCCGGCGAAACGGTGGCCGGCTACATCGCCCGCCGGACCGGTTGTACAGAAGCCACCGCCGAGATGGAAGCCACCGCCGAGGCCCTGGGCGCCGGCGCGCCCGGCGCCGACGACGCCTACTCCCGCGCCTTCGACCGCTGGATGGCCTCCGGCGCCGCGGACCTTGAGGACCGCATGCCTGCCGTGTTGGCCGACCTGGGGCTGGAGGCAGGCCCGGACGCCCTGATGACCGGTCTTTCCGGCGGCCAGGCGGCACGGGTGGCGCTGGCCGCCTTGCTGCTGAGCCGCTTCGACGTGGTGCTGCTGGACGAGCCCACCAACGACCTTGACCTGGCAGGCCTGGCCACCCTGGAAGCCTTCGTCAAGGGGCTGCGCGGCGGTGTGGTGCTGGTCAGCCACGACCGCGAATTCCTGGCGCGCTGCGTCACCCGGGTGGTCGAGTTGGACCTGGCCCAGAACAGCGTGGCCGTTTACGACGGCGGCTACGATGCCTTCCTTGAAGAACGGGCCGTGGCGCGGCGGCACGCGCGCGAGAGGTACGAGGAGTTCGCCGCCACCAAGGCGGACCTGGTGTCGCGGGCGCGGACCCAGCGGGAGTGGAGTTCGCAGGGCGTTCGGAACGCCATGAAGAAGAATCCAGACAACGACAAGATCCGCCGCGCCGCCAGCACGGAGTCGTCCGAGAAACAGGCGCAGAAGGTCCGCCAGATGGAATCGCGCATCGCCAGGCTCGACGTGGTGGAGGAGCCCCGGAAGGAATGGCAGCTGCAGTTCTCCATCGGCGCAGCTCCCCGCTCCAGCGCCGTCGTCGCGACCCTGCGCAACGCCGTGGCACGCCAAGGCGACTTCACGCTGGGTCCGGTCAACCTCCAGCTCAATGGCGGCGAACGCATCGGCATCACCGGGCCCAACGGCGCCGGCAAATCGACACTCCTGCGCCTGCTGCTGGGAACGCAGGAACCGGACGACGGCGACGCCTCCATGGGTGCCTCAGTCGCCGTCGGCGAGATCGACCAGGCCCGAGGCCTGCTGGACAGCGGCCAAAACCTGGGTGACGCCGTCGAGGCCGTACTGGCGGACTGGAACAGCGCCGACGTCCGTACGCTCCTTGCCAAGTTCGGCCTGAAGGCCGACCATACGTCGCGGACCGTCGACTCACTCTCACCCGGCGAGCGGACCCGCGCAGCCCTTGCCCTGCTGCAGGCACGCGGCGTGAACCTGCTGGTGCTGGACGAACCCACCAACCACCTCGACCTGCCCGCGATCGAACAGCTCGAAGAGGCGCTGGAAAGCTACGAGGGCGCCCTGCTGCTGGTCACCCACGACCGCCGGCTGCTGGAAAACGTACGACTCGACTCCCGGTGGCACCTGGAAAACGGAAAAGTCCAGGAGCTCCACCGCATCCCAAGCCAGGAGAAACAACCATGAGCATGGACCGCGTGGCCTGGAACTCACTGCGCAACATCAGCACCGCCCAGAGTGGCTCCAGGCCGATCTCCAGGGAAACGCTGCGGCGCGTGCTGGGTTTCGCCGCGCCGCACAAGGGCAAGCTCATTGCCTTCGTGCTCGCCTCGGTGGCGGGTGCCTTCCTGGCGGTCGCCACCCCGGTGCTCGCCGGGCAGGTGGTTGACGCCATCATCGCCAACGCCGGGGTGGACACCGTCATCCGGCTGGCGGTGCTGATCGCACTCGTGGCCGTTGGCGAAGCCGGCGTGGGGCTGCTGACCCGCTGGCTGTCGGCCACCATCGGCGAAGGCGTCATCGTGGACCTCCGCACCCGGGTGTTCGACCACGTCCAGCGCATGCCCATCGCTTTCTTCACCCGCACCCGCACCGGCGCCCTGGTCAGCAGGCTCAACAATGACGTCATCGGGGCGCAGTCCGCGTTCGCCGGCACCCTCTCCGGCGTGGTGAGCAACGTGGTGGCGCTGGCCCTGACACTGGCCGTGATGCTCAATACCTCCTGGCTGGTAACCGTGCTGGCCATGGTGCTGCTGCCGATCTTCCTCATCCCGGCCCGCCGCATGGGCTCGAAGCTGGCGGACCTGCGCCGTGAAGCCGCGGCACACAACGCGGCCATGGGCACACAGATGACGGAGCGGTTCTCGGCGCCGGGGGCGACGCTGGTGAAGCTCTTCGGCCGGCCGGACGACGAATCCCGCGAGTTCGCCCTCCGCGCCGGGCGGGTCCGCGACATCGGCATCCGCACGGCCATGCTGCAGTTCACCTTCGTGACGGCCCTGACGCTGGTCTCCGCGCTGGCGCAGGCCCTGGTCTACGGCCTGGGTGGCTGGATGGCAATTACCGGCCAGCTGGCAGCCGGGGACGTGGTTGTCCTGGCGCTCCTGCTCACCCGGCTCTACGCCCCGCTGACGTCGCTGTCCAGCGCCCGCGTGGAGGTCATGAGCGCCCTGGTCAGCTTCGAACGCGTCTTTGAAATCCTTGACCTGCAGCCCCTGATCCAGCAGAAGCCTGACGCGGTGCCCATTCCCGCCGGCCCGGTGTCGGTCGAGTTCGACAACGTCCGCTTCGGCTACCCGGCCGCTGACAAGGTGTCGCTGGCCTCATTGGAGGAGGTCGCCACGCTGGACACCCGCGGTGGCGAGGAAGTGCTGCATGGCATCAGCTTCCGGGTGGAACCCGGCCAGACCGTGGCGCTGGTCGGCTCGTCCGGCGCCGGAAAGTCCACCATCGCGCAGCTGCTGGCCAGGCTGTACGACGTCGACTCCGGGGCCGTGCGGCTCGGCGGCTCCAGGCCGGGGGCCGGCGTCGACGTCCGGGATACCACGTTCGACTCCCTGCGCGACACACTGGGAATGGTCACCCAGGACGGACACCTCTTCCACGAAACCATCGCCTCCAACCTGCGCCTGGCCCGTCCGGACGCCACTGACGAGGACATGTGGGACGTCCTGCGGCAGGCGCGGTTGGAAGACATGATCCGGTCCCTGCCGGACGGGCTGGAAACGGTGGTGGGCGAGCGCGGCTACCGGCTCTCCGGCGGTGAACGGCAACGGCTCACCATCGCCCGCCTGCTCATCGCCCAGCCCCGCGTCGTCATCCTGGACGAGGCCACCGCGGCACTGGACTCCACGAACGAAGCCGCTGTGCAGGCAGCCCTCGGGGCGGCGCTTGAGGGGCGGACCGCCGTGGTGATTGCCCACCGCCTGTCCACCGTCCGTGCCGCCGACGCCATCCTGGTGGTGGAGGGCGGCCGGGTCGTCGAGCGCGGAACGCACACAGAGCTCCTGGCCGCCGACGGCCGCTACGCTGAGCTGTACCGGACGCAGTTCGCCGAGGCGACTGCCGTGGCGCAGGAAGCAGTACCCGAGTACTAGTCGGTGTGCTCCAGCCGGTGAGGTTCGGGTTGGCCGGGTCCGGGTCGGCCGGCTTCGGGTTGGCCGGGTTCCGGGGGAGTGCCGGCGAGCACGGGCAGGACATGGTCCGTCAGCAGCGGTGCCAGGTCCTGCGGGAGGGAAGCGCCACCGGCTAGCAGGTCAAGGTCCAGCCAGCGGATCTCTGCGATTTCGGCAGCGGGCCTGGCCTCCCAGGTGCCCGGGGCCAGGAAGACCGTCGCCTCGATATCGGTGGCGGCCTCATTGGCAGCGTCGGCGATCCAGACGCCCATCAGGGCAAGGTCCAGGGGATCGACAACGATCCCCACCTCTTCAGCGAGCTCGCGGGCCGCTGCCTGGACGGCACTTTCGCCCGGTTCCGGCTTGCCGCCGGGGTGCATGAACATGGCGGTTCCGCGCTTCCTGACGGTCAGGAGCCGCCCGGCGTCGTCGAAGACGCAGACGGCGGACACCACGATGCGGTCCTTCACGCGTCCTCCCTCCGGACCAGCCGCGACACCAGCAGCAGGTCCTTGCGCGGCCCGGCCACGTCCCAGCTGTAGCTGAACGCGTCCGGCCCCTCCCACGTGTACAGAACGCGGTAGGTGTCCGGGTCGCACCAATGCGAATCAAGGTTGGCGTCCGGGGCGAAGCTCATCCGGTGGAAGGGCCGGCCGTCAGGAAAGAACACGTCCAGCGCCTCCGGTTGGCCCGAAGGCTTCAGAACATACCTCCGCGAGGCGGGGCCGGTGAAAGCAGGCCAGCGCATGGTGCCTTCCTCGGAAAGGACCAGGCCGCCGTCGTCCGTTGGCGTAAGAAGTACGACGCCGGAGAAGGTTCCGCGGGTGCCATCCGAGCGGTCCAGCAGGTCACGCTCCACCTGCCAGCGGCCCGGCCGTTCGGGCGCAGGAGCGTCCGGGGCGCTGCCGAGGAGGTAGGCGCGGAGGTGGGGCTCCGGGGAACGACGGTTCAAGTGCCCTCGATTGGAATCGAACCAACGACACCGGCTTTAGGAGAGCCGTGCTCTATCCACTGAGCTACGAGGGCGCGCGTCCGGGGGTCGGCGGGACCGGTCCGTCCGAACACGGTTACAAGCATACAAGGTGCGGGGGCGTACTACGCTCAACCCATGAGTCCAGCCCCGACCGCCGCTCCGTCCGCTGTCTACATCCCGGACACTGCCTCCACCCGGCATTACATCGGTGCGTGGTCCACCCTGAGCGTGCTGCAATACTTTGCTGCCGAAGCGGCGGTGGCGATGGCGTGGGCGGGTCCCCGGCCCTACGACCTCCGGACCGGCTACATCAGCGACCTTGGCGCCATCCATTGCGGTATCTACTCCGGCCGGGACGTGTGCTCGCCGCTGAACTGGCTGATGAATGCCTCGTTCGTGGTGCAGGGGCTCGGCATGCTGCTGGGAGCGGTGCTCCTGACCTCGGGACTGCTGTGCGTGGCGGCGCGCCCTGGTGCCCGCGTGGACCGGGGGCGCCGGAAGCCATGGTTGGCAGCCTTGTGGGTGCGGCTGCTGACGGGCGCCGCAGGTATCGGGACCGTGATCGTGGGGTTCGTTCCCGAGGATGTGGGTTCCCCATGGCACTACACGGGCGCCGTCTTGTACTTCGTCGCGGGCGCCGCTGCCCTGCTGGTGCTGGGCCTGCTGTGGCTGCGCAAAACCGGAATGGCATGGCTCATCCTTGCGTGCGGCGCCGTGTCGGCGGCCGCGCTCGCCACCGGCGGCCTGACCCGTATGGCCGTGCCGGAGCCGGGAACTCTGGAACGGCTGATGGCATATCCGGTGACCGTGGGGATGGCTGCCGCCGGGCTGGTGGTGGCCAGCCGGGTACACCGGCACCGGAAGGCACGGCGAGCTCTGGCCCTTGCCGCCCGGGTGGACGCGCCGTAGCGGCCGGGGCGGCCTGGCCGGTATGGCTTGGTTGGGGCCGCCTTAGTTTTCGTCCGGGGCTTTCCGCTTCCGGAGGAGCACCGCCGCAGCGCCCGCCAACAGGCTCAGGACGAACAGCACCCAGCCGGCAACCGTGAGGCCGGACGCCAAGGCAACCTGCCCGGCGTCGGGACCATTTGAGGCCAGCATGGCGTCGATGGCTACGTTGCCCCAGAGCCGGACCACCACGAACAGCAGCGGCAGCGCCCACAGGCCCCAGCGCAACGCCTTCCGGGCCACGTTCGTGCCGATGAGGAGAAGCCACGTAAACCCGAAAATCAGCGGGAACAGCGTGCCTGCGGTCTTGTGGACGTAGTTCAGCTGGCCCAAGGCATCGGCGTTCATCGCCGCCTGCAGCTGCCCGATGTAGCCCGTATCGAAACCACCGACCAGGGAATCCGGCATGGCCCGGCCCTCGGTGAGCTGCGTGAGCTGGTCCAGGGTGAGCAAGTGCAGGTACCAGAAGAGGAACAGGCTGGCCACCACGCCCGCAATCACGATCAGGTTGCTGTTTCCTTGCGCCTTCTCAGGCGTGCGCGCCGTCGTCGGATTCACCACCGGCGGCAGGTGATGCTGCGGGACAACCGCGTTGGCGCCGTGCTTCTTGATCCGCTGGGCAGGGGTTTTGGCCATGGCACCATTATCCCGCCCCCTACACTGAAGCCATGACCATTGGCCGGCACAGCGCTGCTGAACTTGACCCTGCATTGGACGACTACCAGCTCGCAGCAGGGCTCGTGAAGGAAGCCGGGAAGCTGGCGCTCCTCATGCGCATGGGCGGCCTGCAGTCCGAGCGGAAGACCTCCGTCTCCGATGTGGTGACCGCGGCGGACCATGCGGCCGAGGCCTACGTGCTTGCACAGCTGAGGCGCTGCCGCCCGGACGACGGCATCCTGGGCGAAGAGGGCACTTCCATTACGGGCACCAGCGGTCGCACGTGGGTCATCGACCCCGTGGACGGCACCTATAACTTCCTGCATGGCTCCACCTATTGGTGTTCGGCCATCGCCCTCAAGGACTCAAACGATGTCCTGCTGGGCGCCATCTTCCAGCCGGAAGAGGACAAGCTGTGGCTCGGCGGCCGGGACAGGCCGGCAACGCTCAACGGCGAAGCGCTGACGGTCTTCACCGACGACGGCGGCAAGCGGAACGCCACCGCCGTTGCTGAGCTCGGCGCTGCCACCTACATCCACCCCACCTGGCTGATGGACCCCATGTGCGCCATGCCCTGGCACGCGGCAGCCACCTCCGCTGCCTCCCTGCGCATGCTGGGTTCGGGCTCCTGCGATTTGGGCCGCGTGGCGGACGGGCAGCTGGGCTGCTGGTTCCAGCACAGCTGCCCGGAGTGGGACTGGCTGCCGGGCAAGGCCATCGTCGCGGCAGCCGGCGGCTCGGTGGACACCGTCACGGTCAACGGCCTGGAGTGGTTCATGGCGGGAGGCGCGACGGCGGTACGCCAACTGCGTGCAGCCCTCCAGTCTGCGTCGGTGGCGTAAGCATCACCACAACACCGGTTGCTGGATGGGAGTCCGTTTGGACGTAGACCTCCTGCCGCCAGTGCCACTGCCACTGCCAGTGCCAGTGCCCCTGCAGGCGTCCGCAATGCTCCCCTCGGCGCGGTCGCGCCGCAGGCGGATCGCCGGAGGTGGAGGGGAGATTGTGCCTGCTCCAGCCCCTATTGGGCGTGCGGCCGGGGGAGTGCCCGTTTTGAGTGTGCCTGTACCGATCAGTGCTGTTCCCGGCAGCGCCCTGCCGGGCGGCGCCGTTCCCGGTAACGGTGGTGCGGTTGATCGGTAGGTGTGTCCGGTTGGGGTGGTGGTTTTGACTGTGTGCCGCGGGCCTGGTTCTGGTTTGGCGGTCCAGCCTGGGGTTTCCTTGGTGTGGTTGCAGGCTTCGCAGAGGCCCTGGCCGTTGGACGCAACAGTGGGGCCGCCTGCTTGCCAGGAGGCGATGTGGTCGTGGTGCCGGATGGGGGCGTCGCAGTACGGGGTGCGGCAGGTGTCGTCCCGGACCTGGAGGAAGCGCTTGAGCCCGGGTGGGAAGAGCCGGGCTTTGGAGTCCATCGCGACCAGTTCCCCGGTGGCGGGGACTGTGTAGAGGCGACGGAGGAAGAGGTTGAGTTCCTGTACGCCGGCTTGGCTCTTGCCGGCGTCGTTTGTGCCGCTCTTGCCTGTGCCGTTCCTGCCGGTGAGGGCGAGGTCCCGGGCGGTTGCTGCGGGGATGGTGCCGTAGCCGGGGAGGTGTGCGGGTTCGGCATCGCCCTGGAGGAGGGTGCGGTCGGTCATGACGAGCTGGATCTCGACCCCGGACACCCCGCCGGGGGTGCCGGTGACGCGTTCGACCAGGGTGTCGGCCATGACCTGCCCGCGGGACCGGTCATCGCCTGCCGAGCGGGCGGTGTCGGCGTCCCGGGCCAGGGCGGCGTAGGCGGCGACGCCCTGGGCGACAGGGAGCAGCGCGGTCAGGTAGGCCATGGTGTCCGGTGCCGGGCGCAGGCTCACGCACCGCCCGCCCACCGCCCGGGCCGCACGCTTGGCAACGGAGGCGGGGTCGCGCCGGTAGGCCGCGGCACGGACCGCGGCCACGACCGCCCTATCACCGGCGCCGTCGAGGGTGCCGGTGAGGGTTCCTGTGTCGGCGGCGAGTTCCTCGTCCGCCGCGGCCCGGTCCTGGACAGACAGGCAGATGGTTTCCTTCACGATCAGCGTTGCCCGCCACTCATTCAACCGGCCGGCCCGGAAAGCGGCGAACGTGTGCGGCATCCCCGTGAGGGCCTTGGCCATGCCCAGCAGCCGCGAACCCTTCGCCGGCGACTCCCGCCGGGCCAGCGCGATCTGCGCCGCGACCCCGGCACCCTGCTCATCAACCGGGACCCCGGCCGCCGCTTGCTCCTCCCGCTGCTGAAGATCAAACGCCACGGCAAGCCGCGCCTGCTGCGCCCCCGCCAGACACTTAAGATCCTCCAACCCCCGGACCTGGTCAATCATCCCCGGGCCATCGGCGGCGAACGGCACGGAACGAAGCAGAGCCAGGACATCATCAAGGGTGGGAAAGGCGGGAACAACCGCAACAGGGGCCATCACCGCCGTCCCGCTCGCTTGAGTCGTGCCCACTGCTTCCATAACCAAAGTCTTCCAGCAGGGTGTGACACCGGTACCTAGCCGAAATCCCTATGTGGACAACGACTGGGAATTCGACCGGCAATCCACAGGCGGGAAGAGCCTGTCGGTCCCACCGCCTAGACTTGTAGGCACCATGGATATGTTGTTTGACCCGTACTCTGACGGACCCTTCAAGGCCGCGCCTGCAGCCGGCGCCCGCATCAAGTCGCCCGCGGAAGGCGCAGTTGCGGCACCGGGAAGCGGCGGCAGCGTCCACGCAGACCGGGCACCGGAAGGGCAACACCGGAGCCACCGCCTGGACCCCGCTCAACTGGTGGAGGGACTGAACCCGCAGCAGGAGGAAGCGGTCAAGCACGCCGGGTCCGCGCTGTTGATCGTCGCTGGCGCCGGATCCGGCAAGACCCGCGTGCTCAGTAACCGGATCGCGTATCTGATCGCCACCGGCCGCGCCCACCACGGGGAAATCCTGGCCATCACCTTCACCAACAAGGCGGCCGCCGAGATGCGGGAACGCATCGAGGCCCTGGTGGGTGGCCGCGCCAAGATCATGTGGATTTCCACGTTCCACTCGTCCTGCGTCCGGATCCTGCGGCAGGAAGCGGCCAACGTCGGACTCAAATCCAACTTCTCCATCTACGATTCCGCGGATTCCCTCCGGCTGGTTACGCAGGTGGCCAAAACACTGGATTTGGACCCCAAGAAATTTGCGCCCAAGGCCATTCAGCACAAGATCTCGGCCTTGAAGAACGAACTCATCGACGCCGACTCCTATGCCTCCGCGGCCAACTACAACGATCCCTTCGAACATGCGGTTGCGGACGTCTACAAGGGCTACACCCAGCGGCTCCGCCAGGCCAACGCCATGGACTTCGACGACCTCATCGCCGAAACCGTCTACATGTTCCGCGCGTTCCCGGCGCTTGCCGAGTCCTACCGCCGGCGGTTCCGCCACGTATTGGTGGACGAATACCAGGACACCAACCACGCCCAGTACGCGCTGGTTCGCGAGATCGTGGGGGAGGGACCCGGGGCATCGGAACTGACCGTAGTGGGCGATTCCGACCAGTCCATCTACGCCTTCCGGGGTGCTGACATCCGCAACATCGTGGAGTTCGAGAAGGACTATCCGGAGGCCCGCACCATCAAGCTGGAGCAGAACTACCGCTCCACGCAAAACATCCTCACCGCCGCCAACTCGGTTATTTCCCGGAACCCGAACCGCCCGGAAAAGCGGCTGTGGACTGCCGAAGGCGAAGGCCACAAGATCATCGGCTATGTGGGCGAGAACGAGCACGACGAAGCTCAGTTCATCGCCAAGGAAATAGACCGCCTCCAGGACGAGGAAAACCTGCGTCCCGGCGACGTCGCCATCTTCTACCGGACCAACGCCCAGTCCCGCTCCATCGAGGACGTGCTGGTCCGCGTGGGCCTGCCCTACAAGGTGGTGGGGGGCACCCGCTTCTACGAGCGCAAGGAAATCAAGGACGCCCTCGCCTACCTGCGCGTCCTGGTCAACCCTGACGACGACGTCAACCTGCGCCGCGTGCTGAATGAACCAAAGCGCGGCATCGGGGACCGCGCCGAGGGTGCGGTGGCAGCCCTGGCCGAGCGTGAACGCACGTCCTTCATCGCTGCGGCGCGGCGTGCGGACCAAGCACCCGGCATGGCCACCCGTTCCGTCAACGCCGTCCTGGGCTTCGTGAAGCTCCTCGATGACCTGGCGGAAGTGGCCGCCGGCTCAGGCGCGGCCGCAGCCCTGGAAGCCGTCCTGGAACAGACCGGCTACCTCGCCGCGCTGCGCTCCAGCACCGATCCCCAGGATGAGTCCCGGGTGGAGAACCTGGCCGAACTCGTCGCCGTCGTTCGTGAATACGAGCAGGAGAACCCGGAAGGCAGCCTTGCAGCGTTCCTGGAGCAGGTGTCGCTTGTGGCGGATGCAGACCAGATCCCGGACGCACCCGGCGCAGACATCGACTCCGCCGTTGCCGAGGCCAAGCGGCTGGGCGTGGTGACCCTCATGACGCTACACACGGCAAAGGGGCTCGAATTCCCCGTGGTGTTCCTGACAGGCATGGAGCACGGTCTCTTCCCGCACCAGCGTTCCGCCACCGACCCCAAGGAACTGGCCGAGGAACGCCGGCTGGCCTACGTGGGCCTCACCCGTGCACGGAAGCGGCTGTACGTGACACGGTCCGAGGTGCGCAGCATGTGGGGCCAAAGCCAGTACAACCCTGCCAGCCAGTTCCTGGAAGAAATCCCCGCTGAACTCCTGGAATGGAAGCGCGAAGGAACAAGCCGGCAGTCGTGGGGTGGCGGCGGCTCGATCGGCTCAGGCCGCTACAGCGGATCGTTCTGGGGCGCAGGTATGGCCCGGGGCGCCGCGGCAGATTCTTCCGCCGGCTTCAACGCCGACGTCCCGGCGTTCATCGCCAAGAACCGGGTGCAGCCGCAGAAGGAGATCATCGCCGTCAGCGTGGGGGACAAGGTCAACCACACAAGCTTTGGCAACGGAACGGTCCTGGCTCTTGAAGGGGCGGGTGACAAGACCGTGGCCAAGGTGAAGTTCGACGTTGGAGAAAAGCGACTACTGCTGCGCTACGCGCCGCTGACAAAGCTCGACGCCTAGCCCACGTCCGTGCTGGTGCTGTCCCCATGGGGTGCCTTCAGCATGCCTGGCTAAGCGCCAGGGCTACACACTCGGGCAGGCTTCGGCGATGATGCGCCTTGCCAGATCGGCGGCGCGTTTTCCGTACGTTCCGCCGTCAAGGACGGCTGCGGTGGCGTAGGCCCCGTTGAGGACGATGAGGAGTTCTTCGGAGAGCCGGTCGGGATCGGCAACCCCCGCATCTGCTGCCAGGGAGCAGAACCAGTCGCGGACCTGCTGTTTGTGGGTCACGGCTGCCAGGTGGGCCGGGTGCTGCCCTTCGGGAAACTCCGTGCTGGTGTTCAGCATGGGGCATCCCCGGTAGGTGCTGCCGGCGCAGTCCGTAGCGAGCACTTCGAAGACGGCGATGAGCTTCTCCCGCGGGTCCCCATGCTCTGCGGCGGCCTCGCGCATGCGTTCGAACCAGGCGTCTGCCCGGCCCTCCACGTAGGCGGTGGCGAGAGCGTCCTTGGTGGGGAACTGGCGGTAGACGGTGGCGTTGCCAACCCCGCATTCCTTGATCACGCTGTCCATCCCCACGGCCCTGATACCGCGGGTATAGAACAGGCGCGTGGCCACTGCGAGAACATTGCGGCGGTTCTCCTCGCCCGTCCTGCGCGCCATCAAGCCACTCCTTCTGGATCTTCCGGGATGTCTCTCCAAGTTTGACAGACGGAACGATCCGTCACAAACTTGAGAACGATCCGTCACATTGGGCCTTGCGCCCTGAACCTGAACCACTGGGAGAACAGCATGAAGACAGCAGTACTTGGAACGGGCATGGTTGGCCGGACCCTCGCCGCACGCCTCGCCGAACTTGGTCACACCGTGGTTATCGGCACCCGCGATCCCGAGGCAACACTGGCCCGGACGGGCGTCGACGCCATGGGTACCGCGCCCTTCGCCACCTGGGCGGCGGAAAACCCCGGCATCAACGTCGCCGGCTTCGCCGACGCCGCCGTGGGGGCTGAACTCATTGTCAACGCCACCAACGGCGGCGTATCCCTCGAGGTGCTGGCCCAGGCCGGGGAGGAAAATCTCGACGGCAAGATCATCCTGGATATCGCCAACCCGCTCGACTTCAGCAACGGCATGCCCCCAACCCTGTTCGTCAAAGACACCGACTCCCTGGGTGAGCAGATCCAGCGCGCCTTCCCCGGAGCCCGGGTGGTGAAGTCCCTCAACACCATGAACGCCGACCTGATGGCCCGCCCGGGACAGCTGTCCGATCCCGGCACGGTCTTCGTTTCCGGCAACGACGCCGAGGCCAAGGCCATCGTCAGCAGCCTGTTGAAGGACTTTGGCCACCAGGACGTCATTGACCTCGGCGACATCAGCACCGCCCGTGGAACCGAAATGCTCCTGCCGGTATGGCTCCGCCTCTGGGGCGCACTCGGAACCCCCGCGTTCAATTTCAAGATCGTCCGCTGACGCAGGAGGCTGCGGGCGCCGGGCATAATGGAGGCCATGCGACGGACTGTTTGGGGGATGCTCGCCGCCCTTCTTTTGGTGGCAACGGCGTGCAGCGTGACCACCAAGGACCCTTCCTATGTTCCGCCGCCCCCGCTGCCTCCCCTCGAACAGCTGGAGAAGGCTCCCCTGGCCGACCCGAAGGACTTCTCAGCAGGGGGAGGTGACGTGCTTTCCTTCATCACGGAGGACCACAGCGTTGCCTGCTCGCTCACGTCCGCGCGCGGAGAGCACCTGAACCTCCCGTATGAGCAGAACCGCTACAGCGACGCCGCCAACAACAAACTCCCCATCGTCCCGGTCGCCCACTGCGAACTCGGCAGGTACCCCGCGCCGCAGCCCGCCGACATCAAGGACGACTGCGCCGGAACCAACCTTGGCTACCTTGGCGGCGTCGCCCTCCTGGCGCCGGATAACGCCCGTTACGGTGAGTGCCGCTCCGGCGTCACATCCATGGAGGCGGCGTTCGGACCCAAGGGGAGCAAGTCAGGACCGCTGGCCGAACTGCACGTCCTGGCCGACGGGCAAAACATCGAACGCAACGGGCTGCGCTGCTCCGCCTACAATGGCGGCGTGGCATGCGGAAACGTCTCCTCCGGCGTCGGATTCTTCGTTTCCACCGAACGTTACGAGCTGGTCCCCGGCCCCGGCAAGGGCCCCTCCAAGATGCCCACGGAAGCCCCAAAAACCCCGTAAATACGCGGTTTTTCTACGCCTCATAGAATAGTGTCGTTACTCACATAAGAGGTAGTCTGGGACGGCCCGGTCCCTCCAAAGGACTAGAGTTCCCCATGGAGCATTACGCCGCGTGGCTCGTTTCCAGACAGGCCGCCGGTGCGTGCAATCCGCAGCGCGGTCATCGTCTTTTCGATGGTGTCCGACTGTACCGAAACTACTTCGACGTAGAAGGACACTAAACCGTGGACCTGTTTGAATACCAGGCGCGCGATATGTTCGAGGCGCACGGTGTACCCGTGCTTGCCGGCATCGTGGCGTACACCCCAGAAGAAGCAAAGGCAGCTGCCGAGAAGATCGGCGGCGTTACCGTTGTCAAGGCACAGGTCAAGGTAGGCGGCCGCGGCAAGGCCGGCGGCGTCAAGGTCGCAAAGTCCGCCGACGAGGCATTTGAGCACGCCTCCAACATCCTGGGCATGGACATCAAGGGCCACACCGTAAAAAAGGTGATGATTGCCCAGGGTGCGGACATCGCCGAGGAATACTACTTCTCCGTCCTGCTGGACCGGGCCAACCGCAACTACCTGGCCATGTGCTCGGTTGAGGGCGGCATGGAAATCGAACAGCTCGCCGTCGAACGCCCCGAAGCGCTGGCCAAGATCGCCATCGACCCCGCCGTGGGCATCGACCAGGCCAAGGCCGACGAAATCGTCGCCGCCGCGGGCTTCGCCGAGGAACTGCGTGGCAAGGTCGCCGGCGTCATCCTCAAGCTCTGGGACGTCTTCAAGAAGGAAGACGCCACCCTCGTGGAGGTCAACCCCCTCGTTAAGACCGGCGCGGGTGACATCGTCGCCCTCGACGGCAAGGTCTCCCTGGACGAGAACGCCGACTTCCGCCACCCCAAGCACGCGCTGCTTGAGGACAAGGACGCTGCCGACCCCCTTGAGGCCAAGGCAAAGGCGCAGGACCTCAACTACGTCAAGCTCGACGGCGAAGTGGGCATCATCGGCAACGGCGCCGGCCTGGTTATGTCCACCCTCGACGTCGTTGCGTACGCCGGCGAAAACCACGGCAACGTCAAGCCCGCCAACTTCCTCGACATCGGCGGTGGCGCCTCCGCCGAGGTCATGGCCGCCGGCCTGGACGTCATCCTGGGCGACGAGCAGGTCAAGTCCGTGTTCGTCAACGTCTTCGGTGGCATCACCGCTTGTGACGCCGTCGCCAAGGGCATCGTCGGTGCGCTGGCCGAGCTCGGCCACTCCGCAAACAAGCCGCTGGTCGTCCGCCTCGACGGCAACAACGTCGAGGAAGGCCGCCGCATCCTCACCGAGGCCAACCACCCGCTGGTTACCCTGGCCGCCACCATGGACGAGGGCGCCGACAAGGCCGCCGAGCTCGCCAACGCAGCTAAGTAAAGGGACGCACCATGTCTATCTACCTCAACAAGGACTCCAAGGTCATCGTCCAGGGCATCACCGGCGGCGAAGGCACCAAGCACACCGCCCTGATGCTCAAGGCCGGCACCAACATCGTGGGTGGCGTTAACGCCCGCAAGGCCGGCACCACTGTCCTGCACGGCGACAACGAAATCAACGTCTACGGCACCGTCAAGGAAGCCATGGCCGAAACCGGCGCCGACGTCTCCATCGTCTTCGTACCGCCGGCATTCACCAAGAACGCCGTCGTCGAAGCCATCGAGGCCGGCATCGGACTGGTCGTCGTCATCACCGAAGGCGTTCCCGTCCAGGACTCCGCCGAATTCTGGGCCCTCGCCCAGTCCAAGGTGGACGCCAACGGCAACCAGGTCACCCGCATCATCGGACCGAACTGCCCCGGCATCATCACCCCCGGCGAAGCCCTGGTGGGCATCACGCCCGCCAACATCACCGGCAAGGGCCCCATCGGACTGGTTTCCAAGTCCGGCACCCTGACCTACCAGATGATGTACGAACTGCGCGACCTGGGATTCTCCACCGCCATCGGCATCGGCGGCGACCCGATCATCGGCACCACCCACATCGATGCCCTGGCCGCATTCGAGGCTGATCCCGAGACCAAGGCGATCGTCATGATCGGCGAAATCGGTGGCGACGCCGAAGAGCGTGCCGCCGACTTCATCAAGGCCAACGTGACGAAGCCGGTTGTCGGCTACGTTGCCGGCTTCACCGCCCCTGAAGGCAAGACCATGGGCCACGCAGGTGCCATCGTCTCCGGCTCGGCCGGTACTGCCCAGGCCAAGAAGGAAGCCCTCGAGGCCGCCGGCGTCAAGGTCGGCAAGACGCCGTCCGAAACCGCCAAGCTGCTTCGCGAGGTCTACGCAGCGCTCTAGCAGAACTGCGCGACGCTCCAGCAGAACCGCGTAACGCGGGGCCGCTTCCGGCCAGTCCGTCCAACGGACCCCGGGGCGGCCCCGCGTTACGCGTTTAATCACCGTCTCGCGGCGCTGCACGTAACGCGTGCCGCCGGATGTCAGACGTCGAGTAGGGTTTAAGAGGCAAAACGGGCCATGGCGGCCAGGCAGGGGAGCAGGATGGCAGAAGCACGGCGAACGCTGGTGGACGTCGTCGTGGACAGAGTCCTCGAGCACATCCTCAGTGGAGAGATAAAGCCCGACGACGCCCTGCCGCCTGAAGCGGACATCGCCAAGGAATCCGGGGTCAGCAGGCTGACGGCACGCGAGGCCATGAATGTCCTCAAGGCGCAGAACGTCGTCTACGTCAAACGCGGCCTTGGCACTTTCGTCAATCCGCCGGAGCGGTGGACCGGCCTGGACGCCATCATGCAGGCCGCCTCCAGGGGCGTGGCATCCGAACAGGTGGCGCTGCTGCTCCTCGAGGTTCGGCGCATGGTGGAAACCGGGGCGGCCGAACTGGCTGCCGTCCGGCACAACCAGGATGACCTTGCCGCGATGGAACAAAGCCTGCACGAGATGGAAGCCGCGCACGAGGCCGGTGACGTGGACGCCCTGACTGTCGCTGACATCGCCTTCCACGACCGCATCCTGCGGGCGTCCGGCAATCCGTTCGTCCCGGCGCTGCTGGGCCAGTTGTCCACGCTGCTGTTCGCCATGCGGCGCGAGACTTCCGCATTCCCCGATGTGCAGCGGCACGCCATCCATCACCACAAACTGGTGCTCGCCGCCGTCGCGTCCGGCGATTCCGGGATAGCGCGCTCCGCAATGGACGCCCACATCACCCAGACCTTCGAGGACTACGAACACTACCTCGCAGAGGCAAGCCGCAGCGGCGCCACCGCAGGCTAAAAGCTCTCCGGCCGGCTCTTTCCCACAATGGGCCCTGCCCACTGAACGGTAGGCAGCTCACCCCCTTCCCAGCCGTATTGACGTGCTCATAACGCTGTGACTAGAATCTCAAGCAGACATCAGACATCTGATATCAAACCCCCCCAAAAAATGCCGCCAGCCAAAGGAGTCGTTATGTGCGCGCATTCCCTGACCATGGGTCCCCACACCACCACTGGAGCTCAGCGATGAGCGCCCGCGCAGCCGCCCCGGCACTCAGCGACCTCGGGGAGGCGACCCTCCGCAAGGTCAGGCGCCGGCTCATGCCCCTGATCGTCCTCCTCTACTTCATCGCCTACCTCGACCGCAATAACGTCGGCTTCGCCAAGCTCGGGATGCAGAACGACATCGGCCTGACCGAAGCCGCCTACGGCCTCGGTGCCGGTATATTCTTCCTGGGCTACGCCTTGCTCGAAATCCCCAGCAATGGAGGCATGTACCGCTACGGCGCCCGCAAATGGATCGCCCGCATCCTCATCACCTGGGGCATTTTCGCGACAGCGATGTTCCTGGTGAACGGTGAGGCCACTTTCTACGTCATCCGCTTCCTGCTGGGCGCTGCGGAAGCCGGCTTCTTCCCCGCAATCCTTTTCTACCTGACCCTCTGGTTCCCGGCCGCGCAGCGCGTGACGGTGCTGGGCATCTTCATCCTTGCCCAGCCCATCTCCAACGCCCTGGGCGCACCGGTGTCCGGCATGCTCCTGAACCTGGAAGGCGTCGCGGGGCTGCACGGCTGGCAGTGGCTGTACATCATCGAAGGCATCCCCGCCATCATCCTCGGCATCATCACGCCGTTCGTGATGACCGACCGCCCCGAGCACGCCAAGTGGCTGAAGCCCGAAGAGCGCGAATGGCTCTCCACCACCATGGCCGCGGAGCTGGCCCACAAGCAGAAGTCCGGCAACCACAACTTCCTGGCCGGCCTGAAGGACCCCCGCACCATCGCCTACTCGGCGCTGTACTTCGGCCTGGTCTGCGGCATCTACGGCCTGGGGCTCTGGCTGCCCACCATCGTCAAGGCGCTCGGCAAGTTCGACTCAACTCAGGTGGGCTTCATTGTCTTCATCCCGTACGCCATCGCAGCGGTCTTCGTCTACTTCTGGAGCAAGCGGTCCGACCGTACCGGCAACCGCGTATGGCACGCCAGCGTGAGCATGGTGCTCGCCGCCGTCGGCCTCCTGGGCGCCGGGTTCCTGCTTCCGGTCAATGCCGTGCTCGCGATGGTGTTCCTGACCCTCGCAGCCATGGGCATCTACTCCGCGATCGCCCCCTTCCTGGCCATGCCCTCCGCAGCGCTGACCGGTGCTGCGGCGGCCGCGGGGCTGGCGATGGTCAACTCGCTCGGCAACCTGGGCGGCTTCGTGGCGCCCTACATCGTGGGGATCCTCAAGGACGCCACCGGAAACAGCCAGAGCGGCCTGGTCTTCCTGGCCGCCTGCCTCGCCGTGACCGCCGTCGCCACCTACCTTTACGCACGCAATCGGCCGGAAGGTGTCTCCGCCCCCGGAGCCACCGTTCCTGCCGCCGAAACCCACTAGGAAACACCAATGACTGAGCAGCACACCTTCCCTGCAGAGCGCACCGTTGTCCTTACCGGCGCGGCCTCGGCCCGGGGCATCGGCCGTGCCACCGCGGACCGGCTGGCCAGCGAGGGCTGGTCGATCGCCATCCTGGACATCAACGCTGAAGATGCCCAGGCGGCAGCCGCGGAAATCGGATCCAACAGGGCCGTCAAGGCAATCGGCGTGGGTGCCGACGTCTCGGACGAAGCGTCCGTGGACCGTGCCATCACAGAGATCGAACAGGCCCTCCCGCCGATCGTTGGACTCGTGAACCTCGCCGGAATCAGTTCCCCCACCCCCTTCATGGAGACCTCCGTGGCGGAATGGGACAAGGTATTCGCCATCAACATGCGCGGTACGTTCATCGTGTCCCAGCGGGTGCTCAAGGGCATGATCCAGCGCAGGCTGGGACGGATCGTCAGCATCTCCTCCATCTCGGCGCAGCGCGGTGGCGGTACCTACTCCAAGGTGGCCTACAGCGCGTCCAAGGCCGGCATCCTCGGTTTCACCCGTGCCCTGGCCCGCGAAGTGGGGGAGCACAACATCACCGTGAACGCCATCGCACCGGGCCCGATCGACACCGACATCATGGGCGGAACGCTGTCGGACGAGCGCAAGGCCCAGATGTCCGAGGGGATCATGATGGGCAGGGTGGGGACCCGGGAGGAAGTGGCCGCGCTGATCGCATTCCTGCTCGGCGAGGACGCCGGCTACATCACTGCCGCCACTTATGACATCAACGGTGGCCTGCAGGTTTCCTGAGACCGCCGTACTGAAGGTGCCGTGCCGGCCCACGGGCGGCACGGCACCTTCAGGCCCGCCTCCTTGGTGCCCGCATTCGCGGGCATCTTCCGGCTATAGGATTTCTACATGGCAATCAAGAACCAGGCCTCAGGCGGCGTGAGCAGGCAGGTCCTCGCCGACCACGTTTACGAAGCGCTTCTTGTTGCCCTCATGGACGGCCGGCTGGAGGCCGGCACGCCCGTCAGCATCGACGGCATGGCAAGGGAACTGGACGTTTCCCCAACACCGGTGCGGGAAGCCCTCGCCCGGCTGGAAGCCACCGGAATGGTGCGGAGAATGGCATTGCGCGGTTATCGCGTGGCTCCATTGTTTTCCCCTGAAGAGCTGGCAGACCTGATGGACGCCCGGCTGGTGATCGAACCCGCCAACGCCTTCATGGCCTGCAGGAACGCGGACCCGGAACTGGCCAAACAGCTGGAACAAGCCATCGAAGACCTGAAAGCCGCCCCGCGGGGTCCCAGTTTCGCCGAGTTCCGGGCTTATTGGGAAGCGGATGAACGTTTCCACCGGCTCATCGCCGAATTCGCGGATAACCAGTTCCTGCTGTCCGCCTACAACGCGCTGGGCGGCCAAGTGCAGCGTTTCCGCTTTTTCGGCGGCCTGGGCGTGACCGACGCCGACTACGCCATCGCGGAGCACACCGAGATCCTCAAGGCCTTTGAGTCCGGTGACGCCGAACTCGCCCGGCAAAAAATGATCGACCACATCGAGGGCGTCAAGCAGCGCTCACAGCACGACAGCGAAGTGCGCAGCTAGCGGTCCTTCCCTGGCGTACCGGCCGCGGAGCCAGCCCCCAATACCCGCCCTGCCCTGAGCAGGCACAACACACAAGCCCTTGACAGGGTGCCTTTGCAGCGTAGATCCTATAGGAAATGCGATTTAGATCTGGAGTGACAATGCCGTACACCGCTGAAAACTGGCCCATCGCCGCAGCCCTGCTGCAGTTCCCGGGAACCAAGCCCGATGGAACCACCGTCCAGGACGCCGCCGCCAGCGACTGGCAGAAGGTCTTCGAAGAAGTGGCCGACGCCGGATTCACCAACGCCGACCTCACTGACAGTTGGGTGCGTCCCGGAGATCTCTCCGCCAGCCGGTTGGATGAGCTGAAGGCGGCCGCCACCGCCGCCGGCATTGGCCTGCCCTCCATCTCCGCTATCCGCCGTAGCGTGATCGAAGAAGCCAACTGGGAAGAAAACCTGGCCTACACCCACCGCACGCTCGAGGCCGCAGCCCACCTGGGGTGCGAGGTTGTCTCGATCGGCCTGCACCAGGCCATCACCCCTGAGCAGCAGAAGCAGCTCTGGTTCTGGACTGTTGAAGGCCACAAGGATCCGGTGGGGGACAAGGAAACCTGGAACAAAGCGGTCACCCGCATCCGCGAGGTGGGCAAGCACGCTGCAGAACTCGGCCTCCTGGTGTCGCTGGAGATGTACGAGGACACCTACCTGGGCACGGGGGATTCCTCCGTGCAGCTCGTCCAGGACATCGACCTGCCCAACGTCGGGCTCAACCCGGATCTGGGCAACCTCATCCGCCTGCACCGTCCCATCGAGGACTGGCGCGAACTGGTGCACAAGACCCTGCCGTACTCCAACTACTGGCACGTCAAGAACTACATCCGCGATGAGGACCAGGCACGGGACCAGTACGTCGCCATGCCGGCCCCCATGGAATCGGGCCTCATCAGCTACCGCGAGGCCTTCCAGTTCGCCATCTCCGTTGGCTTCCAGGGCATTATCTGCACGGAACACTATGGTGGCGACGGCCTGAGCGTCACCGCCGCCAACCAGGACTACCTGCGCCGCCAGGTCCTGCCCAAGCGCGACGGCTACGCCCTGGGCACCAGCTTGGTGGCCCAGGGCCGGCAGACCCCGGCGGCAGTCCCGGCCCGCTAGGCCGCCAGGCATCCCAACCGACAACCGGTTCGACGAGGAATCATGACAAAGATATTTGACGATCCAGCGCAGTTCGCAGACGACGCCCTCGACGGCTTCGTCGCCGCCAACCGCCAGTACGTGGCCCGCGTTGACGGCGGTGTTGTCCGCTCCACTGAAATGCCTGCGGGCCAGGTGGCACTGGTCATCGGCGGCGGCTCCGGCCACTATCCGGCGTTCGCCGGACTGGTTGGCGCGGGCCTGGCTGCCGGAAGTGCCTGCGGCAACATGTTCGCATCCCCGGCAGCCGGACAGGTGTACCGGGTGGCAAAGGCGTCCCAGAACGGCGGCGGAGTCCTCCTCAGCTATGGCAACTACGCCGGGGACGTCCTGCATTTTGGCCAGGCCCAGGAGAAGCTGAACGCCGAGGGCATCGAAACCCGGACCGTGCTGGTTACTGATGACATCGCCAGCGCGCCGCTCGAGGAGATCGGCAAGCGCCGCGGCATCGCCGGCGACCTGACGGTCTTCAAGGTGGCCGGCGCAGCAGCAGAGGCCGGGCTGGACCTGGATGAGGTGGAGCGCCTGGCCATCAAGGCCAACCACCACACCCGCTCGCTCGGTGTGGCCTTCGCCGGTTGCACCCTCCCCGGAGCGGACGAGCCCCTGTTCACGGTGCCCGAAGGGATGATGTCCGTGGGCCTTGGCATCCACGGCGAACCGGGCATCTCCGAGCAGCCCCTGCCCAGCGCCAGCGAGCTTGCCCAGTTGCTGGTGGACGGGCTGCTGAAGGACAAGCCGGAAGCCGCAGGCCGCCGGGTGGTGCCCATCCTCAACGGCCTGGGTACCGTCAAGTACGACGAACTGTTCCTGCTGTTCGGCAGGATCGAGGCCTTGCTGACCGCGGCCGGGCTGGACATCGTTGAGCCGGAGTGCGGCGAACTGGTCACCAGCCTGGACATGTCGGGCCTGTCCCTGACCCTCTTCTGGCTGGATGGGGAGCTGGAGAAGTTCTGGGCGGCCCCGGCTGACACCCCGGCTTTCCGGAAGGGCAACCTGGCTCCCCGCCGGGCCCGTTCCGTGGAGTCCCTCGCGGAGGTTGCAACGGAGCCGGCGCTGGACGCCACGCCGGCGTCGACTGCCCTGGCCGCCACGGCACTGGACGCGCTGAAGGAAGCGCAGGCCGTCGTCGTCGAACACGAAGAAGCCCTGGGCAAGCTGGACGCCATCGCCGGGGACGGCGACCACGGCATCGGCATGCGGCGGGGCGTGGATGCCGCCGTTGCCGCCGCCGAGAAGTCCCACGCTGCAGGCGCGGGGCTCGAGGAACTCCTCGCAGCAGCGGGGGAGCAGTGGGCCGAGCGCGCGGGCGGTACCTCCGGGGCCCTCTGGGGCGCGGCCGTCACCGCCGTCGGAAGGACCCTGGGCAGCAAGGATGCCTACACTGCCGCAGATGCAGCGGCGGCCGTCAACGCCCTCCGCGACGCCATCATCACCCTGGGCAAGGCCGAAGCGGGGGACAAGACCATGGTGGACGCGCTGCTTCCGTTCGCTGACACCTTCAGCAAGGCAATTGACGACGGCGGCAGCCTGGCCGGGAGCCTGCATGCGGCAGCGGAGGCGGCGGCCAAGGCGGCTGACGCGACTGCCGGCCTCAGCCCGAAGAAGGGCCGGGCCCGGCCCTTGGCGGAAAAGAGCCTGGGCCACCCGGACCCCGGGGCAGTGTCCTTCGGCCTCATCGCCCGCAGGGTGGCCGACTACGCCGCCTCCATCGAAAGCAACTAAGGAGAACCGCATGACCGAGAAGACCGAGTCAGGCTGGCGGATCGTCGTCGGCAACGACGAAGCCGGTGTCGAATACAAGAACGCCCTGCGCGAACTGCTGGAGGCGGACCCCCGCGTTGCGTCGGTGGAGGACGTGGGAGTCGGCGCTGACGACTCCACCGCCTACCCGCACCTGGCCGTCGCCGCCGCCCGCAAGGTAGCCGCGGGGGAAGCGGACCGCGCCCTGCTGATCTGCGGAACCGGCCTCGGCGTCGCGATCTCAGCCAACAAGGTGCCCGGCATCCGGGCGGTCACTGCCCACGACAGCTACTCCGTGGAACGCTCTGTGCTGTCCAACAACGCCCAGGTGCTGACCATGGGCCAGCGCGTCATCGGCCTGGAACTGGCCAAGAAACTCGTGGGCGAGTGGCTGGACTACCGCTTCGATGAAAACTCCGCATCCGCGGCAAAAGTAGACGCTATCTGCTCCTATGAGGGCGCGTCGGAAGGACTTGAGGACAAATGAGCACTCGTAACATCGCCGTCGTCGGCTCTGGCTACATGGGCGGCGGAATCGCCCAGGTCCTGGCGCTCGCCGGAGCCCGAGTGGCCCTGGCGGACGTCTCCGCCGAAATCGCCCAGAGCAACTACGAACGGTTGCTGAAGGAATCCGACGAGTTCGTGGCGGCAGGCCTCTTCCCGGACAATGCCACGGACCTGCTGAAGGAAAACCTCTGGGCCGCCAAGGACATCGAAGAAGCGGTAGCTGACGCGGAGTATATCGAGGAAGCGGTGCCGGAGGTCCTCGAGATCAAGCACGCCACCCTGGGCCGGATCAGCGCGGCCGCCCGCCCGGACGCCATCATCGGCTCCAACACCTCCACCATTTCCATTGCCAAACTGGCCGAGGTCGTCGACAACCCGGAGCGCTTCCTGGGCGTGCACTTCTCCAACCCCGCCCCGTTCATTCCCGGCGTGGAAGTCATCCCGCACGAGGGAACGTCCGAAGCAACGGTCCAGGCCGCCCGCACCATCGTGGGGGAGACGGGCAAGGAAACCGCGACCGTCAAGGACGTCACCGGCTTTGTGCTGAACCGGCTCCAGTACGCCCTCTTCCACGAAGCCGCCCAGGTGGTGGAGGAAGGGATCGCCAGCGCCGAGGACGTGGACACCCTGGTCCGCACCACCTTCGGCTTCCGGCTGCCGTTCTTCGGCCCGTTCGCCATCGCCGACATGGCAGGCCTCGACGTCTACGCCTTCTGCTACAAGTCGCTGCAGACCGGTTTCCCGGAACGGTTCGCCACCCCGAAGATCCTGCAGGAAAAGGTCGACGCCGGCCAGCTTGGCACCAAGACCGGCTCCGGATTCCTCGACGTCCCCGCCGACCGCACCGCAGCCCTGGTTGCCTACCGGAACAAGGCGTACGTCGCCATGCAGAAGCTCATCGAGGAACTGGGCCCGGCGCCCCTGGCGTAAACCCAGGCCGTCAACCCCCACACCCGAAGGAAGACCTTATGACTTCATTTCCCGCAGACCGCACGGTGATCGTCACCGGGGCCGTCTCCGAGCGCGGCATCGGCCGGGCCACCGCAGAGTACCTTGCCGAGCGCGGCTGGAACATCGGCGTGATCGACCTCGACGACGCCGCCAGCAAGAGCCTGGCCAAGGAGCTTGCCGAAAGGCACGGCGTCAAGGCCCACGGGGCCGGAGCCAACATCGGCGATGAGGCCTCGGTGCGGGCAGCCATCGACGAGATCGAGGCGGAACTGCCCCAGCTGGTGGCCCTGGCGAACATTGCCGGCGTCAGCTCACCGGTGCCCTACCTTGAACTCGACGGTGCCGAATGGGACCGGGTGGTGAACATCAACATGAACGGTGTGCACTACGCCACCCGCCGGGCCGCCGAGTCCATGGCCAGGAACCGGCTGGGCCGGATCGTCAACATCTCCTCCGTCTCGGCCCAGCGTGGCGGCGGAACCTTCAGCAAGACCCCGTACTCCGTGGCGAAGGCCGGAGTTATCGGCCTGACCCGGGCCACCGCCCGCGAGCTGGGCGAGTACGACATCACCGTCAACGCCATCTCGCCCGGTCCCATCGACACGGACATCATGGGCGGCACCCTCAGCGAGGAACGCAAGGACGAACTCGTGAAGGATCTGGTGGTGAACCGGGTGGGCACCACCCGCGACGTTGCCGCGGCGATCTCCTTCCTGATTGGCGAGGATGCCGGCTACATCTCGGGCCAGACGCTGAACGTCGACGGCGGCCTGTACATGCACTGACGGCACGGGTTTCCCATAACCAATGCCACAACACCCCCGCGGGCCGTCGGCCCACGGGACATCACCAACGTCACCACTCGAAGGAGAGTGTTGTGTCCGAAACCACCGCAACATCCAAGGAACTTCTGGCCCGTCCGGTCCTGAAGTCCGCTATTTTCAAGGCGGCCCGCCGGCTCATGCCGATGCTGGTCATCCTGTACGTCGTTTCGTTCCTGGACCGCACCAACGTCGGCTTTGCCGAGGCGGCGCTGGGAGCGGACAAGGGAGTGTCCGCCGCGGCCTTCGCCCTCGGCGCAGGCATCTTCTTCATCGGCTATGCCATCTTTGAGATCCCCAGCAACCTGCTGCTCAAGAAGGTCGGCGCCAAGGTCTGGCTCGCGCGGATTGCGATCACCTGGGGCATCGTCTCGGCCTGCTTCGCGTTCGTCCAGGGCGAGACCTCCTTCGTGATCCTGCGCTTCCTCCTCGGCGTAACCGAAGCAGGGCTGTTCCCCGGCGTGATCATGTACCTCGCCGAGTGGTTCCCCAACAAGGTGCGCGTCCAGATGTTCGCCATCTTCTACCTGGCCCAGCCGTTCTCCCAGATGATCGGCAACCCGCTCTCCGGCTGGCTGATCAACATCGGCGACCAGGTTCCCGGCCTGCGCGGCTGGCAGGTTATGTTCTTCGTCGAAGGCATGCTCGCCGTCGTAGCTGGCATCGCCGCTTTCTTCTTCCTGATCAATGGTCCGGACAAGGCGAAGTTCCTCAGCCGCGAGGAGAAGTACGCGCTGAAGGAAGTCATGGCCCTGGAGGACAACATCAAGGATGAGCACGGCCCCCGCGGCATCCTCGCGGCCATGAAGAACGGCCGGGTCTGGTACTTCACCGCGATCTACTTCTGCCTGCAGATTGCCGTTTACGGCGTGACCTTCTTCCTGCCGCAGCAGGTCTCGTCCCTGACCGGGCAAAAGGTGGGGCTCGCCGTCGGCCTGCTGATCGCCGTGCCCTGGTTCTTCGGCATCTTCGCCTGCTACTTCATCGGCCGGGCTGCCAACACGGTTGCCAAGCGGCGCAAGTTCGGCACCCTCCTCTTCATCTCCACCGGCCTGTGCATCTTCGGTTCCGCCTGGGCGGGCACCAACCATCAGCCGGTCATCGGCATGGTGTTCATCACCCTGGCAGTCTGCAGCTTCCTGGCCGTGGGCCCGGTGGTGTGGTCCTATCCGACGGCGTTCCTCGCCGGATCCGCCGCAGCCGCGGGCATCGGGCTGATCAACTCCCTCGGCAACCTGGGCGGTTTCGTGGCACCCATCCTGCGCACTGCCGTCAACGAAGCTACGCAGTCACCCACCGGATCCATGGGCGTCTACGCGCTGGGTGTCCTTCCGTTCGTGGCGGCAGCGATGATGTTCGCCACGAGGCGGTTCAAGAACAAGGCCGACGAACTGCTCGACTGAGCATTCCGCAACAAGCAAGGAAACCCATGAGCGCCTCCGGCAGCAGCGAACGCAACGGCACCGTATACGTCGGTGTCAGCACCAAGATGTACCTGGGGTACCAGGCAAGCCTTCGCTGGCTGTCGGAGGTCCGCTCTGTGGTTGACCACAGGCCCGGACTGGCCATGGATGCCGCCAAGGATGCTCCGGTCCGGGTCTTCGTCATCCCGTCCTTCCCCGTCCTCGAACCGGCCGCACGCATCCTGGCCGGCTCACCCGTCCTGCTCGGTGCGCAGAACTGCGCCTGGGGTGACGGGCCGCTGACCGGGGAAGTCAGCCCCGGCATGCTGTCCGAACTGGGCGTGTCGTTCGTGGAAATCGGCCATGCCGAGCGACGCAAACTCTTTGGCGAGGACGACGACATCGTGGCCCGCAAGGTGCGTGCCGCCGTCGACCAGTCCCTCACCCCGCTGCTCTGCATCGGCGAGCCTGAAAGGCTCGACGCCGGTGCTGCCGCCGACTTTTGCCTGGAGCAGGTCAGGGCAGCCACGGCCGGTGACGCCGCCCGCCTCAGAAGCCTGGTCCTCGCCTATGAACCCGTCTGGGCCATCGGTGCGGAGGAGCCCGCCCCGGCGCAGCACGTCAACGAGGTCCTCACCCTGATCCGCGCCTCCCTGGACGCCGCATGCCCCCTCATCTACGGCGGCAGCGCCGGACCCGGGCTGCTTCCGCAACTGCCGGCCGCGGACGGCCTCTTCCTGGGCCGCTTCGCCCACGACGCCGCGAACCTGGGCCGGGTCATCGACGAAGCCCTTCGCCGGCGTCAGGCCGACGCGCCTGCCAGCAGCTCGTCCAGCCGCTCATAGCCTTCGGACATTCCGCCCTCCATGCCTGAGTGCAGCATGCCGTCCCGTGCCTCCATGCTCTGGTACATGGCATGGCCCCTCAGCCGGCAACGCCCGCCGTCGAGCTCCTCGAAGGTCATGGACTCCAGGCTGACCGAGTCCGGATAGCCGCCGAACTCAAACGTCTGCAAAGCGAAGTCATTGTCGCGCACGGTGTGGAAGACGCCACGGAACTCATAAGGGATTCCCTCCGGGCCCGTGTGGATGTACCGGTAGCTGCCGCCGGTGCGGAAATCGTAGTGGTCCATTTCCATCTTCATTCCCCGCGGGCCCAGCCATTGGCTGACGAGCGTGGGGTCCTTGTGCGCCCGGAATACGTCGGCGACCGGAAAATCGAACTCCCGCTCGAAGTCGATGTAGGGGAGTCCCTCCGGCGCAGTGATCTTCAGTGGATTGCTCATCGCATGTCCTTTGCCTTTGGCGCCGCTTGCCCGGCGCTGGATTGAAGCACGGCATCGAGGCTGCGGAACTGCTCCTCGCGGACCAACCGGTACTGGTCGATCCAGGCGGTGAGCGCCTCCAGCCGTGCGGGATTCAGGTGTACGGGCCGGCGCTGCGCGTCCCTGGTGCGGGTGACCAGCTCTGCATGCTCGAGTACCTGGATGTGCTTCGAGACTGCCTGCTTGGAAATCTCGAAGGGTTCCGCCAATTCATTAACCGTTGCCGGGCCCCGGCTGAGCCGGGCGATGATGCTCCGCCGCACCGGATCGGCCAAGGCCATGAAGGCCGAGTCCAAACCCGCACTCTCGGAGCTCATTGCTGCCCTTTCTTGATCAATAGATTCGTTGATCAGTCGATTCGTTGATCAACCATTTGGTTGTTTAAGAATAGACCCAGCGACCGGCTCGTTCAAGGCTTTTGGGTCTTGCCTGCTGTTAAAGATCTTTGTTAGTATGTCAGTACAAACTTTAGCGGGAGATGGCATGCCACTTGTACGAATTGACGTCAATGAAGGACGAAGCGCCGAGGAGCTGCAGCGCCTCAGCCGGGGGATCCACGAAGCGATCCTCGCCGAGTATGGGATCCCGGAGCGGGATTACTTCCACATCCTCACGGAGCACCCGCGGGGCCGGATCTACGCCCAGGATGCCGGCTTGGGCTTTGAACGCACCCCCGGGGTGGTGATGATCCAGATCTTCACCCAGGGCGGCCGGTCACAGGAGGCCAAGCAACGCCTCTTTGCAGCCGTGGCCGACAACCTCGCGGGCGCGGGGGTTGCCGGCGAGGACGTTTTCATCGGATATGTCGAAAACACGGCCGGCGACTGGTCCTTCGGCTTCGGCAAGGCACAGTACGTGACGGGCGAATTGGCCGTCCCCGGGAAGTAGTTGGCGCGCCCACTATTTGGGATGGCCGCGGTTCAACTTTCGTTGTAAGTATGTCAGTACAAACCTTTGACAGGACATTCGATCTAGGGCAAAGTAGTGCCTGTGGCCCACACCACGGCCTGCCAGTCCCGGAGCTCCTGCCCCTCAAAGGATTTGAGTTCCACACCAGAAAGGTCCACGATTCCCGTGACCCACGAGCTTCTTACGATCGGGCGCATCAGCGTTGATATCTACCCGAACGACATCGGGGTGGGGCTGGAGGATGTCAATTCCTTCGGCAAGTACCTGGGCGGTTCGCCGTCGAATGTCGCTGTTGCCGCCGCCCGCCACGGCCGCAGGACCGGGGTGATTACCCGTACCGGGGATGACCCGTTCGGCACCTACCTGCACCGCGAGCTGCGCAAGTTCAACGTCGACGACACGTTCGTCACGCCGGTCGCCGGCCTTCAGACGCCCGCAACATTCTGCGCGATCAAGCCCGCGACCGATGAATTCCCGCTGTACTTCTACGGCCGGTTCCCCACCGCGCCGGACCTGCAGATCAAGGCAGAGGAACTGGACCTGGACGCCATCCGCAAGGCGGGTATCTTCTGGTCCACGGTGACCGGGCTGTCGCAGGAGCCGTCCCGCAGCGCACATATCGCCGCCCATGAGGCCCGTCCCCGCACCGGCCTGACGGAGGGGCAGTTCACGATCCTGGACCTGGACTACCGGCCGATGTTCTGGTCCTCCGAAGAGGAAGCCCGGGCCGAGGTCGCGAAGGTCCTGCCGCACGTTACGGTCGCGATCGGCAATGACAAGGAATGCGCCGTCGCCGTGGGCGAGGGCACTCCTGATGAGCAGGCGGACCGGCTGCTGGCCGCCGGCGTCGAAATCGCCGTCGTCAAGCTCGGCCCCGAAGGCGTGATGGCGAAGACCCGCACCGAACGCCTGGTTTCCGCTCCCGTCCCTGTGGAAACGCTGAACGGCCTGGGTGCCGGCGACTCGTTTGGCGGCGCATTTGTCCACGGACTGCTCTCCGGCTGGCCACTCGCCCAGGTCCTGGACTACGCCAACGCCGCAGGCGCGATTGTCGCCTCCCGCCTTTCCTGCGCCGATGCGATGCCGACGCCGGACGAGGTCACCTCGTTGCTGGCAGAACGCGGCCGCCCGGTCCCCGCCGCCCCTGCCGGTCAGCTTGCAACCGAAGGAGCAGGACTGTGACCCTCACGCCCGTAACCCGGGGCAGTGCCGTGAACGACGATCCGCGCCGCTACGGGCACCTGAGCACCATCCGCCTGGAAGACCCGGAGGCCGTGGCCCGCGCGGCCAAGTCCCGGCGCCGACACCCCGGCCTGAAATCCGGGCGGCAGAATTTCATCGTCGCCGCCGACCACCCGGCCCGCGGCGCCCTGGCTGTCGGCAGCGATCCGGTGGCGATGGCTGACCGCCGGCAGTTGCTGGACCGGTTGCAGATCGCGCTGGCCAACCCCGCCGTGGATGGTGTCCTGGCATCCCCGGACATCATGGACGACCTGCTGCTCCTGGGTGCACTGGACGGCAAGCTGGTGTTCGGTTCGATGAACCGCGGTGGCCTGTCCGGGCTGGTCAACGAGTTCGATGATCGGTTCACGGGCCACACCGCTGCCGCCCTGGAAGCCCTGGGCGCTGACGGCGGAAAGATGCTCACCCGCATCTGCCTGGGCGACCCCGACACCGTGGCCACCCTGGAAGCGACCGCCAAAGCCATCGATTCCCTGGCCGGGCGCAAGCTCATCGCCATGGTGGAGCCGTTCCTGTCCGTCCGGGAGAACGGCCGGGTGCGCAACGACCTGTCCACCAACGCGGTGATCAAGTCCATCGCGATCGCCGAGGGCCTGGGTTCCACCAGCGCCTACACCTGGATGAAGGTTCCCGTGGTGGCGGAGATGGAACGCGTCATGGCCGCCACCACCATGCCCACCGTCCTGCTGGGCGGCGACCCGGAAGGGTCCCAGGACGAGGTTTTCGCGTCCTGGCAAGCTGCATTGGCCCTGCCCGGAGTCCAAGGCCTCACCGTGGGCCGAACCCTGCTCTACCCCGCAGACGGGGATGTGGCAGGCGCCGTCGCCACGGCCGCTTCCCTCCTTCACCACACCGCAGAAGTATCGGAGTAAGTCCCATGGGATCCACAACAGGAACGCGCAGGATGACGGTGGCCCAGGCCGTCGTCGAATACCTTTCCAAGCAGTACACCGTGGACTCGGTGAACGGCATCGAGTACCGTGGGCGGCTGATCCCTGGCACGTTCGGTATTTTCGGGCACGGGAACGTGGCCGGCGTGGGCCAGGCGCTGAAGCAGTACCAGCAGCTGGACCCGGCCATCATGCCGTACTACCAGGGCCGGAACGAGCAAGCCCAGGTGCACCAGGCCGTCGGGTATGCCCGGCACACGCGCCGCCGCCAGACCTACGCAGTCAGCACCTCGATCGGCCCGGGCTCGTCCAACCTGCTGACCGGCGCCGCGCTGGCCACCACGAACCGTTTGCCGGTGCTGCTGCTGCCCTCGGATACGTTCGCCACCCGTGCTGCGGACCCGGTGCTGCAGCAGCTCGAGCAGCCCTACGCGTATGACCTGACGGTCAATGATTCGTTCCGGCCGCTGTCCAAGTTCTTCGACCGGGTGTCCAGGCCGGAGCAGCTGTTCTCCGCGTTCCACCACGGCCTGCGCGTCCTGACCGACCCGGCCGAGACCGGCGCGGTGACCATTTCGCTGCCTCAAGACGTCCAGGCCGAGGCCTTCGACGTTCCCCTGGAGTTCCTGGCCGAGCGCGAGTGGCGGATCCGCCGCCCCGAAGCCGACGACGACGACATCGCCCGCGCCGCGGCAGCGATCCGGGCCGCGAAGCGCCCGCTGATCATCGCCGGCGGCGGCGTCCTCTACGCCTACGCGAACGATGAACTGGCGAAGTTCGCCGAGCTGACCGGGATCCCGGTGGGCAACACGCAGGCAGGCGTCGGCGTGCTGCCGTGGGACCACGTCCAGTCCCTGGGTGCGATTGGTTCCACGGGAACGACGGCGACCAATGCCATCGCCGCGGAGGCGGACCTGATCATCGGCATCGGCACCCGCTATGAGGACTTCACCACCGCGTCCCGGACCGCGTTCCAGAACCCGGACGTGAAGTTCGTCAACATCAACGTCGCCCCGATCGACGCGTACAAGCACGGCACGCACCTGCCGATCGTTGCCGATGCCCGCAAGGCCCTGGCCAAGCTCAACGCAGCGCTGGGCGGGTACCGGGTGGGTGCTGACCTCCAGCGACAAGTCGAAGCCGAGAAGAAGCGGTGGAACGCCACCGTGGACGAGGCCTTCGACACCCGCTACACCCCGCTGCCGGCCCAGAACGAAATCATCGGCGCCACCAACCGGGCCATGGACGCCCGCGACGTGGTCATCTGCGCCGCCGGATCCCTTCCCGGTGACCTGCACAAGATGTGGCGCGTCCGCGATCCATTCGGCTACCACGTCGAATATGCCTACTCCTGCATGGGTTACGAGATTCCCGGCGGCCTCGGCGTCAAGCGCGCCGCAATCGCCGAAGCAGCAAGTACGACGGCGGGCGGCGACTCAGGCGACAAGGTGCGGGACGTCGTCGTCATGGTAGGGGACGGCTCCTACCTGATGATGCACACCGAGCTGGTCACCGCCGTCGCCGAACGCATCAAACTGATCGTGGTCCTGATCCAGAACCACGGCTACGCGTCCATCGGTTCGCTCTCCGAATCCCTCGGCTCCCAGCGGTTCGGCACCAAGTACCGGACGCTGGACGAGGAGCAGCACAGCTTCGACGAAGGGGAGAACCTGCCCGTTGACCTGGCCCTGAACGCCCAGTCCCTGGGTGTGAAGGTGATCCGGATCGAACCGGGGGAGAAGGTCATCGCCGAGCTGGAGCAGGCCATCCGCGATGCCAAGGCGGCGCCCGAGGGCAGCGGCCCGATCCTGATCCACGTCGAATCCGACCCGCTCCTGGACGCACCGTCCTCCGAGTCCTGGTGGGACGTCCCCGTCTCCCAGGTCGCCGAACTCGACTCCACCAAGCAGGCCTTCCAGACCTACACCGACCACAAGTCACGCCAGCGCAAACTGCTCGGCTAATCACACTTTTACACCACTCAAGGAAGAGTCCCATGACTGCCACCACCACCGAAACCAGCGTTATCAACCACTTTCTCAACGGCGCCGAGACCGCCGGTGAAGGCGACCGCACTACGCCCGTGTACAACCCGGCCACCGGCGCGGTAACCGGCGAACTGCGCCTGGCCAACCGTGCGGACCTGGACACCGCCGTCGCCGCCGCCCGCAAGGCCGCCGACACCTGGGGAGACATCTCCCTGGCCAAGCGCACTGCCGTCTTGTTCAAGTTCCGTGAACTCGTCGCCGCGCACGTGGACGAACTCGCCCAGCTGGTGACCGCCGAACACGGCAAGGTCCTCTCCGACGCCAAGGGCGAAATCGGCCGCGGCCTGGAAGTCGTGGAGTTTGCCTGCGGCATTCCCACCCTGCTCAAGGGCGACTACTCGGACCAGGTCTCCACCGGTATTGACGTTTTCTCCTTCCGGGAACCCCTCGGAGTGGTCGCGGGCATCACGCCGTTCAACTTCCCCGTGATGGTGCCGCTGTGGATGGCCCCGATGGCCATAGCCACCGGCAACGCCTTCATCCTCAAGCCCTCCGAGCGCGACCCCTCCGCGTCGCTGCTGCTGGCCAAGCTCTGGAAGGAAGCCGGCCTGCCGGACGGGGTGTTCCAGGTCCTGCACGGCGACAAGGAAACCGTGGACGGGCTCCTGACCCACCCCGACGTGGACGGCATCTCCTTCGTCGGCTCCACCCCGATCGCGCAGTACGTCCACGAGACCGCCACCAAGCACGGCAAGCGCGTCCAGGCCCTGGGCGGGGCGAAGAACCACGCCATCATCCTGCCCGACGCCGACCTGGACAACGCCGCCGACCACCTCGCCGCCGCCGCGTTCGGCTCCGCCGGCGAACGCTGCATGGCCATCTCCGTCGCCGTCGCCGTCGGAGACGCCGCCGACGCCCTGGTCGCCAAGGTCCGGGAACGGGCCCAAGCCGTCAAGGTCAACAACGGCACCGAACCCGACGCCGAAATGGGCCCGGTCATCACCCCGGCCTCCAAGGAACGCATCGTCAAGATCGTCACGGAGGCCGAAACCGCCGGCGCCGCCATGGTGGTGGACGGCCGCGACCTGGTGGTCCCGGGCCACGAGAACGGCTTCTGGGTGGGCCCCACCGTGATCGACCACGTCAAGACCGAAATGACCGCCTACAAGGAGGAAATCTTCGGACCCGTCCTCGTCGTGGTCCGCGTCGACACCCTCGAAGACGGCATCAAGCTCATCAACGCCAACCCCTACGGCAACGGCACCGCCATCTTCACCTCCTCCGGCGCGGCCGCCCGCAAATTCCAGCGCTCCGTGACCGTCGGCATGATCGGCATCAACGTGCCCCTGCCCGTCCCGGTGGCCTACCACTCCTTCGGCGGCTGGAAAGCCTCCCTCTTCGGCGACAAGCACATCTACGGCCCCGAAGGCGTCTCCTTCTACACCCGCGGCAAGGTCGTCACCTCCCGCTGGCCCGAAACCCACCACGCCTCCGGCGCCTCCTACAACTTCCCCTCCAACTAGCAGCCAGAAGAAAGACAACGCTGTCATGACTGAGAACAAGCTGATCATCGGCACGGCGCCGGACTCCTGGGGTGTCTGGTTCGCCGACGACCCAAAGCAGACCCCCTGGGAACGCTTCCTCGACGAGGTGGCCGAGTCCGGGTACAAGTGGATCGAACTGGGGCCCTACGGCTACCTGCCCACCGACCCGGCCCGCCTCGCGGAAGAACTCAAGCAGCGCGACCTGCAGATCTCCGCCGGCACAGTCTTCACCGCCTTCCACCGCGGACTGGACCAGTGGGAAACCGCATGGGAACCGGCCCGCAAGGTTGCTGAGCTGACGGCAGCCATGGGTGGCGAGCACATGGTTGTCATTCCGGCCATGTGGCGCGATGACGTGACGGGCGAAGCAGTGGAAAGCGGCACCTTGAGCGAGAAGGCCTGGGACGACCTGTTCACCGGCCACAACCGCCTGGGCAAGACCCTCCTCGAGGACTTCGGCCTGAAACAGCAGTTCCACTCCCATGCAGATTCCCATGTGGGCGCGCAGGAGGACATCGAGACGCTGCTGGGCGCCACCGATCCGCAGTACCTGAACCTCTGCCTGGACACCGGACACGCGGAGTACTGCGGCGCCTCCAGCCTGGACCTGATCAAGAACTACCCGGACCGGATCGGTTACCTGCACCTGAAGCAGATCAACCCGGAGATCCTCAAAAAGGTCAACGAGGAAAACATGACCTGGGCCGCTGCAAACCTGGCCGGCGTTATGACCGAACCGCCCAACGGCCTGCCGGACCTGCGCGCGGTCATCGAAGCTGTGGAAGCCCTGGACCGGCCCATCTTCGGCATCGTGGAGCAGGACATGTACCCCGTGGCCTTCGACGTTCCCATGCCCATCGCCAAGCGGACCCGCAACTACCTGCTGTCCTGCGGTTCCCGTACGACCGTCAGCTGACGGACCAGCACTGACAGACAGCACAGACCCCGTCTCAGAAACCAAAAGGACAAATCAATGACTGAAAACCTCCGCGTCGCCGTCATCGGCGCAGGCCGCATGGGTGCCGACCACATCCAGCGCCTCAGCAAGCGCATTCACGGAGCAGAAGTTGCCGCCGTCGTGGACGTGGACCTCGCCCGCGCCCAGGCCGCCATCGAAGGCATCCCCGGCGCAGTGGCCCTTGCCGACGCCGAGGAGGCCCTCAACAACGGCGACGTCAACGCCGTCCTCATCGCCACCCCCGGCTTCCTGCACGAGGACATCCTGCTCAAAGCCCTCGCCAAGGACATCCCCATCCTGTGCGAAAAGCCGCTCACCCCCGACGCCGAATCCTCCTGGAAGATCGTCGAGGCCGAGGTCGAGCTGGGCCATAAGCGCATCCAGGTGGGCTTCATGCGCCGCTTTGACGCCGAGTACGCAGCCCTGGGTTCCATCATCCGGAACCACGAACTCGGCGAACTGCTGATGCTGCACCACCAGCACCGCAACCCGACCACCCCGCCCGGCTTCACCAACGAGATGCTCATCAATGACTCCGTGGTGCACGAGTTCGACGCCATCCGGTTCTTCACCGGCGAGGAAATCACCAACGTCCAGGTCCGTCTGGGCAAGGCCAGCAGGAATGCCCCGAACGGCCAGCACGACCCCCAGCACGTCCTGCTGGAAACCGAATCAGGGGTCCTGGCCGACGTCGAAATCTTCGTGAATGCCAAGTTCGGCTATGAAGTGGCTACCCAGGCGTCCTTCGAGGACGGCATCGTCAGCATCGGCGGCGACAAGGGCCCCTACACCCGCAGCGCCGGCCGCTGGGGCGGCACTGTCACGCCTGGCTTCGAGGAGCGCTTCGGTGCGGCATACGACGTCGAAATCCAGTCATGGGTGGACGCGGCACTTAAGGGCGACATCGGGGGTCCGTCGGCCTGGGACGGGTACGCCACCGCCGCGTGCTGCGAAGCAGGCGTCGAAGCGCAGAAGAACGGCGAGAAGGTCGCCGTGAAGCTGGCCGCAAAGCCCGACCTCTACAAGTAGGAGCGGAAAGGGGGCGGAGCCATCCGTCCCCTTTCGTGTCCCAGGCCTCCCTGATCCACAATGGAGTGTTTACGTGAAAACCGCACTTGACCCCACCCCGTTCCACCACTCGCACAGCCTGCTGGACTTCCCCAAAGTGGTGGCGGACCTGGGCTACAAGTACATGCAGATGACTCCGCACGCGGACTTCATCCCGTTCTTCAACCACCCCAAGGCGGACGACGAACTCGTCGGCCAGCTGAAGAAGGCCTGCACGGACGCCGGAATAGAGATCGCCTCCGTCCTGCCGGTGCTCCGCTGGTCGGGGCCGGGCGAGGAGGCCCGTGAGGCAGCCGTCCGTTACTGGAAGCGCGCCATCCAGATCACCGTGGACCTTGGCGTCAGCACCATGAACACCGAGTTCAGCGGCCGCCCGGAGAAGGCAGAGGAGTCCGAGCGGGCGTTCTACCGTTCCATGGAGGAACTGTTGCCCATCATCGAGCGCGAGGGGATCGACCTGCTGATCGATCCACACCCGGACGATTTTGTGGAGGAAGGCCTGGCCGCCCTTCGCGTGATTCGCGGTGTGAACTCAAAGAACGTCGGCATGGTGTACGTGGCCTCGCACAGCTTCCACATGAAGGACTCCCCGCTGGACATCATGCGGGCAGCGGGGGACAAGCTGCGGCTGGTCCATGTGGCGGACACGATGGACCACCATGCCTCCCATGGCCTGCGCTACATCACCAACCCGCCGGGCAATCCTGTCCGCGTCCATCAGCACCTGAAGATCGGCGACGGCGACGTCAACTGGGACGAGTTCTTCGGCGGCCTGAAGGAGATTGGCTTCCTGGACCGCGAGGACACGGTCATGGTGTCCAGCGTCTTCGCCGAGGATGAGAATGCCGCGGACGTCTCCCGGTACCAACTGGAGACCATGAAGCAGTACGTGCAGAAGGTCAGCGTATGAGTTCGCCTGTTTCTGGCCACGCCGCCGTAAAGCAGCCCGGCAATCACACGCGGGCCCTGCGGACCGTCACCATCATTTCCACGTTCGGCGGGCTGCTGTTCGGCTACGACACCGGTGTCATCAACGGTGCGCTGCCCTACATGCAGGAGGACCTGGGCCTCACGCCGCTGACTGAAGGCCTAGTCACGTCGTCCCTTCTGCTGGGTGCTGCCTTTGGCGCCCTGTTCGGCGGACGGCTGGCTGACCGTAGCGGCCGGCGCAAGATGATCATGGTGCTGGCAGTGGTGTTCCTGCTGGGCACGCTGGGTTGCACGTTCGCGCCCAGTACGGAAGTCATGATCGCCGCGCGGTTCATCCTGGGCCTTGCGGTGGGTGGGGCGTCAGTGACTGTTCCCGTGTACCTGGCCGAGGTATCGCCCAGCAACCGGCGCGGCCGGATCGTGACCCAGAACGAACTCATGATCGTCACAGGGCAGCTGTTGGCCTTCGTCTTCAACGCCTACCTTGGCAATTCCTTCGGCGAATCCAACGGCATCTGGCGCTGGATGCTGGTGATCGCCACGCTTCCGGCCATCGCGTTGTGGATCGGGATGAACTTCATGCCCGAGAGCCCCCGCTGGCTGGCTTCCATGGGCAGCTTCGGCGAGACGCTCAGCGTGCTGCAACGGATCCGGTCCCAAGCGGAGGCCCGGAAGGAGTTCGAGGAAGTCAAAGCCATGGCCGTGGAGGACTACAAGTCCAAGATGGGGTCGTGGAAGGACCTGGGCATCCCATGGCTCCGCCGGATCTTCTTCGTTGGGTTGGGCCTTGCCGTGATCCAGCAGATCACCGGCGTGAACTCGATCATGTATTACGGAACGCAGATCCTGTCTCAGTCAGGTTTTGGCCGCGAGGCGGCGCTGACCGCGAACATCGCCAACGGCGTCATCTCGGTACTCGCCACGTTCGTGGGCATTTGGCTGCTGGGCAAGGTGGGGCGCCGACGGATGCTGATCACCGGACAGGTGGGAACGACGACGGCGCTGCTGCTGATCGGGCTCTTCTCCCTGATCCTGCCGGAGGGCTCAGCCCGGGGCTTCGTCATCCTTGCGCTCACCGTGACGTTCCTGGCGTTCCAGCAGGGCGCCATCTCCCCGGTCACCTGGCTGATGCTCTCGGAAATCTTCCCATTGAAGATCCGCGGCCTGGGCATGGGGGCGTCGGCCTTCCTGCTGTGGATCGTGAACTTCCTGATCGGGTTCGGCTTCCCGCAGCTGCTGGCCGCCATCGGCATCTCCAACACGTTCTTCGTGTTCGCCGTCCTGGGTGTGGGGGCCATCGCCTTCGCGGCCAAGTATGTTCCCGAAACCAAGGACAAGAGCCTTGAGGACCTGGAGCACTACTTCAAGAACACGGCCGGCACTGAAGCCCACGCGGTCGACCACGAGCGACAGGCCGTGCCAAACAAGTACTGAATGTTCCTGAAGATGCCCCCTTGAGACCTGTCTTGAGGGGGCATCTTTTGTCCCTCCCGGGCGGCTGCCGGGGGGTGTCGAAATGTACTGTGGCCACGCCAAAGCAATCTAATTACGTCATAACATACTAATGACAGGACAAAGTCTTGACTTTTGTGAGGCGGGTCACCATGATCGTCATGAAGGCAAATTCGAACCCACGCGACGAAGCGTGTGGCTGGCCCGAATCAAAGGAGATTTATCGTGAAGAAGTTTTCCTGGCGGAAGGCCGCACTGGTAGCAGCGGTTGTCCCCATGATGGCGCTGAGCGCCTGCTCCAGCACTGGCGGTAGGACGCCGCAGGGAGGCGCCGGCGGTGGCGGCCAGGTTGCCACTACTGAGCGGATGAAGATCGCGCTCGTCACGCACGCCGCTCCGGGTGACACCTTCTGGGACATCCTGCGCAAGGGTGCGGAGGAAGCCTCGGCAAAGGACAACGTCGAACTGCTCTACACGTCCGACCCCGAAGGCGGACGCCAGGCGCAGCTGATCCAGCAGGCCATCGACCAGAAAGTTGACGGAATTGCCGTAACCCTGGCCAAGCCGGACGCGGTCAAGGACGCGCTGAAGAAGGCAACAGCTGCGGGCATCCCGGTGGTAAGCCTCAACTCCGGCGCCGACGTGTGGAAGGGTATGGGCGCGTTCACCCACTTTGGTTCAGATGAGAACCTTGCGGGCGCCGCCGTGGGTGAGAAGCTTCTTTCTATGGGCGCCAAGCGCCCGATCTGCGTCATTATGGAGCAGGGGAATGTGGCGCTTGATGCCCGCTGCGCCGGTGTCAAATCCAAGATCCCGGCCACGGAGAACCTGTTCGTCCAGGGGACGGACATGACGCAGGTTTCCTCCACCGTCACCGCGAAGCTCCAAGCCACGCCCGAAGCCGACGCCATCATCGGACTTGGTGCCCCTTTCACGCTCACGATCAACAAAGCGGTGGAGTCACTGAATTTGAAGGACAAGGTCAAGGTGGCCTCCTTCGACATGAACGGCGAACTGGCCCAGGCCATCATCGATGGCAAGGTTGCCTTCACCGTGGACCAGCAGCCCTGGCTGCAGGGCTATGGCGCCATTGATGCGCTGTGGCAGGCAAAGCGCGCAGGCATCCACGTTGGCGGTGGCCAGCCTGTACTCACCGGACCCTCGATCGTCGACCAGGCAGCCGCTCCCGACGTCCTCAAGTTTGCGAAGGAGGGTGTCCGCTAGGACACCCTCCCGCCGGGTCCGGGGCGACAAGCCGTGGATCCGGCGTTAGGTAGGAGAATAAAATGACCATTACCCAGAGTGTGACAAAGCCCCAGGCGGTCCGCGACGAACGCGTCAGCAAGCGGAACCCCTTCCAGAAACTCCTGGCACGTCCCGAAGTGGGCGCCCTCGTCGGTGCCATCGTCCTCTTCGTCTTCTTCGCATCCGTCTCACAGACATTCATCCAGCCGAACGCCTTCGCCACCGTTCTCTACGGCAGTTCCACCATCGGCATCATGGCCGTCGGAGTGTCGCTGCTGATGATCGGCGGGGAATTCGACCTTTCCACCGGTGTTGCCGTGATCAGTTCCGCCCTGACAGCTTCCATGTTCAGCTGGTACTTCAGCATGAACGTCTGGGTGGGCGTGGTCCTGGCCCTCGTCGTCTCCCTGGCCATTGGGTTCATTAACGGCTGGATCCTGATGAAGACCAAGCTGCCGAGCTTCATCGTTACCCTTGCCAGCTTCCTGATGCTGACAGGCCTCAACCTTGGTCTCACCCGCATGATCGGCGGCGGTGTGTCCTCCCCATCGATTTCCAACATGGACGGTTACGCTGCGGCACGGGCCATCTTCGCCTCCTCCGTGAACATCGCCGGCGTCAACGTCAACAACACTGTCTTCATCTGGATCGCGCTGGTGGCCGTGGCGTCCTGGGTACTGTTGCGCACCAAGGTGGGCAACTGGATCTTTGCCGTCGGCGGTGACGCCAATGCGGCCCGGGCTGTGGGCGTGCCTGTCAAATCCACAAAGATCGGGCTCTTCATGGCGGTAGGGTTCTGCGCCTGGATCCTGGGCATGCACAATTTGTTCGCCTTCGACGCCGTGCAGTCCGGTGAAGGGGTCGGCAACGAATTCCTCTACATCATCGCTGCCGTCATCGGTGGGTGCCTCCTGACCGGTGGTTACGGGTCAGCGGTAGGCGGTGCCATCGGCGCCTTCATCTTCGGCATGGCCAACAAGGGCATCGTTTACGCCCAGTGGAACCCTGACTGGTTCAAGTTCTTCCTGGGCCTCATGCTGCTCCTGGCCACCATCGTGAACCTCTACGTCAAGCGCCGCGCAGACGCAAGTAAGGGCTGATAACCATGAACGCCAACCAGATCGACCAGCAGCAACTCCTCAGCGGCGAAAAGGATCCGTTGACCCACACACCCGTGCACCTGCTTTCCCTTGAGAGCGTGGGCAAGCACTACGGCAGCATCGTGGCGCTTACCGATGTCACCATGGCCGTGGACAACGGCCGCGTCACGTGCGTCCTCGGCGACAACGGCGCCGGTAAGTCGACCCTGATCAAGATCATCGCCGGGCTCCACCAACACGACGCTGGAGTCCTTAACGTGATGGGGGAGGAGCGTAAGTTCACCTCTCCCAGGGACGCCTTGGATGTTGGCATCGCCACTGTCTACCAGGACCTGGCGGTGGTGCCGTTGATGCCCATTTGGCGGAACTTCTTCCTCGGCTCGGAATTGACCACCGGGTTTGGTCCCTTCAAGAGCCTCGACGTCCAGAAGATGAAGGACATCACCAAGAAAGAGCTCGCGGACATGGGCATCGACCTCCGCGACGTGGAACAGCCCATCGGCCAGCTCTCGGGCGGTGAGCGCCAGTGCGTCGCAATTGCCAGGGCAGTCTACTTCGGGGCCAAGGTCCTCATCCTGGATGAGCCGACGGCGGCCCTGGGCGTCAAGCAGTCGGGCGTCGTCCTGCGCTACATCCTCCAGGCGAGGGACAGGGGACTCGGGGTCATCTTCATCACCCACAACCCACACCATGCCTTCCCCGTCGGCGACCGGTTCCTCCTGCTCAAGCGGGGCAGGTCCATCGGCTACTACGACAAGAAGGACATCACCCTCGACGAACTGACCGCCCAAATGGCCGGTGGCGCGGAACTGGCCGAATTGGCCCACGAACTGGAACAGCTTGGCGGTCACGGTGACATTGTCAAAGAAGTCCAGGCCGAGGTTGCCGATGTCACTGAAAACGCGGAATCTCCCAGGGAAAGCACCCCCAGGCACCTATAGCACCCAGCCGGGGGCCCGACGGCGACGCCTGACAGGCCCCCGGGGAGGACGGCCACAAGGCACCACAGGTGGCACAAGCCATGATCCGCCCGCTGCACAGTGACGGTGCCTTCACCAAAGTGATCTACTGATGGCCGCCGTGCTCCGGCAGCGAATCCAGGCGAAGCCGGAACGGCCGCCTGATCCATTCCCTACGCGCCATTGAAAGGACAAGCCATTGGCTTACATCTCCCAGCACACCATCGCAATGCCCGCACCGGTACGGATCGGACTCATCGGCTCCGGCTGGATGGGTGCGTTCCATGCCGAGAGCATCGCCCGCCGCGTTCCCGGAGCTGAGTTGGCCGCCATAGCGGACCCCAACATCGAGTCCGCGCAGAACATCGCACTGGAGCTGGGTACTGCCAAAGTGACGGCCAGTGTTGACGACGTCCTCGCAGATCCGGAGGTTGACGCCATAATAATCGCCAGCCCGGCACGGTTCCACGCAGCGCTGATAGCCCAGGCCGCTGCGGCCGGAAAGCATGTCTTTTGCGAGAAGCCTGCCGGTCAGTCTCTGGCCGAACTCGACGCCGCGTTCGCCGCCGTGGACGAGGCTGGTGTCCTGTTCCAGATCGGGTTCAACCGCCGGTACGCTGACGATTTCCGGGCAGCGAAGAAGGACCTCGCCGCAGGCATTGCCGGGACTCCGCGACTCATGCGCTCGCTGACCCGTGATCCCGGGACCGGAAGCATTCCAAACGCTGCGCGGGTCCCGGCCTGGACCATCTTCCTGGAGACCCTCATCCACGACTTCGACACCCTCAACTGGTTCAACGAGGGGGCTGAACCGGTGGAGGTGTTTGCCGTGGCGGACGCGCTGGTGGAACCATCCCTTCGCGAACAGGGGTTCCTGGATACAGCGGTGGTGACCATCAGGTACAGCAACGGCGCGCTGGCAGTGGCCGAGGCGAACTTTAGTGCCCTGTACGGGTATGACGTCCGCGGCGAGGTCTTCGGTTCCAAGGGCATGGTCCAGGCTGGCCGCGCCACGGAGACGGCGGCCCGCCGCTACACGGCAGAAGGGCTTTCCGCCGACACTCCACGGCTCAACGTCGAGCTCTTCCGCCAGGCCTATACGGACGAGCTGGCCGACTTCGCCGGGGCGGTCCGTGCACGGCGCGGGGACGTATCGCCGCCGTCGTCCGATTTCACATTGACGCCCGGCGCTGCCGACGCCCGCCGTGCCCTTGCAATGGCGTTGGCCTGCATCGAGTCCGTCAAACGCGGCGCCCCTGTTGCCGTCTCCGAAAAGGCAGGCGTCTGATGCGCCTGGCCGTTTGCGCCGAGATGGTTTTTTTGGACCTGCCGTTCGTGGAACGGGTGCGCAGGATCCATGCGGCGGGCTTCGACGTCGAACTCTGGGATGCGAGGACTAAAGACATCCAGGCACTGAAGGCTACCGGAGCCGTCTTCTCCTCCATGACGGGCTACGTTTCCGGCAGCCTGGTGGACCCGGACACAGCCGATGACGTGGTGCGGACGGCTGAATCCCTGATCCCCACCGCCCTCGAACTTGGCGCCAGCCGCATGGTGGTGCACCCCGCCGAGCTCTTGGACGGCCGTGCCGCCCGCCCGATTTACCGCTCCACCGGCCGCATGTGGGCCACGGGCGCCCGTACCCTGCAGCGGCTTGGCTCCCTGGGGGAAAAGTACGGCATGACGTTCTGCCTTGAAAACCTCAACACCATCCTTGACCACCCCGGGATCCCCCTGGCACGCGCCAAGGACACCTTGGCACTGGTGGAGGCCGCCGGGCACCCCAACGCGAAACTGATGCTGGACCTTTACCACGCACAGCTTGGGGAAGGGAACCTTATCGAACTGGTGAGGTCGGCCCTGCCGTATATCGGGGAAATCCAGGTGGCGGACGTTCCTGGGCGCTGTGAACCGGGCACCGGGGAAATCAATTATGTAGCTGTGGCCCGCAGCCTGGCTGAGGCCGGATATGAAGGCACGGTGGGCCTGGAGTCATGGGCGAAGGATGACAGTAATGCAGCCCTTGACGCCTTTCGGACCGCTTTTACCGTCCATGCAGAGGTAGAACGATGAAGAGGGTAACGCTTGGCCTGGTCGGCGTGGGCCGGATCGGCGTGATGCACGCCCAAAACATCGCGGCCCTCAACGGAGTGTTGAATGCCAAGGGCATCAACGTGGCGCTCCGCCTTACGGACGTGGCGGAAGAGCACGCAAGAAGTGTCGCCGCGGGCCTCGAAGCCGAATACCGTTCATCAGTTGATGCGCTGCTCGCCTCGGGTGTGGACGGCTTGGTGGTGGCCACGGGAACCGCCACCCATCCCAAGCTAATCAGGGCAGGGGTGGACGCCAACATCCCGGTATTTTGCGAGAAACCGGTGGCGATGAACGTTGCGGACGCCCTCCCAGTGCTGGACTACATCCGGGACAACAACGGCGTGGTCCAGATTGGCCACCAGCGCCGCTTTGATGCCGGCTATCTTGAGGCGAGGCGGGCATACCAGGCCGGCGAACTGGGGTGGATCCACTCCCTGCGGGCTGTCACGTGCGACATGGCACCACCGCCGGTCGAATTCCTCGCAACCTCCGGAGGGCTGTTCCGGGATTGCTCCGTCCACGACTTCGACATCCTGCGCTGGCTGACCGGCCGCGAAATCGTTGAGGTCTACGCCAAGGGTTCGAATAACGGCGATCCGGCCATCGGCGAAGTAGGGGACGTGGATACGGCCCTGGCCCTGGTCACTTTCGACGACGGGACGGTAGGAACGGTCTCGGCGAGCCGGTATAACAGGGCGGGACACGACGTGCGGCTGGAAATCCAAGGGTCCCGCCGGTCGCTCATGGTGGGCCTGGACGGCAAGATGGCCATGGACTCGGCGGAACCCGGCGTCGCTTTCCCTTCGGGTGAGCCGCATAGGACCTTTGCCGAGCGCTTCGACCAGGCCTACCGTTCAGAAATGGCCGCCTTCGTTGAGCTTGTCCTGGGCCTGCGGGCCAACCCGTGCACGCCCGAGGACGCCGTGGCCGCCTCCCGGGTTGCCGATGCCGCCCAGGAGTCCCTGGCCAGCGGTGACCCTGTGCGGGTGGGAGGAGCAGTGGCCAACCGGGCGTCCTGAATCAGGCAATCCGGTCAGGACGGCGCGTGGAGCCGGGGGAGGGCCTCCACGAGCGGCGCCAGCTCCGGGATAGCCTGGGCCTCGCCCAGGGCGCGTTCGAGCGTCGCGTCGTGCACGGGCCGCGCTTCCGCGAGCAGGCTGCTTCCGCTCTTCGTCAGCTCGGTGTAGATGCCGCGCCGGTCGTCGTCGCAAAGGATCCTGGTCAGCAGGCCACGGTCCTCCAACCGGTTGACCAGCCGGGTGGTGGCGCTGGGGCTCAGCGCCGTGGCGCGGGCCAGCTGCTGCATCCGCATGTGCCACCCGTCCTGCCGGCTGAGCGCGTCCAACACCGTGAACTCCACCACCGAGAGCTGTGACCCGGCCTGGAGGGAGCGCTCGAGCTCAGCTTCGATCAGCCCATGCAGGGCAGCAAGCGTTCGCCACCCCTGCGCGCGGACCTCGACGGCGTCGTCCTTGATGCCCATTGCTTGCTCCTTTCCAGAGAACGGCCGGGAAGGCCGGTCATCAACGGCACGCATATAGTTGCTTGCGCGGTATATTTGCACATGCAACAATAAATACCGCGCCTGCAACTATCTTAGGCGCCATCCCCAATCCAGTACAGCTCAAAGGAGCATTCTCATGCCTATAGGCCTGATAGCACTCGCCCTGGGTGGCTTCGGCATCGGACTCACCGAGTTCGTCATCGCCGGCCTCCTCCCGCAGGTTGCCGCGGACTTCCACGTCAGTGAAGCGTCGGCCGGCTGGTTCATCTCCGGGTACGCGCTCTCGGTGGTGGTCGGGGCGCTGGGCCTGACGGCGGCCGTAACCCGGTTCCCGCGCAAGCCTGTACTGGCCGCTTTGCTGGTCCTGTTCATTGCCGGCAACCTGCTCTCCGCCACGGCCGATGGATACTGGCCGATGATGCTGGGCCGCGTTATTGCCGCACTCTCCCATGGCGCCTTCTTTGGAATTGGGGCGGTGGTAGCGGCGGGCATGGTCCCGCCCAGCAAGAAGGCCGGTGCGATCGCGCTGATGTTCACCGGGCTCACGGCGGCCAACGTCCTGGGCGTGCCTTTCGGGACCCTGCTGGGCCAGGCCGCCGGTTGGCGAGCCACCTTCTGGGCCATCACCGTCATCGGCGTCGCCGCGCTCGCGGGCATCCTGGCGCTCGTCCCCAAGCAGGCAGGCGAAACGGGGGAAGCAGGCGGTCTCCGCTCGGAACTCCGGGCCTTCCGCTCGGGCCAGGTGTGGCTGTCCATCGTGGTGACAATCCTCGGCTTCGGCGGAATGTTCGGTGCCTTCACCTACGTCGCCTATACCTTGACTGAAGTTTCCGGTTTTGCCGCCTCCGCCGTTCCATGGCTCCTCGTCGTCTTCGGTGCGGGACTCTTCGCCGGCAACACCTTGGGCGGCAAGGCGGCCGACCGTAACGTGGACCGCACGCTCCTGGTGGTACTCGCCGTCCTCACGCTGGTTATGGTGGCATTCGCCCTGACGGCGGCGAATCCGGTCCTGACCGTCATCTCGCTGGTCCTAATGGGCGGCTTCGGCTTCGCCACTGTCCCTGGCCTGCAGATGCGCGTCATGACCTACGCAAGCGGCGCACCCACCCTCGCATCCGGCGCCAACATCGGTGCCTTCAACGTGGGCAACGCCCTGGGCGCCTGGCTGGGCGGCGTGACCATCACCGCGGGCCTGGGCTACACCTCACCCATCTGGGCCGGGGCGGCCATCACCCTCGCCGGCCTTGCCGTCATGGCGTTCGCCGCTGCAGCCGCCAGGAAGGGCGAGCAGCGCGGCGAAGGCCAGAGGCAGGCGGCAGCCGGGGAATTGGTCAGCCGCTAGGCCGCGCCGGAACGGAAGTCGTCGGTCAGGACGGAATCAACGCCGTCGGCTTCGCCGGCCCGCGGACCGGCGGAGCCGACGGCGACCATCACCTGGTTGCCGCTGCCCGCCCGGGTGCGGGGCAGGAGTGGTGGGTCGCCGGTCAGGCGCCGAACGGCAGCCGGGGGTCGATGTTCTGGCTGTCCCAGGTCTGCCGAACCCAGCCGTGGTGCGGGTCGTCGCTGATCAGCCATTCCCGCACCGGCCCCGGACCCGCCATCACGTTCAAGTAGTAGAGGTCGTAGCCGGGCGCCGCCATCGCCGGGCCGTGCCAGCCGTAGGGAACCAGGACGACGTCGCCGCTGCGGACCTCTGCCGAGACATCGATGGGCCGTTCATCCGAGGCATAGACGCGCTGGTAGCCGATCGCGTCCGCGTCGGCAGGTGCTGGAGAGCCGGCAGCCACCTGGGTTTCGAAGTAGTAGATCTCCTCCAGGGAGGTCTCGCCGTCCTTCTCTTCATCGTGCTTGTGCGGCGGGTAGGAGGACCAGTTCCCCGCAGGGGTGAGGACCTCGCAGACGATGAACCGGTCCGCCTCCAGCGCTGCCGGGGTGCCGAAGTTGTGCACCTGGCGCGAGCAGTTGCCGGCGCCGCGCAGTTCAACCGGGGTTTCGGCGGCCGGGACCAGGCGCGTGGGGTAGGACGCCGTCGCCGGTGCCGTGGCCACGGCAACCCGGCCGCCGTCGGCAGAGCTGATGCTCACGGCGCGTCCGGTACCCGAATACAGCACGTCGCTGGGGCCGGAGAATACCGACGGGCGCCCGTCGAGGGGGTAGTCGGTGCCGTCAACGGTGACGGTGAAGGATCCGTTCAGCGGCACCACGATGCGTTCCTCGTCCGCGGCGGGTAGTTCGACGGAGGCCCCGGCCGGAAGCGTGGCGACCTTCAACCCGGTGTGTGCCCAGCCGTCCACGGAGAGGGAGGAATCCGAGGTTCCGATCGAGACGTCCCATCTGCCGTCGGCGGCGGTGCCCAGGGGGTAGACCCAGTTGGTCATGGAGGTGTTCCTTTGCGCTAGCGCTGTACGAGTGTCATTTCGAAGCTGTAGGAATCGGCGCGGTACACGTGCTGGCCGGTCTCAACGCGGCGGCCGGTATCGTCAACGGCGGTGCGTTCCATGGTCACCAGCGCGGAACCCGCAGGTGTATCGAGCATGGACGCCTGGTATTCATCGGCTGTCCTGGCGCCGATGCGCTGCGTAGCAAGCCGGAAGTTCACTCCGCCCCGGCGGAGGATGGAATACAGGCCTTCGGCGCCCAGCATGGCTTCATCCATCTCGGCGATGTCGTCGCGCACCCAGTTCTCCATCAGGGCCAGCGGCTTGCCGCCCACCTTCCGCAGTCGGGTGAAGTGGTAGACCTTCGATCCCGCGGGCAGTTGCAGCGTTGTGAGTGTGGCATCGTCCGCCTCCACGTGCGAGAAGCTGAGGACTTCAGTGGTGGGATTCTTGCCGTTGTTGGTGAGGTCGTCGTAGAGGCTGGAGAGCTCCAGGGGGCGGCGGACCTGGCTGGAGACCACCTGGGTTCCCACGCCCCGCTTGCGCACCAGGAGTCCGGACCGGACCAGCTCGTCCATGGCCTTGCGCATGGTGGGGCGGGACAGGTTCAGCTGGGCTGCAAGGTCGATCTCGTTGTCCAGCCGGCTGCCCGGTTCCAGCACGCCGCTGTAGATCGCGGCCTCGATGCCCTGGACCACCTGGTGATACAGGGGTACGGGGGAGGAGCGGTCAATGCTGAGTCCCAGGTTGTTCGCCACGGTGCGTTTCCCTCATGTTTGGTCTCTGCGCGGCCGGCGGGGCGGCAGCGCCAGCAGCTTGCTGCTATTTGTTCGCTTGATAGGACATACTTCCATCGTTGATCGTAGCAGGCGCCCGGGGCCGGTCAAGGGGTTCGCCGCAATCCTTGCCGAGGGGCGGCTGCCGTGGCCGAAGACCTGGACACATCGGTCCTCCCGACGGATGGTATCCGGCCCCCGTTTTTCCGTGTGGTGGCCTAGGCTGGCCTCATGACCTGGACCGGGAAACAGCCGTGAATTTCGCCGGCAGCCTCGGCCCGCGCCCCCGCAACCTTGAAGTGCAGGACCTGGCCAGCTTCGACCGTCTGGTGGGCGCCGGCGCGGTCAACCTGCACGGTTGGCACGCCCAGTCCCTGGACCTGCGCGGCCGGGCAGCGGCGCTTAAAAGGGTGAACGTCGAGGGCGCGATGTTCCTCGGCTGCACCTTCGATGAGGGCATGGAGGGCAACCTCCGCAGCCGGGGCGCACTGATCTTCCCGAAGTTGGTGGGCGTGCCCTTCGATCCTTACCGCGCCAGCCTCTACTCTCCGGCGGAACTGTACGCCGGGCTCGCAACGTCACCCTACGAGGAACTGCCGGACGCCCGCATCTACCACTGGAGCATCCAGCCCGGCCAGCGGCACCGGGTGGACTCCACCCTGGCCTCGGCCCTTCACGACCATGCGATCGGCGACGCGCTGGACGAGCTGACCCGGTCCGCGCCCTGGACCCGGGACTCGATCGTGGGCGTTATGGGCGGCCATGCAGCACCGCGCGGCAGCGCAGACTTCGCCCGGGCGGCGCGGCTTGGAAGGCTCCTTGCCCGGGACGGCCATGCCGTCGCCACCGGCGGCGGCCCGGGGGCCATGGAGGCGGCGAACCTGGGCGCCTACCTGAGCCGGGCGTCCGACGGCGACGTGGAGGCGGCGCTGGGCACGCTCGCCGCCGTCCCGGGGTTCCGTCCCTCGGTGTCCGCGTGGGCGCGTGCGGCCGCGGCCGTCGTCGAACGCCATCCCGGCGGGACGCCGTCGCTGGGGATCCCCACCTGGTTCTACGGGCATGAGCCGCCCAACTACTTCGCCACGCACATCGCCAAATACTTCGCCAACGCCATCCGGGAAGCCATCCTGCTGGAGCTGTGCCACGGTGGCATCGTGTTCCTGCCCGGGGCTGCCGGGACCGTCCAGGAGATCTTCCAGGACGCTTGCGAAAACTACTACGGAGCCCGCGAAAAGGTGGCCCCGATGGTGCTGGTGGGGCGGCGGCACTGGGAAGAGGAGTATCCGGCCTGGCCCATGCTGCGCAGCCTCGCGGCCGGCCGGGCCATGGCGGACTGCATCTTCCTGGTGGACTCGGTGGACGAAGCCGTCGAGGTGCTGCGCCGGGGCTAGCCAGCCCCGGCTAGCCGACCACGGCTAACCGACCGTCGCTATCCGACTACCGTGCCGAAGACCAGGCCCAGCACGTACGTGACCGCCGCCGCGCCCAGGCCGATCGCAAGCTGGCGCAGGCCGCGGGTCAGCGGTGACGTGCCGGACAGCAGGCCAACGGTGCCACCGGTTGCCAGCAGCGCGATGCCCACCAGGGCCCCGGCCGCCACCAGGGCGGGAACGCCGGTCAAGCCGAACAGGAACGGCAGGATGGGGACGATGGCGCCGGAGGCGAAGAAGCAGAAGCTGGACAGCGCGGCTCCCCATGCTGTGCCGACCGCCTCATGCTGGTCCCCGTCGTCCGGCAGTTCCGGCTGCAGGGACAGGCTGGGGTCGCAGTCGCAGGACAGCAGGCCCATGCGCTCGGCCACGCGGTGCTCCGCGGCTTCGCGCGACATCCCCCGGGCCAGGTAGACGAGGAGGAGTTCGTTGTGTTCAAGGTCCAGGTTGGGCGCGGCCGCCAGGGTGACCTGGGTGGGGCGGGTGGCCGCCAGGAGTTCGCGCTGGGACCGGACGGAGATAAACTCGCCGGCGCCCATGGACATGGCACCGGCCAGGAGGCCGGCGATCCCGCTGAGCAGCACCACGCTGCTGGCCACACCCGAGGCCGCCATGCCCATCACCAGGGAAAGGTTGCTGACCAGGCCGTCGTTGGCGCCAAAGACCGCAGCCCGGAATGTGCCAGCCAAACGGCTGCGCCCGCGGGTGGCCAGGCCGCGGACCACCTCCTCATGGATCTGCTCATCGGCAGCCATGGCGTCGGTTGCGTTGGGGTCCTTGGCGTAAGGGGACCGGCCTTCCGCCCGCTGCGCGAGTGCCAGCACGAAAACGGAGCCGAAATGCCGCGCCAGGAACCCCAGGAACCGGCTCCTGCCCGACGCCTTCTTCGGTTTGCCCGCGTGCTCCCCGAGCAGTGCCAGCCAGTGTGCCTCGTGCCGGCCCTCCGCCTCGGCCAGGGCCAGCAGGATGTCGCGCTCCTCGCCCTCCCGGTTTTGGGCAAGGTCACGGTAGACCGCCGCCTCGGCGCGCTCATCGGCCAGGTACTGCCGCCACCGCTTAATGTTCGCCGGCGAGGGCTGGGTCCGGGTTGCCTCCTCGGGCGCGCTGTGGGACTCGGGCTGGGCGTGCTGCGACACTGGTACTCCTGGGCTGGAAAGGGCATGTTTTCGGCGCCTTTGCCCTGCCAGCCTACTGCGGATTTCCGCGCTTTTTCGGCTGGCGAACCTCGCTCCGGGGTTTCGGTAAGCCTCATTTCCTGACGCCGGCATGTCCACTTTTGCAGGCCCCAGCGGGCGCCTTTCCGCCCCTCCCGGGGGTGGCCGAATGGCTCGGCGCGGCTATTGACCCGCCCGCCTGCCCGGTGCTGTGATGAAGGTGTGGCGCTGCCCGCGCCTACCTGTAAGAGCACGTCAGGCGAACAGACGGAGGTTCAATCATGAGCACCACCGGACAACACCCGGACATGCCGCACCTGGATGCCGTAGAGGCGGATCCCGCCTACGACTACGCCGAGGATGCACCGGTAGACGATGCCGACTGGGACGCCGAGGACGAGTTCCTCGACGAGGAGGAGCCGGTGGTCCAGGCGCCGCCGGTGGTCATCGATGCCGAGGACCGCGAGGTTCCACTCGACGATGACGAGCCCCGCGACACAGGGGAGTAGGACTTACGACGACGGCGCCTCCTTTCGCTGAACTGCGAAAGGAGGCGCCGTCGTCGTTTTTTAACGCCCGCCCGTTCCAGGGACCCCGCCGCGGCCCGCCCCGGGGCAGCTGCCGCTAGTTGGCGGCGAGCACTTCCTCAGGGGTTTCGGGGGCGTCCTGGCCCGAGACGCGGCGCTGCCAGGCGTGCATCACCCGGGAATCGGTGGGCGGGGTGAGCAGCGAGACCGCCACATACACCACCGCAGAGGCCACCAACCCGTAGTAGATGGGCTCGTTGGCGTAGACGCCGTCCAGCGGGGCTTCGGCGTTGATCTCCAGGATGATCATGGTTCCCAAGGTCACCACCGAGCCGACAGCCATGGACGCGGCGGCGCCCAGCCCGGTGCCGCGCTTCCAGGCCAGGCCGCCGAGGATGGCCACCAGGAGCCCGCCCACCAGGATGTCGTAGGCGATGGTCAGGGCCGCGACGACGTCCTTGGTGATGATGGCGATGACGATGGCTACGATGCCGAGGGCCAGGACCCAGATGCGGTTGGCTTTCACATCGTGCTCCGGGTTCTCCGTGTCGCCGGTGTTGATGGTTTTGCCGAACCAGCCGGCGACGAACGGCAGGACGTCGGCACGGGCCACGGTGGCGGCGGCGATGAGGGCGCCGGACGCGGTGGACATCATGGCGGCGACAGCGGCGGCCAGGACGAGTCCGCCGATGCCGACGGGCAGGATGTTCTGGGCGACCTCGGCGTAGACGTCATCCTTCGCCGCTATCCTGACGTTGGACAGGGCAACGTTGGCGGCCATGCCGATGAGCGCGCCGGCGACGCCGTAGAGGATGCAGTAGATGCCTGCCGTGGCGCCGCCCCAGCGCGCCACTTTGGGAGTCTTGGCGGTGAACACGCGCTGCCAGATGTCCTGGCCGATCAGCAGGCCCAGGGTATAGACCACGAAGTACGTGATGATGGTCTGCACGCCGATGCCATCGATCTGGAAGAAGCTGGCATCCACGCGGCTGCGGATGCCGTCGAGGCCACCGGCGGCGTTCAGGGTGAAGGGAAGCATCAGGAAGAAGATGCCCACCGTCTTGATGACGAACTGGACCTGGTCGGCCAGCGTGATGGACCACATGCCGCCGATGGTGGAGTACACCAGCACGGTCGCGCCGCCGATGGCGATGGCCAGCGCGCGGTCCAGGCCGAAGAGGACCACGAAGATGGTGGCGTAGGCGCCGGTTGAGGTGGCGCAAAGCATCAGGGTGTAGGCGAGCATGACGATGCCCGACGCTTCCGTGGCCCTGCTTCCGTAACGGAGCGTGAGCATCTGGGACACGGTGTAGATCTTCAGCTTCTGGATGGTCCCGGCGAAGAGCAGGCTCAGGAGCAGGACGCCGGCGCCGATGGCCACCACAAGCCACATGCCTGAGATGCCGAACTTGTAGCCAAGCCCCACACCGCCCACGGTGGAGGCTCCGCCCAGGACGACGGCGGCCATGGTGCCGGTGTAGAGGAAGGGGCCCAGGCGGCGGCCGGCCACCAGGAAGTCGCTGTTGTTCCGGGTGCGGGACTTGCCCCACCAGCCGAAGGCCAGCATGGCGAGGAGGTACACCACCACGATGGCGATGTTGATGGCACTTGCATCCATAAGTTGGCTCCTTGGAGCTGTTGGGCACCGGGGTGCGTTCCGGGGGCGCGTCCTGAACCCGTCGCTCTTGACGGGAGGAAGGAGTCCTGATTTGCCTTATAGGCAACAGGAGTTTCCAAAGACTAGGGTGTGACGCCAGTAACAGTCAAGGACCCGATGGCTCCCGTGGCATGCGCGCGTCACAATCCGGCCGCCGATTAGGATGGCTCGAGAGCGCAGCCGGGCTGCCGGCCCATGAAAGGTTCGTAGATGAAGGCACTGCCAGTTGAGCCGAGCAATGTTCCCGTAGCCATTGGCTCCAGGATCCGGGCCGCCCGGCAGTCGCAACGGCTCACCATTGAGCAGGTTGCCGATGCCACCGGGCTGACCAAAGGATTCCTCAGCCGGGTGGAGCGGGACCTGACCTCGCCCTCCGTGGCGTCCCTGGTGACCCTGTGCCAGGTCCTGTCCATCTCCATCGGCGATCTCTTCGCCGCGCCTGAAACCCACCTCACCCGGCGGAACGACGGCCCCCGCATCTCCCTCGGTGGCGAGGGGATCGTGGAGCGGCTGCTCACCGCCCGCTCGGAACGCCGGGTCCAGATCATCCAGGCCGTCATCGAACCGCACGGCCGCGGCGAGTCGGAGCTTTATGCCGTGGACTGCGACGTGGATGTGCTGCATGTGGTCAAGGGATCCATCAAGCTGATCCTCACCAACGAGGAATACGACCTCGGCGCGGGGGACACGGTGACCTTCCCCGGCCGCGAGCCGCACACCTGGGTCAACCCAACCGACAAGCCCGTGGAGGTGCTGTGGGTCCTGGTGCCCGCCGCCAGCCGTTAACCCTTCTGGGCTTTTAGGTGCTTGCCGTGCGCTCCTTCCCACTTACTTCAGGTCGTCTTCATCGGGGAGCCGCCCGCCTTCCCGGGATTCCGCAGGACGCAGTGCATTCGCGTGGGAGTAACTGGGCTGGACTGCACAATCGCTGGCCCGGTTTGCGTTGCCCTGCCGCCAGGACAGTCCTGATTTCCGATATCACCTGGCCGGAATTGAACCAGATGTGCTCCGGCATGTAGCGCAGGACTGCGTAGCCGCTGACGGCGGAGGCATTGTTGCGCTCCCGGTCGCGGAGCATGTCCCCGCGCTTGGAGTGGAATGCGAAGCCGTCAACCTCCACAATCAAGAAGCCGCCCAGCAGGAAGTCCACCCGGCCGATCCCAGGCAGGAAGTCCTGGGACGCGTACTCGATCCCGCGTTTCTGGAACAGGTGCTGAAGGTCGACCTCAACGATGGATTCCGCACGGATGTCGACTTCCCGTAAGACACGTCGGGCGGTCCCGGACCGGTCAGCCAGGAGCTGGGATGCGAGCAGTTCCCGCGGCACGCCGTGCAATCTGATGGCCGAGGTCGCCATTGCGGTGGAGGCCGGGGTCGGCAGGCATCCCAAGGCGTGAAGTGCCACATCCTCGACTGCGGCCACTGGCAAAAGCGGATGCCCTTGGAGCCGGATGGTGCGGTGCCGGACGAAACCGCTGCCGTGGCCGTGATTGCAGGCGAGGTGAAGCCGGGCGGGAGGTTTGCGCAGCCAGAGTCCGTAATGGGCAGCAGCGCTGGCACAACTCAGCCTCCCGTTGTTCAAGACTGCCCCGAGGATTCCTTCGTCGCACTCGGGCAGGACGAAGACCCCGCGCCTGGGTTGGGAGGCGCCGGACTCCTGGAGGCGCAGGAGCTCCCGGCGAGGGAACCCGGCGTTGAGGAGTTGCGCGGAGCGGGCAACGCCACCGGCCTGTTTCAGGTAATCAATGATGTCCATCAGGCCATTGGAGGCCGCGCGGGGAACACCAGGAACGATGCACGGGCCCTATGTGGACAACTCCCTGAGTGCTTCGTGCGGTCCCTCCCAGTTGCTTTTCCGTGCTGCCGGGTCGCGACGGCAGCAATGCCGGAAAATCGCGGCGCGGGAAAGCTGAGTCGGCGCGGCCCAGGGAGTAACTGGGCAGGAACGCAGCAAGCTGAAGGCGGCAGGTAAACAGTTGATTCTCATTAGAAAACCCGGGTGTATGATGGCAGTCACAACCGTTCCCAACTCCTCGAAGGAGGCGCCTCCATTGGAAGAGCTGCGCATCGAAGCCAACGGCAACCTTGGCCCCATCGATTCATCCCGGATTCCCCGCTATGCCGGAGCCGCCACGTATGCACGTCTTCCGCGCCTTGACCAGGTGGACAAGGCGGACGTCACGGTGGTCGGCGTCCCCTTCGATTCCGGCGTTTCCTACCGGCCAGGTGCCCGTTTCGGCGCCAACCACGTCCGCGAGGCGAGCCGGCTGCTGCGCCCCTACAACCCGGCCTGGGACGTGAGCCCCTTTGAAAACATCCAGGTGGCCGACGCCGGGGACATGGCGGTCAACCCCTTCAACATCAACGAAGCCATCGAGACCATCCAGCAGAACGCCCTGGACCTCACGGCTGCCGGGAGCAAGCTGCTGACCCTGGGCGGGGACCACACCATCGCGCTTCCCCTGCTGCGCGCCGCGGCCGAACGCGCAGGCGGACCCATCGCCATGCTCCACTTCGACGCCCACCTCGACACCTGGGACACCTACTTCGGTGCCGAGTACACGCACGGCACCCCCTTCCGCCGCGCCGTCGAGGAGGGCATCCTGGACACCGAGGCCATCAGCCACATCGGTACCCGCGGCCCGCTGTATGGCAAGAAGGATCTCGACGACGACCACCGCTTCGGGTTCGGCATCGTCACCTCCGCGGACGTCTACTACCAGGGCGTCCTTGAGACGGTGGCCAAGGTCCGGGACCGCATCGGCAACCGGCCCCTGTACATCTCCGTGGACATCGACGTCCTGGATCCGGCCCACGCGCCGGGCACCGGCACCCCTGAAGCAGGCGGCATCACCAGCCGCGAACTCCTCGAGATTATCCGGGGGTTCCGCGGCATGAACCTGGTGGGCGCCGACGTCGTGGAAGTATCCCCGGCCTACGACCACGCCGAAATCACCGGCGTTGCCGCCAGCCACGTCGCCTACGAACTGGTCACCCTGATGGCGGACAATGCAACGCCCGGCAGCCGGTTCGGTGCCGATACGGGGTACCAGGCACAGGCCCTGGGCCATGAGGTCCGCCAGCCGGCAGGCTTCGCGGCCGCCACCAAGGAGTAGCGCCGTGGCTGACCACGGCCCGGGTACCCCGGCCCCCAAGGAAGCGGGCGTCCGCAATGGCGGGGACCTCGTCGTCGAAACCTTGGAAGCGCTCGGCGCGAAAACCGTCTTTGGCATCCCGGGCCAGCACGCCCTGGGACTTTTCGATGCGATGGGCCGGGGCAAGCTGCACTTTGTCTCGTCCCGGGTGGAGAACAACAGCGCCTTCGCTGCTGACGGCTACTCCCGCGCCACGGGCGAGGTTGGCGTTCTGTTCCTGTCCACCGGCCCCGGCGCGCTGACGTCGCTGGCCGGGCTGCAGGAGGCCTACGCCACGGGCGTGCCGATGGTGGTGGTGGCGAGCCAGATCCCGCTGGAAGGCCTGGGGGCCCGGCGCAAGGGCATGCTGCACCAACTGGATGACCAGAAGGCTTCGGCGGCGAACGTGACCAAGAGCCAGCGGCTGATCCAGCACGCGTCCGGCATTCCCTCGGCCATCCAGGACGCCTGGACGGAGGCGATCTCCTCGCCGCAGGGCCCAGTGTGGCTGGAGATCCCGCAGAATGTCCTGCTGGACCCGATTATGGTTCCGCCTGTGGAGGACGCCCTGGCGGAGGCGGCAGACAATCCGCCGCGGGTGGAACTGGTCCGAGAAGCCGTTAAATGGCTGGAGTCGGCGGAGCGTCCGGCGATCATTGCCGGCGGCGGCACCCGCCGCGGACGCGCCGAAAAGTCGCTGCTCTCGATTGCGGAGAAACTGCAGGCGCCGGTGATCTGCACCCCGGGCGGCAACGGCGCCTTCCCCTGGAACCACGAGCTGTCGCTGCAGTCGTGGATCGAGGACCGGTACATGACCGAGGTCCTCGAGGACGCCGATGTGCTGGTGGTGGTGGGTTCTTCCCTGGGCGAGGTTACCTCCAACTACTTCACCTTCGAACCGCGGGGCAGGATCATCCAGATCGACGCCGAGCCGCGGGTCCTGGAATCCAACCGCCCGGGCCTGGGGATTCGCGCCGACGCCGGACAGGCGCTCGCGGCCCTTGATGAGGCCCTGCCGGTGCGGAGCGCGAGCCCGAACTGGCATGGATCCACGCCGCAGCAGCTGGTGAAGGAATCCCTGGCGAAGGTCCGGGCCAGGCTCGAGTCGCAGGACCTGGGCAAGGAACTGAAGTTCATGGCGGATATCCGTGAGGCCGTCCCCGCGGGCATGCAGACGTTCTGGGACATGACCATCGCCGCCTACTGGGGCTGGTCCTGCTGGGATGCGCGTGAGGGTCAGTTCCACTCGGCCCAGGGCGCCGGCGGCCTGGGCTTCGCCTTCCCCGGGGCCATCGGTGCGGCCGTGGGGCTTGAAACGCTGGGAAAACCCGCCCGGGTGCTGGCGGTCTCCGGTGATGGCTCGTCCATGTACTCCATCGCCGAACTGGCCACGGCGAAACAGCACAACGTGCCGGTCACCTGGCTGATCATCGACGACGGCGGCTACGGCATCCTGCGCGAATACATGGTGGGTGCCTTTGGCAAGGCCACGGCTACGGAGCTCGCCCGGCCGGACTTCGTCAAGCTCGCCGAATCCTTCGGCGTCCCGGCCACGAGGGTGGCCCCCGGAGACGTGGGGGACGCGCTCAAGGCGGGGTTCGCCGCCGAAGGGCCGAACGTCGTCGTGGTGGAAACCCTCTTAAGGATGTTCGAACCCACCCACCTGGGCGACTAAGCACCCTGCTGCGGCAGTACTCCCTCACTTCCCGTCGGAAGTGGGGGAGTTCGCCGTTTTAACCGGCAGCCTCCCAGTAACTTCGTTTCCCTAAGCAACCTTTTCCTGATACAGTTGCTTTCAGCAACTAATTCTTTGAGGGAGGGTCATGTCTGTCGCACCGGCCACCGCAGCCGACCTCGTCAGCCACATCTATGACCTCCAGCGCGCGCTGCGCTGCGTCACCATGATCAACGTCAAGGGCCAGGACACCGGCATCGCCCTCCAGGGCGTGCTCAGGTTCATTGGCGAGGGGGAGACCCGGGCCGCGCACCTGGCCGAGCGCCTGGGGGTCAGTCCGCCGGTGCTTAGCCGCCACGTGGCCGAGCTCGCGGACGCGGGCCTGGTGGTCCGCAGGCCGGACCCGGATGACGGCAGGGCGCAGCTCCTGGCCCTGTCACCACGGGGCAAGGCGAAGCTCGCGGAACTGGTGCGCCACCGGGCGGAGACGCTGCAGGCGTACCTCTCCGACTGGAACGAGGACGACGCCGCCGCAACGGCGGCCATGCTGAGCAAACTCACCTCATCCCTGAAGAATTCCATCCGGGCAAGGGCGGCCGGAACCACCAACGAAGACCAACCGCAGGAGTCCAATAATGGCTAACGTCACCGCCGCCGCGGAACACGGACAGGAGCGACGGCTCGAACGCGCCGCGCACCAGGAGTCGCGGCAGTCCAAGCGCCACGAACCCGGCACCCCGATGAACCACCGGCAGATCATGGAGGCCCTGACCGGCCTGCTCGCCGCCTTCTTCACTGCGATCCTGAGCAGCACCATCGTTGCCAACGCGCTGCCCACCATCATGTCCGAGCTCAAGGGCACCCAGACGGACTTCGCCTGGGTCATCACCGCGGCGCTGCTGGCCAACGCGGCCACCACCCCCATCTGGGGCAAGCTCGCAGACCTCTTCGACAAGAAGTTCCTGGTCCAGCTCAGCATCGTGATCTTCGTTGCCGGCTCCGTCATGGCCGGCTTCTCCGAAAACATCCCGTTCCTGCTCACCGCCCGCGTGATCCAGGGCATCGCCATGGGTGGCCTCACGGCCCTGGCACAAGCCATCATCGGCTCCATCATTCCGCCGCGCGAACGCGGCAAGTACTCCGGCTACATGGGCGCCGTGATGGCGGTCGGCACCGCCGGCGGCCCGCTGCTGGGCGGCTTTATCGTGGACAGCTCCCTTGGCTGGCGCTGGACCTTCTTCGTTTGCGTGCCGCTCGCCGTCGTCGCCCTGATCCTGCTCCAGGTCACGCTGAAGGTCCCGCACGTCAAGCGCCCCGCCAAGATCGACTGGTTCGGTGCCATCCTGCTCACCTCCGGCGTCAGCCTGCTCCTGGTCTGGGTCTCCTTCGCCGGCAAGGCCGACTACTACGACTGGTGGTCCTGGCAGACCGCAGTGATGGTGGGCGGCGGCATCCTCCTGCTCGCACTGCTGGTGCTGGTTGAATCCAAGGTGTCCCAGCCGATCATCCCGCTGAAGATCATCTCCGAACGCACCACGGCCCTGGCCATCGTCGCTTCCGTGGCCGTCGGCGTGGCCATGTTCGGCTCCTCCACCTTCCTTGGCCAGTACTACCAGGTGGCCCGCGGCGCCACGCCCACCGAGGCCGGCCTGCTGACCCTGCCCATGATCGCCGGCAACCTGGTCGGTTCGGTCGCCTCCGGCCAGCTGATCAGCCGCTACGGCAAGTGGAAGCGCTTCCTGATCGGCGGCACCATCCTGCTGATCGGCGGCCTGGCGCTCGCCGGAACCATGGACCACACCACCGAGCTGTGGCTGACCGGCCTCTACACCGGCATCTTCGGCATCGGCCTGGGCATGCTCATGCAGAACCTGGTCCTCGCCGTCCAGAACACTGTCCGCGCCACGGACATCGGCTCCGCCAGCGCCTCCGTTGCGTTCTTCCGCTCGGTAGGCGGGGCCATCGGCGTGTCCGTCCTGGGGGCCGTCATGGCCAACCATGTCAAGGACCTGGCTACCGACGGGCTCGCGAAGCTCGGCCTCCAGGCCGGCGGCAACAGCGGTGCCACCATGGACCTGAAGGACCTGCCCGCACCGATCGCCGACGTCATGCGCGCTGCCTACGGTGACGCTACCGCCGGGATCTTCATGATCTCCGCCGCTGTCAGCGTCGTGGCCCTGATCGCCGTGATCTTCATCAAGGAAGTGCCGCTGCGCAAGACCGTCGACATTACCCCCGAGGCCTCGCTGCAGGCCAACGCCGCAGGCGAGGCCGGCATGACCGCCATGACCGGGCAGCTGCCGGCGGTCTCCGCAGCACGTGCCACCTCCCTTGCCGGCACGCCGGCAAAGATGTACGACGGCGGCGCTGCCGCTGCTGCCGCCGCATCCGGCCGGGTTGCCACGGACGACCTCGAGGAGGCTTTCGCACGCAGCTTCCATTCCGAGGGGCTGGACCTCCGGTCCGCCGGCAGCCTGGACAAGGCCGCAGACGCGGTGGCCAGCGCCGCCGCCACGCTGCAGAAACTGCAGGACACCCAGCACCTGCTGGCCCGCCAGCAGGTGGACCTGGGTGGCCTGGTCCTGGACATCCAGGAACAGTTGCGGTCCCAGCAGGCCGTCGCCGCGCAGCAGGCGGCCACGGCGGCGGAGCTCAGGAGGCTGCAGCGCAAGCTCCTGAAGGAACGCAAGATCCAGGCGGCCGCCGCCCTTTACATCGCAGGCCACGGCAAGCACAGCGCCGCTGCCCAGCCGGCGACGGTCGAGTCCGCGACGGCCCAACCAACGACGGTCCAGTCCGGGACGGCCCAGTCCGGCCCCGACGGCCACGGAGCCTAGGCTCCGCCGCCAAGAGGGCGTCCATGCCCGTACCCCGCCGCAGCACCCGTCCCGCCACCCGGGCCGGGTGCTGCGGCTTTTCCGCCTCGATGGTGACGCGCCGGTGCCGAGGAGAGGGGCTTTTTTGGGGGATCCATTGTCGGTGGGCATCACTAGAGTTGAGCTCATGCTCCTCACCCTCATACGGCGGTACTCCAGACCGTATCTGCCGTACATCCTGGCTGTCGTCGTTTTCCAGCTCGCGTCCACCATCGCGGCCCTGTACCTTCCCAGCCTGAACGCCCGGATCATCGACGAAGGGGTCTCCCGCGGCGACACGGACTTCATCTGGCGCACCGGCGGCGTGATGCTGCTGGTGGCCTTCGCGCAGCTTGCCGCAGCCATCGCGGGTGTCTACTTCGGATCCAGGACCGCCATGGCTGTGGGGCGGGACCTCCGGCGTGCCGTGTTCGGGAAGGTCACCAGCTTTTCGGCCAGGGACGTCAACGCCTTCGGTGCCCCCACGCTGATCACCCGCGGCACCAACGATGTCCAGCAGGTACAGATGCTCCTGCTGATGGGGCTCAACTTCATGGTGGCCACACCCATCATGTGCGTCGGCGGCATCATCATGGCACTGCGCGAGGACATCAGTTTGTCCTGGCTGGTGTGGGTTTCCGTGCCGCTGCTGGTGGTGGTTGTGGGCTACCTGGTGGTCCGGCTGATGCCGCTGTTCCGCTCCATGCAGAAGAAGATCGACCGGATCAACGCGGTGCTGCGCGAACAGATCATCGGTATCCGGGTGGTCCGTGCCTTCGTGCGGGAACCGTACGAAACCCGCCGTTTCGGCGAAGCAAACGGCGAGCTTACGGATGTCTCCCTCCGGATCGGCGCCCTGTTCGTCCTCATGTTCCCGGCCATCAGCATGATCCTGCACCTGTCCACCGCCGCGGTTCTGTGGTTCGGCGGCCAGCGGGTGGACGCCGGCGCCATGCAGGTGGGGTCGCTGACTGCGTTCCTGCAGTACCTGCTGCAGATCCTGATGGCCGTCATGATGGGCACCTTCATGACCATGATGATCCCGCGCGCCTCAGTCTGCGCCGACCGCATCGGCGAAGTGCTCGCCGTGGAGCCCTCCATCCACGACCCCCAGCATCCCGAGGCTCCGGCCGCGCTTGCCGGCGTGGTGGAGTACCGCAACGTCACCTTCGCCTACCCGGGCGCCGAATCCCCGGTGCTCAGCAACATCAGCTTCACTGCCCGTCCCGGCCAAACCATCGCCATCATCGGATCCACCGGCGCTGGCAAGACCTCCCTGTTGTCCCTGCTGCCGCGGCTGTACGACCCAGCGGAGGGGCAGGTCCTTCTGGACGGTGTTCCTGTGGACCGGCTGGACCGTGCCGGGATTACCAAACGGGTTGCCTTGGTGCCGCAGCGCCCCTACCTGTTCTCCGGCACCATCGCGCACAACCTCCGCTTCGGCAAGACCGAGGCGACGGACCAGGAACTGTGGGACGCCCTGCACATCGCCCAGGGCGCATCGTTCGTCCGCGAGAAGAAGAACGGCCTGGACTCCAGGATCGCCCAGGGCGGGACCAACGTTTCCGGCGGCCAGCGGCAGCGCCTCTGCATCGCCCGTGCGCTGGTCACCAAACCCCGGGTCTACCTCTTCGACGACTCCTTCTCCGCCCTGGATGTCGCCACGGACGCCCGGCTGCGCGCCGCCCTCAAGCGAAGCACCGCCGACGCCACCGTCATCATCGTGGCCCAGCGGATTTCCACCATCACCGACGCCGACCAGATCCTGGTGCTGGACAACGGCAGGATTGTGGACCGCGGCACGCACGAGGAACTGCTGGAAACCTCGCCCACGTACCAGGAGATTGTCGAGTCCCAGCTGAGCGTGGAGGAAGTGGCATGAGCCCCCGCAGGAAGGACTCCGCCCCCAATTCCGGGGCAGCTCCGGCCAACCCGGCCCAGGGCGGAACCGTACTGGACGACGACTTCGTCGAGGAGGAGTTCCAGCCCACTGAAGCCGACGGCGGCGCGTTCGGTGCCATGCCCGCAAAGAAGGCGGAGCACTTCTGGCCCTCCGCGAAGCGGCTGATGGGGCTCCTGAACCCAGAGGTGCTGGGCATCTCCCTGGTGGTCGGGCTGGTGATCGTCTCCGTGGTGCTGAACGTCATCGCGCCCAAAATCCTGGGCCAGGCCATGGACGTCATTTTCGCCGGAGTCGTGGGCAAACAACTGCCCGCCGGCGCCAGCAAGGAGCAGTTCGTCGCGGGCCTGCGCCAGCAGGGCCAGGACAACCTCGCGGACATGCTGTCGCGGATGGAGCTGGTGCCCGGCGCCGGCATCAACTTCGACAAGCTCACCATGCTCATCGCCGTGGTCCTGCTCATGTACTTTGTAGCCAACATCTTCATGTGGCTGCAGGGGTACGTGCTGAACCGCATCGTCATGAAGGTCATCAGGCGGCTGCGCGACGAAACGGAAAGCAAGCTGAACCGGCTCCCGCTGAACTACTTCGACACCCGCCAGCGCGGTGACGTCCTGTCGCGGGTCACGAACGACGTCGACAACATCCAGCAGGCGCTCCAACAGGCCTTCGCGCAGCTGGTCAACTCCGTGCTGACCGTGGCGGGCATCGTGATCATGATGTTCATCGTCTCCTGGCAGCTGGCCTTGATCGCCCTGGTTGCGCTTCCGCTGTCCGGGGTGGCCGCAGCGCTCATCGGGGTGCGGAGCCAGAAGCTCTTCGCCGCGCAGTGGAAGAACACCGGCGCCCTGAACGGCCAGATCGAGGAGTCCTTCTCCGGGCACGACCTGGTCCGCGTCTTCGGCCGCGACGCGGACATGCTGGCCCGGTTCGAAGAACGCAACGAGGCCCTCTACAAGGCAAGCTTCGGGGCCCAGTTCGTCTCGGGCATCATCTTCCCCGTCATGCAGTTCGTGTCCTACCTCAGCTACGTGGGCATTGCGGTGGTCGGCGGCCTCCGCGTGGCATCGGGTGCCATGTCCCTTGGCGACGCCACGGCGTTCATCCAGTACTCCCGCGAGTTCACCCAGCCGCTGGGGCAGATGGCGGGCATGGCCAACATGCTGCAGTCCGGGGTGGCGTCTTCCGAGCGCGTCTTCGAATTCCTCGACGCCGACGAGCAGGACCACGAAACGGCCACCGAGCACCTCCCGGCCAAGACCGACGGGCACGTCGACTTCAACAACGTCACCTTCAGCTACACGGCGGACAAGCCGCTGATCGAGAACCTGTCCTTCACCGCCGAACCCGGGAACACCGTGGCGATCGTGGGGCCGACGGGTGCCGGAAAGACCACCCTGGTGAACCTGGTCATGCGCTTCTATGAGCTGAATTCGGGGTCCATCAGGCTGGACGGCGTCGACATCACCCACCTGAGCCGTTCGGAACTGCGGTCCAAGGTGGGCATGGTGCTGCAGGATGCGTGGCTCTTTGGCGGATCCATCTACGACAACATCCAGTACGGCAACCTGGACGCCACCCGGGAGCAGGTCATGGCCGCCGCGAAGGCCACGTTCGTGGACCGCTTCGTGCGGGCACTGCCCGAAGGCTATGACACGGTGATCGACGAAGAAGGAAACAACGTCAGCGCCGGCGAGAAGCAGCTGATCACCATCGCCCGGGCCTTCGTGGCGAATCCTTCGCTGCTGATCCTCGACGAGGCCACCAGCTCCGTTGACACCCGCACCGAACTGCTGGTGCAGAAGGCCATGGCAGCCCTGCGCACGGACCGGACGAGCTTTGTGATCGCCCACCGGCTCTCCACCATCCGCGATGCCGATACGATCCTGGTTATGGAGAACGGACGGATCGTTGAACAGGGCAGCCACCAGGTGCTGCTCGCTGCCGGGGGCGCCTACCACCGCCTGTACATGTCGCAGTTTGCCGGGGCGGACGCCGGCGAAACTGTGGTGGATGATTCGACGGCGGTTCGCAGTTGAGTGCGCACGGGGGCAAACGGATCGAAGTCCTGGTGCCGATGCGCTGGGGAGACATGGACGCCTACGGCCACATCAACAACGTTCAGATCGTCCGGATGCTGGAGGAGGCACGCATCGCGGCGTTCGGTCCGCCACGGGGAGCCGGGCTGCCGGGAGTTGAGCCACGGGTGTCGCTCTTCAACGACGTCCCCGAGGGAACCATGGCCCTGGTGGTGGACCACAAGATCCGGTACGTCCGGACCCTGGAGTACCGGAACGTTCCGGCGGTGGCGCAGGTGTGGATCGGTGCCGTCAAGGGTGCCAGTTTCGATATCCACTACCTGCTCCAGGACCCCGTTACGGGTGAAGACTGCGTGACGGCGAGCAGCCACCTGGCCTTCGTGGACGAGTCCACGGGCCGGGTGCAGCGGCTTACAAGCGAGCAGAAGGAACGGTTGGCCCCCTACAGGCACTAAGACTCTGGGCAAGACCGGACAGGCAACACTGGACTGGAAGTACCTCCAACAGCGAAAGGAAGAACCGATGGCCAAGAACAAGAACAAGACCCGCACCGCCAGGAAGAAGAAGACATGGAAGGAGATGTCCACGTCGTCCAAGGTGGGCACCATTCTGGTGGGCATCGTCCAGGTGTCACTGCTGGTGGCGGCGCAGCGCGACATCTCCCGGCGGCCTGCCGCCCTGATCAACGGGCCGAAGGCTGCGTGGCGGGCGGCGTCCTTCATCAATTTCGTCGGGCCCATGGGGTACTTCATCTTCGGCCGCAAGCGCGCCTCGGCCAGCTAGCATCCAGGCTCGGCAGCAGGGCGCCCGGGGGCTTTTGGCGGGCGTCCAGCTTGACCCTGTAAATTTGGGGGCATGACCCCCACCGCCACTGTTGCCATGACCCGTGCCCTGGGCATCTCCAAAGAGATTGAGGACGCGGCGTGGTTCGTGCTGGGACCCGGTCTCCAGGGAAAGGCGTCGCCCCTGGACGGCCGGACCAGGACGTGGTCGGTCCCCGCGGCCGCGGAGCTGCTCGACCGCCTGGAGCGGGGCACCCCGGACCCGAAGGCCCCCATGATGACCAACCTTCGGGACAACCTGGAGGGCGCATCCCGCGGGGCCAAGCAGCTTGCCGTGGAACTGCTCTTCCTGCAGTCCCTTCCGCTTGCCCACGAAGTGAAGTCCCTCAAGGTCAAACGGGCGCGCGTGGCCGAGGCAGCGGGATGGCTGGAGCCGCCGCTGGAACTGCCCGAAGAGCTGTACGCGGGCATGACGGACCACGGCGTCATCCGGGACCGGACCGCCGAATTCAACTGGACCATCTGGGACCACCTCAAGTGGCTTTGCCGGTTCGTCCGGAACGTCGCCCAGCGGCCGGCCCACGTGGTGCAGGCGGCCATCAAGGATCCGCTGCAGTTCCACCGCCTCGCCGCATCCACCCCGGATGACCAGCCGGCCATCCGACGCAGCGTCGAATTCCTGGCCTGGCCCAGCTACTTCGAGCCGGTGGTGGCCGATGTGGAACGGCAGGAAATCCGTGACGCCTTCGCATCGCTGGTGGGCGGAGCGAACGGCGACAGCGAAGAGGACATCACCGCCGACATCCACCGCATCAGGCTGCACCTGGACGAGCAGGCGGGCCAGCGCATCGACTGGTACTCGCGCCAGCTCGTCAGCCAGTGGCGCAAGGTGGGCGACCCCGGGCGGCGGGCCTGGCTGCTCCGGACGCACAGCGACCACGCCGAGCTGCTGACCGCCTGGCACGGTGAGGAGAAGGTGACCCTCGACGTCGAACATCTCCGCCACCTGGACCCGGGTGTGACGGCGGGCGTGGTCCAGCATGCCGTGGATGAGGACTACAAGCACCTTGGCTATGTGGAGCGCGAGGACACCAAGACGGCGGTCTTCGCCTTCCTGACGGTCATGAAGCCGGGAGACCTGGTGCTGTACCAGCACGCCGGGAGCGTGCGGCTTGGCGGCGTCCTGGGGGAGCCCGAGTACAACGATGACAACCGCCGGCTGCGGCGCAAGGTGCGCTGGTTCGACGACGGCCACACCACCACCAGCCTGCCCCGCCACGTCCAGCGCCAGCTTGCAACCCCCGGCATCGTGGTGGACGTGACGCGGGTGGTGCAGGCGCTGCAGGCGCTGCTGCCTGCCGAGGCGGAAACCGAGCCGGACGCGGAGGCGGAAGGCCCCGCCGTCGTCCTCCCTGCCCAGGAAGGCTTCCGTGCCCTGACGCCGGAATTCGCCGCCTCCCTGCACATGGAGCTGGAACCCCTGCAGGAGATCGCCGACCTCCTGGAGGAGAACCGCCAGCTGGTCCTGTACGGTCCGCCCGGCACGGGCAAGACCTACCTGGCCAAGCACCTCGCCGCCGAGCTCGCCGACGACACCACCGATGAGCGGGTCAAGCTGGTCCAGTTCCACCCGTCCTACGCCTATGAGGACTTCTTCGAGGGTTACCGCCCGGACAAGACGGACGAAGGCCAGGTGTCCTTCAAGCTCGTGGCCGGCCCGCTGCGCCGCCTGGCGGAGGAAGCGGCCAAGCCGGGGAACGAGAAGAAGCCGTACTTCCTCATCATCGACGAGATGAACCGGGCCAACCTCGCCAAGGTCTTCGGCGAGCTGTACTTCCTGCTGGAATACCGGGACGACCGGATCTACCTGCAGTACAGCCCCAACGAGCCGTTCACCCTGCCGGACAACCTCTACATCATCGGCACCATGAACACCGCGGACCGGTCCATCGCCATGATGGACGCCGCCATCCGCCGCCGCTTCTCCTTCATCGAACTGCACCCGCAAACCGAACCCGTCAAGGGATCCCTGCACCGCTTCCTGCAGGCCCGCCGGCTGGACCCCACCCCGGCGCTGCTGCTGGACGCCCTCAACGGGGCCATCGACGAGTGGGACCGCGACCTGATGATCGGGCCGTCCTACTTCATGAAGCCGGCCGCCCAGACACCCGCCGGGCTGCGCCGGATCTGGAAGTACGAGCTCATGCCGCTGCTGGAGGAGCACTACCACGGCCAGCTCACCCGGGCGCAGCTGGAGGAGCGCTTCGGGCTGGACCAGCTGCTGGGACGCCTTGCTGCCCGCTAGCCGCGGCGGCACCGGCACTTCAACCGGCGCGGTGCGGCACCTGGTCCTGGACGAGCTCTCCAGCGGACTGGTCGAACGGCTGGACGCGCCAAGCGCGGCCTACCTGAACTCCAGCGGCCTGGCCAAGGCCTCACCCATGGGCATGGGGCTGTACCGGATCGAACCCGTGGGCAAAGTGGGGTCCGTGCGGACACCCACGGTGCAGCTCGACGTGCGGCCGAAGGACCGGCTGGGCCTCAGCCGGCTGCTGTTCCTCCTCAGCTACGCGGGGGAACAGGGGTTCCGTCCGGAAACCGTGGCGGCGGACGAGGACCGGGAGCTGTGGAGCGCCTTGGCCGAGTCCCTCGCGCAGCTGGCCGAACGGGCCCTGGGCCGCGGCGTCCTGCAGGGCTACCTCACCGTGGACGAGTCCCTGCGGACGGTCAAGGGCCGCATCCGGATTTCGGACCAGATCTCCCGCCGCCCCGGCATGCTGGTCCCCCTGGAGGTCTCCTACGACGAGTTCACCGAGGACATCGCCGAGAACCGGATCCTGCGCGCCGCCCTGGAGCGGATGGCGCAGGTGCCGGGGGTGCGCCCGGAGGTGCTGGGCCGGCTGCGCCTGCTGAAGGGAAAGCTCGACGGCGTCACGCGCCTTCGGTCCGGCGCCCCGCTTCCGCCGTGGAAAGCCACCCGGATGAACCTGCGCTACCACGCAGTGCTGAGGCTCGCCGAGCTGATCCTGCGCAATGCCTCTGCCGAAACGGGGGAGGGCAGGCAGCAGACCGCGTCCTTCGTGGTGGACATGGCGCAGGTGTTCGAGGACTTCGTCGGCACCGCCCTGCGCGGGGCGATGTCCGCCTATCCGGGGGAGCTGCGCCTCCGTTTCAACGCCCTCCTCAGCGAGGCCGTCCGCGACTCCGACCGGCTGTCGGTGCGCCCGGACGCCGTCCACATGCTCGGCGGACGCCCGGTGGTGGCGTACAACGCCAAATACCGTGCCGCGTCGGATGGGGGTGCATCCCTGACGGCCGACCACTACCAGATGCTGGCCCACTGCACGGCGCTGGCCGTACCCACCGCGTGGCTGGTGTATGCCGGGAAGGGGGAGACCAAGCTCCGCCGCATCCTGAACACCGATATCGACATCGTGGAATTCCCCCTGGACCTCAGCCAGCCGCCGTCGGACATCCTGGCCGCCATCCGGGACCTTGCCCACCAGTCGTGGGGCGAGGTGCTCAGGACGGCGACACCGGCACGCGGAACGTAAACGTCGTCCCTTCGCCCAGGGTGCTTTCCACGCCGATCGTCCCGCCATGGGCCTCGACGATCGCCTTGCTGATGGGCAGGCCCAGGCCCACGCCGGGAATCGAGGTTCGCCGGACGCTGCTGGTGCGGAAGAACTTGGCGAAGACCTCCGAAGAGTCCTCCGGGCTCATGCCCATTCCGGTGTCGCTGACCCGGCAGGCCAGGTGTCCGTCTTCCCGGGCGAGGGAAACCACAACCTTGCCGCCGTCCGGGGAGTACTTGATGGCGTTGGACACCAGGTTGTCCAGGACCTGGGAGATCCGGGCGCTGTCCACTTTGGCTTCCAGCGTCCCGGGTGTCCTGGCCTCCAGCACCACTCCGGCCGCCGCGGCCCGGGGCATCGCGGAGGATACGCTGGCGCGCACCAGGTCGGCAACGTCCACCGTGTGCGGCGTGACGATGAGCTGGCCGTTGCGGCTGGACAGCAGGTCCGAGACCAGGGTGAGGAGCCGTTCGGAATTCCGGCGGATGATCTCCAGCATGCCACGCTGCGTTCCTTCCGGCTCGTCAGCCAGCAGGATCTCCACGTAGCCCAGGATGGATGTCAGCGGCGTCCGGAACTCGTGCGAAACACTGGCGACGAAATCATCCTTGGCGGTGAGGGCGTTTACGAGGTCGGTCACATCACTGAAGACGATCACGGACCCGGCGAAGTTGCCCTCGCTGTCCGTCATGGCACGTGCCGTCGTCACTACGGCCCGCTGCTCCTTCCCCTCTCCCAGCCATACCAGGTAGTCGGTAAAGGTTTCGCCCAGGACGGCCCGGCGCACCGGGCGTTCCTGCACCGGAATCGGGGTCTTCCGGTCCGCGCCGAACACCAGCAGCTGGGATTCGTTGGGGTCTGCAATGTCCTTGGGCCGGGCCAGTTCATGGTTGGCCCGCTGTTTCCGGTTCATCAGGATGTCGTGGCCGTCCGCGTCCACCGCGAGCACGCCCAGGTGCACGGTTTCCAGCACCGTGTTGAGCAGCTCTTCCTGGCGTTTGCTGGTGCGCAGGCTGGCCCGCAGCTGCTCGTCCTTCTCCTCCAGCTGGCTCTGCTGCCGCATCATGCTCAGGGTCAGGACGCTCACTGACACACCGATACCCAGCATCATTACCGGCAGGAGCAGGGAGCGGGCGAAGTCCTGCGGTGCGTAGTTGCCCTTGAGGAGCAGCGGGACCCAGATGATGGCCAGTGGCCCCAGGAAGGAGAACCAGAGGGCAGCCCTGGGATAGTAGCCGGATGCGCACATCCAGATGACCGGAAATACCGCCAGCAGGCTGATGCCGGTGAGGCTTTCCTGGCCGCCCTCCCTGCCCAGCGCGATGGAGACGAAATCCAGGAGGGGGATGGCCAGGAAGCTCGTATAGGGCAGCCGGTCCCACGGGACCAGGTAGCACAGTGCCGTGAGGACCAGCTGCGATACCAGGAAGGTCACGAACAGTGGGTTGTTCATGGTTTCGGTGAAGAACGCCCAGACCAGGAACGCTGTCAGGAGGCTCGTCACGAACAAGGGCATCTGGCTCATCGCCACCCGGTCCGTGAGCCGGTATTCGTGGAAGGGGCGTTTGAAGAGCCGCATCCCCGAGGACCAGGCCACGGGGTCACTCATCGCGTGGAGGCGTGGAAGTCGGGGTGCGTGTGGCCATACCAGCAGGATATCCGCAGCCGGTTATACTTCAGACGTCGGCTGCTGAGGGGGCTCTATGAGTGAGGCACGTGTGGGTCTGGTCATCGAGGATGACCACGACATTCGGGAACTGGTTCGCACGGTGCTGACCCAGGCCGGGTTTGAGGTGACCGTCGCCAGCGGCGGAGCCGAGGGGGTCCTCCTGGCCAAAACCCTGAACCCGGATGTCATCACCCTGGACCTGGGACTGCCGGACATCGACGGCTTCGAAGTTTCCCGCCAGATCCGCGAGTTTTCGGATGCCTACATCGTGATGCTGACGGCGCGCACCGAGGAGCTGGATACCCTGATCGGGCTTGAGTCCGGCGCGGACGACTACCTCACCAAGCCCTTCCGGCCGCGGGAGCTCCGTGCTCGGGTTGCCGCCATGATGCGGCGGCCGCGATCAGCACCCGATCCCGGTGACGTTGCCGTGGATCCCGCAGCGGATGGCTCCGCCCATCCGGAAAGGGGCAATTTCAGCCATAACGGGCTGGAGCTGAGCTACGCGTCCCGCACCGTCACTGTGGACGGCAAGGAGATGAACCTGACCCGCACGGAGTTCGAACTCCTGTACGCCCTGCTTGAAGCGGGCCGCACCGTGCGGACCAAGTCGGACCTGGTGCGCCGGCTCCGCGATGAGGATTACGACGTCGGCAGCTACATCAGCGAGGCCGACGAGCGTTCGGTTGAAGTGCACATGGGAAACCTGCGGAAGAAACTGGGAGATTCGCCCCAGCAGCCACGGTGGCTGCAGACCGTCCGCGGGGTGGGTTACCGCTTGGCGCCGGGACAGCACTGAGCCTGCAGCCGGTGCGTGGTTTGCCGGCTGCACAGGGTGATCGGCCGCAGGAACGCTGCAGCCAGCCTCGGCAGCGCCACAGCCATGTCGGCGTGCCGGGCCTCGGCCCGGATCTCGGCCTCCAGGTCCATGGCCAGGCCGGCCAGGCGTTCTGCCCCCACCATTTGGCTGGAGGTCTTCAGGCTGAGGACAGCGTCCATGGAACCCTCCAGGTCCCCGGTGGTCAGGGCGAGCCGTAGCCGGTCGAGCCGTGTCGGCAGGAAGTCGATGAAGTTCCCCACGAAGACCCTGCTGTACCCCTCTTGCTCATCAAGTTCCTCCCGCAGCCGGTCCAAAACGGACTGGTCCACCAGCGGCTTGGGCGCATCATCCGGGGTGCTCATGACACTCCTTTCTGCTGGTTTTCCCACCCTCGGGGAACAGGGTGAAGAGGCGGGGTATGTGTGTTCTTGATCAGGTTAGGGCTGTTCCCTCCCCGCAACCGGGGCCGGGAGGAGAATTGTGGGTTTCTTGATGAGACTGCGGTTTTTTGGGCGCCCTAACGGCGCAGACCTGTTGGCCCGGCACAGCTAGGGGCGGGCCTCCAGGAAGCGCACCAGGTGCGCTTCAAGGGCGGAACCGTCCTTGAGCTCGCACTCCCAGACGGTCAGGACCTCCCAGCCGGCGTCTTCCAGCTGGCGCCGCTGGCCGGCGTCGCGCTCCCGCGTGCGGGCACGTTTGGCGGCCCAGAACTCCGCGTTGGCTTTCGGCGCGTGCTGGCCCACCCGGCAGTCATGGAAGTGCCAGAAGCAGCCGTTGACGAAGATCACCTTGTGGCGGCCGGCGAAGACGAGGTCGGGGTTTCCGGGCAGCCGCTTGCCGCCGCTGGTCCCATGCAACCGGTAGCGGTAGCCCTTGGCGTGCAGGAGCCGGCGCACCACGAGCTCCGGCTTGGTGTTCTTTCCGCGGATGCGGGACATGTTCCAGCTGCGCTGCTCCGGCGTGAGCCTGTCCGCACTGGTGTTGTCAGCCACCCCTCCAGTGTAGGAGCGGCTAGATCTCCCGTTCCGGCTGTTCGCCGAACACGAAGTGCCGTCCGCTGACGGACTTGGGTTCGATCTCCACGTAGAAGTCCTTGAGGGTGGGGACCCAGGTCTTCAGGCCGAGCTCTTCCACGGCTGCCAGCTCGTTCGAGTTGCTGAGGACGCGCGCGCTCCCGCGCAGGACAACCGACCACGCTTCCTCGGAAAGGATGCCGTCGGTTTCGAAGAGGACCTGGGCGTTGATGGTCAGTTGGGCCAGCTTGTTGCCCGGTGCCGTCCGCAGGTAGACCTTGCGGTTCGAGGTCACGTAGTTGACGGGGAAGATGTCCGGCTCCCCGGCCACCGAGACCACCAGGCGGCCATGTTTGGTTGCCGCCAGGAGGCGCCACGACTGCTCATCATCGAGTTCCAGGACGGGGTTGCCGTCGGCGTGTTCAAACATCATGTGGACATTCTTCTACCTTCAGTAGAAAGGCGCTAGAGGCCTTTGGCACCTAATCTGAGGCTGTCACACCGTGTCGGGAGCACGTGGCCCACCACCCCCGTGGTGACACCTGCACCTTTTGGCGGCGTCCGCAGGAGGCACAGAAGCGCGGTGGTTCCAGGAGGAGAAGGCTGGCGCAGCCAAGGTGGGCGTTCGACGGCGGGAGGTCGCCGCCGTCGTCCGTTGCCTTGCTTGCGGGCTTGCCGCAGAGTCCGCAGTACGGCCCCTCGGCCCGCCGTGGGGCGGGGCTGTTCACAGGGTCCTCTGCAGTTCCTTGATGGGCATGTTGAGGTCCACCAGGAGGCTGAGATCCGCATCCGCGGGGCGCCCCAGGGTGGTGAGGTAATTGCCGACGATCACGGCGTTGATGCCGCCGAGGAGTCCGTCCCTGGTGCCCAGGTCGCCGAGGGTGAGCTCGCGGCCGCCCGCGTAGCGCAGCACGGTGCGGGGCATTGCCAGGCGGAACGCGGCGATGGCGCGGAGGGCGTCCTTGCCGTCCATGAGTTCCTGGTGTTCGAGCGGCGTGCCGGGCCTCGGGTTGAGGAAGTTCAGCGGTACTTCATGCGGTTCCAGCGCCGCGAGCTGGGCGGCGAGTTCTGCCCGCTGCTCCAGCGTTTCGCCCATCCCGATCAGCGCCCCGCAGCACAGTTCCATGCCCGCCGCTTTGACCATCGCGCAGGTTTCGAGGCGTTCTTCATAGGTGTGGGTGGTGACCACTTGCGGGAAGTAGCTGCGCGCCGTTTCCAGATTGTGGTTGTAACGGTGGACGCCCCACTCCGCCAGCTGGTCCACCTGCCGCTGCGTGAGCATGCCCAGCGAGCAGGCGATGTTGATGTCCACAACTTCCCGGATGCGGTCCATCGCGAACTTGATCTGGTTCATCAGCCTGACGTCGGGGCCGCGCACCGCTGCCACGATGCAGAACTCGGTAGCGCCGGTGGCGGCTGTTTCCTTCGCGGCTTCGACCAGTTCCGGGATGTCCAGCCAGACGCCGCGCACCGGGCTGTCGAACACGCCGGACTGGCTGCAGAAATGGCAGTCCTCGGGGCAGCCGCCGGTCTTGATGGAGATGATGCCCTCCACCTCCACATCTTCGCCGCAGTGGCGCAGGCGGACCTGGTGGGCCAGGTCCAGGGCGGCCGGGAGCGCGTCGTCGGGCAGGCGGAGGACCTCCACCAGCTGTGCCTCGGACAGGCCGATGCCCTGCTCCAGGACCTGCCGGCGGGCTGTTTCCAGGATTGCGTGCTGCGTCATCAATGGTCCTTTGTCTCGGGAGGAAATTCTCTTCCCGACGCTAGCCCTGCACTGTCCGTCCGTTTTTGTGGGGCGGCCACAACCGGCGGCCACGGCTTTTGTTGACAAGACTGGTCAAGACTTAACACTCCCGAAATGATGCTGTGACCGGGCTGTCTTCCCAGCTGGATAGCGTCGCACGCAGACAACGAAAAGCCTGCCAACGAAAGCGACCCACTTCATGGACAACGACACACAGTCGACGCAATTACTGGAGCCGACGGCGCCGCCCGCTGCCGCCGTCGTCGGAGGTTCTCCGGCCACCACGACGGCGGGCAACGCCGCCGCCCTCAACGCCACCAAGGAAAGCCTCGAGGACTACACACTGCGGTTCGCCCCGCGCTCCTACCGCAAGTGGAGCGCCGGGGTGGTGGCCACCAGTGCGCTGGGCGGCATCGCCTACCTGGCCGACTTCTCCATCGGCGCGAACATCGGCATCTCGTACGGCACCGTCAATGCGATCCTCGGCATCCTGGTGGCCGCCGTCGTCATTTTCGCCACCGGCTTCCCGCTGGCGTACTACGCAGCCCGCTACAACATCGACCTGGACCTGATCACCCGCGGCTCCGGCTTCGGGTACTACGGGTCCGTGGTCACCAACGTCATCTTCGCCACCTTCACCTTCATCTTCTTCGCGCTGGAGGGCTCCATCATGGCGCAGGGCCTGGAGTTGGGGCTGGGTATTCCACAGTGGCTGGGATATGCCGCGTCCACGGTGATCATCATTCCGCTGGTGATCTACGGCATGAACACGCTGGCCAAACTGCAGGTGTGGACCACGCCGCTCTGGCTGCTGCTGATGGTGGTGCCGGTGGGCTACCTGCTGGTCTCCCACCCGGAGAGCATCAACAGCTTCTTCGCGTACACAGGCGCCAGCGGCGACGGCGGCCCCAACTTGGCGTCCGTCATGCTCGCGGCCGGGGTGTGCCTGTCCTTGATGGCGCAGATCGCCGAGCAGATCGACTACCTGAGGTTCATGCCGCCGCGCACGGACGCGAACCGCAGTGCCTGGTGGAGGGCCGTGATCCTGGCGGGTCCGGGCTGGGTGATCTTCGGTGCGATCAAGCAGATCGTGGGCCTGTTCATCGCCGTCTACCTGATCGCCACGCTGGATCCTGCCGCGTCCGCCACCGCGAACGAGCCCGTGCACCAGTTCCTGGGCGTGTACCAGGAAATGATGCCGGCCTGGCTGGCCATGACGCTTGCGGTGGTGCTGGTGGTCATTTCACAGATCAAGATCAACGTCACCAACGCCTACTCGGGCTCGCTGGCCTGGACCAACTCCTTCACTCGCATCACCAAGACCTATCCGGGCCGGATGGTGTTCGTGGTGGTGAACCTGGTCATCGCGCTGGTCCTGATGGAAGCGAACATGTTCGACTTCCTGAACACCATCCTCGGGTTCTACGCCAACTGCGCCATGGCCTGGGTGGTCACGGTGGCGGCCGACATCGCCATCAACAAGTACCTGCTCAAGATCTCCCCGAAGGTCCCGGAGTTCCGGCGCGGCATGCTCTACGCCGTGAACCCCGTGGGGTTTGGGTCCATGCTGGCCTCGGCCGGAATCTCCATCGCGGTGTTCTTCGGCGCCTTTGGTTCAGCCATCCAGCCGTACTCGCCGATCTTCGCCGTTGGCCTGGCCCTGGTCCTGCCGCCGGTTCTGGCTGTGGTGACCCGCGGCCGCTACTACCTCCGGCGCACCGACGACGGCATCGACCTGCCCATGTTCGACGCCGACGGAAACCCCAGTGACGCCAAGCTCCTGTGCCACGTGACCGGGATCGAGTTCGAACGGCCGGACATGGTGCGCTCGGCCCAGGACGCGCCCGACGGCGGCCCGCAGTACGTTTCTTCGCTCGCCCTGTCCACGGACAAGACAGGGGAGTTGGTGCTGCCCGCGCAGAAGTAGCCGCGCAGGTAGTTGGGGGAGGAAAGCCGGCGCATCAACGGTGCGCCGGCTTTCCTTTGACTTTTTTCTGGCCTGCCAGGGGTGGTGGAACGGGGCGCGGGTGCCTGTGGATAAGTTTGATCGGCGAATTGTGACGTGGGCTACCCTTAAGGCACTGTCCGGAGCAAGCCGTCTTGAAACTACTGGGGGAATAGCGGCCCATGACATCACAGAACCTCTTTGCGCCACTTGCCGTGCGTTCCACTGCCGGAGCCGTTCTTGTTGCCGGCGCCCTGGTGCTGGCTGGCTGTGCCGGCGGAGCGCCCGCAGATCCAGGGGCCACCTCCCAGGCGGCAACGGAGGCCGCAACACCCAGCGCCTCGGCCACTCCAACCCCCACGCCCAGTGCTGCCTACAAACCGGCTGACGCATCTGGCCCTGCCCAGAACGTCCCCGTACCCGTGCTGCCCGAGGTGGCCAAGACGGAGACGAAGGAGGGGGCAGAAGCCTTCACGAAGTACTGGTACGAAACCTTGAGCTATGCGTATGAGACCGGTAACTCTAGGAAGCTGGAAAATGTAAGCGGCCCGGGCTGCGTCTTTTGTAAGGGGCTGAAGGACGGCATAGACGAGGCTTGGAGTGAAGGTCGGTGGATATCGGGCGGAACGATCCAGACGCCAGCTATCACAGCAACCGTGGAGTCGGGAGCCCAGGCTCACGCCGAAGTCCAGGTCATACAGGCGACGATTGAGATCAGAAGGCCCGACGGAAGTCTGTTGCAGGAACCTACTCCTGCAACTAACACCGGAAGCCGAGCAGGCCTGACCTTCGGCCCAACGGGTTGGGTAATGACGGACCTCGGTCTAATTCGATAGCCACGATGAAAGCCCTCGGACTCAAGGTTCTGTGTGTAGCTACGCTCCTCCTCGTCTTTGCTCCTTCAGCAGCGCAGGCTGACGTCTCAATCGGCTATGAGGACAGGGGATTGTCAGTGGGGGCTGATCAATGGGTCAAGGACGCAAGTACCGGGAAACTAGTGCGCGCTGAACCTGGCACTGTGCCGACCGACCCGAACGAGTACAAGTACGAACTCCAATGCCATCTTGGCGGGGGAGACTTTGATACTCCCTGCCTCGCCCGCCAGATGGAATGCAAGGACCGTGAGGACGGAGCCAAAGGCATCCCGGTCATGTGGCTGTCCCGCCCGCGGGGCGTAGCCGGGGCGGTGTGGGCCCATCACTCAGGACCTACCTGCCTGTACGACCCCAAGCCCGAGGACCTCCTGCCCCGCATCGCCGCCGACATCCAGAAACAGTTCCAGAACCTCCCGGTGAACGCCGGAGCTGTTGTGGCCCAGCCCAGCCCGCACACACTCCGCGGCGCCGAGACCAACTTCTATGCGGAGGCGGCTGAACAGCAGTTCGACATCACCATGTTCGGACAGAAAGTGCACGTGGTGGCCACGCCCGTGCAGTACACCTGGAACTACGGTGACGGCACCGTCTTCGGCCCGCAGCCGTCCATGGGCGGCCCGCTGCCGCAGGACCGGTGGGGCGAGAAGACCAGGACCAGCCACGCATATGCTTCCACGGGAGACTTCCAAGTGGTCCTGACAACGTCGTTCCAGGGAACCTACTCGGTAAATTCCGGGCCGCCGCTGCCGATTCCGGGCCAGGGCCAGTTCAGCGCCCCGCCCCAGGCCATCAGCGTGTGGCGGTCGCTGACCCGCAACTATGCCGATGACTGCAACGCAAACCCGCAGGGCCAGGGCTGCCCCGGCGCTGCGACGGGACGCTGACCGACAGGTGTGATTCGCCTAACATCCGGAATAGTTGCACGCGCCCCACAGTTGGCACAGGCAGTACGTCTTCAGCCTTCGAAAGGAACTGCGCATGCTGTTTTCCCCACTCACCCTCGGCGAACTTGAACTTCCGAACCGCCTGGTGATGGCACCCCTGACCCGCCTCCGCGCAGGTGAGGAAGGCGTCCCGGGCCCCCTCGTCGTCGAGCATTACCGCCAGCGCGCCAGCCTCGGCCTGATCGTCAGCGAAGGCACGTACCCTGCCCCCGCCGGGCAGGCCTACCCCGGCCAGCCAGGGATCGTCACCGCTGAACAGGTTGCCGCCTGGAAGAAGGTTACCGGCGCCGTCCACGCCGAAGGCGGCCGGATGTTCGCCCAGATCATGCACGGCGGGCGCGTCTCCCACCCGGACATCACCGGCGGCCTGCCGATCGTGGCTCCCAGCGCCGTCGCCATCGACGGTGTGGTGCGCACCCCGGCTGGAAAGAAGCCGTACCCGGTGCCGCACGCACTCACAACCGACGAACTGCCCATGGTCATCCAGGAGTTCGTCAACTCCTCCCTGAATGCCATCGAGGCGGGCTTCGACGGCGTGGAACTGCACGCCGCCAACGGCTACCTCCTGCACGAGTTCCTGGCGCCCAATTCCAATGTCCGGACGGACTCGTACGGCGGATCGCCGGAGAACCGCGCACGCTTCGTCATCGAAACCATCAACGCGGTGGTGGCAGCACTCGGCGCCAACCGCGTGGGCCTGCGCATCTCGCCTGAGCACAACGTCCAGGGCATCGCCGAAACCGATGCCGCGGATGTCCGCGCCACCTACGAGGTCCTCGTTGACAGCATCGCCTCGCTCAACCTGGCCTACCTCAGCATCCTGCACCACGAGCCCGCCGGTGAGCTGGTCCAGGACCTCCGCGCCCGCTTCGGCGGCACCTTCCTGGTGAACACCGGCTTCGGGGTGGTCACCACCCGGGAAGAAGCCGTGAACCTGGTGACCGATGGCCATGCCGACGCTGTAGTGGTGGGCCGGCCCGCGATCGCCAACCCGGACCTTGCCCGCCGCTGGAAGGAAAGCCTTCCACTCAACGAGCCTGACCCGTCCACCTTCTACGCCGAGGGCGCCACCGGCTACACGGACTACCCGGCATACCAGGGCTAAACGGCCAAGCAAGCCAAAAATAACGACGACGGCGGCACCTGCTTGGGTGCCGCCGTCGTGGGCTGTCCGGGGTGCTGGTCCTGGCAGCCGGCGCCCGAAGCCATCCGACGACCCCGGGCTGAAGAACTGTGGATTTGGCCCGCCGGACCCCACTGGAAGCCGGCGGTGATCAGATGCTACTCCAACGAATGGACTCTTACCAGAGCCTGATTCGGCGCGGCATCCGGACGCTACAGGACAGCCTCGCGGCCGGTGCCTTCCTTCATCACCAGCCGCCCGTCCTCGATGGAGACCAGCACGCTTTTGGGCCGCCCGCTGACCTTGGTAATGGCTTTCAGGCCCCGGTTGGTTACCTCAACCCCCACCTGCGCCCCCCGCACCGGCAGCTCCACCGAAATCTCGTTGGCGATGCCAAGGATGGGATTCGTGGAAACGCCCAGGTCGCGCCGGGCTTCCTTGCCGTTGACCGTGACGGTGATGTTGGCCTCGTCGAACCCCTCCTGAAACACGATAAGCAGTTCCCGCATGGTGGCCTCTTCCTTGAGCAATTGGTGCCTGCGACGGCATGTCCACTACAGCACTTTGGCGCCCCCAGCGGAATACCCGGCGCCTCCATGACAGCGCTGCACCGCGCCCGCGGCCGGTGGAGCGCCGGAGCCGGGTAAGGCAAGATGTTCTGGTGACCCAACAGCCAACTCCTTCCCCTGCTCCTGCTGCCGCCCCGGCATCGGAGGACGCCATCTTTGCCCAGATCGCTGCCGAACTGGGCGTGAAGGCCTGGCAGGTGAAGGCGGCCGTTGCGCTGCTCGACGGCGGCTCGACGGTCCCCTTCATTGCCCGCTACCGCAAGGAAGCCACCGGCACCCTCGACGACACCCAGCTCCGCGAGCTCGACGAGCGGCTCCGCTACCTCCGCGAACTCGCCGACCGGCGCCGCGCGGTCCTTGAAGCGGTAGAGGCGCAGGGCCAGCTGACGCCGGAACTGCGCAAAGCGATCCTTGCGGCGGACACCAAGTCCCGGCTTGAGGACATCTACCTGCCATTCAAGTCCAAGCGGCGCACCAAAGCACAGATCGCCCGTGAAGCAGGCCTGGAGCCCCTCGCGGATGCCCTGCTGAAGCGTCCGGACCTCGACCCGGAACGCGAAGCGGCAAAGTACTTCAGCAGTGAGCGCGGGGTGGAGGACGCTGCCGCTGCCTTGGCCGGCGCCCGTGCCATCCTGGTGGAGCGGGTGGCCCAGGATCCCGACCTGGCCGCCACGCTGCGCGACCGGCTGTGGACGCAGGGCCGCATGGTCTCCCGGGTCAGGAAGGGGAAGGAAGCCGAAGGCCAGAAGTTCGCCGACTACTTCGAGTTCGCCCAGGCGCCGGCCGGCATGCCCTCGCACCGGGTGCTCGCCCTGCTCCGCGGGGAGAAGGACGGCGTCCTTGAGCTCGACCTCGCCGAAGCCGATCCCGCGGACGACGCCGCCCTGGCCGCCGCCCGCGCCCGCTACGAGTCCGCGGTGGCCAGGTTCCTCGGGGTCGCCGACCGCGGCCGGCCCGCCGACGGCTGGCTGATGCAGACCGCACAGGTCGCGTGGCGCTCCCGCGTGTTGGCGCGCCTCACCTCCGACCTCCGCGCCAGGATGTTCGCGGACGCGGAGGATGAAGCCGTCCGCGTGTTCGCCGCCAACCTCCGCGATGTCCTGCTGGCCGCGCCGGCCGGGAACCGACCCACCCTCGGCCTGGACCCCGGGCTCCGGACCGGCGTGAAAGTCGCGGTCGTGAACGGCACCGGCAAGGTGGTGGCTACCGATACCGTCTACCCCCATGCCCCGGCCCGTAAATGGGACGAAGCGCTGGCCACGCTGGTCCGGTTGGCGCGGCAGCACACCGTCGAACTCGTGGCCATTGGCAACGGCACCGCCTCCCGTGAGACGGACAAGCTGGCCGCCGAACTCATCAAGCTCCTGCCCGAAGTGGACCGGAAGCCGCAGAAACTCGTGGTGTCCGAGGCCGGAGCGTCCGTCTACTCCGCCTCCGCCCTCGCCGCCGCCGAGTTGCCGGGCATGGACGTGTCCCTCCGCGGGGCCGTGTCCATCGCGCGGCGCCTGCAGGACCCCCTGGCCGAACTGGTGAAAATCGATCCGAAGTCCATCGGTGTGGGCCAGTACCAGCACGACGTGACGGCCTCGAAACTGGACCGCAGCCTGGACGCGGTGGTGGAGGACTGCGTGAACGCCGTGGGGGTGGACGTCAACACTGCCTCGCCCGCGCTCCTCAGCCGGGTGGCCGGCGTCGGGCCCCTGCTGAGCGAAAACATCGTGGCCTACCGGAACGAACACGGCCCTTTCGCCAGGCGCACCGACCTCAAGAAGGTTCCGCGGCTCGGCGCCAAGGCGTTCGAACAGTGCGCCGGGTTCCTCCGGATCACTGGGGGATCGGAGCCGCTGGACGCATCCAGCGTGCACCCCGAAGCCTACGCAGTGGCCCGTAAGATCCGGGCGGCCGCCGGTTCGGCGCCTGCGTCATCCCTGGACCCGCGGAACTTCGTCGACGACACGTTCGGCCTTCCCACCGTCCAGGACATCCTGGCAGAACTGGACAAACCCGGCCGGGACCCGCGTCCGGCCTTTGCCGCGGCCACCTTCTCCGAGGGCATTGAGAAGATTTCAGACCTGAAACCGGGCATGATCCTGGAAGGAACGGTCACCAACGTGGCAGCCTTCGGGGCATTCGTGGACGTGGGAGTCCACCAGGACGGCCTGGTCCACGTCTCTGCCCTGGCCAACCGCTTCGTCTCCGACCCCCGCGAAGTGGTGAAGTCCGGCCAGGTGGTCCGCGTCAAGGTGCTTGAGGCGGACCCGGAGCGGAAGCGCATCTCCCTGACCTTGAGGCTCGACGACGAACCGTCCGGCGGCGGGGCCGGTTCCGGACGGCGCGGCGCAGGACGGACGGACGCCGGCAGGCGCGGAACGCCTGAACGGGCGACGCCTGAACGGGGAACGCCTGAACGGGCGACGCCTGGCCAGCGCAAAGCCGGGTCCCGGACCGGCGGCGGTGCCGCGCGGCAGGTCCCTGCACCGCAGCCGGTGAACACGGCGATGGCCGAGGCGCTGCGGAAGGCGGGGCTGGGCAAGTAGCCGTGCCGGGCTTTTGGCGGCACCGGCTTTTCTGCAAAGGTGGGGTTATGACCTATTTCCTGGAGTACACCGTTCCCGCTGCACCCGGTGAGTCCGAGTTCGAGTTCGCCCACGACGAGATCAACTCCGGCACCACCGTCCCGCTGACCCAGACGGGCGCCGAGGTGGTTCACACGCCGGACCTCCCTGCCCGGACCGGCATCATCGGCGCCACGGTGCCGGAGGCGAAGCTCGAGGCCGAGCAGCTGATCACCCACAGCCGGGCGTCCGAGGCGTCCCTGTATTTCGACCCCTCCGACTCCCTCCAGGCGGGCGTCGGCACGCTCGTTGCCACCTTCAGCGAAGGCCGCGGCTGGCAGGACGCCTAGGCCTTTCCGCCTGCGGATCGGCCGGGGCTGCGCACCGGCCTCGGCCGGCCGAACTGCGTCCGCACCCCGGGGGAGTAGAGGACCGATTCCGGCGGCCCGCTGACGCTGATCCCGGCGGCCGCAACCAGGCCATCCTTCAGATGGTGCAAACGCGCAGCACGCAGGGGCCATGGCCGGTGTGTGTTGGGTATGTAGATGCTGCGACCCCGGAATGTCCCGTGCATGCCAAACCTGGCCGTGAGAAAGACGGATAACGGGTCGTCGGCCGCGGCCTCCCGCTGGGGCACGACGGCGAAGCTGCTTCCTGCTCCCTGCCGCAACCGCCGTACCGTGTAGCCGATGGCCGAGTCCGGTGAGTCCGGCAGTGCTTGGGTACGGCGGATCCGCGACCACACGTAGGGGATTTCCGCTGCCCGCGCTGCAAGCACGACGGGCAGCCGGTCCGCGTCCAGGCTCAGGAAGACCACGCCCTTGGTCCCATCAGGTTCCCGGGAGTAGAGGCGCACGTTGACCTCATTGAAGCTGCCCAGATACGGGATTCCCGGGCCGCGCCCGATTCCGGCATCCTCCATCCTGAACCCGATCAGTCCAACCCATGAACTGCCGTCAAAGAGATCCGGTTGCACCCCGGGCGGCATGAAGGGTGCGGCGGCATCTCCGGGGATGCGCCAGTGCAGGAAGACGGCCTCGGCCCAGCGCTGGTCCATGATGGCAGGCGGCCGCAGCTCCGGTGGATCGGGCCAGAGCGAAGCGGCTTTCGAACGGTGATCCATGTGCCTCTCTACCTAAGGCGAGGGGTGTTTCCCCCAATGTACCTAACCCCTGTGCCGCACGGGGCCGAAATCCCCACGTAGAAGGCGATATCAAAACAGAGTACCCATTACTGGTGCCTCTCCCGCCGGACACCTCCTATGCTCTTGCCACGGACAGACAATCTCTAGATCCACTGGTCGGGGGTTCTATTCCCTCTTGAGGAGCCGGTTCATCAAGTGCCGGGACCGCGGAAAGACCTGGTCCGGTCAGAGCCGACGGGTGCCCTCAACGGTGCGGGCTGCCCGATGGCAATCGTCATTATTGCGCCATGAAGTGGTGAGGCTTTTGTCGATTTCCACCCAGCCCCCAAGTTCGATTCCCAAGCCGGCGGCAGTGCCCCTGAGAGCGTCCATCAGCGTAGTAATTCCTACTTTGAACGAGGCCCAAAACATTCCCTGGGTCCTTCGGCGGATGCCGTTGTACGTGGATCAGGTCGTGATTGTTGACGGCCGTTCCACGGACAATACCGTTGGGGTGGCACGGGCCATCCGCAAAGACGTCGTTGTGGTCGACGAGCTGCGCAAGGGCAAAGGCGTCGCGCTGCGGTCGGGATTTGCCGCCGCCAAAGGCGACATCATCGTGATGCTGGATGCCGATGGCAGCATGGATCCGCAGGAAATCGGCTGGTTCGTTTCCCCGCTCCAGCATGACTACGACTTCGTCAAGGGCTCCCGATACGTTACGGGCGGGGGGTCGGAGGACCTGACCTGGCTGCGGCGGACCGGAAACCGTGCGCTGACCGGTCTGGCCAACACGGTGCTGCACAGCAACTACTCTGACCTTTGCTACGGCTATATGGCTTTCCGGCGCGAATGCCTGGAAGTCCTGCAGCTGGAGTCCGACGGATTCGAGATCGAGACCGAACTGATCGTTCGGGCGGCGAAGGCCGGCCTCCGCATTGCCGAGGTCCCCAGCCTGGAACTGGACCGCATCTCCGGCGCCTCAAACCTCCAAACCTTCCGGGACGGCTGGCGGGTGCTGGGGACGATGGCCCACGAGTTCTTCTTCTGGGAGGCGCCCACCGCCGGCGCCCGGCCGGAGGCGCTGCGCCGCGTCAAATACGCATACGCCAGGGTAAGCTTCCCGCGGACGCCCACCGATCCAACGAGTGTTCTGTCCGTGGTGAGCGGGCCCTAAAATGACACCCATTCCTTCGCCAAGTGTCACCGTGATCGTTTGCGCATATACCTCGGAGCGCTGGGGCTGGCTGTTGGATGTCCTCGAGTCCCTCCGTGCCCAGACCTGCGCGCCCAAGGACGTCCTGGTGGTCATTGACCACAACGAGGAGCTTTTCGACCTTTTGACCGAGACGGTGGATGACGTCACCATCGTCAGGAACACCGGACCGCGCGGGCTCTCCGGGGCACGCAACACCGGCGTAGGCCTGGCGGACTCCGATATCGTCGCCTTCCTTGATGACGATGCAGAGGCGGCGCCGGACTGGCTTGAGCGCATCCTGGCGCTCTATGACGACCCCGAAGTGCTTGCAGTCGGTGGCCGGGTGGAACCTGTGTGGGAGGCCGGGCGCCCCCGCTTCTTTGGTGAAGAACTCGACTGGATCGTCGGCTGCAGCCACCGGGGCCTGCCGCGGGTGGCATCCGAGGTCAGGAACGTCATCGGCGCCAACATGTCGTTCCGGCTTGACGTCGTGAGGCAGGCGGGTGGCTTCAACCTCGCCCTGGGACGCCGGGGCTCCGTCCCCCTGGGCTGCGAGGAGACGGAAATATGCATCCGGTCGAAGATGGGTTCCCCTGGGTCCCGCATCGTCTACGAGCCGGCCGCGCTGGTACGCCACCACGTTCCGGCTTACAGGGGAACAGTCCGGTACATGCTTGCCAGGTCCTGGTCCGAAGGGATCTCGAAGGCGCAGGTCGCCCACATTGTCGGGCATAAAAGGGCCCTGGGCCCCGAACGCCGCTATATCCGCAACGTCCTGACCCGGGCCTTCCTTACCGGAATAAGCGACTGGAGCCGCGGAAAGCCCGGCGGACTCAGCCGGGCGGCCGCACTGGTGGCGGTCGTGGCCTGCACGTCGGCAGGCTACCTTCGGGGACGGCGGATGGCGCATGTGCCGGGCCGTCGCCTGAACCAGCCGGCACTGGCCGGTGTCAGTCCGTGGCGGGAAGTGAAGTGAACCGGCCCACCAGGCGACCGCCGCCGCGACGGCCCGGCTGACCCGGCAGAGAGCGACCGCCGCAGCAAGACCAACCGACCAACACCACCGAGACAGGGGACGACCCATGCGCACCCGGCAGACCAAGGCACCGCACTTCGATATCCACGGCCGCATCACGATCCGCGTCGACGCCAAGGCGCCGGCAGCGGCCCAACTCCAAAGCATGCTGGCATGCTTCGCCTCCGACACCGAACGGCCCGCCGACATCCTCGTCGACGACCGGCCCGAACCGATGCCTGATGCGGGCCTCGTGGAGCACGAACTCGCCTACACGGCGAACAGCGTGCGGTTCCAGGCCGACCGGGTGCAGATCGTCAGGGACACCGACCAATGGCGCATCCACGGTCCCGGCGAGCTGCTGACCTCCGTGGTTCCCATCCTCGACGCAGCCATGGTCGGCAAGGGGGCAGGCATGATCCACGCGGCGACGATGGCGTACCGGGGCCACGCGATCGCGCTTCCCGCCGCCGGGGGCACCGGCAAGACGAGCACCGTAGCCAAGCTGATGCGGCGGGACGGATGGTCCTTCATGGGCGATGACTGGGCCTTCCTCGCCGAGGACGCCACCCTGCTGGGCTATGCAAAGCCGATGTTCATCAAGCCCCACCACCGGGCCATCTACCCGCACCTGTTCGAAGGCGTCCGGAAACCCCTCGTCCCCTCACAGCTCTCCAACAGCGTCAGCCGCCTCACCACCCTGGTGCACCCGTACGTGATCCGCTATCCGCGCCTCGCGGACTTCTCCCGCCGGTGGTCACCCGAACACCGCATGGTCACCCCGGCCACCGCATTCCCGGGACGGGAGGTGACCACCTCGGCCCCGCTCGCCGCTGCCATCTATGTCGAGCGGTTCGAGGGCACGCGGTCCCGGCTGGTCGAGCGGACGAGCGAGTGGATGGTGGACCGTATGCTCGGCAACTTCCATATCGAGATGGCGGCCTTCTCGCAGCGGGTGGTCACCGGATTGGCGGCCACGTCGGTCGTCCCCTGGCGCGAGCACTTCAGCACGAAGGGCATCGTGCTGAGCAAGGCGCTGGACGGCCGGCCCTGCCACCTGCTCCAGGTGCCCTCCGCATACACGGCGGACGAGGCGTCGGATGACATCGTCCGCTATCTCGAGCAGCTGCTGCCATCGGTCCTGGACGAGCGGGCCTGAGGGCGGGACACCATGGCTCCCAGCCCAGCCGAGGTCACCGCAGTCGTCCCGGCCCGTAACGCGGAGGACATGCTCCCACGATGCCTCGAGGCCCTGCGCCAGTCCGGTGTCGCCGAAATCATCGTGGTGGACGGACTGTCCACCGACGGCACCGCCGACATCGCCCGCGCAGCCGGGGCACGGGTCCTCAGCGACGAGGGCAGGGGCCTGCCATGGGCCCGGACCCTGGGCGTGCGCAACAGCAGCACCCGGTGGGTCCTGCTCGTCGACACCGACGTCGTGTTCGGGCCTGACGGTGTAGCCGACCTGCTCACGGAGCTGGTGGAGGACGGCTACGACGCTCTCCAGGCCGGCCTGGAGAGCGTGGGCGGCCCGGGCTACTGGGGGCAGGCGCTGGCCCACCACCACCGCACCGGCCGCAGCCGCAACTGGTTCGGGCTGGTGGCCACCGTCGTGGACCGGGAACTGATGCTTGGCATGGGCTTCGATGATTCGTTCAAATCGGGCGAGGACATCGAACTGCGCTGGCGGATGCGGCAGTCAGGACTGCGCACGGCCGTATCACGCCGGGTGGTTGTTGAACACCGGTTCGCCGCCGACGACTTCGCCTTCGCGCTCGACCAGTTCCTCATGGACGGCACCGGGCTGGGGCGGATGATCCGCAAGCACGGGTGGCGTGGCGCGAGGCTGGCTCTGCTGCCCGCCGCTGCGGCAGTCCGCGGCAGCGCCCTGAGTTTGGCCGCCGGCCAGCCCCGGTGGCTGAGGTACTACCTCGCCTTTTGCTGGTACAACTACGCTGGCCTGGCAAGGGGCCTGGCCTCGTGAGGGCCGGGCGCGGGACGGCTGTTTCGGACGCCTCGGGCGTCCGGCACTCCGCCCTGCGCAGCTCGCTCGGCCTCGTCCTGGCGAAGGCCGCCCAGACGGGCACGGGCTTCGCCTTCTGGATCGTGGCCGCGCGCGCCACCTCCGACCGCGAGGTCGGGCTGACCGCTGCTGCCGTCTCGGCGGTGATGATTTGTACCCAGCTCGCGGTGCTCGGCGCCGGGTCGGCCGTGATCGTCTCGGTGGGGCGCGGTGAGCCGCCCGCCCGGCTGCTCGATTCGGCGTTCGCCACCGTGGGAATAGCAGGCAGCGTCCTGGCCCTCGGTTACCTCGCCCTGCAGTCGGCGGCGGCCCCGGACACGGCCTCGACATCGGTTCTCTTCTGGGCCATGTTCCTTTTGGCGGCCGTCACCGGAACGGTGGTCATCGTGCTGGACCAGGCGCTCGTGGCGCTGGGCCGCGGTGCCAGCGCCACCTCAAGGTACGCGCTGGGTGGCGCGGTCTCCCTCGGAGCCGCGGCGCTCGTGGCCTGGCTCGCCCGGGGTGCCCCCGCCGACGTGCTGCTGGCCTGCTGGACCCTGGCGACGGCCGTGGCATGCGTGGTCGGTGCAGTCCAGCTGCGACGGCTGGTGGGATACCGTCCGAGGCCGTCCCTACGCTCCATGCGCGAGCGCCCACTCCTGGCCGTGGGCATCCCGAATCAGCTCCTCACCCTCACCGAGCGCGCCCCCGGACTGCTGCTGCCGCTCCTGCTCGCCCACACGGTGGCGCCGGAGGCCGCTGCCTACTGGTATCCCGCATGGATGATGGCCTGGGCCGCGTACACGGCGCCGGTGCTGATGGGCATTGTCCAATTTTCCGAGGGTGTCCGCGATCCCGCACGCCTCGTGTCAACCACTTGGGCCAGCCTGCGGTGGTCGCTCATCGTGGGAGGCCTTGCCGCCGTCGTCCTCGTGCTCTTCGCCCGCCCGCTGCTTGGCCTGCTCGGGGAGCGGTACGCCGACGCGTCCGCCGGCGCCCTGCAGTTGCTGGCAGCCGGGCTGGTGCCGTACGCAGTACTGCAGGCCTACAACGCTGTGTGCCGTGCCCGGGGGCGCTACACCGAGGCGATCGTGGTCGGCGTAACGCTCGGAGGCACCCTCTGCACCGCAGCGCTGTTGGCCGCCGGCAGTGGGGCCACCACCATGGCCCTGGCGTGGCTGGTGGTGCTCTCCGTCGGCGCCGCGGCCGTGGGCGCGCGGCTGCTCATGGTCCTCCGGCGGATCAAGCTGGAGGCGCAATGATCTCCGTGGTTGAACCGGCCAGCCCCACCAAGGGCCGGATCAAGTCCCGCGACATCCTGTGCGCCCTGGCAGGAGCCGTGGCGCTGGCGCTCGCCATCTGGGCCGCCTCCACAGTGACCGTGCCCATCGACAGCGACCTTGGTCTTGTCGCCGTGCTGCCTTACCCGTTCTGGGCGGGGGTGGTGCTCCTGAACCTCGCCTTCGTCGCTGCGCTGCGGGGCAACGCCGCGGGACCGGCGAGCCGCCCGGTAATGATCTGGCTCATCGCGGTGCTGGTGCTCATGCTTTTCGGAACGGCCATCTTCGTGACCGACATCCCCCGGGGCGAGGTTGCCTTCCGCCACCTGGGCATCGCCGACGCCCTCGCGAGCACCCAAGACATCAATCCGGACATCGATGCGTACTTCAACTGGCCGGGGTTCTTCGCACTCCTTGCGACGCTGCTGCGGGCCAGCGGCATCGACCCGGTGTCCGTGGCCCTGTGGGCACCGGTGGTGGACATAGGGCTGTGGCTGGCGGCGCTCGGAGTGCTGATGCGCCACCTGACCACCGATCCCCGGCGCCGCTGGCTGGTGCTCTGGATCTTCTGCCTCGGGAACTGGCAGGACCAGGACTACCTCTCGCCCCAGGCCTTCGGGCTCTTCCTCTACCTCGTCGTGATCGCACTGGTGATCGGCCCTTTGGGCGCGAAGCCTCCGAAGTTTCCCGGTTTCCGGCCTGCCGGGCTCGCCGTGTGGTGGCGCGGCCGATCGCCAGCCGAGTCCCGGGCGCGGCACCGGCTGAGCGCACTCGTGGTGACCCTCCTGCTGGTCGTCGTCATCAGCGCCAGCCACCAGCTGACGCCGTTCATGGTGCTCATCGCCATCACTGCGCTCACCCTGACGGGACATGTGTGGCCCAGCCGGCTGCCCCTCATCGCCGCCGTCGTGCTGGCGCTCTGGCTCGCCTACCCCGCGAGCGCCTATCTCGACGGCCATCCGCCGCTGGCGGACGCCGGGCTCCAGGCCGCGACCCAGGCCAACATCGTCGACCGGGTCAGCGGGTCTCCCGGCCACTTGCTGGTGGTGCAGGTGCGGATGCTCCTCACCGTCATCCTGTGGGCGCTCGCCATAGCGGGTGCGTTGTGGGATTGGCGCAAAAAGCGCCTGGACATCAGGGTTGTGCTCCTGGCCGTCACCCCGCTGCTGCTCTTTCCCACGCAGTCGTACGGCGGGGAAATGCTGATCCGCGTTTCACTGTTCGCGCTGCCCTTCATTGCCATGCAGGCATCCTCGGTCCTGCTGCCTGCCCGTGGCGGCACCCGCCCCTCCTTCCTTGCCACCGGCGCCCTTGCGCTCTGTTGCTGCCTGTTGGCCGTGATGACCGTGACGGGCCGGTTCGGAAATGCCCGGTTTGACGTCTTCACTGACAATGAGCTCACCGCCGTCCATGCGGTGCAGCGCCTGGCACCTCCCGGCTCGGCGGTCATCTCGGCGGCGCACCCGACGCCGTGGCGCAACGAGGGCTACCTTGACCACCGCTACCGGACCATCGATGACCTCTGCAAGGCCGGTCTGTCCGTGGCGACGTGCGGGCCACTCGTCTACGACTACGCCCGGCACAACCCGGCCGGTGGCGTGATCCTGCTGACCCGGTCGTCAGAGGCAAGCCTGGTGGTCCAGGGCGACATCAGCAAGCAGGGCTTCGACGAATTCGAGCAGTGGCTGCGCAGCCAGGACTCCGTGCAGCTCGTGTTCAGCAACCCCGACGCGCGGGCCTACCGGCTGGCTCCCTTTGGGGTGGCGCCATGAATCGCGGCAGGGTCAGCAGGCTGACCCTGGCACTCGGCCTCGCCGCCGTCGTGCTGTCCGTGGCGGCGCTCGTCGGACTGCCGGCGCCCCTCCAGGCCCTAACGGCCGCAGCCGTCCTCGTCCTGCTTCCCGGGCAGGCGCTGGCGCGGCTCCTGCACGTGGCCGACCGCGCGCTCGGCGCACTGCTGGTTCCTGTCCTCGGTTTCGCCACGCTCACAGTCGTGTCCACCGCGATGTTCTACCTCGCCGTGTGGTCGTGGCAGGCGTGCGTCGTCGCCATGTCAGTCATTACCGTCTTGGCGTGCCTGGAACGCGCCCGGCAGGAGGAAACATGATCATCAACCTGGCAGGGCTGCTCGCCGCTGCCGTTCTCCTCGTCACCCTCGTCACCCTCGAGGTCCGGCGGGTCGGGCCGGATGCCGGGCGCGCCACGCCCCCGGGATTCGCCGGCCGCGTCCTCAATCCCAGGGCCGTCGCCATCATGTGGGCGACCTACCTGCTCCTCTTCCTGCCACGCGTGATGGGACTGCTCGCATGAGCAGCGCGGCCCGGTGGTGGCTGCTCAGCGACCTTCACCTGGGACTGTCCGACGACGATCCCAGGAACCCCGGCAAGATCCTGCCCGAGTTCCTGGCGGGCAAGGTCTTCCCCGCTCCCGGCCGGCGGAAGCACGTCGTGTTCGTCGGTGACACGTTCGAACTGGCCAGGTACGGCGAGGACGAGAGCCTGGGCCGGCTCGAGTCCATCCTGGCCCGGCACCTGGACACGTTCTGGGCGTTGGAGGAGTCCGCGGCCCGCGGCGTGGAGCTGCACTTCGTGTGCGGCAACCACGACGTCGAGCTGGCCCGTCCAGCCGTTGCCGCCCGCCTGTCGGCCCTGCTGTCACCCCGTGACCCGGCACGGGTCAGGGTGCATCCGTGGATGCTGCACGTGCCGCACGTGCTGGTGGCCGAGCACGGGCACCAGCACCACTCGCTGCACCGGCTGCCGGAGGTGCTCCGTACGGCGGTCAACGGCACCGACGGGCTGGGCCTGCCACCGCTCGCTGCCTGGCACGCGCATCCCTCGGGCTCCCCGCTGAGCCGCGCCGGGGACGTTGCCCGGGCCTGCGTTGCATCCGAACTGGCGGAACTGCGCATCCGGGGCTCCGCCTACGGCGAGCTGCTGCAGACCGAGTCACGCCGGCTGGCGCTCGACGGGGCAACCCTCCGGGAGCTGGCGCGCCTGTCCCGGTTCCGGACAGTCTCGGCGCTCCCCGTCGCCGCCACCCGCATGGTGCTGGGCGCCGCGGGGTGGAGCATCGCCAGCGAGGACGCCCCTGCCGCGGCCGGGCGGGTGGCACGGACGCTGAAGGCCCACGGATCGGGAGTGGCTTGGTACGTCACCGCGCACACCCACCGGGCCCTGGAATCCGCGCTCGACGGCTGCCGCACCCGATACATCAACACCGGTACGTGGTGTTCCGACGTCCGAGGCCGGGGACCGGACCAGACGGACCGCGGGGCATTCCCATATGCCGTGGTCAAGGTGGCCCGTGACGGGTCCACCAGCGGCGGGCTGCGGTACTGGAGGCCCGACAGCATCCGCGGCTAGTCCTTCTTCCAGATGGCCACCCAGTCAACGTACACGTGGCCGCTGGTTTCCGGCTCGGGACAGGTCGGCAGGCAGGACTCGGTCTGCAGCAGGTAATGCATCGGGGTGTCCGGGACGGCCGCCGTACTGGTGCCTATCAAGGTGCCATCGAGGAAGAACTCGACCCGTCCGCGGCTCCACTCGGTGGTTGCCGTGTGCCAGGACGCGAAGGTAACCGCAGTGTGGAATACGTCGACGGCGCCGCCGCCCGGGCTGCCGGTGCCATGCATGGCGGCATAGATGTGGGCGGCGAGGTCCCCCTCGGGGAAGTCTATTTCGCCGTCCTCCGGCCATTGCTTGCTGTCGGGCCAGAGCAGCCATGCTGCCTTGAACCCCGCGAGGGCGTCCGCGCGAAACCGCACCGAGTAGCGTCCATACAGCTGGCTGTTGTAGGGGCGCCCGCTGATCGGGGTGAGCTTGGGGGCGGGAGCTGCACCCATCGAGACGCCGTTTTCGGAGTGCAGGTACATGTCCAGGACGCCGTCGCTGACGCTTAGGACCTTTGACGGGTAATAGCCGGACTTTGACTGCAACAACTGGGCGGCGGTGTCCGGCGTACCGTCAGCGTAATTGGCGCTCCACTTCGCGCCGTAGGCGGCGCCCGGGAATCCACCCACCGGCACGTTCCCGCTGAGGAAATCCTCCGTAAAGACCTGGGTCCATCCGGGCAGGTCTCCCACGGGCATGGCCTCACCGCTGGGGGAGGGACCGCTGGGTGGGATGGCGGAGGGGGAGTTTCCGACCGCATGCGCCGCCGCTTCCGGTGCAGCACTTCGAGCGGGTGTGGCCTCCGGGACGCAACTCACTGAGCCGAATGCCAGGACCGGCACAACGGCTGCCGCAACGAGAAAGCGCACCATCAGGTGGCGGCGGGACTTCTCCACAATAAGGGCACTTTACTGCAGTCTGTGCTGCCGGGAGCGGCCTTCGGATCCCCTCAAAAGTTGGAGGGGGACACTAGGGGTGGCGCACGCCGTTGCCTGCCAGGATGTCCCGGTACCCTTCCCGGAAGGACGGAAAGGTGAAGCCAAAGCCGGTGCTCCGGAGCAGGTCGTTCCGGCAGCGTTTGTTGCCGCCGCGGGCGGGGCCGGCGTCGCCGACGGGCGGCTCCCCGAGGCTCAGCTCCAGGGCCAGGAACCGGAGTACGGTGCCGAGATCGGCGGGGTCGTTGTCCACGCCAATGTACGTCGGTGCGGGTGTGGCAGCCATGGTGGCGAGGTGGACGATGGCGGCCGCGGCGTCGTCCCGATGGATCCGGTTGGTGTAGCGGACGTCCCGGGGGACAATTGCCGAACCGCCGCGCACCTGGTCAATCAGCCGGGTCCTTCCCGGCCCGTAGATCCCACCCAGCCGAAGGGACACCGTCGACGTACCGGTGCCGGCGAGCCGTCCATGAAGCAGTTCCTCGGCTTCTACCAGGACCCGGCCGGAAAAGCCCCCTGGAGCCGCCGGGGTGGCTTCATCCACCCAGCCGCCTCCGGCGTCGCCATAGACCGCCGTTGAGGAGACAAAGAGGACCCGCCCGGGCACCACGCCGTCGCGCTCCAGCGCGTCCAGCACGTTGGCGACTCCGCGCAGGTAGGCGGCGCGGTACGCCTCCTCGGTGGGTTCGTCGGCGGCCACGGCAATGACGACGGCGGAGGTGTCCGCCGGGACGGGTGGCAGGTTAGGGGTTCCCAGGTCAGCCGCGGCACCCTGGATGGCCGACGGCAGCTTCGCGGGGGAGCGCCGCCAGCCCACGACTTTGTGGCCGAGGCCGGCGAAGCGCAGGCCGGCCTCGGTTCCGAGGTCACCGCATCCGGCAAGGAGGACCGTCACTACGGGGCTTCCACGGGGAAGAACACCCGGGGATCCTGCAGGAGTGCGGGATACGCGAACGCGGAACGGTCGATGATTTCCGTGACCTCGAAGTTCCGTCCGAACCGGCCGTCGTCGAGCGTGATGGGCCGCCCCAGGACGTGCCCCACGGCGAACCTGGCCCCGCCCTCCAGCGGGACGGCCACCGGGGTCTTGCCCGGGAGGGTGCGGAACGCCTCTTCCTGCGCCAGCCGCTTGCGGGTGGGCTTCTTCTCCTGCGGCTTCGGCGGCGCCTTCCTGGGGGCGCGTGAGGGCCGCCTCGAACCGTCCTCGATGTAGACCGGGGTGTACCCGTCGTCGCCGGCGGATGCCGCGGCAGCAGCGCTGCGGTTCACCGGCGGAAGGGCCACCGTGTCCAGCGCCTGGGGATCGACGTCGTCGTGCGGGTCCCGGAGGATCCACAGGACCTCCCCCTCGGGTTCCTGCGGGAGGAACTCGTGCCGGGGCTCGGGCCAGACGTACTCCATCTCCGGAACTGCGTCCGGGAAGACAGTGGTGTAGAACTTCGGTTCCTTGTGCACCAGTTTGGAACGGTGGCTGAGGTGGAAATCCGGGTCCCCCAGCCACGGGGGCAGGATGATTTTCGAGGCGTAGTCGGGGTGGGCGGCCTGCGGCGCGAACTCCGCGATGTTCGCCCGGGTGTTGTCCGGGTGGCCGCGCCCGATCCACTCGTCCACCATCGCCAGGCCGTACATGGTGAGGGCCGGGACGTGCCCCATCCACATTCGGATCGCGGGATGGGTCTGCCAGCCGTACTCGGGGATCACCAGGGCGCGCAGCGTTTGCAGCGCTTCGACCCGCTGCTTGCCCAGCCGTGCGGTGTCCAGGGCTGCGGCGCTTTGCCGGAAATCGGGGTACGGGAGGAAGGTTTGCATCTATTCAGTCTGACGGCACCGGCCCGAAGTGCCAATTGCTGTGCGGCCGGCCACAGGAGGGCACCCCTGATGTCCAAATAATGGACGCCTGCATACGGCACTCAGGTTAAACCACTAAGATCTCCGCAACCACCCCCGCGTTTTGGAAGCTCTCTCATGACATCTACACCTGAAAAGACCGTTGGAACCATCCGCCCAGCCCTGCCCCGGTATGGGCAGATGCTCGGGCCGGAAGCGAAGGGCATCCTGGTCCTCGACGAGTTCACCATCGACCCCGCAGCCGCCCGCAAGGAGCAACACCGTTTCCGTGACGGCGTGGCCGCCGTCGCCCGCACTGTGCGCCGCATTGCCGCGCTGCGCGTGGTGATTGCCCTGGTTGCCATCGGCAACCTGCCCCTGTTCCTGCTGTCCAGCGGATGGTGGATCTACGGCGTTTCCCTCACCCTTGTGGTCGCAGTGCACACCGCCGTGACGCTGCTGAACCGGCACGAGCCGCGGCTCAAGCAGCGTTCGGCCCTGGAGCTGCACATGCACCGTGAACGCAGCGCCAACTACCGCAAGGTGCGCGATGCCGTGAAGTACATGATCGACACCCCCAGCCGCATGAACGAGCATCTCTACCTGGAGCTGCTGGCCGTCAAGCGGGTTGCCCTGAACCTCGCCCACGGCACCGTCGCCCTCCTGGACACCAGCGACGAGCACGCCTGGAAGGTGCGGATCGTGCGGGAACTGCCCGCCTCCTGACCGCACCTGGCCTCGCCGCCCGCGGCAGGGCCTGCAGAATTAAGGAACGACGCCGGCACATCCCTTCTGGGGATGTGCCGGCGTCGTTGTTTGGTCGACGGAATTTGTCTATCGCCGACCTGCTTTTGTCGCCTTGGGAGGCGGTGCGGCTCTCGCCGTCCCGGTTTAAGCCGGGAGCTGGATGACCTGTCCCTCGAACACGAGGTTCGGATCGGAAATGGTGTCCAGGTTGGCGTCGGCAAGGTGCTGCCAGCCGCCCTCGATGCCGAGCTTCTGGGCAACGATGCTCAACGTATCGCCGGCCTGAAGGGTGTAGGTCTCGCCGCTGACGGCAACGGAGGTGGCGTGCCGCGGCGCCGGGGCCTGCTGCACTGCTGCGTTTTGGGCCGGGGCGCTCTGGACCTGCACGGGTGCGCTCTGGACCGGTGCGCTCTGGATCGGTGCGCTTTGCACCGGCGCGCCGCCCCCGCCGCTCAGGCCGAGCTGGGATGCGCAGGAGGGCCAGGCTCCCCAGCCCTGGGAGGCCTGGACCCGCTCAGCTACCGCAATCTGCTGTTCGCGGCTGGCGTCCGCGGGAGACCCGGTGCCGCCGTAGGCAGCCCAGGTGCTGGAGGTGAACTGCAGGCCGCCGGAGAAGCCGTTTCCGGTATCGATGGACCAGTTGCCACCGCTTTCGCACTGGGCAAGTGCATCCCATGTGGAGGTCGGGGTTGCTGCGTTGGCCGCAGTGGCGGAGAGAGCCAGACCCGCCGCTGAGACGGCAGCCAGGGTGACTCCGCGGCGCGCGGCAGTACGGAATTTGGTGTTTTTCATGATGGTGATGCTCCTGAAGGCCACCAGCGCTGGTTCCGTCCCCGGAGATCGTCGCGCCACTGCCCGCCCCTGACGAATAGAGGTCAATGTCGGTGGCTGCCGCTGGGCAGTTCTGGTGAAGGCAGCACCTGGCAATCAATGAGCCCGCCGTACGGGCATGCTTTTCACGCTAGGACATCGACCTGGCGTTATCAAATCGAAACCGCTGCTGGCGTGTTGCATTATCCTGACCGGATGGACAACTTTGCCGGCGGCAGCACCGTGCCCGAAACCGAAACAGACGCAGCGGTTCCTGGCGTCCCCGCCAAGCCCCTCCCCGTAGCCGAACTGCACTTGCACATCGAAGGCACGCTGCAGCCTGAGCTCATCTTTGCCCTGGCCGAGCGCAACGGCATCACCCTGCCGTACTCGGGGCTGGAGGAACTCCGGGAAAAGTACGAGTTCACCGACCTGCAGTCCTTCCTGGACCTTTACTACGCGAACATGGCCGTGCTGCGCACCGAGCAGGACTTCGCGGACATGACCCGCGCGTACCTGGAGCGCGCTGCCGCTGCCGGGGTGCGGCACGCCGAAATCATGATGGATCCGCAGGCGCACGTCTCCCGTGGGATCCCGCTTGAGGTCTGCGTGAACGGTGTCGCTTCGGTGCTTGCCACGTCCCAGGAGAAGTTCGGCATCTCCACCATGCTGATCGCCGCCTTCCTGCGGGACCTGCCCGAGGAGTCGGCCCTGGAAGTCTTCGGCCAGTTGCTGGCCATGAACGCGCCGATCGGCGCCATCGGCCTGGACTCGGCCGAGGTGGGGAACCCGCCGTCCAAGTTCGAGCGGCTCTACGACCAGGCCCGGGAAGCAGGCCTGCGGCTGACCGCGCACGCGGGGGAGGAGGGCCCGGCGTCCTACATCACCGAAGCCCTGGACGTCCTGGGGGTCGAGCGCATTGACCACGGCATCCGGTGCATGGACGATCCCGACCTGGTGGAGCGCCTCGTCAATGCCAGGATTCCGCTCACTGTCTGCCCCCTGTCCAACGTCCGGCTCCGTGCGGTCGACACGCTGGCCGACCACCCGCTGCCGGCCATGCTGGCCGCCGGGCTCAACGTTTCCGTCAACTCTGATGATCCTGCCTACTTTGGCGGATACGTGGACGACAACTTTGCCCAGCTCACCACAGTGTTCGACCTCTCGGATTTCGACAGGGCCCGCCTCGCCGCGAACTCCATCCACTCCTCCTTCGCCACCGAGGAACGGAAGGCCGAGCTGCTGGCGGAATTGAACGGCCGGGAACTGGCCTCCTGACCCCTGCTGTGTCGGGCGCAACAGCGGGGCTTTCTGCCCGGTAAACTAAATGCCGCAGGCGTGTCCGGGGGAGTGCATGGCAGTACCCGTGTCAACGCTCGAGGGTTAAGCAAACAGCCCTTACCCGAGACCTCCGCCTCACTTGCGGCACCATCCGCTTCATAGTCGGTCACGACACAAAGAGTTAACCAATTAAAGTCGCGCGATTTAATGGGCACTTGGCATGATGCCTAAGACCGATCGCTTTCATAAAAGGGGAATCATGGCCAAGTCCACCGCAGAAAACACGTTCCTTCGACTCAAGACCGTCCTGGATGTCCTGACCGAAGGCGTGTGGTCCGGCGATGCACTGAACGCAGGCCAGGTCCTCGCAGAGGCCACCGCCCGCGTGCCGTTCAACGACCACGAGGCCGAACTCCTCAGCGGCGGCATTCCCCGCGGCCACAAGACCCTCACCTCGGCCACCGCCAAGCTTGTCAAGGCCGGCTGGCTGGTCAAGGGCCGCTCCGGCTGGACCATCACCGACGACGGCATGCGCGCCACGGTCGCCTTCCCCGACCCCGTCTCGTTTGCCACCGCCCTCGACGCCGGCACCCCGGTGCCCGCCGACACCCCGGTTCCCGCCGCTCCAGCCGGATTCGTCCGCAAGTTCTCCGCACCGGCCGCCGCTGAGCCGGCAGCCGCCGAGGGCACTGCCAAGAAGCCTGCCAAGAAGGCTCCCGCGAAGAAGGCTGCAGCCGCCGTGGGCAAGGCCGCGAAGGCACTCGAGGACGCCGTCGAGCCTGTTGTGAAGGCTGTCCGCACCCGCAAGGCACCGGCGAAGAAGGCAGACGCCGAAGCCGCCGCCGGCGCACCGGCCGAGCCGTTCGAAGGCCCGGACGTCGAGACCCACCCGCAGCCTGAAGCGGTTGCCGTCGCGGGCGACTTCAACACCATCCTGGGTGCCCCGGAGAACTGGGCGCCGCAGTATGACGAAGCGCAGATGGAGTTCGACTTCCTGGACCAGCAGTGGAAGAAGAGCGCCGACCTGCCCGCCGGCTACTACACGTTCAAGATTGCCCTGAACCGTTCTTGGGCAGAGAACTACGGCGCGTTTGGCGCGTTCGATGGCCCCAACCACGAGCTGCACCACGCTGGCGGCACGGTCACCATCCGCTACAACCACGCCACCCGCGACATCACCATCAACTAACTGCCTCCTTCCGCCCAACCAGGTAGCGCCAAGTGTCGTTTGGGCGCTCAAAACGACACCTACTGCTACCTGGTTGGGCAGGGGAGGCGCTGACGGGAGGGGAGGCACCATGGCCAGGCACCTAGGTCCAGCACAGGACGGCTCGGCACAGGATGCCGTCCGGCTGGACGCCCGCGTGCACGGGATGGTGCAGGCAGTGGGCTTCCGCTACTGGACGATGGGCCAGGCGGAGGAACTCGGGTTGTCGGGTGAGGTGAAGAACCTCGACGACGGGTCGGTCTCCGTGGTGGCGGAAGGGCCCGAGCAGAAGGTGCGCCAACTCCTGGAGTGGCTCAACTCCGGCCGGACCCCGGGCCGCGTGGACAACGTGGAGGCCTCGATGTCCGCAGCCTCAGGCACATTCCGCGGCTTCCGGGCCCACTGATACCTGCTGGCCCTATTCCCGGGGGCTCAGGCCGATAAAGGCTCCCAGCTCCTCCAGCGCGGCGGGCTTATGCGGCATGTAGCTGGTCAGTTCCGGCGGACGGACAATGACGGCCCGCCATTGCCCGCGCGAGACTGCCACGTTAATCCGGTTCCTGTTGAGCAGGAACTCGGCGCCGCGGGGTGCCTCGGCCATGGCTGAGCACGCCATGGACACAAGGACCACCGGTGCTTCCTGACCTTGGAACTTGTCCACGGTGCCCACCCGCACGTCCGGCAGGCCGGCCTCCGCCAGGGCTTTCCGGACCAGGTGGACCTGGGCGTTGTAGGCAGCCACCACCAGCAGATCCTGCTGCTCCAGGGGACGGGCTTCGCTGTCCGCCCCCGGTTTCCACTTCAAGCCAAGATGGCGGCGGGCCTGCCGCACCACCTCGTCAGCTTCTTCCTTCGAGGCCGTGGCATTGCCGCTGTGGTTCACGAACACCGTCTCGACCCCTGGCGCGACACCCTCCAGCTCGCGCTGGGACGCGGCCGGCGCCGACTGGAGCTTCCCCTCGTAGCTGAGGTTGGACACCGCACGGCAGAGCTCCGGGTGCATGCGCCAGGTGTCCGCCAGGAAGTAGCCCAGGCGCGCAGGCAGCGTGGCATGGCCGGCCGCGAGCCAGCCCAAGGCGGACTCATCAACAGGTTCCGGGTGGGCTCCCTGCGTCACTTGGGGCAACTGCTGCGGATCACCGAGCAGGAGCAGCCTGGCCGCGGCACGGCTGACCGCCAGGGTGTTGGCCAGTGAGAACTGGCCGGCCTCGTCGATGACCAGCAGGTCGAGCGATCCGGCCGGGACTTCCTTCCCGGTCATGGTCCAGGCGGTCCCGCCTACCAGGCAGCCGCCGGGGGAGGCCAGCAGCCGGGACACATCACGGTCGGCCGTCGCCTTCCACGGCACATCATGCGGCGCAGTAAGCTTCTTAGCCACGCGGGCGGGGTCCACCCCGCCCTTGGCGATGGCACAGCAGAGCATGTTTTCGACCACGTTGTGTGACTGGCCAACAACGCCCACCTTCCAGCCCTCAGCCACCAGCGCGCCAATCACATGGGCACCCACGTGGGTCTTGCCCGTCCCCGGGGGCCCCTGCACCGCCAGGTAGGACTGGTCCAGGTCCCGCAGGCTTTCGGTAATCGCCGTTGCGTAGTCGGCGGCGCCGTCATCTCCGTGCAGTACTTCCGCGGGGCCGGGGCGGGTGCGGAAGCGCGGCGGCAGCTTCCGAAGGATGTCCAGGCCGGGCTGGGCGGGCAGCGACGGCACCGACGAACCGACCGTCCGGGCTATCCCGGCGATGGCCGCCTCGATGCTGGCGGTGCCCAGGGGTTGGTCCTCGGTGAGCGCCACCGGGAGGTGCGGGTAGGCGGCGACCTTCCCGGATTCGCGCTCCGCGATGGTGATCAGCGTGTGCTCCGGGTTGTCCGGTGCGGCCTCCAGCTCGCTGATCCTGGTGCCGAATGTGTAAGCGCGGGTGCCGGGAACAGCGTCCGGCAACGACATCCCGTCCGGTCCGGGATGATCGTACAGCCGGCACCAGCTGGAGCCCACACGGAAGTCCGACCCTTCCGTCATGGTGCCACGGAGCTTCAGCACCCGGGTGCGCATGCGTTCACGGGGCTTGGCAAGGGCCCAGTCGCTGGTGACTTCCGCGGACGAGACCACGAACACGTTCCTCTGCTCCGACCAGTTCTCCAGCGGCGCCTCCACCCGGTCGAAGTGCTGCCACCAGAACTGCTTGCGTTCCCGGCGGTGGTAGCCGGTGGCAGCAGCCACCATGGCGATGGCACGTTCATCATCCGTCCAGGGCCGGCTGTCCGGCAGGCTGGCCAGGTACTCCCGCAAACGCTGTTCTTCCGGGGGCCCGTCCGCCGCGTCCGGGCTTCCGTCGCCCGCAGGCTCCGTCACGGGACCGCCTGCCAGGGACAGCGACGCAGCAGCCGGGCCTTCTGCCGTGGAGTGGGCGCCGGCAGGGGCCTGGGGCGCGATCTGCAGCAGCCAGTCCCTGAGGCGGAGGGTGGACAGGCAGTCGTACTGGTTGTAGTCGGAGATGGAAGCGAGGATCGCGCCGGCTTCCTCCCTGTGTCCGGCGTCGCGGGCGGCACAGTAGGCTGCATAGGCCACCACGGACGCGCCCGCGTCCTTGACGTCTCCCGAGCGCAGGTTGTCGCCCATGTAAAGGGGTTCCAGCTTCTTGATCGAGTACGACGCCTCGGAGATCCGCAGGGATTGCTTCACCGTGGCATACAGGTCCACCAGCAGTCCGTGCCGCAGCCAGTCGTCCACGATGTCCTCGCCGGCCTGGTGGGCCAGTGAGAGGTTGCGCAGTGCCGTCTTTTCGTAGGCTGCGTAGTGGTAGACGTGCATGTCCGGATACCGGGCGCGGCGCTTCTCCACGTAGTCCAGGAAGTCCAGGAAGGCGCGCCGCTCCCCGGCCCGGGTGTGGGCCCAGAATGGCTTGAAGGCGGGCGCGCTGTCCCCCGGCACCGGAACCTCGACGACGCCGAACAGGTACTCGATGCCCCAGGCGCCGGTGGCCGGGTCCTGCCAGAGCGGATCACCCTCGAAGTCGAAGAAGATATCGCCGTCGCTGGGTGGGGGCAGGGAACCGATCGTGTGCTCGGGAAGGACGGTGTACGAAACGGTGTGGGGCGAGCCGTCCTTAGTGAACGTCCGGGATCCGGCGGCCTGGTCCAGGCCAAGCTGCATCCTTGCCTGGGCGCGGAGGCGGGCCACGGAGTTGTGTGCCTCGCCGGCCGGCATGGCGGCGAGTTGGTCGATCGTACCGATGCCGGCCGCCTGCAGTTTTCGTCGCTGGACCACCGACATGCCGGCCACCATCAGCAGGTCGCGGTGCAGTTGCACCTGTTCAGAGCAGTAGTCGCACCGGCCGCAGTGGACGACGCCGGGCTGTTGCCACTGCACAGCGGCGTCACCGGCCCGGTGGCCGGCGGTGAGCTCGCGGAAGCGGCGTCGCCGGTCCCTGAAGACGGGCAGCAGATCGGGCAGCGAATGGCTGCTGCGGAGCCAGTCGTCCCCAACGCGGGTGCCGAGGACCAGCGTGACGACGGGGGAGGGCTCCAGTCCCATCGCCAACAGCTGGTCGCCATAGGCGGCAAGCTGCAGCAGGGCCCCCATCTTGGCGTGGCGGGCCAGCTTGGTGTCCCACACCTCGTAGCGGCCGGGGGTGCCGGTCCCTGCGGATTCGTTGACGAGGAAGTCGGCATAACCGAGGAACTCGCCGTCGAAGAATGTGGCCTGGAAGACGACGTCGGCGCCCGCGCGGAGGGCAAGCTCCGTCTCCGCGTGCTTGGCCTGCAGCTCCGCGCGCTGGTTCTGGCCGCGTTCCAGCGAGTACACTCCCGTCCCGCGGCTGGCGTCCCACTCGCCGTACTTCCCCACGAGGCTGGCCAGGACGGTTTGTTCGTGCCGGTCGCCAAGCTCGCCTGCCCTGGCCTGCATGTCGTCGGCGGGAAACTCTGCCTTGGGGGTTCGCCCCAGCTTTTCGTCCAGGATCCGGAGCGTACGGTACTCACACTCGCTGGCGGCCACGAGGTCGCTGGCGGAAAAGACCAGGTCCGGCGGCGCGCCGGCCCCGCCATCAACACCGGCAGCTTCGAGCAGGAACACGGGGCCTCCACAATGGTTTCCGGGCCGGTGGACTGTTCCCCGGCCCTGGTGAACAGCTGCTTCAAACGTAGCAAGGGGCACTGACAAACGGGTCCGGCCGCAGCCATCCGTGACGGCCCGGCAGGGTCAGCCCTTGGCGTCCGCCCGCACCTGGGCTTTGTCGTGCTCGGTGTGGGCGTTGCGCAGCAGCTCCATGAACTCGGATTCGTGCCGGACCAGCCGCTTGTATTTCTCCGGAAGCTTGCGGATCTGCTCTTCCTCGCGGACCATCCGGGTGAAGATCTTGTCCCGCTCCGCCATGTCCGTCTCGTAGTTCAGGTCCAGGTACTCGGTGGCGTGCCGCCGGGCACCCGAAACGGCGTTCTTGGCCTTGCCCTTGGGACTGAAGATGGAAGCCAGGATGGTGACCAGCAGGACGCCGAGGATCACGCTCAGGGAGAGGCCGGTGCTCACCTCCACCACGTTGACGTGCTCGCCGTCGTTGATGAACGGCAGCGTGTTCTCGTGGAGCGCGTGCAGGATGAGTTTCACGCCAATGAAGCCCAGGATCACGGCCAGGCCGTAGGAGAGGAAGATCAGCCGGTCCAGCAGGCCGTCGATCAGGAAGAAGAGCTGCCGCAGGCCCATCAGGGAGAACGCGGTGGCGGTGAACACGATGAAGACGTTCTGGGTGAGGCCGAAGATTGCCGGAATCGAGTCCAGGGCGAACAGGATGTCAGTGCCGCCGATCGCCACCATTACCAGCAGCATCGGCGTCAGGACCCGCTTGCCGTCCTCCACGGTGAAGAGTTTGTCTCCGTCGTAGTGCTGCGAGGCGGGCAGGAACTTCTTGGCGAGCCGCACCACCAGGCCGTCGGAGTCGTCGTCGTGGCTGTCCGGCTTGAGGAGGTTGCCGGCAGTCACCAGCAGGATGAGCCCGAAGATGTAGAACACCCAGGCGAAACTGGTGATCAACGCAGCGCCAAGGAAAATGAACGCAGTACGGGCGATCAGCGAGAATACGATGCCGAACAGCAGCACCTTCTGCTGGTCCGCGCGGGGCACCTTGAAGCTGGCCATGATGATCAGGAACACGAAGAGGTTGTCCACGGACAGCGCCTTTTCGGTGACGTAGCCGGCGAAGTACTCGGTGCCCATGGTGGGGCCGCCGAACACCAGCACCCCGAGCCCGAACACCAGCGCGATGCCCACGTAGATCGCGGACCAGGTGGCGGACTCCTTGAGGGACGGGGTGTGCGCCTTGCGGACGTGGAAGAAGAAATCGAAGGCCAGCAGCCCCACGATTCCCACTATGGTCACGGTCCAAACATAAGCAGGTACTTCCACGCGGCGGGCCTTTCGTCGGGGTTGTCCCCCCAGCCTACCTAAGCCGGCTTCAGGAGTTCGTGCTCCATGACGGCGGACCGCGACAGGGTTTTATACCCTTCGTGTTCGAAAAGGACCGTGATCACGTCGTCCTCGTGCCGCATCACCAGTCCCGGCCCCCAGTCCTTGTGGACCACGGCGGACTGGAGCGGGAACGGTTCGTCGGCGGCGGAAGCCGGCCGGCCGCCGTCGGACGCCCTGCCCGGCTGGTCCGTGCCCGGCTGCGCTTTGTCGTGGCCGGTGGCCGCGGTGCACCCGTCGCAGTTCCCGCACGGCCCAGGCAATTCCTCGCCGAAGTAGCCCAGCAGGAACTGCCGCCGGCAGCCGTCCGTCTCCGCGTAGGCCCGCATCATGGTGAGCCGGGAATGGTCCACGCGCTGCCGGGCTTCGGCGCGTTCGACGGCGTCCTTCACCAGGGCGGGCAGCTTGGCTTTTGATTTCAGCCGGATGCCGCGCTTGCCGATGCTGACGGCACCGACTTCCTGCAGCTGGTTGACCAGTGAGGTGATGCGCCGGGCAGGGAAGCCGGTCAGCTCGGCGAGGGAGGACTTGGGCGCGGGAGCGCTGGCCGCTTTGAGGACCTTCAGCATTGCCAGCAGGGAATCGGGATCTGGCGAATGGGTGCCAAAGAACTTGCGCAGTCCCAGATCCTCCGACCAGTAATGCAGCACGGCAGATGCCGGGTTGCCGTCCCGGCCCGCGCGCCCGATCTCCTGGTAGTACGCGTCGAGGGATTCGGGGATGTCGGCATGGACCACGAACCGGACGTTCGGCTTGTCGATGCCCATGCCGAAGGCCGTGGTGGCCACCACCACGTCCAGCCCGTCAGCCAGGAACTCTTCGTGGATGCGTTCCCGGTCGGCGGCGGAACGCCCGGCGTGGTAGGCCTCCGCGCGCAGCCCTTCCTTGGCCAGCTTGGCTGCGTACTTCTCGGTGTCCTTCCGGGTGGCCGCATACAGGAGCCCCGGCCCCTGCTTTGCAAAGTCCACCACCTGCGCCAGTACTGCCTTGCGCTTGCCCTTGTCTTCGTGGTGCCGGACCACGTCCAGGCTGATGTTGGGCCGGTCGAAGCCGCGGACCAGGACCAGCGGGTCCACCATGCCCAGCCGCTCCACGATCTCATCCCGCACCGGCGGTGAGGCCGTGGCGGTCAGTGCGGCGACCGGCGGATTTCCCAGCTGCGTGCGGACGTTGCCCAGGCCCAGGTAGTCGGGACGGAAGTCATGGCCCCAGGAGGAAACACAGTGGGCCTCGTCCACCACGAACAGGGAGATGTCCAGTGCGGCGATCCGCTCCACCGTGGACTGCTTGGCCAGCTGCTCGGGGGCCAGGAAAACGAACACGGCCTTGCCGGCTTCGGCCGCCTCCCATGCGGCCTCCACCTCGGAGTCGCTGTGGGATGAGTTGATGGCGACGGCGGTATCCGGGCCCAGGTTCCCGGCCAGCGCGTCCAGCTGGTCCTCCTGCAGGGCAATAAGGGGTGAAACCACGACGGCGGGACGTCCCGTTGCGTTGTGCAGGTGGAGGGCTGCGACCTGGTAGATGGCGGATTTGCCATATCCGGTGGGCATGACGGCCAGGACGTCCCTGCCGTCCACGAGGGCGCCCATACCGGCCAGCTGGCCGTCGCGGAGGTGGGGCAGGGACAAGGAGGAAGCGGCGAGGGCGCTGAGGGCCGAATCGTCGGACATGGAACTGGACTCCGGACAGACGTAAACAGCGGCCGCCTGCTTCAGCCGTACGTCCACCCTACGCGTTTTCAATGTGGCTCATAACCGGCCTGGGCCCGCATGGGCGGCGCTGGCCAGCAACGCCGATGCGGGCCCAGGCCGGTCGCAGGGTTCCAGGGACGGTTATGTGTCGATGCTGGACATGTTGGGGTAGCGGGCGCCGGCAGTCGCCCCGGCGGGTGCCATCTGCTCCAGTAGCTGGAGGTCCTCCACGCCGAGCTCAATGTCCACCGCGCCCAGGTTCTCCCGCAGCCGTTCGCGCTTCTTGGTGCCGGGAATCGGGACAACGTGCTCACCCTGCGCCAGCAGCCAGGCGAGCGCCAGCTGCCCCGGCGTGCAGCCCTTACGGTCGGCCAGCTCCTTCACCCGGTCCACGAGTTCCAGGTTCCGGGCGAAGTTCTCACCCTGGAAGCGGGGGGAGTGCCGGCGGAAGTCGTCCTCGGCGAAGTCGTCCACGCTGCGGATCTGCCCGGTGAGGAAGCCGCGGCCCAGCGGGCTGTAGGGCACGAAGCCGATGCCCAGCTCCGCGAGCACGGGGAACACCTTGGTCTCGGGCTCCCGTTCCCACAGTGAATACTCGGTCTGCAGCGCCGTGATGGGATGGACGGCGTGAGCCCGGCGGATGGTCTCCGCCGAAGCTTCGGACAGGCCCAGGTGCCGGACCTTTCCTGCCTGCACCAGTTCCGCCATGGCGCCCACCGTGTCCTCGATGGGCACGGTCTTGTCCACGCGGTGCTGGTAGTAGAGGTCGATGTGGTCCACTCCCAGCCGCTTGAGGCTGGCATCGCAGGCTGCCCGGACGTAGTCGGGATGGCCGTTGATGCCCACCCACGAACCGTCTTCGCGGCGTTCGTTGCCGAATTTGGTGGCCACCACCACGTCGTCGCGGCGTCCGGCGATGGCACGGCCCACCAGCTCCTCGTTGGTGAAGGGGCCGTACATGTCGGCAGTATCGAGCAGGGTCCCGCCGGCGTCCAGGAACTCATGGATGGTGGCGATCGACTCCTGCTCGTCCCCGTCGCCGTAGAACTCGCTCATGCCCATGCAGCCAAGGCCCAGGGCGGAAACCGTCAGTTGTCCAATAGTGCGCGTTTTCATGCCGTTCTCCTTCAAGGTGGAACCTGCTCGGGAACCGGCCGGGCGGCATTTGCGGAAGCCGGCTGGTGCAGCGTACGCCACTATAAGTGCCCACCCTTGGAGTTGCCTCGAAAAACAAGGGGCTTCCTACCCCTAGACCCCTATGGGGAGCGTGCCTAGACTGGGCGAATCCCCACCCGGGAACTGGTACCTGACCATGCCAAACATCAGGAAGCACCACAGGGCCAGGGCTGTTCCCCGCACGGGATGTCTCACCTACCCAGATCATGGCCGTCCCACCGGACGCCTGACTATAGGAGAAAATTGATGACAGGGAACAAAGCCGTTGCCTACAAAGAAGCCGGCAAGGTCGAAGTAATTGACATTGATTACCCAACGTTTGAGCTCAAGGACGGACCGGGGGTCAACCCCGCGAACGTGGGGCGGGCGGTCAACCACGGCGTGATCCTCAAAACGGTGGCCACCAACATCTGCGGGTCCGACCAGCACATGGTCCGCGGCCGCACCACAGCTCCGCCCAACCTGGTGCTCGGCCACGAAATCACCGGCGAAGTGGTGGAAGTGGGCCGGGACGTCGAATTCATCAAAGTGGGCGACCTGTGCTCGGTGCCGTTCAACATCGCCTGCGGCCGCTGCCGGAACTGCAAGGAGCGCAAGACCGGCATTTGCCTCAACGTGAACCCGGACCGGCCCGGCAGTGCCTACGGCTACGTGGACATGGGCGGCTGGGTGGGCGGCCAGGCCAACTATGTGCTGGTGCCGTACGCGGACTGGAACCTGCTGAAGTTCCCGGACAAGGACCGGGCCATGGAGAAGATCATGGACCTGGCCATGCTCTCGGACATCTTCCCCACCGGGTTCCACGGCGCGGTCTCCGCCGGGGTCGGCGTGGGCTCCACGGTGTATGTCGCAGGCGCAGGTCCTGTTGGCCTCGCAGCGGCGACCAGCGCGCATTTGCTGGGCGCCGCCGTCGTTATTGTTGGCGACCTCAATGAGGACAGGCTGGCGCGGGCGCGCAGCTTCGGCTGCGAAACGGTGGACCTCACCAAGGGTGATCCCAAGGACCAGATTGAACAGATCCTGGGTGTGCCTGAGGTGGACTGCGGTGTGGACGCCGTGGGCTTCGAAGCGCGCGGCCACGGAAAGGGCGCCCAGGAAGCCCCGGCGACCGTCCTGAACGACCTCATGGACATCACCGCCGCAGGCGGCGCCCTCGGCATTCCCGGCCTGTATGTCACGGGCGACCCGGGCGGCATCGATGAAGCTGCCAAGAAGGGCTCACTGAGCCTCAGCCTGGGCACGGGCTGGGCGAAGTCGCTCAGCTTCACCACCGGCCAGTGCCCGGTGATGAAGTACAACCGGCAGCTGATGATGGCCATCCTGAACGACAGGGTGAACATCGCCAAGAACGTGAACGCAAAGGCGATCACGCTTGAGGAAGCACCGCAGGGTTACGCCGAATTCGACGCCGGTGCTGCCACCAAGTACGTCCTGAATCCGAACGGCTACCTGAGCTGACCCGACGGGCGGACGGGGATGCCGCCTGGGAGCCGTCGTTTGCGGAAATAAGTGCGGCCCGGGCCGGGTTAGGCTTTGCACCGGCAGCACTATCCGCAACGAAGGAGTTTCCCTTGAGTGACATCACCGTCCGCCACAACCCTGAACGCCAGCGTTTCGAGATCCTTGACGCGGGGAACCGGATCGGCAAGGCGGCGTACAAGGATTACGACGGCGGGACGGCACCGCAGCGGATTTTCTACCACACGGTGATCAACGAGGAATACGGCGGCCAGGGCCTGGCGGGCCGGCTGGCGGGGGTTGCACTGGACAGCACGGTGGACGCAGGCATGGGGATCGTCCCCGTCTGCCCGTTCATCAAGAAGTTCGTCGCAAAGCACCCCGAGTACCTGGGCAGCGTGGTGGCCGTGACGCCGGCCCACCTGGAATTCCTGGAAGCGGCGCTCGCGGCACGCACCCGCGCCTGACTTCCCGGGCAACCTACTTCCCGCAGCGGAATCCTCCCGCAGCCCATCCCCGCTGGGCGCTCCGGAAGACACTCCGCCGGCCATCAGGAAGCTCCCAAAATCCAGTGATTTAATCACCTCTGTCAGCGTGGTTTCGGACCGCGCTGACGTTGTTTGTGAATGCTGATCCGGGACAGGAGCCCTTGTATGTCCGTGCACCCCACGGTGCCCACGCCAGTCCGCGACGCACCTCCGCCGGGGCCTGGTGTACGGCAGCCCGGTAAACGGCAGGCCGCCCGGCGGCTGGTGCTGCTGTTCGTCGCCGTGGTGCTGGTCATCGGCGGCACCCTCACCCTCGCCGTGTCCCGCTCCGAACCCCGGTCAGGTGCAGCTGTGCCGGCCCAGCCGGCGGTGCCTGCCTCCCCGGTGGCGGCAGCCCCGGCGTCGTTGCAGGACAGGGTGGAATCCATCCTCAGCGAGGCGGACGAATACCGAATCGGGCTGGCCCTGGCCGACGTCAACGGGGGAGCGGAACGCACCTTCGGCGACGAGGAGGCCTTCACCGCGGCCAGCACGGCGAAAATCCTGACCGCTGCCGCCTACTACCATCTGGTGGAAAACGGCGAGGCCAGCCTGGACCAACCCCTGGGCGACTATGATGCAGCCTTCCAGCTCAAGGCGATGGTCAACGACAGCAACAACGACTCCTGGCTGCTGCTCATGGACGCGGTTGGCTACCCCCGGCTGATCGACTACGCAAAGTCCATCGGGGTCACCTACGACCCTGAGCAGAACCTCCTGACCGCCGCGGACATGGCTCTGGTGCTGAAGAAGTTGTACGCGGGGGAACTGCTCAACGAGGACAACACCGAAGAGCTGCTCAGCTACATGCAGGACACCAACAACGAGGACCTCATTCCTGCCGGTTCGAAAGCAGGCGTGGAGGTGCACCACAAATACGGGGAACTGTCCGGGGAGCTGCACGATGCGGCGCTCGTGACGTACCGCGGTTCAACGTTTGCGCTGGTGATCTACACCGAGAACCCCGACGGTGTGCAGGGCGACGGCCAGGCGGACGTGATCCGTGCACTGACGCGGGCCGTGGAGGACGCCCTGTTCCCGGCGGTGACGGCGCCCAGGTAAGGCACGCCACAGGCCGCGCGGGGCCTCAAAGTCGCCTGCGCCTCGCGCTTTAGGACAGACTGTTACCGTGAGCAACAAATCCCGGACTGCCTTGGCCGTCGCCGGCCTCAGCCTGGGCACGGCACTGAACCCGCTGAACTCCTCCATGATCGCCGTGGCCCTGGTGGTGCTGCGCGCCGACTTCGGGCTCGACGTCGCTGCCGTCACCTGGGTGATTACCTCCTTCTACCTCGCCTCCGCCGCGGGCCAGCCGGTGATGGGCAGGCTGGCGGACCGGTTCGGACCGCGGCGGATGTTCATGGTCGGGATGGCACTGGTGGCTGTGACGTGTGCCCTGGCGCCGCTGGCACCAAGTTTCGCGCTGCTCTGCGTGGCGCGCGCGGTCATGGCCCTCGGCACGGCAACGGCATACCCCAGTGCCGTGGTGATGGTCGGCGCGCTGGCGCACCGGGCGAAAGTGGACTCGGCGCGGCCCCTGGGGCGCCTGCAGATGGTCAACACCTCGGCTGCCGCGGTGGGGCCCGTCGTCGGCGGCCTGCTGGTGGCGCTTGTGGGCTGGGAGGCGCTCTTCCTGATCAACGTTCCCCTGGCGCTGGCTGCGCTGCTGATCGTCCGGCGTGCGGCGCCGCCGGACCAGGCCAGGGAGCACGGCAGTGTGGCGGAGCTGCTGCGGGACTCGGACATTCCCGGGATCGCCGGTTTCATCGGGGCCCTGCTGCTGGTGATGATGGCCGCGCTCAACGTCGCCCCGGCCTACCGCTGGTGGATGCTGGCCGCCGGAACCGTCATCGCGGCGCTGTTCACGTGGCGTGAGCTGCGCTTCGCCAGGCCTTTCCTGGACCTGCGCCTGCTGGGGCGGAACCGGCCCCTGATGCTGGTGTACCTGGCCTTCGCTGTGTTCAGCAGCGTCTACTACTTCGTCTTCTTCGGCCTGCCGCAGCTGCTGCAGGAGGCTGGCGGCTACGATCCGGGCCTGGTGGGGCTGCTGATGCTGCCCCTGGCGGGGATGTCCGTGGTGGCCACCCCGTGGGCAGTCTCCGCGATGGGACGGTTCGGGGTGCGCCGGGTGCTGATTGCCGGCGTCGTCCTCTTGACCGTGGTGGCCGCGCTGATGTGGCTGCTGACCGGCACCTTGGCCATTCCGTTCGTGGTGGTGCTCACCGCCCTGATGGGCGTCCCGTACGGGACCGTCAGCATCGCCTCCAACCAGGGCATGTTCCTTTCCACCCGGCCGCAGGACCGCGGCATCGCCGCCGGCATCTATCAGACCTGCCGGTACGTGGGAGCCATCACCGCCACGGTCATGATCGGCGTGTTCGCCTCCGGTGGGGTGGACCAGGCCGGTTGGATGCGGATGGTGCTGGCCATGCTGGTCCTCTGCGCGGTGACCTTGGGCATCTCGGTGTTCTGGAAGCAGCAAACCAACCCCTAGGAACCGCCCTGTCCGCGTGCCATGCTGGCCCCATGGGAAACATGATGACGCTCGGAAACGCCTCGACGTCGGTGCATGCCTACGTCAGTGAACCCGCCGGGACGCCCAGGGGCGGCCTGGTGGTGGTCCACGAGGTGTGGGGCCTGGTGGGCCATACCAAGGACGTCGCGGACCGGTTCGCCGCCGAGGGGTACTTGGCGGTGGCGCCCGACCTGCTGACCGGTGCCGGGGGAACGGCGGACCTCACCGGAGAGCTGCAGGAGGCGGCGTTCGATCCCCAGCAGCGCAGCAACGCCCAGCCGCGGCTGCGGAAACACATGGCCCCCATCCGCTCCCCGGAATACGCCAAGCACGCCGTCGCCGCCCTCCGCGCCTGCTTCGACCACCTTGAGGGCGTGCCGGGACTGGCCGGAAGGGTGGCGGCCACGGGCTTTTGCCTGGGCGGGACCTACACGTTCTCACTGGCCGTTGCCGAGCCCCGGTTGCGGGCCGCCGTCCCGTTCTACGGCCACGCCGAGTTCAGGGACTCGGAGCTGCGTGCCATCTCCTGCCCGGTCCTGGCCTTTTACGGGGAGAATGACAGCGCGCTCATGGAGGAGCTGCCCGGGCTGAAGAAGCGGATGCAGGTGGCCGGCGTGGAGTTCGAAGCCGTGGTGTACCCGGGGACGGGCCACGCCTTCTTCAACGACACCAACAAATACACCTACAACGCCGAGGCTGCGGCGGACGCCTGGACCCGCACCCTCGCGTTCCTGGAGCGTCACTTGCAGAAGTAGACCTCGAGGTCGTACTGCAGGCTGTCCCTGACCTGGTGGTTGTCCTCCCGGTCCGTGCATTGGCCGTTGCCGTCCGGACTGGCCGGACTGGACTCCGTGTAGTGTTGGCCCACCTCGATCAGTTCCCCGTTCTGGACGAGGATATGGGAGTGCGTCTGCGTCCCGATGGTGGACCCGGCAGTCTGGCCATCCACATAGCTGTCGACATAGTTGCTGGATGATGAAGTGGAGTCCATGCCAGCCGGGGTCTGGACAATATTGCTGACCACCATGCCGGTACGGCACACCTGATAATTCTCGTAGGTCTGGCATTCATCCAGCCTGTCGACGTCCGCGCCGTCGCTGCTTGCCGCGTATGCCGGCGCAGCGATGGCTGCTGCGCCGAGCGCCAAAAGGGTTCCGATGATGGTGGTGCCTCTGGTGAACATGGTGGTCCTATCTGCCGGGCGGGGGGAACAAGACGCCTTAACTGTGTCCGCCCCGCACCCTCACGCCCAAGGGCCATTGGTCCCCGGGTTGCGGCCTGGTGTGCCTGTCATCCTGGCTGGCCACCCAGCGGGGTGACCCGGACCCGCGCAATCCGGAGCCGGTCCATGGCAAGGACTGTCAGCACGTGTCCGGGAATCTGGACCCTGTCGCCGGTCTTGGGCAGGCGGCCCAGCCGGTCCATGATGAACCCGGCCACCGTCTCGTAGTGGCCCTCCGGCAGGTCGATCCCGGCGGCCGCCCTGAACTCCTGCAGGATCAGGCCGCCATCCACGTCGATGGTCCCGTCGGCCACGCTGACGCGGTCCTCGTGCTCCGTGCCGGTGTCGTACTCGTCATAGATCTCGCCCACCAGTTCCTCCACCAGGTCTTCGAGCGTGACCACACCGTCCGTGCCGCCGTACTCGTCCACCACCAGCGCGATGTGCTGGTTGGTCCTGCGCATGCGGGACAGCGACGGCAGCACCCGGTTCGTGCCGGGCAGTGGGAGGATTTCCCGCGCGATGTCGCGCACCGGCGCCTGGTCCTGCGCCTCATCCCGGGGCATCAGGTCGCGGATGTGCACGAAGCCCAGCACGTCGTCGGGGTTTCTGCCGATGACGGGGAACCGGGAGTAGGGCCCGTCCCTGACCATCCTGCGGGCCTCGGCCACCGTCATGGCACCGTCGATAAAGATGACCTCCGTGCGCGGCCGCATCACTTCCTGCAGCGTCCTGTCGCCGGCGCCGAACACGTCGGCCAGGATGGTCCGGCTGTTCTCTTCGATCAGTTCGTTCTCCGCCACCATGTCCCAGAGCTCTTCGGAACTGATGCTTTCCCGCCTGGCGTGTGGGTCGCCGCCCACCAGCCGGACCACCGCATTGGTGGATACCGACAGGAGCCAGATAACCGGCCGCATGATTTTGGCGAGGATGATCAGCGGCGGGGCCAGGATTTTGGTGAAGGGGACGGGTCTTTGCAGCGCCAGCCTCTTGGGCGCCAGTTCACCGAGCACCAGCGACAGGTAGGCCACCAGCAGGGTCATGCCGATAAAGGACACGGGCCCGGCCGCCGCCCCCAGCCCGAGGGCTTCCAGCAGGGGCACGACGGCGGGCGCGATCGCCGAGGCGCCGTACGCTGCGGAGAAGAATCCGGACAGGGTCACCCCGATCTGGACGGTGGAAAGGAACCGGTTCGGGTTGCGTGCCAGGTCGGCAGTCCGGGCACCGAGGTCCCCGGACTTTTCAATCCGGCGGACCTGGCTTTCGCGGAGGGAGACGAGCGCCATTTCGGCGGCAGCGAAGACCCCGCCGAGCAGCACGAAACCGAGAACCAAAGCGACGTTGAGCAGGGCACTGCTGTCCATGACATGACATTACCGGCCCGCGGCTCCCGTGGCGGCCGGGTTTGGACGGCCTTCGTCGGGAGGCGGCGGCGCCGTCAGGAGGCGGAGCGGGGCCGCAGCCGGAGCGCCTGCATGCCACCATCCACGGCAAGGTCCACTCCGGTGGTGGAACCGGAAAGCGGGCTGGCCAGGTAAACGATGGCTGCCGCCACTTCCTCCGGGGAGACCAGCCGCCCGTGCGGCTGGCGCGCCTCCAGCGCCGCCCGTTCCGCCGCGGGATCCGGTGCGCTGGAGAGGAGCCTGCCGATCCAGGGGGTGTCTGCCGTCCCCGGATTGACGCAGTTGACCCGCACGCCTTCCTGCAGGTGGTCGGCGGCCATGGCCAGGGTGAGTGACAGTACGGCGCCCTTCGTCGCGCTGTAGAGGGCCCGCTGGGGGAGCCCTGCGGTGGCTGCGACCGAACACGTGTTCACGATCGCCGCGTGGCCGGACCGGCGCAGGTGGGGCAGGGCGGCCCTGGAAACGCGGACCATCCCCAGCACGTTGATGTCGAACACGCGGTGCCATTCGTCGTCGTCGTTCGCCTCGATGGTGCCCTGGGCACCCACCCCGGCGTTGTTAACCACGACGTCGATCCCGCCCAGTTGCTCCGCGGCCTCTTCGACAGCCCGGCGGACCGAGGCGTCGTCGGAGACGTCGCAGCGGATGGCTTTGACCCCCGCCGCCTGGTCCGGGTTGAGGTCCAGCACGGCGACATCGGCTCCGCGCTCCTGGAGCAGTTTCGCCGTCGCGGCCCCGATGCCGGAGGCTCCGCCGGTGACGATTGCCTTAAGTCCCGCAAACTCCATTGTTTGTCCTCTCGTGGTTAGCCCTGGAAGAATTCCTGGCGCTGGCGGCCCAGTCCCGCCACTTCGATGTCGACGACGTCCCCGGCCTTCAGGTACGGGAAGCGCCCGGACAGGGCTACTCCCTCCGGGGTGCCGGTGCAGACCAGGTCACCCGGTTCAAGGACCAGGAACTGGCTCAGGTCATAGATCACCTGCTCCACACCGAAGATCAGGTCCCGGGTGCTGGAGTCCTGGCGGATTTCGCCGTTGACCCAGCTGCGCAGCCGAAGGTCCCCGGCATCCACCTCATCGGGGGTGACCAGGTACGGTCCGGTGGGACAAAATCCTGCACAGCTCTTTCCCTTGGACCATTGGCCGCCGGACACTTCCAGCTGGAACGTGCGCTCGGACAGGTCATTGACGGTGACGTAGCCGGCGATATAGTCCCGGGCCTGCGCAGGGGATTCCAGGTACGAGGCGCGCCGGCCGATGACCACGCCCAGTTCGACTTCCCAGTCGGTCTTCGTGGAACCACGCGGAATCGCCACGGCATCGAACGGGCCAGCCACGGTGTTGGGGGCCTTGTGGAAGATGATGGGCACGGTAGGGGGAGCAGACCCCGACTCGGCGGCGTGCGCGGCGTAGTTCATGCCCACACAGATCACGGAGGACGGCCTGGCGATCGGAGCGCCGATCCGGGCGCCGTCCACGGCGAGTTCCGCCAGTTCCCCCGCGGCCAGCGCCGCTGCCGCGCGGCCGGGACCGTCGGATTCCCAGAAATCGGCGTCGATGTCCCGGGCCACGTGTTCCAGGGAGTAGTACTTCTTCCCGTGCAGCAGGGCGGGGACTTCCTTGCCGGGGGCACCTATGCGTGCAAATTGCATTCGTTTCTTCTTTTCTTGGTTGTACGTGATTGTGCTTTTTAGGAGATCAGTCCGCGGTCCCGGAGGTCAGCCCACAGCTGGTCCGGGACGGCCTGCGAGGCCAGGTCCAGGTTTTGCTTCACCTGTGCCGGCGTCCGCATGCCAAGGACAACGCTGGTGACGGCGGGGTGCTGGTAGGGGAAGTGGAGGGCGGCGGCGGGCAGCGTGGTGCCGTGGGATTCGCAGACGTCTGCCAGCAGGTTGGCCCTGTCCAGCAGTTCCTGCGGGGCCGGGGCGTAGTTATAGGTGGCGTTGGCCGCGGGCCGCTCCTTGGACAGCAGGCCCGAATTGAAGACACCGACGTTCACCACGCCAACCCCGCGCTCCAGGCAGGCAGGAAGCAGGTCCTGTGCTGCACCCTGCTCAAGGAGCGTGTACCGGCCCGCGAGCATGACAACGTCGATGTCCGTTTCGGTGACGAACCTGTGGAGCATCCCGGATTGGTTCATGCCTGCGCCCCAGGCCCTGATGACCCCTTCGTCCCGCAGGGCGGACAGCGCCGGGGCGGCGCCCTCCACGGCCTCGGTCCAGTAGTCGTCAGGGTCGTGGATGTAGACGATGTCGATCCGGTCGGTCCCCAGCCGCTGCAGGCTTTCCTCGATGGAGCGCAGCACTCCGTCGCGGGAGTAGTCGCGGACCCGGATGAGGTCGTCCGGGACGTCGAAGCCCTCGGTGTCCTTGCCCTGCGGGGACGGGTTGGGGCGCAGGAGCCGCCCGATCTTCGTGCTGAGCACGTAACTGTCGCGGTCCTGCCCTGCGAGCGCGGCGCCCAGGCGGCGTTCCGAGAGCCCCAGCCCGTAGTGCGGGGCGGTATCGAAATAGCGGACGCCGCCCTCCCAGGCCGCGCTGACGGCGTCCACCGCCTCCTGCTCCGGGACCTGCCGGTAGAGGTTGCCGATGGGGGCCCCGCCGAAGCCGAGCACCGGCAGCAGGACGTCCGTGCCGGGGATGGTGCGGGTTTCTTGCATGATCAGTCCTTCTCCTGGTCGGGGGCCTGTCCTGGCTCTTCCGTGAGCTGGTAGACGCGGGCTGCCGTCCGGTGCGTGACGCTGGCGCGCTCGCCGTCGGAAGCACCTGCCATCGACTCTTCCACAATGGTGATCCAGTCCTGGTAAGCGGCAGGGCTTGTCACCGAGACGGGAAAGTCGCTGCCGATCATGCAGCGCTCCGCACCGAAAAGCCGCAGTGTTTCCTGGATGACGGGCTGTGCCTGAGGCGCCAGCGGACGCTGCGGGTCGGCTTCGGCGCCGGCCCCGGAAATCTTGACGGTGACGTTGGGGCGCCCGGCCAGTTCGCGCATCCCCCTGCTCCAAGCCGCCAAGTCGCCACTGGCCAGAGGGGGCTTGCCCATGTGGTCCAACACAATCAGCAGTTCAGGGACGCGGCAGGCAAATTCCGCCAGGGCGCCGAGCTGTCCGGCACGGATGCACGCATCGAATACCAGCCCGGACGCCGCCACCTGCCGTGCACCGGCCAGCGTCTTGGGGTCCACCATGAATGATGCGTCCCGGTCCTGGAACAGCTGCCTGACGCCCCGTACCAGGGGGCGTTCCAGCAGCTGGTCCAGGTCCTCCGCTACCGCGTCACCGCGGCTGATGGGGGCGAAGGCCACAATCCCCGCCAGCTGCGGCCAGCCAGCGTGCAGGCCCGATACCCAGTCCACTTCCTGCAGGGCCTGGTCATTACGGCAGTCGGCCTGGACAAAAACGGCAGCACGGGTGTTTGCCCCGGTGTGCGGGAGGTCTTGGGGAAGGAACGGCTTGTTCAGGGTGGGCGCATCCTCCAGCCAGGTGTAGTCGAGCCCGGCGGGATCCCAGACGTGGACGTGCGAATCGATGACCCGCAATGAAGGCGCCCTCATCACGACGTCCCATCGGGCCGGACACCGATCGTCAGCAGGAGGTTCGCATAGTGCCGGGTGTCCCCGCTGGCAATGACGACGGCGACATTCGGCGAGCGTGCGGCGTCGTAGAAGTCGAAGCGCTGGTGGGAGGTGATGGGCACCTTCGTGCCCAGGGCGCGTTCGTAGCCCTTGACGGCGTCCGTCCAGTTACCGTCCGGCGGAGTCATCACCTCCGCCGCCTCCAGCGGGACGGCGTCGATGAGCACCTCAAGGATCTGGTCGATGGTCAGCAGGCCGGGCCGCAGGTTCAGGGCAATCCGGCGGGCGGACGCGGGTGCACCGGTGTTGTGCGGGTAGTTGGCGTCAGCAACCAGGATTTGGGAGCCGTGGCCTGACTCGGCAAGCGCAGCCAAAAGGCCCGGATGGGTGAGGGTGTAATTGATCATGCCTCCACCTGCCGCCGAGCGCTCGCAAAAGCGACCCGGCCTGCTTCGTTGCCGGCCCGCCAGGCCTGTTCAGCCCGGCCGGGGTCGGTTCCTGCCCAGTAGCTCCCGTAGGGGAAGGCGTATTCCTGCAGCGTCTGCTCTTTCAGTTCGGCTGAGTACCCCGGGTTTGCCGGCATGACATAGGCGCCGTCCCTGATGATGCACGGGTCCACGAAGTGTTCGTGCAGGTGGTCCACGAACTCCGTGACGCGTCCGGTGAGGTCTCCCGAGACGGCGATGAAGTCGAAGATGGACAGGTGCTGGACCAGTTCGCACAGCCCCACCCCGCCGGCGTGGGGGCAGACGGGGATGCCAAACTTGGCGGCCATCAGCTGGACGGCGAGTACTTCGTTGACGCTGGCCAGTCGGCAGGCATCCAGCTGGCAGTAGTCGATGGCCCCGGCCTGGAAAAGTTGCTTGAAGAGGACTCGGTTCATGCCGTGTTCGCCCGTGGCTACTCCGATCGGCTGGACCGCCCGGCGGATTTCAGCGTGGCCGAGGATATCGTCCGGGCTGGTGGGTTCCTCGATCCATAGGGGGTTGAACTCGGAAAGCTGCTTGACCCAGTCGATGGCCTGGGGGACATCCCATACCTGGTTTGCGTCGATCATGAGGTTGCCGGCAGGGCCGATGACTTCACGCGCGATGCCGAGGCGGCGGATGTCGTCCTCCAGGGAAGCGCCCACTTTCAGCTTGATGTGGCGGTAGCCCTGGTCCACCGCCTCCTGGCAAAGCCGCCGGAGCTTCTCGTCCGAGTACCCCAGCCAACCTGCCGAGGTGGTGTAGCACGGGTAACCGGTTTGGGCCAGCTGCCGGATGCGCTCCTCCCGGCTCGGTGCCAGGCGTGCCAACAGGCCCAGTGCCTCGTCGCGGGTAAGGGCATCCGAGAGATAGGTCAGGTCGGCCGCGTCAACAATCTGCTCCGGGGTCATGTCCACCAGGAGGCGCCACAAGGGTTTACCCGCGGTCCTCGCTGCGAGGTCCCACACTGCATTCATCACAGCCCCGAGGGCGAGGTGCTCCACCCCCTTGTCCGGCCCGAGCCAGCGCAGCTGGGAATCGCGCTTCAGGTCCCTGTACGTCTCCCCGAGGTTCCGGCCGATGGAGTCCGTATCCTGTCCGATCAGGGGACGGGCCCGCAATTCCATGGCCGCGGCGCAGACTTCATTGCCGCGGCCAATGGTGAAGGTAAACCCGCAGCCGTACACGGCCGGGTCATCGGTCCTCAGCACTATGTAGGCGGCAGAATAGTCCCCGTTCTTATTCATGGCATCCGAGCCATCCGCGGACAGCGAGGTGGGAAACCGCACGTCAAATACGTCAAAACCGGTGATGCGTGGCATCGTGAGCCCTCCAGATTCAGGCTATGAAGATGACACTCAGCAACGATGCCAGCGTCATCTGATGTATTTGGAAGTATTTGATGAGAATATAGGAGCAGGATGCATTTTCCAAGCAATACATCAGATGAAAGTGGATTTCCCTGATGGGAAGCTGCTTATGAAACACAATGAAGGGCGGCAGCTATGACGAGCGGCGCAACCAATGGTTCGATGTCCCAGACCGACGTGGTGATCACGGGCGTCAAGCGGATGCTGTCCTCCCGTCGGCTTCGGCCGGGCGACCGGCTACCCGTCGAGAAGGACCTCGCCGCAGAGCTGCAGGTATCGCGCGGCTCGCTCCGCGAGGGTGTACGCGCACTCTCTACCATGGGCATCCTGGAAACCAAGCAAGGTGCCGGAACCTTCGTGACCCGGCTGGAACCCTCGGCCCTCCTGTCTGCCATGGAATTCTGGGTGGGGCTCCAGGACGGGGAGCGGGCAAACCAGGTGCACACTGTCCGCAGGGCCTTGGAGACAGAGGCGGCTGCCGCTGCGGCGATCTGCATCGGGAAAGACCAGCTGGATCAGGCTGAACGCATCCTGGAGCGCGCCCATTCCGCAATCCACGCGGCACCGGTCCAGCATGAAGCGGCGATGCAGTGCGACGTGGAATTTCACCGGTTGATCGCGGAGGCATCTGCCAACCATGTGCTGTCCGCGTTGATCGAGACGGTGTCCACCAACACCATCCGGGGACGGATGTGGCGGTCCATCCACGACAGTGAGGGCCTGCTGGCCACGCACCGCGAACACCTCGGCATCCTGGAAGCCCTGCGCCGGCATGATGTGGACCGCGCCCGGACGCGGATGGCCAACCACCTGTACGCGGTGGAGGATTATGTCACTGCCATCCCCGAACCGGACCTTGCGGGAGAGGTGCGGGATACCGAGGCGGTCCTCAGTGATGAGGAAAGCGCATCGTAGGGCTATTCGTCTGATCTTGTCATCAAAAAACCTGTGAAAGTCGCGATTCGTTGGCATTCCAGTTCAGATTTTCGATAAAAGATCAGATGATTCCTTGACTTACTGAGATGGCCCGGGTCATTCTGTTGGAACGAGGGTTGCGCACATCACACCAGGCAGGCCACGAGGACGTCGCCGGGCAGCCCTTGTCCCCAGCTATGAAAGGACATCATCGTGTCGAACAAACGCGTTACCGGCCGCCTGCTGACAGCGGCAGCGGCGGCAGCCCTCGCGGCGGGCACCTTGAGTGCCTGCGGTTCAAGCGCAGGTTCATCATCCGACGGGGGCAAGGAAGCCTCCTCGATGTACACATGGATCAGCAATGAAAACGACCGGGCACAATGGCAGGCCTTCGTCGACGCGGCCAAGAAGAAAGACCCCGCGTTCGACCTCACGCTCGAGGGCCCCAGCTTCAACGACTACTGGACCAAAGTGAAGACGCGGTTGTCCAGTTCCGGTGCGCCGTGCATCATCACCACCCAGGCAGCCCGTGCGCAGGAGCTCAAGGACCTGACGGTGCCGCTTGACGACATGGTCAAGAGCAACAACGTTGACGTGTCCATGTACAACAAGGCGATGATTGACGGCTTGACGGTGGACGGAAGCCTCCGCGGCATCCCGTACGACGCCGAGCCGGTAGTCCTCTACTACAACAAGGACCTCCTGTCCGCAGCAGGAGTGAAGGAACCAACGCTCAATTACACCACCGCCCAGTTCACGTCCGACCTGAAGGCGCTGACGAAGGATGGCGTCACGGGCCTGGCCGTTCCGCCGGGCTTCGGCGCCGGCCCAGGCTTGCCATTGGCCTTTGCCAACGGCAACGAACCGGTCAAGGACGGGAAGCTGGACCTGACCAACCAGGGTCTCGTGCAGGACCAGCAGTTCGCTTTTGACCTGGCCGCCAAGGAAAAGGTGGCGGCGCCTCCGCAGGCGTCGGACGGCAGCGATGTTCCCGAGCAGCAGTTCATGAGCGGCAAGGCGGCCATGATCATCGACGGCCCCTGGATGTACGACACGCTGACCACGAAGACGCAGGGCAAGGTGGGTATCGCCGTCGTTCCTTCGACCTCGGGGCAAAGCATCGGAATGATCCAAGGCTCCGCATTCGCCATCGCGGCGTCCTGCAAGGACAAGGAAACGGCCTTCAAGAACATCATGAAGATTACGACGCCCGAGGTGGTCGGAGCCGTCGGGGCAGCACGCGGGACGGTACCGTCCGTGGAATCCGCGATCAAGGACTGGGCCGGAAACAAGCCCGCGGCCGACGTCGCAGTGGTCGAAGCGCTGCTGAAGTCGGGCCGGCCTTTGGTGACGACGCCCACCTGGAACCAGGTGGAAACGAACTTCACGCAGTACTCCGGCGACGGGTTCCGCGGCAGCAAGTCAGCCCAGGAAATCCTCTCCACCATCGCCAACTCAGCCAAGTAATCCTCCGGGGGCGGGCTCCATTCCCGGAGCCTGCCCCGCTCAAGGAATAGGTCAACGATGACTGCTATACCGACGCTCGCCGTGAAAAACGCAAAGAAGCCGGCCAGGGTTACCGGCCACGGGAAGCTCGCCGCTGTGTACCTTGCCCCCGGCATGCTGGGGTTCCTCATCTTCATCGTGGTTCCGCTCATCGCCTCCCTGGTGATCAGCCTGTTCGACTGGCCCCTGTTCGGTACCCCCAAATTCGTCGGACTGGAAAACTACACCCGCATGCTGGCAGGGGACCCGGTCTTTTGGACGGTCCTGGGCAACACGTTGTTCTTCGCTGTCTGCTACACCGTGCTGAATCTCGTCCTGGCGCTGGGGGTATCTACGTGGCTGCACAGCCTGGGGAGCTGGGGCCCGTTCTTCCGGGTCCTGTTCTTCATCCCGGTTGTCACGCCGATGGTTGCCAACGCGCTGGTATGGCGGCTCATGCTTACCGATGACGGCGTCGTCAACAGCTTCCTGGCCAACTTCGGCATCCACGGACCGTCCTGGCTCAGCAACAGCCAGTTGGCCATGGGCTCGCTGATCGCCATGTCCCTCTGGCAGGGAATCGGCTACAACATCATCGTCCTCGGCGCGGGGCTCAACGGGATTTCACCTAACCTGCTGGAAGCGGCGCGTATTGACGGTGCCGGGGCATGGCAACGGTTCTTCCGCGTGGTGCTGCCGATGCTGTCGCCGTCGCTTTTCTTCTGCACGGTGATGACCATCATCGGAGCCTTCAAAGTCTTCACCCAGCCATACCTGCTCACACTGGGCGGGCCCGGTGAATCAACCAACACCATCGTGCTCTACCTGTACCGCAACGGATTCTCCTTCGACAAGCTTGGCTATGCCTCGGCGCTGGCATGGGCGCTGTTTGTGATCGTCATGCTTATCACCGCACTGCAGTTCTCCCAGCAGAAGAGGCTGGTCAACTATGACAACTGAAACGATGGCCAAAGGTGCCACCCCGAACATCGGCACCTTGAAAAGCCAACCCCCTGCGCGTCGCAGGAAGAAGCGGCCGGGAACCTACATCAGCAGGGCAGCCATTATCCTTGCAGGCCTCATTTTCTTCTTCCCGTTCCTCTGGATGGTGGCCACATCCCTGAAGCCGACTTCCGAGGTCTTCTCCACGGGTTCCAACTTCCTGGCTTCCCGCGTGGAGTGGTCCAACTACGTGACCGCCTGGACTGCCATACCGTTCGCGCAGGTGATCGCCAACAGCTTCCTGGTGTCCATTGCCGGGGCAGCCCTGACCACCGTGGTGTCGCTGCTGTCCGCCTATGCCTTCGCGCGGCTGCAGTTCAAGCACCGCGACAAGCTGTTCCTTGTATTCCTGGGCACCTTGGTGCTGCCGCAGGAGGTGCTGGTCATCCCGCTGTACATCATGATGAACAAGCTGGACCAGGTGAATTCCCTTCCGGCGCTTATCGTTCCGTTCGCGTTCGGTGCGTTCGGTGCGTTCCTCATCCGGCAGTTCCTGCTTTCCCTACCGGTCGAATTCGAAGAAGCCGCGCGGATAGACGGTGCCGGGTCCCTCCGGATCCTGTGGAGCGTCATCCTGCCACTGGTCCGCGCGCCGCTCGCAGTGGTGGCTGTGTTCAGCTTCATCGATTACTGGAGCAGCTTCCTGTGGCCTCTGATCGTCATCAATGACGTCTCCCGGGCCACGATCCCGCTTGGCCTGTCCATGTTCTCCGGCGAACGCGGAACGGACTGGGGGCCCTTGATGGCCGCCGCAACCGTAGCCGTGATCCCCAGCCTGTTGGTCGTGATCCTCCTGCAGCGCCAGCTGGTCAAAGGCGTCAGCATGGGAGGATTCGGCGGCCGCTGAACAACCACCCTGACCCCAGGTTCCCAGAATCACCTATCTGAAATTGGAGTACAGCATGACTGACAGCACAGCCACGCCTGAAGACTGGAACAAGTTGTCCCGGCCCTTGCCGGAGTGGTTCCAGAACGCGCCGTTCGGCATCTTTATCCACTGGGGCGCCTACTCCGTTCCCGCCTGGGCTGAACCCATTGGCGCCCTGGGCACCATCGAGGACCGCGAGTGGTTCACCCACAACCCCTACGCGGAGTGGTACTACAACACCATCCGCATCGACGGCAGCCCTGCCCAGCAGCACCACCGGGACGTGTACGGTGGCGAGGACTATGACGCCTTCCTGGACCAGTGGAAGGCCGAGCAGTTTGATCCTGCGGACTGGGTGGAGCTGTTCAAATTTGCCGGCGCCGACTACGTGGTGCCCACCACGAAGCACCATGACGGCATCGCCCTGTGGGACGCCCCGGGAACGGGGGAGCGGAACACGGTCCGCCGTGGCCCGCGCAAGGACCTGATCGGCGAAATCGCCCGGGCCGTGGAGGACAACGGGCTGAAGCTGGGCCTTTACTACTCAGGCGGCCTGGACTGGCATGAGCGTCCCTTTCCGCCGCACATCACCAGTGAAAGCGTCCATGACACCTCCCGGCCCAAGGACGCCGGTTACGCGGAGTATGCGTACAACCACGTGGCTGATCTGGTGGACAAGTACCGGCCCCACGTCCTGTGGAATGACATTGAATGGCCCGACGCCGGCAAGCACTTCGGTGAGCATGGGCTCGGCACCCTGTTCGAACGTTTCTACGCGGCTGTTCCGGACGGCGTGGTGAACGACCGCTGGGGTGACACCCACCAGGACTACGCCACCAGCGAGTACGAAGCCGCCAGGGAGAACGAGTCCGAATCCGAGTGGGAGAATTGCAGGGGCATCGGATTCTCCTTCGGCTACAACCAGGTGGAAGGCCCGGAGCAGTCGCTCACCGGCCAGGAGCTGGCGCGCCACCTGGCCGACGTTGTCTCCCGGGGCGGCCATTTCCTGCTCAACGTTGGCCCGAGGGCTGACGGCACCATCCCGGAGATCCAGCGGCAGGCCCTGACCGGGCTGGGCCACTGGATGGCAACCGCCAAGCAGTTCCTGGTGGGCGGGCGGCCGCTTCAGGCTGGCCCGGCGGCAGGCAGTGACGGGGACAGCTGGGTCCGCTGGCTGGACCGGGGGTCCGAAGTCGTCGCCTTCGTTGACTCGCTTGGCGGTAAGAGCGAGGCCATGGTGACGCTGGACGCGGACGCGTTCTCCCTGGCGCAGGCGTCCGTGGAGGGCGGCGGCGGAACCGTGGAGGCCTCCGGCGATGCGCTCACGGTGACGCTGTCACCCGACCGTCCCGGTCCAGCCATCGTGCGCATTCCCCGGGCGTAGGCCCCGGGGTGCCTCCACGCCAGCACCACCACGACGGCGGCCGTCCCAACCAAGGGGACGGCCGCCGTTGTCGACGTTTTACGTGTACATCAGCGACCCGGGCGTGGTGAGTTTTTCGCCGGTCTCCAGCCAGGTCTTCAGGCCGGAGAGGATCATCGGCCAGCCGCCGTAAAGCTGCTCGTTGGCGCCCTCGCGCAGGTCGCTGTGCGTGACGGTGAGATGGCAGGAATCGCCCACCGGTTCGATCTCCCAGGTGACCTTCGAGGTGCCCTCGGCCTTGACGTCTTCACCCCAGAGGGCCCGCATGGTCTGGACCAGGCGGCGCGGCGGATCCACCTCCAGGTTCTCGCCCTCGCCCAGCGGTGCACCCGCCCGGGGGTTGTTCATCACGAACCGGCCGCCCGGGGACCAGTCTGCCTCGATGGTGTTCCCGAACTGGTAGTTGCTGCGGATGGTGCTGTCCGTGATGGCTTCCCAGAGCCGTTCCGGCGTGGTCTTGATGTAAATCTCGAAGATCTTTTCCATGGGACTTTCCAATCTGGATTTGAGGTCGCTGAGGGCAGCGGCCCATGGTTCTGCGTATTTGCTGACCCACCGGTCGTGGACCAGCCGGATGGGCACCGGGTTCAGGAAGTGCAGCTTTTCCCGGCCGCGGCGCCGGGTGACCACCAGGCCTGCGTCCTCCAGGATGCGGAGGTGCTTGGCGATCCCGAACCGGCTCATGTCGAACCGTGCCTCAAGGGCGCTCAGCGACTGGCCGTCCTCGCGGAACAGCTCGTCGAGCAGGTCCCGGCGGGTGGGGTCGGAGAGTGCCTTGAACACGTCGTCCATGACCCCCATAATAGGTGACCATATGGTCACCTATCAAGGGTTTCAGTTGCGGGAAGCCAGGCTGCGGTCCCGTTCCTCGAAGACTTCGTCACCGGGCCCGGTGAAGGCCCGGGACCGCTCCACCGCTTCAATCGAGCCGGTGAACAGCTGCGATTCGTGCGGGTCCGCCGGGGGACGCGCACCGCCCGCCGAGGGCGCACCCAGCCCGTGCAGTGGTGCGCTGCGCCGGGCGGCCGCGCCGTCGTGCGCCTGTTCCCAGCGCTGGTGCGGCAGCGCTTCCGGGTGCCCCTGCTGCAGGAAGGTGACCATGGTTTCACGGACCAGGCAGCGCAGGTCGAAGAGCGCGGCACTGTCCGCCGCGCTGACCAGGATCCGGACGCGGACGAAACCGCCCGTGGCGTCGGTGATCTGCAGGACGCCCACCCGCTCGTCCCACAGTTCGGTGCCCGCCAGGACGCGGCGCAGTTCGGTGCGCATGTCCTCCACGGGCGCGCGCCAGTCCAGATCGAACTCCACGGTGCCCATCACCTCGGACTGGCGTCGGGTCCAGTTCTCGAACGGGGTGGTGGTGAAGTAGGTGGACGGCAGGATCAGCCGGCGGTCGTCCCAAAGATGCACCACCACGTAGGTCAGCGTGATCTCCTCGATCCGGCCCCACTCCTTCTGGACCACCACCACGTCGTCCACGCGGATGGCATCGGTGAACGCAAGCTGCATGCCGGCAAAGACGTTCACCAGCGAGGTCTGGGCAGCCAGGCCGGCAACAATGGAAATCACGCCGGCGGACGCGAGCAGCCCGGTGCCCAGGGCCTGGATCGCGGGGAAGGTCAGCATGGCGGTGCCCACGGCAAGCACGACCACCAGTGCCACGGCGATCCGCCGGGCCAGGATCATCTGCGTGCGCAGCCGGCGTGCCCTCCGGTTGTCCGCCACATCCACGCTGTGCCGCTTCAGCACCACGGCCTCAAGGATGAGCAGCACCGCAATGGCCAGCCAGGCGAAGGCACCGATGAGGGCTATCAGGAGGAAGTGGTCGACGGCGCCGTGCCAGCTTTCGCCGGCGGCCGTCATTCCCAGCGCGGCACGGACGCCCACCAGGCACAGTGCCAGCCGCAGCGGTTGGCGGGCCACCCGGGAGGTGGCCTGCAGTTCGGGTCGTTTCCGGTTCAGCCGCAGGACAATCTTGCGCAGCAGCCAGGACAGGGTGAGTCCGGCCACCACGGCCAGGGCCATGGCGATAAGGGGCAGTGCTGGGTTCAGGACGTCTTGCATCCTTTAACGTCTATCAACTGCGGCCGGAGGGGCTGAAATTGGGGGCGGGGCGCTGGGATGTCTGACCGGTCCCGGAACAGTGCCTGCTAGGGGTTGGCCGAAGGCTGGCGTGGCGCGATGTTGTGGTTGCGGCTGAAGAGGTTGTCGGGATCGTACCGCTGCTTGAGGTCCAGGAGACGCCCGTACTTCTCCGGCCCGTAGGTCAGGGGCACCGCATTGGGGTCCTGCCGGGCTTCGCTGCCCAGGAAGTTAAGGTACTCGCCCGTTTCGGCGAAGGGCTGCATCCGTGCATGCGCTGTGCGGGCAAATTCGCTAAGGCGCAGGTCGTCCTCTGCCGAAGCCCAGAACCCGTAGACGTTCAGCAGGTAGCGTGCGGAGCGGCTGGGGTAGGCGGTCGATTCTTCCGGAACCCGCGCGAAGGCTCCCCCCAGCAGGTGGATATCGATTCCGGTGCCCTGCCACCGCACCTCGGAGGCGAACCCGGTCAGCACGTCGATGACCTCCCCGTCGAGGCGGGAAAAGGAGACGTTCTTCCAGTAGCCCCTCGATCCGGTGGGAAAAAGGCTGTCCATGGCGCTCTGCCATTCAACCCAGGAAACCGGGCCCACCTCCTCCTGGTCCGGCGGGGCAAGTGTGCGCAGCTGGTCGATCAGAGCCAGTCCGGGCCGGTGGTCCGCGCCCGCCCACGCACAGGCGAGGATGAGCCAGGGGTCACTTCCCATCCCGAACTCCGGCGGCAGGACCAGGAAGCTGGTGATGGGGTTCATCTCGTCAGGCAGGTCCCGGCTCCACCGCTCAAAGCCGGCCAGCGCGGTTGTCCAGTGGTCCGGCCGGTAAAAGAGGTTTCCGCCGAGTACGGGCTGGGGCAACTGACGGGCCCGGAAGGTGAAGGAGGACACAACACCGAAGTTGCCGCCGCCTCCGCGCAGCCCCCAAAACAGATCCGGATTCTCCCCGCCGCTGGCCTGCAGCTGCTCACCGGAGGCCGTGACTACAGTGGCGGAGTCCAGGTTGTCCAGCGTCAGTCCGTTACTGCGGGTCAGCCAGCCAACGCCGCCGCCAAGGGTAAGGCCCGCGACCCCGGTGGCACTGATGACGCCCAGAGGGACTGCCAGGCCGTGCTCCGTGGTGGCCCCGTCCACGTCGGCCAGCGTTGCGCCCGGTTCCACGGTTACCAGATTTCGTTCCGTATCCACGGCGACCTTCCGGAGCTGGCTCAGGTCCAGGACCAGGCCGCCCTCCACGCTGCCGTGCCCGGCCACGTTGTGGCCCCCGCCGCGCACCGCCAGCGGCAGGCCGGTACTGCGTGCTGCGGCCAGGACCGGGGGGATGTCCGCAGTTGAGCCGGCACGTGCAACGGCCCTTGGCCGCAGGTCATGCATCCCGTTCCAGATGCGCCGGGCCCCGTCATATCCTGCGTCGCCCGGTTCGAGCACGCTGCCTGCGATCCGGGTCCGCAGGTCTTCCAGTTCCCTGGCCACCCGGCGTTCCGGCTCGCCACGCTCCAATGAACCCATGATCCGACCTCGCCAGGGGTGCTGGATCTCCGTCGATCCAGGCGGTTGAAAAACGAAAAAGTGCGCCTCGAAGCGGCGCGACAGGCTACGGCAGTCCAAGTATCCGGCCGGGTACCGAGGAGGTCAAGATGCACGGGTCCCCTCAACGAGGTGAGGGCCCCGGCTTCTGCAGGAGGAGGGCCGCAAGGGCCGGAACCGTGGCGGCGGGGGTGGCTCCCTTGCGGGAAGAACGCGGGTAGCCTTGGGCGCATGCAGAAGATATCGATCGAAGCACTGGCCCGGCAGCAGCTTGAGGCTGCGATCGGCTCCACTAACGGGCGTGCGGCGGACACCGTGTACGGCGGCCACGAGAAGGTCCTCCGCCAGACGGTGATGGCCATGACCGCCGGGACCCGGTTGAGTGAGCACCAGAACCCGGGCGATGCCACGGTCTTTGTGATCCAGGGCTGCGTCAACCTGCGGGCAGGCACGGAGTCCTGGCAGGGCAAGCCCGGAGACCTGCTGATCGTCCCGCCCGGCCTGCACAGCCTGGACGCCGAGGAGGACTCCACCTTCCTGTTCACGGTGGCCAAGCACCGCGACTGACCACTGCTTCCGGAGCGCGGGTCAGCGCGACGGGTTGGTTTTGTCCCCCGGTTCGTCGGGTTGTTCGCTGGGCTGGCCGACGGGCTGGCCGGTGGGCTGGTCCCCGCCCGGCACCGCGCCGTTTCCGTTCCTGCCGGGACGGGCATCGGGTTCGACCTCCGCCGCCTGGCTGGCCGCTGGAGGCTCCGCCGGCTCGCGCGAGTCCTTGGCCGGGACGGCAGGATTGGCGTGCTCGTTCTGGCCCTCCGCCCGGGTGGCCGGGCCCTCCATCCCGGGGCCCGGGTGGAACGTCGCCATATGCTCTGCTGGACCGCTGATCTCCCCGGGTTCCGGGACGGCAGGATCAGCAGCGGGAGAAGCAGCCGGAACACCGGCGGGCAAGGTTTCGGGGGAGACAGGCACGACGGCGGGCGCCGGGGTGGATGCCCCTGGCCCCGGTGCGGGGGCAGCGGGAGTCAGCGGCGCCGGAGGCGAGAACGACCGGAGAATGCCTTTCACGGTCCCCTCTGCTCCGCGCCGCAGGTCCTCATTTCCGGCGGCTGCCCCGCCTGCGACGCCGAGCGAGGCAGCGACGCCCAGGGCGGTGAAGACAAAGCGCCTGTTCCGCCGGGGCCGGCCGGGGTCCAGCCGGGCTACTGTCCCGGAAGGGGAGGCCAGGAGAGCGGCGACTTCCTCCGACGGCGCCGGAACCTCATCTGTCCGCAGGCTTCGCAGCTGCAGCAGCAGGTCCCGCAGCGCTGCATCGTCCCCGCAGCCGGCTTCGGCAAGCAGCGCGTCCACCGCACGCTGGTCATCCAGCCGGTGCTGCTGCCGTGCATGGTTGTCGCCCGTCATGACTGGTCCTCTCTCCGTGAGGGGATGAGCTTGCGCAGCCGGCACAGTGCCCGGCGCTGCAGTTGCTTGATGGCCCCGGGGCTTTTGCCCATGATCTCCGCCGTGGCCTCGACAGACAGGTCGGCAACAACCCTCAGGGCAATAACCTCCTGCTGGTCGCGCTGCAGGGTGCTCAGCAATGAGGTGACGCTGGCCGAGCTTTCAACCGCCAGTAACTGGTCCTCTGCGGAGTCGCTGCAGCGGGAGTCCGCGGCGGGATCGTAACCGGTGGTCGGCGGGGCCTTGAGCCGGCGCCGGTGCTCGTCCACGTAACGGGCATGCGCAACGGAAAAGGCCAAGGACTTTGCCCCCTTCATCCCGCCGGACAGGTCGCCGAGCTTCGGGTAGAGGGCCAGGAAGACTTCCTGGGTGAGTCCTTCCGGATCCTCGACGCCGCGTGAGCGAAGGTAGCTGAGCACGCCGGGGGAGAGCTCACGGTAGACGGCGGAAAAGTAGCCGTCGTCGGTTTGCCCGGGCCGCTCCGCCTCGTGCCTTGTCCCTTGCATCCGCCCCCCTGCGGCAGATCCGGTTGCCCGGTTTGTGGCTGCCATGCCGGGACGTCCAGGCCGTCCCGGCACGGCAGTGCTTGCTGACAGGCTACCGCCGTCCGCCGCCGGAGTGCTGGGCTGCGTTGCCGCCCTGCTGTCCGGCCGCCCCGTTGTTGGCGGGGGCAGCGTGGCGCTCCGGCGCCTGCTGCTGCTGGACCTGGTCTTGCTCCGAGCCGGCCGGCTCGTCGTCCCGGTCCCCGGGAGCGGCCACGGTACCGCAGTAGGCGTCGATTCCGCTCTCGCCGCCGGCTGCGTCAGCGAGGGCGGCGTAGGCTACCGACGTGGTGCTCAACCCGCCATTGGCGAAGGCGTTGCAGAGGCCGACGGCGGCCGGTCCCGTGGCGTCCGGCCCTGCCGCCGTGGAGGTGGGCGCCGGGTCCGCGGTTTCGGTGGGGACGGGCTCGGGGGCCTCGGTTTCCGTTTCGGTCGGAGCAGGCTCCGGAGCCTCAGTCTCGGTCTCCGTAGGGGTGGGATCCGGTGACTCGGTTTCCGTTGCCGTAGGGCTGGGATCCGGCGATTCGGTTTCCGTTGCCGTGGGGCTGGGCGACGGTGACTCCGTCTCCGCGAGTACCGACGGGCTGTCCGGCAGCGACTCCGCCATGGCGGCCACCCCGGTTCCGCCTACCGCCAGGGCGCCTGCTGCGAGCACGGTCATTGCGAGCTTGTTGCCTGAAAAGGTAAAGAAAGCCATGAGACCCTCCGTTGACGAATTTTATGGATTGCGATCAACTTCGCGGGATGTCCCCGCACTTAATGGATCGAAATCCGGGTCACAGAGGTTACGGGTTTGCGATAGGTCTTTTGACTGGTTTGTCATTTTCCTGGCGTCGGGCTCCCGTCCAGGGCGTTAGGCGCGTTCCTCCACTGCCGGCTCCGACCGTTCCTTGACCGGCCGGGGCTCGAGCCATACCTGTTCCCGCGGTCCCGGCGGATAGGCGTGCCTCTTGCCGGCAAGGGTGATCACCAGCGCGGCCACCACCGGAACCGCTGCGGCCACCGGCACCAGCAGCGGACCACCCGCCACCAGCGCACCGGAGCCGTACAGGGCGCCAACGGTGATCCCCAGCTGGATGGTCAGCACCGTCAGGCCGTTGGCGGCCTCACTGTACTCTCCACCGGCGCGCAGGATGGCGGCCTGGTTGTAGATGCCGATCGCGCCCAGGCCCGCGCCCCAGACGGTCATGAGCACCATCGCCAGCACGAGGTTGCCCACGGCCAAAGGCAGCAGCACCATCGACGCGGCGACCGCCGTCGTCGTCAGAATCAGCGAACGGCGCGGACGCGAATCCACGGTGAGCCCGGCAACCCAAATGCCCAGCAGGCCCGAGGCACCCAGGATGGTGAGCGACAGGCTGGTGGCGTAGTCGGGCAGCGCGGCTTCGCGGATGAACGGGGCGATGTAGGTGAACAGCGCGAAGTGGGCCAGCACCAGCAGTGGCCAGGCCGTGGCCACCGCCTTCACGCCCGGCTCGGCGATGGCACGCCGGATGGACGGCCGGGCGGCATCGGAAATGCGCCGGACCCTCGGCAGCAGGAAGAAGGCAAGCACGGCAAGGACCAGCCCGAATCCGGCCAGCACCAGGAACGCCGCCCGCCAGCCAAGGAAACCGCCCAGCGCCGTCCCGACCGGGGCGCCGATCGCCAGGCCCAGGCTGTTGCCGCTGAACACGATCGCCAGGGCCTTGCCCACCTTGTCCGCCGGAACCACCCGCGTGACGAACGGCGCCATGGTGGTCCAGAGCAGCCCGTGCGCCAGGCCACCCACCATCCGTGCGATCATCGCGGTCGTGAAGTCGGGCGCCAGCCCCACCCAGGCGTTGCTGGCCGCGAACGTCAGCACCAGGCCCACCAGCAGCGCGTGCCGGGGGATCCGGGCCAGCAGCCGCGCCACCGGAACCACGGTGACCACAATGACGGCGGCGTAGGCGGCTGCGAGGTAACCGGCCACGGGCTCGGAAACGTTCAGGCCGGTACTGATTTGCGGCAGCAAACCGGAGGGGAGCAGCTCAGTGGTGATCGCGGTGAAGGCGATGGTGGCCAAAACCGCCATCGCGGCGTAGGGAAAACGGGCAGGGGACGGCGCGGAAATCGCGGAAAGCATGGGGGAGGGTCCATTCAAGGGGAGGGTTGGAACGCGGCTCGCTGGCCGGACAATTCCTCCCTTAAATTTACAGGATCAAAACCCCTGCTCCGCGCGGCTCACGGCGTGTTCCACCGCGTCCGGTGCGTGAACGGCGCCCTGCCCGCGCCCTGTCCGGGAAGGAGCCGGATTCCTAGTGGCGGGCCCCAAAATCGGTGTCCGTGTAGGCTCCGGGCCGGCGGGTGGAGGCACCCCGGCAGGTGCAGGTTCCATCCACCTCGAGCCGGACGCTTACCGGGGTGTCGGCTTCCAGGCGGAGGCTGACGGGGCGGTTGTTGGCCGGGCTGTTGCCGGCGTGGCGATTGCCGGTGGGGGAGCTCTGCAGGACTGTTTCTTCGGGGGCAATGGCAGACATGGGTGTGGCCTTTCGGATCGAGGTGTTGAGGGGGAATTAGCGGGCGGCAGGTTCGGCGCCCTGGCCGGCCGCATTGTTGAGGCGTGCGTCCAGCAGGCCTGCCGCGACTGCCGGAGCCAGGCCCGGCGCCAGCGGAAGGCGCGGGACCACCAGGCAGTGCCACAGGTGGTAGATGTCCGCCTTGCCGGACCAGACGGTGGAGGTGACGTTGCCGTTCTCGTCGAGTTCCTGCTTCCAGGATCCGTGCTCGTAGTCGATAAACCAGTCGCGGGCGTGGTCCCAGATCCGCTCGTACCAGTCCGCATACTTCTTCTCGCCCGTGGCGATGTAGAGGGCGGCGGCGCCCCCGATTGCCTCGGCGGGCACCCAGCGGATGCGGGTGGTGACAACGGGCTTGCCTTCCCAGTCCACGGTGTAGACAAATCCCGGATGGCCGTCCGGCTGCCAGGCGTCGCGGATGGCGGCGTCGAACAGGCCGCGGGCGTCCTCAAGCAACCACGCCGGGACGTCCAGGCCACGGGCTTCGAGCCCCGCGCGGAGGTGGAGGAGCAGGCGCGCCCACTCCACCCAGTGGCCGGGCGTTCCGCCGTAGGCGCGGAACTGGCTGGCACGGTCGTCCGTGTTGTACTCCGGCATGGGGTTCCACTCCGGGTCGAAGTGCTCGAACACCCGGTAGTTGTTGTTGCGGGCGAAGTCGTGGATGAGCACCTCGGCGATGTGCAGGGCCCGTTCGATCCAGCGGTTCTCGCCGGTCACATCGGCCACGATGAGGTAGGCCTCCACCGAGTGCATGCTGGCGTTTCCGCCGCGGTATGCCTCAGTGTCGGTGAAGTCGCGGTTCCAGGAGTCGAAGCACATGTTGGCCTTGTGGTCCCAGAATTTCGTATCGGCGATCCGCAGCGCCTCGTCCAGCAGTTCCCGGGCTCCCGGGCGCCCTGCGGCCACGGCACTGGCGGCGGCGAGGAGCACGAAGGAGTGCTGGTAGCCGGACTTGGTGTCGTTGACCGGGCCGGTGTCGTCCACCTCGGCGTACCAGCCGCCGAACTCGTCATCGTGGAGGACGCCGTTGAGTGCCGAGATGCCGTGGTCCACCAGGGTCGCAGCACCCGGCCGTCCCATCAGCGCGGCGACGGCGAAGCTGTGGGTCATCCGCGCGGTGATCCACAGGTGGGTCGGCTTGTCGGCGAACACCTTGCCGTAGTTGTCCAGCCAGCCGAATCCGGTGGGGACCTTCGAGGCTGCGGCGAAATTGATGAGCCGGTCGGTTTCCGCCTCGAGCCATCGTGCGTGGGCGGCACTGTCGAGCCAGGTCATGTCATGTCCTCTTTCTGGTGAAGGTGCAAAATGTCAGGTCAGCCCACGGCGTCGGATACGCCGCGGATGATGGTGGCGGCCGCTCCCAGGTAGGCCAGGATGATCAGGAGGATCTGCGCGGCCCGGGCGGGGACGTGCTTTGAAGCGAGGTCGCCGAGCACCAGGCCGGCCAGGCAGGCGACGGCGACGGCGACCCACATGGCCACCGGCAGCGCCGGGAACGAGGCGGGAGCGGTGATCGCCTTCGAGACCAGGGAGAACGTGCCGATGGTGAAGAAGTACGGCTGCATGGTGGCCGCGAAGGATTTGTGCTGCCACCGGGTGGCGATGGAGTACATGCTGACGGCCGGCCCGCCCACGCCCGCCGCCGTGTTCATGAACCCGCTGAGGCCGCCCGCGGTGAAGAGGTAGCGGCGGCGCTCCGGCAGGGTGGCGGTTTTCAGGACCAGCAGGACGGTCAGGCCGATGGCGAGGAGCACCCCGATGGAGATCTCCAGGATGGCCGGCGGTATGAGGCGGATCAGGATCGCCGCCGGGATGATCCCCACCAGGGCCGAGGCCGCAAGCAGCAAGTACCGCTTCCAGTCGATGTCCCGGACCACCCGGAAGATGATGGCACCCGCCGTCACGGCGCCGCACAGGTTCACCAGCACCACACCCTCCACCGGGCCCAGGAGCAGGACCAGGAAGGGTGCAGCCACCAGCGCGAACCCCATGCCGGTGACGCGCTGCATCCCGGCTCCCATGACGACGGCGCCCAGCACCAGCCCGGTGGTCAGCATTTATGGCCTCCAGGCCACGTACTGGACCTCCTCGAACTCTTCGAGGCCCAGGCTTGATCCTTCCCGGCCGAGTCCGGACTGCTTGGCGCCGCCCATGGGGGCGAAGGCCACGGACGGCAGGGGGTCGTTCACGCCCACGATGCCGGCCTCGAGCCGTTCGGGGATGTCCCAGCCGCGCTTCGGGCTGCTGCTCCACACGTAGGCGGCCAGGCCCATCTCGGTGGCGTTTGCCTTCCGGATCGCCTCGTCCTCCGAGGAGAAGGTGACGACGCCGGCGGCCGGGCCGAACACTTCGGATGCCACCAGGGGTGCGTCGTCGGGGACGTCCGCAAGCAGCGTGGGTGCCATGAAGGTGCCTTTGCCGGGTACTGCCGTGCGCTGGGTGACCTGGCGGGCGCCGCGTTCCAGGGCGTCGTCCACCAGCGCCTGCACCGCGGACACACGGTCGGCGTCGATGACCGGGCCGAGGTCCGGGACCGGTGCGCCGCCGTCGGGAACGCCGTGGCCGATGCTCATCGCGTCAAAGCGTGCGCCGAGCTTCTGCGCGAACTCGTCCGCGATGCTGTCCTGGACCAGGAACCGGTTGGCGGCCACGCAGGACTGGCCGGTGTTGCGCAGCCGGCCCAGGACGGCGCCTTCAACTGCTGCGTCCAGGTCGGCGTCCTCGAACACGATGAACGGTGCGTTGCCGCCCAGTTCCAGCAGGGGCCGCACCACGCGCTCGGAGGCTGACGCCATGATCTGCCGGCCGACTCCGGTGGAGCCGGTAAAGCTGACGGCCCGGACCGCAGGGTGGGACATCAAGGCCCCGGTGAGCTCGCGGGAGGGGCCGTGGACCAGGTTCACCACACCGGCGGGGAACCCGGCGTCGTGCAGGACCTCGAACAGTGCGGTGGCGGCCAGCGGAGCCTTCTCGGACACCCTGCCCACCACCGTGCAGCCGGCGGCCAGCATCGCGGCGAGCTTCCGTGCCTGGATGGAGACCGGGAAGTTCCAGGGCGTGAGGCTGAGGGCCACGCCGATGGGTTTGCGGGTGCTCAGGTGCCGGCGGCCCTGCAGCTCCGGCGGGCTGACGGTGCCGGTGGCACGCCGGGCTTCCTCGGCGAACCAACGGAAATACTCCACCGAGAAGTCCACCTCGCCCTGGGCCTCCGGGAGCCGTTTGCCGGCCTCCAGTGCCAGGGTGTGCGCAAGTTCGTCGCGGCGCTCCGCCAGGAGGTCGGCCGCGTTCCGGAGCAGGTCCGCCCGGGTTCGGACCGTGGTGCGGGACCAGGAACTAAACGCTTCGGCAGCGGCGTCGGCGGCTTTGGTGGCGTCGGCGGCGGTACCCCACGCCACCTCGCCCACGGTGCTGCCGTTGCCGGGATCAGTCACGTCCTTGGCGGTTCCAGCGGCGTGCCAGCTGCCGTTGACAAGGTGCCGGGCCGATGTGAGGTTCATGGATTCTGCCTTTCGTTGGCTGGGAGGGCGCGGCCACCCGCGCAGCCGCCCGTCGTCGTCGTACTCAATCCCTTGCCAGCTCTCATCCCTTGCTCGCGCCTGCGGTGATGCCGGCAACAAAGTAGCGCTGCAGGAAGACGTAGGCCACCACCACGGGCAGGGATGCCAGGATGACGCCGGCGAACAGCAGCGGGTAGTTGGTCTGGAATTCGCCCTGGAAGCTCAGCAGCGCCAGCGGCAGGGTGCGGTTGCCGGGGGTCTGGATGAACAGCAGCGGGTACAGCAGCTCGTTCCAGTGGATGACGAACAGGAAGATCGCGGCGGCCGCGATGGAGGGGGCGGAGAGCGGAAGGGCGATGGAGGCGTAGGTCTTCCACGGTCCGCTGCCGTCGATGGAAGATGCTTCGTAGAGTTCCTTGGGCAGCGTCCGCATGAACCCGCCCAGGATGAACACTGCGATGGGCAGGGTGGACACCACGTTGGCCAGGATCAGGCCGGCCAGGTTGTCCAGCAGGCCCAGCCTGCCGAAGAGGACGTACAGCGGCACCATGTTGGCCTGGGCCGGGATGGCCATGCCGAGGACCAGGAAACCGAAGATGGCCCAGGACATGAACCCCTTCAGCCGGGCCACGGCATAGCCGGCCAGGCTGGCCAGGAACAGGGTGAGCGGCACGGAGACGGCCGTGACGATCACGCTGTTCATGAAGGACGAGCCCAGGTTCTGGCCGCCCACCACCTCCGCGAAGTTGTCCGGGGCGAGGGAGTGCGGAAGGCTGAACGGCCCGGCGAACAGTTCCTGCGTGGTCTTGAAGCTGCCGAAGGCCACCACGGTCAGGGGAACGATGATGATGACCGCGTAGATCGCCAGGATGGCGCGGCGGCTTATTGAGGCGAGCATGCTGCTAGTCCCCCTTCGGGGTCAGCCGGAGCAAGCGGCGCTGCAGCCAGGTGACCAGGGCGATCATCGCCATGAAGATGATCGACTGGGCGGCGGCGTAGCCGAACTCCGAGTTGGCAAAGGTGCTGTAAATGCGGGTGGAGAGGATATCCAGGGCGGCCTTGGGCGGGTTGCCGGCAATGCCGAGGATCAGGTCGAACGCCTTGAACGACTGCACCGTGGTGTAGGCCACCACAATGGACGTTGCCGGTGCCACGAACGGCCAGGTGATGGACTTGAACTGCTGCCACTTGTTGGCGCCGTCCATTTCCGCAGCCTCGTAGAGTTCCCGGGGGATTGCCTGCAGGCCGGCGATGTAGACAACCATCATCTGGCCGGCGTGGAACCACACCTGGGTGACGGCCACCCAGTACAGGGCCTGGGCGTCGTTGCCGAGGTAGGAGCCGCCGTCGATGCCTACCGCGCCCAGCACCGAGTTGGCCAGGCCGAAGTTGGGGTCGTAGATGAACTTCCAGATGAAGGCCACGGACACGGAGGACAGGATGGTGGGGAAGAAGAACAGTGCCCGGAGCAGGATGCTGCCGCGCGAGTTCTTGGTGAGGAGCAGCGCCAGGACCAGGGAAAACGCGGTCTGGGCGATCACCACCAGGAGCACGAACTTCAGGTTGTTGGTCAGCGCGTTGGTGAACAGCGAGTCCTTGGTGAACGCGCGGATGAAGTTGTCCAGCCCCACGTAGTTGAACGCCGCCGAGAAGCCGTTCCAGTCCGTGATGGCGTACTGGAAGGCCTGCAGCGTAGGCATCACCAGGAAGAAGGCGACGACGGCGACGGCGGGCAGCGGGAACAGGTACAGGGCCGGATTCACCCGGGTGGGAGAGCGGCGGCGCACCTTGGCAGGGTTGTCGGCATGTTGACTGTCCGGTGCCTTGCGTTTGGCAGCCGTTCCGGGATGGAGGCTCATAGCCGTTCGTCAACAATCTTCTGGGCGGCTGCGGCTGCCTGCTCCGGGCTGGTGCCGGAGATGACGGCCGTGGCGCTGGCCTCCACCGCGTTGCGGACGTCCAGGTTGTTGAACTGGAACCGTGCCGCAAGGGCGGTCTTCTTTTGCAGCCAGGGGCTCAGGCGCTTCAGGTCCGGGTTGGTGTACTCCACCTTGTCCACGGAAACGTGCTGTGCGGTCTGGTTGGCGTAGTAGCCGGCGTTTTCGGGCTCGGAGAGGAAATCGATCCAGGCGGCCGCGGCGGCCTGGTTCTTGCTGGCCGAGTTGACGCCCAGGATGAAGGTGGCGTTGTAGACGCCTTCATACTTGGCTTTCCCGTCGGAGGAGGTGTTGGGGAACACCAGGTCGATGGGGAATTTCGCACCCAGGCCACGGACGGCGGCGATGTGGTAGGAGCCGGTGGCCAGCATGGCGGCCTTGCCCTGGGAGAACAGGTTCTGCGCAGGCTCCACCGCGGTTCCGGTGGCGTTGGGCTGCAGGTACGGGACCAGGTCCTTGTACTGGTTCAGCATCTTGATGAACCAGTCGTCGGTGACCTTGAGCTTGCCCTGCTCGATCTGGGCGCACATGTCGTCCACCGGGGCGTTGTTGGCGATCATGCAGTTGAACAGCTGCCCGCCGTTTCCAACGTCCCCGCCGGGCCAGGAGATGGGAATGACACCCGCGGAGGCGAGCTTCTCACACATGCCCAGGAAGGCGTCCCAGGTCTTGGGGGCAGTCTCGGCGCCGGCTTTGTCGAAGATGTCGAGGTTGGCCATGGGCATGGGGAAGACCACCTGGTAGGGCAGGCCCAGCTGGCTGTCGCCGTTCTGGCCGGCGGAGAGCAGGCCCTTCTGGTAGTTCTTCACCGCCTGGCTGTCCTTGAGCTCGGTGTAGATCCCGGCTTCGGTGAAGTTCTTGAACTGGGCGCCGCGGAATGTGGCGAAGGCGTCGCCGATGGAGCCGCCGCGCAGCTTCTGCAGGGCCTGGGCGTTGTAGTCGTTGGAGGTGGAGATGTCCTGGGCGACCTCCACGCCGCTGTGCTTTGCCGCGAAGCGCTTGATGAGCTCGTCAAACACGGCTTTGTCCTCGCCGCGCCAGTGCGCGAAGGAGACCTTGCCGGTGACGGCGCCGGTGGACGGGGCGGCCGGTCCGCTGGCTCCTCCGGGCGCGGTGGATCCGCCGGGCCCGGCGCACGCCGCCGCGGTGGCGCCGAAGCCCAGGGCGCCGAGAATGGCCATGGCCTGCCTGCGTGAAATCTGACTCACAATAATCTCCTCGTTGAGTGTTTGCTGTGCCTTGTTTGCTTGCTGCGGAGAGGGGTTGCCCCGGCGACGCTGCGGTGCTCCAACCGCGCCTAGGCGTGGGTCCGTTGGCTGGAGACGACGTCGTCCACCACGGCGCAGAGGCGCTGCAGCCGGCGGACAGCGTCCGTGGAGAGGGATTCGACGACGTCGGGGGCGCCGATGCAGGAAGCCCACACGGCGCGTCCGGAGAGGAAGCCGCTGGCCCCTTCCAGGCAGGCCCACCGGACGGCGTCGGGGAAGACGTCTTCGGGGACACCCGAGGACAGGACCACCCAGGGCCCGTCGATGGCCTTGGTCAGTTCGGCGCAGGCGGCGCGGACCTCTGCCTCGGGGGCCTGGCCCTTGAAGGGGACCTCTGCCTTGTAGAGGTCGGCGCCCAGGCCGCCCAGTTCCTTGGCGGCGGCGAGGATGCCGGCGTTCCAGTCGAAGTCGCCGCCGGCAAGTGGCTTGCGGGAGACGGGTTCGATGATGCTGATCAGCCCGGCGGACCGGCAGCTCTCCACGAATTCGCGGACCATGGCCACCCGGCCCTCGGCGGGCTCATCGGGGCGGTACAGCACCAGCAGCTTGAGGGCCTTGGCGCCGAGGGCCTTGTACTTGTGCGGCTCCACCAGGCGGTCGATGGTCACTTCGCCCACCAGCTCGCCGTGCGCGGATTCGAAGTGGTCCGCGGAGGCGATGAGTCCGCAGCCGGGGTCCACGACGCCGGCCTCGATGGCCTGGTCAAGGGCGAACTGCCGGTCGATGAGGATTCCCGAGGCATAGGGGCTGAGGATCCGTGCGGCCTCCAGCTTGAAGGTGCGAAGGTCCTCGTCGGTGACGGGCTTGTCCGTGTGCTCGGCGAACATGTTGCGCATGGCTTCGCGCTGGTCCACGGCGAGCATCGCGAAGGCGCCTGAGGGGCGCTGCAGGGGGGAAAGGTCGGTGTGGCTCATGGGCTGCTTCTTTCAGCTGGCTGGTGGGATGGCTAGGCAGGTTGGTTGGTGGCAAGTTCGGAGTTGACGGCCTGGTGCGGGATGGCCGAGCGGCCATCCAGGCCGGCACAGGATGCTGCGGCGGTGCGGCCGGCGAACGCGGCGGCCTCCACCAGCGGCAGCCCGGCCGCGACGGCGGCGAGGAGCGCGCCGTGGTAGACGTCGCCGGCGCCGAGGGTGGAAACGATCGTTGCCGGCGTGGCGGGCACGTGGACGGGTTCGCCGCCCCGTTCCAGGACCCAGGCCCCGTCTGCGCCGGCGGTGGCGACCACGGCGGAGGCGCCGTCGTCGACCGCTTTGCCCAGGAGCGCCGCGGGGGAGAGGTCCGCGCCGTACTCGGCGGCGAGCCGTTCGATGGTGGGGACGTAGAGTGCGACGCCGCGTGGGCTGAAGGACGGGATGGGGTTGCCGGCGTCCACGCTGATGTTCAGGGCGGGGGTGCCGGCCAGGGCGTTCCAGCCAAGGTGGTCCGTGTGGACCCACGCGGCTGATTCCAGCAGTTCGAAGAACCGGCTCCCGGCGGGAAAGCTGACCGGGGGCACCGGGCGGGTGACGATGGCCCGGCTTTCGGTGGCCCTGCTCACGATGATCACGCTGGCACCGGTTTTGACGCCCGGATCGCGGATGACGGCCGACGTGTCGACGCCCTCGGCCTCGAGTCCCGCGACGATGCGGTCACCCTCTTCGTCGGTGCCGAGGACGCCGGCGAAGGCGGTGCTGGCGCCTGCCCGGGCCGCTGCGACTGCCGCCGTGGCTGCGGGGCCGCCGCCCGCCGTCGCGAAATCCGTGGCGACGGTGCGGCTGTCCGCTGCGGGGTAGTCCTGCACCAGGGCGATGGAGTCAAGGGTGGCGCAGCCTACGAAGAGCAGGGGTCCAGTTGACGGTTGGGGCACGTTCCACCTCGTTGTAGTTGCGGCTGGTACTGAAGAAATATACACACGCTATGTTGGAAAAACAACACTTTCTGTATAGTTGTGTTTGGGATGCAACGCCGCGGTCCCCCCACTCAACGTAGAGAAACGGAGCAGCTCATGTCATTGCCTACTGCGGAAACGGTCCGGACCATCCGGTACGGGCTCATCGGAGCCGGCCATATGGCCCGTGAACACGTCCGGAACCTTGCACTGATTCCGGGGAGCCGGATCACCGCAGTGTCCGATCCCACGCCGTCCTCGCTCGAGGAGACCGCCCGGGAGATCGGCTATGAGGTGCGGACCTTCGACTCACACCGGGACCTGCTGGCCTCCGGCCTCGTGGATGCGCTGGTCATCGCCAGCCCCAACGACACCCACCTGGGCATCCTCAAGGACATCTTCGCCAGCGGAACCAACCTGCCTGTGCTCGTGGAAAAGCCCGTGTGCACGAGCGCGGAGCAGGCCGACGAACTCGAACAGCTCGCCGCCGGCTACCAGGCACCGGTGTGGGTGGCCATGGAATACCGCTACATGCCGCCCGTGCAAGAGGTCATCCAGGCCGCGCACAACGGCAAGCTCGGCAACATCTACATGCTCTCCATCGTGGAGCACCGCTTCCCGTTCCTGCACAAGGTGGACTCCTGGAACCGCTTTGCCGAACGGACCGGCGGCACCCTGGTGGAGAAGTGCTGCCACTTCTTCGACCTGATGCGGCTGATCCTGCAGGATGAGCCCGTCCGCGTCTACGCCAGCGGCGGCCACGACGTGAACCACATGGACGAGGTGTACGACGGGCGGATCTCCGACATGGTGGACAACGCCTACGTGATCGTCGATTTCAAGGGCGGACGCCGGGCCATGCTCGAGCTGTCCATGTTCGCCGAGGGGTCCAAGTTCCAGGAGCGGATCTCCATCGTGGGTGATGCCGCCAAGATCGAGACCCTGATTCCTGTTGCCGCCAACCACTGGATCCCCGGGGACGAGGCCGAGGCCACGGTGGAGTTCAGCCCGCGCTCGCCGCTGGGCCCGGAAAAGCACGAGGTCCCGGTGGACGAGGCAGTCCTCGCAGCAGGCGCCCACCACGGCTCCACCTACTACGAGCACCTGGGCTTCCGTAAGGCCATCCTGGGCGAAGGGCCGGTGGAAGTCACCGTGGCGGACGGCCTGCAGTCGGTCCGGATGGGCCTGGCCGCCGAACGTTCCATTACGGAAGGCCGCCCCGTGGAGCTTACGAATGCCGCTTCCGGGGTACGTTCCTAAGTAGATTGGTGTTGGAATTGCAACACTCCGCCAGGCTCCGGCCCGGCATATTGGGGAGGAAAGAAGGGGATATGAGCACCGCACGGAAAGAGGGTGCGCTGACGCCCCGCCAGCGCACCATCCTGGACGAGTTGGGCAGGCGCGGGTTCATTTCCACGACCGACCTGGCGGAGACGTTTGCAGTTTCGGACATGACCGTCCGCCGCGACACCCGCGTGCTGTCCAAGCTGGGCCTTGCCCGGGTGGTCCACGGCGGCGTCAGCGCGGTCGACGGGCACGGGCAGAATGCCGACTTCGCGGCGCGGGTGCGGGAGGATTCCGACGCCAAGCTGCGGGTGGCACGGGCGTGCGTGGCGATGGTCGGGGAGCGGGACGCGATCATCCTGGACGCCGGCACCACCACGTACCAGATCGCGCAGCAGCTGCCCACGTCGTTCACGGGCACCATCATTACGCACTCCGCTCCCGCCATCCAGCGCTGCCTGCAACTGACCGCGGCGCGCACCATCTGCCTTGGCGGGGAACTCCTGCTGGACAGCCAGGCGTTCAACGGGCCCATGACTGTCAGCGCCGCTGCGGGACTGCGGGCCAGGACGGCGTTCATTGGGGTGTCCGGCATCCACGATGAAGCGTTCTACATTGAGCGGGACGTGGAACGCGCCACTAAGATCGCCCTTATGAATTCGGCTGAGCAGGTGGTGGTGGTGGCAACCCACCAGAAGATGCTGCGGTACGCGCTGGCGCGGCTCGCGGCCTTTGATGCGGCGGATGTCCTGGTAACGGATACGCCGCCGCCCAGGGAAATCGAGAAGGCGCTCAGCGCCGCCAACGTCAAGCTCGTGGTTGCCGCGTGACGGCGCCGCTGCGGGTGTGCCTGCCCGACCAAAAGCTCATCGACGCGCTCGAGCCGATGGACGGCGTCGAGTTCGTCCTCTGGGACCTGTCCGGCCCTGCACCGGAAGGCCGCGTGGACCTCCTCGTGCCCGGCTACATGGGTAAGCCCACGGCGCTCGCCGCGCTGGAGGGCGTCGACGTCGGCCTGGTGCAGAGCCAGTCCATCGGGTACGACGGCGTCGCTTCCGTCCTGCCCGCGGGCGTCACCTTCGCGAACGCGGCGGGTGTCCACGAGACATCGACGGCGGAGCTTGCCGTGGGCATGATGATCGCCTCCCAGCGCGGGCTTCTGGACTTCGTCCGGAACCAGGACGGCGGGACCTGGGACAACACTCAGCGGCCCAGCCTCGCGGACCGGCGCGTGCTGCTGGTGGGCTACGGGGGAGTGGGCAAGGCGATCGAGGCCAGGCTCCTGCCCTTCGAAACGGAGGTCACCCGGATGGCCAGCCGCTCACGGGAGGATGACCGGGGGACCATCCACGGCATCGATGAACTGTACGAGCAGTTGCCGCTGCACGAGATCGTGGTGGTCAGCGTCCCGCTGAGTGAGGCCACGGAGCGGCTCGTGGACGCGAAGTTCCTCGCCGCCATGCCGGACGGTGCCCTGCTGGTCAACGTGGCCCGGGGGCCGGTGGCGGACACGGACGCGTTGCTGGCCGAGGCTTCAAGCGGCCGCCTTCGCGCGGCACTGGACGTGACCGACCCCGAGCCCCTGCCCGCGGACCATCCGCTGTGGACGACGCCGGGCGTGCTCATCACCCCGCACGTGGGCGGGGCGAGTTCGGCGATGTTCCCACGGATGGTCCGGCTCGTGCGGAAGCAGATCGGATTGCTGCTGGATGGCAAGGACCCGGTGAACGTAGTGCTGCCGTAGTGCTTCCGCGCCGCGCTACCCAGGGCGCGCCCGGGCTCCTATGCTTGGGCCATGTCCACCTTTGAGGTCCGCCGCAGTGCCGTCATCCCTGCCGCCGCCGAAGATATCTTTCCGCTGGTCAACGACTTCCACGAGTGGACCAAGTGGTCCCCGTGGGAGGTGGTGGATCCCGGCATGAGCCGGCGCTACTTCGGCCCGGACGCGGGCACCGGGGCCGGGTACGAATGGAGCGGCAACCGCAGGGCAGGCAGCGGAACCATGGAGATCGTGGAGTCGCTGCCGCCCAGCACCATCCGGATCCGGCTGCAGTTCACCAGGCCCTTCAAGGCGCTGAACCCCACAACCTTTACGTTCGCACCCGTCCCCGGCGGAACTGAGGTCACCTGGGTGATGACCGGCGAGAACAAGGGCCTGGGCAGGGTGTTCGCCCTGTTCATGAACATGGACAAGATGGTGGGCACCGATTTCGAACGGGGACTCGCCTCGCTGTCCGCCGCCGTGGCGGCGAAGACGGGCTGATCGTTCCGTGGGCCTGGTGGATGAGGCCATCGCCGCCGTTGCGGAACCGGACCGCGGCTGCCTGCTGCGCGTCGTGGAGATCGCCCGAGCCCTGGCGCCGGAGGCCACCGAGGGCATGAGCTACGGCATGCCCGCGCTGAAGGTGGATGGCAAGCCCCTGCTGGCCGCCGTGGCCGCGGCCAGGCACCTCTCCATCTTCCCCTTCTCTGCCGCCGTGGTGGAGGCGGTGGCCCCGAGGCTGGACGGCTACTCGCTGTCCAAGGGAACCATCCGCTTCACCGCGGACCACCCGGTGCCGGAGGACGTGGTCGGGGACATCGTCAGGCTGCGGTTGGCGGAGATCCGCAAGTAAGACCCCGGGGGCAGTACCAGCCGTCGAATCAGGTTGCGTTGCAGGCGTCCACGCATGATCCCAGTACCTATCCTGAATGACACGGAGAATCTGCAATTAACGCATGGCTCGGCGGACAGCTCAAAAGCAGGCTGACGTCATGGAAAATACATTCGAGTCACCCGTGGACACCGTCAGGAACATGGGCGTGGAGTCCGGCGTACTTTGGGCGATTCATCCCTGGCCGCTCGACTGCAGTCCTGCTTCCGGACGTGACATCGGCGAAGACATCACGCTTTTGGACCCCGGCGCCCACGAGTGCATCAAGCTGCAGTTAGGCGTCTTGGCCCGCGGTGCTTACCCGCATGTATCCGGGGTGCCTCACCGGCTCATTCTGCCTCAGAAACCCCTTCCGGCACCCGCACAAGACAAAACACGGCGAGACAACTTTCCAAGACAACGAGATGCCCGTCCTGACGTGCTCCGGTTCGGCTTTGACAGGAAGGAGGCAGTGTCTTGAAAAGCTGTTCGTATATGAGACCTCCAGCAGCGTGACCACGAAGACTACTGATCACGCGGACGTATCTGTGCGGGAGGAGGACTTTGCCTGAATCGTGCAGCGAAAAGGCCCGGCGGGTAAGGGCCGGGCCTTTTCGTATAACCTTCCTGTTGCCTTTAGCGGACTACGCGGGTTCCACCGCTGTAGGTGCCCGGGATGGCCAGGGTCGCGCCGCTGGTGTTATCAGTGACGACAACGTCGGTGTAAGACCATGCGGTGAGGGTTGCCGTCTGGCCTGAGGGGCAATCCAGAGCGGCGGCAGGATCCTGGGGAGTCAACGTCAGCGAACCGACGATGTTGCCGTTCTTGTCGGCCGTGAAATACCCGGACGCGTACACGGGGACATCCGTGACCGTCTTCTTGATGTCAGACGGGTTGTGCCCGGACTTGGTGAGGCACTGGTAGGTGCCACTGAAGTCAGCTGACGCAGTGACGTACTCGGTAGCCCCTGATTGCAGGCCCGTTTCCTTGAATTGAACGACGAGGTTCGACCCTGAAAGGCTCGCACTTGTGGCGTTCTTGATGAAGTGCGGGTTGCCGCCAGAGCCGTCAGGTGCGGCTTGGGCGGGGCCTCCCATGAGGAAGAACGCCGTGAAAACGGCAGCGAGAATAACGAGAATGCGCTTTAACATTGTTGTCTCCTGGAAAGGACACGAGGTTTAGCTATACCGCCTGATCGCTGCGGCGGATTGAGACTGGGTTCCCCAGCCAGGCCCGTGCGCTAAGGTTCACGCCGCGTCATCACGGCGCCCCACGCCTGAATTATAAATCCGGGCCCAAACGGAGAAACCGCTACCGGCGGGTATTAGGGACCCCCACCCCCCCAACTCGAGTGCACGGCGTAGACGATCTGACAGGTCAACTTGTTCGACGCGCCCCGGCCGCATCGGAACGCTGCCGGCGTGGCCCTGCCCCGGGCGATTGCCGCAGCGCGGAAATAGCCCTTCCGGAGCCACTTAAAACCCCTATTTCCCCCCGGTAGAAACGGTTCCATAATGGCCTCATAGGCTTCGGGGATTCCGCGCTGCTGATGGCTGGCGCAGCGGAAAAGGGTCCCAGGTGGCCGCCCCGGCAGTCGGCGCACGGGCGGCCACGTGGCCCGGCGCGGGACGGCCGGACCGCCTCCGGGGGAGAGCAACGCCATCACAAATGTGGCAAGGAGAATTGTCATGCTCACAGATAAGCAAGTCATGGCTGTACTGCCAGCCAAGGACATCGACCGGGCCAGGGAGTTCTACCGTGACAAGCTCGGCCTGGAACCCACCCAGACGGTCGAAAATGACAACCTCATCTACAGGTGCGGCAACGGAACCGGGTTCCTGCTCTACAGGACCGATAACGCCGGTTCTGCCAAGAACACGCAGATGGGCTGGGCCGTCGAGGACGTCGAAAAAGAAGTGGCAGAGCTGCGCGCCCGGGGCGTGGTCTTCGAAGAATACGACATGCCCGGCCTGAAGACCGAGAACGGCATCGCCACCATGGAAGGCATGGGCAAGGGTGCCTGGTTCCTTGACACCGAAGGCAACATCCTCAACATTTCCTCGATCCCGTCTTGACGGCCAGGGCCTGCAGCAGCAGGCTCAGCACATAGGACAACGACGCCGGCACTTGCCGCCCGAAGCACCCCTTGCGCGGGTGCGCCGCAGCGGCGGGCCGGCGCCGCCGTCGTACGGGCCGCAGGAAGGGGACCGCAGTGGATGGCGATGAAGTGGTGCCGGCCTCGAAAGGCGTCAGGGTTGAACTGCTGGCAACCGTGGACCTGGCGGGCGAGATTGAGGGGATGGAGGGACGCCAGCTGCGGATGCGGATGGTGACCATTGAGCCCGGCGGTGTCTTCGGTCCGCTGCATGACCATCAGGACCGCCCCGGGACCGTCTATATCCTGCGGGGAACCATCACCGACCACCGGGACGGCGTCGCCACCGAATACGGCCCGGGAGTGGGCTGGCCCGAAGACCGGAACACCCTGCACTGGCTTGAGAACCGGGGCACGGTTCCGGCAGTGGAAATCTCGGTGGACATCGTCCGCAAGGACTGACCCCACCTGATGCCTAGACGGCGGGTTCGCGCCGGCCCAGCGCCAGCCGGACGGCGTCCCGGAAGCTGAGGCGGTTCCGCCGCGTCACCGCAATCACCGCGGCCAGCCCCGCCACCAGCACCACGATGCCGCCCGCAGCCACGGCCCAGCGCGCGCCGAATTCGCTGCCGATCCACCCCATCAGGGGCGCCCCCACCGCCGTCCCGCCCTGAAGAACGGCAAAGTACAGGGCCAGCACGCGGCCCCGGAAGTGCGGCTCCACCGAGAGCTGGATGCTGGTGTTGCAGTTGTTCAGGAACGTGATGGACGCCAGGCCTACGGGAACCAGCAGGGCGGCGTAGAGCCAGAACGACGGCGCCACGCTGGCTACCAGCGTGAAGATGCCCAGCCCCAGTGCCCCGCCGAGCAGGTACCGCAGCCGGGGCCCGGACCGCCGCGCCGCGAGCAGTGCGCCGCCCAGCGTGCCAACGGCCATGATGGAGCCGAGGAGGCCGAATTCGCTGGGGCCCATGTGGAACTCGGTGGTGGCCATCAGGGAGTTCGTGACCGGGAAGTTCATTCCGAAGGCGCCCAGTGCCCCCACCAGCACCATGATGAGCATGAGGTCCGGCCGGCGCCGGATGTAGCCGATGCCCTCAGCCACCTGGTGCTTGCTGCGGGCGGGCCGGGCCGGCGGGGCGAGCTCGGACCTGCGGATCCTGAACAGCGAGACCAGGACGCCGGCAAAGCTGGCCGCATTCAGCAGGAACACCGGGCCGGTTCCCACCCAGGCGATGAGTACGCCGGCGATGGCGGGGCCGGTGAGGCGTGCCGTATTGAACGACGCGGAATTCAGGGCAACGGCATTGGCGATGTTGTCCTGGCCCACCAGTTCGGACACGAAGGCCTGCCGGGCCGGAGCGTCCACGGCGCTCGCCACGCCCAGGCAGAAGGCTGCGAGGTAGGCATGCCACAGCTGGGCGGTCCCGGTAACCACCAGGAGCCCCATGGCCAGGCCGGTCAGGCCCATGGCCAGCTGGGTCCAGCGCAGGATGATGCTCTTGCGGTAGCGGTCCGCCAGTACCCCGCCGTAGGGGCCGAAGAGCAGCATGGGCAGGAACTGCAGGCCGGTAGTGATGCCCACGGCGGCACCCGAGTGGTCGGTGAGGACTGTCAGCACCAGCCAGTCCTGGGCCACCCGCTGCATCCAGGTTCCGATGTTGGAGACGATGGCGCCGCTGGCCCAGATGCGGTAGTTGGGGTTCTCCAGCGCCCGGAACATCGCGCTCATTTGCCGCTCATTTCCTGCATGATGCGGGCGGCCTGGCTGAGGATCAGCCGCTCTTCCCCGCTGAGCCCGGCCACGCGCTGGGCGAGCCAAGCGGTGCGCTGGCTCCGGGCTTCTTCGAGGACGGTGCGGCCGGCGTCGGTGATGTCGATCCGGACCTGGCGGCCATCTTCTGGATGCGCGGACCGGCCGACGAAGCCCTGGTCGGCGAGGGCGTTGACGATCCTGGTCATGGACGGGGCCTGGACGTGCTCGCGATCGGCGAGTTCGCGGAGGGTGCGGGAGCCAGACTCGTTCAGCTGGGCCAATACGGTGTACTGCCCGGGGGTGATCACGTCGCCGGTGGCTTCGACGCGGAGCCTGCGCGAGGTGCGCATGACGGCGGTGCGGAGGTCGATGGCGAGGGTGTCCGGTGCGGCGGGGTCTACGGTTTTCAGAGCTTTCGGCTGAGTGGATGTCATGGGGTCGGGTGCGCCTCCTGGTGGCGGTGACGATCAGGCTGCTGATAGTTAGCACTGCTAATTAGTCCTGCTAATCAGTATGCCCCCATTGCTTGCCCGGGGCAACGGGTTGCGGGTGTGCTTCCTGCCATACCTCCTTGGTCTGGGCGCAGATAGGGGGATCCTTGAGGGGTCTTCGCTCTGGCTGCTCCCGGTGGACGGGCGTAGGCTCTGAAGCACCATGACCGAGCAGCAGCCCTTTGAACTGGTCCGGCGCTACCCGCACTTCGAGCTGCGCCGCTATCCGGAGTATGCCGTGGCCGAGGTTGTGGTCACGGCGGACTTCGACCGTGCCGGCAATGCAGCCTTCCGCCACCTCTTCAACTACATCAGCGGAAACAACGCGGGCCGGCAGAGGCTGGCCATGACTGCCCCGGTAATCCAGGAACACGTCACGGGGGAGCAGGGGGCGCCGCAGAAGCTGGCGATGACTGCGCCCGTGATCCAGAGCGGTCCCCTGCCCGGTACCGGGGAGCCCGCCGAATTTGTTGTGGCCTTTGTGCTGCCGGCGGGAGTGACGGCTGAAACTGCCCCGGTACCCACGGACCCCAGGGTCGCCGTACGGGCGGTGGCGGGCTCCCTTGCCGCGGCGGTGCGTTTCTCCGGCAGCGGATCGGCGGCAGGATTTGCGCGGCACAACGAGGGGCTGCAGGCGGCGCTTGCCCTTGCCGGCCTGACCCCCGTTGGGCCGCCCCGTTTTGCCCGCTTCGATCCACCCTTCAAGCCGTGGTTCCTGCGGCAGAACGAAGTAATCCAGGACGTCAACGAGTAGTCCGCCATGGAAGGCCGGGCGGTATCAGCCCAGGCCGCGCGGATGCATTGACGTTCCGATAGTTTCCATGTTTCCGCCGGTTTTCGCGCGGAAACCAACTTCTGGCCTCGACTCTATGCACGCCTCCGTGCACACCTCCGGGCGCCTGTGCTGCTCCTGTTAGCGCCCTCACGCCAATGCGACGTGCGGTAAATAGCCTCCTCCCACTTGTTGTCACCTGTTGTTATTGCTGAAACTTTACGATAGTTTCTTCCCTGTGATGCAGGTCGCACTGGTGGGGAGCCCGCGGCCATAGCCAAACAAAGGACAATGATGACCAGCGAGCCCAGCGCCAGCACACCCGAACACCGCCTCAGACGCCTGCATGAACGCCTTGGCGGCATCGCCTACGGCGGGGACTACAACCCCGAACAGTGGCCCCGGGAGGTATGGCAGGAGGACGTACGGCTCATGAAGGAAGCCGGCGTCAACTTGGTCACCCTGGCCGTCTTCTCCTGGAGCCGGCTCGAAACCGCGGACGGGGTCTACGACTTCGGCTGGCTGGACGAAATCATGGACCTCCTGCACGCCAACGGCATCGGCGTGGACCTGGCCACCCCGGATGCCGTCCCGCCCGCCTGGCTCATCGCCCGGCACCCGGACATCCTCCCGGTCCTGGCGGACGGCTCCACCTTCGGTTTCGGCTCCCGCCAGCACTTCGACGTATCCCACCCGGCCTACCGGGAAAAGTCGCTGGCCATGGCGGAGAAGATGGGGGAACGCTACGCCAGCCACCCTGCCCTGTGCATGTGGCACGTCAACAACGAATACGGCCCCGTCTCCTATGGCCCGCACGCGGACCGGGCCTTCCGGGAATGGCTGCAGGACAAGTACGGCAGCCTGGACAAGCTCAATGCCGCCTGGAGCACCGATGTGTGGGGCCAGGTCTACTCGGACTGGTCCCAGGTCAGCGCACCTGCCCAGCCGCGGACCTGGTCCAACCCGTCCCGCCGCCTGGATTTCCACCGCTTCACCTCGGACAGCATGCTGGCCCATTACACGGCCGAACGCGACATCCTGCGCCGGCACACCCCGGACCTGCCCATCGTCACCAACTTCATGCGCTTCTACAAGAACAACGACTACTGGGCCTGGGCCGCCGAGGAGGACGCCGCGGCCCTGGACATCTACCCGGACCCGCGCGAGGACGACGCCCACGTGGCCGCCGCCCTCAACTTCGACCTGATGCGCTCCCTGCGCAAGGGCCAGCCCTGGCTGGTGATGGAACAGGCCACCGGCGCCGTCAGCCAATGGTCCGTCAACGTTTCAAAGCTTCCGGGCAAGATGCGGCTGGGCTCCTACCAGGCCATCGCCCAGGGTGCCGACTCCATCCTCTTTTTCCAGTGGCGCCAGGCCAGGGGCGGCACGGAACGCTTCCACTCCGGCATGGTCAACCACGCCGGACCCAACACCCGCATCTTCCGTGAGGTCTGTGACCTGGGGCAGGAACTGAAGCACCTGGGCGCCATCACCGGCACCCGCTCCACGGCCAAAGTGGCCATGGTGTTCGACTGGGACTGCTGGTGGGCACTGGAACTGGGCAACTCCCCGCGCTCGGACCTGAACTACCCGCAGGAAGTCCTCCGCCTGTACCGGCCCTTCTTCGAGGCCAACGCCACCATTGACTTCGTGGACACGAAGAGCGACCTCAGCCAGTACAGCCTGCTGGTCCTGCCCGCGACCTACCTGTTGAGCGATGAGGCGGCCCAGCGCATTGAGGACTGGGTCGCGGGCGGCGGCCGGCTGGTGGCCAGCTACCTGTCCGGCATCGTGGATCCGGACAACACCATCCGCCTTGGCGGCTACCCCGGGGCGCTGCGCAACGTCCTGGGCGCGTGGAGCGAGGAGATGCACCCGCTCGCCGGCGATGGCGAGGAAGTCAAACTTTCAACGGCCGACGGCGGCACGGCCTCCGCGGACTACTGGACCGAGCACCTGCACGCCACCACGGCAGACGTCCTCGCCAGCTACGCCTCGGGCAGGCTGGCCGGCGCCCCGGCCGTTACCCGCAACAGCTTCGGCGGCGGCAGCGCCGTCTATCTGTCCGCGCGGGTGGACAGCAACTTCCTGGCGGAACTGCTCGCCGCCGAACGTGCCGCTGCCGGGGTCCGCCCGGAACTGGACGCGCCGCTGGGTGTGCAGGTCCGCCGTCGTGCAGGCAGCGGACGCAGCTACGTGATGGTCCTCAACCACAACGACGCCCCCGCCCTGGTGGACGTCGGAGCCGGCGGCACGGACCTGCTGGCAGGGGCAGCAGTGGCCGGCACCGTGGAGCTGGCCCCGAACGGCGTCCTGGTCATCGAAGAAACACCATCAGCATCAGCACCCGCGGAAACAGGCCGGTAGGAGGCAGTTATGGCCATGCGATTGGAAGTACCGCCCGAGGCGGCCACCACGGAACCGGCAAAGCGGACCGATAAACCAAAAAACAAGCCCGGCAGCTGGAAGCTGGCCATCAAACGCGACTGGCGGCTCTACACCCTGGTGCTGCTGCCGCTGGCGTACTTCGCCGTCTTCCGCTACCTGCCCATGGCCGGCAACGTGATCGCGTTCCGGCAGTTCCAGCCAGGCGGCAGCATCTTCGGTGAGAAGTGGGTGGGCCTGAAATACGTCACCCTGTTCATCAACGATTCCAGCTTCTGGCAGGCGTTCCAGAACACCATCGTCCTGGGCGTCCTCACCCTCCTGTTCTGCTTCCCCATGCCCATCATCTTCGCGCTGATGCTCAACGAACTGCGCTCGCAGAAGTTCAAGAAGTTCGTCCAGACAGTGGCGTACCTGCCGCACTTCATGTCCGTGGTGATCATCGCGGGCATGATCCTGCAGAACTTCTCCATGACCGGCACCGTCAACCAGATCGCCAACACTGTCTTCGGCAGCACCGTGAACTTCACCCAGGATGCCGCCTGGTTCCGGCCCATGTACATCAGCTCCGAGGTGTGGCAGACCATGGGCTGGGGCGCCATCCTCTACCTGGCGGCCCTGACCCGGGTGGACGAGTCGCTGTACGAGGCGGCGCGGATCGACGGTGCCAACCGCTGGCAGCAGACCTGGCATGTGACCTTGCCGGCCATCCGGCCCACCATCATCACCCTGCTGATCCTGAACATCGGCACCTTCATGGCCGTGGGCTTTGAAAAGATCCTGCTGATCTACAACCCGCTGAACTACGAAACCTCGGATGTCATCTCCACCTACCTGTACCGGGTGGGCCTGGAGTCCAGCAACTTCAGCTACGCCGCCGCGATCGGCATGTTCGAATCCGTGATCGGCCTGACGCTGATCCTCTCCGCGAACGCCCTCTCCAAGCGGCTCGCAGGAACGAGCCTGTGGTGAAAGGGACAACCATGAAAGAAACCGGCGTCCTGGTCAAGGACATGAAAGTCTCCAACGCCATGCGCGTGTTCCGGGGGGTGAACCTGGTCTTCCTGCTGGTGGTGGTGTTCCTGACCCTGTACCCGTTCCTGAACATCATCGCGCAGAGCTTCTCCAGCGAGGGGTTCATCAACGCCGGCCAGGTCAACCTCTTCCCCAAGGGCTTCAATACCGAGACGTACCGGCTGATCCTGGCGGACTCGTCCTTCTGGCGGAACTACGGCAACACCGTCCTCTACACGGTGGTGGCCACCGCCATCTCCATGGTCCTGACCACCAGCTTCGCGTATGCCATCGCCAAGAAGGACCTGAAGGGCCGCAGCGTGTTCATCGGCATTGCCGTGTTCACCATGTTCTTCAACGGCGGCCTGATCCCCAACTACGTGCTCATCACCTCGCTGGGCATGCGGGACACGCTCTGGGCGGTGGTTCTGCCCAATGCCATCAGCGTCTTCAACCTGCTGATCATGAAGTCCTTCTTCGAGAACATGCCCAGGGAGCTGGAAGAGGCGGCGGCCATTGACGGGCTCACCCAGTACGGCGTCCTGTTCAAGGTGGTCCTGCCGCTGAGCAAGGCCATCGTGGCCACCATGGTGCTGTTCTACGCGGTGGCCAACTGGAACTCCTGGTTCCAGGCCTTCCTCTACCTGGACAACCCGGACCTCTTCCCGGTGACCATCTACCTGCGCAACATGATCGCCGGCGTCACCACGGCAGGATCTGCCGGCGGCACGGCGGAGAACGTGGGCCAGATCGCCGCGAACATCCAGTCCGTCACCATCGTCCTCACCGTCATCCCCATCCTGTGCGTCTACCCCTTTGTCCAGAAGTACTTCTTTTCGGGCGTCATGCTCGGCTCCGTCAAGGAATAACCCGTTATGAAAGGAAAAACAATGATCCGCAGACGAGACTTCCTCGGCCTGTCCGCGCTCGCAGCCTTCGGCCTGGTCATGGCCGGGTGTGACTCCGATTCCGGCAGCAAGGTGGACACCTCCAAGGCACGCACCGGTGCGATGGACAGCTTCGGGGTGGGGGACACGTTCAAGGCGACGACGCCGCTGAGCTTCACGTTCCTTTTCAGCGACCAGCCCACCTACCCCATCAAGAAGGACTGGCTGCTGTTCACCAAGATGGCCAGCGACAACAATGTCACCCTGGAAACAACCGTGGTGCCGTTCAGCGATTATGAGCAGAAGCGCAGCCTGCTCATCAGCTCCGGCAAGGCGCCGGAGATCATCGCCAAGACCTACCCCGGCCAGGAGAGCGCCTACGTGTCCTCCGGCGCTGTCCTGCCGGTCAGCGACTACGTGGACCTGATGCCGCACTACCAGGACAAGATCAAGAAGTGGAAGCTGGAACCGGAGATCGCCGGCCTCACCCAGGCGGATGGCAAGTACTACGTCCTCCCCGGTCTGCATGAGGAACTCTGGCCTGACTACACCCTGGCCTTCCGCACCGACATCCTGGAAAAGGAAGGCATTGCCGAGCCCAAGACCTGGGACGAGTTCCGCGAGGTGCTGCGCAAGCTCAAGAAGGCCCACCCCGACGTCGTGCCCTTCTCCGACCGGTTCAACGGCAACAGCGTGCTGAACATTGCCGGCACCGCTTTCGGCACCGTGGCCGGCTGGGGGCTGGTGGACGGCCTGAGCTTCGACGCGGGCAAGAAGGAGTTCACCTTCGGCGCCGGCACCAGCCAGTTCAAGGACCTCGTGACGTATTTCAACTCGCTGGTGTCCGAAGGGCTGATGGACCCGGAAAGCTTCACGCAGACGGACGATTCGGCCATCCAGAAGTTCACGTCGGGCAAGTCGTTCGTGATCAGCGCCAACTCGCAGAACATCATCACCTACCGCACGTCCATGGAGCAGTCCCTGGGCAAGGGCAACTTCGCCGTCCGCAAGATCACCGTCCCCGGTGGTCCGGCGGGCGACATCATCGGCGGCTCGCGCCTGGAGAACGGCATCATGCTGAACTCCTCCGTCAAGGACAAGGACAGCTTCGTGGCGCTGATGCAGTACATCGACTGGCTGTTCTACAGCGACGCCGGCCAGGAGTTCGCCAAGTGGGGCGTCGAGGGCACCACCTACACCAAGGAGGGCGGCAAGCGTGTCCTGGCCAAGGACATCAACTTCCAGGGCCTGAACCCCGCAGGCACCAAGGACCTGCGCGTGGATTACGGGTTCTCCGGCGGCAACTTCGCCTATGGCGGCACTACCGACCTGCTCCAGTCCACCTTCAACGAGGAGGAGCTGGCGTTCCAGAAGGCGATGAAGAGCAAGAAGCCGCGGCCGGTTTCCCCGCCCGTGCCGTACACCGATGCTGACCGCGAGCAGGCCACGCTGGTGCTCACTCCGCTGAAGGACCACGTCAAGCAGAACACGCTGAAGTTCATCACCGGCCAGCGGCCCCTCTCCGAGTTCGATGCCTATCTCAAGGAGCTGGACAGCAAGGGCATGGGCAAATACGTAGAGTTGGCCAACAAGGCGTACAAGGCGTACGCGGACAAGAAATAGGGCGGACGACGGCGGCCCGGGGACTTCCGCCGTGACCGAAAGGCTGTAGGTGGTTCAGAAGAAGGCGGAGTACGGTGCCGGCCCCCTGTTCAGGGTGGCCGGCACCGTGGCCGGCGTGATGATGGGCTCGGCCCTCCTGGTCCTGGCGAACCTGCTGCTGGTGCCGGCGCTGCTGGTGGCTCCTGCCGCCGGCAGCTGGGTGCTGCTGGCCGCCCTGGTGCCGCTCGGGCCGTCGCTGGCGGCCTGCAGCTACGCATTCAACCGGCTCCTGGCCGGGCACGGGACCGGGGTGTTCCGGGACTTCATCCGCGGCTACCGGATGAACTTTGGCCAGGCCGTCCGGGTCTGGCTTCCGTACCTGCTCGTCCTGGCTGTGGCCGCGGCCAGCCTCACCGCGCTGCCCGCCGCCGTCGGGCCGGGGAGCCCCGCTGAGCCCGCCCTCCGGTTGGCGCTGCTGGTGCTGGCCCTGCTGGTGTCCACCGCGGCCCTGCACGCCCTGCTGTTGCTCTCCCGGTTCTCGTTCCGGACCCGGGACCTGCTCCGCCTGTCGCTGTACAGCTTCGGCGCGCAGAAGCGGGTGGCCCTCGGGAACGCCGGGATCCTGTTTGTCACCGCCACGCTGCTGCTGGCCACCACCGCGTTCCTGCTGCCGGTGATTGCCGGCGCCGTGGTGTTCCTGGCCTGCCTGAACTCCCGGCCGCTGCTGCGCCTCGTGGAGGAGAACTTCACCGCTGGTTAGAGACCCCTACTGCGGGGTCACCGCCACCGGCGTCAGCATCTCCCGTTCGAAGCCCACCACGCGGCGCTCGCCGTGCAGGGTCACTTCGTGCGTGTGGACATCGGCGGTGCTGGACGTCGCCACATGCAGCTTCACCAAGCCCGGCGTCACCACCCGCTTCAGGTCCACGCCGGTGAAGGACGTCCGGTCCGCGTGCACCGTGAACTCCACCCGGGCCGAGGCGCCGGCGGCGAGTTCCACCCGGGCGTAGCCAATCAGTTCCCGCAGGGGCCGGACCACCTCGCCCACCGGGTCCTCCAGGTAGAGCTGCACCACTTCAGCGCCATCGATGGCACCGGTGTTGGTGACCGTGCAGCCGACCGTGACAGTGCCCGACGTCGACAGCGTGGGCGAACCCGACGCATGGTCGGAGAATTCGAAGGTCGTGTAGGACAGGCCGTGGCCGAAGCCGAACAGCGGGGACGGGTCCAGCGCACTGACCTCTGTCCTGCCGGCCAGGCGGCTGTGCAGGTAGGTGCCGGGCTGGCCGCCGGAGGTGCGTGGCACGGAGACGGGCAGTTTGCCGGACGGGTTCACCGCCCCGGTCAGCACGTCCCACAGTGCCTCGGCACCTTCCTCGCCCGGGAAGAAACCCTGGACGATTGCCCCGGCCCGCTCGGCGAAGTCGCCCAGGGCGTAAGGACGCCCACTCAGGACCACGACGACGGCGCGCGTCCCGGCTGCCCCGGCTGCGGACAGCACCCGGTCCAGCATGGCGTGCTGGTCGCCGGGAAGCCGAAGGTCTGCCGCGTCGTTGCCTTCGCCGGAGGTACCCCGGCCGAAGAGGCCGGCGTTATCGCCAACCACCACCACGCAGGTATCCACGGACGCGGCGATGCCGCACGCCTCGAGGATTTGTTCCTCGGTGATCACCTCGCAGGTTCCGGTTGCGGCTGTACTGACCGATCCGAAGCGTTCGGTGGCAGCGCCGGCCACCGTTGGAACCCGGATGCCCATGGGCACGTCGGGATGGGAAGCACCCACATGGGCGTCGAACGAGTAGCAGCCCAGCATCGCGAACGGATCCTGGGCCAGGGGCCCCACGACGCCCAGTGTGTGGCCGGCTGACCCGGGCCGTGCCGTTGCCGGGCCGGGCAGCGGCAGGCACGGCCCGCCGTCGTGCGTCCTGTTGGTGAGCAGCACCAGCGACTGGGCAGCGATCTCCCGGGCCAGGGCGCGGTTCGGCGCCGGGTCCAGGTCGATTGATCCGGCGGCGAGAACCGGGGGAGCCGGGCTGAAGTCGGGTGCGAGCAGTCCCGCTTCCTCCTTCTGCCGCAGCACGCGGCGCAGCGCGGTGTCCACCAGCGACTCGGGAACCGCGCCGGACCGGACGCGCTCAAGCAGCGGAGTGCCGTAGCAATTCACGGTGGGCAGTTCCACGTCCACCCCGGCCGCCAGGGCAAGGGCGGCGGCTTCGCCGGAATCGGCGGCGACGCCATGTGTGACGTTCAGGAATGCGACGCCGAAATAGTCAGCCACCACCGTCCCGGCGAAGCCCCACTCGTCACGCAGCAGGGCGGTGAGCAGGGCCCGGTTCGCGGCGGCCGGGACGCCGTCGGTGTCCGTGTACGCGTGCATCACGGAGCGGGCGCCGCCGTGCTTGATGGCAAGCTCGAACGGCGGCAGCATCACGTCCGCGAGTTCGCGCGGCCCCATGGACACCGGAGCGTGGTTGCGGCCGGCGCGGGACGCGGAGTAGCCCACGAAGTGCTTGAGCGTCGCCACGATCCCGGACTGTTCCAGGCCCGAGACGTAGGCGCTGGCCAGCGTGCCCACCAGGTAGGGGTCCTCGCCGATGGTTTCCTCCACCCGGCCCCAGCGCAGGTCCCGCACCACGTCGAGTACCGGCGCCAGGCCCTGGTGGACGCCGAGCGCGCGCATCTGGGTGCCGATCAGCCCGGCCATCCGGTGCACCAGGACCGGGTTGAAGGTGGCACCCCAGGCCAAGGGCACGGGGAACGCGGTGGCTTTCCAGGCGGCCAGCCCGGCGAGGCATTCCTCGTGCACCTGCGCCGGGATCCGGAAGCGGGAGGCGGCCATGATCTGTTCCTGCGCCGCCGCCAGCCGGCGTGCGCCTTCCAGCGGTTCCAGCGGAACGGTGCCGTACATCCGGGTGATCTGGCCGAGCCCGGAGGAGATCACGTCCTCCCAGGACCGGGCGTCGCCAACCATCTCGTTCTGGAGCGGCGCCACGGAATCGCCGTCCGTGGACGCGTTCACCCACACGCCCGCCAGTTGAGCCAGCTTTTCCTCCAGCGTCATGTCCCGGACCAGGTCTTCCACGGAGGGTCGTCCGGCGGCGCGGCCTGCGTCTTCGCTGGACGCGTGGATGGGTGGGGCTTGCTTTTCGGCGGCACCGCTGGTCACGGGCTTCTCCTCGCAGTGGGGAAGTGGTTTCTAAGAAAGTATCAGAAACTTTTGTTTAGTTTCTAGGCCTAATTCCCTTGACTCTTCCGTCGTGGCGTTCCTACGGTTGAGAGCGGGTGCGACATCAGCGGCCAAGGAATGTTCCGAAAGTTCAAGCGTGAGATCGAAACTTTCTCTGCGCGCGGCCCTTCCACCCGCTTCAACAGGCGATTACTGCAAAGACGGAGAGAACATGCGGACGTACAAAGTGGCCATCGTAGGAACCGGCGGCATCGCGGCAGTACACGCGGACAACCTGGCGCGCACGGGTGGACGTGCAGAACTCGTGGCCGCCTGCGACGTGGACCAGGGCCGGCTGGACGCCTTCGCGGACGCGCACGGCATTCCCGGCAGGTACCTGAACCTCGCGGACCTCCTGGCGGAGGCAAGGCCGGACATCGTGCACCTGTGCACCCCGCCCATGCTGCACATCGACCAGGCCATCGAATGCCTTGAGGCAGGGGTCCACGTGCTCTCCGAGAAGCCGCCTGCGTTGAGCCTTGCCGACTTCGACCGGCTGGAGAGGGCGCAGCTGAAGGGCGGCGCCCAATTCTCCTGCGTGTTCCAGCACCGCTTCGGCGATGCTTCCGCGGCAGCGCAGCAGCTGATCGGCGGGGCGGAATTCGGCCGTCCCCTGGTGGCCCGCTGCGACACCCTCTGGTACCGCCCGGACAGCTACTGGGACCTGCCCTGGCGCGGCACGTGGAGTGCCGAGGGCGGTGGGCCCACCATGGGCCACGGCATCCACCAGTTCGACCTGCTGCTGCACCTGCTCGGCCCCTGGGAGGAGGTTACGGCGGTCGCCGGCCGGCAGGCACGCGCCACTTCCACGGAGGACCTGTCCGCCGCGCTGGTCCGGTTCCGCAACGGGACCGTGGCCACCATCGTCAACTCCCTGCTCTCGCCCCGGGAAACTTCCGATATCCGGATCGACTGCGAATTCGCCACCGTGGAGCTGAGCCATCTCTACGGCTACAGCACCGACGACTGGACCATCACCGGCGCGCCCGGCCACGAGGTGCAGGTGGCCGGGGCCTGGGCCGCGCAACCGCTGGAGCGCGGCAGCGGCCACAGCGCCCAGTTCCTGGCGATGTATGACGCGCTCGACGCCGGCCGTCCCCTTCCTGCCGGAGCGGAGTCCGCGCGGCAGACGCTGGAACTCGCTGCCGCAATTTACGCTTCGGCGTTCACCGGCCAACCGGTGCGGCGCGGGGTGATCGTTCCCGGACACCCCTTCTACGGCGGCATGGACGGCGGCGGCCTCGGCACCGAGGTCCTGGATGCCACAGCCCTGAACGAAACCGCCTTCGATTCCGCCCGCGCCTGACCCCTAAACTTCCAAGGAGATCCCCATGACCACACCAGCCAGCGCCGTTCCCCGGGCAGCCACCGTGGGCCGGCTCAGCTTCGACGATGACGGAGCAGCCCTTACCTTCACCGCCAACGGCCGGCCCATCGCCACCTATACCTACAAACCGGCCGATGACCAGTACGAGAGCCCCCGGCCGTTTTTCCACCCGCTCACCACCCTGGGCGGGGACGAGGTCACCATTTCCCGCCCGTGGGACCACGTCTGGCACAAAGGACTTTCCTGGGCACTGCCGAACGTCGGCAGGCACAACTTCTGGGGCGGCGCCACCTACACGCGCACAACCGAGTACGCCAACCTGGACAACAACGGCGCCATGACCCATGGGTCCTTCACCGGGATCGACCAGTCCGACGCCGGGATCACCGCCTCGGAGTCCCTCACCTGGACCTCGCAGGAAGGGGAGCCCGTCATTGCGGAGAGCCGCCGCTTCGGCATTCAACTGCTGGAAGGAGAAGCCGGCAGCCACGCTGGGGGTGCGTACGCCATCCTCTTCGAGACCCGGATGAGCAACATCTCCGGCGAGGAGATCAGCATCGGCAGCCCCACCACCGAGGGCCGCCACAACGCCGGCTACGGGGGCCTGTTCTGGCGCGGCCCCCGCTCGTTCACCGGCGGCACGTTCCGGAACCAGGACGGCACGGGCACTGACGAATTCATGGGCACGCGCTCGCCGTGGATCGCCTTCACCGGCACACACGACGGGAGCTGCCGGTCCTCAACCATTGCGTTCGTGGAAGACGCGGGCAACCCGGGAGCACCCAACCAGTGGTTTGCCAGGTCGTCCATGTTCGCGTGCCTGGGCTCGGCACCGTTCTTCAGCGCGGAGGTGCCGCTGCGGGAGGGCTCGCCGCTGATGTACCGCTACGCCGTGGTCATTGCCGACGGCGGCGTGGACGCCGAACGTGCGCAGCGGCTGGCGGATGCCGCGCAGGCCGCACTCAACAGCTGGGCATAGGTGTGGGGTCCACCTTTCCGGGCGCCACCGGACTGTCCGAGATCAGCATCTACGACTGGCCCGGAGCCGACGGCGCCGCAGGCGGCTCCCCGCACGTGCACACCGCCTCCACGGAGGCCTACGTGGTGCTGTCCGGTTCCGGACGTCTTGAAACCCTGGACTCCCGCGGCTACACATCCACCCCGCTGGTCCCGGGCGTGGTCCTGTGGTTCACCCCCGGGACCGTGCACAGGGCCATCAATGATTCCGGCGACCTGAAGGTCCTGGTGGTGATGCAGAACGCGGGACTGCCCGAGCATGGCGACGCTGTGATGACCTTCCCGCCGGAGTACCTTGCGGACCCCGAAAGGTACCACCGCGCTGCCGCCCTGGAGCACAAGGACGCCGACGCCGGACTGGCCGACGGGGAGAAAGCCGCCCGCCGCCGTCGTGACCTGGCGCTGGAAGGGTACTTTTCGCTCAAGGAGGCCGTGCTGGAATCCGGGCCGGACGCCCTGGCCGGCTTCCACGCGGCGGCTGCCCGGCTGGTCAGGGCCAGGACCGGGCAATGGGCGGAACTTCTGGCCGGGGGAGCGGCCCGGCAGGCAGCGGCCACCCGGCAGCAATTGGCGGCCCTGGACACGGCAGAAAGTTTCTATCTGGCCGACGCCAGAACTACCATGGGAAAACGGGAAAACCTCAGGATCTACGGCATGTGCGGCCGGATCCAGACGTGGGAACTTTCCGATAACTAGCGCCGGCGAGTCCGGTTGAGAGGTGGTTTCCGTGGTGAGCAAGCAGGACACCAGGCGCGCGACGATCAGCGAGATCGCCCGGGAGGCCGGCGTTTCCGTCCCCACGGTCTCCAAAGTCCTGAACGGGCACGCCCACGTGGCGGCGGAGACCCGTGCGCGGGTGGAGGAGATCATCGCCCGGCGGGACTACGCCCGCCGGCCTGCCAAGCGCCGGCAAAAGGCCGGCCTGGTGGACCTCGTGTTCCCCGGCCTCGGGTCCGAGTGGGCGCTGGAGATCATCGAGGGCGTGGAGCGCGTGGCGCAGGACGCCGGGTACGGCACCGTGGTGAGCAGCCTCAACCTGGACGGCTCCAGGATCCGGCCGTGGCTGGCCAACCTGGCCGAGCGGAAATCTGATGGCCTGCTGATGGCGGTGTACCAGCTGGACGCCAAGCAGATCCAACGGGTCAAGTCACTGGGAATCCCGGTGGTGCTGATCGATCCCGTGGGCCAGCCCGGTCCGGACCTGATGACGGTGGGCGCGGCCAACTGGGAAGGCGGCTACTCGGCCACCGACCACCTGCTGCAGCTGGGGCACAAGAGGATCGCCATGATCGGCGGGCGCGAGGACCTGCAGTGCAGCAGCGCCCGCGAGGACGGCTACAGTGCGGCGCTCCGCCGGGCCGGTATTGCCCTGGACCCGGCGCTCATGGTGCCGGGCGATTTCTCGATCGAAGCCGGCGAGGCCGCCACCCGCAAGCTGCTGGAGCTGCCAAACCGGCCCACGGCGATCTTCACCGGCAATGACGACCAAGCGCTGGGCGCCTACCGGGCGGCGCGGGCTGCCGGGCTCCGGATTCCGGAGGATCTGTCCATCATCGGGTTCGACGACATTCCTGCCGCCGAGTGGGTGGAGCCCGGGCTGACCACCATTCGCCAGCCGGTGGTGCAGATGGCCGAAACGGCTATGCGGGCGCTGCTCCGCCACCTGGACGGGGACGAGGAATTACCGCAGCGGATCGAGCTGGGCACCGAACTGGTGGTGCGTGGCTCGACGGCGCCCCCCGCCGGGAAGTAGGCCGCCCGCGTTGCCTGTGGCTGCCTACGGGTTGTAGGCGCCGCGGACTGCTGGCGGCGTCTGCTCCTGCACCACCCAGCGGTTGCCGTCGGGGTCGCTGAAGTAGGCGAACAGGACGCCCCCAAGGTCCTGGATGTCGCTGATGGCCGCGCCGCGCCCTACCAGCTCGTTCCTGACTTCCGTGATGTCCGGGACTACAAGCTGCAGCCCCTCGAGGCTGCCCGGTGCCATGGCGGTCATACCCGTGCCGATGACGATCGAAGCCGCGGAACCCGGAGGCGTCAGCTGGACCACGCGCATCCCGGGAATGTGCTCCACGTCGTGGTCCAGGACGAAGCCGAGTTTCTCGGTGTAGAACGCCTTCGACCTGTCGACGTCGGACACCGGGACCTGGACAACCTCGAGGCGCATCTGCATGCGGGCCACTTTAGCCTTGACGCATCCGGCTGGGAATGGGATGTCCCGTCCCGCGTTTGTCCGGACCTGGTTTTGCGCCGGGATGTTAAGTGCCGAAGCCCGAATATGCAACGGTTCCTCAAGGTTGCATCAAGAGTGGCTGAATGTTGGCTGAGGAATGCGGAAGCGGGGCGAAGGCGCCCTGAACAGGACATAGGCTCCGGACAACAAGTTTGTCGGGCTTAGCAGCAGGCCCGGCAAATGCAGGGCCCTGTTCGTGGTCCGCATCAATGGGGAAACAATGTCCGATCACCGAACCCTTCCCGGGTCTGTTCCGCCTGCGCGCCGGCCGGAGCCGCAGCGCAAGCCCCGTGCCTCCACCTTCATCGTCGGCGGCATCACCGCCCTGTTCATGCTCCTCGGCGCACTGAGCAGGGGGATCGGCCTGGCGCTCATCTTCCTGGCCATCACCGCTGCGCTCACCGGTTTGTACGTTCTTGCCACTGGCCGGCGCTCCTGGGCATGGCTACCCGCCCGGCGCAAGGCCGGGGCCGTCGCGCTTGCCGGGTCCCTTGTCCTTTTCATCGGCGGGGGCATCGCTCTGCCGCACGTATCAAGCGCAGACCTGGAGGCGGCGTCGTCCGGGAGCGCTGCCAAGGCGGCGACCGCGAAGGCAAGCGCCACCGCCCCGTCCAAGCCGTCGCCGTCGTCCACTCCGACGCCGACCCCGGCGGCGCAGGAACCCGGCGAACCGCTGGACCCGGACACCCCGTACGTTCTGGCGGCAGGTGTTGCGGCCACCGCGCCCAACGCGCAGCCCGCCTACGCCACCAGGGCGCTGGACCTGCTGGCCACCCTTCCCATCAAGGGCCGGGCGCCGAAGACGGGGTACGACCGTGCCCTGTTCGGCCAGGCGTGGGCGGACGTTGACCGCAACGGCTGCGACACCCGCAACGACATCCTCAAGCGGGACCTGACCGGCATCACGTACACGAACAGCGTGCCCTGCAAGGTTCAGTCGGGCACCCTGGCCGACCCCTACACGGGCACGAGCATCAGCTTTGTCCGCGGTTCCGGCACCAGCAGCGCCGTGCAGATCGACCATGTGGTGGCGTTGAGCGATGCCTGGCAGAAGGGTGCCCAGCAGCTGACGGTGGAGCAGCGGACCGCCTTCGCCAACGATCCGTTGAACCTGCAGGCGACAGACGGGCCCACGAACATCAAGAAGGGCGACGGCGACGCCGCCACCTGGCTGCCGCCCAACAAGGCTTTCCGGTGCGAGTACGTAGCCCGGCAGATTTCGGTCAAGGCGACGTACGGCTTGTGGGTCACCCAGGCGGAACACGACGCGATGGCCCGCATCCTGGGCGATTGCGCGGGGCAGTTGGCGCCAACAAACCAGACCGCACCTGTCATTGAACCGGCTCCGGCCCCTGCTGCCGTGGCTCCCGCCACTCCTGTAGCTCCGGCGCCTGTTGCTCCGGCACCTGTTGCACCGGCTCCTGCGCCGGCCGCTGCCTACTACGCCAACTGCGCGGCGGCACGGGCGGCGGGAGCTGCGCCGCTGTACGCCGGCCAGGCAGGCTACCGCTCCGCACTTGACCGTGACTCCGACGGCATTGCCTGCGAGTAGCGGCGCCCACGTCCTTCCATCACCATCACAACCATTCCCAGGGGGAAACATGCAAGAAAGTTCCAAACCTGCCGTCGGCACGTTGCAGAAGACGCTGGCGCTGGCCGTGCTGACCGGGCTTCTGCTGACTGGATGCGGCGGGAAGCAGGAGGCGACGCAGCCGGCAGCCACGGCAACCGCTGTTTCGCAGACAACGGAGAACGTCACAGTTCCCGGGGTGGTTGGCCTCACCCTGGACAAAGCGACCGATCAGCTGGAACGCCTCGGGCTCAAGGTCGAGGCCGTGGACACCGCCCACGGCAAGTCGGTCATCGTCAAGAAGAACTGGCAGGTGATTTCACAGGACCCCGCCAACGGCGCACAGGCGGCCAAGGGCTCCGCAGTGCATCTCGGCGTCAAGAGCCTTGACGATATCGCTGCGGAGAAGGCCGCTGCGGCGAAGGCTGCAGCCGACAAGGTCGCAGCAGAACAGGCCGCTGCGGCGAAGGCTGCCGCTGATAAGGCCGCTGCCGAACAGGCCGCTGCGGCGAAGGCTGCCGCGGACCAGGCCGCGCGGGATGCCGCTGCCAAGGCAGCCGCCGAGCAAGCAGCTGCCCAGAAGGCTGTCCCCGCTCCGGTCCAAGCACCGGCACAAGCGCAAGCGACCGTCGACGGAGTAACCCCCGGTGCGTTTTGTTCCCCGACTGGGGCCATGGGTCTAAGCGCCAAGGGGACCACCTACACCTGTAAGCCGTCGGCTACAGATACGCGATCCCGCTGGCGTCAGTAGCTGACTTCGGGAATCCTGCCGTGGACACCTCTTCCGGGAGGTGTCCACGGCATTGCTCTTTCTGTGCCGCAGCCCACACAAAGACATTGCGACGGCGGAGGGCCGGCGGGGTGCCCCGATGGCCCCTTCTGCCGCGGAATTCCGGGGGACCGGAGGCGCCGGAGGGTGGATTTGCGGTGGGGTTGTGGGGCGTGTATTGTTTTCTGAGTCGCCGCCGCTGAAGCGGAAAAATAGCGGCCAAACCCCCTTCTGAACGGCCTGGAAAATGGTTCGCTTTTGAGCGTGCTGTTGTGTGGGTGGGGGCTGATCCTGGTGTTGGTGGTCGCGGAAACGTGGATTTGCCAAGTGCTGGTGGGTCGGGTAAGTTTGGAAAGTTGCTCCGGAGCGATCCTGAATGTTTGGTTTGGGTGGTGCCGGGTGTGTCTGTTGTTTGAGAACTCAATAGTGTGCCATGTTTGTTGATACCGATTT
>NZ_JAIFZQ010000020.1:1110518-1133821 GCF_019710585.1 Arthrobacter sp. MAHUQ-56 | reverse complement strand
TCACCCGCGACACCGACGGCTCGCTCGTGAAAATCATGAACGAAACCCCCGACGGGGACTACCAGACCTACAAGGCCGAATCCGGCGGGTTCGTCCGCGAACACTTCTTCGGCAAGACTCCGCAGACCAAGGACCTCGTCGCGGACCTGACCGATGACCAGATCTGGAACCTCAAGCGCGGCGGCCACGACTACCGCAAGGTCTACGCCGCCTACAAGGCAGCCACCGAATTCAAAGGCAAGCCCACCGTCATCCTCGCCAAAACCGTCAAAGGCTACGGCCTCGGACCGCACTTCGAGGGCCGCAACGCGACCCACCAGATGAAGAAGCTGACCCTGGATGACCTGAAGAAGTTCCGCGACCACCTGCGCATCCCGGTCACCGACGAGCAGCTTGAGAACGACAACTACCGTCCGCCGTACTACCACCCGGGTACTGACGCACCGGAAATCAAGTACATGATGGAGCGCCGCGCCGCCCTGGGCGGGTCGGTGCCGGAGCGCCGGTCCACGCACGCCGAGATCGTGCTGCCGGACGCGAAGTCCTACGAGGTGGCCAAGCGTGGCTCCGGAAAGCAGCAGGCCGCCACCACCATGGCGTTCGTCAGGCTCCTGAAGGACCTGATGCGGGATAAGAACTTCGGCAAGCACATCGCCCCGATCATCCCCGACGAGGCACGCACGTTCGGTATGGATGCGTTCTTCCCGACGGCGAAGATCTACAACCCCAAGGGCCAGAACTACCTGTCCGTGGACCGCGACCTCGTCCTGGCCTACAAGGAATCCCCCGCCGGCCAACTGATCCACCCCGGCATCAACGAAGCCGGCGCCGTCGCAGCGTTCACCGCCGCAGGCACCGCCTACGCCACCCACGGCATGCCCCTGGTCCCGGTCTACGTCTTCTACTCCATGTTCGGCTTCCAGCGCACCGGCGACGCCTTCTGGGCCGCCGCCGACCAGATGACCCGCGGATTCATCATCGGCGCCACCGCAGGACGCACCACCCTCACCGGCGAAGGCCTCCAACACGCCGACGGACACTCACCCCTGCTGGCCTCCACCAACCCGGCCGTCATCACCTACGACCCCGCCTACGGCTACGAAATCGGACACATCGTCCGCTCCGGCCTGGAACGCATGTACGGTGCCGACTCCACGGACAAGAACGTCATGTACTACCTCACCGTGTACAACGAACCCATCGTCCAGCCCGCAGAACCCGAGAACCTCGACATCGAAGGCGTCATCAAGGGCATCTACCTGCTCGCCCCGGCAAAGATCGACGGTCCCCGCACCCAGATCCTCGCCTCCGGCGTCTCCGTGCCCTGGGCCCTCGACGCCCAACGGATCCTCGCCGACGACTGGAACGTCTCCGCAGACGTCTGGTCCGTCACCTCCTGGAACGAACTGCGCCGCGACGGCCTCGCCGCCGAAGAGGAAGCCTTCCTCAACCCCGGCCAGCCCGCCCGCGTCCCCTTCGTCACCCAACAACTCGAAGGCGCCACCGGCCCCGTCGTCGCCGTCTCCGACTACATGAAAGCCGTCCCCGACCAAATCCGGCAATTCGTCCCCAACGAATACGCCACCCTCGGCGCCGACGGCTTCGGCTTCTCCGACACCCGCGCAGCAGCCCGCCGCTTCTTCAAAAACGACACCCACTCCATCGTGGTCCGTGCCTTGGAGATGCTGGCGCGCCGCGGCGAAGTGGACGTCGACGCCCCGGTGAAGGCGATCGAGAAATACAAGCTGCTCAACGTCAACGCCGGCACCACCGGCAACGCGGGCGGCGAGGCCTAGCCTCCCGCCCGGCAGCGGAACCAGCCATGGACGACGGCGGCCCTCACCCACAAGGTGAGGGCCGCCGTCGTTCGTTCCAAAAGGTGCTGCAACCCTGTGACGCAGCCCCTGGGGGATTGTAGCCTTCGCACAAATGGAGGTTGCGGGGCGCTGGCCGTATGCTCAAAGAATGCCAGCACCAGCAAGCCCGTCCGCCAAGCGGAAGCCGTCCCCGCCGAAGGTCACCCCGGAGAAGTCCGAAACCCTCAAGCAGCTGCGGGCCAACGTGGGCCAGCTCTCCACCACCACCATGCGGAAGCTGGAACAGTCGCTGCCCTGGTACAGCAGGCTCAGCGCGGATGAGCGCTCGGCGCTGGGGATGGTGGCGCAAAACGGCATAGCCGCCTTTGTTACCTGGTACGAGCGCCCGAGCTCGCCGTCATGGATCCTGACCGACGTCTTTGGGACGGCTCCCACCGAACTGACCCGCTCGATCAGCCTGCAGAAGGCGCTGCAGCTGATCCGGATCGTGGTGGAGGTGGTGGAGGACCAGGTTCCCGTCATTGCGCCCGAGGCCGACCAGCCCTCCCTGCGCGAGGCCGTCCTCCGCTATTCACGGGAGGTGGCCTTCGCCGCCGCCGACGTCTACGCCCGTGCCGCCGAGTCCCGCGGTTCCTGGGACACCCGGCTTGAAGCCCTGATCGTCGACGCCATCCTCCGCGGGGAAAACACCGACGCCCTGCGGTCCCGGATCGCAGCGCTGGGATGGAAGGCGCAGGAGCGCTTCACCGTCATGGTGGGCAATTCGCCGTCGGAACCAAGCGCCAGCTACGTCAGCGAACTGCGCAGGATGGCGGGGCGGTACGCGGAGGACGCGCTCGTGGGCATCCAGGGCGACCGCCTGATCCTCATCCTGGGCGGCGTGCAGGACCGCGAGACTGCCTATGTAAAGCTCAGCGACATGTTCGCCCCGGGGCCCGTGGTGTACGGCCCGGAGGCAGGGTCGCTCCTGGAAGCCAGCGGTTCTGCGCAGTCCGCGTTCGCCGGGCTGACGGCGGCCCGCGCGTGGCCCTCCGCGCCCCGTCCCGTCGCGGCGGATGACCTGCTCCCCGAACGGGTGATCTCGGGTGACGACGCGGCCCGCCGCTCCCTGGTCAAAAACATCTACCGGCCCCTCCTGGCGGCATCAAACGGGCTGGTGGAGACCCTCGGCACCTACCTGGAACTGGGGCATTCGCTGGAGGCGACCGCACGGGAACTCTTTGTCCACGCCAACACCGTCCGGTACCGGCTCAAGCGCGTCTGCGACGTCACCGGCTGGGATCCGCTGCTGCCGCGGGAGGCGTTCGTGCTCCAGGCAGCGCTCGTGGTGGGCCGGCTTTCCGCCCCGCCGAAGGCCGCCACGGAACGCCAGGCGTCCCGGAACCAAGGCTGACACGTTGTAGACTTCCTACAACCTGACCCCGTGAGCTTGGTGCGGAGAAACACCGCTGGATCACACAGTAATTTGGAAAGCTGGTTACGTGCTTGCAATAGTCTGCCCTGGACAGGGCTCGCAGACCCCGGGTTTTCTGGCCCCCTGGCTGGAACTGCCCTCGGTGGCAGGCCAACTGGCCTCCCTCAGTGACATCGCAGGCATCGACCTGATCGCTCACGGGACCACCTCCGACGAGGAAACCATCAAGGACACTGCCGTCGCGCAGCCCCTGATCGTTGCCGCCGGCCTCGTCACGGCGGCTTCGCTCTTCGACGTCGAACTCAATTCCCTTCCGGTGATCCTTGCCGGGCACTCCGTGGGTGAAATCACCGCGGCCGCACTCGCCGGCGTGCTGACCGAGCCGGAAGCCATGACGTTCGTCCGCGAACGCGCCAACAGCATGGCTGCAGCCGCTGCGGTTACACCCACAGGCATGAGCGCCGTGGTCGGCGGTGACCCGGCGGAAGTACTTGCGGCCATCGAGGCGGCCGGCGCCGCCCCCGCAAACGTCAACGGCGCCGGCCAGACTGTTGCCGCCGGAACCTTCGAGCAACTGAAGGCACTGGCCGACAACCCGCCGGCGAAGGCCCGCGTCATCCCCCTCAAGGTTGCCGGCGCATTCCACACCAGCCACATGGCGCCCGCAGTCAGCGCGCTGAAGGCGCTGGAACCCCAGCTCAACCCGGTAGCCCCGAAGGTGCCCCTGCTGTCGAATTACGACGGCGGCGAAGTCACCGACGGCGGTGCCGCCGTCGAAAGCCTGATCGCCCAAGTGTCCCGTCCCGTGCGCTGGGACCTCTGCATGGAAACCATGGTCAAGCGCGGCGTCACCGGCGTCATCGAACTGGCTCCCGCGGGCACCCTGGCCGGACTGGCAAAACGCGGCATGCCCGGCGTCAAGACGGTAGCGGTCAAGACCCCCGAGGACCTGTCCGCCGCCCTCGCGCTCTTCGCGGAACTGGAAGGCAACGCATGAGCGTCCCCACGCTGAAGCAGGCTCCCCTGCAGGAGCACACCCGGATTCTTGGGCTGGGGGCTTACCGGCCCGATGTCATCGTCACGAATGAGGATGTCTGCCAGTGGATCGACTCCTCCGATGAGTGGATCCGCCAGCGCACCGGCATCGTGACCCGGCACCGCGCCCCCGCCGGCGTCAGCGTGATCGACATGGCAGAAGGCGCTGCGCGTGAAGCCATGCAGAAGGCGGGCATCGAGGCCTCCGAACTCGGCGCCGTCATCGTGTCCACGGTGACCCACCCCTACGCCACTCCTTCTGCAGCTGCCAGCCTGGCTGACCGCCTGGGCGCCACCCCGGCGCCGGCTTTCGATATTTCCGCCGCCTGCGCCGGCTACTGCTACGGCATCGCGCAGGCTGATGCCCTGGTCCGCTCCGGCGCCGCAAAGTACGTCCTGGTAGTAGGCGCCGAGAAGCTCTCGGACGTCATCGACAACCGGGAACGGACCATCTCCTTCCTGCTCGGCGACGGCGCCGGCGCCGTCATCGTCGGACCCTCCGACACGCCGGGCATCGCACCATCGGTGTGGGGCTCGGACGGCAGCAAGTGGAACGCCATCGGCATGACGCGCTCCCTGCTCGATGTCCGCGACCTGGGCCTCGCTGCGCGGCAGTCCGACTCCACCGGCGACCTTGCCCTCCTCGAGGAGGCGCAGGAGCTGTACCCCACGCTCCGCCAGGACGGCCAGACGGTCTTCCGCTGGGCCGTGTGGGAAATGGCCAAGGTTGCCCAGCAGGCACTCGATGCCGCAGGCGTCAAGGCCGAGGACCTGGTGGCGTTCATCCCCCACCAGGCCAACATGCGCATCATCGACGAGATGGTGAAGAAGCTGAAGCTGCCCGAGACGGTTACAGTGGCACGGGACATTGCCGACGCCGGCAACACGTCCGCGGCCTCCATCCCGCTTGCAACGCACCGGCTCCTGCAGGAAAACCCGGCGTTGAGCGGCGGGCTGGCCCTGCAGATCGGCTTCGGCGCCGGACTGGTCTTCGGTGCGCAGGTAATTGTCCTTCCCTAAGTACGCCCAAGGGTCCGCAACCGCGGCCCCGACCGTTTCCGGCAGCCCCTGCCGGCAATACAAGAAAAGGAGCCATCAATGGCTAGCAACGAAGAGATCCTGGCCGGCCTGGCTGAAATCGTCAACGAAGAAACCGGCCTGGCCCCCGAGGCTGTCGAGCTGGACAAGTCCTTCACCGAGGACCTGGACATCGACTCCATCTCCATGATGACCATCGTGGTCAACGCCGAGGAAAAGTTCGGCGTGCGCATCCCGGACGAAGAGGTCAAGAACCTCAAGACCGTTGGCGACGCCGTCAGCTTCATCGCCGGAGCGCAGGCCTAGTCAAGGCTCCCGCCGTTTATTCGGCTTGGCGGGCTGCCGGTCCGGACTGACCGGACCGGCAGCCCGCCGCATTTATCCGGCACAATCCCCCACCGGGACTGGGCCGATCATCAACACGTGCGGGACCCTGCGGACGCAGGCGGATTCCCCACCGACGAAAGAGTGATCCCATGACACGCAAAGTAGTCATTACCGGTCTGGGTGCCACCACGCCCATCGGCGGCGATGTACCCACCATGTGGAACAACGCGCTCAAGGGGGTCTCCGGTGCCCGCACCCTGGAGGACGACTGGGTAGCCAAGTACGAGCTCCCCGTCCACTTCGCTGCCCGGTGCAGCACCCCGGCCCTGGACGTGCTCAGCCGCGTCGAGGCCAAGCGCATGGACCCCTCCACCCAGTTCGGCGTCATCGCAGCCCGCGAAGCGTGGGCAGACTCCGGCATCACTGAAATCGACCAGGACCGGCTGGCTGTCGCCTTCGCCACCGGCATCGGCGGCGTCTGGACACTGCTGGACGCCTGGGACACCCTGAAGGAAAAGGGGCCCCGCCGGGTCCTGCCCATGACTGTCCCCATGCTGATGCCCAACGGTGTCGCCGCGGCCGTGAGCCTGGACCTGGGCGCCCGCGCCGGTGCGCACACGCCCGTCTCGGCCTGCGCATCCGGCACGGAAGCCATGCACCTCGGCCTGGAACTCATCCGCTCCGGCAAGGCGGACGTGGTCATGTGCGGCGGCGCCGAAGCAGCCATCCACCCCATGCCGCTGGCAGCATTTGCCTCGATGCAGGCCCTCTCCCGCCGCAATGATGAGCCCGAGCGCGCTTCCCGTCCCTACGACACTGCACGTGACGGGTTCGTCATGGGCGAAGGTGCCGGTGCCCTGGTCCTTGAGGCCGAGGAACACGCCCTGGCCCGCGGTGCACGCATCTACGCCGAGCTCGCCGGCACGTCAGTCACCGCCGACGCCTACCACATCACCGCTCCGGACCCCGAGGGACTCGGTGCAACCCGTGCCCTCAAGGCAGCCATGTTCGATGGCCGGATCCAGGCCGAGGACGTGGTGCACGTCAACGCGCACGCAACCTCCACGCCTGTCGGGGACAAACCGGAGTACACGGCCCTGCGCGCCGCCCTCGGCACCCACGTGGACAACGTGGCCGTCTCCGCCACCAAGTCCCAGATGGGCCACCTGCTGGGCGCCTCGGGTGCGGTGGAAGCCGTCCTGACCGTGCTGGCCGTCCATGACCGGAAGGCACCGGTCACCATCAACCTCGAGAACCAGGATCCGGAGATCCCGCTGGACGTAGTGACCTCGGCCCGCGACCTGCCTGCGGGAAACATCGTGGCACTGAGCAACTCGTTCGGCTTTGGTGGCCACAACGCCGTGGTGGCCATCCGCAGCGTCTGAGTTTGTTGTCCCGGGGTATGCCCCGGATGCAGGAGGAGGCCCCGCCGGTATGGCGGGGCCTCCTCTTTTTGCTATGGAAGTTTGCGTGTGGTGTTCCTGCTGGAAGCACGGTCGACGGCGGTCAGCCCACCTGGTGGAGCCAGCGGACGGGTGCGCCTTCAGCGGCATGGCGGAACGGTTCCAGCTCCTCGTCCCAGGCTTCGCCCAGCGCGAGGGAGAGCTCGTGGTAGACGGCTGCGGGGTCGCCTGCACCTGACTCATAGGCGTAGCGGATCCGGTCTTCGGAGACCATGATGTTGCCGTGGACGTCCGTAACGGCGTGGAAGATTCCCAGCTCCGGTGTGTGCGACCACCGGCCGCCGTCCACGCCCTGGCTCGGCTCCTCGGTGACCTCGTAGCGGAGGTGCGCCCAGCCGCGGAGGCAGGACGCCAGCTTCGAACCCGTCCCGGGGGCACCGGTCCAGGACAGCTCGGCCCGGAACATTCCGGGCGCGGCTGGCTGCGGGGTCCACTCAAGGTCCGTCCGCTTGTCCACCACGGCGCCGACTGCCCACTCAACGTGGGGGCACAGCGCCGTAGGGGCCGAGTGAACGAACAACAGACCGCGGGTCATTGCAACAGACATTCCATCCTCCATAGCTCTAGGTACGTCTTCCCCAACGACCTCTGCCTGGATGGAACTGCCGTGCATTGCTTTGCGGCGGTGGTTCCCTGCGCGGTATTCAGATGTGTCCAGCTGTATCGGATTAAACAGTGTCCGGACTTGCCGCGCCGCATCAAGCTCTGGAGCTTCAAGCGGCACTTGAAAGTTGCCGGACGTGACTCTTATTGTGCCGTACCCCGTGGAATTACGCCAGTGCGATTAGCCACGCTGCTGTGAGGGTGAGAGGGCTGCTCAGGCCCGGGGGTGGGCCTGCTGGTAGCTTCGCCGCAGCCGGTCCACGGAGACATGGGTGTAGATCTGGGTGGTGGCCAGGCTGCTGTGGCCCAGGATTTCCTGCACGGCACGCAGGTCGGCCCCGCCGTCGAGCAGGTGGGTGGCCGCCGAGTGCCGCAGGGCGTGGGGGCCGGATGCCGAGGTGTCCCCCAGCTCACCGAAGAGCCCGTTGACCAGGGCGCGGACCTGTCGCTGGTCAACCCGGCCGCCGCGGGCGCCGAGAAAAAGCGCGGGGCCGCTGGTCTCCTTGGCAAGCAGGGGGCGGCCGCGCCGGAGCCAGTCGTCAACGGCCATGGCTGCAGGAACCCCGAACGGAACCGTGCGTTCCTTGTTGCCCTTGCCGATGACGCGCAGTGTCCTGCGGTCGGGATCGAGGTCATCGATGTCCATTCCGGCCAGTTCGCCAACGCGCACCCCGGTGGCATAGAGCAGTTCGACCATTGCCCTGTTGCGCACGGCCAGGGGTTCACCCTCGGCGGCGGCCGCTTCGAGCTTGTCGAGCAACCGGGTGAGCTGGGTTGGCTGCAGGACTCCCGGGAGGGAGCCTTCCCGTTTAGGTGCCTTCAACCGCAGTGCTGGGTCCGCCTCGATCAGTTCCTCCCTCAGGGCCCATGCGGTAAAGGTGCGGGCAGTCGCGGAACGGCGTGCCAGGGTTGCCCTTGAGGCGCCGGCCTGGCTCTGGCTGCCCAGCCAGCGGCGCAGGGTGCCCAGCTCGATGTCCTTGGGCCCGGCGGCGCCTTCGGCGGCTGCATGGGCAAGGAGGCTGTGCAGGTCGCCCAGGTAGGCCCGCTTGGTGTGCTCCGACACAGCCCGCTCACCGGCGAGGTAACCGGAGAAAGCATCATATGCCGCGCCGAGTTCCCGGGGCAGTCCGTCATGTTCCATCCCTCCACTGTCCCAGCCGGCGGCCACGAACGGGCGCTGGACACGGTCATCCTTTGCCCCGTTTCCAGCCGCCGCGCTCCGATACCGCCAGGCCCAGCAGCCCGAGCCGGCCCAGGCCCGCCCGAACGGATTCCTGGCCCAGGCCCGCCACCGAGGTCAGCTTCTCCACCGAGGTGGTGGAGCGCAGCGGCAGCGCATCCAGGAGGATCAGGTCCTCCAGCGTGAGCCCGTCCTGGACGGCCGGCTGCGTGTGCCGCGGTTCAGGCATTGCCGTGCCGCTGGGCCCGGCCAGCTCGGCGACCTCCGCCGCGTCGGTCACGCAGACCGCGCCCCCGTCCCGGAGGAGCCGGTGGCAGCCGGCCGAATTGGCGCTGTGGACGGACCCTGGCACTGCGCCGACGGCGCGGCCCAGCGTTTCGGCGTGGTGGGCTGTGTTCAGTGCACCTGACCGCCAGCGCGCCTCCACCACCACTGTCACGGCCGACAGGGCAGCGATGAGGCGGTTTCTTTGCAGAAAGCGGTACCGGGTGGGAGCCGATCCCGGTGGTACCTCCGCGAGGACGGCGCCCTGGTTGGCGACGGCCCGCAGCAGGTCATCATTGCCGGAAGGATAGAACCGGTCAACGCCGCCGGCCATCACGGCGATGGTAGGGACAGCGGAAGAACCACCGGCAAGCGCGGCACGGTGGGCATGGGCGTCGATCCCATACGCGCCGCCGGAGACCACCGTGAACCCCCGCTGCGCCAGGGAGTACGCGAGGTCGCCCGTTACCGAGGCCCCGTAACTGGTGCTGTCGCGGGATCCGACCAGAGCGATGGCCTTGTCCGCTGCCGGCAGCGGCTGTTCCTGGCCGCGCCACCAGAGGCAGATCGGCTCCTGGATTCCGAGGTCCGCCAATTGTGCCGGCCACAGCTCGTCGGAGGGAACGATCAACCGGCCACCCAAGCGCGCCATGGTGGCGAGGTCCCGCTCGGGCGCCACGTCCGGCAGCCGGGGCTGCCAGCGCTTCAACGCCGACGCCAGGCCTGCCCAGCCGGTGGCTGTGCCGCCGTCCGCCAGCAGCGTGCTGATCTCCTGCTCCAGTCCGGGACCAGCCTTTACCTGGCCTGTGGCGATCCGCAGGGCATCTGTTGCTCCCGTCAGCTGCACGAGCGCCAGTCCCGCTGCGTCCTGGGGCTCCATCAGCCTGGACAGGGCTGCCCGTGCAAGCCGTTCGCCATCCTGGGGTGCTTTCCGGAATTCCGCCATCCTGCCCTGATCCGCCATGTTGCTCTGATCCACCATGTTGTCCTGATCCGCCATGTTGTCCTGTTCGGTCGTAGCTCCTTGTCCCGTCATGCGGCCACCGCCGCTGCCTGGCGGAGGCCCAAAGCCTGCCCGATGTCATCCGCATCGGGTGTTTGCCGATGTCCCAGGTCGGCCAGCGTCCACGCCAGGCGAAGGACGCGGTCGTAGCCGCGTGCCGTCAGCACGCCCCGTTCAAGCGAAAGGTCGAGGATCCGGGTGGCGGCTGGAGCCAGCCGCAGCTCTCCCCGAAGGATCCGGCCCGGCACCTGTGAGTTGGTCTCCAGCCCAAAGGCGTGCAACCGTTCGGACTGCCGTGAGCGCGCCTCCAGGACGCGGCAGGCTACCGAGGCGGTGTCCTCTTCTTCTGCCCCGGCCTGTCCAAAATCTGCCAGCGACACCCGTTCCACCTGCAATTGGATGTCCACCCGGTCCAGGAGGGGCCCGGACATGCGCGCGAGGTACCGGCGGCGCATCACGGGGGTGCAGGTGCAGTCCAGGCCTTTCCCTGCAGCCTTGCCGCACGGACAGGGGTTGGCGGCAAGAACCAGCTGGAACCGCGCCGGATAAGCGGCAGTCCCGGCAGAGCGGTGGATTACCAGTTCCCCGCTTTCGAGCGGCTGCCGCAGGGCATCGAGGACCCGGCGCTCGTATTCCGGTGCCTCGTCGAGGAAGAGTACGCCGCGGTGGGCGCGGGACGCAGCGCCGGGCCGGGGCAGCCCGGAACCGCCACCGATAATGGCCGCGGCAGTTGCGGAATGGTGCGGGTTCTCGAAGGGCGGCCGGCGCAGCAGCTGTACCTGGGACGCCGGCAGCCCACAGAGCGAATGGATTGCCGTCACTTCCATTGATTCGTGGTCCCCGAGGTCCGGCAGGAGTCCGGGCAGCCGTTCTGCGAGCATGGTTTTGCCTGCGCCAGGCGGTCCGGTGAGCAGCAGATGGTGGGCTCCGGCAGCCGCTACTTCCAGTGCCCGCCGGGCGTCGCCCTGGCCGGAGACGTCGGCCATGTCGGGGCAGGGAGCCGGGTCCAACGGGCCTTCGGGCGCGTCCTGGGCGTCATCCGGTTCGAAATCCAGGGCGAGCTCCTGGGGGTCGGCGCCGAAGTCAAGAGCCAGGCGGGCCAGGGTGCGGTATCCGCGCACTTTCGCGCCGGGGACCAGGGAAGCTTCGGCCAGGTTTGCCTGGGCAACCACGATCTCCGGATAGCCTGCCTGCACGGATGCCATCACGGCCGGCAGGATCCCCCGGACCGGGCGCAGGCGGCCGTCGAGCCCTAATTCGGCGATGAAGACCGCGCGTCCGGTGGGCTTGATGTCCCCGGCGGCCCTGAGCACGGCCATGGTCACCGCAAGGTCGAATCCCGAGCCCCGCTTCGGCAGGGAAGCCGGAATGAGGTTGGCCGTGATTTTCCTTCGGCTCAAGGGGATGCCCGAGTTTTTGGCCGCCGACCGGATGCGTTCCTTCGCTTCGTTCAACGAAGCGTCAGGCAGCCCAAGGATCACGAAGGCGGGGAGCGTCTGGCCGATGTCTGCTTCGACTTCCACCATGTAGCCGTTCAGGCCGACCAGGGCGATGGAATAGGTCCTTCCCAGTGCCATCACCCCACCCCCTTGAGGTGTTCCAGCGTGGGCTCCCCGCCGCCGTCGTCCACCACGGCAATGACGTCCACGCGGCGCAAGGGCATCCGCAGTTCCCGGTCGCGGCACCATGCGGCACCGAGCCTGTGCAGACGGGCGAGTTTCTCCGGGCCCACCGCCTCGAACGGATGGCCGTAGTCCAGCGACCGGCGGGTCTTCACCTCGGCAATGACGAGGGCGTCGCCGTCGAGGGCCACAATGTCGATCTCGCCCTCGCTGCAACGCCAGTTACGCTCGACGACGAGCATGCCAAGGGCTTCAAGATGGCCGGCTGCGAGGTCTTCCCCGCGGCGGCCCAAAAGGTCCTTCGATTTCATTTCCACCTCCGCAACCAGCCTGCGGGAGCGTGGCAGCGGAGGACACCCGGATCCTGCCGTATGTGGAAAGGACCGGGTGTGGAGGGAGGGTCAGGGCGGGCCTAGTTGCCCAGGTCCACGTCCTTGGGCAGGGCCAGTTCCTCGTTGCGGGGCAACTCCTCGACGTTGACGTCTTTGTACGTCAGGACCCGGACGCTTTTGACGAACCGGGCCGAGCGGTAAACATCCCAGACCCAGGCATCCTGGAGGGTCAGGTCGAAATAGACTTCGCCGTCGGCGCTGCGTGCCTGGAGGTCCACGTGGTTCGCGAGGTAGAAGCGCCGCTCGGTCTCGACAACGTAGCTGAACAGGCCGACGACGTCGCGGTACTCACGATAGAGCTGAAGCTCCATGTCGGTTTCATAGTTCTCAAGATCCTCAGCACTCATGCTTCCATCTTGCACCATGTCCGGCATGGCTGGCGCCGGGCACAGGGACTCAGTCTTCGCCCGGGCCGTCCGCGTCGGGATCGTCTGCGTCCTGCAGTTCCCCGCCGAGCAGCCGCCAGCTGACCCGGTGGTAGGGGGTGGCGCCGGCCGCCCGCAGGACATCCCGGTGCGCCGCGGTGGCGTACCCCTTGTTGATGTCCCAGCCATACGCGGGGTATTCCTGGTGAAGCTCCCGCATGTGGTGGTCGCGCTCCACCTTGGCAATGACACTCGCGGCGGCGACGCTCAGGCACTGCATGTCCGCCTTGATCCTCGTGTGGACCGGAGCATTGCAGTCTGCTTCAGGCGCGGGCTGGTCGAACAAGGACGGCTGCTCCGCCGGGGAGAGCCAGTTGTGGCTTCCGTCCAGGAGCACCAGTTCCGGCAGGACACCGGCGGCCAGGATGCTCCGCCAGGCACGTGTACCGGCAAGCCGGAGGGCTGCGATGATTCCCAGGGCGTCGATCTCCTGGGCGCTGGCATGGCCCACGGCCGAGGCGACGCTCCAGCGGCGTACCAGCGGCTCCAGCCGTTCCCGTTCGGCAGGGCTGAGGAGCTTGCTGTCCCGGACGCCGGGCAGCGGTTTTTGGCGCTCGAGGTCCACGACGGCGATGCCCACGCTGACCGGGCCTGCGAGGGCACCCCGGCCCACCTCGTCCACCCCGGCCAGGAAGCGCACGCCCTGGGCTTTGAAGGAGCGCTCGTGCCTCAGCGTGGGCGCCTTCCCGGTGCTTGCGGACGCCCTGGACGAACCGGACCGAGTTTTTGCCGAAGCCCTTGTTGCCGGGGCTTTTTTCGGTGGAACCTGCAGGGCATCGGCCCCTGCAGGTTCCGTCTCTACGGCGGAGGACATGGTCAGCGCGCAGCCGGGACGTTCCTGAACACGTCCGGGTAGTTGTCCAGGGTCTTGATCCTGTTCAAAGGCCAGGCGATGACGGCGGCTTTGCCTTCGAGGTCCTTGACGTCAACGAATCCGCCGTCGGTCTCCATGTGCGCCCGGGAGTCAGCGGAGTGGTTGCGGTTGTCGCCCATCACCCATACCTTGCCTTCCGGGACGGTGACGTCAAAGTTGCGGACCTGCGGTACTTCGGCGGGATTGATGTAGGCCTCGTCGACTGCCGCGCCATTGATAGTCAGTTTACCGCCGGCATCACAGCACACGACGTGGTCGCCGGGCAGGCCGATAACCCGCTTCACCAGGTGCTGCTCCGAATTGTCGGGCAGGAGCCCGACGAAAGTGAGTCCGTCCTGGACCCACGTAAAGGGCCCCTCCGTCTTCGCCGGGGCGGGCGGCAGCCAGCCCTTGGTGTCCCGGAATACCACCACGTCGCCGCGGCTGAGCGCGAACGGTTCGGGAACCAGCAGGTTGACGAAGATGCGGTCGTCCACGTCCAGGGTGTTCACCATGGACTCGGACGGTATGAAGAAGGCCCGGAACAGGAAGGTCTTGATGAGGAAGGACAGCACCACCGCGATGACCACCACCGTGGCAATCTCCTTCAGCCACCCCAGCAGGGGGTTGCCTGCGGATTTGCCTTCGGCCTTGGCGGCGGACCGGCTTTTCGCATGCACCGGTGCGGCGGGAGCTGCAGCGGGCGCGTCGGGGGCCGGAACGGCCGGGACCTCCGAAGCGCCGTCGTGGCGGGGCTCGGGATTCGGCGCGTGGTTCTCGGGCATTTACCGTCCGTTCTCTGTCGTCGGCCCCGCTGCGGGCGGCCGGGATACTGGAGCAAATCTATCAAGGGGCCACAGGATCTGGACCGGCCGGCCAATCACCCGGTCCAGTGGCACCATGCCCCCGCCGGGGGCGCCGAGAAGGCTGCGGGAGTCGGCGGAGACAGACCGGTGGTCCCCCATCAGCCACAGCCGGCCCTCCGGCACCAGGGCGGCGAACTTCTGTGTGCTGGGGATGTCGCCGGGGAAGATGTACGGCTCGTCGAGGGGTGCCCCGTTGACGGTCACTTTCCCTCCGGCGTCGCAACAGGCCACGGTGTCACCTGGAACTCCGATGACGCGTTTGACGTAGGTTGTGTCGCTTCCGGTCAGTCCCAGCCACTGGGTAACGGCGGCGGCAGCGTCCACCAGGGGGCCCTTGCCGCTGTTCAGCGGGGCAAACGTTCCCCGCCCGTCGAAGACAACGATGTCCCCGCGGCGGACCGGTTCACCCTGGAAGCCGGTCCGGGAGACCAGGATCCGGTCGCCCCCTTCCAGGAGCGGCTCCATGGATTCCGACGGAATGAAGTACACGTCCAGCCACAGCGAGCGGACCAGCCCGCTGGCCGCGATGGCCAGGACAAGCGCCAGGAACGCAAAACGCCAGCCCACGCTGCGGGGCTGGCGTTTTGTCTGGTCCATGGTCCGTAATCCTGGCGCTGGTGCATTGCTCCGGCGCTTGCCGGTACGGCCGCGTTCCAGATGTGTGCGGGTCCGAAAGGACTTACTTGGCGGCGGTGAAGTCGCGCTTTTCCTTGATCTTCGCGGCCTTGCCACGCAGTGCGCGCATGTAGTACAGCTTCGCGCGGCGGACGTCACCCTTGGTGACAACCTCGATCTTTTCGATGATCGGGGAGTGGACCGGGAAGGTACGCTCCACACCCACACCGAAGGAGACCTTGCGGACCGTGAAGGTCTCGCGCACGCCGTCGCCCTGGCGGCCCAGGACGAAGCCCTGGAAGACCTGGACACGGGTGTTCTTGCCTTCGATGATGTTCACGTGCACCTTGAGGGTGTCGCCCGCGCGGAACTCGGGAACATCGTTGCGCAGCGAGGCTGCATCGACGGAGTCGAGAATATGCATGATTGCACTCCTGGTGAACGCCACAGGTCATTCACTTTGGGTCACGGCGGTCAGGCCCGGCTGCTCGAAAGCACACCGGCAACTGCCGCCGAAAGTTGAATGGTCCGGCCGCTTCAATGCTTGACGGGGCCGGTTGCCTTGCTGTTGGCCGCGCTACCCCCTGTGGCAGGTGCGGACCCAGCAGACACAATGTCTAATTTTGCCACAGTGGTCCGGCAACAGCCAATCCGGCAGCAGTGCGGACCCGGGACGGAGCGGGAGCCGTCAGCCCTGTTCCCGGTTGGCCGTCCCAGGCCGGCGCACCAGCCGGCCGTCCACGATGTCGTAACCCAGGTCCTGCAGTGCGGTGCGGTCGGCACGCGGGAGGCTGCCGGCGTCGAACTCCTGCAGCAGGTCGGGGCGGCGCTCCGCCGTCCGCCGGTACTGTTCGTGGCGTCGCCACTGGGCGATCTTCCCGTGATTGCCGCTGAGCAGCACGGCCGGCACTTCCCGGTCGCGCCAGACGGAAGGCTTTGTGTATACGGGGTACTCAAGGAGCCCGTCGGAATGCGACTCCTCGACCAGGGACTCGGGGTTGCCCACTACTCCCGGGAGGAGGCGCCCGATGGCCTCCACCATCGCCAGGACAGCCACTTCCCCGCCGTTGAGCACATAGTCACCCAGGCTCACGGGGCGCACGGTGAAGTGCTCCTGCGCCCATTCGATCACCCGCTCGTCGATGCCTTCGTAACGGCCGCAGGCGAATACCAGGTGCTGTTCCTCGGCCAGTTCGTAGGCGAGGGCCTGGGTGAACCGCTCCCCTGCCGGCGACGGCACGATCAGGACGGGTTTGCGCTCCGCGTCCTGCTGCCCCTCCGCCACGGCGGAGAGTGCCTGCGCCCACGGCTCCGGCTTCATGACCATCCCGGCACCACCGCCATAGGGCGTGTCGTCAACGGTGCGGTGCCTGTCCGTGGTGAAGCCGCGGAGGTCACGCACCTGCAGGTCCAGGATTCCGTCCTGGCGGGCCTTGCCGATCAGCGAGAGTTCAAGGGGCGCCAGGTACTCGGGAAAGATGCTGACGACGTCGATCCGCACTTTAGTCCCTGCCTTCCGTATCACCGGCGGCGGCTTCCTCGGAATTCAGTTCGAAGAGTCCGTCCGGCGGGGTGAGCAGGACAAAGCCTTCCCCGATGTTCACTTCGGGCACGATCTGTTCCACGAACGGGATGAGGACCTCTTCGCCGCCGGGGGTGGTGACCGTGAGCAGGTCCTGGACCGGCATCGTGTTCAGCGCCGTCACCTTGCCCACCACCTGCGACCCGACCCGGGCCTCCAGTCCGACCAGTTCGTGCTCATACCAGCCCTCGTCGTCGTCCTCGTCAAGCTCCTCGGTTTCGATGAAGAGCTTTGCCCCGCGAAGCGTCTCCGCCCGGTTGCGGTCCGCCACTTCGGCAAAGCCGAGCAGCAGGATGTCCTTGTTCCACCGCGCACTGCTTACCGTCAAGGGACCGGACGCCGCAGGCTCCACCACGAACTGCGTTCCCGGCACGAAACGGTCCTCAGGGGCGTCGGTCAGGACCTGGACCGTGACTTCCCCGCGAATTCCGTGCGGCTTGCCGATCCGCGCCACCTGAAGCTGCATGTGTTCCCCTGTTCCCGAGTGTGGTGTTTTTATAAAAGAACTCCGGCCCCTCCACCTGCAGGTGGAGGGGCCGGAGCAAAAGCTGGTGTTGCCGTGCGCTCAGCGGCGGCGGTCGGTGTCGACGACGTCGACCCGGACCGGTTCGCCGCCGGCCAGCGCTGCCACCACCGTGCGCAGTGCGCGGGCGGTGCGGCCCTGGCGGCCAATCACCCGTCCCAGGTCGTCCTGATGAACACGCACCTCGAGGGTATCCCCGCGGCGGTTGCTCTTCGAACTGACCTTGACGTCATCCGGGGAATCGACGATTCCCCGGACCAGGTGCTCCAGCGCTTCTGCCAGCAATCTACTCAGCCTCGGTGGTCTCAGCTTCGGCGTCGGCCGGGGCCTCGGCAGCGTCAGACTTGGAAGCCTTCTTGGTGATGGCTTCCGGGATGATGACGGAGCCCTTCTCGGGGGCAACGAAGGCTTCCTTCTCGACCTTGGTCTTGAGGGTGCCTTCCTGGCCCGGCAGGCCCTTGAACTTCTGCCAGTCACCGGTGATCTTCAGGATCGCGGCGACCTGCTCGGACGGCTGGGCGCCGACGGACAGCCAGTACTGTGCACGCTCGGAGTTGACCTCGATGTATGAGGGCTCTTCGGTGGGGTGGTACTTGCCGATCTCTTCGATGGCGCGGCCGTCACGCTTGGTGCGTGAGTCCGCGACGACGATGCGGTAGTACGGGGCGCGCATCTTGCCGAAGCGCTTAAGGCGAATCTTTACGGCCACTTTTGTGGTCACTCCTGTTTCAGAAAAGGGGTGAACCCGGCTTTCTGCACCCGTGGGGCGGGCCGTACTTGCGGGCTCGAAGGACAGGATCCGGACACGGAGAGAGGGGCCGCGCGGATCGAGTACCTGTCCATTGTGCCAGATCAGTGGCGTTATTTCGACTTGGCCCGGTCACACGGGGTCAGGCCGACCAGACGTACAGCCCGGTGCGCTCGGAATCATCGATGCCGGCGGCAAGTTCCGCCAGTTGCTGGACGTAGGTCCGGGCCTGGGCGGCGCCGAAGGGCATGTCCTCCTGGCCCGCCCACTGTTCCGCGACGTCGTCAAGGACGTTGCCCTCACCCTCCGTCTCGTAGGTGAGCAGGTCCGCCAGGGCGCGGACCATGGCGGGCGGCACCGCCAGCAGCGAGTCGCTGGCCACATCCACCATGGTCAGCTCATAGTCGGCCCCGCCGGCATGGACGGCAGTCCCGGCCAGGTCCCCCAGCTGTTCCACTTCGAAATCGCTGATCCCCTGGATCCGCACCGCCCCGCCTGCGGGAGCCGCGGCAGCCCCGCCGCGGCCCTCGTCGAGGACGCCGGCGCGCTTCAGCGCTGCGTCATGGGTGGCGACAAAGATCTCGGTGAAGCCCATGGGTGTGCCCTTCTTCCGTCGGCAAAGCTGCGTTCCGGGCACCTTTGGGCCCCGGGCGTACGGCATCAGCCTAGTAGCTGCCGGCGGCCGTGCGCACGCGCTGCCCTAGCGGACCGCCACCCGGAGCCTGTTGCGCCACGGATCCTCGAAGCGCAGTTCGGCGCCGGTGTGGTGCGCCGGCACCCCGGCGACCTTGAGGCGGTCGGCCAGCGCCCCGACGTCGTCCCCGGTGGGAACTTCGATGAGAACCTCGCCCAGGCCGAGCGTGTCCTTGCGGGGGCCGGCGCCGCGGCTGTTCCAGACGTTCATGGCCATATGGTGGTGGTAGCGGCCCGCGGAGACGAACAATGCCTGGCCGTGCCACCCTGCGGTTTTTTCGAACCCGAGGGTTCCGACGTAGAAGTCCCGCGCGGTCTGGACGTCGCCCACCTGCAGGTGCACGTGCCCGACGCCGGCGGCGGCGATGCGCTGGCCTTCGAGCGACTCCTCGGTGAGGTGCTGTTCGAGGTACCGCTGGGGCGGCAGCGCCAGGCTGTCCATGACGACGTCGGTGCCGTTCCAGGACCAGTTGCTGCGGGGCCTGTCCCAGTAGAGTTCGATGCCGTTGCCCTCGGGGTCGGTGAAGTAGAAGGCCTCGCTGACGAGGTGGTCGGCGCTGCCGGTGAAGGCCCGCGGCTCGTATTGGGCGGCGGTGGCGATGGTGGCCGCGAGCGAGGCCTGGTCCTCGAACAGCAGAGCGGTGTGGAAGAGCCCGGCTTCACCCCTGCCTGGAAGGTTCAGCCCCGGGGCGGGCGCCAGGTGCACCAGCGGCTTCTGCAGGCGGCCGAGGTAGATGCCTCCGTCCTGCTCGGCGACGACGTCGAGGCCGAGGGCCCGCTGGTAGTAGTCGGTCATGACCTTCATGTCGCCCACTTTGAGCATGACGGTGCCCATGGCAAGGTCGGCGGGAAGAAGGTCCTGGGTGGCGGCTTCTGTGGTCATTGAATGCTCCCTGTGATGGAGGCCCTCCGGATGTGACGGCCACTTATTAAAATTACTTGAAGTTTCAATTTATTCCAAGTGCCAGCCGGAGATTTCCGCTCAGCGGATGACGCGCCCGCCCAGCACCACGTGGGCCAGCACCCTGATCGTCTCCGGAACCATCCGCGGGTCTTCCCGGCACACCACGACGTCGGCCCGGGCGCCTTCGGCAATGCTGTCGGCTCCCAGCCAGGCGCGGGCCGACCAGCAGGAGGCGTCCAGGGCGGCGGCCATGGGCAGGCCCGCGGCGTGCAGGGCAAGGATCTCATCGGCGATCCGCCCGTGTCCGATCACGCTGCCGGCGTCAGTCCCGGCGAAGATCCGGACGCCCGCTTCGTAGGCCTCCCCCACCCGTTCGGACCGGCGTTCCCACAGCGCCCGCATGTGCGCGGCGTAGCGCGGAAACTTCGGCTCAGCCTGTGCGGCAATGTCGGGGAATGTCGCGATGTTGATGAGGGTGGGCACGATCGGTACGCCCTGCTCGGCGAAGCGCGGCAGGTGGCGGGGCAGGAGCCCTGTGGCATGCTCGATGCAGTCGATTCCGGCGTCCAGCATCTGGTCCAGGGTGTCCTCGGCAAAACAGTGCGCCGTCACCCTCGCGCCTTCGTCATGGGCCGCCTGCACGGCATCGCGGACGACGGCGGCGGGAAAGCACGGGGCCAGGTCACCGATGCCCCGGTCGATCCAGTCCCCCACCAGTTTGACCCAGCCGTCGCCGTCGCGCGCCTGCTTGCGGACAGCCTCAACGAGTCCGCCCGGCTCAACCTCCTCCGCGAAACCGCGCAGGTAGCGGCGCGTCCGCGCGACGTGCCGGCCGGCACGGATAAGGACCGGAAAGTCCCGGCCGCCCTGCATCCAGCGCGTGTCCGCGGGCGAGCCCGCATCCCGGACCAGGAGCGTGCCGGCGTTGAGGTCTGCCCGGGCCTGTTCTTCAGCGGTGGCGGAATCGACCGGCCCGCCGGGACCCAGCCCGATGTGGCAGTGCGCATCCGCGAATCCCGGCAGGACACACCCGGCGAGGATCCTGTCCGGCGGTGCTGCAGGCCGGCTGAACGTGAGACGCCCGTCCACCGACCAGAGCCCGTGCTCCACGGTCTCCGGCCCGGTCAGGACGGGACCGCTGAACTCGATTACTTCTGGCATCCGGACTTCCTTTCGCTGCCCGCACAGGCTAGCACCGGGGAATGTTACAGGGCTCGCCGCGTTTGTCCCTGCGGGGCGTGTGGTAGCTTCGTTCCTGACCACACGGGTGCCCCTGCAGGGGCTGAGATCGGGCTGATGCAGCCTGCGACCGTTGAACCTGTCCGGGTAATGCCGGCGAAGGAAGTGAGTATTCCTTGAGTACACAAAACACCCAGTTGAACCCTGCCCCGATTCCGTCCGAAGCAGCGCTGGCGGGAGAAGAATCCGGTCCCCAGGTGACCCAGTCCCTGAAGTCGCATTCGCTGGCGTTCATCGAAGACCCGGGGAACGGGATCCGCGTTCCGGTGACGGAAATTGCGCTGGAGGACTCGCCGAACGGCCAGCCGAACGCGCCCTTCCGGACCTACCGGACAGCAGGACCCGGCAGTGATCCGGTACGCGGCCTGCAGCCCTTCCGGGAGCAGTGGATCGCGGAGCGCGGGGACACCGAGGCCTACAGCGGCAGGGAGCGGAACCTGCTCGACGACGGCCGCTCGGCCATGCGCCGCGGCGCCGCCTCTGCGGAGTGGAAGGGCGCGCAGCCGGTGCCCCGCCGCGCCGTCGAAGGCCGCACGGTGACGCAGATGCACTATGCCCGGAAGGGCGTCATCACCCCCGAAATGCGGTTCGTCGCGCTGCGCGAAAACTGCGACGTCGAACTGGTCCGCAGCGAGGTGGCGGCCGGCCGCGCCATCATCCCGAGCAACATCAACCACCCGGAATCCGAACCGATGATCATCGGCAAGGCCTTCCTGGTGAAGATCAACGCCAACATCGGCAACTCGGCAGTCACCAGTTCCATCGCCGAAGAGGTGGACAAGCTGCAGTGGGCCACCCAGTGGGGCGCCGACACCGTCATGGACCTCTCCACCGGTGACGACATCCACACCACGAGGGAGTGGATCATCCGCAACTCCCCCGTACCGATTGGCACCGTGCCCATCTACCAGGCCCTGGAAAAGGTCAACGGCGAAGCCAACGCCCTCACCTGGGAGATCTTCCGCGACACCGTCATCGAACAGTGCGAGCAGGGCGTGGACTACATGACCATCCACGCCGGGGTGCTGCTGCGGTACGTGCCGCTGACCGCCAACCGCGTCACCGGGATCGTCTCGCGCGGCGGCTCCATCATGGCCGGCTGGTGCCTGGCACACCACCAGGAGAACTTCCTGTACACGCACTTTGATGAGCTGTGCGAAATCTTCGCCAAGTATGACGTCGCCTTCTCCCTGGGCGACGGCCTGCGCCCCGGCGCCACCGCCGATGCCAACGACGCCGCCCAGTTCGCGGAGCTGGACACCCTGGCAGAGCTGACCCAGCGCGCCTGGGAATACGACGTCCAGGTGATGGTGGAAGGCCCTGGCCACGTTCCGTTCCACCTGGTCCGGGAGAACGTGGAGCGCCAGCAGGAACTCTGCAAGGGGGCCCCGTTCTACACGCTGGGGCCGCTGGTGACCGATGTTGCCCCCGGCTACGACCACATCACCTCGGCCATCGGCGCAACGGAGATCGCGCGGTACGGCACGGCGATGCTCTGCTACGTCACCCCGAAGGAACACCTGGGCCTGCCCAACAAGGACGACGTGAAGACGGGCGTCATCACCTACAAGATCGCGGCCCACGCCGCGGACCTGGCCAAGGGGCACCCCGGCGCGCACGAACGCGATGACGCCTTGTCCAAGGCCCGCTTCGAATTCCGGTGGCGCGACCAGTTCGCGCTGTCCCTGGACCCGGAGACCGCCGAGGCGTTCCACGATGAGACCCTTCCGGCGGAACCCGCAAAAACGGCCCACTTCTGCTCCATGTGCGGGCCGAAGTTCTGCTCGATGCGGATCAGCCAGGACATCCGGGACGAGTACGGTTCAGCCGACTCGCAGGCCGCGCTGGCGGAAATGGCGTCCGGAATGCGCGAAAAGAGCCAGGAATTCCTGGCGTCCGGCGGAAAGGTCTACCTGCCCGAGCTGCAGGTCCCCGCGGGCAGCTAGGACGCCCGGGCAGTCTGGCTTCGACTGACCTGGCTGATGAACTGCCGGATGGCCCGGTCCCCGTCAGGCGAATCATGGGGCCGGTGCCCGCCCGCGGCAACGCGGTGCAGGGCACCGGTCTCCCGCAGGTAGCCGGCAATCTCTTCGTATAGCGGCTCCCAGCCGCCGGTCAGGACCAGGGTGGGAACGCCCGGGACAATGTGCAGCGGCGCCTCCCAGGACGGCGCCTGGAGCCGGAGCCGGCGGGCAGACCGCTTCTCCTCGGCGGTGGCGGGCTGCTGCAGGTCCGTGGCGTAGACCCGGCGCACGAACTCACGCTGGAAGTCCTCGTCACTGAGCTGGTGCCGGACCTCAAAGAGGGGCTGCATCAGGCTGATGTGCGCGCCCGTGGCCGGCAGTTCGGCGGTCAGGGAGAGGCACGCCGGCTCCACCAGGGTTAAGGAATAGACGAGGTCGGGGCGTTCAACGGCGGCCATCATCGCAGCGATGGCTCCCTGGGCGTGTGCCACGACGTGTCCCCCGGCGGCTCCCCGCCCGTCGTCGGCCAGGGACCGCAGCACGATGGCGGTGTCCTCGGCGAAGGAGGAGGCCAGGGGCTCGGCGGCCGCGTCGTAGCCGTGCCGGCGCAGGAACAAGGCGTCGTAGGACAGTGCCATGCCGTGCTGGCGCGGCCAGGCAGCGGCACCGAAGCTTCCGGCGCCGTGCACGAACACTACCCTTTGCTTGAACATGTCCCAACCCTATTCCACGG
>NZ_JAIFZQ010000020.1:590264-1110472 GCF_019710585.1 Arthrobacter sp. MAHUQ-56 | reverse complement strand
GGTGTCGTTTTGAACCGTCAAAACGACACCTGGCGCTACCTAGTTGGGTCTCGGGGCTACTTGCCGAGGAACTTGTCGAACCCCTTGGGCAGGTTCAGCTGCGAAGGGTCGAAGTCGCCGCCCTGCTGGCCGAAGGCTGCCCCGGTGGGCAGTGCCTTGGCAGCGTTGGCACGCCGGGCTTCCGCTTCCTTGCGCTCCTGCGCGGCCTTCGCCGGGTTGCCGGACTTGGCCTTCTTCTTCGGGGCGTTCTTGGCGTTCTTCCGGGCACCGCCGCCGGCGCCGGGCATGCCTGGCATTCCCGGCATTCCCGGCATGCCGCCCTGCGCCATCTTCTTCATCATCTTCTGGGCCTGGGCGAAGCGTTCCAGCAGGCCGTTGACCTCGGAGACGTGGACGCCGGAGCCGCGGGCGATGCGGGCGCGGCGGGAGCCGTTGATGATCTTCGGTGCCAGGCGCTCATGCGGGGTCATGGAGCGGACGATTGCCTCAACGCGGTCGATTTCGCGTTCATCGAACTGCTCCAGCTGCTGGCGGATGTTCTGCGCACCCGGCATCATCATGAGCATCTTCTTCATCGAGCCCATGTTGCGGATCTGCTGCATCTGGGCCAGGAAGTCCTCGAGGGTGAAGTCCTCCTGGTCGGCGAACTTCTTCGCCATCCGGGCAGCTTCATCCTTGTCCCAGGCCTTCTCCGCCTGCTCGATGAGCGTGAGGATGTCGCCCATGTCAAGGATGCGCGAGGCCATCCGGTCCGGGTGGAAGAGTTCGAAATCATCCAGCCCCTCGCCCGTGGAGGCGAACATGACGGGCTTGCCGGTGACCGACGCGACGGACAGCGCGGCACCGCCGCGGGCGTCGCCGTCGAGCTTGGACAGCACGATGCCGGTGAAGTTGACGCCTTCGTCGAAGGCGAGGGCCGTGTTGACGGCGTCCTGGCCGATCATGGAGTCGATGACGAAGAGGACTTCGTTGGGGACGATGGCGCGGCGGATCTGGCGGGCCTGTTCCATCATGTCCGCATCCACGCCCAGGCGTCCGGCGGTGTCAACGATGACGACGTCGTGCAGCTTCTGGCGGGCTTCCTCGACGCCGGCGCGTGCAACGGCGACCGGGTCGCCGGCGGGCTGGTCCAGCTCCTGGGAGGTGGCTCCGGGGTGCGGGGCGAAGACCGGAACGCCGGCGCGCTGGCCCACCACCTGCAGCTGGGTGACGGCGTTGGGGCGCTGGAGGTCGCAGGCCACCAGCATGGGGCTGTGGCCCTGGGCCTTCAGCCACTTCGACAGCTTGCCCGCAAGGGTGGTCTTGCCCGCGCCCTGGAGGCCGGCGAGCATGATGACGGTGGGGCCGCTCTTGGCCAGTCGGATGCGCCGGGTCTCGCCGCCGAGGATCTCCACGAGTTCCTCATTGACGATCTTGACGATCTGCTGGCTGGGGTTCAGCGCTGCCGAGACCTCTGCGCCGAGCGCGCGTTCGCGCACCCGCGCGGTGAATTCACGGACGACCGGAACTGCGACGTCGGCGTCCAGGAGGGCACGGCGGATCTCCCGGACGGTGGCATCGACATCGGCCTCCGTGAGGCGGCCCTTGCCGCGGAGATTCTTGAAGGTTGCTGTCAACCGGTCAGAGAGTGAATTGAACACGCGCCGTGAACTTCTTTCAGGAGATGATCGGGACTCGACTATCTAGGGTATCAAGTCGGGCACGGTAGGTGGCATGCTGGCCCAATGACGAGCCAAACAACTGTGAAGACCCTGCTCATCCTGGGCGCCTCAGGCGACCTCACCGGACGGTTGCTGCTGCCCGGCCTGGCACGCCTGGTCGCGGCGGGCCGTGCGGAGGGCCTCAGCCTGGTGGGGGCCGGCTCGGACCCGTGGACGCCGGAACAATGGCGGGAGCGGGTCCAGTCGTCGTCGGCAGCGGCGGCCGGTGGCGCGGACAAGTCCGGTAAAGAAGCCTTGGAAAGGCTGCAGAAGGACACCGTCTACCACCAGGTGGACGTTACGGCCCAGGGGGCGCTGGCGCGGCTGCTCGCGGACCTGCCGGGGCCGGTAGCGGTCTACTTTGCCCTTCCGCCGCGAATTAGCCAGCAGGCCTGCGAGGTGCTCCGGCCGGAGGACGTGCCGGAAGGCACCCGCCTGGTGATGGAGAAGCCGTTCGGCTCGAGCGAGGAATCAGCCCGTTCCCTGAACCAGACCCTGGCGCGACTGGTCCCGGAGGAGCACATCCACCGCGTGGACCATTTCCTGGGCAAGGCCACCGTCCTGAACATCCTGGGGCTGCGGTTCGCAAACAACTTCCTGGAACCGGTGTGGAACCGGCAGCACGTGCAAAAGGTGGAGATCTTCTTCGACGAGGACCTGGCCCTGGAAGGCAGGGCCCGGTACTACGACGGCGCCGGTGCCCTCCGCGACATGATCCAAAGCCACCTCCTGCAGGTCATGGCGCTGATGGCCATCGAGCCGCCGGCCACCATCGGCGAGCGCGACCTGCGGGATGCGGTCTCGGCTGTCCTGCGGGCCAGCAGCGTGGGCACCCCCTTCACGAAGACGACGCGGCGGGCGCGGTACACGGCCGGGACCGTGGGAGGCAAGGACGTGCCCGACTATGCGAAAGAGGAGGGCGTGGATGCCGGCCGGGAGACCGAGACCCTGGCAGAGATCCAGGTGGGCATCGACAACTGGCGCTGGAAGGGCGTCCCCTTCATCCTGCGGTCCGGCAAGGCCCTCGGTGACAAACGCAAGGAAGCGGTGGTCACCTTCCTTCCGGTGCCCCACCTTCCACAAGGCTTCACGGGCGTGGACTCCCCCAACCAGCTGCGGATCGGTTTCGGCCCGGACACCCTGGCGTTCGACGTCGACGTCAACGGTCCGGGGAACATCTTCAGCCTGGGCCGGGTCACCCTGGAAGCGGAATTGAGCGCCTCCGACCTGCTCCCCTACGGCGAGGTCCTGGAAGGTGTGCTGGCCGGCGACCCGCTGCTGTCCGTGCGCGGCGACACTGCCGAGGACTGCTGGCGCATCGTGGAACCGGTGCTAAAGGCGTGGGACCAGGGCGAGGTGCCGTTGGAAGAGTACGACGCCGGCTCTGCCGGGCCCGCATCGTGGCCCACCAACCGGGGCAAGGGCTGAGCCTTCCGGCCAGGGCGGCGAAGGCACCATTAACGGCAGACAGGACGGGCGGGAACCTTTCGGTTCCCGCCCGTCCTGTCTGTGCCTCGCGGCGCAGGGGCCTGCCTAGATCGCAGCCACTCCGCGTTCGCCGGTGCGGACCCGCACTGCCTCGTGGACATCGATGGTCCAGACCTTGCCGTCGCCCGCCCGGCCGGTGTTGGAACTGGCGATGATGACGTCCAGGATGTCATCCGCCTGTTCGTCGGTGGCCAGGACTTCCACCCGGATCTTGGGCAGCAGGTCCACGTTGTATTCCGCTCCGCGGTAAACCTCGGTGTAGCCTCGCTGCCGTCCGTAGCCGCTGGCTGCGCTGACCGTCAGGCCCTGTACGCCGTAGGCTTCCAGTCCTTCCCGGATGGCTTCGAGCTTTTCCGGCCTGACGATTGCGGTGATCAGTTTCATGCCCCCACGCTTTCCTTACCTGTTGCTGACTGGCTCTTCTGTGCACCGGCTGCCAGGGCGGATTCCGCCTGGGTCTTGCCGGTGATCATGTCGTGCAGCGGCTGGAAGCTGCCGCCGTGGCCGCTGAGGCCGAATTCGTAGGCGGTCTCGGCGTGCAGGCTGAGGTCCACACCCACCGTTTCCTGTTCCTGCGAGACCCGGAAGCCCATGGTCTTGTGGATGGCCAGCGCGATGATGGCCGTCAGGATGGCCGAGTAGGCGATGGCGATGCCTGCTGCTGCGAGCTGGGCCCACAGCTGGGCCAGGCCGCCGCCGTAGAAGAGCCCTCCGCCCACGCCGTCGGTGGGCAGGGCGATGAAGCCCAGGGCGACGGTGCCGATGATGCCGGAGACCAGGTGCACGCCGACGACGTCCAGGGAGTCGTCGAAGCCCCAGCGGAACTTCAGGCCGACAGCCAGTGCGGAGGCCACGCCGGCCACGATGCCGAGGCCAAGGGCACCGACCGGGCTGACGTTGGCGCAGGCCGGGGTGATGGCAACGAGGCCTGCGACGACGCCGGATGCGGCGCCCAGGGAGGTGGGGTGGCCGTCGCGGATGCGTTCGGTAACGAGCCAGCCGAGCATGGCGGCGGCGGGGGCTGCCAGGGTGTTGATCCAGATCAGGCCGCCCTGTTCGGCGGTGGTGGCAGCGCCGCCGTTGAAGCCGAACCAGCCAAACCACAGGATGGCCGCGCCGAGCATGACGAACGGGATGTTGTGCGGCCGGTGGTTGGGGTCCTTGCCGAAGCCCTTGCGGTTGCCAATGATGAGGACGAGGATCAGCGCGGCCACACCGGCGTTGATGTGGACAACGGTGCCGCCGGCGAAGTCGATGGCGGGGCCGAGCGCCTTGCCGATGGCACCTTCGGGGCCGAACAGGCCGCCGCCCCACACCATGTAGGCCAGCGGGCAGTACACCAGGGTGACCCATACGGGGACGAACACGGACCAGGCACCGAACTTGGCGCGGTCGGCGATGGCGCCGCTGATCAGTGCCACCGTGATGATGGCGAAGGTGGCCGCGTAGCCGACCTTGATGAGCCCGTCGGGGGTGGTGATTCCTTCAAGGCCGAACGTGGCGAACGGGTTGCCCACGATTTCCAGGAACCCTTCACCGGAGCTCATGGAGGCTCCCCAGAGGACCCACACAACGCCGACCATGCCGATGGAGATGAAGCTCATCATCATCATGTTCAGGGCTGCCTTGGCGCGGGTCATGCCGCCGTAGAAAAATGCCAGACCGGGTGTCATGAACAGCACGAGCGCTGCCGCCACCATGACCCAAACGTGACCTGCGGTAAGTTCCATGGTGCACGTCCTCTCTCATCGAATCTTGCGGATCGCTCCGCCTGCCAACGCCTTTTTGCGTTCTGTAAGAAGTGTGTCGGCGGCGTGTTTCGGCCGCGGAGGATTTAGATTGCCGGCCTGTTACAACAACCTCTAGGAAGTAAATGGTGCATATCCGCCTTGTTACGGTTATGTTTCTGCGTTCGCGCAACCGCCCCGCTTCCCGTTCAGCAAGGACTTACGCACCATGACGGCAACACCCCGCGGAAGCGGCGCCACTTCAAGGATCCTGGCGCGGCTGCGGCCCCAACGGGAAAAGCTTCCCCGGGACATCCTGGTGATGCTGGCAGCGGCGTTCCTGATTGCGCTTGGATTCGGGCTTGTTGCGCCCGTATTGCCGCAATTCGCCACAACCTTTGGCGTCGGGAACACCGAGGCCGCGGTGATCGTGGCGATCTTCGCCTTCATGCGCCTCGCGTTCGCCCCCGCCGGCGGCTACCTCATCGGCAGGTTCGGCGAGCGGCCCGTCTACGTGGCGGGGCTGCTGATTGTGGCGCTGTCCACGGCGGCCTGCGCCTTTGCCCAGAGCTACTGGCAGTTGCTGCTGTTCCGCGGCTTCGGCGGCGCCGGTTCAGTGATGTTCACGGTGGCGTCCATGGCGCTGGTGATCCGGCTGGCGCCGCCCAGGAGCAGGGGCAGGGTCTCGGGCGCCTACGCGTCGGCGTTCCTGATCGGCAACGTGTGCGGACCGATCGTAGGCGGACTGCTGGCCGGGCTGGGCCTCCGGGTCCCGTTCCTGGCCTATGCCGCGGCCCTGATCGTCGCAGCCCTCGTCGTGCAGACCCAGCTCAGCCACGAGCGTCGCGGGGCGGACGGGGCCCAGAAGCGGGGTCCGGTGATGCGGTTTGGCGAAGCCCTGGCAACCGGGACCTACCGGTCGGCGCTTCTGTCCAGCTTCGCCAACGGCTGGGCCACGTTCGGTGTACGGATGGCAACCGTGCCCTTGTTCGCCGCGGCTGCGTTCGGTGCCGGGCCGCAGGCGGCCGGGCTTGCGCTGGCGGTCTTCGCCGCCGGCAACGCCGCGGCCCTGAGCTTCTCGGGCCGGCTGGCGGATTCGCTGGGCCGGAAGCCCATGATGATTTCCGGCCTGCTGGTGGCCGGCCTGGCAACCGCCGCGATCGGCGCCACCCATGACCTGCCGTGGTTCCTCGCGGCGTCGACGCTGGCCGGCGTCGGTTCGGGCCTGTTCGGTCCCGCCCAGCAGGCCGCCGTGGCGGACGTCATCGGCAGCGAGCGGTCCGGCGGCAAGGTCCTCGCCGTGTACCAGATGACGTCCGACGTGGGGGCGATAGTGGGGCCCGTGGTGGCCGGGCTGCTCGCTGACCGCCTGGGGTTTGGCTGGGCGTTCGGGGCGACCGGCGGCATCATGGTCGTTGCTGCCGCCGGTTGGCTGGCCACCCGGGAACCATTGCGGAACGCCAGCTCCTGACCGGCCTGGTCCGGCCGGCCAGGAGCCTGCCCGCTAGTTCAGCAGGGCGTCGACGAACGCTTCGGTGTCGAAGGGGGCGAGGTCGTCGGCGCCTTCGCCCAGGCCGATGAGCTTCACGGGCACACCGAGCGACTTTTGGATGGCGACGACGATGCCGCCCTTGGCGGTGCCGTCCAGCTTGGTCAGGACGATGCCGGTGATGTTGACCACCTCGGAGAAGACCCGCGCCTGGTTCAGGCCGTTCTGGCCGGTGGTGGCGTCCAGCACCAGCAGGACCTCGTCCACCTCGGCCAGTTTCTCCACCACCCGCTTGACCTTGCCGAGCTCGTCCATCAGGCCCACCTTGTTCTGGAGGCGGCCCGCGGTGTCGATCATGACGACGTCGACTTCCTGGTCGATGCCTGCCTTGACGGCTTCGTAGGCAACGGAGGCGGGATCGGCGCCGTCGATGTCGGATTTCACGGTGGGAACGCCGACCCGCTGGCCCCAAGTCGCCAGCTGCTCGGCGGCGGCAGCCCGGAAGGTGTCCGCGGCGCCGAGGATGACGTCCTTGTCCTCCGCAACCAGTACGCGGGCCAGCTTGCCCACGGTGGTGGTCTTGCCGACGCCGTTCACGCCCACCACCATCATCACCGCAGGCTTGTCGCCGTGGCGCTGGACATTGAGGCTCCGGTCCATGGTGGGGTCCACGATCTTGACCAGCTCTTCGCGGAGCATGGCTTTGACGTGCTCGGGGGTCCTGGTTCCCAGCACCTTGACCCGTTCCCGGAGGGCGTCCACGAGCTGCATGGTGGGCTCGGTGCCCAGGTCGGCGAGGAGCAGGGTTTCCTCCACCTCGTCCCAGACGCTCTCGTCGATCTTGTCGCTGGACAACAGGGCCAGCAGCCCCTTGCCCATGATGTTGTTGGAGCGGACCAGCCGCTCGCGAAGGCGCGTAAGCCGCCCGGCGACGGGCAGCGGGGTTTCAACGGGGATGACTTCCAGCCCGGCGGCGTTGTCCGGAACGGTTGTGGTGTCCAGCCCTTCGAGGTCGACGCCGGACGGGGCCGGGCGCTCGATGGTTCCTTCGCGGTCCAGAACTGCCGTGCTTCCGCCGGAGCGGATTTCGGGGTCGTTGGCGTCGCGGGTGCCGGGGTACCGGTTGATGTTCCTCCGCGTCTTGAGCAGGACCGGAATCAGCCCGCCAATAACCACCAGGGCAGCAAGGATGGACAGGATTATGGGAAGGATGTCATTCACTCCCCTAGCTTCTCACAAAGAATCCGCCCGGCTCCGGCGGGGTGAAGGCGCCGGCATCCGTTGTGCTGCCCCGCGCTAGACCCCGGCGCCGAGGCGCTGGCTGATGACGGTGGAAACGCCGTCGCCGCGCATGGTGACGCCGTAGAGTGCGTCGGCCACTTCCATGGTCCGTTTCTGGTGGGTGATGACGATGAGCTGGCTGGATTCCCGGAGTTCTTCGAAGATGGTGATCAGGCGGCCCAGGTTGGTGTCGTCCAGGGCGGCCTCCACTTCGTCCATCACATAGAAGGGTGAGGGCCGCGCCTTGAAGATGGCCACCAGCAGGGCCACGGCGGTCAGGGACCGTTCACCGCCGGACAGCAGGGACAACCTCTTGATCTTCTTGCCGGCGGGCCGGGCCTCCACTTCGATGCCGGTGGTGAGCATGTCGCCGGGGTCGGTGAGGACCAGTCGTCCTTCGCCGCCGGGGAAAAGGCGTTCGAAGACCCGGACAAACTGGGCCTGGGTGTCTTCGAATGCTTCGGTGAACACGCGCTGCACCCTGTCATCAACCTCTTTGATGATGTCCAGCAGGTCCCGCCGGCTGGCCTTCAGGTCCTCCAGCTGCGTGCTGAGGAACTGGTGGCGTTCTTCGAGCGCGGCGAACTCCTCAAGCGCCAGGGGGTTCACCTTGCCCAGGCTCGCCAGGTCGCGTTCGGCCTTGCGCAGCCGTTTCTCCTGTTCCTCCCGGACGAAGGGCTTGCCTTCCCGGATCTCGTGGCCGGCATCATCGACCGGGGCACGGAGCGCCGCCCACTTATCGCCGGACTCCTCCGCCGGCACGGGCACCGGAACGTGCGGCCCGAATTCGCTGACCAGCGCTTCAGGGCCAATGCCCAGTTCATCCACGGAACGGGTTTCCACCGCTTCGATCCGCGCCCGCTGCTGGGCGCGGGCCAGTTCGTCGCGGTGCACGTTGTCGGTGAGGTCGGCCAGTTCGCGGGCCAGGGCATCGTTGGCCTGCCGGACGTCGCGCAGGGCGCGGTCGCGGAGTTCGCGGTTCTCCTCGGCCTGGTCCCGTTCGTGCCGGGCAAGGTCCACCGATATGTCGACGTAACGGAGGGCACGGTCGACGGCGGCGGAAACGGCCGCGGCCCGCCGCGCCTGGATGCGCCGGCGCCGGGCGCGTTCGGCTGCCTCCTCCCGGGCACGGCGTTCGGTGGCAGCGGCGCGCTCAAGGGACACCACCCTGTTTCGGGTGGCCGCGAGCTGTTCTTCGGCGCTGCGCAGGGAAAGTCGCGCTTCCACCTCTGCAGCCCGTGCGGTGGAGGCGGCACGGGCCAGGGCGTCGCGCTGGTCGGTGGAGGGTTCCTGCTCCACGGGGACCTCCTGGGCGGCAGCCAACCGTGCGGTGATGGCTGCCAGCGCTTCCTCCTCGGCCGCGACGTTTTCCTCGGCCCGGGCCAGGGACGCGGCGAGCCGGTCGCTCTCCCCGACGGCGCTGCGCAGGACGGAGTTCAGATGGCCCAGCCGTTCCGCCACGGCGGCCAGTCGTGCATCCGATTCATGCAGCTTGTCCAGCGCGGTGTCCGCCGCCTCCTGCGCCGCGGCGCGCCGTGCCTCGGCAGCTGCCAGGGCGAACCGGTTGCGTTCCAGGCCGGCGGTGACGGCGGACAATGACCGCCCGGCGTCGTCCACTGCTGCCTGGACCTCCAGGAGGGACGGTGCCGTGGCCGATCCGCCCGTCACGGTGACGGCAGTGAAGACGTCACCGTCGCGGGTGACTGCCGTCAGGCCGGGCCTGGCTGCCACGAGTGCGGCCGCTGTCTCCACGTCGTCGACGACGGCGGTCGCGGCCAGCAATTGCCTGACCGGCGGGAGGTGGCTGGCCGGACCCTCCAGCAGGTCCGCTGCCCACCTCGCCCCATTCGGGAGGGGCCCGCTGCCGGCGTCCCCTTGGTGATCCGCGGCGGCGGACGCAAGGAGCAGCGACGCCCGCCCGGCGTCGTCGTCCTTCAACAGCTGCAGCACCTCCGCCGCGGTGGCCCGGTCCCGCACCAGGACGGCCTCGGACACTTCCCCGAGGGCTGCGGCAATAGCAGTCTCGAAACCTCCTTCGACGGTCAGGGCGGCGGCGAGGCTCCCGTCCACCCCGGCGAGCCCTGCCTCGAGTGCGTGCCGGGCGCCGTCCTTGCGGTCGAGGCCGAGCTTCAGCGCCTCCAGGCGTGCTGCCAGCGCATCGCGCTTCCGGATCCCCTCGTTCACCGCGGCCTTGAGGTTGGCGATTTCCTCCAGTACGGCGTCCAGGACTTCGCTGGCGGCCTCGTACTCGGCGTCGAGGGACTCCTCCCCCTCTTCAACGCCTGCCACCTGGTTTTCCAGTGCGGTGAACTCTGCCTGGGCACGGGCGCGGCGCTCCGTTCCGGCAGCGAGCGATTCCCTCAGCCTCCCCAGTTCGGCCTGCGCGGACTCCACCCGCGACCTGGCTGCGGCGACCTGCCCGGCCAGACGCGCAAGCCCTTCCCTGCGGTCCGCCAGCGCCCGCAGTTCAGCCGTGAGCCGCCGGTCCTCCGCCAGGGACGCCTGCTCAGCGTCAGCCTTCGCAGCAGTAGCTGCTTCCAGGGCGCTCCGCCTGCCGGCGATGTCCTGTTCCAGTTCTGCGAGCTCCTGCCGGACCCTGGCTGCCTGCCGTTCCAGTTGTTCCGGGTCGCGGCCGGAAGCCGGGGCCGCGTCGTCGGATCCCAGCAGGCGGCTGCGTTCGGTGGCCAGGGAACCGAGCGAACGCAGCCGCTCGCGGGCGGTGGACAGCCGGTACCAGGTATCCCTGGCGGCATTCAGCCGGGGGGTTGCCTCGGCGGCGAGTTGTTCCAGGGCGGCCTGTTGCCTGCGGCCGGCCTCGAGTTCCTGCTCGACGGCGGTCCGGCGGGACTTCAGCGCTGCCTCGTCCGCCACGTCTTTCTCCAGCGCCAGCTGCAGCTGGACGAGGTCGTCGGCGAGCAGGCGGGCGCGGGCGTCGCGGACGTCGAACTGGACGCGCTGGGCGCGCCGGGCCACCTCTGCCTGCTTGCCCAGGGGCGTGAGCTGACGGCGGATCTCGCCGGTGAGGTCGGTGAGGCGCTGGAGGTTGGCCTGCATGGCCTCCAGCTTGCGGACAGTGCGTTCCTTGCGCCGGCGGTGCTTGAGGATCCCCGCCGCCTCCTCAATGAAGCCGCGCCGGTCCTCGGGGGTGGCGTGCAGGACCCGGTCCAGCTGGCCCTGGCCGACGATGACGTGCATCTCCCGACCGAGCCCCGAATCGCTGAGCAGTTCCTGGATGTCCAGCAGCCGGCAGGCGGCGCCGTTGATCGCATACTCCGAGCCGCCGGTACGGAACAGTGTCCGGGAGATGGTGACTTCGCTGTACTCGATGGGCAGTGCACCGTCGGTGTTGTCGATGGTCAGCGAAACGTGGGCGCGCCCCAGGGGCGGGCGGCCGGACGTGCCCGCGAAGATGACGTCCTCCATCTTGCCGCCGCGAAGGGTTTTCGCGCCCTGCTCCCCCATGACCCAGGCCAGGGCGTCCACGACGTTCGACTTGCCGGACCCGTTCGGGCCCACGACGGCGGTGACGCCGGGTTCGAACTCGAACGTGGTGGCGGACGCAAAGGACTTAAACCCCCGGACGGTGAGGCTTTTGAGGTGCAAGGCTTTTCGGATCTCCTGAGTGGCTGAAGCGGCTGCTCGGCTCCCCTCAATCTACTGCCTGGCCGCGGAAGTTCGCGGGATATCGCGGGGGAAGGGCGCAGCGGCGGGGCTACCAGCGCCCGTTGCGGGGACGCGGCTGGCAGACGTGGCAGGTGTGCGAGGAGCGGTTCATGAACTGCTCGCGGCGGATGGTCGCGTGGATTCCCGCTGCGGCACACCGCTTGCACGGTTCGCCTTCGCGGCCGTAGGCATTGAGGGACCGGTCGAAGTATCCGGACGCACCGTTGACGTTCACGTACAGGGAGTCGAAGCTGGTGCCGCCGGCTGCCAGGGCGTCGAGCATTACCTCGCGTGCACTGTCGATGACACGCTGGGCCTCGGCACGGCGGAGCGTGTCCGTGGGGCGGGCGAAATGGAGCCGGGCCCGCCACAGCGCTTCGTCGGCGTAGATGTTTCCGATGCCGGAGACGAGGCCCTGGTCCAGCAAGGCCCGCTTCAGCCCGGTCTTCCGCTTCCTCAGGCGCCGGTAGAAGAGTTCGAACGAGAAAGCGGGATCCAGGGGATCGCGCGCAATGTGCGCCGCTTCCCCGGCAATCAGCGGAAGGGGGGATTCGGCGAGCCCGCCCGGCCCGGCGTCGTCCGTGGGAACCAGCGAGGTGACGAACAGCCCGCCGAAAATGCGCTGGTCCACGAACCTCAACTGCCCGGGCATGCCCTCCTGGGGACTGAGGCGGAACCTGACCTTGAGGTGCTTCTCGTCCGGCACACCGGAATCCTGCATCAGCAGCTGGCCGCTCATGCCCAGGTGGGCCATGAGTGCCACATGCGGCTGCGCCACGCGGGTGGCGCCTTCGCCGGCGGCGTCAACACCGTCCAGCAGCGGCAGCCAGAGGAACTTGCCGCGCCGCACGACGTCGGCCACCACGGCGCCTTCGAGGTTGCCGGCGAAATCGTCGGCGCCAAGGGCGTGGCGCCGGATGGAGCGCGGGTCGAGGACCTCGACGGCTTCGATGGTCCTGCCCCGCACCCAGCTCACCAGGCCGCGGCGCACCACTTCCACCTCGGGCAGTTCCGGCATGGCGGTGCTACTTCGCGGCTACGGAGCCTGCGGCTTTGCCGGTGCCGTCCAGGCTTTCCGCCCCAGTGAGCACGCGCCAGCCGTCAGCTGCCGCTTCCTGCTCGGCTTCCTTTTTCGAGTGCCCGGTGCCCTTGCCGTAGGCGGTTCCACCAATGCTCAGCACGGCAGTGAACGTCCTGGCGTGGTCCGGACCGGCACCGTCCACTGCGTAATGGATGGTGCCCAGCTGGCGGCTGGCCGCGAGCTCCTGGATGCTGGTCTTCCAGTCGGTGCCGGCACCCAGGACAGCCGCATCCTTGAGCAACGGGCCGACCAGGCGCATGACCAGCTGGCGTGCCGTCTCGATGTCATTGGAGACATAGGTGGCCCCGATCAGGGCCTCCATGGTGTCCGCGAGGATGGACGCCTTATTCTTCCCCTGGGTGAGCTTTTCGCCCTGCCCCAGGTAGATGTACTCGCCGATGCCCAGGCTGCGTCCGATGTTGGCCAGCGCCCGGGTGCTGACGACCGCCGAGCGGCGTTTGGCGAGGTCACCTTCGGGCAGCTCCGGGTTGTCCCGGTAGAGGGCATCGGTCACGGAGAAGCCCAGGATGGAGTCGCCCAGGAATTCCAGGCGCTCGTTGGTGGGTATGCCGCCGTTTTCATATGCGTACGAGCGGTGGGTGAGCGCAAGACGAAGCGTCCCGGCGTCAATATTGACACCGAGACGCTTCAGAAGCTCTTCAGTTGAAGACATCCTTCCAGCCTGTCGGCCGATTAGACGTCAGCGACCTTGCGGCCCTTGTACTCAAGGAACAGCGCGGTGCCAGCAGAGTCGGTGACGACCTTTGCCTGGTGCGGCAGGCTGTAGGTGACCTGGCCGTTTTCAACGGTCTTCACCAGGTGGGGGGCGGTCGCCTTCCACTGCGAGCGGCGGGCGCGGGTATTCGAGCGAGACATTTTCCGCTTGGGAACAGCCACGGCTAACTCATTTCTCTCTAGACAAACACGTACAAATCAATTTTGCCGGTCAGGCTTAGCCATATCAGCTAGGGCAGCCCAGCGAGGATCCAGGACCTCGTGGTGGTGCCCCGGCTCGTCTTCCAGGCGAACTCCGCATTCGGAGCAAAGGCCCTGGCAGTCTTCCCGGCACACCGGCTGGAACGGCAGATTGGTGACAACCGCGTCCCGCAACACCGGTTCAAGATCGATTACATCGTGCTCGACTCGACGTTGCTCTTCATCATCTTCTCCGTCCGAAAGCTCAGCGCCCTCGTAGAAGAAAAGTTCTTGCACATTGACCTCAAGGTCATACGCAAGGGGATCCAGGCATCGGCCGCATTCGCCGGTTACACCGACGACAACGGTTCCAGATACCAGAATTCCTTCGTGTACGGCCTCAAGCCTCAGGTCGAGCTCGACATCCGAGCCTTCCTGAACACCAATGAGCGCCACACCAAGATCACCCGGTGCGGGTACATGTTCCTTCAGCGTCCGCATGCTTCCCGGGCTGCGCCCGAGGTCCTTGACGTCGAACGCCAGGGGCGAACCAGCATCTCTTTTAATGAGAACTCCTGTTGAACATATGACCGACGTACCATCTTAGCCCGAAGAGCCATAACGACTCAAACTGGCCGGCGGCGGCGCCGAAGTACCGGACAAGCTTACCGTCTTGGCTGCTGGTCGGCCGAAGACTCGCCGGTCAGCATCCGGCGGTGCACGGACCTCGGCACGTAATCGGTGATGTTCCCGCCCAGGGATGCCACCTCCTTGATCAACGTGGAGGACAGGTGCACGTAGCTTGCCTCGGCCGGAAGGAATACCGTCTCCACTCCGCTCAGCTGCCGGTTCATGGTGGCCATGGGGTGCTCGTAGTCGAAGTCCGACGACGACCGGAGCCCCTTGACGATGGCGGACACGCCGCGCTGGCGGCAATACTCGGCCAAAAGCCCCTCGCCCACCGGTTCCACGACGATGCCCTTGAGGGAGGCGAGGGTCTCACGTGCCATCTCGAGCCGCTCGTCGAGGGTGAACATGTACTTCTTCGCGAAGTTCGTGGAAATGGCCACGATGACCTCGTCGAAGAGCCCGGCGGCACGTGCGATGACTTCGAGATGGCCGTTGTGGATGGGGTCGAAGGATCCGGGGCAAACAGCGCGTCTCATGCTCCGAACCTACCCCATGGCAAGGCCGGGATACCATGACTGGATGCATCCTGCACGGGAACTTTCCACGCCCCTGGCACCTGCCCCTTGGCAGCGCACCGCACTTGGTGCCAACCTCCTTTCACCCGATGGCAGCCTTGGCGTGACCATCTTCGAGGAGATGACAACCCTGGCCCTGCAGACCGGCGCCATCAACCTCGGCCAGGGCTTTCCGGACGAGGACGGCCCGGCCGATATCCGGGAAGCCGCCCGAGCGGCCATCGCTGCCGGAGCCAACCAGTACGCGCCGGGGAAGGGGATCCCCGAACTCCGGGAAGCCGTTTCCGCACACCAGGAACGCTTCTACGGGCTGTCAGTGGATCCTGCCTCGGAGGTCATCATCACCACGGGCGCCACGGAAGGCATCGCGGCCGCCCTCCTGGCGTACGCCCGGCCGGGCGACGAGGTGCTGACGTTCGAGCCGTTCTACGACTCGTACGGGGCAATCATTGGACTGTCCGGCGCCACCCACGTGACGGTGCCGCTGGCGGCCCCGGACTTCATGCCCGACCTGGACGCCCTGGAGGCCGCCTTCAACGAGCGGACGCGGGTGGTGCTGCTGAACAACCCGCACAACCCCACGGGGGCGGTGTTCCCCCGGAACGTCCTGCAGCGCGTCGTGGACCTTGCGGCCCGGCACGGCAGCATCATCATCACCGATGAGGTGTACGAGCACCTCACGTTCGGCGTCGCCCACACGCCGGTGGCTTCGCTGCCGGGAGCTGGGGAACGCACCATCACCATTTCCTCGGCAGGAAAGACCTTTTCCCTGACAGGTTGGAAGGTGGGTTGGCTCAGCGGGCCCGCGGAACTCGTTTCCGCGGTGCGCACCGTGAAGCAGTTCCTCACCTACAGCTCGGGCACCCCCTTCCAGTTGGCAATCGCCCAGGGCCTGGCCCTGCCGGACACTTTCTATGACGGCGTTGCCACAGCCTTGGAGCAGAAGCGCGACATCCTCAGCCAAGGGCTGCGCGCCGCCGGTTTCGACGTCTTCACCCCGCAGGGCACCTACTTCGTCAACGTCGACACCGCCCCGCTCGGCATCACCGACGCGCTGGACCTCGCCAGGCGGCTGCCGGCGCTGGTGGGCGTGGCCGCCATCCCGGTCCCCGTGTTCTGCCATGAGGAAGGTGCCCAGCGCACCCGAAGCCTGCTCCGGTTCGCCTTCTGCAAAAAGAATGCCGTCCTGGAGGAAGCCGCGGAGCGGCTTGCCACGCTGCGTGGCAAGCTCTGATGTCTTCGCGGTTCCTGCGGACCACCGGCCAGCATGCCACCATCGAACCGGACGCTTTCACCGAAGGCAGCTTCGTCCTGAGCATCGGCGGCGCTGAACAGTCGCACGTCAACCTCGAGCGGCCCGCCGAGATCTTCTACGAGTACCTGCGCAGGATCGGGCACCTGGTGGATCTTGCCGCTCCGGAAGGTGCGCCGGTCCGGGCGCTGCACCTGGGAGCGGGCGCCCTGACGCTGGCCCGGTACATCCAGGCCACCCGCCCAGGCTCGGTCCAGTACGCGGTGGAACTCGAGCGTGAGCTGCTGGACTTTGTCCTGAAATACCTGCCCCTTCCCGAGGGCACGGACCTGACCACCATCATCGGCGACGCCAGGGATGCACTCGGCGCGCTGGACCCCGACCTCAGGTTCGACGTCGTAATCCTGGATATTTTCTCCGGACCCGAGGCACCCGCCCACATCGCCTCCAGCGGGTTCTACCGGGAGGCGAAAGCACACCTGGGTCCGGACGGACTGCTGATCGTCAACGTCGGTGACGAACCGGGGCTCACCCTGGTACGGAGCCAGGTGGTGGCGCTGCGTGAGGTCATGGGGGACGTGGCCGCCTTCGCGGAGGCCGGGATGTTCGAAGGCCGGTACCCCGGCAACATCATCCTTGCCGGAACTCCGGGAAAGTGGCCGGAGCAGTGGACCGCCGAGCTGGTTGCCCGGGGCCCACATCCGGCCAGAGTCCTGGCGGGAGTCGACCTGGACGCGATGGCAGACTGACCCGCCTTACCACTCCGTGCCGGGCTCCCGTTCGGGCTCCCCCACGCTGTCCCGCGCGCCGTCCTGTGTCATCCGCCGTCCTGTGTCACGCGCCGTCCTGGGTCAGGGGAACATCCTCGGCGTCGATGGCGTCCGGGACGAACGGCTCTGCGAACCACAGCCTGGTTTCACCGTATTTCTTCTCCGCGAACCGCGTCATCGCTTCGGGCCAGCCAGGCTCCGGGGAACGGGAGGACCGCTCCACCACGACGACTGCCCCCGGAGACAGGTGGCCGCTCAGCTTTTGCAGCACCGATGTCACGGCCGCCTCCTCCAGTGGATAGGGCGGATCCAGGAAGACGAGGTCCCACGCCGCGGCTTCGGCGGCACGTTCCAGGAAGGGCTCGACCTTGGAGCGGTGCACGGTGACCGCCTTGCGGCCCAGGACACCATTAATAAGGTCGGCATTGCGCTGGCACACGGCGCTGGCCTTGGCATCCGATTCCACCAGGTCCACGGACGCCGCACCCCTGCTGCCGCTCTCCACGCCCAGGGACCCGGAGCCGGCATAAAGGTCCAGCACCCGGGCGCCGGCGATGGCCTCGAAAGCATCAAGCCGGGAAAACAGTGCTTCCTTGACCCTGTCCGTGGTAGGCCGCGTCAACGATCCCGGGACGGCCGTCAGCGGTGTGCCGCCCGCGGCTCCCGCGATGATCCGGGTCATGCCGCCCACCGCGTCTTCCGGCCGCGAACGGCGCTTTCCTTGCTAGCCGCGTTCAAGGAACGCCTCCTTTTCGGGGTTGAGGTATTTGTCGATGGCATCAGCGAGTTCCGGATGACTGGACAGGAAGGGGTCGTCCCGGACAACGCCCTGCGCGTCTTCCCTCGCCCTGGCAATAACGTCTTCATGGTCCAGGACCCGCAGCAGCTTCAGGGTTGAGCGGCCGCCGGACTGGGAGGCGCCCAGGATGTCCCCCTCACGCCGCAGCTTCAGGTCTTCCTGCGACAGGACGAAGCCATCCGTGGTGGCGGCCACCGCCTCCAGCCGCCGCCGGCTGGGATGTCCGGGCTCGAGGGCAGTGACCAGCAGGCAGGTCCCGGGCAGGCCGCCGCGGCCCACACGGCCGCGGAGCTGGTGAAGCTGGGAGATCCCGAACCTGTCGGCGTCCAGGATGACCATGAGGGTGGCGTTGTGGACGTCCACGCCCACCTCGATCACGGTGGTGGACACGAGCAGTTTGATGCGGTTGGCGGTGAACCCGGCCATGGTGTCCGTCTTCAGGTCCGGGTCCTGGCGCCCGTGCAGCGGAGCCAGCGGCACCCCGGACATGGATGGCTCCCCCAGCAGATGCTCGACGACGGCTGTTACGGAGGCGGACTCCCGCGCGGTGTCGTCGGCGTCAAGCCCTGGCGGTTCGGCTTCACCCGGGGTGAAGTCGCCGTCGTCGTCGGTACCGATCTTGGGGCAGACCACGTACACCTGGTGGCCCGCGTCGATTTCCTCCCGGGCGCGTGCCCAGATCCGTGCCGCCCAGGCGGGGTTCTCCGCCAGGCCCACCAAATGGGTGGTGATCGGGGCCCTGCCCTGGGGCAGTTCGTCGAGGGTGGAGGTTTCCAGGTCACCGAAGACGGTCATCGCCACGGTGCGGGGAATGGGGGTGGCGGTCATGACCAGCAGGTGCGGGGGCTTGCGGGCCTTGGCCCGGAGCGCGTCGCGCTGCTCCACGCCGAAGCGGTGCTGCTCGTCCACCACAATCAGGCCAAGGTCGTAGAAGGACACGTTGTCGCTGAGCAATGCATGGGTTCCGATGATGATGCCCGCCGTGCCGGAAGCGGCGTCCAGCATGGCCTGTTTCCGTGCGGCCGTGGGCATGGAACCGGTCAGGAGCGTGACCTGGACGGACGGTCCGGCACTCCCGGCCAGCCCGCCCAGCAGCCCGTCCGCCGAAAGCCGGCCAAGGGTGCGGCGGATGGAGTCGTAGTGCTGGGCGGCGAGCACTTCGGTGGGGGCCAGGAGGGCAGCCTGTCCGCCGGCGTCGACCACCTGCAGCATGGCCCGCAGCGCCACAATGGTCTTGCCGGATCCCACTTCGCCCTGCAGCAGCCGGTTCATAGGGGTGTCGCGCGCAAGTTCGGCGGCGAGGGTCTTTCCGATGGCGGCCTGGCCGGCAGTGAGCGTGAAGGGCAGGTTGCTGTCGAAGGCGGACAGGATGCCGTCCTCTGCAGGGCGCCGGGCGGTGGCTTCCTCGGCGGCGAGCTGCGCCCTGCGCCGCGCCAGCGCTGACTGCAACACCAGGGCTTCCTGGTACCGGAAGCGGTCCCGGGCCCGCTTCCAGTCCGTGGCCGACTGGGGCGCGTGGATGAGCCGGTAGGCATCCGCCAGGGGCAGGAAAGCTTCCCGCGCCGCGACACCCGCGGGTACCGGATCAGGCAGGGAGCCGAGGTCCACGGTTTCCAGGAGGGCGGCGATGACCTGCTGGATCTTCCAGCTGGGCAGCTTGGCCGTCGCCGGGTACACGGGGATGGGCATGGCGGCGAGTTTCTCCGGATCTCCACTGCCCTGGCCGAAGGGGTCGTCGTCCAGGATGAGGAAGTCAGGGTTTGTCAGGCCCAGCTGGCCCTTGAAACTGCTGACTTTTCCTGAGAAGAGGGCGCGCCGGCCCTGCAGAAGCTCCGCCTTGGCCTTGTAGCCGTTGAAGAAGCTGATCTTGAGGGTTCCCGGCACTTTGCCGCGGAAGTCGCGGCCGCCCACCAGCCGAAGCCCCTGCTGCCCGTCGTCGTCGGAAACTATGACGTCGGTGATGGTCCCGCGGCGTGCCTGCATGCTCCGGGTGCTGCTGGAGAGCACCCTGGCAATAAGGGTGACTTCCTCATCGAGCGGGAGTTCACTGATGGGCGTCAGCTCACCCCTGGTGAGGTAGCGGCGGGGGAAATAGCTGAGGAGCCCTTCGACGGTGGTGATGCCGAGGTGCTTTTCAATGACCGCCGCGGAGCGTTTCCCGATCCGCCGCTCCAGGGCGAGGTCCAGTTCAGCGTTCATGCCCGCTGGTGTTCACTGCGTCCGCCTCAGGATCCCGCGGCAGTGCCAGTTCGCTGAAACTGATCTGCGACGGTTCGCCCAGGGACTTGATGATCTCCACCGCCGGGTCCGGGTCCGGGACATGGACGTGAACGCGCCAGCGGTAGTTTCCTTCGGCATCCGGGCCGCCGCCAACCTGGCTCATGATCACTGACTCGCCAATTTCGTCGAGCCGCTGCCGGAGCGTGGCCGCGTTCAACGGCGACAGGCTGATGGTGCACATGACTTCCACGCCGTCGTCGTCCGGCATGGAAGCGTGGATGTGGGGATCCGACACGTCGTAGCCATGCAGGCCGTCCAGGAGCTCGCTTTGCAGTTCCTGGCCCATGACCGCGGAGCGGAGGCAGTCCAGGATCAGCAGCATCCCCACGCCCCCGGCGTCCACCACATGGGCGGACTGCAGCGCGTCGAGCTGTTCCTCCGTGTGGATTACCGCCGCCAGGGCGCCCTCAACCGCGGCGTCGAGCGCCAGTCCCAACGCATGGTTGCTGTCGTCTCCGTTCTGCCCTGCGTCCACCGCGGCCGCGGCGCGGGCGGCCGCTTCCATGACCGACAGCATGGTCCCGGGTACGGGGTCGCTCAGGGCGGACCAGGCGCGGATCTGCGCCCGGTTCAGGGCTGCCGCCAGCAGGGTAGAGGTCAAGCGGGTGTGTCCGGCCAGCGGCTCGGCGGCGGCGCACAGGAAGACTGAAAAGAGTGTTCCGGAGTTCCCCCTGGCTTCCTCCATGGCCGCCTGCCCTGCGGTGGCAAGGATGGCCCCCACATCAACCGGGGCCGGCTGGTCTTCGCTGAGCACGAGGGAGCGGGCGGCGGCGCGCACCGTGAGGTAGAGGTTGGTGCCGGTATCACCGTCAGCCACCGGGAAGATGTTAATGGCATTGAGGCGGTCGCTGTGGTTGCCGAGGGCAGTTTCAGCCTTGCCCAGCCACCTCTTCATCGCCAGCCCGTTGGCGGCAACCTTAGTGTGCAAAGTGATCCCATCCCCCGGTGTCCGCGGCCCGGCCCGCAATCAGGACTCCCGGGCCTTCATCGGTTCCGAGTGCTTGTATCGAGCCTATCGCAGTGAATCCGGGAGGCAGCCGAACGCCGGCCGGGAATGTGGCCAGCAGGCCATGGTCCTCTCCGCCACCCAGCACCCACTTCGCGGCGTCCGTGGCCAGCAGCGCCGCGGCCGGCTGGAGGAGTCCGGCAAGGTGTTGCAGCACGGCGGGGTCGAGATGGACGGCGACATTGCTGGCAGCGGCTAAACGCTTGCCGTCGCGCAGCAGGCCGTCGGAGACGTCCAGCATCGCCGTGGCGCCGGCTGTACGGGCGGCCGGCCCTGCCGCCAGCGGCGGCCGGGGGCGGGACTGCAGGTCAAGGAAGACGCGTTCGGCAGGGCTGAGGCTGTCCACTGCAACGCTCGACTCCAGCAGGGCCAGGCCTGCCGCGGCGTGGCCGACCGTTCCGGCCAAAGCCAGGACGTCGCCTGGTTGCGCGCCGGAGCGCAGGACTGGCCTGCCGCCGTCGAGCGTGCCCGTGACGGCGACCGTCACGGAGATTTCGCGGCCACGGCCCAGGTCGCCGCCGGCCACTGAGCAGGCGTTGGCGCCCAGGGCGGTAATTCCCGCGGCAAGCCCGTCGGCGAGCTCCTCCACCCAGCTGACCGGCGTATCCACCGGAAGGGTGAGGCTTACCACCATGGCCGTGGCCCGTGCCCCCATGGCATTGATGTCGCTGAGGTTCTGTGCGGCCGCCTTCCAGCCGACGTCGAACCCGGTGGTCCGGTAGCCGTTCGGCCACAAAAGGCGGAAGTCCTGGTCCTGGACCTGCGTGTCGATGCTGATCACGGTCCTGCCGTCCGGGGCGGCCACGATGGCGGCGTCGTCCCCCGGCCCCAGCAGCGTGGCTGCTGCATGGGACTCCCCCATCCGCAGGCGCGGGAAGATCAGGGAAAGCAGGTCGGCTTCGGACAGGCCGGCGACAGTGGGCTGGCAGGCAATGCGGTCAGGGAGGTCTACAGGCACGCCACTACGCTACCGCGCCCCGCCGACATCGTGTCCCGGCGGGGCCAGTGGCGGCGATAGGCTGGAGGGATGCACCGTCCCCAGCCTTCCCTGTACGCCCGCGCCGCCGGGATGGCACTGATCGGGGGAATTGTTGCCCTTCCGCTGGCCGCGTGTTCCCCGGCCGTGGACGTCACGGCGGCCAGGGACGCGGCCAACCCGGCGTGTGCACCCATGATGGTGGCCCTGCCGGATGCGATCGGCGATTCGAAGCTGCGCAAGACCAACAGCCAGGCCACCGCCGCCTGGGGTGATCCCTCGCTGGTGATCCTGCGGTGCGGCGTCAACGTGCCGGGGCCGACGACGGACCGCTGCGTCACGGTCAACGGCGTCGACTGGGTGATCAAGGAGGGCGACCCGGTGTGGACCCTCACCACCTACGGCCGTGAGCCTGCCACGGAGATCCTGATGGACCCGGACAAGATCAGCTCCGCAACAGTACTGGCGGACCTGTCGGCCGCGGCAGCCAAGGTTCCGGCGGTGCGGAACTGCGTAGGCCAGGAGGAACTGAAGAACCTGCCGAAGAGCCAATAGGTTTTTACAGGCTCAATCCCCGTGGGCCCACGCCGGCAGGGTTCCCTGACCGACGCGAAGCGAGGTTAGGGCGCCGGTGGGGATCAGCGAAGGCCGGTCTTGCGGTTCAGGGCCAGGTAGATGAGCTCATCGATCAGGTCCGCGTAGTCCAGGCCGGAGGCGGCCCACATCTGCGGGTACATGCTCTTGGGAGTGAAGCCGGGCATGGTGTTGATCTCGTTGATGATCAACTCGCCCTCGGGAGTGTAAAAGAAGTCCACGCGGCTCAGGCCTTCGGCACCCACGGCGTCGAACGCGGCAGCGGCCAGTTCGCGGACCCGTGAAATGGCTTCCGCGGGGATGTCCGCCGGGCAGCTCAGCGCTGCGGCATCGTCCTCGACGTACTTGGCGTTGAAGTCATAGAACTCGTGCGTTCCGCCGGCCACGGAGATCTCACCAGGCATGGAAGTCCGTGGCGAGTCGGTACCCCGGCCTTCGAGGACGGCGCATTCGATCTCACGCCCGACGATTCCGGCCTCGATGACGAGCCGAAGGTCGTGCCGCCGGGCTTCTTCGATGGCCGCGTCCAGTTCCTCCAGTGAATCCACCTTGGAAATACCCATCGACGAACCCGCGCGCGCCGGTTTGACGAAGACGGGGAAGCCAAGCCGGTCCACCTGCTTGCGGACTGACTCCGGGTCCTTGAGCCACTGCCTGTCCGAGACCGACACATAGGGGCCAACCCTCAGGCCGGCGGCCTCGAAGACCACCTTCATGAAGTGCTTGTCCATGCCCACGGCCGAGGCCAGGACACCGGCGCCGACATAGCGGGTGTCGGACAGTTCCAGGAGGCCCTGGATGGTGCCGTCCTCACCGAACGGTCCGTGGAGCAGCGGAAAAACGACGTCGACGGCACCGAGCTCCTGCGGCACCTCATTGGGTGCCGCGACGATCAGCTGGTGCTCCCCGCCGATTTCGGCCAGGGTAACCGTCCGGGCGGAAGGCACCACTTCCGGGAGCGACGACGCCGCGAGGGACCACTGGGCGGTATCGGCGGGGGCCAGGACCCACTGTCCCGTCTTGGCGATCCCGATGGGGATCACCTCGTACTTGTCCTTGTTGATGGCGCCCAGCACTCCCGCCGCCGTCACACAGCTGACGGCGTGCTCGCTGGAGCGGCCGCCGAAAAGCACCGCTACCCGCGGCTTTCGCGTGCTCGCCGTTTCCCCCGTGGTGGATATGTCTTGGGACATGGTCAGTAATCGCCTTCAGGTTTCAATTCCCGGGACAGCAGGACCGGCCCCAGTTGGTCAACGGACAGCTTGCCTGCCAGCACCGCAACGACAGCGGCAGTGATGGGCATTTCGACGCCGAGCTTGCCGGCAAGTTCGTGGACGGCCTGGCCGGATTTGATGCCTTCGGCGGTCTGGGTCATTTTCCGGCCCACCTCGTCCAGCGTCAGCCCCTGGCCCAGGAGCCGGCCGGCGGTGTGGTTCCGGGAGAGCGGGGAGGAACAGGTGGCCACGAGGTCCCCGAGCCCAGCCAGCCCCGCCATGGTCTTCGCGTCTCCGCCCAGGGCCAGCGCCAGGCGGGACGTTTCCGCCAGCCCGCGGGTAATGACGGAAGCCTTGGTGTTGTCGCCCATCTCCTTGCCTTCGCAGATCCCCACCGCCAGCGCAATCACGTTCTTTACGATGCCGCCGATTTCGACGCCCACGACGTCGGCCGTGGTGTACGGCCGGAAATAGGGGGCCGTGCAGGTCCTCGCAATCCAGCCCGCGGTGGCCGAATCAGTGCAGGCAACCACGGAGGCGGTCGGCTCCTCGCGGGCGATCTCCATGGCGAGGTTGGGTCCGGAAACCACCGCGATGCGCTCCAGCGGCAGGTCCAGCTCCTGGGCAATGACCTCGCTCATCCGGGCGTCGGTTCCCAGTTCCAGGCCCTTCATCAGCGACACGACCACCGCGCCCGGCGCGATCATGTCCTTCCATTCGCGAAGCTGCGGACGCAGGGACTGGGCCGGAACGGCCACCACCACGAGGTCGGCCCCCGCCAGCACCTCCCGTACGTCCGTCGAAGCGGTGATGCTGCCGGGCAGGACGATGTCCTTGAGGTACTCGGAGTTGCGGTGGCCGGTATTGATCTCGTCCACGATTTCCGCGCGCCGGCCCCAGATCCTGATGGAACGGGGAGTCCCGGCGGCGGTGGCGGCATCGCCGAGGATTTTCGCGAACGTCGTACCCCAGGAACCCGCGCCCAGGACGGCGACGCTGCGGGCCGAACCCGCGAGCTTTCCTTCAGCGGTCACCGAGCATCCGTTCCGGCCTCGGGCTGCTGTCCGCGCTCCACGAAGCGGCCATGCTTGGACTGCTGCTGCTTGGCCGGATCCCAGCGCTCAGCGGGAGGCTGCTCGCCGCGGAGCCCGGCAAGGAGTTCCGTAATGGCGTCCATGATGGCGTCGGTGGCTTCCGTCAGGGTCGCCTTGTCGAGGGGACGGCCGGCGAAGGCGCTGAGGTCCACCGGGTCTCCCACCACCACCCGCGAAAGCTTGCGGGGGAAGATGTGGAACGTCTTGCCGTACCGGGGGAAGACCTCGTGCGCACCCCAGTGCGCGATGGGAACCACGGGGATGCCGCCCTCCAGGGCCAGTCTCGCCGCGCCGGTGTGTCCCTTCATGGGCCAGAGCCCGGGATCGCGGGTGAGGGTGCCCTCCGGGTAGATGATGATCGCCCCTCCCTCGGCCACGATCTCCTGGGCGACCTGCAGCGAGCGGTTCGCTCCCGCCGTCGAACGTTCCACGGGCACCTGCTTGGTGGCCCGCAGGAGCCAGCCGAGGCCGGGAACCTTGAACAGGGCCGCCTTGGCCAGGAAGTGGGGTGCGCGCTTGTTGTTGTAGAGCATGTGGCCCACCACCAGGGGGTCAATTTCCGTGCAGTGGTTGGGGGCGGCGATGAACCCTCCGGCGGGAAGTTTTTCGGTTCCCTCCCATTTCTTGCTCATCATCGCGGTCATCAGGGGCCGGACAATCCCGGCAATGAAAACGAAAGTGGCCTTGCTCTTGGCCGATTCCTTCACGGTCCCGCTCTACTTCGTAGTGGTGATGTCGAAGTCGGCGCCGAGTCCCGCGAGCTTCTCGGTGAAGCGTTCATAGCCGCGGTTAATGATGTCGATGCCGGTGACGCGCGAGGTGCCGGTGGCAGCCAGGGCGGCGATCAGGTGGCTGAACCCGCCGCGGAGGTCAGGGACGTCGATATCGGTGCCCTTGAGCTGCGTGGGTCCGGAGATCACGGCGGAGTGCAGGAAGTTGCGCTGGCCGAACCGGCAGGGCACACTGCCCAGGCACTCGCGGTGGACCTGGATGCTGGCACCCATGCGGATCAGGGCGTCGGTGAAGCCGAAGCGGTTCTCGTACACCGTCTCGTGGACGATGGACACGCCTTCAGCCTGCGTCAGCGCGACGACGAGCGGCTGCTGCCAGTCCGTCATGAAGCCGGGGTGGACGTCGGTTTCGAGGACCAGCGGGTTCAGCTTTCCGCCGCGGTGGTAGAAGCGGATGCCGTCCTCGCCGATGTCCATGCCGCCGCCCACCTTGCGGTAGGTGTTCAGGAAGGTCATCATGTCGCGCTGGGAGGCGCCTTCAACGAAGATGTCGCCGCGGGTCACCAGGGCTGCCGATGCCCAGGAGGCCGATTCGTTGCGGTCCGACAGGGCGCGGTGGTTGTAGCCGCCCAGGTCGCGGACGCCCTCGATGCGGATAGTCCGGTCGGTCTGGACGCTGATGATGGCGCCCATCTTCTGCAGCACGGCGATGAGGTCGATGATCTCCGGCTCGGTGGCGGCACCGGAGAGCTCGGTGATGCCTTCGGCCCGGGTGGCGCTGAGAAGGACCTGTTCGGTGGCACCAACGGACGGGTAGGGCAGGGAGATCTTGGCCCCGTGGAGTCCCTTGGGCGCGGAGATGTGGATGCCGCCCGGGCGCTTTTCCACCACTGCCCCGAACTGGCGCAGCACGTCGAGGTGGTAGTCGATGGGCCGGTCGCCAATCTTGCAGCCGCCAAGGTCGGGAATGAAAGCCTCGCCGATGGCGTGGATCAGGGGTCCGCAGAGCAGGATGGGGATGCGGGAGTCACCTGCGTGGGCGTCGATGGCGGTGCTGGGCGCGGTCTTGGCGGCCTTGGGATCCAGGGTGAGATCACCGTTGACGGGGTCTTTCTCAACCGTCACGCCATGCAGCTGCAGCAGGGAGGTGACGACCTCCACGTCCTTGATTTCCGGAACGTTCCGCAACACCGAGGGTTCGTTGCCGAGCAGTGCCGCCACCATTGCCTTGGGGACGAGGTTCTTTGCCCCCCGGACGCTGACGCGGCCTGTAAGCGGGACTCCGCCGCGGATTGTCAGAACACTACTCATATACCGGTTTCCTCACGATCACTAGCCCACAAATCCTTGCGAAGGCTCCAACCAAGCATAGGAGGTCGCGTTACCGAACCGAAATAAGGGGCTGCCGAAGGCGGGGCGTGGCGGCCGCCAAACAGCTCCGGCCCCGGCCCCGCGCCTGCGGGAAAGGGGCCGGAGGGAAAGCCCGGCCTAGGAAACCCGGGCCGGCAGCGTTTTCGGCTTGAAGCTGGGGCGGGTGGCTTCATACGCGGTGATGTCCGCCTCGTGCTGAAGCGTCAACCCGATGTCGTCCAGGCCTTCCAGCAGCCGCCAGCGGGTGTAGTCGTCGATCTCGAACGGCGCCACGATGTTGCCGCACACCACGGTCTTGGATTCGAGGTCCACGGTGACCTCGGTTCCCGGCGCGTTTTCGAGCTCTTTCCAGATGAGTTCGATGTCGTCCTGCGCCACCTGCGCCGCCAGCAGCCCCTGCTTGCCGGAGTTGCCGCGGAAGATGTCGGCAAAGCGGGAAGACAGCACGGCCTTGAACCCGTAGTCCTTCAGGGCCCAGACCGCGTGTTCGCGGGAGGATCCGGTGCCGAAGTCCGGGCCGGCCACCAGCACCGAACCGGCGCTGTAGGGCTCCTGGTTCAGGATGAAGGAGGGGTCCTTGCGCCAGGCGGAGAACAGGGCGTCCTCGAAGCCGGTGCGGGTGATGCGCTTGAGGTAAACGGCGGGGATGATCTGGTCGGTATCGACGTTGCTCTGGCGCAGCGGGACGCCGATGCCGGTGTGCTTGGTGAACTTTTCCATGGTCTTGTCCTAGGCTGCGTCGATGCGGATGGCGGCGGGTTCGGGGGCCGGTTCAAGGTCCGACGGCGAGCTCAGGGTGCCGCGCACGGCAGTGGCTGCCGCGACCACCGGTGACACCAGGTGGGTGCGCCCACCCTTGCCCTGGCGTCCTTCGAAGTTGCGGTTGGAGGTGGAGGCGCAGCGCTCCCCCGGTTCCAGCTGGTCCGGGTTCATGCCCAGGCACATCGAGCAGCCGGCGAAGCGCCATTCGGCGCCGAAGTCCTTGAACACGCGGTCCAGTCCTTCGGCCTCGGCTTCGAGCCGGACGCGGGCGGATCCGGGAACCACGAGCATGCGGACGTTCGGATCCTTCTCGCGGCCGCGGATGATGTCGGCAGCCGCCCGCAGGTCCTCGATCCGCGAGTTGGTGCAGGAGCCCAGGAAGACGGTGTCCACGCGGATGTCCTTCATGGGGGTGCCGGCTTCCAGTCCCATGTACTGCAGGGCGCGCTCGGCGGCAGCCTTGGCATTTTCGTCGCCGAAGTCCGCCGGGGACGGCACGGACTCGGACAGGGACACGCCCTGGCCCGGGTTGGTGCCCCAGGTGACGAACGGCTCCAGCGTGTCGGCGTCCAGGTCCACCTGGGCGTCGAAGGTGGCGTCGTCGTCGGTCTTGAGCGTGTTCCAGTACTCGACGGCGGCGTCCCAGTCCGCGCCTTCCGGCGCGTGCGGGCGGCCCTTCATGTACTCGTACGTGGTTTCGTCAGGCGCCACCATGCCGGCACGGGCACCGGCTTCGATGGACATGTTGCAGATGGTCATGCGGGCGTCCATGGACAGTGCCCGGATGGCCGAGCCGCGGTATTCCAGGACGTAGCCCTGGCCGCCGCCGGTGCCGATCTTGGCGATGACTGCCAGAATGATGTCCTTGGCGGTGACGCCCTGACGGAGGGTGCCCTCAACGTTGATGGCCATGGTCTTGAATGGCTTCAGGGACAGTGTCTGGGTGGCCATGACGTGCTCCACCTCGGACGTGCCGATTCCCATCGCCAGGGCGCCGAACGCGCCGTGCGTGGAGGTGTGCGAATCGCCGCAGACCACCGTCATGCCGGGCTGCGTGAGGCCCAGCTGCGGCCCCACCACGTGCACGATGCCCTGCTCGGCGTCGCCAAGGCTGTGCAGGCGGACGCCGAACTCCGCGCAGTTGTTGCGCAGCGTCTGGATCTGGGTGCGGCTGGTGAGATCGGCAATAGGCTTGTCGATGTCCAGCGTGGGGGTGTTGTGGTCCTCGGTGGCAATGGTCAGGTCCGGGCGGCGCAGTTTCCGGCCGGCCAGGCGGAGGCCTTCGAAGGCCTGCGGGGACGTGACTTCGTGGACCAGGTGGAGGTCGATGAACAGAAGGTCGGGCTGGGCGTTGGCACCGTCGCCGTCACCTTTGCGCACCACATGGGCGTCCCAGACTTTCTCGGCCAATGTCTTTGCCATGGCCATCTCCCTTCACTGCTGTTTGGCTGATAAGTCCAACTGAATCAGGACGGCTCCGCGCTGCGCCAGCCGAAAGATTTGCATCTCAGATATTGAGACGGCAATATCATTACATGGACAATTCTAGTGGAGTCGGTGTCATTGATAAAGCGGCCCAGGTGCTCGACGCACTCGAGGCCGGCCCCACCACCCTGGCCCAGCTCGTGGCTGCTACCGGCCTGGCCCGGCCCACCGTCCACCGCCTCGCTTTGGCGCTCGTCCACCACCGCCTTGTCAGCCGCGACATCCAGGGCCGGTTCGTCCTTGGCAGCCGCCTCGTGGAGCTCGCCTCGGCCGCCGGCGAGGACCGCCTGATCGCCTCCGCGGGTCCCGTGCTGATGCAGCTCCGCGATGCCACGGGCGAAAGCGCCCAGATCTTCCGCCGCCAGGGAGACTGGCGCGTGTGTGTCGCCTCCGCCGAACGTCCCATTGGACTGCGCGACACCATCCCCGTCGGCACGCAGCTGTCCATGAAGGCAGGCTCCGCCGCCCAGGTGCTGCTTGCCTGGGAGGACCACGACCGGCTCCTTGAGGGCCTGCAGTCAGCCCGCTTCACGCCCACCGTCCTGGCAGGCGTACGACGGCGGGGCTGGGGACAGAGCCTGGGCGAACGCGAGCCGGGGGTCGCCTCCGTCTCGGCCCCGGTGCGGGGCCCCTCCGGCAGGGTGATCGCCGCCGTCTCCATTTCCGGCCCGATTGAGCGGCTGACCCGCCAGCCGGGGCGCCTGCATGCGGAAGTAGTCTGCAATGCCGGCCGGATCCTGACCGAGGCCCTCCGCAAGAACAACGACTGAGGCAAGAACAACGCCTGACGCCCGGGGACCTGCCGCTAGGCTGTGGCCATGGGCAGCTATGCAGTGTTCCTCCGCGGCATCAACGTGGGTGGCATCAACATCAAAATGGCGGACCTTCGGGAGGCACTGAAGAACTGCGGGTTCGCGGACGCCAAGACGTTGCTGGCGAGTGGAAACGTGGTGCTCTCCAGCAGCCTGGATGCAGCTGGCGTCAAGCGGCAGTGCGAAAAGTGCCTCCGTGCGGCGTTCGGCTACGAAGCGTGGGTGGTGGTTCTGGACGCCCGGAGGGTGGCCGGGCTGGTGGCGGCCTGCCCCTACCCCGACGACGACAAGTCCACCCACAGCTACATCACCCTGTCATCGGACACGGCTGTCCTTGATGAGCTGGAAGCGGCCGGGTCAGCGCTGGAGAGCCATGACCAGCACCGCCTGGGTCCAGAGGCCCTGGCCTGGCTCGCCCCAGTCGGCGGAACCCTGGACAGTCCCTTCAGCAAAATCAGCGCCAAGGCCAAATTCAAGGCCGCCACCACCACCCGCAACCTGCGCACCATGATCAAAGTCAGGGACGCAGCCGCCGGCCTCGCGGGCGGCGGCTGACCGGCGCTGCCAACTTCGGGGCTGCCAACTGAGGGACGCCTACGCCGCCGTCTTCAGCGCCGCATTGAACGCGGACAGCCGGGCGATCTCCGCCTCCACCGGATCAACCACCATCTCCTGCGCCACGGCAGCAACGGCAGCGTTGAGCCGCCTCCGTGCCCGCGCGGCCCGGGCCCTGGCCGCAGCGGCAGCGATGAAGCGGCCCGTAATGGCGAGGAAAATCCCTAACACAACACCAAAAGCGATCATGAGGGTGGGCACGGGCCAGCCCTCCACCCGCGGCACCTCCGGTACCGGCATCTGGAAATAGCCCAGGGCGGCCAGGACGCCAAGCCAGCCCAGGCCGCCCAGCACCGTCAGCAGCGCCAGCCACTGCACCACGTTGAAGACGCCCCACCACCACGCCCTGCGGTTGACGCCGAGGTCCGCGCCGGCAATCGCCTGGTCGAGGGCATCCGGCAGCCGGTCCCTTCCTTCCCTGGCGGCACCCCTGATTGCTGCGCGCCAGGGGCCGGGAGCCCCGGCGCTGGCGGCGTCGGCGAACTCCCTGACGGCTGCGTCCGTCCGGGCCCGTTCCGGCGCTCCGGCCGGCGGCAGCGAGGTCCGGTTGAGGCCGGCGGGCGCGTTGCTGCGGAGGTTGAGCCGCCTCAAGGGGTCCGGCCGGAACCTGGAGAGCCAGCGGGTGACCGGCCAGCCCGTGCGGCGCACCGACTCGAGCCGGTATGACTGGGACACGGCCTGCACCACTGCGGGAACGTTTGCGGCCACGGCGAGTTCCTCGGCGAGCCGGGCTTTTGCCGCGGACCGCACGCCTGCGGCTTCGCCGTCCCCCGAAGCGTTGTGGAGTCCGCCAGCTGCACGGGATACGTCGGCTTCCAGCCGCCGTGACTGGGCCTGGCGCTCGAAGGCGACCTTCCGAATGGCGTCACGCACCCCGCCTACGCCTGCTCCGGTGACGGCGGACGACGCGAGCACGCGCACCTTGCCCAGGCCTTCCCCTGCGAGGATCCCGCGCAGGGAGTCGAGCACGGGCTCCACGTCGCGCTCCGGCAGCCTGTCCACCTGGTTCAGGACCACAAGGGTGACGGCGCCGTGGGAGGCGTGCGGCGCCAGGAAGCCGTTGTGGACCGCCGCGTCTGCATACTTCTGGGGATCGAGCACCCATACGAGGACATCCACCATGCCCACCATCCGCTGCACGATTTCACGGTTGGCGGCACGGGTGGAGTCGAAGTCGGGAAGGTCCAGCAGGATCAGGCCGCTTTCCTCGTCGGCAAAGCCCTTCACCGGCGCCGCGTGGTGCCGGTGCCCCACCTCCAGCCAGTCAAGCAGGGCGTCGCTGCCCGCTGTTCCCCAGACCCCTGCCAAAGGCTCGGACGTCGTCGGCCGGCGGGCCGCCGCCGTCGCGATTTCCGCCCCGCTGACGGCGTTGAAAAGGGAGGACTTGCCGCTGCCCGTCGCCCCGAAGAACCCCACCACAGTGTGGTCAGCGGACAATGAGCGGCGGGAGCTGGCCCGTTCCAGGACGCGGAGGGCCTCCTGCAGCGGTTCGTCGGGAAGGACTCCCTCGCCGAGGCTGCACGCGTCCTGGAGCGCCTGCAGCTGGCGGTCCAGGGAGGACTGCTTCCTGGCTCCACTGTGCCGGCTCATGCGGTGTCCGCCAGCCGGGCCAGGGCACGGGACTGCGCCGCGAGCGTTTCCGCTGCGGCCGGGTTCTCCTCCGGCAGGCGTTCGAGGAACTTTTGCTGTTCCTCCTGCAGCAGCCTGTGGCAGCGTCCGGCCAGGTCCGTGCGCGCTTTCTCCGCCATGCGCCGGACGGCGTCCTCGCCGAACACCGCCTCCAGCAGCCGCTGGCCCACGACGGCGGTACCGCCGGCTACCCCGATCTCCAGGCCCGTCAGGCCCGCGGTCATCGAGAAAACCACGATCATCAGCGCGGCCCCCAGGCCGTTTATGCCGAAGGACAGCCAGCGCGCCTGGGTCCGGCGCCCCTGGCCTTCCGTGCGGATCAGCTCCATCAGCCCTTCCTGCCAGGCGCGGATTTCCGCTGCCGCCCGCCCGGCGAAGCCCGCAGACGTTCCTGAGAGGTCATCCGTACCCAGCAGCTGCCGGCCCGCGGGGTCGGAGCGCCACCGCTGGTCGGTATCCTCGGCGGCATTGGCCGCCTCATCGAGGATCACCGCCTGCAACCCGGTTTCGATGGCGGCCTCAACCTTCACTGCCGGCGCCGGCTCACCCCGGAAGAAGGCACCCAGCCGGTCACGGAAGCGGCCCACGTTCTGCTCAAGCGCGCGGAAGAACTCACCGGTGCCCACAAAGTCCTGCCAGCGCGCCAGCACCTCGCCGCGCAGCAGGGCGCCGTCGCGGGTGGCGTCCAGAATGCGTCCGGCCGCGTCCTCGTAAGCGGCGACGGCGTCCGCTTCGAGGCGGGCCGCTGCGCGCTCCTGCTCCCGCGCAGCCTGCCCGAGCGTTTCGATGCGGGTGGCCAGCATGCGCACAGTTCCGTTCAGGGTACGGCGGGCCACGGCGGAGCGGCCGGCCGCATCGGCAGCCAGCCGGCCAAGCCACTCCCCCAGCTCGGTGACGGCACCCGCCGGCAGCATGCCCTGCGGATCCAGGGCCGTCTCCGGAATGATGAACAGCGGGCTCCCGCCGAGCCCTTCCCGGTCCAGGAGGGCCCGAAGGTCCTGGCTCACCTCGGCCTCCGCGCCGGGAGGCACCCCGTCCAGCACCACGGCCACGGTTATGTCCCGCCCGGCGGCATCCAGGAGCAGCGTCCACGGGACGGCGTCCGCGTAACGGTTTGCGGTGGTGACAAACACCCACAGGTCGGCGGCGGCCAGCAGCTGGCCCGCGAGCAGCCGGTTGTGGTCGGAAATGGAGTCAACGTCAGGTGCGTCCAGGAGTGCGACGCCGGCAGGCACCGCGGCGTCGGCAAGCAGGACAAGGGACGTTGCAGAGTCAGGGTCCGTCCGCGATGTTCCCCCGCCCGCGACGACAGCTCCACCGGCAAGGGCACCGCGGATGCGGCTGAACCCGGGCAGGACGCGCTGCCCTTCGAACCAGGCGGCTTCGTCTGGATGGTGCAGCAGGATGGGCTGGCGGGTAGTGGGACGGATTGCGCCCGCGCGGGTCACCGGATGCCCCACGAGGCCGTTCACCAGCGTAGATTTGCCGGCGCCCGTGGAACCTCCGACGACGGCGAGCAGCGGAGCATCCAGGCTCCGGTACCGCGGAAGGATGTAATCGTCGAGCTGCGCTGCTGCTGCGGCAACTTCGCGGCAGGCCTGCTCAGCGCCCGGCAACGCCAGCGGCAACGTGACCCCGGCCAGGCCCGCACGGATCTCCTCCAGCAGCGCCACCGCCTCTGCGGTGCGTGCTTCCAGCCGTGCGGCGCCTGCATGCTCGTTCCGGGAGGTCACACCAACATCATGCCAGTTCAGGCCCGGCCGGCGGCTGCCGCGGCGCGTCGCCCCCTCCAACCCGCCATCACGTTTCGCCGCTCCCCCGGCAACGCCACGTCATGTTGCACGGATTCGTGCAGGACGTGATGGGGCGTTGCACGGGAAAGGATAAACGGGAAATAAAAAATGGCCCCGGGCGTTTGCCCGGGACCATTTCGGTGGTGACCCCAGCGGGATTCGAACCCGCGTTACCGCCGTGAGAGGGCGGCGTACTAGGCCGCTATACGATGGGGCCGCGTACTTTTTTCAGCGTTTCCGCTGTTCAAGCTCAGTGAGTATTTCACACACTTTGCTTTGGTTTCAAATCGGCGGACCGACTGGAAACCTTCCGATTTGCGGGCTGAAACAGCCTGCAATCCAGAGCTGGGATACCAGGACTCGAACCTAGAATGACGGTACCAGAAACCGTAGTGTTGCCAATTACACCATATCCCAATGGCACTTTCGGGCCGGTTTTCAGGGCTTTTCCCTGCTCCGTGCGCCTCAGCACGAGAAATTACTTTACCCGAGACTTTCGGCTCGCACAAATCGACGTCCGCCATGCTTCCCGGATGCCGCCCTAACCAATCCGGCAAAACCCTTGCCCACCCTCCCACCCTGTGGTTACTCTCGAGTAAGTTACTCATCAGTAACAATCTCCCTCCCCAGTTTTCAGGGAACCCACGAGGAAACGGGAACGCCTTACCAACAACGGTCCACACCGCCGGGCAGCGTCGTCCGGCGGAGAGTTAGGAAGTGTCAGCGTTGACAACCCGCACAGCAACCATCGCATCAGCCAGACCCAAGGTCCGTTCGCAGTCCGTCGCCATCATCGCCCTGTCCCTGTTACTGGTTCTGTTCCTTGCCTTCTACACCTACCTCACAGGCCAGATCTCCAACGGCGCTGCGCGGCTGATGGACGGAGCCGAACAGGCCGCGGCCGGAGCCGCCCAGCTCAAGGACGGTTCGGGCCAGCTGGCCACGGGCGCAGGAGCCGCCAACAAGGGCGCGGTGCAGGTGAAGGACGGTGCGGGCAAGGTTAAGGACGGCAGTACGGAACTCAATGCCGGTGCGGCGGCCCTGGAGTCGGGCGCCGGCAGGATCTTCACTGGTGTCCGCGACCAGTTGGCGCCGGGGGTGGACAGGCTTCATGCCGGTACCACCAAGCTCCAGAACGATGTCCTGAACAAACTTGTCCCGGGCGTGTACCAGGTGGATGACGGCGCCCGAAAGCTTAAGGCCGGCGCCGTCGCGCTTTCCGCGGCACTGACCCCCACGGCATCCGGAAACGCGCCAAACAATCTGGCGGACGGCGCGGGGCAGCTGGCAGCGGGGACCAACCAGCTTGCGGCGGGAGCCGGACAATTGGATGCCGGGGCTGGCAGCCTCAACGCCGGAACTGCGGCGCTGAAGAACGGAACAGCCCAGCTGAAGGGATACCCGGGGGCGGGAAGTGATCCCACCAAGGGCGACGGGCTCGCCGCCCTCAGCCAGGGACTGGACCAACTCGAAGCGGCTGCCAACGGGCCCCAGGGCCTGGTGCCCCTTGCGGTGATAAAGGACCAGATCGCCAAACTGGCCGACGGCGGCCGGCGGGCCTATGCAGGGGCGGGCCAGCTCGACGCGGGCGCCGCAAAGCTGAACGACGGCGCCGGGCAGCTGAAGGCGGGAACGGTCAGGTTGAGCACGGGGGCCAGCCAGTTGGACGACGGCGCGGGGCGGCTGAAGGCAGGCTTCGCCACCTTGGCGGAAAAGCTCAACGCCACGGACCCCCAGAATCCCGGGGTAGTCCTGGGCACTTCGATGCTGGCCGACGGCACGGCCAAAATCAGGGTGGGAATGGACGGCGTTCCCGGTAACCCGGACAGCCCCGGCCTGATTTACGCCGCCACCAACCTGCAGGACGGCACCACCAAACTCAGCGCCGGAATCAACGGGGATGGCGACCCGGCAAAGCCCGGGCTGCTGGCTGGAACCCAAGCCCTCTCCGACGGCACAACCACGCTGAGCCGGGGAACAGGCCAGCTGCAGTCGGGCTCAACCCGGCTGGCTGACGGAACCGGACAGCTCGCCGAGGGAAATGGCAAGTTGGACGACGGTTCGGGCAAACTCGCCGAGGGTGCCGGCAAGCTGGCCGACGGCAATTCACGGATCGCGGCCGGAACCCAGGAGCTGCACACGAAGGTTGCGGCTGTGTCGCCATCGTCGTGGCTCAACGACCCTGCAACCGCGCTGTTGCTGGCGGCACTCCTGGTGGCTGCCGCCGTCGCCGCCTACCTGGTCCTCCGCAGGCGTGCCCTGCGTTTCAAGGCCGCCTGACGGCCGAGGGCAATTCGCTGGCGCGACGGCCGCGGTCCTTTCGGCCGCGGCCGTCGCATTCTGCGCCTATTGCAGCAGCTGGGGCCTATGGCAGCAGCTGGTTCAGGGAAGCCACCATGCCGCCCTCGAAACCCCCCACGACCTCGCCCGAGCGGTTAAGCCACACACCCAGCAGCCCTGCCGCCGTGGAACCCTCCGCGTCCAGCAGCCGGTTGTCGCCGACATAGAGGGTTTCCCCCGGCGCGGTGCCCAAAAGCCTCACGCCCTCGAGGTACATGGCCGGATCAGGCTTTGCCACGCCCAGGGTGTCTGTGCCCACCAGGTGGGTGACCCGTTCCAGACCGGCGCCGTCCAGCTTGGCCCGCTGGTAGTCATGGACATTGTTGCTGACCGCCCCGTAGGGGATGCCAACACGGTCCAGGACGTCCAGCAGGGGAAGCACATCCGGAAACGGCTTCACATAGGACGGCTGCTTCTCCATGTACGCCGAGAGCCAGCGGTGCGATTCCTCCCCCTCGGCCAGTTCGACACCGAAGTGCCCCAGCGCGGCGCGGCCCCGGAGCAGGCGCTGTTCGTTGAAGGTCAGCTCACCCGCCAGATACCGGTCGTAGTAATGCGTGGTCTCGTGCGTGAAGATCCGGCCGAACCGCTCCCACCCGGCCTGGTCGAGTCCGGGCAGGAGATGTTCGCTGACCTCCCGCAGCGCGGTGGTCATCGAGTACTCGAGGTCCACCAGGGTGTCATCGATGTCGAAAAGGACGCCCCGGACCGTCCCGAAACGGGTTTCGAGGACGCCCGCGCGAGCCTTGCTGGGAGCCGACATCAGCCGCGGAAAGCCTGGAGCCTGCGCAGGGATGACTCCTTGCCCAGGATCACCATCGACTCGAACAGCGGCGGGGAAATGCGGCGGCCGGAAACAGCCGTGCGCACGGGCCCGAACGCCAGCCGGGGCTTAATGCCCAGGTCCTCCACGAGCGCCTGCTTCAGTGCGGTCTGGATGTCCTCCGCCGTCCAGTCCTCCACGGCGTCCAGCGCGGCGATGGCGGCGTCCAGCACCTCGGTGAGGTTGGCGGGCAGTCCCTTGCGGGCGTCGTCGGCAATGTCGATGGCGTCGTCCGCCTTGAACAGGAACGCCAGCATGTCCGGCGCCTCGCCCAGCAGGGTGATGCGCTCCTGGATCAGGGGTGCGGCTTCAGTGACGATTTCCTCTTCGCGGTCGGTCAGGATCTCCCCCACCAGGCCCGCTTCGCGCAGGTAGTGCACCACCCGGTCCCGGAACACCCCGGGGGCGAGCATCCGTACATGGGTGCCGTTGATGGCCTCGGCCTTCTTCAGGTCGAAGCGTGCCGGGTTGGCGAGGACGTCGTGGATATCGAAGTGCTCAACGAGCTGTTCGACGGTGAAGATGTCCTCGTCGGCGCTGAGCGACCAGCCCAGCAGGGACAGATAGTTCAGCAGGCCCTCCGGAATAAAGCCCCGCTCGCGGTGCAGGAAGAGGCTGGACTCGGGGTCCCGCTTGGAGAGCTTCTTGTTGCCCTGCCCCATCACGTAGGGCAGGTGGCCGAATTCCGGCATGTATTCGGCAACGCCGATCGCGTACAGCGCCCGGTACAGGGCGATCTGGCGGGGCGTGGAGCTGAGCAGGTCCTCGCCGCGGAGCACATGGGTGATGCCCATGAGGGCGTCGTCCACGGGGTTTACCAGCGTATACAGGGGCGCGCCGTTGGCCCGCACCACCGCGAAGTCGGGGACGGATCCGGCCTTGAAGGTGATGTCGCCGCGGACCAGGTCGGTGAAGGTGATGTCCTCGTCCGGCATGCGCAGGCGGAGGACCGCCTGGCGGCCTTCAGCCTTGTACTGGGCGAGCTGCTCCTCGGTCAGGTGGCGGTCGAAGCCGTCGTAGCCCAGCTTCGGGTCCCGGCCTGCCGCGCGGTGGCGCGCCTCGATTTCCTCCGGGGTGGAGAAGGACTCGTAGATGAATCCGCCGTCGTGCAGCCGCTTGATGACATCCTGGTAGATGTCGCTGCGCTGGGACTGCCGGTAGGGCTCGTGCGGGCCGCCCACCTCAACGCCCTCGTCCCAGTCGATACCCAGCCACTTCAGCGCATCCAGCAGCTGGTGGTAGCTTTCCTCGCTGTCCCGCGCCGAATCCGTGTCCTCGATCCTGAACACCAGGGTGCCCTTGGTGTGCCGGGCGTAGGCCCAGTTGAAGAGGGCGGTCCGGATCAGGCCGACGTGCGGGGTGCCCGTGGGCGAGGGGCAGAACCGGACCCGGACCGGGGTCTCGGCAGTGACAGGCGGAATGGAGGCGGCAGGCGACGAGGAAGCGATAGTCATAGTGGCTTCAACTTTACCGCCTCGGCCAGGGCCCGGTTCTTTGCCCTCCGGGTGGGATCAGCGGCGCACGATCGGGTTGGCAAGCCGGCCGATGCCCTCGATCTCCACTTCGAAGCGGTCACCCTCCTTGACCAGGCCGACGCCGGCCGGCGTGCCTGTCATGATCACATCGCCGGGCAGCAGGGTGAACGCCTGCGAGACCACGGACACCAGTTCCCGGACGCCGCGGATCATCTGGCTGGTGCTTCCGTCCTGGCGCACCTCACCGTTCAGCCGGCCTATGATCTGGAGGTCTTCGGTGTCGAGGTCGGTCTCGATCCAGGGGCCCAGCGGGGCGGAGGTGTCGAAGCCCTTGGCGCGGGTCCACTGCAGGTCGGTCTTCTGGACGTCGCGGGCGGTGAGGTCGTTGCCGCAGGTGTACCCGAAGATGACGTCGTCCACGCGGTCTTCCGGCACGTCCTTGCAGATCCGCCCGATCACCACGCAGAGTTCGGCCTCGAAGGAGACTTCTTCGGAGAATTCCGGCAGCACCACGGGATCGTTGGGACCCACGACGGCGGTGTTGGGCTTGAGGAAGAGCAGCGGCGAGGCGGGTACCTCGTTGCCCAGTTCATGGGCGTGCTCCACGAAGTTCCGGCCGACGCCGATGACCTTGCTGCGAGGGATGATCGGTGCCAGCAGCCGGACGTCTTCGAGCTTGTGGCGGACGGAGGTGCGCTCCACGCCGTTGAAGAAGGGGTCGCCATGGATGACAGTGATCTCCTCACTGCCGGGCTCACCGTCCACCACGCCGTAGAGGGGATCGGAATCGACAACAAATCGGGCAATACGCATGGCTCCTACCCTACCGTTACGCCGGTGGCCTCCCGCCGCCTGCAGCGCCCGCGCCGCGCAGGTAGGAAAGCTGAGCGGCGACGGACATTTCGGCAGCGCGCCGGACTGAACGGTCGACGTCGGAATAGACCTCGTCGGCCACCTCGCCTACGGATGCGTCCTGCCCCAGCCGTCCCAGCGCGGCGCGGATCTGCGCCAGGCGTTCCTCCCGGTGCCGGCGGTAGTCCCGGACGACACCTTCCAGTGAGGGCAGCACCGGGCCATGCGCCGGGAGGACGGTGGCCGGTCCCAGCGCCTCCAGCCGGTCGAGGGATGAAAGATAGTCGCCCAGGGTTCCGTCCGGGTAGTCCAACATGGTGGTACCCCGGCCCAGGACGGTATCGCCCGTCAGGACCGAACCGTGCGCCCCGTCCCCTGGCAGGTGGAAGCAAACGGAGTCGGAGGTGTGGCCCGGCGTGGCCAGCACCGCGATGTCCAGGCCGGCTGCGTGGATGGTTTCGCCCGGGAGCAGCGGCGCTCCCCCGCCGTGGCAGTGGGCAGGGTCCGCCGCCCGGACCGGCGCCCCGGTGAGTTCGTGCAGGCGGGCGGACCCTGCCGTGTGGTCCGCGTGGCGGTGGGTCACCAGGACGAGTTCGACGGCGCCCGCCCGGGCAAGTGCGTTGAGGTGGCTTTCGTCGTGCGGGCCGGGGTCGACGACCACCAGGGTGGGGTGGCCAGGGGCACGCAACAGATAGGAGTTGGTGCCGTCCAGGCTCATGGGCCCCGGATTGGGAGCGAGGACGAACTGCGTCAGGGCGGAGCTGCGCTGCAGGACGGAACCGGAAGGTGGAGTCACCCACCCATCCTTGCATCCGGAGCCGTCCCTCCCCCAGCTGACGCGGCGCAGCGCTGACCCCGGCCGTCGGCGCTTTCGGAACCGCCGGCGAATCCTAAGCCTGTTCGCAAAACCCTGCCTTCAAGGCTCTGCTCTGCGCACAACCCCAGGACGGGCCGCTTCCGTGCCTGAACCAACGGCGGGTGCCCGGCTCTCAGCCGGGCACCCGCCGTCGTACTTTTACAAGTGGACTACGCCAGGCGGGTCAGCCAGCCGTGGGTGTCGGGTTCGGCGCCGGTCTGGATGCCAAGGAGCTTTTGGCGGATGGCCATGGTGGTCTCCCCCGCCTTGGCGTCCTCGGAGCCGATGAACTCTGTGGCGTCCTTCAGCACGCCGATCGGGGTGATCACGGCGGCGGTACCGCAGGCGAACACCTCGGTGATCTCGCCGGAGGCAACGCCGTCGCGCCATTCGTCGAGGGTGATCTTGCGCTCGGCCACCTCCCGGCCCATGTCCTTGGCGACCTGGATCACGGACATCCGGGTGACGCCTTCCAGGATGGTGCCGGTGAGCGCGGGCGTAACCAGCGAGCCGTCCTTCATGACGAAGAACACGTTCATGCCGCCCAGTTCTTCCACGGCGTCGTCGTTGAAGTGGTCCAGGAAGAGGACCTGCTTGCAGCCATTGGCCTCCGCCTCCTGCTGGGCGATAAGCGAGGCAGCGTAGTTGCCGCCGCACTTGGCATCGCCGGTGCCGCCGCGGCCGGCGCGGGCGTACTGGCGGGAGATCCAGATGGAAACGGGCTTGAGCTCGCCGCCGAAGTAGTTCCCGGCCGGCGAGGCGATCACCCGGAAGGACACCTCACGCGCGGCGCGGACGCCGAGGAACGCTTCGGTGGCAATCATGAACGGCCGCAGGTACAGGGCCTCGCCGTCGCCGGTGGGGACCCATTCCTTGTCAGCGGCCACCAGTTCGCGGATGGCGCCAAGGAAGTATTCGGCAGGAAGCTCCGGAAGCGCCAGCCGGCGTGCGGACTTGTTCAGGCGCGCGGCGTTGGCCTCGGGCCGGAAGGTCCAGACGGAGCCGTCGGCGTGGCGGTAGGCCTTGAGCCCTTCGAAGATCTCCTGGCCGTAGTGGAAGACAGCGGCTGAGGGGTCGAGGACGATCGGCCCGTAGGCTTCGATCCGGGCATCGTGCCAGCCGCCGTTGCCGTCCGCGTCGACACTGTAGTCGACAATGGCGGTGTGGTCGGTGAAGTAGTTGCCGAATCCCGGGTTTGCCAGGATGGCTGCACGCTCTTCAGCAGACTTCGGGTTGGCCGAGGGCTGCCGGGTGAATTCGACGCCATGGGCGGTCTGAGTCATGGTTCCTCCACGATCGGCCGCCCGGTGGTTCAGCGCTGAACAACAAGGCGGCATTTGGTGATTCGAGACAAGCTTACGCCCGAAGCCGGCGGCAACCCGCCGGGGCAGTACAGCTAGAGGCCGGCGGCGATGGCGTCGCCGATGGCACTGGTGCTGCGTGCGGTGCCGTCGCGCTTTTCGACGTCGGCGGCCACGGCGGCCTCGATCCTGCGGGCTGCTTCCGCGTAGCCCAGGTGGTCCAGCAGGAGGGCGGCGGAGAGGATGGCTGCCGAGGGGTCTGCCTTGCCCTGGCCGGCAATATCCGGAGCGGAGCCGTGGACCGGTTCGAACATGGACGGGGCGGTGCGGTCCATGTTGATGTTGCCCGATGCGGCCAGGCCGATGCCGCCGGTGACGGCAGCGGCGAGGTCGGTGAGGATGTCGCCGAAGAGGTTGTCCGTGACGATCACATCAAAGCGGGAGGGGTCGGTGACCATGAAGATGGTGGCGGCGTCCACGTGCAGGTAGTCGTGGGTGACCTCCGGGAATTCCTGGGCGACGGCCTCGACGGTGCGCTTCCAGAGGTGCCCTGCGTAGACCAGGACGTTGTGCTTGTGGACGAGGGTGACGTGCTTGCGTTCACGGGCGCCGGCACGGCGGAAGGCATCACGGACCACGCGCTCCACGCCGTGGGCGGTGTTCAGGGACACCTCGGTTGCCACCTCGTGCGGTGTTCCTGCCCGCAGCGTACCGCCGTTGCCAACGTAGGGGCCCTCGGTACCTTCGCGGACCACGATGAAGTCGATAGTGCCGGGGTTGGCCAGCGGGCTGCCCACTGTTCCGTACAGCCGGGACGGCCGCAGGTTGACGTAGTGGTCCAGGCTGAACCGCAGCTTCAGCAGCATCTCGCGCTCGATGAGCCCGGACGGGATCCGGGTGTCGCCGGGTGCAGCGCCGACAGCGCCGAACAGGATGGCATCGCGCGTTTTGAGGTCCTCCAGGACATGGTCCGGCAGGGTTTCCCCCGTGGCCAGCCAGTGCCCGGCGCCGAGGTCGTAGTGTGTCTGCTTGAGTTCGACACCCTCAGCGGCCACAGCCTTTTCCAGGACTTTGACTGCCTCGGCAATGACTTCGGGGCCGATGCCGTCGCCGGGAATTACTGCAAGATCAATGGAGGATGCGCTCATGCTTTCAGGGTAGCCAAGACATCCATATGCTGGTCAAGCCGTCTCAGCTTTTGGACATGGGCGCATCCGCCAGGGTGTGGGGGTTCCTTACGCCGCGGGTTCCTCGAATTTGGGGAACACGGGACTGGGAGCGGGCAGGGCAGTGCCGGCCGCGATGGGCGTTCCAATCGCGGAGAACTGGCGGGCGTCGCCTTCCGGCTGTCCCAGCGCGTCCAGCAGCTTCGCCGTGGCGTTCGGCATCACGGGCTGGGCCAGGATCGCCACGATCCGCAGCACCTCCAGTGTCACGTACAGCACGGTGTTCATGCGTTCGACGTCGGTCTTCCGCAGCACCCACGGGGCCTGCTCGGCGAAGTACGCGTTGGTATCGCCGAGGACGTGCCAGATGGCTTCCAGCGCCCGGCTGAACTCCTGCTTGTCGAAGGCGGCACGTGCGGCGTCGAGCAGTCCGTTGGCCTTGGCCAGGATGGCGTTGTCCGCCTCGGTGAACTCCCCAGGAGTGGGCACTGCCGCCCCGCAGTTCTTGGCCACCATGGACAGGGAGCGCTGGGCGAGGTTGCCGAAGTTGTTCGCCAGGTCGGAGTTCATCCGCCCTACGATCGCCTCGTGGTTGTAGCTGCCGTCCGCACCGAACGGCACCTCGCGCAGGAAGAAGTAGCGCACCTGGTCCAGGCCGTACTGCGCCACGAAGTCCGCGGGGGCCACCACGTTGCCCAGCGACTTGGACATCTTGACCCCGTTGTTGTGCAGGAACCCGTGGATCATGACCCGCTTGGGCAGCTCCAGCCCGGCGCTCATCAGGAAGGCCGGCCAGTAGATCGCGTGGAAGCGGGAAATATCCTTGCCGATGATGTGGACGTCGGCGGGCCAGAACTTCCGGAATTTCTCTGAATCGACGTCCGGGTAGCCAACACCCGTGAGGTAGTTGGTCAGCGCGTCCACCCAGACGTACATCACGTGCTTGTCGTTTCCGGGGACGGGGACACCCCAGTCGAAGGTGGTGCGGCTGATGGACAGGTCCTCGAGGCCGCGCTTGACGAAGCTGATGACCTCGTTGAACCGGTACTGGGGGGCGCCGAATTCCGGCTGCGCCTCGTACAGTGCCAGCAGCTTGTCCTGGTAGGCGGAGAGCCGGAAGAAGTAGCTCTCCTCGGCCGTCCACGTCACCTCCGTGTCCGTCTCCTTCGAGTACCGCACGCCGTCGTCCTTGACCACGGTGTCATCTTCGCCGTAAAAAGCCTCGTCCCGGACCGAATACCAGCCCTCGTACTTGGAGAGGTAGATATCGCCGTTGGCCTCCATCTTCTTCCAGAGCGCCTGCGAGGCCGTGTAGTGGTCCTCGTCGGTGGTCCGGATGAAGCGGTCGTAGCTGATCCCCAGGGCGGAGTGCGCAGCCTTGTAGATGTCCGCGTTCCGGTTGACCAGTTCCTTGGGAGTGATACCTTCCTTCTCCGCGGTCTGGGCGATCTTCATGCCGTGCTCATCCGTGCCGGTCAGGAACATCACGTCATAGCCGTCCAGGCGCTTGAAGCGGGCCATGGCGTCGGTGGCTATGTACTCATAGGCGTGGCCGATGTGCGGCACGCCGTTGGGGTAGGTGATGGCCGTGGTGATGTAGAACGGCGTTTTCTCTGGAGCAGTCACGGTTGGACGTTTACCTTCGGTGCGGAGGGGCAGGCTAGATCAGTTCTGTCAGCGTATCGCTCAGACGGACCAGTTCGTGGTCGTGCGAGGCGACCAGGACGGCGATACCGTCCGACGTGGTGTCCTTCAGGATGCTGATGATGCGGTTTGCCGAAGCACGGTCCAGGCTGGCGGTGGGTTCATCCACCACGAGGACCCGGGTCCCCAGGATCAGGGCGCGCGCGATGGCCACGCGCTGCCGTTCACCGCCGGAGAGCTGCGCGGGACGGTGCCGCATGCGGCGGCCCAGGCCCACCAGGTCCAGCAGGTCCTTGGCCATGTCCCGCCGCTGCTCCACCTCACCGTCGGGGACGGCGGGCAGCAGGACGTTTTCAAGCGCGCTCATGCCGTCAATCAGGGCACCGCCCTGGTCCACGTAACCGATCAGGGCACGACGGCGGTCGGCGATTTCGTCGTCGCCCATGCTTTCGAGGGAATCGCCTTCCCAGAAGACGCGGCCCGAAGTCGGCAGGGTGAGTCCCGCGCCGACGGTCAGGATGCTCGTCTTGCCGGAGCCGCTCCGGCCGGCGACGCAGTGCATCTCGCCGGCATGCAGGGTCAGGTCGAAACCTTCGACCACGCTCACGGCCTCGGCACCGCCCTTACCGCCGCCGTAGCGGATGGTGATGTCGCGCATTTCCAACGGGGTGGCATGGTCCGCGGACTTGACGATGGTGTTGGCCCGGGTCTGCAGGGGGACCTCGTTGGAGCCGCCCCTGCGGCTCCGCTGGAGGTTCGTCGGGTTTGTCATTGGACCACTTTCGTTGCAATCGGTATCCAGCAAAGTACAGCCACCAGCCCGGCCACGGCAGCCCAGAGGGCCGCGTAGGGGGCCAGCAGCAGGCCGATGCCGAGGGCGCCCAGCACGCCCAGCGGCAGGGCCACGGTTCCCACCAGCGCATTCTCGAACAACCGCACCTGCCGCAGCATGTCCGGGTTCCAGCCCATTGCCTGGAGGATGCCCAGGTACTGGCGCTTGGCGTTGAGCTCAAAGCGCCCGGTGACCAGGGTGAGGACAAGGCCCACGGCTACGCCTGCCAGTGCCAGCAGGATGCTCGGCAGGGTGACGCTGGCCGCGGCCAGCCCGCTCAGCGCGCTGGCACCCGCGGCGCGCGGGATGTCGATCAGCAGTGCGATCAGCCCGCCCACCGCGGCTCCGAAGACACCAACGGCGATGGCAAGGGACAAGGTGTTGAACTTGTTGGTGCTCAGCTGCCGGTTGGCAAAAGTCAGCGGGGAATCGACCGGGATGAGCCGCTCGTCGTGCTGCGGCTCCTGGTCGATCTCATCGCGGTGGCGGAGCTGCTGCGCGGCGAACAGCGCCGCACCCACGTACAGGGCCAGGACGGCGGCGCACACCAGAGCTGTGGCCAGGCTCCAGCTCACCAGGCCCAGCACGATGCCGACGGCGGCGAGCAGCACGGCTCCGACGCCGAATTCCTCCAGCACCCAGCTCCGGATCCGCCGCTGGGTCCAGCCCATGGCGCGCAGGGTTCCCGCCTCGCTGCGGCGCTTGCGGATGTAGCTGACCGTTGATGCCCCGGTCAGCAGGGCAGCCCCGCAGAGAGTCAGGAAGAGGAGGGTGACGTTGGTGCCGGACAGCGCTCCGGTCACGGCGTCGGCGGCGTTCTGCCGGACCCAGGACTGCTGGACGGTGCCCAGCGCCGATTCCTTGCCCGCTCCGTCCTTGGAGTAACCGGGCACGAAGATGCTGGTGTCCTCACGGGCAGAACCGGCCACCACCGTGGCGTCCAGGCCCATGTCGCGGATCTCGGAAGCAAGCTTTTCCACCTCCGGCTGGGCGTCCTTCCAGCTGCCCGGCGCCTTGGCGCGGACGCGCACGGCGTCGATGACTGCGGCGTTCTGCTTGTAGCCGCGGGCGGCCGCCAGTCCGTAGTAGTCGGTGATGGCGCCGGCGGACTGGCCTGCCAGCCCGGTGGCGCTCAAGGACGGCTTCAGTTCCGCCCCGGGAACGTCCTTGCCTGCGGCGTCCTTGACCAGGGTGAACGGGGTGGGGTCGTAGCCGCCCAGGGGAAGCTTGTTGACGTCGCCGGACGCGGCAGCCACCGTGGCCGGATCGAACGTGCCGTAGACCATGGGCATCGGCGTTGCCGCCTGCTGCTGGCCCGTGGACAGGTTGTCCCGGTAGGAACGCTCATCCACCGGCTCGCGCTGGGTCTGGTCGACGGGTGCGCCGTTGGCAGCCTTCTCCGGGAGCCGGTTGACCGTGACCCACTCGCCGGGAACCGCGGTCTTGTCAACGGCGCCGTTGGACGCGGTGTCGCCCTCCGTGTACTTGGGTGCGCCGGCGAAGTTGGTGCTCCACTTGGCGGGCGTGTACAGCCCCTGGTTGAAGTTCCCGTTGCTGCCCAGCAGCGAGGTGTGGTCGGTGGAACCGGGCCAGGACAGCGCGAAGGGGTCCTTGGACACGAAAGGCAGGTAATCCTTGCCCAGCGATTTCGAAACGGTACCGACGTCCTTGACTACCTTGCCGGCGTCGTCAATCTCTTCGATCTTGACGTTGTACTTGAGGTCCAGGGACGTGCCGGAGCGCACGATCAGCGGAACGGCCTGGGAACCCGTGGTCAGCTGTCCTGTGCGCTTGGCCTGCTGGTACTGGGTCATCAGGGGGGCCCAGTACTTGAGCTTGACGCCCAGGAAGTCAGGGCCCTCCTTCAGCTGGTCCATGCTGATGCCGCTGGTGAACAGCCCTTCCAGGTACCGGCCCACCGCACCGGCGTCCCGGGCGTCGGCGGGCGGCGCCTTTTCCAGCGGGGCCAGGAAGTCGCCGGCCGAACCCAGCAGCGCGCGCTCGGCGGCGGGGTCCACGGCCACTACCGACTCGGTGACTTCGGGTGCGAGCGGCAGGGCGACGGAGAGATTGAAGAGATTGTGTTCAGAACCGCCGGCGGGGGCGGGGAACTTAATGCCGGTCTCCCCCGCGGGCGGGGCGATGCGGATGCTGCTGCCGCCCTGTGTCTTCTCCTCGACGAGGCGGGCCTTGCCCAGGGTTCCCTCGGCGCTGGTCTTGAACAGGGTCTGCTCCGAGTTGCCGTCCGAGCTCACGGCACTGGCGGTCAGCCGGTACTTCTTGGCCTTATCGCTGAGGACGGACTCGGCGGCCGGCCACTTGTCCGGAGCCGTGGCGCCCGCGGCCTGGTCCGCAGTGGCGGTGCCGGCGAGCCCGGCGTTGTAGCCGAGGTAGTCCATGGCGTCGAGGCGCGGTGTCTCCAGGTTCTGCGTGACCCTTGAGACGAGGCTGATGGGCGCCGCCACGGATGTGCCGGACAGCTTCCTGATGGAGTCCAGCTGGTCGAAGCCGATGCCGCCGGCGCCGTTGGCGATCTCCGGCTGCAGGAGGGCCCCGGACGGCGCCTTGGCCTGGACCAGGATGTCGTAGAGCCCCCTCGAGTTTTCATCAACCGTCCGGTTGAGTGCGGCCTGTGACTGGCTTTGGACGAGGACCGACAAGCACATGGCTGCGATCAAGATGGCCGCGGTCAACAGCAGCACCCTGCTTCTGATGAACCTCTGGACGGCGTTCATGGAACTCCCTGAAACCTGGATTGCGTGCGCACACTTCCATCCGCCCGGGCAGACGTGGTCAATGACGGACGGATGTGCAAAAGGTATTGGCCGGTCTGCCGGCTACGGTCCTGAATCAGGACCATGCCATTGTAAGCAGACCGGCCAATCTTATGTATTTCCGCCCGGACACGCCGGGCGAAGGAGCCGCCGCGGTGTTTCCGCCGCGGGTGTCGGGACTAGTCCTCGAGGTCCACTTCCCGGACCATCTCGGCGCCGATTCCGGCCTTGATGGCGTCCAGCACCTGCTGGGGAACGGAGCTGTCGATAGTCAGCAGGGCGAGGACCTGGCCGCCCTCGTTGGAGCGGGCAACCTGCATGCCGGCGATGTTGATGTTGTTCATGCCCAGGATGTGGCCGATGGTTCCGATGACGCCGGGACGGTCGGTGTAGGCAACCACCACCAGGTGCTCGCTGATCGGGATCTCGACTTCGAAGCCGTTGATCCCCACGAGCTTTTCGATCTGCTTGGGACCGGTCAGGGTACCGGCCACGGAGATCTGGCTGCCGTCGCTCAGGGCGCCCCGCAGGGTCAGCACGTTGCGGTAGGACTCCGTCTCGGGCGTGGTGATGAGCCGGACGTTGATCCCGCGCTGTTCGGCGATGACGGGGGCGTTGACGTAGGAGACCTGCTCGGTCACGACGTCGGCGAAGATACCCTTCAGCGCCGCCAGTTCCAGGACCTTGACGTCCAGGGAGGAGATTTCACCGGCCACCTCGACGTCGAACTGGGTCAGCGACGCGTGGGTCAGCGCGGTGAAGATGCGGCCCAGCTTTTCGATCAGCGGGATGCCCGGGCGGACGTCGGGGGCGATGACGCCGCCGGCCACGTTGACGGCGTCGGGCACCAGCTCGCCCGCGAGGGCCAGGCGTACTGACTTGGCGACGGAAACGCCGGCCTTTTCCTGCGCTTCGTCAGTGGAGGCGCCCAGGTGCGGGGTGACCACGACGTTGTCGAGCTTGAAGAACGGGAGGTCCGTGCTGGGCTCCTTGGCGAAGACGTCCACGCCGGCGCCGGCGATTTCGCCGTCCTGCAGGGCGGTAAAGAGGGCTTCCTCGTCCACCAGGCCGCCGCGGGCGACGTTGACGACGTAGGCGGTGCTCTTCATCTTCTTGAAGGCGTCCGCGCCCAGCATGCCCACGGTTTCCGGTGTCTTGGGCATGTGGATCGTGATGAAGTCGGACTGGGCCAGGAGATCGTCCAGGGTGACCAGCTGCACCCCGAGCTGCGCGGCGCGGGCGGAGGTGATGTAGGGGTCGTAGGCGAGGATCTTGGTGTCGAAGCCCTTAAGGCGGGCTGCCACGAGGGCGCCGATCCTGCCCAGGCCAATGATGCCGATCTTCTTCTCGAACAGTTCGATGCCCGTGTACTTGGAGCGCTTCCATTCGCCGTCCTTGAGGGCGGCGCTGGCCTGCGGGATGTGGCGGGCAAGGCTGAGGATGTGCCCCACGGTGAGCTCAGCCGCCGAGACGATGTTGGACGTGGGCGCGTTGACTACCATCACGCCGGCCTGGGTGGCGGCCTTGATGTCCACATTGTCCAGCCCGACGCCGGCACGCGCGATCACCTTCAGGTTCTTGGCGGCGGCGATGGCTTCGGCGTCAACCTGGGTGGCGGAGCGGACCAGGATGGCGTCTACGTCACTGATCGCCGAGAGCAGCTGGGAACGGTCGGCGCCGTCGGTCTGGCGGATTTCAAAGTCCGGGCCGAGGGCCTCGACGGTGGCGGGGGAAAGTTCTTCGGCGAGCAGTACTACGGGTTTTGACACGGCTGATCCTCTGCGTTGCAGTCCTGGGGATGGAACAAGTCTAGGCCGACGGAAAGGCCGGGCTCACATTGTTAAGTGTGAACCCGGCCTCACCGTGGCACGCTATGCGGTTGGGCCTGCGGCCTTAGCGGGCTGCGGAGCCTTCCACGTAGTCAACGTCCTGCTGCTGCCAGGAGAACAGGGAGCGCAGCTCGCGGCCGACAGCCTCGATGGGGTGCTGCTCGGCCTTGGCGCGCAGCTCCTTGAACTCCACGGCGCCGTTGTCCTGGTCCTCGATGAAGCGCTTGGCGAATGCACCGGACTGGATGTCGGCCAGGACGGCCTTCATGTTTTCCTTCACCTCGGGGGTGATGACGCGCGGACCGGAGACGTAGTCACCGTATTCGGCGGTGTCGGAGACGCTCCAGCGCTGCTTGGCGATGCCGCCCTCCCACATGAGGTCGACGATGAGCTTGAGCTCGTGCAGCACCTCGAAGTAGGCGATCTGCGGCTGGTAGCCGGCCTCGGTCAGGGTTTCGAAGCCGTACTGGATCAGCTGGGACACGCCGCCGCAGAGGACAGCCTGCTCGCCGAACAGGTCGGTTTCGGTCTCTTCCGTGAAGGTGGTCTTGATGACGCCGGCGCGGGTGCCGCCGATGGCCTTGGCGTAGGACTTGGCCAGTTCCCAGGCGGATCCGGAGGCGTCCTGCTCGACGGCGATGATGTCCGGGATGCCGCGGCCGGCTTCGAATTCGCGGCGGACGGTGTGGCCCGGAGCCTTCGGGGCAACCAGGATGACGTCAACGCCCTCCGGTGCCTGGATGTAGCCGAAGCGGATGTTGAAGCCGTGCGCGAAGGCGAGGGCCTTCCCCGGGGTCAGCTTGTCCTTGATGGAGTCATTGAAGATCGAACGCTGGTGCTGGTCCGGCGCCAGGATCATGATGACGTCGGCCCATTCGGCGGCGTCGGCGACGTTCTTGACGGTGAAGCCCGCGTCCTCGGCCTTGGCCCTGGACTTGGAGCCTTCCTGCAGGGCGATGACGACCTCGACGCCGGAATCGCGCAGGTTCAGCGCGTGGGCGTGGCCCTGGGAGCCGTAGCCAACGATGGCTACCTTGCGGCCCTGGATGATCGCCAGGTCTGCGTCGTCGTCGTAGAACATTTCAGTCACTTGCGTAACTCCTCTTGAGTGGTTTCCAGATAGTGGTCTTGCGGTGCTGCGGTTACGGGCGCCAAGTCCCGCCAGGGCACGTGCGTGTCCTAGGCGGAGCGGAGCGCCCGGTCACTCATGGAGCGGGATCCCCGTCCAACGGCCAGGGTGCCGGACTGCACGATTTCGCGGATGCCGAACGGCTCCAGCACTGAGAGCAGGGCTGTGAGCTTTTCGGGGTGGCCGGTGGCTTCAATGACGACCGAATCGGTGGAGACGTCGACTACTGAGGCACGGAACAGGTCTGCGGCCTGGGTCACCTGCAGACGTGTCGCGGCATCCGCACGTACTTTGACCAGGATGTGGTCGCGCTGTACGGAAGATTCGGGGGTGAGCTCAACGATCTTGATCACGTTGACCAGCTTGTTGAGCTGCTTGGTGACCTGCTCGATGAGGTCGCCATCGGCGTCGACAACCACCGTCATGCGGGAAACACCCGGCACTTCGGTGGGGCCAACGGCCAGGGAATTGATGTTGAAGGCGCGGCGGGCAAAGAGGCTCGCAACACGGGTCAGGACGCCGGGCTTGTCTTCAACCAGAACGGAAAGTGTGTGGCGGCTCATGGTCAGTCTTCCTCTTCCCATTCCGGGGTCATGTTGCGGGCAACCTGGATCTGGTCGTTGCTCACGCCGGCGGGCACCATCGGCCACACCATGGAGTTGGGGCTCACCACGAAGTCGATGACCACGGGGCGGTCGTTGATTTCGAGGGCCTTCCGGATGGTGGCGTCGATGTCTTCTTCGCGTTCAACGCGGAACGAGGCGCAGCCGTAGGCCTCCCCCAGCTTGACGAAGTCCGGGATGCGGACGGTGTCGTGGCCGGTGTTGAGGTCGGTGTTGGAGTAGCGGCCCTCGTAGAAGAGGGTCTGCCACTGCCGCACCATGCCCAGCGACGAGTTGTTGATGACGGCAACCTTGATGGGGATGTTGTTGATGGCGCAGGTAGCCAGTTCCTGGTTGGTCATCTGGAAGCAGCCGTCGCCGTCGATGGCCCAGACCACGCGGTCCGGCTCGCCCACCTTGGCGCCCATGGCCGCCGGAACGGCGTACCCCATGGTGCCGGCGCCGCCGGAATTCAGCCAGGCGTGCGGGCGCTCGTACTTGATGAACTGCGCAGCCCACATCTGGTGCTGGCCCACGCCCGCCACATAGACGCCTTCGGGCCCCGTCAGCTCACCGATCCGCTTGATGACCTTCTGGGGTGCGATGAGGCCGTCGTCCGGTTCAGTCCAGCCCAGCGGGTAGGTTTCCTTGAGGTTGTTGAGGAATGCCCACCACGTGGTGAGATCCGGAGTGCCGGAAGCCTCGAACTGGCTGCGCACGGCCTCGGTCAGCTCCGGGATGATCTCCTTGACGGACCCGACGATGGGCACATCAGCGGTACGGTTCTTGGAAATTTCGGCAGGATCGATGTCCGCGTGGATGACCTTGGCGTTGGGTGCGAAGGTCTTCAGTACGCCGGTGACGCGGTCGTCGAAGCGGGCACCGAGGGTGATCAGCAGGTCGGACTGCTGCAGGGCGGTGACAGCGGAAACGCTGCCGTGCATGCCGGGCATGCCCACGTGCTGCGGGTGCGAATCCGGGAAAGCGCCCTTGGCCATCAGGGTGGTCACCACGGGAGCGCCGGTGGCCTCGGCGAGGGCGAACAGCTCTGCCGAGGCGTGCGCCTTCACCACACCGCCGCCCACGTACAGGACGGGTTTGGTGGAAGCGGCAATGAGCTTAGCGGCCTCCCGCACCTGCTTGTTGTGGCCGCGGGTGACCGGCCGGTAGCCGGGCAGGTCGATTTTCGGCGGCCAGGAAAAGGTCATCTGGCCCACCTGGGCGTCCTTGGCGACGTCCACCAGGACGGGGCCAGGGCGGCCGGTGGAGGCCAGGTGGAAGGCCTCGGCCATCACGTGCGGGATGTCGTTGGGGTCGGTCACCAGGAAGGAGTGCTTGGTGATGGGCATCGTAATGCCCACGATGTCGGCTTCCTGGAACGCGTCGGTGCCGATGACGCCGCTGGACACCTGGCCGGTGATGGCCACCATCGGCACGGAGTCCATATGGGCATCCATGATCGCGGTAACGAGGTTGGTGGCACCGGGGCCGGAGGTGGCGATGCAGACGCCCACCTTCCCCGTTACCATGGCGTAGCCTTGCGCGGCGTGGCCGGCTCCCTGTTCGTGACGGACCAGCACGTGATTCATGGTGGAGGCCATCAAGGGGTCGTAGGTGGGCAGGATCGCGCCACCGGGCAAACCGAAAATGTCGTCGACGCCGAGTTCCTCGAGCGAGCGGACGATCGCTTGCGAGCCGGTCATCACCGTCGGGGGTACGACGTTGTTCGGCCCAAGGACAGGAGAGACGGCAGCAAGATCGGCGACGACGGCGGCATGGTCAGCCGTCCGGTCGGCACGTTCCGGAGCCTTGGGGGCTCCAGGGGACTTGGTGGCCATCAGCGAGGGGCTGATGGGCGATCCTTTGCTCATCGGACTCTTCCTTGTGGATCTTCTCTGGTTATGGGACTGCGGGAAATAAAAAAACCCCTCAGCCTGGTAGCTCTGTGAGGGGTTCGCGCGTGACGGTTCGTTACCAGGGGGCTGTTATGCCACGCGCTTGGTAAGGACGACGACGGTGCCGACGGTAACGAAAGTCATGCGTTCAGTCTTCCCTCTTGGCAAGATGAGTGTCAACGAGCAACAACCCTATCTCACCATGTGGACCACACTGTCCACGGAATGACCCTACCCCAAACTTCCGGCGCGAGCGCCGTCAGCCCGGGGCCCCTCGGGTCACCCCTCATTAAGCCCTGCCGCCTAAAGTGGGCAAGGTCCCGGGACGGCCGTCCCAGGCGACTCAACATCAGCCGGTCCAGGCTCCCTGGCTCGCGCTGTGCACCAGCTTGGCGTACTTGGCGAGCACTCCCTTGGTGTACCTGGCAGGCAGCGGCTCCCAGCCCACCTTGCGTGCCTCAAGCTCGGCGTCGTCCACCAGCAGGTCGAAGGTGCGGGCGGCGATGTCGACCCGGATCCTGTCCCCGTCCTTCACGAAGGCGATGGGGCCGCCGTCGACCGCTTCCGGGGCAACGTGGCCGATGCACAGGCCGGTAGTGCCGCCGGAGAACCGGCCGTCGGTGAGGAGCAGGACGTCCTTGCCTAGGCCCGCACCCTTGATGGCGCCGGTAATGGCGAGCATTTCGCGCATGCCGGGCCCGCCCTTGGGGCCTTCGTAGCGGATGACTACGACGTCGCCGGCCTTGATCTCACCGTTGTCGAGTGCATCCAGGGCACCCTGCTCACGCTCGAAGACGCGGGCCGAGCCCTCGAAGACGTCGGCATCGAACCCGGCACTCTTGACCACGGCTCCCTCCGGAGCCATGGAACCGTGCAGGATGGTGATGCCGCCGGTCTTGTGGATCGGGTTGTCCAGTGCACGCAGGATCTTGCCGTCGACGTCGGGCGGATTGATGGCCGCAAGGTTTTCCGCAACCGTCTTGCCAGTGACGGTGAGGCAGTCGCCGTGCAGCAGGCCGGCGTCGAGCAGTGCCTTCATGATGACCGGCACGCCGCCGATCCTGTCGACGTCGGTCATGACGTAGCGGCCGAAGGGCTTGAGGTCGCCCAGGTGCGGGATCTTGTCGCCAATGCGGTTGAAGTCGTCGAGGGTCAGCTCAACTCCGGCCTCACGCGCGATGGCCAGCAAGTGCAGCACGGCGTTGGTGGAGCCACCGAACGCCATCGTGACGGCAATGGCGTTCTCGAAGGCCTTCCTGGTCATGATGTCGCGGGCGGTGATGCCCAGGCGCAGCAGGTTGACCACCGCCTCGCCGGACTTCCGGGCGAATTCATCACGACGGCGGTCTGCCGAAGGCGGGGCGGCGGAGCCTGGGAGGGACATGCCGAGGGCCTCGCCGATGCAGGCCATGGTGTTGGCCGTGTACATGCCGCCGCAGGCGCCTTCGCCCGGGCAGATGGCCTTTTCAATGCGGGTGAGGTCCTCCATGCTCATCTTGCCGGCGGCGCAGGCACCCACGGCCTCGAAGGCGTCGATCAGGGTGACTTCCTTCTCCGAGCCATCCTCGAGCTTGACCCAGCCGGGCATGATGGAGCCGGCGTAGAGGAAGACGCTGGCGAGGTCCAGGCGGGCTGCGGCCATGAGCATGCCCGGCAGGGATTTGTCGCAACCGGCCAGCAGGACCGAGCCGTCGATCCGCTCGGCCTGCATGACGGTCTCGACGGAGTCGGCGATGACTTCGCGGGAAACCAGGGAGAAGTGCATGCCTTCGTGGCCCATGGAAATACCGTCCGAGACGGAGATGGTGCCGAACTGCATCGGGAACCCGCCGCCGGCGTGGACGCCTTCCTTGGCGCCCTGGGCAAGACGGTTCAGGGACAGGTTGCAGGGGGTGATTTCGTTCCACGAGCTCGCGACGCCGATCTGCGGCTTGGCGAAGTCGTCGTCGCCCATGCCGACGGCCCGGAACATGCCGCGCGCAGGGGCTGCGTGGATGCCATCGGTCACCACCCGGCTGCGGGGCTTGATGTCGGGCTTGCTCACAGTCTCGGTCCGGGCGTCGCTCATAGGGGAAAGTCTAGGGCGCGGCATAGCGGCGAAACGACCATCAGCTCCCCTTTTCTGACAAATGCCGGGATTTCTCAGCCAGATGGTGGACTTCCGTCTCATATTCTGAGATCGGACGCCTCGCTTCAGGGCTGTGCAAGCCTCTCACCTGCGCCTTCTCCTCGCCCTTCCCCGCGCCCGCGTCTCTGGACAGAGGTGGTGACCCGACGTAGCGTCGGGGCAGGACACCAACCCATCCGTAACCGAAGGGCTTGCCATGGACATTGTCTTCTGGATCATTCTTCTCGTCGTCATCGCCGTCGTCGTCTGGTGGCTGCTGAACCGCAACAAGTCCGGCAACCCGCCTGGCCCCGGGCAGTCGCGTGCCGACGGCGCCCTGGGGGGCGGAAGCGCTGCGGCGTCCGCAGAGGCAGCCGGGACCTCCGGAATTCCCTCCGCTGCCGGGTTCGGCAAACCAGCTGAACCCGCCGCACCTGCAGCGGCGGAAGAACCGGTGGACGCAGCCGGTCCGGCTTCCCCATCCGCCGGCGCCGGTGTGCCGCAGGCTGCGCCAGGTAACGCCGGCACGGGCGAGACCGGCACTGGCGAGGCAAGCACAGGCGAGGCAACGCACGAGGAACGCCGGCGCCAGGACGAGGCCGAATGGGAAACCCAGTGGTCCGAAGCTGCTTCTCCAGCACCCCGTGCTGGATCCTCCGCAACCGGCACCGGCGCCGCGTTGCATCCGGTAGCTGCGGACACACCGGAGCCGGCACCAGCGCCGGCGCCGTCGGCGGCTGCGCACCCTGCCGGCGAAGCAGAATCCCCGGCCGGGCCGCCGGTCCACCATGACGAGTACACGGGGCCGCATGCCCCCACCCTGCCGGGCGCGGAAACTGCCGCCGTGGAAGAAACGGACGACGCCGGGACACCACTGGGTGCCGTACAGGAAGCGGGCACTCCGGTACAGCAGGAGCCGGCAGGCACGGCGGCAACCAGCGCCGGCGCGTCCGCTGCCCCGTCCACCGCCGCCCCGTCCACCGCTACTCCCCCCACCACTGCACCGTCGGGACCTGCTCCTTCCAGTGCCGAAGGTGCCTCCGGTGATGCCGCCACGGCGGAGACGCTCGACCGTGCGCAGTCTTCGGCCGTCGTTGAAAACGGGGCCGACCATCATGCCAGTGTCCCGGCCGGGCAGGGCGCAGCACTCGCCGAACCCGCGGGGCATCTGGCCGCCGACGAACCCTACGGCGCAGGCTCGGCCGCGCCGGGCCCCGATGGAAGCGGGCCTGCCGAATTCACCGTGAAGGGCGACGCCGGCGCCATGGTGTACTACGAAGAAGGACACCCCGACTATGAGCAGACCCGGGCAGAGGTGTGGTTTGAGTCTGCCGCGCACGCCGAGGCCGCCGGCTTCCGGGCGCCGCGCCGGAAGCGCCTCTAGCGGCCCAGGCGCCCGCCCGGCGACCCGCTTCTGTACGATCGCCTGCCTGGTTTTATTCCTGGCGGCATGCACCGGAAGCCCCGCGCCCGCGCCAACGGGAAGCGGGGGGACGGCTGCAGGCACCGCTCCGGAGCTGCAGGTGGCGGAACGGCTGGACCTGCAACTGGATATCCCCTGGGCCGCGGTCTTCCTGCCCGACGGCACGGGCATTATTTCTGAGCGGGACAGTGCCCGCCTGAAGGCGGTCCGCGACGGAAAAGCCACGGACCTCGGCAAGGTTCCAGGCGTCGTGCCCGGCGGGGAGGGAGGCCTGCTTGGCCTGGCGCCCTCCCCGCAGTTCGCCGCCGACCGCTACCTCTACGCCTACCTGACCGCCAAGGACGACAACAGGGTGGTGCGGCTGGTTGTCGAGGACAACGGCAGCGGTCCCTTCAGGCTGGGTGAGCCCGAGGCTGTCTTCACCGGAATTCCAAAAGCCGGAACCCACAACGGCGGCAGGATCCGTTTTGGCCCCGACGGATTCCTCTACGTTGGAACCGGCGATGCCCAGCGCCGGGAACAAGCCCAGGACCCGAACGCCTTGGGCGGCAAGATTCTCCGGCTCACCGCCGACGGCCGCCCGGCGCCGGGCAACCCGTTTGGCAATGCCGTGTACAGCCTCGGCCACCGCAACGTGCAGGGGCTGGCCTGGGACCGTTCCGGAAGGCTGTGGGCGAGCGAGTTCGGGCCGGATGTCAATGATGAGCTGAACCTGATCCAACCAGGGGCCAATTACGGGTGGCCGGCAGTCACGGGCGCTCCGCACCGCGCGGAGTTCCAGGATGCCAAGGTGGTCTGGCCCGCTACGGGCGAGTCATCGCCGAGCGGCCTGGAAATAGTCGGGGACACCGCCTACCTGGGAGCGCTCCGGGGCCAGCGCCTGTGGGCCGTCCCGTTGGCCGGGACGGAGGCGGGCAATCCTGTGGCCTATTTCACAGGCGAGTATGGGCGGATCAGGGACGTAATCCGGGCCCCCACCGGACGCCTTTGGCTCCTGACCAACAACGAAAACCCTGATTTCGTGCTGGTTTTGCGGCTGTTCGAGTGATGGGGAGCCCGCTGTACGAGCCGATTTCACTTGCACCAAAAGTTCGTGTAGAGTTTCATGTCGTTGCGGAGATCAACGGGAAAGAAAAAGCCCGGAGATGAACGCAAAGAAGATGCACCTCTAGCTCAATTGGCAGAGCAATTGACTCTTAATCAATGGGTTCCGGGTTCAAGTCCCGGGGGGTGCACCACTCGGAAAACAGCCTCCGGCCCGCGGAAACGCGGACCGGGGGCTGTTTTGTTTTGCCGCGGAATCATCACTGTCCCCGCCCCGCACGCAGGGTCGGGGGAACCCGCCTTAATTTCTGAACCTCCCATCACCTCCCGCCCCACATACCCGGAGCCCCCATCACTGATGGAGTCGTCCTAACGGCGCGGCAGGCACTTTGCGGCGGCAGCACCGCCGTCGAACTATATTCCGCCCTGATAGGTCGTTGGCGGGAAGACTGCCAGGTGTGATGGCGCCTCCTCAGAAAAGCGGCAGGAAGTGATGGCGCGTCGAACGGAGCATAAAAAGTGGCCCCGGTCCTTCAGGGACCAGGGCCACTTCTGCAGTTTGCTGCGGTGTGCTTATTTTGCCGCGTTGTCCATCAGGGCCCCGGCATTGTTGGGCGTGGTGGCGAACTGGCTTGCCAGCTCGCGGACCACGGCCTGGAGTTCCTGGCGCAGGACCTCGGGATCAATGGATGCGGACGCCAGGACCGAGCGTTCCATCTCCACGGCGGCCGCAACGGCTTCCTTGCCCCGCTCGGTGAGAGACACCACGTGGCTCCTGCGGTCCGAGGTGCTCCGGACGCGGGCGATGTGGCCATGGGACTCCAGACGGCTCAGGGTCTTGCCCATGGTCTGCGCCTGAACGCGGACGTACTGGGCAAGCTGGGCCTGGGTCATGGGACCCTGCGCATCCAGCACTTCAATGGCTATGACGCCGGCGTGGGTAAGGCCTATGGCGCCAAGTTTTTCATTCCAGGAATGTTCGACGAGGCGGGCGGCAGTGGACAAGAGCCGCCCCGTGGGCCAGTGATCCATATCAGGCATAGCAGCAAGTATAGCCAAATGCCGATTAGCACTGGGCCCTGGTGCTTACTAGGCTGTTGTGTCCCGCCTGCAACAAGGAGAAAAACAATGGCTGAAAGACTCGTTATCGGCGACAAGGCACCGGCTTTCACGCTGCAGGATTCGACCGGCAAGGACGTCAGCCTCGCCCCCCGGCCCGGCCGCTCCACCATCGTCTACTTCTACCCGGCCGCCTCCACTCCCGGCTGCACCAAGGAAGCGTGCGATTTCCGCGACAGCCTTGCTTCCCTGCAGGCGTCCGGCTACGACGTCCTGGGCATCTCCCCCGACCCGGTGGCGAAACTCGCGAAGTTCGCTGCCAACGAATCGCTGACATTCCCCCTGCTCTCCGACGCAGACCACGCGGTGGCCGAGGCCTACGGCGCCTGGGGCGAGAAGAAGAATTACGGCAAGACCTACGAGGGCCTGATCCGCTCCACCATTGTGGTGGACCCGGCAGGCAACGTGTCCCTGGCCCAGTACAACGTCAGGGCCACCGGGCACGTCGCCAAACTCCGCCGGGACCTGCAGCTGGACGCCTGACCCGCTTCCCTCCTGCCCGCGCCCTGCGGACGCGACGCTACAATGGAACCTGGCATCCGCCGTCGTACGCTTTTGCGTTCACGAACGGAAGCCTTGGCGCGAGTGGTGAAATTGGCAGACACGCAGGATTTAGGTTCCTGTGCCTTCGGGCGTGGGGGTTCAAGTCCCCCCTTGCGCACCAACATCAAGGATCCCCCGGCTCAGGCCGGGGGACTCTTGCGTTAAGGGGTCGACGGCGGGGGCGCACTTTTCGTGCCGCGCCGAAAAACTTCCCGGGTCCACCCATCCGCCCCGGTCCTCCAACCGAATTGCCAGTGAGACACCAGCCAAGGGTTGGTGCTTACCGAAAAGGCAGACTGCACAGCCCGCACATAAAGTCCGGGCGGCAGGCAAACCATCCAAGGAGAACCGAAAATGCAGACCATCAAGCGCACCACTTTCACCGTCGCAGGCGTTGCAGCGGCCGCTCTGCTCAGCCTCACCGCCTGCGGTGGTTCAGGCAGCACCTCCGGGTCGGCAGCTTCATCGGCGCCGATGTCCCAGGCCCCCAGCTCCAGCATGGCGTCGCCGTCCGCCAGCGCCTCCGCCAGCGCGTCGGCAGGCATGATGGATCCCGCAGCCAACCTGGTGGGCCCGGGCTGCGCAGCCTACGCCCAGCAGGTTCCCACCGGCGCCGGATCGGTCGAAGGCATGGCACTGGATCCCGTCGCCGTCGCAGCCTCCAACAACCCGATCCTGACCACCCTGACCGCGGCCGTCTCCGGCAAGCTGAACCCCAAGGTGGACCTGGTGGACACGCTCAACGGCGGCGAGTTCACGGTCTTCGCGCCCGTGGATGACGCCTTCAAGAAGATCGATCCCGCCACCATCGAAACCCTCAAGACGGACGACGCCCTGCTGAGCAAGATCCTGACCTACCACGTGGTGCCCGGCCAGATCACCCCGGACAAGATCGCCGGCACGCACGCCACCGTCCAGGGCGGCTCCGTCACCGTGACCGGCAGCGGAGACTCCCTCAAGGTGGACAACGCCAACGTGGTCTGCGGCGGCGTCAAGACCAAGAACGCAACTGTCTACCTGATCGACTCGGTCCTGATGCCGAAGTAATCCTTACCCCCGCCTCAACACCAGGCCGGGCCCGCTGGCAGCCAGCGGACCCGGCCTTGGCGCGTCACGCGCCAGCCTGGGGACCGTCCCAATCCGCGTCCTTTAGACTGGACCCCGGCCCGCAAGAGGCGGAGCCGCCGGGATCCAGGGGTGGTAGACGAGTGTCCAGCAGTACATCGCGGCGGACGGTCATCAAGGCCGGAGCCGTCCTCATGGCGCTGGGCGTAACCTCCTGCACCGGCACGCCAGCGCCATCGCCGACCTCCGGATCCCCCAGCTCCACCCCCGCAGCCGAGCCGGACGCCACCTTCAATTTCGGCACCGCCGCCCAGCCCCTGGGCCTGGACCCGGCCCTGTCCAACGACGTCGAGTCCCAGCGCATCACCCGGCAGATCCTCGAAGGGCTGGTGGGCGTTGACCAGACCACCGGCAAGCCCACACCCCTGCTGGCCACGGAATGGAACGAGTCCAACGAGGGCAGGACCTACACCTTCAAGCTCCGGACCGGCATCTCGTTCCAGGACGGCACCCCGTTCAATGCCGACGCCGTCTGCGCAAACTTCAACCGCTGGTTCGCCTTCCCCGCTGAGCTGCGGCGGCAGGCCCCCGGCAGCTCCTTCAAGAGCGTGTTCAAGGCACACTCGGACGAGCCCGGGCTGTCGATCTTCAAAAGCTGCACCGCTGTCTCTGCCGACACCGTGCAGATCGACCTGACGCAGCGGTTCACCGCCTTCCTCCAGGCACTGACCCTGCCGGCGTTCGCCATCGCATCCCCCGCGGCCCTTGCCGCCGGCAAGGCCGACGTCCTGGACCAGAACCGCGGCGGCCAGCCCTTGTCGGCCTTCGCCACGAACCCCGTGGGGACAGGCCCCTTCACCCTGACCGCCTGGGGCACGGACAGCGTCACCCTGACCACCAACAAGGCGTACTGGGGGAACCGCGGCCAAATCGCCACCATCAACTTCCTCGCCTACAACCATCCCCAAACCCGCCTCCAGGCCCTGCTGGACGGCAAGATCGACGGCTATGACTCGGTGACCGTGGGGAATTTCGACCAGCTCGTCAAGCGCGGAAAGCAGATCGTCCAGCGCGATCCCTTCTCGGTGATGTACGTGGGCATGAACCAGGACGTGCCGGTGCTGCAGAACCAAAAGATCCGGCAGGCGGTGGAACTGGCCATCGACAAGGAAACCCTGATCCGGAAATTCTTCATCGACAACACCGCCAAGGCGACGCAGTTCGTCCCGCCAAAGATCAGCGGCTTCAACAACGATGCCCCGGAGCTCGGCCACGACCCGGCCAAGGCCAAGGCCTACCTCAAGGAGGCCGGCTACACCGGCGAAGAGCTCAAGTTCTACTATCCGCTCAACGTCACCCGGCCCTACCTGCCGACGCCCGAGAAGGTGTACGCCGAGCTCAGCCGGCAGCTGACCGCGGTGGGCTTCAACATCCGGCCGGTCCCGGTGGACTGGTCGGACGGCTACCTCCAAAAGGTCCAGTCCCCCGGCGACCATGCGCTTCACATCCTGGGCTGGAACGGCTCCTACTCCGACGCCGACAACTTCGTTGGCCCGCTCTTCGGGGAGAAGAACGGGGAGTTCGGGTACCAGGACCCCCAGGTATTCTCCAAGATCAACCGCGCCCGGGGTTTGCCCGAGGGCAAGGAACGTGATGAGCAGTATCACACCATCAACGCCCAGATCGCAGCGACGGTACCGGCCGTGCCGATTGCCTTCCCCATCTCCGCGCTGGCCCTTTCCGACCGGGTCCTGGGCTACCCGGCGTCACCGGTCTTAAATGAAGTTTTCACGAAGGTCCAACTAAAGCCTTGACGGGCCGGTCCAATTTCAGTATGCGGGCAGGGCGGGGATATTCTGTGACAGCCAGAGCCGCTGCAATCGGAGACTGATCGTGACCTTCATTTCCAAGACCCCACATGCCGACGTCGTCCTGATTGGCGGCGGCATCATGAGCGCAACGCTGGGGGCATTCCTCAAGCAGCTGGAGCCGGACTGGACCATCTCGCTGTTCGAACGGCTGGACCAGCCCGGCCTTGAAAGCTCCGGCCCCTGGAACAACGCCGGAACGGGCCATGCCGCGCTCTGCGAGCTCAACTACTCCCCTGCAGCCAAAGACGGCTCAGTCAACCCGGCAAAGGCGCTGCTCATCAATGAACAGTTCCAGCTGTCCCGCCAGTTCTGGTCCCACCTGGTGGACCGAAACCTGATCGGCTCTCCCAAGGGCTTCATCAACACCGTCCCGCACATGAGCTTTGTCATCGGCGAAGACCACGCCCGGTTCCTGAAGACCCGCTACGAGGCGCTGAAGCCCCACACCCTCTTCCGGAGCATGGAATACTCCGAGGACCACGCACAGATCGCCAAGTGGGCGCCGCTGATCGTCAAGGGCCGCGACCCCAAGCAGCGCATCGCCGCCACCCGCGCCGCCGAGGGCACCGACGTCGACTTCGGGGCCCTGACCCGCGAGCTGACCACGTACTTGGGGAACAACGGCGTCGAGATCAACTACGGCCACGACGTCACCGGAATCTCCCGGGCGTCCGACGGCGGTTGGGACCTGTCGCTGAAGTACCCCAAGTCGGGCGAGCACGGCAAGATCCACGCCAAGTTCGTCTTCGTCGGCGCCGGCGGCGGCGCACTGCACCTGCTCCAGGCCTCCGGTATCCCGGAAAGCAAGGGCTACGGCGGGTTCCCCGTCTCCGGGCAGTTCTTCCGCTGCACCGACGAGACCATCGCCGCCCAGCACAGCGCCAAGGTCTACGGCCAGGCGTCCGTGGGCGCTCCCCCCATGTCGGTACCGCACCTGGACACCCGCTACGTCGACGGGAAGCGCTCGCTGCTGTTCGGACCGTACGCCGGCTTCTCCACCAACTTCCTGAAGAACGGTTCCTACCTGGACCTTCCACTGTCCATCCGCCCGGGCAACATCATCCCGATGCTGGCCGTGGCCAAGGACAACATGGACCTCACCGCCTACTTGGTCAAGGAAGTGGTCAAGAAGCACGACCAGAAGGTCGAGGCGCTGCGCGAGTACTACCCGGAAGCCAAGAGCGGGGACTGGGAACTGATCACCGCCGGCCAGCGTGTACAGATCATCAAGAAAGATCCGCAAAAGGGCGGCATCCTTCAGTTTGGAACCGAAGTGATTGCCGGCCGCGACGGCTCCATCGGCGCGCTCCTGGGCGCGTCCCCCGGGGCCTCCACCGCTGTCCCCATCATGATCGAACTGCTGCAGAAGACGTTCCCCAAGAACTTCAAGGGCTGGCAGTCAAAGCTCAAGGACATGATGCCCGGCTACGGGGTCAAGCTCGACGAAAACCCGGAGCTTGCCGCCGAGCTGGAACGGGCCACGGCCAAATCCCTCCAGCTGGAGAGCGTTTCCGCCAGCCGCTGACCCTGCAGGGGCCAGCGGCTGGCACCCCAGGGCCTGTACCAGTCACTTAACCCCTCAGGAGACCAACAATGTTCCGGCTGGCACACCTGTCACTGGGAAACCGGGCCCTGATCGCGCTGATCACCGTTTTCGCTTCGGTCTTTGGCGTGATCACCATGTCCTCGTTGAAGCAGGAGCTCATCCCCTCGATCGAGTTCCCGCAGATCACGGTGCTGACCGCCATGCCGGGCGCCTCGCCCGAGGTGGTGGACAAGCAGGTCAGCGGGCCGCTGGAAAAGGCACTGAACGGCGTGGAGGGGCTGGAATCCACCTCCTCCACGTCGCGCAACGGCGTCTCGCAGATCACGATGGTCTTCACCTACGGCTCCAACCTGGACCGGGCGAGGAACCAGATCGACAGGGCAATTTCCAACGCCAAGAGGACACTTCCCAGTGACGTCCAGCCACAGGCGATCGCCGGGAGCATCAGCGACTTCCCCATCGTGTTCCTCGCGGTATCCTCCGACAAGCCGCTCAGCGACCTCAACGCCGACCTGCAGCGCCTGAGCGTTCCCCGGCTGCAGAAGATCGACGGCGTCCGGAGCGCCGACGTGACGGGCGGCGCCTCCCAGCACATCGAAATCCTCCCCCGCCCAGATGCCATGGCAGCATCGGGCGCCGGCGTGACCGCCATCAGGGACGCCCTCTCCAACAACGGCGCCCTGGTTCCCGCCGGCACACTGGAGGACCAGGGCAGGACGCTGTCCCTGCAGATCGGCAGCCCGGTCGATTCCCTCGACGCCATCAAGGCACTTCCGCTGGCCGGCGCGAAAAACGGCGCGACCATCGGCTCGGTTGCCGACGTTTCGCTCAAGGACGACGAACGCACCTCGATCACCCGCACCAACGGCGCCGAGACCCTGGCCGTCTCTGTCACCAAGAAGCCCGAAGGTGACACAGTGGGAATCTCCCACGCCGTGCGCGACAGCCTTAACGAGCTGGAGGCCGAACTGGGCTCCAACGCCAAGTTCACCCCGGTGTTCGACCAGGCGCCGTTCATCGAGAAGTCCATCAAGGACCTCACCACCGAAGGCCTGCTGGGGCTGGGCTTCGCCGTTGCCGTCATCCTGCTCTTCCTGATGTCCACCCGCTCCACCCTGGTCACGGCGGTGTCCATCCCGCTGTCACTGCTGATCACGTTCATCGGCCTGTCCGCCACCCGCTACTCGCTGAACATCCTGACGCTGGGGGCGCTCACCATCGCCATCGGCCGCGTGGTGGACGACTCCATCGTGGTCATCGAGAACATCAAGCGGCACCTCAGCTACGGCGAGGAGAAGTCCGCCGCCATCCTGACTGCCATCCGTGAGGTGGCCGGAGCCATCACAGCCTCGACCCTGACCACCGTGGCCGTCTTCCTGCCGATCGCGTTCGTGGGCGAACTCGCCGGCGAACTGTTCCGGCCCTTCGCCCTGACCGTCACCATGGCGCTGCTGGCATCACTGCTGGTCTCCCTGACCATCGTCCCCGTGCTGGCCTACTGGTTCCTCAAGAACCCCGGCGCCGTCCCCGGCGGCCTGCCCGCAGGTTCGCTTGAGGCCCGCCGCATCGCCGCGGAGGCGAAGGCAAAGGCCCACGACGCCGAGCAGCGCAGCCGGCTGCAGCGCGGCTACCTGCCCATCCTCCGGGGCACGCAGAAACACCCCGTCATCACCTTGCTGGCCGCCGTCCTGGTGCTGGGGGCCACCGGCGCCATGACGCCCCTGCTGGCCACGAACCTGCTGGGGAACTCTGGCCAGAACAGCATGACCGTGCGCCAGGTGCTGCCCGCGGGCACCAGCCTGGCGGACACCAGTGCTGCCGCCATCCGCCTCGAGGAAGTCCTTCGCGGCATCGACGGCATCAAGGACGTGCAGGTGACCTCCGGAAATGCCCAGGCCGGCTTCGCCGCGCTCACCTCCACCGGGTCTTCCAACTCCACCTTCACGGTGGTGACCGATGAGAAGGCGAACCAGGAACGCCTGCAGGAGACCGTACGCTCGGAGCTTGCCAAGGTGCCTGACTCCGGCAAAATTTCCGTGGGCACCCAGCAGGGCGGCTTCGGCACCTCGTCCACCGTCGACATCACCCTGAAAGCCGCCACCAGCGCCGACCTGCAGGCAGCCAGCGACGCCATGGTCTCAGCCATGACCGGTGCACCGGGAACCAGCGAGGTAGCCAGCAACCTCGCTGCCAGCAACCCCGTGGTCCAGGTCAAGGTCGACAGGGCCAAGGCGGTGGCCGCCGGGCTGAACGAGCAACAGGTGGCGGGCGTCCTGGCCTCCACCATCAGCCCCATCCCCGCCGGCACGGTGCGGATCGACACCAACGACTTCCCGGTCCGGATCGGCCAGGGCACGAAGTTCACCAGCATCGACGCCGTGCGGAACATCCCGCTGCCGGCGGCTGGGGCGCCTGTGACGCTCGGCAGCATCGCCTCCGTCGAGCAGGTGGACGTCCCCGTCTCCATCACCGCCAGCAACGGCCAGCGCACCGCCAAGGTGTCCGTTACGCCGTCGGGCGCCAACCTGGGTGCGGTCAACAGCGAAGTCCAGAAGCGCCTGGCCGGCGTCCAGCTGCCGCCGGGCGTCACCGCCGAACTGGGCGGCGCCACCACCCAGCAGGCAGAATCCTTCCGGCAGCTCGGCCTGGCCCTGCTGGCGGCCATTGCGATCGTGTACGTCATCATGGTGGCCACCTTCAAGTCCCTGGTCCAGCCCTTGATCCTGCTGGTCTCGGTTCCTTTCGCAGCCACCGGTGCCGTGGGACTGCTGCTGCTCACCGGCGTCCCGCTGGGCCTTCCGTCGCTCATCGGCATGCTGATGTTGGTGGGGATCGTTGTCACCAACGCCATCGTGCTGATCGACCTCATCAACCAGTACCGGCAACCGCACGACGGCCGTCCCGGCATGAATGTTGCGGATGCCATCACCCACGGTGCGCGGCAGCGCCTGCGGCCCATCCTGATGACCGCCCTTGCCACGGTGTTCGCCCTGACCCCGATGGCGCTGGGCCTCACGGGCGGGGGCGGCTTCATTTCCCAGCCTCTCGCAGTGGTGGTGATCGGCGGCCTGGTGTCCTCCACCGCCCTGACCCTCATCCTGGTTCCGGTGCTGTACCGGCTGGTGGAGGGCCGGCGCGAAAGGAAGGCGCTGCTCCGGGACATGCACGCCCGCCCGGAGTTCGGCCCGGCCGCCGACGTCGACGCCGAGTTCCAGGACTGGACCACCGGCCAGGTTCCCAAGGTCAGCGGCCGCCGTGCCGCCCCCGGCGGAGCCGAATAACCTGCATCTTCCCGTCATGCCCGTGCCGCTCCAGCGGTGCGGGCATGGCTGCTTTAACGCCCGTCCCGCCGCCGGCCAGGGCGGGGAATAATCCCGGCGCCGCCACGTTACAGTAGGCGATAGATGCAAATGCATCTAAATTGGTCTAGACTGGAACCAAGCCCAGCAAGTCCAGGAACGGAAAGAGGCACATCATGCAGATCGGTGTTTTCAGCGTCAGCGACATCACCGCGGACCCCACCACGGGCCGCACCCCCACCGAGCACGAACGCATCAAGGCCTCGGTGGCCATCGCCAAAAAGGTCGAGGAAATCGGCATGGATGTCTACGCCCTGGGCGAGCACCACAACCGCCCTTTCTTCTCGTCCTCCCCCACCACCACCCTCGCCTACATCGCCGCCCAGACCGAGCGCATCATCCTGTCCACGGCCACCACGCTGATCACCACGAACGACCCCGTCAAAATCGCGGAGGACTTCGCCATGCTCCAGCACCTGGCGGACGGGCGCGTGGACCTGGTCCTCGGGCGCGGCAACACCGCGCCCGTGTACCCGTGGTTCGGCAAGAACATCCAGGACGGCGTGGAACTGGCCATCGAGAACTACAGCCTGCTGCGCAAGCTCTGGGACGAGGACACCGTGAACTGGTCCGGCAAGTTCCGCACCCCCCTGCAGAACTTCACCTCCACACCGCGCCCGCTCGACGGCGTGGCTCCCTTCGTGTGGCACGGCTCCATCCGCACCCCGCAGATCGCGGAGGTGGCCGCGTACTTCGGCGACGGTTTCTTCGCCAACAACATCTTCTGGCCCAAAGAGCACTACCAGCAGCTGATCGGCCTCTACCGTGAGCGCTACGAGCACTACGGCCACGGCAAGGCGGACCAGGCGATCGTTGGACTCGGCGGCCAGTTCTTCATGCGGAAGAACTCGCAGGACGCCGTGAAGGAGTTCCGCCCCTACTTCGACAATGCCCCCGTCTATGGCCACGGCCCGTCACTGGAGGACTTCACCTCCCAGACCCCGCTGACCGTGGGCAGCCCGCAGGAAGTCATTGAGAAGACCCTGACCTTCCGTGAGCACTTCGGCGATTACCAGCGCCAGCTGTTCCTGATCGACCACGCCGGCCTGCCCCTGAAGACCGTGCTGGAGCAGCTGGACCTGTTCGGCGAGGAAGTCCTGCCGGTCCTCCGCAAGGAGTACGCGGCCCTCAAGCCGGCGCACGTTCCGGAGCCGCCCACGCACGCCGGCCGGGTTGCCGCGCTGCTGGCAACGCAGGAAGCCGATACCGCGGCTTCGGAGGCGTGATGGCTGCCGCGGGCTCCGAATCGCCCGTCCGGCTTGCTGCCGAGATGTGGGAGTCGCTCTTCCGGGCGCAGGTGGCGGTGATGCGCAAGCTGCAGTCCGGGCCGGCCTTCCGGAAGCTGGCCGTCAACGAATACGACGTCCTGTTCACGCTTTCGCGCTGCCCGTCCGGCTGGCTGCGGCTCAACGAGCTCAACGACAACGTCCTGCTGAGCCAATCCAGCCTGAGCAGGCTGGTGGAACGGCTGGAGAAGCGCGGACTCATCGCCCGCATGCCCGCGCCGGAGGACGGCCGCGGCGTACTGCTCAAACTGACGGAGGAAGGACGGGAGCTCCAGAAGGAGATCGGCCGGGAGCACGTCAGGGACATCTCAGCCCTGGTGGCTCCAGCGCTGACCCCGGCCGAGCAGAAGGAACTGGTCCGGCTGACGGAAAAGCTGCGGAACTCGCTGGGTTCCCTGCCCCGGAAGGCCTAGCTAGCCCAGCGCCACCAGCTGCGTGGGGTCCTCCACGGGAAGGGAGCCGTCCACCACTGCTGTCACCCGCAGCTGGTTGAGGGTGAGGCTGCCTCCCACGGTGGAGAGGAAGGCGGTGTCGGACGAGTCCCGGCCGGCGGTGATGCGCAGCATCGACTCCCGCGGGGCAAGCCCCGTGGGGTCGATGACGTGCCAGGCCCCCTCCACGTAGGCTTCCGCCACGGCATGGAAATCCATCGGACTTAGGCCCGGTGCATATACGGCAGCGAGGCGGGCAGGAATGTCCTTCGAACGCAGCAACGCGATGGCCAGGTGGGCGAAGTCCCTGCAGACGCCGCGCCTGCTCAGCAGGGTTTCCACCGCGCCGTCGGTACCCCGGGAGGAACCGCTGAGGTACCGCAGTTCCCCATTGACCCAGTTGCGCACGGCGTGCAGCAGGCCGGCGCCCTGCACCCCCTCGAATTCCGCGTAGGCGGTGGGCAGCAGCCGGTCCGATTCGGCGTAGCGGCTCGGGCGGACGTAGCGGATCCGGTCCGCCAGGCTGGCCTCTTCGGGCTCACCGCGTCCGGCCACGGTGGCGGAATACTCCACGGTGACCTCGGCCGGCTCGGTGAACTCCATGTAGTGGAAGCGGCCACCGTGGTGGTCCGCGATTTCGGTCAGCGGCACCTCGTTGCCGCCGGCTGTGACGGACAGGGTCTCGTCGAAGGATGAATACCCGCTGTTCCTCGCTGCGGCGATGGCCATGGCCACTTTGGTGTTGGGGGCGGTCCTGAAGACCAGGCGTGCGGAAACAGAGCGTTCCATGTCTCTCCGGGGATGTCGGGGGCGGACGGAAAGTCGCGTGCCCCGGCACCTCGTGGGGGCGGGCAGCGGGACTAGTTTTTGACCTTCAGCGACATTAGCATCCGCTGCACGTTGGCGAAGTCGGAGCTTTCGTTCACGTACTGGGCGGCCTGGCCCAGCGTGTCGAACGCCTGCGCGGGAGCTACTTTCTCGTCCGGAGCGAAGGCCTTCAGCGAAACCACGTCGCCGAAGGAGTAGTCCCCCTTGCCAGCCGCACCGCGCACCACGTTGCGCAGCTCGCACGCCTGCCCGTCCGCGCCGCCCACAACGTTGGTGATGCCGTAGGAACCGAAGAACCGGTAGCCCTGGATCACCCGGTAGACCATCCGCGGCGGGATGGTCCCCTCCCCGCCGGCGGCCGGGAGTTCCATGGGCACACTGCTGATCACGGTGTAGGGGCGCCGTGCGGCTTCGGGGCAGTCAGCAGACGACGGCGGCAGTCCCGTCCGCAGGGCTGCCACGAACGTTCCGTCGGACTTCTTCACTTCCACCTTCAGCGCACCGGCAAGCGCACCGTCCTCCGGGGCCACCGACTGCGCGATCCAGTCCTGCGGCAGTTCGAAGCTGACGGTCTTGCCGGGGTCCGAGAAGGTCTTCCAGGACGGTGCAGTGGGAACAGCCTGCGGCCCTGTGGGTGACGCCTGGCCGGACGGGGACGCAGCGGTGGATGCCGCCGGCCCGGATGTTCCGGGGGCCGGCGCGGCCGTGGACGGGGATTCGGAGCCGGTACCGGCCCCCGTTTGCGCCGTCCAGCCGGGGTCCTTCGGCTGCGGGCCCGCACACCCCGCCAGGAGCAGGCCTGCGAGCAGCATGGACGCGCCGGAAACAACCCTCGATGCTGCCTTGCCTCTCATGCAAGCCAGCCTAGTGGCGCGGGCGGCCATCACATGGCCACCACGCTGGCATGTCACGCCCGGCCGGCACGTGGCCCTGCCGCCCCCGCGGCCCGGCGTGTCGCCGTCGTACGCTTCCTGCCGCGGCCGGGCACTAGGCTGGAGGCTATGGCGGAAGAGCAGCACGGCGCAGCCGAAGAAAACCCAGCGGACATCTCCGCCCTGGATATCGCCGACTGGCGGCTGCGCACCTTCGCGATGTACGACAATGTCCGCAAGATCGCCGCCGACGACCCGGCGGAGGCGCACTCGTACTGGCGGCACCAGCGGGACCTGATGTTCGCCACGCACCCGGCGTCCCCGCTGACGCGGGCAGGACGGGCAAACTTCGCCGGACTGAAGACCGCCTACTACGATCCGATCTACCGCTTCCACGTGCCCCTCACCAAGGAGGGCGCCGGCCGGGAAATGAGCGTGGACACGGGAACCGACGGCGTGGTCAACTTTGTCCGGCTGGGCACCTTCGACCTGCCCGAGATGGGCCAGCTGGCGGTATGGAAGATCCATGGGTATGGCGGCGGAATCTTCGTTCCGTTCCGCGACGCCACCGCCGGCCAGCCCGGCGGCAGCTACGGTGCGGGGCGCTACCTGCTGGACACCATCAAGGGCGCCTTCCACGGCGTCAACGGGACTGGGCCCGACGCCCGGTTCGTCCTTGACTTCAACTTTGCCTACAACCCTTCCTGCGCCTACAACGAGGCATGGGCATGCCCACTCGCCGGCCCCGCCAACCGGCTGGCCGTCGACATCCCCGTGGGCGAGCTGTACTGACCCATGGCTTCTTCTCCCCGGCGCCTTGCCCGCGTCCGCCCGCTGTCCGCTGCGTGGCCCGGCGAGCAGTTCTTCGTCACCAGCGGCGGCGGGACCACCTGGACCGTCGCCGAGTCCCCCTTCCCGGATTCCCGGGCCAATGCTTCCAGCCCCTGGCGCGACGGCTGGCGGCCCGGAGCTGCGGTGCCGCAGGATGCCTTTGTCTTCCTCGCCCCAAGCGCTCCGGCCAACGTCCTGGGTATGGCCCACAACACCGGCCAGGCGGGCCGGAACCTTCCGCCGCAGGCTTTCCACAAGGCAACCACCAGCGTGATTGGCCCCGGCGAGGAGATCCGGCTGGCACCCGGAATGACGCAGGTGGAGCCCGAGGCCGAACTTGCCGTGGTGATCGGCAGGACGGCCAGGGCACTGACGCCGGCCACGGCCCGGGATGCAGTGTTCGGCTTCACCATCGCGAACGACGTCACCTGCCGGGACCTGCAAAAGACCGACGAACTGTGGTTCGCGGCCAAGAGCCAGGACACGTTCACGCCGGTGGGGCCGTGGATCGCCGTGGGGCTGGATGACTCGGACCTGGAGATCGGCGTGGCGGTGAACGGCACGGCGCTGGCGACGGCCAGCACTGCAGACCTGGGCTGGACGGTGGATGAGATCCTGGTCTACCTGACCTCCGTGCTGACCCTGCATCCCGGCGACCTGGTGCTGACCGGATTCCCCGCCGTCACCGCGCCCCTGTCCCCCGGCGACTCAGTGGCGTGCCGCGTCCAGGGGATCGGTGAGCTGGCCAATCCGGTCGTCGCGTCGGCATGGCCCGGGGTGCCCGGCAGGATCGGGCCCGGCGGGATGCAGGCGTGAGGGAGGGCGCACCTGCCCCGGTTGCGCTGGAGGCGTCCACGCGGCGCCAACCCGCCACCAGGCACTACCGGGGCATCCTGCGCTTCCCGGTGGTCCGGCAACTGATCCGGTTTTCCGGCGTCGGCGTTGTCTGTACCGCGGCATCCCTGGCCCTGTACGCGCTGCTGCGGCCGTGGCTGGGAGCCCAGCTGGCCAACGCGGTGGCGCTGGTGGTGACGTCGCTGCTGAACACCGCGTTGAACCGCAGGCTGACGTTCAAGATCACCGGGCAGCAGCGGCGCACCCGCGACCACCTCCACGGGCTGGTGGTGATTGCCGTGGCGCTGGTGATCACCGGCAGCAGCCTGGGCGTACTGCACTGGTTCAACCCCAATGCCACGGTGGGGGACGAACTGACGGCAACGACGCTGTCCGGGTTCCTGGCCACGGCCGTGCGCTTCAGCCTGCTGCGGCACTGGATTTTCCGGCGGGCACGCCACCGCTAGCCCGCGTGGGAGTGCACGGGCTGCAAAGGCTCAGCGCGTTCCCAGCGCTTTCACGCCGGCGACGGCGGTCCGGACGGCCGCGGCGGCTGCCTCCAGGTCGTCCCGGGTCACCGAGGCGTCAAAGCTGAAGCGTACTGCCGTTTGGGCGACCACGGCGGGGATCCCCAAGGCGGTGAGCACGGGCGAGGGCGCATCCGAGCCAGCTGCGCACGCCGAGCCGCTGGAGCACACGATGCCCTGCCGCTCCAGTTCCAGGAGGACCGCTTCGCCGCTGGTTCCCGGGAAGCAGAACGAGGCGATGGACGGCAGCCGTTCCGTGGGGTGCCCGGTAAGGACGGCGTCGGGGACTCCGGAGAGCACGGCGTCGATGAACCCGTCCCGCAGGGCGGCCACCCTCCCCTGCTGCTCCGCCTGGCGGCCCTGCGCCAGCGTCAGTGCGGTGGCCATGCCCACTGCTCCGGCCACGTTTTCGGTGCCCGACCGGCGGCCGCGCTCCTGCCCGCCGCCATGGACCAGCGGTTCCAGCCGCGTGCGGCTGCGGACGAACAGCAGTCCGCAGCCCTTGGGAGCACCGAGCTTGTGGCCCGAAATGCTCATGGCGTCCACCCCCAGCGCCCGCACATCCAGTGGCAGCCAGCCGGCCGCCTGCACGGCATCGGTGTGGAACGGGATGCCGTGCGCGTGTGCGAGTTCCGCCAGTGCGGCGATGGGCTGCACGGTGCCCACCTCATTGTTGGCGTACATCACGCTCACCAGTGCCGTTTCCGGCCGCAGCACCGCGGCCAGCGCCTGCGGCGTGACCCGCCCGGTGCTGTCCACCGGCACCACGTCCACCGCGAACCCGTGGAAGCGTTCGAGGTAGCGTGCGGATTCCTCCACCGCGGGGTGTTCGACGGCGCTGATCACCACCCGGTCCAGCTCCGGCCTGGCTGCCTGCCGCGCCAGGGCGATGCCCTTGACGGCGAGGTTGTCCGCTTCCGTCCCGCCGGAGGTGAACACCACTTCCCCCGGCCGGCAGCCGAGGACCGCGGCCACCGATGCGCGGGCGCCTGCGAGCGCGGCTGCCGCCGACCCGCCCAGCGCGTGGTGGCTGGACGGGTTTCCGAATTCGCCCGTGAGGTAGGGCCACATGGCGTCCAGGACCTCGCGGCGGACAGGGGTGGTGGCGGAGGCATCCAGGAAGATCACGGGTCAGCCGGCCGTCAGCTCGACGTCCAGGCCGAGATCCAGGGCGGCCACCGTGTGCGTGAGGGCACCGACGGAGATCACGTCCACGCCGGTGGCCGCTATGGCCCGGACGGTGCCCAGGTTCACGTTCCCGCTGGCCTCCACCCGTGCGCGTCCTGCCACCAGGGCGACGCCGCCCTGCAGTTCCTCCAGCGTGAAGTTGTCCAGCATGATGGTGTCCACGCCGGCGGCGAGGACGGGTTCGATCTGGTCCATGCTGTCCACTTCCACTTCAAAGTGCGTGGTGTGGCCCAGCTGCGCCTTGGCGGCCCGCAGGAGTTCCGTCAGCCTGGCGGGGTCGCCGCCGGTCATCACGGCGAGGTGGTTGTCCTTGGCCAGTACGGCATCGGAGAGGCTGTACCGGTGGTTCATGCCCCCGCCGCAGCGGACGGCGAAGCGTTCAAGGACCCGCAGGCCGGGGGTGGTCTTGCGGGTGTCGGTAATGCGGGCGGCGGTGCCTTCGGTGAGCCGGACGAACTCGGCGGTTTTCGTGGCAATGGCGGACATCCGCTGGACCAGGTTGAGCGCCACCCGTTCTGCCAGGAGCACCGAGCGCGCGGTCCCGCTGACCCGTGCAAGGTGGGTGCCGGCGTCGAACGTTTCTCCATCCGCCACCAGCAGCTCGACCTTCGTGGCGGGGTCCACCAGCTGCATGGCATCACGGAACACGGTGGCCCCGCTGAGGACGCCAGGCACCCGGGCGTTCAGGACTGCGGTGGCCCGCGCCGCGGCCGGGATCAGCAGCTGGGAGGTGATGTCGCCGGAGGGCGCGTCCTCGGCGAAGGCGCGTTCCAGGATCTCCCGTACAGGAGCCACCGGCAGGGTGAGGTCCAGTGCCGGCCGGACGGGCGCAGCCTGGTCGAGTACGGCGGGTTCAGTCATGGAGGAGGCTCGCTTTCGGGCGCAGGGAGTACGTGTTGTCGGGTTCGGCAGCGGCAGGTTCGTCGTTCCGGTAGTGGGCGCCAAGGGATTCGGTCCTGCCCAGGGCTGCCTGGACGAGCAGTTGCGCAGCCAGCAGCAGATTCCGGTCCTCGTGCACCAAAGGGTCGCCGGAGTCCGCAACAGCCAGAGGTTGCACGACGCCGGCCCACCGCTCAAGCGTCCGGCCAGCCTCGCGCAACAGCTGCCCGGAGCGCAGCACCCCGGCATGCGACGTCATGAGGCGACGAAGGGCATCCCGCGAAAAGGGCTCCCCGGCCCCTTCTCCCCCTCCGAAGTTGGACAGCCCACCCCCGCCGCACGCACCTGACCGACCCGCCGTTTGCCCTTCCCCAGTGGCACCCAAACGGGAGCGAACCTCGGCGCCTGAGGGTGCTCCGGAAGCGAGCGTCAAGGGGAGGCCGCCCGCGGCCGAGACAGCGAGCGGAGGAGCGCCGTCAGGCGCCACCCAAGTACCGCCGTCGAGGTCACCGGAGAGGAAGGATTCAACAGCGCGGCGGCCGAAGACGAGTCCCTCAAGGAGGGAGTTGCTGGCCAGCCGGTTAGCCCCTTGGACCCCTGTGCACGCAACCTCGCCGGCAGCGTAGAGGCCGGGGACGCTGGTGCGGCCGGAGTGGTCGGTGGCGATCCCGCCCATCCAGTAGTGGGCGGCGGGTGCGACCGGGACCAGTTCGCGGGTCCAGTCGATGCCGGCGTCGAGGGTCTTGCCTGTGAGCGTGGGGAACCGCTGACGGAGGAAGCCGCTGCCCTTGGCCTGTTCGAGGGCGCGGGCGTCCAGGTAGACATGGCCGGTGGGGTCGCCGAGCTTGGCCAGGTGCAGGGCGATGCTGCGCGAGACGACGTCGCGGGGCGCGAGTTCGGCGTCGGGGTGGTAGGCCTTCATGAAGCGGCGTCCGCCGGCATCCACCAGGACGGCTCCTTCGCCGCGGACGGCTTCGGAGATGAGCAGCGGTCCGCCCGTGCGGGCCTGCCCGGCGGTGTCAACCAGGCAGGTGGGGTGGAACTGGAAGAACTCCAGGTCTGCCACGGCGGCTCCCGCACGGACGGCGAGTGCCAGGCCGTCGGCGGTGGCCACCGCCGGGTTGGTGGTCTGGGCGAACAGTTGGCCGGCTCCCCCTGTGGCCAGCAGGACGGCGTCCGCGTCGAGGCCGGCGGGCCGGCCGGCGTGGAGATAATCCACCCCGGTGACGGTTCCCGCGCTGGTGCGCAGGGCGGTGGCGTGCGCCTCGGAGATGATCGTGAGTTCCCCGGCATCCCGGCGGGCCAGTACCGCCTGGATCAGGGCGGCGGCGACCCGGGCGCCGGTGGCGTCCCCTCCCGCGTGCAGGATCCTTGGTGCACTGTGCGCCGCTTCGAGGCCCAGGGCCGGGCCGCCGTCGTACTTCGTGCCTCCCTGCACGGCGGCACCATGCCCGGCGTCAAAGCTGACCCCGTAATGCTGCAGAGCCGCGATGTCGCCGGCGGCGTCGGCGCACATGAGCTGGACGGCAGCTGCGTCGCAGTGCCCGGCCCCGGCCCGGAGGGTGTCGGCGATGTGCGCGGCAACGGTATCGCCGGGCGCGGGAGCGCCAAGCACTGCGGAGATGCCGCCCTGGGCGTACCAGGTGTTGCTCTGCTCCAGCGCACCTTTGGTCAGCAGCACCACCTCGGCGCCTGCGTCCGCTGCCTGCAGTGCCGCGTACAGGCCCGCGATGCCGCTTCCGACGACGGCAAGCCGGCGCGGCGGCAAGGCGGCACGGGGCTGCGGGGTCACTATGGCCTCGCTGCCAGCATGCGCTCGAGCGCAGTCCTGGCGTTCGCCTGCACGTCGTCGTCGACGGTGATGCGGTTGACGACGCGGCCCGCCACCAGTTCCTCGAGCACCCAGGCCAGGTAGCCGGGGTGGATGCGGTACATCGTGGAGCAGGGGCAGATCACCGGGTCCAGGCAGAAGATGGTGTGCTGCGGGTACTCGGCGGCGAGCCGGTTCACCATGTTGATTTCGGTGCCGATGGCGAACGTGGTGGGCTCGGTGGCCGCCGCGATGGCCTTCTTGATGAAGTCCGTGGAGCCTGCGGAATCGGCGGCGTCCACCACCTCCATGGGGCATTCCGGGTGCACGATCACCTGCACGCCCGGGAAGTCGGCGCGGGCCTTCTCGATCTGCGCCACGCTGAAGCGCTTGTGCACGGAGCAGAAGCCGTGCCAGAGGATCACGCGGGAGTCCAGCAGGGCCTGTTCCCCATTGCCGCCGAGGTCCTTGCGCGGGTTCCACATGGGCATCTGCTCCAGCGGCACCCCCAATGCTTTCGCGGTGTTCCGGCCCAGGTGCTGGTCGGGGAAGAACAGGACGCGCTGTGCCCGCTGGAAGGCCCACTCCAGGACAGTCCTGGCATTCGAGGACGTGCAGACGATGCCGCCGTGTTCACCGCAGAACGCCTTCAGCGCTGCGGAGGAGTTCATGTAGGTAACGGGGATGACCGGGACGCGCCCCCCGGCGTCCGGTTCCGTTCCGAAGATCTCCTCCAGCTGTTCCCAGCACTCCGCCACGGAGTCGGCATCAGCCATGTCAGCCATGGAGCAGCCGGCGGCGAGGTTGGGCAGGATGACGGCCTGCTCCGGAGTGGAGAGGATATCGGCCGTTTCCGCCATGAAATGGACGCCGCAGAACACAATGGCTTCCGCATCCGGCCTGGTGAGCGCCGCGTTGGCCAGCTGGAAGGAATCGCCCACGAAGTCGGCGTGCTGGATCACTTCGTCCCGCTGGTAGAAGTGGCCCAGGATCACTGCGCGGTCGCCCAGCGTGGCCTTGGCCGCGCGGATGCGCTCCGCGAGTTCGTCGTCGCCGGCAAGCTTGTACTCCTCCGGAAGCTGCCCCTGGCGGGGGGTTGCCGCGGGTGCGACGTCGGTGCTGGACGCTCCCGGGCCGTAGGCCGGGATGCCGGCGAGCGCTTCGGCCAGGTCGTAGTCCCACGGCCCCTTGGCGAGGGCAGGGCTGCAGGTGCTGCGGGTGGCGGCAGCGCCCTGTTCGGCCTGTTCGCGCGTGATCAGCTGGATCGCTGTGTTGACGCTGCTCATGGTGTGCTCCTGTTGTCGGGGTCGAGGCCGGGGCGGCCGGTGTAGCGGTAGAGGCGTGGCGGGCGGTGTTTGCCGCCCTGGAGGAATTCGCCGGTTTCTTCGATTTCGGGCGTCGCTTTGAGTTGCCGGCGGAAGTTGGCAGGGTCCAGTTCGCGGTCCAGGACGGCTTCGTAGACTTCCCGGACCTGGGCCAGGGTGAAGTACTCCCCCAGCAGGTGGTAGGCCACCGAACCGTAGGCCAGCTTGTTGCGCAGCCGCCACAGCGCGTAGTCGACGATGGCGTTGTGGTCGAAGGCCAGGCCCCCCAGGCGGTCGGCGCGGAACCAGCGCACATTTTCTGATTCGTCGGCCAGGGCGGCCTCCGTGGGCTGGACCAGTGCCCAGTACACGATCGACACCACCCGCTGGGTCGGGGACCTGTGCAGGCCGCCGAACGCGTACAGCTGCTCGAGGTAGCTGGGGGCGAGGCCAGTGGTCTCCCGCAGGTTGCGGGCGGCGGCGTCCTGCAGGGACTCGCTGTGGCTCAGCGGGCCGCCCGGCAGTGCCCAGAGGCCTTTGAAGGGTTCCCGGATCCGCCGCACCAAGGGAAGCCAGAGGGTGGGCCGGCCTGAGCTTTCACTGGGCCGGAGGGCAAAGATCACCGTGGAAATCGCGAGCGACGGCGGCGCAGCCTGCCGCTCGGAGACATTCGCCGAGCTGTAGTACAACCCCTTCACCGCCCTCCATCGTCCTTGACCGCCGGTCCGGCCGGATCCTTACTTATAGTCACTTTGACCAAAACTAATAATACGTCCGGTAAGGCAGGAAGAGGAAATATTTCCCGGGCTTTAAGCTGCGCGCCTGCCGCAGTCGCGGACCAACGGTCAGCGGGGCGCCAGCCGAGGCGGTAAATTCAAGAGGTCCCACAAGGAACGCCCCGCCGAACCACGCCCCAAGAAGGTTTACCGCCCATGACGATGAAGTCCGCCCCCACCACCGCTCCAGGACCGCACCGCAGCGGCCCCGCCGCCCACAGCATGAAGCCGCGCCAGCTCACGATGATGGGGCTCGGCAGCGCCATCGGAGCCGGCTTGTTCCTGGGATCCGGCGCCGGCGTGCAGGCGGCGGGACCGGCAGTCCTGGTCTCCTACCTGGTGGCCGGGACGCTGATCATCCTGGTGATGTGGGCGCTGGGCGAGATGGCGGCCGCGAACCCGAACAGCGGTGCTTTTTCGGTCTACGCCGGTCGCGCGCTGGGCCGTACGGCCGGCGCCACCATCGGCTGGCTCTGGTGGCTGCAGCTGGTGGTGGTGATCGCCGCCGAGGCGCTGGGCGCCGCGGGCCTCCTGTTCTCCGTCTGGCCGGTGGTTCCGGTCTGGGCGCTGGCGCTGCTGTTCATGGTGGTGTTCACGGCCATCAACCTCACCGGCGTCCGCAACTTCGGCGAGTTCGAGTTCTGGTTCGCCATCCTCAAGGTCGCTGTCATCGTCCTGTTCCTTGCCATAGGTGCCGCCCTGCTCCTCGGCCTGCTCCCCGCCGTCGCGTCGCCCGGCCTGGCAAACCTCAGCGCCGACTTCGCGCCCCAGGGCCTCGGCGGGGTTGCCGCGGCCCTGTTCGTGGTGATCTTCGCGTTCGGGGGGACGGAGATTGTCTCGGTTGCGGCCGCCGAAACCGAGGATCCCGAACGCAGCGTGGGCAAAGCTATCCGGACCGTCGTGTGGCGCATCCTGGTGTTCTACATCGGCTCCGTCTTCGTCATCGCCGCCGTCCTTCCCGCAACGTCCAAGAGCCTTGCCTCGCCCTTCGCGGGGGTCCTCGACGCCGCCCGGATCCCCGGCGCCTCCGCTGCCATCACCCTGGTGGCCGTCGTCGCCCTCCTCTCGGCACTGAACGCCAACCTCTACGGGGCCTCCCGCATGGCGTACTCCCTGGCACAGCGGGGTGAGGCGCCGCGCGCCCTGACCCGGCTCAACGGTGCGGGCGTCCCCCTCCTTGCGGTGGGCGTATCGGTGGCCTTCGGCTTTATCGCCACGGTGCTGGAGCTGTTGTTCCCCGAGCGCATCCTGCCCGCACTGTTCCAGCTGGTGGGCTCGACGTGCCTGGTGGTTTGGGGCAGCGCGCTGGTGTCGCAGCTGATCCTGCGGCGGCGCGCCGACCGGGACGGCACACAGCTTCCCCTGCGGATGAAGGGTTTTCCCGGGCTGACGTACCTGGGTCTTGCACTGCTGGGCCTGATCTTCGCCGTCGGCTTCAGTGCCGAGGGCAGCCGCGTGCAGCTCGTGAGCACCTTTGGACTGGTGGCCGGGATCGCACTGGCCTGCGCTGCCGGTGCCCGCGTGGCCGCCGGACGCCGCGCCTCCGGCGGGTAGAGTGGTGCCCACCTGCGGGGCAGCTGTTGGCGGGCCCCGGCATGAGAGACGCACCGAAGCGCCGGGTCAGCCCAGGCGCAGGACCTGATGAGGACTGAGAGCATGAGCGGCAGGCACACCGGACAGCAGCACCCGCACACCGTGGAAGGCACGGACCCGCAAATGTATGTCGCGGTCCACGAGCCCGCCAACGACGCCGGGCTGCGGCCCGTACTGTTGCTGCACGGGTTCTCCTCATCGTCCAAGCTCAACTGGGAGGACACCGGCTGGGTAACGGCGCTGCTCGACGCCGGCCGGCGTGTCGTCACCGTGGACCTTCCGGGCCACGGCCGCAGCGGCGCACCCGAGGACATGGACTCGTACTCCCCCAGCAGGATCCGGGCGGACCTGCTCCAGGTTGCGTTCGACGCCGGCGCGCGCCCCCTGCACGAGGGCGATCCTTCCAGCGGACTGGACGTGGTGGGCTATTCCCTGGGTTCCAGGCTCGCATGGGAGTTCGCCGCAACCCAGCCCGAGCTGGTCCACCGGCTGGTGCTGGGCGGGCCCAACACCTCGGATCCGCTGGCCGAGTTCGACCTCATCGCCGCACAGGACTACCTTGCGGACGGCACGCCCATCAAGGACGAATCCACGGCCCAGCTGCTCAAGATGGCCCTTCTGCTGCCGAGCAACAACATCTTTGCGCTGCTCTCCCTGGTGGAGGCCATCAAGGCCGAACCCTACGACCCCGCCGAAGCAATCCCGCACGTTCCGGTGCTCCTCGTGGCCGGGGACAAGGACGAACGGCTGGCCAGCCTGCCCAAGCTTGCGGAACTGGCCCGGAGCGCCGGCTCCATGGCCGAACAGCTCGTCTTGCCGGGCCGCAACCACACCAATGCCATCACCAGCCGGGCATTCAAACAGGCCGCCATCTCCTTCCTGGCCGTTTGACTGGCACCCGGTGTTTGACCGGCACAGGGTGTTCGACCGGCACCGGGTCCGCCACGCTCCGGCGCGAACATGAAGGGGGGCGGGGAACACATGGGCACGCGTTTTGAAGACCGGACGGAGGCCGGGGAGCGCCTGGCAACGGTCCTGGCCCAGTTCCGGGAGCAGCCCGACGCCCTGGTCCTTGGCCTGGCGCGGGGCGGGATCCCCGTTGCCGCTGCTGTCGCCAAGGCACTTAGGCTGCCCCTTGGCGCCATGCTGGCCCGGAAACTGGGCATCCCCGGCCACGAAGAAACCGCCTACGGCGCCCTTGCCTGGATGCAGGGCCGCACGGTCAAGGTGGTGAACAAACCCCTCCTGGACCGCGTCCTCAAGCACGGCGTGCGGCAGGAGTGGCTTGATGAGGTGGAAACCCGCGAGCGCGCCGAACTGCTGCGGAGGGCAGGACTCTACCCGGAGGCCGGTGACGATGTTGCTGGCAGGACCGTCTTGTTGGTGGATGACGGTCTTGCCACGGGCGCCACGATGCGGGCCGCCGTCGAAGCCGCCCGGGCGGGAGGCGCTGCCGCCGTCGTCGCCGCCGCTCCCGTGGCGTCCGTTGACGCCGAAGCCTCGCTTGAGCGGGTGTGCGATGCCGTGTTCTGCCTTTACCTTCCGGGCAAGTTCCGTGCGGTGGGCAGCTCCTACCGGCACTTTGGGCAGCTGACGGACGACGACGCCGTCGCCTTCCTCACCCGGTGACGCCGTCCGCACCCGACCGCCGCTGAAAACGCTGCAGGCCCGGACATCGGTCCGGGCCTGCAGTGGTTGGGCAGTCGTTAGTGATGGGCGCTGACCCCGAGCGGGCGGCCCTTGGTTTCCTTGGCGAGCACCACTCCGACGGCGGAAATGACGCACAGCACCATGATGTAGATACCGATCGAACCGGTCCACTTGGTGGACTGCAGCAGCGACTCCGCAATGGTTGCGGCAAAGGCGCCGCCCAGGATGGCACCGAACGCGTAGCCAATGGAGATGCCGGAGTACCTGACGTTGGCCGGGAACATCTCGGCGTACATGGCGGACATGGGGCCATAGGACAGGCCCAGGCCGATGGTCAGGACGAACAAGGCGACGCCGTACAGCATGATGTCCTTCGTATCGATCAGGGCGAACATCGGGATCATCCAGGCGAAAACGATGGCGTAGCCCAGGAGGAAGGTCTTGACCCGGCCAATGCGGTCGGACAGCCAGCCGCCCACCAGGGTGAAGATCAGCCAGCCGAAGGACGCCAGCGTGGTGGCCAGCAGGACCTGGGGCGTGGGCATCTTCAGGGTCTTCGTAGCGTACGAGATGAAGAACGCGATCAGCAGGTAGCCTGCTGCGTTGTTGCCGATGAAGATCAGGGTGGAGTAGAGGACCGGCAGTTTGTGGTTCCGGACCAGCTCGCCCAGGGGCGCCTTGCTCTCCTTTTTCCGCAGGGCCATCTCCTGGAAGACCGGGCTCTCGGCCACGGCACGGCGGATCAGGTACCCGACCACGATCAGGACGATGGAGAGCAGGAACGGCACGCGCCAGCCCCAGGCCGCAAAGTCTTCCTTGGACATGCTGGTGTTGAGGAAGAACAACAGGCCGGTGGCCAGGATCATCCCCACGGGCACGCCGATCTGCGGGTAGGCGCCAAACAGGCCACGGCGGTTCATCGGCGCGTGCTCCACGGCCATGAGGGCAGCACCGCCCCATTCACCGCCGGCCGAGAAGCCCTGGATGACGCGCAGCAGGATCAGCAGCACCGGAGCCCAGGCCCCGATCTGCGCATAGGTGGGGAGCATGCCGATCAGGGCCGTGGCGGCCCCCATCATCACGAGGGTGAAGACCAGCATCGCCTTGCGCCCCAGGCGGTCCCCCAGGTGTCCGGCAATCACGGCTCCGAGGGGGCGGAACAGGAAGCTGATGCCGATAAGGGCGAAGGACAGGATCTGCGCCAGCCCCGGGTTGGACTCGTTCAGCGGTGCCAGGAACAGCGGTGACAGCAGCGTTGCGGTCAGCTGGGCAAAGATGAAGAAGTCGTACCACTCGATCGTGGTGCCGACCAGGGTACCGGCGAGGACCTTGCGCTCCTCGCGCCGGCTGCTGGGGCCGGCGAGCGTATCCACCTTGGAGGGTGTGGTCATTGAAACTCCATTGTTTATTGGGCGGCAGTGCGCCCGGTCGCCTTCAGGATTACCGACAGAACGGTCAGTTAGTTAGTAGGGTACTACGAAAATGTGATGCTGAACACGCGGGCGGCAAATTCAGTTGCTGATGGACGGGAGAGGAGTCGAGTTCTATATTTGAATAGCCAGTTCGCAATGAGGACACTACCGCTATGCGTTTGCCAAAACAAGAGTCGCAGGGCCCCGGCTCCAGCCACCTAGGATGGAGTCCATGACCCCTCCAGCCGCAGCCCGGGCGGGAGCCGCGCCGCAGCAGGCTTCTGTGCCGCCATCCCAGACGCTCTCGCGCGGTATCCGTGCCCTCGAAATCCTTGCAGCGGCCCCGGGGCCGCTCACCATCGCCGAACTCGCCGACGCCATGGGCGTCCACCGCTCCGTGGCCTACCGGATCCTGCGCACCCTGGAGGACCATTCGCTCCTGGTGCGCGACGATGCAGGCAAGGTCCAGCCCGGACCCGGGCTGGCGGTCCTGGCCCGGGGCGTATCCCGGAACCTGCAAAGTGCCGCGCTGCCCGAGCTCACCCACCTCGCCAACCTGCTGGACATGACCGCGTTCGTAGCCGTTTGGGACCATCACGACTGCATCACGCTGGTCACCGTCGAGCCCCGGCACTCCGGGGCGACCGTGGCTCAGCACCCCGGAACGAGGCATCCGATCAACGCCGGCGCTCCCGGGATCGCCATCCAGTCCGCCATGTCCGAGGCCGAGTGGGACCGGCTGGACACGGGCATCGCCTACCGCCCGGAGGCAGCCGAGGCGCGCAGGAAGGGATATTCCGCCAGCCACGACGAAGTCATTGCCGGTGTTTCCTCCCTTGCGGCGCCGGTCCGTGTACCGGGCGGCCGGCCGGCGGCCCTTGCCGTCGTCTACATCCGTTCCGCCCACGACCCCGCGGCCGTGGGCACCGCCCTGGCCGAAAGTGCGGCGCGGATCGAAGGCCAACTGGCCTAGCGCCTGCCCCCCCTGCGCCGGGCTGTCCGGAACGTGGGGGTGCAGCCGTCAGTGACGCCGGCGAAGGACGACGGCGGTTCCCGCACCCAGCAGCGCCAGCGCCCCCGCGGCGCAGACCGGAACAAGGAACGCGGTGCCGTGGCCGTGGAACTGCGCCAACTGGCCGCCGATGGAGGACCCGAGCGCCGTCCCGGCGACAATGCCGCTGGCCAGTCCGGTCATGACCGTGCCGAGCCGCCGGGCAGGGGCGAGCGCACCGCCCACGGCGAACACTGTGACCATGACCGGCCCCACCGGCAGGCCCAGGACCAGCAGGACCACAGCCATCCCGGCGAGGGAAGCGGGCAGCAGCAACAGGACAGCCAGCGCCGCCATCAGCCCTGCGCACAGCATCCACCGCAGGGCCAGGCCGGCGCGCCGGGGCCAGTAGGCCACCGACAGCGCTGCCACCGCCGAACTCAGGCCCATCACCGCGTACAGCAGCCCTGCGATCTCCGCGCCGGCAAGGCCGGCCGAGAATGCGCTCAGGGCAGCCTGGGTGGAGCCAAAGAACGTTCCCATGCAAACCATCGCGGCAATGGGCAGTGCAACGGCCCAGGGCATCCTTCCGCCGGTTGCCGGGCCGCGGTCCCGCCCGGCCGCGGGCCGCCGTGCCACGGGCACTGCCAGGTGTGTGGGATGCGCGGCAAACGCGGGAACGAGCGTAATGGTCATTGCTGCCGCCAGTGCCAGGGGCAGCCACGGAACGACGGCGCTGGCGAGGACGCCCACCAGCGCCGGGCCCAGGACGAAGGTCACCTCGTCGGCGGTGCTTTCGTAGGACAGTGCGGTGTCCAGGTCGCGGTCCGGGCTCTCAGGCCGGTCCGGGGCAGTGGCCGTCAGGGCCATCCAGCGGACCCGGGCCAGGGGACCCACCTGGGGGCTGCTGGCACCGGCGGCGAAAGCTGCGGCCAGCAGGGCCAGCGGGAAGTCTTCGTCCCGTTCCAGGGCGCAGGCAGCGAGGATCAGGAGCACCACCGCCGCCGTGTTCAGGAGCGCGGACAGCAGCAGCACCGGGCGCTGGCCCCGCCGGTCTGCCAGGGATCCCAGGACGGGGGCACCCAGGGCCGATCCGATGCCTACGGCCCCTGCCGCAGCACCGCCGGTGGCAAAGGAGCTGCTGGTGGAAGTGACCAGCGTCAGTGTTCCCATGGTCAGCATGGCCAGGGGCAGCCGGGCGAAGAGTCCCAATGGCAGGAAGCTCTTCCCGGCCAGCAGGGGAAGCCGGGCGAAGCGTCCTTCGCGTGCAGCTCCCGCCAGGCTCCTGGTGGCAGCTTCCTGCGTGGCTGAAGGTGATGTTTGAGAAGTCAATTCCGGGCTCGTTCAGTCAGCGCGCATCGTCCCTCCTCCCGATGCGCCCAACCCGGTAACGGGTCCAAGTATATCGGCCGCCGGGGCGGACGGCCGGTACTGCCGCCGGCCGGCGCCACGTTCGGCACCATCCCTGCGCCGTCAGACGACGGCGTCCAGGCTTTCGGAGATCCGGAGCGTGGAGCCGTTGCGGCCCTTGAGCACCTGGAGCTGGGTGCCGATCCGCTGCTTCATCTCGGCGACGTGGCTGACAAGTCCCACCACCCTGCCGCCGTCGCGGAGCCCTTCAAGGGCGTCCATGACCTGCTCGAGGGATTGCTCGTCCAGGCTGCCGAACCCTTCGTCCACGAACAGCGTCTCGATCTCTACGCCCCCGGACTCCTGCTGCACCACGTCCGCGAGGCCCAGCGCCAGCGACAGCGACGCCATGAAGGATTCCCCGCCGGAGAGGGTGGAGGTATCCCTGCGGTAACCCGTCCACTGGTCCACCACTTCCAGGCCGAGTCCGGATTTGGCGCCCCGGGCGGCCTTGGCGTCGGTGTGCTGCAGGAGGTACCGGCCGTCGCTCATGGCCACGAGGCGCTCGGATGCCGCGAGGGCCACCTGCTCCAGCCGGGCCGCCAGGACATAGCTGTTGAGACTCATCCGGTAGGTGTTGTCGCCCCTGCCGGCCGCGGTGTCGGCCAGGGACGCCAGCATGTGTGCCCGCTCTGCCGGTTTCCGGGCTGAACCGGCAAGAACCTCGTACTCTGCGGCAATGGAAGCCAGGGAGGCCAGGCAGCGGCGGGCAAGGCCGGCGGCCAGGTCGGCGGCACGGGCATCCTGCTGCGCGCCGTCCGCTTCCCGGCGCAGTGCCGTCAACCGTTCCCCGTCCACCGCGAAGCCGCCCGCTGCTTCCTCCCGGGCCAGCAGGATGTCCTCGGACGCGAACAGCTCGGCAACCCGGGCGGCCTCATCCTGCGCCGCCCGTATTCCGGCCTCCAGCGAAGCCACCTCGGGTGCGGCAACGAGCTGGCTGCGGACTTCCCCGGCCGTGGCGAACCCTGCTCCCGGGAGTGCCAGCTCAAGCTGTTCCTGCGCGTCCGCCGCCTGGCTCCGGGCTGCTGCGAGACGCGCCTGGGCTTCAACGGCCTGGCTCAGTGCTGCGACGGCGCCTTCAAGGGCCCGCAGCCGCCGGGACAGGTTGGGGTGTTCCCCCCGCAGCGCCGCCAGCGCCTGGTCAAGCGATTCCTCCTGTTCCGCCAGGTCGGCGAGGGTCGCAGACGCCTGGGAAAGCCCTGCCTCTGCGTCGGCCACCTTTCCCCGGTTTCCGGCGATGTCGGCGTCGAGGGCTTCCAGCCGCCGGTGGGTCCCAAGGAGTTCCTCGGCGGCTTCCTCGGCATCGGCCGCTGCCGCGAGCGCGCGCTCGGCGCCGGCACGCGCCTCCTCCGCCGGGGTGTTCCCGCCTTGTCCGGCGAGGACGGCAACCAGTTGCCCGGCTTCGGCCAGCTCTGCGGCCACGGCATCATGGGCCGCCTCCGCGTGCTCATACGCGACGTGGGCTGCTTCCTCGTCCTGGGCCAGGCCGGGCCCTTCACCGCCGGCAGCCGCAGGATGGGGGTGCTCTTTGCTGCCACACACGGGGCACAGGCCGCCGGGGGTCAGTTGCGCGGCCAGCTCGGATGCCGCGTTGGCGAGCCGCTCTTCCCGGAGGTCCAGCCAGCGGCGCTTGGCCTCCAGCAGGTTTTCCCGGGAATCGTCATGGCGCAGCTTGATCCGGTCCCTGGCCTGGCACGCTGTGCCGTACCGGCGGACCACGTCCAGCAGCTCCTCCGCGGCCGCTGCCTCCTTGCGGCGCAACGCGGCGTCGCCGGCACGCAGTTCCAGGTGCTGCATCCCCGCGGCAAGGCGTTCCCGTTCCGCCAGGAGCTGCCCCGCGCGGGCCTCCAGCATCCCGGCGGCGGCATGGAGTTCCGCCTGCCGGTCAAGCAGGCTGCGGCGCCGTTCGCGCAGGGACTGAAGCCTTTCCTCGTCCGGCAGCCGGGCCTCGACAACTGCCAGCAGTGAACGGAGGCGGCCCAGGTCTTCCGCGGCATTCGTCACGGCCGGCCGGGCGCAGGCGGAACCCCCGCCGGCAGCACCGGCACCGTGAAGATCCCTTGCAGTATCATCCATGGCCCCGTCATCCGCGGGCGACAGGTCCAACTGGGCCAGCTCACCGTCCTCGGCGGCGGCGAGCCGGAGCAGGGTCATGGCGGACTCGGCTGCGCGCTCGGAACTGCGCACTTTGGCCGCTGCGGCGTCCACGGCCTGCAACTGGCCCGCTAGGACCTCGGCCTGCCGGTGCCGGGCCAGCCGGGCGGAGAGGCCCTCCAGGCGCGGCGCGGCTTCGGCCACCGCAGCTTGCCGCGCCACCGCTGCTTCGAGCTTGCGGTGGCGCTCATGCCGTGCAGCCTCGGCGTCGGCGGCGTCCCGGCGCTCCCGGCTCACGGTTTCCGCGGCCTCCGCCAACCTGCTGAGTTCCTGAAGGCGCAGGTCAACGGCGCCCTGCAGCCACGCGAGCCTGCCCGGAATGTCCTCCACGGGGGGCGCAGCGGCGTCATCGAGCTGCAGCTGGACGGCTTCTGCCTCGGCGCGCGAGGCAAGAAGTCCGAGTTGCGCGGTGAGGGCGGCGACGTCCTCCCGTGCGGCGGCTGCCTGCCGGGACAGCTCCTGCTCCAGGGCTTCAAAGCGCTGGGTGCCGAAAAGCTTCTGCAGCAGGTCCAGCCGGTCAGTGGCCTTGGAACGCAGGAAAGCTGCGAAGTCACCCTGCGGCAGCATCACAACCCGGGTGAACTGGTCGCGGTCCATGCCCAGCAGGGCCATGATCTCAGCACCCGCCTCGTCATTGCGGGCGGACTTCTCCACCCAGGCCCCGCCCACCCGCTCGCGCAGGAGCGTCTTGGCCTGCTGCAGGGTGAAGCCGTTCCTGCCCCTGGCGCTTGGCTTTTCCCATGCCGGGGAGCGCGTCACTTCGAAGCGGCGGCCCTGGGCGGAAAACTCGCAGGTCACCGCGGGTTCCTGCGAAGGCTCGGCATGATCGCTGCGGAGCCGCTTGCCGTCCTGCCGCGCTCCGGGCACAGATCCGTACAAGGCAAAGCAGATGGCATCCAGCACGCTTGTCTTGCCGGCACCGGTTGGACCGTTCAGGAGGAACAGGCCGTGGGCGCTGAGCCGGTCGAAGTCGATATCCTCCGTTCCCGCGAAGGGGCCGAACCCGGAAATTTTCAGGTGGTGGATCCTCACCGCGAGACCTCCAGGAGCCGGACGTTTTCCAGCGCCGCGGCGAGCGCAGCCTTTTCGGCGTCATCGGGAACCCGTCCGCGCACGTGCTCCAGGAACCCGCAGCAAACGGAGAGGTCGTCCGGCGCCTCAGCGAGCCTGCTGCTGTAGGACGCCTGGCTGGTGACCTCGGCCCCCTGGGGGTCAAAGGAAAGGACGAGGGTGTCCGGGAACCGGGAGCGCAACCGCTCCATGGCCCGTGCAGGCCTCTGCGCATCGGTCAGGGTGACCTGGCAGTAGGCGGTCTCCGCCCACGCGTGGTCCGGCGATTCCAGGAGCGCGGACAGTTGTCCGCGCAGCACGGCCAGGGCGCGCGGCGCTTCCCAGCCGACCTCCTCCACGGCGGTCACTCCGTCGGCGCCGATCTCCACGAGCCAGGCGCCTTTCCGGTGTCCTGCTTCGGAGAAGGAGTAGGCCAGGGGCGATCCGGAATACCTGACCCGGTCCGATAAGGTCTGCCGGCCGTGCAGGTGGCCCAGCGCGGTGTAGCTGAACCCCTCGAAGAGATCCAGCGGCACGGCGCCCACGCCGCCGATGCTGAGGTCCCGTTCACTGTCCGAGCTGATTCCCCCGCTGGCGAAGGTGTGGGCCAGGACCACCGGATGGACGGCAGCGGCATCCGAGCGTCGCCCGACGTCCTCCCGGATCCGTGCAGTTGCCGCCCGCGTGACTTCGAAGTGGCTTGCCGCCTCCACGCCCAGCTGCTCGGCAGTGAGCCGGGGCTCAAGCCAGGGGATGCCATAGACGGCCACGACGGCTTCCCGGCCCGCGGCATCCGTCCCCAGGGGCAGCAGCAGCGGTTTGTCGAGGTCCTCCACCCGGGTGCGCAAGTGCACTCCCCCGCGTTCGAGCAGCCGCGAGGCGAAACCCAGGCGGATGGCGGAATCATGGTTGCCGCTGGTGAGGACCACCTGTGCGCCGGCGGACGTCAGGCGGACCAGGGCGTCGTCGAGCAGGTGGACTACGTCCACCCCCGGCAGCGCGCGGTCGTAGACGTCTCCTGCGATGAGGACCACATCCACGTTGTGCCGGGCAACGGCCGCAACCAGCTGGTCAACGAAGCCGCGTTGGGCTTCCAGCATGCCCACGCCGTGGAAGGAACGGCCCAGGTGCCAGTCCGAAGTATGAAGTAACCGCATATTCCTAAGCTATCGGCAGCCACTGACAGTGTTGACACCGGCTCACCGGCCTCATGCCGGCGCCGCAGCCGTCATTGCCGTTTGCCCTCGAAAAACTCCTGTGCCTCACTCGCGCCCGCCGCCTTGTCCCGGTCGGTGCGCGCGTCCTGGGTAAGTTCTTCCACGTCCGCATCCAGGCCGTCGTCGTCAATGCTGCCCGCGTGGCCATCCCCGGTGCCGCTCCCGGCGGTTTCCACCCGCACGGCCTGCCCGGAACCTGCCTCGGCGGCTGTTGCGGCACCGCGGAAGACCAGCCCTGCAAGGGCTGCCCCCAGCAGGGGCGCCGCAAGGAATACCCACAGCTGCTCCAGGGCCCAGCCGGAGCTGAACACTGCCGAAGCCAGGGCGCGCGCGGGGTTGAACGGCAGGTTGCCCACCGACTGGCCCAGCTGCAGGAGCGCCGCAAAGGAGAGTCCGACGGCGACCGGTGCCACGGTGCGCAGGCCGCCGTCCCGTCCGGCCGCGCCAAGGAAGACGGCCACGATGATGGCCGCCCCCAGGACCTCCAGGAGCAGCACTGCGGCCATCGGCGCCTGGATGATGGAGTGTTCGCCAAAACCCGCGGCGACGGTGTCGAAGGCGGTCCTGCTGTCCTGGATGCCGGGAAGCGTGCTGAGGATCCCGAACAGGGCCAGGGCGCCGAGCAGCGCACCCACGGCCTGGGCAAGGACGTAGGCTGCTGCCGCGCCGGCGCGGATCCTGCCGGCCAGGAGGTGTCCGAGGGTGATGGCCGGGTTGAAGTGGCCGCCCGAAAGGTGGCCGAACGCCAGCATCGCGGCGGTCACTGCAAGGCCGGCGGCCAGGGCGGCCGGGACGGGACTGGACTGCGGAATGCTGAACAGCGGCACGCCCAGTCCGGCCACTGCCAGGAAGAGGCTGCCGAAGGCCTCGGCCGACAGCCGGGGCAGCAGCGCGGGCTGCGTGGCAGCCGGGGCGCCTGGCTGCTGTATGTCACGGCCGGGAACAAGGGTGCTCATGGTGGAACCTTCAGTCGGGGGTGGTTTCAGGGCTGCGCCGGGCAGCCCCAGCAGTATTCCATCCCAGGCTGTGCGTTTGCTGGACACCTGCTGGAAAGGGCGGCACGCCCGGTGCCGCGAAGGGCGGGTGCGGCCGCCACGGTAAATTTACTGCATGAGTACTGATCACCCCGTCCCCGCGCCAACCGTGAAGTCCCGCATCCACGGCTGCCTTCTGGGCGGAGCGCTCGGGGATGCGGCGGGCTACGCGGTGGACGTTCCGGGCGGCCTGTTCTCCGACGACACCCAGCTGACCCTCTACACCGTGGACGGGCTCGTGGAAGCCTTGGAATGGGCCAACGCGGGAGTGGGCGCCGACGTCAACGCGTGCCTGTGGCTGGCGTACCTGCGCTGGCTTGCAACCCAGGGCGAGGACGCGGGGCCTTCCGCGCCGGTCCCCCAGCCCCGTTGGATCGACGGCAACGAGGTCCTGCGCCGGCGCCGGGATCCGGAGCAGGACTGCATCTCCGGCCTCGCCACCGGCGAAATGGGCACTGCAGCCAGGCCCGTCAATCCTTCGTCGAGGGGCCGCGGAACGGTGATGCGTTCGGCGCCGTTCGGCCTGGTGCCGCACATTGCGCCCGACGCCGTCTACAAGTTGAGCGTGGACGCCGCCGCGCTGACGCACGGGCATCCCGCCGCCCGCCAGAGTGCCGGAATCTTCAGCCTCCTGATCCACCGCCTGGTGTCCGGCGAAGAGTTGCGGGCCGCCGCCGAGGCCGTCACGGCGCACGCGGCCGGCCTCCCTGATGTGGCACCGGAACTGCCGCAACGGCTGGAGGCCGCCCTCCGCCTCGCAGGCTCAGCCCATGCGCCCGGGGAACTGGCTGAGGCGTTGGGCGGGGGTGAGGCAGCGGAAGAAGTCCTCGCCGTCGCGCTTTACTCGGCACTGGCAACCATCCCGCCGGGTGGCGGCACCCTGCCGTCACAGCACTTCAGCGAGGCTGTGGCGCTCGCGGTGAGCCACGGCAGCGCACGGGACACGGCCGGCGCCCTGACTGGCAGCATCCTGGGGGCCAGCTACGGGGAGGACTGCCTGCCGGTCCAATGGCTGGAGGTGCTGGAGGCCGCCGAGGTGGTCCGGGGCATGGCGGACCAGCTGGTGGGGGTTACGACCGGCGAAGGCTGATGTTGTTGCACGCCTCGCAGACGTCCTCCGGGATGACGCCCCGGCGCTGCAGGAATCCGAAGATGGTGCATCCGAGGCAGAAGCCGGCAAACGCTTCCAGGGAGGCCGCGACCACCAGGATCCCCAGCAGGGTCCAGGCTGCCGGGGCCGCACCTGAGGAAAGCAGGAGCAGGGCGGCGGTGGACACCGCGGCGCCGATCCCCTGGGCGAAGCGCTTTGGCGGCCCGGGCACCAGCTTCACCTTTCCCAGGCGCGGTGTGATGACTTTCACCGACAGCAGGGCCAGGGGCGAGATCCGCGGGCCGAACAGCACGCGCAGCCAGAATCCGACGGCGATGGCGAGCAGACCCCAAAGGGAGCCGGTGGCGGCGGTAACGACGGCCAGCAGCACGACAAGCCCCGCCGTCACACGGGCTGCGTACTCGTTGACGGGATTGGGAAAAGCGAACAGGGTGCCCATGAGGCAAGGCTAGGAGGCGGCGGCCGGGACGCAAAGATTTGTTGCGCCGGATGACCCGTCCTGCGATCCGCCAACCATCTGCAGGAACTCCCCCTCGGACAGCACCTCGATCGCCTGTCCCCGCTCGTGGAGCTCAAGGACGCGCCGCGCTTTGCCGGTCAGGCGGCCGGAGCGCAGGTCGGCGGCGACGAACCCGTCGCCCACCACCAGGACGGTGGTGCGGCCGGTCACGCGGCTTTCCGTCCGGGCGCCGCAGCGCGCCGAACGCTGTTTCGCATCGGGACGGGCAATGGACAACTGACCGGTGAAGACGACGGTCTGGCCGTACAGCGGATGGCCGGGCTCGGCGTCGGGGTCGGGGTCCGGGTTCAGCCCCTCTTCCGGCCAGCCGGACTGGAACCGGCGCACCAGCGCCGCCCCGGTGCCGGCGGCACCGGACATGGCGGCAAGGCTGGGCTTTGAGAGGCTGCCGGTGGCCGGATCGAACGCCTGCTGCCGCGGCATGGCCAAGCCCAGGGACAGGTAGAGTTCGGCGATGCTGTTGGCGCCGTTGCGGGCGGCGATGTCGATCAGGATGCCGGCGCAGGCCCGGGCATCCTCGGCGGCGTCGTGGTGGTTGACCAGCGGCACGCCGGCCTCCTCCGCGGCGAACGGCAGCGAGTTGGACACCAGCGAGTAGCAGCGCCGGGACAGCATGACCGTGCAGACATAGTCGTAGGCGGGACCGGGCAGGCCGGAGACTTCCAGTGCGGAGCGGATCACCCCGAGGTCGAACGCTGCGTTGTGGGCGGCGAGGACGTCATCGCCGATGAAGGCCCCAATCTCCGGGAACAGCTCCCCGAAGCGGGGCTGCCCTGCCACGTCGGCGGGAGTGATCCCGTGGATGCGCACGTTGTGGTGGTCGAAGTGGTCGTAGCTGGCCGGCGGGCGCATCAGCCAGGATGCTTCGGCCACGATCTTCCCGCCCCTGACCTTCGTCAGTCCCACTGAACACGGGGAGCCCCGGAAGCCGTTCGCTGTTTCGAAGTCAATCGCCGTAAAGTCCAAACCCACGGCCCCCACCTTACCGCCGGAAGCGGCGCAGCCCGGGACGCACAGGCCCGTCAAGTACCCTTGAGGGGTGAACTTTCCTGTAATGAACGACCTCGCTGTGTCCATGCTGGGCGGTGCGGGACCGGTCCAGCCGCAGCTGGCCTCCTTCCTCCCCGACTGGCTGAACCCCCAGGTGTTCCTGGCCGATCCCGCCCTTGCACCCTGGGTGGTCCTGCTGGTGTGCGGGATCGTTTTTGCGGAGACCGGCCTGCTGGTGGGATTCTTCCTGCCGGGCGATTCCATGCTGTTCACCGCGGGCCTGCTGGTGGCTACGGACACCATCAAGTTCAACGTGTGGCTGCTGGCCCTGCTGATCGTGGTCTCGGCCATCATCGGCAACCAGACGGGCTACCTGATCGGGTCCAAGGCCGGACCGGCCATCTTCAACAAACCCAACTCGAGGCTGTTCAAGCGGGAAAACGTTGAGAACGCCCACGCGTTCTTCGAAAAGCACGGCGGCAAAGCCCTGATCCTGGCCCGCTTCGTGCCCATCATCCGCACCTTCGTTCCGGTGATCGTGGGCGTCGCGCAGATGAGCAGGAAGAAGTTCTTCCTCTACAACGTCATCGGCGCAGTCCTCTGGGGCGGCGGCGTCACGCTGCTCGGCTACCTGCTGGGCGACAAGGTCCCGTGGGTCCGCGACAACCTGGACATCATCTTCATCGCCATCGTGCTGGTCTCGGTGATCCCCATCGGCATCGAGGTCCTGCGCGGGCTGTCCGCCAAGCGCCAGGCCCGCGCCTACGGCACCGACGCCGTGGACGAGTACATCGAAGAGCACGCGCCGGAGGAGGAGCGCAAGACTCCGCGCAATATCCACGGCACCCGCCAGGAGTAGCCGCTTCCCACTAACAGCGCACAGGGTGCGCGCCCACGACGGGCGCGCACCTTTTGTGTTCCTACTCCGCGGCCTGTAGCGCCGCCACAATGGACGGAAGCAACGCACGGAAGGCTTTCCCGCGGTGGCTGATGGCGTTCTTTTCCTCGGCGGACAGTTCCGCGCAACTGCGGTCCTCGCCGGCCGGCTGGAGCACGGGGTCGTAGCCGAAGCCGCCCTCCCCCCGGGGCTCCCGCAGGAGGAACCCTTCCAGCTGGCCGTACTCCACCACTTCATGCCCCGGGCCGCCGGCGTTCCCGGGCACCGCGAGGGCCGCCGCGCAGACGAACGCTGCCCCGCGGTGCGCGTCCGGCACGTCGGAGAGCTGGTTCAGCAGGAGCTCCAGGTTGGCAGCGTCGTCACCGTGGCGCCCGGCCCAGCGTGCGGAGAAGATTCCGGGGGCGCCACCCATGACGTCCACCGCCAGGCCGGAGTCGTCGGCGATGGCCACCAGGCCCGTGGCACCGGCCACCGCACGCGCCTTCAGCAGCGAATTCTCGGCGAAGGTGACGCCGGTTTCGGCGACGTCGGGCGCACCCGCCGCCGCTGCATCCACCACCTGGGTGTCGACGTCGAGCCCGGGCACCTGCCCGCGCAGCAGTTCCCTCAGTTCGCGGAGCTTGCCCTTGTTGTGGGTGGCGAGCACCAGCCGCGCAGCAGGGACGCTCACAGGGTGTCCGCCAGGGTTTCGCGCTGGATCGCTGCCAGCTGCGTGGTGCCCAGCAGGGCCAGGTCCAGCAGCTGGTTCAGCTCCTCGCGGTCGAACGGGGCGCCCTCGGCGGTCCCCTGCACCTCGACGAACTTGCCCGAGCCGGTGACCACGACGTTCATGTCGGTCTCGGCCCGCACGTCCTCGACGTACGGCAGGTCCAGCATGGGGACGCCGTCGATGATGCCCACCGAAACGGCGGCAATGGTATCCAGGAGGGGCTGTGCGTTCTTGGCGATCAGCTTGGCCTCGCGCGCGAAGCGGATGGCGTCGGCCAGCGCCACGTAGGCGCCGGTGATCGCGGCCGTGCGCGTGCCGCCGTCGGCCTGCAGGACATCGCAGTCCAGGACTATGGTGTTTTCGCCCAGGGCCTTGGTGTCGATGATGGAGCGCAGCGACCGGCCGATCAGGCGCGAGATCTCGTGGGTGCGGCCGCCGATCTTTCCCTTGACGGATTCCCGGTCGGAGCGGGTGTTGGTGGCGCGCGGCAGCATGGCATATTCGGCGGTGACCCAGCCGCGGCCTTCGCCCTTGAGCCAGCGCGGAACTCCGGCGGTCAGGGAGGCCGTGCACAGCACCCGGGTGTTGCCGAATTCGATCAGTGCCGATCCCTCAGCCTGGTTGGACCATCCGCGGGTGATGCTGATGGGCCGGAGCTGGTCGGGGGCACGGCCGTCGGCGCGCACGATGGGCACTGCTGTTGCTTCAGATGTCATGCCTTTAGCTTATCGAGTGGCCGCCCGGGCGGCGCGCGGGGCACCCTGCAGGAGCAGCCCCTAGATCGTGTAGTGCACGCCCGCCACGGCAACGGCCACGTCACCGGGGAAGACCGGGCGGGCCTCCGCCATGACGGTGGTTTGGGACGTCCAGACGGGGATATGGGTCAGCAGCAGGCGGCGCGCACCGGCGGCAGCGGCGGCCTCGCCCGCCCGCTTGCCCGTAAGGTGGACGTCCTTGATGTCGCTGTCCCTGCCTTCCTCGAAGGCCGCCTCGCACAGGAACAGGTCGGCGTCCCTGGCCGCTTCCTCAAGCCCGGGACAGGAGTCGGTGTCGCCCGAGTACGTCAGCGTCCGGTGGACCGGGGTCCCGTCCTTGCCGGGCTCCGCCACGTCCACGCGCAGCGCGTAGGCCTCCTCGATGGGATGGTTCACCGCGTACGGGGTGACGGTGAAGGGTCCCACGGTGACGGGCTTCCGCTCCGCCCAGTTGGTGAAGTCGAACTCCTCGTGCATCCCGGGGTCCAGGTCCAGGCCGTACGCGGTGGCCATCCTGTCCGCCGTGGCCGCGGGGCCCCAGACGGGAATCCGGCCGCGTCCCCAGCCGCCGGGCTTCCAGCGGATGGCCACATGCAGGCCGCACAGGTCCATGCAGTGGTCCGGGTGCAGGTGGGTGAGGAAGATCGCGTCGATGTCCTCCAGGTCGGTGTAGCGCTGGATGGCCCCCAGTGCCCCGCTGCCAAGGTCCATCACCACCTTCCACGTCCGCTCGCCGTCGGTGGCGGTCAGCAGGTAGCACGACGCCGGGGAGCCGGGCCCGGGGAACGAGCCCGTGCACCCCACAATGGTCAGCTTCACAGGGCAGGTCCCCCGGCGCGGCCGGAATTTGCGAGGCCGCCGCCCACGAAGTTCGAGATGCGGGGGCGCTGCCGGGCACTTTGGGCTGCCGCGATCATCTCGGGGGTGATGCGGGCCAGGCTGCCGGTGGGGTACTGGGCCGCCACGTGGTCGACGTGGCGGACGGACAGCACCTCGGGGCCAAGGAACCGGCGGGCCAGTGCCTCGAACTGCCCGGCGTCGCCGGTGGCCACGAAGTGGTGCTCGGGCGGCGCTTCAGAGGTGCGCTGGAGGTTGTGGGTGGCCAGGGCGCGGTAGACGTCCTTGGCGGTTTCCTCGGCGCTGGAGACGAGCGTGACGTCGGCGCCCATCACGTACGAGATCACGCCAGTCAGCAGGGGGTAGTGGGTGCAGCCCAGGACCACCGTGTCCACGGCGGCGGCCTTCAGCGGTGCCAGGTATTCCTCCGCGACGGCGAGCAAGGCCGGGCCGGTGGTGATCCCGGCTTCCACGTAGCTGACGAACTCGGGGCACGCCACGGAGGTGATGTCGAGGTCCGGGGCTGCGGCGAACGTGTCCTCGTAGGCGCGCGAACCCACGGTGGCGGAGGTGCCGATGACGCCCACCTTGCCGGTGCGGGTGGCGGCGACCGCACGCCGCACCGCGGGCTGGATCACTTCGATCACCGGGATGCCGTACTTGGCCGTGTACCGCTCACGGGCGTCGCGCAGAACAGCGGCCGACGCCGAGTTGCAGGCGATGGTCAGCAGCTTGACTCCGGAGTCCACCAGTTCGTCCATCACGCCCAGGGCGTTGGCGCGCACCTCCGCGATGGGAAGGGGGCCGTACGGCCCGTGGGCGGTGTCCCCCACGTAGAGGATCGACTCGTTGGGGAGCTGGTCGATGATGGAGCGGGCCACGGTCAGGCCGCCAACTCCGGAGTCGAAGACGCCGATGGGCCGGGTTGCCAGGGCGGCGGCCGGAAGGTCGCCGGCCGCGGGCGCCGGTTCAGTTCGCGCTGACGGGTCCATGCTCGAGGCTGTTGTCATGATTATTCGAGGATAGGTGCTCCCCGATGTGTCAGGCATCATCTTGTGGCCTGCAACTCGTGTCTGATCTGTCACAAGGACCCCGGGAACGGCAACTGCCGTTGCTCAACGCCGGGATTCCAGCGACTGCAGCATGGCCTGGACCAGGGACTCCTGCAGCCACGTGGTGAAGTTGTACACCAGCGCCAGGTAGCTCTCCACATCCTCGGCCTGGGACCAGTCCTGCATCCGGTGGACGTGCTCCGCGTCGGCTTCATCCCTGATGTCCAGCCGTTCGGCCAGGACCAGCCGCACATCGTTCAGCGCCATGGACCAGTGCCGTGCCCCCTCGGGCGTCAGCACGATCTCGTCCTTGTCCAGGTCCAGGGCGGCTGCGCGCAGGGCCCCGATCTTCGTTTCCCGCAGCGAACGCTCGGTGAGCTGGCGGAACTCAAGGCTGGCCGCGCCGTCGTCCTTCACCACGTTAGGCAGCAAACGCCGGACGGCACGGTCCGTGGGCTCGGCCACGTCCATGTCCAGGCCGATCAGTGCCGCCAGCGGGTCCTGCCCGGTGCGTTCCTCGGGCTGGAGCATGGAGATGACGTCGTCGATCAGGCTGCGCAGCAGGTCCCGTTCGGCCGGTTCCAGGTAGCCGGTGATGCCCTTGAGCCCGTATTTGAATGCCTTAGCCACGTTTCCCCTTGCCCTGGCCCGGGCCGCCGGACTTGCCTGAATTGCCGCTGTGGCCGCCGCTTGCCTTCTCCACCGTGGCCCACAGGCCGAAGCCGTGCATCGCCACCGCGTGCCGCTCCACCTGTTCCTTGCTGCCCGAGGCCACGATGGAGCGGCCCTTCTTGTGGACTTCCATCATCAGCTTGTTGGCTTTGCTTTCGGAGTAGCCAAAGTAGCTTTGGAACACGTAACTGACGTAGCTCATGAGATTGACGGGATCGTTCCAGATCACCAGGTTCCAGGGGATGTCCGGCGCGGTCAGCGAGTCGGTGGACTCTGCTGTGCCGGTCCGGATGCCCTCCTGTGTATCAGGGCCGGGCGCAACGCTTATGGTCATCTGTCCATTCTATGGGGACGCCCGATAGAGTGACTTTCGTGAGCACCTCAGCCGGCTGGGACCATCCCCGCACGTCCTTTTACACCGACCACTACGAGCTGACCATGCTCCAGGCGTCCCTCCATTCAGGCGCGGCACACCGCAGGTCCGTGTTCGAGGCGTTCGCCCGGCGGCTGCCCGACGGCCGGCGCTACGGCATCGTGGCAGGCACGGGGCGCCTCCTGGAAGGCATCGCCAACTTCCGCTTCGGTGAGGCTGAACTGGAGTTCCTGGAGCGCACGAAGGTAGTGAACGCGGAAACCCTGGAATACCTGGCCAACTACAGGTTTTCGGGCGACATCTGGGGCTACGCCGAAGGCGAGGCGTACTTCCCCAACTCCCCGATCCTCATTGTCGAGGGCACGTTCGCAGAGGCCTGCATGCTGGAGACGTACATCCTCTCGGTCCTCAACCACGACACCGCCATCGCCTCCGCCGCATCCCGGATGGTCAGTGCCGCGCACGGCCGGCCCTGCATCGAAATGGGGTCACGGCGCACGCACGAGGAAGCCGCCCCCGCATCAGCACGGGCGGCCATCATTGCCGGCTTTGACAGCACCTCCAACCTTGAGGCCGGCATCCGCTACGGGGTGAAAACCGTGGGCACCGCGGCCCACTCGTTCACGCTGCTGCATGACACCGAGCGGGACGCCTTCGAGGCGCAGATAGCCTCGCTTGGCGAGGGCACGTCGCTGCTGGTGGACACATACGACGTCGAAAAAGCCGTCCGCACGGCCGTTGACCTGGCCGGGCACCGGCTGGGCGCGGTCCGGCTGGACTCCGGCGACCTGGTGGACCAGGCGCAGTGGGTGCGCCGGCTGCTGGACGACCTCGGCAACGAAAACACCAAGATCGTTGTCACGTCCGACCTTGACGAGTACGCCATCGCGGCCCTGCAGTCCGCCCCCGTGGACTCCTACGGCGTGGGCACCTCGCTCGTGACAGGCTCGGGGGCCCCCACGGCCAGCATGGTCTACAAGCTCGTCAGCCGCACCGACGACGACGGGAACTTCGTGTCCGTGGCCAAGGCAGCCAAGAACAAGGCGAGCGTTGGCGGGCGCAAGTACGCGCTGCGGAAGCTGGACGAGCGCGGTACCGCCACCGCCGAGGTGGTGGGCGTGGGCCATCGGCCCGAGGATGACGGCAACGACCGGCCGCTGCTGCAGCAGTTCATGAAGAACGGCGAGCTGCTGCCGGGATGGACCGGCCACGAGGGAGTAGTCCGGGCCCGCCAGCGGCACGCGGAGTCAATGGCGGAACTGCCGCCGGTGGTCAACCGGCTCCAGCGCGGCGAAGCTGCGATCCCCACCCTCTACGAAGACAACTGAGGAGAACTGATGTCCCGGGCCTTGATCATCGTTGACGTCCAGAACGATTTCTGCGAGGGCGGATCGCTCGCTGTCCCCGGCGGCGCGGCCGTGGCCGGCGCCATCAGCGAGTACCTGGACGCCCACCACGGCCAGTTCGACCATGTGGTGGCCACCCAGGACTGGCACATCGATCCCGGCAGCCATTTTTCCGACACCCCCGACTACAAGGACAGCTGGCCGCCGCACTGCGTGGCCGGCACCCGGGGCGCGGAGCTTCATCCCGACCTCGACACCGAATACATCCAGGCCTACTTCCGGAAGGGGCAGTTCGCCGCCGCGTACTCCGGTTTCGAAGGGCTGCTGGCCCCCGAGGACGCTGTCCCCACCGGCGAACGGCAGGCCGGCGGCCTGGCCGCCGCCGCTGACGCGGAACGGCTGGCCGAGGGGGACGCCATCGGACTGGATGACTGGCTGCAGAGCCACGACGTCGAGGACGTGGTGGTGGTGGGCATCGCCACCGACTACTGCGTGAAAGCCACGTCGCTTGACGCAGTCCAGGCCGGCTACGGCGTGACCGTCATCAGGTCACTGACCGCAGGCATCGCCGAAGACCTCGAAGAGGCCGTTGCAGAAATGGAGCTCGGCGGCGTGGACGTCGCCTAGTTTCGACGTCGCCCCACCGCTACTTGCGGCCGACGAACCAGTCCTGGAGCTTGCGCAGCCGGGACTTCAGCTGCTCTTCGTTGGCCTGTGCCACCGGCGGTCCGCCACAGACGGTCCTGAGCTTGGTATGCACCACGCCGTGCGGCGTCCCGGTCCGGGCAGCCCACGCCGCCACGTTCTTGGCCAGTTCGTTCCGCAGGTCCATCAGCATGCGGTGGTCCGGGACGGCGGGGGCAGCGGGCTCCGCCGCCGGCGCCTTCCGGTTCTTCCGGTTCAGTTGCTCGTGCTGGCGCTGGCGCAGGAGCGTGCCCACCTGCTCGGCATCCAAAAGCCCGGGGATCCCCAGGAAGTCCATCTCGTCGTCGGACCCCACCTCGCCGCCGGTGCCGAACTCACCGCCGTCAAACAACACGCGGTCGAAGGAGGCCTGGGAATCCAGGGCCTCGAACTTGCCCTTGGTGAGGCTGTCCGAGGCCTTGTCCTCCCGGTTCGCCTCCGCCATAAGGGAGTCTTCCGGGTTGAAGAGCCCGTCCGGGTCCTCCTTTTCCGGCCGGTCCAGGGCGTGGTCCCGCTCCATCTCCATGGAGTTGGCCAGTGCCATCAGCTGCGGCACGGACGGCAGGAACACCGACGCCGTCTCGCCCCGTTTACGGGCACGCACGAACCGGCCAACGGCCTGGGCGAAGAACAGCGGGGTGGAGGTGGACGTGGCGTAGACACCCACGGACAGCCTCGGCACGTCCACGCCTTCGGAGACCATGCGGACCGCAACCATCCAGCGTTTGTCGCCGGCGGAGAACTCCTCGATCTTGCTGGAGGCCTTCGCGTCATCGGAAAGGATGACCGTGGGCGACTCCCCCGTGATCCTCTTCAGCTGGCCGGCGTAGGCGCGGGCGTCCTCGTGGTCGGTGGCAATGACCAGGCCGCCGGCGTCGGGCACGGTGCGCCGTACCTCGCTGAGGCGCTTGTCCGCGCCGGCCAGGACGGCGGGGATCCACTCGCCGGCGGGGTTCAGGGCGGTCCGCCAGGCATGGCTGGTGATGTCCTTGGTGACCGCGGCCTCGCCCAGCGACGCCGCCATCTCCTCGCCGGCGCTGGTGCGCCAGCGCATCTGGCCGGAGTAGGCCATGAACATCACCGGCCGGACCACATGGTCCCGCAGCGCGTTGCCGTAGCCGTACGTGTAGTCCGCCTTGGAGCGCCGGATGCCGTCCCGGTCCTCTGCGTACTCCACGAACGGGATGGGCGAGGTGTCCGAACGGAACGGCGTACCGGTCAGGGACAGCCGGCGCACGGCGGGGTCGAACGCCTCGCGCAGGCCGTCACCCCAGGACAGCGCCTCGCCGCCGTGGTGGATCTCATCCAGGATCACCAGCGTGCGGGCGGCCTCGGTCTTGGCCCGGTGCAGCAGGGGCTTGCTTGCAACCTGCGCATAGGTGACAGCGACGCCGATGAACCCGCGGCCGTGCTGGCCGTCGGAGTTCTTGAAGTTGGGGTCGATGGCGATGCCCACCCTGGCGGCGGCGTCCGCCCACTGCCGCTTCAGGTGGTCGGTGGGTGCCACGATCGTCACCCGGTTCACGGCACCGGAGTCGATGAGCGTTGAGGCAATCCGCAGCGCGAAGGTGGTCTTGCCGGCGCCGGGGGTTGCCACCGCGAGGAAGTCGCGCGGGCTGTTCTTCAGATAGAGGTCAAGGGCTTCCTGCTGCCAGGCACGGAGTTTCGGGGCGGTTCCCCAGGCTGCACGTTCCGGGTAGGCCGGGGGCAGGGTGGGACCGCCAAAGAGCGTCTCCGTCACTACTGGTTGCTGCCCGAGTCCCCTCCGGGACCCTTGCCGCCGTCGTTGCCCGGGCGAAGGCCCTCATAGACCTCTTTGCACGTGGGGCAGACCGGGAACTTCTTCGGGTCCCGGCCCGGCGTCCAGACCTTGCCGCACAATGCGATGACGGGCTCCCCGGTCATCGCGGACTCCATGATCTTCTCCTTGCGCACGTAGTGCGAAAAGCGCTCCCGGTCCCCCGGTTCCACTTCCTGGCGCAGTTCCTCGCGCTCAATGGTGGCCGTGGACGTTCCAGCCCCGGAAAGCTCGCGCATCGGGTCGTTTTCGAGAGGGTCCGTCATGCTAGTCATGCCAACCATCTTAGCCGTTCCCCCGGCCCGGCGTCCGACGGCGGCGCGTGCCGTGCCGGACGAAACCCACCCTCCTGCGCTGGCCAGCGTCGTCCTCTTCCGGAGGGCTGGCGCCGGCCGCGCCCGGGCTACAGCCCCTGCCAGGCCGGCTTGTGGTCGTAGGTGTGCCGGTAGAAATCGGCAAGCCGGAGCCCGGAGGCGGCGGCCTCGTCCAGCAGGATGGTGGCGTGCGGATGGAACTGCAGTATCGAGGCCGGGCAGATGGCTGCCACCGGCCCCTCCACGAAGTCGCGGACCGCCTGCGCCTTCTGCGCGCCGGTGGCGAGCAGGATCACATGCCGGGCATCCATGATGGTGCCCAGGCCCTGTGTCAGGACATGGTGCGGCACCTCTGCCAGGCTGTTGAAGAACCGGGCGTTGTCGCGCCGCGTCTGTTCAATGAGGCTTTTGATCCGCGTGCGCGAGGCGAAGGAGGAGCCCGGTTCGTTGAACGCGATGTGGCCGTCCGTACCCACCCCAAGCAGTTGCAGGTCCACTCCGCCCGCCGCCCGGATCGCCTCCTCGTAGGCAGCGCACGCAGCAGGGATGTCGGCGGCCGCGCCGTCAGGACCGTGGACATTCCCGGGGGCGATGTTCACCCGGTTGGTGAATTCCCTGCGGATCACCTCCCGATAGGATTCCGGGTGCCCGGCCGGCAGCCCCACGTATTCATCGAGGGTGAACGCGGACGCCCGGCTGAAGTCCAGGCCCTGGGCGTGCCGGGCTGCAAGTTCGTCGTAAACAGGCAGCGGCGATGAACCCGTCGCCAGGCCCAGGACCGCGTCAGGCTTGCGCCGGACCAGGTCCTCGATGGCGTCCGCTGCCAGCCTGCCAAGCTGTTTACTGCCGCCCAGGATCACTACTTCCATGCCATTTCCTTCCGGTGGGTTCTCAGCGATTAATGGAAACCTGCGCCAGGAGGTCCGGCCCCCGGGCATCGAGCCACCTGCCGCCCAGCCGGACTCCGGCCAGGAACAGCGCCAGCCCCAGCACACTGCCGGCCGCAAGGTTCAGCCAGCCAAAGAGGGCGTTGCCCGTGAGCGCCTCGGCGAGCAGCAGCGCAGCTTCCGGCAGCACCAGGACCCCAAGGACCGCCATGCCGAGGAACTGCACAGCAAGGGTCTGGCCAACGTTGCCCGGCGGCTTCTTGAACGGGCTGTCCCCCGGCAGCGGAACCGTCACGGTGTACCGGGCCGAGACCACCGAGGACAGTCCGAGGCCGGTGAACAGTATTCCCAGGCTCAATCCCAGCCGCCCCGGCAAGGCAGCCCATTCGTGGGAGAACGCGGCGTAGCCCACCGCGAAGACCAGCACCACCGGCAACGCGAACACCATGCATGCCAGCGCCCTGCCCAACCGGTCTGCCACCCCGGACACGCCGGTGGCCAGGTGCAGGGCGAACGCGGTGTTGTCGTAGGAGACGTCGGCGGAGATCGACCAGGCCAGGATGAAGGCGGACAGCGGAGCCAGGAGCGCCAGGCTCCCGTAGTTCCCGGTCTGCGTTCCCTGGAAAGCAAGCACCACCGGGAGCAGCGGGATCACCACCAGGGAGCCCGAATACCGCGGATCGCGGAGCCAGTAAATGAGCGAGCGAGCCATCACGGCACCGGCGGGGGTGGCAGGCAGCACGCCCAGGAGTCCCAGCCGGCTGCCCTTGCGCTTCGCGCCGCCTGCATACGGGGGCGTCACCAGCGCGCGCTCCAGGAGCAGTTTCCAGCACCAGGCGAGCGCGGCGAGGGAGGCCAAAGACACCAGCAGTTTCAATACAGCGGCCCCTGCACGGCCCGCTGCCACATCGCCGGCCAGTGCCCACGGAGCCCCGAGCGGGGTCCACGAAAGCGTGCGGGCAAAATCCGGCAGGAAAGCCGCGGAGGCGGAGATGCCGCGGCCCACCGCTGCCACGATGGGGCCCAGCAGGACCAGGGGCACCATGAACGCGATGGAACTGGTGTCCTTGAAGCGCCGGGACGCTGCAAGGCTCGCGGTCGCGGTGGTGGTCACCTTGGCCAGCACCACGCAGGTGAGGACGCCCAGGCAGGCACCCAGCAGGGCCGACAGCGCAGGCAGCACCCCGCGGGACCACGTCACCACGGTGGACAGTGCCACCAACAACGTGGCCAGCCCGGGGATCCCGATCAGCCCGCCGAGTGCCAGGCCGGCCAGCAGCTGCGGCATCGGGATCGCGAAGGTGGTGAAGCGCGCCGGGTCAAGGGTCATGTCCGTGGCAGATGCCACCAGCGGAACAACGCCCCAGCCCGCCACGGCGGCCGCGCCGCCCAGGACCACGGCTGTGTAGGCGATTTCCTGGCTGGCGTTGCGCAGCAGGACCAAGGCAAGGATCAGCGTCGCCACCACACCGAGCGCGTACAGCCCGGCAATGGCTATTCCCACCAGCTGCCAGCGGCTGCGGCGTAAACCGTTGCGCAGCAGCGTGAGCTTGAGCCTTAGAAGGTGCGCAACCATTCCAGCCCTTCCGTGTGGGTATGGCCGCCGACCAGTTGCACGAACCGGTCCTCCAGGGAAGCTCCCGCACGGACCTGGTCCACCGTTCCGGCCGCCAGCAGCCGGCCGCGGGCAACAACCGCCACGTGGTCGCACATCCGCTGGACCAGGTCCATCACGTGGCTGGACACGATGACGGTGCCGCCGGACGCGACGTAGCGGTCCAGGATGGAGCGGATGTTGGCTGCCGACACGGGATCGACAGCCTCAAAGGGCTCGTCGAGGACCAGCAGCCGGGGCGCATGGATCATGGCCGACACCAGGGCGATCTTCTTGGTCATGCCGGCGGAGTAGTCCACCACCAGGGTCCCGGCGTCCCCGGTGAGGTCCATGGCCGCCAGCAGCTCCCGCGCCCGCGCGGACACCACGTCCCGTTCCATCCCCCGCAGCAGCCCCGCGTAAGTGATGAGCTGTTCACCGGTGAGCCGGTCGAAGAGCCGTACCCCGTCGGGCAGGATTCCCATGAGGCGCTTGGCCTGCAGCGGATGCTGCCAGACGTCCACGCCGTGTACCAGGGCCGTGCCAAAGTCGGGACGCAGGAGCCCGGTTGCCATGGACAGGGTGGTGGTCTTGCCGGCGCCGTTGGGTCCCACAATTCCGAAGAATGATCCGGCAGGGACCTCCAGGCTGAGCCCGTCCACGGCGATCTTGCCGCCGAACCTCTTGGCCAGCCCACGGATGGAAAGGGCGGCGACGGGTGCCGCCTCCGGGGCCTGGGCTGGTATCGGCGTTGTCATACCGCCAGCCTAGCCGCCAGGCCCGCAGTCGGTGCCAGACTAAACAGATGGATATCGCGCTGGGCCTGCTGGCCATCGTTGCGGTGGTCTGCGCCGGAAGTGCCCTCGGCCGCCTGGTCAACGTACCGGTCCCGCTGCTGCTCGTCCTGGCGGGCGTTGCCGGCTCATTCCTGCCGTTCATCCCGCCGGTGGACCTGAACCCCGAACTGGTGCTCGTTGGCCTGCTCCCGCCGCTGCTGTATGCGGCCGCGTTCAGGACATCCTTGTTCGACTTCAGTTCGAACCGTCGCTCCATCGGGCTGCTGTCAGTGGGCTACGTCGTCTTCGGCACGCTGGCTGTGGGCCTGGTGGTGTGGTGGATCTTTCCTGAAATTCCCTTGGCCGCGGCGTTCGCGCTCGGGGCTGTGGTTGCGCCGCCTGACGCCGTGGCGGCGACGGCGATCGCGCGCAGGGTGGGCATGCCGCGGCGGATCGTGAACATCCTGGAGGGCGAATCGCTGGTCAACGACGCCACGGCGCTGGTTTGCCTGCGCGCCGCAGTGGCGGCCATCGCCGGCTCCGTCTCTGTACTCGACGTGGCCGGCGGCTTTGCGCTGGCCGCAGGTGGCGGCCTGGTGGTCGGCCTCGCCGCCGCATACCTCCTGACCGAAATCCGGAAGCGGGTCAGCAACGTGGCGATCAATACGTCGACGTCGCTGATGGCGCCCTTTGTCGCCTTCCTTCCGGCCGAGGCCATCCACGCGTCCGGCGTGCTCGCCGTCGTCGTCACCGGCCTGGTGATGGGCACCAAGGCGCCGGCGATGCCCAACGGCGCCGCACGGCAAAGCGCCCGGAGCAACTGGGACACCGTGCAGTTCCTGCTGGAGAACTCCGTGTTCCTGCTGATCGGCCTGCAGGTGCGGACCATCGTGGAAAGCGTCCAGGACGATTCCCTGGGCGTGGGCCGGGTGTGGCTGGGCTGCGCCGCGATCCTGCTGGCGGTGCTGGTGCTGCGCCCCGCCTGGGTTTTTCCCACTACCTACCTGCCCCGCCTGATCCCGGCCGTGCGCCGGAAGGATCCGGCACCGCCGTGGCAGTTCCCCGCCATCGTGTCGTGGGCGGGCATGCGGGGCGTGGTCACGCTGGCCGCCGTCCTGACGCTGCCCGATGACCTTGAGCACCGCAACGTGCTGGTCCTGGCAGCCATGGTGGTGGTGGCGGGCACGCTGGTCCTGCAGGGACTGACGCTGCCGGGCCTGGTCCGGGTGCTGGGGGTGCCGCGGCCGGACAAACGGGAGGACGCGTTGAACCAGGCCTCGCTGATGCAGCTGGCCACCGCCGCGGGCCTGGAGCGGCTCGAGCAGCTGCGGCGGGAGGGCGACCCGCCCGAGGTCATGGACATGCTCCGGCGGCGGACGCAGGAGCGCGGGCTGGCGGCCTGGGAGCGGCTGGGCAGGCCCGGCACCGAGGCGGCCACCCCGAGCCAGCGCTACGCCCAGTTGAGGATGGCGATGCTCGAGGCCGAGCGGGACAAGGTGCTGGAACTGAGGAGCGGCGGGGACTTCGCACATGAAGTCCTGAGCGAGGTGCTGGAACGCCTCGACGTCGAAGAGTCCATGCTGGACGCAACCCTCCACGAACTCGGCTCGGGCGTGGAGGGCGGCGGCGAGGGACTGTCCCAGCCGGGCGGGGCCTGCGACCACTTGGCCACCGCACTGCCCTCGCCGGTTCCCGCCAGTCCTGCCTGCGCGGAGTGTGCCAGGGAAGGAACCACCCCGGTCCACTTGCGGATGTGCCTGGGATGCGGAAATGTGGCCTGCTGCGATTCATCCCCCGGCCGGCACGCGAGCCGGCATTTCAGGGAATCCGGCCACCCGGTCATGCGCAGCATCGAACCCGGCGAGCAGTGGCGCTGGTGCTACGTGGATGACCTGCTGGGCTGAGCCGCAGGCACGAGCCGGCCGGCTTCAGTGGCCGTCAGCGGACCTTGCGGATACGGATCGGCCCCTTGGCAGTGGCGGGATCCACCGCAGAACCGCCCTGCGTGACCTGGACTGCACCGGATTCCACCAGCCGCCGCGCCGCTTGGCGTACCGGCTCCATCAGGGCCCGCCACTCGTCCCCGCCCACCGCGCGGGCAGCATCGGACGGGCAAATGGTGGCCGCCGGGGCGCGCGAGGCCAGAAGGCCCAGGATGGTGGCTTCAAGCTCCTGGTCCGTTGGGCGTGGCGCCCCGTCCGGGGGCTCGCGGGTCATCTGCAGCTCGCAGGCTCAGAAGGTCCGCCGGGGAACGGCGCGCTCGTATTGTGGCGGCCAGGCGAGATCGTGGCCCAGTTCGAAGGCCGCGCGGAGCCACCAGTGCGGGTCCCTCAGTGCCGCCCTCGCGATGAAGACGCCATCAGCCTGTCCGGTGGCGATGGCATGCTCGGCCTGGCCGGGAGTGGTCACCAGTCCCACGGTGCCGGTGGCGACCCCCGACTCTTCCCGGATGGCGGCGGAGAACCCGGTCTGGTAGCCCAATCCCGGCTTGATCTGCTGGTGGGCCACTGCCCCGCCGCTGGAGACATCCACGAGGTCCACGCCATGTGCGGCCGCCTCGCGGGCAAGCCGGACCGAGGCGCCCTGGTCCACACCACCCGCCGCCCAGTCCGTGGCCGAGATCCGGAGCAGCAGTGGCATGGAATCGGGAATAACAGCGCGCACGGCGTCAACCACGGCCAGCATCAGCCGGTTCCGGCCCGCCTCGTCCCCGCCCCACTCGTCGTCACGCTGGTTGATCAGCGGACTCTGGAACTGGTGCAGCAGGTAGCCGTGGGCCCCGTGGATCTCCATGGTGTCGAAGCCTGCATCCACCGCACGGACCGCCGCGGCGGCAAAATCGGCGATCACCCCCTGGATTTGGTCCACGGTCATCGCAGCAGGGGCGGCGTAGCCTTCAAAGGAGGTCGTGGACGGGCCCAGCGTGTCCCAGCCGCCGTCGGAGGCCGGAACGCTCCCGTGCTTGCCCGAGAACGGCCAGTACGTGGACGCCTTGCGTCCCGCGTGGGCCAGCTGCACGCCGATCCGGGTGCCGGCAGCACCGTTCCGGTGCACAAAGGTGATGATCCGCTCCCAGGCCGCAGCCTGTTCGTCGTTGTACAGTCCCGCATCACGGGGACTGATCCGGCCCTCCGCGTTGACGGCCGCCGCCTCGGTCAGGATCATCGCCGCGCCGCCCACCGCGAAGCCGCCCAGGTGCACCAGGTGCCAGTCGTTGGGGACGCCGGGGGCGGCGTCGGGATCGCAGCTGTACTGGCACATGGGCGAGACCCAGCCCCTGTGCTGCAACTCCAGCGAACGCAGCGCCAGGGGATCGAACAGGCCGGGCACTAGAAGAGCACCCGGGCCAGCGCCTGCCGGGCTTTGGCGACGCGTTCGTCAGCAGCACCGACGACGTCGAACAGTTCCAGCAGCCTGACCCGTGCGGTCTCGCGCTCTGGGCCGAAGTTCCTGCCGATAAAAGCCACCAGCCGGTTCAGTGCGTCTTCCACGTGCCCGCCGGCGATGTCCAGGTCCGCCACGCCAAGCTGCGCCTCAAGGTTGTCGGGTTCGTTGGCCGCCAGGGAGCGCAGCGCTTCGCTGTCCTGGGCTGACATCGGCTGCAGCCGCCCCATCAGCTCCACCTGCGCCAGCCCGGCCTTGGCCTCATGGTCTGACGGCATTTCCTTCAGGGCCCGGCGGTAGGCCTCGGCAGCGGCCGGGTAGTCGCCGGCCTCGATGGCGTCGAAGGCGGCCTGGTGCAGCGGAGGAAGCGGCGCTGGCTCCTGTTCTGCGGCAGCTCCCCCGCCCAGGCTTCCGGTGACACCGTTGGCAGCGGCCACCTTGAGCAGTTCATCGAACAGGCCACGTACCTGCTGTTCGTCCGCACCGCCCTGGAAGAGCGGCACGGGCTGGCCCTTTACGACGGCGACGGCCGTGGGCACGGCCTGCACCTGGAAGGCCTGGGCGAGCTGCGGGAACGCTTCGATGTCGGCCGCGCCGAGGACCAGGCGGCCGCCGTAACCGGCCACCACGCGGTCCAGGGTTTCGAGCATCCTGGCGGACTCCGGCGAATAGGAGGCCCACAGGGCGAAGACCACCGGCACCTGCGCGGAGAGTTCCACCAACTGCTGGAAGTTGGCTTCGGTGACATTCACCTTCAGCTCCGGCCCGCCGCCCTGTCCACCGGGCTGCGCTGCGGGAGGCGCCTGGCCGCCGGAACCTGGCTGGGCTCCGGAAGGAGCTGCCGGGCGCTTCAGCGAGGAAAGGTCGACGGCGCCACGCAGGTTAAGCGGGTTGGCGGCGGCAGGAGGAACTGGACGGGAAGCTGGCGAACTCATGTTTCCCACTCTAACCACTCCGGCCGCCGCCGGTGGTAATGCCGCCAGGGGCTACTTGAAGCTGGCCCCCACCAGGCCGCGGGTGGCGGCAACAAGCTTCATCGGGTCGCTGGAACCGGCCGGCGGAACGTACACCGCCATTGACTCGGCGAAGTTGAGGACCATCCCCGTGGTGGTTTCCTTGCCGCCGGCCAGTGCTGCGGCGTCGTCACCGATGGTGAGCTTGTCGCCGGCAGCCTTGGGGGTTCCCTCGAAGCCGAAGTTGATCCTGCCCAGGACCAGCGCGCCGCCGTCCGAGGTCCGGAACACCACGGTGCTCTCCGGGACCACCTTGTGGGTGAAGGTGAAGTTGCCGTTCTGGCCAGCCTTGGCCACCTCGGCCTGGTAGGACAGGGTGTCGGCAATGTAGGGCGAGGACTCGCCCTCCACCAGCTTGTCCTTGAAGGGCGAGTCGGCGGATGTGAGCCTGTCGGCGAGCCCGGACATGGTCTCCTCGCCGCTGTACAACAGGCCGGCCTTGTCGGCGGGGGCCAGGGTCTGGGTGCCTCCCCGGCTGATGTTCGGGAAGGTCGTTCCGGGCTGGAGCGGGGTGGTCTCCACCAGCTTGTAGTTCTCGCGCGGCGACTGCTGGACCAGCGTAAGGATCTGCGGGACCACGTTGCCCTCGCCTTGGGTGACGGCCAGTACCGAACGCGGCCAGTCCCGGTCGCTGGTGACCACCGTGGTCAGCAGCTTGGTGGAGCGCACCGGCATGCGGGGCTCGTAGGAGCCTACCTGCGAGCGGATCTTGTAGTTCTGCGTACGGACTTCGAGTTCGGGACCGGCTACGCGGTCTGCAAGCTTGGCCGCGTCTTTGGCGGCGTCGCCCGCGTCGGTTGCGCTGGAGACCTGCTCCAGGATGCGGCGGAACTGCGAATCCAGCAGCACCGGCAGGCCGCCGGAGGTTGCCGGCGCGGAAGCATTCCCGGTGGCCGCCGGGGACGGAGTGGCGGCCTGGGCGGCGGGCGCGGTTCCCGCCAGCACGGCGGCCGTCATGCCGGCGGCCAGCATGGTCAGCCGCGACGGGGAGGACTTCGCCTGGCTGCGGGCACGGGCGCGCTGCGCAAAGCTGCTGCTCCCGCCCTCGCCTTCGCCGTCCGCCCCGCCGTCCTTCCGGCGGCCGGAAAGCACGGCCAGGGCGATGCCGCCCAGGATCAGCAGACCGCCGACGACCATCAGGGGGACGGCCCAGGGGGTGGAAGTATCGTTCGGGAACGTCATGGACACCGACGCCGGGGCAGGCTTGGTGCCGTCGGCGGCAAGCAGCAGGGACCAGTCCCCGTCAGCGGGCGGGGTCCAGGTGTACTCCAGTTCGCCGCTGGCGTTTTCGCTGGCGGCCCAGAGGTCCGACCCGGCCGGGTTCGGCGCCGTGGCGTCGCCGTCGGCGTGTTCAACCTGCAGGGACTTCCCGTCCTCGGAAACCCCGGAGATGGTGTTGTGGGCAGTCGGGCCGACCCAGGCCTGGACGTCGTCCGGCCTGCCGGCAGCCAGGATGAAGTTTCCGTCGCCCTGGACGGTCACCTTGACCGGTCCCTCGTGGAGGGTCCGCAGTTTTTGGTCGATGACGGTCAGCGGAGCGGCAGCGGCATCCGCCGGGACGGCGGCAGTGAACGTCTCCGATGGAGCCCAGATGGTCCTCTGGCCAATGCCGGCCAAAAGTGTCAGGAGGCCGAGCAGCACGAGTGCGACTGCAGTCTTTAAACGCAAGGGAAACACCTATCATCAGCGGGGGTTTGCCTTCAATAGTAACCTTTTTGTTACCACGGGCCCGGTTTCCACCGTCCGGGGCGGGACCGCGGCGCCTCCCGGACGGCGCCTTCCGCTCCCGTTGACAAGCCTGCTGATAGTGTTTGCGATGATCATCACACCGGCCCGCCGAGGCGGCGCCTCGCACGGAACAGGCCCCAAAACCAGTGACTGACAAGACGGACCCGTCCTCCGCGGAAGCCGGAAATTCCAGGGACTCCAGGGGCGCGGCCCCGGCCCCGGTGGTCCCGGCAGGCATGGCAGCAGCCCGGCGCAGGGGCACCGCCGCGGCGACCCTGGGCCAGGTGGTGCGCAGGCTCCGGCAGCCCCTGCCCGGCGCCCAGCCCCGGCTCAGGTTCGAAATGCCGCCAGAGTATGCAGGACAGGCACCCGAAGCGGACCACGACAACGACGAGGAACCGCAGTTCGGGCACCCCGGGCCCCGCATGTCCCCCCAGCATCCGCTGTACATGGGGTTCATGGGCACCGTGGGCGTGGGACTGGCGCTGCTCGTCTACTGGATCGGCTCCCACACCACGCAGTTGCTGCTGTGGATCGTGGCGGCGCTGTTTATCGCCCTCGGCCTGGAGCCGGTGGTTGGCTGGCTGGAGAACCGGAAGATTCCCCGCCCGGCCGGAATCCTGGTCTCGGTGGCGGTCCTGATGGGCGCCGTCGTCGGCTTCTTCGCCACCCTGATTCCCACGATCGTGGAACAGGTGTCTGAAATCGTCCAGCAGGCGCCGGACTGGGTGCGCAACTTCATGGACTCGGACTTCTTCCGCAGCCTGGACAACCAGTTCGGCATCAGAGACCGGATCACCGAGGAACTGGACAAGTTCGTCAAGGATCCCGCCGCAATGGGCGGTATTTTCGGCGGCGTGGTGGGCTTCGGATCTACGGTGGCCAACGCCCTCTTCGGCACACTGATCGTCCTGGTCCTGAGCCTCTACTTCCTGGCGGCACTTCCGGCCATGAAGAAATGGGGCTACCGGCTGGCACCGCGTTCGCGCCGGAAGCGCGTGGCCGCGCTGTCGGAGGAGATCACGCGCTCAGTGGGCAACTACGTCATCGGCCAGGCCTGCGTGGCCCTGCTCAACGCCACATTCGCCTTCATCGTCATGTCCATCGTGGGCGTCCCCTTTGCCCTGCTCCTGGCGTTCGTGGTGGCGCTGCTCGCGTTCATCCCCTTGGTGGGCGGCATGATCGCCGGCATAGTGGTGGTGCTGGTGTCCCTCACGGAGGGCTGGCAGGCGGCCGCGGTCTACGCGGTCTGCTACTTCGCCTACCTGCAGTTCGAGGCCTACTTCATCTCGCCGCGCATCATGCAGAAGGCCGTGGCGGTGCCCGGCGCCGTGGCGGTGATCTCCGTGATCGCCGGCGGCAGCCTGCTGGGCGTGCTGGGCGCCCTGATCGCCATCCCCACCGCCGCCGCCGTCATGCTCCTGGTCCGGGAGATCTACATCGTCCGGCAGGACCAGCACTAGCCTGCCTACGTGGCCGCTGTCGCCGTCGGGCCGTCCCATTCCTGCGGGAGCGAAGCGCCGGCGGCGTCCGGGCTGACCAGTGACACGATGTCATTGAGCACGCGCGCGGCGTACTTCTCCCCCACCCACAGGTGCTTGGCGCCGTCCACGCCCACCACCCGGGCCTGCGGCACCAGGGCAAAGCGGGCGGCTGCCTCGGCCGGCTGCAGGAAGTCGTCGTGCTCGGGCACCAGCACCGTCAGCGGCTTGCCCGACTCCGCCCACTGCTGCAGGTGCTTGTCCGTGGCACGGTGCAGCGGCGGCGACAGAAGCACGGCGCCCTCGATCTGCGCGGCCACCGGCTCCACAGCCCCGTACATCAGCGCAAGTTCCGTTCCGAAGGACCACCCCACCAGCCAGCGGTTGGGCAGGCCACGGTCGACGGCGAAGCGGACGGCCGCCTCGACGTCGTACCGCTCGCCGATGCCCTCTTCAAAGCCGCCGGTGCTGGTGCCGCGCGGCGACTCCGTGCCGCGGGTGTTGAACCGCAGCACGGCGATACCGGCGAGCGCGGGCAGACGGTAGGAGGCCTTGCGGAAGACGTGCGAGTCCATGAACCCGCCGTGCGTGGGCAGCGGGTGGAGTGTGATCAGCGTGGCCTTGACCGGCCCCGATTCCGGAAGTGCCAGCTCGCCCACGAGGGTGTGGCCGTCCTCCGTCTGCAGTTCGATGTTCTCCCGGAGTGCTGGCAGCACAGTGGAGGCACGGATGGGGGCGGGGCCCGCGGACGGAGTGAAGTGGTACGACGCCGGATCAAAAGTCATGCCTGCCAGCTTAGCGAGAGCCGGGCGGCGCTGCGGCAGGAGACATCAGCGGTAACGGTAGCTGCGCGACACCCAGCAGTTGGTGTGCCAGTGCCGGCGTTCGGCCAGGCCGGCGGCGGCACCGAAGAGGTGGTCGTCCTTCCAGACCACCAGGTGCGCGACTCCGGGCAGGACGGCCGTGGAGCATTCGGGGCAGATGTAGGTCTTTTCGGCGTTCTTCGCGGTCATGGTGCGGACCATCCACTCGCCGTCGGGAGCGCTCTCCCGGCGGGCGATGCCGGCCCGTGCCCGCTCAAGGTCCAGTTCGGGTACGTCGGCGCTGTTCCTGCGTCCCGCTCCCCTGCCAGAGGCGGCACCCTTGCCGGAGGCTGGACGGCGGGGACGGTTGGAGCGCGGCATGTATCCATTCTGCCCCAGGCGGCCGGCAGGACAGGGCGCCGGCACGGCCCTCGGGCCCCACGCGGTAGTCTGTACGGCGTGCGACTTGTCATAGCCCATTGCTCCGTTGATTACGTTGGCCGGCTCAAAGCCCACCTCCCGCTCGCTACCAGGCTGCTGCTGGTGAAGGCGGATGGTTCGGTGCTGGTGCACTCGGACGGCGGCTCCTACAAGCCCCTGAACTGGATGAGCCCGCCGGCCACGCTCCGTGTCTTCTCCCCCGACGACATCGACCTGGAGCTTGGCGTCGTGGAGCAGTGGACGGTCCAGTCGGCCAAGACCGACGACCGGCTGATCATCAACATCCACGAAAAACTCAGCGAATCCTCGCACGACCTCGGGGTGGATCCGGGCCTGATCAAGGACGGGGTGGAGGCGGACCTGCAGCGGCTCCTGGCCGAACAGATCGAAACGCTGGGCCCGGGGTACTCCCTGATCCGGCGCGAGTACTTCACCGCGATCGGGCCGGTGGACATCCTGGCCCGGGACGCCGACGGCGCCACGGTGGCCATCGAACTCAAGCGCCGGGGGGACATCGATGGCGTGGAGCAGCTGACGCGGTACCTGGAACTGTTGAACCGGGACCCGCTGCTGGCTCCGGTCCGGGGCATCTTTGCCGCCCAGCAGATCAAGCCGCAGGCCAAGGTCCTCGCCAACGACCGCGGCATTGACTGCGTCACCCTCGACTACGATGCCATGCGCGGCGTGGACGACATCGAATCGCGGCTTTTCTAGTCCCCTTCCAAGGTTCCTGTTCGCTCTTCCGCGGAACTCAGGGGCTCCCGGAACGCCTTGTTTCGCGTTACCGGCTTTTTACCCAAAATTTATCCCTTTTCCTGTTCGAGCCGTTGACCTGCGGGAACGGGCATGAAATTCTTGTCTCAGTCTTTGTGTAGGTGTTTTTCATGCTCGCAAGACATGTTGCGAGCGCGAAGCTCCTGCAGCGCCAGACCCTTCCAGGCAAGGCAATCCAGGATTCTTCTCGCGGAGTGACCAAGACCGGTACGAAGTGTGCCGATCTTAAATAAGTTCCACAATGAGGAGAAATAAATGGCACAGGGAACCGTCAAGTGGTTCAACGCTGAAAAGGGCTTCGGCTTCATTACCCCGGATGACTCCGACGGCGATGTCTTCGTTCACTACTCGGAGATCCAGACCGGCGGCTTCAAGACCCTCGACGAGAACCAGCGTGTTCAGTTCGAGATCGGCCAGGGCGCCAAGGGTCCCCAGGCTACCGGCGTAACCGTCGTCTAGTCTGACCCCGTCAGCCTTACCCGTCCGGCCGCCGCATGCGGCCGTCAGCGGAGAAGATGGTCCCCCGGCGTATGCGCCGGGGGACCATTTCCGTTACGAGACCAGTTTCCGCACCAGGCGGGCCCCCTGGGCCAGGGAAAGTCCGGGGAGGTAGGCGCGGGTGAGGGCCCTGCCGATCGCCGGCAGGTGCAGCGGGTCCTGGTAGTACAGGTAGAGCGCACGGTACTCCGGCTTGAACCGGGACTTGAAGGCCGCGAGCGAGCGGAACCCGTAGACAGGTTCCAGGGCATGGCCCACCAGATCCAGGATCCGGACCAGGTTCTCCGCCTCCTCGTCGCGGGCGCCTTCGCCTGCCCCGCCGTCCGCGCCCGCCTCCGCCGGGACCTCCGGCCTGCTGGCCAGCGGTGAACCCGACAGGGAAATCACCTCCACGGAATCACGCAGCTCCAGCACTGCGGAGGCGATCAGGAATTCCATCACGCCGGGGAATCCCTCGGTACCCCGGCGCATGACGTCAAGTGTCCTGCTGACCAGCCGCCCGCCGTCGTACACGGGAAGCCAGCTGGTCACCCCGTGCACCGTCCCGTTGCCGTCCACGGCCAGGCAGCACAGGACCTCCTCGTCATCGAGCTCGTCCACACCGCCCAACGTGAAGCCCATCTCGGGAACCGACTTCCCGGCTGCCCATTCCTCGGATACTTCATTCAACCGGGACCGCAGCGCTGCGGGCAGCGAGTGGTACGAGCCCCACACAGCCTCGACCCCCAGCTTGGCCGCGCGGTTCAGCGCCGTGCGGACGTTTTGCCATTCCTTGCCCTTGAACTCGAGCTCGTGCAGGGCAAGCCGCGTCTCCTGTGCCACCGCCACCCGCGAATAGCCCCGCTCACGCAGGACTGGCCACAGGGTGTCGTCGCAGGAGTACAGCGCAGGTATCAGCGCCTGGCTGCGGCAATAGTACAGGAATCCCTCCGTGACCGCCTGCTCTGCCCGGCGGTCCCCGAAGGCCCCGCCCAGGGTCAGCGCCACCGTGCCATGCTGCTGGAACGCCACCGCGCCTTTGCCGTCAGGGCTGAACCAGTAGGTGTTGGGCTCCCACAGCGCCATCCAGGACAGCGGACCACCGCCCTGGTGGAGGAGTTCCCGCGCCCGGTCCCTGTCCTGCCCGCCCAAGACGTGCCCGTGGTGGCGGCCGACGAGCACCCACCACACCGCCGCCAGGGTGACGAGCCAGAAGATGGGGCCGGAGTAGGCAAAGAGGAACGCCTCGGCGCTGTCCCGGGCCCCGAAGACCCGGCGGAAGTTCTGCGGAATGGGCACCGGGACATACTGCCGGGCCAGTTCGGCCAGCAGTCCCAGCACTCCCCCGTCGCGGGCCAGGCCGCCGGAACCAAGCCAGGCAACGGTGTAGAAACTGGCAAGGGTCAGCCAGGTCCCGCCCACCACCACGCCAAGCGTTCGCCGGGCTCCCGGCTGGGTCTGCACGCGGAACTGCCGGCGGTTGAGCCACAGCACCACCGACAGCAGCAACGGCACCACAACGAGGGGCAGCACATGGGCGAAGGCGGAGGCCAGGGGCGTGGCGTGCGGACCCTGCAGCCGTGACGGGACCAGCGCGAACAGGGTGAGGTACACAGTCGCCAGGGCTGTCACCGCCAGCTGGATGGCAAGCGCGATGTTCAGCGCCAGCCTGCGGCCGCGGCGCATGCCGTCCGCGCAGATCAGCAGCAGGATGACAGGGACAATGGCCAGCGCCAGTCCGAACGGCCCCGCAAACCCGGCACGGCCCGTCTCGAGGCAGGAGGGATCCACGGTGGCGCCGCAGTTGAACACCAGCTGGCTAAGGGTGGGCATCGGGCTAAGCACCACATCGCGCAGCAGGGCCAGAGGACCGGTGGGAGCCCGCGTGATCCCGGTCAGGATCGGCCCCACGGCAAAAACGGCCACGGTGAGCGCCAGCAGGTTCCTCGTCTCGCGGCCGGTGGACCGGTGCCGGTGCAGCCGTCCCTGGTCGCCTTGGATCCACCAGCCGGCAAGGAGGCCCAGGAGCGCACCGATCAGGCCGATGACAGTCTCGGCGTGCCCCACATAGAGGACCAGCAGGATCGAGATCGAGAGCACCGCGGTACGGAGCCGACGCTGCCAGAGAAGGGGGATCCGGGCGCTGGCAGCCAAACCCGCGGTAAGAACGGGAGCGTAGGGCCCGATCAGGCGGTCGTTGACCATCCTGTCCAGCCACCCATCACCGCCATAGACTGCCAGCTGGGTGACCAGCAGGAAGAGGGTCACGGCGGCGAACTGGCCGCCGAAGAACAGTCCGACGGCGGCGCGCCGGCCCAGCCTGCGCTCGGCCAGTCCCAGCAACAGGACGATCATGAGGGACGCGGTCAGGTACGCGAGCGGATTGGTGGCGAAGAAGATGCTGGTGAACAGCTGCCACCAGTTGCCGGCCCGCAGGTCCGGGCCGCTGACGGAGGCCAGCCACAGGAGCCTCTCGGGCGGCCCGTCCAGGTAACTGCCCGTCACGGCACCGGCTGCGAGGAAGGCGGCAAGGACACCCAGGGTGAGCGGCATCGATCTCAGCGTGACCAGGGCCTGCCGGAGCGCCGGGCGGCCCACGCTGGACCACATCAGGGTGACCGTACGGTCCCTGGTTGGGACATTCACGGCTGCATCCTCCACCGGTCGGCCAGGAACTGCAAGGCATCCGCTATCCGTTTCGACGAGGTATCCCAGGAATGGCCGGTGTGTTCAACCTCGTACGCGCGCACGGTGAAGCCGGCACCCTCCGCGGCGGTGGCCAGGGTGTGGAGGTACCCCACGAATTCGGGGTCGTTCTGGCCCGCGGTCAGGTACATGCCGCTGGCCTCGAACCGTTGGTGTTTCATGATCTCCAGTGGCAGCTGTTGGGTGAATTCCTCCGGATTTCCCGGGAAGGAGGCGTCTATGGTCTTCTGCCGCTCCTTGGCTATGGCAGGCTCCGCTTCACTGGAGAAGGCCAGGACGTCCGCAAAGACGTCAGGATGCCTGGTGCCCATCTGCACGGCACACGTTCCCCCGAAGGAGAATCCGCCCACTGCCCAGTGGCTGTGGTTGGTATCGATGGCCAGGGTGGAACTGATCCAGCGCGGCACGTCCTGCGACAGGTAGGTGTCCGCCTTGGCGATCTTGCTGTCCATGCACATGGTGTTGGCCGACTGTGAGCCGTTGGGGTCGGGGATCACCACTACCGGTGCCAGCCCGCCGTGGGCCGCTGCAAAGGAATCCAGATGCCCCCGGATGGCGCCTCCGGTCAGCCAGTCCGCGGGGCCACCGGGCTGGCCGGCCACCAGGACCAGGACCGGGAGGGCGGGACGGTTGCGCGCGAAATAGGCGGGGGGCAGGTAAATGTAGGCGTCACGGTTGTTCATCCCGGACGAGGTGCCGGGGATCGGGGATTTGCGGAGGACTCCCCCGGCCGGCAGCTCGCCGTCGGGCTTCCATCCCTGCAGCGGCACGCCGTCGGACTCGCCGGAGCGGCGCATGAGGTCCTGCTCCAGGGCCGGGATGCGGGCCAGGGCGGTCCCCATCAGGTCACTGACGGTCCGGTTCAGCCCGAAGTAGGCATTGATCTGGAGGGCCGAAAGCAGCACCACCAGCAGTGCGGCCAGGATTACTCCCCCGCGTCCAGGCCAATTGGTCCGCGGCAGCCGGAGCAGGGCCAGGAGGAGGGCCGTAACGGCCGGCACCAGCCACATCAGCACGGGATCCGGCAGGTCTTCCGGAAAGACCGTAAAGACATTGATGAGGGCCCAGTGCACGGTTGCCACCAGCGCGAACGCTGCGCCGGCCGCAACAACGATCCGGGCGAGCCACAGCCTCGCCGGGGCACACCGGGGCGGCACCAGGAGCAAGGCTGCGGCGCCTGTTCCCAATACCAGGACGGACCAGTACAGTGGCCCGTCCGTGAGCCGGATGTCTGAAAACCAGTCCACGTTGGCTAGCGCCAGGTGCCCACGCCGATGACGGGTCCCGCTTCCAGCCAGGATGACAGGCCGGTGTAGGCATCGAACTTCATGGCCAGACGCAGGTCCTGTCCCTCATAGCGCAGTTCGACAATCACCACGTTCGGCTGCACCTTCACAGCTTCCGCCTCCGTAGGTTGCCGTCGGCCCAGCAGTTCCAGGGAACTGCGCCTGAAGGTGTGTTTGGGCCGCACGCTCAGGGAGATCAGCCGGAACCATTCAAGGCAGTCGTCCTGATAACGACAAACCCCCATCTGCCAGCTGTTTCCAGCCATGCAAATGGAGGCGTCCACGGTGCCGAGGGCACGCCGCAGGTTGAAGCGGCGCACCCCCGAAAGGCACAGTGCAAAAATCAGCAATCCGAAAGTGACTGCCAAGGCGATGAACGGAAAATCTGCTGCGTCCATCAAGGTCGTGCTAGCGGATCCCAGCGGTAGCCGAGCCGCCCAGCTGGGCGTTGTCAGCAACGATAACCACGCGGTTGTTGTCGACGGAGAAGAATCCGCCGTCGACATCTACCGCAATACGGTCCCCGGAAACCGGCTGGATTGCCAGCTCACCTTCGGCCAGGATCGCCAGCAGGGGCGAGTGGCCGGGCAGGATTCCGATTTCACCATCGCTGGTGCGGGCCTTGACCATCTTGGCCGCTCCGGACCACACGAAGTGGTCCGCTGCGACAATCTCAACCTCAAGCTCAGCCATATTACTTGGTCTGTTCCTGGATCTTGGCCCACTGGCGCTCAACGTCATCGAGGCCACCGACGTTGAAGAACGCCTGCTCCGCGATGTGGTCGAGGTCGCCGTCGCAGATCGCGGCGAAGCCTTCGACGGTGTCCTTGATGGAGACCGTGGAGCCTTCGACACCGGTGAACTGCTTCGCGGTGTAGGTGTTCTGCGACAGGAACTGCTGGATGCGGCGTGCACGCGACACGACGATCTTGTCCTCTTCGGAGAGTTCATCGACACCGAGGATGGCGATGATGTCCTGGAGTTCCTTGTTCTTCTGCAGGATCTGCTTCACACGGACGGCCGTGTTGTAGTGGTCCTTGCCGATGTACTGGGGGTCCAGGATGCGCGAGGTGGACGTCAGCGGGTCAACGGCCGGGTACAGACCACGGGAGGCGATTTCACGGGACAGTTCCGTGGTCGCGTCCAGGTGTGCGAAGGTCGTGGCCGGAGCCGGGTCGGTGTAGTCGTCAGCGGGGACGTAGATGGCCTGCATCGAGGTGATGGAGTGGCCCTTGGTCGACGTGATGCGCTCCTGCAGGAGGCCCATCTCGTCAGCCAGGTTGGGCTGGTAGCCCACGGCGGACGGCATGCGGCCCAGCAGGGTGGAAACCTCGGAACCTGCCTGGGTGAAGCGGAAGATGTTGTCGATGAAGAGCAGCACGTCCTGGTTCTGGACATCGCGGAAGTATTCCGCCATGGTCAGCGCGGACAGGGCCACCCGCAGACGCGTTCCCGGCGGCTCATCCATCTGGCCGAAGACAAGGGCGGTGTCCTTGAGGACGCCTGCCTCTTCCATTTCAACCCAGAGGTCGTTGCCCTCACGGGTACGCTCGCCGACACCGGCGAAGACGGAAGTACCACCGAAGTTGCGGGCAACACGGGTGATCATTTCCTGGATCAGAACGGTCTTGCCCACGCCGGCGCCGCCGAACAGGCCGATCTTTCCACCCTTGATGTAGGGGGTGAGGAGGTCGATGACCTTGATGCCCGTCTCGAGCATTTCGGTGGAGCCTTCGAGCGAAGCGAAGCTCGGTGCCTTGCGGTGGATGGGCCAGCGTTCGCTGATCTCCAGTTCCGACTCGGCAACGTCGAGGGGCTGGCCCAGGACGTTGAAGATGTGGCCCTTGACGCCGTCGCCGACAGGCACGGAGATCGGGGCACCGCTGTCCACTACGGACGTGCCGCGGACGAGTCCGTCGGTGGCCTGCAGGGAGATGGCGCGGACGAGGTTGTCACCCAGGTGCTGGGAGGTCTCGAACGTGATGGTCTTGGTCTCACCGTTGAGAGTGATCTCGGTGGTGAGTGCGTTGTAGATGGACGGGATTGCGTCAGCCGGGAATTCGACGTCGACAACCGGGCCGATTACGCGCGCAATGCGGCCGGTAGCACCGGACGTTGCGGCTACGTGTTCGGTAGCAGTGGCAGTCATCTCTCTCACTTCACTCAGTAGATGGCGTGGGGTTAAGTTTATCTGTGGTGGTGCAGGTCCAGCGGAACCGAGGGCGGCAGACGTTACGACGCGAGGGCGTCGGCGCCGGCAACAATCTCGGAGAGTTCCTGCGTGATTTCGGCCTGGCGGGCCGTGTTGCGCAGACGCGTGTACTTCTTGATCAGGTCCGTTGCGTTGTCGCCTGCCGACTTCATCGCCCGCTGGCGGGCAGCCAGCTCGGATGCGGCGGCCTGCAGCATTGCTGCAAACAGGCGTGCCTCGATGTAGCGCGGCAGCAGCGCGTCAAGGACCTGCTCGGTTTCCGGCTCGAACTCGTAGAGCGGCAGCAGATCCGATTCGGAAGCCTGCTCTTCCACTACTTCCAGCGGCAGGAGGCGGATGACCGTGGGCTCCTGGGTAACCATCGACTTGAAGCGGGTGTAGACAACGTGGATTTCGTCCACGCCGCCGTCTTCGAAGTCAGCCGCAAAGTCGTTCAGCAGCGCTTCGCCGATTTCGCGGGCGGTGCCGAACTCGGGGGCATCGGTTCCTCCGGTCCAGACCCGCGCATACTCGCGGCTCCGGAAATCGAAGTAGGCCTGGGCCTTGCGGCCCACGAGGTAGGTCTTGACTTCCTTGCCTTCGGCGTGGAGCAGCTCGTTGAGACCTTCCGCCTGCTTGAGGACGCTGGCCGAGTAGGAACCGGCCAGGCCGCGGTCCGAGGTGATTACCAGGACGGCGGCGCGGCGGATCTGCGCGGGCTCAGTGGTCAGCGGGTGGTCGATTTCGCTTTGGCTGGCGACAGCAGAAACGGCGCGCGTGATCGCGTTCGCGTAAGGCAGTGAAGCTGCTACGCGCGCACGGGCCTTCCCGATGCGCGAGGTAGCGATCAGTTCCATCGCCTTGAAGATCTTGCGCATCGACGTGGTCGAGCTGATCTTCTGGCGGTAGACCCGGATCTGGGCTCCCATACTTATCCTTTCCTAACATTCCGTCGCCGGGTGTGCCGGGCCTTGCGGCCCGGCACACCCGGACGATGCGGAACTAGCGCTTCTGCTTGACGATCTTTTCCTGGTCAACGTCGCCCTCGGAGATAGCTTCATGCTCCTCGTGGCCGGCGCCTACCAGCTGGTTGTCGCCCTCGCCGAAGAAGCCCTTCTTGAAGTCGACGATCGAGGACTTCAGAGCGGCAACGGTGTCGTCGTCCAGCACGTTGGTCTGGGCCAGCGTGGTGAGGATCGAGGACTTGTGGCGCAGGTGCTCCAGGAACTCAGCCTCGAAGCGGCTGATGTCCTCGACAGGAACGTCGTCCAGGTAGCCGTTGGTGCCGGCCCAGATGGACACAACCTGGTCCTCGACCGGGAACGGCGAGTACTGGCCCTGCTTGAGCAGTTCCATCAGGCGGGCGCCACGGGTCAGCTGCTGGCGGGATGCGGCGTCCAGGTCGGACGCGAACATGGCGAACGCCTGCATGTCGCGGTACTGGGCCAGGTCCAGCTTCAAGGTACCGGAGACCTTCTTCATGGACTTCACCTGGGCGGCACCACCCACGCGGGACACGGACACACCCACGTCAACAGCGGGACGCTGGTTGGCGTTGAAGAGGTCCGACTGCAGGAAGATCTGGCCGTCGGTGATGGAGATGACGTTGGTCGGGATGTAGGCGGACACGTCGTTCGCCTTGGTCTCGATCAGCGGCAGGCCCGTCATGGAACCGGCACCGAGGTCATCGGAAAGCTTGGCGCAACGCTCCAGCAGGCGGGAGTGCAGGTAGAAGACGTCGCCCGGGTAGGCTTCGCGTCCCGGCGGGCGGCGGAGCAGCAGCGACACTGCGCGGTAGGCCTCTGCCTGCTTGGACAGGTCATCGAACACGATCAGGACGTGCTTGCCGCCGTACATCCAGTGCTGGCCGATGGCCGAACCGGCGTACGGTGCCAGGTACTTGAAGCCTGCGGGGTCGGAAGCGGGAGACGCCACGATGGTGGTGTATTCCAGCGCGCCGTTGTCCTCGAGGGTCTGGCGGATGGCGGCAATCGTGGACGCCTTCTGGCCGATGGCGACGTAGATGCAGCGGACCTGCTTGGTCACGTCACCGGAAGCCCAGTTGGCCTTCTGGTTGATGATGGTGTCGATCGCGATGGCGGACTTGCCGGTCTGGCGGTCGCCAATGATCAGCTGGCGCTGGCCGCGGCCGATCGGGATCATCGCGTCGATGGCCTTCAGGCCGGTCTGCATCGGCTCGTGAACCGACTTGCGCTGGGTCACGCCGGGAGCCTGGAGCTCCAGCGCGCGGGTGGTTTCAGCCTTGATCTCGCCGAGGTCGTCGATGGGCACGCCCAGCGGGTCGACCACGCGGCCGAGGAAGGCGTCACCGACGGGGACGGACAGAACCTGTCCCGTGCGGTGGACTTCCTGGCCTTCTTCAATGCCGGTGAAGTCACCGAGGACGATGACGCCGATTTCGCGGACGTCAAGGTTCTGGGCCAGGCCCAGGGTGCCGTCCTCGAAGCGCAGCAGCTCGTTCGCCATGACCGAGGGAAGGCCCTCAACACGGGCGATGCCGTCACTAGCGGTGGTTACGCGGCCGACCTCTACGCGCTCTGCGTTTCCGGGTTCGTAGGACGCCGCGAACTCGTTCAGCGCATTACGGACGTCGTCGGCGTTGATGGTCAATTCGGCCATCTGCAGTCCCTGCTCTCCTGTTTTTGTGATCACCGTTAGATGACCGGGGTTTCTATCAGTTTGGTTGTGCTTGTCCGGCTAGCCGGCCAGCTGGCGTTGCAGCTCGTTCAGCCGGGCAATCACCGAAGCGTCGAGCACTTCGTCACCGACCTGGACGCGGATGCCGCCAATGAGTGCCGGGTCAACGTTGACGTTGACCTTCAGTTCCCGCCCGTACAGCGCGTTCAGGCCCGCCTGGAGGCGGGTCAGCTGCGTTGACGTCAGGGGGCGGGTCACGCTGACCGTTGCAATCCAGCGCTGCTGCCGCTTGGCCGCCAGCTCGGCGAACCGTTCCACAAGGCGCGTGGCCTTGATGCCGCGGGGCTGGGTGACCGCCTGGGTGATGAGGACTTTGGCTTCCTCACTGGCCCCGGGCACCAGCTTTTCGGCAAGCGCAGCCTTGGCGGCGGCACTGGCCTGCGGTTCGGACAGAGCACGTTGTACCTCGTGGCTGGAAGCCACAGCCTGGTTGAAGGAGAACAGTTCGTTCTCCAGCTCTTCCAGGCCAGTGATGCCGGAGGCAGAAACGGCCGACTTGTTTTCAGCAACGGAAATGACCACCGTTGCGGCAAGAGTCTCGAGTGCATCGCCGATGTCCCGCGCCGATGCCCAGCGTGAACTGGCCAATCCGCCTGCGATCTCTGCGGCATCAGCGGAGACTTTTCCGCCAACCAGCTTCCTGACCAGCGCCGACTTCTCGTCACCGTTCCGGGACGGATCAGTCAGGGCACGACGCAAGCCAGCCGAGCTGTCCACCATTTCCAGGATTCCGAAGAGTTCCTTTGCCAGCTGCAGCGACGCGGTAGGAAGCTTGGCCTCCAGCGCGGTCAGCGCTGTTGCCAGCGATTCGCTCGATACGCCTGCCATTACTTAGCTGCACCTGCGTTCTGGGTCTCCAGATCTGCCAGGAAGCGGTCAACAACCCGTGCTGCACGCTCGTCGTCGTTGAGCGCTTCGCCCACGATGCGGCCGGCAAGGGTGGTGGCCAGGGTGCCTACCTCGGCGCGCAGGGACACAACGGCCGCCTGGCGCTCGGACTCGATCTGTGCGTGGGCCTGCGCAGTGATGCGGGCAGACTCGGCAGCAGCCTTCTCCTTGAGGTCCGCAAGGATCTGTGCACCTTCGGCGCGGGCTTCCTCACGGATGCGGTTTGCTTCGGTGCGGGCGTCGGTCAGCTGCTGCTTGTACTCTTCGAGTGCAGCAGACGCCTCAGCCTGGGCCTTTTCAGCCTTTGCGATGCCGCCTTCAATGGCCTCGGCACGCTCGGCGAAGGTCTTTTCGAACATCGGGACAACGAACTTGACCACGATGAACAAGAGGATGAGGAAGCCCACGAGGACAACGCCCATTTCCCAGAGATTGGGCATCAGGGGGTTGACTTCGCCCTCAGTGGCGGCTGAGATGATCAGCTGATTCATGTTTCACCCGTCCTTTTCTACTCGGTTCTGAAAGTTCGCTTCGCTCTAGGACTAGAGAACGAAGGCGAAGACCAGGCCGAGGATGGCGAGGGCTTCGGTCAGCGCAAGGCCAAGGAACGCGATCGGCTGCAGCACGCGCTGCGCCTCAGGCTGGCGTGCAACGCCGTTGATGTAGGCAGCGAAGACGAGGCCAACACCGATACCACCGCCGATTGCGGACAGACCGTAACCTACGAGGTTGAGATTGCCTTCCATTTTTCTTCCTTTCAAGATGCCACCCATGTGGCAGGTTGTTTGGGTTGCTTCATCCCCGCGAGGGGAATTCTGTAAGTGCCGCCGGAGCCGGGCTCCCGGTGGCGTTGGCCTAGTGGCTGTCGGCGTGCAGGGCACCTTCGATGTAGATCGCGGTGAGCAGCGTGAACACGTAGGCCTGCAGGACCATGATCAGGGCTTCAAGCATGTACATGGCGATGGCCCCGGCCAGCACCAGCACGGAGGTGCCCTTGAGCAGGACGTTCTCCTGCATGACCAGGAACTCGATGCCGGATCCGGCGATCATCACGATGAGGTGGCCTGCGAGCATCGTGGCGAACAGACGGAGGCTGTGCGTCACGGGACGGACCAGGAAGTTGGAGATGATCTCGATGGGGATCACGATTGGCAGGATGAACCACGGAACACCGGAGGGAACGGTGGCCAGCTTGAAGTAGCGCAGGCCGTTCTTCTTGACGCCGATGGCGATCCAGGTGAAGTAGACGAGCCCGGCCAGCACGTAGGCACCGCCAACGTGGGAGAACGTGGGGAGCTGGATGAGCGGGATCGCTCCGTAGATGTTGTTCACCAGGATGAAGAAGAACAGGCTGAACAGCAGGGGGACATACTTGATGAAGTCCCTGCCGCCGATGATGTCCTTGGCGATGCCGTTGCGGACGAAGCCGTAGGCGGCCTCGCCGGCGAACTGGAGCTTGCCGGGCACCAGCTGCTGCTTGCGTGCGGCAAGCACGAAGAAGGTGGCGATAATAGCGACAGAGAGGAGGACCAGCAGCATCTGCTTGGAGAATCCCTCTGCGGCACCCCACGGCAGGATTGCCGGCAAATGCATTTCGTTAATACCAGGAGGAGTGAACTCTCCTGAATCTTGGGCCGGGAGCGCAAGCGCGATCAACGCGTTTCCTCTCTGCAGTGTCCATCATTGGGCGTTGGGCGGGGACCAACGGCCTGGCGGCCTGCTGTTCCCCCTGTGAAATTATTTGGCATTCGTGTCGCCGTCCTTGGACGGCCCGCTGGCAGCAGGACGCTCACCAGTTTTTTTGCGGGAACTGGTGAGGCCATGCATGTGGGAAAGGTAAAAACCTCCGACGGCTCCAAGCAGAGCGCCTGCGAGCACAATCCAGCGCGTTCCCCACAGATAATCCAGTCCCCACCCTATCAAACTCCAGACGATGATTCCGCCAATGATGTAGCTGAAGACGGCCATGCCGGCGTTGTATCCGCCGTCGGAGTTGTCCCCGGAAACGCCGGGAGCGGATGGACCGGAACCCGTGTTGGCGTTTCCGGCGGCCCCACCTTTCCGTGCGTTACGCATTGGGGGCCTCCTTCTCCTCTGGATCGTTGTAGATCTGCAGGCGGGCTTTGCTGAAACCATGGATCTCGGCAGCCTGCCACAGGACGACGGCGACGACTGCCCCGATGACGAACCAGCGGCCATCAAGCCAGTCAGGGGTACCGACGACGAACAGGACGGCGGCGAAGCCGACGACCTTGATGAAGTAGGTAGCCACGAACATCCCGATCGCACCGGACGGGTTGTGCCGTCCCACGAAATGGCCCACCAGCAGGCTGATGCCGAAGAACAGCATCACCAGCAGGCCTCCGAGGAGACTGGACAGGGCGCCGCTGCCTCCGTTGAGGAGGCCCGCAGGGACCGCGCACAGCACGAGTCCGGCCACGGCGGCGATGGAGCTGCGCCTCAGCAGGTTCAGCCAGAGCGAACGGGTGGGACCGGAAGCGCCAACGGGGCGATGGCCGGATGCAGGTCCGGACTCGGCGTTGGAGGTCATTCGATCCCAATCGTCGGCACCACATGGCACATCGCCAGGAGGCTGGGGGTGGATTGGCAGCTTGGGCTGCCCTCAAATTCTACACGAGATAGAACACGGCTAGGTCACCGGCAGGCGGGTCACCTTGGACCGGCGCCGGTACCGGCGGATCAGGTCGGGGCTGGCCAGGTAGAGGACGAGCACCAGCAGGCTTGCGCCCACGCACAGGGCCACGATGGGAAGCGGCGCCGTGGCGGATATGAACCCGAGCAGGATGACGGCAGCGGTGCAGGCCGTCACGGTGGCAGCCGACTGGAGGTGCGTGAAGCCGACGTCCGTGAGGCGCTGGTAGACGTGTTCGCGGTGCGACGCGTACCACCGCTCCCCCGCCTTGATCCGGCGCAGCAGGGTGTAGCCGGTGTCCGCGGCATAGACCAGGATCGGTGAGAGGACGTATTCGACGTAGACGCCGCCCAGGAAGCCGGCCACTGCAAGGGCCGCCACGGACGCGCCCAGCAGGTAGCTGCCGACGTCGCCCAGGAAGACCGAACCCCGGCCCAGGTTCCACGGCAGGAACCCGAGGAAGGACATAGCCAGTACCGCTCCGCCTGCAGTCAGCCAAGGCTGCTCTGACAGCATCCCTGCCGCCGCGTAAGCGCCGCCGGCCGTGACGCCGTGCAACCCGGAGATGCCATTGACGCCGTCCATGAAATTGGCGATATTGACGTACGCAGCGATGGCGACCGCAGCCAGCGGCAGCCACCAGAAAGACTGCCCGGTGAGCAGGATCAGCAGCGCCGAACCCACAGCGCCGATGCCCAGCTGCGCAGCTGCCCGGCCCCGGATGGACATGCCGCGCAGGTCCTCGATCCAGCCCACCACGGCACACGCGGCAATGATCCCCAGCATGACGGCGGACAGCGAGCGGTCCACCGTGACAACACCCAGCAGCACTGCGGCCCCGTAGCCGATGGCCGTGGCGAGCGCCGCGGCGACACCCATGCCGCGAATGGTCACTTTGACGTGCGACGAGCGGGCCGACGGGACGTCCACGACCCCCATCCGCACCAGCCATGGTTTCACCGCAAAGGGAAGCAGCAGGCTGGCCAGCAGGGTGATCAGGGCGACGAGGACCAAGGGCGTCATGACGCCACCCGGATCTCGCCCGCTTCGTCGGACTCGTCGTCGGGAATAACCACGTTGCTGCCTTGCTCAGCCTCGCAGCGGGCCAGCCAGACCTGGAGGTCCAGCTTGTCCGGATCCTGCTCGGTGGCGCGGGTGTGGGAAATCTTCGGATGCAGCGGCCGTTCGTCCAGTTCGCCCGTGCCCACCAGTTCCTCGTGGAGTTTCTCGCCGGGGCGCAGGCCGGTGTAGATGATCTCCACGTCCCGGCCCGACATCGCAATCATGCGTTGCGCAACGTCCAGGATCCGCACCGGCTCGCCCATGTCCAGGATCATCACATCTCCGCCGGCGCCGATCGCACCGGCCTGGATCACCAGCTGGCACGCCTCGGGGATCGTCATGAAGAAGCGGGTGACGTCGGGATCGGTGACAGTGACGGGACCGCCAACCCGGATCTGCTCGGTGAACAGGGGCAGCATCGAGCCCCGGCTGCCCATGACATTGCCGAAGCGCACGGAGACGAACGTCCTGCCGGTCTGGCCGGCCATCCACGCTGTCAGCTTTTCGGCCACCCGCTTGGAGTGGCCCAGGGCTGTGGTGGGGTTCGCGGCCTTGTCGGTGGAGATGTTCACGAAGTGCGAGACACCGGCCTGCTGGGCGGCGCGCAGTACGTTCAGGGTGCCGCAGACATTGGTCTTCCAGGCTTCGACCGGATACTGCTGGAGCAACGGGGCATGCTTCAGGGCTGCGGCATGGAACACCACTTCCGGCCGGCGGTCCTCGAAGATGTCCCGGAGGGCCTCACCGTCACGGATGTTGGCCAGTACGGTGTCGCGGCCGGCCAGCAGGCCGCGGCCGGTGATGGAGATCTGGGTCTGCTGCAGGCCCGTTTCGTCGTGGTCCAGCATGATCAGTTCCGCAGGACTGAACTGCACGATCTGGCGGCAGAGCTCGGAGCCGATCGAGCCACCGGCGCCGGTGACCAGCACGCGCTTGTCCTTGATGTAGCCGGCGATCTCATCCACTTTGATGTCGACGGGGCGGCGGCCGATCAGGTCCTCGACGGCCACGTCGCGGAAGTCGGAGAAACCCGCAGGGGCACCGCTGCCGAGCATGTCCCGCAGGGGCGGCAGCACGAGCACACGGACGTTCAGCCCAGCCACGGCGTCGGAGATGCGGCGGACCACCGAGGCTTCGACGTTGGCGAAGGCCACGACCAGGACGGTGGCGCGGGTGCGGCGGATGATGGCGGGGAGGTCGTCGCCGCGGCCCTGCACCTGGACACCGGAGAGGCGGAGGTGCTTCTTGGCAGGATCGTCGTCGACCAGGCCCACAGGAAAGTACGGCGAGTCGGGGTCCTGCAGCATCCGGGTCACCAGCGAGTTCCCCAGGAAGCCGGCGCCGTAGATCAGGGTGTTCTGCGCCCCGTCGCCGGGACGGGCCTTGCCCTCCACATAGAGCCGTTTGGCATAGCGTGCCGCGCACATGAACAGGCAGGCAAAGGGGAAAGCGATCAGGCCCACGCTGCGGCCGATGTTGATGGCTTCGTACAGGACCAGCAGGCTGGCGGTAATCGAGGCGGCGGCGATCACGGTGACGAAGACCAGGGCCCTGGCCTCCTGGAAGCTGCCGAACGGGTACCTGCCCCGGTACAGGGCCAGGGAGTAGCCTGCTCCCACCTGCGCGACAATGGCGATGGCGGAGATGACCAGCGCGCCGGCGAACTGTTCGACGCGGATGCCCATTTCGTAGCGCAGCAGCAGCGCCAGGACGATGGCCACGACCCAGGACATGGAGTCCAGGAACAGCTGGATCCAGATCCAGAGGGCGGGCTTTTCGTCCCGTACTGCGGCAGGTGCGCGCGTTTCAGATTTCGTACTCAACGGAAATTGCAACCGACTTCCACTACCACGGCGGCCAGGCGCCTGTTTCAAAATACCCCGCCGCAACACTGTCGGACGGCGCCGGGGCCTAGAACGATACTAATCTCTTCCGGTGCCGCGCCCCGGATATGCGGGCAAGGCAGGCATCGGCGCCCAGCCGGCGTCGGCGAGGATGCTGCGGGATTCGCGCCACCCCTGCCACAGCGCCCCGGCCCCCTTGAGGGTCCGTTCGACGAGGACCAGCCGGACGAGTTCCTTCAGGAAGGTCAGGGCGGTTCCGGCCGCAAAACCGGCACGGTTGTACTTTCCGTGGGCGCGCAGGTACTGCGCCACGAGCCCCCGGTTGCGCATGACGTAGCGGCGGCTCAGGTCCGAGGAATCGTTGAGGTGCCGCAGGCCCAGGTCCACCTGCCGCTGTGCGCGGACTTTCCTGATGACGAAAGCGTTGACGTACACCACCGGGGCCTTTTGCGCTGCGAGCCAGCCGTAGATCAGGTCGTCCCAGGTGATGAAGAACCGGGGGTCGGGCAGGCCGATGGACCGGGCCACGGAGGCACGGATCAGCATTCCCTCGAAATTGCCCACGTTGGTGCGGAACACGTCGGAATGCTTGAACACATCGCGCGATACGGGCAGGAAGATGCCCAGGGCCTCGACGAAGTGGTGCTGCCAGAAGAACGGTTTGCCGTTGGCGTCGTACCGTCGCCCGATCATGCACGAGTAGTCCGGGGTGAACCTGTCCAGGGCCTCCACGGCGCCGGGGAGTACCTCGACGTCGTCGTCCATGAGCCACAGCCATTCGGCGCCGGCCTCCAGCGCCAGTTCCACGCCGCGGGAAAACCCTCCCGCGCCGCCGGCGTTCCGCTCCAGCCGTTCGTACTGGATCGGGGGTCCGCCGGCATCCGCCGCACGCGCGACGACTTGGGCCGTATGGTCGGTGCTGGCGTTGTCCACCACGAGGATCCGCGCCGGGGCGGTGCCGAGCCGGGCAAAGGAATCGAGCAGGTTCTGCAGGAAGTCGGCCCGGTTGTAGGTCACGACGACGGCGAACAGGTTCTCCACGGCGGCCTAGCTGTTGGCCGACATCAGTTCCGCGGGCGAGCCGAAGCCCTTGCCGCGGAAACCGGTGGAGTAGGCCCGGAACCATTTCGCCAGGCCTTTGAGGTCCCCGGTCTTGAGGAAGTAGTAGGGGAAACCGACGATGTCGGCGCTGAACCAGCGCAGGTTCCGGTACTTCCGGGTGAGGTATCCCCGGTTCCGGAAGTAGCAGTAACGCTTGAAGTCGCCCTCCGGAATGACGGGGGTGATGAACCCGCCGAACACAGGCTTCATCTCGGTCCAGGTGGCGGGATGCTGCACAGCCACGGTGGCCAGGGTGCCGTACTTCAGCCCGGCTTTTTTCACGCGTGACAGGAAGTCCACTTCATCACCGCGGATGAAGAACTTCACGTCCGGGATCCCGATCTTGTAGAAGACGTCGGTCCGGATCAGCGCCCCGTTGAAAAAGTGCACCATGTCGGGCAGGTAGCCCATGGGCGCCAGGCGGGACCGGTCGTTGGTGAGCAGCCCGTTGATGCGGAAGTTGAAGGAGAGCCGGTTGGGATCGGCCGTGGCGGCGACCAGCGGGCTGACGATGTCCAACTGGTGCTCGGCGGCCGTCCGGAGCAGCTCGGCAAGGCAACTGGCGTCTTCCGGGTGGCCGTCGTCGTCCATCAGCCAGACCCACTCCGCGCCGCTGGCCATGGCGGCCAGGATGGCGTAGGCGAAGCCGCCAGCACCACCGAGGTTCGCCTCGGACCGGAGGTAGTTGATGTTCTTCGCTCCCCCGGCCTTGATGACGTCCGTGGCCGGAACGGTGCCGGAGTCCACGAGGGCGATCGAGTGGATCGGCGCGGTCTGGGCGGCCAGGCCCTTCAGGAGCAGGCCGAGTTCTTCGTGGCGGTCGAACGTTACGGCCGCGACGGCCACTTTGGGCTGCATATCAGTTCCCCGGAAGGTTGTCGGTGTTGACGGCGCTGCTGCCGGCGGCGGTGGTTGCCTCCGCCTCCGGAGCATCGGGGTCTTCCGCCATGGGGATCTCCCCCAGGCCAAGGACACCGGGCACATGTTCGCGGAGCTGGTCCAGGCTGACCGCCCCGTTGCGGACCACGCGCAGGCGCGGGCCGGTGGCGTCCACGATGGTTGACGGCACGCCGGCCTCGCCCTCGACGGGGCGGGGGCCCCCTTCCAGGTACACCTCGACGGAATCCGCAAGCTGCTCACGTGCGGCGGCGGCGGTTTGGGCCGGCGCCTGGCCGGTGCGGTTGGCGGAGGAGACGGCGAGCGGCCCCGTGAGCGTCAGCAGTTCCAGGGCGACATCGTCCGCCGGCATCCGCAGCGCCACCGTTCCCTTGGTTTCACCGAGGTCCCAGTCCAGCGACGGCTGGGCGTGCAGGATCAGGGTCAGGCCGCCGGGCCAAAAGGCTTCGGCTAGCTTGCGGGCATCAGCGGAGACCTCAGTGGCAAGGCCGTCCAGGGCGTTGATCCGGGGGATCAGCACGGGCGGGGGCATGGTGCGGCTGCGTCCCTTCGAAACCAGCAGCATCGTGACGGCCTGCGGCGAGAAGGCATCCGCCCCGATCCCGTACACCGTGTCCGTGGGGAGAACCACGCACTTCTTTTCGCTGATGGCACGCTGTGCATGCTCAAGTCCCTGGGCACGCTGGTCGTCGGTGCTGCAGTCGTAGGTTGTTGTCACAGGCCTATTCTTTCATTCCGTGTGGTCCGGACCGGCAAGGACGGCGCTGGTGGCGCGCTCCTTGCCGTTGAGGTCCAGATGCGTGCTGATACTGGTCCAGGGTCCCCTGCCGAGCATTGCGGCGATCCAGGCGGCCTGGACTTCGGCGTGCTCCATCACGAAGTAGCCCCCGGGACGCAGGAGCCTGGCAGCGGAGGCCGCTGCCGCCGTCGGAAGTTCCATGCCGTCCGCTCCCCCGCCGTACAGAGCTTCCGGCGGGTCATGCAGGGCTACTTCGGGTTCGTTGGGGACGGCTTCGGCCGGGATGTACGGCGGGTTTGACACCACGACGTCGACTGTTCCGTTGAGCTCCGGCAGCGCGTTGCGCAGGTCCCCCAGGACGAGGTTGACGCCCAGGGGCGCGAGGTTCTTTGACGCCCAGGCGTGCGCGAGGGCGCTGTATTCCACGGCGTGCACCTCCGCACCCGGCACTTCCGAGGCGATGGAACCGGCGATGGCTCCAGAGCCCGTTCCGAGGTCGACGATCCGCGGACGGGCCATGCCGCGCACGTGGTCGATGACCAGTTGCACGACGGACTCCGTTTCGGGGCGCGGAATGAAGACACCGGGGCCCACCGCAAGTTCGAGGTAGCGGAAGTGGGCCACGCCGGTGATGTGCTGCAGCGGCACCCGCCCAGCCCGTTCGGCGACGAGTTCGGCGTAGCCGTCGGGCGCGGGCGTGTCGCCCAGAATCAGCGCGCGGAGCCGGCCGAGCCCCACCTTCAGCAGGTGGTCGGCGAGCAGTTCGGCGTCCACGCGGGGACTGGGAACCCCCGCATCCCGCAGGACTGCGGTTGCCTCGGTGATGGCGTCCGCGAGGGACTGGCCTTGCCCTGTCGTCATGCCGCGGGTGCTAGTCGCCGATGGCGTCCAGCCGCGCCTGTTCGTCCATCTCGATGGCGGACTGGATGACCGGTTCCAGGTCGCCATTCATGACCTGGTCAAGGTTGTAGGCCTTGTAGCCGGTGCGGTGGTCCGCAATCCGGTTTTCGGGGTAGTTGTAGGTGCGGATGCGCTCGGACCGGTCCATAGTGCGGATCTGGGACTTCCGCTGTTCGGAGTTGGCGGCGTCAATCTGCTCCTGCTGGTGCGCCAGGATGCGTGCACGGAGGACGCGCATGCCGGCTTCGCGGTTCTGCAGCTGCGATTTCTCGTTCTGCATGGCCACCACGATGCCGGTGGGCAGGTGGGTGATCCGGACGGCGGAGTCGGTGGTGTTCACGGACTGGCCACCCGGGCCGGAGGACCGGTAGACGTCGATCTTGAGGTCGTTCGGGCTGATCTCGAGCTCTTCGGGCTCATCCACTTCGGGGAGCACCAGCACGCCTGCGGCGGAGGTGTGGATGCGGCCCTGGGATTCCGTAACCGGGACGCGCTGGACCCGGTGCACGCCGCCTTCGAACTTCAGCCGGGCGTAGACGCCTTCGGCGGGGTCGTTGGAGCTGCCCTTGACGGCCACCTGAACGTCCTTGTAGCCACCCAGGTCCGACTCCGTGGCGGAGATGATCTCGGTCTTCCAGCCGCGGGATTCCGCGTACCGGGTGTACATCCGCAGCAGGTCGCCGGCGAAGAGGGCAGCCTCGTCGCCGCCTTCGCCGCCCTTGACCTCCAGGATCACGTTGCGGGCGTCGTCAGGATCGCGCGGAATGAGCAGCCGGCGCAGCTTGGCCGCAGCCACCTCCAGCGAAGCTTCCAGTTCAGGCACTTCGGCGGCGAATTCGGGATCCTCTGCAGCCATCTCCTTGGCGGCAGCAAGATCGTCCCGGAGGCCCTCCCACTTGTGGTAGGCATCAACAATGCCATTGAGCTGAGCCGACCGCCGCCCCAGCTTCCGGGCAAGCCGCTGGTCGGCATAAACAGCAGGATCCCCCAGCTGCGCCTGGATGGCATCATGCTCATCAAGCAGGCCCTGTACGGACTCAAACATTTTTGAAAACCTCTTTCGACTTGTACAAGTCTAGTGACGCACACAGCGGCAGGTGACGTGCGGCCGTCGGCGCATTTTTTGCCGGCCAGGGAGTGGCATCGGGCCTGTCGGAGCGNNNCGACCCCACCCCGGGCAAAGCTATTTGTCGTTGTCCGACTTCGCACCAAGCGTCGTCTTCTGGACCTGCATGAGGAACTCGACGTTGCTCTGGGTTTCCCGGATCTTGTTGGTGAGCAGTTCAAGGCTCTGCTGGGTCTCGAGTCCGGAGAGGACGCGGCGCAGCTTCCACATGATCTTGACTTCCTCGGGCGAGAGCAGGTTCTCTTCGCGGCGGGTGCCGGAGGCGTTGACGTCCACGGCCGGGAAGATGCGCTTGTCAGCCAGCTGGCGGGACAGGCGGAGCTCCATGTTGCCGGTGCCCTTGAACTCTTCGAAGATGACCTCGTCCATCTTGGAGCCGGTCTCCACGAGGGCGGTGGCCAGGATGGTGAGCGAGCCGCCGTTTTCGATGTTGCGGGCGGCGCCGAAGAAGCGCTTGGGCGGGTAGAGGGCTGCGGAGTCCACACCACCGGACAGGATGCGGCCGGAGGCCGGTGCTGCCAGGTTGTAGGCGCGGCCCAGGCGGGTCATGGAGTCCAGCAGGACCACCACGTCCATGCCCATTTCCACGAGGCGCTTGGCGCGTTCGATGGAGAGTTCGGCCACGGTGGTGTGGTCGTCGGCGGGGCGGTCGAAGGTGGAGGCAATGACCTCGCCCTTGACCGTCCGCTGCATGTCCGTGACTTCTTCGGGGCGTTCGTCGACCAGCACCATCATGAGGTGGACCTCAGGGTTGTTGGTGGTGATCGCGTTCGCGATGGACTGCAGGATCAGCGTCTTGCCGGCCTTGGGCGGGGACACGATCAGGCCACGCTGGCCCTTGCCGATCGGGGCCACGAGGTCGATGACGCGGGGACCGATCTTCTTGGGGTCGGTCTCGAGGCGCAGGCGCTCGGACGGGTAGAGCGGAACCAGCTTGGCGAATTCGACGCGGTCCTTGAGTTCTTCGGCGGTCTTGCCGTTCACCGAGGTGACGCGGACCAGGGCGTTGAACTTCTGGCGGTTGGACTGCTGGCTGCGGTCCTCGCCTTCGCGGGGTGCGCGGATGGCGCCGACGACGGCGTCGCCCTTGCGCAGGTTGTACTTCTTGACCTGGGCCAGGGAGACGTAGACGTCGTTGGGGCCGGGCAGGTAGCCGGAGGTGCGGATGAACGCGTAGTTTTCCAGGACATCCAGGATGCCGGCCACCGGCAGCAGGACGTCGTCCTCGGTGATTTCGACGTCGTCGACGTCCGGTCCCTGCGAACGTCCACGGCGGCGGTCGTTGCGGTCGCGGAAGCGGTCGTTGCGGGAGTTGTCCCGGTCCTGGCCGCCGGAACGGTCATTCCGGTCGCGGCGGTTGCGGCGGTTTCGGCGGCTGCCGCCATCAGAATCCTCGTTGTCGCGGTTGTCGCGGCCCTCGCGGCCGCCTTCACGCTGGCCGGCTTCGCGGCTGCCGGCGTTGTCGCGGCCTCCATCGGAGTCGCGGGAGGCGTTGTCGCGGCCACGGGTGCGGCCGCCTTCGCGGCGCTCGGTGCGCTGTCCGGCGTCGCCGGCTTCAGCGGGTGCGGCTTCAGTGCGCTGCTCGGCGCCGCGCTGGTCAGCTGCGGGCTGCTCGGCGGGCGCTTCTGCCGGTGCTTCCTGCACGGAAGCTGCGGCTGATTCGCTGCGGCGGCGGTTGCGGGTGCGCGGCTGGCGGCGCTCGGCGGCACCTTCGGCGGCCTCGGGGGCTTCCACGGGAGCAGCCGACGGCGCTTCGGCACCGGCGGCAGGTGCAGCGGCGATTTCGACGGCGGGAGCTTCGGTTGCGGGAGCAACGACGCCGTCGCTGACGGCCCGGCGGCTGCGGCCGCGACCGCGTGCACGGGTGCCTTCCGCGGCGGGGGCCTCAGCTGCTGCAGCCTCCGGAGCGGACGCCGGCGCGGCCGCGGGAGCCACGGGGCTTTCGGCGGCCTTCTCCGCTGCCTTGGCAGGGGCCTTGGTGGTCAGGGTGCCTGCACGGTGCGCGGAGATGGCCGAGACCAGGTCCCCCTTGCGCATGCGGGATCCGCCGGAGATGCCGAGCTGGCTGGCGAGGGCCTGCAGCTGGGCGAGCTTGAGGCCGGCGAGGCCGCTGCTCTTGGCGGTCGCAGCCGGCGCACCGGCTGCAGAAGATGATAGTTCCACAGCTGGCGACAGCTCAGTGGTTTCGGTCACGAAGGATCCTTCCCCCTCGACGGCGTCCAGACTGGGAGCTGGACGCGATGATTTGATCTGGGCTGCAGTTCAGATCTGCAGCCGGGATTTCGGCCTTGCCGGTTGGATTTCGGCCAGCAGGGCCGGATACTGATTCACCTTGCGCTGCGCCCGTGGCGCAACACCGGGCTGACGGTTCAGGGGCAGTTGGATGCTGCAGGTTCCTGCGACAGACCAAGCAGGCGGCACCGGAATACATTCACAGTCGTAGATCAAAAAGCAACTGAATGCAGGAGCAGATCAGATAGGCGGAATTACCGCCGGTGCAAGTCCACCTTAGCACCTTCAACGTCCACTGCGAGCTTCAGAACACGCCAGCCGATGTCGGGCGTGTTCGCTGCGGTGAAGGTTTCAATGAAGGCCAGGGCATCGGCGGCCTGGCCGGCGCCGTTTGCGAGCACCAGCACGGTGGGCCCGGCCCCGGAAACCACCGCCGCGTAGCCTGCCTTGCGGAGGGCCCCGATCAGCGCTGCGCTGGGGCGCATTGCCTCGGCGCGGTAGCTCTGGTGCAGATAGTCCTCGGTGCCCGCCAGCAGGAACTCAGGTTTGGCGGTGAGCGCATGGATCAGCAGCGCGGCGCGCCCGGAGTTCATGGCGGCGGCGTGGTGGCCTACCGACGCGGGCAGCAGCGCACGGGCCGCCTCGGTGGACAGCTCGTAGTTCGGGACGGCAACGATGGGAATGACCGATTCAACGACGTTCGCACTGGTGCTGCTGTACTGCTCACTGTCCTGCCATGACAGCGCCAGTCCGCCGAAAATGGCGGGTGCGACGTTGTCCGGATGGCCTTCCAGTTCGCTGGTGAGCTGGAGGATCCAGTCCTTCCCGCGCCTGCTTTCGGCCGGAACCATCGCGTTGGCAGCCGAAACGGCGGCAACCACCGCGGAGGCGGAGGAGCCCAGCCCCCGGCCGTGCGGGTTGACGTTCTCGGCAGTCACCTTCAGGCCGCCGTGGCGGTACCCCAGCCGTTCGAGCGCTGTATCCATGGCCCGGACCACCAGGTGGCTGGCGTCGCGCGGCAGGGTTTCGGCACCTTCCCCACGCAGGTCGAACACCAGTTCGTCGGTGTCCAGGCTCTCGACGGTCAGGGTGTCATGCAGTGCCAGGGCCAGCCCGAGGCTGTCGTAGCCGGGGCCCAGGTTGGCCGTGGTGGCGGGGACGCGCACGGTGACGCGCTGGCCCGGCTCAATGAGTTGCAGTCCGACGGCGGCCTGCGAGGTGGTGTCCAAGGCTATTTTTCTTCCAGTCCCAGTTCGGCTGCCACGGTGACGACGTCGTTGGGGACCTTGACCGGCTGGACGTCGCTGCCGTCTTCGGTGCGCAGGGCCCACTGGGGGTCCTTGAGTCCGTGCCCGGTGACGGTGATGACGATCGTCCTTCCGCTGGGGACCTCGCCTGCGGCGTGCTTCTTGAGCAGGCCGGCCACACCTGCCGCGGATCCGGGTTCCACGAAGACGCCTTCCTTGGCGGACAGCCAGCGGTGGGCGTTCAGGATTTCCTCGTCCGTGACGGCGTCGATGAGTCCGCCGGACTCGTCACGCGCGCCCACGGCGCCGTCCCAGGAGGCAGGGTTGCCGATGCGGATGGCGGTGGCGATGGTGTCCGGTTCCGTGATCGGGTGGCCGGCGACGAAAGGCGCAGCCCCGGCGGCCTGGAAACCCCACATGGCGGGGGTCTTGGTGGACACGGCGGCGAGGGTGCCTGCGGTTTCCGATTCGAAGGGTGCGGAGTACTCCTTGTAACCCTTCCAGTACGCCGTGATGTTGCCGGCATTACCCACGGGCAGGACGTGGATGTCCGGGGCGTCGCCCAGGGCGTCAACCACTTCGAAGGCACCGGTCTTTTGGCCCTGGATGCGCGCGGGGTTGACCGAGTTGACCAGGAACACCGGGTAGGACTCACCCAGCTTGCGGGCGATGTCCAGGCAGTTGTCGAAGTTGCCGTCAACCTGCAGCAGGGTGGCACCGTGGGCGATGGCCTGGCTGAGCTTGCCCATGGAGATTTTGCCTTCGGGTACCAGGACGGCGCACTTGAGGCCGGCAGCGGTTGCGTAGGCGGCGGCGGAGGCGGAAGTGTTTCCGGTGGAGGCGCAAACCACGGCCTTCGCCCCGGAGGCCACCGCGGCCGTCATGGCCATGGTCATGCCCCGGTCCTTGAAGGACCCGGTGGGGTTCATGCCCTCGACCTTGAGGTAGACCTCCGAGCCGGTGAGCGCGGAAAGCTTCTGTGCGTGCACCAGCGGGGTGCCGCCCTCCCCCAGGGTGATGACCCTGGTGGATTCCGTCACGGGCAAACGGTCAGCGTATTCGCGGATGACGCCGCGCCATTGGTGAGCCACTTAGACTCCTTCTACCCGCAGAACGGATGTAACTGAATTGATGACGTCCAGGCCCTTCACGGCCTCGACGGTGGCTGCGAGGGCAGCCTCTGACGCACGGTGGGTGACGATCCGCAGCTCGGCGCTCTCCACGTTGGATTCCGCGTCGCGGTGGATGGTCTGCCGCATAATCTCGATGGAGACGCCGTGTTCGGCGAAGAGCTGGGCGATCTTCGCGAGCACGCCGGGCTGGTCTGCGACGTCAAGGCCGATGTAGTAGCTGGTGGTGGCCGCGTCAATGGGCAGGGCGGGGACGTGGCCGGTGGTGGTCTCGGTGCGTCCGGGGCCGCCCAGGACCAGGCGGCGGGCAGCGGAGACGAGGTCGCCCAGGACGGCGGAAGCCGTGGGGGTTCCGCCGGCGCCCTGGCCGTAGAACATGAGTTCGCCGGCGTTTTCGGCCTCGATGAAGACGGCGTTGAAGGCGCCGTGGACGGCGGCCAGCGGGTGCTCCCTCGGCAGGAGGGTGGGGTGGACGCGGACGGACACGCCTTCCCTGCCCTCCTCATCAACCAGTTTTTCGGCGATGGCCAGCAGCTTGATGACGAAGCCTGCGTCCTTTGCTGCCGCGATGTCCGAGGCGGTGACGGACGTGATGCCTTCGCAGTGGACATTCTCCAGCCCGAACCGGGTGTGGAAGGACAGCGAGGCGAGGATGGCGGCCTTCGCGGCGGCGTCGTGGCCTTCAACGTCTGCCGTGGGGTCCGCTTCCGCGTAGCCAAGGCGCTGGGCTTCGGCGAGGGCATCGGCGAACTGGGCGCCGGTGGTGTCCATCTGGTCCAGGATGAAGTTGGTGGTGCCGTTGACAATGCCCAGCACCCGGGTGATCCGGTCGCCGGAGAGGCTGTCCCGGATGGGGCGCAGGATCGGGATGGCACCGGCCACGGCGGCCTCATAGGAGAGCTGGACGCCGGCTTTGTCTGCCTCTTCGTACAGGGTGGGGCCGTCCTGGGCCAGCAGGGCCTTGTTGCCGGTGACCACGCAGGCGCCGTTGCGCAGCGCGGAAAGGATCAGGGTGCGGGCGGGCTCGATGCCGCCCATCAGCTCGATCACCAGGTCGGCGTCCTTGACCAGGGTTTCGGCGTCGGTGGTGAAGAGTTCCTGGGGAAGTTCCACCTCCCGGTCTGCGTTGACGTTGCGCACCGCAATCCCGCTCAGCTGCAGGCGGGCACCGGTGCGGGCGGCAAGGGCGTCGGCATCCTCAATGAGAATCCGCGCAACCTGGGCCCCAACGTTGCCACAGCCCAGCAGGGCTACTTTCAGGGTTCGCATTTCCGTCATTCAGGCTCCCATGTCGCGGTTCAGCAGATCTTCTTCGGTTTCCCCGCGGACAATCAGCCGGGCAGATCCGTCGCGCACCGCGACAACGCCCGGCCGGGCCAGATAGTTGTAGTTGCTCGAGAGGGCCCAGCAGTAGGCGCCGGTTCCCGGTACAGCAAGCAGATCACCGGCTGCCACGTCCTCGGGCAGATATACATCTCTAACAACTATGTCGCCGCTCTCGCAATGTTTGCCCACCACGCGGGACAGCTGCGGGGCCGCCGCCGACGTGCGGGACGCAAGAATCGCGGAGTAATCCGCGTCGTACAGCACCGGCCGGGCGTTGTCGCTCATGCCGCCGTCCACCGAAACATAGCGGCGCGGATACGTAACGTTGTTGCCCCCGTCACGGTCGCCGGAAGCTGCCGGGGCGTCGACGCGGACGGTCTTGAGCGTGCCCACCTCATACAGGGTGAAGGTGGTGCTGCCCACGATCGCGCGTCCGGGCTCGATGGAGATGCGGGGCGCGGCAATGCCCAGCTCGGCGCAGGTGGAACGCACGACGGCGGCCATCGCCGTCGCGATTTCAGCCGCGGGGCGGGGGGTGTCCACCGGGGTGTAGGCAATCCCGTACCCGCCGCCGAGGTCCAGCTCGGGCATGGTGATGGAGTACTTGTCCTGCATGGCTGCCAGGAACCGCAGCAGCTTTTCGGCGGCCAGCGCGAAGCCGTCCGGCTCGAAGATCTGCGACCCGATGTGGCAGTGCAGGCCGAGCAGCTCGATGCCGGAGTGGACCGAGGCGGCGGCCACTGCTTCCTCGGCAGCAGAGACGCCGGCGACGTCGGTGGTGTCGGCTGCCATGGAGAGGCCGAACTTCTGGTCCTCGTGGGCGGTGGCGATGAACTCATGGGTGTGCGCGTGCACACCGGGGGTGAGCCGCAGCATGACCTTCGCCCGTTCCCCGCGGCCCTCAGCGATTGCACCGACGCGTTCCAGCTCCGCCAGGCTGTCCACCACGATGCGGCCAAGCTTCATGTCCAGCGCACGGTTGATTTCGGCGTCGGATTTGTTGTTGCCGTGCAGCGCCACCCGCTCCCCCGGGATCCCGGCGCGGGCCGCGACAGCCAGTTCGCCGCCGGAGGCAGTGTCCAGGCGCAGCCCTTCCTCCTCCACCCACTTCACCACGGCAGTGCACAGGAAGGATTTGCCGGCGTAGTAGACGTCCACGCCGCCGCAGATGTCGGCGAAGGCGGCATCGAAAGAGTCCTTGAAGGCGCGGGCCCGGGCGCGGAAGTCGGACTCGTCCATGACGAACAGGGGCGTGCCGAACTGCGCCCTGAGTTCCTGGACGTCCACTCCCCCCACGGTGAGGACGCCGGCGTCGTTACGGACCACGCTGCCGGCCCACAGGGGTTCATGCAGTGCATTGAGGTCGGCCGGGACCTGCAGCCATTCCGGGGCAAGCGGGGACGCAGCAGTGTTCGAAGCTACTGACATGTGCTTACATCCGTTCCGGCGCGGAAACGCCCAGCAGGTCCAGGCCGTTGGCCAGCACCTGGCTGGTGGCATCGTTGAGCCATAGCCGGGTGCGGTTGAGGTCTGTCACGGCTTCGTCGCCCATGGGAGCAATCCGGCAGGCGTCGTACCAGCGGTGGTACGCACCGGCGATGGTTTCGAGGTGGCGGGCCACGCGGTGCGGTTCGCGCAGTTCCGCGGCCTTGGCAATGACCGACGGGTAGCTGCCGAGGTAGGACAGAAGCTCGTTCTCCGTGGCGTGGTCCAGCAGCGAGGCGTCGAAGCTCTCCTGGCCGTCCACATGGCGCTCGACACCTGCAGCTACAGCGTTGCGTGCTGCTCCCCGGGAGCGGGCATGGGCGTACTGCACGTAGAACACGGGGTTCTCGTTGCTGTGCTTCTTGAGCAGCTCCGGGTCCAGCGTCAACGGCGAGTCCGCGGGGAAGCGCGCCAGCGAGTAGCGCACTGCGTCCTTGCCGAGCCAGTCGATCAGGTCCTTGAGCTCGATGATATTGCCGGCCCGCTTGGACAGCTTGGCACCGTTGACGGACACCAGCTGGCCGATAAGGACTTCGATGTTGACCTCGGGGTCGTCGCCGGCGGCGGCCGCGATGGCCTTGAGCCGGTTGATGTACCCGTGGTGGTCGGCGCCCAGGAGGTAGATCTTTTCGGTGAAGCCGCGGTCCTTCTTGGACAGGTAGTAGGCGGCATCTGCGGCGAAGTAGGTCGGCTCGCCGTTGGCGCGGATCAGCACGCGGTCCTTGTCGTCGCCGAAGTCCGTGGTCCGCAGCCAGACTGCGCCGCCGTCGTCGAACACGTGGCCCTGCTCGCGAAGGCGCGCTACGGCACTTTCGATCGCGCCGGCGTCGTGCAGTTCCTGCTCGGAGAAGAAAACGTCGAATTCGACGCCGAAGTCCGCCAGGGTGGCCTTGATGTCCTTCATCTGCGCCTCGTAGGCGGCGGTGCGAATTACCGGCAGCGCGGCAACTTCGGTGAGTTCGCGGATGTCCGGGTGGGCGGTGAGGACCTCGTGGCCAAGGTCGGAAATGTACTGCCCCGGGTAGCCGCCGTCGGGCACGGGAAGGCCGTGGAGGCGGGAGTAGACGGACGTGGCGAAGGTGTTCATCTGCGAGCCGGCGTCATTGATGTAGTACTCGGCTGTCACGTCCGCGCCGGAGGCGCGCAGCACCCGGGCAATGGAATCGCCCAGGGCGGCCCACCGGGTATGCCCGATGTGGAGCGGCCCCGTGGGGTTGGCGGACACGAACTCCATGTTGACGGTTCGTCCGGCGAGCGCGGCGTTGGTCCCGTACTCCTTGCCGGCCTCCACAATGGTCTTGGCCAGGGCACCGGCCACGGCGGCGTCCACGGTGATGTTCAGGAAGCCGGGGCCGGCAATGTCCACTGCGGAGACGCCGTTGATCGACTTCAGCCGGGCGCTGAGCACGTTCGCGAATTCGCGCGGGTTGGTGCCGGCCTGCTTCGCCAGCTGCAGGGCAATGTTGGTGGCCCAGTCGCCGTGGTCCCGGTTCTTGGGTCGCTCCACGCGCACGTCCTCGGGAACTGCTGATGCCGCAAGGGCAATCTCGCCGGCGGCGACGGCGTCCTTGAGGCAGGCGGATATGGCGAGGGAAAGTTCTTCGGGAGTCACCCCTCTAGACTACCGGGGGCCGGTGACAGCAAAGAATTTTGGGCCCGGCCGCTGCCTGCCGGTGCTTTAGCCTGTGAAGCGTGGCACCGGGTGAACCAATCGCGCCCCTCCGGCGTTGACAAGACCGTAGCCACAGGCGCGGGACGTAACCGATGAACGAAACGGGAGCCTTGATGAGACCCTCCATGCCGAAAAGCACAGCCAACAAGGGCGCAACAGCAGCTGCAAGCGCAGTGGGCAAAAGCGTCTTTGTTGGGATTGCCGGCCTGTCCCTGGCAGGAACCGTGGCCGGCTGCGCACCCACCGCCGCCGAAACCACTCCTGCCGCCCCCTCGGGCGGGACGTCCGCGCTGGCGGGCAGCGGGGCCCAGTACAGGGACGGGACCTACAGCGCGGACGGAAACTACGTTTCGCCCAACGGCACGGAGACCGTGGGCGTGCAGCTGACGCTCGCGGCAGGCAAGGTCACGGACGTCCGGATCACCCAGCATCCGTCCAACCCGAACACCCGCAAGTTCCAGGGCGAATTTGCGGGCGGCATCGCAGCGCAGGTGGTGGGCAGGAACATCGACGAACTCAAGGTGTCCAAGGTAGCCGGCTCGTCGCTGACCAGCGGCGGGTTCAACCAGGCGCTGGAGAAGATCAAGGCGGAGGCGCAGTAAGGCGTGTCCGCCGGCCAGGAGGACTTTGCGTTTACGGGGATCGGGACCCACTGGGTCATCTCCACTGCCCTGCCTCTGCCGCCGTCCCTGCGGGCGCGGCTGCTGGACAGGGTTGAAAGGTTCGACGCCGCGTGGTCCCGCTTCCGGCCCGACTCCCTGGTGGCGTCAATGGCGCGGGAACCCGGCAGCTACAGTTTCCCGGCGGAGGCCGCCGCCCTCGGCGACCTGTACTCAACGCTGTACCGCGTTAGCGCCGGCGCCATGACGCCCCTCATCGGCGGCAGCCTGGAACGCCTGGGATACGGTGCCGACTATGCCCTGGAACCCGCCGGGCCTCCGCTTCCGGCCCCTGCCTGGGAATCGGTCCTGGCGTGGGAGGGAACCACCGTTACCGCGGTCGCCCCGGTGGTGCTGGACATCGGCGCCGCGGGCAAGGGCCTGCTGGTTGACCTGCTGGCCGCCGAACTCGCCGCCGCCGGGGTGGAGAACTTCGTGGTTGACGGCAGCGGAGACCTTTTGGCGCGGGGAACGGAGGGCGTCCGGATCGGCCTCGAGCATCCGTACAACCCTGCCCAGGCCATCGGAATCGTTGACCTGGCGGACCGGTCCCTTTGCGCTTCTGCCGCCAACCGGCGCGCCTGGGGGGACGGACTGCACCACGTCCTCGACGGGACTACCGGGCAGCCGGTCCGGACCGCCGTCGCCACCTGGACGCTTGCGGACTCCGCCATGGTGGCCGATGCCCTCGCCACCGCACTGTTCTTCGTCCCCGGCGCAGTGCTTGACGAAGTGTTCGATTTCTCCTGGCTGACCGTATTCTCAGACGGCAGCGCCGCCTATTCGCCCGGATTTGAAGGGACACTGTTCTCATGACCCCCGTGGAAACCCCGGCTGCCGCTGCGTCCCTGGCCGGGCGCATGGCCGGCGCCGTTAACCGGTACACGATGTACCGGCTCATCCTGCTGGTCCTCGCTGCCCTCGCCGCGTACAGCCTGCTGCTCAACGTGCTGGGCTGGCTGACCTTTGGCGTTCCGGAAATGCTGGCGCACCTGGTGCTGTGCCTGGGCCTGACCTACGCCTCCAACCGTGCGCTGGCGGCGCTCTTCCGGGTGAACCCGCATTCGGAGTCCTCCCTGATCACCGGGCTGCTGCTGTATTTCCTGTTCTGGCCGTCCCTGCAGCCAATGGATCTGGCCGGCGTGGCGCTGGCCTGCGTGCTGGCATCGGCGTCGAAATACGCCCTGGCCTGGCGCGGGCGGCACATCTTCAACCCGGCTGCCGCCGGAGCCTTCGTCACCGGACTCACCGGGCTCAACATCGCAACGTGGTGGGCCGCAACGCCTGCCATGCTGTGGGTGCTGGTTCCGGGCGTTGCACTGGTGCTCTACCGGACGCGCAAGTTCCCCATGGGCCTGGTGTTCATCCTGGTTGCCACGTCCATCATCACCGCGGAGCTGATGCGCTCCGGCATGTCAGCCGGGACGGGTCTGTGGCAGGCACTGGCCCAGCGCCCCGTGCTGTTCTTCGTGGGGTTCATGCTCACCGAGCCCCTGACCCTGCCTCCCCGCCGCTGGCAGCAGCTGGCACTGGCCGCCGCGGTCGGGGTGGTCTTCGCCGTCCCCTACAACCTGGGCTTCCTTGCCAATTCGCCGGAGGCTGCCCTGCTGCTCGGCAACCTCCTCGCCTTCATTGCGGGCCAACGGGGCAGCGTAAAGCTGCAGTTCACGGGCGTCCGTCCGCTGACGCCAAGCACCGCAGAGTTCTCCTTCAGGCCCTCGCGTCCGGTGCGCTTCCTGCCGGGCCAGTACATGGAGCTGGACCTTCCGCACACCGGATCCGACGGAAAAGGCCGACGCCGGGTGTTCAGCCTTGCAGGTTCCCCGCAGGAACGTGCGGTGAAGTTTGGCGTGCGGACAGCCGGGCCGTTGTCCCACGCCAAGAAGGCCCTCCTGGCATTGCAGCCCGGCGATGAGGTGATGGCCACCTCGGTGGGCGGGGACTTTGTCCTCCCCCGCGACCCGCAGCAGCCCGTGCTGCTCATCGCCGCCGGAATCGGCATTACTCCCTTTGTCTCACACTTGTCATCGGGGGGCCTGCAGCAGCGGGACGCCGTACTGCTGTACCTCGCCAGGAGCGCGGATGAAATTGCCTACGCTGAGGAGCTCCGCGGGTCCGGCATCCGGGTGCTGGTGCAGCTGGCCGACGGTTCGGAGCCTCCTGCCGGCCTGGCTGCTGCGGGCGGCCGCAGCGGGAACGCGGGCAGCAGGCTGGACGGGGATGCGCTGCTGGCCCTTGTCCCCGATATCGCCGGTCGCGAGGTCTACGTTTCGGGGTCGCCGGCCAGCGCCGCCTCGCTCCGCCGGGCCGCCAAAAGCGCCGGTGCGCGGCGGGTGCATGTCGATTCGTTCTCTGGTTACTGAGGTGCTAAGCTCTAGGACGTCCCGCCGGCAACGGCAGGATATCCGGATTGCCCTCGTAGCTCAGGGGATAGAGCGTCTGCCTCCGGAGCAGAAGGCCGTAGGTTCGAATCCTACCGAGGGCACCACCTGAAACCCCCGCCGTTCAAACGGCGGGGGTTTTCGTTTGCTGCCGCGGCAGCACCGCCGTCGAACGCCGCCGGAAACGGCGCAACTAAAAGCGCAGCGTGGCCTCATCCATCGTCGCCAGGGTCAACACGGCTTCCTCCACGGTGGCGTGGTCCTCCAGGTCCCGCTCGATCCGGCGCAGGGTCCGGGCCACTTCGTGCTCCGGGTGGTCCCCCTCCAGGTCGACCGCGGCAACGAGGTACAGCCGGCGCGGACCCACGAACTCCAGGTGCAGGTAGGTGAGCCGGGCGATCTCCCGGTGCTCCAGCAGCCGCTGCGCCATGGAGCGCTCGATGTCGGGGGTGACGCCCTGACCCACCAGGAAGCGCCGGTTGCGGTCGATGAGGACGACGGCGACGACGGCCAGGAGCACGCCCACGACGATCGAGCCCACGGCATCCGGCAGCGGCGAACCGGTGACCTGGTGCAGGAAGACCCCAACGAAGGCCACCACCAGTCCAATCAGCGCGGCCGAGTCCTCTGCGAACACGGCACGCAACGTGGGGTCCGAACTGATCAGTACCTGTTCCAAAGTGTGCCGTTCCAGCTCGCGCGCCGCCTTCCGGGTCTGCCGGAAGGCCTGGACGAAAGAGATGCCCTCGAAGACGAACGCTACGCCGAGCACCACGTACGCCACCGTGAAGTCGGCGGCCGCCTCCGGCGAAATGATCTCCTGGATGCCGTGCATGATGGACACCACCGCGCCCGCCGTGAAGAGCCCGAAGGCGGCGAACATCGACCATACATAGGCCTCGCGGCCGTACCCCATGGGGTGTGCCTCGTCCCGCGGACGGGCCGACCGCCGCTCGGCGAGGAACAGGAACACCTGGTTTCCGGTGTCCGCCCAGGAGTGCGCTGCCTCCGCGGCCATGGAAGCCGACCCGGAAAGGACCGCGGCCACCGACTTAGCTGCTGCAACGAGGAAATTCGCCAGGAAGGCGATGATGACGGTCAGCAGGGTGGAACCGGCTTTGTTCCGCTTCTGGGTCTGTGCCATGGGCCTACCGTACCCACGTGGGCCGCCGGCAGGCGGGCGGAAGGCTGCTGAGTTTATGCAGGCGGCCTGCCGTTGATTGTCGGTGCCCCCTCATAGGCTGGCACCACCTAGCTGAGGGGGTTACGCCATGCACGCTCCATTTTGTTCCATCGTTCCGCCGTACCTGCTGCGGCGCCTGGCACGGCAGGACTCACCGGGGTTCTCGTCCGCCGCTGCCGCCGCCCGAAAGGCCCTGGGCCACGTCGAATCCTTCCACGTGGCCCGCGCCCGGCCGGTTCCCGCCATCCCGCCCGGCATGCTTCCGAGGAAGCCGGGGCCGGTGAACCGCACCATCTACGACGCCCGCAGCACTGAAACGCTCCCGGGTGAGCTGGCCCGGGAGGAGGGTGGCCCGGCAACGCAGGATGAAGCCACCGATGAAGCGTACGACGGGCTCGGCCACACGCACCGGCTCTATGCCGATGCCTTCGGCCGTGACTCCATCGACGGGCTCGGGCTGCACCTCAACGCCACGGTGCATTTCGGCAGGTCTTACGACAATGCTTTTTGGAACGGCAGCCAGATGGTGTTCGGCGATGGAGACGGCGAAGTGTTCGAACGCTTCACCAAGTCCGTGAGCGTGATCGGGCACGAACTTGCCCACGGCGTCACGCAGTTTTCCGCGGGTCTGGCCTACCGGAACCAGGCCGGCGCCCTGAACGAATCCATGTCCGATGTCTTCGGCGCACTCGTGGAGCAGTACGTGAAGAACCAGGCCACGTCCGAGGCCAGCTGGCTGATCGGCGAAGGCCTCTTCACCCCTCAGGTGCAGGGGCGCGCCCTGCGCTCCATGAAGGAACCGGGAACCGCGTACGACGACGACGTGCTGGGCAAGGACCCGCAGCCGGACTCCATGGACTCCTATGTGCGAACCGGCGCGGACAACGGCGGGGTCCACATCAACTCCGGCATCCCCAACCGGGCCTTCTACCTGGTGGCCGAAGCCCTGGGCGGCTACGCCTGGGACTGTCCCGGCCGCATCTGGTACGAGGCCCTGACCGGCGGTTCGCTGCCACCGGCGGCAACGTTCACCGTCTTTGCACGGGCCACGGCGCGGGCAGCCACAGAGCTTTATGGTGCAGGATCGGCAGAGCATGACGCCGTGCGGCAGGCGTGGGAGACTGTGAAGGTCAAGGTTTAGCCACAGCCAGGCTGCCGGAAACCGGCAGCCTGGCTCCACGGAAGCCCGGGGACCAGGCCATGAAAATCAAGGTGGAGCGTACCGGGGGGATCGCGGCGGCCACACGGATATGGACCGTGGAGGCCCGGACGGACACGGACCTCAACCAGTGGCAGCCCATCGTCGAGGCTTGCCCCTGGGATGCGGTTCCGAGGACCCAACGGGCGGCCGCCGCGGCCTTCGAGTCCCCACAGCCGGACCGTTTCTTCTACTCCATCAGTGCCGGGCAGCGCCGGGCAGCCTTGCCGGAGCAGGCTCTCACCGGCCCCTGGCGGATCCTGGTGGACACCGCACGGGCAGCGGCAGAGCAGGACGGGGCGGTGTCACAGGGCGACGGATCAGCGGACCAGTAGCCTAGCCAACGCCGGCCAACTGCCCGCGAAAGGCCCGCCGGTAGGACTGCGGGCTGGTGCCCAGAACCTTGGCGAAGTGATGCCGCAGCAGGACGGGGTTCCCGAAACCCGATTCCCTGGCTACTTCGTCGATACCCAGGTCGGTTGATTCCAACAGTTCCTGAGCGCGCAGCACGCGCTGGGAGTTGAGCCAGGCAGCCGGCGTCGCCCCGGTTTCCGACCTGAACTTCCGCGCGAACGTCCTGGCGGACATGTGCACGCGCCCGGCGAGGTCGTCGACGGTGTGCTCACGGTCCAGGTTCCCGACCATCCACCGCAACAGCGCTTCGATGGGCGCGGAGCCGCACGCGGGGATGGGCCGCTCAATGAACTGGGCCTGGCCACCGTCCCGGTGCGGAGGAACCACCATGTCCCGTGCAATGGCCGTTGCCGCCCGGGCGCCAAGTTCGACCCGGACGAGGTGCAGGCAGGCGTCGATACCCGCAGCGGTCCCGGCCGAGGAGATGATATTGCCATCCTGGACGTACAGCACGTTCTCATCGACGCGGGCTGACGGGTACCTTGCCGCAAGTTCCGCGCAGGAGCGCCAGTGGGTGGTGCACCGGCGGCCATCAAGCAGGCCGGCGCGGGCCAGGCCGAAAGCTCCAGAGCAAATCGACATGACCCACGCGCCCCTGGCGTCCGCGGCCCGCAGGGCCTCAAGGACGGAGTCGGGCAACTCCTGGTCCGAACCATACGGACCCATGATGACCAGGTCGGCGTCTTCGGTGGCTTCAAGGCCCAGGCCAACATTCATCGACAACCCTGACTCGAGCCGGACGTCGCCGGGCGAGGGGGTGCACACGCGGAAATCGAAAGCCGGCACTCCCGTGCCCCGCCCGGACCGGTCGATCCCGAACACCTCGAACGCCGTGCCGAACTCGAACATCGAAAAGTTTGGAACCACGATCACAGCCACGGTCTTAAGCATGCTTAAAGTATGGCAGGAATTAATGCTTTTTGGTCATTCCTGCCACTGTTGGGGCGCCGCTTCCAGGAGAAGCATTAAGGGCATGGAGATCCTCGCAACCATCATTGTCATCGTCCTCTTCCTCGCCGCAGCCACCGCAGCGGCCCTCCTCCGTGACAGCCGGGGACACAGGCCCCCTGCCGCCCCCTACGAGGGCTGGTCCGCGCTGGATCCGCCGAGTTCCAGCTACACCCTCCGCATTTTCTAGGCAACCCACAGCGCCGCAGGCAGTCGAAACGGAAAGGCCTTCCCTTGCCGCAGTAGACTGTCTGCAGCCATGACTTTTCATATTTCCTATCCCGCCGAGCTGCCGGTATCCGAGCGCCGCGACGATCTGATGGCAGCGATCGCCGCCAACCAGGTGACCATCATCGCCGGCGAGACCGGCTCCGGAAAGACCACGCAGATCCCCAAGATGTGCCTGGAACTGGGCCTTGGGGACAACGGACTGATCGGCCACACCCAGCCGCGGCGCCTGGCGGCACGAACCGTGGCCGAGCGCATCGCCGAGGAACTCGGGGTGGAAATCGGCCAGGAAGTGGGCTTCCAGGTCCGCTTCACCGGTGAGGTCAGCAAGGCGACCAAGGTCAAGCTCATGACCGACGGTATCCTGCTGGCCGAGATCCAGCGCGACAAGCTGCTGCGCAAGTACAACGCGATCATCATCGACGAAGCCCATGAACGCAGCCTCAACATCGACTTCATCCTGGGCTACCTCAAGCGCATCCTCCCCCAGCGGCCGGACCTGAAGGTCATCATCACCTCGGCCACCATCGATCCCGAGCGTTTTGCCAACCACTTCGGCACTCCGGAGAATCCCGCCCCCATCATCGAAGTCTCGGGCCGGACCTACCCCGTGGAAATCCGCTACCGGCCCCTCTCCCAGCCGAAATCGGACGAGGACGAATCCTCGGACGACGAACTCGAAGAGGACCGGGACCCGCTGGATGCCGTCTGCGACGCCGTCGACGAACTGGCCACGGAGGCGCCCGGCGACATCCTGGTGTTCTTCTCCGGCGAGCGCGAAATCCGTGACGCCGCGGAGGCGCTGCAGGCACGCATCCAGGCCAACCGCCGCCTGGCCAATACCGAGGTGCTCCCCCTCTTCGCACGCCTGAGCCTGCAGGAACAGCACAAGGTGTTCCACCCGGGCAACAAACGCCGGATCGTGCTGGCCACCAACGTGGCGGAAACGTCACTGACAGTGCCGGGCATCAAATACGTCATCGACACCGGCACCGCCCGCATTTCCCGGTACTCGCACCGCACCAAGGTCCAGCGCCTTCCCATCGAACGGGTATCGCAGGCCTCGGCGAACCAACGGTCGGGACGCTGCGGCCGCGTGTCGGACGGCATCGCCATCCGGCTGTACTCCGAGGAAGATTTCGACTCCCGCCCCCAGTTCACGGATCCCGAGATCCTGCGGACCAACCTGGCCGCCGTCATCCTCCAGATGACCGCCATGGGCGTTGCCCGCGGGCCGAAGGACGTGGAGGACTTCCCGTTCGTCGAGCCGCCGGAGACACGGGCAATTAACGACGGCGTGACGCTGCTGCGCGAACTCGGCGCCTTGGCCGCGCCGAAGCAGGGCAAGGGCGAAGGTGACGGACGAAAAGGCGGCGGGCTCACCGCCGTCGGGCAGAAACTCGCCCAACTGCCGGTGGACCCCCGGCTTGGCCGGATGATCGTCGAGGCCGGAAAACGCGGCTGCGTGCGGGAGGTCATGATCCTCGCCGCGGCGCTCACCATCCAGGATCCCCGCGAGCGCCCCACGGACAAGCAGCAGCTGGCCGCGGAAAAGCACAACCGCTTCCGCGACGAAAACTCCGACTTCACGGGCTACCTGAACCTGTGGAACTACCTGCAGGAAAAGCAGCAGGAGCTCTCGTCCTCGGCCTTCCGCCGCTTGTGCCACGCCGAGTTCATCAACTACCTGCGGGTCCGGGAATGGCAGGACCTCTTTGCCCAGCTCCGCCAGCTGGCCCGGCCGCTGGGCATCAGCCTGGACAACAAGCGGCTGGCGGACCCCGTGGGCAACCACGACGGTATCCACATCAGCCTGCTCTCCGGGCTCCTAAGCCATATCGGCATCCTCGATGAGCGCAAGCGCGAATATGCCGGCGCCCGCGGCAGCCGCTTCGCGATCTTCCCCGGATCGGCGCTGTTCAAGAAGTCCCCCGCGTTCGTGATGGCAGCCGAACTGGTGGAAACCAGCAGGCTCTGGGCCAGGGTGGCGGCCAGGTTCGATCCGCTGTGGGCCGAGCAGGTGGCACCGGACCTGGTCAAGCGCAGCTACAGTGAGCCACACTGGTCCACCCGGCAGGGCGCCGTCATGGCCTACGAGAAAGTGACCCTTTACGGCGTCCCGATCATCGCCCAGCGCCGGATCAACTACGGCCGGGTCGACCCGGTGGTTGCACGCGAGCTGTTCATCAGGCACGCCCTGGTGGAAGGCGACTGGCGCACCCACCACAAGTTCTTCCACCGCAACAGGGCGCTCCTGAACGAAGTCGAGGAACTCGAAGCGCGCATGCGCCGCCGCGACCTTCTGGTGGACGACGAGACATTGTTCGAGTTCTACGATGCCCGTATCGGCCCGGACGTGGTCTCTGAACGCCACTTCGACAAATGGTGGAAGGACGCCCGCCGGGAGCAGCCGGACCTGCTGGACTTCGACAAATCGCTGCTCCTGAGCGATGACGCCGACGACCTGGACGAGTCCGCCTACCCCAAAACGTGGCTGCACAAGGGTTTCGAACTGCCCCTCACCTACGAATTCCACCCGGTGGCGCCGGGCGCGGCGCCGGATCCGTCCGACGGCGTCACTGCCGAAGTGCCGGTGCTGTTCCTTAACCAGCTGGAGGATGCGCCGTTCCGCTGGCTGATTCCCGGTCAGCGGGTTGAGCTGGTGACCGCCCTGATCAAGTCGCTGCCGAAGCAGGTACGGAAGAACTTCGTCCCGGCCCCCGATGTCGCCCGGCAAGCGGTCGCCGTCCTGGAATCGGACTTCGATCCGGCCACGGACGCGCTGGAGCCTTCGCTGGAGCTCGCGCTGCGGCGGCTTCGCGGCGCAATCATTCCCCCCGGTTCCTGGAACTGGGACGCGGTGCCCCCGCACCTGCGCGTGAGTTTCAAGGTGGTGGACAGCAAGGGCAAGGTCCTTGGCGAGGGCAAGGACCTTGCGGAACTGCAGGAACAGCTCGCACCCGCCACCCGCCGCGCCATCGCCGAGTCGCTCGGCGCCACCCCGGCATCCACCGCGGCGCGCAACGGCAAGGTACAGCGGGAAGCCGGCGGGACGCACCTTGCCGCGTCCCCGGCAGCGGCGCGGGCCGGCAGCAACCAGGCGGCCGCCGCCACCGGGTTCGTGGAGCGGGACGGCCTGACGGAGTGGACGTTCGGCACCATCGAGCGGCAGGTCAGCAGCCTGGTCAACGGGCACACGGTCACCGGCTATCCGGCGCTGGTGGACCAGGGGACGTCCGTGTCCCTCCATGTCTTCCAGTCGCAGGAGGAACAGCTCGACGCCATGCGCGGCGGCGTCATCCGGCTGCTGGCGCTGCGCGTCCCGGCACCGGACCGTTACGTCCTGGAACACCTGAGCAACACGGAGAAGCTCACCTTCAGCCAGAATCCGCACGGCTCGGTGGCGGCGCTGATTGCCGACTGCGCGCTTGCCGCCATCGACAAACTCACCCCCGTGGACCTGCCCTGGGACCGCAAGGCTTTCGACGCGCTCTATGAGCTGGTGCGGGCCGAACTGATCGACACCGTCTTCACCGTGACCGCCGTGGTGGAGCGCATCCTGGCGAGCACCCGGCGAATCGAAAAGCAGTTGAAGGGCACCACCAGCCTCGCCCTGATCAGTGCGCTGAACGACATCAAGAGCCAGCTCGAACAGCTGGTCTATCCGGGTTTTGTGGCACGCACGGGTCACGGCCAGCTCAGCCAGCTGCCCCGCTACCTGGCGGCGATCGAAAAGCGGCTCGAACGCCTGCCGGGCAACGTCCAGCGCGACGCTCTGAGCATGGCGGTGGTGCAGCGGCTCGAGGACGACTACGACGATGCCGTCTCCGCCCTGTCGCCGGGACGCCGTGCCGGACGCGAATTAACCCAGGTGCGCTGGATGATCGAGGAACTCCGGGTGAGCCTGTTCGCCGTCGAGCTCGGCACTGCCTACTCCGTATCAGAGAAACGTATCCGCACCGTGCTCAACAAGGCACTGGCCCCCGCCTGACAGCGGTCCGCCCCGACGAGAGGAATTCCATGAAACTCACGCTTGCCCAAGGCCCGGCAGGGACAGAGATCGCCGGGCTCGGCCATGCCCAGCCCGCCCGGGTCATGGACAACCATGAACTCGAAGGCATGATGGACACCAGCGATGAGTGGATCCGCCAGCGGACGGGCATCATCACCCGGAATATCGTCGCCGGGGGCGAGACGGTGGTGGACCTGGCGATCCCTGCGGCCCGGATGGCGCTGGCCGATTCGCGCGTGCCGGCCTCTGACATCGATCTCGTGGTGGTGGCGACGACGACAGCCGCCGAGCGTTCCCCCAACACCGCCGGACGCGTGGCCGAGGCGCTTGGGCTTGGAAGGGAGGGCCGTGGCCCGGGCATCATGGATGTCAATACAGCGTGCTCGGGTTTCGAGTACGCGCTCGGCGTCGCCGACCAGGCCATCCGCACCGGCAGCGCCACCCACGCCATCGTCGTCGGGGCGGAGACGCTGTCGACCGTCACCGACTGGACGGACCGCGCGACGGCGGTACTCACCGCGGACGGTGCAGGCGCCGCCGTCGTGCGCCCGTCCGAGGCGCCGCGGATTGGACCGGTGGTGTGGGGGTCCGAAGGCGGCATGGCCGACGCGGTCAGGATCTCACCGCCGTCCGGAAGGTTTTCCCAGAACGGCCGTGAAGTGCTCAGGTGGGCCCTTACCAAGGCACCGGACCGCGCCCGCGAGGTAGTGGCCCGCGCCGGCCTGGCGCTGGACGACATCCAGGTCCTGGCCGCCCACCAGGCCAACCTCCGCATCATCGAACCCTTGGCGGACGCCCTGGGCATGTCGGACCGTGTGGTCATTACCGACGTCACGGAGTCGGGGAACACGTCCGCGGCGAGCGTTCCGCTCGGGCTCTCCAAGTGGTGGCACGCCGGGAGGATCCCGGCGGACGTCCCGGCGCTGTTGTTCGGCTTCGGGGGCGGGTTCACCTATGCCGGCATGGTGGCGATGACCCCGCGGAGGGACTGATCCTGCCTGCGCCCGCCACAGGGCAGCGACACAGGGCAGTGGCGGGCGCAGCCCTGTTACGAAGCCGGAACGAATTCTCCGTACCCTGCTGCGCGAAGACCAACCCGCAGCTTCTCGGCGTTGGCGTCCAGGACGTCCGGGTCCGGGTTCTGGTCAGCGGAGCCGAAATCGAAGTCGGCCATGCTTTGCGACGGCCACACGTGCACGTGCAGGTGGTTGATTTCGTAGCCGGCCACGATGAGGCCGGCGCGCCGGGCACCGAAAACGTCCACCTGGACCGCACCGATGCGGCGCGCCACTTCCATGACCCGGGCGAGGGTCTCCGGCGAGGCGTCAGTCCAGCGGTCCACTTCTTCGGTGGGAACCACCAGCGTGTGGCCATCGGCGAGCGGGCCGGTGGTGAGGAACGCGGAGACGTCGTCCTCGCGCCACACGAACCGGCCGGGAATCTCGCCGTTCAGGATCCTGGTGAAAAGCGTGCTCATGCGTCTGCCTCCTCGGCGGGTGCCTGCAGGGTGCTGGTGTCCAGCACGAACCGGTATTTTACATCGCCTGCAACCATCCGGTCGTAGGCCTCATTCAGCTGGCCGGCGCCCACCACCTCGATGTCGGCCACCACGCCATGCTCGGCGCAGAAGTCCAGCATCTCCTGGGTTTCGGCGATCCCGCCGATCAGCGACCCGGCGTAGGCGATCCTGCGCCGGATCAGTGCACCGGGGTTGACCGGAGGCATTGCCTCGGACGGGAGCCCGAGCTGGAACAGCGCCCCATCGACGCGCAGGGTGCGGAAGAAGGGGTTCAGGTCGTGCGGGGCGGCCACGGTGTCGATGATCAGGTCGATGGTGCGGTCAGCGGCGGCCATGGCAGCTTCGTCGCGGGAGAGCACCACTTCGTCGGCTCCCAGTTCCAGCGCAGCAGCGACTTTCGGGCCGGACGTGGTGAAGACCACCACCTTCGCCCCCATGGCCTTGGCGAGCTTGACTGCCATGTGGCCCAGTCCGCCAAGGCCCACCACGCCCACCACGTCGCCTTCCGCCACATCAAAGTGCCGCAAGGGCGAAAAAGTGGTGATGCCGGCGCACAGGAGGGGGGCGACGGCGGCCGGGTCCAGCGATTCGGGGACCCGGAGGACGTACCGGCGGTCCACCACTATGGAGGACGAATAGCCGCCCTGGGTGGTGCCGCCGTGGCGCCGGTCCTTCGCACCGTAAGTGCCGGTCATCCCGTTTTCGCAGTACTGTTCCAGGCCGTCGAGGCAGCTGTCGCACTCGCGGCAGGAGTCCACCATGCAGCCCACGCCCACCCGCTCGCCCACGGCGAAGTCAGTGACGGCCGAACCCACCCGGCTGACGGTTCCGACAATCTCGTGTCCGGGAACCAGTGGGTACACCTTGCCGCCCCACTCCCCGCGGGTGGCGTGCACGTCCGAGTGGCACAGCCCGCAGAATTCGATGGCGATCTCGACGTCGTCCGCTGCGGGTGCCCGGCGTGCAACGGTCAGGGGCACCAGGCCGCTGTCACTGGACACCGCACCGCGGGCTGCGGCCAACACGCCGGCAGCGTCCGTCCCTGCTCCTGCGGACGGGCCGTCGGGGGCGGGGTATACGGGTTTGGCGAGGGGTGGCGGTACGGGTCGTCCTGGAGTCATAGTGCGACGCTACCCTTGCCTCCAGCGAAGTTGCCAGCCGGGGCGGCGCCGTCCCCGGGTTCCGGCCCATCCCCTGGTTCCGGGCCGGTGGCCACCGGCAGCCCCGGGCGGTTGGACCACTCGGAGAACGATCCCGGATAGAGCGCTGCGGCGAACCCGGCAATCTCCAGTGCTGCCACCTCATGGGCTGCCGTGACCCCGGAGCCGCAGTAGACGGCGACCTTGCCGCCATCCTGCACGCCGAGGGCCTCGAACCTCCGGCGCAATTCCGCGGGCGGAAGGAACCTGCCGGCGTCGTCCACGTTTCCTGTTGTCGGCGCGCTGATGGCCCCCGGAATGTGTCCCGCGCGCGGGTCGACGGGCTCAACCTCGCCCCGGTACCTCTCCCCCGCCCTCGCGTCGAGCAAGGTGCCGTGCTGCGGCCAGGCGGCGGCAGCACCGGCGTCGGCCACGGGCATGTGCCCGCTGCCCAGCTGCACGTCACCCGCGCCAGGGTGGACTGGACCCGACTCGAGCGCGAGTCCCGCTGCCCGCAAGGCGGCCACGCCGCCGTCGAGCAGGTAGACCTCGGCGAGGCCAGCGTCACGCAGCATCCACCACAGCCGGGCCGCCGCCATGTTGCCGGTGTCATCGTAGGCGACCACCACGTCGCCGTTCCGGATGCCCCAGCGGCGGGCCGACTCCTGGAACTTCTCCCGCGACGGCAACGGATGCCGCCCCCGGTCCGGAACTGCCGGATCCGAAAGCTCGGTGGCCAGGTCAACGAAGACCGCGCCCGGAAGGTGTCCTGCAAGGTAATGTTCGTGCCCGTGCGGGTCACCGAGCGCCCACCGCACGTCCAGGAGCACGGTGCGGCGGCCTGCGGCCAGCCGGGCCTGGAGGGTGGAAACGTCCATCAGCGTATTCATCGGACTCCTTATGCAGCGGGCCAGGCGACCGCGCAGCCTCTCCTGGATGCGCGGCCAACGCCTTCCACTCTAGAGGGCCGGCGCCCGCCACCGCCGGTAGGCTGGTCCGGTGATGATCGAGGGCAGCGGAAATGGCGGCACAAGCCGGAGCGGCGCGGACCGGACGTGGGCGGACAATGCCATCCGCACCATCAGGGCGGAGAACAACCGCTCGGCTGACACCCACCTCTACGCTGTGCCGCTGCCGGAGCACTGGGGAATCCAGCTCTACCTCAAGGACGAGTCGACCCACCGTTCCGGCAGCCTCAAGCACCGGCTGGCCCGCTCTCTGTTCCTGTTCGGCCTCGTCAACGGCTGGATCCGGCCGGACACGACCATCGTGGAGGCCTCCAGCGGCAGCACCGCCGTCTCCGAGGCATACTTCGCCCAGCTGCTGGGGCTGCCCTTCGTGGCCGTGATGGCCCGCACCACCAGCCAGGAAAAGATCGCCCTGATCGAACAGTTCGGTGGGTCCTGCCTGCTGGTGGACAATGCATCGGACGTGTATGCAACAGCCGAAGAAGTTGCCGCCACCTGCAACGGCCACTACATGGACCAGTTCACCTACGCCGAACGGGCCACCGACTGGCGCGGCAACAACAACATTGCCGAGTCGATCTTCGGCCAGCTGGCCATGGAACAGCACCCGGTACCGGACTGGATCGTGGTGGGCGCAGGCACCGGTGGGACCAGCGCCACGATCGGCCGGTACCTGCGCTATCACAGCCACCCCACGCGGCTGCTGGTGGTGGACCCGGAGGACTCCGCGTTCTACCCGGGCTGGCTCGCGGCCACGGACAGGGGCGGCGGAACCGTCCAGCCGCGGCCAGGCCGGCCCTCCAGGATCGAAGGGATTGGCCGTGCCCGCATGGAGCCGAGCTTCATCCCGTCGGTGATCGACCACATGGTCCAGGTTCCGGACGCGGCATCTGTTGCCGCCATGCGCCACCTCCGCGCCTACGCCGGCCTGCATGCCGGGCCGTCAACCGGCACCAGCCTCTGGGGCGTGTGGCAGACAGTGGCACAGATGCTGTCCGAAGGCCGGCAGGGCAGCATCGTTTCACTGATGTGCGACGGCGGCGAACGCTATGCGGGCAACTACTGGAACCCGGAGTGGCTGGCGTCCCAGGGGCTGCACCCGGAGCCTTACGAAACAGTGATCAGCCGCTTCCTCGACACAGGCCAGTGGTCCGTTCCCCCGGCCTAGCTGTACTGCCAGCGCCGGTGGACTAAACCTCCACGGACTCCCGCGGGGCCAGGTGCTTGTACTCCGTACCGTACTTTGCGCCGATCCGCTGGACATGGCCCTCGACGATCCCCAGGCCGTTGTCGTTGAGCAGACCGTCATGGATCTGGAAAGCCCGCGGTGCCCGCACCCCAATGACGAAGTCCACCACTTCGGCCGACTTGCTCCACGGCGCGTGCAGCGGAACCAGCAGGGTCTGGACCTTGATGCCGTCCGGGATGATGAAGGAGTCTCCCGGGTGGTACACGTTTGAGTCCACGAGATAGCCGATGTTGGCCACCACGGGGATCTGGGGGTGGATCAGGGCGTGCTGGCCGCCAAAGCTGCGGATGTCGAAGCCTGACACCTGGAAGGTTGAACCCGGCTCCACCGCATGGATGCGGGCTGCCGTGCCCGGCGCTTCCTCGCGCAGCTTGCCGGCCACGCTTTCCGGCGCATAAAGGGCCAGGCCCGGATCGCCTTCGAGCGCTTCCACCACGGCCGCCGTGTCGAGGTGGTCCGGGTGTTCATGGGTCACCAGCACGGCCTGGGCCCCCTCCATGGCCTCAGCAGCCTCCGAGAACGTGCCGGGGTCGAGGACAATGACGACGCCATCCTTTTCGAGCCGGACGCAGGCGTGGGTGTATTTGGTCAGCTTCATGGCGCCAGCCTAGGGTGCGCCGGCGAAGACTGTCCACGAGGTCCCGGCTGGTAATCTTGATGTTTGCCACCCACCCCCACGGAAGCGAGTTCGTCCATGCCGATCGGCGCCAAGGCTGGTTCCCCTCCGCCGTCTCCGGCGGGCGGCGGCAAGGAACAGCGCGTCACCAAGCAACGCCGGGCGGTCAGTGCAGCACTGGATGACCTGGACGACTTCGTCAGCACCCAGGAGCTCTACCGGATCCTGCAGAACCAGGGCGTGTCCGTGTCGCTCGCCACCGCCTACCGGATCCTGCAGTCGCTGGCCGACGAGGGCCTGGTGGATGTGCTGCGCAATGGTGACGGCGAGGCGGTCTACCGGCGCTGCGCGGTGACCGGCCACCACCACCACCTGCTGTGCCGGAACTGCGGGAAAGCAGTGGAGGTGGAAGCCCCCGCGGTGGAGACCTGGGCGGCCCGGACAGCCGCCGACCACGGGTTCACCGAAGTGGCACACACCGTGGAAATCTTTGGCCTGTGCCCGGACTGCAGTTCGCTTAAGGCTGCGGGGAAGCTGTAAGGACCCGGCCGTTGGCTCCCTGCCGGAGCCGCAGGGAGCCAATGGCGCGGCACACCACGTAGATCAGGAACGACAACGTGGTGACATAGGGGCTGATGGGGATCCGTCCGCCCAGCGCCAGCAGGATGCCACCGACCGTGGCCGTGACGGCAAAGACCACGCTCAGCACCACGGTGGCCACCGGCGAGGACGTAACGCGCATGGCCGCGGCCGCGGGCGTGATCAGCAGGGCGAGCACCAGCAGGGCGCCCACCACCTGGATGGACAATGCCACGCTGACGCCCAGCAGGACCATGAAAACGAGCGCAAGGGTACGCACGGGAACCCCGCGCGCCTCGGCGACCTCGGGATCGAGGCTGGCGAAGTTGAGCGGGCGCCAGATGGCCAGCAGGACGGCGATAACGGCGACGGCGGTGCCGGCAAGGGCCTGGAGCTGAACGGTGTCGACAGACACGATCTGCCCGGTCAGCAGGCCGAACTTGTTTGCGGCGCGGCCTTGGTAGAGCGACAGGAACAGGATCCCGAGTCCCAGCCCGAACGGCATGATGACGCCAATGATCGAATTCTTGTCCCGGGCCCGGACACCCATCAGGCCCAGCAGCAGCGCGGCCGCCACCGAGCCGACGAGCGAGCCGAACACCACGTCCGTGCCCACCAGCAGGGCAAAGGCCGCACCCGCGAAGGACAGCTCGGAAATTCCGTGGACGGCAAAGGCGAGGTCACGCTTCATCACGAAGGTACCCACCAGCCCGCCGAGGAGGCCCAGTATGGCGCCGGCCCAGATCGAGTTCTGGACCAGGACCAGCAGCTCCCCGTAATTGTCAAAGCTGAAGATCGCCCCCAGGATGCTGTCGATGTCCATCACGCCACCTCCCGCGCCAACTCGTGGTCGTGGGTGTGGTGGTGCGTAGTGGCGTCCGGCAGGCCAACCACCACGATCCGGCCGTTCGCGCGGATGACCTCGACGTTGCTTTCGTACAAGTCGGAGAGGACCTCGGTGGTCATCACATCCTCCGGCGTACCTACTTTGAACCGGCCGCCGGCCAGGTAGAGGACCCTGTCCACGTAGTCGATAATTGGGTTGATTTCGTGGGTCACGAAGACCACTGCGCTGTCGTACTCGCGGCACTGCCTGTTGATCAGGGCGCTCACGGCCTGCTGGTGGTGCAGGTCAAGGGAGAGCAATGGTTCATCGCACAGCAGGACCTGAGGGTCCGTGGCCAGCGCCTGGGCCACGCGGAGCCGCTGCTGTTCACCGCCGGAGAGCTGGCCCACCGGCACCTTCGCGTATTCCGTGGCGCCCACCACCTCCAGGAGTTCATCGATCCTGTGGTTCGCCTTCGCGGGGGACAGCCGCAACCCCCAGCGGTGGCCGTCCACGCCGAGCCCCACGATGTCGCGGGCGCGCATCGGCGTGTCAGCGGCAAAGGACTTCTGCTGCGGAATGTAGCCGATCAGGCGGCTGCCGCGTTCCACTGCCCGGCCGCCCAGGGTGGCCTGCCCCGACTGGAGTTTCTGCAGCCCGAGCAGGACTTTCAGGAAACTCGTCTTGCCGCTTCCGTTCGGGCCCAGCACGGCGAAGAACTCGCCCGGCCTGATGTCCAGGTCCAGGTCCTCCCAGAGCGTCCGCTGGCCGAACTTAAGGGACGCCCCGCTGAGGCTGACCACGGAATTCACCTGTTTGTCTCCAGAACCTTGCCGATGTTGTTCACATTGTCCGTCATCCACTGCATGTAGGTCTTGCCCTCGGGGAGGGTTTCGTTGAAGTCCACCACCGGAACGCCGGCAGCTTCGGCCGCCTTCTTCAGCGATTCGGTCTGCGGACCCTCCGTCTGCTCGTTGTAGGCCAGCAGGCGCACGGACCGCGAGGCCACCAGGTCCGTCGCCTGCTTCAGCACGGCGGGCGGGACGTCGGCGCCTTCCTCAATCGCAGCAGTGTATTCCTCAGGGGTGGCGTTCACCAGCCCGGCATCCTGGAGGAGGTAGAGCGGAACCGGCTCGGTGACCGCCACCGGGGCATTGGCAGCGCGGGCCTTCAGTCCGTCCAGCTGGCCGTGGAGGCCGTCCAGGGTGGACTTGAAGGCGTCGGCGTTGGAGGTGAACGTCGCGGCCGACGCGGGATCGAGCGCTCCAAGCCTGCCTGCGATGCTGTCCGCCAGCCGTTCCATGGCGGGCAGGCTGTACCAGACGTGCTCGTTGAACTCACCGTGGTCGTGTTCTTCGGCCGGGGCCGTAGCTTCAGCCGTGGCCTCCCCGGGATGGGCAAGGCCGGAAATTTCGACGGCGCTCAGCACCGCCCCTGCGTCAAGCTTGCTGCTTTCCACCAGGGTATTGAGGAAGTCGTCGTAGCCGCCGCCGTTCGCAATGACGAGTTTGGCCTTGGAGACGGCAAGGCGGTCCTGCGCGGTTGCCTCGTAGGAGTGCGGGTCCTGGCTCGTCTTGTTGATGATGGCGGTGACCTCCACCTTGTCCCCGCCGATGGTCCTCGCGATGTCCCCGTAGACATTCGTGGACGCCACCACGGTGATCCGCCCCGCGCCTTCCGGGGCCTGCGCCGGCTGCGGGCTGCATCCGGCGAGCAGGAGGCCGAGCCCGGCGAGGGCGGCGAGCAAGGACGGGGCAGCGGTTCGACGGCGCACGGAAGGACCTCAGATCTGGGGAGCGGAAGCAGTATCTCCAGCCTATACCTAAATAGGAATGATTCCTATTTAGAAAAACGGGCAGCTGCCTGCCCTCCAGGGGAGGGCAGGTCAGTCAGCTTCCGTTGGGCTGGCCGAGCCTCCTGATCCCGGTGGCCTGGGTGGCATCGCGGATCTCGCCGACCAATTGTTCGATGACATCCTCCAGGAAGAGCACGCCACGGGTTTTGCCGTCGGGACCGATCACGCGGGCCAGGTGCGAGCCCGTGCGCTGCATCACCGACATCGCCTTTTCGATCTCGTCGCCCAGCGCGAGGTTGGCCAGCGACCTGATCCGGCTCTCCGCGATCGGAAGTTCGTAGGCCGCCTCCGGGATCTGCAGGACGTCCTTGACGTGGAGGTAGCCGTAGAGCATGTCCTCATCGTCCAGCATGGGGAACCGGGAGAACCCGGTACGGCTTACCGCCTTTTCGAACTCCACGGGAGTGGTGGAGGCCCGCAGCATCACCAAGTCTTCCAGCGGGACCATGATGTCGCCCGCTGTGTGCTCGGAAAACTCCAGCGCACCGGTGATCAGGCCTGCGTCGTCGTCCACGAGTCCATGGCGCGTGGACTCCTGCACGATCGACTGGACCTCCTCCAGCGTGAAGGAAGACGTCACCTCGTCCTTGGGCTCGATCCGCATGAGCTTGAGGATGTGGTTGGCCGACCAGTTCAGGACGGAAATCACCGGGTGGACCAGCTTGGCAATGAACAGCAGCGGCGGGGCCAGGAGCAGGGCGGCCTTGTCCGCCACGGACACCGAGATGTTCTTGGGCACCATCTCGCCGAAGGTGACATGCAGGAAGGTCACCAGCATCAGTGCCACAGCAAAGGCTGCCACACCGGCCGCCTCGGCAGGCAGGCCCACCGACTCGATCGGAACGGCCAGCAGATGGTGGATGGCAGGCTCGGCGACGAGCAGGATCAGCAGCGAGCACACCGTGATGCCCAGCTGCGCGCAGGCGAGCATGAGCGACACGTTTTCCATGGCACGCAGGGTAGTCTGGGCGCGTTTCGATCCGGCATCAGCCAGCGGCTCCACCTGGCTGCGCCGGGCAGACATGATGGCGAACTCCGCTGCCACGAAAAAGGCGTTGCCGAGCAGCAGGAGGCCCAGCCACAAAATTCCGGCCCAGTCGCTCATTTCTTGCTCCCGTCGCCGGGTTCGTGCAGCCCCGGTTCAGGCGCGGGCCGGAAACAGATCCGGTCAATCCGGCGTCCGTCCATCCTGGTGACGCTAAGGCTGCCGCCGCCAACGGGCACAGTGTCGCCGACCACCGCGATCCGGCCGAGCTGGCTCATGACATAGCCGCCCACGGTCTCGTACGCCGCTTCGTCCGGCACGCTGAGCCCCGAGATCTGTTCCGACAACTCATCCGGGCGGAGCAGTCCTGGAAAGTACCAGTCGCCGGAGGCGCTTTGCAGGAGTCCGGGGCGAACCTTGTCATGCTCATCGGCTACCTCGCCGACAATCTCTTCCACCAGGTCCTCAAGGGTGGCGATCCCCGCGGTGCCGCCATATTCGTCAAGCACCACAGCCAGCTGCAGGTTTCCTTCCCGGAGTTCGGCCAGGAGAGCATCGAGGTGGATGGTCTCCGGCACCCGGAGCACGTCAGTCATGATGGCTCCGGCTTCAAGGTTTTGCCGGCGTTCCCAGGGAACGGCGACGGCCTTCTTGACGTGCACCAGCCCCCGGATGTCGTCGGCGGAGTCACCGATGACCGGGAACCGGGAGTACCCGGTCCTGCGTGCGGCGTCAACGACGTCGGAGACGGGCTGGTCGGCATCGATAGTCTCAAGCCGGATCCGCGGCGTCATGACGTCGGCCGCCGTGCGGGTGGAGAAGTTCAGCGTCCGCGCGATGAAGTTCGCGGTACCGGCGTCGAGCGTTCCCATCGCCGCCGACCGGCGGACCAGCGACGCGAGTTCGGCCGGGGTGCGCGCACCTGAGATCTCTTCTTTGGCCTCGAGCCCAAAGACGTGCAGCACCTTGTTCGAGAATCCATTGAGCAGCACGATGGCGGGCTTGAAGATCGTGGTGAACACCAGCTGGGGCCCGGCCAGGGCCCGGCCCACCGGGAATGCGAGGGCAATCGCCATGTTTTTCGGCACCAGCTCCCCCAGGAGCATCGACAGCAGCGTCGCAACCACCATCGCGAGGACCAGGGAGATGGAATCGACGGCCACACCGGGAAGCCCGACGGCGGAGAGCGGCGCCTGGAGGAGATGGCCCAGCGACGGCTCCATCACGTAGCCCGTGAGAAGCGTCGTCAAAGTGATGCCGAGCTGGCAGCTGGACAGCTGGGTGGACAGGGATTTAAGGCAGGTAAGCAAAGGCACCGCGCCCGTATCGCCGTCGTCAATGGCCCGCTGGACGGTGGGCTGGTCCAGGGCAATGAGGGAGAATTCGACGGCAACGAAGAAGCCTGTACCGGCGATGAGCAGCAGTCCCGCCGCAAGAAGAAGCCATTCCATTCAGCATCCCGCCTTGGCGGCGGCGGTCGCGGGAGAAGGACCCAATGCCGGGGACGGGAAGCTGCTTCGTTCCGGCGGAGGATGGTCGGCTGATACCGATGCCTGGCCCCTGCGGGTGGCGGCAGGCTGGGCCGGGGTCTGGTGATGGGCGCGTTGTCGGGGTTTGCCGGCTCTGGGGGCGGACTGCGCGGCGGCTCTCTTCAAGCTCCGCTGACAGCGCCCAGGCCGGCACCTAGATTTACTGTCCATAAGAATTCCAGTCTACAGGAGCAGCCCCTGCCGGGCGGAGCGCGAACGGCCCCGCCCGGCCGGAATGAAGGGCCACGGGCACGCCCCCACGGACTGCCCGCGCAATCGGCGGTGCCGCCACAAACAGGCCTGCCTTCGTCACTTCATGATTTGAGTCACCCTTATTGGCAGTTAACGCAAAATGCTCACTAGACTTGCAAAGGTCTGGGTTCAGGGGACGCAGAGACTGGTTCGAACGTAGTGCTGAAGCACCGGGGGGCCAAAGAGAAATCAAACTCATGGAAGAGGCGTATTTCATTGCCAGAGCAGCCAAGCCACCGTCTACCAGAGGAATTTGGCGGAAACGAGTGGCTCGTTGACGAACTGTACGAGCAGTACCAGCAGGACAAGAACGCCGTGGATGCCAAGTGGTGGCCTTTGTTTGAATCCTTCGACTCGGGTAACGGTTCTTCTTCCAACGGAAATACCGCGCACCCGCCCACCCGCGAACTTCCTGTTGTGAAAGCTGCACCCGCTGCTCCGGCACCGTCGCCGGCCGCAGCCCCTGCCACTCCCCCGGCGCCTCCTGCCGCCCAGGCGCCCGCTCCTGCAGCAGCACCGGCGCCTGCACCCGTCAAGAAGGCCCCCGCAACCGTGGCCCGCGACGGCGGCAAGAAGACCGAAGCCGGCACCGGCTCGCAGCCCATCCCGGCGCAGCTGCCCAAGAACGTCAAGGCCCCCACGGCGCCCGAAGAGGATGTTGTCTCAGTCCTGCGCGGGCCGGCCAAAGCCATTGCCACCAACATGGTCACCAGCCTCGAGGTGCCTACCGCCACAAGCGTGCGGGCCATCCCGGCGAAGCTGCTCATCGACAACCGCGTGGTCATCAATTCCAACCTGGCCCGCGCCCGCGGCGGCAAGGTTTCCTTCACGCACCTCATCGGTTACGCCGTCATCCGCGCCCTCTCCCAGTTCCCCTCCATGAACGTCTACTACGACGAAGTGGATGGCAAGCCGGTCGCTGTCCAGCCGGCGCACGTCAACTTCGGCATTGCCATCGACATGCCGAAGCCCGACGGCACCCGCCTGCTGATGGTCCCGAACATCAAGAAGGCCGAGACCCTCAATTTCGCCGAGTTCTGGCACACCTACGAGGACCTCATCAAGCGCGCCCGCAACGGCAAGCTCACGGCCGAGGACCACCAGGGCACCACCGTGTCGCTGACCAACCCCGGCGGCATCGGCACCGTCCACTCCGTGCCGCGCCTCTCCAAGGGCCAGGCCGCCATCATCGGCGTCGGTGCCCTCGACTACCCTGCCGAGTTCCAGGGCGCCAGCGAGAAGATCATCGCCCAGAACGCCATCAGCAAGGTCCTCACCCTGACCTCGACGTATGACCACCGCGTCATCCAGGGAGCCGGCAGCGGCGAGTTCCTGAAGCTCGTCCACTCGCTCCTGCTGGGTGCGCAGAACTTCTACGACGAGATCTTCGAAGCCCTGCGCATCCCCTACGAGCCCGTGCGCTGGAGCGCCGACAAGCAGGTGGATCCGGCCGACGAGATCAACAAGGTGGCCCGGATCCAGCAGCTGATCCACTCCTACCGGGTCCGCGGACACCTGATGGCGGACACCGATCCGCTCGAATACGTCCAGCGCAAGCACCCGGACCTCGACGTCCTGACCTACGGGCTGACCCTGTGGGACCTGGACCGCGAATGGCCCACCGGCGGCTTCGGCGGCAAGCCGATGCTGAAGTTCCGCGACATCCTCGGCGTCCTGCGCGATGCGTACTGCCGGACCACCGGCATCGAATACATGCACATCCAGGAGCCGGCCGAGCGCAAGTGGTTCCAGGACCAGCTCGAGCACCCCTACTCGAAGCCCAGCCGTGAAGAGCAGCTCCGGATCGTCTCCAAGCTGAACGCCGCGGAGGCTTTCGAGACCTTCCTGCAGACCAAGTTCGTGGGCCAGAAGCGCTTCTCGCTTGAGGGCGGCGAATCGCTGATTCCGCTGCTGGACGCCATCATGTCCGACGCAGCCGACGACGGGCTGGACGAAGTTGCCATCGGCATGGCCCACCGCGGCCGCCTCAACGTCCTGACCAACATCGCCGGCAAGACCTACGCCCAGGTGTTCCGCGAGTTCGAGGGCACCCAGGACCCGCGGTCCGTGCAGGGCTCCGGCGACGTCAAGTACCATCTGGGCACCGAAGGCACCTTCACCTCGGACAACGGCAAGGAAACCAAGGTCTACCTTGCCGCCAACCCGTCCCACCTCGAAGCCGTGGACTCCGTCCTCGAGGGCATCGTGCGGGCCAAGCAGGACCGCCTGGACCAGGGCGAAACCTTCCCCGTGCTGCCCATCATGGTGCACGGTGACGCCGCGTTCGCCGGCCAGGGCGTGGTGGCCGAAACCCTCAACCTGTCCCAGCTGCGCGGCTACCGCACCGGTGGCACCATCCACGTTGTGGTCAACAACCAGGTGGGCTTCACCACCGCTCCGTCGTCCTCGCGTTCCTCCACGTACTCCACCGACGTCGCCAAGATGATCCAGGCACCGGTGTTCCACGTGAACGGCGACGACCCCGAAGCCGTCGTCCGCATCGGCCAGCTCGCCTACGAGTTCCGCCAGCGGTTCCACAAGGACGTCGTGATCGACATGGTGTGCTACCGCCGCCGCGGCCACAACGAAGGCGACGACCCGTCGATGACGCAGCCGCTGATGTACAACCTGATCGAAGCCAAGCGCTCCGTCCGCAAGCTGTACACCGAATCCCTCATCGGCCGTGGCGACATCACCGAGGAAGAAGCCGAGCAGCTGCTGCGCGACTACCAGGAGCGGCTGGAGCGCGTCTTCGCCGAGACCCACGCAGCACAGACCTCGCCCATTCCGATCGTCACCGCGGATTCCGCTGCGGTGTCCGACATCGAGCGGCCCATGGCCCAGCAGTCCGACTCCAGCGTCAACGCCCCCGTCTCCACGGCCATCAGCGCCGAGACGCTGGCCCGGATCGGCAAGGCCCACGTTGAAGTCCCCGAGGGCTTCACGGTCCACGCAAAGCTCAGGCAGCTGTTGGAAAAGCGCGAGCAGATGTCCCGCGAGGGCGGCATCGACTGGGGCTTCGGCGAGATCGCGGCCTTCGGCTCCCTCATCATGGAGGGCGTCCCCGTGCGCCTGGCCGGCCAGGACTCCCGGCGCGGCACGTTCGTCCAGCGCCACGCCGTCTTCCACGACCGCGCCAACGGCAAGGAATGGCTGCCGCTGGGCAACCTCTCCGACGACCAGGCCAAACTCTGGATCTACGACTCCCTGCTGTCCGAATACGCTGCGATGGGCTTCGAATACGGCTACTCGGTGGAGCGCCCGGACGCCCTGGTCCTGTGGGAGGCCCAGTTCGGCGACTTCGTCAACGGCGCGCAGACCATCATCGATGAGTTCATCTCCTCCGCCGAGCAGAAGTGGGGACAGCGCTCCTCGCTGGTCCTGATGCTTCCGCACGGCTACGAGGGCCAGGGACCGGACCACTCGTCCGCGAGGATCGAGCGCTTCCTGCAGCTGTGCGCGGAAGACAACATGATCGTGGCCAACCCCACCACGGCGGCCTCGCACTTCCACCTGCTGCGCCGCCAGGCGTACAGCCGCCCGCGCAAGCCGCTGATCATCTTCACCCCCAAGCAGTTGCTGCGCCTGAAGGCTGCTGCCTCGGCGGTGGAGGACTTCACCAACGGCGCCTTCCGCCCGGTCATCGGTGAGCATGAGCAGCTGGCCGCCAACGACGTCGAGCGCGTACTGCTGGTGTCCGGCCGCCTGTACTACGATCTCCTGTCCACCCGGCAGAAGACCGGCGACAAGACCACTGCCATCATCCGCGTGGAGCAGCTCTACCCGCTGCCGCACGCCGAGATTGCCGCGGAACTCGCCAAGTACCCGAACGCAGAGGTCGTGTGGGCCCAGGACGAGCCCGCCAACCAGGGCCCCTGGCCGTTCATCGGCCTGCACCTGCCGGAAATCCTTGACCGCCGGGTACGGCTGGTCTCGCGTCCGGCGTCGGCCTCGACCGCTGCCGGTTCCATGAAGCGGCACGCCGCGGAGCAGGATGTCCTGCTGACGCAGGCATTTGCACGGAAGTAACCAGTAAGGCTGCCCGGCCGGACGTCGAAATACCAGACTCCGGCCGGGCAGTTCTGTTTAATGGATGGACAGCGCCGCCCCGGACCCCGCACCAGCGGCGGCGGTGGCAGCCGCCAGTACCGAAGCAACCCGGACCGAAGTAAAGAGGAACGCGTGGAAGACAGGAAGCTGCGGATCGCAGCTGTGGGAGACGAACTGCTGGCCGGACTGGGTGATCCCCGTGCACTGGGCTGGCTGGGCCGCGTCCTGGCCCGCACTCCCCAGGACGGCATGGTGCTGGAGAGCTACTCCCTTCCCTGCCCGCAGGAAGGCACAGAGGGGCTGGCCGCGCGCTGGCTGGACGAAGCCGGACGGCGTTTCAGCGACCAGGCCGAAAACCGGCTGGTGATCGGCCTCTCGGGCCGCGACATCGAATTCGGCCTGTCAACCGCAAGGAGCAGGCTGAACCTGGCCAACATCCTCGACTCAGCCTCGCAGAACAGGGTCGAGGTCTTCGTCGTTGGCCCGCCGCCCGCCCTGGATCCTGCCCAGAACCGCCGGCTGGACGAGCTGAACACGGCGTTTGCGGATGTCACCACGCGGCGCAAGCATCTGTACGTGGATACCTTCTCGCCCCTGCTGAACCACGAGCAGTGGCGGCAGGACCTTGCAGCGAACGGCGGTACGCCCGGCCAGGCGGGTTACGGGTTGATGGCATGGCTGGTGCTCCACCGCGGCTGGTTCCAATGGCTGGGGATGGACGCCCCCCAGTAAAGCCCACACGCGATATATCTTGACCATCCGCCAGGGCGGCGGTACCTTGGACTTCACGATATATCGTCTTTCGGAGGTGCCATGCCTGACGCAACCTGGAGTGTCAACAGCCCCCAGACCCTCGACCTGGACGGCGTCACGTCATTGAAGCTGGGCATGGTCCGAGGCAGGTTCGATGTGGTGAGGCATGCCGAGCCGGTGGCCCGGGTGGAAATATCGGACGTACACGGGGATCCGGTAGCAGTGTCCCTCAACGGCGGCAGGCTCGAAATCAGGCACCAGCTGCACGGCGCCCACGGCTGGTTCAAGAACCTGATGGAATCCGTGAACCACAACAGCGACAACTCCGCCACCATCAGCATCGCCCTCCCGGAGGGTGTCGAGGTGGAGGCCGGAACGGTCAGCGGTGACGGCCTCGTCTCCGGCATCTCTAGCCACGTCCGCCTGAATACCGTCTCCGGCTCTGTCATGGCTGACGGCACTTCGGGGGAACTGCAGGTCAACACGGTCAGCGGGGAGGTCAATGTCCGGAACCACACCGGCGTCCTCACAGCGAAAAGTGTCTCCGGCGAGGTGACCGCCTCAGGCTACTTCACCAACGTCCGCACGAACACGGTCAGCGGCAACCTCAGCTTCGACCTGCTCGGCTTCACCCATGACTTCGGATCGAACTCGGTGTCGGGAGACCTCACCATCAGGGTGCCGCACGACGTGGGCGTGGACATCGTTGCCAAGTCGGCCAGCGGGGCCGTGGTCATCGACGACCAGCAATGCTTCCTGACGAACGGGAAGGTGGAGACCATCGCCGGTCCCGACGGCCAGCTGATGCTCGTACGGACCAACTCGGTGTCCGGCCGGACCGCCATCTTCCATTCCCCTTCCTCCGATGGCGGGAACGCGGGGCACTGATGCCGCCGGTCTTTGCGCACGGGGCGTTGCGCCTTTATCTCCTTGCGCTGCTCGAAAGCGGCCCCAAGCACGGCTACGAACTCATCAGGGCACTCAAGGACCGGTTTGGCGGGACCTATTCGCCCAGCGCCGGCACGATCTACCCGCGCCTGGGCAAGCTTGAAGAAGAGGGCCTGGTGGCTACCGAATCGGCAGGACGCCGAACGAACTACCGCATTACTCCCGCCGGCCTGGCGGAGCTGAACCGGCGGCGGGACGAACTCGCCGGCGTGGAAAAGGACATTTCCGCCTCCGTCCAGCGCCTGGCGGACACCCTCCGGGAAGACATCCGCAGCAGCATGCGCGGCCTGCGCGCCGACCTCGCAGCGACCGCTGAAGCGGCCCGCACCGCTGCGGCTTCCGGCGACCTGCGCATCACGGGCGGCCGCCCTTTGGCAGGCCACAGGCAGCTCAAGGAGGCGGAGATGATGCTGCAGACTTTCCGCGACGACGTCCGCTCCGATCTGCGCCAGGGGTCCCGGCTTCAGCCCATCAGCGATGTCACCCTGGAGACCCTGCGGACAGTGCTGGAACAGGCGCGGGCGGCTGTCCGCGGCACGCTCCAACCTTGAGTGGCCGGGCCAGGAAAGAGCAGGCGCAGGTCACAGGCGTTTCCCGGTTCGCGGGGCGTGGCGATCATGTGGGAGACTGGAGGGTAGCTCTTTTGAGTACCAACAGTAAGGAGGCCAGCTATGAGCAAGCGTGCACGCAAGCGTCGTGACCGTAAGCGTGGCGGCGCGAACCACGGGAAGCGCCCCAACACCTAGGCACATGCCAGGAACTACGGTTCAAGCAAAGGACCCCGGAAGCTATTCGGCTTCCGGGGTCCTTTGCTGTGTGCCGCCCTCGATCACTGTGGCGGCAGGGCACGACGCATTCGCTAGGCCTCCACCGGACGGATGGTGTGGATCCGGTCAAGGATGGCGTTCTTAAGGTTGTCCGGGGCCGATTCGGTGCAGGAGCGCTTGACCATGTTGCGGATGACGCATTCAAGGTCGTACTGCTGCGTGCACTCGGGGCAGTCGTCGAGGTGGCTCTTGATTTCCGAGAGGTCCTCCCGGGTCAGCGCGCCGTCGAGGTACTCGTAGATGCGTTGCATCCGGGTGTCGTCGCAATCGCCCAATCCCTGGCAGTCGCTCATTTCCTGTTCTCCTGTGGTTTGCTTGCTGCCGCATCCGGTGCATCTGCGGCCGTTTTGAATCCCCGCTCGGCGGCATACTCCGCCAGCATGTCCCGCAACATCCTCCGGCCGCGGTGAAGCCGTGACATGACCGTGCCGATCGGCGTGTTCATGATGTCCGAGATTTCCTTGTAGGCAAAGCCCTCGACGTCGGCGAAGTAAACGGCCAGGCGGAACTCTTCCGGAATGTCCTGCAGGGCGCGCTTGACGTCGGAATCCGGCAGGTGGTCCAGAGCCTCGGCTTCGGCTGAACGAAGGCCGCTCGACGTGTGGGACTCGGCCCGCGCCAACTGCCAGTCCTCGATGGTGTCCGAGTTCGACTGAAGTGGTTCGCGCTGCCGCTTGCGGTACAAGTTGATGTACGTGTTGGTCAGGATCCGGTAGAGCCATGCCTTCAGGTTGGTTCCCGGCTTGTACTGGTGGAAGGCCGAGAAAGCCTTGGTGTAGGCCTCCTGCACCAGGTCCTCGGCGTCCGAAGGGTTCCGCGCCATGCGCATGGCGGCCGAATACAGCTGGTCGACGTACTGCATGGCGTCCCGTTCAAAGCGCAGCCGGCGCTGCTCAACGGTTTCGGCCGATACATCCAGTGTGGCGTCTTCATTCTCCAGTCCGGCCTGGGAAGAGCCGGAACCAGCCTCCCCGGCATGCTCCGGCACGGCCTCCGTGCCCTTCACTTCGCTGGAGGAAGCCTCGTACATGGCCGCGACGGCCGGATCCAGGGTGCTCATTGCCTTCAAGTCTACTGTCAGGCTCCGTGCCGGGGGCATGCCATACTGCGGCGCACCGCCGGCGAGGGCCTCCACCGCCACCGGGCCTGGCCGCCTGGTTCCGTCAAACACGGTTCCGTCCAACACGTGCCCCAAGGCCCAACTCCGCTCTGTTTACGTGAATGATGTCGTCAATGATGTGTGGACCCGTCCCGTGGACCCAGTCTCCATAACCCCGTCCCGCAGGCAAATATTCCCCAAAAGTGCAAGACTAGGACGGACTCCGCCGCGTGACGCGGTCCGTCCATCCAGGAGGAAAAGCCATGTCCTTTGTCCGCACTCTCGCACGGCCCATGCTGGCCTCCAGTTTTGTCCTCGCCGGACTGGATAAACTCAAGAACTCCGACGACACCGCCCAGCAGCTTTCGCCCCTGCTGCGCAAAGCTGCAGCCACCCTGCCCTTCCAGGCGGACGAAAAGACCCTGGCCCGCGTCATCGGCGGAACCCAGGTGGGAGCCGGCGTCCTGTTTGGCCTTGGTAAGTTCTCCCGGCTGTCAGCCACCCTGCTGACCGTGGTGTCCCTCCTGAACACCTTCGTGGAATGGCGCAGCGCGGACATCAGCAGCAAGGAAGCGCGGGAGACCCGCCGGAACCAGCTGCTCAAGAATCTTTCGCTGAGCGGCGGCGCCCTGCTCGCCTCCGTTGACACCGCAGGCAGGCCCGGCCTGGCGTGGCGCGCCGAGCACCTCGCCGCCGACGCCCGCCGGAATGCCGCGCACCTGGCCGCAGACGCCCGCAAGACCACCAACAAGAAGCTGCACAAGGCGGACAAGGCTGTGCGCCGCGCCGTCGAGCACGCCACGGGAGCATAAGGACGCATGACCGCAGCAGCTGCCGCCACGGACGGACCCGCCGTGCCTGTTGAGCATTGGGCCGCCCCCTTCGCATCCCGGCCTATTGACGCCACCGTGACGGTGCCGGGGTCAAAGTCACTGACCAACAGGTACCTCGTGCTGGCTGCGTTGGCCGACGGTCCTTCGCGCCTGCGCGCGCCCCTGCACTCCAGGGACTCCGCCCTGATGATCGACGCACTCCGGCAGCTGGGCGCCACCATCACGGAGGTACCCGGCGACGGCGCCTTCGGCCCGGACCTGGAGGTAGTTCCGCTGCCCGCGGCGGCAGGGGCAGCCCGGACCAGGATCGACTGCGGGCTCGCGGGCACGGTCATGCGGTTTGTGCCGCCGCTCGCGGCGCTCCGCAACGGAGCCAGCGTGTTCGACGGCGACCCGCACGCCCGCAAGCGCCCCATGGGAACCATCATCGAAGCGCTCAAAGCCCTCGGCGTAGCCGTCTCAACCGAAGACGGGAGCGCTCCGGCATCGTTGCCGTTCGTCGTGGAAGGTACCGGCAGGGTGCGCGGCGGCCACCTGGTGATCGATGCCAGCGCCTCCTCACAGTTCGTCTCCGCCCTCCTCCTGGTGGGTGCCCGGTTCGAGGAAGGCCTGCACCTCGAGCACGCCGGCCGGCCCGTGCCGAGCCTGGACCACATCAACATGACCGTCGCCGTCCTCCGCGGCGCCGGCGTGTCCGTGGACGATTCCGTCCCCAACCACTGGGTGGTCTCCCCCGGCCCCATCCGCGCTTTCGACCAAAGGATCGAACAGGACCTGTCCAACGCAGGCCCCTTCCTCGCCGCGGCCCTGGCATCCCGTGGTACCGTCCGGATCCCGAACTGGCCGCTGGAAACCCAGCAGGTGGGAGACCTGTGGCGCAGCATCCTCGCCAAAATGGGCGCCAGCGTCACCCTCGAGGACGGCGTCCTCACCGTCATAGGGGGCCCAGAGATCAAGGGCGGCGACTTCGCGGACACCAGCGAGCTTGCCCCCACGGTGGCGGCGCTGTGCGCCCTGGCCACAGGACCCTCCCGGCTCACCGGGATCGCGCACCTGCGGGGCCACGAAACGGACCGGCTCGCGGCACTCGTGGCCGAAATCAACAGGCTCGGAGGGGACGCCGAGGAAACCAGCGACGGCCTGGTCATCCGGCCCGCCCCGCTGCACGCCGGCGTCGTCCACAGCTACGCCGACCACCGCATGGCCACCGCCGGGGCAATCCTGGGCCTGGCAGTGGAAGGCGTCCAGGTGGAGGACATAGCCACCACGGCAAAGACCATGCCGGACTTCCCCCGGCTCTGGGCAGAGATGCTGGCCCAGGACGCCGCCGGACCCGGGGAGCCCAGCGGTGGCGCGGCGCACTGACTCCTGGGACGAATCCGACGTCCGGATCCGGCCCAACAAGAAGGGCTCCAGGCCGCGCACCAAGGACCGGCCGAGCCACGACGACGCAGTCACCGGACGCATCATTACCGTGGACCGCGGCAGGTACACGGCCGTAGTGGGTGAGGATTCGGACAACGAGCGCGTGGTCATCGCAGCACGTGCCCGGGAGCTGCGCCGCTCGCCGGTCGTGGCCGGCGACTTCGTCTCGCTCGTGGGGGATGTCTCCGGAGCCCCCGACACCCTCGCCCGGCTGGTGAAGATCCAGGACCGGCACACGCTCCTGCGCCGCAGCGCCGACGACACCGACCCCGTGGAGCGGGCCGTGGTGGCCAACGCGGACCAACTGGTCATTGTGGTGGCCGCCGCCAACCCTGAGCCACGCACCGGCTTTATCGACCGGGCGCTGGTGGCGGCCTACGACGCCGGAATCGAGCCCATCCTGCTCGTCACCAAGGCGGACGTCCGGGATCCCGCTGAGCTGCTGTCCAACTACACGCACCTGGACTTCCCGGTGATCATCAGCCGCACCGCCGATGAGCAGGCCTCCGGCATCGACGCCCGCTCCGACGACGGCCTGTCAGCCCGGCTCGACAGCACCGCAGTGGCGGCGCTGCGGGCCCACCTCGACGGCAAGGTCACGGTAATGCTTGGCCACTCCGGCGTCGGCAAGTCCACCATGGTGAACGCACTGACAGGTGCCGAGAGGGCCACCGGCGGCGTCAACGCCGTGACCGGACGCGGACGGCACACGTCGTCGTCGGCCCTGGCCCTGCGGCTCGCCGAGGCCCCGCCCGGCAGCTGGATCATCGACACCCCCGGCATCCGGTCCTTCGGCCTGGCGCACGTGGATCCGGACAGGATCCTCCGGTCCTTCCCGGACCTCTCCCCCGGCATCGAAAACTGCGAACGCGGGTGCAAGCACACCGCCTCCGCAGTGGACTGCGGCCTGGATGACTGGGTGAACAACGGGCATGCGGGCCCCACTGGTCCCGCCCGGCTCGCGTCCCTGCGCCGGCTCCTCGGAACGGATCCGAGAATGGAAGCACAGGAAACCAAGGAACTCGGCAGCGTCAACTGACGCAGCCGAAGGTCCCGGAAGATGCCGGGACAGACGGTAGTTTGGAACCATGATCCAACCCGCTTCGAGCTACAACGACGACCTGCGCCTGGCCCATGTCCTGGCCGACTCCGTGGACGACCAGACCATGAGCCGCTTCAAGGCCCTGGACCTCCACGTCGAGACCAAGCCGGACCTGACGCCGGTCACCGATGCGGACAAGGCCGCAGAGGAGGCCATCCGCGGCCAGCTGTCCCGTTCTCGCCCGCGCGACGCCGTCCTGGGCGAGGAATTCGGCAGCACCGGCCACGGCTCGCGGCGCTGGATCATCGATCCCATTGACGGGACCAAGAACTTTGTCCGCGGCGTCCCGGTCTGGGCCACCCTGATTGCCCTGGTGGACGAGGGCGAACCCGTGGTGGGCGTGGTCAGCGCCCCGGCCCTTGGCAAACGCTGGTGGGCGGCAAAAGGCATGGGCGCGTACATGGGCCGGTCCCTCGCTGCCGCCACGCGGCTCCGCGTGTCCAACGTTTCGAAACTTTCGGATGCCTCCCTCTCATACTCCAGCCTGACGGGCTGGAAGGAACGCGGGAACCTGGACGAGTTCCTGGGCCTGACGGAGGACGTGTGGCGGACCCGCGCATATGGCGATTTCTGGTCCTACTGCATGGTGGCGGAAGGTTCGGTGGACATCGCCTGCGAGCCGGAGCTCAACCTGTACGACATGGCCGCCCTGGTCCCCATCGTCGTGGAGGCGGGCGGCCGGTTCACGTCCCTGGAAGGCGAGGACGGCCCGTTCGGCGGGAACGCCTTGGCCACCAACTCGATCCTGCACTCGGAGGTTCTGCACCGCCTGAACCCCTACCTGGACGATCTGCTGTAACGGTCGCCGTATCGCCCTGGATCCGAATATTGCGACGCCGGACACCTCCTGAAGGAGGCGTCCGGCGTTCTTTATTCGGCAGGCGTAACAAATGCCTTAACAATTGGCCCGGCTTCAGTCCGGGCCGTTCCATGTTCTACGCTTTTATGCAGGTCACGAGTGCCAGCGCAAAACCCCGGTTTGCTGGCCGGCAACCCTCCATTCGCGGTGGGGTGCCCCGGGTGACGACCAGGCCGGTCCGGAGCGGATGCGGCAAGCGCGGATTCCTGTGATGTCGGGGTCCTGATTCAAGTGAGGTCTCTGTGACAACTGCCACCGTCTCCCCCAGCACTGCCATCGCCGAAACTGCGGCCGCCTTCGACGCACGCCAGGCCGCCGCCGGCCACCCCCTCGCCGCCGTCACCGGCGCCGAGATCCAGGCGCCCCTGATCACCGGCGGGCATGTCCGCTACGCCAACCTCGACTACGGCGCATCCGCACCGGCACTGTCCCTGGTCTCCGCGTACCTTAATGAAATCCTGCCGTACTACGCGAGCGTCCACCGCGGCGCCGGCTACGCCTCCCAGATCAGCACCTCCGTGTACGAGAACGCGCGGAGCATCGTCCGCGACTTCGTGGGCGGCCGCGCCGACGACTCAGTGATCTTCACCCGGAACACCACCGATTCGCTCAACCTGCTGGCCGGCTGCCTGCCCGTCACCGACGGCCACCCTGCCGGGGAGGTCCTCTACCTGGACATCGAGCACCACGCGAACCTCCTCCCGTGGCAGGGGGTGCCGCACCGCAGCATCGTGGCCGCGGACACCATCGCGGGAACCATCGAGGCCGTCAGGGCGGAGCTGGAGCAGGGCGGCGTCAGCCTCCTTGCAGTCACCGGCGCCTCCAACGTCACCGGCGAAATCCTCCCCATCCGCGCACTGGCCGCGCTGGCCCACCAGCACGGCGCACGGATCGTGGTGGACGCGGCCCAGCTCGCCCCGCACCGCCGGGTGGACATCAGCGCCGACGACGTCGACTACCTCGCCTTCTCCGGGCACAAGCTCTACGCGCCCTTCGGCGCCGGCGTCCTGGTGGGGCGCCCCGACTGGCTCGACGCCGGCACCCCGCACCTCGCCGGCGGCGGTGCAGTCAAAGAAGCAAGGCTCGACGGCGTCAGCTGGGCAACCGGGCCGGCCCGCCACGAGGGGGGCTCGCCGAACGTGCTCGGCGCCGCCACCCTTGCCCGCGCCACGCAGGTCATTGCCGGGCTGGACCAGGACCGCTGGCACGCGCACGAGTCCGCCATCCGGTCCTTCCTGGTGGAAGGCCTCCAGGACATCGAGGGTGTCACTGTCCACCAGATCTTCAGGGACACCAACCCGGAAACGGACACCATCGGCGTAGTCAACTTCTCCGTGGAGGGTTATGACGCCGGCCTGGTGGCCGCCTACCTCTCGGCCGAACACGGCGTGGGACTGCGTGATGGCCGCTTCTGCGCGCACCCGCTGCTGAAGCGGCTCGGGCTGCCGTCCGGCTCCCTCCGCGCCAGCTTCGGCGTCGGATCCAGGCTGGAGGACGCGGAGCGGCTCCTCGACGGCATCCGCACCCTGCGCAGCAGCGGGCTGGGCTGGGACTATGTCGTGGATGCAGGCCGCTGGGTGCCGGCCAATGACTTCCGCACCTACCCGCACTGGGCGCCCAATACGCCAGGCACCGCCGGCGCCGCGCCCTGCACGGAGGACTGACCGGGGCGACGTACCCGGGCCAAGCCCGGCGACTGGCCCCGCACTCGCTCCCCCTTTGCCTGCGCCGCCATGCGGTAAATTCAAAAGGTATCCATCGGCGGCAGGTGAAGGAGGCCACGCGTGGTCCGGGGCGGTCCCAAACTCGATCACGGGCGGCGGCAGGAGCTTGGGCAGAGCTTCCAGGACGGCGGCAGGCACTACCAGCGGGTCCGGCCCGGCTATCCCCCGGAATCGGCCCGGTGGCTGGTTCCCGAGCACGCCCGCGACGTCCTGGACGTCGGCGCCGGTACCGGAAAGTTCACTGCCTTGCTGCTGGAGATGGGCCTGGACGTCACGGCCCTCGACCCCTCTGCGGACATGCTCGCACAGCTGAAGGCCCACTGCCCTGCCGCCACGGCTGTGGCGGGGACTGCCGAGGCGACCGGCCTGCCCGGGGCGGGCTTCGACGTCGTTACCGTGGCCCAGGCCTGGCACTGGTGCGACCCCCTGGCCGCGAGCACTGAGCTCGCCCGGGTCCTGCGCCCGCACGGAACCCTCGGCCTGGTCTGGAACCAGCTGGACACGTCCGTGCCCTGGGTGCACCGCCTGTCCAGGATCATGCACGCCGGGGACGTGTACCGGCCGGGACACAAGCCCGTGGTGGGGCCTGAATTCCACCGGCTCGAAGGGCACGTGACGCATTGGCAGGACACCGTGACCACCACCGACCTGATGGAACTCACCAAGTCCCGCAGCTACTACCTGCGGGCCGGTGAGGCGACGCGGGCCAAGGTCCTGGCCAACCTTGACTGGTACCTGCACGAACACCTCGGCCACACCGCTGACCAGGAGCTGGAACTTCCGTACCTCACCCTCGCCTGGCGGGCCGTAAAGGCATGAGCGGACCCGCTGAGACGTCGGCCGGGCCGCACCCGCCTGCCGGAAGCCGGTAGGCTTGGACCTGTGAAGACCAGTGCGCCCTCCTCCTCAATCGAGGACTACGTCAAGGTCATCTACTCATTCACCGAATGGCAGGACAAGCCCATCACGTCCTCGCAGCTGGCCCAGCGCCTGGGCGTGGCCAACTCCTCGGTGTCCGAAATGGTCCGCAAACTCAAGGACCAGGGGCTGGTGGACCACAAGCCCTACAGCGCCGTCACCTTGACCGCCCCTGGCCTCCGCCTGGCGCTGGCCATGGTGCGCCGGCACCGGCTGATCGAGACCTACCTCGTCGAGCAGCTGGGCTACAGCTGGGACGAGGTCCACGATGAGGCCGAACTGCTGGAGCACGCCGTCTCGGATACGTTCATCGAACGCGTGGCGGCCAAGCTCGGGAATCCCAGCCGGGATCCGCACGGCGACCCGATCCCCACCGCGGACGGGCAGGTGCTGATGCCCCGCGCCCACCTGCTGGCGGAGCTGGACGAGGGCCACACCGGCAGGATCACCCGGATCAGTGACGACAACCCGGAGCTGCTGCGCTACCTTGCCGCCGAGGACATCGACCTGGATGCCGACGTGGAGGTCATGGGGCGCAGGCCGTTTGGCGGCGCCCTGGTGGTGCGGATCAGCGGCTCGCGCGGCGCCCGGGACTTCGACCTCGCGGACGAGATCGCGTCGGCGCTCTGGGTTTCCAGCACCACCCCCCACCCGGGCTGCGTCCTGGACGCAGTCTGACAGCGGCTTCCTGGACACAGCCGAGGGACAGCGATTTGGCCCGTTCCCGTATCGTGGACATTGATGATCAGCAGACGTGACGCGGCAATAGCCCTGGATGTTCCCCTCGAAATGGCGCAGCGCCACGGCCTGCCCAAGTGGATGACGGAAGCGGAACTCCGCACCATCCTTGACACCCCTCCGCCCTGGCTCGTGCAGTCCCGCGCCAACCGCACAGGGAAGCGGCCGGTGTGGGTGCACCTCGAATGCGCCGTCTGCGGGTACGAGGAAGCTGCGCGCCCCAAGAAGTGGTGGCCGGACTTCACCTACGTCGTATGCGGGCATCATGCCCCCTCCGATGTTCCGTCCCTCCGCCCCGGCTTCGTCCGCAGCGAGTACGACGGCGTGGGCACGCGTTTCGTGGGCATCGCGGACGTGGCGGCGCCCGCCTCCTAAGCCGGGTTCCGCCGCCGTCCGGTATGTCGGCGCCCCCTGCACTTACCCGCCGTTGCCGGTCATTTCCTCCGGGACCGCCGTGAGGTGGATTTCGGCGCCGTCGCGGAGGACGGCGATGTCGAGCGGCTCGCCGATGGCGTCGGCGAACAGCAGCCGCTGCAGGCTCTCCGCGTTGCTGACCGACTGGCCTCCCGCTGCCAACAGGATGTCCCCCGGCGACAGTCCGGCCTTGCCGGCCGGCGAACCGGGCAGCACCTCCACCACCCGCAGGCCTTCCCGGTGCCCCGTGCGCACCACGGCGCTGGCGCTGAGCTGGATCGGCGTACTCACCAGGCCCAGGTAGGCCCGACGGACCCTGCCATCGGACAGCAGCGCCGAGATGATCCTGCGGGTCGTGGCATTGATCGGGATGGCCAGTCCCAGCCCGGCACCCGCCACGGCAGTGTTGATGCCCACGATCCTGGCGTGGGTGTCCGCAAGTGCGCCACCGGAATTTCCAGGGTTCAATGCCGCGTCCGTCTGGATGACGTCCTCAATGACGCGCCGGTTGCCGCCGGACCAGACGGGAATGGCACGGCCCAGACCGCTCACCACGCCGGCAGTCACGGACCCGGCCAGGCCCAGGGGGTTTCCGACGGCGACCACCAGCTGTCCCACGCGCAGGGACTCCGCCGCTCCGAACTCCGCGGGCGGAACCTTGGGACGCGACCCGTGGACCACGGCCAGATCGGACAACGGGTCGGCGCCCACCAGCTCCAGCTCCATCCTGCTGCCGTCAGCGAAAACCGCATGCCCGTGGCTGGTGCCCGCCACAACATGGGAGTTCGTGAGCAGGTAGCCATCCTCGGTGAAGAGCACAGCGGACCCGGCTCCCACCCGCACCCTGCCATTGCGGCGGGCCGCGGACATTTCGATGGCTGCCACATGCGGCGTGACGGCCGCCGCGACCCGCATCACCGTCTGCGAATATGCGTCCAGGACGTCGTCGTTGTCAGGGATGGGTTCCCGCGCCTGTTCCATGGCGCACCTCCAGCTTCATGCCGATCCCGGCGGAGGTGTTTGCCCGCACCGGGTCCTTACGGGGATTAACGCGGGAACGGGGCCTGCAAGTCCCGCTGCCGCTACGCCATCGGTGAACGCCACTACGGGTGAACTCCGGATCTCCGGTGCGCGGCGGCTGCCCAGCCCCTAGGATCGGTAGCATGAGTGATTCCCCCGCCGGGTCGCGAACAGAAGTCCTGGACCCGGAAGAATGCTGGCGGTACCTTCGGTCCTCCTACGTGGGCCGCCTGGCTGTCATCAACGGCAGCGTTCCGGAGATCTTTCCCGTGAACTTCACCGTTGCCGGGGAAATGCTGCTGTTCCGCACAGCGCCGGGCACGAAGTTGCGGGCCCTGCTCACAGGTGCCGTGGCCGCTTTCGAGGTTGACGGCCTCAACCCCTATGCCACCGAGGCCTGGAGCGTAGTGGCGAAGGGCAGGCCCGAGCCCTTCGATGAAACCCGGATGCAGCTTCCCGCTCCCGACGCCGACCGCGAACCCTGGGCGCCCGGCAGCAAGGAACACCTGATCAGCATCACGCCCACCGAAATCAGCGGGCGAAGGTTTGCTGTCACGCCGCGCACGCGCTGGTGGCCGCCGGTGGATTTTTCGGCAGACTGGCTCTAGTCACTGCCGATCCGGACCTGCGCGCCGGAACGCCGGAGGCCAGGCCTTTATGCCCTTCCTGCCGCGACGGCGTCCGCCTACGCTGTGGCCTATGAGCGACACGAAGAACATACCCGAACCAGAGATCCTCGATCCTGAAGAGTGCTGGGCGCTCCTCTCCCAAACCGGGGTGGGCCGCCTGGCCGTGATAGTGGATGGCCATCCCGATGTCTTTCCCGTCAACTACAAGGTTGACGGGCAGAGCCTTGTCTTCCGCACGGGCGGCGGCACCAAGGAGCAGGCAATCCGGTCCGATGCCACGGTCGCCCTTGAGGCAGACACCGTCAGTTCGGAATTCGGCCTCGCATGGAGCGTGGTGGTCAAGGGCAAGGCTGCCGAAACGACTCCCACCGGGCCTGACCCGGACAACATCCGCCGCGCAATGTTCCCCTGGCAGGGCGTTGGGCAGGAGCACTTCATCCGGATCGTCCCGGAGTCCATCACCGGGAGGCGCTTCACCATGAACGCGCCCCTGTTGTGGCGGTCGTCCCTGGACGATGCAACCCGTGCCGGCTTTGAATAGGCGAAGCCGTTAGGAAGCGGCGTGCTTGCGTGGTGGGTGGGTGAACCCGGCCCCATAGCTGCCCGTCCCCTGGTCCTGGGGCAGCGCGGCACCCCGAGGCCGGGTCCCCGTGAAGTGCTGGTGGACGTGGTTGTCTGCGGGGTTTGCCGCACGGACCTCCATTTGGCAGAGGGGGACCTGGCGCCGCATCATCCACATGTGGTGCCCGGCCATGAAGCGGTGGGCATCGTCGTCGGCATGGGCGCGGACTGCACCCGGTTCCGTCCGGGTGACCGGGTGGGCGTGGCCTGGCTCGGCGGAGTCTGCGGGAGCTGTGCGTATTGCCGCCGCGGTGACGAAAACCTCTGCTCCGCGCCGGTTTTCACCGGCTGGGACAGGGACGGCGGTTATGCAGAGCAGCTGACCGTCGCCGAGGATTTCGCCTACCCGCTGCCTCCCGTGTTCACCGACGAGCAGGCCGCACCTTTGCTGTGCTCGGGGATCATCGGCTATCGGGCCCTGAAGCGGGCCGCGCTGCCGGCGGGGGGACGGCTGGGTATCTACGGCTTTGGCAGTTCGGCGCACATCACCGCGCAGCTGGCACTGCACCAGGGTGCCTCCCTCTACGTGATGACGCGTTCCGCGCAGGCCCGTGCCTTGGCCCGGGAATTGGGCGCGGCGTATGTTGGCGATGCCTACGACGTTCCGCCGGTACCGCTTGACTCCGCCATCCTCTTCGCTCCGGCCGGGGACCTCGTCCCGGTCGCACTGCGTTCCCTTGACCGCGGCGGCACCTTGGCCATCGCCGGGATCCACCTCAGTGCCATTCCCCCGCTCAATTACGGCTCCGAGCTCTTCTTCGAGCGCCAGGTGCGGAGCGTGACCGCCAACACCCGGGCGGACGGACACGAATTCCTGGACCTCGCCGCACGGATTCCCGTTTCCCTGACCACCACGGTGTACCCGTTCGACGCCGCGGACAAAGCGCTGGAGGACCTGGCCACGGACAGGATCACCGGATCAGCGGTACTCCGGATCCGTTCCTGACAGCCGGCCGCGGGCGCCAGGGCAGTACCCCACCCCAAGCCGCACCTTACCCAAACAGGACCGCGGCTTCCTGGTAACGGGCCTCCGGCACTGTCTTCAAGGCGCCAAGGGCCTGTTCAAGTCCGACGTTGACGATGTCGGTGCCGCGGAGTGCAACCATGGTGCCCCACCTGCCTGCGGCCGCGGCTTCAACGGCGGCCATGCCCAGCCTGGTGGCGAGGACCCGGTCGAAGGCGGTCGGCTCGCCACCGCGCTGGATATGGCCGAGGATGGTGGCCCTGGTCTCGATCCCCGTCCGTTTCTGCAGCTCTTCTTCCAGGAACAGGCCAATTCCGCCGAGGCGTGGCCGGCCGAATGTGTCGAGGCCGCGCGGTGCATAAGGTGCAGCATGGCCAACAGGTGCGAACGCTTCGGCCACCACGACCAGCGGTGCCCGGCCACGGTCGCGGGCCGACAACACCCAGGCGCAGACCTGCTCCAGGGAGACGGGATGTTCCGGTATCAGGATGGCGTGCGCACCCGAGGCCATGCCCGCATGCAGGGCTATCCAGCCGGCGTTCCGGCCCATGACCTCGGCGATCATGCACCGGTGATGTGATTCACCGGTAGTCCGCAGCCGGTCGATGGCCTCCGTGGCCGTTTGCACCGCCGAATCGAAGCCGAAGGTGTAGTCTGTCGCGCCCAGGTCGTTATCGATGGTTTTAGGCACGCCCACGACGTTGATGCCCCGGCTGTTCAGCTCCCGTGCGGCGGCCAGTGTCCCTTCGCCACCGATGGCGATCAGGCCCTCCAGCTGGTTGCGGCGGAGGCTGGCGCGTACCGCTTCCATGCCGTCCCCCTCCAGCGGGTTGGTCCTGGACGTCCCCAGGGTAGTGCCGCCAAGGCGGGCAATGCCGCGGACGCTGGTCCTGGGCAGGGGGACAACGTCCTGCTCCAGGACTCCCCGCCACCCGTCGCGGAAACCAAGGAACCCGTACCCGTGCGCCACGGCTCCGCCCAGGACCGCTCCCCGGATCACCGCGTTCACGCCCGGGCAGTCTCCTCCGCTGCTGAGGATCCCAAGCTGCCTCATGATGCTGCCACCCCCGGCGTGCCGGCAGCCAGCGGGACATGCCGGGCCTGTCCCGGTGGCAGGACCAGCATGCTGCCGTGCACGCGCACGTTAATCGGCCCTGCGTTGCCGGGTGCCGATGCAATATCCAGGTGCCCCTCGGTCAGGTGGATCTTCAGCTTGTGCCCCCTGTACAGCACTTCAAAGCCCACGGCGCGCAGGCCGGTGGGCAGGTTAGGGGCGAACAGGATGGTGTCACCGCTGAACCGCAGGCCCGCGAAGCTGCGCTGCACCACGTCGATGGTGCCGGCCATTGCGCCCAGGTGGATCCCGGTACGCGTGGTGCCGTGCTGGGTGTCGTCGAGGTCGGCGTCGAGCGCTTCCCTGAAACTGTCCCACGCACGGTCGGCGTCCACGCCTGCAAGGACGGATGCGTGGGCGACCCGGCTGAGGGTGGAGCCGTGCGCCGTCCGGGCCAGGTAATAATCGATGGTCCTGTTGAGCTGTTCCTGCGAGAACCCGTAACCCAGGCGCGTGAGGATACTGACGAGGCCTTCATGCCCCAGCAGGTAGGGCAGCATCAGCACATCTGCCTGCTTGGCGAGCTTGTAGCTGTTGGTGCCGTCGCCCTCCGCTTCCAGGATCAGGTCCAGCCGTTCAATGCTGCCGTAGGTGTTGCGGTAGCGTTCCCAGTCGAGTTCCCGCAGCTGCTCGTAGCCGTCAAACTGGCTGATGACCCCGTCGGCATGGATGGGGACATACATCCTGGCGCCCATGTGCTCCCACCCGGCCACTTCCAGCTCCGTAGCTCCCAGGCGCTCCATGAGCCCGGCGCGCTCGCTTCCGTCAAGGAAGGCCATGATGCCTGATGCCTGGTGGCACACCCATGCCGCCATCACGTTGGTGTAGGCGTTGTCGTCGAGGCCCGGAGTGGCCCTGCCCGGATAGCCGGTGTGGTATTCGTCCGGTCCCACAACGCCGCGCAGGTGGTACCGGTCGGCCTTCGGATCGTACTCTGCGAGGGAGAAGAAGAACCGGGCTACGTCGATCACCAGTTCCGCCCCTTTTTGCAGGAGCCACAGCTTGTCACCTGTGGCCTGGAAGTACTGCCAGGCGTTGAAGGCCACCGCCAGGCCCGAGTGCACCTGCAGGTGTGAGTGGTCCCGCATCCACCGCCCGGACCTGTCGTTGTACAGCCATTTCGGCGTTTCCTCGGTCCCGTCACTGCCGCTCTGCCAGGGAAACATCGCGCCGGACAGTCCCCTCAGCGCTGCCGCGTAGCGGGCCGCCGGGAGCCTGCGCCAGCGGTACTCGATCAGTGAACGGGCCACGCCTGGAGTCCTGGAGGTGAGCAAGGGCAGGACGAACAGTTCGTCCCAGAAGACGTGGCCGCGGTAGCCCTCGCCATGAAGGCCGCGCGCCGTGACGCCGGCGTCCAGTTCGGCGGTGTGGTGGCTCAGGGTCTGCAGGAGGTGGAAGATGTGCAGGTTCAGGACCAGCCGGACCTGGACGGGCGCGTCGATGTCCACCATGAACGGTTCCAGTTCCCGGCGCCACGCCTCGTGGTGGGCCGACATCAGTTCCTCGAAGTCGTCACCTGTGCGTGCCAGGACGGCCCGCGACGCTGTTTCCGGTGATGAGATGGCACGGTCGCGGGAGGTTACGACGGCGACAGTCTTGGTGATCCGCACGGGCAACCCGTCGGTCAGCTGGATTTTGAACGTCCGGAAATGGAGCGCCCCCTTTCGCCCGCCCTCCCCCGGGCCTGCGTCTGTGGAGATAAGGGTGCGTGACGCCGCGGCAATGCGGATCAGGCTTTGGGTCGTCTCCGCCTCGACGACGAAAGTCCCATCCGGGCTGGTTCCGGGACTGTCAAGCGTCCTGTCGGCGAGGTGCACGTCCGAACCCTGGGCCCGCTCGGGCAGGTTTGCGTTCCGGACCCCGGCGTTGATGCCGCTGCGCACTTCGAGTGTCCCACTCCAGCCGCGGGCTGTGACGGTGGTTTCAAACGCCAGCAGGTGCGGTTCGGCCATCGACACAAACCTGGTCTGCACCACTTCCATGCGCTGCCCATCGGTGCCTTCCAGCAGCAGGCGCCGCTCCAGCACAGCCCTTTTCAGGTCGAGGACGCGCCGCTCCCGGACGGCGGCGAGGCCTCCCTCGGACCACCACCGCTTGCCGGCCAGGCGCATGTCCAGGGACAGGCAGTCAGGGGCGTTGACCATGTGTTCTTCCATCAGCTCCTCGCCGGCCGCTTTCGCCGTGACCCGGTTGTAGACGCCCGCCAGGTACATTCCCGCGTAGCTGGACGCCCCGCCTTCCGGGGCGGCTCCCCGGACGCCCATGTAGCCGTTGCCCAGGGTAGTCAGCGCCTCCCGGTGGCCTTCGTGGGTGGCGTCGAATCCTTCGTAGACGAGGTGCCAGGCATTGCCGATGACTTGCCCGAGGTCGAGCTCGCCCACATCATTGAGTACCGTCCCCGCACCGGCGGCTTCCAGTTGGCGGCGGCTGCCGCTTCTGTCGATTCCGACGACGAGGCCAAAGCCGCCGCGCCGTCCAGCCTCAACGCCCGCGGCGGAATCCTCGATCACCACGGCGTGTGCAGGTGGCACGCCCAGCCTGGACGCGGCTGCCAGGAACACATCCGGAGCGGGCTTCCCTTCCAGGCCCAGCCCGGCCGCCGTCGTGCCGTCCAAAACCTCAGTGAACAACTGCCGGATCCCCGCGGCGTCCAGCACGCGTGCAGCGTTGCGGCTCGAGGTGACCACCGCTGTTGGAACGCCGGCGGCCGAAAGCCTCTGCAGCAGTTGCAGTGTCCCGGGATACGTTTGGACGCCGTCGTGCTTCAAGTGCTGGAGGAACAGGTCGTTCTTCAGGGCACCGAGGCCGAACCCGGTCCATGCCCCGGGCCCGTCCGACTCCGAGCCCCGCTCAACGTGGACTCCCCTGGCGGCCAAAAAGTGCACCACCCCCTGCTCACGCGGCCTGCCGTCGATGAAAGTGAGGTAATCCGAGCGGGTAAGGGGCGCGCGGTTGGCACCGGCCGGTACCCGTGGGTCCTGGAGGATTTGGTCGAAGGCGTCCTTCCATGCGGCCTGGTGGACCAACGCCGTGTTGGTGACCACCCCGTCCAGATCAAAGATCACGGCATCGAACGGCGGCTTGGCGGCGACTGCGGTGGGCGACCTGATCATAGGTCAGTGCTACCAGCACAAGGGTTGATTTGGACAGGGCCGTAGGGCCTGCACACCCTGGCCGCCATTTCTGCTGTCATGTAGGAGGCGCTGTCACTTGAGCCCGGTGCCAGCAGGATGCTCCACGTGGTTCCACCAGGTCAGCGGCGAGGTCACCGTGAACCGGCGGCCGGTCACCGAGGTGGGAACGACGCGCACAAAGTAGTCTTTGTCCCCGGCCTGCCAGGGAAACAGGGTGAGGCCGACGCCGGCCAGGAGTTCGTCTGAAGCTTCCAGGATGTCGGCCTTGCCCTTGATGAGGACACTCCAGGCTTTGCGGCTGGCATCGTCCAGGCCGTCTGCTTCAAGCGCGACAGCGAGTGGACCTGCTGCGGCCCGGAGCTTCGTCCCTTCGCCCGTGCGGAATACAACAGATTGGTGGTCCACCTTGTAGTTGACCGGGAATACCTCAGGATAGCCGTCCACCAATACAGCGAGGTGGCCCACGGAAACCCCCCGAAGGAGGTCCCAGCAGGCCGCGGCGTCCAGTACTTCTGTGGGAGTTTGCGGTGGATCATTGTGCATGGCGTTGAAGCTACCGCCTGCCAGCCGGGCTTCGCTAGGGGATTTAGGCCCGGCCGGGCACGGACCCGGGCAAACACCGGGCAAAGGAAAACACCCCGGTCCGAAGACCGGGGTGTTCCTGGTGACTCGACTCATCCCTGAAGGACGTGCCGACTCACCACAAATGTGGAGATGGGGGGAATTGAACCCCCGTCCGATGTCGTGTTGTCAGGGCTTCTCCGGGCGCAGTTTGCGTCGGATTTTCTCGGCCCCAGCCATGCTGCAAACAGCTGGCTGATCCGGGCCCAGTCACCTAAAAGTCCCGTTCACCCCGATGACGAGGGTAAACAGCAGTGGCTATCTAAATGACGCCAGGAACCGGGGCGATAGCATCCCCGGGCTGACGGACTGTCTTACTGCTTAGGCAGCAAGAGCGAAGTCAGTGCGCGTTTGTTTGGCACTTATTGTTTTGCAGACAGCGTTAACGAGATAATTCTGCATCCTCGGCCCGCTTCACCTGTCGCGACAAACACCGTCGAAACCGATCATCCCCATATTTTGTTACCAAACCGGCAGTCAAGCCTGCCGGACTATCAATACTAACGCACGCCGCACGAAAATAATTCCTAGCGCCGCCGGTTGCGATCGCGCATCTCCCGCTGGGCCTCGCGGTTGTCCTGCTGCTCGCGCAGCGTCTGCCGCTTGTCGTATTCACGCTTGCCCCGGGCCACACCGATCTCCACCTTGGCGCGGCCGTCAACGAAGTACAGCTGGAGCGGGACGATGGTGTAGCCGGACTCCCGGACCTTATGGGAGATCTTGATGAGCTCCTCGCGGTGCAGCAGCAGCTTGCGACGCCGGCGGGCGGCGTGATTGGTCCAGCTGCCCTGGTTGTACTCGGGGATGTGGATGGCTTCCATCCACAGTTCGTCGTTGTAGAAAGTGCAGAATCCATCCACCATTGACGCGTGGCCTTCACGCAGGGACTTCACTTCGGTGCCCATGAGCGCGATGCCGGCCTCGTAGGTGTCCAGTATGTGATAGTCATGCCGGGCCTTGCGGTTGGTGGCCACCACTTTACGGCCACTTTCTTTGGGCACGGGGAAACTCCTCGGGTTGAGTCTGGATGTCCTCCGCGCCAGCGGCGCGGAGTCTTACCAGTCTACAGCGGGGCGGTACGGCCTACAGCAGCCTCATGGGGTCGACGGCGGCGCCGTTCAGCCAGGTTTCGAAGTGCGCGTGGCATCCTGTGGAGTTGCCGGTGTTGCCCGAGTAAGCGATCAGCTGGCCCTGGGACACCCTTTGCCCGTTGGAGACCACGATGCTGGAGTTGTGGTAGTAGATCGTGGTCAGGGAGTTGCCCTCCACCACCCCGTGCGAGATCTTGACGCGCCATCCTCCGCCGTCCGCGGAGTTCCAGCCCGAGCTGAAGACTTCCCCTGCCGCTGCCGCGTAGACGGGGGTTCCGCAGGCAGCGCCGAAGTCGATACCGGTGTGCAGGTAGCCTCCGGTTCCGTAGAAGTCGATGGTGCCCGGCGGGGTTGCGCGCCAACCGAAGCCGGAGGTGATGGGGATGTTCCCGTCGAACGGGTGGCGCAGACCGAAGGCCGACGGCGATCCGGTGCTGGGCACGAAAGGCTGGACGGGCGGGGCCGGGCGGTTGGCTGCGGCCGCTGCAGCGGCAGCAGCCGCGGCGGCCGCTTCAGCCTGCCGGCGCTGTTCCGCTTCCCAGGCTTCCCGCAGTTTGCGGTCCCGTTCGGCGATTTCGTTGGCAACCTGGTTCTGGCTGGCCTGGACACCGGCGAGTTGTGCCTGGATGCCGGGCTTGGCGGCCTGGAGTTCTGCGTCCAGCCGCGTGGTGTCGGCGATCAGCTGGTCGACCTGCGCCTTCTTGGCGGCCGCTTCGTCGCGGGCAGCCTTTTCCCGCTCGAGCGCTGCGTCCGCTTTGGACTTAAGGTCCTTGATCTCCGCTTCCACGGCCTGCAGCCGGGCTTCGGAGTTGACGTTGGTGGCATTTTGCTGGGACAGCTTGTCCATGGCGGCGTTTTGGCTGCGCATCGCCTGGTCGGCGAGGTCCATGGTCTCGGTCAGGCTGCTGCCGGCATTGGAGCCGAAGAAGAGTGACAGGTTGGAGGGCACGCCGCCCGACTTGTAGGCCTGGGTGGCGATCTGGCCGATCAGCTTCTTGGTGTCCGCGATCTTCTGCTTGTCCGTCTCGAGCTGCTGGGTGATCTTGGCTTTGTTCTGCTGCGCCATGTCAACACGGGCGGCAAGGGCTTCGACTTCCTTGACCGCACTGGCAACGCGCCCCTGCGCTTCGAGGAGTGCCTGCTGGGCCCCGGGCAGCTGGCCTTGGTAGATCACCAGGTCGCCGGCGGCTTTGGCGATCCGGGAATCGACGAACTCCAGGGACTGCTGGACACGGGCGGCCTCGGCTTCGAGGGCAGCCTTGCGGTCCTCGAGGTCGTCGGCGAAGGCCAGCGGCGTAGGCGCGGCAAGCCCCGCGGAAAGCATGACAGTAAGCACGCCGCTGATGATTCCCAGCCGGCGGGCGGCCGCGGGCCCACGGCGGACTCGGGGCCGCGGGGAAGTCTGATCGGTTAGGTTCATGGGCATTCCTTGGTCGGTTTGCATAGCCTAAACGCGCAAATATCTGCGTAAGGTCAAGAGAGACGAAATTCCTGCCAAGGATGCGCCAAGGATCAGCAGCGCCGGGGCGAGGATGAGGGTCTGGCCCGAGGAGATGAAGGCGGTGTCCGGGTACTGGCGGGACATGTAGTCGCCTAGGAAGAAGTGCGCCACCGCCCACAGCGTGCCGGAGGCCAGGGCCGCGCCGATGACCGCGGCGATGACGCCCTCCAGGATGAAGGGCAGCTGGATAACGGTCTTGGAGGCGCCGACGAGGCGCATGATGCCGGTTTCCCGGCGCCTGCTGAAGGCGGAAAGCCTGATGGTGGTGGCAATCAGCAGGATGGCGCAGACAATCATGACGCCTGCGATGCCGACTGCGACCAGGGAGGCGCCGTTCATCACTGAGAAGAGGCGTTCGAGCAGCTGGCGCTGGTCGATCACTGTTTCGACGCCCGGCTGCGAGGAGAACGTCTCGCTGATGATCTGGTACTTCTCGGGGTCCTTCATGTTGATCCGGAAGGACGCCGGCAACTGGTCGGGGGTTACGGAGTCGACGATCGGCGAGTTCGAGAACTGGTCCTTGAAGTGCTTGTAGGCCTCTTCCTTGGACTCGAACTGGAAGTCGTTGATGTACTGCGCCACGGCCGGCGATTCCAACAGTGCGTTGAGGCTCTGTTGCTGCTCCGGGGTGACGGACCCTGTGGCGCAACCCGGCGCCGTGGAACCTTCACTGCAGAGGAAGATGGCTACCTGGACCTTGTCGTACCAGTAGCCCTTCATCTGGTTGATCTGCATCTGGAGCATCCCGGCCGCGCCCACGAAGGTGAGGGACACGAAGGTCACGAGGATGACGGAGACCACCATGGAGACGTTGCGGCGCAGGCCGCTGCCAATCTCGGAAAGGATGAATGCAAGCCTCATCGCTGTGCCTCGCCTTCACGGCCTTCGCCCGGCAGGCCGTCGTCGTGCGCCTCCCTGCCGCTGGCGTCCTTCAGGCGCCGCGACTGGCCGACGACGGGAATCATCGAGGTGTAAAGGGCCCTGGCCTCGTCGCGGATGACCACGCCGTTCTTCAGCTCCACCACGCGTTTGCGCATCTCGTTGACGATGTCGTCATCGTGGGTTGCCATGACGACGGTGGTTCCGTTCTGGTTGATCTTGTCCAGGACACCCATGATTCCCATGGACGTAGTGGGGTCCAGGTTTCCGGTGGGCTCGTCGGCGAGGAGGATTCCGGGGCGGTTCACCACCGCACGGGCGATAGCCACGCGCTGCTGTTCGCCGCCGGAGAGCTCATGCGGCATGCGGTGTTCCTTGCCCTCCAGGCCTACAGTCTTCAGGACCTCGGGCACGGTGTCGCGGATGACGCTGCGGCTCTTGCCGATGACCTGCATGGCGAAGGCTACGTTGGCGAACACGTTCTTCTGGGGCAGGAGGCGGAAGTCCTGGAAGACGACGCCGATGCCACGGCGCAGGCGGGGGACGCGCCAGCTGGAGATCTTTGCGACGTTCTGGCCAGCGACGTAGACGGCGCCGGAGGTGGCGCGGTCTTCCTTGAGCACCAGGCGCAGGAAGGTGGACTTTCCGGAGCCGGAGGCGCCCACCAGGAAGGCGAATTCGCCGCGGTCAATCTCAAGGTTGACGGAGTCCAGCGCAGGCCGGGCTGTCTGGTCGTAGACCTTGGTGACATTTTCGAATCGAATCATGGCCCTAAGTACCCTGCAGGGCATGGCTGATTCTTTTTAGATGCAGCCCAGTTCTGCAGCCGGTGCACGGGTGTTCTCTTGGGGGAAGTGGGCCCCGGCCCCTTGACTATACTCAGGACCGCCCGTGGTTTGGCAGGCTATTGGGGGGCGTGTCGCGGGATAGGCAGTTGCCGGGCCCGGCGCCGCTGCCTGCCCCGGCTTATTTTTCGGCGTTGCGGTTGTCGGTGCGCCAGCGGATGCCGGCGTCAATGAAGTCGTCGATCTCGCCGTCGAACACTGCCGCCGTGTTGCCCACTTCGTGTTCGGTGCGCAGGTCCTTGACCATCTGGTACGGGTTCAGCACGTAGGAGCGCATCTGGTCGCCCCAGGAAGCCTTGACGTCCCCCGCCAGCGCCTTCTTCTCCGCGTCTTCCTGTTCCTTCTTGAGGAGCAGGAGCCGGGACTGAAGCACGCGCATGGCCGCGGCACGGTTCTGCAACTGGGATTTTTCGTTCTGCATCGACACCACGGTGCCGGTGGGAATGTGGGTCAGCCGGACTGCGGAGTCAGTGGTGTTGACCGACTGGCCGCCCGGACCGGACGAGCGGAACACGTCCACCCTGATCTCGTTGTCCGGGATGTCGATGCTGTCCGTCTGTTCGATCAGCGGGATCACTTCAACCGCCGCAAACGAGGTTTGGCGGCGTCCCTGGTTGTCGAAGGGGCTGATCCTGACAAGGCGGTGGGTTCCGGCTTCCACACTCAGGGTGCCGTAGGCGTAGGGCGCCTTGACTTCGAAGGTGGCCGACTTGAGCCCGGCTTCCTCCGCGTAGGAGGTGTCCATGACGGTGGTTGGATAACCATGGCGTTCCGCCCAGCGCAGGTACATGCGCAGGAGCATTTCGGCGAAGTCCGCTGCGTCCACGCCGCCGGCGCCCGCGCGGATGGAGACCACGGCTTCGCGCTCGTCATACTCGCCGGACAGCAGGGTGACGACTTCCAGGTCCTTGAGGGCCTTCCTGATCGACTCGAGTTCGGCGGCGGCCTCCCCCATCGAATCGGCGTCGTCCTCGTCCTGCCCCAGTTCCACCAGCACCTCGAGGTCATCGATCCGTGACGCCAGGTTCGTGAGGCGTTCCAGCTCGGACTGGCGGTGGGAGAGCCGTGAGGTGATCTTCTGGGCGGCTGAGGGATCGTCCCAGAGGTCCGGCTCCCCTGCCCGTTCGCTGAGTTCGGCGATGTCTTCCTTGAGAGCCTCCACGTCGGTAACGCGTTCGATGGACTCGTAGGTGGCGCGGAGCGCGCGGATTTCAGCGGGAAAATCAATATTGGCCATGGTCGTTTAAGCCTACGCTATCGGGGCAGATGGCCTCGCGCGGCCGGTTTCCAAGGTCCTGGGTCCTGGGGACAATAATTGAGGGGGTGGCTCACCACGTGCGGTTCAGCGGGTCAGGCGCGAGCGGGCCGTCGAGGTCGCCTCGATGCGGATGCCATCGGGAACCAGGAAGTTCACCACTGGCGGGTGCACGGCCGCCCTCAGGACCACGACGGCGGTTGAGCCGTCCGGTGTGCCCGTCGCCCCTGTCACCGCGAGGTCAGAGAAGCGTTGCGCGGCGGGGCTCTGGGCTACGAAGTCGGCAGCCACGTTCCTGACCCGTGCGGGGTTGAGAACGGCCGAGGGCGTTCCACCCCTCGAATCAACTTCGCCGAGCGTGTAGCTGTCCGCTGCGGCAAGGGATGCCCCGTCCGCCAAGGACAGGAGACGCTTGTGCTCGAGGTATACGGCCGAGATTCCCATGACCACCGTGGCCACCAGGAGAGCCAGGGCCACGTAGCCGAGGATCATGACCGTTATCTGTCCGCTTTCGTCGGCCGACCCGGGTCTCACTTGTAGCGTCCCACCAGTTGCGTGGACGCGGCCTCCACCTGCGTGGCAGTGAGTCCATCAGCGAACGGCACGAAGGGAAGGGCTACGCCCAGCCGGACGGTGACGGTCACAGCTGCGCCGGCCGCCTGGCAGTCGGTCTTGCTGCACGTCAGGGCCATGCTGGCTTGCTCTGCGGGGTGTCCGAAATCCGCGAGGGCGAGGGCGACCGCCTGTTCGGCAGCTGCCTGGGCCGCCGAGGCGTCGGGTTGGGCAACGTAGACCTTGGCTGCCTGGTCCGCTGCCCCGACAACGGCGAACGACGCGCCCTGGATCTGTCCCACGGTGATAGTGAAGTACACCACGGGCACCATTAGCAGGAGGGCGAGGAACGTAAACTCCACCACAGCACTCCCCTGTTCATGTGTCTGCGCAGTCAACGGGCCTAAGCGCCTCTGCTGAGGGGTGCCGGCGCACCGTGGGCGCCCAGCGACCCCCGTATGGACCGGACGCCGCCGGAGGCAAAGTGCCTCGTTCAGGCGGGAGTGGAAGCGCCGTACCGGATCACCCTTGAATAGCCGCATGTCCAGTCACCTCCAGCACGCCGCGGGGTCCAATAAGTCCGATCACCGGCAGTGGCGCCCGGACGGTGACTTCCAGAACGCGCATGCCTTGCATATCCGTTTCACTGGTACTCACATCCTCGGCAAAGCTGCTGGTCAGGGCAGTCCCGATGAGGCTGCGGGTCCGCTCCAAGGCATCGGAAGCGTCCCGGTCTGCAAGGGTGCCGTAACGGGCACCTGAGGCGGCGGCATCGATCAGGGTATTGCGGACGTGCAGGACCAGTGTCAACTGGATGACCGCGAGGAAGAACATGGTCAGCAGGCCACCCACCAAGACAAAGTCCACCACCGCCGAGCCCCGTTCCCCCGCCCGGCACAGCCCACGGGGTACCGGCGGCATCGCGGCGGGCTTGCCCATGCGTCAGCCTCCCACCTTGTCCATCGCCTGGTTGAACATGGTTTCAAGGGCTGGGCCGGCGAGCGCCAGCAGGGCCGCCACCAGGACCGCTGACATGAGGGTAATCATCACCCAGCCGGGGACGTCACCGCGCTCCGGGTGGTCGTGGGGAGGGCGGCCGCCGCGACGCCTGCAGCCATGTGGGACTCTTTCCTGGCCGGGCCGGCGTTCCGCGGCGAGAGGCCACGCGCCGCTGTTTGAGCGCGCCATCCCCACGTGGAGGAGCGCTGCGAGGCCAACAAGGAGCATCGTGCAGCGGGCTACCATCATTTTCAATTTCCTGACCTCTTCCTTGGTTCCTGCGGTGGGATGGGCACGGATGCGCCAGATTCAAAAGCCCAGGTTGATCGCGGCGATACCTGGGAAGACGGCAAAGACCACGGTCAGCGGGAGTACGCCAAAAACAAGCGGCACCATCATCGCTATTTCTTTCTTGCCTGCGGCCTCCATGAGGTCGCGTTTGGCAGTGTCGCGGACGTCCTGGGCTTGCGCCCGGAGCACGTCGGCAAGCGGCGTGCCCCGTTCCACCGCAACAATGATGCCGTCCACGAACCTGACCAAGGGAGCAAGATCAGTTCGTGCGGAGAATTCCTGAAGCGCGAGAACCAGCGGCTTGCCTGCCCTTGTTTCCGCAAGGATTTTCGAGAACTCCTTGGAGAGCTCTCCCCTGGCGCTCCGGCAAACCCTGTCGAGGGCACCGGTTGCACTTTCCCCTGCGCTGACGGCCAGCGCCATCAATTCAGCCAGGCTGGGGAATTCTGCCATCATGCGTGCTTCGCGGCGGTGGACCTGGACCCCGAGCCAATAATCCCGCAGTACAAAACCAGTGCCCGCGCATCCGACGATCGCCACGGCAGCAAGGAGCGGGTTGAAGCGGCCCCCAGCCGCGCCCATCAGAATCACGCCAAGGGCGGCGACAAAGCCGCCCGCTGCCCACAGCAGCTGTTCTGCACGGAAGTCAAGGGCAGACTTGTCGATCCCTGCCTGAACCAGCCGGCGTTCGGTTGCCCCCGGCGACGGGTTCAGCCGGCCCAGGGCGCCTATCCAGTCATGAAGTACCGGCCGAAGAATTTTCCCGAGCGGACCGAAGGGTGTGACGTTCTGTTCACCTGCACGCAGTAGCCGCGATTCAAGGTTCTGGGACTTGAGCTGGGGTTCGATGCGTTCAGCCAGCGTTGTTGCCCGCATCGGCGGCGACCTGAAGATAACAAGCCACAAACCAATGCCCATGGCAACTCCACACACAACCCCTGCCGGGGAGACAGGGGTCATCGGAGCACCCTTTCGTCCTGGGGAAGGGCACCTATCCGCAGCATGATCGTGTAGCAGATCAGCGACACCACCAGGCCGCCCAGCAGGACTGCCGCGCCGAGGGGCGTGTTGTAGGCCTGGATTGCTTCCGGCCGGGTCGCGAGAAGAATCAACACGATCCAGGGAGCTGCGACAGCAAGCCGCGCGGCGTTGATCGTCCATGACTGGCGTGCTTCAAGCTCACTGCGTGTGCGGGCGCTTTCACGAAGGAATTCGGCCAAAGTGCCCAGCAGCCGGCCAAGGTCGGAGCCGCCTACCTCCCGGGTCAACCGCAGTGCTTCGATGATGCGGTCCGCAACGGGATCGGCGAGCCTGTGTTTCAGTTTGTTCAGGGAGCCGTCGAACTGGCCACCGGCTCGGTAGTCTCCGCCGAACTCCCGGAAGACGGGCCGCAGTTCTTCGGGTCCCTTCTCGCCCAGCTGTATAAGGGCCTCGGGCAGGGGCAGGCCTGCGCGGATGGCCGATCGGAGATGATCGACGACGTCAGGCCACAGCTGTCGAAGCATGGCGCGCCGCTTCCTCGCCCGCCAGCGAAGCAGGGCGATGGGCAGCCAGCCTGCAAAGAGGCCAAAGCAGGCCCCGATGGGCCAAGACCGGCTCAGTGCGAAGAAGACCAGCGCCACGAACAACGCCAGCCCAAGGCAGGTTCCGACCAGGCCGGTGGTTGAGACTCTGTCAACTCCTGCAACCGCCAGTAGGTCGGATAGGCGGCTGGGTCTGCGTTCCCGGTTCCCCCTATGGGGCATTTCCCAGCACGACCACCAGATGAGGAAAAGCCCGGCCCCTGTGGTCGCACCGAGCAGCGCGGATATCAACGCGGATCCAGGAGCGCAGCGACGTCGTACCCGGCTCTGGAGAATTTCCCGGCTGCGGGCATGGAGTTGGCGCGTGGCTGCAGGACGCCGTTGTCCGTGGCGAAGACAAGGGATGACTCGATGATGCCGTTTTCCACCCGGCGGCCCAACGACAGGATTTCCGTGACCTGCCGCCGTCCATCAGACTGCCGGCTGCAATGCACCACAAGATCGATGCAGGAAGCCACGGTGGGGACCACGAAGGCACTAGCACATAATGTCAAAGCACTACCGATAAGGATTGTCGGATCCCGCCGGTAGGATCGCTGCATCCGCTGGGGATGCGGAAAACACAAATAGGGGGAAGGTCTCACCATGACTGCCACAATCGAAATTCCTGCAACTGTCCGTGAACTCGGAGAGATGGCAGAAGCCAGAGGCATGAAAACTTCCGACCTACTGCAGGAACTCATCGACTGCGGGGCCTACGTAGTCCCCGCCAAATAGCACTACTGCGCTAAAACAAACGGGCCCCGGCGTCTCCTGAGAGATGCCGGGGCCCTGTCCTATGCCCTCCCTGCAACAGCAGGGACGGGGCTTTGAGTTGATCCTAAATCGGTGACAACTACTGGCGCCAGCGGAGCCGTGAGTCGGTGTACGAGGTCTTGCAGGTGTACAGGGTGCCCGTGCTGCTGTAGCCAAGGGCACCTGCGGTGCTGCAGTAGGCTCCCGGGGTCACGCCCCAGGTGTAGCTGGTGCCGCCGCTCCCGCCGCTGCTGGTGTCACCTCCGGTGCCCGTGCCCGGGGCCGGTGCGTTCCGGACGGTGGGGATAGGTGAACCGGCGGCCTGCCATTCCTGGAAGGTAACGGCACGGTTCATACCGGGGCCAGCGTAATAGACGGTGGGGTTGCCGTAGTCCTGGTAGAACTGGTCACCCTTGATGCGCTGGGTGCGTTGCGGGGTCGGGAAGCCCTCTTCCTGCCACTCGGCGTACCCGAGTGGACGGCCGGCGCCGGTGTAGACATCTGTCATACGCGCCAGTTCCGGCGCCCAGTAGAGGGCGTAGAAGCCTTCGGAGTTCCGCTGCTGGAAGGGTCGGCGACCTGAGTCTTCCCATTCCTTGAGCGTGAGCTTGTGGTTGATGCCGTCTTCGCCTTCGACGAAGATTTCGCTGTAGTTGCTGCCCCACTGGTAGTAGTAGCTGCCCTTGATCCAGCCGGCGATGCGGGGGAAGGGCTGGCCTGCCCTGTTCCACTGCTCAAACGTGAGGCGGGTCCACTGCCAGTAGTTCTCGCCGCCGGGCCAGAACGTCACCGCGTACACGGTCGGGGACCACGGGTACTTCACGAAGTCGGTTGCGGCCGGGGTGGGCTGCTTGAACTTGTAGTAGTTCGCCCACCGGTCGTAGCTCAGCGGGACGGGGATCTGGGTAATGCCGTCCTGCTGTGTGACGAGCTCATAGATCGTAGAGTCGTAAACGATTTTGTAGAGCGGCCAGCCGGTGAAAGTGTCCACGTAAGTGTTCATCTTCGCGGGACGGCCGATGACGATGGCACCGCAACTGGTGCCGTTGACGATCGAGCTGAGTACGTCGCGTTCGGCGTTATCAGCGGTCAGGTTCCAACGCCACTTCACCGTTATCCAGTCGATGGCGTAGTCGCAGTTCTTGGGGTCGATGGAGCCGTCGCCGGGCAGCCACGTGCTCGGGTCCTGCGAGCCCTTGGACTGGTTGACGTTATCCGTCACGGCGACGAGGCTGCGCGACCAGTCGAGGTCGTTGGCGTAGGCCTTCCGGAGTTCCGGTGTCCAGCGGTAGGCGCCTGAGCCCCAGGCCTCCTCCAGCGGCACGAGGTGGTCAATGTCGACGTCCGAGGGGTTCGTCCAGGTGGCGCCGTCGTAGTATGAGTACCACTTACCCGCGGTGATGGTGCATCCGCTGCCGTAGGTCACCGGGACCTGCGACTCGGAGATGAGGACTTCCTGGCGGGTGTCACAGCCGTTACCGTTAGCGTCGATCCAGTGCTCGAAGAGCGCCCGGTCGTAGGCTGAGCTGGTGTCTTCGGGCTGGAATGACAGTTCGTTGAACATCAAGGACACGGTGGTCGTGTCACCGCTGCCGCCCGCCGTCGCCTCAGACCGCAGGCTGGGAGCTGCGCTTGTCGGCGCGGCTGGCGCTGTCGGCGCGGAAGGCGAGACTGTAGCGGTCGTGGGCTCCAAGGTCGGCGCCGGCTCGACGGCCTCCTGGGAGGGCGTTGCCGTTGATGTGGCCGCCGCCGAAGGTGATGGCGAGGCGGTAGATGCGGTGGTTGGTTCGGTAACCTGCTCGTTGGTTACGGTGGTTGGTGCTGCGATGGCCGGCGCGACGATTCCAAAGGTGGATGTTGCGATGGCGAGTGCAGCGACTGCGGCAGAAAGCCGCCTCTGAGATGCCCCCATATTTTTTCTTTTCTCATAGTGCTGCCACGTTGCAGCTGTTGGTGATAGGAGGAGCATAAGTGACAGGTGTTACGAATGGCGAAAAAGTCCACTAATTGCTCCTTTGGTGAAAGCATTTAGCCTGCCTTCAGTAATCGGTGGGCCGGAATGAACCATCCAGAATGGCCAGCCATACAGTCGGTGCCTGCTCCCAGCCGTACATCCGGCCGCCTGGCACTCTGACGCGGCGACATGTACCGCCCTTGAACCAAGCGCGGGCCTCACCGCCTAGCGCCGGGACTGTCTGCTGCACGACGCGGTTAGGATCCTCTGACGGGGTGAAGACCGGGGCCACGACGGCGCGGCGGGCCTGCCTCCTACTGCTCATGGCGCACTACCCAACCAAGGGCCAGCATCCCGGCCGGCGTAAGCCCTAGCTGCCCTCCAAGGTGCCGCATTTCCTGGGCCTGCCATGCAGAGGCGGAACCGTCGTAAACGGCGACGGCGTGACAGATGTAGGCCGCTACAGCGGGGATAAACGAGTCGTCCCACTCGTTCGCCTGCGGGCTTTTCCACAGATTCCGCCACAATTTCTTCTCTTCACCGCTCCAATTCCGCGTCTTCGGAAGCGATGGGACAGGCAGTGTGCAGCCTTCCGCGGGAAGCTCGATAAGCCCAGAACGCACGCCCGGGCTACGGTGCCGGGACGTTGGCTTAGTCGGGTTGGCTTTCGGTCCTGGTGGCATGACTGCTCCTTTTCTGTTGGGTCTATCTGCTTGCTCGACAATCCAGCGCTCTCAGGTTTTTCCCCTTGCAGGGCGGCAGAGGGCGCTCCCCACCCTTGTCTAGTCGTACTTGTGGGATGCTTTGCCAGCGGCGCTGAGGTTGCAGCGCGTGTGGCTTGGGCCGATGTACTTACTGCGGTCGGTGTCGTCGTGGTCCAGGTGCCACGGCTGCCCGGGCTGGATGGGTTGACCGCAGCGTGCACAGTTGACGGCGCCGCTTTCCACGGATGGCGCTGCTGCCTTGCGTGCCTTGGTGTGAGTGGAGCCGTACCCGCGTTGGGTTGTGCTGCCGCGTGCCCTCTCTGCCTCTCGTGCATGTGTTGTGCATAGTGATGCAGTGGTTGCTTCGGGGCAGCCTGGCTTGGCGCATATCCTCTTAGCTCGTGGCATAGGGGAGGATCCCTTCGTGGATCGGTTTCGTAATCGGCCCGCCGGGGAACACGAATTTGTTTTGTACGCTTCCCGGGGTTTTGGTCTGGGGGTGGTGCAGGATGCGCGGTGGCCGTCGCTTGTGCTTGTTGTGGTGGCTCCTACGCACCCTGCCCTGTGTGGCGCTGGTGCAGTGTTCTGACTGCCCATCACTTCCGTTCTCAGCGCACCCTTGCTAGGTCTGCTGCGGTGGTGTTGACGCCTGCTCATGGGTGGTTATTGTTTGCGGATGGGTGCGATGTCGGAGACACGGCGCCCGTCGGGGAGTGTGGCTTCTACGTCCATCAGTACCGGGTTACCCATTCGGTCTTTGGCGGTGGGGTGCTGCCTGATTCCAACGGGCATGCGTGTGGTGTCGAGGGTGCCGTCAGGGTTGCGCGGCAGGTAGGGGTAGTCTCCGTTGGGTCCGGGGTCGAGGGCGTCAGTTGCCACGGTTGGCCTCCATCCAGGCTGCTGCCTCTTCGTAGCTGGTGGGGATTTCTGCGCCGACGGTCTGTTCGTAGAGGTCCGCGCCGTTACTCGTTGCCAGCTTGCTGCACTGCTCGTTGAGCCACTCATGGAAGGTGACGTCAACGATGCGCAGGTCGGGAATGTTTGAGCCGCGGTAGTCCGGTACCCGGTTAATGGCGCTCTGTGCGGCGGAGCGGAGGTGGTAGCGGGCCATGCGGGATGCGTGCCAGGTGGTGTAGCCCTGGAAAGCGGCGGCGAGGTCGCCGCCCCTGACTGCCTGTTCACCGGCTTTCATTGCGGCGCTGCCGGCTTCTTCGAGCTCCTGCTCCCGGGCCTTGTGGGACTTGAGTAGGGCGCGTGACCAATCGATCTGCGCTTCCTGCAGGACACTGGCGCGGCGCTGCTGTTCGGCTACTTCTTCACGCTGGCGGCGTTCGATTTCGGCCTGGAGTTCCTGGATGCTGAGTTCGGCTGTCATGTGGTTAGAGTCCCTTTCGCTGGTTTGCTTCGTGCTGTTCTGCTGCGGTCTTGGCTGCTTCGAGGTATCCGATCTGCATGCGGACGAGTGCCTGGGCCGTGTCGGGGAGGCTGGTTAGCTCCTTGTGCTTGGCCTGGGCTTCCGGGGTCCACAGTGCCGCCTTGGATGCGGCTACCTGCGGGTTATCGGTGCGGGGGTGGTTGTCGTACATCAGTACTCCCTGTCTTTGATGCGGCGTGTTGTCCTGAATTCGAGGATCTGGACTGTTGCTAGCCCTTTGGAGACAAGGCGGGCGGCCATGGTCTCCGGGCTGGCGGTGGTGTCTCGCGGTTTGGTGGCGGCTTGCCGTTTCTGCCAGCCGATGTCGTGGCGCTGCTTTCCCATGTGTTCCTTTACTTGTCGTGCGTGGCGATGGCGTCCGCGATTTCGTTGGCGAGGCGGAGGGCTTCGGGTACGGGCATGACTGCCCGGATTCCGCGGCCGTGTTTCAGTACGACGCCGGGTTCTGTGGTGCCACCTGGTTTGCCGATGGCTGCTGGGGTGGCGGTGAAGTTCGCGGCGTCCTGAAGATTGCGGGTGTAGTGCTGCGGGCCGGTGGTGAACATGTCAGTTGTCCTTTGCGTAGTTGAGGAGGATTTGCTGGAGCCGGGTGTCTCCGTCTGGGATGGCGCGGAGGAATGAGGCGGCCATTTCAGCGAGGGCCAGGACTAGCTGCGCCACTGATTCCGGGTTGGTGTCCGCAGCTGCTTCCCTGGCTACCTCGTTGAGGCCTACCTGGTCCGTTTGACGGACTGTGAGGATTGCCCGAATGGCCCTGACTCTGTCGATGGGGCGGACCTTCACGGCTGGGGTTATCACGGTGCAGCCTCCGTCGTGGCGGCGGTGATGGGTTGGCCCCAGGGGATCCCGGGCGGGATGGGGTTGGGCATGCCCGGGGCGGCTGGTGGCGGGGCTTGGAAGGTGAGCGGCGGCTCTGGGGTGGAAGCGGGCGTTTCGGGGCTCTGTGCGGTCATTCTGGGGCTCCTACTTGAGGTAGATGGCTGTCGCGGCGATGGACGCCTGATTAGCAGGTGCGGCTGCCCATGTGGCGGTTCCGGCGCGGGTAGCGACTCCTACCGTGATGGTGTCGCCTCCGGTGAGGCCGGTAAGGGTTGGTTGGAAGGGGCTAGCGAGGCTGGCACCTATCCCGGCGGGTGCTGAGGTGTAGAGCTCGCCGCCGTTCACGCTCTGGACGGTCGCAGAGCAGTAGAGGTAATCGGGGGTGGTGCCGCTGTTGGTCCCCATGGCAACGGCGTTGCTGATGATGATTGCCCGAGTGAAGCCTGCCGGGACTGTGAGGGTTACGGATGCCCGGACTGTGGCCGTGGTGTCGATGGCGTAGTTTGTGATTCCCGCGGATGCTGTAGCGGTTTCTACGGGGCTAGCCAGGGCATCGTTTGAGACGCTGCCCGCGGGAAGGGCAACGCTTCCGGTAACGGTTAGAGGGCCGTTGACGGTCTGTTCGCCGTTGACTGTTGAGGTTCCGGTGATGCCGAGGGTTCCGTCTAGGGTCATGCCGCCTTTTTGGAGGCTGACGCCGGACAAGCCGAAGGGGCTGGCTGCAGCAAGTTCGCGCACTCGGCGCTTTAGATCGGTGATCTCTCTACCGATCCAGTCATCTCCCCTTGTTCCGAACATTCCGGGCTGTGGCATTACTTGCCTTTCTGGTTTGTTGTTTCGTCGCCTGGTTCGTAGATCGCTAGGCGGCTTTCTGCTTCTATGGCCCTTGCCTGCCAGTGCCTGAATAGGTCGTGCTCTTCGAGGGCCTATGCTTTGTAGATTTCGCAGAGGTTCAAGAGGTCCTGGCGTGAGAGCTTCATGACGCCTCCCGTGTATGCGTGTAACTTTCGTAACTACTGATACTTTCGGGGGCCTCTTCGAACGGGATAGTTACAGAAGTTTCAGTAGTTACAGGGGTATAGAGGCCCCTCTTTGGATTGGCAATACGCCCGGACTCACAAGCCCTGCGGAGGTATAGCCGGGTCTTGCTGTCTTCCCAGTGCAGTAGTTCGGCCAGGTCCTTGGGCTTCATCCCTTCGGGGTACTTGCTGACCAAGGCAACGAGTTCGCCCATGTCATCCCCGACGCCTTCGGTAACTTCCCTGAGTCGGACCGCTTCGGCGGCTTGGCGGAGGCTGGAGCCTTCCAGGGTCCACTTTCCCTCCGTGAGGGTTAGGGCGTACTGGCCTTCCATGGCGTCACGCGAGGTCACGTGCAGGGTAGAGCTTTCGTTCTGCCTGTCGCGGCGTATCAGGAGGATACTGTCAGCGGCGCCGGCGAGTCCTTGCGTGCCTGAAACACTGTCTAGGAAGTCGGATTTGTCGCCCTTGTTGGTGTGGTGCACGACTATTAGGGAGGATCCCGGCACGGCGTCCACGAGATTCTTCAGCGCTGACATCTGGCTGTAGTCGTTTCCATAAGCGTCGTTCCCGCCGTAGGTGCCCCGGACCTTGCCGAGGGTGTCGAGGATAACCAGCGGCTTACGTTCGGCGTGACGCTCCAGGAAAGCGGCGATGGTGGCAATAGGGCCGGCGGGAACCTCTGTCATGAAATAGAGGCCGTGGGGGCCAACGGTTACGCCGATGGTGCGGAGCCGTGACTGGAGACGCCTGGCGCCGTCTTCCAGTGCGAGGTAGAGCACGGGGCGCGGGGATACCTGTACGGATCCAAAGGCTTTCCCCCCGGTGGCGGCTGACACTCCCAAGCCGAGCACCATCCAGGACTTGCCAATCTTGGGCGGGGCCACAAGCAGGGTGAGGCCTTCGGGGATGACGCCGGGAACGACGTACTCAACTGATGGGAGTTCTTGCCGCGTGAGCCAGTCGGCGCTGAATGCAGCGTCTAGGGGGTCCGGTGCGGTGGGGTCGTAGGTCACTTGGCATCCTCCTTGCTGTAGGTGCCGAACCTGCCCGGGGTTTCCGTTTCGAGGCGGTAGCGGCGCAGTTCCCAAAGAGACCAAGTAGCCGTGCTGATGAACGGGCCAGTGCAGCAGTAGAGGCACGATGCGGCCTTATACTGGTTGTAATCTCCCCCAGAGATTTCATTCGCCCGGCCGCCCGCCGGGCGTTTGCTTTTGTCGGTCACGTCTTAGGCATCCTGTCCTTGCATGATGGTGGTCACGCGGTCGATTTGTTCGCGGGTTAGCTTCGGCCACGCTTCGGCTACCTGCTGGATGTGGGCGCGGGTTTCAGCGTTCATCTGCGGCGGCGGTGAATACGCGGTCAGCTTCCCGGATGTCGATGCGCAGGAGTTTCGGGCCCACGCGGTAGGCGGTTAGGTCGCCGCGGTCGATCATTCGCCGAATGGTGCGCGGGCTGCACTTGTAGCGCTTGCCCGCGTCGGTCAGATTCGCGAGCTCGGGGGCGGCTGCATCCATGGCTTTCTCCTTAAATGGAAGAGGCCCCGGAGTTATCCAGGGCCTTCGAGGGGTTTAAACAGAAAAACCGACCACGTGACGTGATCGGTTTAGGCAACAGTTTTGGGCAATAAAAAAGCCCTGAACGAATCAGGGCGCGGCGGTACTACTTCGCTACGGCTTGGTGGGCCTGCCGTCAAGCAACGGACTTTGCAAGCAGTTATCCCCTTGGTCTCCACGCCTGTGAGCGAATCTCAGGTCGGGCCGCTAGTGGCGAACCTCTAGTCGGGGCCGGCTGATCGTAGACCAGTCCGGTTACTGCTTCTCCTAGGGACGGACCCAAGGGTGGTACTGCGTTCTCCCGAGCCAACTACACCGGGGTATTTGTATCCGGGTACAGCTATCCGGAGACATGACACACTTTACCGGATGCGGACACTGAATGACAAGCACGTAATTTAGAACCGTAGAGGGTGCGAATAACTACCAGCTTGTCTGCGTCGGGCACACGGGCCACGAACGGATTACCCCCGGCTGATAAGCCAGTAGGACATGGAACAGTGAATCTTCTGCGGCCCAGAGGCCTGCCGTCAGACGACGGACTTTGAATTTAGAGCCACTGCTCCCTACGCATTGCCACGCTATAGCATATGGCAGGCAAATTACAACTGTGTCATTACCTGTCCCTGCTAATCCTGCCCTTTGGGCACGGCGCGGATGCGCGTCGGGTCGAATTTGCGCGGGGCTGACGTACCTACTGGATCCACGTAGATAGTCATTAGCGCGTCGATAACTGCCCGACGGTCTTCTATGCCAGCGCCATCCCACCATGACTGCACGGCCTCTGGTGAGCCACTGCGGCCAGCCAAGATATTTCCAGTACGGAGGGTGGCTAACTGCTGCTCGACTACTTCAAGATCCTTGTTTACCTTGGCCGTAATGATGCCCATCTGCTTGGCCGTTATGTCGCCATCAGCGAAGCTGTTGGCTGCTTCATCCAGGCGGGCCCGCAACGTAACGGCCTTCTGGCGCAGTTCTGCGGCGTCGTCTGCTTCACGGCGTACTGTGAGCCCTTCCGCGTTCTCCGGGTGGCTCAGAATGGCTACCACCAACCCTGCGACGTACTCCTCCACGGGCGCGGCTGTTTGGAACGCGTGGCCCCCTCCTGTGGTTTTGCACTTGTAGTAGTGCACGCTCCCCTGTTTGCTGCTGCGGCTTGAAGTCTGCATGGCGCTCCCGCACTTGCCGCAAAGCATGAGCCCTGCCAGTAGATGACGCACCTTGTTGCCGTTCTGCGTGAGACGTGATGGGTTCTTCAGAGTACTGGACGCTGCCCGCCATTCATCTTCCGTGATGATTGCCGGAAAGACGGACGGTCCCACGATATCGCCGCGGTAGGCGGAGAGTCCCGCGTTGGTGGGGCGCATGAGCATGTTTCGAACCGCAGTGCTGGTCCATTTCTGGCCCCGCCGGGTGGGGATTCCCCGGCTATTGAGGTCTTTGACGATGAAACCAATGCTTCGGCCGGCCAGGAAACCGCGTACGGCGTTTCGGATTTCCGCCGCTTCCGTTTCTTGGATGACTGGCACGCCGTCGATGATTCGCCAGCCGAAGGGCACGGGGCCCCCGCTGAATGCGCCGTCTTGGGCAAGCTGCAATTTCTTGCGGGTGATGCGGTCGCTCTTATGCTCGGACTCGTAACGCGCCCATGCTCCAAGGGTGCGCGCCACGGCGCGACCGGAAGGGGTGGAGAGGTCTATTTCCCCGGCTTTGACTGTCTGTGTAACGACGCCGTGTTTTTCGGATGCGTCGATGTAGCTTTCCAGTTCACGGGGGGACCTGTGGAGTCGGTCAGTGTGCCAGGTTAGGACGCCGTTGATTCGTCCAGCGCGCATGTGTTCCAGGAGGCTTTCGTACTCGGGCCGGCGCTTGCCCGAATATGCGGAGATGTCGTTATCGGTGAAGACTTGTGTAACCGTCCAGCCGAGGGATGCGGCAAGTTCGCGGCAGTCCTGTTCCTGGCGCTGCACGCCGAGCCCGGCGCCTTCGCGGTCCTTCGAAATGCGGCAGTAAATGGCCGCCGAGGCGCTGCCCGTGCTTCCCATGTTCTCAGTCTACTTTCTCGTAGTGACTTGACATACAAAACACTGGAAATGTTGTCCCCGGCAAGCAGCGGGAGCGTGCAGATCTTCGTGACAGCATCGTGGGCTGAATTCGCGTGGACCGTGCACATTCCCGGCAGCCCCGAGTTGAGGGCAATGAGCATGTCCAGGCTCTCGGCTTCGCGGACCTCCCCCACCACCAACCGGTCGGGGCGCATACGCAAAGCCTCCTTCACCAGGCGGCGAAGCGGGATTTCACCCTCGCCTTCAAGGTTCGGCTGGCGGCATTGCAGGCCCACGACGTCGCGCAAAGGGAACTGCAGTTCGAAGATCTCCTCAACGGTGATGACGCGTTCCCGGCTTCCGATACTGGCAGCAAGGCAGTTCAACATTGTTGTCTTGCCGGCCTGTGTTGCGCCGGAAACGAGGATGTTCAGGCCGCTGGACACTGCCGCACCCAGGAACCGGGCAGCTTGTGGTGTCAGTGTGCCCAGTTCCACAAGGTGCTCGAGCCTGCTCGCCTTGACCACGAACTTCCTGATGTTTACTGCCCAGTGCCGGCGGGTCACGTCAGGGATGACCACGTGGAGTCTGGAGCCGTCTGGCAGTGCAGCGTCGACGAAGGGAGAGGACATGTCCAGGCGTCGGCCGGAGCTCTTGAGCATGCGCTCCACGAGGTCGCGCACCTGTTGTTCGGACAGGCTCAGCGAGGTCAGCTCCGACTCGCCGTTGCGTGCGACGTAGATTTCGTTGGGAGCATTGAGCCAGACCTCTTCAATGGAAGGATCGTCGAGCAGCGGCTGGAGGACTCCGAAGCCTGCCACTGCATCAAACAGGAAACGCCGCGCGGCGTCCAAGGGGCCCAGGGGCGGCAGCGGACCCAGGAGGGCGCGCTCGTCGTAGTCGGTGACCGCTGCTTCCACCAGGCGGCGGACCTCGCCTGCCTGCCTTAACGGATCAAGGCCGCGACGGCGGATAAGTTCGCGGACCTCATCCTCAACGATTCCCAGCGCATCCATGTTTCCCCCAGACAACTGCCGCCCCAGCGGAGGCAGTACGACTGGCTACAGCCTAGGGAGACTGACCGGCCTTAACAAGTCAATCCGGCGAAGCTGTGGACAAAGCAGGCAAAAACTGGTGCCAGCCGGTTCTGAGTACAAAGACACCGGCCCCTAGTAGCCAGCACCAAGTAAGTGGGGTACCCACTACCCGTGCCCGGGCAGTTGCACACGGTGTTAATGGTCAGCGGGGGCACCAGCTTCCTTAGGGGCCTGGATGCGGCAGCGTTTGGGGCTGAGAGTTAAGGAGAATCGTGAAGATACGGACAAGACGCGGTCTGAGCCAAGGACTCGCAGCAGTCCTCTTGCTTGCCGGTATGGGCGTGGGAACCGCGGGGCCGGCCAGCGCAGCTACGGCACCCGATTATGGCACGTTGAGCATCAGCTATACCGGAGCGGCCAATCCTCCCACCGCCGACAAACCGGAAAGCAAGCTGTGGTGGAATGATGGTTCCTGGTGGGCAGATATGTGGACCAGCGGCAGCGGCTGGCACATCTACAAACTGGACCGGGCCAGCAAGAAGTGGGTGGACACCGGCGTCCCCATTGACACCCGGGCAAATACCCTCGCCGACACTCTTTGGGACGGTACACACCTGTACATCGCATCCCACGTTGTCACCGCCTCTTCGGAGACCGTGACGGAACCCTCCCTCCCCAACCAGCCGGCCAAGCTCTACCGGTACAGCTACGCCAACGGAACGTACAAGCTGGACAGCGGATTCCCCGCTACGATCGCTACCAAGAGCAGCGAGTCAATGACCATTGACAAGGACAGCACAGGAGTTGTCTGGGCCACTTGGACGGAGGTCAACGCAACTGCGACAGGCAGCTACACCAGCAGCGTGATGGTGAACAATTCGGGGCCTGATGGAGCAAGCTGGGGAACTCCGTTCGTTCTTCCAGTCAACAACGTCCACCCGGCAGTGGACGACATTTCTGCAGTAGTGGCGTTCAACAAGAAACAGATCGGGGTCATGTGGTCGGACCAGACCACGGGCTCGGTCTGGTGGGCCACCCGCACCGACGGCACGGCAGCCACTTCCTGGAAATCCCAGCCGGCAGTGCAGGGCAAGGGCATCGCCGATGACCACCTGAACCTCAAATCGCTGCAGGCAGACACTGCCGGCCGTGTCTACGCGGCCGTGAAGACAAGCCTCGACGAGACCACTACCGACATGACACAGCCCCAGCTGCAATTGCTGGTATTCAAGCCGGGCACGGGCGCTTTTTCCAAGTCCACCATCTCAACGCTGGCAGACTGCCAGACACGCCCACAAATCGTGCTGGATCCGGATAACAACAAGATCCACGCATTCCAGACAGGACCGTCCACCAACGTCAGCGGGTGCCCCTACGCAGGAGTTTCAGGCAGCATCTATGAGAAGACCGCTGACATGGACAACCCCGTGTTCGGGTCTGGCCGCGGAACGCCTATCATCCAGAATGGCTCCTCGGCCACCGTCAACAATCCGACGACCACCAAGCAACCCGTCACCAGCACCAGCGGCATCGTGGTGCTTGCCAGCGACGACGCGGCGAAACGTTACTGGTTCGCTGACCTCCCGGTTGGCTCCCCCAAGACGGCGACGGCGCCGGGCACCTTCGTGCCAATCGCTCCAACCCGGTTCCTGGATACCCGTAGTACTGCTCCAGTTCCGGCTAACACAACGCTATCCTTCCAGGTGGCCGGAACAGCGGGCATTCCTGACAAGGTCTCAGCCGTGGTCTTCAATCTGACAGTCACGCAGCCCCAAAAGGAAGGGCACATTCGAGCCTACCCGTCGGGCAGCACAGTGCCTACGACATCCAACGTGAACTTCGTCGCGAACCAGACCGTACCCAACTCCGTCACGGTTCCTGTGGGCAAGGATGGCAAGGTTACGCTGCTAAACAGCTCTTGGGGAAGTACGCACTTGATCGCCGATGTGAACGGCTACTACATTGCAGGCACACCAGCACTAGCGGGGGCCTTCACGCCAGTGGGACCGGAGCGAGTTCTGGACACGCGGACCTCGGCACCTCTTGCGGCGAATTCCGCACTGTCGTTCCAGGTGGCCGGCGCGTCCGGAATACCACGGGACGCTTCCGCTGTGGTATTCAACTTGACGGTAACCCAGCCGCAGGACTTCGGCCACATCCGGTCATACCCATCAGGCTCCGCTGTTCCTGCAACGTCCAGCGTCAACTTTTCACCGAACCAGACGGTACCAAACTCGGTTACGGTACCTATAGGTGCTGACGGCAAAGTAACACTGCAAAACAGCTCAAATGGAACCGCCCAGCTGATCGTCGACATCAATGGCTATTATCTCGGCGGGACACCGACAGCTGTGGGGACCTTCGTACCTTATGGCCCTAGTCGCTTCGTGGACACCCGGAATACCACTCCCGTTGGCCCCGATTCCGCTCTCTCCTTCCAAGTGGCAGGGGTAACGGGTATTCCTTCAAAGATTTCCGCTGCCGTTTTCAACCTCACCGTTACCCAACCGCAGGCGCCAGGGCACATCCGGGCATACCCTGCGGGGGGAACGGTTCCCGATACGTCGAACGCCAACTTCTCTTTCAATGAAACGGTGGCCAATTCAGTAACAGCGCCAGTTGGGGTTGACGGGAAGATATCACTTCTGAACTCCTCCGCTGGAAGCACACAACTGATCGCGGATGTGGGCGGCTTCTTCTTGGGAGGATAAGCGAATAGCTGCGGAGCGGCCCAGGCCCTGCACATATGAGAAAGCAAGAAGACCCCGTAGATGTCTAGGGCTACGGGGTCTTCCTTTGCTCTCCGCCTGATGTGTGACAAGCGAAAAGCTGAACCAATCCTAGTTCGATCGGGTTGGCTGCTCAAGCTCGCCGCATCGGCACCTCCGCAGCGCGGTCCATGTCGCGACTTCGCTGCCAGCTTCCATCCCTCATCCCATGTGGACGAGGTTAGCTGCACGCGTTTGGGAGAAGGCGACGGATACTCGAGTTGAACCCCCAGCCGACTCACGAAATAGGGCTCGGCGGCCCTCATCGTTGCCGGAGGAAGCCCGGTCTAATGCAACAGCAGGAACTCTAGTCCCACCCGTAACACTGATGCTATGGTAAGCGCGTTAATTGTCGACTTCTACCTGTTCGGCACCTCCCTGGGGGGAGCACCGAACAGCCACCGAATGAGCGCCCATCACAGGCGCCACATTGTCTCCGGAGCAAAAATGAAGCGGAACCCGTCTCAGTCCCGTCACCCCGCCGTCAGGCTTATTGCAGTAGGGCTGCTCGCTTCCTCATTGGTCGCATCGCCCAGCCTCCTAAGTATTGCGTCCGCTGTAGAGCCAACCCCTACGCCGACCATCCCTTCAACCTTGCCGGCGACCGCTCAGCCCGATCCTTCCGCCCCGTCACCCCCCGCCTCCTCCGCCTTTCCGGAACCGGCGCCAACCAGTCCATCTGCGCCTGCGCAGTCGATGGCAGAGGCGATTGGAGCAGGCGGAGCGGAGATGGGACAACGGTCAGCCCGCGTCACTGGATCCTCAACTTCAGACGCATCAAGACGCCTCAGCATTGAGTCGCTCGGAAGCGAGGGCACGTGGACACCAACCTTCGGCGTTCAAGGGCTGGATGTCAGCGGGCATCAGTCAAGCGTCGACTGGCAGCAGCAGTGGAACATGGGAGCCCGATTTGCTTATGTGAAAGCCTCCGAAGGTAATTACTACACCAATCCCTCTTATAGCTCCCAGTACCAGGGCGCCCGTGGTGTTGGCATGATACGGGGCGCCTATCACTTCGCCATTCCCAACTGGTCCAGTGGAGCGGATCAAGCGCAGTACTTTGTGCGCAATGGCGGGGGTTGGACCAGCGACGGCTACACTATGCCGCCGGTCCTCGATTTTGAATTCAACCCTTACGAGGGACGCACCATCAATGGATTCTATTTCGGCAACACCTGCTACGACATGTCCCCGAGCCAGCTCCAATCATGGGTAAAGGACTTCGGCAACACTGTTCGGTCCATGACCGGACGGCTCCCCGTGATTTACACCAACACTATGTGGTGGAACCAGTGCCTGGGAGACCCTTCCGGTTTCGGTGATTATCCTCTATGGGTTGCTGCATATCCTTCGTCCCCCACAAACAATGCTGGTGCTATCCCGACGGGGAGTTGGGCTGCCTACAGCATCTGGCAGTACAGCAGTACGGGGCCATTTGCTGGCGACTCGAACGTTTGGAACGGTGACTATGCCGCTCTGCAGCGGTTTGCCAGCCAGTCCGACAGTTCAGGTACGTCTTTTGCTAAGGGACCGAACAGCAGCACCATTTACATGGTTAGCGGAACCACCAAGTACCCGCTTCCAGATTGGTCAATTTACGAACTTTACATGCGCCTAGGTACGCTCCAGCAGGTGAGCCAGCAATATCTGGACTCGTTGGCGACCGGGAACGCTGTGGGACGATTTGCGCGCAGCGCGGACGGCTCGATCTTTCTTATCGACGACGGGAGACGGCTGCATGTTCCGAACTGTACGCTTATGTTCGACTTCGGCGGAGGAAACTGTACCGGGTGGGTCCCTTTATCTAGCGGTGAACTTTCAACGTATTCGGACTCCGGGCTGCTGAGCAATGCAACAATCTCACCTACTGGACGGCAGTTCTACGTTTCGGCCATGACAAAGCGCGAGTTCTTTGACATCGACTCCCTTGTCCAGGCAGGCCTTCCCGGCAGGACCAGCTACCTGAGCGATGCCGTTACGGCCCTCCTACCACTCGCTGCGTCAGGTCCAATAGTGCGCCCAGACGTGGTTGTCGTCGATCGCCTCAGCCGACAGCCCTACATTTATACAGCTGGGAAGCTCCTTCCCGTTCCTACTACCATCAACGCTGAAAATGTTTGGACGAACTCGATTAGAGCCGCAGCTCTGGACGGCCAATCGATTTCGAAAATTCCATTGGGAACAGCATTTGCGGGTTTTGCAACCAACGGAAACGGAAGCGAGCACTATGTTATCGGGCCCAGTGAAAAGTACCTGATGGCGGATAAAAGCCAATGGCCGGACTCCTCGGCAGTCCTTTCTGATGCCCTGCTCAACATGATCAGCACGTCGGGAACGATCTCCACTCCGGCTTTCGTGAAGTCTCCGTCGTCCCCCGTGATTTTCCGCAAAGACAAAGCCACAGCACGCCAAGTGCCAGACTGGGCCACGCTCAGCCAACTCAACCTCGGAGGAAGCCCCCAGATCTTCTCCCTGACAAGTACGGGCATTAATGAATTGACCAAGGGTCCGGCTCTACTACCGCTTGGCAGACTCGTTGTGAGCGACACCAGTCCAGCGGTTTACCTCATTGACGGGGCTGATAAGATGCTCCAACTGGAGGACTTTCGCATTTCAAACAACTTGGGGATCGCGGGATACTCGCGCGTCCCGCAATCACAGTTGTCCCCCTATACCTCGATCGGAACGCTGCAGCCTGTGCTTCGGTGCGGTCTTGATGCATTCCTAGGCTACGCAGGCGCTCTATGGAAGCTTCCTGCCACTGCAGCAACGGCGCAATTGCCGGCGCGCAGCCTTGAACTCTCCACTTGTAATGCGCTCCCCGCAACCCGCGGAAGCTTGGACGCGACGATATTCACTAAGGCGTTGGATTCTCCGGTCGTCTACCTTATGGTCGACGGTACCAAGCGACCCGTGAACTCATGGGCCAGGCTGGTGGAGCTGAACAAAGGCAGTGGTTCGCCCGTTATCGCCGAGTACAGCCGCAGCGCCCTCGACCTGGTCCCAATGGGACCGCCAGCGTAAAGCGGTCACGGACGTAGGCTAAATAGCATCCTGTGCCACGACGGCTGGGCTCGGTATTGCACCGGGCTCAGGCCCTCGAGCTTTATCGAGATCCGATCCTTGTAATGCCAACAGTTGTATTCGTGCAATGCGGGTTCCAACGCGTCGATGCTGCGAACACAAACGCGATGAAGAGCTCTTCCTTGAGGTGTCCGAAGAAGTTCTTCATCACGGCGTTGTCGTAGCACCTGACTTTGCGGGACATGGATTAAAACGCGCCAGCACCCTCGAGGAGGTACCGCCAGGAAAGATGCTGGCACTGGAATCATTGGTCCGGGTGCACCAATGGCTGCTGGCCGGGCTGACAGCCGACCAAAGCCTGCCGTAGGGCGGCATTGGCGAGTGCCAGGTTCGGGAGATGCCGATGGCATCGGAGATGATCTGCCCGTCGAAGATTTTCCATGAGGGGTGAGTAGTACTGCGTTGGGTCACCGACCGTTGAACTCAGTTATGTCAGTCACCCGTTTCTGGTTCAGGATCTCAGTATCGAACTCACGCTTTAAGGTTCGGGGCGATCCGGCCTTCCTCGCCCCGGTAAGTGACCTAGCGTTTCTTCCGCTGTAGCCGGAAGGCCAGCGCGAGTGTCCGCATCAACTTCAGCACGGTCTTTGTTGCGCGTCCGCCCTTGCTTAAGCAGCTCGGTGTGGATACGCCGATACCCATAGCGGCCCTGGTTCTTTACGAAAACATCCTTGATTGCAGATTTGAGGTCTTTTGGGAGTCAGTGCCCGCAGGCGTGCTTGACGGTCGGCCGCCTGAGGTCTGCCTCAGGGCTGCCCACGGTTGCCGGGTTCCCTTCGGCCAGCCTTTGGCTTCGGCCGTATGCCGTTTTCGCCCTCATCGCGATACAGCCGCACCCGTTTGCTGATCAGCGCCGGAGATGACAACCGGAGTTCCTTTGACAACCCGATCTTGTTTTCACCCATGAGAAACCGCTGCACAGCAGCGATCTTGAACTCAAACGACAACACCCCGGGCACCCCAGCCGGCCTCAAGCAACGCCGCTGCAGCGTCGAGCTGCTCATCAGACAACGAACTGCTCTAAACATGAACTGCTCCCCGTAAATCAGAACTGAATTTCCAGTCCAGCTTCCGGAGAGCAGTTCACATGTCGGGCCAGCTTAGCTGTTTCTTAGCGACCCTGTTCCAGCAGCTCCAGCAAGTATTTTCCATAGCCACTCTTCACCAGCGGCTCGGCGCGCTCTTTCAGATCCTCGTCGCTGAGGAACCCAAGTCGCCACGAAATTTCTTCCGGGCAGCCAATGGAAAGACCTTGCCGCTTTTGCACGGTGTGAATAAACTCGGATGCTTCATTGAGCGAATCAAAAGTTCCGGTATCCAGCCAGGCAGTCCCCCGCGGCAAGATCTCCACCTGCAGCTTGCCCCGGCCTAGGTAGACGCGGTTCACATCCGTGATTTCCAGCTCGCCGCGAGGCGAAGGTTTCAAATCCTTGGCTATCTGGACTACGTCGTTGTCATAGAAGTACAGCCCGGGCACCGCATAGTGGCTCTTGGGCTTGGCTGGCTTCTCCTCAAGCGATATAGCTTTGCCCTCGTCATCGAATTCCACGACGCCATAAGCTGACGGATCTCCTACCCAATAACCAAAAACTGCCCCGCCGTCAATGTCAGCGAAGCGCCGCAGCTGTGTACCCATGCCCCGGCCGTAAAAGATGTTGTCCCCGAGCACAAGAGCAACCGGGCCGTCGCCGATGTGGTCGGCACCTAGGATGAATGCCTGCGCGAGTCCATCCGGAGACGCCTGCTGGGCATACGTGATGTTGACACCGAACTGAGATCCATCACCGAGCAGGCGCTGGAATTGATCCGCATCATGGGGCGTTGTGATGACAAGGATGTCGCGGATACCGGCAAGGATGAGCGTGGACAGCGGATAGTAGATCATCGGCTTGTCGTAGACCGGCACCAGCTGTTTGCTGATGCCCAATGTGATGGGATGAAGTCTGGAGCCGGTACCACCGGCAAGGATAATTCCGCGCATGTCACCTATCTTTCCCCCTGATTTGAAGTCCATCCAAATCCGGTAATCTATGAAACTATGCAACGACTTCTCGTTACCGGCGGCGCCGGCTTCATCGGCTCGAACTTTGTCCACTATGTGATGGCCAACACGGACAGCCACGTTACCGTCTTGGACAAGCTGACGTACGCTGGAAACCGCGAGTCACTGGAGAACCTGCCCGATGACCGTTTCACTTTCGTTGTCGGCGACATCACTGATGCTGCCGTTGTCGATGAACTCGTGGCTGACCACGACGTCGTCGTCCACTACGCGGCGGAGTCACACAACGACAACTCCTTGCACGATCCGCGCCCATTTCTCGATACAAACATCATCGGCACCTACACGCTGATTGAGGCGGCTCGGAAGCACAACAAACGCTTCCACCACATCTCCACGGACGAGGTTTACGGCGACCTCGAATTGGACGACTCCGAGCGGTTCACGGAAGAGACGCCATACAATCCCTCAAGCCCGTACTCGTCCACGAAGGCTGGTTCGGACCTGCTGGTTCGGGCATGGGTGCGGTCATTTGGCCTCCAGGCCACGATCAGTAACTGCTCGAACAACTACGGCCCATACCAGCACGTGGAGAAGTTTATTCCGCGCCAAATCACGAACATCATCGACGGTGTTCGGCCGAAGCTTTATGGCAAGGGAGAAAATGTCCGCGACTGGATCCACGCTAACGACCACTCGTCAGCCGTTCTCGCCATTATCGCGAAGGGCAGGATCGGCGAGACATACCTCATCGGCGCCGACGGCGAAAAGAACAACAAGGATGTCGTCGAGCTGATCCTCAAGCACATGGGGCAGTCACCCGACGCGTACGACCACGTCGTGGACCGGCCGGGACACGACCTGCGCTATGCTATCGATTCCACGAAGCTCCGCGATGAACTTGGCTGGCTACCGCAATTTTCAAATTTCGATGCAGGCATAGAGGACACCATCGCTTGGTACCAGGAAAACGAAGAATGGTGGCGGCCACAAAAAGCCGCCACGGAAGCCAAGTACAAGGAGCAGGGCCAATAGGCATGGAGTTTCAAAAGAAACTCATAGGAAAACAAACGCCGATCCCAGGCGTCATCGTCTACGACCTCCCCGTGTTCGGTGACAACAGAGGCTGGTTCAAAGAAAACTGGCAGCGCGAGAAGATGGTTGCCGCGGGCCTTCCCGACTTCGGTCCCGTGCAGAATAACATCTCGTACAACGACAAGACCGGTACCACGAGGGGTATACACGCCGAGCCGTGGGACAAGTTCGTTTCTGTAGCGACAGGACGGATTTTCGGAGCTTGGGTAGACCTTCGGGAGGGGCCCACTTTTGGCACGGTATTTACCGCGGAACTAGACGCCAGCAATGCGATTTTCATCCCGCGCGGTGTCGCCAACTCGTACCAAACACTGGAGGACAGCACCTCTTACGTTTATTTGGTCAACGATCACTGGTCACCGGACGCTGAATACACCTTCCTGAATCTTGCCGACGAGACGGTCAACATCCCCTGGCCTATTCCCCTACCTCACGCGGAAGTCTCCGAAAAGGATAGAGGCCATCCCCGCCTCGCTGACGTGAAACCGATGCCCCCTCGAAAGACCTTGGTTCTAGGGGCTGATGGCCAGCTGGGACGCGCCTTGCGCAAGGCATACCAAGGGGACACTTCCGTTGAGTTCGCTGGGCGCCACGAATTCGATCTCCTCGACAGCGAGTTGTACTCGGCCCGCCACTGGGGCACCTACAGGACCATCATCAATGCGGCCGCCTATACCGCAGTAGACGCTGCCGAAACCCGACCTGGACGCGAAGCCGCTTGGGCGATTAACGTCAGCGCTGTTAGCCAGCTCGCCAAGGTTGCCGCAGAATACTCCTTGACTATCGTGCATGTCTCCAGCGACTACGTCTTCGACGGCGTGAGAGCCGACCACACTGAGGATGAACCGTTCACCCCGCTAGGCGTGTACGGGCAGAGCAAGGCGGCCGGGGACGCTATCGTCAGCGCACTTGCTCGCCATTACATTGTCCGGACCAGCTGGGTGATAGGGGACGGCGCTAACTTTGTCCGGACTATGGCGAACCTTGCTAGGCGCGGTGTCCAGCCCGCCGTCGTAAATGACCAAGTTGGCCGACTGAGCTTCGCCTCCGACATAGCAGAGGGCATAAAACACTTGCTCGAGTCCGAGGCACCATACGGAACCTATAACCTCAGCAACGACGGGTCCCCCCAGTCCTGGGCGGAAATTGCCGCTGACGTCTATGAGCTCAGCGGCGCTGAGCGATCCTTTGTCTCCGGTGTCAGCACCGCTGACTATTTCAAGGACAAGGCAGCCGCGCCGCGGCCGCTGAACAGCGTACTCGACCTAGCGAAGATTAAGGCAACGGGGTTCCACCCGCGAAACTCCAAAATAGCTTTGATCGAGTACCTCAGCGCCAGCTCGGCGACCGTTTAGCGGGCTCTTTGGCCAATCCCGAATGCCGTTTGAATGAAAAGCATCCGCAATTTCGTGTCGACGGCAGGGACAAGGGCTACGATTGCACGCCTGTGTAAAGTCCGGGTGTGTCCCAGGTGCGTCCGTTGCAACCTTTGCGGGTCCAAGGCCTTCGCCTGCGTTGAGTCCAGAGCTGTCGCTTTGGGGTGGTGCCGGGTTCATTGTTGACGCTGACGCCGGCGGTGTTGTCCGGTTTTCATTGACGAAGCGGCGCCGCCCGGTTACCTTCGCTGGTGGTAGCGATGTTCGTTGTGCAGGTAGAGGTGTCACTCGACCACGCCTTGCTGACTTTCGTCACTCGCCCGGCCGTGCCCGCAGCGGAGTTGGTCCTTGGTGCCGCCTTCGATGCGGTTGGTCGCCGAAGCGATCTGCAGCCCGCCGAAGTCAGGGCGCAGGTTGGTGAAGAGACTCGGCCGAGTCGTTCCAGGAGGCGGTAGGCGTTACGGATCCTGTCGTGGGTGAGCCACGACCTCCACTTGACGCGTACGCAGGCATGTGCCGCATCCCTGACGTGACGGTAGGTGCGGGCCCTGATCAAGTCCCGGGGGTTTGGTGCGATTCATTGAGGCTTCCGCGTCAGGCCGCAGCTTCGGCCCTGGTTCGTGATCCTCTTCAGGGGCCTGAAAAGCCGAAGCAGCCGCCGGTCCCCCGGCTTGCTAGTGAAGTAGGCCCGGACATTGGGCTCCACGTGAACCAGGCACAGCCGAACCCTGTCTTACTCCATGGGCTCCGGCAGTGCTGCTGTAATACCGGATCCGCCATAGGGATCACCACGGTCATGGCCAGGCACCCGGCCAGTATGCCCGGGCACACGGTCATCTTCTGTGTATCTCACTACTGCAGCAACTCTTAACCGTTCCGAATCAGCCCGACCACAAGTCAAAGGCTTCGAAGGTATGCTCTGCACCCAGTCACCTGGACTCCGAAAGCTTAGCGGTACCGGATTCTGCCCTCCATTACCGATCAGCGGGCCGCTCCCATACACACATGGTGTCCTTAACCCACAGCATTAAGTCCGCGGGTATCTCTTACTATGGACGGCCGGGTCTTGAGCGTTCTTCCGGCCTCATCACTTTCCGAGTACGGCGCGCTCGTACCGCAATGATGTCGCCCACAGACAAGATAATCGCCCCTGCGACGCCGAGGGACCACAGCGCGACTCCGACTGCCCAGCCTGGGGGTGTGAAGGCAATGGACAGAGTTTTTCCATCGGACCCTTCGGGCACATCAATTGCAAGAAGAAACCCGTCGACTGGAGAGCTAATGCTTGCCCCCCGCGCCTCGTATCCCGGCCAGGGGAGTCTGGCAAAGGCAGCACGGCCGCCTCCATCCGGTACATGGTTGACGTGGAGCGTCACCCCACTGTCGCTGCGCGCTACTTCGGTCAGTGACGTCCCGGGAGATGTCCAGACGATCCCACCAGTCGCCCTGACAGGCGCATCGCGGCTCCAGAGCGCGATGTCACCATCGTCACTCGCCTGATGCCATCCTTCAGGCACTTGCCTTATGGGCACAGCGTCCTGCCGTCCCGTATAGTTGTTGGCTGCAGTGGGCCGCTGGTTGCCAGCGAAGGATCTCTTTAGTATTTGTATGTTGTCAATTCCGAGTTCGTCAGCAAGAACCATGCCGGTCACAGGCCGCCGTTCAAAGAGTCTATCCAGCAATTCCGCGCATGTGCCGCCCAGATAGCGCAGACAGAGAGCTTGGTTGTACTGCGTGTGTCCGATCAGCTGATAGCGATTAAGGACTGACGCCGGGCTCAGATACCAGGTGTTGGCCATGAGTGTCCTTGACCAAGTGGACTCGTCCTGAGGGTAGTCCAGAGGGTCACCCACAACCAGCACCTCACCCTGCACCGTAGCCAATACGCCTCTGGGAATGGCCGTGTCGGAAGGAACGGCAGAATCGGAAAGCGGGCTCCCCCTCGTTGTCCTATGCTGCAAAAGGGTGGTTCCAAATGTCACGCCCAGGCATATCACGGCAATGAAGGACATCACCGACCAGCCACCCAACGGAAGCTTGCCGCCACGCATTCGCCACCATAGGACGCAAATGCCTGCAATTGCCAGCAGACCAGTCACCAAAATGGTCATGTACCGGTCGGGGTACTGTGCCCAGCCAACGTACATGCCGAAAGTGATGGCACCCGTGCCCCCCAAGAGGGACAGCTTTGAAGGACGCTTGGCCAGCGTATGGGAAATCAAGACAACGCACAGGAGAACGCACACCAAAGCCAGGTAAGGCATGAATCGCGCAGGATAGCGAAGCGGGCCTACAGTCGAAGGCAGCAAGACAAACGCCAATGACAATGCTGCGAAGAACAGGATGTCCCTGATTTGCGGAGCATAAGCCCGTATTCGCCGCCAACTCAGGAAAGCTACAAGCGGCAGGAACCAGGCGATATAGAGAGCCGGAGCCGGGGCGGAGAATCCGCCCCACCACCAGGACGGCATCATGGGATAAGCCGTGGCTATGGTCGAACTCATGAGCCCGCTCAGGTCGACGCCCATATAGTCGTCATTGGCGATCGCGGTCGTGCTGCGCGTGGTTACGGCGGCTGTGAGTACCCCGGGAAGGTAAACAATTACGGAAACCATCACGAGAGTGAGCCCGCTTGCAGCACATCGCCAAACTTCTGCCCACCGTCTCTTAACCAGGGCGTCGATGCCCACCGACAGCAAGACGAAACCCACTGCAACCGTTCCAGCGACGTAGCCGATGGTGACGATGAGGTAGCCGACAAGAAAAACCCACAGCGGGCTTCGCCTACCCTCGGCAGCCAGCTTTAGGAGTACCCAGAAATAGGGCAGCAGGGCCCACGCCAATTGTCCTGTGACCCATGAGGGAGAATCAAAGAAGACGGTGAATCCGTTCAGTGGGGAGGCCACGCCAGCCACTAGTGCCAGTGCGGGAGGTACCCTGAACGACCGGCTCAACAGGTAGCATCCGATGCCGCCTATGACAAGGAATGCGATCTTCAAAGCAGTGGACACGAGGACCGCATCGGGTGCGAGGTAGACGATGACGCCAATTGCCATTATGAGGGGGTTCCATGTACCCCATTGCCCCTCGGCCGCGTAATTACCGCTGGACCAAACCTGGGGATTAATAATTGGGACAACTCCGCCCATCAGCGATTCACCCAGATGGTACCAAACACCGTATGCACCGTTCTCGGTGTCGTCCCAAAAATAGAAGCGAGGCGTCCAGATGAGCGGAACTAGACTCAGCAACAAGACGCTCAGGGCAGTGAGCAGGACCCAAAATACGGGGCGCGGCGACGCGTCATCACTCTCGTGCATATTTCCTTGTCTTTATATGTCGTGGAGGCCCGCACTGGGGTAGTACGGCAGGGTCTAAACGGCAAGCAGGGTCGACTAGCCCAGTATTTTCCAGAGAGTAATTGTGGCCGGCTGGCCGCCGTTACTGTAGCTCGCCTCAGATATCTTTGCGCCGTTGATCTGTCCCTGCCACCCGGACGGGCAGCCCGTATCGGTTAGCACGTATCGGATATCGACCTTTTGCGCGATTGGCTGGGCGAACAGGCCCTTGGAACGCTGCACGAGGATTTCTCGGATATCTTTTTCATTCCTCGGCCATGCCAAACCAAGGTTGTAGAAAGCGGTGGGCAAACCAGTCAACGCCTTAACCCGGAACGGGCTGATGCACGGGTCGAACATAACAAGCTCCGAGGCCTGCCCCCTGGCGTCTACTGAAACCCGCAGGTCGGAGCCAGCTTCCGTCAGCGGCAGCGCCGCCGTTTTTATTGCAAGGGCTTGTGGATCGTTGAAGCTGGCGGTTCCATAGGCGTGGACATAATCCGAGAACTTGGAGTAGTCCGAAACGCTCACTCCAAGCGCGATTACGACAGCGATACATCCGGTTGCCGCCATAATCGCCTGCAAGCGGCCGAAGCGGGCATCCTTATCGGCGTTGAGAGGCGATTCACCGTCTGGATAAGCCACTAGGTGTTGGGACACCCATGCTCCCCGCCAAATATGCCAGCTACGGACAGCGACTTGGCAGAATACCGGAACAGAGGCCGCGGTGACGATGGTGAAGCTGTCAATCCAAAATCGGTACGGCTCCTGGTTCGCGCCCCAAAGATCGTTGGTGGCGACGAGCGGCCATGCAACGACAGCGCCCAGACTGAACGACAGCCAGGTCTTGTTCCCCTGGGTGAGGCCTGCCAGAAAGATCAGCGTGAGCATGAGCAACGGAACCAGCGAGCCGAGCAGGCCGGTCCAAAGTGGAACACCCAGGGCATTCGACGACAATTCCCGGTACGTGAGGAAATCATCCTTGTCAGCCAGACCCAGCAATGTCCCGAGGATCGTCGGAGAAGCAGCCAGCGCCAGCGATCCACAGCCTGCGGCGACCGGGACCTTGTACCTCAGGAGAATAAGCCAAAAGCCCGGCGCAGCGGCAAGGAGGCCGGCCATCAGAGTTACTAAAGGTCCGGCCGTTGCTGCAATGGTTGTTCCACCCAGAAGCACTCCAGCCAGCAACCCAAGGCTCACGGCCACATGCCACTTGCGCCCATACTTCAACAGCCCGTAGGCGCCCGTTACGTAAACGAGTAGGTAGACGGCAGTAAGGAAGGAATATGTCTGAACGTTAGCCAACACCCCCACCGCTGCGCCGCAAACAATGAAGGCGGCGGTACGCGCTTTCATGCTCGACTTCCCCTTATCGTCAAGCAGCGGGAATGTGACGCCGATTAGGAGGCAGATCGCGGTGACTGCCACGGACAATGCAGCAGATTCGCCATTGAGGGTGAACAGAACCCCGAAAGAGCCCCACAGTACGCCGTGATTGTCCAGGGCGTGGTGCCAATTACCGGTAGCCGCAACTGCGAACGTACCAACTATGCTCGGCACAAACCCAAGGGCGCCCAGAGCAGGGACCCCCGTCAAGCGGATCAGTAACCAACTGATGGCACCCACCATGACGAACTGGAAAGCGAGGCCAGCAACCTGCCAGGTAGCAACAACGTCGGTATGGAACAGCCGCGACAGAAGGCCGAGGAAGACGTAATACAGACGGGGGTAGTGGTTGGTGCCCGTCTCCGTAAAGGGTTCGACCGAAGCCAGGTTCCCGTTTTTTACGTTGACGGCGATGGCGAGATAAGAGTACTGGTCGTAGGGAAAGTATTGGCGAAAATTGTGCCAGCTGAAGCCCGTACTTGTAACGACGGGCCGTACCTGAAGCATCCAGTACATCAGTCCTGATACAGCCATGGCGGCGGCCGAAACCAGTAGCTGCCACTTGCTCCGGGTTCTCTTGGCAGCGTCGTCATGCTTCATACCGCTAAATACCCTGACCATTCCTTTGATTTTTGGGCAGCTTCCCGGAAGCAGCCTGGTGACAAGTAATGATTCTAAGGCCTCTGGCTGAACGGGCTGTCCTCCAGTCTGCGGTAAAGGCACACTGCCTTGCTGCCAACCGGTAGACTCTCTGCACATGACCAACGCAGTGACGGGCTCTTCGGCCAGCACCCATCGTATTTCTGTCGTAGTCCCTGTCTACCAGGGCGAAAAGACTCTCCCGGTGGTTGTCGAAGAACTTATGCGCCTCGCGCAACCTACTATTTCGCCGGCCGGTCACAGCTTCGTGATTGCGGAAGTCCTCCTCGTGTTTGACCATGGACCAGACCGTTCCGCGCAGGTTATCCGGGAATTGGCCGCAGCCCACGATACAGTCAGGGCAGTGTGGCTCAGCCGGAACTTCGGACAGCACCCCGCAACTCTTGCGGGCATGGCTTCTGCTGGCGGAGACTGGGTTGTCACAATGGACGAAGACGGCCAGCACGATCCCGCTGCTATAGGTGACATGCTGGACACCGCGATGGCCCAGCAATCAACATTGGTGTATGCCCTGCCGAGCAATAAACCCCCGCATGGATTCCTCCGAAACGTAGCGTCAAAGGGAGCTAAGAAGGTGGTGTCCGCGCTTCTTTCAAGTAACGATGCCCCCAACTACCAGAGCTTCCGACTGGTAACCGGTGAGGTCGCCCGTTCCGTAGCCGCCTACGCTGGCAATGCTGTCTACCTCGATGTCGCGTTAGGTTGGATCGCTTCCAATGTGGCCACTTGCCCCGTTACTTTGCGGGAGGAAGGGGACCGCGCTTCCGGCTACCGTCTGAGGACGCTCCTGTCACACTTCTGGCGGATGGTCATCTCCAGCGGCACCCGGGGATTGCGCCTCGTTAGCCTAATTGGGGCGCTGTTCGCGTTCCTAGGAATCTGCCTGGCCGTCTACCTTCTCATCGCTTATCTCACGGGGCATGGGGCGGGACAACAGGGCTGGACCTCAACTATGATCGTTATCCTGATCAGCACTGGAGCCATTCTCTTTTCCCTAGGGGTCATCGCAGAATACGTTGGCGTGAACGTAAATATGGCCATGGGCAAGCCCGCCTATCTAATCGTTAGCGACCCCGCTGTTGGCCCGCTAGGGAAGCCCGTCAGCGTAGAGGCGCCATCAGGGCAGGGAACAGCCGCATCATCCGGAGGAACTACGCCCGATGCCTGATCCGGTCTGGGTCGTCGGGGCTGGCGGTTTATTGGGGCGGGGCTTGGTCTCCGCACTGAGGACTAGAGGCCATGAAGTACTCACCACATCGATTCCCTGGCTAAAGGCGGAAGATGCCAAAGTCGCACTGAGGGCAGGGGCGGAGCAGCTAAGAGACGTCGCTGGTGGCCGCCCTTGGGTGATTGCCTGGTGTGCCGGGGCGGGCGTGACCGGAACATCTCAACAGGAGCTGGACTCAGAGCTGGATGTATTTAACTCTGCATTGAATTCGTTCGCCAAAACCCTTTGCGGTCCAGATTCAGCTCCTGGTCGTTTCTTTCTTGCTTCGTCGGCCGGCGGCGTCTATGCGGGTTCCCCTAACCCACCGTATTCCGAGGAGAGTGCCCCTCAGCCTCTGGCCCCCTATGGCTTCGCGAAACTGGCCGCGGAACAGGCGGTCGCGGAATTCGCCGCTATCTCAGGTACCCGGGCCTTGATTGGGCGGGTGGCCAACCTCTACGGCCCTGGTCAAAACCTCGCCAAACCACAGGGCCTCATTTCCGTTTTTGCCAAGGCCTACCTGACCGGACAACCCGTCTCGGTATACGTTTCCCTCGATACCCTTCGGGACTACATCTTCATTGAGGACGCTGCGGCACTAATAGCTGACTGCCTCGACCGCCTGTCCGCGTCTGACGTTGTCCCCGGCCAGACCGTCACGAAGATCATCGCAACCCAGCGGGCCGACACCATTGGGGCACTCATTGGGGCGTGCAAGACGGTATTCAAGCGCAAGCCGCGGATTGTGCTGGGGGCTTCGCCGTTCGCGAAAGCACAGGCCCATGATCTTCGTCTGAGGTCTGTGATCTGGACCGAACTCGACAACCGCCAGTTCACTCCACTTCCAGTCGGAATCGACGCCACTGTAAGAGACATGCAAGCCTTGCGCAGCGTCTCAGGATCGCTGTAGCTGCCGCAGGCCAACGCTTGCGGGTGCCGGAGAATGAGTAGAGGACCGGGCGGTTCGGTACGCTAGAAAGAGCGTGAGCAACAGAAAGAGACCTTGCTAACTTGAATATTCACGAACGCCCGTCGGCGGCCAGGACTGCAAATCTTGGCTGGCTGTGGGCCCTGGCCACGCCGGTCGTCGCCATTTTGGCGGCGTTGATCCCGGTCATCTTTAACCACCGGTTCTACTTCTACGACGACACCCAAATTGGCGCCTACCCGATCTGGCGCGAGATAGGCAGAATGCTGCGTGCTGGGCAATGGCCCTTATTCAGCGCTGAGGGTTGGCAGGCGGGCAACTATGCCGCGGAGGGGCAGTGGGGCATTTTCAGTCCTGTAACTCTCGGCATCGGCCTGGCATCGACGTACTTCTCGAACGCCTTGGTCTTCTCCACACTGGTAAAAGTGGCGCTGTTGGCTACGGCCAGCGTCGGGATATATCTGCTGAGCCGGAGTCTTGGCGCTGCTCAGCCCTGGGCTTTCGTAGCTGGCGTTGCATCTACGGTTGCCGGCTTCACCGTCTATCTAGACTCGCCTTCATGGGTAACCGGACTGATGGTGTGGGCCTTCCTCCCATTTGTATGGTGGTCCCTTCGACGGATGTGCCACCAGCACAAGTCTCCACTCCCCCTTCTCGTCGCGGGCTACTTCCTGGTCACCGTCGGATATGTGCACGGAACGATCATGATGGTGCTGCTGTTCGTCGCGATTATTGTCGAATTGGTAGTACTTCGGAACTGGAAGTCCCTGGTCAAAACAGTATTTTCAGGTGCATTGCTGGGATTGGCGGCGTTAGCCGTTTATCTCCCCGGTGTCCTGACCTTACGGAGCACTTCCCGCACGCAGATTGTTGCCAACACCAACTTCCTGACTGTGGACCTGACGGGCCTTGCTGGATCAGCGCTTCCCAGCAACCTCCCCCAAGTTGCTTCATGGTGGTGGGGTCCCTTCGCCCCGGCCCCCCTTACTTACATAGCATGGTTCGTGCCACTCTTTGCGTTAGTAAACTTTGGACACCTTCGCCGCATCACGCCCGGGTTAGCGAGTGTTCCCGTGTTCCTGCTTTTGTCGTTGATGCTGACGCTCGCCCCCAGCGACCTCGGACCGCTGCGGACTCCTGTGCGACTAATGCCTTACGTATGCCTCGCGGCCATTGTGCTACTCTGCGTAGCACTCTCGCTTGCCCGAGTCAGTCCCGTTAGCCGTTCACGCTGGATCAGCACTGTAGCTGTATTTGCAGGCAGCGTGTACCTCGGCTGGACAGGGAAGCCAGACTTATGGACGGTCAGCGCACGTATGGTTCTCATTATGCTTGCGGGTTTTGCCTTGACAGCTTTTGCGCTCAGTAAGTTGAGAAACCGGTCCCGAGCCAATGGAGTGACCGCGGTTATCCTTGTGGCCACGTCTCTGGCTTTGGCATTCCCCCAGCATTTCTACTTCCCGAACCCGCCAGTCCAAGACTTCAAGCTCCCCTCCGATACAACGAAATACTCAACGCAACTGGCTGGCTCCAAGGGGCAAACGATTGTGGTTGGAACGCCGTCCGCCCTCGACCCCTCTATTTGGGAAGAAACGCTTGTGGGCAATATGTGGTACTTGAACCCGGGGAGTGTGCACAACCTTTATAGTCCCATCCAAAACGCCGCATACTCGCAAGACTTATGTATAGGCTCACGCGGGGAGACCTGTAAGGAACTCAGCACGAAGCTGTTCGAAGTTGACCCCGTATCGGGCAAGCCGCTCGCGGATCTCCTTCGAGTCGATACTGTTCAAATAGTCCGCGACGCCGCCGACAGCTCGGGAGCTGAGCTGGCCAAGGCAGTTCCGCCGCCCGGCTGGTCAGTCGCCTCGCACACTGCAAATACCGTCATGTGGACCCGGGACAAGCCCCTCGGTTCCGTGGGCGCTCCCGTGTACGCATCTGAGGGAACCGCCGTCGAGCCGGTGTCTAACTCCAGCACCGAGGTTAGTTTTCGAGTGACCAAAGTGCCTGCGGCCGGCGGTACCGTAACAATGAGCCGCCTTGCGTGGCCCGGCTATGCAACCGACGGCGCTACCCTCGCCGATCCTCTCCGCGGCTATCTGCTGACTGTCCACGTGGCGCCTGACGCGGCAGGTAAGACGGTGACTATCTCATTCAGGCCGCCGGGCTGGACCTTGGAGCTCGTTTCGCTCGCTCTTGCGGTGCTCCTCAGCGCTGCATGGGCGCTGTGGCATGCCCTTCGAAGCCGTCGCCAATCTGGTGACCACGACGGACCATCCCGATTCTCACGTAACGAGGCTCACACCAGCTCCCATTCAGTACTTGGATCCTCTGCCAGTTCTTCAAACTCCACAGATCGCCCCAACGGCGTAGTGCCAGAGTATGCCCTCAGAAAAGAGGACAAATAATGTCTTCCCATCGACCTGAAGCGGACGAGCCAGTACGCGGGATTCATTCAGGGCCACCGGGGCCGCTGATGAAATTTGTCAAGGACCAGCGGGTTGCCTTCCTCCTGGTTGGTGGCGCAAACACAGCCTTTAGCACAGGGCTGTTCGTTGCTCTCGCCCTTGCTTTGCCGGATACTCCATCTTTTGTCCTTTTGTCCGCTTCATGGACTGTCTCTCTCGTCGCGGTCTTTTTCGTTTATCGGAAACTTGTATTTCGAGTCAAAGGACATGTATGGCTGGATCTGGGTCGGTTTGCTCTGGTCAACCTCACATCGCTGCTGGTGAACGTCGGATTGCTCTCACTGTTTGCCGACTTCCTGCTTTTTCCAAGGATTCCGACTCAGCTTGCCATCACCTTCTTGTCGGTGGTGATCAGCTACTTCGGCCACCGACACTTCTCGTTTCGCCGAAAGCAGTCACCCGTGAAGCGGGAACATAATGCCCATCAACTTAGTAGCACGACAGAGGAAGAGACAGCATGACACCGAAAGTCTCCGTAGTCATACCCGCCTACAACAACGAACAATACATAGCTGAAACCCTCGAATCCGTCCTCAACCAATCGTATGAGGACTATGAGGTAGTTATCGCCGACCACTCTTCAGTCGACTCAACGATGGAGGTGATTGAGAGCTTCAGAGGACACCCCCGGCTTCGTATTCTGAGCCCCACACCCGTAGGTGGTGGCGCGAAGGCAAATTGGAACAGGGTGAGTTCAGAGGCTCGGGGGACCTTGATCAAACTCGTTTGCGGTGATGACCTTATCGCGCCAACGGCGCTTGAGGAACAGGTTGCAGCCTTTGAAGAACATCCGACCGCAGTCCTGGTTGCCAGTCAGCGCGACCTCGTCGACGCCTCGGGACGAATCTTCACCAGAAGGCGGGGGTTGCAAGGCATTTCGGGCCTTGTCCCTGGCGCCAAAGCGGTACGGGCCACGGTTGTGGCCGGATCGAATATTTTTGGTGAGCCGGCGTGCGTAATGTTTAGGAAGGACTTGTTGGAGGCGGAAGGCGGATGGGACGACGAGAACCCTTACCTGATCGATGAGGCCACCTACGCTCGGATCTGCTTCCATGGGGACGTTGTCGCACTTCGTCGGAGCCTCGCAACCTTTCGAATCAGCGGTAGCCAGTGGAGCGTTCGCTTGGCGCAGCAACAGTCGCGCCAAGCCATCGCATTTCACAAAGAAGTCGCTCGCAAGCACCCAGGCTTGCTAACCGCGTTGGACCTGGCCGTCGGCAATTTGAAGGCAATCGGGATGTCCTATGCCCGCCGTCTCGCATATATGCGGCTTCGTAAGCGAATGGGTCACGAGCTCGTCGTTGAAAGCACGGTCTAGGTGTACTGAGTCAGGACGTTGGTTACATCGTGAATAGGTGAAGACCTCTTAGGTTGGTGGTTACCACACACAGCCAACGACTAAGAGGTCTTCATGTCCCACCGTAACGCCCGCCTGACCCCAAGGGGTAGGCGGATCATCGTCGAGCGCGTCCTCTCGGGCCGTGCGGGTGCCCACGTCGCCAAAGAAATGGGCGTCTCGCGCGCCTGCGCACATCGCTGGCTGGGCCGGCACCGCGCCGAGGGCTGGGACGGTCTTGAGGACCGCAGCTCTCGGCCGAACTCGTGCCCGCACGCGACACCGGCGAACGTGGTGGCCGATGTCCTGACCCAGCGTGTGAAGCACCGCGAAGGACCGGCCGATCTGGCACGGCGCTCCGGCATCAGCGCTAGGTCCGTCTCCCGAATTCTCGCCCGGGCCGGCATGCCAACACTGTGGGACCTTGACCCGCTGACCGGGCAAGGATCCGGGCCTCTCGGTCCACGGACCGCCGCTATGAACGCCATGCCCCGGGCGACTTGCTCCACGTCGATGTCAGGAAACTCGGGCGTATCCCCGAGGGCGGAGGCTGGCGGGCCGACCTGGGCCAGAGCTCCGCCAACCACCGCTCCTCGGGCAAAAACCTGGGCTTCGACTACGTCCATGTGGCTGTCGATGACCACACCCGGCTCGCGTACGCTGAGGTCCTGCCTGACGAGGAAGGACCAACCTGCGCCGGGTTCCTCACCAGGGCATCGGCCGCCATGGCAGCCAACGGAGCCCCGGTGCGCCGGGTCATGACCGACAACGCCTTCGCCTACCGACTTTCCCGCGACTTCCAGGACGCGCTGGCCGCACTGGGCGCCAAACACATCCTGATCAAACCCCGCCACCCCTGGCACGATACGCAATTCTGAGGCTTGCCGGATCGTGGGAATCCGCCGCAGTTAAGGCACTCGATGGCGCCACGGGCATTCAGTTGTTCTGCCCGATTTCTCTCGGAGTCGGAACTGATCACGGATCGTGGACCCCTGCATCGGGCGAAGCATTCACGCTATTGCCGTGGAACTCGGGCGCAATCCGTCGACCGTGAGCCGAGAGATCCCCCGGAACATCCACGAACCGTCCGGCAACCACCGTCCGCGGATGGCCCAGCTCAGCGCCGAACCGTAGACGAAGCCGCCAGCAGTCCGGGAAGATCGCCGCCAACCCGGAACTCCATGAGTTCGTGCGCGAACATCGGAAACAACGCTGGAGCCCTCGCCAGATCAGCAACCGCGTGCGCACCGAGTTCTCCGGCACAACCGGAATGCACGTGGTTCCAGAGACCGAATATCAAGCCCTGTACGTGCGTCGAAGCCTTGACTTGGCCGTAGATGCTGCAGTCTCCCTACGCAGCGGGGCGGACAGGTCGCCGACCGCGGCGTCGCAAGGAACACCGGACCAAGCGCTTCCCTGACGTGGTCATGATCCGAAACAGGACTGCAGAGGTTATCAACGGATTAGTACCAGGTCATTAGGAAGGGGATTTAGTCATTGGAAAGGGCGGCCTGTCGGCCATCGCCGCACTGGTCGAAGGGACCACTCAATTCATCATCCTTGTGCGATGGTATAGACCGTGGAGCTGAAAACCTGCGCTATCGACTGGCTGAAGCCATGCGACAGCTCCGCCAATACTTTCCGAAAGGAACAGACCTGGGTATCCTCACCGCGAAAACCTCGCTATTGTCGCCGCCGAACTCAAACAGCGGCCACGCAGAATCCTGGGAAGGCAGAGCCCTATGGAACACCTAACTAGACTGACTTCACCATCCACCGAACCATAAATTGCTGCGACGACCGCTGAACTCCGCCCGCGAAATGGCTCATTTTTCGACCATCGCTGACAGCGGAGCGAAGTCACGGGCTCCGGAGTAAGTACCGCGCCAGGTTGACCCAGGAGTCGGGATCTACATGATCCTCGCAATCCATGCAGCTACCGATCTTGCCTTTTCCTCGCGGAGGTCAAAATCGAAAGCAAGGGCCGTACTTTATCGGCCACAGGCAATGGAAAGGCTGGGCGACTCAAGCGGCCTGTCAGCAGACCAGCGCAAGCCTTACACGCTGACCTACAACGGGCTCAACGGCTTCCCCACACGGCAGAAGTGGCCTCTGAAGGGCGAATTGGTCTAAGGTATCCGCTTACCCACGGCATGATGGGCCTGGTGGTCAACGGCGGGGTCGTCGACTGCCCGTTCAGGTATGTTCTGCGTCGACATGAGCCGCATCTTCCGGCGAGCCGGCTCTTCGAAGAACCGCCACAAGCAATAACCGAGACCGGAGACCACTGCGGGCAACAGAATGAAACCGAGCTTAGCGCCGGGCGTTCCTGCTCCAAGACTTTCTGGGAAGGTCATCTGCATTTTCCAAAAGATTTCTATCACCGGCATATGCACGAGATAGATGCTGTATGAGGCCATTCCGCCAACCACCAAGGGCCTGGTTCCGAGGAGCTTCGCGATGTGCCGGTCCGCCATGCCCAAAGCACCCACGATCAAGACAAGTACCGGAATGAGCAAACCGATGTACTGAGAGCGCCCTGTCCGGTCTATCCAAAAGCATCCCGCGATGATCAATACTGTCGCAACAACAATGACATGGCTTGCCACAAGCCTGTTACGGCCTGAAGATGGGATCCTGCGTACGATGTAGAAGGCAAGGGCGCCCGCCATGAAGGCGCATAATATCCGCAGCAGCCACATCCATGCTCCGTAAAGCCCGAGAACGTAAGAAAAGAAGACAACCGGGAAAAGCAGTATGCCGACCATGATCACCATAGACCGTGTGCTGAGCGACCGGTTGAGGCGGAAGACTAGAAGAACCATTAGCGGGAACAAAAGATATGCGAACGCTTCGGCCGACACGGACCAAGCAGCACCGTTCCATGTCAGTCTCTCAAATCCGGGCTCTGTCCACTGCACCACCAATGACAGCTGACGGAGGAAGCTGGCCACGCTGAAGTCGCGTACAGCGACAGGGTCAGCACTGTGTCGTGCAAGCAGCACCCCATGCCAAACAGCGGTAAACACAAGCATGAAGGCGTAAGCCGGCCATACCCGGGCCAGACGCGCCCACCAAAATTTGAGAGTAGCTTTACGGTTTAGCTTCAACCCCATGCGGTCGCCATAGTTCAATGCCAGCACATACCCGCTCAATGCAAAAAAGAGGTCAACTCCAAGCTCGCCGTGAGCCAGGACTGGTCCTAAGAGCTCTGCTAACTCGGGGAATTCGGAGGCGAGATTGCCCCGAATATGAAACAGGACCACCCACATGGCAGCAACTATCCGCACTCCTGTCAGGGCATGCACCTGCGTTACAGCGGCAGCCCCCTCACCGGGGGGCGTCTTTATCATGACTTTTTCTTGCATGGATTCCTCAGCATTATCAAAGGAGTTTGTCCGAGGCATCAGGGAGCCAACTCCCCGGCGGCACTCTTTCAAGACTACCGGATTGACGGTATCGAACCTTGCCGGGCAGGAGGACTCGGGCATCGTCGACGGGCTCGAGTAAGACTCTTACTTGTGACTTCGGGGCGCTGCAAGCACCCTCGGCATGATGAAAATTTCGCGGGACGACTGAGCTATGAGCTCGGACCAGCGGCGGTCAGGCCTTCCTGTGGACGGAGTGGGGGGAGCCCATTCCCCGGCCGTTAAACTCATCCGATGGAGGAAATGCTCGATCTGGTCGCCTCTGGTGGAAGAGCAACTACGGAGATGAGCAGAATAGTTGGGTATTGGTGAGCTTTCCTTTCGTACCTTCGCCCGCGAGCCACTGTATGGCAGAACGCACTCTTGCCGAGGACTGCCACCTCCCCATCCTCTGGGTTCCATCCCGGCTTCAGGTCGATTGACACCTTCTAGCGCTCCTGCAGGGGATCGCCAGTCCGGATGAGTGCAGGGTATGAGGAAAAGTACAGCGGCTCACCCGAAATGGGAAAAACCGGTGTACGACGCGGGGTCTCGCGACTCTCGGGAAGACGAATTCGACGCGTTTCGTCGGCGGCCGCCAACATCCGTGGAGTCCGGCCGTGTACGTCAGACCGAAGGTATGCTCTCAGCGGCTAACCCTAACTGCACACCTTTGTTCGGGCCTAAGTTCGGAGTAATGCCCTCACCAGAGAATCGTACTCAACTAGTGATTGGCCTTGATTGTTTACCAGTCATAGTGTGGGGCTAGCATCAGGGCCCTCCGCGCGAAGGATGTGATGCTACGCATCCACAGCGATGTAACGGAAGAAACCCTATTCAACGGATCGGAAAGAATGCTCCCCGACGCCCCGTGTGGTCCCGGCCGTCGACGACACCGAGGACCTGGCCGGTGTCCAGGTCAACGATCGTCGTCATCCACGGTTCGAACCGGATTCACGCCGTCGTTTGACGGGTCCTGGAAGTAGCTCACGGAGCGGAACCGGTGCTCATCCATGCCCAGCATCCGAGGGCTGAGCTTGTCCACGTCCGGCAACCGCAGCAAGCATGCCTCGGTCACCACCGCCCGGACCATCCACCAAGACACGGCGGAGCCGGCAGCTGTCTCCGACACCGCCCGGTCAGAACGATAACCGAGTCCACGCTGGTCCCGCAGCCTGCCAGTGGAGCGGGCACGGCGCGGCACCTGCGGCGTGGATTCAAAGCACCACAGCCGCTCACAGTCCACTTCTTCGCAGTACCAGCGGTACTTGGACCAGAGCACCCCCGGCCCGGCGACGGAATATCACGGACCCGTTGAAGGCGCCGCTCTTTCCGCCGGGAGGCGATGACTTCACAGCTCGGGCAGCGCGGTGGCTGGTCGGTGTCGACGATGACCTGCCGGCGGTGACGCTGGTGGAAATGATGCGGTAGTCGGAATGGTGGCAGCAACGGCTGCGATCCCGGTGGGCTCAACCCAGTAGGGCCATGGGCCCCATTGTCTTCAACGACACGAACGCAATTCCCCACCAACCACGAAGAGCCGAACCGGGCAGGAGCCGAAGAGCAGCCGCACCCTACCTACATCGAGCAGAAAGGGCGCGGCTGCGCGTTGCGGACATTTCAGGCGACGCTCCGCACCTGCTTGGGAGAAGGGTTGAACTTTACTCCTTCGAGAATCTTCTTAGCGATGCCAAGCTGAAGACCTCGTCCTACTCTGCCGCGTCGCATCCAGACGAAGGTACTCACGACGAACCGGAGCCAGTCGAGCTTGTTGTCGTGATGCCAGCGGTAGGACGACTCGTTACGAGCGCCGTAGAAGAACTTCCACGCATTATCGAAGTTCACGTCGCCGAAATTCACCCCGCGGTTGTCAGGCATGTCATGCACCACGCAGCTGTCCAGAACCTGTATGCCGGGACCTTCCGCGCTGATCCGGAGCGTGTATTCCATATCGTCAAACCAAATAAAGTATTCGACCAATGGCAGGCCATACTTGGCGATAGACCGCCGGGGAATCAAGACGGAAACAAAGGAACAGTTAGTAATGATGACGCTGTTTTGCCCCTTGGCGATCAGGCGTCCCCAGTCCCAAGCGGTTCCCGGGTTGTTCATCTCACAGATCGACCCGTCCGTATAGCGCACCAATGAGCAGCTGTAAGGTATGGGGCGACCCAATTCGGCTTCTGCTGCTGCATGCCCTGACAACAACGCCTCGAGAGCAGTCTCACCCGTGTAGCAGTCGTCATCCATTATCCAGGCCCAGTCTGCGCCGAGCTCGTACGCTCTTTCCATACCGGCGGCAAACCCGCCGGCCCCCCCAGTGTTCGTTTCAAGGCGGACAACCTCGACCCGAGAATCCTCCTTATAGGCCGCCAAGAGGTTGGCAGTGGAATCACTGCTGGCGTTATCCACCACAACCAGCATGTCAACACTGCGCGACTGAGCAAGAATTGAATCTAAAACCCTGCCTAGCTTGTTAACCCGGTTATAAGTCACCACGACTGCCGCAACTTTATCGGTCATACTTTCCACCCTTCGTAAAGCCCCTTCGTCCACCCGCGCGCGTCCGGGAACTGTTTCAAGGCCATGATCTTTTTCTGCTGCTCGGCGACTATATCCATGCGAAGCGCTTCCGAGGACATCAAGGCGCGCGTCCGTGCTACCGCTTCCTTGATAAAAGCGAACGGCTGGCGTGGCAGCAAGGCTTGGCTGGCAACCAGAGACGCTTGTGAGCCAACGTCGGTCGACAAGACAGCCACGTTCATGGCTGTCGCCTCGAATGTCGTCAGCGTGAGCCCTTCGTTATCAGAAGAAACAACCAACAAATCTGCCTCAGCCAGGGTGTCGCTCACAGGGTAGGGAGGATGGCGAAGTTCAACGCTGCCAGACAATCCATACTGCCGGATCAACCTTTGCGTCTCTTCCAATAGCGCCCCATCACCGTGGACTATAAACTTCACCTCGCGTTCGACCGTCTTCTTCAGTTCCGCCGCGTAACGAAGGAAAAGGTAGGGACGCTTCTGCTGACTCAGCCTTCCCACAAACGCGATCGTGAAAGGTCGGCCAGATTCGTTAGCCGGAGGGACTGCAAGCGGCACAAACTGATCTGACAACCCATACAGTGGTGCTAAAGCCACCCGGCTCTTCGGTACGTCTCGCAGAAGAGCGAGATAGTCCCTTAGTTGCGGCGAGATGACATGATGTATGTCAATTACGTTCGAAAGCTTGACTGAAACTTCGACGAAGCCGCCAGTGCGCCATTCGAGGATATGCAGCGTGTCTACGATTGGAATAGAAGGGTCAAAGGCCTTGAACCAGGGCAAGCGGTGGTACAGCCAATTGTTATGGTGAACGTGGATACCCCGAATGGAGAACTCCCGAAGCAGGGCGAGGAGCAAATCAGCTTCTTCGCCTTGTGGTAGCGGAAAACTCATCGGGAGTACTAAGGCTCCATCGAGTTCAGGCCGGTCTATCCAAGGATGGGATGAGTCTTTATCGGTCAGCACGATTGGAAGGAATCCCGCCTCTTTGGCGACGGCAATGGACTCCAGGGCCCACCGCTCGGCGCCGCCCATTTCCAGCCAGTGCAATCCGAAAAGTATCGCGGGGGGCCGTCCCTGCTCCCCCCTCTCGGAGAGGTACGAGCTCACTTCGGGTGCCGCCATCCGCTGGGAACGACGTCGCGGCACAACGCGCTTCTCGTAAACATCCGTGAGGCCCTGTCGCATGGCATCGAAAATAATCGGAGCGCCAAATCGAACGCGTTTGAAGACTTTCCCCTTAAGCCCAGCGCGGTCATAGAAGCTGGCACCACCTTCTGAACCCTCACCTCCGAGGTCAATGACAAGCGGCATGATGGCGCTGTCGAAGTAAGCGCCGGCCTTGAGGGCGCTGACTACAGTTAAGGAGCAGATAGCCGTCCGGTCAGCTTTCCATTCAAGGCGGTGGCAGGACTGGTCTGTCAGCCTCGGGTACTCCCCGTCAGGGGCGCGAAGGACGACAACTTTGAATTCCCGGCCAGGATGAACCAGTGAATGGTAATTCAACGCCCCTACCAGCAGTCCAACCTCACGCCCGCTCAGCCGTCCTCGGCCCCCAGCAAGACCGCTTTCCCCGCCGTCGATGATGTCGAAAAGCATCCGTGCTCGTGTCATAGGTCCTTCCGGTGTCACCGAATTGATTGTTACAGCTTGCACTAGTTCTCCCGTAACAGCCGGACTGCATCTGCAATGGGACCGTCCGCGATCTTCTGGCCTTGACGCAAGACCACGCCCCGGTCACAGACTCTGCTCACCATGTCCAAATCATGACTGACGACCACAAGGGTGGTCCCGGATGAGCGCAGTTCCTGCACACGGGCAAGGCATTTCTTCTGGAAAGGTTCGTCACCGACCGACAGGATCTCATCAATGAGGAAGACGTCCGGCCTCGTGTGCACGGCGACCGAAAATGCCAGCCGCAAGAACATGCCCGACGAATAGAACTTGACCTCTGTATCAATAAACTTGCCGATTTCAGAGAACTCAACAATTTCATCAAAACGCTCGGTGGTCTCTTGCTCCGTCATACCAAGAATCACGCCATTGAGATATACATTCTCGCGTCCCGTAAGGTCGGGGTGGAAGCCAGCCCCTACCTCAATAAGTCCGGCAACTTTCCCGCGGGTTCGCACACTCCCACTATCCGAACCCATGACACCGGAGATCAGTTTTAGCAACGTTGATTTGCCCGATCCGTTGTAGCCGAGCAGCGCGACTGATTCTCCGGAATTTACGGTTAAATCGACGCCGTCCAGTGCCATGAATGTGGAGGAAAGATCGCCCCGGCGTCCTTTGAAAAGCCAGACGACGGTTTCTTTCAGCGATCGGGTGTGGCGCAAATTGAATCGTTTGGAGACGTTTTCAACAACGATTGCTTCGTTTCCCACTAGAGCTCCTGCGCGAATCTGCCCTCAAGGCGACGGAATACTGTTTGCCCCAAAACCAGGAAGATAGCCGAAATGAGCAAGCCGACAGGCAGCCACAAAGAAATCAAGTGTTCCGGCAACGGCGCGCCTTCGGGTGCCCTTTGTACGGCATCCGTTGGGAACCAAAAAGCTGCATGGAATAGCTCGACTGCAATAGTCATGGGATTGAGTTGGTAGAAGAAGTAGAACGTCTCGCCTAGCGTGTCCCTTACCAAGTACCAGGAATAGAGTACCGGCGACAACCACGTCGCCATCATCAGCATGAGATCCACAATGTTCTCAGAATCCCTGAACATCACGTTGGCCGCGGCAAACAAGAGGCCTAACCCAAGGCCGAGCATGGTTACCATGGCAAACGCGCCCAGGGCACCAACCAGCTGCACAAAGGAGGGGGCCCACCCGAAGAATAAGCAAGCAGCTAAAAGAATCAGCAGTTGAGGCAGGAAGTGAATTATGGCCACCCAAATAGAAGCCACTGGAAACAGCTCACGCGGGAGAAAGATCTTTTTAACCAAAGCCCCGTTTGCAACGATTGACCGCGTTGCTTGGCCGAAGGCCTCTGAGAAGAAATTGACGAGAATTATACCCGAAAACATGTAAATTACGAAGTTTGGCTGCTTGTTCAGCCCGAGGAAGACACCAAGGGCGAAATAGAACACCACAAACTGCACCGCAGGCTTCACGTAACTCCACAAAAGTCCGAGTACGGAACTTCGATATCGTACCTTTAGTTCCTTGCGCACAATCAGGTGCAGGAGCTCACGATGGTGGAGCACGTCAAGGAGTCCGCCACCCTTGTCAGGGGGCGTCAAGGTTGCAACGCTCACGCGTCCACTCCCCCGCTTTCAATGATGGCGCCGCTTTCGTAGTGCGGCCGGATCTTGTTGTCGAACATGGTCAGGGCAGAACCGATGGCCATGTGCATGTCCAGATACTTGTAGGTGCCAAGCCGCCCGCCGAAGAGAACATCCTTCTCAGCGGCAGCGAGGTCGCGGTACTTGAGCAGGCGCTCGCGGTCCGCGGAGGTATTGACGGGGTAGTACGGTTCGTCACCCTTTTCGGCGAAACGCGAGAATTCGCGCATGATGACTGTCTTCTCGGTCTGGTAGTCACGCTCGGGGTGGAAGTGGCGCGGTTCGATGATCCGGGTGAACGGCACGTCGTCGTCGTTGTAGTTGACTACGGACGTTCCCTGGAAGTCACCGACGTCCAGGACTTCTTCCTCGAAATCGATCGTGCGCCAGGAGAGGTCGCCCTCTGCGTAGTCAAAGTAGCGATCCACGGGGCCTGTATAGACGACTGGAATGCTGCCAACTACCTTGTTCTTGCTGTACTCGTGTGACTCGTCGAAGAAATCCGTATTCAGCCGCACCTCAATGTTGGGGTGCTCCGCCATCTTCTCGATCCAGGCCGTATACCCGTTGGTGGGCAGACCTTCGTACTTATCGTTGAAATACCGGTTGTCGTAGTTGTACCGCACCGGCAGCCGCGAAATAATGCCTGCCGGCAGATCCTTGGGGTCCGTCTGCCACTGTTTGCCGGTGTAGTGCTTGATGAAGGCCTCATACAAGGGGCGGCCAATCAGCTGGATGCCCTTGTCATTGAGGTTCTGGGGATCAGTTCCTGCGAGCTCGCCCGCCTGCTCCTGGATGAGGTCCCTCGCCTGGCCCGGGGTGAGGTTGGCCCGGAAGAACTGGTTGATCGTCGCCAGGTTGATCGGCAGGGAGTAAACCTCGCCCTTGTGCACGCCGTAGACCTTGTGCACGTAGTTGGTGAACGTGGTGAACCGGTTGACGTACTCCCACACCCGCTCATTGGATGTGTGAAAGAGATGGGCGCCGTACCGGTGGATTTCAATACCGGTCTGCTCTTCCTTTTCGCTGTAGGCATTGCCGCCGATGTGGTGGCGGCGGTCAAGGACGACGACCTTCAAGCCGAGCTCGGTGGCGGCCTGTTCTGCGATTGTCAGGCCAAAAAAGCCGGACCCTACGATGACGAGGTCAGCGGTCACAAAATCTCCTGGTTTGAATGCGGGCAGCGCAATGGTGCGCATTGTCTGCTGTTCTAGCCTACCCGAGTGACTGCAGGGCCCGTCGAATCAGGCGCCGGTCTGTGCTCCAGCACACAGGTAGCGGTTATCCACATAGGGACGACGGCGGCCCACAAGTATGGCGCGGATGGCTAGCGTGGGTGGTGCAAACGCACGAAGGATTCGAACCCATGACACTCCACTGCACACTGGTGGCCGGCCCGGGGTCACCCCGGTGCCAGGTGCCGCTGGAATTGTCCATTGATATCCCTGACGGCACCGGGGGCGCCGTCCTTCATGACCAGCTGGTGCGGAAGTTCGGTTCAGGCACGGTCACTGTGGACGGCGAGGACCTGCGTTCACTGGTCGTCGGGACAGCGCCGCTCGTCAACGCGGCTGTTCTGGTCGATGGCGGGGCCGGGCGTGCGGCCCGGCGGTTGCGCGAGCGGACGCCGCGTGATGCCGGGGCTCCGCTCGCCCTCGTGATCCACAGCGGAGCGGCGGCGGGAACTGTGGTGCCCTTGCGGCGGGGCAGCTACAAGGTGGGCCGAAACGGAACGCGGATTGTCATTCCGGACCCCGAACTGTCCCGCGAGCATGCCGAGATCGTCGTCACTGACTCGGAGATCATCCTTCTCGATCTCGACAGCGCGAACGGTACCTACGTTGACGGGGAAAGAGTCCGGAGTACCGCCATCTCGACCGACTCCACCATCCGCTGCGGGAACTCGCACATGGCGCTGCTTTTCATGGACGTGCCTGAACGGGCGCTGTCGGAGGCCGGGAAATCTGTTGCGGAACCCATCACTGTCCCTGCCCGGGCCGACGCCGGCAACCGGACGCTCCTTGTTTTAGGGGCGCTCCTTCCCTTGGTGATCGGCGTGGGCCTGGCGGTCCTTACGGGTATGTGGATGTTCCTTGCCTTCTCCGCGGCGTCCGCGGTCTCCGTCCTTATCCCCCTCAGCACCGCCAGGCGGCAGCGTCGGGAATTGTCGTCCGTTCTCCAGGCCGCCGTTGAGGAGGACCGGAAGCGACGACGGCGGAGCGCACCTTCCCTGCCGATCGTTGCGCTCGCTGCCAGACCAGGGCCTGAGCCCTCCCTTGCCAGTACCGGTTCGGAAGCCGTCTGGTTGCGGCTGGGCCAGGCCGAACAGTCAGCCAATGTGCGAATCGAGCCGTCCGGCGGCCCCCTGGCAGTCCCCGCGGCTGGCACCCTCCCCGTCATGCTGGATCCGGGCAGGCCGCTGACCACGATGGCCGGCCCACCCCCTGCCGTCGACGGGTTAATGAGGTCCATGGTCATGCAACTGGCCGGCTACCCTTTGGGCAGGACCACGCGTGTCATCATCCATGGGTCGCCGGAAGATCTCCCCCTGGCCGCCAGATACCTTCGCGGCGTGACACTTACGGCTACGACGCGTGCCGGTCTTGAAGCAGTAAAGGAAGGAACCGCCTCCGGTGATGGGCGGCAGGTCGTGATCATTCGAGGGACGGCCGCCCCGCCGGGGTCCCATGACGCCATTCGTGACGCAGCCATACAGCGCGGATGCCAGGTTATTCAGATGGTGTCGGGGGATGCGGCCCCGATGCAGTCCGATGTGCTGATGTCCGAACGCCGGTGCGTCCTGCGCGAGGCCAACGGGGAAAGATCGTTTGTCCCCGATCTGGCGCCGGGGGACGTGTTCACGGAGTTCTGCCGGCGCATGGCCGTGGCATCAAGGCCGCGGGACCGCCGGGATCACAGCGTGCCCGCATCGTGCGGCCTGGAGGAAATCCTGCCGCTCTCCGCGGCGGATGTCAGAAGCCGCTGGGACTCCAGCCCGCAGGACGCGGGACTGACGGTCCCGATCGGAGTCGGTGCGTTCGGCGTGCGTACCTTCGACCTCCAGGCCGACGGCCCGCACCTGCTGGTGGCCGGCACCACCGGTTCCGGCAAATCAGAACTGCTCCGCAGCCTCGCACTGGGCCTCGCCCTGAGCTACCCGCCGGAGCGGGTCAATCTGTTCTTCATCGACTTCAAGGGCGGATCGGGCCTGGCCCCGCTCAGCGGACTGGTCCATTGCGTCGGCCTGCAGACCGACCTTTCCGCACATGATCTGGAGCGAACCCTGACGTCGCTCCGGGCCGAAGTGCGGCTGCGTGAAGAATGCCTTGCGGCGGCGCATGTGCCGGATATCGCCACGTACAGATCTGTGCCCGCCGCCAGGGACTTCACCCTCCCCCACCTCGTGATCATCATTGATGAGTTCCGCATGCTTGTCGATGACGCACCGGAGGTGCTGCGGGAGTTGCTGCGGATTGCTTCGACAGGACGTTCGCTGGGCATCCACCTGGTCATGGCGACCCAGCGGCCGCAGGGGGCCTTGACTGCAGACATCAGGGCAAACGTCACGTCCAGCATCGCCCTTCGTGTGCAATCCGAGATGGAGTCGGTAGACATCGTCAGTTGCAAGGCCGCCGCTTCCATCAGTGTCGATGCCCCCGGCCGGGCATTCATTGCGCGGGGCATGGAACCAGCACAGGAATTCCAGGCCGCATCCCTGGCCCCGGCGCCCGGATCCCGCCGCAGAACCGCAGTCACAGTGCAGCCTACGACGGCTCACCTCACCTCCAGCGGATCCTTCGCGGACAAGGAGAATGCTGTTCAGCAGACACCCGCCCAGGCAGTGGCTCCCCTGGCGGCCATCGTGAAGGAGCTGTGCGCCGAACGCAGGGAGCGGCCGCCACGGCGGCCGGTCGCCACTCCATTGCCGGATGAGTTGGACGAGTTGGACGAGCACGCCGTCGGACAGGCAGATGCCGGTGCTGCGCCTGCGGAGGACGGCTGGTCCGTCCGGCTGGGCTGGAAGGACCTGCCACAGAAGCAGGTAGTCGAGCCACTGGTCTGGATCCCCGCCAGGGACGGCCACACCGCATTCATCGGCACTTCCGCTTCCGGCGCCGGTGAAAGCCTGGAGCAACTTGTCAGAAGGCTGATGGCGACAGACACGGAAGCACATTTCTACTTCCTGGACTCGGCCGGTGCCTTCCTGCCGCTCGCCGCTGCGAAACGGACGGGCGCCCATGCCGGGCCGCATGATCTGCGCCGGGCGGTCCGTGTCCTGGAGCGACTTACCGAGGAACTGGGACAGCGCCTCAGCCATCCCTTCGGAAGCGACATCCCCCTCGTCGTGGTCGTCTCCGGATGGGGATCGTGGGTTTCGGCATTCCGGTCCGGGCCACTGGCCTGGGCAGAAGACCTCGTCCATGACCTTGTGCGTGATGGAACCCGTGCGGGAATCACGGTCCTGATGTCCGGAGAGCGGGAACTTGTTACCTCGAGGTTCTTCGGAGCCCTCCCCACGCGGTTCTACTTTCCTGCCGGTTCCAACGAGGACTCCAGGGCCGCGTGGCCCCGGATGCCCGCGACCCGTGCGGTGCGGGGAAGAGCAGTTGGATATGGCCCTGTCGCGGGGGGCGGACCGGCCGTGTGCCAGTTCTATCGCCCGTCACCCGCCGGCGCCATCGCCCGGACGGCAGGCAGTGGCGCTGCAGAGGATATGCCGGCAGCGTCGCGTCCGTTCAGGGTGGAACCACTGCCGGACAGGATAGCAACCGGTCTGGTGGCATCGCTCGCGCTGTCTTCGCAGGATCCCCTGCTTGCTGGAGCAGGAACACAGACCGGGCAGCGGCGGAACCTGCTCGTGGGAGTGGCGGGCAATGAAGTGGGCGCTGCCTCCTTCCGGATGCCGGACAGCGGCGTCGTGGCCGTGCTCGGCGGACCCGGGAGCGGCAAGAGCAATGTCCTGCGGGCGCTGCAGGCGTTGAACCCCGACACCGCCTGGGCATGCCCTGGGTCCGAAGAAACAGGTGAGGAAGGGTGGAACCGCCTGCTGTCAAAGGCAGAGGCCGGACTCCTGCCGAGGAGGACCGTGATGCTCGCTGACGATGTCGACCTGCTCATGCCCGCCGCCCTGGGACATTTGGGACAACTGCATGCCCTCGGCCATGCGCTCGTGGTCACTGCCGGGTACAGCCCCATGCTCGCCCACCGGATCCCACTGCTCATGAGCGCCCGGGAAGCGGGCACGGCAATCCTGCTGGCCCCGCGTTCCCTGGGCGACGGTGACCTTTTCGGCGTCCGCTTCGAGGTCGAGCCGAACCCGCCCCCGGGAAGGGGCGTCCTCATCTCGGCTGGCCGGTCCTCCCCCGTCCAGGTGGCCTGGGCCGGTGAGGACTAAGGGCGGCGCCTCGCCGTCCCCGCCCGGCCGGTCGAGGGCTTAGAGCGTGGGCGTACTCCCGGTGCGGGAGGCATAGCTGATCACCTTGCTGGAAAACAGGAGAACGATGGCAATGACCGCGGGCACCACCATCGCCAGTCCTGCGGGAACCAGCCCGCTGGTCAGTGCCGGAACCCCGATGGTCAACACGAACAACTGTGCAACAAGCGCCGCGGCCCTTGTCCAGCGGTAACCCCTGTGAAGGAAGACGGCGACCGCGTACAACCATGCAGAGAATGCCAGCAGGAGTCCCAAGGTGAAAACCGCGCCCCAGAAGGAGAGCACCGGGCTTCCGCTGAACAGTTGAAAGGCGTACCAGGCCGCGGCGGCCAGGAGTGCGGTCGCCTCGGCCCCTGCAACGAGCGCCACCACAACGGCCGCGGGAGGCACGGCGCCCCGGGCATCAGCGGCCTCAGGGGCCTGCCGCGGGTCGTCCGGGGAAGATGGGCCTGGAGGGTTTACCGGGGGTCTTGACACACTGGCACCCTACCGGAGATAGTCGGACACTGGTGAGGGCCCGCGCCGCCAGTGTGATGCATCGCTCAGGATTCACGGGATATCAAGCGCTATTACCCCTTGTTTACACAGCGTTAACATGACAGGCTTTATTCAGATGACCAAGGGGGCCCCGAAGGGCCCTTTTCCTTTGTAGCCACTAGTGAATAATTTCACAAAGGCTCTTCCCAGAAATGGAGCAACTGATCAGCATGGATTGGCGTAACCGCGCAGCGTGCCTCGACAAGGACCCGGAACTGTTCTTCCCCGTGGGAAACACAGGCCCCGCCCTCCTCCAGATCGAGGAAGCAAAAAGCGTCTGCCGCCGGTGCCCCGTGGTGGACACGTGCCTGCAGTGGGCTCTCGAATCCGGCCAGGATGCCGGCGTCTGGGGCGGAATGAGCGAAGACGAGCGGCGCGCACTGAAACGCCGTGCCGCCCGCGCCCGCCGCGCTTCCTAGAGTCCGCGCTTCCCCAGCAGGCACTTGCACCAAGTGGTGTGCACAGAGGCCCCGGCGACTGTCCGCAAGGAATCGTCGCCGGGGCCTCTGTCAGTTTTGCGGGAAGGCCCAGTGGGTTCCGCCGCCCGCACCAGGCTTACTTGCCTGCCAGGCTGAGCCGGATCTGAACCGCTGTTCCGCCGCCCTCCCGCGGCTTCCACTGGATAGTTCCGCCCAGTTCGCTCGTGACCAGGGTGCGGACAATCTGCAGGCCCAGCCCCTCAACGTGCGGGGTCTCGGGAAGCCCCACACCGTCGTCGGCAATCGTCACCATCAGCTCTTCGCCGTCTTCGCCTTCGGAGCGGTCAGCCATAAGCCATACCGTGCCGGCCCTTCCCTCAAGGCCGTGCTCGACGGCATTGGTCACGAGTTCGTTGATCACAAGCGCCAGCGGGGTGGCAAGATCGCTGGGCAACTCACCAAACGTGCCGGAACGCTCCGTCCTGACCTGCTGCGACGGCGAGGCAACCTCAGCGGACAGGCGGAACTGGCGCCCGATCAGTTCGTCGAAGTCAACGCTCTGGGTCAGGCCCTGCGAGAGTGTTTCGTGGACCAGGGCAATGGTGGCCACGCGCCGCATCGCCTGCTCCAGTCCCTGCTTTGCCTCGTCGCTCACCATCCGCCGGGACTGCATCCGCAGCAGCGCAGCAACAGTCTGGAGGTTGTTCTTGACGCGGTGGTGGATCTCACGGATGGTGGCGTCCTTGGTCACCAGCTCCATCTCGCGCCGCCGAAGCTCAGAAACGTCCCGGCACAGGACCAGGGCACCAAAGCGCTGCTGCTCGTCCCGCAGGGGAATGGCACGGAGGGAGAGGCTGACGCCGCGGGATTCGATCTCGCTGCGCCACGGCATCCGGCCGGTCACCACGAGCGGCAGGGTCTCGTCGACCATCCGTCGGTCCTTGAGCAGGCCGGCGGTGACTTCGGCGAGCGAACGCCCCTCCAGGGATTCGCCGTCCCCAAGGCGGCGGAATGCCGAAACACCGTTGGGGCTGGCATACTGCACCACGCCATCGGCATCCAGCCTGATCAGCCCGTCCCCCACACGGGGAGCACCGCGGCGCGACCCTGTCGGGGAAGCGAAGTCCGGCCACAGCCCCAGCGTGCCCATCCGCAGAAGGTCATAGGCGCACTGGCGGTAGGTCAGCTCCAGCCGGGACGGCATCCGGGAACTGGACAAGTCCATGTGCGTGGTGACCACCGCAAGGGTCCGCCCGTTCCGTACCATGGGCACGGCCTCGACCCTCAGAGCCATCTCGCTGTTCCAGTTTGTTTCACTGGAGCGCTCGATGGACCTGCTGTTCCAGGCCTTGTCCACGAGCGGCTGCAGGTCCGAGCGGATGCCCTCCCCCACGAAGTCGCTGTGGAAGGCGGTGTGCGTGGTGGAAGGGCGGACGTGGGCCAGCGCAATGTACCCTAGCTCCGGGTGGGGGAACCACAGCGCCAGGTCGGCGAACGCGAGGTCCGCAACCATCTGCCAGTCCCCCACCAGGAGGTGCAGCCATTCGGCATCGCCCGGCCCGAAATCAGCGTGCTCCCTGATGGGGTCCGTAAAGATTGCCACTGCACCTCCAGTTGCGACGCCGCGTTGCTAGCGTCGGACGATTGACCTCAAGAGCCTCAATGCTACCGACAGTGAGGCCATGTCGTCGGCCTCGAGCGCGTTCACCTCGTCGAACATGCTCTTTGCCCTGCCCAGCTGCTCCGCATTCTGCGCCTCCCACTCCTTGAGCCGGGACTCCGGTGAGTCGGAAGCGGACGTAGCGTCCAGCACCGCCGTCGTCATATCCGACACGGTCGAGTAGAGGTCGTCGCGCAAAGCTGCGCGGGCGAGCGCCTGCCACCTGTCCTGCCGCGGCAGGCTGCTGATCCGCTCCAGCAGCGAGTCCGCATGGAAACGGTTGAAGACCGTGTAGTACACCGCCGCGATCTGCTCCACGGGTTCCTTCCGCGTCCGGGCGATCTTCGCGATGTCCAGCAGCACGAAGCTTTCGAACAGCTCCGCCCAGCGGAGTGCCAGGCCTTCGGGAAGCTCCCACTCGCGGCCCTTGTCCAGCCACTCGGCCACCCGCTTACGGTCATCGCCGCGCAGGTAGTCCAGCAGCCGCGCCCGCATCGGGTCCATGAGTGGTTTGAACTCAGCCACCACGTCCGCGATCGGGCGTGAAACACTTTCCTGGCTCAGCAGCCAGCGCACGGCCCGGTCCAGCAACCGCCGGATATCCAGGTGCACAGTGCTCCAGTATTCCGTGGGGAAGGACGCCGGGAGACTGTTCAGCTCGGCCACCATCGCATCCAGCTCGTACACCTCGCGCAGCGCCACAAATGCCTTCGCCACAGCCACCTCGCTGGCCGAGGTCTCCTCCATGACCCGGAAGGCGAAAGTGATGCCCCCGAGATTGATCATGTCGTTCGCCACCACGGTGGCGATGATCTCGCGCCGCAGGGGGTGGGTGTCCAGCTCTGCGTCGAAGCGTTCGCGCAGCTGGCGCGGGAAGTAGGACCGCAGGGTGCTGCGGAACCACGGATCGTCGGCAAGGTCGCTTTCCCGCAGGGCCGTGGCCAGTTCGATCTTGGCATAGGCGGCCAGCACCGAGAGCTCCGGCGACGTGAGGCCCTGTCCCTGCTGGAGCCGTTCCCGCAGGGTCTCGGTGCTGGGCAGCGCCTCGAGATCCCGCTTCAGGTCGGCGGACTTTTCCAGCCAGTCCATGAGCCGCTCGTAGCTCGGGCTCCATTCGGCCACCCGTGTCCGGTCGTTCAGGAGCAGGATGTTCTGGTCGATGTTGTCTTCGAGAACCAGCCGGCCCACTTCATCGGTCATGGCGGCAAGGAAAGCAGCCCGTTCCTCTGCCGGGAGCTTGCCGGCAGCAACCATCCGGTCCACGAAAATCTTGATATTGACCTCGTGGTCGGAGCAGTCCACGCCCGCGGAGTTGTCGATCGCATCGGTATTGAGGATGACCCCCTGCAGGGCCGCCTCGATACGGCCGCGCTGGGTCATGCCCAGGTTTCCGCCTTCACCCACGACCTTGACACGCAGGTCCCGGCCATCCACCCGGATGGCGTCGTTGGCCTTGTCCCCCACGGAGGCATTGGTTTCCGAACTGGCCTTGACGTAGGTGCCGATCCCGCCGTTGTAGAGCAGGTCCGCCGGAGCGAGCAGGATGGCGCGCAGCAGTTCCGGCGGGCTGAGTTCGGCAGTGTCCGCCGGCAGCCCCAGTGCGGCCCGCACCTGGCTGGACACCGGAATGGACTTTGCCTGCCGGGGGTAGACCCCGCCGCCCTCGCTGATCAGCGATTTGTCGTAGTCGTCCCAGGATGACCGGGGCAGTTCGAAGAGCCGCTGCCGCTCGACAAACGAAGTTTCCTCGTCGGGATTCGGGTCGAGGAAGATGTGCCGGTGGTCAAACGCAGCCAGCAGGCGGATGTGCCGGGACAGGAGCATCCCGTTGCCGAAGACATCCCCGGACATGTCCCCGACGCCGACGACGGTGAACGGCTCGGTCTGGGTGTCGAGGTCGAGCTCGCTGAAGTGGCGCTTCACGGATTCCCAGGCGCCGCGGGCGGTGATGCCCATGGCCTTGTGGTCGTAGCCCACCGATCCGCCGGAGGCAAAGGCGTCCCCCAGCCAGAACCCGTACTCCGCCGAAAGTCCATTGGCGATGTCGGAGAAAGTAGCCGTCCCCTTGTCCGCCGCGACCACCAGGTACGAATCGTCGTCGTCGTGCCGTACAACGTCCGACGGCGGCACGAGCCGCTCGCTGTCGCCTTCAGTCAGGAGGTTGTCAGTGAGGTCCAGGAGGCCGCGGATAAAGGTCTTGTAGCTTTCGACACCTTCCGCCATCCATGCAGCCCGGTCGGCGCTGGGATCCGGAAGTTGCTTCGCGAAGAAGCCGCCCTTGGCGCCCGTGGGCACGATGACGGCATTCTTGACCGTCTGGGCCTTGACCAGCCCCAGGATCTCGGTCCGGAAATCCTCCCGCCGGTCGGACCAGCGAAGCCCACCGCGCGCAACCTTGCCGAACCGCAGATGCACGCCCTCCACCCGGGGCGAGTAGACCCAGATCTCGAACATCGGCCGCGGGAACGGCAGGCCTTCGATCTGCGCCGGATCCAGCTTGAAGCTCAGGTGCGGTTTGTCCTGGTAGAAGTTGGTGCGCAGCGTCGCCTCGATGAGGTTGGCGAAGGTGCGCAGCACCCGGTCGGCGTCCAGCGTGGCGACCTTCTCGATCGATGCTGCCAGGTCGCTGCGGACGGATACCTGCGCTTCAGCACGCTCAGCATCGCTCAGGGATGGATCGAACCGGGCTGCGAAAAGAGCGGTCAGCCCCCTGGTCACATCCGGGTTCGCCAGCAAGGTGTCGGCCATGAACCCAAACGAGCTGGAGCTTCCCATCTGCCGCATGTAGCGCGCGTAGGCGCGGAGCACGGTGACCTGCCGCCAGTGCAGCCCTTCCCGCAGCACCAGACGGTCAAAGCTGTCCGACTCGGCTGCCCCGGTGACGGCCGCGCCGAAGGAGTCAGCCAGCAGTCCGCCGGTGGATACCGGATCCACCCGGGCCGGGTACTTTAGCCCGAGGTCGTAGAGGAAGAAATCGCGGCGGTCCGCCGTCTCGATTTCGAACGGGCGTTCATCCAGGACCTCAAGTCCAAGGTTGTGGAAGTACGGCAGGATCTGGCTCAGGCTCTTCGGCTCAAGCATGTATAGCTTGACCCGCGCATCCTCCTCCAGCGTGGCTCCCGCACCCTCAGGCAGGTAGACGTGGACTCCGGGCCGGTCCTGCGGGGCACCCTCGGTACGCTCGGCGGCTGCACCGTACTTCTCAAAGCGTGCAATGTCCTCAAGGGCGTCTTCAACCTCGTAGTCCACCCGGTAGCTGGCGGGGAACGCCTCGGCCCAAATGGCGGCCAGTTCCTTGGCTTCAGCGGGGTCACGCCCCTCCCGCAGGACTTCGGCAATGCCCTCGCTCCAGGAACGCGCGGCACGGACCAGCCGCTTCTCCAGCTCCTCGCTGTTGACATGGCTGACGTCGGCGTCCTTGGGCAGCCGGATGCGGAAGAACAGCCGGGCGAGCGCCGACTCGGTCATGCGGGCTTCGTAGTCGATGGACACTGCCTGGAACGTTTCCCGCAGTTCCTGCTCGATGCGGAGCCGGACGTTGGTGGTGTAACGGTCACGGGGCAGGTAGACGACGGCGGACATGAAGCGGCCGTAGATGTCCGGCCGCAGGAACAGCCGGGTGCGGCGCCGCTCCTGGAGTTTCTGGATCCCGAGTGCGGTGGCGGCGAGGTCGGGGATTTCGATCTGGAACAGTTCGTCGCGGGGGTAGGTTTCCAGGATTCCGAGCAGGTCCTTCCCGGAGTGTGAGTCCGGCGGGAAGCCCGCGTTCTGCAGCACGGCCTCAACTTTGTCCCGGACGATGGGGATGTCGCGTACCGATCCGGCGTAGGCACTGGTGGCAAAGAGGCCGATGAAACGGCGCTCGCCATTGACGTTGCCTGCCGCGTCGAAGCTCTTGATTCCGATGTAGTCCAGGTAGGCCGAGCGGTGGACCGTGGAACGCGAGTTGGCCTTGGTGATGACGAGGGCCCGCTTTTCCCGGGCCTTCTTCCGGCCGGTATCGGTCAGGTGCTGGATGTGCGGGGAGTCGGCGGCCGCCCGCAGCAGGCCCAGTCCGCTGTCTTCCCGCAGTTCAAGGACGTCTTCGCCGTCAACATTGACGAGGTCGTACTCCCGGTAGCCGAGGAAGGTGAAGTTCCCGTCGTCGAGCCACCGCAGCAGGTCCTTGGCCTGGCGCAGTTCCGCGATCTGGCCCGGGTGGGCCACCTGGTCCAGGCTTTCGGCGATCTGCAGTGCCTTCTGGCGCATTTTGGGCCAGTCCTCGACGGCGGCCCGGACGTCGTTCAGGACACGCGCCAGCCCCGCCTGCAGGGAGGCCTTGGCCTCGTCAGGAACACGCTGGATCTCGACGGCGATCCACGACTCCATGTGGGATGCGTTCTCACCCTCGGCGATGAGGTGCGAAAGGTTCGGCATGGCGGCGGTGTCCCCGCTGGAGATGCCCAGATGCGCCGGGACCTTGTTGACCTTGACCAGTTCGCCCGTTTCACGGTTCCTGGTGGCTACGAAAAGCGGGTGGACCACCAGCTTGATGGCGGCATGCTGCCGGACCAGCTCCGCGTTAACGGAATCGACGAGGAACGGCATGTCATCGGTGACGACGAAGACGACGCTGCTGTCTTCTTCGTCCACGATCGACACCTTCGCCTGCCCGCGCTGACGCACCGACGCTGCCTTCCGGTGCTCCTCCGCACGGGCCACCAGCACGTCCCGGGGGTAACTCCGGGCGTCCTCTTCGGCCAAGTGCTGGTAGTAGTCCCCCATGAAACCCTCAAGGCCTTCAATGGAGAGGGGCTGATCCTCCACACTGGATCCAGACGACATCGACAACGCCTCCATCAAAAGATATTCGCCGCACCATTGCAGCTCTTATGGCGAGCCTAGTCCTTTGCCCTTCGGCGTGGAGTGGAAGAAAATACAGAGGATCTTGGCTTTTGCTGGACGGGTGCACAAACCAGATCGCGGATGGCGTGGCGGAGCGACGTCTCGGGCGCGATCTCGAGCAACAGGGCCCCGCCCAGGAGGGCGGCGTCGGCGGCTGCATGATCGTAGGGAAGAAAGGCCGTGAGCTCCGCGGCAGGCCCGAACCTTTCCCAGGCATCGCGCAGCTGGCGCTCCGGTCCCCTGCCAACGGCGGACGCACGGACCTTGTTCATCACGATTACCGGCGCGGCCTGGGGCACCGCGGCCTCCAGTTCGGCGAGTGCGCGCACGAGCCTCGGTACGCCCACGGGATCGGCCGACCCTACGGCATAAACCGTGTCAGCGAGCTCAAGAGGGCGCAGCGTGGCCGCGTTGCGCCGCGGGGCCGAGGTGTCGAAGCTGAGTTCTTCATCGGCTTCGAGGCAGAAGCCCGTGTCCACCACTACTGCGTCGACGACCTGCCGCGCGCGTTCGAGCACCAGCGCCAGGGCAGGGGCCCGCAACTCCGTCCAGCGGTCAGCCCTGGTAATTCCGGTGAGCACCCTGAACGTCCCTGCAGCGGTGGCGACAGTGCTGGCTATCCTGCGAAGAGCGTCGGAATCGAGCTGGCCCTGGTCGGCCAACCGGCAGGCCTGCGCCAGCCCGGCCGATTCATCCAGCAGCCCCAGGACGGCAGCCACGCTGGGGCCGTAGGTATCGGCATCGACCAGCAGTACTTCCTTCCCATCGGCGGCGAGCTCACCGGCGATGTTTGCCGCCACGGTGGTCCTGCCCGGTGATCCGGCGGGGCCCCAGACGGCGATGATCCTTCCGGCGCCCGGCCCCTCCGCCTCCGCCGGCGGTTCGGCAGGCTCGACGCCCAGGGCTGCAGCTGTATCCGCGGTTGCGCTGAGGTCCGCGGGACGTGCGGCGCCGGCCAGCTGGGCGACGGCATCGGCAATCCGGTCGGACAGCTCCGCCGATTCCACTCCCGTAAGCGCCGATGCCACCCCGATTTTACGGAGCCTGGCGGCCTCCTCGCCGCTGTCCGTCAGGGCGATGATGGCCACTCCGACCGCCCCCAGCCGGTCCACCAGGGAGGCAGTCAGGCCCTCAGAGCCCTCGGCGACCACAGCAGCCCTTGCCAGTCCGCTTTGGCAGGCGGCCAGCAACTCAGGCAATTCCCCGCACCTTCGCACCACTGTCACCGGGCCATGCAGGCGCTCCAGCCCGCCCACCAGGTCGTCCCTGCTCTGGCCCACCGTGACGACAGGAATACTCATCGGGTCCCGCCAGGATTCCACACGACGGAGATCTTCGCTTCATTGGCCTGCGCTCCCAGCAGCGCGGGCATCTGACCGTCTTCGACCAGCACCATCAGCACCGTGGTCTTGGATGACCCAAGCGCGGTCGACCCCGTGGTCACCTCGGCGATCTCCGCGCCCGGAAGGACGAGCTTCGGCTCGCTGAATCCGTTCTTTGCATCCGGCTGCGCTACCCATACATCCACCCGGGCACCGGGCACGGCCTGCGAGGGCAGGCTCTGCTCAACCTGGATGGCAACGGGCTTTCGGTTCAGCTGGTCCACTTCGCCGAGGCTCGCACGCGGAACAAGCTGGTCCTTGGCAATTCGCTGGACGGCCACCGTTCCTTGGGGAAGCCCATCCGAGGCAGTGATGTAGTGCTGCTCGGCATCGCCGAGCCGCACCTTGACGCGGACCACGTTTTCGGGAGTCAATGTCTCCCCCACGGCAATGCCGTCCCGGGCCGCGTAGACCTCGGTGGTGCGGTCGGCGCTGCCCACCAGGAAGGCGACGCCGGCCACAGAGGCCAGGACCAGCAAAATTCCCACCATGAGCCGTGGATCTTTCCACGATGGGCGCTTCAGGCGCGCCGCGGTGGCAGCTGATTCAGGAACCATACCGTCTCTCCCCCCAGGTCGCCGGGCCTGTCACCTTGGACCGGACACCTCATTGTTGCGGCAAGGCGGCGGGAACAAAAGTCATTTACCTAAATGCCGCCAAACTGTGGATAACAGCGGCAAACTGCACCTTCTGGTGGCAAAATAGGTTCATGCCCAGGTTCCTTACGCTCGCGGACGTCGCGGAGCAGCTCCAGATCAACTCCCCTGCCGCGTACGCGCTGGTCCGCAGCGGCGAGCTAAAGGCCATACAGGTCGGCGGCCGGGGCCAGTGGCGGGTTGAAGAGAAGATGCTGGAGCAGTACATCGAGGAACGCTACGCCGAAGCCTCGCGCATGATCCAGGAGTCGCGCTCCAAGTCGGTATGACGGTCCCGGACAAGCAGACGGCACCGGTGGCCCCTTAGGGGCCGCCCGGTTTGGAGGACCGGAGCATGGCCAGGGCCATGAACGGTATGGTCGAGACCTGGCCGACGTTCCGGCTGCGGCGTACTTCGCCCGGGTTTAGTGTAGCCAGGTCGATGTAGTCCTTGCCCACACGGTCGATCACCCCGTAGAGGGTCACGATTCCGGCTCCGCCGCCCATGGACACCGACAGCTCTGCGCGGTCCCGGGCGAGGCAACGCAAGGAATGCGCAAGTCCTATCGAGCGGCGAACAGGGGACGTTTCCGCGTGGATGCGCCTGCCCAGGCCCACATAACGCGCTGCAGCGTTGAAAGGGATCAGCACCTGTTGGTGCTCCTCGTTCAATAGCAGAGCGTCGGCCCCGACGTGCATCACTTCGCCGTGCACCGACTCACCGCAACTGAGGTGTATTCCGATCCTGTAGCCCAAGGCAGCGCGCAGCCGGTCCTCCAGCTGTTGGTTGACCAGCTCGGCACGCGTCCGCTCGTTGACCTCGGCATCCAAGGCCAGCCGGTCCGCTTCCGCGAACTGGCTTTCCATGTCGTCAAACAGGGCTTCCCAGCGCATCCGGCCAGCGTAAAGCGCACCGGGCCGCCGGTCAACGAGCCCACCGAATTGCCTCCAACGTATGGACAAACAGCGGGCAATCCGTTCAAACTGATGCAAGCAGTATCAAACTGCATCAAAGTGCATCAAACGGACGGAGAGCATCGTGGACATTCGCAGGCCCAGCCGGGCTGATACCGGTACCGCGCTCGGCCTGCTGGTCCTGGGGATTGTGCTCTGCCTTCTGGGGCGCGGCCTCTTCGAACGGTGGGAGGTATCCGTCTCGCGTCAGCAGGACCCTACCGTCGAGGCCCTCCTGGGGATCGCCGCAGCAGCGTCAGGCGCTGCTCTGCTGCTGTGGTGGACCATCTCGCTGTTGTCCGCGGGCGCCAGTGTCCTGCTGGAGCGCCACGGACAACGAAGGGCGGCGGCAACGGCACGGCGGCTCTCTCCAGCTTTCATGCAGCGGCTGGCCATTGCCGCGCTGTCGCTGCAGCTGGCCTCAGGGGTGGCGGCACAAGCAGCTGTCACAACCCCGGGGCCGGCGTGGTCTCCGACAGCGGCGCAGTCCTCGTCCGCGTCTTCGAATCCTGGACCCCACCCAAGCCAGCCAGTCAGTGGGCGCCCCACCGGCCCCGCCTCCGGACCGGAGCGGGGTCCCGCCTTGGGGAGCGCGTTCCTGGAGCGTACCGGGGAGGCTGAGGGGCAGCCGCCCGCGGACGCGCTGTCCCCCGGCTGGCGCCCGGCTTCCCTGCCTGTGGAGCCGGGCCCGCTGGCGGCACAGGAAACCCGGCAAGCCACAACTGTGGAACCAGGCGCCCGGAGGACTGCCGTGACGGTGCTGGCCGGAGACACCTTATGGGACATTGCCGCCGCCCACTTGGGGGCAGAAGCGTCCGACGTCCAGATAGCCCTCGAATGGCCCCGCTGGTATGCAGCGAACCGCGGGCTGATCGGTTCCGACCCGGACGTGTTGCTTCCCGGCCAAATACTTCTGGCGCCCGCGCCGGCCTAACCGCAGCCGCGCCACCTGCGCCGGCCCATCCAACACAAAGGGGAAAACGAATGACTGCAGTGAGGCCCATCCGCGCCGTCCAAAACGGGGTCGGCCAGAACCGCGCCGTCCAGGACAGCTCTGGCCAGAACGGGACTGGCCAGAACCGCCCCGGCCAGGACGGAAATGCCAGAGTGGGGGAAGACGGCAAGGTGCCGGCACCGGTCCCCCCGCCAATCAAGGCCGGCGCTGCCCCTGGCGTCGCCCGGCCGGTGCCTGTACCGCTTCGTCCGGTCAGCGAAGCCGCGGAAGTGCGCGCCATTACCCGGGGCACCGTGCAGGCATCCATGGAGGTCCTGGCGGGCATCCGTCCGGTCCATCAACTCGCGCGGCGGCTTGACCCGCGTTGCCTGGCAGCGTTGCAGCACCGTGCGGCCCTGATCCGGCGCGAAATCAACCGGACCGGAAATCCTGCGCTGGCCCGTCTGCACCGGAACTCCGCTGTCCGGTCCGTCAGGGTGTGCGAGGTGGCTGACGGCGTTTATGAAGCCAGCGCGGTGGTGGTGGACGACGCACGCGCCCGCGCCGTTGCCGTCCGCCTTGAGCGGAGCAAGCAGATCTGGCGGGTGGTTGAACTTGTTATCGGGTAGCCACCGCGCAAAACGCGTACAGGGCAGGGACGCTCCGCCCCTGCCCTGTATCCGATACCGGTGCCGCGTGCCGGCTAGCGCTTCTTCTTCTTCGCGGGGCGTCTTGCCGCATCCTGGGCCGCCGCCTTGGCGGGATTCCCCGACCGCCCACTTGCGCGGGTCTCAACCCGGGTCTGGGTTTCACCGCTTTCGCTTGGCGCCGTGTACTGCAGCTGGGCCGGCTTGTCCGGTGCTTCGAGGCCTGCGGCCCGTACCTGCGGTTCCACGTGCTCAGTGTGCCCGCCCGCGGCGTCCGGCACCATCACGTCCTGGGCGGGCGTCACTTCCACTTCAAGGTTGAAGAGGAACCCGACGCTTTCCTCACGGATGGCTTCCATCATGCTTTGGAACATGGCGAAGCCCTCGCGCTGGTACTCCACCAGCGGATCGCGCTGCGCCATGGCACGCAGCCCGATTCCCTCCTTGAGGTAATCCATCTCATACAGGTGTTCCTGCCATTTCCGTCCGATGACGGAAAGGACCACCCGGCGTTCGAGCTCCCGCATGCTTTCCGAACCAATGGCTTCCTCGCGGGCCTGGTAGACCAGGCGGGCGTCGGAGAGCAGTTCTTCCTTGAGCAGTTCCACGGTCACCCGGGACTTGCCGCCGGCTTCGTCGATGATCTCTTCGGCCGTAACGCTCACGGGGTAGAGCGTCTTGAGGTTTGTCCACAGCTGGTGGAAGTCCCAGTCGTCCCCGTTGCCTTCGGCGGTTGCCGCATCAATCAGGGCAGTGATGGTGTCCTCGACGAAGAACTGCACCTTCTCATGCAGGTCATCGCCTTCCAGGATCCGCCGGCGGTCGCTGTAGATGGCCTCGCGCTGGCGGTTCAGGACGTCGTCGTATTTCAGCACGTTCTTGCGCTGCTCGGCGTTGCGGCCTTCAACTTGTCCTTGCGCCGAGGCGATGGCCCGGGAGACGAGCTTGGATTCCAGCGGGACATCGTCCGGAATGGAGCTGTTCATCAGGCGCTCTGCCGCCCCCGAATTGAACAGCCGCATGAGGTCATCGCGCAGGGACAGGTAGAATCGCGATTCGCCGGGGTCGCCCTGGCGCCCGGACCGGCCCCGGAGCTGGTTGTCGATACGGCGCGACTCGTGGCGTTCCGTCCCGAGTACGTACAGGCCTCCGAGGTCCAGGACTTCTTCGTGCTCGTCCTTGACCGCCTGCTTGGCCGCTTCCAGCGCCGCCGGCCATGCTGCTTCGTACTCTTCCGAGTCTTCCTCGGGATCCAGCCCGCGTTTGGCAAGCTCGGCGACGGCCGTGAACTCTGCGTTGCCGCCGAGCATGATGTCGGTACCGCGGCCAGCCATGTTCGTGGCCACCGTGACGGCGCCCTTGCGTCCGGCCTGGGCGACGATTGCCGCTTCCCTGGCATGGTTCTTGGCGTTCAGCACCTCATGCCGGATGCCTTCCTTCGCCAGGAGCTTGGAGAGGTACTCGCTCTTTTCCACGCTGGTGGTGCCCACGAGGACGGGCTGTCCCTTTTCGTGCCGTTCGGCGATATCGCGCACAACGGCGTCGAACTTGACCACCTCGTTCTTGAAGACCAGGTCCGGTTGGTCGACGCGCTGCATGTCGCGGTTGGTGGGGATGGCCACCACACCCAGCTTGTACGTGCTCATGAACTCGGCTGCCTCGGTTTCGGCGGTACCGGTCATGCCAGAGAGCTTGCCGTACATGCGGAAGTAGTTCTGCAGCGTCACGGTGGCGAGTGTCTGGTTCTCGGCCTTGATCTCGACGCCTTCCTTGGCCTCGATCGCCTGGTGCATTCCCTCGTTGTACCGCCGGCCGGCCAGGATGCGCCCCGTGTGCTCGTCAACGATCAGGACTTCACCGTCGAGGATGACGTAGTCCTTGTCCCGCTTGAACAGTTCCTTGGCCTTAATGGCGTTGTTGAGGAAGCCGATCAACGGCGTGTTGGCGGACTCGTACAGGTTCGAAATGCCGAGGTAATCCTCGACCTTCTCGATCCCGCTCTCCAGCACGCCCACGGTACGCTTCTTTTCGTCGACCTCGTAGTCCTTCTCCGGCTGCAACCGGAGCACCACTTTGGCGAACTCGCTGTACCAGCGGTTGGTGTCCCCCTGGGCCGGACCGGAGATGATCAGCGGTGTACGGGCCTCGTCGATCAGGATGGAGTCCACCTCGTCAACGATGGCGAAGTGGTGGCCGCGCTGGACCAGTTCGCTGCGGTCCCAGGCCATGTTGTCGCGGAGGTAGTCGAAACCGAACTCGTTGTTGGTCCCATAGGTGATGTCCGCCGCGTACTGCTCGCGGCGCACGGCGGGGTCCTGGTTTGCCAGGATGACGCCGCTGGTCAAACCGAGGAAACGGTACACGCGGCCCATAAGTTCGGACTGGTATTCGGCCAGGTAGTCATTCACGGTGACCACGTGCACGCCCTTGCCGGCGAGCGCGTTCAGGTAGGCGGGAGCGGTCGCCACCAGGGTCTTGCCTTCACCGGTCTTCATCTCAGCGATATTGCCCAGGTGCAGGGCGGCGCCGCCCATCAGCTGGACGTCGAAGTGGCGCATGCCCAACGTCCGTGATGAGGCTTCCCGCACTGCAGCAAAGGCTTCGGGGAGCAGGTCGTCGAGCTTTTCGGCATCGTGGTGCCGTTCCCGCAGGCGGTCTGTCTCTTCCCGAAGCTCGGCGTCGGTGAAGGTCTTGAACGAGTCTTCGAGGGCATTGATGGAATCGGCATAATTCCGCAGTTGCCGGAGTGTTTTCTTGTCACCCGTGCGGAGGATTTTTTCGATAAGTGATGCCACGTGAAGATGCTCCCAGTCTCATGCCGCCGAATTCTGGCGTGTTCAGTCTACGGGAGAGACACCGGGGCGGCGCCCGTTTTCCCTAACAGCGATACGGCTCAAAGACGCCGGAGCTCGTGCCTCAACGCGGCCGCCAGGTCCCCGGCGGGTGCCACGTCGATCTCCGGCAGGCCGAGCCACCCGGCCATCAACGCCAGCTCGGCGGCAAGTTCGACGGCGGTGTCCGCCGGGGCGTCCGGCTCGGCATAGGCGGATTTCACCAGCAGCCGGCCGGCAGGCCGATCGGCCTTCAGGTCGACGCGTGCCACCAGCTTGTCCCGCAGGAGGAAGGGCAGGACGTAGTAGCCAAAGCGCCGCTTGTGTTCGGGGGTGTAGATCTCAATCCTGTAATGGAAGCCGAACAGCTCCCACAGCCGGCGGCGTTCGAAAACCAGGGAGTCAAAGGGGCTGAGCAGGGCCCGGCCTGCAGCGCGGCGGGGCGTGGCCGCCTCTACGTGCCGGAATACGTCCCTGCCCCAGCCGGACACCGTGACCGGCTCCAGCCTCCCCTGCTTCACCAAATGTTCCACGGATAGCGCCGTCGCTTTGACCGGCGTGCGGAAGTAGTCGGCGAAGCACCGGATGCTTCCAATACCGTGCGCCCTGGCCGCCGCCTCCGTCAACCGGTGCAGCGCCGCCGATGGGTCCGCCTCGCCGGCCGGCAGCATCTGCATCTGCGGGAGGACCTTCGCAGTCAGCGCGTAGCGCCGCTCGAACTGCCCGGTCCTGGAGGCCGCCGAGACCACTCCTTCTTCGAAGAGGTGCTCCAAAACCCTCTTGACCGTGTTCCAGTTCCACCCCCAGTTATCGGTTTGTCTTTCCTCGACATGGCCAATCCGGGCCGTCAGCTCGGCGGCGGTCATGGGCCGGGAACGGGCAAGCGTGGCCAGGATTTTGGCCGCAACAGCGCTGCGCACCTCAGGGTCCATACGGGAGGCCCCCACCCAGGCCCGCTTCTGCCAGAGGAGCAGGTCCTGGTAGTGCTCCGGGCGGATGTAGCTGGCTTCATGGGCCCAGTACTCCAGCATGCGGCGCGGATGGCTGCCGGACATGCGTTCCAGGATGGTGCGGTCATAGTCGCCAAGCCGGGAGTAGAAGGGCAGGAAGTGGCTTCGGACCAGGACGTTGACGGAGTCGATCTGGACCAACTGGAGCCGGGCAAAGGTACGGCCCACCGTCCGTGCTGTCACGGGGCCGGTGGGCCGTCCCTTATGGAGTCCCTGTGCTGCCAGTGCGATCCGCCGTGCCTGGTGGAGGCTCAGCGATGCCGGCACTTCAGTCCTCTCTGTCGGTCAAACCACCCTAAACCTTGGCAGGCGTGTCGTCGGAGCGGTAGGCAAGGACCTTTTCCTCCACGACGGTGTCGCCGGGCTCGCATTCATGGTCCAGCGTGATCACCCCGTACGTCCACCCGCGGCGCCGGTACACGACCGAGGGCGTGTTGGTCTCCTTGTCTACGAAAAGGTAGAAATCGTGGCCGACGAGCTCCATGTTGTCGACGGCATCGTCAAGTGTCATGGACGCCGCGGGAAAGACCTTGCGCCGGATGAGGACAGGAGACTTGCCGGCCGGGATATCGTTTTCGATGTCGTAAGGGGTCTTTTCTTCGGTGGGCGCTACGGCATCGCTGTGGTGGTTGGCCTCAAGGTAGAGCGGCTCGTGGGCACTGGCCGGTTCCAGCGAGGCGGTAGCTTCGCGGACGGCCTTCGGCGTGTGGCGTCCGTGGTGGACCTTCTTCCGGTCCTTTGCCCGGCGAAGCCGTTCAAGCAGTTTGTTGTATGCGAGGTCAAAGGCGGCAAATTTGTCTGCGGCGCTCGCTTCGGCGCGGATTACAGGCCCACGGCCCAGGACTGTCACCTCAACGGTGAGCTGGTCGCCGGTCTGCCGGGCATTTGTCTCCTTGGAGACCTTCGCGTCGACCCGCTGGACCTTGTCGCCCAGCGATTCGATCTTGGCGATCTTTTCCCCGGCATATTCGCGGAACCGGTCTGAAACTGTCAGATTTCGTCCGCTGATCATAAACTCCATGGTGCCCTCCAAATGACTTCGGTGACACGACGGCGGCACTTCCCTGGGCCGGGCTGTCTGACAGTCGAGCCCCTCTCCGAGCCGCCATCGAAAGGTACATTCTGTCTTGGTACCCACCACCGACGTTAGTTCATAGCCACCCGTTATTCATCCTTTCCCGGTTTATTTTTTTCTAAGTCCTGGGTTGCCGGCACGGACGGCACGGCTGCCCCTCCGGACATGCGTGAATCGGGCGCTCGCGTCGCCGCAAGCACGACGGCGCCCCTCACCACTGCCCCTGCCGCGTGCAGTGCGCGGGCCGCTTCCCCGACGGTGGCACCTGTGGTCAGGACGTCGTCGATGATGATGCAGTGACGGCCCGCCACCCTTGCGCACGCCCTCGGCCTGACCTTCATGGAGCCCCGGACCCGCTGTGTGCGGGCACCCCGGCCAAGGCCCTTCTGGCCTCCCGGCAACTGCAGGACCGATGGCCGTGCCTTGCTGAGGCAGTCTGCCACCCGGACCCCGGGAAGCCGCCGCGCGGTCTCCCTGAGGAGCAGGTGGACCGGACTGAACCCGCGGCTGAGGTAGGCTCCCGTGCTGGTGGGGACAGGGACAAGGAGGAATCCCCCGTTACCTCCGGCCGCAGCCCTTACCGCCTCGGCAAGGGCACGGCCAAGGCTGCATCCCAGCTGGTATTGGCCGTTCCGCTTGAACGACAGCAGGGCCTGGGCCAACTCGTCGCGGTAGACGCCTGCGGCGACGACCGGCAGGAGGACCGTTCCGCTGACGTCCATCAGGGCCGGAGCCCCGCCCTCCGCCCGGAAGGGGTGCCTGGTGATCTGCCGGATACGGCCGGCGCAGGTTGCGCACAGGTGCCGGTCCTCGGCTCCGCAGCACACGCAGTCGACGGGAGCAGCGAGGGCGAGGAGGTCCCCGGCAGCCCCGGTGATCCAGTCAACGGCCCGCAGCACCGCAGCCTGGTGGTCCTGGCGATGCTTTGCCGGCGAGGACGGCGGCGGGCGAAGATCGGGATCAAGCCTGGGAGGGACCCTCCGCCGGGCGTCCGCGGTACCGCCAGCCGTTATCCTGTCCACCCCTCCACCTTGGGGCATCACGGGTTCCGGGAGTAGGCCTGCCCGGCACTATGTGGACAAACCCTGGCCTCAGCCGGGGAAGGCGGGATCGATCGGTCCCTTGATTTGCGGCGACCACCCGTTGCCGAGCCGCTGGAAGATGCCTTCGCCGGACTGCGCATAGATGTCATCGGCACCGTTGCCTGCGCTGATGGCCACGAGCCCGGGCCAGGCGGCCAGCTGCTGCGGCTGGCCCGATGCCAGGGACAGCAGTTCCGGCGTGACGTTGGAACCGGCAGAGCCCTTCATCACCACGACTGTGGTGCTGCTGACCCACACCCCTTGGTCGGGGTCAGTGGTGGATGGCAGGGAGACGGGGTTGGTCAGTTCGCGCGGCGTGCCGTCTCCCGCCCGGATGATCCCCGCAACCTGGACCTTGGATTTGCCGTTCTGTTCCGAGATGACCAGCGCCCGGACGCCGTCGCGGGATACCCGGAATTCCCTGACCGTCCGGCCGGCAAGCCAGGACGGCGCCAAGGTGACGGACGGAACGGCGGACCCTTCGGCTACTCCGGTGGGATGGAAGGCCACCACTTCGGTAGCGCCTGTAGCACCTGGACCGGCCGTCCATACCCAGTCGTTGATGCTGAAGGACGGCCTGCTCAGGGTGCTCCTGGTGGTCAGTGCGCGCGCGGGCTGGCCGGGGGCGATGCTGTAGAGGGTGGTCCTGCCGTCATTGAGGAAGGCCGCGGTCTGGGAGACAGGGGATTCGGCCGGATACCGGGGGCTGAGGGAGGATACCGGCTGCATGTCCGGCAGCGGGGAGACACGGTTGTTTTCGTAGCGCACCAGCTCGTTGCCGCTGATGGCGATCTGGCGTGACGGTACGGTCTTGTCAAGCACCGGGGGAAGGACTGCTCCGTTGTCCTCGACGCGGACCAGGTCCTGGTTGGCACGAAGCTCGACGTTCACGACGTCGGGCTGGCTGCGGAAGGTCAGGGTCAACTGCATCTGCATGCGGAGCCGGTCTTCTGCTGATGTCTCCATCAGTTCCTTGGCCGTCAGGTCGACCTGCGCCGCCCCGGAGACCACCGGCACCGATTCACGGGCGAGCTTGATGCCTGACGGAAACGCGCTGGCCACCGCACCACGCAAGTAGGGCGCAGGCCCGGCGAGCAGGGCACTGGTCATTGCCTTGACGGTCTTGTTCTTCAGGAACCACCGGACATCGGGGATGGCGTAGGTGAACGTGGGGTCGTAGAAGTAGATCGGGTAGGCGCCGTAGATGACCTTGAAGGTTTCTTCCGCGATGGCCGTTCCGTCCGGGATCGCGGAGATCCGCCACTCCCCGTCCACCTGGCTCACGGTCACCGGGATCCGTTCCACGGTTCCCGGGGGCGACTGGGTGGCGATGCCGTCGGCGTCCACCGTGTAGGAGACATCGAGTTCGTAGTTGTAGACGTTCTCCTTGTCCGTCGGCACAACCCTTGCTTCCCGGTACACCAGGGCCCGCTTGTCCGGTTTCCACGACACCGCCGATGCCTGCGTCAGGTACTGGCGCGCGACGGCGTAGTCATCCTCGTAGCCGCTGCCGGCGCGGTAGAAGTAGTCGATGATGGTCTCCGGCGAGGCACCCGGCTGCGGCGCTGCCGGCAGGAATACCGGGGCGCTGACGTTGCCCGCGCTGCTCTCGCTGCTTTTCCCCACCGGGCCCGACGTCGGGATCCGGGCACAGCCGGCCAGAAGGACCATCAGCAGCGCCAGCAGGGCAGCCGCGGACTTCGCCCGGGGGCTGCCTGTCATGGTGTCTCCTTCGGTGCGGGCGCGGAGCCGGGCCGGGGGCCGCCAGTCTCCAGCACCAGCATGTTGCTGTAGTCCTGTTCGGCAGGGATGTTGCCCGGCGTTCCCGGTATCACGGCGTCCCGCGGTTCGAGCTGGACCGGCGACTCCACGATCTCCTCCTCCTGCCGCAGGGGAAGGGTCAGGCGGAAGTTCGCGCCATTGCCTTTCCTGCCCCAGGCCTGCAGCCAGCCGTGGTGCAGCTTGGTGTCTTCCATGGCGATCGAGAGCCCCAGTCCGCTGCCACCGGTAGTGCGGGCGCGGGCCGGGTCCGCGCGCCAGAACCTGTCGAAGACCCGCGCGGCCTCCGCCGGTTCCATCCCTATGCCGTGGTCCCTGACAGCCACTCCCACGGCAGTTTCGTTTGCCGCCACCGTGACGGCAACCGGTTTCCCTTCGCCGTGCTCCACCGCGTTCAGGATCAGGTTCCGCAGGATCCGGTCGATCCGGCGCGCATCCATTTCCACGATGATGGCACCTTCGGGCGCGCTGAGGACGATCTCGGAGCCGTACTCTGCCGCCACCGGCGCAGCACCCTCAATCACATGGGCAACCAGCTGGATGAGGTCCTCGGGCTCGGCGTCGAGCACGGCCACGCCGGCATCGAAGCGGCTGATTTCCAGCAGGTCCGAGAGGAGGGACTGGAACCGTTCAACCTGGTTGTAGAGCAGTTCCGCGGAGCGCTTGTTGATGGGGTCGAAATCGTCGCGGGCGTCGTACAGCACCTCGGCCGCCATCCGGACGGTGGTCAACGGCGTCCGCAGTTCGTGCGAGACGTCGGACACGAAGCGCTGCTGCATCTGCGAAAGGGTCGCCAGCTGCGTGATCTGCTCCTGGAGGCTGGCCGCCATGTGGTTGAAGGAGGCGCCCAGGCGTGCCACTTCATCCTCACCGCGGACCACCATGCGCTCCTGCAGTTGGCCGGCTGCGAGTTTCTCCGACACCATGGCCGCGTGGCTGACAGGACTGACCACGTTGCGGGTCACGTACCAGGCGACGGCGCCGATCAGCAGGACCAGCACCGCCCCGCCCGCCCAGAGCACGCTCTGGATTTCGTTGAGCGTCTGCTGCGCGGTGTTGAGGTCATAAATGAGGTACAGCTCGTAGACCGTGCCGTTGAAGGTCACCTTGTTCCCCACGGCGATGCCCGGCCGGTCCTCGGTGCCCACGGGAATGACGGTGGACGCCCAGTACTGGTCCTTTCCGGACTGCTGCACGGCTTTGCGCAGTTCCGGGGGGATGACGCTGACGGTCAGTTGGTCCGAAGCGCGTGACTCCACCCACCTGTTCCGGGGCTTGGTCTGCTCCGGCATCGCCTCGAAGACGTACCGGCGCTGGATCACCGATCCCCGCCCCTCGACGGCGTTCAGCGTGTCATACACCAGGGTGATGACGCTGGACTGGTCGGTGACCTGGGCGCCGTCGAACGTCTCCTGCACCTGCTTGACGTTGTAGCGGGTCTCGGACTCGGCCTGGGTCAGCCGCTCCTGGAACAGGTTGTTGGCAATCTGGTTCGACAGGTAGGCACCCACCACGGCGAACGACGTCACGGCCAGCATCAGCGTGGTCAGGACGGTGCGGAACTGCAGCGAGCGGCGCCAGCGTTTCTGCAGCGCCCGCCCGAGGTACCTCAGGCCGGGAAGGAACCGCCGGACACCCATCCGGACCAGCCTTGCCACGCGCAAGGACACGATCACGGCCCTGCGCTGCCAGATGCGGGCCCGGAATGCCACCGTGCGCGCTTCCGGCGTCAATGCCTCGTTGCCCTCGCCGGCATCGCGCGTGTCCTGCCGTTCAGCGTCCACGGAAGGCTCCGGCGCGGCATCCGGAGTGCCTGCAGGCGTGGGGGCGGAACGGTCCGCTCCCCCGTCGTGCCCGACGGGCTCAGACCCCTGCTTTGTAGCCGACACCACGCACCGTCAATACGACTTCCGGAGCTTCCGGGTCCTGCTCGATTTTGGAGCGCAGCCGCTGCACATGGACGTTGACCAGCCGGGTGTCGGCAGCATGGCGGTAGCCCCAGACCTGTTCAAGCAACAGTTCCCGGGTGAAGACCTGCCACGGTTTGCGGGCAAGTGCCACAAGGAGGTCGAATTCCAGCGGAGTCAGCGAGATCCGCTCATTGCCCCTGCTGACGGTGTGCCCGGCGACGTCGATGGTGATGTCCGCGATCTTGAGCGTCTCGGGTGCCTTCTGGTCCCCGGGGCGAAGGCGCGCGCGCACCCGCGCCACCAGTTCTGCAGGTTTGAAGGGTTTGGGCACGTAGTCGTCAGCGCCGGATTCCAGGCCGCGGACGACGTCGGAGGTGTCCGACTTGGCAGTCAGCATCACGATGGGAACATCCGACTCAGCGCGGACCTGCCGGCAGACCTCGATGCCGTCCACGCCGGGAAGCATTAGATCGAGCAGCACAAGGTCCGGCCTGGATGACCTGAAGACGTCGAGCGCCCTTGCGCCGTCCGCACAAAACACCGGCTCAAAGCCGTCGTTGCGGAGGACAATTCCAATCATCTCGGCCAGCGCTTCGTCATCATCAACCACCAGAATGCGTGCCTTCATAGTTATATATTCCCTTATCAGGATGGCTTTGTCCTGTTCAGCGCCTTCCGGCATGGCGGGACACTAGGACGTCCGACGACGGAACTATAGTCTTGGGGCATGCCTCGCGCGGCCCGCGCCCACCTTTGCAGCGGGAATCGCGGTGCAGCAGGCGTACTGGTATGGGGGAGGAATCAGTGTCACCACAGGAGTCCGGCGCCGGGGAGCCCACGCGGGACCATCCGGCACGGGGAGAGGACGACGGCGGGGCCGCGCCTTCGGGCGGCATCGGCCCGGTACCGCCGGCCTGGCAGCAGCCATGGGCGCCGCCGGCAGGCGGACAACCAGGCGGACAACCGGCAGGCGGACAACCAGCAGGCTGGCAGCATCCCTCTCCCTGGCAGCAGCCCCAATGGCAGCAGCCGTCCCCCTGGCAGCAGCCGCTTGGTCAGTACGGGGACCGGGACACTCCCTACCCCGCCCCTTCCGCATACGGCGGCCCTGCATACAACGGCTACCCGGCCGCCGGCCCCCACTACCCCGGATACCCCCAGCCAGGCTCCCCTTATGAGAGGCCCACGTACGGCGGCTCCCCCTATGGCCAGCCGCGCTACGCCGCCCCGCCCAAACCAGGAATTGTCCCGCTGCGCCCCCTCCTGTTCGGCGAAATCCTGGACGGAGCGTTCCAGGCCATCCGGCGCAACGCCAAGGCAATCCTCGGGGCGGCCCTCCTGGCACAGTCCCTGGCCGCCATCCTCGCGGCAGTCGTTACCACGGCCACGGCGGCCTCGGCCGGTTCCATCGAGGCCTGGGCCGAAACCGCCACCCCCGCGGACGTAGCCTCGGTCGGCATCGGGTTTGTTACCGCCGTCGTCCTGTTTTCCGTCCTGTCGGTCTTCGTCTCGGTCGTCCTCCAGGGCGCCATGGTGGTGCCCGTGGCCAGGGCGGTCCTGGACCGGCGCACGGGTTTCCGCCTGATGTGGCAGTTGGCGCGCTCCAGGACCGGAGCGCTGGTCCGGCTGGCCGCGCTGCTGATGGCGGCCGGAGTGCTGGCGGTCCTGCTCCTGGCGGTGGCCACCGCCCTCCTGCTCTCCAACGTGCGCGGGATGGGCCTGCTGCTGGCCATCCCGGTGTTTTTCGGCTTCGTGCTGCTGTTCGCCTGGGTGGCGGTCAAATTCATGGTGGCGCCTGCCGCCATCGTCGTCGAAGAACTCGGCGCCTTCGCCGGACTCCGGCGTTCCTGGGAACTCACCCGGGCCAACTGGTGGCGCATCTTCGGAATCACGGCGGTGGTGAGCGTCCTCGTGGGAGTCATCAGCCAGGTGGTCCTGATCCCGGTGACCTTCATGGCCAGTTTCCTGACGAGTGTCGTCTCGCCGCATGGCGGCAGTGGACAGGAAGCAACCGTGGCCGTCGCGGCAGGCGTGATCACAGCCGTGTTTGGGGCACTGGCCGGTGCGGTGGGCTACGCCTTCCAGACGTCCGTCATGGCCTTGCTGTACCTGGACCTGCGGATGCGCAAGGACGGGCTGGACATCGCGCTGCTGCGCCAGCACGAGTCAGGCGCTGATCCGGGCGTTCCGGGCAGGGGTGTCGTGCCGGGCGCGGCCGGGGCATACCCGGGCTATGGAACTGCGGCACCCGGATGGCCGGATGGGCGCTGAGCCGCCGGTGCTGCCCTCCGCGGATGAAGCCAGGCGGTGGGCTGCGGAGGAACTGGCCAAACCGGAGTACCGGGACGCTGCCCCTTCCTGGCTTGGGACGCTCTGGCGGAACTTCCTGGAGTGGCTGCGGTCCCTGGACGGAGGCTCCACGGGCGACGCCGCGCAGGTGCCCGGCGCCGCCATAGCCATCGTCATTGCCGCCATTATCATCGCCGCCGTGATCCTGGCACGTCCGCGCCTGAACGCCCGGGCCCGCCGCCCCACGGAGGTATTCGAAGGGGACGTTGCCGTCCATGCCGCCGACTACCGGGCGCGCGCGGAAGCCGCAGCGGGGGCCGGAAAGTGGGGGGACGCCGTCGTCGACCGTTTCCGGGCCCTGGTCCGCAACGCTGAAGACCGTGCCATCCTGGACCCGCAACCAGGCCTGACTGCGGACGAAGCGGCACGGGCCCTGTCCCTGCCCTTCCCCGCCGAGGCCCGGCGCCTGGAACTGGCGGCGGCGATGTTCGACGGGATCCGGTACGGGAACCGGGCTTCCGGCGCCGCCGACTACCAGGCCATGGCAGACCTGGATGAGGCGCTCGAGGCCAGCAGGCCCGCCCGCTCCCCCGGCGCCAACGCGGTGCCATTGCCATGACCGGCATTCTTTCCACCAGCAACGGCTTCGCCGGCACGGACCCTCGGGACGCGGGCACGGGCCCCCAGGGTGCGCCTGCACCGGCAGGCAGGTGGCGACACTGGGTCCGTCGCCATCGCACCCTCGCTGCGGGCGCGGCCGTGGTGGCTGCCGCCCTGGCGCTGGCCGTCGGGACGCAACTGGCCCCCAAGGGAGACAGCGTTCCCCTCTCCGTCAGCAACGCGGGCCCTGATGGAGCCAAGGCCCTGGGCGTGATCCTGCGGCAGCACGGCGTTGACGTCCACACTCCGGAGAGGCTGGAAGGCGCCCTTGCCGTGCTGCGGCAGGGTTCCACCCTGCTGCTGTATGACCGGAACGGAGTCCTGGACGGCCCGCAGCTGGAGGCGCTGATGGAGCGCGCGGACCGGGTGGTAGTCGTCACGCCCCGGCTGAACACGCTGACCGCGCTGGACTCCGGGATCCGCCAGGCAGGCGTGGTCCCTGAGGCCTTTCCGGTCCTGGAGCCTGGTTGCATCCTGCCGGAGGCGGAGGCTGCCGGGCAGGTCACGGGCGCAGGGAGTTTTGTGTACGACGGCGGCACCACCTGCTACCGGCCGGGTGGCAGTGCCGCCGGGCTTCTTGCTACCAGCGCTGACGGGCGCATCACGGTTGTGGGCAGCACGGCCGTCCTGGGCAACGACAAGCTGGATGAGGCGGGAAACGCGGCTCTCGCCCTCAGGCTGCTCGGCAGCTCACCGGACCTCGTCTGGTACCTGCCAACCCTGCAGGACGTGGCGGCGGACGGCGGCGGCACATCGCTGGATGACCTCGCCCCGGACTGGGCCCGGTTCCTTGGCCCCTGGCTCCTCGTGGTCGCGGCTGCGGCCATCGCCTGGCGCGGCCGCCGCAACGGGCCGCTGGTTTTCGAGCCGCTGCCCGTGGTGGTCAAGGCGGTGGAGACGGCCGAGGGACGCGCCCGGCTCTACCACGATTCGCACGCCATCGGCCAGGCCCGCGACAACCTGCGGGCAGGGCTGCTGACGCGGCTTGCCGGCAGCCTCGGGCTTGGCCCTGGTGCCACTGCAGCGGAAACCATCGCGGCGGCAGCGGCGGTGCTGGGCCGCGACGCGGCCGGCATCGCAGCGCTGGTCAATGAACACCCTCAAACCGAGGCCCGGCTGGTCGCTTGGTCCCAGGCCCTGGACAATCTGGAGAAAGAGGTCACCACCCAATGAGCGAACACGGCAGCGGCCCCACGGTCCTCAACCCCTCCGACGACGAGCGCACATTGACTGACGATGCCGCCCGGCAGGCCCTGCTGGACGTCCGCCGCGAGGTGGCAAAAGCGGTTGTGGGGCAGGACGGGACGGTCACCGGCCTGCTGATTGCCCTCCTCTCGCAGGGACACGTGCTGCTGGAAGGCGTCCCGGGCGTGGCCAAGACACTCCTGGTCCGGGCGCTGTCCGCGGCGCTGAGCCTCGACACCAAGCGGGTGCAGTTCACCCCGGACCTCATGCCTGGCGACGTCACCGGCTCATTGGTGTACGACTCCCGTACTTCCGATTTCAGCTTCCGGGAAGGACCGGTGTTCACCAACCTCCTGCTGGCAGACGAAATCAACCGCACACCGCCCAAGACACAGGCCTCGCTGCTGGAGGCCATGGAGGAGCGCCAGGTCTCCGTCGACGGACAATCCCTCCGGCTCCCGTCACCGTTCCTCGTGGCGGCGACCCAGAACCCCGTGGAGTACGAGGGAACCTATCCCCTGCCCGAGGCCCAGCTGGACCGGTTCCTGCTCAAGCTCACCATGCCCCTGCCCGGACGCCACGACGAGATCGAGGTCATCCGTCGCCACGCGGCTGGATTCGATCCCCGGGACCTGCAGGCGGCTGGAGTCCGGGCCGTCGCCGGCACGGAGGACCTGGCGCGTGCACGGGAGGCCGTGGCGGGCGTGGCGGTCGATCCGGAAATCGTGGGCTACATCGTTGACCTTGTCCGCGCCACGCGGGCCGCACCGTCCTTCCTGCTGGGCGTGTCGCCGCGCGGTGCCACCGCCCTCCTGAACACTTCACGGTCCTGGGCATGGCTTTCCGGACGCACTTTCGTCACTCCGGACGACGTCAAGGCCATGGCTTTGCCTTGCCTGCGGCACCGCGTTGCACTCCAGCCCGAGGCTCAGATGGACGGCGTCCGCGTGGATGATGTCCTGGGCAGCATCCTGGCAACCGTCCCCGTCCCGCGCTGATGGCCGTCTCAGGACGCTTCGTGGCGCTGGTGGCGCTCGGACTGCTTCCGGTCCTCCTGTTCCCGGGGTGGCCAACGGTACTGGCGGTGGGCGCGGTGCTCCTGGTCCTGCTGTGCACGGACGTACTCCTCGCCGGGACTCCCCGGCAAGTCGAGGTGCTCCGCGCCGAACCTGCAAACGTGACACTCAACAACATGGCCGAGGCCGTGCTGACCATTCGCAACAACGGAAACCGGAGGCTGCAGGGAACCCTCCGGGACGGCTGGCAGCCCTCCGCCGGAGCGCAGAATCCGGTCCAGGCCATTGACGTCCCGGCGGGCGAAAGCCGGCGGCTGGCGATCCTTCTCCGTCCCGTCCGCCGCGGTGACCTCAAAACACCCCATGTGACGTTCCGTTCCTTCGGGCCCCTGGGTGTGGCGGCCCGCCAGCGCACTATCGGGTGCCCCGGCTCGCTGCGGGTACTGCCGCCCTTCCACTCCCGCCGGCACCTGCCCTCGAAGCTCCGTCAACTGCGCGAACTCGACGGAAAGGCCGCCGTCCAGATCCGCGGCGCCGGCACCGAGTTCGATTCGCTGCGGGATTACGTCCGGGGTGACGATGTCCGCTCCATTGACTGGCGGGCCACCGCCCGGCGCTCCGCCGTGGTGGTGCGGACGTGGCGGCCCGAGCGGGACCGCCGGGTGGTGATGGTCCTGGACACGTCCCGTACGTCGGCAGGAAGGATCGGCGACGAAACCCGTCTGGACACCGGGATGGAGGCGGCGCTCCTGCTGGGGGTCCTGGCCGAACGGGGCGGCGACCGGGTGGACCTCGTGGCCTTTGACCGGCGGGTCCGGGCGCGGGCGGGTTCCGCGGGGCAGGGAAATCTCCTGGGCCGGCTGGTCCAGGCCATGGCGCCGTTGGAACCCGAGCTCATCGAGATGGACTGGCCTGCGCTCCCGGCCCAGGTCCGGGCCGTTTCCCCGCACCGGTCCCTGGTGGTCCTGCTGACAACCCTCGACGGCGGGGCACCCGAGGAAGGTCTGCTGCCAGCGGCGGAGCGCCTCGCCAGCCAGCACAGCGTAGTGGTCGCGGCCGTGCGCGACCCGCAGCTTGGAACCATGCTGCGGGAACGCGACGATGCCACGGGGGTCTACCGCGCGGCCGCCGCCGAGCGCGCCCTTCTCCAACGGGCTGCCGTGACCGCGGAACTGCGGCGGCGCGGCGTGGAGGTGGTGGATGCCGAACCTCACCAGTTGCCGCCCCGTCTGGCAGACATGTACATCAAGCTCAAGGCTGCCGGTAGATTGTGAAGCCGGACGCAGCAGCCACGCATCGACACCAACAGGAGGTCCTCCGTGAACACCCCGATCTACCAGCAGGCACTCGGCACGGAGTTCGCCCGCCTGCAGCCCGAGCTGCAGGCGTACTTCTCCCTCGCGCCGGGCTCGGGGCAGTACGGGGTAGGGGAAGGGACATTCGACGTCGTGGGGTGCCGCCAGCGCTGGCTCCGCCCCCTGCTGCGGCTCACCGGGGGCGAAGAAGCCTTTTTCCCCGAGTACGGTGAAAACGTTCCGTTCCGGATCGAAAACCACGCACACCAGGATCCGTTCGGCCGTTCCAGCCTGACTGCCCGGCGGGAGATCCGTTTCCCCGGACGCACCCGGCTGTTCCAGGACACCACCAGCGCCACGAGCCGCGGCGACGCCACCCAGCTGGTGGACTACGTTGGCCGGTACCGTCGCCTGGTTACGGACCTGAACCTCAGCGTCACCCCGGAGGGAAGGCTCCGAGGCGTATCGGAGGCTTCCAGGCTCTTCCTCGGCCCGCTCCGGATTCCCCTTCCCCCGGCACTGGACGCGAAGGCCTACGCCGAACAATGGTGGGATCCGGCCGAGGGCAGCAGTGGAAGGCACCGCATCCAGGTCAAGGTGATCCAGCCCCAGATCGGCCTGGTCCTGGTATACGCCGGGGCCTTCGACTACAGGCTCCGCCCCTACACCGGCGGCAGTTCCGCCCACAGCTTCCTGCCGCGCTACGCCCAGCCGGACCGCTGGGAAAACAGGGTCTGAGCCCCTACCCCAGCGCGCGTTGGTTCAGGGCGTCGGCCACCTGGGTGAGCCTGCCCAGGACCGCGGTGGCCTGCGCCGGGGTGTAGTCGGCCAGCCCCGCCGAAGGTGTCACCCGGACCGCAGCCAGCAAAGAGGCAGGAAGGCCCAGCTGGCGCCAGGGGCGCCATACGGAGTCCACGCAATCGGCCACCTGGGGCAGCGCGCTGCCGGAAATATCCAGAGCGCCGGCCCAAACGCGTTTCCCGGCCTCAGCCGCCCCGGCCAGCTGCTCCCACTGGCGGTTGGTCAGGCCCTTCAGCGGCACAGCGATCCCGTCAGCCCCCGCCGCCAGGATCTGCTCGAACGGCGCTTCTATTTCGGGAACCGAAACAACTATTTCCGACGCGCCGGCCGCGCGCAGCGCATCGAGGACCACGCGCCAGGATTCACGCGCCTCCGACGCCGGAACAGCCCTAAGCGTGCGGTAGCCGCTGGCGGTGGGTATGGCCCCGGCCAGCACCGCGGCGATATCCGGTTCGTCCATCTGGACCGCCAGCCGCGCCCCCGGCACCGCCGCCGAAACCCGGGCGAGATAGCTGCCCACCCCTTCTGCGAGGGACGCTGCGAGGTCCCTGCGGGCACCGTAATCCACCACCGCGCGCTCACCGTTGTGCAGGTGCAGGGCCGCCGCGAGGCTGAGCGGCCCCACCAACTGGACTTTGAGTTCTGTTGCCGAAGACTCCTCCGCGCCGGCTACGTCGGCCAGGACGTTGATGTCCGTGGCGAGGGCGGAAGCTGCCCTCCGGATGTCCTTGCCGGGGCGGTCGACAAGCCGCCAGCCGTAGGGTTGGACGTCGGCCGCCAGTTCCTCGAGCAGCGAGGCGGTGCGGCCCACGGCGTCGGACCCGACGCCGCGGTCCGGCAACTCGGCGAGGAACGGCAGGTGCGGACTGCCCAGCTCACCCCTGATGATCCGGGCGGCTTCCAGCGGGTCCTCGCCGGGCCATGGCCCCAGTCCGGTGGCTGTCACTTCCTTTGGCGGGCGGCCCACCGCCGAAGGCGTCCCGCTGCCGCGCTGTTGCTCTGCCCCGCTCACCTCAGTGCGGAAGCCTGCGGTCCGGACGCGGCCTGGTGGTCCTCGGCGATGGCCTCGTGGTGGCGGATGACCTCGCCGATGATGAAGTTCAGGAACTTTTCCGCGAACGCCGGGTCCAGGTGCGCGTCCTCAGCCAGACGCCGCAGGCGGGCGATCTGGGCCGCTTCCCGTCCGGGATCGCCCGCCGGCAACCGGTGGGCAGCCTTGAGGAAGCCCACCTTTTGGGTGGCCTTGAAACGCTCCGCCAGCAGGTAGACCAGCGTGGCGTCGATATTGTCGATGCTCGAACGGATGGACAGCAGTTCAGCCATCACCGAATTGTCCACCTGGCCGGCCAGGGAACTGGCGGAGGGATCGAAATCGTCAGGACCGGGTGAGCTGAGGTTGTGCTGCGTCATGGTCCCAGTCTATGGGAGCGGCCGGAACCGACGCGGGTGTTAAGGGCCGGTGCCGGCGGCCTGCCGGCACCGGCCCCCCCGTCAGATACCCAGCAGGGCGCGGTGCTCCTCGCGCCGCTTTGCCTGCTCAGCCGGATCCGGAACAGGAAGCGAAGCGATCAGGCGGCGCGTGTAGTCATGCTGCGGGTTGCCCATGACCTGGCTGCCGATCCCCTGTTCCACCAGTTTCCCCTTGTAGAGCACCCCGACCCAGGACGAAAGAATGTCCACTACGGCGAGGTCGTGGCTGATGAACAGGCAGCCGAACCCGAACTCCTCCTGGATGTCCTTGAACAGCTCGAGGACTTTCGCCTGCACCGAAACGTCGAGGGCCGACGTCGGCTCATCCGCTATCAGCAGGCGCGGATTCAGGCTGAGCGCCCGGGCCAGGGATGCCCGCTGCCGCTGGCCGCCGGACAGTTCGTGCGGGTATCTCCCCGCATACGACGCCGGCAGCTGCACTGATTCGAGCAGCTCACCCACGCGCTTCCGCGCCTGCGCGTCGCTTGGCCGGGTGTGGATCAGCATGGGCTCGGCGATGCACTCCCCGATGGTCAGCTGCGGGTTGAACGACGCTGCCGGGTCCTGGAACACGAACCCGACGTCCTTCCGCAGCGGCTTGAACGTGCGTTCGCGCAGGTTCAGCATCTCGTAGCCAAGAACCTTGAGGCTGCCGCCCGTGGTGCGGTTCAGCCCCGCGATGGCCCGCCCGATGGTGGTCTTGCCGGATCCCGATTCCCCGACCAGGCCGAAGACCTCGCCTCTGGACAACGTGAAGCTGACCCCGTCGACGGCCTTGAACGCGGGCGTTCCCAGCCGGCCGGGGTACTCGATCACCAGGTTGTCCGCCGCCACCAGCACTTCCTCATCCTGGTGGGGCCGTTGGGTCAGGCCCTCCGACGCCGAGTTGCGGCCGAGGTGCGGCACGGCGGCCAGAAGCCGGCGGGTGTAGTCCTGCCTGGGTTCGGCGAAAAGCTTCCGTGCCGGAGCCTCCTCGACGATGTCGCCCTGGTACATCACCACCACACGGTCCGCGAGGTCCGCCACGACGCCCATGTTGTGGGTGATCAGGACGATCGAGGTGCCGTATTTGTCCCGGAGGTCCCGGAGTAGTTCCAGGATCTCCGCCTGGACTGTCACGTCCAGGGCGGTGGTCGGTTCGTCGGCGACGATGAGCCCGGGATTCAGCGCCAGGGCTGCGGCGATCACCACGCGCTGCTTCTGACCGCCGGAGAACTGGTGCGGGTAGTAGTTGACGCGGTGCTCCGGGTCCGGGATGCCCACCTTGCGCAGGGCTTCGACAGCCCGCGCCTTGGCTTCCTTGGCACTCACCCGCCCACCGCCGTCGCGCGCCGCATGGGCACGGATACCCTCTGCGATCTGCCAGCCCACCGTGAACACCGGGTTCAGGGCGGTGGAAGGTTCCTGGAAGACCATGGCGACGTCGCGGCCGCGGATCTGGCGCAGGCGCGCAGCGCTGAGGCTGATCACATTGGTGCCGTTGATCAGCACCGCCCCTGAACTGCTGGCGGTTTCCGGCAAGAGGCCCAGGATGGTTTTGGCAGTGACCGTCTTGCCGGAACCCGACTCCCCCACGATGGCCAGTACCTCGCCGGCCTTGATGTCGAGGCTGACGTCCTTGACGGCCCGGACATCGCCGGCATCGGTGGCGAAGGTGACCTGGAGGTGGTTGATATCGAGGACCGTCTTGCGGTCCTGCTCCCGGCGGTCGGACACGGACCCAAGGTTTTCGCTCACGGGTTGCTCGATTCTGTTTCGGTGCCAGGTCCGGCGGCGGCCGGTGCAGCGGACGCTGCCGCCTTGCGGGTGGCCCGCTTGCGGCCGCGGAGGCGGGGATCGTTCAGGTCGTTGATGCTCTCGCCCACCAGCGTCAGCCCGAGGACCGTCCACACGATGGCGAGGCCGGGGAAGAGCCCGGTCCACCAAATGCCGGAGGTGGTGTCTGCGAGCGCCTTGTTGAGGTCGAAGCCCCATTCCGCCGCTGAGCTCGGCTCGATGCCGAAGCCCAGGAAGCCCAGCCCTGCCAGGGTCAGGATGGCTTCGGAGGCATTGAGGGTGAAGATCAGCGGCAGCGTGCGGGTGGCATTGCGGTAGATATGCCGGGTCATGATGCGCACGTTCGAGGCGCCCACCACTTTGGCGGACTCGACGAAGGGTTCCGCCTTCAGCCTGATGGTCTCCGCGCGGATCACCCTGAAGTACTGCGGGATGAACACCACCGTGATGGAGATGGCTGCCGCCAGGATGCCGCCCAGCAGGCTGGACTGGCCGCCGCTGATGACGATGGCCATGACGATTGCCACCAGCAGCGAGGGGAAAGCGTAGATCGCGTCCGCCACCACCACGAGGATGCGGTCCAGCCAGCCGCCGATGTAGCCGCTGACCAGGCCGAGGATGACGCCCGCGAAGATGGACAGGATCACGGCCACGATGATGACCAACAGCGCCGTCTGGGTACCCCAAATGACACGGGAAAGGACGTCGTAACCGCCCACCGTGGTGCCGAGGAGGTGCTTGCCGCCCGGCTCCTGCTGGGTGGGGAAATTGCCATCGGCGTCCGAAAGCTGGGCAAAGCCATAGGGGGCGAGCAGTGGTGCGGCCAGTGCCGTCAGCAGGAAGATGCCGGTGAGGACAAGTCCCACGACCAGCATGAAACGCTGCAGGCCGACGCTTTTGTTGAAGTGTGACACAACCGGCAGCCGCCGGAAGAAGGACGCCCGCGGGTTGGCGACGGGTTCGAGGGTGGTCTCGGCAGTCATGTCAGTACCTCACGCGGGGGTCGATCAGCGCGGCAACGATGTCCACGATGAAGTTGGTGACGGCGACGATGACGGCCAGCAGCACCACGATGCCCTGGACGGCCACGAAGTCGCGCGCCGTGAGGTAATTGGCCAGCTGGAACCCCAGGCCCTTCCACTCAAAAGTGGTTTCGGTGAGCACTGCGCCGCCAAGCATCACAGCGATCTGCAGGCCCATGACCGTTATGATCGGGATCAGCGCCGGCTTGTATGCATGCTTGGTGACCAGCCTGAACTCGCTGACGCCGCGGGAGCGGCCGGCCTCGACGTAGTCCTTGCCAAGGGTGCCGATGACGTTGGTCCGGACCAGCCGAAGGAAGATTCCAGCCGTCAGCAGGCCCAACGCAAGGGCGGGAAGGACCGCGTGCGACATCACGTCGCTGAACGCTGCCATGTTGCCGCTCCGCAGGGCATCCAGCCAGTAGATGCCCGTGGGCGCCTCCAGCGCGGTCAGGGACAGCTCGGTCCTGGTTCCTGCCCGGCCGGCCACCGGGAGCCAGTGCAGCCACACGGAGAACACCAGTTTGAGGAGCATGCCGGCGAAGAAGACCGGGGTGGCGTAGAACAGGATCGCCAGGATCCGCAGCACGGCGTCAGGCAGGTGGTCGCGCCGGTGCGCGGCAACCATGCCCAGCGGAATGCCCACCAGCAAGGCGACGATGAGCGCGTTGATGGACAGTTCCAGCGTGGCCGCTCCGTACGTGGTCAGCATTTCGGTGACCTGGCGGTTGTCGGAGAGCGTTGTGCCGAAGTTGCCCGTTGCCAGTTGGCCCAGGTATTCGAAGTACTGCACCAGGAGCGGCCGGTCGTAACCGGCGGCATGGATGCGCTCCTGCAGTTGGTCAGGTGGCAGGCGTCCGCCCATGGCTGCGGTGATGGGGTCACCGGTGATCCGCATGAGGAAGAACACCATGGTGACGAGGATGAGGATGGTTGGGAAGATCAGCAGGAAGCGGACCAGGATGTACTGGCCCAGCCCTCCCCCCGCCGCTTTCTTCTTGGACGGTAGGAGCGCGTCAGCGTCGCTGGGAGGCGCGTCAATCAAGGTTGTCATCGGTACCTGAATTCGTGGTGACCGGGAGCCAGCAGTCCCCTCGTTGCTGGCCGATGACCGGCAAAAGGCGGGACGCCTCCACGGCGTCCCGCCTCCGGCCGGTCAGAGCCCGATGGGGGGTGGCTGCTTACTTGGACAGGACGCCGAGACGGGTCTTGAACGACGGATCAAGGGTCTTCTCGACGCCCTTGACGCCCGATCCGGCAACCAGCAGCTGCGCGCCCTGGAGCAGCGGCAGCGTGGAAAGGTCCTTGGCGACGGCGGACTGTACCTCGCCAAGCAGCTTCTCGCGCTCAGTCTTGTCCGGGGTGGTCAGCTGCTTCTGGACCAGTTCCGTCACTGCCGGGTTTTCATAGTGGTTCTTGAGGAAGTTGCCCGGGATGAAGAAGGGCGTGAGGTAGTTGTCCGCGTCAGAGTAGTCCGGGAACCAGCCCAGCTGGTAGACGGGGTAGGCGTCTGCGGTGCGTGCCTTGGAGTACGTCACCCATTCGGTGGACTGCAGGTCCACGGTGAACAGCCCGGACTTCTCCAGCTGTTCCTTGATCATGGCGTATTCGTCACCGGAGGACTTGCCGTAGTGGTCCGGGTTGTACTGCAGTTTTACGTTGACGGGCCCGCTGACCCCGGCGTCGCTGAGGACTTTCTTCGCCTTGTCCAGGCTGGGCTTGCCGGTGCCGTCGCCGTACATTTCCTTCATCGGCTGCGTGGCCCCCGGGAGCCCGTCGGCGACCACGGAGTAGGCCGGGACGTAGGTTCCCTTGTAGACCTGGTCGGAGATGGCCTGCCGGTCCACGATGTCGGCCATGGCCTGGCGGACGGCAAGGGCCTTGGCCGGGTCCGCCTCCGGGGTCTTGGCCCCGAACGGCATGGTGTCGAAGTTGAAGACGATGTACCGCAGCTCACCGCCCGGGCCCTTGTAGACCTTGACCTTCGAGTCTTTGGCAAGGTCCGCGGCGTCCGTGGCCGTGAGGCTCCGGCCGGCAACGTCGATGTTGCCGCCCTGGACGTCCAGCTTCAGGTTGTTGGAGTCGGCGTAGTACTTGATGACGGCGCTGTCGTTGGCGGGCTTGCCCAGCAGGCCGTTGTAGTCCGGGTTGGACTTGAGGCTGACGAGTTCGTTCTTCTTGTAGGAATCGATGGTGTAGGGGCCGGCGAACGGCTTGCCGGCGACGATGTCCTCATCGCTCATCACCTTGTCGGCCGGGAAGACTTCCTCGTCAACGATCGGGCCTGTGTTGGTGCCGAGCACGCTCGGGAACACCTGGTCATTGGCTGCCTTGAGGGTGAACACCACAGTGGTGTCATCCTTGGCTTCAACCGACGTCAGGTTGGAGAGCAGGGATGCGGGGCCGTTGGGGTCGTTGATCTTCATGACGCGGTCGTAGGAGAACTTCACGTCCGAGGCGGTCAGCGCGTGGCCGTTGGCAAACTTCAGGTTGGGCTTGAGCTTCACCGTGAATTCAGTGGGAGCAGTGAAGGAGGCGGACTCGGCGATGTCCGGGCTTGCCTCGGCCGAGCCCGGCTTGGAGTTCATCAGGAAGGGGTAGACCTGGTTCATTACCAGGAAGGAGCCTGCGTCGTAGGATCCGGCGGGGTCGAGGGTCACGACCTTGTCCGTCGTTCCAAAGGTGATGGCACCGCCGCCGGCACTGCCGGTGGACGTTCCGCCGCCGCCAGAGGGCCCGGTGCAGGCTGTCAGGGCGAGGGCGGATATTCCTGCGAGCGCGATGGCGCGGTGCAGGGGTGTTGTGCTCTTGATCATCTGTGAGCCTTCTGTTCGATGAATACGCGCGCGCCGGCATGCGGGCGCGTTCGCCCGGCTGCCTGCGCGCAGTGCTGATGCGTAGATTCAATCAGAGAGTCAGCCCTCAGGACGGCCTATTCTGTGAGTTGAAACACAAAATTTATTTCGGGTCCGTCTCCGCCCCGCCTTCGTACGGAGAAGCGCGCACGGCAAAGCGCCGCCCCGGTTGCATCCGGGGCGGCGCTCAAGGTTTCGTGCCCTACAGTGCGGCGCGCTGCAGCGAGCGTGCGGCGTCGATGGTTGCCTGGCCGAGGACCCGGGTGCCCTGGTACAGGACCACGGTCTGGCCCGGTGCCACTCCCCGCAGCGGGGCTTCGAGCCGGACCACGAGCTGGCCGGAGGCCGGGCCGTCCGCGGGCGCCTCCATCCGGGCCGTGGCAGGAACAGGGTCGCCGTGGGCGCGGACCTGGGCGTAGCAGTCGAACTCCGCACCCGTTTCCACCTCAGCGATGGGCAGGCCGGCCCAGGAGACCTTGATGCCGCGGATCTCATCGATGGCCAGGAGCGCCTCGGGGCCCACCACCACCTTGTTTTCCTTGGGGCGGATTTCCAGGACGAACCGCGGCTTGCCGTCGGCTGCCGGGGTGCCCAGCTTGAGGCCGCGCCGCTGGCCCACCGTGAAGGCGTTGGCGCCGGGGTGTTCGCCCACCTTGGCGCCCGTCTCGTCGACAATGTCGCCGGTTGTCATGTCGATCTTCTCGGCGAGCCAGCCTGCCGTGTCGCCGTCGGGAATGAAGCAGATGTCGTGGCTGTCCGGCTTGTTCGCCACGGACAGTCCCCGCCTCTCCGCCTCCGCCCGCACTTCGGCTTTGGAGGGGGTGTCGGCCAGCGGGAACATCGAGTGCTTCAACTGCTCGTGGGTCAGCACACCGAGGACGTAGCTCTGGTCCTTGGCCCAGTCCGCCGCACGGTGCAGTTCCCGGTTGCCGTCGGCGTCTTCAACCACCTTGGCGTAGTGGCCGGTGCAGACGGCGTCGAACCCGAGTGCAATGGCTTTCTCCAGCAGGGCGGCGAACTTGATCCGCTCGTTGCAGCGCATGCACGGGTTCGGCGTTCGGCCGGCCGCGTATTCATCGATGAAGTCCTGGACCACGTCCTCTTTGAAGCGCTCGGAGAAATCCCAGACGTAGTACGGGATACCCAGGACATCGCAGGCCCGCCAGGCGTCGCGGGAGTCCTCGATGGTGCAGCAACCGCGGCTTCCGGTGCGCAGTGTGCCGGGCATCCTGGAGAGCGCCAGGTGGACGCCGACGACGTCATGGCCGGCCTCCACTGCCCGGGCGGCGGCGACGGCGGAGTCCACTCCGCCGCTCATGGCTGCAAGTACTCGCATGCTGGCTTTCTGTTGGGGGATGCTTGCTTTCCGGGGCCGTGTGCTGGAACGCCGGCGGCGGAAACGATCTTCGCCTATCCATTCTACGGCTGCAGGCAAATCGGGCAGTGAAGCAGCGTGCAGTGAGGGTCAGGAGCCGCGCAACCCCTGGCGCGCAACGGTACCCGCGGTCTGGATCGAGGACTCGTGCCCTGCCATGCCTGCCTGGCGCGCCCGCGCGTAAGCCCCGGGCAGCGCTGCAAGCAAGGCGTCGACGTCGGCCTCGGTGGACGAGTGCCCCAGGCTGAACCGCTGTGCTCCGCGTGCTGTTTCCTCATCCAGGCCCATGGCCAGCAGTACATGGGAAGGCCGGGGCACGCCGGCGGTGCAGGCGGACCCGGTGGACGATTCGATGCCGGCCAGGTCCAGCAGGAACAGCAGCGAGTCCCCCTCGCAGCCGGGGAACGTGAAGTGCGCGTTGCCGGGGAGCCGCCCGTCACCGACCGCGCCCCGCAGGACCGCCTCGGGGATGTCCCCGCTGATGCCGTCGATCAGCCTGTCACGCAAGGCGGCGATCCGCGCCGCTTCAGCGGGCAGTGCGGCCGTCACGGTCTCCGCCGCGGCAGCAAAGGCCGCGATGGACGCGGTGTCCAGCGTGCCGGAGCGCACGTCGCGCTCCTGCCCGCCGCCGTGCTGCACCGGCGTGAGCTTGACCGAGCGGCCCAGCAGGAGGGCGCCCACGCCCACCGGCCCGCCGATCTTGTGCCCCGAGACGGACATGGCGTCGAGGCCGGAGCCCTTGAAGTCCACGGGGACCGAGCCGAACGCCTGGACGGCGTCGGAGTGGACAGGCACGCCGGCGGCATGTGCCAGTTCAACGATCCGCCGCACGGGCTGGATGGTCCCCACCTCGTTGTTGGCCCACATGACGGTGACCAGCGCCACGGTCCCGGGTTCGCGGGAGAGTTCAGCGTCGAGGGCATCGAGGTCCAGCACGCCGTCGCCGTCCACCGGCAGCCAGGTCACTTCAGCTCCCTCATGCCGTTCCAGCCATTCCACGGTGTCCAGCACGGCATGGTGTTCGACGGCGGAGCAGAGGATGCGGCGCCGCGCAGGGTCCTCTGCCACCCGGGACCAGTAGAGGCCCTTCACCGCAAGGTTGTCCGATTCGGTTCCGCCGGACGTGAAGATCACCTCGGAGGAGTGGGCGCCGGCGGCGGCGGCAAGAGCCTCCCGCGCGTCTTCCACCGCACGGCGGGCGCGGCGGCCGGAGGCGTGCAGCGAGGAAGGATTGCCGGTGCGGGCCAGTTCACGCGTCAGGGCGGCCAGCGCTTCCGGGGAGAGCGGGGTGGTGGCAGCGTGGTCGAGATAGACAGGCACCTTGTAATTCTAGGCCGTTCGGCCCGGGCCGGTGATCCTGGCGCAGCAGTGGCCGGCCTCGTCATCTCCTGCCACGCGGTCTTCGGGGGCGCCGCAACCTGCCGCAGCGCCGCGGAGGAACGCGCCGTTCATGCCGCACACCACCGCCGGGTGCTGCTGTGAGAGCCGGTGGAAGGGGCAGTTGGGAAGCAGGAAGCCGCCATCCCCGTCGGGCAGGGGCCGGTAGCCTGCCTGCACCAGGAAATCCTCCAGGGACTCCGCCGCCTCGGCCATCTCCCGGCCTCTCCGGTACGACGCCGACTGGAGGGCGCCGGCCACGGGCTCTCCGCCGGAAAGCGAGGTTTCGATCGCGTCCGCCATAAGCTCGCCGGCCAAATCGTAATTCCGGTCCGGAACGGACGCCCCGACTTCTCCCCCCACCGGCCGGTACATTTTGGCGGGCCGCCCGGATCCGGGACCTACCCTGCCCGGCGGCTTGCGGAACTCGACCGTCAGGAGCCCGTCCTGGACCAGTCGGTCCAGGTGGAATGACACCGTACTCCTGGGAAGGCCCACCGCCTCCGCCACCTCGTCACGGCCCACGGGTTGGGGCGAGGCTGCCACCACCTCGAACAACTGCAGCCGCTTGTCATCTGTCAGGGAGGCAACTGCTGCAATCCTGGCCGCCCACGGTCGTCGGTTCAAGGCCCACCCATCCAAAGTCAAGATCTCTTGATTATAGACCCTGCGCATCTCTAAAATCGGAATACCTACTTTTAGAAGGAGCCAGCAATGAAAACAGCATCCGCAGTCCGCGCCCACCATGTGCCCACGGCCGAACCGGCACGGCAGGCGTTCCTGCTGCTGCGCACTGTCTTTACCGTTGCGCCAATCCTGTTCGGGTTGGACAAGTTCACGAACATCCTTACGGACTGGAGTGTGTACCTGGCGCCGCAGGCCACGGCCATCGTCCCGCTGGCACCCCAGGTGTTCATGTACGTCGTCGGCGTGGTGGAGATCATCGCCGGCATCGCCGTGGCAGTCCGGCCGAAGTTCGGCTCGCTGCTGGTGGCGGCGTGGCTCGCAGGCATCATCGTCAACCTCCTGCTGCTGGGAAGCTTCTATGATGTGGCACTGCGCGACTTCGGGCTGCTGGTAGGCGCCCTTGCCCTCAACCGGCTCTCGATCCGTCCCGGGACGGCCAGGGCCTGAGGGCCGGGAGCGCCCGTCCAACAACCAAAACCCAAGTCCAGCAACCGCCGGCCGGCTGAGCCCTCCAGCACCGGCGGTTCCTGCCTTGGAGGCCGGGGGCCAGTCAGCCCGACGGCGGCAGTACCGGCAGGAAGCGGTTGACGTCGTCCCGGGCCGCGCGCAACGAGGCGGCATCCGGACAGGACACCGAAATATAGACTGACGACCCGGCGGTGCCGAAGACCCGCGCAAGGACGGCGGTTGACCTTCCGCCAGGTGCCGTTTGCTCCAGAGCGAGGACTTCCACGTTCCGGCCGGGTTCTTCCGCGGTCCCGCCCCAGTGCAGCGTGGCAGTCTTCAGGTACGTGGGCTGGATAGTGGCGTCGAGGTATTGGTACAGGGCGACGGTGGATTCCCTGTCATCCCCGCGCACCAACGGAGCCTGGCCTGTGCTGGCGCGGGCAGCCACAAGGCATCCGTCCGACTTCAGGTACTGGCTAAGGCCGGCCACGTTCTCCTTGACCGGTTTCCACCCCGGCGCACGCTTCAACTCGTCCGAGATTCCTACGGGCACCCCCGGAGCCAGCACGCCGCCGGCTGAAAACGGCAGGTCCTGCGCCGCGACAGCCGCTGCGTCATGCCCGGGCGTGATGGTGGGGGTGGACAATGCGGGCGTGCTTGCCGGAGCGGGGGACACGGAGGGGTCCCGGACGTCCACGCTGCAACCGCCCATCAGCACCGCCGCAAGGCCCGCTGTCATGAGCGGCACTCCCCTGCGCCATCCGCTGCCGGCCGGCCCCGCCGTCGTCGGCATGTCCTTCTCCATTCCGCTGCTTTCCCCCGGCCATTCGTCAGCCGCGCCATCACGAGTCTAGACTCCGGCCCCGCCGGGAACCCGCAGGCCCTGGACAGACGTTGTCCCAGCAGGCCGGTGGACTGTGCTGGCTAGACTGGGCGGGCACTCCGATTCCCCTTTCGGGTGCGCACAAGGATAAGGAAGATTGCTTGACCGAGAGCAGCAGCTCCCACTACCAGGTCCTGCGCGTGGCAGTCACGGCCACGGAAAAGGAGATCAAGGTGGCGTACCGGCGTGCTGCCAGGAAGGCACATCCTGACCACGGGGGCGACGCCGCCGCCTTCCGCCGTGTGACCGCCGCCTACGAGACGCTGATCGACCCCCAACGCCGGAAAGCTTACGACCGTTCCTATGCTGCCGGTACCGCAGGCGGCGCTTCATCCGGCACCGGACCCCATTTCGATGCCCCTGCCGCCGGAAGCCGTGCCTCCGCCACGGTCCACCGGCCCGGCAACGCAAGGAACACTGCGGGGGACCCGGCCGTCTACATCCCGCCGTACGACGAAGCCCATCCCACCGGCGTTCCCCTGATCCCCTTCGCCCAGGCCCGCCAGCAGGTGCACGGGATGCCCCGCAAACGGGGAATCTTCGGCGCAGAAGCCCGCATCCAGCGTGAGATGCGCACTGTCCAGCTGCTGGCGCGGCAGGTCCTGCCGGCCATCCCTGCCGCCCGTCTCATCAACGGCCTCCAGTCCCCCGCTGACAACAGCCACATCGACCATGCCGTGCTGTCCGGGTACCGGCTGGCCCTGATTAACTCGATGCTCCTGCCCAAGGGCGCCTATGCCTGGGACGGCCGGACCCTCAACCACGGTGGCCGGGCGGTGGCGCCCCCGCAGCTGGGTGCGGTGGTGCGCGCCATGCAGGACATCTTCCCGGAACTCAATGTCACCGGATGGACCGTGGTGCTCAGCCCGGACGGCAACCTCCATGAACCCGTGATCGACCACCACCGGCGGCCGGCCGGCGCGCTTGAGAGCGTCCGGATCGTCAACGCTGCAGGCCTGGTGCGCGGACTGAAGGAATTCCTGGCCTCCGGGCCGGCACCCAACACAGTCAACGTCCCGGTCCTTGCAAGGCTGCTGCGCGGCATGCACTGAGGCGGTGGCTAGGATAGGGAGGTGTTCCGCATCCTGTTCCATGCTCCCGAAATCCCCGGCAACACCGGCAACGCGATCCGCCTTGCCGCCATCACCGGCGCCGAACTGCACCTCGTGGAACCCCTCGGGTTCGACTTCTCCGATGCCAAGCTGCGCCGGGCCGGTCTTGACTACCACGACCTCGCCGTCGTCACCGTGCACAAGTCCATCGAGGACGCCTGGGCCCACCTGAAGCCCGAGCGCGTCTATGCCTTCACATCGGATGGAACGACAAGCTATACGGACGTTGCCTACCAGCCCGGTGACGTACTGATGTTTGGCCGGGAATCTGTCGGCCTGCCGGAGGAGCTGAAGGTCGATTCCCATGTCACGGCAACCGTTCGGCTGCCGATGCTGCCGGCACTGCGCTCGCTGAACCTTGCCAATGCGGCCTCGATTGCCGTTTATGAGGCATGGCGCCAGCAGGGCTTCGCCGGCGCCCGGCTGTAGCACCAGGAATTTTTCAAACACGACCCATCCCCGCGCCCCCCTGCGCCGAATGACTGCTGGAAGCATTCGACGGGACCGAGGAGCGGGCAGGTGACATTACTTGAAGGCGGTCCCGGCACCGGGTACCGCCACCTGTCCGGAACTGCCAATAAACCACCCCGGGGGGACTTATGCTTGGGAGTAATGGAAACTCCCAATGCGCCGAATGCCGAGTCCGCCGCAGCGGTGACCGAACCGCCGGTTGACCCGGGCCAACAGCTGTCGGCCCTGCTGGAACGGATTGCCAGGGGGGACCAGGCAGCGTTTGCCGAGTTCTACCAGCTCACTTCGCGCCGCGTTTTCGGCATGGCACGGCGCGTCCTGATTGACCCCGAACTCAGCGAAGACACCACCCAGGAGGTCTTCCTCCAGGTGTGGCAAAACGCGGCGAAGTTCGATTCCCAGTCCGGGAGCGCCCTTTCGTGGCTGATGACCATCTCCCACCGGCGCGCCGTGGACAAGGTCAGGTCGTCGCAGTCTTCCACTGACAGGGAGGCGAAGTACGGGGCCAGCACGCAGGACGTTGACCACGACACTGTTTCCGAGGAAGTTGGCAGCCGGCTCGAGGCCGAAGCTGTGGTCCGCTGCCTGGAAACACTGACCGAAACACAACAGGAGTCCGTACGCCTCGCCTACTACGGCGGCCTCACCTACCGGGAGGTCGCAGAGCGGCTGAATGCCGCCGTTCCCACCATCAAGTCCCGCATCCGCGATGGACTGATCCGATTGAAGACCTGTCTGGGGGTGAGTTGAGATGAACGGAATGGAGCACGAACGCAAGGGCCGGCCGGGTTCCTTTGGCGACACCGTTGCCATGGACCTCGCCTCCGGCCGCTTCGTCGACCTCGCCGAACTCTATGCCCTCGACGCCGTCACCGGGGAAGAGCGCGGCGCCATCGACGCCTACTTGGCGGGCGCCCCCGACGCTGAGCGCCAAGCCTTCCTCGAGCGGGTCCGCCAGTCGCGTGAAACACTTGCCCGCACTTTCCGCGCCGAGGAGGAGCCGCCGTCGGACCTGTTTGACCGGATCCTGGCGCAATTGCCGGCGCAACTGCCGGCTGGCCTTCCTGCGCAGGACCACGGGCCGGGCGGGAGCATTCCGGCACCCGCCGCGTCCGTCCCCCCGGTGTCCGGGCTGCATGGAGCCACGGACGACCTCGCCAAAGCGCGCCAGCGCCGGGCAGAACGACGCCGGCCGGCCGGGACGCGCCGCTGGCTCGCCGGGGTGGCCGCCGCGGCAGCCATAGCGATCGGCGGCGTAGGCGTCGGCGCCTACCTGGCGGACCAGAACGACCCCGTGAACCAGGTGGTCCGGGCCACCGACGTGCGGGAAGCTTCGGTCAACGTCGCGGGCGGGGGCAAGGCCACTCTCCTGATTTCGTCGTCGCATGACGCTGCCGTGGTGAAGATGAGCGGCGTCCCCGCGCCGCCGTCGGGCAAGGTCTACCAGATGTGGCTCATCCCCAAGGACGGGTCCGCTCCCGTCTCCCAGGGGCTGATGGACGAAAAGGCACTCTCCAAGCCGGCCGTGGTGCAGGGGATCCACTCCGCCGCAGCCTTGGGAATCACCGTGGAGCCGGTCGGCGGGTCCTCGGCCCCAACACTGCCCACGGTCGCCGCGGCCCCTCTCGGCGCCTAACCAGTCAGCTAAACCACAAGCCCCCCGTTCCTTCCAAGGAACGGGGGGCTTGTTCATTCACTGACTTAGAAACCCGCGATGGTGCCCGGTCCGTTGATTGCCACCACATGGAAGGCTTCGGCGCTGCGGCCTTCGGGCAGTCCTGCCCGGGCGGCGTTGGCCTGCATGCCGCGCCGCACGGTGGCCTCCATCGCCTCCACATCCGGGTGCTGGCTGACGTGGACGTGGATGGCTTCCAGCTTCGCCTCGACATGGTCAGTGACATCCACGAAGTGGTTTTCGCGTTCCTCCGGCCCCGCATACAGCCACAGCCAGGGGAGCTTGTAAGCGGCCAGCCCGGCGTCGGCCAGTTCAGGGTAGGCGAAAGGGTTCTCCACGGCCGGGTACACGGCGCGGGTCACGGCTTCCCCCACCGCGAGGTGGTCGGGATGGCTTTTCTGGATCCGGTCCCAGTTCCGTTCCGGGTGCATGGAAAGGACGACGTCGGGGCGGATCTGGCGGATCAGCCGCACCACCCCTTTCATCACCTCGTGCGAGGGTTCGAGGTAACCGTCGCGCTGGTGGAGGTAGTGGATGTCGGAGACACCCACGAGCTCGGCGGCGCGGCGCTGCTCAGCGTCGCGCATCGCGATGATGTCCGGCCGGTGGGCGGGGTCGAAGCCCCCGGCGTCGCCATCGGTCATGATGCAGTAGCTCACCTCGACCCCGGCCGCCGTCCAGGCGGCGATGGTGCCCGCGGCTCCGAAGTCGATGTCGTCCGGGTGGGCCGCAAAACAGAGCACCCGCCCAACCCGGTGCGTGTCCGGGTTGAACGGGCCCTGTGCCTTTCTGGTGGAGGCAGTCAAAGAATCAGCCTTTTCGCTTCTTGATCTCCGCGGCGGCCTGCGGCAGGACATCGAAGACGTCGCCCACGATGCCGAAGTCCGCGATTTCGAAGACGGGCGACTCGGCATCCTTGTTGATGGCCACGATGACCTTGGACGTCTGCATGCCGGCCTTCTGCTGGATGGCACCGGAGATGCCGGCCGAGATGTAGAGCTGCGGGGACACGGTCTTGCCGGTCTGGCCAACCTGCGCGTCATGGCTGATCCAGCCGGCATCGGTGGCTGCACGGGAGGCGCCCACGGCAGCACCCAGGGCATCGGCGAGTTCTTCCACGGGACCGAAGTCACCGTCCATGCCGCGTCCGCCGGCCACCACGATGCGGGCGTCGGTCAGGTCCGGCCGCCCGGTGGCAACCTTCTGCTCCCGCGCGGTGATGCGGGCAGCCGCGGTGCTGCTTCCGGCGGGAACCTCCACGGTTGCGGCTTCCGGGGTGGTGGGAGCAGCGGCTGGCTCCGGAGTTACGTTGTTGGCCTTCAGGGTCAGCACCGAGACCGGTGTGGTTGCCTTGCAGGCGGTGTTGTAGGAGCCGGCGAGGACCGACTTGTGCCCAGTGCCGTCCGCGTCCACCGCAACGACGTCCGTGATGACGCCGGCGTTCAGGCGGATGCCCAGGCGCGCCGCGATCTCCTTGCCCTCGGGCGAATTGTCCAGCAGGACGATGCCCGCGCCGGCGGCTTCAGCGGCGGCGGCCAGGTAGGCGGCCTTGGGAGCCACCAGGAAGTCGTCCAGGTCATCGGTGGAGGGACGGATGACAGTGCCCACGCCGTACTCGCCGAACGCGGCCGCGACGCCGTCGGAAAGTTCTCCGTTGAGCGCCACCGCGCTCTCCCCCAGGGAACGCGCCAGGGTCAGCAGCTCCAGACTGCTCTTCTTCAGCGATGCGCCGGGGTTGTCAATGAATACAAGTACTTTTGCCATGTCGGGGTTCCCTCTTAGAGCAGCTTCTGGGCGGCCAGGAAGTCAACCAGCTTGATGCCGGCGTCGCCTTCGTCGGTGATGATGGTGCCGGCAGTCCGCGGCGGCCGCTGCTCGGCGTTGGTCACGGTGGTCCAGGAGCCGGAAAAGCCCACCTGTGCGGGGTCCACGCCGATGTCGGCCAGGGACAGCGTGGTGATGCTCTTGCGCTTGGCGGCAATGATGCCCTTGAAGTTGGGGTACCGCGGTTCATTGATCTGGTCGGTAACGGACACGACGGCGGGCAGGGTTGCCTCCACCGTTTCGGAGGATGTGTCGGCGTCGCGCCTTGCGGTCAGCCGGCCGCCGTCGACCTCCAGCGAGGAGGCAAACGTGACCTGGGGCAGGCCGAGCCGCTCTGCCAGCTGCGCCGGCACCAGGGAAGTCTCGCCGTCGGTGGACGCCATCCCGGTGATGACCAGGTCCACGTCGCCCAGGTGCCGCACGGCGGCCGCGAGGGCAAGGGAGGTGGCGGCGGCGTCCGAGCCCGCGAGGGCGTCGTCCGTCAGGTGCACACCCTCGGTGGCACCGATCTGGAGCGACTTCTTGATGGCGTTGACAGCCCCGGCCGGCCCCATGCTCAAGGCGATGACCTGGTTGCCGGCCTTGCTGCCGCCGCGCGCTTCCGCCAACTGCAGTGCGGCTTCCAGCGCGTACTCGTCAAGCTCGGACAGAATGCTCTCGTCACGGTCGGTGGTGAAACCCTCGCCGTTGAGGTGGCGGTCGAATTGGGCGTCCGGTACATGTTTGACCAGGACTACGATCTTCAATGTCTCTTCCACTGTATTTACAGCAGCCTTCCATGCTTGTGGACAGCCAGCCGGGTGGGTCATGGCCTCTTGAATGCCCGGCAAACGGGTAAACCCTAGCTAACCATATCGGCGCACGCCTGCGCCCTCTTCCGTTAACGCCTGTGTCAGGCGCCCAACCATGCGGGCATGACGACGGCGGCGTCCCCGCCAGGGTGGGACGCCGCCGTCGTCATACGGGGCCGGGACGTGGGCCGCCTTTCGGCGGCAGACGCCTGCCCGGTCAGCTGGCAGCTGCTCCGAGGGTGACGTCGAACGTCTGCTCCTTGCCGTTGCGCAGCACGGTGATCTTCACCGTGGCTCCTGCAGCCTGTTCCCGGACGGCTGCCGTCAGCTCGTTCGGCTCGCCGATGGTGAGGTCGTTGAACTTGGTGATGACATCGCCGACCTTGATGCCTGCCTTGCCGGCGGCCGAGCTGGCGTCCACCGAGGCAACATCGGCTCCGACCGAGAATTCGGATGCAGCGCCGGAGGACGTCTTGGGCTTCACGCTGACACCGAGCTGGCCATGCGAGACCTTGCCGTTGTCAATGAGCTCCTGCGCCACGCGCTTGGCATGGTTGATCGGGATGCTGAAGCCAACGCCGATGTTGCCGCTCTGCGACGACGTGGTGTTGGATCCGGCCGAAGCAATAGCCACGTTGACGCCGATGATCTCGCCCTTGCTGTTGACCAGCGCGCCACCGGAGTTGCCAGGGTTGATGGCGGCGTCGGTCTGGATGACATTGATCGAGATGGACCCCTCGCTGCTGCTCTGCTGGCTCTGGCCGCCGCCCGGAGGCGCGAACTGGAAGCCCTGGTCGCCGCCCTGGGTATCGTCGCCGCCCTTGGGCGCGGCCGAGGAAGCCACACTGATGGTGCGGTTCAGGGTGGAGACGATGCCGTCCGTCACGGTGCCGGTGAGTCCAAGCGGGGAACCGATGGCGATCGCGGTGTCGCCGACGTTGAGCTTGGAGGAGTCGCCCAAGCTGGCGGGAGTGAGCCCGGAGGCGTTGTCCACCTTGATGACGGCGAGGTCCGAAAGCGGATCCGTGCCCACCAGCTTGGCAGCCAGGACCTTGCCGTCGCTGGTCCGGATTTCGAGGCTCGCGTTGGCGGTCTGGCCATCAAGAGTTACCACGTGTGTATTGGTCAGGATGTGGCCCTGGTCGTCCAGGACGATGCCCGATCCCGTACCCCCCGAGCCGCCACTCGTCGCGCTGATGGTGACGACACTCGGTGATGCCTTCACGGCCGCCGCGGTGATGGCGTTGACGTCATCCTTGTTGTTGACGATGACGGTGCCCGGCTGGCTGCTGCCACCGATGGTGGACGTGCTGGAACCGGCGATTCCGAACAGTTCCCCGGAACCGACCGTGGCCACTCCCCCGCCGACAAGGCCAGCGGCGAGGATGCTGGCCACCAGGGTACCGACGCCGAACGTCGCCTTCCGGCGCGGCGCATCCTTCGGGTTGTGGGCCAGGCCAACGCTGCCATGCTGCGCTCCGTGACCGGGCTGGGTGCCGTAATTATGCGGGCCATACATGTGCGGACCATTCGCTGGGGCACCGTCCACGGGCTGCCCGTCCTGCTGCCGGCCCTGGCCGTAGGAAGCCTGCTGGCCGTAGAACGGCTGGCGCTGCGGGTACACCGGGCGGGGGCCGGCGGGGATCTCCTGGGTGTTGCCGGCCCCGGTTCCCGGCTGGTCCAGCCGTTCGGTGGGGTTATGGCCCGCAGGGCTGGCAGTGCCGGGGCCGGTGGGGGCGTCTGCGTCCGCATGCTGAGTCGACCCCCGGTAGTCCCTGGACTGCTCCTGGTCGTGCTGCGGCCAGGGATTCCGGTTGCCCGGGCGGTCGCCCTCGGGGACCGGGCCCGGGGTGTGATTCTCAGTCATGGGACTTCCTTTCATCCTTGTCTGCCATTAACTATGGACTGCCCCGCTGGAACAAGTTCGGATGTTTGCTGAGAGCTTCCTGAACGTACCTGCCGCGCCTGGCGCGGTGCCGGTCCGCGTTTCGCTGGCGGCATATTTGCCCGCATGGACTGGGTGTGGGGTGCACCATAGAATCAAGATGAATTGCCACAGCGACCTGCGGCTTCACACCAAGCGTGGGGGCGCTGCTGGATTCGACGACTGATTCGTCCCGAATCGGTGTCAGGCGTGCTGAAGGGTTGCACATGCGGTCAAAGTTCAAACGTATCCTCGCCGTGATCGGCCTTGCCGGATTGCTGGCGGTACCCGCCGGCGCGGCATGGGCCGAAGACCCGGTGACCATCCCCTCCGGCACCAACATTGTTGACGACGCCGGCGTCCTTGGCAGCCGCAAGGGCGAGGTCCAGGACGCCATCCAGAAGCTCCTGAAGGACCACAAGTACAACCTTTATGTGGTCACCGTGAAGTCCTTTGAGAACCCAAGCGACCCTGCCCAGTGGGGCCAAGCCGTGGCCAAGGCAAAGGGCATGGGCAACGCCGACGTCATCCTTGCCATCGCCACTGACCAGGGTAAGTACTACTTCTCTCCCAGCAGCGCCAGCAGCATCTACTCCAAGCGCACCAACATTACGCAGAATGCCATCGCCGCCAACCTCGGTGCCGGCAAGCGCGACTTCGCCCAGGCCGCCATTGACACGGCCTCCGCCGTTGGTGACGCCGCCGGTGGCGGCAGTGGCACCGTGTCCTCCGGAGACGGAGCCGGCGCGGCGGTGCTCGTAGGCGCCGGCGTGGTCGTCGCCGGCGGCGGCGCCTACCTCTACTACCGCAACCGGCGAAAGAAAGCTGCCGCCGGCCAGGCCTCCAGCGGCAGCTACGGCCCCCAGGGTGCCGAGCTGGACCCGCTGGCCTCACTCAGCGTCGAGGAGCTGCGGCGCAAGAGCGGTTCGCTGCTGATCGAGGCGGATGATGCCATCAAGTCGAGCGAGCAGGAACTCGGCTTCGCCCAGGCACAGTACGGCGACTCCTCCGTCGGCAATTTCACCAAGGCGCTCGAGGACGCGAAAGCGCACATGAGCGAATCCTTCAAGCTGCAGCAGCAGCTTGACGACCACATCCCGGACACCGAGGAGCAGCAGCGCACCTGGCTGGGCGAGATCATCCGGCGCTCCGAAGCCGCCCTTGCCTCACTTCAGGAGCAGAAGGCAGACTTCGACTCCCTGCGCGAGCTGGAGAAGAACGCCCCGCAGGCACTGGCCGCGGTCAACGCCGGGGCCCAGCAGGCGGATGGGAAGATTGCCAGCGCGGAACAGTCCCTGGCGGCGATGCGGTCCAAGTACGCCGACAGTGCCCTCGCGCAGGTGGCGGACAACATCGTCCAGGCCAAGGAACGCCTGGCCTTCGTGCAAAACGCTTCCGCCACGGCGCAGCAGAAGCTCGGCGAGGGCGAAGGAAGCATGGCCGCGGTAGCTGTCCGTGCTGCCGAAGAGAGCCTGCACCAGACGAACGTCCTGCTGGACGCCATCTCGAAGGTTGCCGGCAACCTCGACGAGGCCCGCAACAGCCTCGAGGGAGCCGTGGTGGACACCTCGCAGGACCTGGCCCAGGCAAAGGCCATGATCCAGTCCGGCGCCCACCCCGAACTGGCGGGGCCGGTGGCAGCCGTGGAGGCGGCACTTGGGCAGGTCAAAACCGAAATCCAGGGCGGGAAGATCGACCCCATAGCCACCCTCCAGCGGGTGGAAGGCGCCCACCAGACGCTGGACCAGGCGCTCACCGGCATCCGTGACCAGCAGGAGCAGGCCCGGCGTGCGCAGGCTTCCCTGCAGCAGACCATCATGTCCGCCCAGGCCCAGATCAGCGCCACCTCGGACTACATCACCGCCCGGCGCGGCGGGGTGGGCACCGAGGCCAGGACGCGGCTGGCTGAATCGCAACGGAACCTCGATTACGCCCTTTCGATTGCACGCACCGACCCCGTCACGGCCCTGACCTACGCACAGCAGGCCCACGCACTGGCTGCCCAGGCGGCGCAGCTGGCCCAGGCCGACGTGGAACACTTCGACGGCTATGCCAACCAGGGCTACGGCCGGGGCGGCATGTTCGGCGGCGGTGGCGGTGGCGGCCTGGGCGGCGCCATACTCGGCGGCATCCTGATCAATTCCATCCTCAACGGCGGCCACGGCGGCTGGGGCGGCGGAGGCGGCTGGGGTGACGGCGGAGGTGGCGGCGGCTGGGGCGGCGACGGCGGTGGCGGCGGTTTCGGCGGCGGCGACTTTGGCGGCGGCGACTCCGGCAGTTTCTAGAAGATCATCCAATGCGCGCCGGAAGATCCCGGCGCACATACAGACGCAGTACACCACTGTTGCACAGGTTCCCAGTGGTCAACACAGAGCAGGACGAAAGGCAAACACCATGGTTAAGCAGTCCATTTTCGGCCGGATCGCGCAGCTGGCGAAGGCGAACATCAACACCTTGCTGGACAACGCCGAGGATCCGCAGAAGATGCTGGACCAGATGGTCCGCGACTACACCAACAACATCGCTGAGGCAGAGTCCGCCGTCGCGCAGACCATCGGCAATCTTCGGATGCTCGAAGACGACTACAACGAAGACGTCAAGAACGCCCGGGACTGGGGAAACAAGGCCCTGGCAGCGTCCCGCAAGGCCGATGAGTTCCGGTCCGCCGGCGATGTTGCCGACGCCGAGAAGTTCGACAACCTTGCCAAGGTGGCCCTGCAGCGGCAGATCGCTGCCGAGAACGAAGCCAAGGGCGCGGAACCGAGCATCGCTTCCCAGCGCGAAGTGGTGGACAAGCTGAAGACCGGCCTTGAGCAGATGAAGAACAAGCTCAACCAGCTGACCAGCAAGCGCAACGAACTGGTGGCCCGGTCCAAGACGGCCGCTGCGCAGTCCCAGGTCCACGACGCCATCAAGAGCATCGACATCATGGACCCCACCAGCGAGGTGGGCCGCTTCGAGGAGAAGATCCGCCGCGAAGAGGCAAAGGTCCGCGGACAGCAGGAACTTGCCGCGTCCAGCCTCGACGCACAGTTCAACCAGCTGGAGGACCTGGGTGAGCAGACGGAGATCGAAGCCCGCCTGGCCGCCCTGAAGTCCGGCGGCGCCAAGCCGGCTCTCGGTGCGGGCAGCCCGGCAGCGGCCGGCTCCACCGTGGACGAGGCCGACTTCGACAAGCTCTGATCCGCGGGAGTCGCTTCCTTGACACATGGCTAAGGGCCGGGACCAACGTCCCGGCCCTTAGCCATGTCCCTGCTCGGTACCGTCCCGCTGTGTACCGTCCCACTGTGTACCGTGGTGGCATGGCTGCTTCTCCCGATGGAACATCCCTGGTCTGGCTGCGCGATGATCTGCGGCTGGACGACAACCCGGCGCTGGCAGAGGCGGCCCGGCTGGGCAATCCCACCACCGTGGTCTACATCCTGGACGAGGAGTCCGAAGGGGTGCGGCCGCTGGGCGCCGCTGCCCGCTGGTGGCTGCACCATTCCCTGGACGCTCTTGCCGCCGGGTTGGAGGCCAGGGGCTCGCGCCTGGTGCTTCGCCGGGGCCCCGCGGGCGATGTCATCCGGGAACTTGCCGTCCAGACCAACGCCGGAAACCTTTTCTGGAACCGCAGGTACGGCCTTCCGGAGCGGACCATCGATGCCGGCCTCAAGGACTGGGCCGGAGAGAACGGGATCGAAGCCTCCAGCTTCCAGGCAAACCTCCTGTTCGAACCCTGGACGGTCCGCACCGGCGCCGGCGGGTACTACAAGGTCTACTCCCCCTTTTGGCGGGCCTGCCTCGCGTCGCATGACGTCCGCGATCCCGTGGACGCCCCGGAGGTGCTGCCGGAACCTGCCGCCTCCGGACGGGGCCTCCCGGCCAGCAACCCACTCGGCGGCTGGAAGCTGCTGCCGACCTCGCCCGACTGGAGCGGCGGCTTGGCGGACACGTGGGAACCAGGTGAACAAGGTGCGGCGCACCGGCTCACGGACTTCCTGGACGGCCCCATCGAGGAATACGGCACCGGCCGGAACATCCCGGGTGTCGAAGGAACCAGCCGGCTCTCACCCCATTTGCGCTTCGGCGAGGTCAGCCCCTTCCGCGTATGGCGCGAGATCCGGCGACGCCACCCCCGCAAGGTCCCCTCCGACGTCGGAATCTTCCGTTCGGAGCTGGGCTGGCGGGAGTTCAACTGGCACCTGCTGTACCACAACCCGGACCTTGCCACCCGGAACTTCCGGCCGGCGTTCGACAAGTTCCAGTGGGCCTCCCCGAACCAACAGGAGCTGGAGTCCTGGCAACAAGGGAAGACCGGCTACCCCCTGGTGGACGCCGGCATGCGGCAACTCTGGCAGACCGGGTGGATGCACAACCGGGTGCGCATGGCGGCCGCGTCCTTCCTGGTCAAGAACCTGCTGACGGACTGGCGCGTCGGCGAGGAATGGTTCTGGGACACCCTGGTGGACGCCGACGCCGCCAACAACCCGGCCAACTGGCAGTGGGTCGCGGGGTCGGGTGCAGATGCCTCGCCGTACTACCGCATCTTCAACCCGGTGACGCAGAGCAAGAAGTTCGACCCCGATGGCCGCTACCTGCGCCAGTTCATCCCCGAACTCGCTGGTGTCGAAGGCAGGACCATACACGAACCCTGGACGGCGGAAACGGATGGCTACCCGAAACCGTTGGTGGAGCTGCCGGAATCACGGGAACGGGCCCTGGCGGCCTACCAGAAGCTCAAGGACGACTGACGGGGCGGGTCAGCGGCTGACCTTGCCCATGAGCGAGGCAATGGGCCGCAGGAAGATCGGCCGGGCGAGGAACCAGGCGGCTGCCATCACCACGACGGACGCCAGGAACACCCAGAAGCCGAACCAGGTGTCGTCGTCGCGGACGCCGTACATGTGGTTCAGGTTGCGCAGCGCACCCGTGGCCAGGACGAGGAAGACGTGGACCACGATGAAGGCCACAAAGTAGACCATCACCGGGAAGTGTACGGCGCGGGCCCATTCGATGGGGTACGCCTTGTTCAGGCCCTGGGCCTTCTTCGGCCATGCTGAGGACATCCTGAGGCCCGTGATGAACGCCAGCGGCGCGGCAATGAAGACGGTGGCGAAGTACGTCAGGAGCTGCAGCGCGTTGTAGTTGATCCAGCCGTCTTCAGTGGGCCAGTCCAGCGACGCGTACTGGAGCGCGGCCGACAGCGCATTGGGAAAGATGTCCCAGCTGGTCGGAACGATGCGGGTCCATTGCCCGGTGGCGAACAGCAGGACCGCGAAAACCAGCCCGTTCAGTACCCAGAGGGCGTCCAGGGTGAGGTGGAACCACAGCTCCAAGGTGATCTTGGTGGGCGCGTTCTTCGTGCGGATGAGGCCCTTGTTGTTCCGGGTCCAGTGGCCGCTCGGTTTGGTGGTGGTGCGCACCTGCCAGCCGGTGCGGATGATCAGGAGCAGGAAGAACGCATTGAGGAAATGCTGCCAGGCCAGCCACGCCGGGAACCCGACCGGAGCATTGTCCGGCAGTTCGGACTGGCCCGGGTAGGTGGCGAGGAAGGAGGCGACGGCGGGAAGCCCCACGAGCAGCCTGGCGATCAGCACCACCAGGACGAGCCCCACGAGGACGGCGGGAACCGCCCAGTAAAGCCGGTTCCGCTTCCCCGTCGCGGTGCCGGGCTTCTTCGTGGATGTGGCCATGGAACAACGTACCTCTCAGGAATGACTGCGGGCCGCCCACAGATTGTGAGGCCCTGCGAAAGAGAATACTAGGAACTGCAGGCATCCAAGGAAAAAGAAGGCCCCGCCCGGCGTAATCGCCGGGCGGGGCCTTCATAAGTTGCGGGGACAGGATTTGAACCTGTGACCTCTGGGTTATGAGCCCAGCGAGCTACCGAACTGCTCCACCCCGCGTCGCTCGAACAACACTACCCTACTTTTGCGGCCGGTGCGTCCACTGCCGCCCCGGGCCTCCGGTTGGGATCAGCAGCGTCCCCGGGGATCCCCCAGGGGAGCAAAATGGCAAAGCAAAAGGCCCGGACACTGTTTCCAGTGTCCGGGCCTTTCTCCAGTTGCGGGGACAGGATTTGAACCTGTGACCTCTGGGTTATGAGCCCAGCGAGCTACCGAACTGCTCCACCCCGCGTCGCAAGAACTACTTTACCGGCAGGTGAACCTGGGGCCAAATCCTGGCGGCGTGACGTCCGTTACGCCAGCCCGGCATCCGCTCCCCCTGGGCGCGGATACCGGGCTGCCGCCGTCGAACTGCCTGACGGTGCTACTTGCCTGCGGACGGCGACGGCGATGGAGATGCCGACGGTGCAAGGGTGGCCTCAGGAGCGGTCACCGGGATCTTGGCCTCAGCGTCCATGGCTTTCTGCAGGGCTGCGGCGATCCTCTTCTGTGCTTCGCCGTACGCTGCGAAGTCACCGGCCGCCAGCGCCGACTGGCCGGCCTGGATGGCGGAGTTGGCCTCATCGAGGGCCGCCTTCAGCTGCGCCTTGGCGTCCGCTGCAGCGGGCGTTGCGGGCGCGGCGGGGCCTGCCGGGGTCTGGCCGTTGTTGGCCGAGTCGCCGGCCGCGGCACCCGAGTCACCGCCGAAGAGCTGCTTCAGCGCGGCATCGAGCGTCGGCGCGAAGCCCACCTTGTCACCGAAAGCCACCAGCACGCGCTGGAGGGTGGGGTAAGAGGTCTCACCGGTCGACTTCAGGTACACGGGCTGGACGTAGAGGATGCCACCGCCCACGGGCAGGGTGAGCAGGTTGCCGTTCAGCACGTCCGAGGCACCCTGCCGCAACAGGTTAAGGGCCTGGGAAACAGTGGGATCGGAGTTGAACTTGTTTTGCGCCTGCCCGGGGCCGGGCACCTGGGTTTCCGGCGGGATCTGCAGCAGCCGCAGCTTGCCGTAGCCCTCGGCCTTCACCCCGGCCTGGTTCCCCGCGTCGGAGTCGGCGGCGAGGAAGCCGTAGAGGACGTTGCGGGCGTTTCCGTTCACAATCTGCGGGATGAAGGAGGACGTCAGCTGGAACGCAGGCTTCTCCTGGTCCGGCATCTGCAGCGACATGTAGAACGGCGGCTGCTTGACGTCCGTGTTGGAATTCACCGTGGGGTCGGCGGGCACGCTCCACGCGTCATTGTTCTTGTAGAAGCTGCGCGGATCGGTCACGTGGTACTGGCCCAGCAGTTCGCGCTGGACCTTGAACAGGTCCTCCGGGTACCGGACGTGGCTCATCACGGCGCCGGACATGTCCGTGTACGGCTTCACGGAGGCCGGGAAGACCTTTTGCCACGCCTTCAGCACGGGATCCGTGTCATCCCAGGCGTAGAGGGTGACGGACCCGTCGTAGGCATCCACCGTGGCCTTGACCGAGTTGCGGATGTAGTTCACGGTGCTGTTGGGCAGCGCCACGGCCCTGCCCGTCGTGGTCTGGGTGTCGGCGGTGGCCTCCGACAACTGCTTCTGCTGCGAGTACGGGTAGTACTGGCTGGTGGTGTAGCCGTCCACGATCCATTTCACCCGTCCGTCCACCACGGCCGGGTAGGCATTCCCGTCGACCGTGAGGTAGGGCGCAACCTTCTGGACGCGTTCGCGGGGGCTGCGGTCGTACAGGATCTGCGACTCGGGGTTCACGCCGTCCGAAAGCAGCAGGTCCGAAGACTGGAACTTGATGGCGTAGAGGACTTTATTGAAGAAGGAACCGACGTTCGGCCCGCCGTTGCCCTGGAACGTGTACTGGGTTTCGCCGCCTTCACGGCCCGTCGGCCGGTCCTGTTCGCGCGGCGTTGCGCCTTCCGGGGCGCCGACGATGGAGTATTCCGGGGAGGATTCGCCGAAATAGATCCTGGGCTCGTACGTGGAGTCGTTGCCCAGCACACCCGTGGAGGGGATGCCGGACTGGAGGAAGTCAGGCTTGCCGTCCACTGTGAACTTGTTGCCCTTGGCGGCCACGACCCCGTAACCGTGCGTGTACACCACGTGCTGGTTGAGCCAGCCCTGCTGGTTGCTGGCAACGTTGGCCGGGTTCAGTTCACGCACCGCGATCACGGTGTCCTGGATCTTCCCGTCCACTTCGTAGCGGTCAACGTTCAGGGCCTCAGGGAACTGGTAGTACGGGCGGTACTGTTCCAGCTGCGCGAACGCGTCGGAGATCAGGTTCGGGTCGAGGAGCCGGATGTTGGCCGTCGTCTGCGCATCGGGAGCGAGGGCGCCAGTATTGGCGGTATTCGTGGCTTCGTAACGGGTTTCCTGGATGCCGTCCAGGCCGTAGGCCCTGCGGGTGTTGTCGATGTTGCGCTGGATGAACTCCTTCTCCAGCGTTTCTTCCGACGGACGGACCTGGAACTGCTGGATCACCCAGGGGTAGACGCCGCCGGCCAGAATGGACGTGATGATCAGCATGGCCGTGCCGATGACCGGCAGGCGCCAGCGGCCGATCACCGCAGCAACGATGAACAGGACCGCGACGAGCACAGCGGCCACGGCGAGGATGGCCTTGGTGGGAATGACGGCGTTGACGTCCGTGTAGAGGGCACCTGCCCATCGGCCGCCGTTGCTTTGCACCGACGAGTAGCGGTCCAGCCAGAAGTTCACGCCCAGGAGCACCAGGAACGCAGCGCCGGTAACGGCGATATGGATCTGGGCGGCGCGGCTGGTGAACACGCCGCGCTCCATCAGGCGGATGCTGCCGTACAGGTAGTGGGTCAGGATGCCGGCGATGCCCGCGATGACCACCACGCTGATCAGGAAACCGGTCACAAAGCCCAGGAACGGCAGCGTCATCAGGTAGAAGCTGATGTCCAGGTTGAACTGCGGGTCCGTCTGGTTGAAGCCCACCTGGTTGAAGAAGAGCAGCACCTTCTGCCACTGGCTCGCGGCCGCGCTGCCGGCGAACAGGCCAAAGAGGATGGGAAGGCCGACCATGACCACACGGCGGACCGGCTCAAGCTGCGCCTGGTAGCGGTTGAGGTTGTCCCGGATCTCCGAGTCCGGCGCGTAGACGGGCCGGGAGTTGTAGGCGATGCGGATCGCGAAGAACACGGCCGCGAACATGATCGCGAAGCCCGCCGCGAAGGTGGCGATCTTCGCCAGGTTTTCGGTGAGGAACACCTCGATGAAGCCCAACTGCCGGTACCAGAGGACGTCGGTCCAGACATTGGCGAAGAAGATGAAGCCCACAACCACCAGGGCAACAACGATAAGGGTGGGGGTCAGCGCGCCGCGCCGGGAAGGGGGTCTGCCTGTGGACGTGGTGCTGGCGGGACGGGACAAACTGGGTACCTCATAGCTGGTCGTCAGAATATTCGAAGCGTGCGTGCGGGCGACGTCCGGTACCGGTGAAACCGCTGGTCACGTCCGTCATCTTTGCCACGAGTGGCGGTAAAGCTTAGTTCCTGTCGAGTCTAATTGGGCCCAGTCTAGTTGTGCCCGGACTGGTTGCCCGCGCAGGCGGGCAGCCCGGCGGTGTCCTGCCCGCTGCCGGCGACCTCCACGGCATGCCGTGCCTCGGCCAGGTTTTCCACCCGTACTACCTGGAGGCCGTCGGGGATGTGGCCCGCCACCTCGTCGCAGTTCGACGCCGGCGCGAGGAAAAGGGTGGCGCCTGCAGACCGCGCTCCCCGCATCTTTTGCCCGATGCCCCCGATGGGTCCCACGGCACCGTCCGGCGAGATGGTGCCGGTGCCCGCAATGTGCTTGCCGCCGGTCAGGTCTCCCGGCGTGACGGTGTCGATAATGCCCAGCGAAAACATCAGCCCCGCACTGGGTCCGCCCACCTTGTCCAGGGAGATCTGTACGTCGAAGGGGAAACTGAACAGGTACTTGAGCATGACGCCGAGGATGAACCGGCCCTGGCCATTGTCCTTCGGGGTGACCTCCACCGTGACCGGCTGTCCGCCGCGGTCCACCGTGACCGAGGCCGGAGCGCCCTTGCCCGCGGCCAGCTCATCCTGGATGACGGCAAGCGAGGTGATGTCCTTGCCGTTGATGGACTTGAGGATGTCCCCCTTTTCAATCCTGCCGGCGGAGGGCGAATCCTGGGAGAGGCCGGCGGCCTGGAGCTGCTGGCCGAAGGGAATCTTCAGTTCATGCAGCGCGGAGGCCACGGCGTTCTCCTGCGAGGTGGTCATGGCCACCGCGCTCTGCTCCTGGGCTTCCTCCTTGGTGGTGCCTGTCGGGTAGATCAGTTCCACCGGGTACACCGACTTGGAGCTGTCCAGCCAGGCTGAGAAAGCGCCGAGGATGCTGACCTGACCCGTGGGACCGCCGTCGACATACACCGTGGTCAGGTCCAGGCTGCCGGACGCCGGGTAGGTTTCGTGGCCGGTGACGTGGATGACCGGACGCCCCTGGCTCTCGCCGAGGGTGTTGTAGGTGGGGCCTGGCGACTCAATGACGTAGGGCACGGGCAGCGTGCCCACCGCAATACCCAGCCCCAGGGACGCCAGCCCGGCAACCATCATGGTGGAAACGCGCCTGCCCAGGGCACCGCCGTCGACCGCTCCCGCGGCTCCCCAGCCCTGTCCGCCCAGGAGGCCCTCCGCGCGGACGGGCGGCGTGCCTGCGGGGAAAGAAACGTCGGGAACCTGGTCCTCGGAGGGGTGGCCGCCACGGGTTGTAGTCACCCCATCAACAGTACGCGGTGGCAGCGTGCCGGCGTGCTTTGCCTAGAGCGAACGACGGCGGCGGGCGGCAGACAGCCGACCCCCACCGGGGTACCGTGAAGGTTGATTAACAGTCACACCGACGATCGGCGGGATCATGACCTCCAATCCACTTAATCCGTCCAACGGCGACGACAACCCCAAGGATCCGTTGACCGAGATGCTGCAGAACCTCATGGGGGGCAAGGGGATGGAGAACTTCGACCCCGCCGAGCTCGCCAAGGCCGCGGGCCTGCCGAACGATCCCAACCTGCTGGCGCAGATGTTTTCCCAGGTGCAGGCCATGATGAGCGCACCGACGGAGGGACCCGTCAACTGGACCCTTGCGCATGACAATGCCCGGCGCGTGGCCGCCAGCAGCTCCGACCCCTCGGTGACAGCGCAGCAGTCGCGGGACGTCGACGAGGCGCTGCGCCTCGCGGAGCTCTGGCTCGACCCCGTCACGGACCTGCCCGCCACCGGGCTGATCGGCCGCGCCTGGTCGCGTGCAGAATGGGTGGAAGCCACCCTGGGTACGTGGAAGCGGCTGACCGAGCCAGTGGCAAACAGCATCGCCAATGCGCTGTCCTCCGCCATGACTGAGCAGATGCCCGAGGAAATGAAGTCCATGATGGGCGGCGCCTCCTCGATGCTGCAGAACATGGGCGGCGCCATCTTCGGCATGCAGCTTGGCCAGGCCATTGGGGCCCTGTCCGCCGACGTCGTCAGCTCCACCGACATCGGCGTCCCGCTCGCCGACCTCGAAATGGCCCTGCTGCCTACGAACGTTGCCGCCTTTGGCGAAGGACTGTCCCTGCCCGAAAACGACATCCGCCTGTTCCTTGCGGTCCGGGAGGCCGCCCACGCCCGCCTCTTCGTGCAGGTTCCGTGGCTGCGCGGCCACCTCCTCGGCGCCATCGAGGCATACGCCCGCGGCATCCACATTGACACCTCCCGCATCGAGGAGCTCGCCCGCGATCTGGATCCCAGCAATCCCGAAGGCATCCAGGAGGCCCTGTCCCAGGGCGTCTTCATGCCGCAGCGGACCCCGGCGCAGGAGCAGGCCCTTGAGAAGCTCGAGACTGCGCTCGCCCTCGTGGAGGGCTGGGTGGATGAGCTCACCGCTGCCGCCACCGAAAAGGTGCTGCCCTCCGCGGGCGCGCTGCGGGAAACGGTGCGCCGCCGCCGGGCGACGGGCGGACCTGCCGAGCACGCCTTCGCTTCCCTGGTGGGCCTGGAACTGCGCCCGCGCAGGCTCCGCGACGCCGCCACCCTGTGGGCCGCGCTGAAGGAAGAGCGGGGCATCGAAGGACGGGACGCCATCTGGCACCACCCCGACCTCCTGCCCACCGCCGAGGACCTGGACGATCCCAAGGGCTTCAGTGCCCGCCGGAAGCTCGCCGAGGCCAGCGACAGCGAGGTGGACGACGCCCTGCAGAAGCTGCTCAGCGGCGGCTTCGACGATGCGCCCGGCACCGATGACGCCGGCGGCACCGACGGGAACAAGGACGACGACGGCGGGCCGGACCAGCCCAAGGGCTAAGGCTCCCTGGGGGCCAGCTTCCCGGCCGGTTTGGCGTCCTAGTCGGCGTCGGCCGGCCAGGGGCCTTCGTCCGGTCCGTTGCCCTGCCCCTGCCCCTGCCCGGCTGTGCCGGCAGGGGCAGTCCGGTCTGTGCCGAGGCCGCGGGACGTGGCGAAGGCGACGCCCTCCAGGAAGGCTTTGGCCCGCTGGGTTTCGGGGTACGCCTCGAGCAGCTTCCAGAACGCCGCGTTGTGGCCAGCCACCAGGAGGTGGGCGAGTTCGTGCAGCAGGACGTAGTCGACCACCCACTGTGGCATGCTGCGTAGTTTGTCCGACAGGCGGATGGTGCCCTCGGCGGGGGTGGCCGAACCCCACCGGGAGTTCTGGTTGCTGACCCAGCGGACCGACCTCGGCACCGCGCGTCCGCCGAAATACTTGGCGGAAAGCTCCGCTGCGTGGGCCGCCAAGGCTTCATCGCTGGCCGGGCGCCGCCGGCCGGCTGCCGCCCGCCGCTCCCCCTGCCGCTGGAGCTTCGCCAGCATCCGGTGGACCCATTCCTTCTCCTGCGCCGCGGTAAAGCGGGCCGGAATGGCAACCACCGCCGTCCCGTCCTCCCAGAAGGCGGCTACCGTCCGGGTCCGCCGTGCCGACCGGCGCACTTCCACCGGCGCCCCGCCGGACGTCGTCAGCCCGGCAAGTTGCTGCCGGCCCCGCTGGGCTGCGCCGCTCACAGGGCCAGGCTCTCGGCGAGGACCCGGAGAACGTCTTCGCCGTACCTTTCCAGCTTTGACGGGCCGACTCCGGCCAGGCCCGCGAGTTCCTCCAGCGATGCCGGCCGTGCTTCGGCGATGGCCGTCAGGGTGGCATCCGTAAAGACTACGAACGCGGGCACTTCCGCGGACAGCGCCACCTCTCGGCGCCAGTTCCGCAGGGCGTCGAACGTTTGTTCCTCATAGCTGGGCGGACAAGCGTTGCAGCGGCCCACCTTGCGTTCCGCCCCAGTGGCCAGCATGCTGCCGCAGACCCTGCACATGGCGGGCGCGGCTGCCTTGCGGCGGGGTGCAGGCCCCTTGCCGCGGGCGCTGGAACTTGCAACCGAATCGGGCCGCAGCCCGTCCAGGAACCGGGAGGGCTTTCGGTTCGCCCGGCCGCCAGGTGTCCGCGCGGTGCTCCAGGACAGGAAGAGGTGCTCGCGGGCGCGCGTGATGCCGACGTACAGGAGGCGGCGTTCCTCGTCCACGGACTCAGGGGCATCGGCGAAGGAGATGGGCATCAGTCCTTCGCTGAGCCCCACGAGGAAGACGGCATCCCATTCCAGGCCCTTGGCCGCGTGGAGGGAAGCGAGCGTGACCCCTTGGACGGTGGGTGCGTGCTGCGCGAGCGAGCGTTCCTGGAGTTCGTTGACGAAGTCGGCAAGGCCGAACTGCGGTCCCCGGTTCTGCACGAGTTCATCGGCAAGGGCCACGAGTGCCGCCAGGGACTCCCAGCGCTCCCGCAGGGCTCCGCCGCTGTGGGGTGCTGAGTCCGTGTAGCCCAGGGACGAAACAATGTCCCGGACCAGCTGGCCCAATGGCTCGGGAGCATCGGTTTCGGCCACGGCACGGGTGGCGGCCCGCAGCTGGAGGATGGCGTCGCGGACCTCCTTGCGGGCGAAGAAGCGTTCCCCGCCGCGCAGCTGGTAGCCGATGCCGGCCGCCGCCAGCGCCTGCTCGTAGGCCTCGGACTGGCCGTTGGTGCGGAAAAGGACGGCTACCTCGCTGGCTGGTGTGCCGGCGTCGAGCAGTGCCTTGATCTTCTGCGCCACCATGGCGGCCTCCGCCTCATCATCGGAGCATTCCGTGAACTGGGGGGCCGGGCCGGCGGGACGCTGTGCCACGAGCTGCAGGGGCGTGGCCCAGGCGGCGTCGGCGGCCGGACCGCCGCTGCGCCGCCCGGCGAGGAGCTCGTTGGCGAGCTTCACCACCTGCGGCGTGGAACGGTAGTCCCTGATGAGCTTGACCACGCTGGCCTGCGGGTAGCGTGCCTTGAAGTCGAGCAGGTGCCGGGGCGAGGCGCCTGTGAAGGAGTAGATGGTCTGGCTGGCGTCCCCCACCACGCACAGTTCGTCGCGGCCGCCCAACCAGAGCTCCAGGAGCCGCTGCTGCAGCGGGGAGACGTCCTGGTACTCATCCACCACAAAGTGCCTGTACTGTTCCCGGACGGTGGCCGCGACTTTCTCGTCCTCCTGCAGGATGCCCACGGTGATCAACAGGACGTCCTCGAAGTCGATCACGTTGCGGTCGGTCTTGACGTCCTCGTAGGACTGGAAGACGCGGGCGACGGCGGTCAGGTCGAATCCGCCCGGCGCTCCCCTGCCCTGGGCGTTCTCCAGGTAATTGGCGGGGGTCAGCATGGACACCTTGGCCCATTCGATTTCGGATGCGAGGTCACGGATGGAGGCGCGGTCGGTGCTGAGCCGCAGGCGGCGGGCAGCCTCGGCAAGCATCTGGGCCTTGTGGTCCAGGAGGTTGGGCAGTGTGCCGCCCACCGCCTGCGGCCAGAAGAACTGCAGCTGGCGCAAAGCGGCGGCGTGGAAGGTCCGGGCCTGCACGTTTCCCACGCCGAGGTCCCGCAGCCGGCTGCGCATCTCCGCTGCGGCGCGGGCCGTGAACGTCACGGCGAGCAGCCGCTGCGGGCTGTAGACGCCGGAGTGGACCCCGTACGCGATGCGGTGGGTGATGGCCCGGGTCTTGCCGGTCCCCGCGCCCGCCAGTACGCAAAGCGGCCCGTTGAGGGTGCTGGCCACCTCACGCTGTTCCGCGTCCAGCCCGCCGAGGATCCGGTCCTCAAGGGAGGCTGCTCCGTCAAAATTCTCTGTAGTCACTTCTGCTGCTCTGTGTCTCGACTACCGCGTGCTGGAGTCTGGTGGATGAAATTGCTAGGCGCCGGCCAGGTCCCGGATCCGCCCGCCGTACCAGTGCTCAATCAGGGAGCGGGCAATAGAGAGCCTGCTTGAAATGGTGATTTCCCCGCTGAGGACTGCTTCCTGCAGTTCCTCGCGGCTGAACCAGCGGGCCCTGGTGACCTCCACGCCGTCGGGCGTTGCCTGGGCGTCTTCGGTGACGGCGGTAAATCCAAGCATAAGGGAGGCCGGGAACGGCCATGACTGGGAGCCCAGGTACTGGCAGGCTGTGACCCGGACCCCGACCTCCTCCTGGATCTCCCGGACGACGGCCTCTTCAAGGGATTCACCGGGCTCGACAAACCCCGCCAGCGTGGAATAGTTGCGGGCGTCCACAGGCCCGCCTCCGCCCAGCAGCAGCCGGCCATCCGGCCCCACCACCGTGACGATGATGGCCGGGTCCGTGCGCGGAAAGTGCTCGGAGTTGTCTGCCGGGCAGCGCCGCACCCAGCCACCGGCTTCCACGCGTGTTGGCGTCCCGCAGCGCGGACAGTGGGTATGGCCGGCGTGCCAGTTGGCGATGGCGCTCGCTTCCACGAACAACGCGGTGGACGTGGCAGTCAGGCCCGCGGCAACTTCCCGGAATCCGGCCCAGGAGGCCCCGTGCGGGATACCAGCTGTTCCGGGCTCGAGCGGCTCCGGCAGGACGAAGAGCAGCAGTTCCGTGTTCGTCGGAAGGTCCGAGGCCGGCAGCGCCGATCCCAGGTAGACCACCAGCTCCGGGGCGGTCCCGGCCTTTTCAAGCTCCGCCAGCAGTTCCTTGGCTCCGGTCAGGACCATCCTGCCGTCCTGTACCAGGCCCTGCCTGCCGGACAGGACAGCGGCCAGGACATCCTGCGTGGCCAGCAGCTCATCCACCATGCCTGGCCTGCTGCGGGCCACCGATCCCCGGTCCACCAACGCAGGCCGCACCGGGAGCAGGGTCTCCACCAGGTGGTTCGCCGGCGGCCCCGCCGGAATGGTTTGGTGGACGGGAACGACAGACTCCGCATGGCTCATGAGACCACCGTACTTACTGGTGCCGACATTCCGCATTTCCTTTGGCGGGTCCCCGGAGCCCGGCGCGGAGGAAATCCAGCTATCTGAGGACTCGCCGCCTGCGGACCGCCTTCCGGGGCGGCACGCAATCTACCGTGGAACGGTGAGAAGAAAACCGATTGAACTGGCGGCCATTGCAACCGCGGCAGTCCCCGGACTGACGCCGACGGCCGTTAGCTCTGCTCCGGATGATCCCGCGGACTTCGATGCGGCACTGCTGCTGGACTCCGAGGGCAAACGGTGGCGGGTCAGGTCGCCGCGCCACGCTGAGGCAAGCGCCCGGCTCGAAACCGAATTCCTGGTCCTGCGTGCCTTCGCCCCGGCGGTGCGGGCCGAGCTGCCGTTCCTGATGCCCACCGTGGCCGGCAGCGTGCGGCTGGGCACCCTGAGCACCTTTGTCTACTCGCATCTGTCCGGGACCACACGCAGCGTCGAGGAACTGACATCCGGGCCGGAAAGCCTGGCACGGGAAATCGGCTCCGCCCTCGCTGCCATCCACGACCTCCCCCGGTCCCTGGTCAGCAACGCGGACCTGCCCAGTTACACGCCCAACGAGTTCCGCCAGCGGAGGCTGAACGAACTGGACCAGGCTGCCACCACGGGGAAGATTCCCGCGGCACTGCTGCGCCGCTGGGAGCACGCCTTGGAGGATGTGTCGCTGTGGCGGTTCAACCCGAGCGTGGTCCACGGGGACCTGCACGAGGACAACCTGCTGGTGGAAGCCGGGCGGGTGACGGCGGTGACCGGATGGACAGACCTGCGCATCGGCGACCCCGCCGATGACTTTGCCTGGCTGGTGGCTTCCAACGAGCAGGACTTCGTGGACGCCGTCCTCAAGGCCTACACCGCCAGCCGGCGCGACGTCCCGGACCAGCACCTGCTGCGCCGGGCAGCCCTGTCCGCCGAGTTCGCCCTGGCACAGTACCTGGTCAAGGGCCTGGCCGCCGGCGACCAGGCGATGGTCTCCGAAGCCGAGGGCATGCTGGAGAGCCTGGCCAGCGACATCGCCGAATTCGGCGGCCAACCCATCAGCGTTGAGCCCCTCCCGTCGGCCGGGAACCAGGGCGGGTCGGTGCCCACCGCTGCGGCCGCGACTCCCGCAGGCGGCACCGGCGCTGCCCACGGCGGACCGACTGCAAGCGGCAGCAGCGCTGTGACGCCCGCTGTCACCGTGGCTCCCGTGCCCGTCCAGCCTGCGGTCACTGTCGTTCCCGTGCCCGTCCAGCCCGCCGTGCACGTTGCGCCCATCCCCGCTGAACCTCAGCAGGCCGCCTCCGCGAACGGCGCCGCGGGGGCAGCCGGAGTCCCTGAACTGGACGCCAACGAACCGGAGGCCAAGGGGCCCGACGACACTTCAACTGCGGCGATCTCCATCATCAACGTCAAGCAGGGCTGACCCGGCCCTGCTGCCGGCTTTCCTCGGCGAAGGCGACGGCCTTTTCGCGGAAAGCCGGCCCGCAGCTCAGGCCCCGGCCAGCGCTCCCGCTACGATGGCCTCCAACTCGGCGGCCGTTCCCAGATCGTGGGGCCGCACCACAGCGTTGTCGGCCACATAGAAGAACGCAGCCCGCACCTCTTCAAGCGGAACCCCCTTGAGGCGCGCCCAGGCCAGCCGGTACGCGGCAAGCTGGATTGACCGGGTCTTCAGCTGGGCCGCGGAGGGCCTGCGGCCTGTCTTCCAGTCCACCAGGTCCCAGCGGCCGTCAGCGTCGCGGAAGACGGCATCGATCCGCCCGCGAACCACTACCTCCCCTACCCGGGTTTCCACCGGCACCTCCACGAAAGCGGGCGACCTGTCCGCCCACGGAGAGGCGCGGAAGGTGGCCACCATGGCGTCAAGGTCGTAAGCGGCATCAATGTGGTCGTCCGATCCGGGAGCTTCGCCGAGGTCAAGCATCCCCGCCGTCCCGTAGTACTCCTCCACCCAGGCGTGGAATGCCGTTCCCTTGCGCGCCGACATCCCGGGTTCGCGCGGAACGGGACGGCGCAGGCGTCCGAGCACCGCTGCCGGGTCCTCCCCCAGATCCACCAGGGTGGACGCCGAGATATGGCTGGGGAGGTGGACGTCCTGGCCGCCGGACCGTCGGGCCCGGCGGTCCAGCAGCAGGGCTGCTTCCCGCGCCCATCCAGCGGCTGCACCAGTCAGCGGGGGCCGCGGGCCATCAGCCGGCTGCAGCTCCGTCCCTCCGGATTCCATCGCCCGGAGCACGCGCTCCGCGGCCCTTTCCATGGCCTGCCTGCGGCCGGGGGCAAGGCGAAGGCGCTCCCCCGTGCGCGGATCGACGGGCCCCTCCAGCGGATCATAGGGCCATCCGGCCACTTCGGTTTCAAGCGTCAGCGGACTTGACCCGGGCAGCGCAGCTTCCTCCTGGGACAGCGGGTGGACCACGGCGTTGGCAGCGGGCGCACCGCCGTCACCGTGGACAAGGCCTTCCAGCTCGGCAAGGAAAGGGGACATGTCCGCCTTCCCCGCCCGCGAGCCCACCCAGGCTGCGCTGGACACCCAGAGGACATGCTTTGCCCTGGTGTAGGCCACATAGGCCAGGCGCCGCTCCTCCGATTCACTGTGGGCCTGCACGGCCGCCTTGTAGTCCTTCTCGGCATCCAGCCAGCCCTTTTGGTCCGGCTGGTCAAGGTCCCACTGGGGCAGGTCGGCGCGGTCTCCTCGCAAGGGCCAGGGCAACGCCGCGGCGCCGCTGCTCCAGCGGGAGTCCCTGTCGCTGGGAAAGGCACCTGCGTTCAGCCCGGGAACGAAGACGGCGTCCCATTCCAGTCCTTTCGAAGCATGGACCGTCAGAAGCTGTACTGCTTCCCGGTTTACGTCGGTGGCCGGAGCTTCCAGCGCGTTTTCCTCGGCAGAGGCAGCTTCCAGCCAGGACAGGAAGGCAAGGACATCCACCCGCTGGGACGTGCGCAGAAATCCGGCGGCGGCGTCCTGGAAGGCATCGAGGTTCCGCCGGGCCTGGTGGATGCTGATTCCGGGGCGGGCGGCAACCTCGATGTCCAGCAGCATCGCCCTCTCTACTTCCCCCAGAAGGGTGGTGAGGTCATCGCCCAGGTAGCCACGCAGTTGCCTCAGTTCCACCGACAGGCGCGCCAGCCGGCTCCTGGCCTCGGAGCTGAGGGTTCTGCCGTTGGAAGACACCCATCCGTCCCGCGGCAGGAAGTCCACAGCTTCGACAAGGCTCGCGGCGTCGGTCAGGTCACCTTCAAGGATGGTCTCCCCTGCTTCGTCGCCCTCGTCGCCGGCACCGGAGTCATCCGCCTGGTCATTCCCCGGGACCGCCATCCCCCGGCGCCGGGCCAGCTGGCCGGACCAGTCACGCAGCGCCATGAGGTCGGCGGTCCCAATACGCCACCGCGCCCCTGCCAGCAGCCGCATCAACGCGTCGGAGCGGCCGGGATCGGCAAGGACCCGGAGCGTGGCTACGAGGTCCACGACCTCCGGGGTGTCCAGGAGCCCGCCCAGGCCAACGATCTCGTAGGGGATGCCACGGGCTTCGAACTGCCGCCGGACTGCCTCCATCTGCGCACGCCGGCGGCACAGCACGGCGAGGGCCGGGGGGACCACAGAACCGTCCGGCGTGCGCTCGAAATCGGTCATGCGGTACTTCACGGCGTCGTCCGCGAGCGCGGCGGCCTCGTCAACATCACTGGCAAAGCGTCCCAGCACCACCGTCCCGTCCACGGCATTCGGGCTTGGCTGCAGTGGCGGCACGTCCGCGGCAGCGCCCCTCCCTCCCGCGGGTGCCTGCTGCGCCGCCGCCTTGCCGAGCGACTGGGACATGACATTGGCCGCGGCAAGGATGGACCGGCCATTCCGCCAGGCGGTCGTGAGGTAGGACGTGGGCGCAGGTGCCCAGCCCTCAGCTTCGCCCGGCTGGCCGGTGCGAACGGGGAATTCGCGCACGAAGTGGAACAGCTGCCCGGCCGAAGCGCCACGGAAGCCGTAAATGGACTGGTTCGGGTCACCCACGGCCGTCACGGCATGGCCCCCGCCGAAGAGCCGGGAGAACAAAACCAGCTGCGCGTAGGACGTGTCCTGGAATTCGTCGAGCAGAACCACTTTGTACCGCTGCCGTTCCAGGGTGGCAGCCAGCGGGACGTCCTGGGCCACCCGTGCCGCGAGGGCCACCAGGTCGCCGAAATCGAGCGCACCACGGGCGCGTTTGGCCGCTGCGTAGCGGCCAACCATGTCGGCGACGCTGGCCCTGGTCCGGAGCATGCCGGCGAGGTCTGCGGCCGCCTGCGGTGGATTTTTCTTCTTTTCGGCCAGATACGGCAGCGCCTCATACTCGGCGAGCCGTGCCATCAGCCACGCCTCGACATCCTCCGGTTCCTGGAGGTGCTCCGCGCACTCGCCCGCGAGCTGGATTACGGCCTTGACCAGCGTGGACTTTGCTGCCCTGAAGTGCGAGTATTCGCCGTCATAGGCCTCAACCACCTCGCTGGCGAGTTGCCACGCCTGGGCGCCTCCGAGCAGGACGACGTCCCGTTCGACCCCCAGCCGCAGCCCGTAGTCGGAGACGACGCCGCTGGCGAACGAATGGTAGGTGGACACCTTGGGTTCCAGCGCGTCGCTGCTGAGCAGGCCCTCAGGGAAGACCTGATGCCCGGTGTCCTTCGCGGCCAGCCGCTGCAGGGCCAGAAGCTTTGCCCGGATCCGGCTGGCCAGTTCACCGGCCGCCTTCCGGGTGAAGGTGACACCGAGGACTTCTTCGGGACGTACCCAGCCGTTGGCGACGAGCCACACCACCCGGTCAGCCATGGTGGCTGTCTTGCCGGAACCGGCCCCGGCGATGACCAGGCGCGGGGCCAGCGGAGAGGCGATGATGGCCGACTGCTCGGCGGTGGGCTGGTTTTTCTCGCCGAGCAGCGCAGAGAGTTCTTCGGGGCTGAAGCGCGGCGGCGTGGACGCCGCCGCGCTTCCCAATGCTTCCACGGCCTCGCTCATTCGGTTACCTGCCTTCCGCGCACGCACAGGGGGCACACCTCGGGGAGGCGGCAGCCATGGCCGCCGTGGCTACCCTTGGCTGGATCATGCCGCGCCGTGAATTCATTGCCGCCCATGACGGCCGCAGCGTCCATCACCATGTCCAAGGCCCAGTTCTCCTGCGGGTCGATGGGTTCCTGCTGTTGGATGGCCGGACTTTTCGCCCCGGTCCCCAGTTGCGCCAGCACCGCCCCGCCGGACAGGCCGGGCCGGCCGCCGGGCACGGCAGCGAAGCCGCCCGCAAGGACGGCTGCCTGGTACGCGCCAAGCTGGGGGTGCCGGGAGAGCTCAGCCTTGCCTGGCTGCCGTTTCCCCGTCTTGAGGTCCACGATGACCAGCCTGCCTTCGCCGTCAATCTCCAGCCGGTCCACCTGGCCTCGGAGAGTGGCCGGGCGCGGCGATGCATCACCAACGTCCACCCCGCCAAGGGATACCTCGAAGTCCTGTTCCACTCCCAGAAGGCTGCGGCCTTCGCTCCTCATCACCAGCACATACTGCGCCAGCTTCCGCACCATCGCTTCTGCACGCTGGAAGTCCAGCTTTCCCTCCCAGTTGTCCTTCATTCCGAGGGCCGGCCAGCGGCGGACCAGTTCGGCGACGTACTCCGAACCGGAGGCCTCGGGCATATCCTGGGCGATGGCATGCACCAGCGTGCCCAGGCTTCGGGCGAAATCTGTGGCCGCCTCGCCGCCGGCTGCCTGAACGAACCAGTCCAGCGGCGACTTCTGCACCGTCTCGACCTTGGAGGGAGAGACGAAGACAGTGCCTCCGGGAGGAACCACCGGTTCGAGCGACGTCAGCGGTGCCAGCCCCCACCAGCTGTCCGGGTGGGCGCCTGCGGCTGCCGGTTCGGCCGCAGCAAGATGCGCCAGTACCCTGGCAGCTTCTTCGGCCTCCCGCTCCCCGGCCCCGTCCAGCTGCGCGTACTGCCGCAGCTCCGCGACAAGGGCACGCAGGGTCATGGGCCGATCCACCCGCGTGAAACCCCGGGCCTCCTCCCCCGCCTCCAGGGGTGCAACGAAGTCGAGGAAGGATGACGGCTGGTCGTCCTCGGACGAGACGGCGGTGCAGATGAGCAGTTCACCGGCCCTGGACACTGCCGTGGAGAAACTGCGGAGTTCGTCGTAGCGGATGTCACGCAGGCGGCTGAGCGGGTCGCGCTGCAGGGCATACTCCGGCCCGTGCTCAACGGCGTCCGCATACAGCGTGCTGCCGAGCAGTTCGCCACGGAGCCGTGTATTGGGCCACACGCCTTCCTGCAGGCCCGCGATGATAACCATGGGCCATTGCCGGCCTGCCGCACTGGCCGGGGTCATCAGTTCCACGGCGTCGTCCAACTGTGCACGGGCGGCGAGGGTGTCCATGGGGAGCTCCTGGCTCAGGAGGTACTCCAGGAACTGTTCGGGCCCGGCACCGGGCATCTGGTCCACATAGCGTTCCGCGGTGTGGAACAGCGCCATCATCGCGTCCAGGTCCCGGTCCGCGCGCGAGCCGTGTGGCCCTCCGGCGAGCGCTGTTTCTGTCCAGGCCGGGGAGAGGCCGGTTGAATTCCACATCGCCCAGAGCACCGACTCCGCGTTCGCGCCGGGCAGGGCGGCCGCCTCCCGTCCGGCGTGGATCATCCGTGCCGTCCGGCGTGCGGCGCGGCCTTCGATCCCCAGGGCTCCCAGCGCGCCAGGTTCCAGCAGGGCGTCGACAAGCAGTGCGTCGCTGCTGCGGCCGCCGCCGCCGAGCAGCTCCTCACGCCGAAGTGACTGCCGGAGCCTGCGCAGCTCGATGGAGGTTGCTCCGCCAATCCTGGACGTGAGGAGGGATACCGCAGCCTCCGGGGTAAGCAGTGCCGGGTCCAGTGCAATGGCGAAGGCATCCAGGAGCGGACGCACTGCCACCTCGTCCCGGACCGCGGATTCTGCCACCGGCACCCGCACAGGGATTCCCTGGCCGGACAGATACCGCTGCAGCTCGCTGACCTGCCCCCCGTTGCGCACGATCACCGCGATGTCCGCAAGGTCCCGCCCCTGGTTGATGTGCTGGTCCAGGATGCGCTGGGCGACATAGCGCAGTTCGTGGACCGGTGTGGGAACCAGGTGGGCTTCGACGGCGCCGGCGGCCCGGGCGGTTCCGGGCTGTTCCATTTGCCGGGCCAATTGCCCGCCCGCGCGCTGCGAGATGCGTCCGGCAACGTTGAGCCAGGACTCCGCCACGGCGGGCGCCAGCCCGTGGGCGTACCGAAGGGGACGTTCGACGGCGGGCGCCTCGGTTGACAACAGCCGGGGCAGCTCAGCCACCAGGTCAGGCCGCGCCCCCCGGAATCCCTGGACGACGGTGTCCGGGGAGGAGGTCACGAAACAGTCCTTGCCGGCAGCGATATCCGCAAGCAGTTCGACGATGGCGGGGTTCGCCTCCTGGACGTCATCCACCAGGACCAGCTGCAGCCGGGCACGTTCGGCAGCAAGGAAATCCGGAGCGTCCTGGAAAATCTGCCGGGCGGCCGTGATGATGCCGGCGGGGTCGAACGCCTCCGGCATCCGAAGGTCAAGGACGTCCCGGTACTCAGCGTAGAGCGCGGCTGCAGCCTTCCAGTCCGGTCTGCCGCACTCGTTCCCCAGCTGCTCAAGGTCCGCGGCCGTCCGGCCGGACTCGATGATGCGGTCGAACAGCTGCCGTACTTCCTGGCGGAAGCCGCGGGTCTCCAACGCCCCGTCAAGGTCCGCGGGCCAGGGCAGCTCAAGTCCCGGCAACCGGTGGCCCTCGAGGAGTTCCTTGATGATGAGGTCCTGCTCCGGCCCGGACAGGAGACGGGGCGGTTTGGACAACGGAATAACGCCTTCGGCTTTGGCCCGCCTGATGACGTCAAAGGCATAGGAGGCCCACGTCCGGGCCGGGGTGGTACTCAGGCTCCTGTCCAGGCGGGCGGTGAAACGGTCCCGCAGGAAATCCGCCGCCAGCCTCGTGGGAGCGAGGATCAGCATGCGCTCAGGGTCGACGCCGTCGCGAAAGACACGCTGGACGGCCGCCTCAATCAGCACCGTGGTTTTCCCGGTCCCCGGCGCTCCGGGAACCAGGACAGGCCCGGCGCCCTGGGGGACGTCAACGGCGGCCTGCTGGTCCGGCGACAGGCTGGCGCCCGCGGCATAAACCCGCCGCGGAGGAAGCAGCCTGAGGGCCGCTGCCGTTGTCCTGGCACCATCCGGCGCAGCCGGGCCGAAGGCCTGGTCCAGGTCCCGGGGACCTGTCAAAGGGAGTGTTACCGTCACAGCGCCATTCCATCATCCGGCACCGACAATTGATGAAGCCCGCGCTCCAGCCGGTCGGCTACCGCGTCGATACGGTCAAAATCGCCGTCGGTGGGCGCCCAGCGTGCGGCTGCCAGGTCTACCCGCCAACGGCCTTCCCCCGTCCGGAGAAAGGGTTCATACGCGCCGGCGAGCGGCGTGCCCTCATCAAGGTAGAGGAGGAGAGCCTCGGCCTCGTGCCCTTCGGGCGCATGGCCGCTCGCCTTCAGGACGCGCCACCATGGGACACCGCCGCCATAGTGGCTCATGACGGACCCCACCTGCCGCGGTCCCCCTGATCCCAGCAACTCGGCAACGTCCCCGTACGAGACTGCGGATCCCGCCGGCACCAGCCTCACGATGGCCAGGACCGCCTGCACGTACTCAATCCGCATTGATCCAATGTAGCCGCAGTGGCGTTCCCCGGAATTGTCGGAGCCTCCCCGTAGCGTGGAACCATGAGCACCTGGAACACCCTCCCCCGAGCCGCCTTCGACCTCGAAACCACCGGCAGGAATTCCCGCGCGGCACGGATCGTCACCGCATCGATCACCGTGGTGGACAACAGGGGCGAGGTCATCAAGGAGCATGAGTGGCTGGCGGATCCGGGCGTTGAGATCCCCACCGAGGCAAGCGACGTCCACGGCATCACCACCGAACAGGCAAGGCGGGACGGCCGGCCTGCCCGCGAGGTTACCGGTGAAGTTGCCGCCGTCCTCCAGGAACTCTTCGACTCGGGCATCCCCGTGATCGCCTTCAACGCCAGCTACGACTTCACCGTCCTTGCCGCGGAGTCCGCCCGCCATGGCGTTCCCCAGCTCACCCGGTTCCCGGTGCTGGATCCCTACATCATGAACAAGCAGGTGGACCGGTACCGGAAGGGCAAGCGGACGCTGACCGCGCTTTGCGAGGAATATGGCGTTGTCCTTGATAATGCCCATACGTCGGCGGCGGATGCCCTGGCCACGCTTCGGGTCCTGGATGCGATGGCGGGGAAGTTTCCCAAGCTGATGATGCCCGCCAGCCAGCTGCACCAGTTGCAGGTGGAATGGGCCATCAGCCAGGCGGCGGATTTCCAGGACTACCTCCGGAAGACGAAGCCGACTGCCGTGATTGAAGGGGACTGGCCCGTCCTCCCCCCGCAGGACGCCACCACGGGAGGGTTCTAGGTCCCTCCGGGGGTTCCCGCCAGCCATTGCGATGCATGTCACAGTCACGCCGCTTCACAAATAGTGCCCGAATCAGGCTGCCGAGTTCGCTTCACAGCCGTAGCGCCTGTCTATACTGCGCCAGCGCCCGCCTTCGGCGGAAGAATGTTCGCTGAACGGGAGCTAATAGCCTCCTATCATTCACAGGCCAACCGGTATTCACACTAGTGAGAGAATAAAGTTTTGCGGTCGCCCCCTGCCCGGCCAGCTGGACCAGCACCGGACAGGTGCCAGATGCCAGAGCGCAGCACTGCGGCCCGGTCGACTTATGACTCAATGAAAGTGACAACCTGATGAAAATCAAAGCGTTGAAGTGGCTCACGACCGCTCCCGTTGCCCTGGCCCTTGCGGCGTCCCTGGCTGCCTGCGGCGGAGGCTCCTCCCAGCCCAGCGGCACCCCCTCGGACGCCCTCCAGGGCAGCGACCAGCAGACGCTGGACAAGTACACCACCGCCGAGGTCACCCCGATCGACAAGATCGACAAGACCAAGCTCGGCCTCATCACCGAAGGCACCCTGCGCGTGGGCACCCTGTCCGACGCCCCGCCGAACATCTTCATCGATCCCTCCGGCAAGTTCACCGGCTACGACAACGAGCTGCTGCGCGCCATCGGTGACAAGCTGGGCCTGAAGGTCGAGTTCGCCTCCACCGATTTCTCCGCACTGCTGTCCCAGGTCGCCAACAAGCAGTTCGACGTCGGTTCCTCCTCCATCTCCACCACGGACGCACGCCGCAAGACCGTTGGCTTCACCAACGGTTACGACTTCGGCTACATGGCGGTTGTCACCAAGAACGACGCCAAGGTCACCGGCTTCGCCGACCTCAAGGAAGGCGTCCGCATCGGCGTCGTCCAGGGCACCGTCCAGGACGACTACGTCACCAACACCCTCGGCCTGGAGCCCGTGCGTTTCCCGGACTACAACACCGTCTACGGCAACGTGAAGAACGGCCAGATCGATGCCTGGGTTGCCCCGTCGCAGCAGGCCACCGGCCAGGTCAAGGAAGGCGACAACACCAAGATCGCCGAAAAGGTCGTCAACACCCAGAACTTCACCGCCTACGCAGTGAACAAGGACAACCAGGCCCTGATCGATGCCCTGAACTCGGGCCTCGACGCAGTGATCGCGGACGGCACGTGGACCAAGCTGACCGCCGAGTGGTACAAGGACCGGCCCACCGCCGCCGAACAGACCCCGCAGGGCTGGAAGCCGGGCAGCAAGGCCGTCCAGATCCCCGCCAAGTAACCCGGGCGTTCCATGGATATCCTCAAGCAACTTGCTGACACCTTCCTCGACTGGAAGGCGATGGGCGAAGTCATACCCAAGATGTTCGCCGTCGGCTTGCCGAACACCCTGGTGCTCGCCATCATTTCAGGCATCATCGGGACAGCCCTGGGAATGCTGCTCGCCCTGATGGGGATTTCCCGGAACGCAGCAGCCCGGTGGATCGCACGTATCTACACGGACGTCCTGCGCGGCCTTCCGCCGGTACTGACCATCCTGGTCATCGGGTTCGGTTTTGGACCCATCATCCGTGAACTGACCGGCTCCACGAGCCCCTACCCGATGGCTATCGCCGCCCTGTCCCTGATGTCCGGCGCCTACATCGGCGAGATCTTCCGCTCCGGTATCCAGAGCGTGGACAAGGGACAACTCGAGGCGTCGCGTGCACTGGGGTTCGGCTACGGGGCGTCGATGCGCCTGGTCGTCGTCCCCCAGGGCATCCGCCGGGTACTCCCGGCCCTGGTCAACCAGTTCATTGCGCTGATCAAGGAATCCTCCCTGGTGTTCCTTTTGGGCCTGCTGGCCAGCGAACGTGAGATCTTCCAGATCGGCAAGGATGCCGCCGCCACCACGGGCAACCTGTCGCCCTACGTGGCAGCGGCGGTCTTCTACCTGGTCCTCACCATCCCGTTGACGCACTTCGTGAACTGGATCGACGCCCGGCTGCGCACCGGCCGGCCTGAAAAGAAGGAACCGGACGAGGCCGCGGCCGTCGTCGGGAAGGGAGCCCAGGCATGAGCGAGTTCGCATCGGGAACGCTGAGTGCAAAGAACATCCACCTTTCCTTCGGCAGCAACCATGTCCTGCGGGGCATTGACCTGCACGTGCCCCAGGGCACCACGGCCTCGGTGATCGGCCCGTCCGGTTCCGGCAAGTCCACCCTGCTGCGGGTCATGAACAGGCTGATCGAACCGGACCAGGGCGACATCCTGCTCGATGGCCGTTCAGTCCTGAAGGACAATCCGGATGAACTCCGGCGCCGGATCGGCATGGTGTTCCAACAGTTCAACCTGTTCCCGCACAAGACGGTGGAAGAGAACGTTTCCCTGGCCCTGCGGAAGCTGCGCAAGCTCTCCAAGGAGCAGGCGCGCAGTGAAGCGTTGGAGCAGCTGGATCTGGTGGGCCTGAAGCACAAGGCTGATTCCCGCCCGGCGAACCTCTCCGGCGGCCAGCAGCAGCGCGTGGCGATTGCCCGTGCGCTGGCCATGAAACCCGAGGTCATGTTCTTCGACGAGGCCACCTCCGCCTTGGACCCCGAACTGGTCAAGGGCGTGCTGGCACTCATGACGGACCTCGCCAAGGGCGGCATGACCATGGTGGTGGTGACGCACGAGATGGGCTTCTCACGGAACGTCTCCGACGCCGTGACGTTCATGGACGCCGGCGTGGTGGTGGAGTCCGGCCCGCCCGAGCAGATCTTCACCGAGCCCCGGACGGACCGGCTTAAGGGCTTCCTCGCGGACGTCCTGTAGCCACACGGACCCAAAAGAAATCCCCGCCTGCAGTCTGCAGGCGGGGATTTCTTTTGGGTCCCTGCGGCGATCCCGGCCTTGTTCGCAGGACCGAACCATCAAGGCTCGCGCCTGCGAACAAGCTTAGGAAAGCGGACGACGGCGGCCCTAGCCCTGGGCGGCAGCGGCAGCCCTGGCGGCGGCCGGCAGCGCGTCGTAGATCCGGTTCATGGCGTCGTCGTCGTGCGCGGCCGAGAGGAACCAGGCCTCGAAGACCGACGGCGGCAGGTACACGCCGGACTCCAGCATGGAGTGGAAGAACGGTGCGTAGCGGAACGCCTCCTGCGCCTGGGCGTCGGCGTAGTTGTGGACACCGCGGGCCGATGTTCCGAATGCCACCGAGAAGAGGTTTCCGGCGAACTGGATGGAGTGGTCCACCCCCGCAGCGTCCAGCGCGTTGGACAGCGCCGAGGAGAGTTCCAGCGACCGGACATCGATGAAGGAGTAGACGTCGCGGGTGGCATGGGTCAGCGTGGCGACGCCCGCGGCCATGGCTACCGGGTTGCCGGACAGCGTTCCCGCCTGGTACACCGGGCCGGTGGGCGCGAGGTGGTCCATGACGTCGGCACGTCCGCCAAGGGCCGCCGTCGGCATGCCGCCGCCGATGACCTTGCCGAAGGTAAGCAGGTCCGGGGTCCAGGGATCGTCGGAGTCCGGCGCGCCGCCGGTGAGGCCCCAGTAGCCGGAGTAGCCGGTACGGAAACCGGTGAGCACTTCGTCGACGATGAGCAGGGCGCCGTGCTCGCGGGTGATGCGGGCAAGGCCGGCGTTGAAGCCTTCGGCCGGGGTGACGACACCCATGTTGGCGGGCGCGGCTTCGGTGATGACGGCCGCGATGTTGGGTCCGTGCGAGGCGAAGGCTTCCTTGACGGCCTGCAGGTCGTTGTAGGGCAGCACCAGCGTTTCGGCGGCGGTGGCCTCGGTGACGCCGGCGGAGCCGGGCAGTGCGAGGGTGGCCACGCCCGAGCCGGCGGCGGCGAGCAGCCCGTCCAGGTGTCCGTGGTAGCAGCCGGCGAACTTGATGATGAGGTTTCGCCCGGTGAATCCGCGGGCCAGCCGGACGGCGGTCATGGTGGCCTCGGTGCCGGTGGAGACCATGCGGAGGCGTTCGACGGCGGGGACGCGTTCCTGGACGAGGGCGGCCAGGTTGGCCTCGTCGGGTGTGGAGGCGCCGAAGGACAGCCCGCGGTCGACGGCGGCGTGCACGGCGTCCAGGACCGCCGGGTGGGCGTGTCCGAGCAGGGCCGGGCCCCACGAGCAGACGAGGTCGACGTATTCCTTGCCGTCGGCATCCGTCAGGTACGGCCCTTTCGCCGAGACCATGAAGCGCGGTGTTCCGCCCACGGACCCGAAGGCGCGCACCGGCGAGTTGACCCCGCCCGGCATCAGCTGGCGGGCGCGGTCGAAGAGTGCCTCGTTGCGAGGATTGCTGGAAGTCATGGTTCCTATTCTCTCAGGTAGCGGCCGGCACACTAGCCGGCGAGCAGTTCAGCTACGCGCGGGGCGACGGCGGTGCCGATCAGTTCGATTGAGCGCATCATGGCGGAGTGGGGCAGCGGCCCGTTGCTGTATTTGAGGTCGAAGCGGTCCACTCCGAGGTCGCGCTTGAGCCGAACGATCTTTTGCGCCACCGTTTCGGGCGACCCGACGTACAGGGCGCCTTCCGGGGAGCACAGGGCGTCGAATTCGCCCCGTCCGGCAGGACCCCAGCCGCGCTCGGCCCCGAGCTTGTTCCGCAGCTTCAGCCAGTGCGGGAACAGTTCCTCCCGGGCCTGCTCATCGGTTTCGGCCACGTGGCCCGGCGAGTGGGTGGCGACCTGCTGCATCGGGTGGCCGTACTTGGCCATGGCTTCGCGGTACAGATCCGCCAGTGGCCGGAACCCGCGCGGCTGGCCGCCAATGATGGCAAAGATGATGGGATAGCCGTACTGGGCGCACCGCAGGACCGACTCGGGTGTTCCGCCCACCCCGATCCACGTGGGCAGCAGGTGGTGCTCGAGCGGCGGGAAGACGTCCAGTCCGTGCAGCGCGGGGCGGGTACGGCCCTCCCAGTGCACGGGCTTCTGCGCCCGCACCTTGTCGAACAGTTCCAGCTTCTCTTCGAACAGGAGCTCGTAGTCCGCCAGGTCGAGGCCGAACAGGGGGAAGGATTCGATGAACGATCCGCGGCCGAGCATGACTTCCGCCCGGCCGTTGGAAAGGGCGTCCACGGTGGAGAAGCGCTGGAACACCCGGATGGGATCGTCCGAGCTCAGCACCGTCACCGCCGAGCCCAGCCGGATGCGGGTGGTGCGCGCCGCGGCCGCGGCCAGGAAAACCTCCGGCGCAGACACGGCGTAGTCCTTGCGGTGGTGCTCGCCCACGCCAAAGGCGTGGAGTCCGACGGCGTCGGCCAGCTGGGCCTGTTCCAGCAGCTGGCGCAGGACTTCAGCGGGCGCCTGGGGGCTCCCGTCCGGTTTTTCGCCGATGTCACCGAAGGTGTTGAGGCCGATCAGGATGCGCCCCTCCCCCACCGGGGCGGTGGGGGACGCCGGCACGGTGGTCACCGGGTTTCCTTCAGCCAGCCGGCAAGCTCGGCGGCCCAGTAGGTCAGCACCGTGTGGGCGCCGGCCCTCCGGATGCCCAGGACCGACTCGGTGATGGCGGCGCGGCGGTCGATCCAGCCGTTGGCTGCAGCCGCCTCGATCATCGCGTATTCACCGGAAATCTGGTACGCGGACACGGGCACCGGGCTCATGGCGGCGACGTCCGCCACGATGTCCAGATAGCTCATTGCGGGCTTGACCATGACGATGTCGGCGCCCTCCGCCAGGTCCAGTTCCACCTCGCGCAAGGCCTCGGTGCGGTTGCCGGCGTCCATCTGGTACGTCCGGCGGTCGCCCTTGAGCTGTGAGTCGACCGCTTCACGGAAGGGGCCGTAGAAAGCGGACGCGTACTTCGCGGCGTACGCGATGACGGAGGTGTTGACGTGGCCGGCCGCGTCCAGCGCCGCCCGGATGGCGGCGATCTGCCCGTCCATCATGCCGGAGGGGCCCAGCATGTGGGCGCCGGCGTCGGCCTGGGCGACGGCCATCCGGGCGTAGATCTCCACCGTGCGGTCGTTGTCCACGTAGCCGTCGGCGTCGAGCACTCCGCAGTGCCCGTGGTCGGTGAATTCATCGAGGCAGACATCACTCATCACCACCAGGTCGTCCCCCACCTCCGCGCGCACGTCCCGGATGGCCTTGTTCAGCACGCCGTCCGGGTCGAGGGAAGCAGTGCCTTCGGCGTCGCGCATTTCCGGGATGCCGAACAGCATGATGCCGCCCAGTCCCAGCTCCACGGCCTCGGCCGCGGCCCGTTTGAGGGTATCGGTGGTGTGCTGGACCACGCCGGGCATCGACGTGATGGGGTTCGGTTCCGTGAGTCCCTCGCGGATGAAGGCCGGGAGGATGAGCTCGGCCGGCGACAGCCGGGTCTCGGAGGTCATCCGGCGCATGGCCGGGGTGGTGCGCAGGCGGCGGGGGCGTTGGCTGGGGAAAGTCATGGTCCTGTCCTTCGTGGTTCAGGGAATCGGGGTGTGTTGCCGTTGGAAACTGCCTGCGCGCCGTCAGAGCGGGTTCAGGGCCCTGGCGACGGCGGCCACCAGCCCTTCCGGCGTGGGCTCAGCCGCCACGGCGGCCACCGGAAGGCCAAGCGCGGTGGCCTGGTCCGCCGTCGAACGTCCTATGGCCACCAGCCTGCAGGCGGACAGCGGGGCGAGGCCGGAGATCCGGCGCACGGCACTCGGCGAAGCGGCAATGACGGCGTTGATGCGGCCAGCCCGGATGTCCGCTGCTGCCGTTTCCGGCGTCAGGAGGGAGTACGACGGCGGCTGGCCGCCGTCGTGGGCGTCCTCCATGGGCACGGCGAGCCGCCGCTCCGCTGCCGCCGGGTAGTCCACCGTCCGGTAGGCGGTCACCGCGGTCACCGCGCTGCCGGCGGCTGACATGCCCTCGGCCAGGGCGGGTGCGGCGATGTCCGCCTGGGGCAGGAGGACTTTGCCCCCGCCCGGCCAGACCGCGAGGAGCCCGGCGGCGGACTGTTCACCGGCCGGGGCCAGCGCCACGGACAGGCCTTCGGCTTCCAGCAGCCGTCGCGTGGCCGGTCCGATGGCCGCGATCCGGGTGGCGGCGGGAACCAGCTGGCCCAGGCCGAGGCCCCGTTCCTTCGCCTTGCCGGTCAGCACGTGGATGGTGGTGGCGCTGCTGGCCACCAGCCAGTCAAAGGCTCCCGCTGCCAGGGCGTCGCAGGCGACGTCCAGCGCGTGCTGGTCCGGGGCCCGCTCGAAGTCGATGAGCGGCAGCAGGACCGGCTTGGCGCCGGCCGCGGACAGCGCCTCCACCAGCGCTGCCGAACGCTCCGGACTGCGCGTGACGAGGACCCGCGCCCCGCTGAGCGGGGCGCCGGATCCGGGCCTGCGGGAGGGCTCTGCCATCGTCGGGTCAGGACGCCTGGAGGTCCGCGATGCCGGCGGCACCGGCGGCCAGGAGGACTTCGGCCAGTTCGATGCCCAGGAGGGTGGCGCCCACTTCCGTCAGGCCGTCCGTGGCGCGCTTGTCCCGGACCGTGGCAGCGCCGTCGACGGCGCACACCACGGCTTCAAGGTGCAGCATGCTGCCCTTGCGGTAGGCGTAGGCCCCCACCGGAGCGGCGCAGCCCGCTTCGAGCCGCGCCAGCAGGGCGCGCTCCGCCGTGACGGCCAGGCGGGTGTCGGGGTCGTCCAGCGCTGCCAGCGCCTGGGCCAGGACCCCGCGGGATCCTTCGGCGGAACCCGGCCTGGGGGGCGCGTCGGCAGTGCGGCATTCAATGGCCAGCGATCCCTGGCCGGCAGCGGGAAGCATCACGTCGGTTTCCAGGTACTCACTCACGGCGTCCAGCCGGCCGATCCGCTCCAGGCCGGCGGCGGCCAGCACCACGGCGTCCAGGTCGCACGACTTGCCGGGGACCACGTCCTCCGTGGTGTTACCCGGAAGCCCGGGAACACGGCCGAGGCGGGTGTCCACGTTGCCGCGGATGTCCACGATGTCCAGGTCCGCGCGGGCAGCACGCAGCTGGGCAGCCCGGCGCGGGGAACCCGTTCCCACTTTGGCGCCGGCGGGCAGGTCGGCAAGCTTGAGCCCGTCCCGCGCGCACAGGACGTCGCGGACATCCACCCGGCGCGGCGTCGCTGCAAGGCTAAGGCCGACGGCGGCGCCCGTGGGCAGGTCCTTCAGGGAGTGAACGGCGACGTCGCACTCGTCACGCAGCAGTGCGTCGCGCAGGGCGGCGACGAAGACGCCGGTGCCGCCCATCTGGGACAGCGATCCGGTGAGGACGTCGCCGTCGGTCCTGATATGGACCAGCTCAACCGGGAAGCCACCGACGGCACCCAGCTGGTCGGCCGTCTGCTGGGTCTGGGTCAGCGCAAGCTTGCTGGCACGGGTACCAATCCGGACGGTCACGGCTGGACCGTCTCCCCGGCCGCGCCGGAGGAAGCACCCATGCCGGGCGGGTAGGGGTCGTGGCCGGTGCCCACGGTGGTGTCTGCCCCTGCGATGGTGGGCTTCTCGCCCCGGAAGTTGGCGCAGCATCCCGGACGGCAGACGTCATACCAGGGGCCGAGGTCCGTGAGGGCTGGCCGGTCGCTGATGTTGTTGGCCACCGTCCGCTCGCAGATCAGGTCCACCAGGCCTTCGACGAACTTCCGGTGGGTGCCGGGCGTGGGGACCCGCGTGGCGGCGAGGCCGAGGTTGGCGCAGGTCTCCATGGCTTCGGTATCCAGGTCCCAGACGACTTCCATGTGGTCGCTGACAAAGCCGAGGGGAACAATGACGATGCCCTTCACGCCCTGGCCGGCCAGTTCCTCGATGGCGTCGTTGATGTCCGGTTCCAGCCACGGCACGTGCGGAGCGCCCGAGCGGGACTGGTACACCAGGGACCAGGGCGCCGTCAGCCCGGATTCCTCCGCGACCCGGTCGATCACGGCGGCGGCGTTGGCGAGGTGCTGCGCCACGTAGGCCGAGCCTTCCTCGAACTCGCGCGGCTCGCCCTCGGACCGGCCTGCAGCTTCTGCGTCCCGGGTGGGGATGGAGTGGGTGGCAAACAGGATGTGCACGGGAGCGTCCGGCGTTCCGGCTTCGGCGAGCTTGGCACGGACATCGGCGAGCCCGGCAGCGGTTCCCTCGACGAACGGCTCCACGAAACCGGGGTGGTCGAAATACTGGCGGACCTTGTCCACCTCCAGCTTGCCGTCCAGGCCGGTTTCCGTCAGCGCCATGCCGATGTCCTCGCGGTACTGGCGGCAGCTGGAGTAACAGGAGTAGGCACTCGTGGTGAGCATGAGTACCCGGCGGTGTCCGGCGTCGTACGCCTCCTGCAGTGTCTGCGGGATGTACGGGGCCCAATTGCGGTTGCCCCACAGCACCGGAAGGTCGATGCCGCGGGCCGCCAGTTCGGCCTCCAGGGCAGCCTTGAGCTCCCTGTTCTGCTGGTTGATGGGGCTGATGCCGCCGTTGGCGCGGTAGTGGTGGGAAACTTCCTCAAGCCGCTCGTCCGGGATGCCCCGGCCGCGGGTGACATTGCGGAGGAACGGGATCACGTCCTCCTGGCCCTCCGGGCCGCCGAAGGAGGCGAGCAGGACGGCGTCGTATTCCTTGGGGGCCATGCGGCCGGCCTCGGTGACGGGGTTGACGGCCGGGGCCTGGGGGTCCAGCGGGCTCATGCGAGGACCTCGGCAACTTCGTCGGCGGTGATCCGGCGGCCGGTGTAGAAGGGGATCTCCTCGCGGACGTGGTTGCGCGCCTCGGTTGAGCGCAGGTGCCGCATCAGGTCCACCAGGTCCACCAGCTCCGGCGCTTCGAGGCCCAGGATCCATTCCCAGTCCCCCAGCGCGAAGGAGGACACGGTGTTGGAGATGACCTGCGGGAAGTCGCGGCCCAGCAGCCCGTGGTCGCGGAGCATCTTGCCGCGCTCCGCCTCCGGCAGGAGGTACCACTCGTAGGAGCGCACGAAGGGGTAGACGCACAGCCACTCGGCGGGAGCCACGCCCCGGGAGTATGCGGGAGTGTGGTTTTTGGCGAACTCAGCCTCGCGGTGGACGCCCATGGCCGACCAGACGATCTCGGTGCCCGCGAAGAGGCTGCTGCGGCGGATGTCCCGGATGGCCTGCTGCAGCGCCTCCGGCTTGGGTCCGTGGAGCCACACCATGACGTCGGCATCGGCGCGCATGGCGGAAACATCGTAGCTGCCCCGGTGCGTTACCCCGGCCTCGGCGAGGCGCGCGAGCAGCGCTTCGAAATCGGCGGCGGCGTCGGCACTGCGCACCACCGGCTGCGACCGCTTGAATACCGTCCAGAGGGTAAAGAACTGCTCGGCTGATTCTTCGGTTTTAGTGACAGATTCGGCAGAAGTGTGGCTCATGGTTACAAGTTTGCCCCTTCGCTACCCCCAAGTCGAAACCGAAAACTTCTACAACTCGTAGAAGTGATTAAAGTCACCGCACTCCCCGATTCGCCCCGGCGCCGGGACGCCCGTCACCAGGGCCTGCGGAGGCGGAAGAACACCAGGCCGGCGGCGGTCCCAACCCCCACGAGTCCAACGCCCAGCCAGACCATCGCGTCCGGCAGCCCGGCGATCGTGGCCGTGGATGAGACGGCGCTGCGGCCACCGGCCGGCACTCCGGCAGCCTGCGGCGTTTGGGCGGGATGCGGCTGTCGCGCGAACGCCGTCGGCAGGGCCGTGCCTGCAGTGCCCGTAACCACCGGGGAGGCTGAGCCGGCCCCCGCTGCCGTGCCCGCTTCGTCGCCTTCAGACGGCGCGCCGGGGACTGCCGTTGCCGGTCCCGCCTGCGTTCCAGCGCCGGGTGCCGGGGCTGCGGGGGCGGGGACCGCGTCGCCCGGGGACTGGGCCGCGGCGGCAGCCGTCGGGATGGCCTGGGCCGCGGCGGGCGGCGTGGGAGCGGTTGCCGGAGCCGGGGCTGCCGGAGCGGCGGAACCCGGCGACGAGGTGGGCGCCGCGGTCGGAGTGCCGGGCGCGGGGGACGTGCTGGAGAGTGAGGGAAGCGGAAGGTCCGGGAGGGGCAGTGTGATCGCCAGGGAGGGCTCGGAGGCCGCTGCGGTGGCCTGGCCCGTCGTCGTACCGGCAGCGAGGGAAGCTTTGACCGCCGGAAGCAGCGGCCCTGGCACGGAGAGGCTGGCACGCGGAACCGGCTGCGGCCTGCCGGAAGCCTGCGCCGCCGGATCGCGGGGCGGAGACGTTGCATCGTCGGCGAAGGACGCCGGAACGCCGGTGGAAAGAACCAGTACCGCTCCAACGGCCGCAGCTGCGGTGCCGCGTCGGAGCCCCCCATGGATACCGGTCCGGGACATGGAAAGCTCGGACCTGTGTTGAACCATAGTCATCGACACTATCCAGACCGCAGGCCCGATTGAAAACCGGCGGACCCGCCCCAGGGGTCCTCCGGCACAGCCTGCAGCCGTGCATTTGTCGGGCTGACCTGCAGCGATGCTCAGCCGGCGAGCAAATCCCGGATTTGTTCCCGCGTGTCGGCCACCACAGCGGCCAGGCCATTGCCGGCAACCCAGCCTCCGACGACGGCCAGGCTGCCGGCCGCAGCGCAGGCCCGCCGGATGTCCGCCACCCGGGCACGGTGTCCGACGGCGGCGAAAGGCAGCGACCCGCGCCACCGCACAACGTCCCAGCCGAGCACGTCGTCGGCCCCGAGGCGGACGTCCAGCAGCGCAGAAGCGTCCCGCAGTGCTGCCGCCTGCAGCTCATCGTCCGTTTCCGGCCCGCGGGCCTGCGCCGCGGCGCCATCCACCCTGCCGTAGGAAAGCCGCACCACGTGGCGACCGGGTCCTGCGGCAGCCGCCAGCCAGTCCCACTTCCCGGTGGCATGCGTCAGCGCCTTCGCCTCGATGCCGGGCGTCTGCGGCGCCACCAGGATTCCGGTTCCACGCGGGCGCCGGTCCAGCTCCGGCTTGTCCAGCACCAGGGTCACAAGCTTGACGTCGGGTCCCGGCGAGGGCTTCTTCCCCGCGATGGCGGGAACGGCGCCCTCAAGCAGTCCGACGGCGGCCGGACCGTCGACGGCGACCACCAGCAGGGCGGCGTCGAAGGTCCTTCCCGCGGCGGTGACCTGCCAGCCTGATGGCGTGCGCGTGGCCGACGTGGCCTCGGTTCGCGTCAGCAGCGTGACGTCCCTGCCACGGAGGTCCGCCACCAGGGCGCTGACCAGCGTGTGCATGCCGCCTTCGAGGCCTGCGACGGCGGAGCCGGCTTTGGCCGGCTGGCCCGCCGGGGCTGCGGGAGCGTTGCTTGCGGCACTGGCAGACCGGCGGCGTTGCGCGGAAACGGCGGCAGCGAGGGAGCGGTGTTGCTGCAGCCCTGCGCGCAGGCCCGGGGCCACCATGTCGATGTCGAGCAGGGCCGGGTCGGCGGAATGGACGCCACCCACCACCGGGGAGACCAGCCGTTCCAGCACGCGGGTTCCCATCCTCGCCCTGACCAGGGCGGAGACACTGGTGACCTCGCCGCCCGCTCCCACGGAGGCGGGCAGGATCCTGTCCAGGGAGGCCCGCAATGCTCCCAGCACGCCGAGGGAACGGCGGACCTCGGGGTCCCAGGGGTTGGCGGGAATACCGAGCACTCCGGTCTTGGGGAGTTCGCGCGGGCCTTCGGGAAGCTGCACCCAGGCCCCGCCCGGCCGGGGCGCGACGATCTTGTCCGCAAGGCCCAGTTCGGCGGCAAGGCCGGAGACGGCGTCGGACCGCGTGGCGAAGGATTCGGCACCACTGTCCAGGGTGAGGCCGGCCACCTCGTGGCTTCCCACGCAGCCGCCCCACTCCGTGCCGGCTTCCAGCACCGTCACCGGATGGCCTGCCGCGGCAAGCCCGCGGGCAGACAGCAAGCCGGAGATCCCGCCCCCCACAACGATTGCCGGGCCAGGCCTGGCCGCGGAGGTGCCCACCGGACTACTCCGGCGAGATCGAGTGGATCAGTTCGACCACGCGCGTCAATACGGCGGGGTCCGTTTCCGGCGGCACTCCGTGCCCCAGGTTCAGGACGTGGCCCGGGGCCCCGGATCCGGCGACGATCACGTCCCGCACATGCGCTTCCAGGATGTCCCAGGGAGCAGCCAGCAAAGCGGGGTCGATGTTGCCCTGCAGCGGCACCGTCCCACCCAGGCGGCGGTTGGCTTCGTCCAGCGGCAGCCGGTAATCCACGCCCACCACGTCCACGCCGACGTCGCGCATGGCAACGAGCAGTTCGGAGGTGCCGGTGCCGAAGTGGACCAGCGGGGCACCGAGGTGCCGGACGTGGTCCAGGGCCCGGGTGGAGGCCGGTGCGACGTATTTCGTGTAGTCCGCCAGGCCGAGCGAGCCGGCCCAGGAGTCAAAGAGCTGGCCGGCTGACGCGCCGGCCTCAAGCTGCGCCTGGAGGAACATGCCGGAAGCGTCCGCGGCCCAGTTGGCCAGGGCGGCCCAGGTCTCCGGGTCTGCATGCATCATGGTGCGGGGGCCAAGGTGGTCGCGGGACGGCTTGCCTTCGACCATGTAGGCCGCAAGGGTGAACGGTGCACCGGCGAAACCGATCAGCGGGGTCTTGCCCAGTTCGGCCACGGTGAGGCGGACCGCTTCGCGGATCGGTTCCAGCGCCTCCCATGTCAGCTGTGGCAGGGCGGCGACGTCAGCCGCGGTGCGCACGGGCTTGTCCAGCACCGGTCCCACGCCCGGCACGATGTCCACCCCGACGCCGGCCAGCTTCAGGGGGATGACGATGTCGGAGAAGAAGATCCCGGCGTCCACATCATGGCGGCGCACGGGCTGGAGCGTGATCTCCGAAGCCAGTTCCGGCCGGAGGCAGGAGTCCAGCATGGCAATGCCTTCGCGCACCTTCAGGTATTCCGGCAGCGACCGGCCGGCCTGGCGCATGAACCAGACGGGACGGCGGGAGGGCTTGCCCCCGCGGTAGGCCGTGATCAGCGGGGAATCCGCGGTGCGGCCATCCAGCAGCGGGTGGTCGGCGGCAAGGGTGCCGGCAGCGGAGACGGCGGGGCTAGGAGTCATGCTTTTGATTGTGCCGAAAAAGAGCTGCAAAAGATAACGACAACGTGTCTGCCCAGGCCCGGCCATGGAACCCGTGGCAGGAATCACAGCCATAACCGGCCGCCGGCGCGGCCGGGGGGTTGTTCTACCAAGGTGCGAAAAAGCTATGATTGGTCTGCTGTGGTTCTTTTCTCATTGGTGGCTACACACGCCGACATCGACCTTGAAACCGTCGCTCAGTTGAGCAACGGTTCCTCCGGCATTGCCGCATCCGCGCTGACGGAATCCCCGGCAGTGGCGGGCGCCGTGGTCCTGGCCACCTGCAACCGTTACGAAATTTACGGGGAAGCCCGCAACGCGGACGACGTCGAGGCCGCACGGGCGGCGCTCGTGGCCCGCATCAGCGAGGCCAGCGGACTGGCCGAGCCCCTCGTATCGCGTTCCTTCAGTACCCGCACCGGGTCGGAAGTGACCCAGCACCTGTTCGCCGTGAGCGCGGGCCTGGATTCCGCCGTCGTGGGTGAACGCGAGATTGCCGGCCAGGTGCGGCGGGCCCTGATCACCGCCCAGCACGAAGGCACCGCCAGCTCCGGGCTGGTCCGGCTGTTCCAGGCCGCTTCCAAGACGGCCAAGGATGTCGGCGCCCAGACCGCCCTCGGTTCCCGCGGCCTTTCGATTGTTTCCGTGGCGCTGGACCTCGCAACCGACCTGTCCGAGAACGCCGACTGGTCCGCCAAGAAGGTGGTGGTCTTCGGGACCGGCGCCTACGCCGGCGCCACCATGGCGCTGCTGCGCGAACGCGGCTGCACGGACATCTCCGTCTTCTCCTCCTCCGGACGGGCCGAAGGCTTCGTGGCAACCCGGGGCGGCACAGCCCTGGACACCGAGTCGCTGCGGCCCGCCGTCGCAGCGGCCGACGTAATGATCGGCTGCAGCGGTTCCGATACCCGGGTGGAGGCCGACGAACTGGCCCAGGTGCGCGCGAACTCCCAGCAGCCCCTGATAGCCATCGACCTCGCCCTCACCCACGACTTCGACCCCGCGGTGGGCGAACTGGACGGCGTCGAGCTGCTGACCCTCGAGTCCGTGCGACTCGCGGCGCCCCAGGAGCAGGCGGAATCCCTGGCCCAGGCGAGCGGCATCGTCAAGGGCGCTGCAAAGGCGTTCGAGCAGGAGCGCGAAGCCCGGTCCGTGGACTCTGCCATCGTTGCCCTGCGCCGCCACACGATGAACGTGCTGGACGCGGAAATGGAAAAGGTCCGTGCCCGCCACGGGTGCACCGCCGCCGCCGAGGAAGTCGAGTTCGCGCTGCGCCGGATGGTCAAGCAGTTGCTGCACGTGCCCACGGTGCGCGCCCGCGAGCTCGCCGCCAACGGACAGCAGGACGACTATGTGGCCGCCCTCGAGGCCCTGTATGGCATCACGGTGGAGCAGCCCGCTCCCTCCGCCGCCGCAGCGGCCGAGTGCCCGGTGGACCACCAAGGCCGCGAAACCGCCTGACCCGCCAAAACCCCCGTTGCTCTATCAGATATGGCTCCTAAACCACCGGTTTGGGAGCCATATCTGATAGAGCAAGCACGTCAGTAGACGGGCTTTTGCGGTTCGACGTCGCGCACCCAGGCCAGGATGCCGCCGTCGAGATGGCTGACCCTTTCGTAGCCGGCCTGACGCGCGGCCGCCAGCACGTTCGCTGAACGCGTCCCCGCCTTGCAGTGGAAGACGATGTCCCGGTCCTGCGGGAGTTCGTTCCACGCCTCCCCCGCCAGGATCCGTCCCTGCGGGATGAGCTTCGCGCCATCGATCCGGACGATGTCGTATTCGCCGGCTTCCCGAACATCCACCAGCTCGAAGTCCTTCAGCCCGGCCTTCCGGGACGCCAGCATGGTGGCCAGCTGCGTGGCCGTCACGGTGTGTTCCTTGTCTGTGGCGGCTTCCGGTGCGATCCCGCAGAACGCTTCGTAATCGGTCAGCTCGGTGATGGGTTCCGCGGCGGGGTCCTTGGACACGCGGATCTCGCGCCAACTGCCACCCAGGGCGTCAAAAAGTGCCACCCGGCCCAACAGGGAACGCCCGACGCCGGTGATCAGCTTCACTGCCTCGGTCACCATGAGCGATCCCACGGCGGCGCACAGCATGCCGAACACGCCGCCCTCGCCGCAGGAGGGCACGGAACCGGCAGGCGGGGCCTCCGGGTACAGGTCCCGGTACGTGGGGCCGTGCTTCTCCCAGAAGACGCTGACCTGGCCGTCGAAACGGAAGATGGAACCCCACACGTAGGGCTTGCCCAGGATGGCGGCGGCGTCATTCACCAAATACCTCGTGGCAAAGTTGTCGGCCCCGTCGAGGATCAGGTCGTAGCCGGCGAACAGGTCCAGGGCGTTGGATGCGTCCAGCCGGACGTTGTGCAGCCGGACGTCCACCAGGGGATTCAGCACGGCGATCGCGTCGCGGGCGGATTCGATCTTGGGCCGGCCAACGTCGCTGACGCCGTGGATCACCTGGCGCTGCAGGTTGCTGAGGTCAACGGTGTCATCATCGACGATGCCCAGTGTCCCCACGCCGGCTGCAGCCAGGTACAGGAGGGCGGGCGAACCCAGGCCACCGGCACCGATGACGAGCACTTTGGCGTTCTTGAGCCGCCGTTGGCCGAGCGCGCCGATTTCAGGAATGATCAAGTGGCGCGAATACCGTTCGACCTCTTCGGGGCTGAGTTCCCCGGCAGGTTCCACCAGCGGATCCAGGGACAGGGTTGAAACATTTGCGGTGAAAGACGAAGCCATACTTCAATGTATGCCCCGGGATGCTGCCGGGTCATATTACCCCGCAGTAAAGTGAAGGTAACTGCAATGGAAAGAAGGATAACTGTGGTCCCTGAAGCACGGGCTGACCGCCCGCCCGCAGCCGAACCGCAAACTCCCTCCCGCCCCGCAGGCCAACGGTCCGCCCGGCTACCCCGGGACGAACGGCGCGCGCAGCTTCTCTCCGCAGCGCAGGAGGTCTTCGTGGCCAACGGTTACCACGGCGCGGCCATGGACGAGATTGCCGAAACGGCCCATGTCAGCAAACCGGTGCTTTACCAGCACTTCCCGTCCAAACGCGAGCTGTACCTTGCCCTGCTGGAAAGCCACCTCGCCTCGCTGACCGAGCTGATGCTCGGCGCCCTGAACTCCACCACCGACAACGACGAACGCGTGCAGGCCGTGATGCGTGCCTACTTCCGTTTCATCGCCAGTGACGACCAGGCGCACCGCCTGGTGTTCGAATCGGACCTGATCAACGACCCCGATGTCAGCTCGCGGCTGGAAACCTTCAACCGGACATTTGCCGATGCCATTGCACGCGTGATCGCAGAAGACACCAAACTCCCCCACATTGAAGCGGCACTCCTGGGCCGGGGTTTGGCCGGCATGGCGCAGGTCAGTGCGCGGTACTGGCTCGAAACGGACGGGAATCTCGACCTGGATGTGGCCAGCGACCTCATCTACCGTTTAGCTTGGCGCGGAATCTCTCGCTTCCCCAAAGAGTCCTAGACTACAAATAAGACATCATCAACCGCATTGACTGGCTGGGAGGCCCCCTTTGGAAATTAAGATCGGCGTTCAGAATGTGGGCCGGGAAATCGTGCTGGAATCGACGCAGGACGCGGAGACCGTGGCCAAGGTTGTCGGCCACGCAATCAGCGAAGGAAACGAACTGCGGCTGAAGGATGACAAGGGACGCCTGATCATTGTTCCGGGAAATGCCTTGGCGTACGTGGAGATCGGCGCCGAAGAGGTGCGGCGCGTAGGCTTCGGCCAGTTCTAGTCCGGCCGCCGGCACGTTCCTGCAAGGAGATCCATGCTTTCGCTGACCATTGTGGTGCTGGCCACCGTTGCCGCGGGTTTTATTGTCTGGGCCAATGACAGGCGGCATGCCAAGTACGGCGCGGGTGTTGCCGCCGGTGTCGCCGCAGGTGTCGCTGCGTTGACGTGGATCATCCTGGTGGCGGCCGGGTTTGGCTACCTGCCCGGACTGACCTGGCTGCCGTGGGTCCTGCCCGTGGTGCTCGGCACCGCGGCTTCCATCGGCGCCGTCGCCTACCTTGGCCGCACCCGTGCGCGCCACGACATGGAGCGGCTTACTGCCATCCTCCGCCGGTGAACGGGCCGTAATGCGACTGTGGCCACCACCCTTCCCGGGGTGGTGGCCACAGTCGCGTTAAGGCGCGGTTCAGAGGAACTCGGCGCGGCCCTCCATGGCCGACGACGCCAGGGCGTGTTCGCGGCGCGGGATGCGCCCGGCTGCCTTCGCCATGCGCCCGGCAATCACCGCATGCTTGAATGCCTCGCCCATCAGTGCGGGGTTCTGGGCCCGCGTCACGGCAGTGGCCAGCAGCACGGCGTCGCAGCCCAGCTCCATGGCGAGGGCGGCATCGGAGGCCGTGCCGATGCCGGCGTCCAGGACCACCGGCACCGAAGCGCGGGAAACGATGAGCTCGATGTTGTGCGGGTTCAGGATCCCCAGCCCGGTACCGATCGGTGCGCCCAGCGGCATCACCGCGGTGGCGCCAAGGTTTTCCAGCCGCAGTGCCAGCACCGGATCATCGTTGGTGTAGGCAAAGACCTTGAAGCCGCGGTTGACCAGCTGCTCCGTGGCGTCCACGAGTTCGACGGCGTCGGGCAGGAGGGTCTGTTCGTCGGCGATGACCTCCAGCTTCACCCAGTCGGTCTCCAGCGCCTCCCGCGCCAGCTCCGCGGTGAGGACCGCGTCCCGGGCCGTGAAGCAGCCGGCGGTGTTGGGCAGCACCCGGATGTTGTGGTCCACCAGCAGCTGGAACAGCGAGCCGGTCTCGGCCGTGGAATAACGGCGCATTGCCACTGTTGTCAATGCCGTCCCGGAGGCAAGGAGAGCGGCCCCGAGGCCGTCCAGGCTCGGCGCCCCGCCGGTGCCCATGATCAGCCGGGATGCCAGTTCGACGCCGTCGATCACCAGGGCGTCGCCCGGCGCGGCAGCCTGGCCTGCGGGGTTGATGGTGCTGGTTTCGGTCATGGTGTCAGCCTCCCTGTACTGCAGTGACGAGTTCGATGTCGTCGCCGTCGGCGAGCGCCGTGGCGAACCATTGGCTGCGGGGCACCACCTGGGCATTGTGCGCGACGGCGACACCCAGCTTCCTGCCATCAGTCGCCTGGCCGTCGGCCGCGAGCGGACGGCCGGTGACTTGGCTGACGAGCATGGTGATGGACGCGCCGTCCACCACAGTGTGCGGGTTTCCGTTGAGGGTGATGTTCATGCTGTCTCCTTGATGTGGGTGCCGGTGGCCGCCAGTGGCCGCGAGAACCTGTCCGGACTGAACGGGGACCAGCGGGGGTCGGCGGTGCCGTCCAGAAGGTCCCGGCAGATGGCCGCCGCCGCGGGGGTGAGCAGGACGCCGTGGCGGAAGAATCCGGTGGCGATGATGAGGCCGGGAATGTGCGCGCCCGACCCGGCCGGCAAGGGCACCCGGCCCAGCAGCGGGGCGTTGTCCGGCGTTGCGGGACGGGCGCGGGCGGTGCATTCGAGCAGTTCCAGTTCGGCGACGGCCGGCACCAGCGCCTGGGCGTCCCGGAGCAGTTGGTAGACGCCGCCGGCGCTCACCGCATCCGGGAGCGCATCCTCACGTTGGGTGGCTCCGATCACTACGGTTCCGTCCTGGCGGGGAACGATGTACACGGGAAGCCCGTGGACCAGGCCCCGCACCGTTGAGGTCACCAGCGGACGGAGGTGCTGGGGGACGGCGAGGCGGAGGATGTCCCCGTGCACGGGGCGCAGGGGCAGGCGCAGTCCGTCGGGCAGTCCCCCGAGTCCAGGAGCCTGCAGCCCGTTGGCCACCACCGTTTCCGTGGCGTGGATGGTGCCGCCGCCGGCGAGGCGCACACCGGCAACCTTTCCGCCGTCCCACAGCAGCCCGGCGGCCCGGTCCTGCACCGCAAAGCCGTCAGCGGCACCTTCGACCGCAAGTTCGGGGGTCCACGCGGCGGCACCGGCGAGGGCCAGCCGGATTGCGCCCACCAGCCGCCGCGGATCCACTTGGTGGTCGGCCGGGGTGTCCAGGGCGCAGGCAATGCCGGGGCTGAGCAGGGGCTCGCGCCGGCGGGCCTCCCGCACAGTGAGGGGTTCCACTTCCAGGCCGTTGGCCTGCTGCACCCGGCGCAGGTCCATCAGCGCCGCGCGGTCGGCGGCGTCGGCACCCACGGCGAGGGTCGGCGTCGTCAGGTATCCGGAATCCGAACCCGTTGCGGCGGCGACTCCGGCGGCGAAGCCGGGCCAGAGCGAGGATGACTCGAGCATGAGTTCCAGGAGGTCCTCCTCCTGGTAGTGCAGTTCGCTCACCGGCGCCAGCATGCCCGCGGCGGCCCAACTGGCGCCGCTTCCCGGTGCGTCATCCACCAGTACCACCGACCGCCCGGAGCGCTGCGCCTCCCAGGCGATGCCGTGCCCCACCACTCCCCCGCCGATGACGGCAACGCCGGCATGGATCTGGGGATCTTCGGGCCCGGATGAAATGTCGAGGGGAATGCCCATCTGTTTCCTTCCCTACGCCGGTATTAACCGGATCAGGTCAAGCGGTCGGCTCTGACGCCCTCTCAGCCCGGCGCTTTATGACAGCTGCCGCAGGCTCCCGCAGTACCTGCCCAGTTTAGAGGAACTAGGCTTGCACGCATGAATCAGTCCCCCTCATTAATTCCTGCCCTCGATACCGCACGCCTGTACCTCTGCACGGATGCGCGCCGGGACCGCGGTGACTTCGCGGAGTTCGTGGATGCCGCCTTCGCCGGCGGTGTCGACATCATCCAGCTGCGCGACAAGGGCATCGAGGCGGCGGAGGAACTGGACCTCCTGGCGGTCCTGAAGGAGGCCGCACTGCGGCACGGCCGGCTGTGGGCAGTGAACGACCGGGCGGACATCGCGGTGCTGTCCGGGGCGCCGGTGTTCCACATCGGCCAAAAGGATCTTCCGCTGGCTGCCGCCCGCACCCTGGTCAACGGCAATGCCGCCATCGGGCTCTCCAGCCACACCCCCGGGCAGGTGGACGCCGCCCTCGCAGCCACTGCCGGCCCTTCCGGCCTTGACTACTTCTGCGTTGGCCCCGTCTGGGCCACACCCACCAAACCCGGCCGGACCGCCGTCGGCCCCGACCTGGTGAAGTACGCTGCCGAAGCCTCCGCCCAGGCCGGGGACCCGGTGCCCTGGTTCGCCATTGGCGGCATCGATCATGGCAACGTGCACCAGGTGGTGGAAGCCGGCGCGCGCAGGATCGTCGTGGTCCGCGCGATCACGGAAGCTGCCGATCCTGCCGCCGCAGCGGCCTCCCTGCTCGACGCGCTGGACAGCGCCAAGTCCTGAGCCTGCGCTATCGGCGTACTTGGAGATACGCTGAGTTTTGTGTCACACCATCGGCTCGCCCCCAACGTCCACGACCACAAGAATGCCCTTGAGGAAGCGTTGGGTGCGCTCCGGACGGAACTGGAGCTGCCCGGCCCGTACCCGGCAGAAGCCGTGGAAGACGCCGAAGCAGCAGTGGCGTCGCTGCAGCTGCCCTCCTACGACTTGACCGGCGTCGAATTCGTGACCATCGACCCGGCCTCGTCCACGGACCTGGACCAGGCGGTGTTCATCGAACAGGAGGGCACCGGCTACCGGGTGCTGTATGCGATCGCGGACGTGCCGGCGTTCGTTGCCCCCGGAGGTCCGCTCGACGCCGAGACGCGCCGCCGGGGCCAGACCTTCTACGCGCCGGACGGGCGCATCCCGCTGCATCCGGAGGTCATCAGCGAGGGGGCCGGCAGCCTGCTGCCCGGGCAGGAATGTTCCGCTTTCGTCTGGCATTTCGTGCTCGACGGCGACGCGGAGGTTTCCTCGGTGGGCGTCAGGCGTGCGAGGGTCCGCAGCCGCGACAAGCTCAGTTACAAAGGTGCGCAGGCGGCCCTCGACGACGGCAGCGCCCACCCCGTGTTGCATCTGCTGCGCGAGGTGGGCCTCAAGCGGGTGCAACTCGAGCGGGCACGCAACGGCGCCAGCCTGAACATGCCGGAGCAGGAGATCGTCCAGTTGCCCGACGGCGGCTTCCGGATCGACGCCGTCCCCCAGCTTCCCGTCGAGGACTGGAATGCGCAGATTTCGCTGATGACCGGCATGGCGGCCGCGCAAATGATGCTGGCCGGCAAGGTGGGCATCCTGCGCACCATGCCCGCGCCGGACGAGCGGTCCCTGCGGCATTTCCGGCTGCAGACCGAGGTGCTGGGCAGGCCGTGGGACGGGGAAGTGAGCTACGGCGAGTACCTGCGGTCCCTGGACCCCAGGGACCCGCGCCAACTGGCCATCATGCATTCGGCCGGCATGCTGTTCCGGGGTGCCTCCTACACCGCCTTTGACGGGACGGTCCCGGAAGACGCCGTGCAGTCTGCGATTGGCGCCGCCTATGCCCACACCACCGCCCCGTTGCGCCGCCTGGTGGACCGGTTTGTGCTGGTGATCTGTGAGGCGTTGAGCAACGGCGGGGATGTGCCGGCCTGGGCCCGTGAGGCCCTTCCATTATTGCCCGGCATCATGGCAGGTTCAGACCAGCTGGCGTCACGGATGGAGCGGCTGGCACTGGACACAGTGGAGGCTGCGCTCCTGGTGAACCATATCGGGCAGGAGTTCGATGCCATCGTGATCTCCGGCTCAAAGCCGCAAAACGGGAACGGCAACGGGAAGAGCGGGAACGGCAAGAACGGGAACGGCAAGAACGGGAACGGCAACGGCAGTTCGGGGATCATCCAGGTTGCCGAGCCGGCAGTAACCGCCCGCTGTGCCGGCGAACTGGAGTCAGGGACCAAGGTCCGGGTCCGGCTGCTGGCGTCGGACATCACGGCCCGCCAGGTCCACTTCGAACTCGTTCCCTAGCAGGTCAACTGCCTCCCTGGTGGTCGGTACTGCGCATGCGCACCGCGACCACGACGCCGGAGGCTGCGGTCAGGAGGGCGACGGCGGCAGTGGCGGCGGGTATCCCGAAGGCGTCCGCGAGCACTCCCGACAGCAACGCACCCACGGCGAATCCGCCGTCGCGCCACAGCCTGTAGATGCCCACCGAGCGTGCCCGCCACGCGGGGTGTGCCACGTCCCCGATGGCTGCGAGCAGGGTGGGGTACACCATGGCCGTACCGGCACCGAGGAGGATGACGGCTCCCAGCCAGGTGGCAAAGTCCGTGCCGATTGCCACCAGCCCCAGCGCCGCGGCCTGGACCAGCATGCCGGCGGTGATCAGGGATTTCCGCCCGTACCTGTCTGACAGTGCGCCGGTGGCGAGCTGGCCGGCGCCCCATACTGCCGGATAGACGGCGGCGAGGATACCGATCTCGCCCAGGCCCAGCCCGGCTGCGGCGAACAGGACCGGAAACAGGCCCCAGGCCAGTCCGTCGTTGAGGTTGTTGACCAGCCCGGCCTGGCTGGCCGCGGAGAGGGAGCGGTCCTTGAAGCTGGTGAGGGTGAACACCTGGCCCGTGGTGAGCCCGGCGCCCGCATGGCGGTGCGGGCCGGAATGGCGGGAGGCTTCGGTTCTCGCATGGTCGTGGGTCTCCCGCACAGCCAGCACAGTCAGTCCGAGCCCCATGGCAATGTAGGCGGCACCGAGGAGGAAGGGGGCGGGGCGAAGGCCGTAGGTGGATGCAAGGTAGCCGGTGGCCAGCGCGGTGACGGCGACGCCCAGGTAGCCGGCGGCCTCGTTGAAACCCATGGCGAGGCCGCGTTGCCTGGGACCGGCGAGGTCCATTTTCATGATCACGGCAGTGGACCAGGTAAGGCCCTGGCTGATGCCCAGCAGCACGTTGGCCGCGACGATCCAGCCCCAGGACGGGGCGAGGATGAGCATCAGCGGGACGGGGACCGCTGCGAGCCACCCGGCAACGAGGACGGGTTTGCGGCCGCGCCTATCGGACAGGGTGCCCGCGAAGTAGTTGGTCACGGCCTTGGCCAGGCCGAAGGCGAGGATGTAGGTCAGCGCCCCGGTGTACAGGTCAAGGTGGAAGGCTTCGGAGGCAAGCAGGGGCAGGACCGTGCGTTCCTGCCCGAGGGTTCCGCCCACCAGGGCGTTGACCGCCACCAGAAGCATGAACTGGGCCAGGTTTTGCCGCAGGCCCAATATGGCTCCGGCGGGTCCCGCAGTATGGCGCTGTGGGTTCCCGTTTGGCATCGGGGTGCTCCGTCCTGGTCAGTGGGCATGAAGGTGGCCCGGGCGCGCGGGGGACGCGCCCGGGCCGGGAGCCCGGGCAGGAGGGGGGCCCTGCCCGGGCGGTCTTTGGCCGCCTGGTTAGGCGGCGGGGACGCTGTTCTGGAAGGCGTTCCAGGCGGCGTAGCTGCCGTCGAGTTCGACGACGTCGTACCCGGCGCGGCGCAGGGCGCTGGCGGCTACGGAATTCCGTACGCCTGATTGGCAGTAGGTGACGATGGTGCCGCCGCCGGGGAGTTCGTCGAGGTGCCACATGACGCGGCCGCCGCTGAGCTGGTACGAGCCCGGGACGTGCCCGGCCTTGTGCTCGGTCTTGTTGCGGACGTCCAGGACCATGGCCGCGTCGAAGCCTTCGAGTTCCTCTGGCTGGATCAGCTTGGGGGTGAAGGTGGGCAGCCCGTCGATGCTGGTGAGGTAGCCTGCCACGTTGTCGATGCCCACGCGGACCAGGTGGTCCCACATGTCCTGCGCCTGCTCCTGGTCCTTGGCCAGCAGCACCAGCGGGTTCTTGTCCGTTTCCGGATTCACCACCCAGGCGCCGTAGCTGGCCACGGACTTGCCGGCCGGAACATTCAGGGACCGGACCACGGTGCCTTCGTGGACCTCGGCGTTGGAGCGGGTGTCGATGAAGGTCAGGGTGTCTTCCGCCAGGCCTGCGGCGACGATCCCGGCGGAGAGCTCGGGCAGCGGGGTGCGTTCGCCCATGACGGTGGGGCCTTCGCGGTTTTCGCGCTTCATGCGGCCGAAGTAGGCATGGGCGTCGGGCTGGCCGTCGAGGAGTTCGTCGATGAAGCCCTGCTCGTCGTTGGCCGCGAGGTAGGGGCCCCACCAGGCGTAGAGGCGTTCGTAGCCGACGGTGGAGGACGGGATGGCACCCAGGGCCTTGCCACAGGCGCTGCCGGCGCCGTGGGCGGGGTGGACCTGGACGTAGTCGGGCAGGGTGAGGAACTTGTCGCGCAGGCTGGCGAAGAGCTGCTTGGCGCCCTCGAAGCGGGTGTCGATGCCGCCGGCTGCTTCGTCCAGCAGGTCGGGCCGGCCCAGGTCGCCGGAGAAGACGAAGTCACCGGAGAGCAGGTAGCCGGGCTGGTCGCTGAACGCGCCGTCGGTGACCAGGAAGGACAAGTGCTCGGGGGTGTGGCCCGGGGTGTGGAGGGCCTTGATGCTGATGTTGCCCAGGGTGATGGTGTCGCCGTCGTAGAGCCGCTCGCCCTCGAACGCGTACTGCCAGTCCGGGCCGCCCTCGCCGGAGACGTAGATCTTCGCGCCGGTGGCGGCGGCGAGTTCACGGGTGCCGGAGAGGTAGTCGGCGTGGATGTGGGTCTCGGTGACGGCCACGATCTTCATGCCGTTCTTGGCAGCCAGTTCCTGGTAGACGGCGATGTCGCGGCGGCCGTCCACCACGATCGCTTCACCCTTGGCCTGGCAGCCAATGACGTAGCTGGCCTGGGCGAGGTCTTCGTCGTAAATGCGCTCGATAAGCATGGGGTGCTCTCCTTCAGTTGAAAGGGGATGGGGGGTGTTCTGAATCCAGTATAGATACCCCGGGGGGTATCCTGCAACGAGGGGCGGGCGACCGCCGGAAAGGAAAGGGGGATCAGGCGTGCTGGTCCGCTGCTTCTGCGCGGGCCTTCTCCACGTCCAGGTCCTTCACTGCCTGGATGACCTCTTCCAGGCCGGTGGCATTGAGCGCTCCGGGCTGTGAGAAGACCAGGGTCTTGTCCTTGAATGCCATCAGGGTGGGGATGGCAGTGATGTTGGCTGCGGCGGCCAGTGCCTGCTCGGCTTCGGTATCCACCTTGGCGAACGTGATGTCCGGGTGGCGTTCTGCGGCTGCGCTGAAGATCGGCGCGAACATGCGGCAGGGGCCGCACCAGGCTGCCCAGAAGTCGACGAGGACGATGTCGCTCCCCTCCAGGGCCTGGGCGAAGGATTGCTCGGTGATGTCGATGGTTGGCATGGTCTGCGGTGTCCTTTCGGGCGGGGTTTAGGTGGTGGGGAGCCCGGCGCGGGTCCAGGCGGTCATGCCGCCGGCCATGGTGTCGGCTTTGTATCCGGCGCCGTTCAGGGCATCGGCGACGGCGGCGCTGCGGTTTCCGCTGCGACAGACGGCGATCACGGGCACGGCCGGGTCGAGCTCGCCGAGGCGTGCCTGCAGTTGGCCCATGGGGATGTGCAGAGCGCCGGGGATCATGCCCTCGGCGACCTCGAAGTCCTCGCGGACGTCCAGGATCCGGGCAGTGGAGCGGCGCTGGTTGGTTTCGGTGATGGTGATTTCAGCCATGGGAGGTTCTCCTTCGAAGTGGTATCGGCTGGTAACGGTGGAGCTGGTTCAGCGGACGGGCTCGCCGGCCTGGCGCCAGGCGGCCATGCCGCCGCGCACCGAGTAGGCGTCGTATCCCTTGGCAGCAAGGAGCCTGGCCGCCGAGGCGGAGCGCACGCCGGACGCGCAGACGGTGATCACGGGGCGGCTCTTCTGGATCCCCGCGGTACTTCCCTGCAGCCGGTCCAGGGGGACGTGCCTGGCCTGCGGCGCCCGGCCGGTCCGCCATTCCTGGGCGGACCTAACATCGATGAGCGTGGCGCCCGACCCCAGGAGTTCCTTGGCCTGCGCCACCGATATCGTTTTGTAGGGCTTGCTGAAGGCCCTCTTGAGGGAGTCGAGAAGTCCCATGACGTGTTCTCCTGTTGGCTAGGGGTCAGGCGGTGACGGTGCCGGCGGTGACCCACGCCGCGACGGCGAAGATGAGTACCGCGAATGAGATGCGGATGTGCTTGTCGTGCAGGCGGCGGGCCAGGCGTGCGGCGACCAGGGAGCCGAGGATGGCCGGGACCGCGAATGCGAGGGTGGTGGCCCAGTCGATCGTGTAGCCGGTGGCGTGGGCGCTGAAGCCTGCCGCGGAGTTGACCACGATGATCGCCAGGGAGGTTCCCACGGCCTGCTTCATGCGCAGGCCCAGGAAGATGGTCAGCGCCGGGGTGATGAGGAACCCGCCGCCTACGCCGAGCAGGCCGGTGAGGAACCCCACGAGCAGCCCCACGCCTACCGCCTTGGGGGCGCAGGATCGGAAGGCCCGATGCGGGCCCGTACTGCAGGAGCCTTCGGATTCGCGTGGCTTCATGAGCATCCGGATGCCGGCTGCGACCATGATCGCGGCGAAGGCGAGCATCAGGATGTTCGGGTCCAGCAGCTTGCCGACGGCGGCGCCGGCCCAGGCCGCCGGTATGCCGGCGCCGCCGACCAGCGCGATGACGGGCCAGTTCAGGCCCTCCCTGACCCTGGGCAGCAGGGCTGCCAGCGAGGACACGCCCACCACCAGCAGCGACGTCGGGATCGCCTGGGCGGGGCTCATGCCCACCCCGTAGACGAGGGCGGGGACGGCGATGATTGACCCGCCGGCGCCCACTACGCCCAGGACGATGCCGACGACGAGCCCCAGGGCCAGGGCAGGGATCATGCCGCGGCGCCCTCGCCGCCGTCCTGCACGGGAAGCTGCAGGATGGCGCTTTCGCGGGTGGGTTCCTTGGCGGCCTTGTTCCAGGGCATGGCCGAGAGGGCCTTGCCCATGGCGCAGGTGTTGGTCGCGGCCGAGAACGTCAGCCCGGTGCCGATGGCACCGGCGAGCATGCGCACCTTGGGCGAGACGAACTTGCCTCCGGCCAGGCCCAGCATCACCAGGGAGCCGGCGGCCAGGCGGACCTGGCGCTCGAGGTCCCAACGGTCCTTGCCCTTGACCACATCGCCGCCGGCGGCCGCGAAGCCGGGAACCCCGCCGGTGAGGACGTAGGCGGTGTCGAGGCCAACGGTTGCCATGCGCTGGCGGGCCTGCTCCGCGCGGACGCCGGACTGGCAGACCAGGACCACGCGTGAGCCCAGCCGGGCGGCGAGCTCGTCGGTGTGCTCGGACAGCAGCGGCAGCGGAACGTTGTAGGAGCCGCGGATGTGCATGGACTCGAACTCGGCGGCGGAACGCACGTCCATCACCATGAGGTCCTGGTGCTCCGTGATCCAGGCCTGCAGGGTCTCGGGAGCCAGTGCGGTGACGGCGGTTGCCTTGGAAGGGGAAGTCATAAGTGGCCTCTCGGAAGGGGTCTGGTGGATACCCCACCGAGTATTACAGATACCCCCGGGGGTAGTCAAAACACCCATGGGGGTATAGACTGAGGGACAGGAACTTACCGATGGAGACCCCTCATGGAACTGAACCCCACCGAACTCACCCCCGTGATCAACCGCCTCAAGCGCGCCCAGGGCCAGCTCGCGGCCGTCACCCGGATGCTTGAAGAAGGCCGGGACTGCAAGGACGTCGTCACCCAGTTGGCCGCCGTATCCAAGGCCCTTGACCGGGCGGGCTTCGCCATCATCGCCACCGGACTGGAGCAGTGCATCGTCCAGAAGGACGAAACCATGGACCGCAAAGACCTGGAAAAGCTCTTCCTCTCCCTCGCCTGACAGGCCGAACCGCCAGGCAACACAGACCGCCAGCGGCCCGAACCGCAGCTCAACCAAGGAGTCTCCATGGGTTACACCAACAGCGTCACCGTCCCCATCGCCTGGGACGAAGCGGTCCAGCGCACCCGCGACGCCCTTGCAGCGGAAGGTTTCGGAATCCTGACGGAAATAAACGTCCGGAACACTTTCGAAGCCAAGCTTGGCGCTGAAGCCGCGGACGCCGTCGGGGATTACATCATCCTCGGCGCCTGCAACCCCGCCCTCGCCAGCCGTGCCCTGGCCGCCGAACCCGAAATGGGCGCCTTGTTGCCCTGCAATGTGGTGGTCCGGAAGGCCAAAGGCGCGGACGAAACAACCATCGAGGCCATCGACCCCCAGGCCATGGTCCAGCTCAGCAGCGCCCCTTCCGTCAAGGAGGTGGCGGACGACGCCGACGCCCGCCTCCGCCGGGCCCTGGACGCCATTGCCGGCTAGCCACGCAGACCCTCCGTCCCGATGCCGCGGGCGGGACAGTCGGGCCGCCCGCGCGTGCGCTGGCGCCGAAACCGTGTTTTTGGCCCCTTGCGGCTAGACTGAACACGTAGAAAACGGATGCCCGGTCGTTGATTTCCATGTTTTGAAACCAACAAGCCCGCCCCTACGCGATCTTGAGATTCACCCGCTGGTCACCAGTGCCAGCATTTAGATAGCCCGCGATCGGCTTCCACTGGAATTGCGTGCGCGCCCGAGCGTGCTCCGGAACGGCCAGCCCCGGCCGGCCCGTCGAGCAGGCAGCGCCATTGCCCAAATGAATAAGGAAACTCCCCTGTGAGTGAATTGCATACCCACCAGCTTTTGACCGATGAGTCCGGCACGGAGACGATCGAGCCGGAAGAGACCATCATCTCGGACGAGACGCCGCACGAAATCGCGGAAAAGTCCTTCGCCGACTACAACGTCCGCGCGGACATCGTCGAGTCCCTGGCCGACGCCGGCATCACCCACCCCTTCCCCATCCAGGCCATGACCCTCCCGGTGGCGCTGTCCGGCCACGACATCATCGGCCAGGCAAAGACCGGCACCGGCAAGACCCTGGGCTTCGGCATCCCGGCGCTGCAGCGGGTCATCGGGCAGGACGACCCCGGCTACGCGAAGCTGGCCGTTCCCGGCGCCCCGCAGGCCCTGGTGGTGGTACCCACCCGTGAACTCGCGGTCCAGGTGGCCAACGACCTCCAGACCGCATCGACCAAGCGGAACGCGAGGATCGCCACGATCTACGGCGGCCGCGCCTACGAGCCCCAGGTGGAGTCCCTGAAACAGGGCGTTGAGGTGGTCGTGGGCACCCCCGGGCGCCTGATCGACCTCTACAAGCAGAAGCACCTGAGCCTGAAGAACGTCAAGATCGTCGTGCTGGACGAAGCCGACGAAATGCTGGACCTCGGCTTCCTGCCGGACGTGGAGACCCTCATCGCGGCGACTCCCGCCGTCCGCCAGACCCTCCTGTTCTCCGCCACCATGCCCGGCCCCGTCATCGCCATGGCGCGCCGCTACATGACCCAGCCCACGCACATCCGGGCGGCTGACCCCGAGGACGAGGGCCTGACCAAGCGGGACATCCGCCAGCTGATCTACCGTGCGCACAGCATGGACAAGACCGAAGTGGTGGCCCGTATCCTGCAGGCCCGCGGCCGTGGCCGCACCATCATCTTCACCAAGACCAAGCGCACCGCCGCCAAGGTGGCCGAGGAACTGGTGGACCGCGGATTCGCCGCCGCCGCCATCCACGGCGACCTGGGCCAGGGTGCCCGCGAACAGGCGCTGCGGGCGTTCCGCAACAACAAAGTGGACGTCCTGGTGGCCACCGACGTCGCGGCGCGCGGCATCGACGTCGAGGATGTCACCCACGTGATCAACTACCAGTGCGTGGAAGACGAAAAGATCTACCTGCACCGCGTGGGCCGCACCGGGCGCGCCGGCAACAAGGGCACGGCCGTCACCTTCGTCGACTGGGACGATGTTCCCCGCTGGGCGCTGATCAACAAGGCACTGGGGCTCAACGTGCCCGAACCCGTGGAGACCTACTCCTCCTCGCCGCACCTCTACACGGACCTGGACATTCCCGAGGGAACCAAGGGCCGCCTCCCACGCGATAAGCGGACGCTCGCCGGCGTCGACGCCGAGGTGCTTGAGGACCTGGGCGAGACCGGCAAGAAGAACAGCCGCGGTGGCAGGGACCGGGACGGCCGGGGCCGCAGCGGCAGCCGCGAAAGCGGCCGCAGCAGCGAAGGCGGCCGCAGCAGCGACTCGGCGCCCCGCTCGGGCCAGCGCCGCCGTCGTACGTCCGACTCTGCCGCCACCGCTGCTTCAGGCGAGTCCTCCACCCCCGCCACCGAGGGAGAACAACCCACGCGTGCCCGGCGTAGCCGCACCCGCACACGCCGCCGCAACGGTGAAGTGGTAGCCGGTGCCGACAAGGGCACCCAGCCTGGCACCTCCGAGGGCTAACTGCCCCGATGACTGACACTGTTTGGGCGCCGGACGGCGGCAGCCTGGTGGTGCACGCAGACAACGCCGCGTACCTCCCAACGCTGCCGGACGGCGCCTTCACACTGATTTATGTGGATCCGCCCTTCAACACCGGCAGGCCGCAGCAGCGCCAGGAAACCAGGATGGTAGCCAACGCCGGGGGCACCGGTGACCGCGTGGGCTTCAAGGGCCGCTCCTATGACACCGTCAAGGGTGCCCTGCACCGGTACGATGACGCGTTCAGCGACTACTGGTCGTTCCTGGAGCCCCGGCTGGTGGAAGCGTGGCGGCTGCTGGCCGAGGACGGCACCCTGTACCTGCACCTGGACTACCGCGAAGTGCACTACGCCAAGGTGATGCTGGATGCCATCTTCGGCCGGGAGTGCTTCCTGAATGAAATCATCTGGGCCTACGACTACGGCGCCCGCGCCAAGAACCGCTGGCCAACCAAGCATGACAACATCCTGGTGTACGTGAAGAACCCCGCGAAGTACCACTTCGACAGCGCCGAGGTGGACCGGGAGCCCTACATGGCGCCGGGGCTGGTCACACCTGCCAAACGGGAGCTGGGCAAGCTGCCCACCGATGTCTGGTGGCACACCATCGTCTCCCCCACCGGCAAGGAAAAAACGGGCTATCCCACGCAAAAGCCGGAGGGCCTGGTCCGCCGGGTGGTTGCGGCGTCAAGCAGGCCGGGCGACTGGTGCCTGGACTTCTTTGCCGGGTCCGGCACCCTCGGTGCGGTCGCCGCCAAGCTCGGCCGGAGATTTGTGTGCGTGGACCAGAACCAGCCGGCCGTCGACATCATGGCCAAGCGGTTGGGTGCGCACGCGACAGTCATCGAGCATCAGCCCAACTAGGCCGCACTAACTGTCGTTTTGGCCATCCACAACGACAGTTCGCGCTACTTGCTTGGGACGTCAGGGACGGATGACGGCTGAACCGGTGCCCAGCGCCTCAATCCGCGCCAGCACCTCCGGGGACGTGACGTTCTCGCCGAGCAGGTTGGGCTTGCCGGTTCCGTGATAGTCCGAGGAACCCGTCACCAGCAGGTGATGCCGGGCGGCGAGCCGGCGCAGGAAGCTGCGCCCCTCTTCCGGGTTGTCGCGGTGGTCGATCTCCAGGCCCGCGAGGCCGGCGTCGATCATCTCCCGGTAGGTGCGCTCCCCCACTATCCTTCCCCGCGCCGACGCCACCGGATGGGCGAAGACCGGCACGCCGCCGGCAGCACAGACAAGTTCGACGGCGGTGGCCGGGTCGGGTGCGTAGTGGGGGATGAAGTACCGCGAGCGCGAGGTGAGGATGGAGGCGAAGGCCTCCGAACGGTCCTCCACCACGCCCGCCGCCACAAGGGCATCGGCGATGTGCGGACGGCCCAGGGTGGCCCCCGGTGCGACGTGGTGGATCACGTCGTCCCATGTCAGTGGGTAATCCTCGGCCAGCAACATGACCATGTGCTCGGCCCGGGTCAGGCGGGAATCCTTGGCCTTGGTGATCTCTTCGAGGAGTCCGGGGTGGGTCGGGTCATGCAGGTAGCTAAGCAGGTGCACGCTGATGCCCTCGTCCGTCCGGCACGAGACCTCCATCCCCGGCACCAGTGCCACGCCGCATTCCACAGCGGCCGCGGCAGCCTCAGCCCACCCCGCCGTTGAGTCATGGTCGGTCAGCGCCACAGCGTCCAGGCCCGCACGGGCAGCTGACGCCATGACGCCGGCAGGGGTCTCGGTACCGTCGGAGACGTTGGAGTGGGCATGCAGGTCAATCCTCACTTGTCCAGCCTAGTGGACAGCGGATCGGGGACACCCACGGGCTGTTCGCATGACCGCGACGCTGGTGAGACGATGGTCCCGTGAACGATGCCGAAAACACCCCGAACTCTGCTTCCCAGCCGCTGGAGGAGCGCGTCAACAACCGCTCGCAGCGGCCCAGTTCCGACGCCTTCAAGGCTTTCATGGCCAGCAACTGGGCACCCTCGAGCCAGGAGACCCCCGGACGCGATGCCGTGGCCGCCTATGCCGCACGCCGGCGCAAAGCCATCTCCGCCCAATTCACGGGCGAACGCCTGGTCATCCCTGCCGGCCCGCTCAAGGTCCGCTCCAACGACTGCGACTACCGCTTCCGCCCCCATTCCGGGTTCGCCCACCTCACCGGCCTGGGCCTGGACCATGAGCCTGATGCCGTCCTGATCCTGGAACCGGTTGAGGAAGGAACGGGCGACGACGGCGCGAACCACCGTGCCACGCTCTACTTCCGGCCGCTGGCCGGCAGGGACACGGAACAGTTCTACGCAGATGCCCGGTCAGGCGAATTCTGGATCGGCGCCCGTCCCACCCTGGCGGAGTTCGAGGCCCGGCTTGGCCTGGCCACGGCCCACATCGACCAGCTGGAAACCGCCATCACGAAGGATGTGGGGGCCCCCGAAATCGGCGGCATCTCCATCCGCCTGGTCCGCAAGGTGGACGAAAACATTGACGCCCTGGTGGACACCGCACGCTACAACACTGCCAGGGACCCGGAAAACCTGGACCTCGAGGCCCTCGACGCCCTCGACAAGAAGCTCAGCGAGGCGCTCTCCGAACTGCGCCTGCTCAAGGATGAGTGGGAAATCGAGCAGATGAAACTTGCCGTGGCAGCCACGGTCGAGGGCTTCGAAGAGGTGGTCAAGGCCCTCCCCCGGGCGCTCACCCATGCCCGCGGCGAGCGGGTAGTGGAGGGCGCTTTCTTCGCCCGCGCACGCGAGGTGGGAAACGAACTGGGCTACGACACCATCGCCGCCTCAGGCAACAACGCCACCGTGCTGCACTGGACCCGCAACACCGGCCGGATCCACTCCGGCGACCTGCTGCTGCTCGACGCCGGCGTTGAGGTGGATTCCCTCTACACGGCCGACGTCACCCGGACCCTGCCGGCGGGGGGCACGTTCAGCGACGTCCAGCGCAAAGTCTATGAAGCGGTCCTCGACGCAGCTGATGCGGGGTTCGCCGCCGCGCAGCCCGGCACCAAATTCCGTGACATCCACACGGCGGCAACCACGGTCCTGGCAGAGCGCCTTGCCGAGTGGGGCCTGCTGCCCGTCAGCGTGGAGGAGGCCATCAGCACCGAGGGCCAGCAGCACCGCCGCTGGATGCCGCACGGCACCAGCCACCACCTGGGCCTCGACGTCCACGACTGCGCCCAGGCAAAGCGGGAGCTTTACCTCGACGGCATCCTCACCGAGGGCATGGTGTTCACCATCGAGCCCGGGCTGTACTTCAAGAAGGAAGACCTGGCGGTCCCGGAGGAGTACCGGGGCATCGGCGTCCGCATCGAGGACGATGTCCTGATGACTGCCGAGGGACCTGTCAACCTCAGTGCCGCCCTGCCGCGGAAGGCAACGGAGGTTGAGGACTGGATGGCCGGAATCTACCGCACCGAAGACGCCTGACACCCACCGTCAACACAGCGGGGCCGCCGGATTCCATCCGGCGGCCCCGCTGTGCGTCTGCCTCCCGGCAGCTTTCGTTTCCTGGCAGTCCTACTGCCGCGGTTCACCCCGGTGCTGGTCATCCTCCACACCGTAGTGTTCCCCGCCGGCCTGCGAAGCGGCATCGTGGCCGGCCTCGTGGCCCGGCACGTGTTCCGGTGCCGCTGGTTCCCGGCCCGGCTCCTGCGGAGCGCCCGCGGCGGGCCCCTGCGGAAGGCGCACGCCGTACTGCGGCCGGCCATCGGGCAGGTCCGGGTAGCGGACGGAACGGACCGGCTGCTGCTGCTGGCCGCCGTCGTACTGCTGGCCATAGGGCTGGGGAGCGTGCTGCGGGGCGCCCTGCTGCGACCCCTGTTGCTGGCCGCTGTCGGGGTAGCCGTGGCCGTCCTGCGCGGAAGATCCTGAGGAGCGCTGGCCGTAGGGATCATTCCAGCCGGCGGGGCGCGCAGGGCCCTGGCCCTGCTGCTGGTCCTGCTGCTGGTGCTGGTACGGCTGGTTGTAATAGTCGTGCTGGGTGTACGGGCCGTGGCCTGACGCGGCGTCCGACCGCGACATGGGCAACTGCTGCAGGAGGCGCCGTGCCTCGTGGGCCGCTTCCGGTGCCACGATGACGTCATAGTTGGTGGCCACCACCTGGCTGGTGGAGGTGAAGTCCCGCTTGCCGCGCTGCATTGCGTACGTGACGATGCCGAAAAGCATGAAGAAGGCCGCGCCCATGAGCACGGAAGTAAGAATGGAGAAGTACCCCGGCGACGACGCGAAGAAGGAGAGCATGACGCCTACGAAGAGGCCAAACCACATGCCGCTCAGTGCCCCGGAAAGTGCCACCCGGGGGTAGCTCAGGCGCCCGGTGACCCTCTCCACCATCTTCAGTTCGTTGCCCACGATCGACACCATCTGGACCGGGAACTGCTGGTCCGCCAGGTAGTCGACAGCCTTCTGGGCGTCGAGGTAGGAGCTGTAGGAGCCAACGGTGTCGCCGGTGGGAACAGCCCGGGCGTCATCCGGTCCGTTCGCGGCGCCGGCCTTGGGTGCACCAAAAATGTTCGACATAAGTCCATTCTTGCCCATCCAGGTGGGTACTGCCTGTAAATTCAGCTAAAAGTGAGCAGACTCGGTAGCCTGTAGGAGTGAGCACAACACCTACCCGCGTCTTCGTGGCGCGCCTTTTGGGACTCGACGTCTTCGACCCCCTGGGCGACAGGCTGGGCCGCCTGCGCGACGTCGTTGTGCTCTCCCGCGGAACCCAAGGAGCCCCGCACGTGGTGGGCATCGTGGTGGAAGTTCCAGGGAAGAAGCGCGTTTTCGTGCCCATGACGCGCATCACCTCGATCGACCAGACCCAGATCATCTGCACGGGCCTGGTGAACCTCCGCCGCTTTGAACAGCGCGGCGCGGAAACGCTGGTGGTGGCCGAGATGTTCGACCGCCGGGTCACCCTCCGCGACGGCAGCGGCGACGCCACGATCGAGGACATCGCCATGGACCAGCACCGCTCGCGTGACTGGTTCGTCAGCAAACTGTTCGTCCGCCGCGGCCACTCCCTGTCCCCCCTGAGCCGGCTGCGCCGCAACGAGACCCTGATCATCGACTGGGCCGACGCCCAGCAGGGCCCGCGGACCGAACCCCAGGCCGCCACCCAGTTCGTGGCCAACCACGAGGACCTCAAGCCAGCGGACTTCGCGGAAGCCCTGCAGGAGATGAGCGACAAACGCCGTTTCGAAGTGGCGAGCGAACTGCAGGATGAACGGCTGGCCGATGTCCTGCAGGAACTGCCCGAGGATGACCAAGTGGAGATCCTCTCTGCCCTGGACGTCCAGCGCGCAGCCGACGTCCTCGAGGAGATGGATCCGGACGACGCCGCCGACCTCCTGGGTGAACTCCCCACCGCGCAGGCCGAGGAACTGCTCCAGCTGATGGAGCCTGAGGGCGCCGAAGACGTCCGCCGCCTGCTGGAATACGACGAGGACACCGCCGGCGGCCTGATGACCCCGGTGCCCGTCATCCTGCCGCCGGAAGCCACCGTCGCCGAAGCCCTGGCCCACGTCCGGCGCGAGGAGCTCTCCCCCGCCCTGGCGTCGTCGATCTTCATTGCCCGGCCCCCGCTGGAGACGCCTACTGGCCGCTTCCTCGGCGTGGTGCACATCCAGCAGCTGCTCCGCTTCCCGCCGTTCGAGGCACTGGGAAACCTGCTGGACAAGAACCTTGAACCGCTGTCGGACCAGGCCCACATCAGCGAAGTCGCACGGACCCTGGCCACCTACAACCTCAACTCCCTCCCGGTAGTCAACGACGCCGGACGCCTGGTGGGGGCGGTGACTGTTGATGACGTATTGGATCATTTGTTGCCGGACGACTGGCGCGCCCACGATGGCGAAGCCCCGATAAGAAGGCTCGGTGGCCGCATTGGCTGATATCAGCGCTCCGAAGAACCCCAACCAGCGGAACCTGGCCAAAGCGGAATCAAAAGGCAGTCTCGACACACCGTTGAGCGGGCGGCAGCGGATCCTGCCCACGTTCCGTCCGGATCCGGACGCCTTCGGACACGCCACCGAGGCCTTCGCCCGGTTCATGGGGACACCCCAGTTCCTGGTCTACATGACGGTCTTCTGCATTTTCTGGCTGGGCTGGAACACCTGGGCCCCGGCGGAATGGCAGTTTGACTCCAGGGACCTCGGGTTCACCCTGCTGACCCTGATGCTGTCCCTGCAGGCCTCCTACGCGGCACCACTGCTGCTGCTGGCGCAGAACCGGCAGGACGACCGCGACCGCGTCTCGCTCCAGCAGGACCGCCAGCGTGCAGAACGCAACCTCTCCGACACCGAGTACCTCACCCGGGAACTGGCCTCCCTGCGGATCGCCCTGCGCGAAGTGGCAACCCGCGACTACGTCCGGGCCGAACTGCGCTCCCTCCTCGAAGACCTGCTCGAAGCCCAGGAAGAACTCCGGACCCACGACGACGCCGGGCCTGGCTCGCACGAATCACCGCGCGAGACGGTCAAGGACAAGCTGCGTGAACAGCGGGACCGGCAACGGAGCCCGCGCACCCAGCAGATCCCACGGGTCAAACCCGGCCACTCCACCCACGACCGCTAGCCCCCAGCACCTGCACGAAAGCCGGTTCCCAGCCCATGAGCTCCCCCCTGGATACTCCGATGCCCTCCGGATCCCCGCTGGCGCAGGCAGTCAATGCTGCCTTGGCCACGGTCATCGACCCCGAGCTCCGCCGCCCGATCACCGAGCTTGGCATGGTGGACTCCGTGCAGGTGTCCGACGACGGCCGGGTCGCCCTGGCTGTGCTGCTCACCATCGCCGGATGCCCGCTGCGGGACACCATCACCGCCGATTCCGAAAAGGCACTGTCCGCCGTCCCTGGCGTGACCGCCGTCGACGTCGAGCTCAAGGTAATGGACCAGGCCCAGCGGGACGCCCTCAAGGAGAAGCTCCGCGGAGCCGGAGCCCAGCGCACCATCCCCTTCAACCAGCCGGGCTCACTGACCAAGGTGTACGCCGTGGCCAGCGGCAAGGGCGGGGTGGGAAAGTCCTCGGTCACCGTCAACCTGGCCTCTGCACTGGCGGCGCAGGGTCTCCGCGTTGGCATAGTGGACGCCGATGTCTACGGATTCTCCGTCCCGGCGCTGATGGGAATCACCCAGGCGCCCACGCAGGTGGACGACATGATCCTTCCGCCCGTTGCCTACGGTGTGAAGGTCATCTCCATCGGCATGTTCGTCACCGGCAACCAGCCCGTGGCGTGGCGCGGTCCCATGCTGCACCGTGCCCTGGAACAGTTCCTGACCGACGTCTACTTCGGCGACCTCGACGCCCTGTTCCTGGACCTGCCGCCGGGTACCGGCGACATTGCCATTTCCGTCGCCCAGCTGCTCCCGGGCGCTGAAATCCTGGTGGTCACCACGCCCCAGGCCGCGGCCGCGGACGTAGCCGAGCGCGCCGGTGCCATCGCCACCCAGACGGGCCAGAAGCTGGCAGGCGTCATTGAGAACATGTCCTACCTGGAGCTGCCCGACGGCGGGCGGATGGAGTTGTTCGGCAGCGGCGGCGGTGAAGTCCTGGCCGAGAGGCTGACCGCCACCGTGGGCACCGACGTGCCGCTGCTGGGCCAAATTCCGCTGGACATCCAGCTCCGGGAAGGCGGAGACACCGGAGTTCCGATCGTGCTGGGCCAGCCGGGTACGCCCGCAGCAGCGGCACTCGCGGAGATTGCCGGCCGCCTGGCCACGACACCACGCGGGCTCGCCGGCATGAAACTGGGCCTGCAGCCCCGCTGAGCCGTACCCCGGCTGGCCCGCACCGCGCCGTGGCGCCTGCGGGCATTCCGGTGCGGAGCCCTAGGTGGCTTCGGTGTCGAACGGCGCGGCTTCGCCCGCGGGGAGCCGCTCCACTACCCGTTCGGGCCGGGCGGGAGTGCCGGCGACGGCGGCCGCACCGGAGACTGCTGCCACCGCGGCGGGGGCATTGGCGCTGACGGGCTTGGTGTCGTCGTCGAGCAGCGCTTCCTTGATGATGCGCCGGGGATCGTACTGGCGGGGATCGTACTTCTTCCAGTCGACATCATCGATGTCGATGCCCACTTCTTCTTTGATCTGCTCGCGGGCGCCGGAGGCCATGCGGCGGAGTTCCTTGACCAGGTTCGCCAGCTTTTGGGTATATTCGGGCAGGCGCTGGGGGCCGATCACCAGCACACCGATGATCAGCAGAAGGATAAACTCCGGGCCGTTGATACCAAACACTTTAGGAAGATTACCCTCTCCGGGCTGCCAGCGACGATTCCCGCCCGGACGGCGGGGAAACAGTCTGCGTCACGGGGCGAACAGCCCCGCGATCTTGTTGACGCCGCGTTCCAGCCGCATTTCCAGGGGTTCCTCCGGCGTCCCGGATGGTGCCTGCTGAATGGACGCGTCGACGCCTTCCGAGGCCGTCTCGGCCAGGCGCCGAAGAATGGGAACGGCGTCGTCGGCCTGGTCCGCCGGAAGGTCCGAGCGGTAGGTGAAGGTCCGGCCGGCCGCCCGGTAGGTTGCAGACCAGGGCGAGGTGCCCCAGACCTGCAGGAGCCCGCCGTCGGCACTGCTCTCAGGAGCCGCCGCCCCGGGGCTGACGGAGTGCTGTTCGGTGATGGTTGCATGGTGGAAGCCGTCACCGAGGCGCAGCTCTACAGCGGGCTGGCCCTCAACCACCAGCGCCCTGGCTGCCTCCAGGTGGAACCCCATGGCTTCCAGTTCGGGGCACGCCCACCCCTCGGAGCGCAGCCGGCCCACCTGCTCGGCATTCAAGGTCCTGCCGTCCGCGGGCGTTTGCGACGAGACATGGGAGAAAGCGGCTGTGCTTCCCGCGGCGTTGGCGGCCAGGGGATCGCCCGCTGCGGCGAAAGCCCCGACCGCGAGCACTCCGGCCGCCGCAACCGTTCCGCCGGTGGCCATGGCCAGTGCCCGGGCAGCAGTACGGGAGGGTCCGCCGGCATGGGCCGGAAGAGGTGCCTGGGCGGCGAGTTCTGAGGTGCGGGAGAGCAGCCGCTCGGTCAGGTCCTGGCTGGCCGGCGGAATGGGAGCCTCGCGGAGGCGTTCCAGGTATTGCCGTTCCCGGCGCACCGTGGCGGCACATTCGTGGCACGCCTCGAGGTGGCTGCTGGTGCGCTGGTGCCTGCCGCCGAAGGGGAACTGGGGCTTCATGCGCCGATCAGAGGATCCCGGCGATGCGCGGCATCGAGAGCTTGCGGCGGGTCTGCTGCGGGCGGGGGTCCCGGTGGGCGAGCTTTTCCCGGAGCATGGTCCGCCCGCGGTGGATGCGGGAGCGGACCGTCCCGAGCTTGACGCCCAGGGCCTCGGCCACCTCGTCGTAGGACAGCCCCTCCAGGTCGCACAGCACCACAGCGGCCCGGAAGTCCGGCGGCAGCTCCTCCAGTGCCGCCTGGACGTCCAGGTCAAGGTTGTTCAGCTCAAAGCTCTGCTCAGGTCCGGGCTCACGGCCGGGCAGCCGGGACTCGGCGTCCTCGGCAAGGGCATCGAAGCGGATGCGGGTCCTGCGGCGCGCCTGGTCAAGGAAGAGGTTGGTGGTGATCCGGTGCAGCCAGCCGTCGAGCGTTCCGGGCTTGAAGTTCTCCAGTGACCGGAAGACGCGGACGAAAACCTCCTGGGTGAGGTCCTCGGCGTCGAACTTGTTTCCGGTCAGGCGGTAAGCCAGCCGGTAGACCTTCGCCGAATGGTTGGTGACCACTTCTTCCCAGGTGGGGCGGACCCACTCATCGTCGGGATTGTTTACTACAGGGACAGGTGCCACAACTGAAGATGACATCGTCCACTCCCCTCGTGGAATGCTAACGCCCGGATACTGTTGACATCTCTGATTCGGCGCCGGTCACCTTTTGGATGAGCGGATATTTATCATGTCAAACTTGGCTGGGAATTTCCTGACTGCGCGCAAACTTCAGCCTTGGGCGCAACGGCTGCTTCCACGGTGGGCCCGCCCGGACACAGTAGGCTTGGGGAGACACTCCCCCCTTCCGCCCAGAAAGCGATGATTCATGAGCGCCGACAAGTCCAGCAGCTGGTCCTATGCAGAAGATCTGCCCGCTGAGGATGAGGTCATGCTCCGGGCCAGGGAGCGCTCCTTTGAACTGGGTGTCAGTGCCATCAGTCCCGGCGTGGGCGCCGTCCTCACGGTCCTCGCGGCGGCGTCCAAGGCCCAGACCGCCGTCGAAATCGGCACCGGCGCCGGGGTGTCCGGCGTGTGCCTCCTGCGGGGACTTGGCCCCCAGGCTGTCCTGACCACCATCGACGTGGACGTGGAGCACCTGCGCGCGGCGCGTGAGGCGTTCGCCGAGGCCGGCAGCCCGGCCAACCGGACCCGCACCATTTCCGGGCGCGCCGGGGACGTCCTGCCGCGGCTCACCGACAGCGCCTACGACCTCGTCTTCATCGACGCGGACAAGCCCGGACTGCCCGGCTACGTGGAGCAGGCCATCCGCCTGCTCAAGCGTTCGGGGCTGCTGGTCATCAATGACGCGCTGGACAAGGACAAGGTGGCCAACCCGGCGGGACGCGAGCCCAATACGGTAACCCTGCGGCAGGTTGGCAAGGCAATCCGCGACGACGAGCGGCTGGCGTCGGCAATGCTGCCCACCGGTGACGGCCTGCTGGTGGCCGTCAAGAAGTAGGCGCGCCGGAAACAGGACAGGGCCCGCAGCGCCAGCTGCAGGCCCTGTCCGGCACAGTTACTCGGTGACGCCTACCAGGCAGTCCTTCAGGTTGGCTGCCTCGGCAGCGTTCAGTTCGACCACAAGGCGCCCGCCGCCTTCGAGCGGGACGCGCATGATCAGGCTGCGGCCCTCCTTGGTGACTTCCATAGGGCCGTCGCCGGTGCGTGGTTTCATCGCCGCCATGAGGAATTTCCCTCCATTGTGTCCCAGGACTAATCAGCCCGGGCGGGCTGCGTCCGCATGTCGATCAGGCTGCGATGGCGGGGTGGATTCCCACCGCCAAGGCTGCGCGTTTTCTGAATGCTTATGTCCTTGCTTACCTATCATTATCCCGGAATTACCCGCGCGTAGCTAATCGATGGACATTTCCGGCAAGCCGTAATTCCCCGCCTGACCTGCACCGAAGCTTCCTTTTCTAGGGCGGATAGTCCCCTCCGCCGGGCAGCTGCGCCCACGCCCACAACCACACGATCCAGACGATCTGCAGCAGCAGGAACATGCTGACCACGGCCCCCCGGTACGCCCTGGACCGGGAGAGCAGCGCCGCGCCCAGTGCCAGCGGAAACAGTGGCAGGAGCATCCTGAACGTGCTGGTCTGCGGGTGCAGGAACACCAGCAGGTAGCCCATGTAGCAGGCGCACCAGATCCGCAGTTCGACGCCGAGCCGCACCACCGGCGGCACGAACAGCAGCGCCATGAAGAGGCCAGCGAAAACCAGGGGCGCCAGGATGCCCAGCACGGGGCCGAAGAGGTCGACGCCGGCGTCGAACCAGGGCTTGAACGGCACCAGGTCGTGGCCGCGCCATACGGTTTCAGTCTTGGTGTAGGCGAGCGGGTCACCGGTGGCAGCCCACGCCGCCGCCGGCCACGCCAGGGCTGACAGACCCGCGACGGCAGTAAGCCCGGCCAGCGCCGCCAGGTCCGCGAGGGAATGGGTTTCTTCGCCGGTAGCGCTTTGCCGCCCGCCCCTGAACCGCGCGACGCCACGGATCACCAGCAGCAGGCCCAGGCAGGCAGCAAAGGGAACGCCCACCGGCCGGGAAAGGCACAGGAGGACCACAACGGGGATGGCCCACAGGTATTGCCGCCGCAGCACCAGCAGCAGCGCCGCTGCCAGGAGCAGGAGCGACAACGGCTCGGCGTACGGAACCTGCAGGACGGCCGAGACCGGGAAGGTCGCGAAGAACGCCACCCCCCACATCGCGGGCCCGTGCGCGGCTTTGCATCGAAAGAGCGCGTACACCGCAAGCGCGGCGCCCCAGCCGGCCAGCATGGCGATGAGTGTCAGCGAGGCGGCCGGCTTCAACCCGGTGAGGCTGCTCAGTCCGCCGGCCAGAGCCGGGAAGAGGGGGTAGAACGCCCACGTGTTCTCCTGGACATTGCCGGCAGCATCCGTGGGCAGGACCGACGGATAGCCGCCGGCGATGACCTGCCCGTACCAGCGGGCGTCCCAGATGTTGATGAAGTTCCAGTAGTCCGGCTTCGGCGCGAACCACGGGTTGACGCCCTGGTGCAGGGCCGCGGCCATGAAGATGAAGGCGCTGGCCAGGCGGGCGCTGCCATAGACGGCGGTGACCTGCAGCCACCACGGCCAGCCGCGGACAGCCGATGCCATCCGCTGGGCCAGCGCCGAGGCGGATGCCAGGGGTGCCCGGCGCCGCGTCACCGTGCTCACTGTCCGCCCTTCCGCGCAGGTGCGCCTTCGCGCCCGTCCGCGGCAGGACCTTCGGAAATTCGCTCCTGGGCAGGCCCTTCACCCGTGGCCGCCCCGCCGTCGGACGCCGTCCGCAGCGCCGCCACCTGCCCGCGCAACTGAGCAATTTCGGCGTCCCTGGCGGCCAGTTGGTCCCGCAGCTCATCCAGTACCTGGTCCACCTGGTCCATCCGGTATCCGCGCAGGCCGAGCGAAAAGCGCACCCGGTTGACGTCCTCCGGGCCGGCATGCGCCGGCAGCAGCACGGGAGGCAGGTTGGCAGGGGGCTCTTCGAAGCCGCCGTCCAGCAGCACGGGCAGCGGCGCACCGCCCTCCTTGCGGGACCGCCGGCCCAAGCCGGCCCAAAGGACCGCCGCGACCAGGACCACGGCGAGGAATACCAGAAAGAAACTCACGGTTCCATCGTGCCAGACCGGACCCCTCCGCCTACTCCGGCCGCTGCTCGCCGTTCAGCGCCGGAGTGATGGCCCCGTGCAGGACGCGGTCCACGGCTTCGGCGGGGTCGTCGACAAGCTGGATGAGGTCGAGGTCCTTTTCCGAAACCATGCCTTCGGCCACCAGGGTCCCCTTGATCCATTCGATCATCGGTCCCCAGAAGTCGACGCCGAGGAGCACGATCGGGAACGAGGTGACCTTCCGCGTCTGCACCAGCACCATGGCCTCGAACAGCTCGTCGAGTGTCCCCAGGCCGCCGGGCAGCACGATGAAGCCCTGGGCGTACTTGACGAACATCGTCTTGCGGGCGAAGAAGTAGCGGAAGTTGATGCCCAGGTCCACCCACTGGTTCAGGCCCTGTTCGAACGGCAACTCGATGCCCAGGCCTACCGACACTCCGTTGCCTTCGACGGTGCCGCGGTTGGCGGCTTCCATCGAGCCGGGACCGCCGCCGGTGATGACCGCTACTCCCGCCTCGGCAAGCTTGCGCCCAACTTCCACACCCATTTCGTAGTAGGTGCTGCCGGGTTTCGTGCGGGCGGAGCCGAACACGCTGACCGCTTTTCCGATGTCCGCGAGCGCGCCGAAGCCTTCGACAAATTCGCTTTGGATCCGCAGGACGCGCCACGGGTCGGTGTGCACGAACTGGCCGGGGCCCTTGGTATCAAGCAGGTGCTGGTCCGACATTTCCACGGCTGCCTGTTTGCGGCGCAGCTCAAGGGGACCTTTTCGGCGCGGCTGGGAATTCTTGGCCGGGTCTGCATTGATACTCATTCCCCTAGGCTAACCTCCAACTCCAGGTATCTCTTGAATCACGATCAGCAGGAACTTGGCGTGATTGGGGTCATAAGGCTGCGTTGTTCAACTAGATTCTTTCCTATGACTACTCATGTGCCCGGCGATGCTCTCGTCTCCCTGAACGCCGTTAACAAGCATTACGGCCAGTTGCACGTTTTGAAGGACATCAACCTGCAGGTCCGCAAGGGCGAGGTTGTTGTGGTCATCGGGCCCTCCGGCTCCGGTAAGTCCACCCTCTGCCGGGCCATCAACCGCCTGGAAACCATCGAGGGCGGAACCATCAGCATCGACGGCAAGGTCCTGCCCGAGGAAGGCAAAGAGCTCGCCCAGCTGCGTGCCGACGTCGGAATGGTCTTCCAGTCCTTCAACCTGTTTGCCCACAAAACCATCCTCGAGAACGTGACACTGGGCCCCATCAAGGTCAAGGGTGTTTCCAAGGCCGCCGCGGAGAAGGATGCCATGGCGCTCCTGGAACGCGTCGGCGTGGGACACCAGGCACCCAAGCTGCCGGCCCAGCTCTCCGGCGGCCAGCAGCAGCGTGTCGCGATCGCCCGTGCCCTGGCAATGAAGCCCAAGGTCATGCTGTTCGACGAGCCCACGTCCGCCCTGGACCCCGAAATGATCAACGAGGTCCTTGATGTCATGGTCCAGCTCGCCAAGGAGGGCATGACCATGATCGTGGTCACGCACGAGATGGGCTTCGCCCGCAAGGCCGCGGACCGCGTGGTCTTCATGGCGGACGGCCAGATCGTCGAGGACGCCACTCCCGAGGAGTTCTTCACCAACCCGAAGAGCGACCGCGCCAAGGACTTCCTGTCCAAGCTCCTCACCCACTGACCACCCGAACACCACACTTCAGTTCGCATCCAGGCCGGAAACCCACGGCCATCAATGAAAGGAATGTCATGAAGGCATTTATGTCCCGGCGGAAGTCCTTCGTCGTGGCGGCTACCGCTGCCCTCGCCCTGTCCCTGAGCGCCTGCGGCGGCGGCGACTCGGGAGGCTCCAGCAACCCGAGCCCGGTCGAGAAGCCGACGTTCGCTGCAGGCACCACCATGGCGAAGCTCTCCTCTGCCGGAACCATCAAGATCGGCACCAAGTTTGACCAGCCCCTGTTCGGCCAGGTGGGCCTGGACGGCAAGCCCGTCGGTTTCGACGTTGAAATCGGTAAGCTGATCGCCGCCAAGCTGGGCATCGCCGCAGACAAGATCGAATGGTCCGAGACCGTGTCCGCCAACCGCGAGCCCTTCATCGAGCAGGGCAAGGTGGACATCGTCATCGCTACCTACACCATCAGCGACAAGCGCAAGCAGGTTGTCGACTTCGCCGGCCCGTACTACGAAGCAGGCCAGGCCCTGATGGTGAACAAGGACAACGACACCATCAAGAAGCCCGAAGACGTCAAGGGCAAGAAGGTCTGCTCCGTCACCGGCTCCACCCCGGCCGCCACGATCGTGGACAAGTACGGCGCCGAACTGGTCCCCGCCGCCACCTACTCCGCCTGCCTGGAGCCGCTGCGCAACAAGCAGGTTGAAGCCGTGACCACGGACAACGTGATCCTCGCCGGTTTCGTCGACAAGGAACCGGATGCCTTCAAGCTGGCCTCCGACGAAACCTTCACCAAGGAGCCCTACGGCATCGGCCTGAAGAAGGGCGACACCGAGTTCCGCAACTGGATCAATGACCAGCTGGAATCCTTCGAAAAGGACGGCTCCTACAAAAAGGCTTGGGAGGCAACTGCCGGTTCTGTCATCAAGACTGCACCCAGCCTGCCTGCCATCAACCGTTACTAAGTAGCGTCCGCAACGCTGCCGGGGCTGCACAACGGCCCCGGCAGCACCGCCTTCATCCGTCCACGCATACAGTCGAAGGATCTTATGGACGTCATCATTGAAAACCTCCCCCTGTATTGGAACGGTTTTCTCCGCACACTCTTTCTGTCCGCCGTCTCCGGTATTTTCGCGTTGATCCTCGGCACCCTGCTTGCCGCGGCGCGCGTTTCCCCGGTTGCGGCGCTCCGCGGTTTCAGCACCGTCTACGTGGAAGTCCTCCGCAACACCCCGCTGACCATCGCATTCTTCTTCGCAGCCGTCGTACTCCCCCGCATCGGGGTCAAATTCGAGCAGTTCGAGATCGCCGCGATCATCGCCCTGAGCACCTACACCGCAGCGTTCATCGCCGAAGCTGTCCGCTCGGGTGTGAACAGCGTCCCCGTCGGCCAGGCCGAGGCCGCGCGCAGCATCGGCATGAAATTCGGCCAGGTGCTCTCGCTCATCATCCTCCCGCAGGCGCTGCGGACCGTTATTCCGCCGCTGATCAACATCCTGATCGCCCTGGTCAAGAACTCCTCGGTGGCCGGCGCATTCTTCGTCCTGGAATTGTTCGGCTATGGCCGCCAGATGGCCAACGCCAACGGTGATGCCGTCATCGCCGTCCTGCTGGGCACCGCGTTCTTCTATCTGCTCCTCACCGTTCCGCTCGGAATCCTTGCCAACACGGTGGAACGAAAGGTGGCGATTGCCCGATGAGCTCCGTCCTTTACGACGTCCCCGGTCCGAAAGCACGCCGGGTCTCCCTGATCGCCTCCATCGTCGGCGCCCTCCTGATCCTCGGCCTCCTGGCCTGGATCGTCATGACCCTCGCGCAGCAGGGCATCTTCGAAGCACGCCGGTGGCAGATCTTCACCCGCGCCGACGTGTGGCGGCTGCTCGGCAACGGCCTTGGCTCCACCCTCTCGGCGGCAGCACTCGCGGCGGTCATCGCGTTCCCGCTGGGCCTGCTGCTGTGCCTGCTGCGCATTTCGGACGCCGCCGCGATCCGTGTCCCCATGAGGGTCATCCTCGAGTTCCTCCGCGGCATGCCGGTGGTCCTGATGATGCTCTTCATCCTGCTGGGCTTCGGCACCTCCGCGTTCATCGCCGTCGTGGCAGGCCTGGTGCTCTACAACGCGGCAGTGTTCGCCGAGATCATCCGCGCCGGTATCCAGTCCCTCCCCCGGGGGCAGCGCGAGGCAGGCCTGGCCATCGGGCTGACCAGCTACAAGTCACGCATGCTGATCGAGTTGCCCCAGGCGATCCGGCGCATGATGCCCTCGCTGGTGGCGCAGATGGTGGTCCTCCTGAAGGACACCTCGCTGGGCTACATCGTGGCCTACGGCGAACTCCTGCGCGCAGTCCAGGTCATGGCGGACTTCCTGGGCACCCAGTACCTCTTCCCGATCTTCTTCGTGGCCGCGGCGATCTACATCGCCATCAACATCTCGGTCTCGCGGCTCGCTGTGTGGATCGAGCGGCGCGGCTCCAAGAAGGCAGCCGGCGGTACGGCCAAGGCCGAACCGGATGTCCTGGAGGCCGCGGCTCCGTAGTATTGGCGTCCGTCGACAAAAAAGGTCCGGAATTCCCGCGGGAATTCCGGACCTTTTTCGCTTGCGTCAGCCTGCCAGCCACTCCTGCAAGGCGCGCAGGCAGTTGCGGATGGCGTCGGCGTGGACGTGCTCGTTGTCCTTGTGCGCCAGCAGCGCATCGCCGGGGCCGAAGTTCACCGCCGGGATGCCCAGCTCGCTGAAACGGGCGACGTCGGTCCAGCCGTATTTGGGCTTGGGCTCGGCCCCCACGGCGGCAACGAAGGAGGCAGCAGCCGGGTGCTGCAGCCCGGGCCGGGCGCCGGCCGCTGCATCGGTGCGCACCACGTCAAAGCCCTCCAGCAGTTCGCGCACGTGGGCTTCAGCCTGGTCCGGGGTCTTGTCCGGGGCGAACCGGTAGTTGATCTCCACCACGCACCGGTCCGGGATGACATTGCCGGCCGTGCCGCCATTGATCTTCACGGCGTTGAGGCTTTCCCGGTAATCCAGGCCATCGACGTTGACCGTGCGCGGTTCGTAGGCGGCCAGGCGGGCCAGGATGGGTGCGGCGGCATGGATGGCGTTGCTGCCCATCCAGGCCCGCGCGGAGTGGGCAGCCTCCCCGGCAGTGCTCGCCTCGAACCGGCTGGTGCCGTTACAGCCGCCCTCCACCGTCCCGTCCGTCGGTTCGAGCAGGATGGCGAAGTCCCCCTGCAGCAGGTCGCCGTGGTTGCGGACCAGGCGCCCGAGGCCGCTCTTCACCGCTTCCACTTCCTCATGGTCGTAGAAGACGAAGGTGACGTCGCGCCTTGGCTGCGCGCCGCCGTCGAACAGGCCCGCGGCCAGCGCAAGCTGGACCGCGACGCCGCCCTTCATATCGGTGGCACCGCGGCCGTAGAGGACTCCCTCCCCCGGCACGCCGGACTCCCAGCTGGAGGGGACGGTGCCTTTGGAGCCTTCGGCCAGGGGGAGCGGCACCGTGTCCAGGTGGCCGGCGAGGATGACCCGTTCGCTGCGGCCAAGTTCGGTGCGGGCAATGATGGCATCGCCGTCCCGCACCACGCTCAGCTCCGGGATGGCCAGCAGGGCCTGCTCCACGGCGTCGGCCAGGGCGCGCTCATTGCCGGAGACGCTTTCGATATCCATGATGGCTGCGGTCAGCAACGCCACGTCCTGGCGAAGGTCAAGGGTGTGCACGGACGATTGGGGCGCGGTTTCTGCAGTCACGAAGCAAGTCTAGTTCGAACCGGCCACCCGGCCCTCGATAGACTGGGGCACATGACTGAGACCGCTTCTTCTGCCGTGCCCGAAACCTTGAACACCGCCGCCGGCGAACGCTCCGCGTATGGCTTTGGCGTGGCCACCATCTCCACAGCCGGCAGCGATGCCACCGTCCTGGATGTCTGGTTCCCCGCCCCCGCACTCGGTGTAGCGGCCGGGAACCTCCGCTCGGTGGAAAACGCCGATGAAGCCCTGGTGCAGATTGCCGAGAACGGCGCCGATGAGGACCGCGGTACGGAGCAGAAAGTGGTGTTCGTCCAGATCAACCTGGACGAAGCCCCTGCCGACACGGCAGACGCCTACCTGCGCCTCCACCTGCTCTCCCACCGGCTGGTCCGGCCCAACACGATCAACCTTGACGGCATCTTCGGCAAGCTGCCCAACGTCGTCTGGACCAACTTCGGCCCGGCCGCCGTCGAAGGCTTCGAACTGACCCGCGCCAGGCTGCGCCGCCGGGGTGCCGTCACCGTGTACGGCGTGGACAAGTTCCCGCGCATGGTGGACTACGTCGTACCCAGCGGGGTACGGATCGCCGACGCTGACCGGGTCCGCCTGGGCGCGCACCTGGCGGAAGGCACCACGGTGATGCACGAGGGCTTCGTGAACTTCAACGCGGGCACCCTTGGCACCTCCATGGTTGAAGGCCGCATATCGGCCGGCGTCGTCACCGGCAACGGCAGCGACGTCGGCGGCGGCGCCTCAATCATGGGCACCCTTTCCGGCGGCGGCAAGGAGAAGATCACCATCGGCGAACGCGTCCTGCTGGGCGCAAACTCCGGCGTCGGCATCAGCATCGGCGATGACTCCGTGGTGGAAGCAGGCCTCTATGTCACGGCCGGCACGCGCGTGCGGGTACCGGGTCCCAAGGACGAGGTGGGCGAAGACACCACGAAGATCGTCAAGGCCGCGGAGCTTTCCGGCGTGCCCAACCTCCTCTTCCGCCGCAACTCCACCACCGGCGCCGTGGAGGTCCTCCCCCGCAAGGGCCAGACGGTCGAACTGAACGACGCCCTGCACGCCAACTGAATCCACCAGTGGCACGCAGACGCAGCCTGCGCCGCCTGGTGGTGCTGGTGCTGGCCCTCGCACTCGTGGCCGGCGGCATCTACACTGCGGTGTACTTCGTGCAGCGTTCCGAGACCCTGGTTTCGGAACGCTGCACCGCGACCGCGGGCAACCGGACGGCAGAACTGGCGCCGGACCAGGCGGTGTATGCCGCCCTTATCACTGCCGTGGCGGTGCGGCGGGGACTGCCGCCCCGGGCGGCGAGCATCGCGCTGGCCACGGCCATGCAGGAATCCAAGCTCCGCAACATCGGACACGGCGACCAGGCAGGACCCGATTCCCGCGGCCTGTTCCAGCAACGGCCCTCCCAGGGCTGGGGAACAGAGGCCCAGATCATGGACCCGTACTACGCCGTGAACGCCTTCTACGACGCCCTGGTCAAGATCCCAGGCTACGAAACGCTCGACATTACGGACGCGGCGCAGCAGGTCCAGCGCTCCGCCCACCCCCAGGCCTACGCCCAGCACGAAGACCTGGGCCGCGCGTTCGCCTCCGGCCTGACAGGGCAGACGCCGGAGGCGGTGCAGTGCACCCTCCGCTCTGCCACGGCGGCCGGGAACACCGCCACAGTGGCCTCCGAACTGGACCTCGCGTACGGAGGCGTGGACGCCGAAGCAGCGGGAGGCGGCCTGGTGGTGGACGCCGGCGGAACCGAGGCCTGGTCCATCGCGCAATGGGCGGTAGCCAACGCCAAGGAACTCGCCGTCACCCAGGTGGACGTGGCAGGCCGGACCTGGCAGCGCAGCAGCGGGGACGGATGGCGGGAGTCGGGGGCACCGGACGGCCAGGTGCGCATCACCGTCAGGCAGGACGACGGCGGCAGCTGAGGGCCGCCGTCGTCCTGCCTTACGTGGGGCTAGACGAGGATTTCCAGCACCGGCTGGACGTAGCTGCGGAATAGGTCGGGCTGGCCCATGAGTTGCTGGCTCATGATGATCTTGTCAGGTTCCAGGTACCAGGCGCGTTGCTCGTCCAGGGGAAGTTCGATGATGGTCAGCGTGAAGTCCCGGGCATCCCGGCCCACTTCCAGCAGCCGGTCGTCCACCATGTCCTTCAGCTGCTGGTCCGTTCCGGTGGCCACACGTTCGGCTTCCAGTTCGGCGTACTCGCTCCGGCGTTCACGGGCCCAGGTGAGGGCCGAACCGAAATGTGCCTGCAGGACCCGCTGAAGGGCCGGGGAATTGCCGAAGGCTTCGAACCCGGGCGGGGACAGCTCCGGGGACGTCTGCGGGTGGGCCTTGAGAAGCTGCTCCCACCAGGCCTCCCATTCGGTCTTCAGGGCGCTCAGCCCGCCAACGTCTGCCGTCAGGTGGGAGTGGTCTGCGGAGCGGACTTTGGGTGCGGCATGGGACAGCATGGGCCGCCCCACTCCATTCAGGCCGGCCGCGTCCCGGACGTACAGGGCAATCATCATCGGCCCGGACGTGTCCGTGGTGATGTGCCACCCTGAACCGCTTGCATGCTGCATCCGAAGTCCTTCCCTGGCCTTAGTCATACCGGGCATTGTGGTCCGGTCCGGCCTACCCGGTTATCAGTCTATTCCCGCAGGCAATTCGCGGTAGTGCAGGACAGCCCGGCCAACGGGAGCAACCTACCGTGCCACGCCGTCCAGGTGCCGCTCCAGGACGTCGCGGCACATCTGTGCGGTCATCCAGCCCGGCTGCAGCAAAGCGTGCAGGCACAGCCCGTCAAGGGTGGCCAGGAGCCGCTCGGCTTCAAGCACCAGGCTCTCCTGCGGTTCGTCCTCAGGCAGCAGGGCAGCGATGACGGTGCCGACGATGGCCGCCACTTCCCGGTGGCTGCGGTCGGCCTCGGCGGAAAGAAAAGCCTTGATCCGTGCGGCATTCTTGAACGCCAGCCAGGCGCAGACCTCCACCGCGCTGTCCTCGTCCAGGGGCAGCATGCCGCCCAAGAGGGTTAAAACAGCCTCCCGCTGGCCGGCACTCCCCCGTGCCGCGCCGTGCACCGCCGGCAACAGCCTTCCCAGCCGGGCCAGGATGCGGTCCACCACGGTGGCGAAGGAGAAGGCAAGCAGTTCCTCGCTGCCGGCGAAATAGTGCCGGACCGATCCCACGGCCAGGCCCGCCTCGTCGGCCACTTCCCGCAGCGAGGCCCGTTCCAGTCCGTCAACTGCGATGATGCGGAGCACAGCATCGACCACGTCCTGCCGCCGGACGTCTGCATCAACTATTTTGGGCACCATCCTTAATAGCACACTTGTGCTTTTATTGCCGTGTCACATAGCGCTTGGCGTCCGGGACTCGGGGGCGGCAAAGAGGCGCCGTGGGATAGCGTTGGGGGCATGAAAATCTTGGTTACCGGGGGTACCGGCTACATCGGTTCCCACACTGTCTTGTCCCTTCAGGAAGCCGGCCACGATGTGGTTGTCATCGACAACCTGGTCAACTCAAGCGAGGAATCACTGCGCCGGGTGGCCGAACTAAGCGGCAAGGCCGCCGAATTCCACAACGTGGACCTGGTGGACGAGGCCGCAGTGGAAAACGTCTTCGCCGGCAGCGGCATCGACGCCGTCATCCACTTCGCAGGCCTCAAGGCCGTCGGCGAATCCGTCCGGGAGCCGCTGAAGTACTACTACAACAACCTCGTCGGCACCCTGAACCTGATCCGCACCATGGACCGGCACGACGTCCGCTCCATCGTCTTCAGCTCCTCAGCCACCGTCTACGGCGAACACAACCCCATCCCCTACGTCGAAAAAATGGAGATCGGCGCCAACAACCCCTACGGGCGCACCAAGGAACAGATCGAGGACATCCTCACCGACCTCGGCGCCGCGGACCCGCGCTGGCACATAGCCCTGCTGCGCTACTTCAACCCCGTCGGCGCCCACCCCTCCGGCCGCATCGGCGAAGACCCCCAGGGCATCCCCAACAACCTCGTCCCCTTCATCGCCCAGGTGGCCGTGGGCCGCCGCGACAAACTCATGGTCTTCGGCGGCGACTACGACACCCCCGATGGCACCTGCCTGCGCGACTACATCCACGTCGTGGACCTCGCCGAAGGCCACGTGGCCGCACTGAACCACATCACCGCCCGCACCGGCGTGTTCCGCTGGAACCTCGGCTCCGGCAAGGGCTCCTCCGTCCTGGAAGTCCTGCACTCCTTTGAAAAAGCCGTCGGCAAACCCATCCCCTACGAGATCACCAACCGCCGGGCCGGGGACCTTCCCGCCTTCTGGGCGGACGCCGCCTCAGCCCTCGCCGACCTCGGCTGGTCCACCACCAAAACCGTGGACCAGATGTGCGAGGACCACTGGCGCTGGCAAAAGAACAACCCGAACGGCTACGCCTCCTGAGCCTGCTCAACCACCTGGACCGAACGCCGAACGGCCGCCCACCTTCGAAAGGTGGGCGGCCGTCGTCGTTAAGCCTGTTGTGGCTGCAGGGGTCAGCGGGCCGGGTAGTCGCGCTCCGGCTCGCCGATGTACAGCTGGCGCGGGCGGCCGATCTTGGTGTTGGGGTCGCTGATCATTTCGCGCCACTGGGCGATCCAGCCGGGCAGGCGGCCGATGGCGAACAGCACGGTGAACATCTTCTCGGGGAAACCCATGGCCTTGTAGATCAGGCCGGTGTAGAAGTCCACGTTCGGGTAGAGCTTGCGCTGGATGAAGTAGTCGTCGCTCAGCGCCTTCTCTTCCAGGCGCATGGCGATGTCCAGCAGTTCGTCGTTGCCGCCGAGCTTCTCGAGGATCTCGTGGGCGGTGGCCTTGACGATCTTGGCGCGCGGGTCGTAGTTCTTGTAGACCCGGTGCCCGAAGCCCATGAGGCGGACGCCGTCCTCCTTGTTCTTGACCTTCTCCATGTAGTCCTCGGGCTTGAGGCCCTCGGCCTGGATCTGGCGGAGCATCTTGAGCACGGCCTCGTTGGCGCCGCCGTGGGCGGGGCCGAAGAGGGCGTTGATGCCGGCGGAGACGGAGGCGAAGAGGTTGGCGTTGGACGAGCCCACCAGGCGCACGGTGGAGGTGGAGCAGTTCTGCTCGTGGTCCGCATGCAGGATCAGCAGCAGGTCCAGCGCCTTGACGATGACGGGGTCCAGCTCGTACTGCTCGGCGGGGAGGCCGAAGCTGAGGCGCAGGAAGTTCTCCACCAGGTTCATGGAGTTGTCCGGGTACAGCATGGGCTGGCCGATGGACTTCTTGTGCGCGTAGGCGGCGATGACCGGCAGCTTGGCCATCAGGCGGATGGTGGAGACCTCCACCTGCTCGGCGTTGAACGGGTCCAGCGAGTCCTGGTAGAACGTGGACAGTGCGGACACGGCCGAGGACAGCACCGGCATGGGGTGCGCGTCGCGGGGGAAGCCTCCGAAGAAGCCCTTGAGCTCCTCGTGCAGCAGGGTGTGGCGCCGGATCTTCTGGTCGAACTCGTCCAGTTCTGTGGGCGTGGGCAGGTTGCCGTAGATCAGCAGGTAGGAAACCTCAAGGAAGCTGGAGTGCTGCGCCAGCTGCTCGATGGGGTACCCGCGGTAGCGCAGGATGCCCGCATCGCCGTCGATGTAGGTGATTGCCGACGTGGTTGCTGCGGTGTTCATGAAGCCGGGGTCAAACGTCACGGCACCGGTCTGCTTCAGCAGCTTGGAGACGTCGTAACCTTCGTTCCCTTCAACAACCTGGATGCGCGGGAGCTTAAGCTCGCCACCTGCGTGGAGCAGGGTCGCAGCATTGTTGGTCTCAGTCATGGAGTCCCCTTCATGAGGCGCCTTTGGCCTCTGTCGAAAGCTTGATCCAACATCAGGTGAGCCGCGCACTGCACCTGAGAACACAGGTTCCAACACCCGGGCTGCCTTCTTGTAGAAAGCCACCATTGATCAGTTAAAAAGTACAGCTCCTTGGCGGGTGTCACTAATCCGCGACAGCCCCACAGGGCCTAAAATGCACCTGATGTGGCGCGAGTCACAGTAATGTTACTTGCCGTCCTGCCCTGCGAGCCGGGCGACTGCTGCGTCGATCCGCTCGTCGGTGCCGGTGAGGGCCACCCGGACGTACCCGTTGCCTGCTTCTCCGTAAAAGACGCCGGGGCCCACCACGATGCCGCGCTCGGCGAGGCGCGACACAGTCTCCCACGTGCCCTCCCCCGCCGTCGACCAAAGGTACAGCCCGGCGTCGGACTCCTTGATTTCCAGGCCGAAGTCCAGCAAGGCGGGCACAAGCCGCTCACGCCGGCCGCGGTACAGGTCCTTCTGGGCTTCGACGTGCGCGTCGTCCCCGAGGGCAACGCGCATGGCTTCCTGGATCGGGTAGGGCACGATCATGCCCGCGTGCTTGCGGCTGTTGACCAGGTTGGGCATCAGGTCCGGGTCGCCCGCCACGAACGCTGCCCGGTAGCCGGCAACATTGGACTGCTTGCTCAGTGAGTACACCGCCAGCAGGCCCTGGTGCGATCCGCCGGCCACGCGCGGGTCCAGGATGCTGGGGACGGGCTGGCCGCCGCGCTGGACATCCCAGGCGCCCCAGCCCAGCTCGGCGTAGCACTCGTCCGAGGCCACCACGGCGCCCAGTTCGCGCGCCTGCTCCACCAGCGTCTTCAATGAGTCCGCGTCCCGCACGCTGCCGGTGGGGTTGCCGGGTGAGTTCACCCAGATCAGCCGAACCCGTGAACGGGTCGCCTCATCGAGTTCGTCCAGGTTGTCCGTGGCCACGGAGGTAACACCGGCCAGGGTAGCGCCAATATCGTAGGTGGGGTAGGCCACCTTGGGGCGGACCACGACGTCTCCGGGCTTCAGGCCGAGCAGCAGCGGCAGCCACGCCACGAGTTCCTTCGAACCAACCGTAGGCATGATGTTGCGTGGATCGAGGCCGGCCACTCCACGGCGGCGTTCGAACCAGCCCGCAATGGCTTCGCGCAGGGCGGGCGTGCCGTGGACCGTGGGATATCCCGGGGCGTCCGCAGCGGCTTTCAGGGCGTCCTGTATCAACGCCGGTGTGGGGTCCACGGGCGTCCCGATGGAAAGGTTGACGGCCCCGCCGGGGTGCTCCGTTGCCTTCGCCAGGTACGGCGCCATGGCCTCCCACGGGTAGTCGGGCAGATCCAGGCCAAACGGGTTCACTGCTGCGGTCACTGTTTCCGTCCGGTCAGTGGTCTTGGTTCTGCGGGGGCAACGCGGCGATCATCGGGTGGTCCTTGCCCGTGTTGCCGATCTTCGCTGCCCCGCCAGGGGAACCGAGGTCATCGAAGAACTCCACGTTGGCCTTGTAGTAGTCGGCCCACTCATCGGGAGTGTCGTCCTCGTAGTAGATGGCCTCCACCGGGCATACCGGTTCGCAGGCTCCACAGTCGACGCATTCGTCCGGATGGATGTACAGCGAACGCTCGCCTTCATAGATGCAGTCGACGGGGCATTCTTCAATGCACGCCTTGTCCTTGACATCCACACACGGCTGCGCGATTACGTACGTCACGTCCCTGGCCTCTCCACGTTGGGGTTCCGGCGTCCCGCCGGCTCTTGCATCCGGCGGCACGGCCGGAGTCTGACATCTGAGCCTATTATCTCCCAGCCCGTTACCGCGAACCTAGCCGGGACCCTAGTATGAACTGGTGAGTCAGCCAGTACCCCCGCCCGCCCGGTTCCTTTCCTCTGCAGCACCGGGAATCCGGGTCGTGGTGCGGTACAGGATCGAAGACGGTTTCACCGACGCACTGGGCCACCTAGTGGCGTGCGACGCCGGTTCCTGCACCGTCCGCACCCGGCAGGCCGACGTCGTCATTCCCCTTGACCGCGTGGTTGCAGCCAAGGAGGTTCCGCCGGCGCCCCCGCGCCGCCGCCCGGCCGCGCACTGAGCAAGCCTGTCACTGCGCAGGGACAGTCCCTGCTCAGCGAGCCACGCCTTCACTACGCACGTCGGTACGTCGCAAGGGCCTGCTGCACCATTAGCACGAACTCCCGGGGCTCGCCCAGCAGCATTTCGAACGTCACGCGGAGCGTGGGCACGCCCCTGATAACGGTGATGTTCCACCGCCGCCTGTCCTCACGGTAGGCTTCACGGCTGCTGTGGTGTGCATAGCCATCCGTCTCAATCCCCACAATGCCGTCCACCAGGAGGTCCAGGTGGCCCATTCCCGGAACCTTGACCTGCAGCTCCACCGTCAGCCCGGCCTCCTCCAGCAGATAGCGGGCCATGGTCTCGATGATGGACCCGGATTGGGGCCGGATCCTTGCCACCAGCCCGCGGATGCTCTTTTCCCGGGCTGCCGGAAACTGTTCCCTTAACACTGCGAGCTGGATGAATCCCTTCTTGACCGCAGACTCAGCAATAGTCAGGCCCTCGAGCGGCGGCAGGCAACGCAGGGCTTGGCACGCAACGTCCAGGTGCGTCAGGGGCAGGCTGCTGCGGTGCACCACGCAACCAGGGACCGGTCTGCCGTGCGGCGCCGCGAGATGTGGCAGGTGTGGAGTCTTGACCACCCAGAGCCCCGCGGCCAGGGCTGCCGTTACACAGCCGGGCACCGCATGATGGCGGGCGGCGTGGATCAGCACCGGATCCGCATGCGGCAGCGCATAGACTCCCCGTGCCAGCCTGAGGACGGAGCCGGAGAGGACTCCGGCTTCCAGGTTGCGCCGCGACACGCCCGCGCGAAGAAGGGAACTGGTGCCGGAGACTCCGCCCAAAGCCGCCAGGGCAACTGTGACATTTTGCATGGAAGCATGCTGCCCCACACAGAGGGCGGGAGCAGGGGCGGATTGAGCCTATGTGGAGAACCGTTATGCACACTGACGCAGAAGCTCATCGCGCAGGGGCTGTCCCTGCGCATTGAAACTGACTTTCAGTGAGCAGAGCCGGAACGCAGAATGCCACCGGCATGGTGCCGGTGGCATTCTGTTCAATCAGGACGTTGCTAGGCCTTGGCGCGGGCGCGGTTGGCCTTGGCACGCTCGTTGGAGTCGAGGATGACCTTGCGGATGCGGATGGCTTCCGGGGTCACCTCCACGCACTCGTCCTCGCGGGCGAATTCGAGCGACTCTTCGAGGGTGAGCTCGCGCGGCGGCGTCAGGTTCTCGAAGGTGTCCGAGGAAGCGGCACGCATGTTGGTGAGCTTCTTTTCCTTCGTGATGTTCACGTCCATGTCGTCGGCGCGGGAGTTCTCGCCCACGATCATGCCTTCGTATACCTCCGAGGTGGGCTTGACGAAGAAGGAGCCGCGCTCCTGGAGGTTGATCATGGCGAAGGGGGTGACAACACCGGCGCGGTCGGCGACCATCGAGCCGTTGGTGCGGTATTCGATGGGGCCGGCCCACGGCTCGTAGCCCTCGGAGATCGAGGCTGCGATGCCCGCACCGCGGGTGTCGGTGAGGAACCGCGTGCGGAAGCCGATCAGGCCACGGGCCGGAACGATGAATTCCATGCGGCACCAGCCGGTGCCGTGGTTGGCCATGTTGGTCATGCGGCCCTTGCGGGCGGCCATCAGCTGCGTGACGGCGCCAAGGTATTCCTCGGGCACGTCGATGGTCATGTGCTCCATCGGCTCGTGGATCTTGCCGTCGATGGTCCTGGTGACAACCTGCGGCTTGCCCACGGTGAGTTCGAAGCCTTCGCGGCGCATCTGCTCCACGAGGATGGCCAGGGCGAGCTCGCCACGGCCCTGGACTTCCCATGCGTCAGGACGCTCGGTGGGGAGCACCTTGATGGAGACGTTACCGATGAGCTCCTTGTCGAGGCGGTCCTTCACCTGGCGGGCGGTAACCTTGGCGCCCTTGACCTTGCCGGCCAGCGGCGAGGTGTTGATACCGATCGTCATGGAGATCGCGGGATCGTCAACGGTGATCAGCGGCAGCGGCTGCGGGTTTTCGACGTCGGTCAGGGTTTCACCAATGGTGATGTCTTCGATACCGGCGACGGCGACGATCTCGCCGGGACCGGCGGACTCGGCCGGAACACGCTCCAGTGCCTTGGTGGCGAGCAGCTCGGTGATCTTGACGGTCTTCAGCTCGCCGTTCTGCCGGGCCCAGGCAACCTGCTGGCCCTTGCGGAGCGTGCCGTTGTAGATGCGGAGCAGCGCCAGGCGGCCCAGGAACGGGGAGGCGTCCAGGTTGGTGACGTGCGCCTGCAGGACACCTTCCGGGTTGTAGGTGGGAGCCGGGATGTGCTCGATGATGGTCTTGAACAGCGGCTCAAGGTCCTCGTTGTCCGGGGCGGAGCCGTTGGCCGGCTGCTCCAGGGATGCGCGGCCAACCTTGGCGGCGGCGTAGACGACCGGAACTTCCAGGACCTTGTCCAGGTCCAGGTCCGGGACCTCGTCGGCGAGGTCGGATGCCAGGCCGAGGAGCAGGTCCATGGACTCGTGCACCACTTCATCGATGCGGGCGTCGGGGCGGTCGGTCTTGTTGACCAGCAGGATCACCGGGAGGTGCGCGGCAAGGGCCTTGCGGAGCACGAAGCGGGTCTGGGGCAGCGGGCCCTCGGAAGAGTCAACGAGCAGCACGACACCGTCAACCATGGACAGGCCGCGCTCCACCTCGCCGCCGAAGTCGGCGTGGCCGGGGGTGTCGATAACGTTAATGGTGATGGTCTCGCCCTTGGAGGACGGACCGTTGTAGGCCACGGTGGTGTTCTTGGCCAGGATGGTGATGCCCTTTTCGCGCTCCAGGTCACCGGAGTCCATCACGCGGTCTTCGAGGTGGTTGTGCTCGGCAAAGGAGTTGGTCTGCTTGAGCATGGCATCGACCAGGGTGGTCTTGCCGTGGTCAACGTGGGCCACAATCGCGACGTTGCGCAGGTCACTGCGCGATGCAGTGGCTACCGCGGTGTTGGTGGTGGTTTCAGACATGCGTAATGGCTCGATTCAGTGGGTCAGCTGTAGCATCGCGACATTTCCAACTGGAACGCACGACGGATCCGGCCCTTAACACAGGGCACCTTGCTCCATTCTAGCCGGTGTGCCATTTATTGGCCTAAATTCCCTGCAGGCTCCGGGAGGCCCAAACCCGCATGCCGGGACGCCGGCCTGCCGGGCTGTGATGAAATTCACTCGCGGCCACTGCCCATGGCATGATTGCTGTGACTTAGACCACCACTGCCGGAGACAAAGATGCCGCCAGCAACGGACCGCACAGGCCCCGCACCTGCCAGGGCGTCAGCCCTTGTGCTGGCTGCCGTCCTCAGCCTTTCGGGGATTGCCGGACTCACCGGTTGCTCCGCTTCCCCTTCGCCGTCAGCCCTGCCGGCCAACGCGGCCGGCGCCCTGCCCGGCGCGGCCGGTGCCACGACGTCAGGCGCACCCGGTGTGACAGCGACGGCGAAAGTCCGCAACCCCTCCAACGGCAGGTTGGAAGCCGTGGTGCCCGACGTCGGCAGGACCGTCCTGCTGATCGGCGATTCCCAGTCGGAACCGGCGGACGGCTGGCCGCGCCTGGGTCTCGCGGCCGCCGGGTACAACGTGTACTTCTGTGGCCGGGGCGGCACGGGGTTCGTTGCAGCCAACGGGTCCACCGGCAATTACATCGACGCGCTGCTGCGGGGCGACTGGCAACTCCCCTCGGGCACTCCGGCACTGATCGTGATCGAAGGTGGCGGCAATGATGCCGCCAGCGGAGCGGCCAATGCCCGGATCGTGGAGAACGCGGAGCGCCTCATCGCCGAACTGCAGGGCCGTTACCCCGGAACACGGGTGGCCATGATCGGCACCCTGGCACGTGGAAAGGACGACGGCGGGGGGCGCCGCAGCGAGGTGGATGCCCTGTTGGGTTCCGTGGCGGCAGCCCACGGCCTGCCCTTCGTGTCCGTGGGCGACTGGCTGACGAGGTACGGGCTTGCGAAGGACCTGGCCGACTCGGTGCATATGAACTCCAACGGCCGCAGGGCGCTGGGAAGCCTCCTGGAGCGCAGGCTCCGCGAGCTGGGGCTGGACCGGAAGACGACGCCGGCCCCGGACCAGGCCCCCCTCGCTGCGGTCCCCCTCACCGGCAGCCCGCTTCAGGACTGACCACGGCTCCCGGGCGGCGGTAAGCGTTCCAACAAGCAAAAGGAAACGGCTGGAGCCGGAGCCCGAAGGCCCCGGCCCCAGCCGTGATCCGGACTGGTGCGCTACGCGACCTCAGGCGGAAGCATCAGCTTGGCACCCGGGATGGCGTTGAGCAGGGCCTTGGTGTAGTCCTGCTTCGGCGACTCGAAGACCTCGTCCGTGGATCCGGTCTCCACCAGGCGTCCCTTTTCCATCACGCAGACGTGGTCGGCGATCTGCCGGACCACCGCGAGGTCGTGGGTGATGAACAGGTACGTCAGCCCGAGGTTGGCCTGCAGGTCGGCAAGCAGGTTCAGCACCTGGGCCTGCACCAGTACGTCCAGCGCGGACACCGCTTCGTCACAGATGATGACCTCGGGGTCCAGCGCCAGCGCTCGGGCAATGGCAACGCGCTGCCGCTGGCCGCCGGACAGCTCGTTCGGGTACCGCTGCATGGCGGACTGCGGCAGGGCCACCTGGTCCAGCAGGGTCCTGACCTTCTTCTCCCGGCTCGCCTGGTCACCAATCTTGTGGACCCGCAACGGCTCCTCGATGGTGCGGTAGATGTTGTACATCGGATCCAGCGAGCCGTAGGGGTCCTGGAAGATCGGCTGGACCCGCCTGCGGAACTTGAACAGGTCGGCAGGCTTCAGCGCCGAGGTGTCCACGCCGTCGAACAGGATCCGGCCGTCCGTGGGCTTCTCAAGCTGGAGCACCATCTTGGCCACTGTGGACTTGCCGGAGCCCGACTCCCCCACGATCGCCGTCGTGGTGCCGCGCCGGACATCGAAGCTCACGCCGTCGACGGCAGCGAAATCCGTGGCCTTGCCCAGCCCCGAGCGGAGTTTGTACACCTTCCGCAGGTCCTGGATCTGCAGGAAGGTGTCCGGCTTCGCCGTCCCGGCTGCGGGAGCCAACAGGTCCGCCGTCTCCACGCCCTGTTCCTTGGCCACCTGGATGCGGCGGCTGGCAAGCGAGGGGGCCGACTCCACGAGCCGCTTGGTGTACGGGTGCTGCGGGTTGCGCAGGAGTTCCAGCGACGGCCCCGCTTCTACGACGCGGCCCTGGTACATGACCACCACTTTGTCTGCCCGCTCAGCTGCCAGCCCCAGGTCGTGGGTGATCAGCAGCACGGAAGTGCCGAGCTCGGTGGTCATGGTGTCCAGGTGGTCCAGGATCTGCCGCTGCACGGTCACGTCCAGGGCCGACGTCGGCTCGTCAGCGATCAGCAGGCGCGGCTGGCAGGACAGGCCGATGGCGATCAGGGCCCGCTGGCGCATGCCGCCGGAGAACTCGTGCGGGTACTGGTTGGCCCGCCGCTTGGAGTCCGGCAGTCCGGCCTGGGACAGCACCTTGGCGATGTCGTCCGGCCCGCTGGGCCGGCCGTTCGCGCGCAGCGTTTCCCGGACCTGGTAGCCGATCTTCCACACCGGGTTCAGGTTGGACATGGGGTCCTGCGGAACCATGCCGATGGTGTTTCCGCGCAGTTCGATCATGCGCTGCTCACTGGCGTGCGCAATATCCTCGCCGTCCAGCAGGATCTGGCCGCCGGACACCCTGCCGTTGTTGGGCAGGAGGCCGATGGCTGCCAGCGCCGTGGTCGACTTGCCTGAGCCCGACTCCCCCACGATGGCAACGGTCTCGCCCGGCATGATGGTCAGGTGGGCGTTGCGCACCGCCTGGACTTCGCCGCCACCGGTCTTGAAGGTGATGGCGAGGTCACGGATCTCAAGGAGCGGCCGGACGCCGGTGGTCCCGGCCTCATCGATGCGGATTTCTGGAGTTGTCATCTCTTTATCTCTCATCGCTGGCGGCTCTTCGGGTCAAGGGCGTCGCGCACGGCGTCGCCCAGCATGATGAAGCTCAGCACGGTGATGGACAGCGCCGCGGCCGGGTAGAGCATAATTTCCGGCCGGGTCCTGATGGACGCCTGCGCGCCGGCGATGTCGTTGCCCCAGGACATGATGCTCTGGGGCAGGCCGATGCCCAGGAAGGACAGGGTGGCTTCGGCCACGATGAACACTCCCAGTTCCAGCGTCGCCAGGACGATGATCGGAGCCAGGGCGTTGGGCAGGACGTGCCGGATCAGTGCACCGAACTTGGAGACACCCAGCGCACGTGCCGCCGTCACGAAGTCGGCGTTGCGCACTTCGATCACTGCGCCGCGGGTGATGCGTGCCATCTGTGGCCATGCCAGGAGCGAGATGACGAAAACCACGGTCCACACGCTCTTGTTCTCGCGGAACAGGGGCAGCTGGGTGATCACCAGCGCACCCAGGACGAGCGGCAGGGCGAAGAAGATGTCACCGAGCCGGGCGAGCACGGCGTCGATCCAGCCGCCGTAGTACCCGGCGAGGGCACCGATGGTCACTCCGATGACCAGGACGCACAGCACCGAAAGCACACCCACCGACAGCGAGGCCTGGGTCCCGTGGATGACGCGGGAATAGACGTCGCAGCCCTGGAAGGTGAACCCGAACGGGTGCCCGGCGGTCGGGCCGCCTTCGGAGTTGGCCAGCTCGCAGTTCTCGTTCGGCGGCACCGAGGAGAAGAGCCCGGGGAACAGCGCGATCACAATGAGCATCAGGATGAGGATGGTCGAGATGATGAACAGCGGACGACGGCGGAGCTTGCGCCAGGCGTCGGCCCACAGGCTGAGGGGGGCTTGGTCGGTTTTGACCGCGTCCGTGGCCTGCAGCGGCGTCTCATCGATGGGGGCCACGAAGTGGCTGTTGTTACTGGTCATAGCGGATCCTCGGGTCAAGCCAGGCGTACAGGAGGTCGACGAGCAGGTTGGCCACGACGAACACCAGCACCAGCACGCTGACGATGGAGACGATCGTGGGGCCTTCGCTGCGGAGGACAGCCTGGTAGAGCTTGTTGCCGACTCCCGGTACGTTGAAGATGCCTTCGGTGACGATGGCACCGCCCATGAGGCTGCCAAGGTTGGCGCCCAGGTAGGTAACCACCGGAATCAGCGAGTTGCGCAGGATGTGCGCCAGCACGACGCGGGGCCGGGACAGGCCCTTGGCAGTGGCCGTCCGCACGTAGTCGGCGTTCATGTTTTCGCTGACCGATGCCCGGGTCAGCCGGAGCACATAGGCGAACGATACGAGGCCCAGGACCACTGCAGGAAGCAGCAGCGTGCCCCAGTTCGCGTTCGCGCCCACGGTTGGTTTGGCCCAGCCGAGCTGCACGCCAAAGACAAGCTGGAAAACAAAGCCCAGGACGAAGGTGGGCACTGCGATGACCACCAGCGACGCCACCAGGACGGTGGAATCGAACCAGCCGCCGCGGCGCAGTCCGGCGAACACGCCGAACAGCACGCCGAAGATGGCCTGGATTGCCAGTGCCTCGATGGCGAGCATGGCCGTGACGGGGAAGACGCGGGCCAGGCTTGCCGCGATCGGCTGCCCGGTGAAGTCGTTGCCCAGGTTGAAGGTGAAGAGGTTCTTCAGGAACAGTCCGTACTGGACCCAGAACGGCTGGTCCAGGTTGTACTGGCTGCGCAGGGTGTCGATCACGGCCTGCGGGGGCTGGCGGTCGCCGAACAGCGCCGCGATGGGATCGCCCGGCAGGGCGAACACCATGTAATAGACCAAAAGGGTGGTGCCGAGGAAGACAGGGATCACCTGGAGCAGTCGGCGCAGAATAAACCGGAGCATAGGATCACCTGCTTTCCGGAAGGATGCAAAACGGGTTCATGGGTGCCTTCCTGCCGATGCAAGCCAATGGGGGTCCGGCCGTAACCGAACCCCCATCAGCCTGTCGGCAAGTTAGATCTGGTGACTACTTGGCGGTGATGCCGTAGTAGAGAATTTCACCGTTCCAGCCGGTCTCGGCCTTCACGACGTTGTTGCTCCACACGATCGGGCGTGCCTGGTCCCAGAGCGGCAGTCCGGGAAGGTCCTGGAACAGGATTTCCTGCGCCTGGTTGAACTTGGTGTTGGCCTCGTCCGTGCTCTTGGCGGCCAGGCCCTCCTTGAGGAGCTTGTCGAACTCGGGGTTCGAGTACTTCTCGTAGTTGGAGGATGCGCCCGTGGCCCAGACCGGCCCCAGGAAGTTGTACAGCGACGGGTAGTCGCCCTGCCAGCCGGCGCGGGTCAGGCCCGGCAGCTGCTGGGACTTGCGCAGGTTCAGGACCTCTGCGAACTTGGCGAACGGCTGGATTTCAGCCTGGATGCCGAGGTTGTTCTTGAAGCCGTTGGCCACGGCGTCGATCCATTCCTTGTTGCCGCCGTCAGTGTTGGAGGCAATCTGGAGCGGCTTGGAGTTGTCGTACGGCTGGATCTTGTCAGCCTGCGCCCACAGGTCCTTCGCCTTGGCAGCGTCGAACGTCAGGACCTCGCTGCCCTTGATGCCTTCCTTGAAGCCATCGATGACCGGCGGAGCGTAGGCCTTGGCCGGGGTGCGGGTGCCGTTGAAGACCACCTTCGCGATTTCCTCGCGGTTGATGGCATAGGACAGTGCCTGGCGGCGCAGCTTGCCGGCTTCACCCTGGAAGTTCGGGTTGTAGCCCGGGATGTTCAGGGTGGAGTTAGTGGCTACCGGCTTGGTGGCGTTGCGGTCCGGGAAATCGTTGACGTAGGTCTTCAGCGCGTTGGACGGCAGGACGTCCGTGATGTCCAGGTTGTCCGACTGCAGGTCGGTGTATGCGGGGCCCGGGTCAGTGTAGAACTTGAACGTCACGCCGCCGTTCTTTGCGGGGCGGGTGCCGTTGTAGTCAGCGTTCTTGACCAGCGAGATGGACTGGTCATGGACCCAGGAACCCTGCTTCTCGAACTTGTAGGGTCCGTTGCCGACGGGGTTTTCACCGTAGGTCTTGGGGTCTGCCAGTGCTGCGGAAGGCAGCGGGTAGAAGGCGGAGTAGCCCAGGCGCAGGGACCAGTCCGCTTCAGGCTGGGCCAGCTTGACGGTGATGGTGGAATCATCCGTGGCCTGCAGGCCGGTCATGGTTTCTGCCTTGGGCGCCGGGGTGCTGGTGGACTTGCCGCTGGCGTCGGTGGACTTGGTGACAGCCGAAACGTCCTCGTAGCCAGCGATGGATTCGAAGAAGAATCCGTTGTTCTGCAGGTTCTTGGAGTTGGCGGCGAAGTTCCATGAATCCACGAAGGTCTTGGCGGTGATCGCCTCACCATTGGTGAACTTCTGGCCCTGCTTGACCTTGATGGTCCAGTTCTGTGCGTCGGATGACTCGATGGATTCAGCAAGCGCGTTGACTGCCTTGCCGTTCGCATCGTAGCTGCGGAGGCCTTCGAAAAGCAGGTTTACGACGCGGCCGCCGTAGACCTCGTTGGTGTTTGCCGGCAGCAACGGATTTTGTGGTTCGTTGCTGTAGGCGGTGATGACCTTGTTCGGGTCGCCGGCAGCATTGCTGGCCCCGTCGGTGCTGCCGCCGCCGCCGGCGCCGCACCCGGTCAGGGCAAGCGCGGCGGCCGCCACGATGCCCAGTGCTTTGGAAGTGCGCGTAAAACGCATTCCGCCTCCTATGAGTTGTGGGAGATGTAACGGGAATTGTGCTTCCCCGCAGGTCAGACGCAGTTGTGCCCTGTGACGTGGCCTACATGTACGAGTAGCCTAACCGCACGAAGTCCAGATACTGGTACTCCGTTGCCAAACCGTGACCGGCGCGGTGAAATGCCGTGGCCAGCTGACGGAAGTTATGCACGTCACATGCTACTCGCCGGTAGCCGGAACGGCGAATCGGATGCGTGAACGTTCCCGCGACGGGCCGGAACCTTCCCTTCCGGGGGTGTAGCCGGCTGCTATGCGAGCCGCCAGTCCCAAACGTTCCACCACAGCCCAAGTGGACCCGGGCTCGTCTTCACGCCCGCTACCCGCGGACTGAAGGCAGTGGTTCCCGGCGTCTGGTACAGCGGCAACCCGTAGGCGTCTTCCCATACCTGTTTGTCGATGTCAGCCAGCAGTTCGTCCTGTTTGCCGAGGTCCGTGGTGGTGGCCAGCTGTTCCATGATTCTGTCGGCGTCGGGATCCGAAAAGCCGGTGAAGTTGCTGCCCGCCCCTGTCCGGAAAATCTGCGGAATCCGGCTGACGCCCGCGGCTGTCCCGATCCATCCCGAGATAACGGCGTCGTACCCGCCCCGGGTCTGCGATGCCGCCCAGTCGGCACTGGCCTGTCCGGCGTCGACCACCTGGAAGCCTGCCTTGGCCGCCGAGTCGCGGAGCAGGGCAAATGCCTTGGCCCGGTTGGGATTGTCCCGGTTGTAGAGGACCCGGATGGTGGGCGTGGCGCCGTTCAGGAGCTTCCTGGCGGCCTCGAGGTCCACCTTCGCGTAATTCGAGGAGCCGTTGTTCCTGACCGTTTCGTCGTATTTGGGTTGTCCCGGCAGGAACACGTGCGAGTCCAGCGGTTTGGCGTCGGGCACCTGGCCGCCCACCACGGCGTCCACGATCTCCTGCCGCGGAATGGTCTTAAGGAACGCTTCGCGGACATCCTTATCCGTGAAGGGGCCGGAAAAGTTGAGGTCCAGGTGGTCGTAGCCGGACTGCCTGTACCGCTCCACGGTGATGCCCTGCGCGGCCAGGGCGGTGAGCAGGTCGTCGTTTGCAGCGGAAGGCTGCGGCGAGATGATGTCCGCCTGCCCGTTGCGGATGGCGTCAACCGCGGCAGGCACTCCCCCGGTGAACCGGACGTTGATTTCATCCAGCCACGGCTCCTGTCCCCACACGTAGTCGCGGTTCCGGACCAGTTTCATGGAGACTTCCGGGACGATGTCACGGACGATGTACGGGCCGCTGGAGAGGTAGAGGGCCGGATCGTCGGGGATGGTCTTTGCATCGAACCCGGTGTTCCAGAAGTCGCTGACCTTCTTCAGGTCCGGGCGGGTCACCGGCTTTTCCGGGTTGCCGCGCGGCGTGTCCTTCAGCAGCTTGACCAGGTCTTCCTCGTCGTTCAGCCCGCTCTTGGCGGCGACGACGTGGGCAGGCATACCGACGTCGAAGGCCACCTCCCAGTCCGCGTAGGGTGCGGAGTATTCAAGGATGATGGAGCGGCCGTCTCCCCCAAGTTCCGGGAACACGGTGCCGCCCAGGCCGCTGGTGTCCGACGCAACCGAAAAGTACTTGGTGCCCGTGCCGGCGGCGGGGTCGACGTCGTCAAAATAGCCCGACCCGGCCGCCCAGGCCAGCAGGAGGTCCGCAGCCCCGATGGGTGCCCCGTCCGACCACTTGACGCCCTCGTTGACGGTGTACTTCACCTTAAGCGGCTGGTCGGAGACCTTCTCGTAGTGCCCGAACTTGTCGTTCCGCACCACTTTGGAGCTGTCATCGAGGAAGAAGAAGCCCGAATGGGTGGCGGCGCTGATCTTGGAGTTGATGTCGGTGTTGCCACCAGCGCTGTACGGGTTGAACGAGGAGAAGGCGTTGACCTCTGCCACCGTCACGCTGCCGCCGCGTTTGGCCTCCCCCACCACCACGGACGGGGCGCTGCCGCCCGAACAGCCGGAAAGAACCAGGGCAGCCGCCAACGCGGCAACGAGCAACTTCATCAGACGCCGGACCGGCATGCCGCCTCCTAGTGTTTTCCCTCTCCGGAGGGGACGGGGTCGCCACCATGCACGCCCTACAGAGTCAGGATAAGCCGTTCGGGCCCTTAGACGTTGAAGCGGAACTCCACCACGTCGCCGTCGGCCATGACGTATTCCTTGCCTTCGATCCGGACCTTGCCGCGGGACTTGGCTTCGGCCATGGAACCGGCGTCGACAAGGTCCTCGAAGGAAACAACTTCTGCTTTGATGAAGCCGCGCTGGAAGTCGGAGTGGATGACGCCCGCTGCCTGGGGGGCCGTATCGCCCTGCCGGATGGTCCAGGCCCGTGCTTCCTTGGGTCCGGCCGTGAGATAGGTCTGCAGGCCCAGGGTGTGGAAGCCGACGCGGGCGAGCTGGTCCAGGCCGGACTCGTCCTGGCCGTTCATTTCCAGCATCTCGCGGGCTTCTTCCTCGTCCAGTTCCACCAGGTCCGCTTCGAGTTTCGCGTCAAGGAAGATGCAGTCAGCCGGCGCCACGAGGGCGCGCAGTTCCTCCTGCTTTTCCGGGCTGCCCAGGATGGCTTCGTCGGCGTTGAACACGTAGATGAACGGCTTGGCCGTCAGCAGGCCCAGCTCCTTGAGGTGTTCCATCTCCAGCTTGTCGCTCTTGATGGCGGAGTAGATCGTATCGCCGCGCTCCAGCACTGCCTGGGCGGCCTTGATGGCGGCGAGTTCGGCAGCCTCCCGCTTCTTGATCTTGACCTCTTTTTCGATCCGCGGGATCGCCTTTTCGATGGTCTGCAGGTCGGCGAGGATCAGCTCGGTGTTGATGGTCTCCATGTCGGAGCGGGGGTCAACCTTGCCGTCCACGTGGATGACGTCGGGGTCATCGAAGACCCGGACCACTTCGGCGATGGCTTCTGCCTCACGGATGTTGGCCAGGAACTGGTTGCCCAGCCCTTCCCCCTCGGAGGCGCCCTTGACGATGCCGGCGATGTCAACGAAGGAGACGGCGGCGGGCAGGACCCGCTGCGAGCCGAAGATCCCGGCGAGCTTCTGGAGCCGCGGGTCCGGGAGGTTCACGACGCCCACGTTCGGTTCGATGGTGGCGAACGGGTAGTTCGCGGCCAGCACCTGGTTGCGGGTGAGCGCGTTGAAGAGGGTTGATTTGCCGACGTTGGGCAGTCCGACGATGCCAATAGTAAGAGCCACGAGGATTCATTCTACCCGCCGCGCCCCTGGAGGCAGTACCGGAGAATGTCGCTGCCGGTGATTGTCAGGGCCCCGTGCAACAGTGAAGGCATGGATGCATTTGCGTTGATTCTGGCCCTTTTCATGCTGCTGCTCGGTGCCCTCGCCGGTGCCGCTGCCACCTACTTTTCGCTGCGCAGGAACTCGCGTGCCCTGGAAGCTGACTTCGACGAGGTGTCGTCCCGGCTCTCCGAGGTGAACGCCCAGTTGGCAGCGGCCGACGCCGAGCGGCGGCTTTTGGCGGCACAGAACCGCGAGCTGGGCGAAGCACGGTCGCAGGACGGCAGTGTGCTGCGCGCGCTGGCCCCCGTGGCGGAGAAGCTTTCGGCGGTACAGCAGCAGGTGGCACTGCTGGAGCGCGACCGGGTGGAACAGTACGGCCAGCTCGCGCAGCAGCTGCAGGAGGCCAGGCTGTCCGACGAACAGCTCATCAGGTCCACGCACGCCCTCGAGTCGGCGCTGCGGTCCAACAGTGCCCGCGGCCAGTGGGGCGAGGTCCAGCTTCGCCGCGTGGTGGAGGCCTCCGGAATGCTGCGGCACGTCGATTTCGTGGAGCAAGTGCACAGTGCAGGAGGCGACACCTCCGTGCGTCCCGACCTGGTGGTCCAGCTTCCCGGCGAGAAGCAGATCGTGGTCGATGCCAAGGTGCCCCTCGCCTCGTACCTGGAAGCCCAGGACATGGGGGCTGCCGCTGCCCATGCCGGACCGCCATCCGGTGGGGACCGGCCCGGGCCGCTGTCCGCGCAGGGCCGCAGGACGCAGCAGGCGCTGCTGGCCCAACATGCCAAGGCCCTCCGGTCCCACGTGGATTCGCTCGGCAACAAGAAGTACTGGGACATCCCGGGCAACTCCCCCGAGCTGGTGGTCTGCTTCATTCCGGCCGAGTCCATCCTTGCCGCGGCATTGGAGGCCGATGCCGGCCTCCTGGACCACGCCCTGTCCAGGAACGTGGTCCTGGCGTCCCCGGGCACCCTCCTGGCAGTGCTGAAGTCCGTCGCCTTCACTTGGCGCCAGGACGTGCTGACGGACAGCGCGCGGGAGTTGTTCGAGCTTGCGCGGCAGCTGTACGGCCGCATGGGAACACTCGGTGAGAACGTCAGCAAGCTGGGATCCTCGCTGAAGACCTCCGTGGACCGCTACAACGCCATGGTGGGGACCCTGGAAGCACGCGTCCTGCCCACGGCCCGTAAGCTCAACACACTGGAGGAGTCCGGCCTGGTGACGCCCCCGGTAGTGGAAGTGACGCCCCGTGCGCTGGCGGCTCCGGAGCTCCAGGGCGGTGAGGAAGCCGCCTAGGAGAACATGGGTTGCAGCAGGGGCCGGGCAGTTGTTGGCTGCCCGGCCCCTGACGTTGCGGATGTGGTGGCTTGCCTTAGCTGCGGGGTCTGCGCCCGCCCAGTGCACGGCTGACATCGCCGGCCTGCTTCAGGGTGGCCCGGAGCTCCTTCGGAAGGGAGAACAGCAGGTCTTCCTCGGCTGTGACCACTTCCTCCACAGTGCCGTAGCCGTAGTCGGCGAGCAGCCGCAGCACGTCCTGCACCAGGACCTCGGGAACGGAAGCTCCGGAGGTGACCCCCACCGTGGCCACGCCTTCAAACCAGGACTCGTCCACCTCGTTCGCAAAGTCAACGCGGTAGGACGCTTTGGCGCCGTACTCGAGGGCGACTTCCACCAGGCGGACCGAGTTCGAGGAGTTGGCCGAGCCCACCACGATCACGAGGTCTGCCTGCGGCGAGATCTTCTTGATGGCCACCTGGCGGTTGGTGGTGGCGTAGCAGATGTCGTCGCTGGGCGGGTCCTGCAACGTGGGGAACCGTTCCTTGAGCAGCCGCACCGTCTCCATCGTCTCGTCGACGCTGAGGGTGGTCTGTGAAAGCCAGATGACCTTTTCCGGGTCGCGCACGGTGACCTTGTCCACTTCGTGCGGGCCGTTGATGATCTGGATGTGCTCGGGAGCCTCGCCAGAGGTCCCTTCCACTTCCTCGTGGCCGTCGTGGCCGATCAGCAGGATATCGAAATCGTCCTTGGCAAAACGGACGGCTTCCTTGTGCACCTTGGTGACCAGCGGGCACGTGGCATCGATGGTGCGCAGCCCGCGGCTTTCGGCGGATTCCACTACTGCCGGGGAAACGCCGTGGGCGGAGAAGATCACCAAGGCGCCCTCGGGGACCTCATCTGTTTCGTCGACGAAGATGGCGCCTTTTTCCTCGAGCGAACTGACCACGTGGACGTTGTGCACGATCTGCTTGCGGACGTAGACCGGCGGCCCGTAGTGTTCCAGCGCCTTTTCAACCGCGATCACAGCCCGGTCCACCCCGGCGCAGTACCCGCGGGGGGCGGCCAGCAGCACCTTCTTGGGTCCGTTGACCGGGGCTGCGGCGGCCACGTCCTCCGGCGAACGGCGCCTGCGGGGGATGGTGGGCATCGAAAGGGATACAGCCGAGGAGGTCATTGCTCCATGCTACCGTCTCGCCCGCGGCCGCATCCGGCGTGCGAACAACGTCACAATGCCCACCACCACCAGCACTCCCCCGCTGACCGCGGCGGCGGCGGTCCACGCCTGGAAGTCCGCGGCGGCAGCAGCAACGAATTCGTCACGGAACATGTTGGCCACGGCATTGCCCGTGTCGGCCGCCAGTGCCCGCGCCGCGCCCAGCTGTGCGCCGAAGGCCCACAGGGCTGCCAAAGCCAACGCCCCGGCCCCCGCGGCGAGAAGCACGGTTCCGCGGCGGCGTGCCGCGACGAGAGCCAGCAGGAAGGCGATGCCGGAACCCAGGGCCAGGATGTAACCCATGGGCGCGTATGTGGCCAGCTGTTCCGCCCACTGCCGCTGCGCTGGCTGGCCAACATTGATCAGCGTCTGCGCCGGCGGATCCAGGGGCAGGCCGGTGGCACGGGAGATCTCCCCGGAGCCAAGGACCACCAGCGGTGCGACGTCGAGGGTCAGCGTCGACGCGCCGGCGCCGCCGGTGGACTCCGCGCCCTGTTCCGGGAAGCTGAGGCGGTGGCTTCTGCGCAGCGTTTCCTCCCAGGCTGCCGGATAGCCGGGCAACCCGGCCAGCGACTCTGCCGCCTTCTCCAGCATTGGCTGGACCAACCCGGACAGGAAGCCCGGGACCGCTCCGGTGTCGATGGTTCCCACCGCGGCAGATGCGAGCTTTTTCTGGAACTCGGAGTCCTTGCCAAGGGGTGCCGCGAGCCGGACGAACCCGTCCTCCTGGACGATGGTCCGGTCCACCCACACGGCGGGAACCGCCACGGCGGCCAGGAGGAGGCCAAGCACGGTGGCAACGGCAGAAACGAAAGTGCGCACAGCAGGTCCTTTGGGGTTGATGGCGGTAAAACCATCCTAGGCAACGTTGGTGGGCGGCCGCTGTCAGTCCCCCGTGCTACACGTTATGGATAAGGTTGATTGACCGCCCACAACAGTCGAAGGACGCCATGCCCGCAGTTCCAGCCCAGCAGGGGCAGCCGCATGTCTGAGCAGGCGTCACTTCCCGGCAGCCCTCCCACTACCCTGCCCGCCACTGCCGCGGAGACCAGCCCGGACAACCCGTGGCCGCTGCAGTTGCTGTCCCAGAAGCTGAAGGCCCACATCGACCGGACTCCGTCCGCGTGGGTGGAGGGCCAGGTCATCGAGCTGAACCGCCGCGGCAGCAATGCCTACCTCACCCTTCGGGACGTGGACGCGGAGGTGTCCTTGCCGGCGTCGGTCTGGACCAAGGTGCTGGAACGGCAAAACCTTCCGCTGGAGAGCGGTTCGCGCGTGGTGGCGCTGCTGAAGCCGGAATTCTGGCTGAAGACTGGCCGGCTCAACATGCTGGTGCGTGACATCCGGCCTGTGGGCCTGGGAGACCTCCTGGCCCGGATCGAGCGGCTGCGCCAGGCCCTGGCCGCGGAAGGCCTGTTTGCCGACTCCCGCAAGAAGCCCCTGCCGCTGCTGCCGCACCGCATCGGCCTGATCACCGGCCGGGACTCGGATGCGAAAAAGGACATCCTGCGGAACGCTGCCCTGCGGTGGCCGGCTGTCGAGTTCGAAATCCGCGAAGTGGCCGTCCAGGGCAATACGGCGGTGGCGCAGGTTGTCCGCGCCCTGCGCGAGCTGGACGCGCGGCCGGAGGTGGATGTCATCGTCATCGCCCGTGGCGGAGGTGCGCTCGAAGACCTCCTGCCGTTCAACAGCGAAGACCTCATCCGGGCCGTTGCCGCAGCCACCACCCCGGTGGTAAGTGCCATCGGGCATGAGGCGGACCGGCCGCTGCTGGACGAGGTCGCGGACCTGCGCGCCTCCACCCCCACGGACGCCGCGAAGCGCATCGTCCCGGAAGTCTCCGAGGAACTCGCCGGGGTGCGGCAGGCACGGGAGCAGCTGCGCCGTTGCATGGAACGGCTGGTGGACCGCGAAGCGGACCGGCTGGCGTCCCTTCATTCCAGGCCGGTCATGGCGGCGCCGGAGGGATTGGTGACCGTCCGGGCGGAGGAAATCGAGCGGTTGCTGCGGCGCTCCTCCGCGGCGGCGAACTCAACCGTGGTGCGTGCCGCCGACCAGCTGGAGCACCTGAAGGCCCAGGTGCGCGCACTCTCGCCGCAGAAGACGCTGGACCGGGGGTATGCCGTCGTCGAACTGGCCGGAGACCAGGCCGCCCGGATTGCCGAAGCCGGCCACGCCGTGGTGCGCCGCCCGGCCGAGGCACCGGCGGGGGCCGCCCTGTCGATCCGTGTGGCGGAAGGCCGCTTCGGCGCCACCTCCACCGGTGAGCTGCACCCAGGAAACCCAGACCATCACCAGGAAGTGGAAGAGAACGCATGACAGAACAGAAGCCCGGGTCCGACGTCGCAGCCCTCAGCTACGAGGAAGCCCGCGAGCAGCTCATCGCCGTGGTGGGACGGCTGGAGGCAGGCGGGGCGAGCCTTGAGGAATCCCTGGCCCTGTGGGAACGGGGGGAGGCCTTGGCTGCGCGCTGTGAGGAATGGCTGGAGGGCGCACGCAAGCGCCTGGCGGCCGCCCGTGACCAGCCGCTCTAAATCGTCAACAGCACGGTCCCCAACAGTGCGTCGGTCAGGAGCGGGCCACGAGCTTCCGTTCAGCGGCAACGTCGAATTCCGCCTTCGGCCACTTCAGGTTCATGCCTGACAGGGCGCCGAGCAGCAGCTGCTGGACAGCGATCCGGGCGAACCATTTCTTGTTGGCCGGAATGACATGCCAGGGCGCGGCCGGCGTGCTCGTTTCCTCAATTGCGGCTTGGTAGGCGTCCATGTAGTCGTTCCAAAAGGCGCGCTCTTCCAGGTCGCCGTGGCTGTATTTCCAGTGCTTGGCGGGGTCGTCCAGGCGGGCCAGCAGCCGTTGCTTCTGCTCGTCCCCGCTGATGTGGAGCATCACCTTGACCACCGTGGTCCCGGAATCCGCAAGCCTGGCCTCAAATTCGTTGATGGCCGTATACCGCCGTTTGATCTCGTCCGGGGTGGCCCAGCCGTGGACCTTGTGGATCAGGACGTCTTCGTAGTGGGAGCGGTCAAAGATGCCCATCATCCCTGCTGCCGGTACTTCCTTCTCGATCCGCCACAGGAAGTCGTAGGACTTCTCCTCGTCCGTGGGGGCCTTGAACGCCTTGAACTGGACGCCCTGCGGGTTCATTGCGGCCATCACGTGGTTGACGATGCCGCCCTTGCCTGCCGTGTCCATCGCCTGCAGGATCAGCAGGACCCGCTTCTTGCCGCCGAACCGGGATTCGGCGAACAGTTTTTCCTGCAGCCCGGACAGTTCGTCATCCATCTCCGCCAGCAGCAACTGGCCGTCGGCCTTGTTTCCGCTGTAACCGGGCGTCGAATCGGGATCCACCGCGGCCAGCGAGAACCCCTCGCCGGCACGAAGGGTTTCAGCCGGATCCTGGTCGAAGCCAACGATGCGGGCCATGGCAGTCCTTTCCCCAGAGGCACACGGACCCGGCGCGGCCCGTGAGCATAGGCTAGTTCCCCTGGTACCGGCTGAGGAAGTCCCCCATCCGGCCGATGGCCTCTTCGATGTCCTTGACGTTGGGCAGCGTCACCATGCGGAAGTGGTCGGGGCGCACCCAGTTGAAGGCGCGGCCGTGGGAGACCAGGATCTTCTGCTCGCGAAGCAGGTCAAGGACAAACTTTTCGTCGTCACGGATGTGGAAGACCTCCGGGTCAAGGCGGGGGAAGAGGTAGAGGGCACCCCTGGCCTGCTGCGTGCTGACGCCGGGAATGGCGTTGAGCATGTCGTACGCCTTGTTGCGCTGCTCCAGGAGGCGGCCGCCCGGGAGGATGAGGTCATTGATGCTCTGGTAGCCGCCCAGTGCAGTCTGGATGGCATGCTGCGCGGGCACGTTGGCGCACAGGCGCATGTTGGCCAGGAGGTTGATGCCCTCAAGGTAGTCGGCAGCTTCCTTCTTCGGGCCCGAGATCGCCATCCAGCCGGCGCGGTAGCCGCACACCCGGTAGGCCTTGGACAATCCGCTGAAGGTCAGGCACAGGACATCGTCGCCGGTGAGCCCGGCCAGGTTCACGTGGACGGCGTCTTCGTACAGGATCTTCTCGTAGATCTCGTCCGCGAAAATCACCAGGCCATGCTTCTCGGCAAGGGCCACGATCCGCCTCAGCGTGGCTTCCGGGTAAACGGCGCCGGTGGGATTGTTCGGGTTAATGACCACGATCCCCTTGGTGCGCGGGGTGATCTTCGCTTCCATGTCCTCGAGGTCCGGCTGCCAGCCCGAATCCTCGTCGCACAGGTAGTGGACCGGCCTGCCGCCTGCGAGCGCCACGGAGGCCGTCCAGAGCGGGTAATCCGGGGTGGGAATGAGGACTTCGTCGCCGTCGTCCAGCAGCGCCATCAGGGACATGGTGATCAGCTCGCTGACGCCGTTGCCCAGGTAGATGTCGTCAACATGGATGTTCTGGATGCCGCGGGTCTGGTAATACTGCGAGACTGCGGTGCGGGCGGAGAAGATCCCGCGCGAATCGCTGTAGCCCTGCGCGTGCGGCAGGTGGCGGATCATGTCCACGAGGATGGCGTCCGGCGCTTCAAACCCGAACGGCGCGGGGTTGCCGATGTTCAGTTTCAGGATCCGGTGACCCTCCGCCTCCATTTGCTGGGCGGCCTGGAGGATCGGTCCACGGATGTCATACAGGACGTTGTTGAGCTTGGTGGACTGCCGGAATTCTGCCATCCCTCAAATATGCCACAGGAAGGATGGACGGCCGTTGAGACCTCCGCCACACGGACGACGGCGGCTGCCGGACCTTTGCAAGTCCGGCAGCCGCCGTCGTCATCACCTGCCTGCCGCTTACCCGGGCAGGCGGGGACCCTGCCCCTACTTGACGATCCCCTTGTCCTTCAGCCATGCGGTGGCCGCCGCCTTGGCGTCCTGCTTCTGGCTGCCGCTGACCGCCCGGTTGAGGTTGATCAGGTCGTCGGTGGTGAGGGCGCTCGAGACCGAATTGAGCGCCTGCTTTGCCTTGTCCGTGACCTTTGCCTTGTTGTACAGCGGAAGGACCTGCTGGGCGATGAAGTTGTTCTTCGGATCCTCCAGCACCACGAGGTCGTTGTCAGCGATTGAGGGCGTAGTGGTGTAGATGTCGGCCACCTGCACCTTGTCCTCCAGCAGGGCCTTGAGGGTCACTGGGCCGCCGCCGTCGCTGAAAGGCTCCAGCTTCTTGGGCTCGCAGTTGTAGTTCTTCTTCAGGCCGGGCAGGCCGTACGCGCGCTCGGCGAAGGTGGCCGGGGCCCCCACAACGATCTCGCTGCAGACCTTGGCCAGGTCCTCGATGGACTTGAGCTGGTACTTCTCGGCCGTGGCCTTGGTAACCACCATGGCGTCCTTGTCCTCGGCCTTGGCCGCGTCCAGCACGGCGAGCCCGTCCGGCAGCTTGCCGGGCAGCGCCTTGATGATGTCGCCCGCGGAGACCTCCTTGGCTTCCTTGTCTACGTACAGCAGCAGGTTGCCGCTGTAGTCCGGCACCACGTCGACCGAACCGTCCTGGACTGCCTTGAAGTAGACCTCCCGGGAGCCGATGTTCGGCTTGGTGGTGGCGGTGATGCCGTTGGCGTTCAGGGCGCCGGCGTAGAGCTCAGCGATGATCTGGCTTTCCGGGAAGTCGGCAGAGCCCACCACCAGGGAGGTTGCCTCCCCGGAAGCACCGCCGCTGGGGGCGGGTGTATTGCTCAGCGGGTTCGACGAACCGCCGCAGGCGGACAGCGCCATCGCCAGGCCCAGCCCTGCGGCGAGGCCGCCGAACGTGCGCCTGCCAAGGCGCGGGGGACGGCTATCTTTCATGACTTACCTCCTTGTACGACAGTCTCCGCAACTACGGGGTCTGTGAGATCGACCGCAGCCTCCTGGCTGCGGTGGGACTGCTGTGAGGCCGCTGGTGTCAGGAACAGCCTCTGGAACAGGGACAGGACGAGGTCGACGGCGATCGCCATCACCGCGATGAGGAGGGACCCTCCCAGCATCTGCGGAAAGTCGCTGAGGACGAGGCCGTCGAAGAGGTAACGCCCCAGGCCGCCGAGGTTTATGTAGGCGACCACGGATACGGTGGCGATTACCTGCAGCACGGCGGTCCGGAAGCCACCGAACATCACCGTCAGCGCGTTGGGCAGCTCGGCCTTGAAGAGGACCTGCAGTTCGGTCATGCCCATGGCCCGGGCGGCGTCCACTACGTTCCGGTCCACGCTGGAGATTCCGGCATACGTGCCGGCGAGGAGGGGCGGCACAGTGAGGATGACCAGCGCCCAGACCGGCGGCATGAGCCCGATGCCGGCCAGGAGCACGAACAGCGTCAGCAGGCCAAGGGTGGGCAGGGCCCGCAGGGCCCCGGCCAGGGCGACGACGGCGACCCTGCCCTTTCCGGTGTGTCCGACGAACAAGCCGACGGGAAGGGCGATGGCGGCGGCGATGAGCATCACCAGGCCGGTGTACTGGAGGTGCTCGGCGAGGCGGACGGGAATGCCCATGGAACCGGCCCAATGCTCCGGCTCACCCAGCCAGGCGAAGGTATCGGTGAAGACATTGCTCACGGGTTTTCGCCTCCGGTCCGGGACCGGGCCACGGGCCGCACTGTCTGCCCGCCGTCGCTGGGGGCCGCAACAGCCGGGCGTTGCCGCTGGCCGGCCCGTTCCCAGGGAGTGAGAAGCCTCTCCAGCAGGACGAGGACGGCGTCCATCAGCAGGGCGAGGACCAGGATTGCAACGATCCCCACCACCACCTCGGTGACGAAATCCCGCTGGAGGCCGTCGGTGAACAGCATGCCGAGGTTCCCGACGCCCAGCAGCGCGGCAACGCTCACCAAAGAGATGTTGCTGACCGACACCACCCGCAGGCCGGCGAACATGACCGGCAGGGACAACGGCAGGTCAACCTGCACGAACCGGGCCAGCGGCTTGAACCCCATGGCCTGGGCGGCCTGGCTGACGTCCGCGTCGACGGAGTCGAAGGCGTCCAGCGCGGCACGGACCAGCAGGGCCACGGCGTAGATGGTGAGGGCCACCACCACGTTCAGGGGGTCCAGGATGCGGGTCCCCAGGATGGTAGGCAGGATGATGAAGAGCGCCAGTGACGGGATGGTGTACAGCAGGGACGAAGCCGTCAGCACAACCGACCGGAGCGCAGCGTTCTGGCGGGCCAGCTGGGCCAGCGGAATGGAGATCACCAGCCCCAGGACCATGGGAATGAGCGCCAGCACGAGGTGCTGGCCGGTCCGTTCCAGGACCATGCCGCTGTTGGCCAGGAACCACTCCATCAGAGGGCAGCCTGCCGCAGCTGGCGCGCTTCTTCGATCAGCGCCAGGACCTCTCCGCCACGGACGGTGCCCAGCACCCGGCCCTCGGCATCCACTGCCACTCCGAGCCCGGACGGCGAGGACAGCGCCGCGTCCAGGGCGCGGCGCAGGCTCTCCCCCGGACGGAACAGGGACCCGCCGGGCACGAGCTCCGTTTCGGTGCCGGTCGCTGACCAGCCCATTGGGCGCCGCTCGCCGTCCACCACCAGCTGCCAGCCGCCGGCAGCGGTGGAATCGGACTCCCAGCCGTTGGCGCCGCGGATGATCGTGGGCACAGGGTGGAGCGTCACGCCGTCGGACGCCGTGAAGCCAAGGTGCCGGAAGCCGCGGTCCCTGCCCACGAAGGAGGCCACGAAGTCGTTGGCAGGAGCCCGCAGGATTTCTTCCGGAGTTGCGTACTGCGCCAGTTTCCCGCCGGTGGCGAAGACCGCCACCTTGTCGCCAAGGGTCGTGGCCTCGTCGATGTCATGGGTCACGAAGACAATGGTCTTGGCCAGGTCCTTTTGGAGGCGCAGCAGTTCCTGCTGGAGCTCATCGCGGACCACGGGATCCACGGCGCTGAAAGGTTCATCCATGAGGAGGATGGGCGGGTCTGCGGCGAGCGCGCGGGCCACGCCCACGCGCTGCTGCTGGCCGCCGGAAAGCTGCGACGGGTATCGCTTGCCCAGCGTCTGCGCCAGGCCCACCACGTCCAGCAGCTCTTCTGCCCGTTTGCGGGCCTGCACCTTCGGGACGCCGTTCAGCCGGGGCACCGTGGCGATATTGTCCAGCACGGAACGGTGCGGCAGGAGCCCGGCGGACTGCATCACGTAGCCCATGGAGCGGCGAAGCTGCGCGGCGGGGACCGTGGTGACGTCCTTGCCGTCCACGGTGATGGTTCCGGACGTAGGCTCCACCATCCGGTTGATCATGCGCAGCGAGGTGGTCTTGCCGCAGCCGGAGGGGCCCACGAACACGGTGATGGCACCCTTGGCGATGGACATCGTCAGCCCGTCCACGGCGGGCTGGCCGCCCGGGTACTGCTTGGAAACGCTCTGGAACTCGATCATCGCCTGGTCCATGGTGCGTCACTTACCTGTTCTGTTGGACGGGCCTAAAGCACCGCGACATTGTCATCAGCACGCTGATAGTTACGGTAACCCAAACAGCGGCAGGCTTCACCGGATACGGGGCCAATCCGTGCAAAGGAATCCCTACTGTAACCATTCGGAGCCCCCGCCCGCGTGGATGGGCCGGCGCCGCGGCCGGGCAGCGTGGACAGGCCTAGAGTGGGTGTGTGACCAACTTGGAAATTGCTCCCCAGCAGGAAGTCTGCCCCCCTGCCCCCGCAAACGGGAATCCGGGACCTTGCCTTCAACTGTGGCCCGAACGCGAGGTGCCGCTGGGCGGGGTGCGGGCCATGAACGTGAAACGGACCCTGCCGCAGCGCGGCCTGCCCACCATCGGGGCCTGGTGCTTCCTGGACAGTTTCGGACCGGACCGGACGGCCATGTCCGTACTCCCCCATCCGCACATCGGGCTGCAGACGGTGACCTGGCCGCTGGCCGGGCACATCCGGCACCGCGACAGCGTGGGCAGCGACGTCGTGGTGCGGCCCGGTGAGCTGAACATCATGACCGCCGGGCACGGGGTTTCGCACTCGGAATTCGCGGTTCTTCCGCCAGCCGGCGCCGAGCTTCCGGTGCAGCGCGGCCTCCAGCTTTGGGTGGCCCTTCCTGAGCAGCACCGGCACCGGCAGCCCGCCTTCGAACAACACCGGGCGCTGCCGGTGGCGAGCGGCGATGGTTTCACGGCCACTGTCATGGTGGGCGAATTTGCCGGCGCCGTGTCCCCGGCCACCATGTACTCACCGATCGTGGGCGCTGACGTCTCCTGCGAGGGCGCCGGCGTGCTGCCGCTGGACCCGCGCTTTGAGCACGGCATCCTGGTGCTCGACGGCGGCCTGGCGGTGGACGGGCAGGATCTGCCCGCCGGACCGCTGGGGTACCTGGGCACCGGCCGCAGCGAGCTCCCGATCCAGGCGCTCCCCGGTACCCGTTTCCTGCTGATCGGCGGCGAGCCGTTCGGTGAGGAGCTGCTGATGTGGTGGAACTTCGTGGGCCGCACGCACGACGAGGTGGAACAGGCCCGGGACGAGTGGGAAGCCCAGGCAGGCCTGTCCGACGCCGACACCGCTGCCGCCCGCTACGGTTTAGTGCGGGGCCATGGCCCCGAGGCCGGCGCGGAGGCAGGCCGCATCCCGGCGCCTCCGCTTCCCGGGGTCCGGCTGACGCCGCGCAAGCGCGCAGTGGATTAAGCGGGCCCGCGCCGTGGATTAGGCCGGCCCGCGCCGTGGATTAGGCCGCCTCGGCCACCAGCTCCAGCACGCCGAACACGGGTTCCTGGTCCAGGACCCTGACTTCCGTGATGCCGGCGGCGGCCAGGTTCCGGCGGAAGGACTCCTGCAGCGGCGCGACGTTCATACCCAGGCCGCCGCCCAGGATCACCGGCCCGTCGAGGCCCAGCTGGCCCAGCACCTGTTCTGCCAGCGCGGCAAGGTCTTTTCCGGCCTGTTCCAGCAGCGCGGTGCTGTCCTGGTGTCCGGCGGCCGCGGCCTCCACCACGTGCCGCGCCTGCTGCGCCCAGAACCGCCTGCCCGTTTCCGGCGAGTGGAACAGGGCGATGAGTTTGTTCGGGTGGTCCAGCCCGCAGGCTTCCAGCAGGGCCGCGGTGAGCTGGTCGATGGGCAGGCCCTGGTTCATCCGGCGCAGGCTGTGCCGCACCGCTTCCCGGCCCAGCCAGTACCCGCTGCCTTCGTCCCCGAGCAGGTACCCCCACCCTCCGGCCCTTGCTTCGGCACCGCCGGCATTCCGGCCCCAGGCCGCCGAGCCCGTTCCGGCGATCACCGCGACTCCCGTGTCGGCACGGCCGGCGGCCAGCAGCAGGCGCGAATCGTGGACAACGGTGACCCTGGCGCCCGGGACGAGGGGCTGGATCAGTGCGGCCAGGGCTGCGGCGTCCTCGTCCGTGTCGATTCCTCCGGACCCGGCGTACACGCGTGCCACGGGGCCGGCGCCGATCCGGGCGAAGAGGTCCGCCAGGTTTCGGGCCGCCTCCTCCCGGGTGACGTTCTGCACATTGGAGCTGCCGGCGGATTCATCGGCTACCGGGAGTCCGTCCTCGAAGCGGACCCCGTGCGTCTTGGTGCCGCCGATGTCCAGTCCGATGGTGATGCCCTGCAGCGGGCTCGAGCCGGGTGCGCTTTTGGTTCCGCCGGAGGCTGCGGAGGGGTCCTGGGTGTTTGTCACGTCACTGTTTGCCACGTCACAAGGGTACTTGGCCCGCGCGCTCCGGCGGCCGCGCACCCGCGGCAGGTCCCGCCGTCGAACCTTCACTGCGGCACGCGGTTTCCCTGCCTGACCAGGCCGGCCAGCAGGCCCGGCCCCTCGTTGGCCACCAGCTCACGGAAGAGCCGTACGGCCACCGGTTCGTTTTCCGGCTTCCGTCGCCGCCAGCTGACGCCAACCACCCGGAAGGCCAGCGCCGAGTCCAGCGGAACTTCCACCCACCCCAGGTTCCCCGTTTCCGGCCGCACCAGGCGCCCGGGAGCGTCGCCGCCCGGCGGAAGAATGCTGACGCCCAGGCCGGCGGAGACCAGGCCGCGGACCGTGTGTGAGTCCTGGCTTTCGAAGGCGATCCGGGGGCGGTACCCCGCCTCCCGGAAGAGCGCATCGGTGAGCGAGCGCAGCCCATAGCCAGGCTCGAGCGCGACGAAGGGCTCGCCGCGAAGGTCAGCCACCCGTGCCGCCCGCTGCCGCGCCAATGGATGTCCGTGATGCACCACCAGACGGAGCGGTTCTCGGTACAGCGGGGCAGTCCGAAGATTCTTCCCGGGTTCCGCCACGGGCGCCGTCAGGGCCAGGTCCGCCTCCCCCGACGCAAGCTCCGCGAGGCATGTGCTGCGCGCACCCTGGCTGAGCCGGAACTCGGCTCCGGCGTGCCGTGCCCGGAAGGCACTGATCAGCAGGGGCAGGGTGGCCTCGCCGAACGTGTGCTGGAAGGACACGGAAATCCTGCCCCGAACCACCTCTGACTCGTTGCGCACCAGGTCCAGGCCGGCCTGGAATTCCGCGAGCGCCTGGCCGATGTAGGGCAGCAAGGTGCGGGCGGCAGGGGTGAGTCGGACGCCGCGGCCGTCCCGCACCACGAGTTCGGTCCCGACGGCGGCGCTCGCCCGGGCTACCGCCCTGCTCACCGTCGACTGGGGTACTCCCAGGAGTTCCGCGGTCTCGGTGACGTGTTCGGTGCGGCCAAGCTCGGCCAGTACCGGCAGGAGCGGAAGGAGCTGGGCCAACTGTTTCCTGTCCGGCTCCATGACCGCGTCCACCCCTCCGCCATTCATCCTCTGTCGCTATCAGTTTTGCATGAATTATGCATTGGAAGCATCCATGGCCGCGGGTCTACGCTGGCGGGATGCCGCAGAACGCAATCCCCGCCGCCAGTGGCGCCCTGCCCCGCTGGGACGGGCACGCCAAAGGATCCCGGGCCTACGGGCGGGTCCTTGCCGGCTTGTCATGTGCAGGCGTAGCCACCTTCGCCCAGCTCTACTCCACCCAGGCCGTCCTTCCGCTGCTGGCCACCGACCTGGACATCACGGCCGCGGAGGCCGCTTTGACCATCTCCCTGGCCACTGTCGGGCTGGCCGCAACCGTCATTCCCTGGTCGTTCCTGGCTGACAGGATCGGACGGGTCCGGGCCATGATGTGGGGCATCTGCGCGGCCACGGTCCTGGGGCTGATGGTCCCCCTGGCCCAGAATTTCGGCATGCTCCTCACGCTGCGGCTGCTCGAGGGGATGGCACTGGGCGGCATCCCCGCGATTGCCATCGCCTACCTCAACGAGGAGGTGACCAAGGCGCATGCCGCGCTGGCAGCGGGAAGCTACGTTGCCGGAACCACCCTCGGCGGGCTGGCCGGACGGCTGGTGGCCGGCCCGATGGGCGAGCTTTGGGGATGGCGGGCAGCCGCGCTGGCCGTGTCCGTCCTCGCCACCCTTGCGGCCGCGGCGTTCCTTGTCCTGGTGCCCAAGGCCCGCGGCTTCACACCTGCCCGCGCCGCCGGCCTGCGCGCCGCGCTCGGAACCCTCGCAGGGCATGTGCGCAGCATCCGACTGCTGGCGCTCTACGTCCAGGCCTTCCTGATGATGGGTGGCTTCGTCGCCATCTACAACTACCTGGGCTTCCGGCTCTCCGGGGCACCGTTCGGCCTCCCGGCAACACTGATTAGCCTGATCTTCCTGGCCTACCTCTCCGGCACATTCTCCTCCCGCTGGGCTGCCGGGCTGACGGTGCGGTTCGGGCGGCGGAACGTGCTGCTGGCGGGGCTGGCCCTTGCCGTGGCCGGCCTCGCGCTTACCCTGACCCCGTTCCTGGTCCTGATCCTGTCAGGACTGGTGGTCTTCACCGGCGGCTTCTTCGCCGCGCACAGCATCGGATCCGGATGGACCGGCGCCATTGCCCGCACCGGCCGCGCCCAGGCTGCGTCCCTCTACAACCTTGCCTACTACCTTGGCTCCAGCCTCCTCGGCTGGGCGGGCGGCCTGCTCTTCCAGGCCTGGGGCTGGAACGCCCTGGCGGGGGCCGTCATGGTCCTGGCCTGCCTCACTGCGGCGACGGTCGCCGTCGTCCATCCAGCGACGGAACCGGCGACGCTCTGACACCTCTCACACCCGTGAACTATTCCTTGTCCGTGACCAGCGGGAAGGGGCGGAAATTCGGCGGGACGGGCCCTTGGACACCGGTTGAAACCGATTCTGCGGTCTAGGATGAACAGAGGACCGTTGGAAGGAACCGCAGTGAGCACGAACGCCAGGAACGGCAGGCCAGGGCAGCACCTGGAACCGCTGGACGCTATCGATGAACGGCTCCTGGCGGCCCTGGTGGCGGACGCGAGGATTTCCAACAAGCAGCTCGCTGAACTGGTGGGCATCGCGCCCTCCACGGCCCTGATGCGCACCCGGGCACTGTCGGAGCGCGGCATCGTCCAGGGCTACGAGGCGAAACTCAGCCTGTCCGCGATCGGCAGGTCTGTCCAGGCGCTGGTGGCGGTGCGCCTTCGGGCCCACGACAGGGACCAGATCGACCGCTTCACCGCCCGCGTGCCGCACCTGCCCGCGGTGCTGTCGACGTTCCACACCTCCGGCTCCGTGGATTACCTGCTGCACATCGCGGTCGGAAGCACGGAGGACCTGCGGGACTGGGTGCTGGACAACCTGGCCACGGACCCCGTGGTCGGCCACACCGAAACCACGCTGGTCTTCGAACACATCCAGGGCAACCACGGGCCGCTGCCGGACTAAGCCGTCCGAAGCGCCTGCGTGCCTAGGCCGGCCGCCGCCTGGCTGCCCCGGCCATGGTCACGGCGGAGAGCGCCAGCGCCGCCGAGCCGCAGACCAGCACAAAGCCCTGCACTGCGGCCGGTACCCCGAACATCCCGCCCGCCCAGCCGAGGCCCAGCACCGGGACGGCGCTGCCAAGGTACGTGATGACGTAGACGGTGCTGATGATCTGCGCGTGCCGTGCGGGCTCCACCTTCGCGGCCACGTCGTTGAAGACCGTGCGGAAGGCCACTCCCTGTCCCAGCCCCGCCGCCGCAGCGGCCGCAATGAGCAGCAACGGGCTGTGCCAGGTGCCGGCTGCACCGAGCAACATCACGGACACCCCCAGGACGGCCAGCCCGGCAGGCACGGCATGCCGTCCACGCACGCTCACCAGCTGGCTCAGCGCCGAGGCCCCCAGCGGCAGCCCCGCGAGCATGCCCACCAGCGGCCGGGACTGCGTGTCCAGGACCTGCGCGAAATAGCCGGGCGCCAGCGAGAGGCAGAAACCAAACACGGCGAAGCTGAGGAAGCCGACGCCGGACGCCAGCCAGAATGCGCCCCTCGCCTGGCGCGAGACGGACGGGCGGCGCGGAGCAAGCGCGTACAGGGGCCGTGACGGCGCCGGCAGCATGATCGCCGGACGGGCACGGATCAGGTACAGCGGAACCAGCAGCGCTGCCAGGAGGACCGAGTGGACGTAATAGGGTGCTGTGGTGGCGCCCGGAAGCAGCGACAGCAGTCCCCCAATGACAGGTCCCGCCGCCACTCCCCCGGAGGATGCCAGCAGCGTGAAGCGGGAAGCCCACTCAGGGCGGGAAGGCAGCAGTTCGCGCAGCGCCGCGGCGCTGGCGCCGGTTGCGAGGGCCACGGCGGTTCCCTGGAGCGCCCGGCCCGCGCACAACGCGGCCAGGGTCTGCGCTTCGGAGAAGATCCATCCCCCCGCCAGGCCGGTGAGCACTGCAACCAGGAGAGCGGCGCGCCGCCCGATGTGGTCAGACCAGTGGCCGGCCAGCAGCAGCGTGGCCACCAGCGCCAGCACGTAGCTCGCAAAAGCGCCGGTGACTTCGAGGCTGGACAGTCCCAGGCTGGCCTGCAGCAGCGGGTACAGCGGCGTGGCCAGGTTGGCGCCCACCAGGAGCATGAAGATGCCCGCGCCGGCCATGACCAGCCGTGCCGTAGTGGAAGCATCCCAGCCTGTGGCCGCGGCCGTTGCCGGACGCATTCGCAGTTCGCTGAAGACCGTCATGGTGCCGCCTTAGGGGTGGCCGCGGCGGGTTGTCCTTGTGGGAGCCCTTCGCGGATGGATCTATGATGATTCAAGAGTGCGGGAGGGCTGCCTGATCCGTCTGTTCTTGGGTTCGTAATTGCGCAGAATCATCAATTCTTGGCTGCACATATGATGGAGAGTGACGATTTTGAACAAACTTGACCCCACCGACCTGAAGATCCTCCTGGCCCTGATCAGGGACCCGCGCATCCAGATCGGCGAGCTCAGCGAGGCGCTGGGCATCGCACGCAACACCGCCCAGTCCCGCGTGCGCCGCCTGCTGCGGGCCGGGGTGCTGCGCCCGGGTGGCCGCGAAGTGGACCTTGAGGCCGTGGGGTATGACGTGGTGGCGTTCGTGACCATCGAGGTTTCGCACCGCGAACTGGACGGCGTGGTGGCGGCTCTGCGGCTGATCCCGCAAGTCCTGGAAGTCCATGAGATTTCGGGGCGCGGCGATGTCTGGTGCCGGGTGGTGGCCACGGACACCCACAACCTGCAGTCGTCGCTGCGCCAGGTCCTGAGGATCAAGGGCGTCATCCGCACCGAGACGGTCCTGGCACTGCACACCCACATCCCGTACCGGACCGAGCCCCTGATCAGCGGCCTGAGCAGCGCCGGCCAGTAGGATTTCCTGAATGACCATCATCGACAACGCCGTGTACGTCAACGGTACGCGCCACGCAGAACCTGAAAGCCTGGAGCAAACCTTTGAGACTTTGGCCCAGCACGGCGGCATGGCGTGGATCGGGCTTTACCGGCCCACGGCGGACGAGATGGCGGCCGTGGCAGCGGAGTTCGGCCTGCACGGCCTCGCGGTGGAGGACGCAGTTTCCGCCCACCAGCGGCCCAAGCTGGAGCGCTACGACGACAATCTGTTCACTGTGCTGCGTCCTGCCCGCTACCTTGACGCGAGCGAAACGGTGGAATTCGGTGAACTCCACGTCTTCACCGGCAAGAACTTTGTGGTGACCGTACGCCATGCCGAAACGGCCGGGGTGGCCCGGGTACGGCAGCGGCTCGAAGCACGGCCGGACCTGCTCCGCCACGGACCCGAAGCCGTGCTGTACGCGCTGCTGGACCGGGTGGTCGATGACTATGCGCCGGTGGTGGCCGGGCTGGAGAACGACATCGACGAAATCGAGGACCAGCTTTTCAGCGGCGATTCGGCCGTGTCCCGCCGCATCTATGAACTGGCCCGCGAAGTGATCCAGTTCCAGCGGGCCATCCACCCCCTGCCGGAGATGCTGGACCAGCTGAAGCGGGGATTTGAGAAGTACGGCGTGGAAACCGAGCTGCGGCACAACCTGCGGGACGTGGAAGACCACGTTGAACGGGTGATTTCCCGGGCGGATTCCTTCCGTGACCTCCTGCAGAACGCACTCACCCTGGACGGGACACTGACTGCCAACAGGCAAAACGAGGCCAGCGCCGAACAGAACGAACAGGTCAAGAAGATTTCATCCTGGGCGGCGATCCTCTTCGCGCCTTCGTTCGTGGCCGGTATCTACGGCATGAACTTTGACCATATGCCGGAGCTGCACTGGGCTTTCGGCTATCCGATGGCGCTTGGCCTGATGGTGGCAACGGGTGCACTCATGTACGCGATCTTCAAGAAGAAGGGCTGGATTTAGGCGGCCGGCCCACGGCAAGCCCCACCCGGACGTTGCCTGCCGCATGCACGAGCAGCGAGACCGCCAGGAAGGCGGCGAGGACTTCGGCCGTGACGCCAAACACCCTCGCCCAGCCGCCCTCGAGCGTAGGGTCAAGGAAGTCGTAGACGTACCATCCGTCGAGGCCGCCACGGACCCACGAGAACACCAGGAATGCCACGGGGTAGCCCAGCCAGGCCAACGGCCGCCACCATGGACCACGGATGGTGCGGGTAACGAGGAGCCAGTCCAATGCCACCATCAACGGCGCCAGGCGGTGATGCGCCATTTGCGGCCAGTAAAGGTCCCAGCTCCACCACGGCTCACCAGGCGGCGCCACCAGCACGATGTAGATGATGCCCGTCATCACCAGGTACAGGACCAAAGCACCGAACACATGGTCCCACCAGCGCGGCAGCCTGCTCCGCGGCCGGATCCCCGAGGCAAGCAGGACAAGCCCCAGGACAAGGTTCCCCTGGACAGTGAACTCCGAATACAACTGGGGAATGTCCACGTCGTTCCCGGGCAGGGTCGCATCAAAAGTCTTCTGGATGAGCGCGGCGAGCGCAAAGAGCCCGACCAGGATCCGGATGGCACGAACCCAGGGGCGGTCGGGGTGCAGGGCGCTGTTCGCGGCGAAGTTGCGACGGACCGGCGGTACCGACGGGGTGTGGCCCCCCGTCCGTTCTGTGAGGCTCATGGAGCAAGCGTGACGGGGTTTGCCGGGCGCGGACAGAGTCCTTTGGCAGTCGCTATGCCGGCCGGTGCTCCGTGTTCAGGGTCAGACGCTGGCCCTTCGCTTGAGCCAGCCCCAGACGCCAGTGGCGACGAAGAGGACAAGGCCGATGATCGCGAGCCAGAACAGGCCCTTCACGACAAAGCCCACAATGGACAGGATGAGCCAGATGACAAGAAGTCCAATGATGATTCCCATGGGCCCACTCTAGGCCGGTGGGGAGGGGTTGGCCCGCTCATCAGGCTGCGTTTCGCCTGGGCGGAGGAACTGGATGGCTGGTGGAGCTAAGGAGATTCGAACTCCTGACCTCTTCGATGCGAACGAAGCGCTCTACCAACTGAGCTATAGCCCCGGAACTGGCCGCAGTCCGGGAGGTTTCCTGGCGGCTGCGGAGCCGGTGTCCCTAGGCTACAAATTTTCCCGGCGCAACGCCAATCGGCGCGCTCATCGAGGGCCGGCTCCCCTCCGGGAGCCTACGCCCGGCGGCGCTGCAGGACGTCGTCGAGGTTGCTCAGGGCCCGCTGCGCCTTGGTGAGTTGCTGGACTTCCGCGGACGCCACGGCATCGGCCGGCGGGGCTCCCGCTGCGCCCTGCTTCAGGGACGGCTTGCCTACAGCCTTGGGAGCCTCCGGAAGCTCCAGCGGTTCGGGGGCGGGGCGCTCAGCCTTTGCGGCCTCCACGTAGACGGGCTTCGGTACTTCCACCGGCTCCCAGGGAGTGCCGGCAACAGCACTGGGGGCGGCGGCAGTGCCCGGGGTAACCGCGGCGGCGCTGGGATCGCCGGCAGCGACGGCGACGGCGAGGGCTGCTTCCCGCAGCTCGATGGCCGTCAGCGGCTTGACTTTGGGCTCGCCCGCCTCGGCGTCGAAGAGCGGGGATTCCGGGCGGGCAGGGGCCTGACCGGGCTTCGGCGGGACAGCCGGGGCTGCATCCGGACGGCGGGCGGGGGCCGCACTCATGGCGGAGCAGAACGCGGCGTTCACCTTCGCCTTGCGGTCCCGGACGGCGAGCCAGCGCAGCACCGCTACCGACGCCGGAGTCACCACGGCACACGCCAGCGGCAGGGCGGGTGATCCCAGCCCGAAGGCGAGCAGCACGCCGGAGATGAACAGCGTCACCAGGGACAACAGCCCAACGAGGGCCAGGGCAGTGCGGCCGTAGCGGATACGGAACCGGGCCGGAGGTGCAGTGCTGGCAGCACCGGCAGCGGGTGCGGCACTCTTCCTGGGTTCCATGGCTTTCTCCTGCTGGGCGGCGACGTTCATTACCAGGCCGGCTGGCTGGTCCGGCCGTTCCTCGGCCTGCGTGTCCGCCAGATACTCACCGGCGGGCTGGAACTGGTGCCGGCGGTTCCGGAGGACGTAAGGGGCAACCCAAACAATCCAGAGCACGACGGCAACCACGAGGATCACTGAGCTGCTAAGGGGGAAGTCCACACTCAAAACCGTATGAGCATCGTGACTGCTCCTGCCGCATTAGCTGCGGTGTGTCGTGCCGCTGCTGGCAAATCATTGGATTTATGAAGGACGCGAGGCAAGCCAAGGCGCCAGGAGGCCCTCCGGGACTTCTTCCGACGTGAGGGCGAACGAGCGGTGGTCCGCCCATTCACCGTTGATGTGCAGGAAACGGGGACGGTACCCCTCGTCCCGGAACCCCAGTTTCTCCACCACCCGGAGGCTGGGTCCGTTCTCGGGGCGGATATTGATCTCCATCCGGTGCAGGCCAAGGGTGCGGAAGCAGTGGTCGGTGACCAGTGCAACGGAGGTGGGGGCTATGCCCCGGCCCGCCCTTGCCTTGTCCACCCAGTAGCCCAGGGTGGCCATCATCGCCGAGCCCCAGACAATCGACGACACGGTCAACTGGCCGACGATGACCGGCTTCCTGTGGCCTGGCGTCCACTCCGTGATCAGGAACGGCAGCGCTGTACCCTGGGCAGCCTGCGCATTGAGCGAGCGGACCATGTGCCGGTAGTCCGGCAGCCCGCCGCCCGGCTCGGGATTGGAGGCCTCCCAGGGCGCGAGCCACTCGCTGTTGCGGGACCGCACCTCGGTCCACTCCTTCTTGTCCCGGTACCTGATGGGCCGCAGCACGAGGTCGCCGCATTCCAGCGTAACGGGCCAGATGGGGCCAGCGCGCACGGCGTTATCCGGACAGGCCGGCAGCGAAGCCGGGCAGCCATTCACGAAGGCCCGGGCCCAGGTCATCGCTGTCGACGGCAAGCTGGATGCAGGCCTGGAGGTAGCTAAGCTTGTCGCCGGTGTCGTAGCGGCGGCCGCGGAACACCACGCCGTAGACCCCGTAGCCCTCCCCCTCGCCGGACGCCAGTTCCTGCAAGGCATCAGTGAGCTGGATTTCGCCGCCGCGTCCCGGTTCCGTTTTTTCGAGGACATTGAAGACAGCGGGGTGCAGCACATAACGTCCGATCAGGGCCAGGTTGGACGGCGCTTCCTCCGGGGAGGGCTTCTCCACCAGCCGGTTCACGCGGACGTAGCCTTCGCCGTCGAACTCCTCAATGTCCGCGCAGCCGTAGGCGCTGATCTGCGAAGGTTCCACTTCGATCAGTGCGACGACGGAACCTCCGGTCCTGGCCTGGACATCGATCATCGTGCTGAGGAGTTCGTCCCGGGGGTCGATGAGGTCGTCACCGAGCAGGACGGCGAAGGCCTCCTCCCCCACGTGCTGCTTGGCCCTGAGGACGGCGTGGCCCAGGCCCAGGGGGTCACCCTGCCGGACATAGTGGATATCGCCCAGCTTGCTGGCGGCCTGGATGGCTTCCAGCTTCGCGGTGTCACCCTTCTCCGCCAGCATCGATTCAAGCGACGGCACACGGTCAAAATGGTCTTCGAGCGCGCGTTTGTTGCGGCCTGTAATCATCAGGACGTCGTTGAGGCCAACGTTGACGGCTTCCTCCACCACATACTGGATGGCAGGCTTGTCAACGACAGGAAGCATTTCCTTCGGCATGGCCTTGGTGGCGGGCAGGAACCGGGTACCCAGGCCGGCTGCAGGGATGACGGCTTTGCGGACCCTCGGGTTACTGGTAGTCACCGGACTAATCTAACGTCAGCGTCAAGTATTTCCGTAACCATCAAAAGCCCTGGCAGGCCCGCGGCAGCGCGCCGGAAGCCGTAAGAGCGGCGGGCACAGCAGGAAGGACACCATGCTTCAGGAGTCGAACACCATCAAGGACGGCATCCGTGCCGCACACAGGCGGCGCCGGGCCACCTTAACCCCGGGGCAACTCGAGTCCGCGGGCGCGGGGCTGGCACTGCACGGCGAAGCATGGGCAGGGTCTGTGACCGGCGGGCGTCCCGCAACCGTGTGCGTCTACCTCGGCGTGGGCAAGGAGCCTCCCACCCTGCCGTTGATCGCCGCCCTGCACCGCAGCGGCCACAAGGTCCTCCTTCCGGTGTGCGAACCGGGCCGGGAACTGAGCTGGGTGTTCTGGACGCCGGAAGTGGGCTACTCACGCAGCAAGTACGCGCCCATCCTGGAACCGGACGGCCCCCGGTATGGGCCTGACGTGGCCGGCGAGGCCAAGGCGCTCTTCATTCCGGCGACGGCAGTGGACCTCGCAGGCAACAGGATCGGCCAGGGCGGCGGCTACTACGACAAATTCCTGGGGCACCTCGCCACGGCAGGGAAGGACATTCCGCTGACCGCCGTGATCTACGACGAGGAACTGCTGCCTGCGGGCAGGATTCCCGCGGAAGAATTTGACCGGCCGGTCCCGGCAGTCCTCCTCCCGTCCGGGCTCCGCCGCTTGAACGAGAGCTCCTGAGCCGCGTCCGGCCCAGGACCCTCCCGGACACGGAGGATGCTAGAATTGGCACTCAGGCCCTGCGACTGCTAATGGTTCACCAAGAGGCAGCACGGGACCTCTCGTTTGCCCAAGAGGAGGAGCACCAGTGCCAACATATGCTTACGCCTGCAAGGATTGCGGCCACGCCTTCGACATCGTCCAGTCGTTCTCGGACAGCAGCCTGACTTCATGCCCTGAATGCAGCGGGACACTGCGCAAGAAGTTCAACAGCGTTGGCGTCGTCTTCAAGGGCTCGGGCTTCTACCGCACCGACTCCCGCGACTCGAAGGGGAGTTCCGTCTCCCCCGCCCCTGCGGCGGCCCCGGCGGCTCCGGCTGCAACCCCCGCCCCTGCCCCGGCGGCTGCAGCAAGCTAGCCCACTCCGCCATACCGACGGCGGCCAGGCGCGGTCGAGCGCCGGGCCGCCCTCGTTTCGTGAGCAGTTCTTTTCGGCACCGTTTATTTCCCCACCGGTTGCTTGCCCGGCCCACTTGCCTCGCCCCCAGTTGCCTCGCGGACCAATGGCAGCCCCCACTCCTGGCTGGCCGCCCGCGCCATTGCGCGGGCGACGTTTTGCATGGCGGCGTTTTGCATTGGCGGCATCGTGCTGTGAGCCGTGCCCGGCCCTGACACGGAGTATTGTCCACATAGCCGGTGTTCGACCTGTCGCGCCTATTTCGCCCGGCGCTAGCGTGGGCGCATGCCTGCTCATCCGTTCCGCGCCCGTCGCGTCAATTCCCGCCTTACGGGCAACCCGCGTCCTTCCGGCCGCTCGCGCCCCCGGAACGGGCGCCTGCCAGTCCGCTTCGCCGCGTGGCTGAACCGGAACAGGCGCCTCGCCGCGGCGTTGCTCCTCTGCGCCGCAGCAGCCTTGGCTGTCCAACAGCTGACCCCGGCCCCTCTGACCACCGTTGCGGCACTCGCCGCTGCCCGTGACCTGCCGGCCGGAACCGCCCTCGCCGCGTCGGACCTGGCGCCCGTGCGGGTGCCGCCAGGGGTGGTTGCCGAAGGCTTTCTCCAGGACACGGCCACCGTGGCCGGCAAACAGTTGGCGGCGCCGCTGCGCAAGGGTCAGCTCCTCACCGACGCGCAATTGCTTGGTCCCGGGCTCCTGACCGGGACCCCGCCGGGTTCGGCGGCTGTCCCCTTAAGGATGGCCGACGCCTCGTCCATCCAGCTGGTCGCGCCGGGCCAGTTGGTGAATGTGGTCCTCACCTCGGCCAATGGATTCGACCAGCAGGGCCCGTCAGAAGTGCTGGCCTCAGCCGTCCCCGTGCTGTGGACCTCGAACAAGGGCGGGCAAAGCGGACAGTGGCTGGGCACCACCGAGACGGATGGCCTGATTGTTGTGGCAGCAAACCCTGAGCAGGCAGCCCGTCTTGCGGGAGCGTCAACCCGGGGCAGGTTGTTCTTTGTCCTGGTCGGACCAGCGTGAGCTGCCGCCGCGGCCGCCGGCCGCACCGGCCAGGCACCCCGCTGAAGCGTCCACCCAGCCCAGGTTGTTCTTTGTCCCGGCCGGACCACCGTAAGCTGCCGGCGCCGCCGCCGGAGGTGCCGGCCAGCCGGTCAGCCCCAGTGCGGCGGCTTCTGCTCCTTCAGCCAGGCATCGTGGTCATCGTCCCGGTCACCCCAGCTGCGGGCGTCGTCTTCTGCGGCCTTGGTGGGCAGGATTCCGCCAGGCACCCGGACAGGGCCTTGGGCCGCGGCGCCGGCCGCGTCGGCAGCCTCCGCGGCTGCGCCGTCCTGGGACTTATCTTCCTGCTTCATGTCTTCCTGCGACGTCTCTTCCTCTGCCATGGCACCAGCCTCCCTGTTGTCCGGTCGGGTCCGGACGTGGTCTCCCGCGCCTCCCGAGTCAGTGCCACGGTCTTCGCGGGACAGGCCCCGGTCCGCGCCCTCTCGGCCTGCATTGTCCCGGGCCGCACTGTCGTGGGCTGGCTTGCCGCGACTTGCACCGTCCTGGCCGGCACCATGCCTGGGCAGGTACACGGAACCCGCGGAGGGCGTATCGATACCATTGAGCGCCTGGTCGACGTCGTCGTCAAGGAAGCCACCCGATGTCGTTGTCCGGCCCGGGAGCACCACTTTCTCCAGGCCGAGGTACCCGGCGATCCGGTCGGCGCAGGCCGATGGATCGGTGAACACCTCGATGGTCCACAGCGGCATGTACCGCCAGCCAAGCCGTTCCAGCAACTGGGGGCGGAGCCTGCTCCGTTCCCGCACGCTCATGGTGCGGTACTGCTCGGTGCCGTCAGACTCGATCGCAACCGGCCAGGGAAGGTCGGCGTCGTCCTGGCCCATGGTGCTCAGGGGGTCTGCCGCGGCAACAACGTCAATGGCGCCGTCGTACTGGTGCCACACCCTGGCGCCGCGGGCCCGCAGCCGGTCCCCCAGGTCTGCCACCAGCGGATCGGCCCCAAGCGCCTGCTCACTCGCAGCCGCACGGGAGGCCGGCGTGCCGAGGTCCGTGTTGCCGGAGATTTCCCGGTTCAGCAGCGCATAGAGGTCCACGGCCCCATGTGCCAGGCGGGTGTGGTCCAGGTCCTCCGGCCGGAAGCACGTCAGCACATGCATGGACCGCCTGGCCCGCGTCATGGCCAGTGCAAACTTCTCCCTGCCACCTTCCGCGGAAAGCGGTCCGAAGCTGTGCAACGCCCGGCCGTGGGGAGTCCGGCCGAAGCCGGGCGAGAAGATCACGTGGTCGCGGACCAGGCCCTGCGCCCGCTCCAGGTCCACCACACGGAAGGATTCCGGGCCTGCTCCGAAGAAGCCTGCCAAGCCGGGATGGTTGGAGAGCTGGAGCCGGATGGATTCACCAATCCTGGCAGCGTGCCGGAGGCTGGCGGTGACGACGGCCAAGGAGGTCCGGGGGCGCATGCGGGCGTGTTCGAAGACCAGCTCCACCACCCGGTTCACTTCGGCGACCACCGATTCCACACCCTCATGGTCTGCACTGGGAAGTCCGGTGCCGTCGGGGAGGTATTCCACCAGGAGGGACCGGTCCAGCCCCGTGGCGGACTGGCCTTCGGGCAGCCGGCGGAGGCCGCCGTCGTAGAAGTCCCTGCTCAGTTGCAGGACCAGGTCCTCGTCAACAGCGCGGTACACCACGTTCAGCCGCCATACGGGCAGGACTGCCGAGAGCGCGTTGAAGGCGCTCTCCACCCGCTGGTGGGCAGACTCGCCCGGCGCCAGGCGTTCGACGCCGACGGTGAAGGTCCGGGGACTGGCGATCCGGGCGTCCCCGAACGCGATGACCTGCCGTCCACGGGCAATGGACGGCAGGACCGCCTGCAGCGATGTGGCCTCGGCATCGAGGATCACGACGGCGTCGAAGTGCTGTTCGGCCGGGAGCAGCCCCGTCATGAGGTAGGGGCTGACAGACCAGACCGGGACCAGGGTACCGATGAGGTCCGGCGCCTGGGCGGTCAATGCGGGCAGCGATACCCGGCCGTCCTTCAGCAGGCTGCGCAGGAGGTCGGCCTGGCGGGGCTGCGCCGCGATCGCGGTCCGCCACCGCTCGGCCAGGTCCCAGCGCAGGCGCGCCGCTCCGCTGGCAATGTGGGCGTTGTCCGCGAGCCGGTACTCAGCCTCAAGCTGGCGGAGGGCGTCGCCGTCGGACATGGCCAGGTAGTCGTCGCCACTGATCATGGCCTCAAGCGCGGACTGCCACCAGGCCAGCTCGAGTTCGGCGGCCACCGATCCTTCCGGCACTTCCCGCTCGGCGAGGTCGGCCAGGAGCTCGCCCAGGCCGTGCTCGCGCATGTTCTCCACCAGGAGGGTGCGTTCGGGCAGTGTCTTGAGCGTGTCGGTATCGGCCACCAGGCGTTCCAGGCGTTCCATCAACTGCCCGTACGGGGCAGTGGCCAGGGAGCCGCCGGCTTCCGTGTGCCGCAGGGCCTCCCCCAGCTGGCTGAGCTCGCGGTCCAGGCCGCGGTACATCGCGTTCATCTCGGCAAGGCCGGACGGAACGGCGGGGTGCCGCTGCGTGGTGGCGTAGCCGGCCCAAAGCGCCCGCTGCTCCTGGACCAGGAGCAACGAGGTGTGCAGGTCTGCGATGTGGACGCCGGGGCGGACGTATTCCTTGGCTACCCGGCGCAGCCGCGAGCGTTGCATGGAGGTCATCTCGATGCCCCGTTCGCGCCGCCAGGCAGAGGACGCAGTGGCGGAGATCAGATCCGTCACCGGCCGGTCGAAGATGTCCGGTGTGAATTTGTCCAGGCTGCCGCGCACGGCGACGAGCAGTTCCAACTGCTCGCCCCACTCGGCAAACGATTCGCCGAGCCGGATTTCCGCATGCTCGGCCACCGCATTCATGCGCTCACGCAGGATCGGAAGGCTCTTGGCAACGGAACGGACGAGGTCCTGGGCTTCCTCGGTTTCCTTGCGGGTCAGCAGCCTGGCCCCGTGCCACGGGCTGGTGGTGGCAGCCTTGCTGAAGCTGCCCAGTTCCGCGGCCCGCCGCAGCCTGGCCGCCAGTTCCTCGCGGTCCCGGATACTGTCCAGGACGCTCCGCTTGAGCCTGACCGTGGTGGCCGGGGCAGGGTGGATGGACGTGAGCTCCGCCAGCGACTGCATGGCCTGGTACGGTGAGCAGCCCCACCGCTCCCTGACGTTGTGCAGCGACGCCACGTGGTCCATGAGCGCGTGCCGGTGCTCCGTCAGTGTGCTGTGCAGGTTCCCCAGCTGCGGTTCCAGGGACTTTTCGTTGCGGACAATGGCCCGGACCAGCTGGCCCTTCAGCTGCTGCGCGGTGACGTTCCCGGACAACTGGAACAGGATGGACTCGAGCCCCAATGACTCAAGCTGGCCGGAGACCTCGTTCAGGCTGGCCCGGCGGTCGCCCACCACCAGAACGGTCTTGCCGGCATCCACCAGGGCGCCGATCGTGTTGATGGCGGTCTGGGTCTGTCCGGTGCCGGGCGGCGTGCTGACCACGAGTGAGTCACCTGCGCGGGCGGCGTCGATGACGTACTGCTGGTCCCTGTCCGCGTCCAGCAGCAGCAGTTCGTCCTTGGGGTGCCGGCTGTCCAGCGGAGGAAAGCGGGAGGGGTCGGGTTCCTCGACATCCACCACCTCGCCTCCGGCGGCGGTTGCCAGCGCGGAGATCAGGGGGTTGGAATCGTTGATCCAGGGGTCGTCGAGGTTTCCGGAGAGGTCCGCGAAAGTGGACACCAGCAGGTTGTGCTGGGTCTCGGCGCCGTGGATGGGCCGGATCAGTGTTGCCAGCCGGTCCAGGACAGGCTGGGGGTCGAAGCGGGCGGTGCTGTAGGCCAGCCGGGTGACCGCGTTGACGTCGAAGACGATCCCGTGGACGTTCTTCAGATGCCGCACCAGCGCAGGGTTGATGTGCGCCTGCTCGGTCAGCTGGAGTTCGAAGTCGTCCTCCCCGGGGCGGACAGTCAGGGAGATGGCGGTGAGCATGACCGGCGCGGACACCCGCTGCGGTTTCCCCCCGACGGCGGAGGTCCACACCACGGTGCCGGCCGAAAGGTACCCTGCGTCGATTCCGCGGTCGTTGGCGAGTTCGAAGATCTTGGACCGGATGTTCCGCGAAGCACGCGCGGCCACCACGTACTGCTGGCGGTCCCTGATCAGCGTGGACAAGCGGGTGCGGCGCCCGGCCATGAGCTGGGCCAGGCCTGACGGATGCGCCGACGTGAGGTCGATCGAACCTTCCGGCGTCTTGGTGAAGCGCAGCATCGTGTCCGCGCCGGTGACGGGTTTGAGTCCCGACAGCCATTTGCGAAGCTCTTCCGAGCCTTCCGGGTGGCCTTGACCAACTGACACTTCTGCCTTCTTTTCTGCGCTTGCACGTGACGCCCTGGACCATACCGGCATAGTTTCGAGAGTAGCCGCTTCGGTGCCGGTCTTGAGAGACCGCAACACTGGGGCAAGGGAAATTGGTGAGGATTTCACGGGGGAAAAGCAGTGGCCGGCCCCCGCTGGCGGAGGCCGGCCACTCAGAATGCTATTCCCACTCGATGGTTCCCGGCGGCTTGCTGGTCACGTCCAGCACCACCCGGTTAACGCCGTCCACCTCGTTCGTGATCCGGTTGGAGATCCGGGCCAGGAGGTCATACGGCAGGCGCGACCAGTCCGCGGTCATGGCGTCTTCGGAGGAGACGGGGCGGAGGACGATGGGGTGGCCGTAGGTGCGCCCGTCGCCCATGACACCCACGCTGCGGACATCGGCCAGCAGCACGACTGGCATCTGCCAGACCTCGTTGTCCAGGCCCGCGGCAGTGAGCTCGGCGCGCGCGATGGCGTCTGCCTTGCGCAGCAGGTCCAGCCGCTCCTTGGTGACCTCACCGACGATCCGGATGCCCAGGCCCGGACCCGGGAACGGCTGGCGGCCGACGATTTCCTGCGGCAGGCCCAGCTGGGCGCCCACCGCGCGGACTTCGTCCTTGAACAGGGCACGCAGGGGTTCCACAAGCTCGAACTGGAGGTCTTCGGGGAGTCCGCCCACGTTGTGGTGGCTCTTGATGTTCGCCGCGCCCTCGCCGCCGCCGGATTCGACGACGTCGGGGTACAGCGTGCCCTGGACCAGGAACTTGATCTTCTCACCGTGGGCAGCGGCCTCGGCGATGATGGCCAACTCGGCTTCCTCGAAGGCACGGATGAACTCACGGCCAATGATCTTGCGCTTGGTCTCGGGGTCGCTGACTCCGGCCAGGGCCGAGAGGAAGCGTTCCTGCTCGTTGGCGACGTACAGCTTGACGCCGGTGGCGGCCACGAAGTCGCGCTCCACCTGCTCGGCCTCGCCTTCGCGCAGCAGGCCATGGTCAACGAACACACAGGTGAGCTGGTCGCCGACCGCGCGCTGGACAAGGGCGGCGGCGACGGCGGAATCCACGCCGCCGGAGAGGCCGCAGATCACCCGGGCATCCCCAATCTGCTGGCGGATGCGCTCCACCTGCTCTTCGAGGATGTTGCCAGTGGTCCAGTTGGGCTCGATCTTGGCGCAGTTGAACAGGAAGTTCTCCAGCACCTGCTGGCCGTAGGCCGAGTGCTTGACCTCCGGGTGCCACTGCACGCCGAAGAGGCCCTTTTCCTCGTTGGCGAAGGCGGCCACTTCCGCGCCCGCGGTCGTTGCCAGGACTTCGAAGCCTTCCGGCGCGCGGTGGACGGAGTCGCCGTGGCTCATCCAGGTCTTCTGGTGCTGGGGCATGCCCTCAAGTACGGAGCGGCCCTCGCCCAGGATGGTGGTTTCGGTGGATCCGTACTCCCGCAGCCCGGTCTTGTCCACCTTGCCGCCCAGGGCGTTGGCCATGGCCTGGAAGCCGTAGCAGATACCAAAGACGGGGACGCCTGCTTCGAAAAGGTCGGCACCTACGCTTGGGGCGCCGTCGGCATAGACGCTGGAAGGTCCGCCGGACAGGATGATGGCGGCGGGATTCTTGGCCAGGAGTTGCTCGGTGCTGTAGGTATGCGGAACCACTTCCGAATACACATTCGCTTCCCTGACGCGGCGGGCAATCAGCTGCGCGTACTGGGCACCGTAGTCAACTACCAGCACCGGCTTCTGGGAAGTCTGGGATGCAGTGGGAGTAGTCACCGTAATAGCCTACTTGGCGCCATTGCACCGGCGCACCTTGGGAGGCCGGGCTGTGACGGAGCAGACGTCCGGGAGAACCGGCGCAGCTGGGCGTCAGTACCGCTGCGGTGCCTGCGGATGGGCGGCCAGTTCCGCTTCGACCTCGGCGTGGAACTTCTTCTCCACGATGAAGGACAGGAACGGCACCACGCCGCCCAGGGCCAGCAGGACCAGCTTCAGGAACGGCCAGCGCATCAGCGACCAGAGCCGGAAGTTGGAGATCAGGTACACCACGTACATCCACCCGTGGACGATCAGGACCGTGACGGAAACGTTGACGCCGTTGATTACCCCCGGAGGTTCGGCGTCCGCGAAGCCGAAACCGAACGGCTGCCCGGTGATGGCATTGGTGCCGCCGGCGAACAGGTACTGCCCAAAGCCGTAGCGGGCAATGAGTTCGGCGCACAGCAAAAGCAGCATGGTGCCGGTGAGGTAGGCCATGACCTTGTAGAACTTCAGGGCCGAGCGGATCTGGGCCTCCGTGCCGCCGAAACGGCGCTTCTTGCCGGCGGTCTTGCCAGCGGTGGCCTGCGTGGACGGGTTGGCCGGTTTCGGATCAATCATGGCTGTACCTTCTGCTGGGGCGTTTCATGCTGTTCGGGTGTGGCGGAAGCTTCGGCTTCATCGAGGGCTTCTTCGAGGTCCCGGTGGTAGTCGTCCTTGACCAGCCGCCACCAGATGAAGAGGGCGAATCCGGCGAAAACCACCCATTCGATGGAGTAGAAGAGGTTCAGCCAGTTGACGTGCTGTGCCGGCGGCTGTGGGCCGATGTCCAGCGGAAGCAGCTTTCCGGTCACGGCTGATGCACTGACGTCGGCGCCGTCCACTACTTCGGCTGTGGCTGAGACAAAGCCGGGGAAGCTGCTGACCTCCCAGTAGTTGATCAGTTCAGCGACGGATACCGCGGAAGCCTCGCCCGGCTGTGGCGCCTTGCCTGCCACGGGCGCTTCGGACGGCAGCAGCCGGCCCGTCAGTTCCACGGTGCCCGACGGCGGGGCTGCCGCGTCACCGGGTGCGGCTACCCACCCGCGTGCCACCGGTATCCAGGTCTGGGGTGACGCTGCGGCTCCGGTCAGGGCGGGTGCACCATTGACAGCAAAGGCGGAGACCACCCAGTAGCCGCTCTTACCATCGTGGAGGCGGCCCGGGACAAGGACCTGCTTGTCGGGGCTGTAGGTTCCCTGGGCCGTAACCATCTGGTCGGCGACGCTGCCGTGGAAGAACTCCCCCGGCTGCAAGGTGGCGGTGAGCGGCTGGACCTGCTCCGTGGTCGGATTCACCGGCACCTCGGGCCGCGTGGAGCGCCCAAACTGCCACTGGCTCAGCAGCACAAAGACCCCGGAGAGGGCGATCGCAAAGATGAAGCCTGCGATCCATCGGGGCTTAAGGGCTGTTTTCCACACGTCTTAACCGTACTTCGTACTTCTGTAGAACAACTAAACGCTGGGAGGTCCTGCCCGGCAGGCGGAACCTTGGGGAAGCGTGCCTAGTGGTCGAAGAAAACCAGGCTTGAGTTGATGAGCTCGGCAATCACTTCGGCATCGTAGGCGCGGCGCAGCGACTCGCGGAAGGATTCCTTGGACAGTGACCGTGCCAGGGTGGCCAGCACCTCGAGGTGGTCCGAGAACGAGCTCGCGGGGGTGGCGATCAGCAGGATCACCGTGGCGGGGCCATCGGCCGCTCCGAAGTCCAGGGCGTGGCCGTACTTGGCGATTCCAACAGCGATTGAGGTTTGGGAGACGAACTCGCTGCGCGCATGCGGCAGTCCGATCCCACCCGGGAGCCCCGTGGCCAGCTGGTGCTCCCGGGCATTGACGTTCTTCAGGAACCCCTCAAGGTCCGATATGCGCCCCGCCGCGTACAGCCGCTCCGCCAATTGGTTGGTGGCGTCGGTCTTGTCCTTCGCCTCCATTTCGAGGATCACCATCTCGGCGGTGGTCAGGTGGGCGTCATACGGGTCCAGTGGTTCCACCAAGGCGTATCCCTTCAGTCGGCAGTGGGGCGGGCGCCCCTCAGCGCAAGGGCACGATGTCTTCCGCGCCCAGGCGGGCGGCGTCTGCGGATTCGTCGTCCGGCTGTTGCTGGCTGAGGCGTTCAGCCTCCACGCGGGCAAGGTAGTGCCGGACTTCGTTTTCGCGCTGCGCGTCACTCCAGCCAAGGACGTCACCCATCAGTTTAGCGACTACGGGAGCAGCAGACACGCCACGGTCCCAAGCCTCAATGGAGATCCGGGTCCGGCGGGTCAGGACGTCCTGTACGTGGCGGGCACCTTCGTGCGTGGCGGCGTACACGGCCTCCGCCTGGAGGTAATCGTCCGCTCCCGGGATCGGCTCGGCCAGCTCCGGGTTCTCCTCGATGATGGCGAGGACCTCAGGAGTCATGGAGCCGTACCGGTTGAGCAGGTGCTCGATCCGCGCCACATGGACCCCGGATTCCTCCGCTGTGCGGTTCCGGCGGTTCCAGGCTGCCCGGAAACCGCTGGCCCCAAGCAGCGGGATGGTTTCGGTGCAGCTCGGCGGGACACGCTCATCCATGGTGCGGGTGGCCTCGTCAACGGCGTCCTTGGCCATCACGCGGTACGTGGTCCACTTCCCGCCGGCAACTACCACCAGGCCGGGCACGGGGTGCGCCACCACGTGTTCGCGGGACAGTTTGGCGGTGGAGTCGTTTTCACCGGCGAGCAGGGGCCGCAGCCCGGCATAGACCCCTTCCACGTCCTCCCTGGTGAGCGGACGCTTCAGGACGCGGTTGACATGTTCGAGGATGTAGTCGATGTCCTTGCTGGACGCAGCCGGATGCGCCTTGTCCAGGTGCCAGTCCGTGTCCGTGGTGCCGATGATCCAGTGCCTGCCCCACGGGATGACGAACAGGACCGACTTTTCGGTGCGCAGGATCAGCCCCACCGTGGACTGGAAACGGTCCCGCGGCACCACCAAGTGGATGCCTTTGGACGCCCGGACCTTCAACTGGCCGCGGTCCGTCACCATGGCCTGCGTTTCGTCGGTCCACACGCCGGTGGCGTTGATGACCTGCTTGGCACGGATCCTGAACTCCGTCCCGTCCTCGCGGTTGACCACCTTGGCGCCCACCACGCGCTCCCCCTCGCGAAGGAAATCCACCACGGCCATCTGGTTCACGGCATGGGCCCCGTAGTAGGCCGCGGTTCGGACCAGGTTGGCCACGTACTTGGCGTCGTCCACCTGCCCGTCGTAGTACCGGATGGATCCTACGAAGGCGTCATTCTTCAGGCTGGGAGCGGCCCGGAGGGTCCCCCGTTTGCTGAGGTGCTTGTGGAACGGCACGCCGCGGCTGTGGCCGCTGGAGACGGACATCGCGTCGTAAAGCGCGATGCCGGCACCCACGTAGGGACGCTCGATGAAGGGCTTGGTCAGGGGGTAGAGGAAGGGCACGGGACGGGCCAGGTGCGGGGCGATCTCGGAGAGCAGCAGACCGCGTTCCTGCAGGGCCTCCTTGACCAGGGCGAAGTCCAGCATTTCCAGGTAGCGCAGGCCGCCGTGGATGAGTTTGGAGGACCGGGAGGATGTACCGGCGGCCCAGTCGCTGGCTTCGACGATGCCAACGCTGAGCCCGCGGGTCACGGCGTCGAGTGCTGCCCCGGCGCCAACGATGCCGCCGCCCACAATCAGGATGTCCAGCTCCTGGCCGGGTTCGGTGGTTGCGCGCAGCCGCTCAATGGCTGCTTCCCTGGCTTCAGGGCCCAGGACCCCGCCGTTTGCAGGAACACTCTTCATTGAACGCCTCCAGTGCCTCTAGTGCCGGTCGTAAACACACACTACTTGCTTGGGGCGCGCTTTGGGCAGGCCGGGAGGTCCGCCTCCCGGCCTGCCCGCGTCAGTTGCCTTCGTACGGGGATACGACGACGTCGACCCGCTGGAATTCCTTCAGGTCCGAATAGCCGGTGGTTGCCATGGAGCGGCGCAGCGCGCCAATGAGGTTGGACGTGCCGTTGGTGTGGTGGCCGGGTCCGAAGAGGACCTCCTCCAGCGGGCCCACGGTGCCGACGTTGGCCCGGTCCCCGCGCGGCAGCTCCAGGTGGTGCGCCTCCTGGCCCCAGTGCCAGCCCTTGCCCGGCGCTTCCTCTGCCCGGGCCAGGGCACTGCCCAGCATGACGGCGTCGGCGCCCATCGCAATCGCCTTGACGATGTCACCCGAGGTGCCCATGCCGCCGTCGGCAATGACGTGGACGTAGCGGCCACCGGATTCGTCCATGTAGTCCCGGCGGGCGGCTGCGACGTCGGAAATCGCTGACGCCATGGGCGAGTGGATGCCCAGGGCGCGGCGCGTGGTGGTGGTGGCACCGCCGCCGAAGCCCACCAGGACGCCGGCCGCGCCGGTGCGCATCAGGTGTAGCGCGGGGGTGTAGCCCGCCGCTCCGCCCACGATGACGGGGACGTCGAGTTCGTAGATGAACTGCTTGAGGTTCAGCGGTTCATGGTTCTTGGACACATGCTCGGCGGATACGGTGGTCCCCCGGATGACGAAGATGTCGACGCCGGCGGCCAGGACGGTCTTGTAGTGCTCCTGGGTGCGCTGCGGGGTGAGGGATCCGGCCACGGTGACGCCGGCCTCGCGGATTTCTGCCAGGCGGGAGGTAATGAGGTCGGGCTGGATGGGCGCCTGGTACAGCTCCTGCATCCGGCCGGTGACTGCGGGGCTGTTGATTTCGTCCTGCAGGGCGGCGATTTCGTCCAGGACGGACTGCGGGTCCTCGTACCGGGTCCACAGGCCTTCCAGGTCCAGCACCCCCAGGCCGCCCAGGCGGCCGAGCGCGATGGCGGTCTGCGGGGACATGGCCGAATCCATCGGGGCGGCAATGACAGGCATGCTGAACTGGTAGGCGTCGATCTGCCAGGAGACGGAGACGTCCTTGGGGTCGCGGGTGCGACGGTTGGGGACGATTGCTATGTCATCCAGGGAGTAGGCACGACGCCCACGCTTGCCACGGCCGATCTCGATCTCGTAAGTCACTGCTCTAGGTTATCCCAGCGGCTGCAGTGCCTTTCGCTACAGTGGCTTGATGGGCAAACGCTGGATCTTCGATGGCCACATCGCAGGCATCGGCACGTCGTCGGGCCTGCGGGCGGTGGTGGGGATATGGCGGAACTCCGCCTTTGGGCCCTTCGCCGACGTCATGGTGCAGCAGCCCTCGGGACACCGGCAACTGCTGGCACCCACGGAAGAAGTGGCCGCCTTTATCTCCGGCACCTACAGCTTTGACGAGGTGACGGTGGTTGAGCTTTCCGCCGCGCTTGCGGACCACGCGCTGGTGGTCGACGCCGGCCCACTGGTGATCCGGGCCGTGACCGGAGCCAGGACCTTGCTTGGGTCCGCACTGCGGGTCGTGCCGCGCGGGCTCGCAGTCCATCCGCGCTGGCTTTCCGCCGTCAGTCCGCTGGCTGCGGTGGCCGCCCCGGGGGCCCGCACCCACGGAACGGCCGGAAGCGGCAGGGTGGAGTACTACGGGGTGAGCGACCTGCACCGCGTCACCTCCGCCGTCGTCACCTGGGAAGGTGAGGACGCGGGAACGCTGGCGCCCATCCGGCCGGCCGTGACATTCGGCTTCAGCAGCGTGCCGCCGCGGCCCAGCGTGGCGCGGGTGCGCACGACGGTGGTGGAAGCCTAGGTTCCTGACGGTTCCTCGACCGTCAGCTGTGACTCGAACATCCGGAAGTATCTGCCGCGCAGGGCCACCAGTTCCTTGTGCGTGCCCTGCTCGACAATCCTGCCGTCCTCCAGCATGTAGACGATGTCCGCTTTTTCGATCGTCGCGAGCCGGTGGCTGATGGCGATGATGGTGCTGTTGCGGTCGGCGAAGAGCCTGGTGAAGATCCGGTGTTCGGCCAGGGCGTCGATGGCGGACGTGGGCTCGTCCATCACCATGAACGAGGCATCGCGGTAGAAGTTCCTGGCCATGGCGAGCCGCTGCCATTGTCCGCCGGACAGGCCGCTCCCCTTCCGCCCGCGCGGATCCTCCATCCAGTTGCTGACGTGGTTGTCCAGGCCGTTGGGGAGCTTGTTGATGAAGTCCAGCGCCTCCGCGTCGGCGGCTGCCCGCCGGATCCGCGCGTCGTCCCGGGGAGCCTCCACATCACCGAAGTAGATGTTTTCCGCCGCCGTGGCGAACTCGTACTTGAGGAACTCCTGGCTGAGGACCGCCAGGTGCCGGTGCCAGGAGGTGACGTCGACGGCGGCGAGGTCCACGCCGTCGAGCAGCACCTGCCCGGAGTCGGGACGGTAGAGTCCGGCAAGGATACGGATGAGGGTGGATTTTCCTGCGCCGTTCTCGCCCACGATGGCGATGTGCTGGCCCTTCCGGATGGTCATGCTGATGCCCCGGATCACTTCGATGTCACTGCCGGTGTAAGTGAACCGGATGTCCTTCAGCTCAATTTCCCGGGGCGCTTCCAGCAGCGGCGGGGCATGTTCCGAGTGCACGGGCATGGCCATGAACAGCTCATAGTCCTTCAGGTTCGCCAGGTCCTCGTCGATCGAACTGAGGGATGACACCAGATTATTGGCGGTGGACAGGGCGCGGCTGACAATCTGCTGGACATAGAGGAACTGTCCCACGGGCTGGGCACGGGCGATGATTTGCCCCACCACCCAGATCAGCGAGACCACCTCGGCACCGTACTGGAGCGCGTCTGCGGCCAGCTGCTTGGGAATGTACCGCCGCTGGTAGTCGAGGCGGCGCCGCTCGTCGGCGTCCCGCAGGCGAGCCCTCAGGTCCATGAGGAAGCTGACGATGCCGTACAGCCTCATCTCGGCAATGTGCTGCGGCCGGAGCAGGTTGGTTTCGATCATCCGGCGCTGCCGGCGGGAATCCACCTGGGTGTTCCAGTGCGCGATCTGCTCCCGGGACAGCTTGAACTGCAGGTACACACTGGGCACGATGGCAACCAGGACGATCACGGCGATCCACCAGCTCACCAGCAGCAGGGCGCCAATGGCCAGGATGACCGACACAAGCTGGGTAAAGATGGCAGCGATCCGGTCCAGGACGCGGGCATAGGAGTCCGAGAACCTCTTGGCGCGGTCGTAGAGGTCCACGGTCTCTTTGTCGTCGTAGCGCCAGAATTCAAGGGCGAGGAAGCGTTCGTACATCTGGTCACCCACGATGGCCCCCACCTTGAAGCTCATTAGCTGCTGGATGTAGCGGTCCACGCTGTTGAAGGCGCCCCAGAACAGGCCGAGCGCGGCGGTGACGATGACGTACACGATGGCCAGGCGCCCCGCACCGGTGTCGCCGGAATAGGCCGCAGCCAATGCCGTTGTGGTGAGGGACGCGAAAAACGTGGTGACCAACGGCAGAACGGCCGATATCAACGAGCCGAGCACCTTCATCACCACGGCGCCCGGAGATGCGCGGAAACTGACACGGAGGACCTGCGCCACGGCCCGGGCGTAGGGCTTCAGGGCCAGCCGCCGCTGCGGATCGCGCTTGGGGGTCATTTCCGCCGGATGGCGTGCTGGGGGCATGGAATCAGCCTAGCGCCGTCAGCACACGGCGAGGTGCTGGAGGAGTGCTTCTTCCAGGAGGCTTCGTTTCCCTGGGAGTATCCCCGGGGGCCAGTGGGTTGGTTTGGGGTCGTGTTGTTCGGGGTTGTAGTGGCGGCCGGTGGGTGAGGTCCAGCCGGGTGGTTCGTTGGTGGTGGCGGGGGTGGGGGTGGGGGTCCAGCCGCTGTGGTGTTTGAGCCGGTGGTGCTTGGGGCAGAGTTGTCCCAGGTTGGAAGCGCCGGTTTCTCCGCCGTTGTGCCAGGCTTGGAGGTGGTCTGTGTCGTTGTCCAGTGATCGGTTGGTGCAGCCGGGGAAGGTGCACTTGCCATCCCGCATCCTGATCCAGCGCTTGATCGTCTCCGGAAGCCGGTAGCTTCTGCGGCCGATTTCCAGTGGCGCCCCGTCGCGGGGGTCGACGAGGACGCGGTAGAAGGAGTCGGCGCCGTCTGCGACCAGCCGCCGTGCCATGGAGGCGGGGATCGGCCCGTGGCCGTCGAGTTCGGCGGGTTCCTCGGTGAGGCCGAGGAGGGATAGCACCGGAACCATCACCAGGACGTCGGCCCTCGGTGTGGGGACCTTGCCGGGGTCTGTGTTGCCCGAGTGGGGAGAGCTTCCGGCGCCGAGGAGCAGGCTGGCGGCGATGTCGGGGCGGAGTTGGGTGAGGGTGCGTGGTTCGTCGGGTCCCTGCAGGCCGCGGGCGGTGGCGGTGGTGCGGTTCCAGATCGCGGAGGCGGTGTCGCCGGGGAGGTAGAGCGTCACCCGGGCCATGCCGTCCCGGTCGGGGCGGTATTCCATCCGCCGGTCGGCGGCTCCTTTGGTGTGGCGGGTCTCGATCGATTCGGGGTGGTGGCGTTCCCGCCAGGCGCGGGCCTTGGCCCGGAACCGTGCCGGGACGAGTTTCCCGGGTGCGGCGCCGCGGGCAGGGTTCGGGGCGTGGGGGTCGAAAAAGTGCGCCACCAACGAGGCCGCCCCGGCAGGGCTCAGGCCCTCGGTTTCATCCACGACGACGCGCGCGTGCTGCCACGAGATGGCCCCGGCGGCCAGTGCGTCCATGACCGGCGGCAGCGAACAGACCTGCTGCGACTCGCGGACGAACGCCCCGGCCGAGGCGGAACTCATGGCCAGGACCCCGGCAATCTCCTCCACCACCGACATCTCCGCGTAGGTGCGCTCCGGCACGGACGCCTCCGGCGGCGTCATGGCCTGCTGGATCCGGATGCAGTCGGCCGCGTCCTGCGCTTTAGCGGCGGCAATCATTGACTCCAGCTTCGAATACCCGGCCAGCCGCTCCAGCCGGATCTCGTACTGCCGCTGCAACACATCCACCCCAGCGCCGGCACCGTCGGCGCCAGCGGAAGCAAGCGCAGCCTCCTCCAGGAACAGCGCGTCAAGGGCGGCAACAGAGGCATGAACACCCGCCATCCCCGCCCCTGAGCCGCTCACTGCGCCGCTGCTGATTCCCATACGAACATCATCCAACGAGGCACCGACATTCAAAGCTGCAGCCCGTCTGCGGAGCCAGGGTGCCCCGCGGCGGGACGCCCTGGCCGGCCGCACGCCGCCGTCATATGTCCCTGCCGTCCCCCGGATGGACAGTTACCCGATGTGCATGACCGCTCAAGAGTGAACGCTATATTGACGATCTTGACAACGGTGTCGAATTTGCAAACAAGAAACTTGTGTCGCTCAGCAGGCTGCTGGAGCGGCGGCCTTCATTGACTTGTCTTCCGGACTTAACCTACGCTCGGCGACGTATGACATCGTTGTCAATTTCGAAACGCGCAACGAAGGGCGGTTTCAGCAATATGCACAGGAAAGAAAGTAGAAGCATCCGGGTCTTTTCGGCGCTCACCCTGGCAGGGTCGATGCTGGCGGGAACATTGGCCGGCGGCGGGCCGGCGATAGCAGATAAGTCCGACGGGAATCCTCCTACCGTCACCACCACAGGAAGCGCCCTGGGCCAGGAGCCCTACCGGCCCGCGTACCATTTTTCGCCGGCAAAGAACTGGATGAACGATCCCAACGGGATGGTCTACTACAAGGGGGTCTACCATCTCTTCTTCCAGCACAACCCCTCAGGGAATACCTGGGGCAACATGTCCTGGGGACATGCCACCTCCACTGACCTGGTGCATTGGCAGGAGCAGCCCCTGGCCATCCCCACGGATGACCAGGAAGACGTTTTCTCGGGCAGCGTCGTGGTGGACACGAACAATTCATCCGGTTTCGGGACTGCGGGGAAACCACCGCTGGTAGCCATCTACACCAGCGCGTACAAGGACGCTTCGCCGCACCGGGGGCGGCAGGCCCAGTCGCTGGCCTACAGCCTGGATGACGGGCAAACATGGACCAAGTACGGTGCCAATCCTGTCCTCAACAGGAACTCAGCCAACTTCCGCGATCCAAAGGTATTTTGGTACAGCACGTCCGACGGCGGCGGTTATTGGGTGATGACGGCCGTGGAGGCTCTGGACCACAAGGTACTGCTCTACAAGTCCACCAACCTCAAAGACTGGACGGCACTGAGCGAATTCGGGCCGGCCAACGCCACGGGCGGACTCTGGGAATGCCCCGACCTCTTCCCGCTGGCCGTTGACGGTGACCCGAGCAATGTCAAATGGGTCATGGTGGTCAACATCAACCCCGGCGGCGTCGCGGGCGGCTCCGCAGGCCAGTACTTCGTGGGCGACTTCGACGGCACCACCTTCACCTCGGACACCACGAAACCCAGCGATGCCCTGCCCGCCGGCACACCCATCGCGGACTTCAACGACGGCACGTACAACGGCTGGACCGTGAGCAATGAACCCGGCAACTGGAAGAACGGGCCCTTCGGGGATGCTCCGGCCTCGGGAACCCTGCCAGGCCAGAACATCGTGGGCGGATTCGTCGGCACCGGCCTGGTCAACTCTTTCAACGACGGCGACTGGCCTCTGGGGTCCATGTCCTCGCCCGATTTCACCGTGGACAGCGACTACATCAACTTCCTGGTCGGCGGAGGCCAGCATCCGCGGGTCTCCAACAAGCTCGACAACTCGCCGCCGCCAGGAGACCTGTTGTTCAACGGCTTCGAGGTCCCGGACGGCAATAGCCTGGCAGAGGCCGGCTGGACCGGGACAGGCGACCTCGCGCCGTCATATCAGCCCGCCACGGCCGGAGGCGACTACTTCATCGGCGCCAAACGAATCAACACCTTTGAAACCGGCGCCGCTCCGGGAGATGACCGGCAAGGTACGCTGACCTCGCCCGAATTCACACTGACGAGGAACTTCATCAACCTGCTGGTGGGCGGCGGACACCGCAGTCCGGAGACAGGGCAGGTACTGGAGGCCCAACTGCTGGTGGACGGGAACGTCGTGCGCACCCTCTCAGGAGACGACGCCGGACAGCTCAACTGGAAAGGTTGGGACGTATCTGAGTTCACGGGCAGGCAGGCCCAGCTCCGAATAGTAGATCAGGCGACGGGTGGCTGGGGGCACCTCACGCTCGACCACGTCATGCTGACTGACCAGGCCGCCGTGCCCCGCTCCGACGAAACTACGGTGAACCTCGTGGTGGACGGCCAAGTGGTGCGGACCGCTACTGGCGCTAACAGCGAGGTTCTGGACTGGGCATCGTGGAACGTGGCTGAGTTCAGGGGCCGCTCCGCGCACATCAATGTTGTTGACAACAACCGCTTCGGCTGGGGGCATATCCTCGCCGACGAATTCATGGCTTCCGCACAGCCTGCCTCGCCTCGCATAAATTCCTATGACTGGCTGGATTATGGCCGTGACTACTACGCCTCCGTTTCATTCGGCAATATGCCGGACGACAAGCGTGTAATGCTCGGCTGGATGAACAACTGGGACTACGCCAACAGCATCCCCACTTCCCCGTGGCGCAGCGCCATGTCTTTGCCCCGCGAGGTTGGCCTGACGCAGACGCCGGCCGGTCCGCGGCTCACGCAGCAGGCTGTGAAGCAGGTGGACGGACTTGCCCTCGCACCCAGCTACCAGAGCAGCAAAGACGAGGCCATCGCGCCGGGCACGCACATCCTGCCGTCCTCCGCGTCAGGAGATGTGCAGCGGATCGATGTCACCTTCGCTCCAGGGACAGCAGCCAAGTCCGGGATCACAGTGCTCGGGAACAGTTCATCGTCTACTGCCATCGGCTATGACGCCGCCACGAAAGAGCTCTACATCGACCGCGGAAACTCAGGCAATGTGGGCTTCCACCCGTTGTTCACGTCCCTCGATTCGGCACCGGCCAGTGTTGACGCCCAGGGAAACGTGACCCTCCGTGTCTATGTGGACAGGTCCTCCGTGGAAGTCTTCGCCCAGGGCGGATTGAGGACAATCACCGATCAGGTCTTCCCGGCAGAGGGAGCCAACCAGGTGGCCCTGTTCGCCGACGGCGGGACGGCGTACCTGAAATCGATCACCGTCACGCCGCTGAGGCAAGCCATGTTCCTCGACTCCCTGCACGCACTGAAGGCTGGAGGGAAGGCCCGGGGCTAAGCGCTGAGGTTTCGACAGGCTCAGCCACAGGTGTTCTGTGGCTGAGCCTGTCGAACAAGGCTCGGGTGAAACTACTTCACCGGCTGCAACCAGGTCAGGACCGAGCCGTCCTCTTCGATGTGCCCAGCCAGTTCGGCGTTGAATGTGGCACCGTATTCTGCGGTGATGTGTTCCTGGAAGGCGTCGTCGTCACGGTACACCTCGAACACAAAGTATTTGCGCGGATCGGACTCGCGCGTGTAGGGGATGAAGAGCTCGTTACCGGGCTCACGGCGCACATGTTCGGTCAGTTCCCGCATCATCTCGGCGACGCGTTCTTCGCGGCCGGGCTTAACGGTGAATTCCGCATACAGGGTCTTAGTCATGGGTTCCTTCTTTCTTCGGGTGGTTGGGGTTTGGGCACGGTGCGCCACTGGCGGTGGTTCAGGTCGACGGCGGCAGTTCTCCCGAACCGCGCACGATGAGTTCCGAGGGGACGACGTAAGTCTGCGGAGCAGACTCGTCGCCGTCCATGCGGGCGAGCAGCCGCTCCGCGGCCAGTTTCCCGATCCGCTCGGGGTGCTGGGCAATGACGGTAATCCCCGGCTCCATCATGTCGGCGAGCGTAAAATCGTCGAAGCCTACCAGCGCCACTCGATGATTCTCACCCCGTTCCCTGAGCGCCCTCATCACGCCAAATGTCACGAGGTTCTGGCTGGAGAAGATGGCTGTTGGCGGATTGCCTGAGCTGAGGAGTTCGTGTGCGGCCAGCCGGGCCGATTCCTCGTCATGTAGGCCCTCGCGGACCGGGATGGTGGACGTTGCGACGCCGGCCCTGCCCAGCTCCTCGATAAAGCCCCTTCGCCGTTCCCTGGCCGTTTGGATATCCGGCCGGTCGCCAAGGTAGGCCACCCTGGTGTGCCCGTGCTCGAGGAGGTGGGCTGCAGCACGGGCGGAACCGGCCGCGTTGTCCGTCACCACGGCATCTGCTTCTATGCCCACCGGCTCGCGGTCGATAAAGACCAGGGGCAAGTCGCGGGAGTGCTCCGGGATGACGTAAGCCTGGCTCCTGGCGATCGGTGTGACCACCAGGCCATCGACCCGGCGGCCCAGGAATGCGGCTACCAAGGCCTTTTCCTTCTCGGCATCGTCATCGATGCTCGCCGCGAATACGGCTATGCCCCTCGCAGTGAGCGCGTCCTCCAGCGCGCGGTGGATCTCACTGCTGAACGGGTTGGCAACACTCGGGAGCAACAGGCCGATGGACAGGGTCTTCCGCCCGGCGCGCCTTAGGCTTCCCGCCGCCATATCCAACTGGTAGTTCAACTGCCGCGAAGCTCCCAGGACCCGCTGGCGGGTCGCCTCAGAAACACCGGGCTCCTCATTCACCACCCGGGAAACGGTCTTTATGCCAACTCCTGCAAGCGCCGCCACATCACGCATGGTGGGACGATTCTTATTGACCCCAGATTGGTAACGATTAGACATCGTTGTCAAAACCTCGCTCTTCATCATTGATTCACGCTTGACTCTACCTTGTGACGTTGATTACATGGGCCATGACATCGTTGTCAGGCACGGTACGTGCCCTAACACAGGAGATTCAATGTTGAGTTCCAAGACCCCGCGGACCATTGCCGCCCGCTTCCTCGCTGCCGGCGCAGTCCTGACTCTCAGCACCCTCAGCCTCTCCGCCTGCGGCGGCACCTCGTCCGCCGGATCCAGCGCCGGCGCCTCCTCCGACAAGGTCGGTGTCTCACTGATCGTCAAGACCACGTCCAACCCCTTCTTCGTTTCCATGCAGGATGGCGCCAAGAAAGCGGCAGAAGCAGACGGCGTGGATCTCAAGCTCGCCGCCGGCAAGGCTGACGGCGACGAAGACACCCAGATCCAGGCGATCGAAAACGCCATCTCCAAGGGCGACAAGGGCATTCTCATCACGCCCAACGGCCCGTCCGTTGTGGACGCCCTGAAGAAGGCAAAGGACGCCGGACTGTTTGTCATCGCGCTGGACACTCCGCCAGACCCGGCCGACGCCGCCGACATCACGTTCGCCACCGACAACTTCGCGGCGGGCGAGCTGATCGGAAAGTGGACCGCCGCCCAGCTGGCGGGCAAGAAAGCCACCATCGCCCTGATCGACCTCTTCGACGACAAGGTTGTCTCCGTCGACTACAACCGGGACCAGGGCTTCCTGACCGGCCTTGGCATTGACACCGCCGACAAGAAAAAGAACGGCGACGAAGCCAAAGCCGGCAAGTACACCGGCGGCAAGGGCGGCGACTACGAGATCGTCGGGAACCAGGCTTCCCAAGGCGCGGAGGACGGCGGGCGGACCGCCATGGAAACACTGCTCTCTAAGAACCCGAACATCAACGTCGTCTACACCATCAATGAACCCGCAGCGGCAGGCGCCTTTGAGGCCCTCAAATCCGCCGGCAAGGAAAAGGACGTACTCGTGGTTTCCGTTGACGGCGGCTGCGCGGGCGTCAATAACGTCAAGTCCGGAGTCATTGGCGCCACCGCCCAGCAGTACCCGGTCAAGATGGCCGAGCTCGGCGTGAAAGCCATTGTGGACCTCGCCAAGACCGGCAACAAGCCGGAAAACTCGCCCGGCCTGGATTTCTACAACACCGGCGTCGAGCTGGTCACGGACCAGGCCGCTGACGGTGTCAAGAGCATCACCACCGGTGACGCCACCCAGATCTGCTGGGGCAAGTAAGGACGGACTGTGACAGGAGCAATTGTGACCAAGCAACAGACTGCCGGCCCGCCAGTTACCGGACCCGACCTGGCCGAAGAATTCCTCGACCGCCAGACCCCGCTGAGCCGGATCCGTAATGTCCTGCACCGCTACCCGGCGCTCAGCCCGGCAATCGTGCTGCTCGTCGCGGTGGTGGTCTTCGGCCTCCTCAATGACCGTTTCCTCAGGTTCGAGAACCTTTCCCTGATCACCCAGCAGGTTTCCGTCGTCGGGACGCTGGCCATCGCGCAGACCCTCATCATCCTCACGGCAGGGATCGACCTCTCTGTGGGCGCCGTGATGATCCTGTCCTCCATGGTGGTGGCACAACTAGCAGTCAACAACGGCATTCCCGCGCCGGTGGCGCTTCTGGGCGGACTCGTCGTGGGGCTGGCAGCAGGTGCGGCCAATGGCTTCCTGGTGACCAGGTTCCGGCTTCCGCCGTTCATCGTGACCCTGGGAACGCTGAACATCTTCATCGCGCTGACGCTGCTGTACTCGGGTGGTTCCACTGTCCGCGGCTCCAGCATGCCTGGGCTGCTCACTTGGATGGGCAGCACCTTCCCGGTAGGGCCCGTGCGCATCTCGACCGGCGTGGTGATGATGCTCCTGCTTTACGTGGCCATAGCCTTCATCCTGGGCAAGACCGCGTGGGGACGGCGCGTCTACGCAGTCGGCGACGACAAGGAAGCGGCCCGGCTGGCCGGTATCCCCGTGAACCGCGTCCTGATGAGTGTCTACCTTGCAGCGGGCGCAGTCCTCGCGGTGGGCGCCTGGATCCAGATCGGCCGCACCAATGCGGCAAGCCCCAACGCGGGTGTGGACCTGAACCTCGACTCGATTACCGCCGTCGTGATCGGTGGAACCAGCCTCTTCGGCGGCCGCGGTTCCGTCTGGGGTTCCCTCCTGGGGGCCCTGATCGTGGGCGTCTTCCGCAACGGGCTTTCCCTGGCCGGGCTGGACGTACTGTTCCAGACCCTCGCCGTGGGCGTCCTCATCATCATCGCTGTGTCGATCGACCAGTGGATCCGAAAGGTGAAGTCATGACCTCCACCGAGCTTGAATCCGGCACAACAGAAACCCGTCAGCCGATCCTTAAGGCGCGCAATCTCGTCAAGACCTTCGGCAAGGTCGTCGGCTTGGACGGCGTCAGCCTGGACCTCTACCCGGGTGAAGTGCTGGCCATTATCGGCGACAACGGAGCCGGCAAGTCCACGCTCATCAAGTGCCTGACGGGCGCGGAAGTTCCGGATTCCGGCGAGCTTCACGTCTCCGGGAAGCAGGTGCACTTCAAGCGCCCGCAGGACGCCCGTGCCCATGGCATCGAGACTGTCTACCAGAACCTCGCGGTGTCGCCGGCGCTGGATGTAGCGTCCAACCTCTTCCTCGGCCGGGAGGAGCGCCTCCAGGGACCGCTTGGGAAGGTGTTCCGCGTCCTGGATACCAAGGGCATGCGCCGTAAGGCGAAGGAGGAACTCACCCGCCTCGGAATTTCGACCCTCCAGGATGTCACGGTCCCGGTCGAAAACCTTTCGGGCGGGCAGCGGCAGGCCGTGGCGGTGGCCAGGGCGGCCGCGTTCGGTTCCAAGGTGGTGGTGCTGGACGAGCCGACGGCGGCGCTGGGAGTGCGGGAGTCGAACCAGGTCCTGCAACTGGTCCGGGACCTCCGGGACCGCGGCCTTCCCGTCATCCTGATCAGCCATAACATGCCGCACGTGTTCGACGTCGCCGACAGGATCCACATCCAGCGCCTCGGCAAATGCGCCGCCACCATCACCCCGACGTCGCACAGCATGACGGACGCGGTAGCCATCATGACCGGCGCGGCCACGGCCTGACTGGCATTCAACATCCACCACCCGCCTTCCTCCGTGGACCTGTTCGCCTGCCCCGGGCGGCAGGTCCACGGCCTTCTTCACGAAAGTTTGCCCACATGACCCAAATCAATGGCCCTGGCGCCACTGCCGACGCCCCCGATGTCATCGTCGTTGGTGAAGCACTCGTCGACGTCATCAGCACTTCCGAAGGCACGGTGGAGCACCCCGGCGGTTCCCCGGCCAACGTCGCCTACGGCCTATCACGGTTGGGCGTGCGAACCAGCCTCCTGACCTCAATCGGCAACGACGAACGCGGCGCCCTGATCGAGCGCCACCTCAGCAGCGCCGGAGTCGCGCTGCTGCCCGGTTCAAAATCAGAAGGTCGGACGGCGTCCGCCACGGCAACGCTGGGTGCCGATGGCTCGGCCAGCTACGATTTCGATGTTTCCTGGGAACTGCAGCCAGTACACCCGGCCGGCCTTCCCAAGGTGCTGCACACGGGCTCGATTGCCAGTTTCCTTGCACCGGGAGCCAGTTCCGTCAGGAGCCTCCTGGAACAGGCCCACCGCGAATGCCTGGTTTCCTACGACCCCAATATCCGCCCGGCACTGTTGGGCAGCCACGCCGAGGCCTTGGCGATTTTCGAAGGCCTGGTTCCCCTGACGGACGTGGTCAAACTCAGCGACGAGGACTCCGCATGGCTCTACCCGGGCCTGCAGTTTGAGGACGCCGCTGCGCACATCCTGGGACTCGGGGCCGGCCTGGCCGTGATCACCATGGGCGGCCGGGGTTCGCTGATGGCAACACCCGTTACCCGGTTGCACGTTCCGGCCGTTCCAACCGAAGTGTCAGACACCATCGGGGCGGGCGATTCGTACATGGCTGCCCTGATCTATGGGCTGCTCTGTCGGAGCACGGATGGCTTCGCGCCGTCCGTGCTGGAGACCCTGGGCAGGACGGCGTCGAAGGCCGCCGCGATAACGGTCGGCCGGCCGGGCGCCAATCCCCCGACCCTCGGGGAGCTGATGCCGGAACTGCAGCAAACCGTATAGAGGGCTTAAATGCGGGAGGAGGTGGGGAAATTTCCCCACCTCCTCCCGCATTTAACCCTCGGCTACCGCGATCCGTAGTTCGGCGCCTCGACGGTCATCTGGATGTCGTGCGGGTGCGATTCCTTCAGCCCGGCCGAGGTGATCCGGACGAACTTGCCGCGGGCCTTCAGCTCGGGGATGGTGGGCGCACCGGTGTAGAACATGGTCTGGCGCAGGCCGCCCACCAGCTGGTAGGCCACCGAGGACAGCGGTCCACGGTAGGCAACGCGGCCTTCGATGCCTTCGGGGATCAGCTTGTCGTCGCCGGACACGTCGGCCTGGAAGTAGCGGTCCTTGGAGTAGGACGTGTTCTTGCCGCGGGACTGCATGGCGCCGAGGGAGCCCATGCCGCGGTAGGACTTGAACTGCTTGCCGTTGACGAAGATCAGCTCGCCCGGGGACTCGTCACAGCCAGCCAGGAGGGAGCCCAGCATGACGGTGTCGGCACCGGCCACCAGGGCCTTGCCGATGTCGCCCGAGTACTGCAGGCCGCCGTCGGCGATCAGCGGCACGCCCGCCGGAATGGCAGCCTTGGCGGATTCGTAGATGGCGGTGATCTGGGGAACGCCCACGCCTGCCACCACGCGGGTGGTGCAGATGGAGCCCGGGCCAACGCCCACCTTGATGCCGTCGGCGCCGGCGTCGATCAGTGCCTGCGCACCTTCGCGCGTGGCAGCCTGGCCGCCGATGATGTCCACGTGGGCAGCTACGGGGTCGGACTTCAGGCGGCGGATCATGTCCAGCACACCCTGGGAGTGGCCGTTGGCGGTGTCCACGAACAGGGCGTCGACGCCGGCGTCGACCAGTGCCATGGCGCGCTCCCAGCCGTCCCCGAAGAAGCCGATGGCGGCGCCCACGCGGAGGCGTCCTTCCTCGTCCTTGGTGGCCAGGGGGTACTGTTCGGCCTTGGTGAAGTCCTTGGTGGTGATGAGGCCCTTCAGGCGGCCCTGCTCGTCAACGAGCGGCAGCTTTTCGATCTTGTTGGTGGCCAGCTTGTGCGAGGCTTCCTCGCGGCTGATTCCGACGTGCCCGGTGACCAGGGGCATCTTGGTCATGACGTCGCTGACCAGCCGCAGCGGGAAGTCTGATTCCGGGACGAAGCGGGTGTCGCGGTTGGTGACGATGCCCAGCAGGCGGTTGTCCTCGTCCACTACGGGCAGGCCCGAGACACGGTACTGGGCGCAGAGGTCATCCAGTTCGCGCAGCGTGGCTTCGGGGCGGATGGTGACCGGGTTGGTGATCATGCCCGATTCGCTGCGCTTGACCCGGTCCACTTGGTCGGCCTGGTCGGCGATGGACAGGTTCCGGTGCACCACGCCGAGTCCGCCCTGGCGGGCCATGGCGATGGCCATCCGGGCTTCGGTGACGGTGTCCATGGCGGCGGACAGCAGCGGCGTCTGCACGGTGATGCGCTTGGAGATCCGGGAGGAGGTGTCAGCCTCGGAGGGGATGACATCGGTGTGGCCCGGCAGGAGCAGCACGTCGTCATAGGTCAGGCCGATGAAGCCAAAGGGGTTGTGTTCGGGCTCGGTCATGAGTGCGCCTCTTACCTTGGTTGCTGGGTCACGGGTAGGGGTTGCAGCCGATGACCAGCCCGTTATTACGGAACTGGCCTGTGCAGACGATCCTGCGGGACAACCGCGCGGGGCGGCGTTCCGGGGGCAGAAAGTGTTGAGTAAATATTAGAACCTCGGCGCCGATCCCCCTATTCCGCAGGGGTAATGTGAGCAACCGCACGCTCCCTGGCCCCACGGCCAGCCCGAGGAACCCGACGGGGGTGGGCCCGGACGGGCGGGAGGGGTCAGCTCCAGCCCGTGGCGGCCAGCAGCCGCTGCTCGAACATGGGGATCATGGTTTCCACGTAGGTCCTGGTGAGGTGGTTGTCATCCTTGTAGACGTACACATTTCCGACGACGGCGGGGCAGACACCGCGGGCACAGATGAAGTCGCTCATGTCCATCAAGTGCAGTCCGGGCAGCTTGCCCCGGTAATTCTCCAGGGGCGAGGGGTCCACCAGCGACTCGCTCAGGGACGGGTTGCATGCGGCAGCGTTGGCCCCGTTCCGCTGCGCACATTCGGGCATGTTGAACGTGAACCGCGGGTTGTCCCGGATGCCCACGATCTCGATACCGGCCTCCGCGAACGGCTTGACTCCTTCGAGGTAGCCGGGCACTTCCGTTTCGAACGGCGCCTCCTCATGGGTCAGGGAGGCGACGGTGAACACCGCGTCCGGGCGGTGCTCCATCACGTAGGCGGAACTGGCGCGGTTGTAGGCATTGCACTCGGCGTTCCGGGTGTCAGACTCCGCGCCGAACCTGCAGGCAGGCATCAGAAGGGTCACCAGTTCCCAGCCCCGGGCGGCGGCCACCGGCGCCAGCGCGGCGAGGTACTGCTGGGCGTGGGAGTCGCCCAGCACCACGATGCGTTTGGTCGACGGCTCTTCCGGCAACTCCTGCCGGCAGCCCTCGAGGATCGGATCACTGGTGGCGTTGGCGCCCGCGCAGGGGGTGTCGATGCCGGCCCAGTCGTTGTCCAGCGCCGTGGGTCCCGGAATCGTCCGGGCCTTGGGCGCGGGCGAGTTTTCGTTTTCCGGGGTGAGCGCCAGGGCACCGGGCGTGAGCTCGCGGGGCTGGGCCGCCGTCGCGCTTTCCTCCTCGGTGAGCGTGGTCTGCCAGACGGCAACCGGCCCGGCCAGCACGGCACCGCAGGCAGCGATAACGACGGCGGTGCGCCAGGCCCGCAGTTTGGGCCAGTGCCATTCACGCAGCGGCTTTTCCACAAAGCGGGTGGTGAGGACGGCCAGGACAATCGACGCTGCGACGATGCCGAGGCCCTGGGTGAGGTTCGGCGCCTCGACGCCGGTGGCTGCGAGCGCCAGCACCAGGACGGGCCAGTGCCAGAGGTACAGGGCGTAGGAGTTGTCGCCGAGGGCGACGGCGGGGCGGCTGCTGAGGATCCGGTCCACGCCGAACCGGCTCCCGGTCTGCCCGGCGACAATGATGGCGGCGGCGGCCAGCGTGGGCCACAGGGCAACGTAGCCCGGGAACGAGCGGTCCACCGTCAGGAGCAGCCCACAGGAGACCATGGCCACCAGCCCGGCCCAGCCCAGCACCACCCGCACTGCCCTGCCGGGCTTGAGGTAGGGCAGCGCCAGCGCCAGCAGCGATCCGAGGGCGAATTCCCAGAGCCGTGCCCTGGTGTCGAAGTAGGCGTAGGCCTGGTTGGTGGCGGTCTGCTCCACGGAGTATGCCAGTGAAAGGACAAACAGTGCGCCGAAGACGAGCGCCAGCAGGCCCCGGTAGGTCACCCACTTAAGCCGGTGAAACCGGCGCAGGGCCACCAGCACCCCGGCGGTGCCCGCGAAGATCAGCGGCCAGAGGATAAAGACCTGCCCCTGGATGGAAAGGGACCAGAAGTGCTGCAGCGGGCTCGCCCCGGCGTGGTCCTGCGCGTAGTAGTCAACGGCGGCGTCGGCCAGGAGCCAGTTCTGGCGGTAAAGGAGGGACGCCCACGCCTGGTCGAGGACTTCGGGCCAGCGGCCCTGTGGCAGGATCAGCCAGGTGCCGGCCAGGACACCGAGGATGACGACGACGGCGGCAGGCAGCAGGCGCTTGAACAGGTGCAGCCAGTGCGCCAGGAGCCCGAAGGGGGCCCCGGCCTCGGCTTTCCGCACGAAGGACAGCGTGAGCAGGAAGGCCGATACCAGCAGGAAGATGTCGACGCCGCCGGACACGCGGCCCAGCCACACATGGTAGGCAACCACCATCAGCACGGCCAGGGCACGCAGGCCCTGGACCTCCGGGCGGAACGTGGCCTTCCGCGGGCGGCCGGAGGCATTGCGGGCCTGGCCGGGTGTCTCCTGGGTTTCCACAATCGACACTAAAAAAACCCCTCAAATCCCCGGCCGGCCAAAGCCTTAAGCCTACGCACCGGCTGCAGCCAAGGCGAATCACACTATGCTGGGCCCAACCAGGGAAGGGAGCCGGAGTGATTGTCCAGGTGCGCGTCTGCGTCCCCGCGGAACTGTCGGAGGTGACGCTGCGGACCTGCCGGGAGCAGGCGGGAACCGCCGAAGTGGCGCTGGTCCGCGGCGGCTCGGTGGTGCCGGAGGGCGACCTGATCGAGGTCCAGATACCCCGGGAATCCGTGGAGGAGCTGCTCGAGAAACTCGAGGTCCTTAAAGTACAGGAGGCGGGCTCGATCGTTGTTTCGATGCCTGAACTCGTCCTGTCCCGCCGGGCCGACGACGCGGAGCGGGCGGCCCCGGGCGACGGCGCGGATGCTTTGATCTGGGATGAGGTGTCCCGCCAAACGGGCGAGGACTCACGGCTGACCTGGTCCTATCTCGCTTTCCTGGTGCTGGCCACGCAGCTGGCAGCGATCGGCATCGTGAACGATTCCCCGATCGCTATCGTCGGAGCCATGGCTGTGGGCCCGGAATTCGGCCCGCTGGCCGCCCTCGCCGTGGCGCTGGCCCGCCGGCAGTGGGCGCTGGGCAGGCGCGCCGCCCTAGCGCTGGCCGTGGGGTTCCCGGTCGCCATGCTGCTGGCGGCGCTGACAGCATGGCTCTCGGTTCCCCTCGGGCTTTTCCCCCGCAACACCCTCGACACTGGGTCCGCCGTCGAATTCATTTACCATCCCGGGCCCTATTCGCTGATCGTTGCGGTGCTCGCCGGAACCGCCGGAATGCTGTCGGTCATCGGCCGCCGCTCCGCAGCACTCATCGGCGTCTTTATCTCGGTCACCACTGTCCCGGCGGCAGGGTATGTGGCGGTGGCACTCGTGCTGGGTGAGTACCAGAAGGCGGCCGGTTCCGCGCTGCAACTGCTGCTGAATTTGGTGGGCATCGTGGCAGCCGCCGTGGCGGTCCTCCTTTTCTACAGGGTGGTCACCAGGCGGCTGCCTGAATCGACGGCCCGGACGCTCAGGCGGCAGCTGCGGCGGACCCGCGGCTGACCGGGGGTTCCGCGGCCGGTACAGACCGGGGCATCTTCCGTGCCAGGTACCGGGCGTCGCGGCCCACCCCGGGCAGGGTGGCGGATGCGGCAGCGTACAGGAATTCCTGGCCCAGGAAGAACAGTCCGGGGGTATCGAGGGCGACACCGCGGTGCTGGCGTGGCAGCGCGCCGCCGTCGAGCAGCCCGGGATCGATCCAGCTGAAGTCATCCCGGAAGCCTGTGCACCAGATGACATTGGCCGCCTCCAGCCGGGCGCCGTCCGCCAGGACGGGCTGCCCGTCCTCCACGCCGGCCATCCGAGGCACGACCCGCACGCCCGCCGCGGCCAGGTCCTTGGTTTTGGTCCTGATTAGCGGCGCTGCGTGCGCGGTGAAGGTGGGTGCGGCTTTCCGGCCCACGGGGGTCCCGAGGGTGAGCACGTGCAGGCCGAGGAAGCGCACCACAGGCAGGGCATAACGGGCGGCGGTCCGGCCGTGCTTCACCGGAAGTTCACCGGACGGCTTCCCTGCAACCGTCGTCGGGTGCGTCCGGGCCACTTCGAGGGCGATCTCGGCCCCGGAATTTCCCAGCCCCACCACCAGGACTGGACCGTCCTGCAACTGCCCGGGATTCCGGTACTGGCTGGAGTGGAGCTGGACCGTTGCGGGTGCCAACTCCACTGCGAAGCCGGGAACGTTGGGCGCCTGGCTCACCCCGGTGGCCACGACGGCGTTGCGTGCCTCCCAGCGGTGGCCGTTCGTGGTGGCAACGTAATGGCTTCCTTCGCGCCACAGGCGTTCCACCCGGGCGCCGTGGTGGACGGGCAGGCCGTTCCGTTCGGCGTAGCCTTCAAGGTAGTCCGCCACCTCGTCCTTGGTGGGGAAGGACAATGGGTCCGCCGGGAACGGTTGGCCCGGCAGGCCGTCGTACTTGGCGGGAGTGAACACCCGGAGCGAGTCCCACCGCTGGCGCCATGCGTCGCCGGAGCGCTGGTTGGCGTCGAGGATCAGGAAGTTCCGTTGTTGCTGCTTCAGGTGGTGGCCGAGGGTCAGTCCGGCCTGGCCGCCTCCGATGATGATCGTGTCCAGCATGCCGGTCACGTCGTTGCTGTTCATGGCTGTTCTCCTGTCGTTCTGGCGGGGATGCCTGCGGCTGAACCTTCCTGCCGCCCTGCCGCCGTATTCCTGGCGCCGGCGCCCGTTTCCCTGTAGCGCAGCCACCAGGCCAGCATCAGCGCGGAGGCGAGGACGTAGGCGAGGTGGAGGACCCAGATGGGTCCGGCCGGGAGGTTGTAAACGTAGACGCAGTGCACCGCGTTGGCCAGGTTGCTCAGGACCAGGTTCCCCAGGCTGTAGGAAGCGAGGTCCCGTGTGCGTGCTGCTTTCACCAGCATCGGCAGCATCCCCACGGCAAACAGCACCGTGGAAAGGGTGCCCGCAAGGAGTGGAATGTTCATGCTTTGAGGCTACGGACGGGGCCGCATGGTCCGCGTCGGGCAAACCATGCAATTGCCGGGCGGAGCGAATGGGTAATTTTGCGCAGTCCGGTTCAGGGCGCCAGGCCGTGCTCGAAGGCATACCTGGTGGCGGCAGCCCTCGAGGAAAGATCCAGCTTCAGGAAGATGTTGCTGATGTGCCGGGCCACTGTCTTCTCGCTGAGGAACAGCACGGCAGCGATGGCACGGTTCCCCTGGCCCGAGGCGACGAGCCGGAGCACCTCCGCTTCCCGGGCGGTCAGCGGCCCGGGAGTCCCGGCGTCGTCCTTCCGCATCAGCGAGGCCGTCCAGGCGGCGGCGGGCACAGCCCCCAATCCCAGGAATTCAGTATGGGCCGCTTCGAACTCCATCCCGGCCGACGTTTCGTCGCCGAGATCCCGGCAGGCCTGTCCGATCAGCACCCGGCACCGGGCAGCTTCATACGGAACCGCGAGCCCCAGCCACAGCTGCCAGGCCTGCCGAAGCGCTTGCGTGGCACCTCGCGGATCACCCTCCGCCAGCTTCACCGCGCCATCCGCCTGGCTCGCGACGGCCCGCACCATCGGCCTGGGGCAGTCGCGGGCAAAGGCGGCCAGCTCTTCTGCGGCCTCCCGGGCGGCCTGGACGTCCGGCACAGCCAGTTCGATGTCCACCAGTGCCGGCAACAGATGCCGGCGGGTGGCAGTGTCCGCCAGCCCGGCGGCCCGGCGGATCATGGTTTGGGCCTGCTTCGCGTCCCCGCGGGCAAGTATCAGCAGGGCAAGGCCCGGCTGCGGTTCGTACCCGCTGCTCGCCGCCTGGGTGAAGGATGCCTGCGCCGCGTCCAGATTGCCTGTGAGCCGCTGCACTTCCCCCTGCTGGTAGTAGCCTCCGTACAGCGCCTGCGGATCACCCCTGCCGGAGCGTTCCTGGGCCATTCCCGCCGCGGCGAGCGCTTCTGCCCAGGCTCCATGCAGCCGGAAGATTTCTGCCCTGTGGGCCTGGCACTGACCGCTGAAGGGAACCATGTCAGGCCTGGCCGAGCACCACCGGTCCAGGGCAGCCGTCCACTCCATGGCCCGTTCCAGATCGAATGCCACCTGGCAGTTCCCGATCACGGCGCAGTAGGCAATCCCGGACGGCACGGCAGACAATTCCCCCGTAGTGACAGCCACCATCACCTCATCGAACATCCGCAGCCCCTCCTCGGGACGGCCCAGTTCAAGGGTGGCCTGCCCCCTGCCCAGCAGGGCGAGCGCGGACAGATCCCTGTCCTGGAACCGCTGGCCGATTTCTGCGGCCCGGGAAAACAGCATCAGGGCGCCTTCCGGGTCTCCGCCGTAAAGCTTGCCCAGGCACGCCGGGATCAGGAGGAAGCCCTGGACGGCATCCGGCACGGGAAGTTCATCGGCCAGCCGCTGCCCCCGTGCCAGCCATCCCCCGGCCCGTGCACTTTCGCCGGTGTTCATCAGGTGCAGGGCCATCCAGGCGGCACATCTGGCGGCCCCCACGATGTCGCCTACCACCAGGTACTCCTCGTGGGCCCGGGTGAGCGATTCAATCCCAGTGGCGGCGTTGCCGGTCAGGATCTCCGCCGTAGCCAGGCGCTCGAGGTCCGCGGCCGGAAGCCCGCCCTGCCGGTCGGCATCCCGAAGGCTTTCGAAGGCTTCGGTCCAACGCTGCTCGCGGAACGCCGACCGGCCCTGGTCCAGGCCCGTCTCAGCTGTCACCTGGCCTCCTCTGTGGATACCACCCCCAGCCGGCCCGCCGCCGTCGTTGCTTGCGGACTTGCCTAAGCGCCACGGTACGCCCGCGGAACAGCGGTGACAACGCCCTGGTTCGTGGAGGAGCTAGGGGCGCAACAGCGCCCGCAGGGTCTGGATGGTGTCCGCCTCCGCCGCCGGCTTGTCCCCGCGGTAGCGCTTCACCCGGGCGAACCGGAGGGCAATGCCGCCCGGATAGCGCGGGGACTGCTGCACGCCGTCGATTGCCACCTCGACCACCGTGACGGGTTCCACCCAGACCGTGCCAGCCGTCCGCCGCACCTCAAGCTCCTGGAACCTTTCCGTCTGCCAGCGCAACAACTCGTCAGTGAGGCCTTTGAAGGTTTTGCCCACCATCACGTAGGCGCCGGCCTCGCCGAACTCCCCCTCCGGGTCCAGGGCGCCAAGGTGCAGGTTGGACAACAGTCCGGTGCGCCGGCCCGAGCCCCATTCACATGCGAGCACCACAAGGTCGTAGGTGAGCACGGGCTTGACCTTCACCCAGTTGGAACCCCGCCGTCCGGCCGCGTAGACCGATTCGACCGCCTTGACCACCACTCCTTCGTGGCCTGCGGCGAGGGCATCACGCGACACCCGTTCCGCGACGTCGGGATCAGCCGTGATTTCTCCCGGGATCCGGTGCTCGGGAGCAATCCGCTCAAGCACGCTGATGCGGGTGGACAGCGGCTCGTCGAGCAGGTCGCGCCCGTCGATGTGGAGGACGTCGAAGAACCAGGGGTGAAGTATGGTGGCCCGCGCGGCGTCGGCACCGAACCGCGACATGGTTTCCTGGAAGGGGCGTGGTCCGCCGTCCTCGTCGAGGGCAAGCGTCTCGCCGTCGAGGATCACGTCGCGCACGGGCAGTCCCCGCACCACCTCCGGCAGCCGGTGGGTCACCTCGGCGAGGTTGCGGGTGTAAATGCTGACATTGTCGCCTGCCCGGTGCACCTGGATGCGTGCGCCGTCGAGCTTGTATTCCACGGAGGCCTCCCCCGTGGCCACGAGGGCTTCCTCCGCGCTGCCGGCGGTCGCGGCGAGCATGGGCTGCACGGGCCGTCCAACCACAAGGCTGACGGCGGCAAGCTCGTCTGCGGTGCCCGTCAGCGCCAGCAGCGCGGTCCCGCCGAGGTCACCGGAAAGCATGGCCGCGCGGCGAACAGCGTCCCCGGGGCGGTCTGCGGCGCGGGCAACAGCATCCGTCAACACCCCTTCAAGGGCGCCGGTCCGCATTTCACCCAGCAGCACGCCGGCGATGAATGCCTGTTCACGTCCGGTTGCTGCAGCCATCAATGCACGGAGGATCGCTGCGCGCTCCGTTGCGGACCCGGCGCCGGCGAGGGCCAGCAGCCGGTCCAGCGCGTCATCCAGGTCTCCCACGGTGAGGCTTGGTTCGGTGGCCGGCTCCCCCTTGACCGCTGCCAGGCCCCGCCAGCCCACGCCTACCCGGCCCTGCCGCGGCTTGGCAGTGAGCAGCCCCACCGCCGTCGGGATCTCCGCCGGCTCGACCCGGCGCAGCAGTTCGGCAAGGGCCCCCACCTTCGCCAGCCGGGATCGGGTCGCGGCGACAGCTTCCGCGGTTTTTACGAGCTCGTCGAGCAGCATGGCACCAGTCTGCCACGCCCACCGGCAGCACTGGACAGGACGGGAGGCCAGTTCCAAAATGGGCGGATGGGCATCATCGTGGCGAACCTGTTCATCACCCTCGACGGCGTCTACCAGGCCCCGGGCGGGCGCGAGGAAGACACGGAAGACGGGTTTTCCTTCGGCGGCTGGCAGGCGCCCGTGTCCGACGACGAGGCGTCCGCCTCGATTGGCGCCGAGATCAGCCGGATTGATGCCCTGCTCCTTGGCCGGAAGACCTACGACATCTTTGCCTCCTACTGGCCGCACCAGTCCGGCGAGATTGGCGACGCCCTCAACCGGGTGCCCAAGTTCGTTGTCTCCAGCACCCTGGCGGCCCCGGAGTGGGCGGGCACCACGGTCCTTCCCGATGCCCAGGCGGCAGCCGGGCTCCGCGAGCAGTACCAGCAGGTGCACATGTTCGGCAGCGGCGTCTTGATCCGCTCCCTGCTGGCGGCAGGCGTGCTGGACCGGCTGCACCTTTGGCTCTACCCGGTGGTCCTGGGGCAGGGCAAGCGGCTCTTCGACGCCGGAACGGTGCCCGCCAGCTTCCACCTCACCGAGCCTGCGCGCACCTTCCCCAAGGGATCCGTGTCGCTGGTGTACGAACGGGCGGGGGATGTGCAGACAGCAGAGATGTCGCCCTAGCCATGCTTCGTCCCGAATAAACAAAAAACCGGCCCAGCAATGCTGGACCGGTTTTTCGACTGCAGGGCCCACGCCGTCAGGGTTCCCTGACCGAGCGAAGCGAGGTGAGGGAGACGGCGGGGATGTTAGTGGCTGTGGCCTGCGTGCTCGTCCTCATCGGCGGGCTTCTCCACGACCAGGGTCTCGGTGGTGAGAACCAGGGCCGCGATGGAGGCCGCGTTGCGGAGGGCTGCACGGGTGACCTTGACGGGGTCGATGACGCCCGCTGCGATCAGGTCCTCGTACTCGCCGGACTTGGCGTTGAAGCCGTTGTTGGTTTCGAGGTCCGCCACCTTGGAGGTGACCACGTAGCCGTCGAAGCCGGCGTTCTGGGCGATCCAGCGCAGCGGCTGCACCAGGGCGCGGCGGACAATGCCGACGGCAGCCGCAGCATCACCTTCGAGCGCGTTGACGGCAGCGTCCTCGTCCAGTGCCTTGAGGGCGTGGATGAGGGCGGAACCGCCGCCGGCCACGATGCCTTCTTCGAGGGCAGCGCGGGTGGAGGACACGGCGTCCTCGATGCGGTGCTTCTTTTCCTTCAGCTCAACCTCGGTGGCGGCGCCGACCTTGATGACGCCGATGCCGCCGGCCAGCTTGGCCAGGCGCTCCTGGAGCTTTTCACGGTCCCAGTCGGAGTCGGTGCGGGTCAGCTCGGCGCGCAGCTGGGCCACGCGGGCGGACACGTCCTCGGCCGAACCGGCACCGTCCACGATGGTGGTGTTGTCCTTGGTGACGGTGATGCGGCGGGCGGTACCCAGCACCTCCAGGCCAACGGTGTCCAGGCTCAGGCCCAGTTCCGGGGAGACAACCTGCGCACCGGTGAGGGTGGCGATGTCCTGCAGCATGGCCTTGCGGCGGTCGCCGAAGCCGGGGGCCTTGACGGCAACAACGTTCAGGGTGCCGCGGATGCGGTTGACGATGAGCGTGGACAGCGCCTCGCCCTCGACATCCTCGGCGATGATGAACAGCGGCTTGGAGGCCTGCAGCGCCTTTTCGAGCAGCGGCAGGAATTCCTGGATGGAGGAGATCTTGCCCTGGTTGATCAGGATGAGGGCGTCCTCGAGGACTGCTTCCTGGCGCTCCGCGTCGGTGACGAAGTACGGGGAAAGGTAGCCCTTGTCGAACTGCATGCCCTCGGTGAGGACCAGCTCGGTCTGGGTGGTGGAGGACTCCTCGATGGTGATGACACCATCCTTGCCCACCTTGCCGAAAGCCTCGGCGAGGAGCTCGCCGATTTCGTCGCTCTGGGCGGAGATGGCGGCAACGTTTGCCACCTGGGTGCCCTCGACGGGGCGCGCGTTCTCCAGCAGGCGGGCGGCGACGGCCTCAACCGCAACCTCGATGCCGCGCTTGATCTGGCCGGGGGCAGCGCCGGCTGCCACGTTGCGCAGGCCTTCCTTGACCAGGGCCTGGGCCAGGACGGTGGCGGTGGTGGTGCCGTCACCGGCAACATCGTTGGTCTTGGTGGCTACTTCCTTGGCCAGCTGCGCGCCAAGGTTCTCGTAGGGGTCGTCAAGCTCCACTTCGCGGGCGATGGTGACGCCGTCGTTCGTGATGGTGGGAGCGCCCCACTTCTTGTCCAGGACGACGTTGCGGCCGCGGGGGCCGAGCGTCACCTTGACGGTGTTGGCGAGCTTATCGATGCCGGCCTCGAGGGACCGGCGGGCAGCGTCGTTAAACGCAAGCTGCTTTGCCATGGTTTTGTCCTTTCAAAGACAGAAACCCCGCACCGCCGGCCAGCATAAGCGTGGCCGGCAGCACGGGGATCCGAAAGAGTTACTTGACGACGATCGCCAGGACGTCGCGGGCGGACAGCACGAGGTACTCGGTGCCGCCCGTCTTGACTTCGGTTCCGCCGTACTTGGAGTAGATAACGACGTCGCCAACGGCTACGTCGACCGGAACGCGGTTGCCATCTTCGAAGCGGCCGGGGCCTACTGCAACAACTTCGCCTTCCTGCGGCTTCTCCTGGGCGGAGTCCGGGATAACCAGGCCGGAAGCCGTGGTCTGCTCGGCTTCGAGCGGGCGGACAACAATACGATCCTCAAGAGGCTTAATAGAGACCGACACTCGGACCTCTCCTTTTCGTCAGCAAATTCGTGGACTGGAAAGCTTTCCGCCGTAGCTGGCAAACCGTCGTCGCGGTGCCGGCAGCAGCCTGGCTGGCAGCTCTTCATGTGTTAGCACCCTCCTAGGGAGAGTGCTAATGAAGACTCTATGTAAGGGTTAGCACTCGGTCAAGGCGAGTGCCAACGTTTCGTCGTAGGCGTACGGCTTCGGGAACGTACGACGGCGGCCGGCCGGCCTTGGGGGCCGGCACTCCTAGCGGCCCAGGTCGTCGAAGCCGACGTCCTCGCCGCCGTCGGCCCCGCCGTCGCCCTGGCTGCGCCCCCGGACGAGCAACCAGCCGGCCGCTGCCGCGGCGAGCACCGCGGTGACGAGGAAGAAGATGCTCCCTGTGCGCGCGCCGTCGTACAGCCCGCGGATGTCCCGGGCCTCCTGGGTGTCGTCGGAGATGTTGTTGCCGCCCACCGAATAGACGGTGGCGTTGAAGGTATCCAGGAGGAAGATGATCACCAGCAAGGCGATGCAGACCACGGCCACTACGGACGCGGCGATCAGCACGGGGCGGGCGAACCTCGCGACCCCCGGGGTCGTGGGCTGCTGTTCGCCGGACGGCCCGGGGGCTGCGCTCTCTTCCATGCTGTCAACACTATCGGCATCCCGGTACGTGCTCCTCCACTAGGCTGGAACCCATGGCTCACGCTCCCCAGGACCAGACTGCACAGGACCAGATTGCACCGCTGTTGACCCCCGAAGGATGGGACCTGCTGGCGTCCCTGGGGCCCTACCGGGACGAGGATTCCTTTGCGCTCAATGCGGCCCTGCGGAAGGCCGGGCACCCGGCCGGGCTGGTGTCCGCGGTCCTGACGCAGTCGCGGCTTCGGACCAAGGCGGAGGCGAAGTTCGGCGAGTTCGCCCGCCGGATGCTCTTCACCCAGGCCGGCCTGGAGCAGGCCACGCGGCTGAACGTGGCCGCGCACCACGCAAAGCGGTTCGCCGGCGCCGGGATCAGCCACGTAGCGGACCTGGGCTGCGGCCTCGGCGCCGACTCGCTGGCGCTGGCCTCCCTGGACGTGGCCGTCACCGCCGTCGAGATGGACGAAACAACCGCGGCGTGCGCCACCGTGAACCTCATTCCGTTCCCCAACGCGACGGTGGTCCACGCCGATGCCGCGGCGGTGCCGCTGGACGGCATCGACGGCGTCTGGCTGGACCCCGCACGGCGTGTCACCTCCACCTCCGGCACCAAACGGATCTGGGACCCCGAAGCTTTCTCCCCGCCACTGTCATTCGTCGAATCGCTGGCCGCGCAGGGGAAGGCCGTGGGCGTCAAGATGGGCCCCGGCATGCCGCACGACTCCGTCCCCGGGGGCTGCGAGGCGCAGTGGGTGTCCGTGTCGGGTGACGTTACCGAGGTGACACTGTGGTTCAACGCGGTGCGCAGGCCCGGCGTGCGGCGGGCCGCCCTGGTCCTGGGCCCCCAGGGGCCGGCGGAACTCACCAGCGGTGAGGACTTCGGCGCAGGCCCCCAGGCCCCGGTGGGGCCGGTGGCGGGCTACCTGTATGAGCCGGACGGCGCCGTGATCCGGGCAGGCCTGGTGGCCGACGTCGCGCTCGAACTGGGCGGGCACCTGGTGGATGAGCACATCGCCTACATCTGCGCGCCGGAGCTGCGGGACACGCCGTTCGCCAGGGCCTACAAGGTGCTGGACGTGATGCAGTACAACGTCAAGGCGCTCAAAGCCTGGGTCAAGAGGGAGGGCATCACCGTGCTGGACATCAAGAAACGCGGCACGGCGGTGACGCCGGAGGAACTGCGGAAGCAACTGCTTCCGGGCGGGAAAAACGCCAAAAAGGGCGGCAAAACGGCCACCCTGGTCCTGACCCGCATCGGCGAGGACCGGGTGGCCATCGTGGTGGAACCCGTCTAGCCCCTACTGGGCGCGCATGAACTCCTCGGCCGCCCGCACCTGCTCTGCCGTCGGCCGTACCCCCGTGTACAGGACGAACTGCTCCAGTGCCTGGATGGTGGCCACCTCGGCCCCGGTAATGACCGGCTTGCCCGCGGCACGGGCGGCCTGGATCAGGGGCGTCTCGGCCGGCAGCGCCACCACGTCGAACACCACGCGCGCCGCGTCGATCGTTTCCGCCGGGAAGGACAGGGCGTCAGCTTCCGCTCCCCCTGCCATACCGATAGGGGTGACGTTGATGATCAGGTCCGCTGTCCCGCCGTCGAGCGCTGCACGCCACGTGAAGCCGTACTGGTCCGCGAGCGCACGCCCGGTGGCCTCGTTCCGGGCGATCACGGTGACGTCGGTGAAGCCGGCGTCCCGGAGGGCGGCAACGGTGGCCTTGGCCATGCCGCCGGCACCCTGCACCAGCACCGAGTAGTCGGTGGGGACCGCATTCGTGGCCAGGAGCTGCTCGATGGCGGTGTAGTCGGTGTTGTAGGCCTTGAGATGCCCGTCCGTGTTGACGATCGTGTTGACGGAATCGATGGCCTTGGCCGAAGGATCCATCTCGTCCACCAGGGCGATCACGTCCTCCTTGTACGGCATGGAGATGGCGCAGCCGCGGATGCCCAGGCCCCGCACGCCGGCGATGGCCTGTTCCAGATTGGTGGGTGCGAACGCCTTGTAGATCCAGTTCAGGCCCAGCTGTTCGTACAGGTGGTTGTGGAACCGGGTCCCGTTGTTGCTCGGACGGGCGGAGAGCGAGATGCAGAGGGTCATGTCTTTATTCAGAATGGGCACCCCACCATTAAAGCGGTCCCGCCGGCACCGGTGGTCCCGGGGGTCAGGCGCAGCCGGTTCCCGCCGGGTAGGGGCCGACGGCGGCGGGCAGCTTCCCGGGCGCGGGCGCCTTTCCTGCCAGCACGGCGGCCAGCGCGTCAAAGGCGGCGTCGCTGCGGCCGTAGAGCGCCAGTTTGACGGGCGCGGTGGAATCCTGCAGCGGCCACGGCGCGTCGAGGGCCACGGCGATGTCCCCGCCCGCAGGTTTCCCGCCATAGCCGATAAGGCTCACCAGCGGGCCGGAACCGACGGTGAGCCCGGCACGGGCGGCGGCGGCCTCGAAGCGTTCCCGGTCCCCCGGTCCCCCGCCGGCCACGCGCACCGAGCCGGGGACCAGCGCCCCCTTGCACGGACCGGCCAGGACCGTGACGGCCGACGCCGACACCCGGGTGGACAGGGCCGCTCCACTGCCGGCCGGGGTGCCTGCGCCCGGCGCCCCTGCCGCCGGGGCGGTCCGGGCATGCCAGGTCATCAGCGTTGCCACCCGCCGGGCCGCCTCGTCCAGGCGCCCGGCGGGAAGGCTGCCGGATGCCAGGGCCTGGAGAATGGCCGCGTGGGCCTGCTCCACGTCGGCTGGCATCAAGAGCAGGTCGGCGCCCGCGGTAAGGGCCTTCACCGCAGCCGTGCCTGCGGGGTACTGCTTGTCCACCGCGCCCATGTTCAGGGCGTCCGTCACCGCCACGCCCTTGAAGCCCAGGCTGCGCAGGGCCGCGTAGTTTGGTGCGGAGAGCGACGCCGGCACGCCAGGTTCCAGCGCGGGCACGGCGATGTGCCCGGTCATGGCGATGGGCAGTCCGGCGGCGGCCGCCGCCTGGAAGGGTTTCCAGTCCCTTGCCTGGAGCGCGTCGACGCCGGCCGGCTGGACGGGCAGGCTGAGGTGGGAATCCGTGGTGACGGAACCGTGCCCGGGAAAATGCTTCACGGTTGGCATCACTCCGGCGGCAAGCATTCCCTGGGAGAACGCCACCCCCTGGGTTGCCGCGGCGGCCGGATCGGCGGACATGGAGCGGGCACCAATGGTGGGATCCTGGGCGCCGATGGTGACGTCCGTGTCCGGCGCGAAGTCCAGGTTGAAACCCAGGGGCACCAGCTCCCCGGCCAGGCCCTTGCCGGCTTCCCGGGTCAGGGCTTCGTTGCCGGCCGCACCGTAGCTCATCGGCGCAGGCCACTCGGTCAGCGGCGCACCGATGCGCGCCACCATGCCGCCTTCCTGGTCCACGGCGATGATCCCGGGCCAGCGGCGGCCGTCGGCGGCCACTGCCTGCAGCAGCCGCTGGTTCAGGGCAGTCATGGCGGCCACGTCGACTTTCCCCTGCGGATCGCGCGGCACGTTGTCGCCCATGATGATGGAGCCGGCCAGGTGCAGGCGCTGGATGAGTGCCGCCTGGGCCTCCACCTGGTTGCCCTTGAAGAACGGGAGCAGGACCTGCCCGGCTTTTTGCTCGGGCGTCATGGCTGCCACGGCAGCGGCAGCTGCGTCCTCGTCCCGCTGCTCGGGGCCCCAGCCCAGGGGCCGGGAACCGGGATCAGGCGACGGGGAGGCGGAAGGTGGTGCCGGCGTCGTGCTTGCCGAAGGGGTGGGCGACGCGCCGCTGGAGGGCGCGGACGACGGCGGGGCGGGACTTGGAGCGGCGGTGCAGGAGGCCAGGGCCAGGGCCGACAAGGCCAGGAGGAGGGGGAAGGATTTGGCAGGGCTGTGACGCAGGTACTGGAACGGAGCCATCAATAGGATGCTACCCCTGCCCTATAGACTTGAAACACCCGTTCGCCAGCCGGCGCAGCCTGTGAGCGGCATCAGCCAGCGGCAAACCGGAGAGTAAGGAAACGTGTGAAGATCGACTTCGCGTCATCGAGGCAGTCAACCCTCGGTGTTGAGTGGGAGCTTGCCCTGGTGGACGGGAAGACGGGCGAGCTCGCTTCCGTCGCCAACCAGGTGCTCCGCGGCGTCGCCTCCCGCCACCCCGAACTCAACGAAGACGACGAGCATCCGCACATCAAGCAGGAACTGCTGCTCAACACGGTGGAACTGGTCACCGGCATCTGCGACACCGCGGCGGAGGCCAAGGAGGACCTGAACCGCTCGGTGGCTGCGGTCCGGGAGATCACCGACCCCATGGGTGTGGAGCTGTTCTGCGCCGGCAGCCACCCGTTCAGCCCGCCCCAGCTGCAGCCGGTGACGGACAAGGCGCGGTACGCCAAGCTCATCGACCGGACCCAGTGGTGGGGCCGGCAGATGGTGATCTACGGCGTGCACGTGCACGTGGGCCTCGACAGCCGGGACAAGGCCCTCCCGGTGCTGGACGGCCTGGTCAACTACTTCCCGCACTTCCAGGCGCTCTCCGCCTCCAGCCCGTTCTGGGGCGGAGAGGACACCGGCTACGCGTCCCAGCGGGCCCTGATGTTCCAGCAGCTGCCCACCGCCGGCCTGCCCTTCCAGTTCAAGTCCTGGGAGGAATACGAGTCCTACGTCCAGGACATGTTCACCACCGGCGTGATCGACACCATCTCCGAGATCCGGTGGGACATCCGGCCCGTGCCCGCGCTGGGCACCATCGAGATGCGCATCTGCGACGGGCTGGCCACCCTGGAGGAAGTGGGCGCCATCGCCGCCCTCACCCAGTGCCTGGTGGACGAGTTCTCCACCATCCTGGACAACGGCGGCACCATCCCCACCATGCCGCCGTGGCATGTGCAGGAAAACAAGTGGCGCGCGGCCCGTTACGGCATGGACGCGATCATCATTTTGGATGCGGCGGGCAAGGAGCAGCTGGTCACCGACCACCTCCTGGAAACGCTGAACCGGCTGGAACCGGTGGCGGCAAAGCTCCGCTGCCCGGACGAGCTAGCCGACGTCGAGAAGATCATCCGCCGCGGCGCCGGGTACCAGCGGCAGCGCCGCGTGGCCGCCGAGAACGGCGGGAACCTGCAGGCCGTGGTCCTGGACCTGGTCAAGCAGATGCGCAACGGCCCCACCGCCTGACTTGCTCTATCAGATATGGCTCCTAAACCGGTGGTTTAGGAGCCATATCTGATAGAGCAACTGTGTGTTTCGCGGGGATCAGGCCGGCAGCGACACCGACGTGACGGGCATCGACGAGTCCGGGGCGAAGCCGATGCCGCTGGATTCCACGCCGGCCATCACCAGCTGGGCACCGAGGGCCGCCACCATGGCGCCGTTGTCCGTGCACAGGTCCAGCGGAGGAACGTGCAGCCGGATTCCGGCGGAGGCGCAACGCTGCCCGGTCAGTTCCCGCAGGCGTGAGTTGGCTGCCACTCCGCCGCCGAGCAGGACATCCTTGATTCCGCGCTCCCGGCAGGCCAGGACGGCCTTGGACGAGATAACGTCCACCACGGCTTCCTGGAAGGCAGCGGCGATGTCGGCCACCGGGATCTCCTCACCGCGGGCCTCGAACTGCTCCACGCAGCGCGCCACCGCCGTCTTGAGGCCGCTGAAGGACCAGTCGTAGCGGTGCGGTCCGGGTTCTTCGGCGGTCCCCATGTACTTGGGCTGGGTCAGGCCGCGCGGGAAGCGGATGGCCTTCGGGTTGCCGGTGCGGGCCATCCTGTCGATGGCGGGGCCGCCGGGATAGCCGAGCCCCAGGATGCGGGCCACCTTGTCGTAGGCCTCGCCCGCGGCGTCGTCGATGGTGGAGCCCAGGAGCACCACGTCGCTGGTGATGCTGTTGATCTGCAGGATTTCCGTGTGACCGCCGGACACCAGCAGGGCGCCAAGGTTTTCCGGCAGTTCCTGCTTGCGGCCGTCCCCGCGGCCGTCCAGGAGTCCGACGCCGACATGGGCCACCAGGTGGTTGATGGCGTAGAGCGGCTTTCCGGTGGCCACGGCCAAAGCCTTCGCGGCGCAGACACCCACCATCAGCGCACCAGCCAGGCCGGGGCCGGACGTGACCGCAATGGCATCCACGTCCGCCAGCTCCACGCCCGCCTCGGCAAGCGCCTGTTCGAGGGTGGGGACGAACGCGTCAAGGTGCGCCCGGGAGGCGATCTCGGGAATGACCCCGCCGAAACGCACGTGCTCATCCATCGAGGAGGAGACGGTGTTCGTCAGCAGGGTGGTGCCGCGGACGATGCCCACGCCGGTTTCGTCACAGGACGATTCGATGCCGAGCACCAGGGGCTGGGTGCGGTTCATTGTTTGCCTGCTTCCGTTGTTTCCCCGGTATCAATGGCCCCCGTGTCCGGGGAGTCCGCGAGCCGGAGCCGCATGATCAGGGCGTCCACCCCGTCCCGGTAGTAGCGGCGGCGGACATGGATCTGCTCGAACCCGAACCGCACGTACAGCTTCTGCGCCCGCGGGTTGTCGGCGCGGACCTCGAGGAGGACGTCGGCGGCTCCCCTGCGGCGGGCTTCCGCGATCAGCCGGGTGAGCAGGGTGGTGCCGATGCCGCGGCCCTCGTAGTCAGGCACGACGGCGATGGTCTGGACGTCGGCGATGGGCTCGATGCACATCAGGCCGGCGTAGCCCACGATGCCGCCGCCGGCTTCCGCCACGAGGTAGCGGCGGGTTTCCGGCTGGGAGAGTTCGTCCAGGAACATCTGCAGGGGCCAGGCGTCGATCGGGAAGAGCCGCTGCTCGAGGGCTTCGACGGCAGGGACATCGTCCAGTGTCATGTCCCGGACGGTGACTTCCGCGGGGTGGGTATCGGGTGCGGTGCTCACAGGGCGCGCTTCCGTGGTCCGGGCACCTGGGCGTCGGATTCACGCAGGTACAAGGGCGTGGAGTCCAGCAGGGTGCCCCCGGATGCCAGCCGGGCCAGTGCGAACTGGCCAAGGTACAGGGCGTCGGGCTGCTCCTGCGCGAAGTCCGGATCGGCTTTAAGGGCGTCGGCGTAAAGGCCTGCACCCGCGCCGAACGCGGGCAATTGCGGCAGGTCCGCGGCGAAACCCACGTGCGGCCCGTCTTCCAGCAGGGGCAGCTGGCCGTCGCTGAGGCTGTAGCGGGCCCAGTAGACCTCTTTGCGCCGGGCATCGGTGACCACGAGGAATTCGGGGACTGCTGAGGTGGATTCGGCCACCTCCAAAGCCACCGCGTCCAGGCTCATCAGCCCATGCAGCGGCTTGCCCCACACGAAGGCCAGGGTGCGCGCCGTGGCAATCCCGGAGCGCAGGCCGGTGAACGGTCCGGGGCCCACGCCCACCACCAACGCATCGATGTCCTGGCCAGTGACGCCTGCCGACGCGAGCATTTCGTGGATCCCGGGGGCGAGTACCTCCGCATGGCTGCGGGTGTCCTCGGTGGAGAAACTGGCCACCACGGCCTCGGGGGCGTCATCGGAGACCAGGGCTGCGCTGGCCACCGCCGACGTGTCGATGGCGAGAATCAGCATGGGGCGCTCCTTTCGCGGCCGTCGAGGTCCGGAGCGGCCGTCCACCGGGGGCCGTACCCGCGCATCACGATGGTGCGCGGCTCGTCGGTGTCCTCGGCGTCGAAGTCGAGGTTTCCGGTACTCGCGGCGCCCAGGCCGATGGCGCGGAGGAAGTCGATCTCCAGCCTGCTCTCGCTGAGGTGCTCCACGCGGTCGTGGCCCCATTCCACTACCGTCACGGACGAGTCCATGGTGTTTTCGAGGTCGATGTCATCGATCTCTGCCGCCGAGCCCAGCCGGTAGGCATCCACGTGCACCAGGTCCGGGCCGCCGGGCCGCGGGCCGTCCGGCAGGTTGGGATGGATCCGGACCAGGACGAAGGTGGGCGAAATGACGCCCGCGCGGACGCCCAGGCCCTGCCCCAGGCCCTGTGTGAACGTCGTCTTACCCGCGCCGAGCTCGCCGGACAGCACCAGCAGGTCCCCGGCCCGGAGTACCTCCGCCAGGCGTTCGCCGAACGCCTGGGTCTGGTCCGCCGTCGTCGCCGTAAACGTCTTTTCCCAGTTGGCTGCAGCGGGCTGGGCGCCTGCCTGCGCTGCGCTCATGCCGCCCCCGCCCCGCCGTGGAACCCGGCGAGGCCGGCACCCGCGCCGGCATGCTCGTCCTCGTTGATGAAGCGCCGCGGAACCCGGGGACTGATCCGCGTCACGATTTCGTAGTTGATGGTCCCGGCCGCGCGGGCCCAGTCGTCGGCGGTGGGCCCGCCGTCCGCGCCGTCGCCGAACAGCACTGCCTCGGCACCGGGCAGCCCCTCCCCGGCGTGCTCCGCCCCGAGGTCTATCACCATCTGGTCCATGGCGATCCGCCCCACCACCGGGTACGTCTTTCCTGCCACCCGCACGGGACCGCCGGTGGCGACGCGTGGAACACCGTCGGCATAGCCCAGCGGAATCAGGGCAAGGGTGGTCGGCCCACTGGTGCGGTAGCGCAGGCCATAGGAGACGCCCTGCCCCTCGGGCACGTTTTTGCACTGCGAGACAAGGGTGCGCAGCGTCATCGCGGGGCGCAGGCCCAGCTCGGCGGACGTCTGTCCGTCGAACGGCGAGAGCCCGTAGATCCCCAGGCCCGCACGGACGAGGTCGAAGTGCGTGTCCGGCCGGGACAGCGTGGCCGGGGTGTTGGCAAGGTGCCGGACTTCCGGGTCCACGCCGGCATCTTCGGCGATGGCCACCGCTTCCCGGAAAGCAGCCACTTGCTGGTCCGTCTCGGGCCGCTCCGGTTCGTCCGCGACGGCGAGGTGCGAGAAAATCCCTACCACGCGCAGCAGGCCCTGGTCCTGGTATTCCACGGCTTCGCCCACCAGGCGGTCCCAGTCCTCCGGCGTGCACCCGTTGCGGCCCAGCCCGGTGTCCACCTTCAGGTGCACCCGCGCAGGACGCTCCTGTTCACGGGCCGCAGCGACGATCCGTTCCAGCTCCCACCCTGAGCATCCAATGTCGACGCCGGCGGCCACGGCGGCGCCGAAGTTGCTGTCGGTGGTGTGCAGCCAGGCAAGCAGCGGAGCGTCGATGCCGGCGGCGCGCAGCGCGAGCGCTTCGGAAATGTGGGCGACCCCCAGCCAGGAGGCGCCTGCCTGCAGGGCCGCGCGCGCCACGGGAACGGCGCCGTGGCCGTAGGCATCTGCCTTGACGACGGCCATGACTTTCGCCGGGGACGCGGCGGCGGCCAGCCGGCGGACGTTGTGGCGGATGGCGTCCAGGTCGATGACGGCGGACCGTTCGTGGTGGGGGTCGGGCCCCTGGGCAGCGCTGAATTCACCGGTTGTTGCGGGGTAGGTCACCTAACTGATTCTAGTCCGGGCACTTCCGGCCGAATAATCGCCGTGCCTGCCGGCCCTCACGCATCCGAAAGGTGCGCGATGGTGGCGGCCGCCCGGCGCTGGGCTCCGAGCGGAACATCCTGGAGGATGTCCGCCAGGAACGCGAAGCGCCGCAGCCACTGGCTCATCTGCCGTTCGGGGCGGGCGTTGGCGCGTTTCCACCAGTCCGCGATGTCCCCCCAGCCCGGGGCAGCCAATGATCCGCCCACCTCCTGCACGGCCAGCGACGCGCACAGGTTGGCGAACCGCAGTCGGTTCCCCAAGGGCCAGCCTGCCAGGGTCCCCACGATGAAGGCGGCATCGAAGCAGTCGCCGGCGCCGGTGGGGTCATGGGCCTTGACCGGAAGCGACGGAACCCATTCCTCCTCCCCGGTCTCCGAGTCCACAGCCATGGCGCCCTGCGCCCCCAGGGTCACCACGGCCACGGGGAGCCGGTCCGCCAGCGCGTAGAGCGCGCTCCAGGGGTTGTCCTTGCCGGTCAGCGCCATGGCCTCGCGCTGGTTGGGCAGGAAGGCGTAGAAATACTGCAGGTTCTCGAGCCGCACAGGGGCCCACTCCCCGCTGGGATCCCAGCCCACATCGCCGAACAGCTTGACCCCCGCCGCCTGGGCGGACCGGGCCCAGGGTTCCACTTCCAGGCCCACCTCGGCAATGCCGGCGAGCGCCCGGGGAGGCTTTCCGATCAGCTCCGAGTTGCTCACCGGGGCAGAGTGGCCATGGGTCACCAGCGAGCGGTCCTGGTCCACGCAGAGCGACACGGTGACCGGCGAGTGCCAGCCCGGGACGCGGCGGGACAGGCTGAGGTCCACGTGCTCCTGGCCGGAGAGGATCTTCCAGTTGAAGTCGCCGTAGCCGTCATCCCCGAACGCGGCGGCCAGCCCGGTGCGCAGGCCCAGCCGGGCTGCGGCGATGGCCTGGTTTGCCACCCCGCCCGGGCAACTGCCCATTCCCTCGCTCCAGATTTCCGTCCCTGGTTCGGGCCCGTGGGGCAGGCCGGTGAAGATGATGTCCTGGAAGACCGTGCCGGCCAGCAGCACGTCGAATCCCGGCTCGGCCGGTGACCGGACGGCGGCGAGGGGGTCGAAGGGGCGGGCGGGAATCGCGTCCATGTTCGGCACAATACGCCGTGCCGGGAGGCTTCGGTAGGGGCCCCGGACGCGTAGGGGCGGCTCGGCTGCGGGCGGGCCTAGACTGCTGGGTATGCGGCTTCTGATTGCCGGCGGCGGAGGTTTCCGGGTGCCGTTGATATACCGGGCACTGGTGTCCGGCCGCTATGCCGGTTTGGTCACCGAACTGGTATTGCACGACGTCGATCCCGGCCGGCTGGATGCCGTCACCGCGGTGCTGCGCAGCATGCCCGGCGGGCAGAACTCGCCCTTGCGCCTCCACGCCACCACCGATCTTCGCGAAGCCCTCGCCGGGACAGAAGTGGTGTTCGCCGCCATCCGGCCCGGCGGCACGGCGGGACGCGTCGCCGACGAGAAGGTGGCGCAGCGCCTGGGCCTGCTGAGCCAGGAAACCACGGGGGCCGGTGGAATCTCCTACGCCCTGCGGACCATCCCGCACATGCTGGACCTGGCCCGGTTGATGCGGGAACAGTGCCCGGACGCATGGCTGGTCAACTTCACCAACCCCGCCGGGATGGTCACGGAAGCGCTGCTCCCCCTGCTGGGCCGGCGGGTGGTCGGGATCTGCGACTCAGCGGGCGCCCTGGTGCACCGCGCGGCGCGGGCCGCCGGGATCACATTGCCGGAGGGATCGCTCGACGGCGTGGGCTACTACGGGTTGAACCACCTGGGCTGGCTGTACCGGCTGGAGTCCGGGGGCCGGGACGTGCTGCCGGACCTGCTTTCGGATGCCGCTGCCCTTCAGTCCTTCGAGGAAGGCAGGCTGTTCCCGCAGGAGTTCCTGGCGAACCTCGGCCTGCTGCCCAACGAGTACCTTTTCTACTACTACCAGGCCGGTGCAGCCCGCCTGGCGATGCAGGCCATGGCCCGGACCCGCGGCGAGACCATCCACAGCCAGCAGCAGGAGCTCTACCCCCGGCTCGCCGCTGCCGGCGCGGAAGCGTACCGGCTGTGGGAGGAAGCGCGGCGGTCCCGGGAGGAGGGGTACCTGGCCGAGGCCCGGGGCGACGGCGAACGGCGGAATGAGGAGGACCTGGCCGGCGGCGGTTACGAGCGGGTTGCGCTGGCGGCCATGCGCGCGCTCTCCGGAAGCCCCGGTGGAAGCCCTGCCGGTGGCGGCACCCAGCTGGTCCTCAACACCCGCAACACCTTGCCGCCCGGCGGTGGAGAGGCATCCCCGCCCGCCACGACCAACCCGCCTGCTCCCCAACCCGCCATTCCCGGCCTGCCCGCGGACGGCGTCGTCGAAGTTCCCTGCGCTGTTAACGCCGGCGGTGCCATCCCGCTGCCCCAGGAGGCACCGGCCGAACCGCAGCTTGGGCTGCTCCGGCGCGTGAAGGAGGTGGAGCGGCTCACCGTCCAGGCCGCGTGCGAGGGCAACCGCGGGGCTGCCCTCGCGGCCTTCGCCCGGCATCCGCTGGTGGACTCCGCGGACCTTGCCGTGCAGCTCCTTTCAGGTTACGAAGAGGTGTTCCCGGCGCTGGGGAAGATGTGGCAGGGCGGCGGGCGTTAGGGGAAGGAGTAGTGTTTTATCGAATGTCCACTTGCCCGGTTCCGCTGACGCGCGCCGGTGGCCGGAAGGAGGTCCCGTGGCACTGATCCGCAGGGTCGCTTTACTCTCCCTCCACACCTCCCCCATGGAGCAGCCGGGCTCCGGTGACGCCGGCGGGATGAACGTCTATATCCGTGAGCTCGCCTCGGCCCTGGCGGAGGCCGGCGTGGAGGTGGAGATCTTCACGCGCGCCACTTCAGCGGGCCAGCCCGCCGTCGAACATCCCGATCCCGGGGTTTGCGTGCACAACGTCCTGGCCGGGCCGCCCAAGAAGATCCCCAAGGAGGAGCTTCCCGGGCTGCTGCACGCCATGGTGGCGGAGATCGAACAGATCCGGAGCCGCCAGCCGCACGGTCGCTACGACGTCATCCATTCGCACTACTGGGTGTCCGGGATCGCAGGCCTGGAGCTGTCCGAACTGTGGGGTGTGCCGCTGGTGCACACGATGCACACCATGGCCAAGGTCAAAAACCTGCTGCTGGAGTCCGGCGAACAGCCTGAACCGCGCCGGCGGGAGCTGGGTGAGCAGCGCATCGTGGATGGCGCCGCGCGGCTTATCGCCAACACCAGCGCCGAAGCGGCCGAACTGGTGTCGCACTACGGTGCCACCTACGACCGCATCGACATCGCGCCGCCCGGTGTGGACCTGGGCACGTTCACCCCGGCGTTCCGCGCCAGGTCGCGGGCGCAGCACGGCATCAGCCCGGACACCTTCCACCTGGTGTTCGCCGGGCGCATCCAGCGCCTGAAAGGGCCTCAGGTCCTGGTCAAGGCCGCCGCGCTGCTGCGCAAGCGCCGTCCCGACATCGACCTCCGGGTCACCGTCCTGGGGTCGCTGAGCGGCAACAAGGAGTTCAACCTTCGGTGCCTGGTCGCCGAGGCAGGAATGGACGACGTCGTCACGCAGCTGCCGCCAGTGAAGGCACCTGAGCTTGCGTCCTGGTTCCGCGCGGCCGACGTGGTGGTGATGCCTTCCTTCAGCGAATCCTTCGGCTTGGTGGCCCTTGAGGCCCAGGCCTGCGGCACGCCCGTGGTGGCCACCCGGGTGGGCGGGCTTTCCCGGGCCATCTTCCACGGCCGCACCGGGCTCCTGGTGGACGGCCACCACGCCGCCGACTGGGCCGATGCGCTGGAAGCGCTGTACGACGACCCCGCCACGCGCGAGGACCTGGGGCGGGCCGCCGCCATCCGCGCCCAGAACTCCGGCTGGCAGCGCACGGCCGCCATCACGCTGGAAAGCTACCATGCCGCCGTCGACAACTACATGGCACCCCGCCTGGCCCGGGCCGTTCCGGCTTCCTGATTTTCCTTCGTCCACCGACTGGCTGCTGTTAGCTTAGGGGCAGGTCTCCGGCGCCGGCCGGTGCAGGAAAGGACAAGGATGCCTGCTCTTCCCACTGATCTTGAGATAGCCCGCGCCGCCCGCATCCGGCCGATCGCAGAGATCGCCGCCGCCGCGGGGGTTAACGCTGACGCGCTGGAACAGTACGGGCGGTACAAGGCGAAAATCGATCCCGGCCGCCTCGCCGCGCCGGCTCCGCACGGCAAGGTGGTGCTGGTCTCGGCCATGTCCCCCACCCCGGCCGGCGAGGGCAAGTCCACCACCACCGTGGGACTGGCCGATTCCCTGGCCCGGGCCGGGCACAAGGTGATGATTGCGCTGCGCGAGCCCTCGCTCGGTCCGGTCCTGGGAATGAAGGGCGGGGCCACCGGAGGGGGTTATTCGCAGGTCCTTCCCATGGATGAGATCAACCTGCACTTCACCGGCGACTTCCATGCCATTACCTCAGCCAACAACGCCCTCATGGCCCTGGTGGACAACCACATCTACCAGGGCAACGCCTTGAACATCGATCCGCGCCGGATGACCTTCAAGCGCGTCCTGGACATGAACGACCGGGCGCTGCGGGAGGTGGTCATCGGCCTGGGCGGCCCGACCCAGGGTGTGCCCCGGCAGGACGGGTTCGACATCACCGTGGCGTCCGAGGTCATGGCCGTCTTCTGCCTGGCCACTGACCTGGCGGACCTGCGTGCGCGCCTGGGCCGGATCACGTTCGGCTACACCTACGACCGCGCCCCCGTCACCGTGGCGGATCTTGGGGTGGAGGGGGCTTTGACGCTCCTGCTCAAGGAGGCCATCAAGCCCAACCTGGTGCAGACCATCGCCGGAACTCCCGCGCTGGTGCACGGCGGCCCCTTCGCGAACATCGCCCATGGCTGCAACTCGTTGATCGCCACGCAGACGGCCCGGCGGCTGGCGGACATTGTGGTGACCGAGGCCGGGTTCGGGGCCGACCTGGGCGCCGAGAAGTTCATGGACATCAAGGCACGGGTTGGCGGCCTGGCCCCCTCGGCGATCGTGGTGGTGGCGACGGTGCGGGCGCTGAAAATGCAGGGCGGGGTGGCCAAGGACCGGCTGGGCCAGCCTGACATGGCCGCGCTCGAGGCCGGCGTGGCCAACCTGCGCCGGCACGTGCGGAATGTGGAGAAGTTCGGCGTCACACCTGTGGTGGCCATTAACCGTTTCTCCTCGGACACTCCGGAGGAACTCGACTGGCTGCTGGACTGGTGCGCCGCCGAAGGCGTGCCTGCCGCCGTCGCCGATGTGTGGGGGCGCGGCGGCGGGGGCGATGGAGGTGACGAGCTTGCCGCGCTGGTGGCGCAGGCCGTGGAGCGGCCCACCAGTTTCCGGCACCTCTATCCCCTGGAGCTGTCCGTGGAGGACAAGATCCGGACCATCGCGCAGGAGATCTACGGTGCCGACGGTGTGGACTTCTCGGTGCCGGCGCTCAAGCGGCTTGCCGAGATCGAGCGGAACGGCTGGAGTTCACTGCCGGTCTGCATGGCCAAAACCCAGTACTCCTTCACGGACGACGCCTCCCGCCTCGGCGCCCCCAAGGGGTTCACCGTCCACGTGCGCGACCTGCTGCCCAAGACCGGCGCGGGCTTCATCGTGGCCCTGACCGGTGCGGTGATGACCATGCCCGGCCTTCCCGCCGTCCCGGCAGCCCTCCGGATGGACGTGGATGCGGAAGGAAACCCGGTAGGCCTCACCTAACCTCCTTCCCCGTTGCCCTATCAGATTTGGTCCTTAAAACCCGGTTTTAGTTGCCAAAACTGATAGAGCAACGGGGGTTGTGGATAACTCCTGCGGGGTCGGCGTGATCCGGGAACAATGAGCGCATGCGCCTCGCCTCACCCTTGCCTGCCCCTCTGGCCGTTCCCTTCACCGTTGCTGAGGCGCGGGCAGCGAGCGTTAGCAGTGGGCGGCTGCGTGCATCTGACCTGTTATCGGCCGGCCGGCTTCTATATCTACCGGCCGGATGGGAGTTCGAGCTCCCCGGCATGGCTCGGGCATTGTCGGCCGCAAGTCCTGGAGCGTGGATATCGCATTTGACGGCGGCCACTTTGCTTGGGCTATGGCTTCCTGCCTGGTTCCAGGACTGCCGGGACCTGCACCTCAGCAAACCGCGTTCGCTCCCACAAGTGAGGCGTGACGGTGTAATCGGGCATCGAGTTGTGGCGCACGACGACGAAATTATGGACTGGGAAGGCATACGTATCTCAACGCCGGCGCGGACATGGCTGGACCTTTGCCGCTTGCTTCCCATGGAATATGTCGTAGCAATGGGCGACCAGTTGGTCCGTCGGCCGCACGACGGACTCGAGCTTCGCACCGAGCCATGGGCAACGGTTCAAGGACTCCGGGAGATGCTGACGAGGCACCCCAAGATGCAGGGCATCGTCAAGGCCCGGGCCGCCGTCGAACTTATTCGTGTAGGTGCGGACTCCGCCCCCGAGACTTTCTTGCGTCTTGCCTTGGTTGATGCAGGGCTCCCGGAGCCCGGGCTCCAGTTGCAGATCGTGCCAGGAGAGCCCTACTCACCGGCGGCAGACCTCGGCTACAGGCAGCAACGCATTGCCATACAGTACGACGGCGGCCATCACCTCACGCGGGAGCAGCAGTCCCGGGACAACCGGCGCGACCAAGCCTTCTACTCGGCGGGATGGCGGTACTTCAAGTTCAACGCTGACGACCTCGCCAACGACTTCCGGAAGGCAACTGCCCAAATCCGCGCGGCGCTCCGGGAGCCTTAAACACCAGTTGCTCTACCAGTTGTGGTCCCTAACCGGGAGGTTTAGGGACCACAACTGATAGAGCAACCTGGTGTTGGGACGGTTAGCGCTCCAGGTCGCCGCGGATGAAGGCTTCGACCTTTTCGCGGGCGAGGTCGTCGTTGAACTGCTCCGGCGGGGACTTCATGAAGTAGCTCGATGCGGAGAGCAGCGGGCCGCCGATGCCGCGGTCCAGGCCGATCTTGGCGGCGCGGATGGCGTCAATGATGACGCCGGCTGAGTTCGGCGAGTCCCAGACCTCCAGCTTGTACTCCAGCGAAACAGGTGCGTCACCGAAGTTGCGGCCTTCGAGGCGCACGAACGCCCACTTCCGGTCATCAAGCCACTGCACATAGTCGGACGGGCCAATATGGACATCCTTGGCCGCCAGTTCCGCCTCGACGTTTGAGGTCACGGCCTGGGTCTTGGAGATCTTCTTCGATTCCAGCCGGTCCCGCTCGAGCATGTTCTTGAAGTCCATGTTCCCGCCGACGTTCAGCTGGTACGTCCGGTCCAGGGTGACGCCCCGGTCCTCGAACAGCTTCGCCATCACACGGTGCGTGATCGTGGCACCGATCTGGCTCTTGATGTCATCGCCCACGATCGGCACACCGGCGGCGGTGAACTTGTCCGCCCATTCCTTCGTCCCGGCAATGAAAACCGGCAGGGCGTTGACGAACGCCACCCCGGCGTCGATGGCGCACTGGGCGTAGAACTCGGCCGCTTCCTGCGACCCGACGGGCAGGTAGCAGACCATCACGTCGACCCGGGCATCCTTCAAAGCCTGGACCACATCGACCGGCTCTTCGGTGGACTGCTCGATGGTCTCCAGGTAGTACCGGCCCAGGCCGTCCAGGGTGTGGCCGCGCTGGACCGTGACACCGGTCGGCGGGACATCGGCGATCTTGATGGTGTTGTTCTCGCTCGCCAGGATCGCCGCGGACAGGTCGTGGCCAACCTTCTTGCCGTCGACGTCGAACGCGGCAACGAACTCCACGTCACCCACGTGGTACGGGCCGAACTCAACATGCATCAGGCCCGGAATGGTGGCCTTCGGGTCGGCGTCCTTGTAGTACTCAACGCCCTGGACCAGCGAGGCGGCGCAGTTACCCACGCCAACGATTGCAACACGAATCGGATGTGAAGACACGGAACTCCTTTGGGACGAACGTCAGCCGGCCGGGTATGGCTTCGCAGGAAGTACGACGGCGGCCGGCTGGCACGGCGCCGCGCGGCGCCTTTTCATACTACCCAACGCAGCGGGACCGGGCGCCGTGCGCCCGGTCCCGCATGTAAGAAAGCGTCCGTAAGGCGACAGCCGTCAGGCGTTCTGCTTCCAGAGGTTGATGTCCGATTCCACGGCGAACTCATCGATGGCGTTGAGCTCCTCGTCGGTAAAGCCGAGGTTGTTGATGGCGGAGAGGCTGTCCTCCAACTGCCGCACGCTGGAGGCTCCTATCAGGGCGGACGTGACAGGCGATCCCTTGGGCTGGTCACGCAGGATCCAAGCAATGGCCATCTGGGCCAGGGACTGGCCGCGGCCTTCGGCGATCGCATGCAGGCCGCGGATCCGTTCCAGCTTCTCCTCGGTGATCAGGCCCTGGTCCAGGGATTTCTGCTGCGCGGCCCGGGAATCGGCGGGAATGCCGTTGAGGTACCGGTCGGTGAGCATGCCTTGGGCCAGCGGCGAGAAGGCGATGGAGCCCGCCCCCACCTGGTCCAGGGCCTCGTACAGGTTGGGGGTGCCGTTTTCGGTCCAGCGGTTGAGCATGGAGTAGCTGGGCTGGTGGATCAGTAGCGGGGTGCCAAGTTCCTTGAGGATCCTTGCAGCTTCGAGGGTCTGCTCGGGCGTGTAGGAGGAGACGCCGGCGTAGAGTGCCTTGCCCGAACGGACGGCGTAGTCGAGCGCTCCCATGGTTTCTTCCAGCGGGGTCTCGGGGTCCGGCCGGTGGCTGTAGAAGATGTCCACGTAGTCCAGGCCCATGCGCTGGAGGGACTGGTCCAGGCTGGAAATGAGGTACTTGCGTGAACCCCACTCGCCGTAGGGGCCAGGCCACATGTAGTAGCCGGCCTTAGTGGAGATGACGAGTTCGTCACGGTAGGGCTTGAAATCGTCACGCAGGTGCCGGCCAAAGTTGGTTTCGGCCGATCCGGCCGGCGGACCGTAGTTGTTGGCGAGGTCGAAGTGGTTGACGCCAAGGTCAAAGGCGCGGCGCAGGATGGCGCGCTGTTCGTCAAACCGCTTGTCGTCCCCGAAGTTGTGCCACAGGCCCAGGGAGATGGCCGGGAGTTTGAGGCCGCTGCGGCCGACGCGGCGGTAGGGCATGGATTCGTAGCGGTTCTCCGCTGCTGAATAAGTCATACGTTCCATCCTGCCAGTTGTGACCCGCGCTACAGGCGCCGGCGAAATAGTTTCGCCGCGGGCAGTACCCGCGGCGAAACTTCTAGCCAGGAGACGTGGATGGTCAGGACGTGAGGATTGCGGCGCTCCAGGGCGCGAGGGCGAGCGACCCGCCGTCCTGTCCGACGGCCTCGTCCGTTGCCAGGAGGACATCTCCGGCGGCGTCGAGGCGGACTTTGGCATCGGTGAAGTTCACCAGTACCTCGACGGGTCCGCGCCGGAACCGCAGCCAGCCTGCATCGTCGTCGTACGACACCTCTGTCCCACCGAACCCCAGCCCGGCCAGCTCCGGGTGCGAGCGGCGGAGGGCGGTCAGTGACCGGTAGAGCTCCAGGAGCCGGGCATGCTCACCGCTGCCGGCCTCTGCCCAGTCCAGCTTGGACCGGCGGAAGGTTTCCGGATCCTGGGGATCAGGCACGACGGCGGGATCCCACCCCATGCGTTCGAACTCCTTGATGCGCCCTTCCGCGGTGGCCTTTCCGAGCTCCGGTTCGGGGTGGGACGTGAAGAACTGCCAGGGTGTGGATGCGCCGAACTCCTCGCCCATGAACAACATCGGCGTGAAAGGTGAGGTCAGCGTGAGGACCGCGGCCACGGCCAGCTGCCCAAAGGACAGCGACTGCGAGAGCCGGTCCCCCGTGGCCCGGTTGCCGATCTGGTCGTGGTTCTGGTTGCAGACCACCAGTGCCGCCGGGTGCACCAGCGAGGCATTGATGGGCCGGCCATGGTGCCGGCCGCGGAAGCTGGAGTAGCTGCCGTCATGCAGGAACCCGTCCTTCAACACCTTGGCCAGCACGCCAAGGGATTTGAAATCCGAGTAGTAGCCTGTGGTTTCGCCGCTGACGTTGACGTGGACGGCGTGGTGGAAGTCGTCGCTCCACTGCCCCGCAAGGCCGTACCCGTTGGCGTCCCGGGGATAGAGCAGACGCGGATTGTTGAGGTCCGATTCGGCAATGAGCGTCTTGGGCAGCCCGGTCTCCGCCGAGATGGCTTCTCCCAGGGCTCCCAGGTCTTCCAGGATGTGCACCGCCCGCTCGTCGCGCAGGGCATGCACGGCGTCGAGCCGGAGCCCGTCCACGTGGTAGTCCCGCAGCCAGAGCGCTGCATTATCCAGGATGTATTCGCGCACTACGTCCGAGCCGGGCCCGTCGAGGTTGACCGAGTCGCCCCACGTGTTGGCGTCGCCCTGCTTGAGGTAGGGCCCGAACTTGGGCAGGTAGTTGCCGCTGGGCCCCAGGTGGTTGTACACCACGTCCTGGATGACGCCCAGTCCTGCGGCGTGCGCGGCGTCGACGAACCGCTGGTACGCGGCCGGGCCGCCGTAGCCTTCGTGCACGGTGTACCACTGGACGCCGTCGTAGCCCCAGTTGTGGGTTCCGTTGAAGCCGTTGACCGGCAGGAGTTCCACGAAGTCGATGCCGAGGTCCGCAAGGTAGCCCAGCTTGCCCGCCGCGGCGTCCAGGGTTCCCGCCGGCGTGAAGGTGCCCACATGCAGCTCGTAGATCACCGCTCCCTGCAGGTCCTTCCCGTGCCAGCCGGAATCCTGCCACGTGTAAGCGGCGGGATCGTAGGTCCGCGACTGTTCATGGACGCCGTCCGGCAGCCGGCGGGACCGGGGATCCGGGATGGGGGTGGTGTCGCCGTCCAGCAGGTAGGCGTAGTCCACGGCGCCGTCAGCAGGGGCGTCCGGTGCCGTCCACCACCCTTCAGAACCGGGTGCCGTCTCCTTCTTCCGCATGGGGTACCGCCGGTCATCGGCCAGCAGGATGACGGACTCGGCGGCCGGCGCCCACACATCAAAGCGCTCAGGTCCAACGTTGACCAGGGTCATGCCTTTTCTCCATCCACGGGTACCAGCAGGGCCACGGGGTAGGTACCCAGGACCTCCGCCACGGAAACAGGGCCTGGCCCGTACACGGCCCCGGTGAGTTCGTCACGCATGGCCGTGGGAAGTTCGACGGCGGTGTCCCGCCAGCCGCCCCCGGCTTCCAGTCCGGCGGGGAGCCGCGTGGCCAGGGTGAGGGCACCCGGGGACGCGCCGGCACCGCGCGAGAAGGCCAGCAGGTGTCCGGCAGCCGCTCCGGTGGCTGCCACCGCAGCGTAGCCCTGGAACAGTTCGGGCCGGTCCCGGCGGAGGCGGAGGGCGCGGGAGGTGACCAGGAGCTTGCTGGACTCTGTGCCCGCGGCCGGCAACGTGCCGGCGTCGAGCTTTGCCAGCTCTGCCTGGCGGGCCGCAAAGTCCACCGGACGCCGGTTGTCCGGGTCCGTCAGCGACCGTTCCCAGAACTCGCTGCCCTGGTAGACGTCCGGCACGCCGGGCATGGTCAGCTGGACCAGCTTGGCGGCGACGGAGTTGACGGCGGAGAAGGCGTCGATCCGGGCCACGAAGTCCTCGACCACCTTGGCGACCTGGGCGTTGTCGAAGACTGCGTCGACGGCGGCCTGCACCTTGGATTCGAAGTCCTCGTTGGGGTCGGTCCACTTGGTGGAGTTGCCGGCCTCGCGGGCCGCCTTTTCCGCGTACCCCTGCAGCCGTTCCCGGCTCGCGGGCCACGCCCCGACGATCGCCTGCCACAGCAGGTTCTCGTACGGACCGTCCGGGATCGGCGCAAGGCCGCGCAGTGTTTCCAGGGTTTCCGCCCATGCCTGCGGAAGCTCGGCGATGACCGAGATCCTGGCCCGGGCGTCCTCGCTGCGCTTGGTGTCATGGGTGGACAACGTGGTCATGGACAGAGGCAGGTCCTGCTGCCGCCGCTGCATCCGCTGGTGGAACTCCTCGGGGGACACGGCGAATTCGGTGGGTTCGGCGCCCACTTCGGTCAGGGTGCCCAGCCGGGTGTAACGGTAGAACGCGGTGTCCTCCACGCCTTTGGCCATGACCATGCCGGAGGTCTGCTGGAAGCGGATGGCGATGGGGTTGGCGGGATCCAGGAGCAGGGGAAGGAGCGTTCCCACCGCAACCTCCAGGTCCGGACGGTGCGCAGCCGCTGACTCGCACGCTTCCTTGAGGATTTCGGCGCCCACGGGCAGGTACGACCGGTATACCGGGAAGGAGGCAATGATCTCCGCGATGGCGTCGGCTGCCTGGTCCAGCTCAAGCCCGTAGGACCCGGGGACCAGCCGGGCCAGCCGCAGCACCTCTGAGCGCAGGATGCCGTCGGCGATCATGCGCTTGGTGCCGCGGATCATTTCTGCATAGTCCGCGGGCTTGGACGTCCCCCGCAGTGAAGCGTCCAGCGCATCCAGCGCCTGCTCTCCCGCAGGGTCGATGAAGACCCGGTCCACGTCCGCCAGAGCGTCGTACCCGGTGGTGCCTTCGCAGGCGAACTCCTGCGGCAGGACCTCACCCGGTTCGAGGATCTTTTCCACCAGGATGTAGGCGCCCCCGCTGAGGTCCTTGAGCCAGCGGAGGTACCCGGCAGGATCGGCCAGGCCGTCCGGGTGGTCCACCCGGAGCCCGTCCACGAGCCCCTTGGTGAACCAGCGGCCCACCTCGGCATGGGCCTTATCAAAGACCGAGGGTTCCTCCACGCGGATCCCCGCGAGGGTTGTGACGGCGAAAAAGCGCCGGTAGTTCAGCTCGGCGTCGGCGCGGCGCCAGTCCATCAGCTGGTAGTGCTGGCGGCTGTGCACGTCCTGCGGGGAATCACCTTCCGCGTAGGTGCCTTCGGCCAGCGGGAACCGGTGGTCGTAGTACCGGAGTTCGCCGTCCTTGATTTCCAGCTTGTCCAGGTCGGCGTCCGAGCCCAGCATGGGAAGCCGGACCTTGCCGCCGCCCAGGTCCCAGTCGACGTCGAACGCCTCGGCGTAGGGCGAGCCCTGCCCTTCCTTCAGCAGGGACCACCACCAAGGGTTCTGGACAGGCGTGGCGACGCCAACGTGGTTGGGGACGATGTCCACCAGGACGCCCATGCCGTGTTCGCGGGCGGCCCTGGACAGGGCCAGCAGGCCCTCGGGGCCGCCGCGTTCCGGGTCCACCGCCGAGGGGTCGGTCACGTCGTAGCCGTGGTCCGAGCCCTGCTCCGCGGTCAGGATGGGTGACAGGTACACCCAGTCCACGCCGAGGTCCTTCAGGTAGGGCACTTTCTCGGCGGCGTCGAACAGGGTGAAACCGCGCCGGATCTGCAGGCGGTAGGTCGAGGCGGGCGTCCTCATGCCTTGGTCGCCTTTGCCTCGCTTGCTTCCGACGCCTTGGTTGCCCTGGCCTCGCTGGCTTCGGCTGCCTTGGTCTGGGCCTCCACCATTTCCTCCTGGGCTTCTTCCTGCTCCGCCATGGAGGCCAGGGATGCGGCCGCGGAAAGCTCCACCTCAGCTTCGGGGCCGGAGTAGGCGCGAAGCACCACCATGGACTTGGCGTCCAGCCTCAGCGTGGCCCCGGCCTTGAGCGGTTCGTAGGCGTCGGCCTGGGCCGCGGTGTCAACCAGGACTTCCCAGTACTGCGAGTACTCGTCAGAGGGAAGGCAGAAGTCCACCACGTCGTCGTGCGCGTTGAAAGCCATGATGAAGCTGTCATCGGTGATCCTGCGGCCGCGGGAATCCTGCTCCTGGATGCCGTCGCCGTTGTAGAACACGCCGATGGTCCGGCCGAAGCCGCTCCCCCAGTCCTCGGGCAGCATTTCGGTGCCGTCGGTCTTCAGCCACACGATGTCCGGCAGCTTTTCGCCTTCGCCGCGGCGCACCGGCCGGCCGTCGAAGAAGCGGCTGCGGCGGAACGTGGGGTGGTCGTGCCGGAGCTTGCTGACAAATGCGGTGAATTCGACAAGGGGCTGGTCCATGGCTTCCCAGTGCACCCAGCTGAGCTCGGAATCCTGGCAGTACGTGTTGTTGTTGCCCTGCTGCGTGCGGCCAAGTTCGTCGCCGTGCAGCACCATCGGAACGCCCTGCGACAGGAGCAGCGTGGCAATGAAGTTCCGCTGCTGGCGGGCGCGCAGGGTCAGCACCTTCTCGTCGTCGGTGTCCCCTTCGACGCCGCAGTTCCATGACCGGTTGTGGGATTCGCCGTCGTTGTTGCCTTCGCCGTTGGCCTCGTTGTGCTTCTCGTTGTAGGAGACCAGGTCCCGCATGGTGAAGCCGTCGTGGGCGGTGACGAAGTTGATCGAGGCCACCGGACGGCGGGCAGAGCTTTCGTAGAGGTCGGCGGAGCCGGTCAGGCGGGACGCGAATTCGCCCAGCGTGGAAGGCTCGCCGCGCCAGAAGTCGCGGACGGTGTCGCGGTACTTGCCGTTCCACTCCGTCCACTGCGGCGGGAAGTTGCCCACCTGATAGCCGCCGGGTCCGACGTCCCACGGTTCGGCGATGAGCTTGACCTGGGAGACTACGGGATCCTGCTGGATGAGTTCGAAGAAGGTGGACAGCTTGTCGACGTCGTAGAACTCGCGGGCCAGGGTGGAGGCGAGGTCGAAGCGGAAACCGTCAACATGCATCTCCGTCACCCAGTAGCGCAGGGAGTCCATCAGCAGCTGCAGGGAGTGCGGGTGCCGGACGTTGAGCGAGTTGCCCGTCCCGGTGTAGTCCATGTAGTGCTTGAGGTCGTTGTCCACCAGGCGGTAGTAGGCCTGGTTGTCGATGCCCTTGAAGGAGAGGGTGGGGCCCAGGTGGTTGCCTTCGGCGGTGTGGTTGTAGACGACGTCGAGGATCACCTCGATGCCGGCACGGTGCAGGTCGCGGACCATGGCCTTGAATTCCTGGACCTGGTGCCCGACGTCGCCGGTGGAGCTGTAGGTGTTCTGCGGGGCGAAGAAGCCGATGGTGTTGTAGCCCCAGTAGTTGCTCAGCCCCTTCTCCTGGAGGGTGCCGTCGTTGACGAACTGGTGCACGGGCATGAGCTCGATTGCCGTGACGCCGAGTTTCTTCAGGTGCTCGATGACGGCCGGGTGCGCCACGCCTGCGTACGTGCCGCGCTGCTCCTCGGGGATCTCGGGGTGCAGCTCGGTCAGGCCCTTGACGTGGGCCTCGTAGATGACGGACTCGTGGTAGGGAACCTTGAGCTGGCGGTCGCCGTCCCACTCGAAGAACGGGTTGATGACCACGCCGTGCATGGTGTGGGGTGCCGAGTCCGCGTCGTTGCGGGAGTCGGGGTCGCCGAACTCGTAGGAGAAGAGTGCCTGGTCCCAGTCGATCTGGCCCTGGATGGCTTTGGCGTAGGGGTCCATCAGCAGCTTGTTCGCGTTGAACCGGCTTCCGCTTGCGGGGTCGTACGGTCCGTGCACCCGGTAGCCGTACTTCTGGCCGGGCTGGATGTGCGGCAGGTAGCAGTGCCAGACGTAGCCATCCACCTCGGTGAGCTCAATGCGGGTCTCGGTCAGGTCGTCGGCCAGGAGGCAGAGTTCAACCCGCTCCGCCTGTTCGCTGAACAGGGCGAAATTGGTGCCGGTGCCGTCAAAGGTAGCTCCCAGCGGGTAGGCGTTTCCAGGCCAGACTTCCATCGTGCTCCTCATTGTTGGTCAGCAGCAGAGGGCATCGGAACGCCCCTGCTGCTGGTGCGAACTAATGCCTACCGTAGTGGTTGGCTGTGACTTTTACGTTTCCGGGCTCCAGAGTTACTAAGCATGCTGACCTTACCCCACGTTTCGGGTATAGTATTCGCGATTCCGCTGGCGGCGATCGGACCGCCGGCGGCTCTTTCGGACGCCGCCGTTCCGGCACGTCCGTGCAGCGCCGCCCCCAGCGCGGCAAGCGCAGCCCAGCGGTCGTCGTCGTCGATGCCCAGGGCCCGGAAAGGTTCGACGTCGTGCCCCGCCTGGGCGAGCAGCGCACCGATGACGCCCGCCAGCACGTCCCCACTGCCTGCCGTAGCGAGCCAGGGAATGCCGTCCGCCTGGCTGAAGGTGGTACCCCAGGGCGCGGCCACCAGCGTGGTGGCGCCCTTGAGCAGGACGGTGGCGCCGGTGCGTTCGGCGGCATGGCGGACAGCGGCGAGCGTGCCGGCTTCCACCGCTTCCCGGTCCTCCCCGTGGCCCAGCCGCTGGAACAGCGACGCGAGCTCGCCGGCGTGCGGGGTCAGCACGACGTGCGGGGCGAGCATGGCCGGCAGTGCGGGCAGGGCTCCGGCGTCGGCGACGACCGGGAGCTCCGACACGATTGCCTCCCGTGCGCGGGTGAGTTGTTCGTGGTCCCGCGGTCCGATGCCCGAGCCCACCAGCCAGGCCTGCACGCGGTTTTCGGCCACGGTTCCGGTGCTGCAGACCACCTCGGGGCAGGCCTGGCGCACCAGGTCCGCCACCGATGGCGGCCCGAGGTAACGGACCATGCCCACACCTGCGGCCAGCGCGCCCCGGCAGGCCAGGACTGCGGCGCCCGGGTAGTCCTCGGAGCCGGCCACCACTCCCAGCACGCCGCGGGAGTACTTGTGGGCACGCCGGGCGGGGTGCGGCAGGAGCTGGGCCAGTTCATCGTCCCCCAGCCGGCGCAGCGCCGGCCGGGGCAGGTGCTCCTCGATCCCGATCGGCACCACAAGCACCCGGCCCGCATGGTCTGCCCCGGGGTCAGCCAGGAGGCCGGCCTTGGCTCCCCCGAACGTGACAGTCAGGTCCGCGGCCAGGACCGGGGCGGCAGCCTCGCCGGTGTCGGCGTCCACGCCACTGGGAAGGTCGCACGCCACCACGAGGCCCCGGCCGTTGCCGTCGGTAATGGCACGGACCAGGTCCGCGGCAATTCCGCGGAGCCCGCCCTTGGCTCCGGTGCCAAGGATGGCATCGATGACGACGTCGGCCCGGCCGGCTTCGGCTGCAAGGTCCGGAAGTGCAGCTTCGGTGAGCCGGTGCACCCGGCCGCCTGCACGCTCAAATGCCGCCAGGCCGTCCGGATGGGCGGCATCTCCGGTGAGGACCGCCGTCGTACGCATTCCGCGGGCGGCGAGGAAAGCAGCGGCGTACAGGCCATCGCCGCCGTTGTTGCCCTTGCCCGCCAGCACCGCGACGCCGGCACCGTTCAGGCGGGCGCCGCGTGCCTTGAGTTCATGGACGACGGCGTTGGCCAGGCCGTGCGCGGCCCGCTGCATGAGGACGTCGCCGAGTCCGGAAGCCAGGAGGGGTTCCTCGGCTGCGCGGACCTGCGTTCCGGTGTAGGCGCTGATCATGGTGTCCCCTCCTGCAGCCCCGGCCGGGTCAGCCCTCGGCCAGGACCGTGGCCGTGGCGATGCCGCCGTCGTGGCTGATGGACAGGTGCCAGCGCTTGACGCCCTTGGCCTCGGCGACCGCCAGCACCGTTCCCTTGACCTGCACGGTGGGGCCGTTCTGGTCCAGGCCGATCCAGCAGTCCTGCCAGTTCATGCCTGCGGGGGCGCCCAGGACCTTGGCCACCGCTTCCTTTGCGGCGAACCGGGCGGCCAGGGACCGCGTGTTCAGTTCCCGTTCGGCGGGAACAAACAAACGGTCCCTGAGGCCCGGTGTCCGCTCAAGCTGGCGGCCGAACCGCTCGATGTCTACAACGTCTACGCCAATGCCAACGATCATGCGGCTTATTCTACGGTGGCGCCCGCGGGCGAAAGCCGCCGCGCGCCGGTGGCGGACGGTGTCCGCCATCAGCGCAAAAGCTGGACTTTAACGTGCAAAACCCCGGGCCGCTGGGCCCGGGGTTTTGCGCCTACAGCGGTTACTCGACGGTGACGCTCTTGGCGAGGTTGCGCGGCTGGTCCACGTCGTAGCCCTTGGCGGCGGCGAGTTCGGCGGCGAAGATCTGCAGCGGCACGGTGGTGAGCAGCGGCATCAGCAGGGTGGGCGTTTCGGGGACGTAGAAGACGTGTTCGGCGTAGGCCTTGACGGCTTCGTCGCCTTCCTCGGCGATGACCAGGGTCCGGGCGCCGCGGGCGCGGACTTCCTGGATGTTGGAGACCACCTTGGAGTGCAGCGAGTCGCGGCCGCGCGGGGACGGGACCACCACGAACACCGGCTGGCCTTCGTCGATCAGGGCGATCGGGCCGTGCTTGAGCTCACCGGCGGCGAAGCCTTCGGCGTGGATGTAGGCGATTTCCTTGAGCTTCAGCGCGCCCTCGAGCGCCACCGGGTAGCCCACGTGCCGGCCCAGGAACAGCACCGACTTCTCGTCCGCCATGCTCCGCGCAAGCTCACGCAGCGGGCCGGCGTTGTCCAGGATGGTCTGGATCTTGGCCGGGATCTTGTTCAGGTCCGCGAGGACGTCCTTGATCTGCCCCGAGAAGATGTTCCCGCGCAGCTGCGCCAGGTACAGGCCCAGCAGGTAGGCGGCGGTGATCTGGGCCAGGAACGCCTTGGTGGAGGCGACGGCGATCTCCGGGCCCGCGTGCGTGTAGAGCACGGCGTCGGATTCACGCGGGATGGTGGAGCCGTTGGTGTTGCAGATCGAGATGGTCTTGGCACCCTGCTCGCGGGCGTAACGGACGGCCATCAGGGTATCCATGGTTTCGCCGGACTGGCTGATGGACACCACCAGGGTGTTCTCGTTCAGGATCGGGTCCCGGTAGCGGAACTCGTGTGCCAGTTCCACCTCCGTGGGGATCCGGCACCAGTTCTCGATCGCATACTTGGCCACGGTGCCGGCGTACGCGGCGGTGCCGCAGGCCAGCACGATGATCTTGTCGACCTTCTTCAACAGCTCGGGATCGATCCGCAGCTCGTCCAGGGTCAGCTTGCCCTTGATGTCCGAGCGGCCCAGCAGGGTCTGCGCCACGGCGTCGGGCTGGTCGTGGATTTCCTTCTCCATGAACGAGGAGAAACCGCCCTTTTCAGCAGAGGCAGGGTCCCAGTCCACGTGGTATTCCTTGCCGGAGGCCGGGTTGCCGTAGAAATCGGTAATGTCCACCGTGTCCGCGGTGATGGTGACAATCTGGTCCTGGCCCAGTTCCACCGCGCGGCGGGTGTAGTCGATGAAGCCGGACACGTCAGAGCCGAGGAAGTTCTCCCCGTCGCCCAGGCCAACCACCAGCGGCGAGTTGCGGCGCGCGGCCACCACGACGTCCGGCTGGTCCGCGTGCACGGCCAGGAGCGTGAAGGCGCCCTCGAGGCGCTGGCAGGCCAGTTCCATGGCGCGGGTCAGGCCGCCGTCGGCGGTGACACCGCCCAGCTTGTTCCGGAAAATGTCACCCAGCAGCGCCGCGGCGACCTCCGTATCCGTTTCAGAAATGAACGTGACGCCCTTTTCCAGCAGCTCAAGCTTCAGCTCGGCAAAGTTCTCGATGATGCCGTTGTGGATCACGGCGAGCTTGCCCCCGTCGGACAGGTGCGGGTGCGCGTTGCGGTCCGTCGGGCCGCCGTGGGTGGCCCAGCGCGTGTGCCCGATCCCGGTGGTGGCAGCCGGCAGCGGCCGCGCTTCCAGCTCGGCCAGGAGGTTGGTCAGCTTCCCGGACTTCTTCCGCGACTCGATGGTCCCTTCGGACACCACCGCCACACCGGCGGAATCGTACCCGCGGTACTCCAGGCGGCGCAGCCCCTCAAGGACAACATCCAAAGCACTGTGACCCTTAATTGCACCGTCAGACGAACGGCCTACGTATCCCACGATTCCACACATAGGCACAAGACTATCGGGAGCGTGCCTGTTGCTACTAAACGGGCACGTCAGCGCCCTGTGCGTTCCTGGTCGGGGCGCGGCAGGCTCGTGACCGGGACCGCCGCGCTGAACAGGACCGTCATTTCGTGATGGCGCGGGAGCGGGGCAGAATCTTTAGCGTGACTTCGCAACGCAACGAAGCGAACGGGGAGGGTGCCTCGCCGTTCGTGGAGCTGGACCGGCAAACCTGGTCCCGGCTCGCAGCCCAGATGGAACAGCCCCTTAATGAAGAGGACGTGCTGCGCCTTCGTGGTCTTGGCGACCCCTTGGACATCAACGAGGTCCGGGATGTCTACCTCCCGCTGTCCCGGCTGCTGCACCTGTATGTCGAAGCCGCGGGGCAGTTGCATGCGGCCACCACAACCTTCCTGGGGGAGCAGACCCAGCGCACCCCGTTCGTCATCGGCGTTGCCGGATCCGTTGCCGTGGGAAAGTCCACCATTGCGCGCGTGCTGCGGGAGATGCTCCGCCGCTGGCCCGGCACCCCGAACGTGGAGCTGATCACCACGGACGGGTTCCTCTATCCCCTGGCCGAGCTCAAGCGCCGGCAGTTGCTGGACCGGAAGGGTTTCCCCGAGTCCTACGACCGGCGGGCGCTGCTGCGGTTCGTCAGCGAGATCAAGAGCGGCGCGGAGGAGGTCCGGGCGCCCTGGTACTCGCATGTCACGTACGACATCGTCCCCGGCAAGGAAGTGGTGGTCCGCCGTCCGGACGTCCTCATTGTGGAGGGCTTGAACGTCCTGGCGCCGGCCCGGCCGCGGCATGATGGGCGGCAGGGCCTGGCGCTGAGTGATTTCTTCGATTTCTCCATCTACGTGGATGCCAAGACCTCGTATATCGAGGAGTGGTACGTGGACCGGTTCCGGAAGCTGCGGAGCACGGCGTTCGCCCAGCCGGAGTCCTACTTCCACCGCTACGCCACACTCTCGGACGAAGAGGCGGAGAGCACCGCCCGGGACATTTGGAAGCGGATCAATGAGCCCAACCTGGAGGAGAACGTCCTGCCGACGCGGGGCCGCGCGCAGCTGGTGCTCACCAAAGACGCGGACCACTCGATCCGCCGCATGCTCCTGCGGAAGGTGTAGCACAGGTGTGCCATGACTGCGGTTCCCCGAGCCGCCGCAGCTTCGCCCGCTTCCTCGCTGCCGGCGCCGGGCTGACTGTCCTGTCAGCCTGCACGCCGGACGCACCCGTGGCGGTGCCGTCGTCGTCCGCTGCCCTTTCCCCTGCCGCCCCCTCCCCTGCTGGCGGATCGGCATTGCCGGGCGCGACGCCGGACGCCGCCACGGTGGGCCAGTCACCGGACGTGCCGTCCCCGGCGCCGCCGCCCTCGGCAGCGTTGGCGCGGCAGTTTTCGCTGAGCGACCCGGCGAGCCAGTGGGTCATCGTGAACAAGCACCGTCCGCTGGCACCCGCGGACTATGCGCCGGCTGACCTGGTGCGTCCCGCCGTCGCAATCTCCGCTTCGGGTGAGGCGGCGCTGCTGAACAGCACGACGGCGGCTGCGGCGGAGTCGATGTTCGCGGCTGCAGCGCGGGACGGCGTGGCGATGGTCCTGGGCAGCGGCTACCGATCGTACGGCACGCAGGTGACCACGTACAACGGGTATGTGGCGGCACGGGGACAGGCCGACGCCGACACGGCCAGCGCCCGGCCGGGCCATTCCGAACACCAGACGGGATGGGCGTTCGACATTGGCGATGGCGGCGGCGCGTGCAGCTTCCAGCCGTGCTTCGCGGACCAGCCCGCGGCGGTGTGGGCGAAGGCGAACGCCTACCGGTTCGGGTTCGTGGTGAGGTACCCGTGGATGCTGCACCCCGTCACGGGGTACTACTACGAGCCGTGGCACCTGCGGTATGTGGGCGTGGAGGCGGCCACGGACATGACGAACCGCGGCATCGGCACGCTGGAGGAGTACTTCGGCCTGGAGGCGGCGCCCGCGTACCTGTAATGCCGGTGCGCTAGGTTGGTTTCCATGCTTAATGGATTCAAGAACTTCATCATGAAGGGCAACGTGGTGGACCTGGCGGTCGCCGTTGTCATGGGTACCGCGTTCGGCGCGGTGGTGACGGCGCTGGTCAACAAGGTGCTGATGCCCTTCGTCTCCGGCCTGGTGGGCGCGCCGAATTTCGACAGCTTCGCGAGGGTGGAGCTGAACGGCAACGCCATCGAGTTCGGCGTCCTGTTGACTGCCGTGGTGAATTTCCTGCTGATCGCCGCGGCCATCTACTTTGTGGTGGTGATGCCCATGAACCTGATGATCGAGCGCCGCAACCGCCGGCTGGGGATCAACAAGGACGTGAAGAAGGACGCCGCCGAGGACCCGCAGGTTGCGCTCCTCACCGAGATCCGGGACGCGCTGAAGAGCCGCACGCCCTAAGCTTTTGCACAGAGGTGTGGCCCGCTTCCATTGTTGGAGGCGGGCCACACCTTCTTGGCAAGTCTTTCGTTGACATATGCCATCTACCACCCAAAAATTATCCGAATGGGGGGAACCGAAATTTTGCTGCAACCAAGTACTGACAGGACACGGAAGCCACTTCCAACATGGGTGCTACTGATCCTTGGAAGCGTTGCCTTGGCGGCTCGAATAGCGCTTTTCCCCTATGTCAGCCCAGACTCCCGCCTGTTCTTTGTGCCATGGATGCAGGAGTTCCGTACTCAGGGTGCATCCGCCCTCGGGGGAGAGTTCTCCAGCTACAATTTCCCCTACATGTTCCTCATGTTTCTCGGCAGCCTGATACCCGCAGAAGAACATTACGCCGTCAAGATAGTTTCACTCGTTGGAGACTGTCTACTAGCGTTTTCGGTTCGAGGAGTCGTTAAACAACTACCGTCGGCCGGGCTCCGACCGGAAGTAGCAGCACTGATCGCACTCTTTTTGCCTACCGTGCTACTCAACGCCAGTATGTGGGGACAGTGCGACTCTATCTACACCGCTTTCCTTCTGCTTTCCCTTAGGAGCCTCCTACTTAGGGATGGTCCTCGTGCATGGCTGTGGTGGGCAGTCGCGCTGTCGTTCAAACTGCAGGCCGTGTTCTTCCTGCCGGCGTTAGCTCTTATCGCTCTGCGTAACCGTCATAGTCTCGCACTGCCTGCCATGGCTGTTGGGGTCTGGGGTCTCTTCAGCGGTCTTCCCATCCTGTTCGGCCGTACTTTGACAAGTACCTTCAGTGTGTATTTCCACCAGACCCAAGAGGACAACCTATCAATGGGTGCCGTGAACATTTACGCTTGGTTCCCATCAGTTACCGCCGCTGAGGGAAAAATTCCGGCACTCCTAATCTGCGGATTGGGACTGCTGGTAATGGCCACTGCTTACTGGCGCGGACCAGATTCTGCGGATCGTAATGTGCTTTTGGCAATCTCGTCTGTAGCTTTATGCCCATTCTTGCTACCTCAAATGCATGACCGTTATTTTTTCACCGCTGAAGTGATGTCTCTGCTGCTTCTGCACCGCAAAAAGTTGCGCCTCGTTCCATGGCTACTGGCGGGCACTGGACTTGTCGCGTATTGCCTCTACTTCACTGGCTATCGCTACATTTGGCCGCTCTTGCTGGCATCCATCGTTCAGTTCTTTGCTATCGCAGCAGTCGTTTTCGAACTTTGGCGTACGAATGCCAAACATCAAAAAGATCCCCTTACGCCTCAGTCCACAGCAAACTCAAGGGCAAGCTCGACCCGAACCACTTGAGCCAGGTGCTCTGCGATAGATTCCGCCGTGTCTTCATCCGCGGCTTCCACCATGACGCGTACAACAGGCTCCGTGCCGGAGGGACGGAGCAGGACGCGGCCTGTTTCGCCGAGCGCCGCCTCGGCGGCGGAGACGGCCTGGGCCAGGACGTCGTTGCTGCCCACCCTGGTGCGGTCCACGCCCTTGACGTTGATGAGGACCTGCGGGAGCTTGGTCATCACGGTGGCCAGTTCCTTGAGCGGCTTCCCGGTGAGGGCCACCTGGGCTGCGATTTGAAGGCCGGTGAGCACGCCGTCGCCGGTGGTGGCGTAGTCGGAGAAGATCACGTGGCCGGACTGTTCGCCGCCCAGGTTATAGCCGCCGTCGCGCATTTCCTCGAGGACGTACCGGTCCCCCACCGCAGTTTCGCGGATGCTGATGCCGGCCTTGCGGAGGGCGATCTTGAGGCCGAGGTTGCTCATGACGGTGGCCACGAGGACGTCGTCCTTGAGCTTGCCGGACTTCTGGAGTGCGATGGCGAGGATGGCCATGATCTGGTCGCCGTCCACCTCGTTGCCTTCGTGGTCCACGGCGAGGCAGCGGTCGGCGTCGCCGTCGTGGGCGATGCCCAGGTTCGCCTGGCACTTGACCACGGCTTCCTTGAGGGGGCCCAGGTGGGTGGAGCCGACGCCGTCGTTGATGTTGTGGCCGTCGGGCTCGGCGCCAATGACGACGACGTCAGCGCCGGCATCCTTGAAGACCTGCGGGGAGCAGCCGCTGGCGGCGCCGTTCGCGCAGTCCAGGACCACCTTGAGGCCTTCGAGGTTGTGCGGGAGCGTGCGCAGGAGGTGCACGATGTAGCGGTCCTCGGCGTCGGAGAAGCGCTGGATGCGCCCGACGTCGGCGCCCACCGGGCGGGCCGCCTCCTTGGACATCTGCGCCTCGATGGCGTCTTCCACGTCGTCCGGGAGCTTTTGGCCGCCGCGGGCGAAGAACTTGATGCCGTTGTCCGGTGCGGGGTTGTGGGAGGCGGAGATCATGACGCCGAAATCGGCGTCGAGGTCCGCCACCAGGTAGGCCGCCGCAGGGGTGGGGAGGACGCCGGCGTCGTAGACGTCGATGCCCGAGCTCGAGAGCCCGGCCTCCACCGCGGCGGCGATGAATTCACCGCTGGCGCGCGGGTCACGGGCCACCACGGCGCGGGGCCGAGAGCCGTTGGAGTTGCGGTCGTGGCCAAGCACGACGGCGGCCGCCTGGGCCAGCTGCATAGCCAGCTCCGCAGTCAGCAGACCGTTCGCAAGCCCCCGGACACCATCAGTTCCAAATAATCTAGACACCGGTCAAGTCTAGTGGATGGGGCATGACTGCCGACCTATTGGCGTTATTGCTAACTGCTGTCGCCTTGCGTGTGGTGGCTGATCGAGGGCTCATGTATCTTGCCTTCATAGCCATCGGCGTTGCCGATTGGGCCACAGACAGTGAGCGGCGGGGGCACTCCATTGAATCGTAGGGACTTGGTTGGGCTTGGGGCCCTAGTTAGTGCTGCTGCTGTCATGTACTTCTGGGGACTGGATTCCAACGGGTGGGGCAACGGGTACTATGCCGCCGCCGCTCAAGCCGGTGCCACCGACTGGAAAGCATTCTTCTTCGGCGCCTCCGACGGCGGAAACGGCATCACAGTGGACAAGTTGCCAGCAAGCATCTGGTTGTCGTCCTTGTCGCTGCGAGTATTTGGCCTCAGCTCATGGAGTCTTCTGGGGCCGCAGGCTCTTCTCGGCGTTGGTACGGTGGCGCTTACGTATTTCACTGTACGCCGGCACTTTCACCACAATTCCGCGATGATTGCTGGGGTCGTCTTACTGCTAACTCCGGCCGCCGTTGTGATGTTCAGATACAACAATCCGGATGCCCTACTAATCTTCCTGCTGACGTTGGCGACCTACCTAATGATCCGAGCAGCCGAGGATGGTCGGTGGCGTTGGGTTCTGGCAACCGGAGGGGTCATTGGCGCTGCTTTCCTTACCAAGTCGGCGCAGGCCCTCCTACTGTTTCCCGTTCTGGGAGGAGTGTACCTCTACGCGGGACCAGGGCCCTTCAACCGTCGGCTGCGCCAATTGGCAAGCTGTGTAGCCGTGGCAGCTGCCATAGCAGGCCTATGGATCATGACGGCAGAATTGACGTCCCCGGATGCACGCCCTTATGCCGGGGGTTCATTCACTAACAGTTTTGTCGAGGTTCTCCTCAGGCAAAACGGACTGGGGCGCATTTTAGGGGCATCCGGCGGAGGGACACCAGGATCTGAAGCGGCGCCTCCCGGGCCATTCAGGTTGATACGGTATGCCTCCTTTGGAAGTCAAGGTGTCTGGTTGCTTCCGGCAGCGGCACTGCTCCTCCTCGCTTCATTGATTCTCCTTCGCCGCCAGCCGCGGTGCGACAAACGGCGTGCAATTCTCCTTGCTTCCGGAGGATGGATGACTATTTATTGGACAACATTCAGTCTCATGGGAGGAGTCGTCCACCCCTACTACTTGGCAACTTTGGCACCGGCTGGCGCCATCCTTGCCGGCGCAGTGAATGGATTGATCACTCCAGCTCAAAGATGGCTGCCATACCGGATTGCTTTGTCCCTGTCAGTACTGATCTGTGGCATCCTAGCTTTTGGCTACCTCACAAACTCCTCTGACGTAGGCCGCATCTTTGCTCTTATTGTGGCCGCCATTTGCTTGATCAGTTGCGAACTAATTGTTTTCCGGCTCCGAAACCGTAGCGTGCGCCGCCTGACCGCATCCTCTGTCGCACTAACCTGCGGCTTGGGGCCACTGCTACTTTCGGCGTCGGCCGTGATTAGTCCGCACACTGGAGTCTCGCCGACCGCAGCGCTAGTCGGAAGCCCGATCGTGTTGGATTCGCCTGATCCGACTCGTTGGCCAGCCGGCAACAGCCAACGCATCCGGGGATCCGCTCTGGGCCATCCAGCCGACCCAGACGTCTTGGCGTTCCTCAGGTCTACCGGCGACCGAGGGTCCCGATGGCTCGCAGCCACGCCGGGCGCCCTGAACGCCGCACAATATCAGCTCAACCTCGAGTCGCCGGTGATGCCGGTCGGCGGGTTCAATGGAAGCACACCTTACCCGACAACCGGACAACTAGCTGATTACATCGAATCGGGGGAAATCCGGTTCTACATTGTTCGGCACGATTCGCAAGACATCGAGCCCGAAGCGGAGTATGCCGACGAAGTCACCAGCTGGGTTCGTTCCCATTATTCGTACATTCAAGTGGGCGCAATGGACGTTTTCGACTTTCACCAGCAGTTGCAGGACTCGTAAACGGCAAAAGCCCGTCCCGCCAAACGGCGGGACGGGCTTCTGTGCAAGCGGATTTAGCGCTTGGAGTACTGCTGGGCCTTGCGGGCCTTCTTGAGACCGGCCTTCTTACGCTCGATGACGCGGGCGTCGCGGGACAGGTAACCGGCCTTCTTCAGGGTCGGTCGGTTGTTCTCGACGTCGATCTCGTTCAGCGAACGGGCGATGCCGAGGCGCAGGGCGCCTGCCTGGCCGGAGATGCCGCCGCCGTGGATGCGGGCGATGACATCGTAGGCGCCTTCGAGATCGAGGATCTTGAAGGGTTCGTTGACGTCCTGCTGGTGCAGCTTGTTCGGGAAGTAGTTCGCCAGCTCGCGGCCGTTGATGGTCCACTTGCCGGTGCCGGGCACAACGCGGACGCGTGCAACAGCTTCCTTGCGGCGGCCAACAGCTGCGCCGGCAACGGTCAGGGCCGGGCGTTCCTTCTTGGGAGCAGCTTCAGCAGCGGAGCTCTCAGAGGTGTAGCTGGTCAGGTTTTCCTCGGCCTCGGGGGCCTCGGTGGTCAGTTCTTCGTTCTGAGCCACGATTCTCCTTGTATTAAGTAAGTTGTTTGGTGGCCAGGACTACTGGGCGACCTGGGTGATTTCGAAAGTCTTGGGCTGCTGGGCGGCGTGCGGGTGCTCGGCACCGCGGTACACCTTCAGCTTGCCCAGCTGCTGTGCAGCGAGGGAGTTCTTGGGGAGCATGCCTTTGATGGCCTTCTCAACGGCGCGGACCGGGTTGGATTCCAGCAGTTCCGCGTAGTTGACGGAGGTCAGGCCGCCCGGGTAGCCGGAGTGGCGGTAAGCACGCTTCTGCTCCAGCTTGGCGCCGGTCAGGGCAACCTTTTCAGCGTTGATGATGATGACGAAGTCGCCCATGTCCATGTGGGATGCATAGGTGGCCTTGTGCTTGCCGCGCAGCAGGATTGCGGTCTGGCTTGCAAGACGGCCAAGGACAACGTCGGTGGCGTCAATGACGTGCCACTGGCGGTTGATATCGCCGGGCTTCGGGGTGTACGTACGCACGGTGTTTGCCTCGTTCTTGTTCTGGCGTTCTTGTTTAGGTGTCACTAGCTCGTGCACCTACTGTCTGCGCGCTACCGGAACAGAGGTGAGGGCTCTATGTAACCAGTCATCCTGAAGTTCCGAATATGCACGTTGAGTAGTTATCCTGCAACCGGATTCTCAAGCGGGCACGCACCATCGGAATAGGACACGCACAACGACTACCAAGATTAGCGCGTCCGGGGGTTCAGGGTCAAAATGGGGTAGCCGGATGCCGCCTCAGCGCCTGCCGGCCTGACGGACGCAGGGGGTCGCGGTGTTTACAACGGGTCATGAGGGCCTGCCGGGATGGCTTTGGGTTGTTGGCATCGGCCTAGTGGGCGCCGCACTCTCCCCCCTGGCCGAGGTCCTCATCTCCAAACGGCTCCCGCGGCTGGGTGGCCTGCCTGGCCTCCCGGCACGGATTACGACGGCGGCACTCACCGGGCTCACGTGCGCGGCTTTTGCACTGCGGTTTGGAATTACTTCTTTTCTTCCGGCTTTCCTATTCCTAGCCGTCCTCGGCGTGCAGCTCGCACGCATCGACGCTGCCTTACATTTGCTACCGAACCCGCTCGTATTAATGCTGCTCGCCGGGGGCGGATTACTGCTTTTGTTTCCAGGGTTCCTCAGCAGTCCGACCCAGGACTTCGCTCGTGCACTGCTGGGAGCGGTGATTCTGTTCGCCGGCTACCTGATATTGGGCCTAATTTCCCCTGGGGCCATCGGGATGGGCGACGTGAAGCTGGCCGCGCCCATCGGCCTCTACTTGGGGTACCTAGGTTGGGCCCCGTTGCTCTACGGCGGCCTCCTGGGCTTCATACTCAACGGCTTGGTCACAATCATTCTCGTGGCGCTAAAGGGCCGAAACAAGACGACCGAGGTGGCTCATGGCCCCTCCATGCTCGCCGCAGCTGCCGCCACTGCGCTCCTCCTGGCTTAGCCAGCCGGTAGGCAGCCACTCCGAACGCTCCTGGCCTGACCAAGTAGTACCTAAGGACGGGTCACCGCCCGCTTGAGTACTCGCCCGCAGTTCCGAGTACGTACTTTTGGCATCCCCAAAAAAACTCGAGTACCACTACGCATTGTTGCCCACTGCCCCAAATGACAATCTCTTCTTAGCGAAGTCCAGCCGCTAAAGATTTTATGGGGGCAGCTGGAAATTCGTTGAAATACAAATCAATCCATTTCACCGAATTAAAGGAAACTAAAATGACTTCTCTTATGGTCTCATTGACTGCCTTCATCGCCGGCATCAAGGAGCGCTTCGAATCCGAAAAGGGCGCCACCATGGTGGAGTACGGCATCATGGTCGCCTTCATCGCAGTCCTTGTTATGGCAGCTGTCATCATTCTCGGGCCGCAGATCGCCGGCCTGTTCACCACGGTATCGAACGCCCTCTAGGCATCTAACCGGCGACAGACGAGGGCCCCACAGATCCCTCGCCTGTCGCCGGTTCAGGACTTGCATCCAATTGGATCCCTGGTCCAGTACCTGGAAGGAAGTAATACCGATGAGCGCAATTGTTGCCACTATATGCTCCTTTCTTCACACCGCGAAAGCACGTCTCACAGCGGACGAAAAGGGCGCAGCCATGGTCGAGTACAGCATCAAGGTGGCCTTTATCGCAGTCCTCGTGCTGGCAGCAGTCGTCATCCTGGGCCCACGGATCGCGGCCCTCTTCACATCCATTTCAAACGCTCTCTAATTTCAATAGTTGCAGCGGCGGTACTGGCGACCGACGCTGCAACGTCACAACAAACAAGTTATCTGGGACACCGGGAGAGGTCATGAAGTCAAGCAGGAAGGAAAAAGGCGCTGTAGCAGTGGAGATGGCAATCGTCCTCCCGCTTCTGTTGCTAATTCTTCTGGGAATCATCGAGTTCGGCAGGGCCTACAACGTCCAGGTGTCCCTCACCCAAGCAGCTCGTGAAGGCGCGCGGTACGCAGCGATTCATCACGCCGAAAGTGGACTCAACGTTCAGGCCGCTGCCCTCGCAGCTGCGCCGGCGTTATCGGGACTTCCCGTAACCGTCACCGACAACGCCAGCAGCTGCTCAGCAGGGTCGAATGTCCAAGTGACGACGAAGGTTGCTTTGCCGTCTTTAACCGGCTTTCTCGATGCCGGATTCTTCGGGGCATCCGGGATCTTTCCATTGTCAATGACCGGAGTAGGGGTAATGAGATGCGGCGGCTGACTCGATGGTCTTCTTTTCGTGCGATCAATTCGGCCCGTAACGGGGAACGAGAAAAAGGCGCAGCTACGGTCCTGGTGGCGATCTTAATGGTCGCTCTCCTGGGTTGCGCTGCCCTGGCTGTGGACGTCGGTGGGATGTACGCAGAAAAAGCCCAGATTCAGAATGGGGCAGACGCAACTGCACTGGCCATAGCGGCTGACTGCGCCAAGGGTATGAACTGCAGCGCAGCTATGGCGACACCTTTGAATCGGCTGGCCGACAATAATGCCAACGACGGATCCACAGGAGTGCTGTCTGTCACCCAACCCACCTCAAATTCGGTTCGAGTAGTTACCAACTCCCGTGACACGTCCGGCAACAACTACTTTTCACTCTTCTTTGCTCGGATCTTGGGCTTCAATACGAGTCAGATTACAGCTACCGCCGAGGCCGCATGGGGACCTCCGTCCGCGGGCAAGACACTCCCGTGGACCATCAGCATGTGCGTTTTCGAGAGTTTTCTGACGCCCAGCCAGCTCGCAGAGTTGAACTCGACAGGAACGTTCACCGGTAATCCGGACCCCACCCGAATTCTTCTGCGCTACGACCAAAACGTGCCGACTTTCCCTGGTTGCGAAGCGCAAAATGGCTACGCCCCTGGGGGTTTTGGCTGGCTGGACACGGACAGCGGCTGCTCGACCAACATCGATATCGCAACCGCGGAGGCAGGCAGCAACCCGGGCAATGACTTGCCCAGCGTCTGCCAAAGTATGCCGGCGACCATCAAGGACTCACCGGTGCTGATCCCGATCTTCACAAACGCCGTGCAGAACGGACAAAAGACCCAATACACGTTGGCTGGATTTCTCGCCTTCCAAGTAACTGGTTACAAGTTCGGCGGCGGCCCCGCACAGACAGATCTTGACCCGCTAGCTCCCTCATGTAATGGCGGAAACTGCCGCGGCATCCAGGGGTACTTCACCCGCTTTGTTTCTCTGCAGGAGGGGCTCTCTATATCCAACACGGCGTCCAACTATGGAGGAACCGGAGCTGTACTCACCAAGTAACTACGCAGTTCCGCCAGGACTTTGTCACACCACATCTAAGGAGCAACTGAAGTGAAATCACGCCTACTGGGAGGCTTAGCTGCACTACTGCTGGCAGTAGTTGGCGCCATTCTCCTTTTCGTCTACGTCCAGGGCGCTTCAGCCCGCGCCCAAGCCGGCTTGGAACCTGTCAGTGTCCTGGTCGTCAGCGAACAGGTTCCTGCAGGGACAAAGTCCTCTGACCTTGCAGGCAAGGTTCGTGCCGAATCAATCCCCAAGTCCGCAGTTCCTGAGGGGGCTCTAACAACGCTCGATCAGCAGGAAGGGAAGGTTACCGCAGTGGCGCTTCAGCCAGGCGAGCAATTGCTGGCGGCCCGTCTGGTGAGCCCCCGCGACTTGGCACCTGGCACCGTCCCTGTGCCGGATGGGTTAGAGGAAGTCACCCTCTTACTGGCCCCCGAACGCATCCTGGGCGGCCGGCTTGAAGCCGGAGATACCGTGACAATTTACTCCTCGTTCAATAAAGAAGACGGTCAAACCGGCTTGCTTTTCCACGATGTCCTCATCACGGCGGTGCAAAAAGCACCGTCCGATCCCAAGAACAACACAAGCTCCGGCTCAACCGAATCAAATGTTGCAATGCCGAATGGCTCAGCTTTCATCACCTTCGCCCGAAGCGATGCGGATGCCTCGAAGCTGGTCTACAGCGCTGAATTCGGCAAGCTCTGGCTGGCCAAACAAACCGATTCCACGGCCAAATCCACCCCCCCTGTCACTAAATTAGGCGGGCTGTACCAATGAGCCGCTTTGTAGCAATCACCGCAGTTCGCGACTTTGAAGGCCGCATCCGTCAGGCCATCGCCGGTGCCCTTCACGGAGAGCTACAGACGCTGTCGCCCCAAGTGCTCGCCGGTGGACCCGACGACGTATTCAGGCAACTGAACGGCGCTCCGCCTGAGGTTCTTATCCTCGGTCCAGGGGTCACGCCCGACGATGCGCTCAAGCTCGCCACGGTCTTCGATCTCCAGTATCCAGAGATCAGCCTGATTCTGATTGCAGAGCCAAATCCGGACCTGGTACTTCGGGCCATGCACTCCGGCATTCGAGACGTTGTCACATCCGAAATCGGCCTCAGCGAGCTCAGGGTACTGCTCGAGCGGGCATGTCTGGCTGCTGCAAGCCGCCGGCGGGGCATGGCTCCGGCGGCAGAAGGAGCGCGCGACCGCGGCAGGGTTATTGCCGTCATGTCCCCTAAGGGAGGCGTCGGCAAGACCACCGTGGCCACCAACCTGGCCATTGGACTGGGAAAGGTTGCGCCGATGAGCGTGGTGCTGGTGGACCTTGACCTGCAGTTCGGCGATGTTGCGTCCGGCCTCCTGCTTGAGCCCGAACACTCAATCACTGATGCTGTCCACGGAGTCGCTTCCCAGGACTCCATGGTGCTAAAGGCATTTCTTACGGTGCATCCAGCGGGTATATATGCGCTTTGCGGACCGAGAACCCCGGCGGAGTCAGACTTCATCACGGCCGAGCATGTCAGCAGGCTGATCGATCAGCTTGCGAGCGAATTCAAGTACGTCGTCGTGGATACCGCTCCTGGGCTGGGCGAGCACGTGTTGGCGACTTTGGAGCAGGCGACTGATGGCGTCTGGGTGTGTGGCATGGATGTACCCAGCATTCGTGGGCTGCACAAATGCTTCGCCGTGCTCCGGGAGCTCCAGTTACTTCCCCAAGGCCGGCACACGGTGCTCAACTTTGCTGACCGCAAGAGCGGAATTTCCGTACAGGATGTGGAAGCGACCATCGGAGTCCCCGTTGATACGGTCGTTCCCCGTTCCAAAACCCTCCCCTACTCGACCAATCGCGGTATCCCGATCCTACAAAGCAACGCCAGGGACTCAGCGTCCAAGGGGCTGAAGAAGCTCGTAGACCGCTTTGATCCTGAATGGATAGCTTCCGCACAAACCAAGCTTCACCGACGGGTGGTTGTCTCATGAAATTGTCAGATCGGCTCTCGAGGTCCAACGCAAATTCAGCGGTGCCAGAAGAAGTTGCCGGACACACCGACGCTGCACCTGACCTGAATGCCGCGGCTCAGGTGCCTCCTCCAGCCGCGCTTCTTTCCGTCTCTACGTCCTCCCCGGCGCCAATCGCGAGCCCAACGACGGACGCACTGGGAGGCCTTAAACAAAGAGCCGCCCAGGCGCTCTTTGAGCGGATGGGGACCCGATTCGGCGAAAGCACGACTTCCGAAGAGGCCCTTCGCGCCTCCGCAGTGGAGGAACTTTCCACGGTCATCGACCAGGAGCAGGTTCCGCTGTCCCCGGAGGAGCGCCGCCGGCTGATTCGCGAAATCGCTGATGAGGTCATGGGCTATGGTCCCCTGCAGCGCTTGCTCGAGGACCCCTCGGTGACAGAGATCATGGTTAACCGCTTTGATCAGATCTATATTGAACGCCATGGGCACTTGTCCCTGACAGGCACCAGGTTCAGCTCGGACAATCACCTGCGGACAGTTATTGAACGCATCGTCTCCAAGGTCGGGCGTCGCATTGACGAATCCTCCCCCCTTGTGGATGCGCGGCTGGAGGACGGGTCCAGGGTAAATGCCATTATTCCGCCTTTGGCGGTGAACGGGCCATCTCTGACGATCCGGAAATTCAGCCACGTGCCCTTGACGGTGCAAAACCTCATCGATTGGGGTTCACTGACTCCGGAGATGGCTGAATTGTTGAGCGCTTGCGTTCGGGCCCGCTTGAACATCATCGTTTCCGGTGGTACAGGCACCGGTAAAACCACGCTGCTCAATGTGCTGTCCTCGTTCATACCGCGGGACGACCGCATCGTCACCATCGAGGATGCTGTCGAGCTGCAACTCCAGCAGGAACATGTGGTCCGGCTGGAAAGCCGGCCACCAAACATCGAGGGCAAGGGTGCAGTGACCATCCGGGACCTCGTCCGCAACTCCCTGCGCATGAGGCCAGACCGCATCATTGTGGGCGAAGTTCGAAGCGGAGAATCCCTTGACATGCTGCAGGCAATGAACACAGGTCACGATGGGTCGTTGTCCACAGTGCATGCGAACTCTCCAAGGGACGCCATCGCCCGCCTGGAGACCCTGGTCCTCATGGCGGGAATGGATCTCCCACTTCGCGCGATTCGGGAACAGGTTTCGTCTGCCGTCGATCTCATCGTCCAAGTGACGCGGCTCCGCGATGGCAGCCGGCGGGTGACCCATGTGACAGAAGTTCAAGGCATGGAAGGGGACATCGTTACCCTCCAAGACGCCTTCCTCTTCGACTACGCGGCGGGCGTGGATGCCCAAGGACGATTCCTTGGCAGGCCACTGCCCACAGGCATACGGCCACGTTTTCTGGATCGGTTCGCCGAACTTGGCATTTCCGTATCCCCGGCAGTTTTCGGCGCCGGACTGGCACCGGTGGGAAGGCGATAGCCATGGAATCCCCCATGGTCTTCGTACTTGCCGTGGCGCTCTGCTTGTCCGCCATGGTTCTCGTGATCTTTGTTGTCTTCAAGCCTCGTTTTGGGTCGATCCCTCTGGAACGACGTCGGCTAAGCAGCAGCCAGGACGATAAGTCCGCAGTTGCACGAGTCTCGCAGACAGCGGTCAACGCGGTTGAAAACCTCATTGGTGATTCGGGGGGACCGTATAACCGTGAGGTCCTCTACAACGCAGGAGTCAAAATGGCGCCTGCTGATTTCACCGTCGCCGTGGCGGTGGCTTCCATCCTGACGGGGGCTTTTGTTGCCCTCCTGACTCACCCTCTCCTTGGGCTGATGGCGGGAGCTGCCACACCGCTTCTTGCCAAAGTTGTCCTGGTCTTCCTCCGGGACCGGCGCAGAGCAAAGTTTGAGGAACAGCTGACTGACACGATCCAAATGTTGATTGGCGGGCTCAGGGTTGGCCACAGCGTCCTACGCTCGGTTGAAGCCGCCGCCCAGGAAGCGGATGCCCCCACATCCGAAGAGCTGCTTCGCATCGTCAATGAAACGAGGATTGGCAAAGACTCACGCATTGCCTTTGAGGACGTAGCCGACCGTATGGACAGCGAGGACTTTCGCTGGATCTCACAGGCGATCCAAATCAATCGTGAAGTCGGCGGTGACTTGGCGGAAGTCCTTGAACAGGTCGCTGGGACAATCCGCGAGCGAAGCGAAATCAAAGGCCAAATCAGGTCCCTCAGCGCAGAAGGAAGAATGTCCGCCTACGTGCTGATGGCAATGCCAGTAGGCGTGGCCTTTATCCTCGCCTTTATCAATCCCGGCTATCTCAACGTCTTCGTAGAGAAACCGCTTGGGCTGCTGATGCTCGTCGGTGCCTCAGTCATGTTTACAGTTGGCGGTTTCTGGATGAGCCGCGTCGTAAAGATCAAGTTTTAGGGGGAACCATGACACCGATAGCGTGGCTGTACATTTCTCTGATCGTACTTCCGCTGGCTTACTTTGTATGGGCGCTGGCAACAACTGACCGCAAAGCGGCGATTGCGGTTCAGGCGAACCTGACACAGGGATTCACCCAGGCGGGAGTGCAGGCGATTCAACGGCCGCCAGCGCTTTTGGACCTTTCAAGGCGCCTGACTCCCACTGGTTATGAAGCAAAGCTTGACCGCTGGCTTTCCCTCGCAGGCCGACCCGCTTCACTGCCTCTGGACCGTTTGATCATCGCCAAACCATTGCTGGCATTGACCGGGGCAGTTCTCGGGCTTCTGATGTACAGCCGGTCTCCTGCGCCTCAAATTATCGCGCTGGGGCTCTTCCTATCTGCGCTCCTCTACTTCCTCCCTGATCTCTTGATCTACAACAAGGGCATCAAACGCCAGCAGGAAATTGAACTTGAGCTGCCAAACACCTTGGACCAGCTGCTCATTTCAGTTGAAGCCGGACTTGGCTTTGAAGCTGCAATGGCACGGGCTGGCGGATACGGAGGCGGGCCACTTGCCCAAGAGCTGATGCGCACCCTCCAGGACATCCAGGTAGGGCGCCCGCGACAGGAGGCGTATCAGGCGCTGGCTGACAGGTCATCCGTTCCGGACCTACGAAGCTTCGTCCGGGCAGTCATCCAGGCCGACAAGTACGGGATTGGCATAGCAAAGGTTCTGCGGACGCAGGCGAAGCAGGCCAGAGTCAAGCGCCGGCAAAGGGCTGAAGAAAAGGCAATGAAACTTCCTGTGAAGGTACTTTTCCCGCTCTTGCTGTGCATCTTCCCTGTGCTGTTCATCGTTCTCCTCGGACCGGCAGCCATCAAGATTGTTGAGGCATTCACCTAAACATCCGCCCACTCGGCGCCCATATACCGGACCCCCTCGGCACCCAGAACCGAGGGGGTCCATTGGTCTGCCTGGATGCTGAAGCCAAAGCGTTACCGCAGCAAAGCCCAAGCAAAAGCGCAGGAAAAGTGCGGGAGTGAAAGCGTTTGCGCAGGATGTTCCAAGATCCGGCTTTCGGGCTAAATCTGGTTGCTAACTTGGATTCAGTGCTGGTGAAGGGCCAGCCAATCCGTCTCGCTCAGGAGTACAAAATGCTTTCTCTCATTGCCACGCTTCAGACCCTCGGCTTCAACCTCAAGAACCGCCTCAGCAACGAGAAGGGTGCCACGGCCGTTGAATACGGCATCATGGTCGGCCTCATTGCCGTGGTGGTCATCGTCGCTGTGCAGCTGTTGGGCACGAAGCTCGACGGCCTCTTCGACTCGGTGAACAACCAGCTCTAGGCCTGGACCCGTCACACACCCAAACGCTGGTTCCGGACCCCATATCGGAACCATCCCCGCTTCAAGCAGTGCGGAAGACACGAGTCAAAGTAAGAGGAGGTGCAGCAGGTGTCACGAGATTCGGAGCGCGGAGCAGCCGCCGTCGAATTCGCGATCCTGCTGCCCCTCCTCTTGATGCTTGTCCTAGGAACCATCGAGTTCGGCCGGGCATACAACGCCCAGATAACCCTGACTAACGCGGCCCGCGATGGCGTACGGGTCATGGCGATCAACAATGACCCCGCTGCGGCGAAGACTGCGGCCCAGAATGCAGCAGCATCGGTCAGCAGCACCATCCCCGCTTCAGACATCATCCTCAGCACCACCACATGCAGTACCGGAAACCAGGTCACGCTCACGATCAAGTACACATTGTCGACGATTACCGGCATCGCGGGCCCGTTCCCCATGACAGGCAAAGGGGTAATGTTGTGCGGCGGTTGAACAGGAGCAGGCGAACCGCACCTATGCAACACAGCGAGCACGGCGCCATCAGCGTCATCGTCGCCATTCTCCTGGTGGCTCTCCTCGGTTTCGTGGCCATCGCCGTCGACGTCGGCGTGCTTTATTCGGAGAGGGCGCAGCTGCAGAACGGCGCAGACGCATCAGCCATCGCCCTCGCGCAGAAATGCGCGAGGAACAGCTCGGACACCCTGTGTTCCACGACGTCGACACTCGCGGGAAGCCTCGCCAACCAGAATGCGCTGGACGGCATGAGCAACGTCAACAGCATCCAGCTCGACAAGGCAGCGAGGACCGTCTCCGTTACGACAACCGCGAAAGAAGCCGGCGCTCCGGACAACTCCGTCTCGCTCTTCTTCGCCCGGGCGCTTGGCATCACGTCAAAAGAAGTTGGGGCCAAGTCGTCCGCAGTGTGGGGCAGCCCCACTAAGGGCACCACCGCTTTCCCCCTCACGGTATCGATTTGCCAGGTCCGTGGCCAGTATGGGGTGATGCAGCTTCTTCGTATGCATGGGACCGGCGCCAATCCAAGCTGCCTCTACGGCCCCTCGGGAGCGTTTGTCGAAGGTGGATTCGGCGGGCTCAAACAGGACCCGTACGCCTGCGGCGCCACTATTGACATCTCAAAGAGCACGGCGGGTGGCGATACCGGCAACAATCCGCCGCCCTACTGCGAGGCCCTCCTCAATTCGTGGGCGGCCGACATGACAGCCGGCAAGGACGTTATCGTGTTGCTGCCCATCTTTAATGCGGTAACGGGCACGGGCACGAACGCTATCTATGGACTCAAGACCTTCGCCGCATTCAAGGTGGCAGGTTGGAAGTTTGGGCCCACAGGGCTTCCGTACACCTTCCACAACAGGTCTCCGGACGTACCCGCTTCACTGGAATGCAGAGAACCATGCCGCGGCATCATCGGAACCTTCGTCCAGTACGTGTCACTGGACAGCGGGTATGTGCTAGGACCCGTAGACCCGGACGGCGCCACTGTCGTACGCCTCTCCCTCTGATCCTCCACTACAAAACACACCACGGAGTTCAACGTGAAGTCTCGCATGCTCGCCGGCACGGCCGCAGTTGCCCTGGCGCTCGTGGGGGCGATCCTGATCGTCTTCTACGCCCAAGGCGCCGACCAGCGTGCCATGAAGGACATGGACCCAACGGGAGTGCTGGTGGTGACCAAGGCCGTCCCCGCAGGTTCCTCTTTCGACACTGTGAAGGCATCAGTAACCGTCCAGCAGGTGCCCGGCGCCGCTGTTCCGAAAACGGCCCTCAAGAACCTCGATGACTCGGCCGGCAAGGTAGCCGCCGTGGACCTCGTCCCTGGCGAACAGCTCCTCTCGGAACGCCTCGTAAGCCCGGCAGATGCCAAGACCAGCGGCGCCATCAAGGTGCCGTCCGGCATGCAGGAAGTCACGTTCGAACTGGAACCCAAGCGCATCGTGGGAGGGCGAATTGACGTGGGCGACCACGTGGGCATCGCGCTGAACTTCAAGGAAGGTGCAGATAAGAGCAAGGCCGGAGCTGAAACTACTCAATTGACCCTTCGTAAGGTTTTGGTCACCGCCGTCCAGCGCGCGCCTCAGGCAACAGCCAAGCCCACCGATGGCACCAACCCCCAGGACACTACCCTCCCCGAGGGTTCACTCATGATCACTGTCGCCGTGAATGACATCGACTCCAGCAAGATCATCTTCACCTCCATCAACGGCGAGCTCTGGCTCACCAAGGAACCCCTCGACGCGCAGGACAACGGCGGCTTCATCGCCAGGAAGGACACGGTGTACAAGTGAGCCGCTTCGTCCTCCTCTCCCCCAACGCCGAGTTCGACCAGAAGCTGCGCGCCGCCGTCGCCCATGGGCTGCGCGGCTCCGTCCAGACCATCGCCTCGGACATCCTCCCCGCAGGCCCGACGGAACTGTTTGGCCTCCTCAACCAGGAGCAGCCCGAGGTGCTGATTATCGGCCCGGACGTCCCCTACGAGGAAGCGCTCCGCTTCGCCAAGGTCTTCGACGTCCAGCTCCCCGGCCTCAGCCTGGTCCTGGTCACCGACGTGGATCCGTCCCTACTGCTGCACGCCATGCGCGCCGGCATCCGTGACATCCTCAGCCCGCAGGCTGACGCCGCCGAAATCAGGGTGCTGCTCGAACGCGCCTGCCAGTCCTTCGCCACGCGCCACCGCGGCCCGGAAACACAGCAGGCGGAAGTAAACAGCAAGGGCCTGGTCATCGGCGTCTTCTCCCCCAAGGGCGGCGTGGGCAAAACCACCTTGGCCACCAACATCGCCATCGGCCTGGGCCAGATCGCGCCCATGAGCGTGGTGATCGTGGACCTGGACCTGCAGTTCGGGGACGTCGCCTCCGGCCTCTACCTCAACCCGGAACACACCGTCACGGACGCCGTCACCCCGGCCGCAGCCCAGGACTCCCTGGTCCTCAAGGCCTTCCTCACCGTTCACCCCGCCGGCATCTACGCCCTCTGCGCCCCGCCGAACCCGGTGGACGCGGACCACATCACCCCGGACCAGGTCAGCCACCTGATCGAACAGCTGGCCCAGGAATTCCAGTACGTGGTGATCGATACCGCTCCGGGCATGCCAGAAATCGGCCTCGCCGCCATGGAGCACTGCACCGACGTGGTCTGGGTCAGCGCCATGGACGTTCCCAGCTTGCGCGGCCTGCGCTCCGGCCTGGAAGTCCTCCGCCAGCTCGACATCATGCCCGAATCCCGGCACGTGGTCCTTAACATGGCGGACGCCAAGGCTGGCCTCAACGTCGCGGACGTCGAATCCACGATCGGCGCGCCCGTTGACGTCAGCGTCCCCCGCTCCCGCGCGGTGGCGCTGTCCACCAACCGCGGCATCCCCGTCCTCCAGGAATCCAAAAAGGACCCGGCCGTCAAAAGCCTCCGCCAACTGGTAGAGCGCTTCAATCCAGCCTGGCGCGCACAGGCACAACGGAAGCTTCACCGAAGGGTGGTTATCTGATGAAACTCTCTGACCGCATCAATGCGGCCCAGTCCCGCAACCAGCCGGCCGGTGCCGGAACCGCGCTGCTGGAACCGCCGCGCCCAGCGCAGCCGCCTGCTCCCCTGCCCAAGGAAACCGCGGGCAGGCACCTTCCGGAACGTGCCGCCGTCGTCGTCCCAACGTACGACGACGGCGCGCCGCAGGTGCCCACCGCACCCAAGGTGGACGTCTTCGCAGCCATGAAAGACAGGGCGGCCACCGCCCTTTTCGAACGGATGGGCACGCGCTTCAACGACGCGGCCGTCACCGAACAGGAGCTGCGGACCACCGCCAAGGAGGAACTCACCCGCATCATCGACGCCGAGCAGGTGCCGCTGTCCTCCGAGGAACGTACCCGCCTGGTCCGCGACGTTGCCGACGACGTCCTGGGGTACGGTCCCCTCCAACGGCTGCTGGATGATCCCGCCGTCACCGAAATCATGGTCAACCGCATGGACCAGATCTACGTTGAACGCAAAGGCAAGCTGACCCTCAGCGACTCGCGCTTCAGCTCGGAGGAACACCTGCGCAAGGTCATCGAACGCATCGTGTCCAAGGTGGGCCGCCGCATCGATGAGTCCTCGCCCCTTGTGGACGCCCGCCTGGAAGACGGCTCGCGCGTCAATGCCGTCATTCCTCCCCTGGCCGTGGGCGGTTCCTCGCTGACCATCCGTAAATTCAGCAAAACCCCCCTGACGGTCCGCAATCTGATCGACTTCGGAACATTGACCCCGGAAATGGCTGAACTGCTCAACGCCTGCGTCAAGGCGAAGCTGAACATCATCGTTTCCGGCGGTACCGGCACGGGCAAAACCACGCTGCTGAACGTCCTGTCCTCTTTCCTGCCGCACGATGAACGGATCGTCACCATCGAGGACGCCGTGGAGCTGCAGATCCAGCAGGAACACGTGGTCCGGCTCGAAAGCCGGCCGCCCAACACCGAAGGCAAGGGCGAGGTGACCATCCGCGAGCTTCTCCGCAACTCGCTCCGTATGCGCCCCGACCGAATCGTGGTGGGCGAGGTCCGTGGCGGTGAATCGCTGGACATGCTTCAGGCCATGAACACCGGCCACGACGGCTCGCTCTCCACCGTTCACTCCAACTCCCCACGGGACGCGGTGGCCCGCCTCGAGACCCTGGTGCTGATGGCCGGCATGGAGCTTCCACTGCGCGCCATCCGCGAGCAGATCGCCTCCGCCGTGAACCTCATCGTACAGATTTCCAGGCTCCGCGATGGCTCCCGCCGCATCACCCACGTCACCGAGGTCCAGGGCATGGAAGGCGATATCGTCACCCTCCAGGACGCCTTTGTCTTCGATTACTCCGCGGGCGTGGACGCGCAGGGCCGCTTCCTTGGCAAGCCGGTTGCCACCGGCATCCGGCCGCGGTTTATCGACCGGTTCGAGGACTTGGGGATCCACGTGTCCCCGGAAGTTTTTGCCAGTCCGCTGTCCCCCGGCGCCAAGTAGGAAAAGCAGCCATGATCATCGCCATTGGAAGTGCCATCCTCCTGGCAGCCGTCTGCCTCGTCGGTGTGGCCGTGCTCCTGCCGAGCGCACCCTCCGTGCCCCTGGACCGCCGTCGTCCGTTCGAAGCCGAGCCGCCCTCATCCCTCTCCCGTCTGGCCTTGTCCGGTGTTAGGTCTTTCGAACGCCTCCTCGCCGGCCGCCACGTCAAACTGTTCGCCCGGGCTGACCTGGAAAACGCAGGCCTGCGCCTCAGCCAGGCCGAGTTTTTCCTGCTCGTGGGGATCGGTGCGTGCATCGGGATGCTGGTTGGCGTGGTCACGGTGGGTCCGCTGGTGGGCCTGCTGCTTGCCCTTTTGGCACCCTTCGTGGGCAAGCTCTTCCTCGGGTTCCTGTCGGGCAAGCGCCGTGCTGCCTTCGACGGCCAGCTGGGCGACACCCTGCAACTGCTTTCGGGCAGCCTGCGCGCCGGCCACAGCATCCTGCGCGCCATCGATGCCGCCGCCACCGAATCGCAGAAGCCGTCGTCCGAGGAGATGCGGCGCGTAATCACCGAAACCAGCCTGGGCCGTGACCTGCTGGCCGCCCTCAACGACACCGCCGACCGGATGAAGAACGAGGACTTCGTCTGGATTTCGCAGGCCATCCAGATCAACCGCGAGGTAGGTGGCAATCTGGCCGAGGTGCTGGACCAGGTCAACGAAACCATCCGCGAGCGCGCGGAGATCAAGGGCCACATCAAGGCCTTGGCGGCGGAGGGTAAATTTTCCGCATACATCCTCATTGCGATGCCGTTCGGCATCGTGGCCATGCTGCTGTCCATGAGCCCGAACTATATGAACTCGATGTTCACGCATCCCCTGGGCTGGGCGATGATCGGCGCTTCCATTGTCCTGATGACCATCGGCGCCCTGTGGATGCGCAAGATCATCGACCTGAAGTTCTGAGGACGCCGTGAATCTGATAGTTCTCCTCTCCGTACTGCTGGTTTGTGTCCCACTGGCGGCCGTTGCCTGGTCCGCACTGACCGTGGACAAGCAGGGCCGGTTGGCTGTCAACGACCTGCTCTCGCGCGGCGCCCCTCCCGTGGCCGCCGCACCTGCTTCCAAGCCGGGCGTGTTGGAGGGCATCGGCCGGCGCCTCACTCCCCCGGCATATGTGGCGTTCCTGGACCGTCTGTTGTCCCTCGCGGGCCGGCCCGTGTCCATGCCGCTGGGCAAGCTGCTGGGGTCAAAGCTCGGTCTTGGCCTGGCAGGTGCGGCTGTTGGCCTCTATCTGACCTCCGTCGGCAGCTCACCAATTATGAAGCTGGCCGGACTCTTTGTGCTGTTCCTGGGCTACTTCATCCCGGACCTGCTGCTCTACAGCAAAGGCCAGGAGCGGCAGAAGGCGATGCAGCTGGAACTGGCCAACACCCTGGACCAGATGCTGATCTCGGTGGAGGCAGGACTTGGCTTCGAAGGGGCCATGGCCCGGGCCGGCGAAAACGGCAAGGGCCCGCTGGCGGAAGAACTGGTCCGCACCCTGCAGGACATGCAGGTGGGCCGCAGCCGGCGCGAGTCCTACATCGCCTTGGCAGAGAGGACCAACATCCCGGAGCTTCGCAGCTTCGTGCAGGCAGTGGTCCAGGCTGACACGTACGGGATCGCCATCAGCCGGGTGCTGCGCGTCCAGGCCAAGGTCATGCGCGTCAAAAGGCGCCAGCGGGCTGAGGAAAAGGCCATGAAGCTGCCCGTCATGATCCTGTTCCCGCTGTTGTTCTTCATCTTCCCGGTCCTCTTCATTGCCATTCTTGGGCCGGCCGTCATCAACACCGTCGTGACCTTCAGCGGGCAGTAAAGGCCGCCTCAAGGGCGGCAAGGTTGCCTCAAGGTTTACACAGAACATCCGAAATACGACGTCCAATGAAATTCCAGGAAGTAGCCTTGAACAATGCAGAGTCCCGATCCCAACACCAGCGGAAAGAGGCCCACGGCGGACTCCCCGCTGCCAAGGGTCGCCTTGCCTCCTTCATCCGTTCCGACCGGCGCCGCCGCCCCCTCACTGGAAGCGGTGGCTCTCTTGCCGTTGATTGATGCAGCAGTCCTGGACGAACTCGAGGACGAACTGGCCGGGTCCGGGCTGGCCCAGCGGTTCGCCCGTGACTACGCCGCCATGTGGGACCAGCGCCTCTCCCGGCTGGGAGCCGCAGTGGACAGCCAGGACGAGGACTCGGCCCTGGACGCGGTCATCAGCCTCAAGATCAGCTCCGCCATGGTGGGCGGAGTACGCCTCGCCAGGCTGGCTGAACTCCTCGAAGCGATGATCCGCAAGGGCGACTTCGTCGAAGGCCAGGCGCTGATGGTTGGCGTCGCCCTGGACGGCGCCCGTACGGTATCCGAGCTGCAGTCGACCTACATCCTCGAAAACGGCTAGGCGTCGGTGGGGCGGCGGGGCGCCAGCCGGTACCCCACCCCGCGCACTGTCTGCAGCCAGCGCGGTGAGAGCTGGTCCTCCTTGAGCTTGCGCCGCAGGTTGCCCACGTGGACCTCGACGGCGCGCTCATCCGCCTCACTGATGTAGGTGTCCCGGTCGTAGAACTCTCCCCGCACTGCCCGCACCAGGTCGGCCCTGGTGCACACCGCACCACCGCCTTTCAGCAGGACATGCAGCAGGTCGAATTCGCTGCGTGTGAGAACCAGCGGCTCGCCCAGGATCTCAACGGTGCGCGTCCGGTGATTCAGGGACAGCCCGTTGTGCTGCAGGACCGCAGGATCCGCTTGAGGCGGCGCAGGAGCCGGAGCCTGCCCCGAGGTGGAAGACGGCCGTTGCCCGCCGGCTTCATGCCGGGGCCTGCGCATCATCGCGGCAACCCGGGCCCGAAGTTCCCGGGGCCGGAAAGGCTTTGCGATGTAGTCGTCCGCCCCTGCATTGAGCGCTGACAGCAGATCCGGTTCCTCCGTCCTGCCGGTCAGCATCACCACGTACGCATTGCTGAAATTGCGAATCCGCCGGAGAACCTCAAAGCCGTCGATATCCGGAAGGCCGATATCCAGCGTCACGACATTCGCCTGCTTGCTGCGGACCACTTCAACCCCGGCCCGCCCATCAACTGCCGTATGGACCTCGAAGCCGGCCTGCGTCAGTACACCCTCAAGGAGGTTCCGCACGTCAGCATCGTCTTCGATGACCACAGCTACACCAAGATCGTCCATTACTATCCCTGCGCCAGGCGAAGATGGCCCCCCATTGGCCCAGCGCCAATGCCATACCCGCTCCAACAATTTATACGCTACTAGTAAGCCCCACTGATCACATCTAAAACGTCCCATAAATTGAAAAGTCAATTATTATGACAAGATATGTGCATTATGGGCACGGGCGGGTACGTGCCACAGTAACGGGAGCAATTCGCAGGTATTTGGGGGACGCTGCATTCCATTCACAGGGGGTACACGTCAAAATCATGGCTGAGCCGACGTTCCATCGGGGACCTGGCCGCATCTTCCGCCGGCTGGGACCGCGCGCGCAGGTTGTTCTGTGCCAGCTGCCACTTACCCTCTTCGTGGCAGCGATCGCGGTGGCGACACCCCTCGCGTGGCCGTCACTAATGCAAAGCCCGCTGTACCTCTCCGGCGTCGTCCTCAGCGGGATCCTGTTCCTCGGCTGCTTCCTGGTCCCCTGGGAACGCCTGCCCCACCGCCCGTACCTGCTGATTCCCGTCCTGGACTTCGTGGCCATCGGGCTCCTGCGGAACGGCGCAGCCCCTCTGCTGCCGGGCCTGGCGGTACTGGTGGTATTCCCGGTGATCTGGCTCTCGGCTTCGGGCATGCTGGCGCGCAGCAGCCTGGTCCTCAGCTTCCTGGGACCGTTCTTTATCATGCTCCCTTCGGCCTTGGCCCATGCGCCCTCCGTGACCGCATCGGACCTCACCACTGTGGTCCTCTTTCCCCTCATGATGCTGGCCGTGTCCCTGGCCATCCGCTTCGCCAGCGTGAACCTTCGGCTGCAGCAGCGCGAGCTGGCAGAGAAGGACAGGGAACTTCGGGAACTGCTCGCCGCGAGCCGGGAACGGGAAAAGCTGCTGGAAACCGTCCTCGACGCCACAGACGTGGGGATTGCCGCCGTCGACCGCTCCGGCCACTTCCTTGTCTCCAACAGCAGGCAGCGCAGCTTCAGGCAGGCCACCGGCGCTGACGAGGCCATCCCCGGGCAGGGCCACCAGCTCATCTTCGGCCAGGACCGGCACACCCTGCTTCCCCCGGACCGGCGCCCCATCAGCCGCGCCATGGCCGGCGAATCGTTCGCCGACTACCTCGTCTGGGCTGGAGTTGGTACCGAGCAGCGCGCCCTGTCCACCGCTGCCCGTCCGCTCGTCAGCGAGGACGGCCGCCTCACCGGCGCAGTGGTGGTGTATACCGACGTCACCGGATGGGTGGAGTCGCTGGCCGCGAACCAGGACCTGATCTCCAACGTGTCCCACGAATTCAAGAGCCCACTGAATTCGATTATCGGCAACGTGGATCTGGTCCTTGAGGAACCCGAGCCATTGCCGCCGCAGGTCACCCGCCGCTTGCTGGTGGTCCAACGCAATGCGGAGCGGCTGCTGTCGCTGGTCGCTGACCTGGCCGCTTCCGCCTCCACAGCGCTGAACGTGCACCCGAAACGCACGGACCTGGCCAGCCTGGTGGAGACCACCATAGGCTCGGCGCAGGCGTGGGCGGAACGCTCACAGGTGGAGATATCCGCCGACGTGCCCTCACCCCTGTGGGCGTACGCCGATCCCCTCCGGATAGGCCAGGTACTGGACAACCTGGTGTCCAACGCCATCAAGTACTCCCCCGACGGCGGGAGGGTCAGCATCAGCGCCGAGGCGGACAGGCAATGGGTCCGGCTGAGCGTCCAGGACACCGGGATGGGCATGTCACGGGAGGACAAGGCGCGGGTCTTCAACCGGTTCTTCCGCGCCGACGCGGCGCAGCAGGCAGCCATCCCCGGCGCCGGACTGGGGCTTTCCATCACGCAAATGATCGTGGAGCGGCACGGCGGCACCATCAGCTGCGAAAGCGGCGAGGGAACGGGAAGCACCTTCACGGTCACGCTGCCGGCAGAGGGCCCGCCCCCGGCGTTCTAGTACTCGCGGACCGCCCGGGTCTGCTCGGCGCGGGCCAGGAGTTCGTGGTCGGACGGGTAGGCCACTTCCTCCAGCACCAGCGGATGCGGGGCCGCCAGGACGGACTTGGCATCCCGCTTCTGCGCCAGCAGCCGCTCGTACAGCCACCCGGGTTCCACGATGCCCTCCCCCACGTACAGCGCGGAACCGATGAGTGCGCGCACCATGTTGTGGCAGAAAGCGTCCGCCTGCACGGTGGCCACAATGGCGCCGTCCTCCGCGCGGGCGAACTCGAAGCGCTGCAGGTCCCGGATGGTCGTGGCGCCTTCCCGCGGTTTGCAGAAGGACAGGAAGTTCTGCAGCCCCAGAAGCTTGGCTGCCCCTTCGTTCAGGAGGGAAACGTCCAGCGGGTTCTTGTGCCAGAGCGTGAAGTACCGCTCCAGCGGGTCCCACAGCGCGGGCCCGTCGGCGATGCGGTAGCTGTAGCGCCGCCACAGGGCCGAGAAACGGGCATCGAAGCCGGCGGGCGCCAGCGAGATCCGGTGCACCTCCACGGCACCGGTCAGGTCGCCCAGGGCACGGCTGAGTGCGCCGCGGATCCGGCGCAACATCGCGACGGCGGGATCGAGTTCATGCCCGCGCGGCAGTCCCAGCCACTCGGCTTCGGTGAGGTCCAGGTGGACCACCTGGCCGCGGGCGTGCACGCCGGCGTCAGTCCGGCCGGCAACGGTGACGCGGACCGGGCGCCGGACCAGCAGTTCAAGGGCTTCCTCAAGCACGCCCTGGACCGTGCGCCGCCCCGGCTGCAGGGCCCACCCGCTGAAGGGGCCGCCGTCGTAGGACAAATCCAGCCGGATACGCAAAAACCCGCCGCCCCCCAAAACGGGGGCCGCGGGTTTTTGGTCGTTCATAGACCCAAGTCTATGCGAAGAAAATCAGCGAATTACTTCGCGTCCTTCTCTTCAGCAGGAGCTTCCTCAGCGGCCGGAGCCTCTTCGGTTGCAGCCTCTTCAGCAGCAGGAGCCTCGGTGGTTTCCTCGGCAGCCGGAGCCTCGGTGGTTTCCTCAGCGGCAGGAGCTTCCTCGGCGGCCGGAGCAGCCTTGGCAGCATCGCGCTTGGCAGCCGCGGTAGCCTCGGCTACGACGGCCTGCTTGGCGGAAACCGGCTCGAGGACCAGTTCGATGACAGCCATGGGAGCGTTGTCGCCCTTGCGGTTGCCGATCTTGGTGATGCGGGTGTAGCCGCCGTCGCGGTTCTCCACTGCCTGCGCGATGTCGGTGAACAGCTCGTGGACGATGCCCTTGTTGCTGATCAGGCCGAGCACACGGCGGCGGGAAGCGAGGTCGCCACGCTTGGCGAAGGTGACCAGGCGCTCTGCGTACGGCTTCAGGCGCTTGGCCTTGGTGACCGTGGTGGTGATCCGCTTGTGCTCGAACAGGGAAGCTGCCAGGTTCGCGAGCATGAGGCGCTCGTGAGCCGGGCCGCCGCCGAGGCGCGGACCCTTAGTGGGGGTAGGCATAATTGTTTCTCCTCATGTGGAAGCCGTGGGCCGCACACCATGGTGCTGCCCGCCGGCCAAGGTCTGGTTTAGAGTTCGTCGTCGCCGAACGCGGCGTCGTCCTCTTCGATTGCTGCGGCGCGTGCTGCGAGGTCAAAACCGGGAGGCGAGTCCTTGAGGGACAGGCCCAGTTCAACCAGCTTTGCCTTGACCTCGTCAATGGACTTGGCACCGAAGTTGCGGATGTCCATCAGGTCAGCCTCGGAGCGGGCAACGAGTTCACCCACGGTGTGGATGCCCTCACGCTTGAGGCAGTTGTAGGAACGGACGGTGAGGTCCAGATCCTCGATCGGCAGTGCCATGTCGGCTGCCAGGGCAGCGTCGGTGGGCGACGGGCCGATCTCGATACCTTCAGCTGCGGTGTTCAGCTCACGGGCCAGACCGAACAGTTCCACCAGGGTGGTGCCTGCGGAAGCAACGGCATCGCGCGGGGCGATGGCCTGCTTGGTCTCGACGTCGACAATCAGCTTGTCGAAGTCGGTGCGCTGCTCAACACGGGTTGCTTCCACGCGGAAAGTAACCTTCAGCACCGGCGAGTAGATGGAGTCGACCGGGATGCGGCCGATCTCTGCGTCGCCGGACTTGTTCTGAGCTGCCGAAACGTAGCCGCGGCCGCGCTCGATGGTCAGTTCGAGTTCGAACTTGCCCTTCGAGTTCAGCGTGGCGATGTGCAGATCCGGGTTGTGGAATTCGACGCCGGCCGGCGGGGCAATGTCCGCGGCGGTGACGACTCCGGGGCCCTGCTTGCGCAGGTAAGCCACGACAGGCTCGTCGTGCTCGGAGGAAACCGACAGGTTCTTGATGTTCAGGATGATCTCGGTGACATCTTCCTTGACACCCGGAACCGTGGTGAACTCGTGCAGCACACCATCGATCCGGATGCTGGTTACGGCAGCACCGGGGATGGAGGAGAGCAGGGTACGGCGGAGGGAGTTTCCGAGGGTGTAGCCGAAGCCCGGTTCCAGCGGTTCAATGACGAAACGCGAACGGTTTTCGGAGACTACCTCTTCGGAGAGGGTGGGGCGCTGTGCAATGAGCACTTAGGTTTCCTTTCGGCGAGCATCCGCTATATGACGCAACACAGGTGGTGGAAATTCGGTCTGAAGACTTAACGCGCTGGGCTTGCCCGGACCATCGCTGGTCCGGGCAAGCTCCTGCTGCGGAAAAGAATTAGACGCGGCGGCGCTTCGGCGGGCGGCAGCCGTTGTGGGCTGCGGGGGTGACGTCCTGGATGGAGCCAACCTCGAGGCCTGCGGCCTGCAGCGAACGGATTGCCGTTTCGCGTCCGGAACCCGGTCCCTTGACGAAAACGTCTACCTTGCGCATGCCGTGCTCCTGCGCACGCTTGGCAGCGGCTTCGGCAGCCATCTGGGCAGCGAACGGGGTGGACTTACGCGAGCCCTTGAAGCCAACCTCACCGGAGGAAGCCCAGGAAATAACAGCGCCGGTCGGATCCGTGATGGAAACGATGGTGTTGTTAAAGGTGCTCTTGATGTGCGCCTGGCCAAGCGCGATATTCTTCTTGTCCTTCTTACGCGGCTTGCGAACCGCGCCACGAGTCTTCGGGGGCATTTTTTCTCCTACAGAAAGTTATTGGGGAAAGCTCCGTTAATCCCGGCGGGGATTTTAACGGGCCTTCTTCTTGCCGGCGACGGTACGCTTCGGGCCCTTGCGGGTACGTGCGTTGGTCTTCGTACGCTGACCGCGTACGGGCAGGCCCTTGCGGTGGCGCAGGCCTTCGTAGCTGCCGATCTCAACCTTGCGGCGGATATCTGCTGCTACTTCGCGGCGAAGGTCACCCTCAACCTTGTAGTTGCCTTCAATGTAGTCACGCAGCTCAACCAGCTGGGCGTCAGTCAGGTCCTTGACGCGAACGTCAGCGCTGATGCCCGTGGCAGCCAGGGTTTCGTGTGCACGGGTCTTGCCCACGCCGTAGATGTAAGTAAGCGCAATTTCCAGCCGCTTTTCGCGGGGAATGTCTACGCCAGCGAGACGAGCCATAGTGGCAGTACTCCTTGATAAACCGGAGGTCGTAGGCAGTACACCCGCACGTTCCGTACGGCCCCAGCCTCCGACCGGGGGTTAGCTGTCCGGACTCTTTGATGCTCAATGTTCCAGATCAGCTTGTGCTGCCTTTATTTACTTGCGTGGGTTAGCAACCCAGGGTTTTCCTTCAGGGAAGGAAATTAGCCCTGGCGCTGCTTGTGGCGCGGGTTCTCGCAGATCACCATGACCCGGCCGTTACGGCGGATCACTTTGCACTTTTCGCAGATCTGCTTGACGCTCGGCTTGACCTTCATGGCATTCCTTTGCGTGTAACAGTTGGTCAGCTGGAGCAGCGGCCAGCTTGCGCTGCAGCCGCCCAGCAATTTACTTGTAGCGGTAGACGATACGACCACGGGTGAGGTCGTACGGGCTCAGCTCCACCACTACGCGGTCCTCGGGGAGGATCCTGATGTAGTGCTGACGCATCTTTCCAGAGATGTGTGCCAGAACGATGTGCTTGTTGGTGAGCTCAACGCGAAACATCGCATTAGGCAGCGCCTCGGTCACAACGCCTTCGATCTCAATGACCCCGTCCTTCTTGGCCATACCCTCCGCTAACTGTTGTTGCCGCAGCCCCGCCGGATTGCACCGGGCATGGCCACGAACGTTTTTGTTGGATCGATTGTCATCTCCAAGCCCAAAGAGGGCGCGGCAGTCCAGACAACCAACAAACAACACTACGCCATTTGGCGGCGAAAGTTAAATCCAGCCATGCTAGCGCATCTGCCCGCCATACGCACCATAGGTGCCGGCCGGAGTGGCAACGGCGACGGCGCTGGCCACCCCGTCAAGGACGGCCAGGCGTACGACGTCGGCTGCCGCACTTTGCAGTGTCACCAGGCTGATTTGCCGGGCAACGTCGTCCGAGCGGTCCAGTGCCACAGCCCCGGTTGCAAGGCAAAAGACGGTGTCCCCATCGGCGAGCGTATGGCTCGGATTCAGCGCGCGGGCGATCCCCGCATGGGACGCGGAAGCGGTCCGCTTGCACTCAGCCACGTCCAGGACAGCGTCGGTGGCGACGACGACGAGGGTTGTGTTCAATCCCCGTCCGGGCTCAACTGCCGGCTCCTCCACCACCGAGTGCTCTGTCACCGGAAGCCCCAGCGCGTTGACCACTGCGAGCGCTCCGACCACCGCGCCGTTCTCCAAAGTGATCGACGCCGTACCGACGCCTCCTTTGTACGTCCTGCCAATGAGCGCCCCGGTTCCGGCGCCCACGTTGCCGCGGCCGACGTCGTGCCCTTCCTTTTCTGCTGCTGCTGCGGCCGCCGCAGCGTAGCCCATGTCCGGCGTCGGACGTGCTGAAAAGTCACCGCCCCGGCCCAGGTCGAAGATTGCGGCGGCCGGGACGATCGGAACCACTCCCCCGGGCACGGCAAAGCCGCGGCCGTTCTGCTCGCACCAGCGCTGGGCACCGCTGGCCGATGCAAGCCCGTAGGCACTGCCGCCGGTGAGGACGACTGCGTCCACGGCACTGACCAGCGTGGTGGGATCGAGGGCGTCTGTCTCGTGCGTGGCGGGGCCTCCCCCTTGGACGTCAACCGAGCCCACCGTGCCCGGCGGCGGCAGGACCACGGTCACTCCCGTCAGCCAGCCGTCGTCGTCCTTTTGCACGTGGCCTACCCGGATGCCCGGGACATCGGTGATCGCTCCCATCCCCCTATTCTCCCCTTTCCCCGCGCGCCCCTGCCGCGAGGGCAAACTTTATGCGAGACTGCATCCAACACAGCGTTAACGGGCGACGAAGCCTTGGATAACAGTCCTTGGAGAAGGGCAGCTGCGGGCTTCAACCCACTGACGGTCTGGTGTAGTTAGTCCCTAGATTCAGCCAGTGCCCGCCACGAGCAGGCTCCCGACCCGGGAGAGACACGCATGACCCGTCAACTCGCCCCGCAGCCGTCCACCAAGCCCAATCGGCCGCCAGGACCGGCAGCGAAAATCCCGCACCGGCGGTGGACCGCAAGGAACCGCCGGGACTTCTTTGTATTCCTTGCAATGGCGCTGCCCAATCTTGTGCTGATCGCCGTCTTCACCTACCGTCCGCTGATCAGCAACATGTACTACTCCACGCTGGACTGGACCCTGGGTTCGCCCAGCGCCACCGTGGTGGGCCTCGCCAACTATGTAACCTTCTTCGGCAGCAATGACGCCCCGAAGGTCCTGGGGACCACGGCGGTGTTCACCGTTGTCACCGTGGGCGGATCCATGCTGCTTGGCCTGCTGGTTGCGCTGGCGCTGAATGCGAAGGTGCGGGGCACCACCTTCGCCCGTTCCGCCGTGTTCGCCCCCTACGTTCTTTCCGGCGTGGGTGTGGGCCTGGTCTGGCTGTTCATCTTCGACCCCGGGTACGGTGTCCTGGCCTGGCTGCTGCGGGGCCTCGGGCAGCAGAGCCCGCAGTGGATCAACGACCCCCAGCTTTCGCTGGTCATGGTGATCATCGTCTACGTCTGGAAAAACCTCGGCTACTGCGCCGTGGTGTACTTGGCCGGGCTGCAGTCCCTGCCGCAGGACGTCATGGAAGCGGCGGCCCTGGACGGGGCCAACGGATTCCGGCGGTTCCTCAGCATCTCCCTGCCACTGCTGTCCCCCACCACCTTCTTCCTCCTGATCACCACGATGCTCAGCTCGCTGCAGGCGTTCGACCTCATCCGCATCATGACGCCACTGGGCACCGGCACCAGCACCCTGATCTACGAGGCCTACCTCCAGGCGTTCGGCGCCTACAACAGGGCAGGCTACTCGGCCGCAATCTCGGTGGTGCTGTTTGCCATCCTCCTGGTGATCACCGTGCTGCAACTGCGGTTCGTGGAACGAAAGGTGCACTACTCATGACCTCCCTGTCCCCGGTCAGCCCGGACCCCACGGCGCCCGCAGTCACCGCACCGGAACCGGGCCCGCACCGCGACCGCCCGTTCTCGCGCCGCAACCTCGTCCAGACGGTCGTGGGCGGTTACGTGCCCCTGGCCATTGCCACCCTGGTGGTGTTCCTGCCCCTGCTGTGGATGGTGCTCAGTTCGTTCAAGCAGGCCGGCGAAATCGTCACCACGGACCTGAAGATCCTGCCGGAGGGCCTCAACCTGGAGAACTACCGGACCGCCATGACAACCGTGCCGTTCGGGCAGTTCTTCCTGAACAGCACCATCGTCACCCTGGTAGGGGCCACCATCAAGGTCCTGCTCGCGATCCTCACCGCCTACGCCCTGGTCTTCGTCCGTTTCCCGTTCCGGAACTTCATCTTCCTGCTGATCCTGGTGGCCCTGATGGTTCCGCCGCAGGTATCCATCCTGCCGAACTTCATCCTGATTGCCGGGATCGGTGGAAAGAACACCTTGTGGGGCATCATCCTTCCCGGCCTGGGCACCGCCTTCGGCACCTTCCTGCTCCGCCAGCACTTCCGGACACTGCCCGCTTCAATCCTGGAGTCGGCCGAGATGGACGGTGCAGGCCACTGGCGCCGGCTGTGGCAGATCGTGGTCCCCGTATCGGTCCCCTCCATCGCCACCGTGGCCCTGGTGACCATCGTGACCGAATGGAATGACTACATCTGGCCGCTCATCATCACCGACCGGCCCGAGACCATGACCCTGCCTGTGGGCCTGACCCTCCTCCAGAACAGCGAGAGCAACGCCGCCGGGTGGGGCGTCCTCATGGCCGGCGCAGTGCTGGTCATCGTCCCGATCCTGATCATTTTCGCCGCCCTGCAGCGCTACATCGTGGCAGGCCTCACCCAAGGCAGCGTGACCGGCTAAGCCGCCGGCCGCCGTCGTACTTCACCATTCCAAGGCAACAACCGAAAGGAAACCCTCATGGCATTTCATCTGGACCGGCGGCACTTCCTGGGCCTCGCGGGGGCCACCGCCTCCGCAGCAGCCCTCGCCGCCTGCGGCGGCCCCTCAACCACCGGCGGCGGCCAATCCACGTCACAGGCGACGGACATCGACTTCAGCGGCGTCAAGCCGGCCGCCAAGATCGACTTCTGGTCCAGCCACCCAGGGCAGTCGCAGGAGGTGGAGAAGAGCCTGATCGAGAAGTTCCAGGCCAAGAACCCGGGCATCACCGTCAACCTGGTCACGGCCGGGGCCAACTACGAGGAGATCGCCCAGAAGTTCCAGACGGCCCAGGCTGCCAAGTCCGGCCTCCCCGGCGTTGTTGTCCTCTCCGACGTGTGGTGGTTCCGCTACTACACCAACGGCAGCATCATTCCCGTTGACGGCCTGACAAAGCAGCTGGGCACGAAGATGGACGACTTCCAGCAGTCACTGGTCAACGACTACAAGTACGACGGCAAGCAGTGGGCGCTGCCCTATGGCCGGTCCACGCCGCTGTTCTACTACAACAAGGACCACTTCGCCGCGGCAGGGCTGCCGGACCGCGCTCCCAAGACCTGGGACGAATTCGCTGAGTGGGCGCCCAAGCTCAAGGCGGCCTCCGGCGCACAGTACGCCTACATCTACCCCGCGCTTGCCGGATACGCGGGCTGGACGCTGCAGAACATGCTGTGGGGGTGGGGCGGCGGCTGGTCCAAGGAATGGGACATCACGTGCGACTCCGCTGAATCCGTCGCGGCACTGCAGTGGGCGCAGGACTCGATCTACAAGGACAAGTGGGCCGGCGTATCGTCCAAGGAAGCGGCGGACGATTTCTCCGCCGGGCTGACCTCCACCACCATCTCGTCCACCGGCTCGCTGCTGGGGATCCTGAAGTCCGCCAAGTTCAATGTCGGAGTCGGGTTCCTGCCGGGCGGCCCGAAGGCCGACACCAACGTCTGCCCCACCGGCGGCGCAGGGCTCGGCATTCCCAGCGGCATCACCAAGGAGGAGCAGATGGCCGCCGGGATGTTCCTGGACTTCGTCACGCAGCCCGAGAGTACCGCAGAGTTCTCTGCCGCCACCGGCTACATGCCCACCCGCAAGTCGGCGGACATGACGGCGGTGCTGGCCAAAACGCCGCAGATCAAGACGGCCATGGACCAGCTGGCGGTGACCAAAGTCCAGGACAACGCCCGTGTGTTCCTGCCCGGGGCCGACCAGGAGATGGCGAAGGCTGCCGCGAAGATCCTCACCCAGCAGGGCGACGTGAAGTCCACCATGACGGACCTGAAGAACACGCTGCAGGGGATCTACGACCGCGATGTGAAGCCCAAGCTGAAGGCCTAGGCCCCTTCCCCAACTGAGTAGCG